>CAVUKC010000002.1:0-2429122 GCA_963741965.1 uncultured Chloroflexia bacterium | reverse complement strand
ACCGGCGCCCGCGGCCGAGCCGAGGTTGAACAGCGAGCTGTTGAGCACCATCGTGGTACCCGCGCCGGCTGGTGTCTCGCTCGACAGCAGGGACGTGAGCCCGACCCATCCGATCGCGCCCGCGAAGGCGGAGATCGGCATCAGGGTGATCGCCAGCGGCGTGCTCACGCCATGCGCGAAGACGACCAGCAGCACGATCGCAAGCAGCACGTTGCTCGCCGCAACCAGCGGTCGCGCCGGCAACCGCGCCAGTGGCCCGCCCGCCACGAGGCTTCCGGCGAAGTACCCGGTGCCAGCGATCATGTACGCCAGCCCGATCTCGCCGGTCGCCAGCCCGTACTCCTCTTCCAGCAGCGCACCGAAATAGGTCAGCAGTCCGACCCAGCACAGCGCGCGCGCGAATGTGCATGCGTACAGGCGTCGCATGCCGGTGTCGCCCACCAGCGGCCGGTAGGCATCGAAGAGCTCGCTCCATCGCAGGGGAGACGCGGTCGCGCGGGGATCGTCAGTCAGCCACATCCCGACCAGCACCACCACGATGAGAGCCGCGAATCCCGATATCAAGAAGGCGACACGCCAGCTAGCGACATCGCCGATCGTGGTCAGCAGGGGAACGCCGATGATCGGTGCGCTGGCGAGCGCGCCCACCGTCCAGCCGATCGCGCGCCGCGCCGCCGGACCCTTGAACCATGTTCCAGCGATCGCCAGTGACAGCCCGGGCACGGTGGCCTCGGCGATGCTGCCGGCAATGCTGGCGATGAACAGCAACGAGAAGACCGGCGCCAGACCGAAGTCGAACAGGCTCACCGCCGTGGCCACCAGCCCGAGCAGGATGAACCGCCGTGCCCCGTAGCGATCCGCCAGCGGCCCGACCACCAGCGCCAGCACGGCGCTCACGATCATCATCGCGGCGGTAATCTGCCCCAGCAGCGCGACACTGACATCGAGGTCGCGGGACATCTCGGGGAAGAACGGCGCCGGCGCGGCGAAGTTGAGGGTTGTGATGAACGACCCGAGACAGAGCGCCGGCAGCACGAGCCGGCCCGGAACAACGACGGGTTGAGGAAGGGCATGCGCCATGTGGAGACCTCCCCTGCAGCAGATGGTGGTGATCGGGACCCATGCGCATCATACATCGCTGATGACATAAGTCTCAAACGAAGCGAATGCGCAACCGCTCACTGGCGTAGCGGCGAGCGCGTGCTGGTAGTATCGGGATCGAATATGGTCAGAATCGGTCCCTTCTCCCAAGGATGTCGCCCATGACTTCCCCAACTGGCATGCACGAGCTCGTCCTCGAGGTCCAGGACCTCGCCACCGCCGAGCACTTCTACCGTGAGGTCATCGGCCTCGCCGTGATCGACCGCTGGACCGGCGACCGCAACGCCGTCTGGCTCGACACCGGCGACGGCATCGCGCTCGGCCTCTGGACGCCGGAAACCGGCGGCGACAAGGCGATCCACCACGGCCGTGGCGGCGCCCACGTCCACTTCGCGATGCGCATTCCTCACGGCAGCATCGATGAGTGGCAGGCGCGGCTCGAGGCGACCGGCAAGCCCGTCACCCGCTTCGACTTCGACAACGGCAACCGCTCCGTCTACATCGACGACCCGGACGGCAACTGCGTCGAGCTGATGGACGCCGTGAAGGACTGGTCCGGCAACCCGATTCCGGACGCACGTCGAATGACTACGAGCCCGGTTCTCAGGCTCGAGTCGCGGCCCGCCGCGTCAGGCCGGATCAAGTGGGTCGATAGAGACAACCGGCCACCCGCGGCGCTCCGACTCCGCCGCCAGGCTGGCGGTGCCGCCGGCACCGTCTCCCGCCTTGCCGTCCCAGACCAGCAGCACCATCGGCGCGCCAGGCGCTGCCTCACGCGCGGCGGTGTCGACCAGCCACGACATGCCACTCTCGAACGGCGATGCCGCCGGATCGCTCTCCCGGTCATCGCCCAGCAACCGCACCTCCACTCGGCTCAGCAGGGTTCGGAATCGGTCTCCCAGGCATAGCCGGCGCCCTCCACCGATCGGGAGGCGAACGCCTCGACCGGCAAGGGCAGCAGCCAGCACACTCGCGCTCCGGACTCCAGGCAGGCTTCCGTGAAGAGGATGTCGCCACCTCGCGCCCCGCTGCAGAGGCCGAGGTCGCCCGGTCCGACACCCCAGCGTGCAAGCCTGACGGAAATTGACGACCGCACGGCGGCTTCCTGTTCCGGTGGGAAGCGAGGCGCCGCGCGGTCAGGGGCGTCAGCCATGTGCCCGCCGAAAACCACCACGCGTGCGGTCATCACGCCCCGCCAGTCCTCTCATCCACCTTCGGCGTGGCTGGAGCGACATCGTCAGCCATGGTCGCTCGCGGCTCCTCCTGGGGACGCACCACATCGGTGATGTAGACGCCCACCTCCTGGCGCAGCTGCTCCTCGGCTCGGGCCACGAACGCGGGGAAGGCCTCGGCGTGGCTGTCAAAGCGACGGTACCCCGGTCCGGACAGCTCCAGGAAACCCCACCCCTCGCTGCGCAGCAGCTCCGACTGCTGTCGGAAATGCCGCCATCGCTCGCCAAAGCGGAAGAACTCCTCCAGTGCCACGGCGGCCGCCACCAGCAGGCCGAGCGCAATGCGGTCCACTGGACGGTACCGCGGTAGTCGCCTACATCGAGACCGATGAGCGCGGGGATGGTCACGCCGCCGAGAATGGCGACCAGGCGCAGCGCATAGTAGCGCTGCTGCGCCCGCCGCGCGCTTTGCCCGAGGTAGCGCAGCTGCCCCAGCCAGCGCTCGGCCAGGTACGCCCGCTGGATCGGGTCGAGGTGTAGCCCTTCGATCTCCGCGGCGAGCATCGCGTCGCGACCGGCCGCCTCGCCGCCAGCCAGGCGTGGCGTCCTGTCTCGGCGCTCGCTCCGTGTACATGCTCCATCGGACGCGGCAAGGTTGCCGGCTGTTGCTCGCGGTCCGCCGGGGCGGAACCGGTGTCGGGAGATGGGATAACCATGGACTGCTCCTGGCTTGCCGGGATATCGATTCGGCGCGATCACGCCACCGTGGTGTCACCAAGCGCGCTGATCAGGCGCGGCAACCCTTCCGCAACCTCTTCCTCCGTTGTCAGGTCCAGGCGCAGGCGGGCACGCATGCGCGCAGGCAGATCGGCTTTCTCGCGGACGACGTAGATCAGGCGCACCGCACGCTCCTCCAGTCCCAGGTGCTCGGCCAGCACGTTTTCCAGCTCCGTGAACCGCCCCGCCAGGTACGCCGGCGTGAGCACCGCCACCGTCGTGCGGCTCTCCTCCACGGCGCGCGCCATCTCCGTCACCAGCGGGTAGCCCAGCCGGAAATCACGGTGGTCCACGCACACCCGCAGCCCGGCATTCTCCAGCGCCGGCACGAAGGTCCGTCGCACCCAGGTCTTGTCCGGCTCCTGGTGGCGATAGCTCACGAACACGTCGTAGGGATAGGTCGTCGATGGCATCAGGTAGCCCGTCCTTCGACTTGCGCCAACGGCGCTGACGACGAGACATCGGGTCCCACGGGGTAGTTCGGGCAGGTGCGCTTATAGGGCACGTCGACGCCGACGTAGTGGGTCCACTCGTCCGGGGTCAGGTTCATCGTGACCCGCTCGCACACGCGCTCGGCCAGCATGGACGTATCTGGAACGAGCAGGCGGATCGATGCCTGTGTATCCGGTGCGGCGAGCACCATCCCATCGGGGCTGATAGCGAGCGCCCGAATCCACTCGTTCACGCCCACGATGACGACCGGGGTATCCCGGGGCTGTCTGGGGTTCCATATGCGGATCGTCTGGTCCACGCTGCCCGAGATGAGGATGAGCGCGTCCCCGTCACCGCTGAACACAAGGGAGCGGAGCTCGTCGGCGTGCCCCTCCAGCGCCACCGGCCGATCGAACCTGCGAGCGGCATCCCAGATGTGGATCTCACCGTCCTCGCCGCCAGACGCCAGCAGCGAGCCGTCCGGGCTGAAAGCAACCGTCAGGACCTTTCCTCCATGCCCTCCATCCCACGGTCCGATGCATCGCCGAGACCGTCGGCCTTCCAGCGGAAGACGGCTATGGTGCCCTTGTCATTGCCCACGAGCAGCTTTGCACCGTCCACGCTGAACGCGAGTGCGGTGATCGCCCGTCCTTCCTCCATCACGACCGGCTCGCCCACCGTTTCGCCGGATTCCGCGTCCAGCAGGTAGAGATTCCCCGCTCCGGTTCCGGCCACGAGCTAGTCCTCGCTGGGATGAAACGCCAGCACGACATCCGACTTCGCCGGGAGCTGCGGGAAGGAAACCGTGGGCTCTGCCGGATCGCTCACTCGCCCACACCCACACCCTCCCGGTGTCGTCACTCCCGGCCAGCAGGGTGCCATCGTGGTTGAACGCGACCTGCGTCATGAATGTCGGCTGGCTCCGACTCGCCAAAGCCCGGTATCACCGGCTCGGACGTCGGCTCGTCCAGATTCCAGATCCGGATGGTTCCATCCTCCGCCGCGGATGCCAGGATGCGCGCATCCTCGTCCGGTGAGAAGCGAGGGAGCGGATGTACTCGGCGTGACCTCGGAGGATGCCTGGCGCGAGCTGATCGTTGCGACCGAGCTCCCAGAAGCGCATCGTGCCGTTGGAGCCATCCGCAACAAGACGCAGGCCATCCGGCCCGCCGAATACCACGGTTCGGACCCACTGCGGTTCACGCCGATCACGCGGATCACCGGATTGGGCGCCCCGACGTGCCAGAGACCAACCGAGCCGTCCCGGCTTGCCGACGCAAGGAAGGAGCAATCACCGCTCAACGCCACGCTGGTCACTTCCTCGTCGTGGCCACCGATGAGCCGGGGTGGCGCGCCATCGCCAAGGTCCCAGAACCCCACCAGGTGATCTTCGCCTCCGGATGCCAGGTGGTTGCAGGCGTCGAACGCGAGCGACCAGACCTCGCCCGTGTGCCCCGAGAGGCACTCCGCCGCATCGCCGCCGTCCCGCAAACTCCACAACGCGATGGAGCCTTGCGCCTCGGCACACTGGGCCGCGTCACCGGGATCCCCAGCCTCACCACAGCCACTCGCCGCCAGGTAATGGCCATCGGGACTCGCCGCCATCGCGCACACGCGCGTACCGGCGATCCGGTAGTCCTTGGGCACGGCGCTCGAATCTCCCAGTGCCCAGAGCCGAACGGTCGCAGATCCCTTCCGGCAATCCGGAGCCCGGACGAATGCCTCCGGGGGAACGGCCGCATCGGTCTCGCAGCTCCCGGCGACAAGCAGTGGCTCAGGGCTCGCATCGACGTATGCGACGGTGAACACCCTGCCTCCAGGGCCGGCGAGCGAATCTCGATACGTGCAGGCGTCCGCGCCAACATCCCAGAGATGGACCGTTCCATCCCCGCTGGCGGTCGCCAGCATGGAGCCATCACGGTTGAGCGCGGCGGCGCTCGCTCGTAAGGGGCGATTCTCCCCGTCCTCGCAGAGCGATGTAGCCCGCCGGCGAAACGATCTCAGCCGAGCCATCGTCGCGAACGACCGCCATCGTCTCCCCCTCGGTGCTGAACGCGATGTTCCCAACCGATGACGCGTTCTCGACCGAGCGTGTGCTGTAGAACGGCGAGCCGACCGTCGACTGCAGCGCGGTGCCCACCTCGCCGCGGGCGTCCTCGCCCTCATCGAGCAGGTACGCCTGGCGCGCGAGCAGCGCCGACCGCTCGTCATCCCCGAGGTTCTTTTCCAGCTGGGATTGCACTGCAATCGATTGGACGAGGTTGACCTGTGCCTGGTGCTCAGCCTCCCCACGCGCCTCGGATGCCAGCGTGGCCTGAGCCTCGGCATTCTGCCGCTCGCTCTCGGCCGTGCCCGCCGCGTTCGCTGCCTCGACGGCCCGCGTCTCCGCCAAGGTTCAGATTGGATTGCGCCACATCGGTTGCGTTGCTCCGCCCGCTGGAAGAAGACGCCGGCGACGATGGCGGCAAGGAGCGCCATCGCGGCAAACGCCACCGCGCCGTAGAGCCGGTTCCGCAGCCGTCGCACCTCTCGGCCCAGCTCGTCCCGGCTCGCTGCGACCAGCTTCGGCAGCGACGGCTGTACCCGAGCACGTGCGCATCCGGACCAGCGAGCCACTGCTCGGCTTCAGCCAGCTCGACCGCATCCAGGAGCCCGCCGCCTCGCGTGCCCAGGCGCTCCCACTCGGCGATCTTCCTGTCGAGCCGATCCTTGATCTGGGCAGCCTCCCGGTGCGTGGCCACCAGGTCGTGCAGCCACGGCCACCGCTGATGAGCGCCTCATGCGCCAGGTCGACCCGCCGCGGCCCCTCCTCGGCGCCGCTCAGTGTCAGCAAGCGGTTTGCCGCCAGGTGCTGCACCACCAGCGCAAACTGCGAGGGGTCATCATCCACTGAGGGCAGATCGTCGAGCACGCGCTGCCGTCGCGTATCGCCCCGCCCTTCGTTTGGCTGGATCAGGTTCAGGAAGACGCGCCGCGCGATCGGTTGCTGTGCGGGCGTGAGCTCCGCCAGGGCAGCATCCGCATGTCGCGCCACCGCCACCTGCAGCCCCGTTCGCGGCACCGACCCTTCCGTCTCCGGTTTCATACGCGGAGCGTGGCAGCACGAGAGCTTCGTACGCCCACAGCGGGAGATACCGTCGCTCCAGCCGGTCCCACAGCAACACCAATGTCTGCTGCACCAGCGGCAGCACGCCCAGCTCGCCGGCCGCGTCCGATGCAAGTCGCTCCACCAGCGCGGACTCCACGTACACCCCGACACGCTCTGCCAGCTTGACGATCGCCTCCCGCAGGCCCTCCTCCCCCAGCGGCAGGACCTCCACGCGATGTGACTCGATCAGCGGCCAAGCTCCGTCACCATGAGATCCGGATAGAAATCGGCCCGCGCCGTCAGCACGACGTAGCACCGCGGCATCGCGGCGAGCTCGGCGATCGCCGCCTGCAACGGGGCTGCCTGGTCCGGAACCGACATGGTGAACAGCTCTTCGAACTGGTCGACCACCAGCAGCAGGCGCCCGGCGGGAGGCGCGGTCACAAGATCGCCGGGCAGGGGGCCCCGCCTCGCGATCCTCACCACCGAGAACAGCCGTGGGCGTCTCCATCGGCCTGATGCCAGGACGCATGTACAGCATCGTCCACTACCCGTCGCCCATCAGCGCGCTCTTGCGCATGGCGGGTATCAGCCCTGCGAAGATCAATGAGCTCTTTCCCGAGCCGGACGGGCCGATCACCGCCAGGAACCGGGACTCTGCGATCGCGCTGTGTGTGAAAGCTTTGCAGCAGCTGCGCGATCTCGCTATCCCGGCCAAAGAAGCCGGGGCATCGCGCTCGTGAAGGACGCATCCCCGGATACGGCACGCGGGAGAAGCCAGCACCGGCGGCACTGACTTACCCAGCTCGGCACAGAGACGCGCGACGACCTCGTTGCGCTCGCTCGGATCGTCGCGTCCAGCCCGTGGAGCAACGCCAGCCGAGGCGGGAGATCTACCTGCTCGATCACCAGCGGAATACCGGCCAGGTGCCTCACCTCCAGCCCGTAGGTCTGCGCCAGCAGGTCTACGAACCCCGCCGTCTCATCCGCCAGGTAGGCGCTCGACACCACCACGAGAATGCGGCGGCTTTGGGTGACGGCCCTCTCAAGGCAACCAGGCGCGGCTGACCGAGCTCGAAGCGGCCTCCGAGTGGACCTTCAGCCCCGCCGCGGTGAGGGCGTCCAGCAGATAGCCCTCCACCCACGCCTCATCGGCCTCCGCATAGGAGACGAAGAGATCATGGACAGACCGCTCGGTCATGGACCTGCTCACGATCGGGGCGTGTCCCTCGAGACACTGCGAGGTGCCAACACGGCCCGGCTCTCTGTTCGTACAAGCTCTCTATTCACGTAAGTATATCCCTTATTCACCTCAAGCACCCAGCAGCCCCACCCCACTACGATGGCCATCTCGGCGATCTGTATCCGCTCGCCGTCTCTCTCATCTTCAACCCTAACCACTTTCACAACCCCTCCTCCCACGCTCGCCGCCCGCAGGCCGGCAACGATCGCCCTCATCGCACAGAAAGGCACGCACCCCATGCCCAAGCCGCCAGCCGCGAAAACCGGGATGCTCATCCGCAAGCCCGCCGCCGAGGTGTTCGAGGCGTTCGTCGACCCCGCTATCACCTCGAAATTCTGGTTCACCTCCGGCAGCGACCGCCTCGCGCCCGGCCGGGAAGTCTCGTGGGAGTGGGCGATGTACGGCTTCTCCATCCCGGTCACCGCACGGACCGTCGATCCGCACGAGCGCATCGTCATCGACTGGCCAACAGCCACCGGTCCCACAACACTGGAGCTCACGTTCTCGCCGATGGGAGACGGCACCACGTTCGTCGAGATCACCAACAGCGACTTCAGCGGCACCGAGGAGGACGTCGTCGCCCAGGCGCTCGACGCCACCGACGGCTTCGCGCTCGTGCTCGCCGGTCTCAAGGCGTGGGTCGAGCACGGCATCGCGCTCAACCTGGTCGCCGACCGCCACCCGACCCTCGCCAGGACCACCGAGCGCTGATCGGCGCTCTTTATGTGCGGATCGGCCCGGTGGGCCCACCGCTCCGTGGGCGGGCTCGACTGTCCCCTACATCAGTGCCCGGACATCGGTATCGAACCCGTCGCGTCGGGTGATTGTGCCCGGGCCGGCGGGAAATCTGCACAGCCACCGCCGCCATCTCACACCACCGTCATTCAGAGCAGCGTGTCACGGCTTTCCTGTCGCGTAGGGGCGGTACTCGCGCAGCGATGTCCGCCCGGCCGCCCGCAGGGCGGCAATGCGTCGTTGGCATCGGCTCACGCAATGTGGCCGCTGCGCGACCACCGGACCGAGTCGAAGCATTCCCCGGCGAAGGCGCAAAGGAGCGCGCCGGAAGCCATCGCGGATGTGCCTGCTCCCGCGCGGGTGCGTAGGGACCGACCCCGTGTCGGTCCGTTCACCGGTCATTCCATAACTGCCCGACGGGAGGACACCAGGCTCTCCCCGCTCCATCTGGACGCCTCAGCACCCGTATGCGACCGTATCTCCTATTCATGACGATCCATCAGGCAGGGGCAGATTCATGGCAGGCAGCGCATCACGCAGCGGCACCTTCTTCGGCGAGAGCGGGGTCGCCGGCTTCACCCACCGCGCCTTCACCAAGGCGATGGGCTTCGACGACACCGACATGGCCCGCCCGGTCATCGGCATCTGCAACACCGCCAGCGAGCTCAACAACTGCAACGGCAACCTCGACGAGCTCGCCGAAGCCGTCAAGCGCGGCGTCTGGCAGGCGGGCGGCTTCCCGCTCGAGTTCCCCACCATCTCTCTCGGCGAGATCTTCCTCAGCCCGACCTCGATGCTCTACCGCAACCTCGCCGCGATGGACACCGAGGAGATGATCCGCGCCCAGCCGCTCGACGGCGTCATCCTCCTCGTCAACTGCGACAAGACCACCCCCGCCGCGATCATGGGCGCCGCCAGCGCCGACCTCCCCACCATCGTCGTCAGCGGCGGCCCGATGCTCAACGGCCACTTCAAGGGGCAGACTCTCGGCGCCTGCACCGACTGCCGCCGCCTCACCGCCGAGCACCGCGCCGGCACGCTCAGCGACGAGACCTACAAGGAGATCGAGGACGGCATCGTCCGCAGCGCCGGCCACTGCATGGTGATGGGCACCGCCTCCACCATGAACTCGCTCGCCGAGGCGCTCGGCGTCGCGATGCCCGGCAATGGCGCCATCCCCGCGCCGGACAAGCGCCGCGTGCGCCTCGCCACCGCGGCCGGCCGCCAGATTGTCCAGCTTGTCCGCGACGGTACCCGGATGTCATCCATCCTCACCCGCGAGGCGTTCGAGAACGCGATCACGCTCTTCAGCGCGCTCGGCGGCAGCACCAACGCCATCGTCCATCTACCCGCCATCGCGGGACGCCTCGGCATCGACCTGCCGCTCAGCCTCTTCGACGAGATCAGCCGCCGCACGCCGATCGTCGCCAACATGCGTCCCGCCGGGAAGTACCAGATGGAGGACCTCTTCTACGCCGGCGGCATCCCCGCGGTGCTGAAGCAGCTCCTGCCGCTCCTGCACGGCGAGGCACGCACCGTCACCGGCCGCACGCTCGCCGAGAACGTCAGCGACGCCGAGATCCACGACGCAGACGTGATCCGCTCGATGGACAACCCCATGCACCCCGAGGGCGGTACCGCCGTGATCCACGGCAACCTCGCCCCGGACGGCGCGGTGATCAAGCACGCCGCCGCGACACCGGAGCTGCTCACCCACCGCGGCCGCGCCGTCGTCTTCCGCGACATGGACGACCTGCGAGCCCGCATCGACGATCCCGACCTCGATGTCACCGAGAGCGACGTGCTCGTTTTGCAGAACGTCGGGCCCGTCGGCGGTCCCGGCATGCCGGAGGTCGGCAACTTCCCGATCCCCGGCAAGCTCCTCAAACAGGGCGTGCGCGACATGGTCCGTGTCTCCGACGCCCGCATGAGCGGCACCGCCTTCGGCACGATCGTGCTGCACGTCGCGCCGGAGAGTGCCGTCGGCGGCCCGCTGGCGCTGGTGCGCGACGGCGACGAGATCGAGCTGGACGTCCCCAACCGCCGCATCCACCTCGATGTCGACGATGCCGAGCTGGAGCGCCGCCGCGCCGAGTGGCAGCCGCCCCAGCCGGCGTACACGCGCGGCTACGGCCGTCTCTACCTCGACCACGTCAACCAGGCCCCGCAAGGCTGCGACTTCGACTTCCTGCAGGGCGCCGACCCCGTTGAAGCCACCGAGCAACCCAAGTTCTGACCGCGAACCCCGCCGCCACGTCGTAGGGGAGGACCTTGTGTCCTCCCGCCTTCCCGCAAGCACGCCTCTCCCACACACCACACGCATCACCCATGTCATTTCGACCGGAGCGGCGATAGCCGCGAAGTGGAGAAATCGTGCGGTCCACGTCACGTTGACGAGGGCGACGCGATTTCTCCACTTCGCACCCTGCGGGTGCTCCGGTCGAAATGACATCGTTGGTGGTCGATGGATGCGAGGGCCGGCTACCCGCTCGTGTACGCCTCCGGAAGCTCCAGCAGGCACGGGAACGTCCGCACCGTCCCGTCTTCCTGGCGCTCGCAGCCGGTGAAGGTGATGATCCGCCCGCCCTGGTGCCAGTGCGGGTGCGGGTGATAGCGCTGGTCCTGCTCCCGCGCCCAGTCATGCCGGCACACCGGCCGGAAATCGAGCGCGCCAACCCCCAAGCGGCGCGATGCTGATCGCGTCAGGCGTTACCTCGCCGTCGGTGACGATCCAGCGACCGTCGGGCGAGACGTGGTAGTGCCCGTAATGCTCGTTCCCCTCGACCGGCGACGGCCGTTCGACCCGGTCCCCGCTCTCGACGTCAATCGTGCCGAAGAACCCGCGTCCGTCCTTCGCGCCGTGGTACCCGACCGTGGCAGCGTCGATCCAGAACTCGTGGCCGATCCTCGCGCCGTCGTCCTGCGGCCGCAGCGGTCGCGCCTCGCCCCGCGCGACGTCATGCAGATACATCCGCTGCTCGGTCCACGCACCTTCGTGACAGGAGAGGACCCAGCGATGGTCCGGCGACGCGGCGACATGGTTGGGCCAGTACGGCGTCTGCTGGTCGAGCACCAGCTTTCGCGTGGCGAGATCGAACACGCAGAAGCCGCATCCCTCGCGGAGCTCGGCCTCGAGATCCGGCACCGACGCGCCCTGCTGCAGGCGGTCCTGTACCGTGGCGGGCAGGTACCCCCACGACACCCACCCGCCCGCCGAGCAGTGCGGCACGGACGGCGCACGACCGTCTGGCAGCTCGTACAGCAGTTCATCGGCGATGCGTCTCGACGTGGACGCGCCGGAGCTGGTTGTTCTCCCAATAGAGCACGTGCTCCCAGTCCGGCTGGCTCCAGCAGATGAACTGCGGACGAATGCCGCGAACGTCTTCCCGGATGTACGGCGACCAGTTCTGCCCGCTCCCGGTCGCCCCCGTGAGCTGCGTCGCCGTATTGCGCTCCAGATCGAGGAGCCACGCCTGCTCCTCGCTACCATCACGACCGACCGCGATCATGCGACGACCGTCCGGGTCGAGCGGCGGGTTGTAGAAGTACGGAACGTAGCTGCTCTCGCTCCCGATTTCGAACCGCCAGAGCCGCGCCCCGGGCAGCTCGCATGGCAACTCCCGCCGGGACACCCGTCGAACCTCACCGATGCTCATGCGCGCTCCCTCCCTGCGACGCCACCGTCACGTGCCGGCCGACCCTCGGCACTCGTTGCGTCAGGATATCCGCCCTCGCCCTTACCGGAGCACCCGCACCAACCCCTCCCTGTCATTTCGACCAGGCGTGCGCCAGCACGCGCGTGGAGAAATCGCGCGATCCACGACACGTTGACGCGGGCGAACTGATTTGTCCACTTCGCGCCCTCCGGTCACTCCGGTCGAAATGACATCCATGGTATGGCGCTTCAGGGGCGTGTTTCCCCCAACTCATCGATCAGGTCCTACACTGGATGCATCGATCCATCGGCTCACGAAGTGAAGGTTGCCTCCATGCCCGCCTTTCCCGCCTTCCGCCTCGCCGCCGCCACACTCCACGACATCACCATCGTCGACGTCGACACGGACGGCTCGATCGCCACGACCCATACCCTCAGCGAGCCCTCCACCTCGTCCGTCGCCATCGATCCGCTGAACCCCGACCGCATCGTCGCCGGCACATTCGATCGCTCCGCCTGGCTCACCACCGACGGCGGCCGCTCGTGGGGCTACATCGGTCACGGCGTGCACTCCACCCACGTCTCCGCCGTCGCGATGAGCCCCGCCCGCGCCTCGGACGGCGCCAGCGCGATCTACGTCGGCACCGAGCCGGCCAACCTCTACCGCTCGGAGGACGACGGCCAGACGTGGGACTTCTTCCCCGAGCTGCCGAAGCTGCCCAGCTCCCGGACGTGGTCGTTCCCGCCACGACCGTGGACCCACCACACCCGCTGGATCACGCCGCACCCCGAGGATCCGAACCTGATCTTCGTCGGCGTCGAGCTCGGCGGCGTGATGCGATCCACCGACGGCGGCAATTCGTGGGAAGACCGCAAGCCCCGCTCGCAGTACGACTGCCACTCGCTCGCCATCCCGGCCAGCGATCCCGACCGGCTCTGCGAGGCCGCCGGTGGCGGGGTCGCGATCTCCAACGATCGCGGCGCTACCTGGCAGTCGGCCGACGACGGCATGGACCGACACTACGCCTGGGCGGTTGCCGTCGATCCGCTGGACGCCGATTGCTGGTACGTCTCCTCCAGCACCGGCCCGCGCGCCGCCCACAGCGAGCGAGGCGACGCCCAGGGCGTGCTCTGGCGCCGGATCGGGAACGCGCCGTGGCAGCCGCTCGGCGCTTCGGCATCCCAGCCCGACGCACCACTCCACCACCCGAGCCGAACGATGCCCTACGCGCTCGCAACCCTGCCCGGATGGCCGGACGGGCTCATCGTCGGTCTCCGCGACGGCACCCTGCTTCTCAGCGGCGACCGCGGCGAGCGCTTCACCATCCTGGACGCCGACATTCCGGGTATCCTGACGATGTCCGCGGTGCCGCGCGCCTGATCTGTCGACTCGAGAAATGACCGGTACGTGCCATGAAAGACCTTCACCTCCCGCCGAATGACCAGCGCCTCGTGCTCATGCTCCGCGCACTCGGCAACCCGGCCCGCGTCATGATCGTCAAGGAGCTGAGCCGGCGAGGCACGTGCCAGGCCGGCTCGCTTGTGGACACCCTCCCTCTCTCGCAGTCGACCATCTCCGAGCACCTGCGACGTCTCAAGGAGGCGGGCATCGTCTCCGGCGAGATCGACGGTCCCGCCACCTGCTACTGCCTCAACGTGGAGGCGACCGCATGGCTGAGCGAGCAGCTGGCCGCCATGACGGATGCGACCCGCTGACGCCGTACCTCCACCAAACATCGCGAAGTCAATAATGTACGTACACTTCGATCATTGCGAAGAAATCGCGATGAGCCGAACATCGCACGCCGCTCCCCTTGCCGTACGTACACCCCCAAGCCTATAGTGGTTCCGGACAGCTTGTGCCATCCGGTCACAGTGCACGCCGTGGGGGCGAGGGAACGCATGCGGATCATCGGCTCACTCATCATCGCGCTCATGCTCGCCGGACCGCTCGGCGTGGCGCCCGCCAGCGCCGCCCCCGGCAACGTGGCGTACCAGCTTGCGCCATCGTCCACCGCCACCACCACGGATCGCCTCAACCTCCGCTCCGGACCGTCGCTGGGAGACAGCGTCACCACGGTGATGCCCGCCGGCGCGTCGGTCACGCTCTCCGGCCAGGCGATCGACGGCTTCGTCTTCGTCACCTGGAACGGCGAGAAGGGTTGGGCGTCGCGCGACTATCTGCGAATCTCCTCGCCGCCCCCCAGCCAGAGCACACAGGCCACCACCACCGACCGGCTCAACCTTCGCTCCGGCCCCTCGCTCGCCGATGGCGTCATCGCCGTCCTCCCGCGCGGCGCGAAAATCACCCTTGCCGGCAAGGCGCAGAACGGCTTCAGCGCCGTCTCGTGGAACGGTCGCACCGGCTGGGCCTTCACCACCTACCTCTCGCAGGAGGCGCCACCCCCCACGCCGACTACCACCGCCACCACGACCGACCGGCTCAACCTCCGCTCCGGCCCGTCGCTCGCGGACGGCATCCGCGCGGTGCTGCCAGGCGGCGCCGTCGTCACCGTCACCGGCGCGACCAGCAACGGCTTCCGTCCCGTGGTGTGGAACGGCTACGAGGGCTGGGCCTACGCCCAGTTCCTCACTACCGGCACGGCGTCCGCACCTGGTCCGGCGCCTGCCCCCGCACCGGAGCCGGCACCGAACGGTGTCACCACCGATGCGCTCAACCTCCGCTCCGGCCCCGGCAGCAGCTATCCGGTGCTCACCGTGATGCCGCGCGGCGCGAAGATCGCGCTCACGGGCAAGACTTCCAACGGCTACACGTCGGTCTCCTGGGAGGGCCGCAGTGGCTGGGCGCACAGCGACTGGATCGCCGCGGACGGCGCGGTGCCCGTGCCGCGGAAGACCGGCCGCACCACCGACACGCTGAACCTCCGCTCGGGACCGGCCACCACCTACACCGTGCTCGCCGTGCTACCCGCCAGCGCGACCGTCACGCTCACCGGGCAGACATCGAACGGCTTCCACGCCGTCTCCTGGAACGGCAAGGAGGGCTGGGCG
Source organism: uncultured Chloroflexia bacterium (assembly GCA_963741965.1). GTDB lineage: Bacteria > Chloroflexota > Chloroflexia > Thermomicrobiales > UBA6265 > JACCVC01. Next base: position 2,413,907 of record CAVUKC010000002.1, on the reverse strand, counting down.
TTCAGCGCCTACCTCGATACCGGTGACACGCCCGCGCCGGTCCCCGAGCCCGAGCCGCAGCCGGCACCCGCTCCGGACCCCGACGGGATTCCCTTCGACGTCACCAACGCCATCGCCGGGCCGACCCGCGGCAGCGCCAACGAGGCGATCGCGCTCGCCCGGCGGGCCGGCTCGAAGCGCATTGGCGAGGTTGAGGCCTACATCCGCGAGGTCTACCGGCTGGCGCCGCAGATCGGCTTCGACCCCGCGCTCATCGTGAGCCAGTCCGCACTGGAGACGGGCTACTGGAAGAGCGACCAGTGGAACGACAATCTCAACCCCGCCGGACTCGGGATCACCGGCCAGCCGGACCAGGTGAGCTCGCTCTTCCCGAGCGGCACCGTCTCCGCGCGGGCGCAGCTCGCGCACATGCACGCGGAGGTCTTCGGGGATACCCGCCCGCTTCCCGCCGCGCTGCAGGGCGTCGACCCGACGTACCAGAACGTCTTCCGCGCCGGCTGGGCCGGCACGGTCCGCACGCTGGACGACCTCGCCGGCACCTGGGCCATCGACCCCGAGTACGCCAGCAAGATCGTCCGCGTCGCGGGAGAGATCTTCAAAGGCTGACCTCACGCCCGGGTCCACCCTTCGACAACAACACGGAAAGGAACGCACAGAAGGTCGCTACCTCGCCACCTGGGCGGGCGTGCCTCCACCCTCCGTCATCCTGAGCCGGCCAGGCGCTGGCGCCGCAGCCGTGACGAAGGATCGCTTGCGGAGTGGCCGGCGACTCCCGTTACGCAAGAGATCCTTCGACTCCGATCCTGCGGACCTCCGCTCAGAATGACGAATTGAGGTGGGTCTCCCTTCCAGGAACCGATGCCCGTGATTGACACCCCCGACCGTCTTTCCCATCCCTCGGGCCAAACGCAAGGACGACTGCCACACTCCCTGCAGTATCCGCACGCTTCCTCACCCCCCTCACTGGATTCTTCATCCAGAACGACAGCTCGTGAACGAAAACGCAGGTCAACCTTGACGATAACCACCAAAACCGTTTAGGGTTAAACCAGAAGCTGGGTCCGGCGACCTCCGAAATCCCTCATCGATTTCACTCCAGACGGCGCCCTCCAGACGCACTCACACTGCGCCGTGGTGGCGTTTCGCTATCCGCCCGAGCGTGAATCGATCCACACCGCGAGCCGTCCTGATCCCTCAACCGAGGCTGGCGCCCGCGACACACCCGGAGGTCCGCCGCATGTCCCACGAGACAGAGCTCATCGCCACCATCGCCATCGGCCTCGTCGCCGCCCTCCTCGGCGGGCTGCTCGCCACCCGGCTGCGGCTGCCGCCGATCATCGGCTACCTCGTCGCGGGCATGGCCGTCGGTCCCTACACCCCTGGTTTCGTCGCCAACAGCGAGATCGCCTCGCAGCTCGCCGAAATCGGCGTCATCCTGCTCATGTTCGGCGTCGGCCTCCACTTCTCGCCCGGCGACCTGCTCGCCGTGCGCGGCATCGCCATCCCCGGCGCGATCGGGCAGATCGCCGCAGCGACCATCCTCGGCATCGGCGTGACCCAGCTCTGGGGCTGGTCCGTCGGCGAGGGGCTGGTGCTCGGGCTGGCGCTCTCCGTCGCCAGCACGGTCGTGCTCCTCCGCGCCCTCGAGGAGCGTCACGCCGTAACCTCCCCTGAAGGCCGGGTGGCGGTGGGCTGGCTGCTCGTGGAAGACCTCGTCACGGTGATCATCCTCGCGGTGCTGCCGGTCCTCTCTGCCTCGCTCGGCGGCGCCGAGCAGTCGACCGGCACCGACAATGTCGGCGCCCACCTGCTCCAGACGCTCGGGAAGGTGACCCTCTTCGGCGCGATCATGCTGATCGGCGGCTCGCGTGTGGTGCCGTACGTGCTCGCTCGCGTTCGCGCGCTGAAGTCAAGCGAGCTCTTCACGCTCACGGTCATCGCGACCGCACTCGGCGTCGCCTATCTCGGCTACGAGGTCTTCGATCTCTCTTTCGCGCTGGGCGCATTCATTGGCGGCCTCGTGGTCGGCCAGTCCGAGGCCGGGCATCGGGCCGGCGAGCGCATCCTGCCGCTGCGCGACACCTTCGCGGTGCTCTTCTTCGTCTCGGTCGGCATGCTCATCGACCCCGGCTTCCTCATCGAGAAACCCGTTCACATCGCACTCGTCACGGCCATCATCGTCGTCGGCAAGACCATCGCCGCGTTCATCATCGTGCTGGCGCTGGGCGGCGGTTACCGCACGGCGCTCACGACCGGCGCGGCGCTCGCGCAGATCGGCGAGTTCTCGTTCATCCTCGCCAGCCTCGGCATGTCGCTCGAGCTCCTGCCCACCGAGGGGTACAGCCTCGTGCTCGCCGGCGCGCTGCTGTCGATCGCCCTCAACCCGTTGATGTTCCGCCTCGTCGCGCCGCTCGAGCGCCGGCTGAGCGCGCGGCACCTGCCGGAAGGCGCATAAGGCACCACACCAGCAGGGCACGGCAGCGCGCAAACCGCCACTGTCACCTGTCAATTCCACCGGAGCGATCGGGCAACGGATCGACTCCGCAGCCAACGTATTGACAATCATCTATATATCGTCTATGTTCGATACAGCACTTCGGGACTCGAGCGATCAGTCGCCATCACGTCAGGAATCAGGAGTCGCCCCCCATGCCTGCACAGCTTCCAGTTGCCATCATCGGCGCCGGGCCCGTTGGTCTTGCCGCCGCCGCGCACCTCGCCAGCCGCGACCTCCCCTTCGTCATCTACGAGGCGGGGAATGAGGTCGGTGCCGCCATCCGCCAGTGGGGGCACGTCAAGGTCTTCTCCCCCTGGGAGTACAACATCGATGACGCTGCCCGCGCGCTCCTCGATGGCATCGGCTGGATCGCGCCCGACGCCAACCGCTACCCGACCGGCGACGAGATCGTGGATGCCTATCTCGCACCGCTCGCCGCCCACCCGGCCATCAGCCCCAGCCTCCGCCTCAGCCACCGCGTCACCGCCGTCGCCCGCGAGCGCGCCGACCTCATGCGCACTGCCGGCCGCACCCGCCAGCCGTTCGTGATCCGGCTCGAGACACCGAACGGTCTGATTGAGGAGCGCGCCAGCGCGATCATCGATGCCTCCGGAACCTGGACCGCTCCGAACCCGATCGGCGCGAACGGCCTCCCCGCCATGGGCGAGGAGCAGGTCGCCGACCGCATCACCACCGGCATTCCGAACGTGCTGGGCGATGCCCGCAAGCGATTCGCGGGCAAGCGCGTGCTCGTCGTCGGTTCCGGCCACTCCGCCTTCAACGTCCTGCAGGATCTCGTCGCCCTCCGCGAGGAGGAGCCAGCCACGACCATCGAATGGGCGATCCGCCGCCCGACCAGCAAGCACATCTTCGGCGGCGGCACGAACGACGCCCTGCCGGAGCGCGGCGCCCTTGGCCAGCGTATCGCTGGCATGGTCGCCGACAGCGCGATCCGGCTGCACACCAACGCGCGCATCACCCGCCTCGAAGAGACGGGGGGTGGCATCGTCGCCCACAGCGGCGACGACACGCTGCCGCCGGTTGATGAGATCGTCGTCACCACCGGCTTCCGCCCCGATCTTTCGATCCTGCGCGAGCTGCGCCTCGACCTCGACCCCGCCGTGGAGGCGCCCAGCGCGCTCGCGCCGCTGATCGACCCGAACGTCCACTCCTGCGGCTCCGTGCCGCCGCACGGCTACGAGGAGCTCAGGCATCCGGACCCGGACGTCTACGTGGTCGGCATGAAGAGTTACGGTCGCGCCCCCACCTTCCTGATGCTGACCGGCTACGAGCAGGTCCGCTCGATCACCGCCGCGCTCGCCGGCGACATGGAAGCCGCTCGCAAGGTCCACCTGGTGCTGCCGGAGACGGGCGTCTGCTCCACCGACCGCATCGGCGATCCCGACTGGGATGGCGCCGGGGCCACCGCTGGCGGCTGCTGCGGCCCGGCCACCGAGGCGACGCTCGCCGAGGACGAATCCGCCTGCTGCACGCCGGCAGCGACCAGCGGTGGCTGCTGCTCGTCCGCCGAGTCGGAGCCGCAGCTCATCACCATCGGCGCCCGGAAGCGTTGATCCGGTCGCTCTACCCAGCGCGAGACCGAGATCCTGCGACGCTGCGATAATCGCTCGTGCGGGAGGGCCTGACGACGCCCTCTCGCACGAGCCGGTACACGCGGACCAGGAGACCGTCAGACCATGGATCGCCGACCGCTCGCGCCGAGCGCCGACACGCTTGCCGAGCTTCACCAGCGACAGGACGAGGCCACGCGGAACGCGTTGGCGACAAGCCCGCCGCCCCTGAGCGGCGCGGGCATCGTCATGGTCGCCGGTGGCGAGCCAGCCCTCACCAACGCGTGGGTCACGCTCACCATCCTGCGCAAGGTCCTAAAGTGCTCCCTGCCGATCCAGATCTGGCACCTCGGCAGCGCGGAGATGTCACCGGTCATGCGTCGCCTGCTCGCGCGGTTCGACGTCGAGCTGGTTGACGCCTGCTCGGTCCGCCGCCAGCACCCGATGCGACGCCTCGGCCCGTGGGAGTGCAAGGCCTACGCCGCACTCTGGTCCCCGTTCCGCCACGTGATCCTCCTCGACGCCGACAACGTCCCGCTCATCGACCCCGCCACCCTGCTTGAGACACCGGAGTACGCGGCGTCGGGCGCGATCTTCTGGCCGGACAATCACTCCCACCTGCCGGCATCCCCCGTGTGGGCCCTTTTCGACGTGCCCTACCGGGACGAGCTCGAGGTGGAGAGCGGTCAGGTGGTGATCGACAAGGAGCGGTGCTGGGTCCCTCTCAGCCTCGCGGTGCACTACAACGCCTGGTCCGATCTCTACTACCGCTATGTCTACGGCGACAAGGAGACGTTCCACTTCGCCTGGCGCCGGCTTGAACAGCCGTACGCCATGCCCGAGGGACGCCCGCACAGCCTGTACTTTCCCAAGGTCACCCCACATGGACCACGGCGGATGACCGCCGCGCTGGAGCAGTCGGATTTCCAGGGGAACGTCATCTTCCACCACCGTACAGGCGCCAAGTGGCATCTCCATGACGAGAACGCCACCACCGGCCGCGCCGACCTCGACGCCGTCTGCTTCGCGGCGCTCAACGAGCTGCGCTCCCAGTGGGATGGCACCCGCAACGGGGACCCGGAGCGCAGCTCGGCGAATCTCGCGTCAAGTGCTGGTGAATCGGACATCTCGTTCCGAAGCTCCTGAGCTTCACCATGCCCTCGTCGCGAGGCGATTCAGGCAAAGTCTGGTATGGTTGCCCAGTCTGATCCATCCCGGATCGACATCCCTTGCGAGATACGTACCTGAGGATGAGCAGTCCCGGGGCCGGTCGAGTTCGACCGGCCCCGGGGTAACGTTGTGGAGCGCACAGCAGCATGAATGTAGAAAGATGGAGTGGCTGGCGGGCCGAGTGGTTCGGCAATATCCGCGCTGACGTCCTCGCCGGTATGGTCGTGGCCCTCGCCCTGATCCCGGAGGCGATCGCCTTCTCGATCATCGCCGGCGTCGATCCGAAGATCGGGCTGTACGCCTCGTTCTCGATGGCGGTCATCATCGCCTTCGCCGGTGGTCGCCCCGGCATGATCTCCGCCGCGACCGGCGCGATGGCCCTGCTGCTCGTCGACCTCGTGAAGGAACATGGGCTCGAATACCTCTTTGCAGCGACCATCCTGACCGGGTTGATCCAGCTCGCCGCGGGGTATCTCGGGTTTGCCCGGGTGATGCGGTTCGTCTCCAACTCGGTGATGACGGGCTTCGTGAACGCGCTCGCGATCCTCATCTTTCTCGCCCAGCTCCCCGAGCTTCGCGGCGTCTCCTGGCAGACCTACCCGATCGTCGCGGCAGGGCTTGCCATCATCTACCTGCTGCCGCGCGTCACCACCGCCGTGCCATCGCCGCTGGTAAGCATCGTCATCCTTACGATCGTCACCGTCACCTTCGGCATCGACGTGCGTACCGTCTCGGACATGGGCGAGCTGCCCTCGTCGCTGCCCGTCTTCCTGATACCGGATGTTCCCTTCAACCTCGAAACCCTGCGGATCATCCTGCCCTATGCCGTGCCGCTGGCCGTGGTCGGGTTGCTGGAATCACTGCTGACCGCCTCGATCGTCGACGACTTCACCGATACCTCCAGCAACAAGGTTCGTGAGTGCTCCGGACAGGGTATCGCCAATGTCGTCACCGGCTTCATCGGCGGCATGGCCGGGTGCGCGATGATCGGGCAGTCGGTCATCAACGTGAAGGCTGGCGGACGCGGGCGGTTGTCCACGTTCGTGGCTGGCGCGTTCCTCCTCGTGCTCGTGGTTGGGCTGGGAGACACCGTCGGAAAGGTGCCAATGCCTTCGCTGGTCGCGGTGATGATCATGGTCTCGATCGGAACCTTCAGCTGGTCCTCCCTCGGGAACCTCCGCACCCACCCGCGCACCTCGAGTGTCGTGATGCTCTCGACGGTCGCCGTGGTGGTTGCCACGCATAATCTCGCGATCGGCGTGCTGGTCGGCGTCCTGCTGAGCGGGATCTTCTTCGCCTGGAAGATCGGCCAGATCTTCGATGTCGGCTCGTCGATGTCCGACGATGGACGAAGGCGTACCTACACCGTCACCGGTCAGGTCTTCTACGCCTCGGCCGACCAGTTCATCGATGCGTTCGATTTCGACGAGGCGCTGGAGCAGGTCGTGATCGATGTCAGCCACGCCCACTTCTGGGACCTCTCGGCCGTGGCCGCGCTGGACAAGGTCGTGCTTGCGGTTCCGGCGTGACGCCACCGATGTCGATATCATCGGCATGAACGAGGCAAGCACCACGATCGTCGACAGGCTCGCGATCCACGACAAGGTCGAGGCATACGATCTCGCGCCGGGTCACTAGGGAGAAGCAGGATGACGATACTCGCATGCATCGACAGCTCTCGCTACGCCGTAAGCGTCTGCGACCACGCCGCCTGGGCCGCTACACGCCTGGGCGAGACCGTCGAGCTGCTTCACGTGCTCGAACGCCACGCTGCCGACCCTGCGGTTGCCGCGGACCGCAGTGGTCGTCTCGGCGTCGACACTCGCGAGACCCTTCTCCGGCAGCTGGTCGAGCTGGATGAGCAACGCAACCGGCTTTCGCAGGAAGCCGGACGACATCTCCTCGAAGAAGCCGCCAATCGCGTGCGCGAAGGTGGGGCGAGGCAGGTGCTGCAGCGGCTCGCGCACGGCGAGCTGGTCGATCATATCCACACCCACGGGGCGGATGCCCGCCTCGTGGTGATCGGCCGCCGCGGCGAGGCAGAAGACCAGGCCGCACAGCATCTCGGGCGAAACCTCGAGCGAATCATCCGCGCGAGCCAGCGCCCGATCGTGATCGCGGCGCAGCAGTTCCGGCCAATCCGCCGGTTCCTCGTCGCCTACGACGGCGGAGCCAGTGCGGAGAAGGCGATCGACGCCCTGGTACGCAACCCGATCCTGACGGACGCCGAGGGACACGTGCTCATGGTCGGCGAGGGCACGGAGGCCGAGCGACAGCGGCTGAAAACGGCAACGGCTCGCCTCCGCGATGTCGGGTACACCGTCACGGAGATCGTTGCACAGGGTGATCCCGACCACATCATCCCCGCCACCGTCGAGTCCGAAGGCATCGACCTGCTGGTGATGGGCGCCTACGGCCACTCACGGATCCGCACGCTGATGGTCGGCAGCACCACCACGTCCGTGCTGCGGACCAGCACGGTTTCCATGCTCGTCGTCCGCTAGCGCCGTACCGTCCACCGGCCCTGGTACCGCATGCGCCATTCCCCTCCTGGCATCAGCGAGCTACGCTGATCCATCAGCACGCACAGCGGTGTGTGACCATGGGCGCAACCGTTACTCGTCTCGCATCAATTCCGGCATCCGTGGAAAGGCTGTGCCATGGCCGACCTGCGACTCGCCGAGATCCTCGCCGCCCTCTCCCAGGTGACCGATCTCGGCATGGGCCAGCCCCCTGAGACCGCGATCCGCACCTGCCTGCTCGCAACCGGTCTCGCCCGCCAGCTCGGCCTCCCCGAGCACGAGGTCGCGGACGTCTACTACACCGCGCTGCTTCAGCACATCGGCTGCACCGCCTACGCCCACGAGACCGCCGCCATCGCCGGTGGTGACGACATCGGCTTCCGCGCCGCCGGTGCCCGGGTAGACGACGCCAGCCTCCGCGACACGCTCGTCTTCATGCTCACCGGCGTCGCCCGCACCTCGCCGCCGCCGGCGCGCATCCGCGCCGTGCTCAGCGTGATGCGCGCCGGCCCGGCGTTCCCCCGGCGGCTCTACCGCGCCAACTGCGAGGTCGCGGTCCGCACCGCCGATCGCCTGGGCCTGCCCGCTGGCGTGCAGCAAGGCCTCGACACGATCTATGCCCGCTGGGACGGTACAGGCACACCCGCCGCGCGAGGCGAGGAGATTGCGCTGGCGTCACGGTTCGCGCAGGTTGCCGGGCAGGCGATGGTCTTCGCCCAGGCCGGAGAGCCCGACCACGCCATCGAGACAATCCGCCACCGCGCCGGCACCGCGCTCGACCCCACCATTGCCGCCGCGTTCGTGGCACACGGAACACCCATGCTCGCCGCGATCGACACCACCGACCCCTTCCTCGCCGTGCTGGAGGCCGAGCCGGAGCCGCACCGGCGCGTTCCCGAGGCCCGCATCGACGGCATCACGCGCGCCTTCGCCGACATCACCGACCTGAAATCGCCGTGGCTGCACGGGCACTCGACCGGCGTTGCCACCCTCGCTGACTCCACCGCGCGCCAGATGAAGCTCCCCGAGCCCGAGGTCGCCCACACCTGTCTCGCCGGGTATCTGCATGATCTCGGCCGCGTCGGCGTGCCCAGCGGCATCTGGGACAAGCCCGGCCCGCTCGCCAGCAACGAGTGGGAGCAGGTGCGGTTGCACGCCTACCACACCGAGCGCATCCTGGTGCGATCACCTGCCCTTGCCGGCCTCGCAACAGTCGCTGGCATGCACCACGAGCGCCTCGACGGCTCCGGCTACCACCGCGGCGCGTCCGGCAGCGCGATCCCGGTCGGCGCACGCATTCTCGCCGCTGCCGATTCCTGGGACGCTATCACCCACGATCGTCCTCACCGACCCGCCCGAACGCCCGACGAGGCGGCGATCGAGCTTGCCGCCGACGCGCGTGCGAACCGTCTCGACCTGGATGTCGTGGAGGCGCTGCTCGCCGTCGTCGGACAGCAGGCGCCGGCCCTGCATCGCGTGTGGCCGGGCGGCCTCACCGACCGGGAGGTCGAGGTGCTGCGCCTCGCGGCTCGCGGCATGTCGAACAAGGAGATCGGCGCGACGCTCTCCATCTCGCCGAAGACCGCCGACCACCACATCCAGCACATCTACGACAAGATCGGCGTCTCTACGCGCGCGGGCGCCGCGCTTTTCGCGATGGAGCACGACCTGATCAACGTCCATGTGTTCGAAAAATAGGGTGATCACCCGATGCGGTGACGAGACGCGCCTGCCACAGTGATGTCAATCGGCACGATCGCGCGCGCACCACGACAGGAGGCACCCCATGAACGTCACCCGGACGTCTAGCGTCACCACCCAACCGCTGCTTCACGAGGTCACCGGCACCGGCGACCCGATCGTCCTCATGCCGGGCATCCTCACCGGATGGGCCTCCTGGCAGGGGCACGCTGAACGCCTCGCCGCGCATCACACGGTGATCCGCGTCCAGGTTCGGTGCGTCGAGCTCGTCGAGGCGGCACAGCCCATCCCGCCCGACTACAGCATCGCCATGGAGCGCGATGCATTGCTGGCGACCGTGGACACGCTCGGTCTCGACCGCTTCGATCTCGTCGGCTGGTCTCTCGGCGGGCTCATCTCGCTGGCCTTCGCGCTCGAGCACCCGGAGCGCGTCCGCACCCTCACCCTGATCGAGCCGGCTGCGTCGTGGATCCTGCGGGCAACCGGACACGCGCTCGATGCCCGCCAGCGGGAGGAGGCGTTCGATCACATGTACGCGTCCCGCACGATCACCGTTGACGATCTCAAGGCGTTTCTCATCCGCGCCGGGCTGGGCACCCCGGAGACGGACTTCACGGCACACCCCCGCTGGCCGCTCATGGTGCGCAACCGCCAGGTGCTGTCCACGCTCGATACCATCACGGCGCACACCGATTCCATCGAGAAGCTGCGCGCCGTCCAGGTGCCGATCCTCGCCGTCCGGGGAGCGGATTCAGCGGAGACCGACAGGACCATCGTCGAGGATATCGTCGCCACCGCCCCCAGGGCCGAGCTGCTCGAGCTGCCCGGCGACCACGCCTGCTTCCTGGAATATCCCGACCGCTTCCTCGAGGAGCTGGAGACGCACATCGCCGGAAGCTGAGCAGTGTGATGACCGGTGAAAGAGGCGAGCCCGTCGTGGGGACATGTCCCCACGACGGGCTCGCACCAACTCCATACAGCAACCTGACACGTTCACAGGATCGACCCTGTTACGGGATCGGTTCACGGCCTGGACACCATCCATCGTTCCCGCTAGTCAGCTATTGACTAATCAACACTTGCATTCTACGCGGACGTCCGCTAAGGTAGTGCCAACGGGAAATCCGATGGCGCACATCGGGATTCTCGCAACAGGGCGGCAGCGAGCGCAGCATCTCCTCCTGACCCCACGCAACGGGCCTCTTCCGTTCTGCGTCTCGCTGCCGCAATCAACCATTCCCACTCCCTGTTCTGCCGGGCGGGACCAACGAGGGTTGTGCTGCCCCTCCCCGTGCCGGAACACACTCCCCGATGACGCCGATGGGCCTCCTCCCATCGGCGTCATTGTGTCCCTGTCCGCTTGCTGCCAGATTGGAACCTGCGGCGAGATTCGGCATCGGCCTGACTCGAGGCGACAGGAACGCATGACCGGCAGCATCCTCTACGACAGTTCCTCTGGCCCCTGCTCCTCGATGACACCCCCAGGATCGAGCGCGCCTACGAGTAGTCGCTCTCGAACACGTGCTCATTGACGGTGCCGTCCGCGTAGGTCACCACACGCGTGAACCAGGCGACGTACTGCTTGCCATCCGCACGGAACTGCGCGTCGCCAACATCAACCTTGCGGCCGTCGTCGTTGCCGTAGATCTCGACGATCACGTACGGGTATTCGGTCCACGCCTGCACGAGCATGTAGCCATCCGTGTCGTTCCTGAAGCGAAAATCGCCCCAGTTCGCCGGATTGGAGCCCGACTGGAGGATGGACGCGTCGTACCCCGCCGTCCAGCCGTCGCGCTCGTAGCCCAGCAGGCGCAGGGTGTGCGGCCACCATTCGGTGATCGGCATGCCGGAGAACAACGCCGCGCGGAAGACCGTCGTCGAGACCTGGCAGATGCCGCCGCCGACGTTCCGACCGATGATCCCGTTCTCGATCACGCCGGCATCGAGATAGCCCTTGTCGTAGGTGATCTCCCCCACCGCGCCGTTGAAGGAGAACTCCTCGCCGGGCGCGATCAGCTCGCCGTTGAGCAGCTCCGTTCCAACGTAGATGTTGTTGTCCCGGTTGTACGCTCCACCCGCGAAGTTGGACGTTCCCCGCGCGAGACGCCCGTCGATCCCCAGCGCGGCGAGGTTGTTGGAGTCGATCTTCGGCTTCGTCACCACCACCGGGATGTCGACCGGCGCCTGGTCACCCAGGAAGCTCTCGACGACGGCATCCGCGAAGGCGTCCGACCGCAGCGCCGCGCCGTCCACGCTCGGCTCCAGCGCGATCAGTCCTCCCTCCTTCGCGCTCCATGCGATCCGCGCGTCCTCCGGCATCCGATTGACCCGGCTCGAAAACGTCGTTCGCAGGTACGACGCCAGCTCGTTGTGCTTGAAGGCCAGTTCCACGCTGGCCTCGCCGCCCACGTAGACAGTCTCTACCGTGAGATAGTGGGCCAGCTCGGCGGCCGGGATTTCCCACTTCTGCCCCTCGAACACCGTTCGCAACGGGCTGTCGAGCGCGGCCACCAGCTCGGCGCGCGGCTGGTCCAGATCCGCGGCAACGATCTTCGGGTATTCGGTGCGCGTGGGAAGCTTCACCGCAACCGGGTCCAGATCGGTCAGCGCGTCCAGCATGATCTGGGTCGCCGCCGCCTCATCAACCACGGTGCCGGTGTGGTCCGGTGCGATGCGCACCTCGTCCCCATCGACCACCAGCGACGCGTCGACCGCGCGATGATCGATGTCGGCGTTGACCGACGCGAACCAGCTCGCCAACACGTTGCGATCGACGATGGTGCGCAGCGGCACCCGCTGGTCGCCGTGGAGGAGCTGGTTGGTGAAGTCGAGCCGTGACACCGGGTTGTCCGCGCGCCCAAGGTCGTAGGCCGCCTCCACCGAGGCGTCCACGTCGACCACGGCTCCGATCTCCGAGAGCGTCGGCGTCCACGTCTGGCCGTCGTACGTGAAGCTGATCGTGCCCTGCTCGAGCTCGCCCGCGCGCTGCCGGACCGTCGCTGCCAGCCTCCTCAACCGTCATCCCGCCGACATTGACGTCGCCCACGGCCACCGCCGGGTAGACCCGGTCGGCGTAGGCGGCGCGAAAGGTGAGGAGCCCGATCGCGCCGAGGAGCAGCGCGACCGCGACGATCAACGCCAGGCGGGCGAGGAGCCGCCCATACCGGCTCACCCCCCAGAATTCGCGCCTCGTCGCCTCTCCAGCGATCGTGGCATCTACGGATGGACATCGGGCAGCACGGCGTTGCGGAGCATACCAGCCATCCGACCGATCCGGTTCACGGGCTCGGCTCGATCGGGCTCGTCTACCATGTCAGCGTATGCGCGGTCCGCAAGCAATGCTCGTCCTCCCCATCCGTCGTTCGCGCGATCGAAAGCAACGCACCGTCGCATCGCAGCGACGCGTTGCATCCATTTCGGTGATGTTGTCTGGGAGCGTTCCCGTGCACGGCAGCGCGCGATCGATGCCGGGTCGCACCTGAGGTGCGCGCCACGTCACGGTCAGTCGGGCTCTCGCATCATGAGAGTCCGTCTCCCCACCCTGGTGTGTTGTTGTCAGTCCCGTGGGATACCACGGCTGCGCCACCCCGGCAGCAACCGTTTCCCTCTATAACGATAACGTGTCCAGTGCCGATTCGGTTGCGCATCAGATCAACATGCCTCAGCGAGCGCGCATCTCACGCTCGCAGCCATCGCCTGAGTCGTCGCTTGTCCCATTTCGACCGCAGCCGGCGGAGCAGGAAATCGCGTCACCTCCCGCTACCCCGCAGCATCCTCCGGATCGACCAGGCGCTCGCCCGACCAAACCACCAGTCCGACTCCCACGAGAAACACGCCGATCGCCACGACCTGCGACACCGTCGAATCCGCCGGGCGCAGCATCGGATGCCAGGAGTCGTGGAAGAACGTCACCGACTGCCCTTCGGCCACGGCCCGCTCGACACGGCTGAGCCCCATCGCCACGCCGGACAGCGCTACCACCGCCGGCGCGACCCAGCTCAACCGTGAATCGATGACGCGCGCCGCCAGCAACGCGATGCCGATCAACAGCGTGGTGTGCCGCAGCAGGTACGCCGCCCACGGCTGGCTGTCACCGCTCGGAACCCACATCGTCTCAGCCACCTGGTTGACGAGCAGCACCGCCACGAGCAGTGACGCAAGATGCAGCGAGCGCGCCAGCGGCAACCAGGTCCCAGCCGCGCGCTCGGTCTCACCGAACGGCGACCAGAGACTGACCCCGATCACCGATGCCGTCGCCATCGGCAGCAGGAAGGTCAGCAGCCACAGCGACATCGGCTCGTGTTCGCGCCCCCACCCGCCGCCGCAGATGACCGCGCCCAGCAGAGCGAGCATCAGCAGCCAGCTCCCCGGCAGCCGCCGCGAGAGCACGTACCCGCGCAGCAGCCGCCAGCGAACCTGGATCGTGGCGTCCGACGCGCGCGCCAGCATGCTGCTCACGACCGCGACTCCAACCTGCAGCCCCGCACCTCGTGTGCGAGGTCCGTTCCCGCGTTACGACCACATCGAACCATCACGGCAAATCCTCCAGCGTCAGCTCACCGGAGCGGAGCGAATCCCAGTGCGCCTCCAGCCACGCCCGCTGCTCCTCCGGCGGCAGCGCCGAAAAGCGATCGGCCGCCGTCGAGATCGCCGCCTGAATGCCCTGGAGATCCTCCCGCCACGCCTCGACTTCTGACTCGTTCGGGCGACCATCGCCACCCGGGAACTCGTAGCCGGAAATGTCGACCGGCATCATCCCAGCGCCGCCCGCATGCCGCACCAGCCCGAGCGCGATCGCGATCTGCGCCGGCGTCTGGGCTTTCGGTCGATCCGACGAAGCCGAGTGTCCGTCGGCGACGAACAACGTCGACACGATCACATCGTCGATGGCCCCAACCGGATCGCTCCACGACCAGGTGGCAGTGAACCGCGCCACCGTGCCGTCCGATGGCACGTCCGCCCGCTGCTCGAAGCGCGTCGGCACGCCGGAAAGACCGATCACCGGTGCCAGCACCTCCTCCACCCGCGCCGCCACCGCCGGCACATCCCCCTCGAACGCCTTGTGCACGCACGTCTCGACCACATCACCGGCGCAGACGAGCGTCGGGTCCTCGACCGGTCCCCGCGGGGCCACGTCGACATCCGCCAGCGCTGCAATCCGGTATGTCGCCGGGCTCCCGATGGGGGTGATGGCCGCGTCGATCGACGGGACGAGAACGATCGCGGCGGCCAATCCCACGAGCATCCCACCCTTGCGGCCAACCCTCGCGAAAAGCAGCACCGCGATGGTGGCCAGAACCGCCCCGAGCGCCAACGCGTAGGCAATGAGCAGCTGACCGCCACTCCGATCTCCGTAGAACAGCACGTCGTCGTACGCGTGCGGGTCGCCGACCCACCGGAACGGCGCCAGGTATCGGTAGGCCGACTGGGTATCGAGATAGGTGAAGCTCAGTGTCGTGAACAGGAAGAGACCGATCCCGACGACGAGTGAGGTGACACGCGCGGGTACGAGCAGCCCAGCAATGGTGCCGACGATCGTGTAGGCGGCGATCACCGACCCGGCATAGATGACGATCGGCCACACTGGCTGGCCCCACGCCGTCTGGATCGCGGTCCGGCCGAGCACAAACGCGGCGATCCCGATGTAGGCCAGCAGGCTGCCGAGCACCGGCACCACGAGCGCACGGGCGTCGCGCACCAGCGGCCGCGTCGGCGTCGAGGCGATCAGCGTCTCCGTGCGTGCCCGCCGCTCCCGCCCGGCGAGCCACGAGCCCCACGCCGCCCCGATCGGTCCCAGCGCCGCGAAGGTCCATGCCAGGCGCACCGAGCGATACCCCCACATCGGCGTGTTCGGCTCGTCAACGCGGATGGAGTACAGACAGCCCAGCGCGATCAGCACCGGCACGATCCACACACCGTACCCATGGCGAAAATCGAGCCCGACCATTCGCGAGAACCGTCCCGGTGCGCCCGCGTGCAAGTGAACACGATGGCCTGCCTTCATTCTCGTCATTCCCGCCTGGCTCATCACCGCACCTCCCTGGAGCCTCGCGCGGAGAGCAGCACCGCGCTGTAGCCGCGCTCGATCTCGGAGTCCCCGGCGGCGTCCGCCTCGCTGGCACCGGCGCCGATGCGCTTGAGATCTCCGGCGTCGCCCTCGTAGATGACCCGACCCGCGTCCAGCACCCGCACGTCACTGCACGCCGCCGCGACGTCCTCGACCAGGTGCGTGCTCACGAATACCGCCGAGCGCTCCCCGATCTCCCGCAGCAGCCGTCGGAACAGCACTCGCTGCTCCGGGTCCAGCCCCACCGTCGGCTCGTCCAGCAGCAGTAGCGCCGGCTCATTGACGATCGCCTGCGCGATCCCGACCCGCCGAAGCATGCCGCCGGAGAGCGACTTCATCTTCGCCTTCGCCCGGTCCTCCAGCCCGACACGCTCGATCGCGCTCGCGACCGCCGGCCGCACCTGCCGGGGAGGCATCTCCTTCAGCAGCGCGAAGTACTCGATGAACTCGAACACCGTGAAGTTGGGGTAGTAGCCGAACTGCTGCGGCAGATAGCCCAGCTCCCGCCGGATCGCGCGCAGCTCATGCCCGTCCTGCGGGTTCAGGCCCAGCAGGCGCACCTCGCCCCGCGAGGGCTTCAGCACCGTCGCCATGATCCGCAACAGCGTGCTCTTGCCGGCACCGTTCGGCCCGAGCAGCCCGAACACGCCGTTGCCGGCATGCAGCGTGACGTCTTCCAGCGCCGTGTGCCGCCCGAACGCGTGCCCCACGCCCTCCAGATCCACACCTACCTCGATCATCCGCTGCTCCGTCGCTCGTGTCCTCGTCATGACCATCGCATCGACTCCCATCGATCCTGCCCGGGCAGCCCGCCCGATCCCAGCATTACCAGCACCGTCGCCAGTACCGTCGCCAGCACGTAGAGCGGCGCCATCCCGGCAATGACGTCATCCCGCACGAAGGCGGTGACATCACCGGCGCGAGTCAGGCTCTGCAGCGCCACCGCGAACCAGATCGCCAACCCGCTCGCCGCCCCGAACACCGGCGACTGCGTCCACGTCGCGAACGCCAGCGCGATCATCGACAACCCGACCATCGGCAGCAGCCACAGCACCACGATCGACCCGGCCATCGGCGTGAGCAGCGCCGCGATCAGCGCGATCGCCATGTTGGTCAGGAAGACCGCCGTCACCCGCACCAGCAGCACCATGCGTCGTGGCAGCGCCACCGTCCGCACGATCTCCCATGCCGGGTCAGCGCCCGAGCCATAGACGAACGACACGCCAACTATCGCCACCACCGGGGCCAGCAGCGGCACCCACGGCTCCGCCGTTGCGTTGGTGACAACCACGCCCAGTGCAAGCACCAGCACGCTTGCCAGCAGCCACGCCGCCACCAGCGACGGCGTGGTCACCAGCGCGCGCGCCAGGGCCGGCGATCCCAGCAACCTCGTCGCGGCGCGCTCCAGCCGGCCCGGCTCGCTCGCCCAGATCTCCCCGGTCACCCGGTTCCAGACCCGGTCGAGGTCGATATCGGGCGGCGGTGCAACTGATCGCGTATCCATAGGTCGCTCCCTCATTGCCCAGGCTCTCGTTCCAGCGCCGCGATCAGGCGGCGACGAATGCGAAACAACCGGCTCTTGACGGTGCCGGCCGGGATACCGAGCCGCGCGGCGACCTCCTTCACCGGCCGGTCCTCGCGGTAGTACGCTTCGGCCAGCCGTCGATCGTCGTGGTCGCGGTCGCCCAGCGTCGCGAACGCCCGCTCGAGATCCATCCGGTCGATGGCATCCCCGGCGGGATCCTCCCCGCTCGGCACCCACTCTTCGACCATCCCGGCGGGCTCCCGGCCGTGATCCCGGTACCAGCGCGCCAACCGGAGTCGGGCGATGCCCCAGATCCAGCCGCCGACGTCGCTGGTGCCGTGATACCGCGCGGCCCCGCGCCAGACAGCGAGGAAGGTTTCCTGCAACACATCCTCGACAGCGTGCGCCGGCAGCTTCTGCCGCAGGCGTGCGGCGATCCAGCCGGCGTGCGCCTCGTAGAGATGGCGCAGCGCGCGCGAGTCACCGTCCGCGACCCTGCTCAGCAGAGCCTCGTCGTCCACCGGCGGGTCATGCTCGACCCCGGGCGTCTTCGTCTGGTGCGGTGCGCAAT
This sequence comes from uncultured Chloroflexia bacterium, assembly GCA_963741965.1. Taxonomy (GTDB): domain Bacteria; phylum Chloroflexota; class Chloroflexia; order Thermomicrobiales; family UBA6265; genus JACCVC01. The sequence goes on along the minus strand of CAVUKC010000002.1, from coordinate 2,396,283 downwards.
CCGGCATCATCACCTCACCTGTTCCATACGGGAGCACATCGGTTCACGACATCATGCCGCAATACGAGCGCATCGACATCGACATGATGGATGGCCGGAATCAACTGGCGGACAGGGGTGAGAGGGACGGAGTGCCGGCGATGTCCCCACTCTCAAGCACGATTCTGAAAAGTCACCACGGCTCGAGCGACATGCGGGTCTCACGCCCTCCCGCGAAGCGTGACCACGGCTGGGCATGGCCATCATCATGAATGGTGCATCGTAGCTCCACCATACGATGTAGTGGCTCCGAGGTCGCTCCTTAACAGCAGCTGTTGAGCATTTATATGTGTCGTGATAAACTACCGATACACCCGGGTATATTCGTTTGCGTCGTGCGACACAACGGCTAACAGTTCGGGCCAGAGGATTGCCGTCGTTCGGCACCCCTCCTGGCGAGTCTTGTGGAGAGCGTCATGCACCGACGCGTTTCCATGCTTCATCTATCAACGCTTGCCGCCCTTGTAGTGCTCATTGTTATGATGTCGCCAACCGGATCGATCATCGCCAAGGCGCAAGTTGCTTCCGGCGATGTGGTGGGCCAAGGAACTCTCTCGAAGCAGGCAGACCAAACGGTTTGCGATTTTCCGGAAACCACGTTTGGACAAAGCAACGACGCATCGGTATCCGAAAGCGTCATGGTCGTGGAAGTCACTCAGAACTGTCAGCTCGTCGTGACGAGCGTCGATAAGAAGACGAGTAGCATGAGTCGTGTAGCTTCCACGTGGCATGAAGGAGCTGCGTGGACCGAACACCATGACTGCTGTGGCATCGTTCTAACCGAGGCATTCGCATATATGCAGTACTACGACGATGGATCGACGGTTTACGGTGGATCGTCACCATCACCGGTGTGTCGAGTTTTTCCGGACGGTTGGCTGATCGAATCCGTGGCTTGGGGCATGCTTGGCGACGGGCCAAGCTCGGTTTCAACATGGAATAGATGTACGTTCGATTTCTACGACGGGTCCTGCTACCACACGCTTGACGCCACATTCTACGGATGGCCGGGTGGTGCGTGGGATCACTACTGCAGTATCTACGGTGGCATCGTGCCCGGCGGCCATCTCGAATGCGGTGGCAACTGGAACTAGCGTCCGCTGTCTATCCTGAGAGGAGACTCCTACTCTCTTTCTCAGGATAGACTTCCAACTGAGGGGACGGTATCCACGCGCAATGAGATCGAATGCGCCTGGTGATTATGGATTCATCGTCGGGTGGGCCAGCGGAATAGGGATAATGCTCGTCGCTATCGTTGCCATCGCTGGCAACGTTTCAGATCCAATGCGAGCGTTGCTTATCTTCCTCGGGTTCGGGCTCCCCTTTGCTGTGGGGCTCGCCTCCGTCGTCATAACGTCGGATATTCCGTCCTCTCACCGATGGATCTGGCTCGCATGCGGGATAGGCGCCTTGATCCCCGCCTATTTTCTCATTTGGAACGGGATAGGATTTTTCCTTACAGCTATTGCCGCGACCTATCTATGGGCATTTTGGAGCACTCGCAAACTCATCTCCTCATGACATGTCGCTCCTCTTCAGCTGTGGTGAACCAACTCTCCCCACCCAGGTGAAGCTCTACCTCGGCAGACGGGCACGTGAGGAGCCACGTGGCGTGCCGGCGCCGCCCCTCTGGCACGGCGGTGATTGCATGGGCCTGACCCAGGTGGCCCCAATGGATCATCAGGCGGCGCCGCTCCCGCGCTGGCCCTACATGTACGTTTGCGGTACGGTCATGGAACACGACCCATCGACCACGCTTACCCGGCGGAGCGCAGCCCGACCATGACTGACCCGACCCCGACTCCGACCGAGCCGATCATCCAGGCGCGCGGACTCACCAAGCGCTTCCGCCGCCCGCGCAAGCAGCCCGGTCTCGCCGGGGCGCTCCGCCACCTCGTCCGTCCCAGCTACGACACCTTCACCGCCGTCGACGGCATCGACCTCACCATCGCCCCCGGCGAGAGCGTCGCCTACGTCGGCCCCAACGGCGCCGGCAAGTCCACCACCGTCAAGCTCCTCACCGGCATCCTCGTCCCGAGCGCGGGCGAGGTCACCGTCTGCGGGCTCACGCCGTTCGAGCAGCGCATGGCCAACGCCCGCAACATCGGCGTCGTCTTCGGCCAGCGCACCCAGCTCTGGTGGGACATCGCCGTGCAGGAGTCCTTCCGCCTCATCGGCGACATCTACGACGTCCCCGCCGACACCTACCGCCGCACCGTCGCCGAGCTGGTCGACGTGCTCGACCTCGCCCCGCTCCTGAGCGTTCCCGCCCGCCAGCTCTCGCTCGGCCAGCGCATGCGCTGCGACCTCGCCGCCTCGCTGATCCACTCGCCGCCGGTGCTCTACCTCGACGAGCCCACCATCGGTCTCGACGTCGCCGTGAAGGCCCGCTTCCGCGAGTTCATCCGCTACATGCACCAGCAGCGCGGTCTCACGGTGATGCTCACCTCGCACGACCTCGGCGACATCGAGGAGCTCTGCGAGCGGATGGTGATGATCGACAAGGGCACGATCGTCTACGACGGCGCGTTGAGAGACGTCACCCGTCGCTTCGGCTGGGAGCAGCGCCTCCACCTCACCTTCGCCGAGGAGGCGCCGGACGCCGCATCGACCGCCACCACCGCGCTCCGGCGACACACCCACGCGCATGTGGAGCAGCCCGACGACACCACCGTCACCATCGCCTTCGACAGCCGCGAGGCGACCTCCGGCGAGCTGATTCGCGATCTCGCCACCGCCCTGCCGATCGCCGACATCCGCATCGAGGAGCCGACCGCGGAGTCGATCATCCGCCAGCTCTACGAGGGCTCGCTCCGCTTCGACGCCGTCGGGGAGGCGACATCATGAGCGAGCGCGCCCGCGTCGATCCGTGGCCGAAGTACCTCTCGATCGCGATGACCTCGTTCCAGCAGGCGATCGCCTACCGCGTGACCACGATCTTCAACATCGCCATCACCTTCATCTGGGTGTTCATCCTCTACTCCCTGTGGAAGGCAGCGTTCTCCGGGCGCGACCTCATCGCCGGATACACGTGGGAGGACATGCGCACCTACGTGCTGCTCGCCTACGGCATCAACGCGCTCGTCGGCTGGCGCGTCGGCTCCGCCATGATGGGCGCGATCCGCACCGGCGAGATCGTGCGGGAGCTGGTGCGCCCGCTCAACTACTGCGGCACCCAGCTCGCCATGGCGGCCGGCTTCTCGATCACCGAGGGCATCATCAGCCTCGTCTTCACGCTGCTTCTCGGCGTCTTCGTGCTCGACATCGCACCGCCCGCCTCGCCCGGCATGGCCGCGCTCTTCGTGGTCACCGTTCTCATCGGCTTCGTCACCAAGGCGCTGATCGTCTTCAGCATCTCGCTGCTCACCTTCTGGACGCTCAATGGCGTCGGCCTGATGTGGTCGCAGCAGGCGGTGATCGCCATCCTCGCCGGCACGCTCGTGCCGATCGACCTGCTGCCAGTTTGGCTGCGCGCCATCGCCGAGGTGCTGCCGATGCGCGGCATCGTCGCCACCCCGGTCACGCTCTACCTCGGCAAGGCGGACGCATGGGAGGCCGCGTGGCTGGTCGGCCTCCAGCTCGCCTGGCTCGTCGCGCTCTGGGTGTTCGCCAACTGGGCGTGGCGGGCGGCGTTCAACGCCGTCGAGATCCAGGGAGGGTGAGCCGATGAACGTCATCCCTGCCGCCACTCGCCGCGATGCGCCGCAACGCGCGGCTCTACCTCACGCTCCAGCTCGCCCAGCTCCGCGCCACCGTCGAATACCGCGCCGACTTCTGGATCGGCATCGTTGGCGCGATGCTCCAGCAGGCGGCCGGGCTCGTCTTCATCTCGGCGCTGTTCGCGCAAATCCCGGAGGTCGAGGGCTGGACCGTCTGGAACGTCGCGATGCTTTACGGCCTCGCGATGATCCCGAAGGGCTTCACCGAGCTCTTCTGCGACGGTCCCTGGATGCTGCGCAGCAAGGTCAACTCGGGCGAGTTCGACCGCGTGCTGGTGCGGCCGATCTCCCCGGCGCTGCAGTCCGCCACCGCGATCGCCTCCATCCACGGGCTCGGCCAGCTCGTCCTCGGCATCGTCGTGCTGTGGATGGGCATGAGTCGCTCCGAGCTGGTGCTCGCGTGGTGGACAGTGCCCTTCCTGCTGATGACGATCGCGGCGAGCGCGGTGATGATCGGCGCGCTCAACTACGTGATCAACATGATCGGCTTCTGGGAGCCGTCCGCGCAGAGCGCGCTGCCGACGATGGTCGCGCTGATGGTCGACTTCGCGAAGTTCCCGCTCGACGTCTTCAACCTCGTCATCCGCGGGCTGGTCACCGTCGTGGTCCCCTACGCCTTCATCAGCTACTTCCCGGCGCTGCTGCTGCTTGGCCGCGACACGCCATGGCGCTGGCTCGGCCTCGCCACACCGCTGGTGAGCGCGCTCGTCGTCGCCGTCACCGCCTGGCTGTGGAGCAAGGCCCTCAACCGCTACCAGGGCGTCGGCCACTGACGAATCGAGGGTCACAAACCGGTGGCCAGGATTTTGCCGTCCTGTCTCATGACGCTATGATGCCGACACAGGCACGTTCGAAACGCGACACGAGGAGAAGCCCCATGCCCGATGTCACCAGCACCGCCAGCGCTCTCGAGGCCATCCGCAAGGTCCGGCAGGTCCGCCAGTACGAGCCCGGCGCCGTCAGCGACGACGATCTCAACCAGATCCTCGAGATCGCCCGCTGGTCCGGCAGCTCGCGCAACACCCAGCCGTGGCGCTTCGTTGTCGTCGAGGACAAGGATGTCCTCAAGAAGCTCTCCGACCTGCGCCCGAACATCACCTGGGTCGCCGACGGCGCGCTCGCGATCGCGCTCGTCTTCCCCGGCGAGAACGAGGTCCACGAGGCCTACGACGAGGGCCGCGTCAGCGAGCGCATCATGATCGCCGCCGAGATGCTCGGCATCGGTGCCGGCACCGCGTGGTTCGCCGAGAACGAGGGCGTCGCCAAGGACATCCTCGGCATCCCGCAGGAGATGGTGCTCCACTCCGTCATGGTGGTCGGCCCCTACAAGACATCGAAGGACCCGCGCCCGACCGGCCCGAAGCCCGGCCGCAAGCCGCTCGAGGAGCTCGTCAGCTACGGCACCTGGGGCAACAAGAACCGCTCGTAGCATTAACCAATCCATAGGGGCGGACCCCGTATCCGCCCGTTTTCGCTGCAGGAGCTGAAGGCAGAACAGCGAGTTCACCCCACCGCAACGTCACCCTGAGCTTGTCGAAGGGTCCCCGCGCGAAGCGCCTGTCCGCAGGGCAGAATCGATTCGTGGGAATCATCGTGGCCGCTGCGCGACCACCGGGCGGATATCCTGCGGAATCCGCCCCTACGAACTGGATGCGGCATGACGAACACTCACACGTCGTTCCTCTTGCCCTCGCGCTCGTTCCCGCGCCGGAAGTTTCCGGTCGCGCGGGCGAGCAGATGCTGTACCCGGTCAGTCCGTGTCGTAGACGTACCCGAGCGCGACGCTGTCGAGCATCATCGCCGGCGTCACCGTCATCCCGATCTCCGAGTACGGCCACATCGCATCGTTCAGGTTGTGCCCGTGCATCGCCCCGGACTCCGGCGCGAACACCCTCCCGTGCCGCCGCATCCACTCGGTCCACAAGCGGTCGATATTGGCGTGGTGCAGGAAGAACACCGGGTCATTCGGCGAGGCGTTCATCGCCATGGTCCCCAGCGGCTCCGGCTCCTGCTGATGCGCCCCCTGATGCGCGAAGATGAACTCGCCGGACACCCACAGGTGCACCCGGTTGTGCATCATGTGGTCGCCCGGGCAATCCGGGTGCTTCGTCGGGTCCGCGTAGCAGTCCTGCGGCACACAGTCGCGCCAGCCCTCGAGGAAGTTCCGGAAGCTGTCGGCCGGGTCCGCCAGCTCGTTCCATGGCGCGGCGTCGTAGTTCGGGATCGCCAGCGCCTCCTCCAGCTGCGCCGCCGTCGGCAGGTCCGGCGCCAGCTTGCCGCTGCCGAGATCGCGGACCAGGAACGGCATCCGCTCGTCGTCCGCCTCGTCGAAAACGGTGATCTCCCACGCGCCCTTGCGAAACGGCCCGTCGATGACGGCGTGATCCTGGCTCGGATCGCCGGAGCCGCCCATGAAGTCGTCCTGCCAGATGTAGGCGTCCGTGGTGTTGTCGACCGTCCAGTCCCAGTACGGCAGCGTCACACTCGGGTCGACCTCGCGCAGCTGCTGCTCGAACAGTCGCAGGAACTGCCGGTGCCACGGAAAGAACGCCGGGCCCATGTGCGCCGCCATCAGGTCGCAGTGGAAGGCATCACGATGCCAGGTCACGAACTGGTCGTAGGTGCTGACACGGTCGTCCCACGGCGATGGCTTCGCCTTGAGCGCCAGAATCGCGTCCGTGAACGCCCGCTTCTCATCCGCGCTGAGATCCCTCGCGTTGCGCCGCACACGCAGCTCGGCCACCGGCGATGCGACCGGGGTCGCCCCCTGTGCGGTTACCCGGCTCATCGCCAACGCGCCCGCCACCCCGATCCCCGCGCCGATCGCGTGACGTCGCGATACCCGTCCCGTTGCTCCCACCGTCATGTCCCCCCACACCCGAAGAAATTACGCCACAATCAATGGAACTCCGCGGCAGCATGACGGCTACGAGGGTTTCCTGTCAATTCCGCCCATGCCATGAAGCGATCAGGTGTGGGCGCGGATCCGCTCGATGATGAACCGCTCGGCAGCCACGGCATCGACGGCCATCGCGACCCTCGCCGTCGCCGGCACCTCCTGCCCCGGCTGCCGCGCGACCGTCATCCCGGTCGTCAGCCGACCCGCCAGCTCGACATCGACCTCCAGATCGTGCCACTCCAGCAGATCGGGCCGGACGAGCGCGGCAGCCGCCAGCGGGTCGTGCAGGAAGGTCTGCCCGCCGCGCTCCTCGAACGGCGGGTAGAGCGCGACCTGTTCCGCCACCGCGTCATGGAAGGGTGTGCCGACCGCCCGGATCGCCGCGACATCCTCCCTCGTGATCACCGTCTTCAAGGTCACGTCCAGCGGCACCAGCGAGATCGGCGCGCCAGAGGCAAACACCACTCGCGCCGCCTCGGGGTCGCACCGGATGTTGTGCTCCACCGGGCCGTGCCCGCTCGTCCACGTGGCGATGAGCCCGCCCATGATCGTCAGCTGCGCCAGATTGCGCGCCAGCTCCGGCTCGCGGATCATCGCCGCCGCGACATTGGTCAGCGGCCCGACCGCGAGCAGATGGATCGTCCCGGGTGCGCCCATCACCCGCTCGATCAGGAAATCCACGGCGTGCTGGTCCGGTCCCTGCCCGAACCGTTCCTCGTCGCCCTGCTCCAGCAGCCCCACGCCCTCATGCCCCGGCCAGAACACCGGCCGGTTGCGCATCAGCGGCTCCCGGATGCCCTCGTGCACCGGCACGTCACCGCGTCCCGCAAGGTGCAGCAGCTTGCGGATCATTCGCGCACGCAGCGCGACGTCGCCGTAGACGGTCGTGACCCCGGCGAGGTCGATCTCCGGCGAGCCCAGCAGCACCGCCAGCGCGAGACAGTCGTCAACATCGGTACCGATGTCGGTATCGAGCATCACCGAAAACCGCTCGTCACTCACGATGGCTACCTCCACACTTGCTGCCTGAACGGAGATTCACGGCATGCCTGACCGCTCTCGCGTGGTCGTACACCGCCACGGCACTTCATATACAATTGGGGGTGCATATAACACGCGGTGCTGATGCCCACCCCCACCTGACCTCCCCTGATTCTCACACGATTCTGACGTGGTCACGCGGTTGAATGGGTTGTCCGCACCCCGCATGAAGGAGCATGGACATGAGTGACGGCAAGGCAAACGGAAAACTGAATGGCAAGGCAAAGGCGGAGAAGCCGGTGCTGACCACCCGGCAGGGGCATCCGGTCCACAACAACCAGGATCTCCGCACGGTGGGCAGCCGCGGCCCCGCCACGATGGAGAACTACCAGTTCCTCGAGAAGATCAGCCACTTCGACCGCGAGCGCATCCCCGAGCGCGTGGTCCACGCCCGCGGCACCATCGCCCACGGCGTCTTCGAGGCCTACGGCACCATCGGTGACGAGCCCGCCAGCACCTACACCCGCGCCAGGCTCTTCCAGGAGAAGGGCAAGAAGACCCCGGTCACGGTCCGCTTCTCCACCGTCGCCGGTGGGCGCGACTCCTCCGAGGTCGCCCGTGACCCGCGCGGCTTCGCCGTCAAGTTCCGCACCGAGGACGGCAACTGGGACCTCGTCGGCAACAACCTGCCGGTGTTCTTCATCCGCGACGCGATCAAGTTCCCGGACTTCATCCACTCGCAGAAGCCCGACCCGGTCACCAACGAGGCCAATGTGCCCCAGCGCGCGTTCGACTTCTGGGCCGAGTCGCCCGAGGCGATGCACATGCTGATGTGGGTCTTCTCGCCGCGCGGCATCCCGGCCACCTACCGCCACCAGGACGGCTTCGGCGTCAACACCTACCGCATGGTGAACGCGAAGGGCGAGGGCGTCATCGTCAAGTACCACTGGAAGAGCCAGCAGGGCGTCAAGTCGCTCACGGCGGCGCAGGCCGCCGAGGTCCAGTCGCACACGCTCGGCAGCCACACCAAGGACCTCTACGATGCGATCGAGGCCGGCGACTACCCGAAGTGGGAGCTCTTCGTCCAGATCATGAGCGACGACGATCACCCGGAGCTGGACTTCGACCCGCTGGATGACACCAAGACCTGGCCGGAGGACCAGTTCCCGCTGCTCCCGGTCGGCATGATGACGCTCAACGAGAACCCGGAGAACCAGTTCGACGAAAACGAGCAGATCGCCTTCGGCACCGGTGTGCTGGTGGACGGCCTCGACTTCTCCGACGACAAGATGCTGGTTGGTCGCACCTTCTCCTACAGCGACACCCAGCGCTACCGCGTCGGCCCGAACTACCTGCAGCTGCCGGTCAACCGCCCGGTGGCGCCGACCCGCACCAACCAGGAGGGCGGGCAGATGTCGTATGGCGTCGACAACCGGGGTGCGGACCAGTCGGTCAACTACGAGCCGTCCTACCTCGCCGGTCTCTCCGAGGCGGATGACTCCTACACGCTCTACAGCCCGCATGTCGAGGGCGACGTCGTGAAGGCGCCGATCGACCGGACGAACAACTACGGCCAGGCGGGCAATCACTACCGGAACATCCTCGAGGACTGGGAGCGCGACGACCTCGTGCTGAACCTCGCCAACGGTCTCTCGCAGTGCCCCGAGCCGCTGCAGGAGCGGATGCTCGAGCACTTCACCCAGGTCGATGAGGATCTCGCCAACCGCGTCCGCGACGGCATCAAGGCGAAGATGGCCGAGATGGAGAAGATGTCGAAGATGGACGCCATGGAGGAGCAGCGCGTCTAGCGCCCTCCATCGCCATCACGCGCGACGACAGCCGCCCGGGACGACGTCCCGGGCGGCTGCTTGCGTCGAATCTCCGCAGACTCGTCCTGTCATTTCGACCGGCGTGCGCCCACCACCGTAGCGGAAGCGCCTTGCCGGCGCTGCCAGTGGAGCGCCCCTACCAACGTTCCGCGCGGTAAGGTAACGTTCAGCGGCAATGGCGTCCCGCCGCTCAGCGCCGCAGCCCACACCACCTGTCATTTCGAGCCGGCTCGGACCGCCGCGCAGGCAACGCCGCCGTGTCGAGAAATCTCTTGCGTTGATCGCGTCAGGTACCGAGCATGGCAGTCATCGTCACAAGAGATTTCTCCACTTCGTGCGCTGCGCGCACGCCGGTCGAAATGACAGAATACGGACGCGCTGCGAGCGACATCGTGGGCACGGAGGCGTCCCCGGCCTCACCCCTTGATCGCGCCGGCGGTGAGGCCGGAGATGATCCGGCGCTGGAAGACGAGCACCAGCAGTACGAGCGGCAGCGTTGTCGCAACCGCCGCCGCCGAGATCTCCCCCCATGGCCGCGCGGCGGCAATGTCGGCGCCCTCGAACTGCGCCACCGCCACCGGCGCGGTGTAGAGCGCCTGATCGCTGAGGAACGTCCTCGCGAAGAGGAACTCGTTCCACGCCGCGATGAACAGCAGGATCGCCGTCGTGAACACCCCCGGCGCCGCCAGCGGCACCACGATCTGCCGGTACACCTGCCACCGCGTGCAGCCGTCCACCCGCGCCGCCTCCTCGACCTCCAGCGGCAGGTCCCGGAAGAACGCTGTCAGCGTCCAGATGCACACCGGCAGCGTGAACGTCACGTACGGCAGGATCAGCGACAGCCGCGTGTTGATCAGCCCCCAGTCCCGGAACAGCAGGTAGAGCGGGCTCAGGATGGCGATGCCGGGGAACATCGCCACCGCCAGCACCACGGCCAGCACGACGTTCTTGCCCGGAAACTGCAGCCGCGCGATGGCATACGCGCACGTCGACCCGACCAGCAGCGAGATCACGGTGGCGCTGGACGCCACGATCGCGCTGTTCAGGAGCGACCGGGTGAAGCGCGTCAGGGTGAGCACCTCCTCCCAGTGGTCGAGCGTGAGGGCGTGGGGAAGGTACGTCGCCGGGGAGGCGTAGATCTCCGACAGCGTCTTGAGCGAGGTGATCACCGTCCAGACGAACGGCAGCGTGCAGAAGAGCACGATGAGGACGATCAGGAGCCAGAACGCGCCCTCGCTCGTACCATGCCGCCAGCGGCGGCGCGTGTGCTCGTCCATCACCGGCTCCCTCCGCCACCGACCGGCGCTCCCAGCACCTTGATGAACAGGAAGCTGAACGCCAGCACGACGAGGAACACCGTGACCGCCAGCGCCGAGCCCATGCCGAACTGGAGGTTCGTGAACAGCACCCGGTAGGTGTACATCGTCAGCGTCTCGGTCTGGAACCCCGGCCCGCCGCCGGTCAGCACGAACGGCAGGTCGAACATCCGCGCCACGTCGATGAAGCGGAACAGCAGCACCACCAGCAGCGTGGGCCGCAGCAGCGGCAGCGTGATGTGCCAGAAGGTGGACCACGCCGACGCGCCGTCCAGCGAGGACGCCTCGTAGAGATCGCTGGGGATGAGCTGGAGCCCGGCGAGCAGCAGCAGGGCGGCGAAGGGCGTGGTCTTCCAGATCTCGGCGACCACGAGCGACCACAGCGCGTAGTCGGGACTCGCCAGCCACGGGATCGGCTTCGAGATGAAGTGCAGGTCCATCAGGATGCGGTTGACGATGCCGAAATCGGTCTGATACATCAGCTGCCACATCTTGGCGGAGACCACCGTGGTGAGCGCCCACGGCACCAGCACCGCGGCGCGCACCGGCCCGCGGCCGATGAAGCCGCGGTTGATCGCGAGCGCGAAGATCATCCCGAGCACCAGCTCGGCAACGATCGACGAGAACGCGATCACCCCGCTGACCTTGAGCGCGTTGTGGAAGCGGTCGTCCTGGAGGATGTCCCAGTAGTTCCCCAGACCGACGAAGACGCGCGGCGTGTTGGCGAACCGCAGGTTGATCTGCCACAGGCTCAGCCAGAACGCGCGACCGAGCGGCAGGAACGCGATCAGGGCGATGGTGAGCATCGCCGGCAGCACGAACCACATCGCGAGCAGCGCCTCGGACCGCCCCTGCCGTGACCACCGCCGGCCCGCCCGAGGCATCGTCAGGTCAGAGCGCGCGCTGTTTCCACTGCTGACTGCCATGCGTCGCTCCAACAGTCGCGGGCGGTCATCAGGGGCCGCCCGCGACCGCTCATGTCATGACTCGCCGTCACCCGGCAGGAATCACCCGCCGATGACCGCGCGCAGGCCGTCGGCCATGTCGCTGATTGCCTGCTCCGGCGTCTTCTGCTGCGTCATCGCCGCGCCGAAGTTCGGTTGCAGGGCGTCCGCCGACATCTGGCTGTAGTACGGCGTCACCGGGCGCGGCTTGAGCGCCTCGAACGCCGGCGCCAGCCGGTCCACGTAGCTGTACTTCGCCGTGACGTCGGCGTCCTCGAACACGGCCGGGCGTGCCGGCAGGTTGCCGTTGCCGAGGTAGCGCGCGGTCTGCTGCTCCAGCGAGGTGAACCACTTGATCACCTCGACGGCGGCGTCGACGTTCTCGGAGTAGGCAGAGATGCCGAGGTTCCAGGTGCCGAGGCAGCCCGGACCCGGCGCTGAGCCGTCCGCCGACGGCAGGGTGGTGACATCCCACACGTCCTTGACCTGCGACTCGTCGCCGAGCATCGCGCTGGTCGCCGTCATCCACGAGCGCAGGAACACCGCCTTGCCACTGGCGAAGACGTTCTCCGCATCGGCCGCGGTCGTCATTGTCAGGCACGCTTCGGGCGAGATCTTGTCGGTGTAGATGTAGTTGACGAGCCGCGTCATCGCATCGACGCCGGCGGAGTCATCGCCAAGGATCACCTGCATGTTCTCATCGAGCAGCTCGCCGCCGTGACCCCAGAGGTACTCGAGGAAGTTGATGACGCCGCCCTCGGTTTGGACCGCCTGGAAGATGTAGCCGGAGATATCGCCGGTGGCGAGTTCCTTCGACGCACTGACGAGATCGTCGTACGTCGCCGGCACATCGATCCCCGCATCATCGAGCAGGTCCTTGCGGTAGAAGAGACCCGGGCCGTTGTTGAACCAGGGGATCGCGTAGAGCGTCCCGTCGTAGGTCGCGCCGTCGATCGTACCGGGGAAGAACTCCGCGCGCTCGTCCTCGGTGAGGTAGTCCTCCATCGGCAGCGTCCAGCCGGCGGCCGCGAACTCGGGCACGAATGGGACATCCATGGAGACGATGTCGGCTGTGGAATCCTGCGCTGTGGCGACGGTGACGAACTTGTCGTGCAGATCGGTGGTAACCGCGCCCTGCTCCTGATAGTCGATCTGGATGTCCGGGTGCTCGGCGTTGAACTGCTCCACCTGCTGCGGTGTGAAGCCGGTGGTATCGCGCCCGGCGAACCAGGTGACGGTGGTGGCATCCTGCGCGGCTGCGCGGGAGGCACGGATCAGCGGGAACCCGAAGGCCGTCGCCGCGGCGGCGCCCTTGAGCGCCTGACGGCGGGACGTGAGGATTTCGAGGATGCCCGACGGGATTCCGGACGTACGATCGACGCTCATGCGGTCCTCCTTGACGTGGATGCCGTCCGCCTGCCGACCCGATGCCGGTCGGCGAGACGGCAACTGGCTCGTCTCGGTCCCGGCATGGCCGCCGGAGCCGGCTCAAACCCATTCGTCGCGCGAGAGCGGGCGCCCTGGTGGCACACCCACACCTCGCATGGTCCCAACGCCGTTCATGGATTGCGGTTGTGGGCTCATCTTCGCAGATGGGATGTCGGCGGTCAACAGGCGCTCCCCCAACCTGTCACTTCGACTGGAGCACCCGCGGGTCCCCAACCCAACCTGTCATTTCGAGCCGACGGGGCGCGCATGCGCCGAAGCGCCTGCCCTGAGTCGAGAGATCTCTTGCCTGGCAGATGGGATTCGCCGGAGCGGGCGGACACAAGGTCCGCCCCTACGAGACACCAATGGGGGGTGATGGCGGCCTCGAAGACGCCCGGGCCTACCTAAATGGAGGCTGGCGACCCTTGCCTTGATCCGCGCACGCTACCCCTGTGGAATCAGGCGCACCGGCAGCTCTGCGAGCGAGTCAACGACGAGGAACGGGGTGACATCGCCCTCGGGAACGGGTTTCCCACAGGAGATCCACACCCCGCGGATGCCGATCGCCTGTGCACCGGCGACATCCCGCCGGAAGTTGTCCCCGACCATCACGCACGCCTCGGCGGGCAGGTCCATCTGCCGCAGCGCCTCGTCGTAGATGTGCCGGTCCGGCTTGCCGAACCCCAGCTCGCCGGAGATCACCACCACCTCGAACCGGTCCATCAGGTTGGTGCGAACCAGCTTCTCGCGCTGGACGTCCGGGATGCCGTTGGTGACGATCGCCAGCCGGTACCGCTGCGCGAGCCGGTCCAGCGCCTCCCCTGCGCCGGGGATGAACGGGTTGGTCGCCGCTCGTTCCTGTTCGAACCGGGCATCGAGGTCAGCTACCAGCGCGTCGTCCTCGACACCGCACCGCGCCAGCGCCCGCTGCCAGCTCCGTCGTCGGAACCCTGGTCCCCACGCCCGCATCGCCACCATGCGCGGGTCCTCTCCCTCGAACCGCGCCCGCAGCCCCTCGACCTCGCTGGTGCCGATGTCGTGGCACCACGCGGGGTCCGGCCCCTCCTGCCACAGCGCGGCCGCTTCCGCCCGGATCGCCGCGACCAGGCCGGACGGCTCCACCCCCACGACCGCTTCCGCACGCGCGGCGACTGCGGCGAAAGCCGTCTCGTTGGCTGCATGGTCAAAGAGAATCGTCTCGTCGAGATCCAGCAGTATCGCCTGAATGTCCGTCCCCACCGTAATTCCACCCCGTGCCGATGATTGTCTATCCGTCCCCGACGGTCCGGTGCCCCAAAGCGTACACGGCGGACTATGAAATCATCATGAACCCGGCAGGGAGCTCCTGTTGTTGCATAGACATTCATCTATACTTGGGGGTAGACGGCGCGTACGCGCGTCACTCGCATCGAGCAACGTCAGGAAACTGAGCCATGTCGGCATCCGCACCCGTCACCACCGCAGTCGAGCGCCAGCGCGAGGGCTCCACGCAACTCGGCGTGATCGATCGCTTCCTGCCGCTGTGGATCTTCGCCGCGATGGCGCTCGGAATTGTGCTCGGCCGCCTCTTCCCCGGTCTCGGCGAGGACCTCGATCGGGTCAAGGTCGCCGGGGTCTCCGTGCCGATCGCGATCGGCCTCTTCTGGATGATGTACCCCGTGCTCGCGAAGGTGAAGTACGGCAAGCTCGGCTCCTTCGCGGCCAACGGCAGGCTGATGGGGCTTTCCGTCACGCTCAACTGGGTGATCGGCCCCGTGCTGATGTTCGCGCTGGCGTGGGCGTTCCTGCCGGATGAGCCGCACTACCGCACCGGGCTCATCCTCATCGGACTCGCGCGCTGCATCGCCATGGTCCTGATCTGGAACCAGCTTGCCTGTGGTGACGGCGAGGTCGCGGCCATCCTCGTCGCGATCAACTCCCTCTTCCAAATTCTGATGTACTCGGTGCTCGGCTGGCTCTTCCTCAACGTTGTGCCCGGCTGGTTCGGCGCCGACACCACCGCGCTGGACGTCTCGATGGGCGACATCGCCCTCAACGTCGGTATCTTCCTCGGTATCCCGCTCGTCGCCGGGGCGCTCACCCGGTACCTGCTGGTGCGCCGGAACGGTGTCGACTGGTACGAGAACCGCTTCCTGACGAAGATCGGCCCGACGGCGCTGCTCGGCCTGCTCTACACCATCGTGATCATGTTCTCGATGCAGGGCGACCGCATCCTCGAGCTGCCGATGGACGTGCTGCGCATCGCGCTGCCGCTGCTCGTCTACTTCGGCATCATGTTCGGCGTCGCCTTCACCTGGGCGTGGCGGCTCGGCTTCTCCTACGAGGAGACGACGGCGATTGCCTTCACCGCCGCCGGCAACAACTTCGAGCTGGCGATCGCCGTCGCCATCGGCGTGTTCGGGATCAGCTCGGGTGAGGCAATCGCCGGCGTCGTCGGCCCACTGATCGAGGTCCCGGCCCTGATCGGGCTCGTCTACGTCGCCCTCTGGCTCCGGAATCGCCTGTTCGCGCCGCAGGGGGCAGCGTCATGACCCGCATCGCGATCTTCGGCGACATCCATGGCAACATCGAGGCGCTTCGCGCCGTGCTGGCCGACATCGACGCCAGTAAGGTCGACGCGCTGTACTGCCTCGGCGATCTCGTCGGCTACGGCGCAAGCCCGAACGAGGTGATCGACCTCGTCCGCGAGCGCGACATCCCGACGATCATGGGGAACTACGACGACGGCGTCGGCTACGACCGGGACGACTGCGGCTGCGCCTACAAGGACGCCGATGAGCGGGAGCGCGGCCAGCAGTCGCTGATGTGGACCCGCGCGCACGTCGATGCCGAGCGCAAGGCGTGGCTGCGGACACTGGCGCCGGAGATCCGGCTGGAGACCGAGGGGCACCGCCTGCGGCTCGTGCACGGCAGCCCGCGCCGCATGAACGAGTACCTCTTCGCGGACCGCGACGAGCGCTCGCTGGCGCGGATCGCCGGCGTCGCCGATGCGACGTGCTCATCTTCGGCCACACGCACATCCCGTGGGACCGCGCCATCGGGAGCGTGCGCTTCATCAACGCCGGCAGCGTCGGCAAGCCGAAGGATGGCGATCCCCGCGCCGGCTGGCTGTTGCTGGAGATCATGCCGGACCGACATCGGAGCCACCATGCGGCGCGTCGACTACGACGTCGCCTCGGCCGCCGCGGCGATACGGGCCGCGAGACGGTCTCCCCGACCACTTTGCCGCCGACATCGAGACCGGCGGAACCCCGCGCGCATGACAGCAGCGCCGGGAGCGAACACTCCCGGCGCTGTCGACGTCGATACTCCCGGACTCCTGGTAGGCCTCGCTACCCCGCCGGCGTGCTCTCGATGACGGGCCGCGTCACCCGCACCGGCGTGCTGACCGCCGGTGACGAGAGCTCCGGGTAGAGGGTCTCGTCGGTCACCTCGACGAGCGCCGGCACCTCGGCCCTCACGTCGTCGGCCGCCGGCATCTTCGCCCAGAGACCGCCCTCGGAGGTGCCGTCCTCGCGGAACGTCTCCTCGTCATCGCTCGCTTCGGCGTCACCGAGACCGGTCAGCATCGACGTTACCGGCGGCACCGGGTCATCCCCGAAGGTGACACCCACCACGGCGTAGACGTATGCGCCATCACGGGCGAGCGCCACCACCGAGGTCGTGGTCAACCCCTCCACGGTCTGCTCGGCCTCCCGGGCGACGTGCTCCATGTCGACGTCGAGCTCAACGTCGTGCGCCTCGCCGCTCTCGCCGGCGAAACCGGATTGCTCGATCTCGTGCATCAGCGTCTCGACACCAGCGGCGGCATGATCCTCGGAGTCGAACTCCAGCACCATGGCGACGAGCGCGAACCACCCGCTCGGCCCGGCCTGTGGGGTCGCGGTTTCCATCATCGCCGCCACGTCCGCCTGGAACGTGCGCGCGTATGCCTTCTGCAACCCGTCCATATCCTCGAACTGCGTCGGTTCATCCTGCGCGAGCGCAGGTATCGTCACCCCGCCGAGCATGACCAGCGCCAGCAGCGCCGGCACGATGGTCCTGAATATCCGCATGGGAAACATGTCCTTTCGCCACGGCGCATCAGCCGGGGCCATCATGAGTCCGGGAGCATACACGACCATGACGCCTTGTCGTGAAACGCGTCAGGCAACACGACGCCCCCATCCCGGCGGGCTTCGCCGAGGTGGGGGCTCGCCATTGTCGCTGAGATGTCGGTTCTACGCCGCCGGGGTCGACTCGCCTTCCGGCGCCGGGTAGTAGATCGCGTCCTCGACGATCGTCAGCGTGGACTCCTGCGACTGAATATCCTCGGCAGCCGGGAGCATCGCCCAGAGTCCACCCTCGGATGCGCCATCGGCGTTGAACGTCTCGGCGTCATCACTCGCCTCGGCGTCGTGCATCGTCTGCATCGCGTACTCGGTGAGTTGGGACGGGTCAGGGCCGAGCGTGATGCCGATGACGGCGTACACGTTATTGCCGTCCTGCGCCACGGCCTCGATGACGACCGACGTCATGCCGTCCTCTTCCTGGCTGGCCTTCTTCGCGGTGTAGTCGAAGTCCAGATCCAGCTCGGCATCCTCAAGTTGCAGATCGCTCTCGGCATCGTCAACCTCGGAATCGAGCTCGGCGAGCAGCTGGTCGGCGCCTGCCTTCGCGTTCTCCTCGCTGTCGAACGTCAGCACGTTGGCATTGAGCAGGAACCAGCCCTCCGGCATCGCCTCCGGGCTCGCCGGGTCCATCATGCTGAAGATGTCGGCGCTGTACGTCCGCGTGTACCACTGTTCGAGTCCCGCGGGGATGTCCTCGGGGGTCGCTTCCGTCTGGTCCTGCGCGGCAACCGCCGACACCGCTCCCAGCACCATCGTGAACGCCAGCAGCACCGGCGCAAGCAATCTGAACAGGCGCATCCTTCTCGTTCCTTCCGAACGCCCCCGAAGTCCTCGGGACCGCGCACGTTGCGATGGATCGATCCATCGCGCGAACACTCATGGTCCCATCCCCGCGATATTGATGCCAGTGGCGCACCGTTCTCACGTTGACAATCCGGCGAGGCGGTGGCTAGGTTCATGCAGGAGTCCCGGCGTGAACACCCGCATCCGGGTGACGCCATACGCATGTTGAATGGAGATACAGGATGGTGACATCGACCCTCCCGGACACCGCGCTGCCGCCGGTGCCGGGTCCGCAGTTCCCGCAGAACGCGCGGCAGGAGCGCATTATCGAGATGGCAGAGTCACTCGCGGCGATCGCCGCGAAGAACGCCCCCGCGCACGAGAAGGACAACACCTTCCCGCACGACACGTTCAAGGCGCTCATCGACGCCGGCTACCACACGCTCACCATCCCCGAGGATCAGGGTGGCATGGGCGCGACCGCGCTGGAGGCGATGATGGCGCAGGAGCGCCTCGCCCGCGGCGACGGCTCCGTCGCGCTGGCGATCTGCATGCACCTTGGCCACATCTACGGTGTCGCCACCAGCACCGACTGGCCGGACGACCTCCGCAAGAAGATGATCGCCGACGTGGTGAACAACGGCGCGCTCTACAACACCGCCGCCAGCGAGCCGGGACTCGGCAGCCCCTCACGCGGTGGGTTCTTCGCCACCACCGCCGAGCGCACGCCCGACGACTGCTGGAAGCTCAACGGCCACAAGACGTGGACGACCCTCTCGCCCGCCCTTGGCTACGTCGGCGTCGGCGCGACGATCACCGAGAACGGCGAGCCGGTCGAGAAGGCGAGCTTCCTCGTACCGATGGACACTCCTGGCGTGAAGATCGAGGAGACGTGGGACAACATGAGCATGAGCGCCACCGGCAGCCATGACCTCGTGCTCACCGATGTCATCGTTCCCGGCGATCACCGCCTGCCGGTCTCCGGCAAGCCCAGCAACAGCCCGTGGAGCATCCTCACCAGCGCCGTCTACCTCGGCGTTGGCGTGGCCGCGCGGGACTTCACGATCGCGTTCGCCAAGACCCGCAAGCCGGCGGCGATGGGCGGCAAGACGATCGCCACCCTGCCGAACGTGCAGGCGCGGGTCGCGGAGATCGAGCTCAAGCTGCTGGAGTCGCGATCCGCGCTGTACGGCGCCGTGCAGCAGTGGGAGGACCACCCGGAGCTGCGCCGGGAGCTCGGCTGGCAACTCGCCGGGGCGAAGGTGATCGTGACGAACAACTCGATCGACATCACCGACCAGGCGCTTCGCGTCGTCGGCTCGGTCGGCCTGCAGCGGAAGCACCCGCTGGAGCGCTACTTCCGGGACGCCCGCGCAGGCCTCGGCAACCCGCCGCTGGACGACGTCGCCGTCGGCATGATCGGCAAGGCCGTCCTCGGCGAGTAGCATCGCCCCGGCCCGAATACCGAAGAAGCCCCACCGTGAAACATGGGTGGGGCTTCGTGCATTCGTCTCGTCGTACGCTCGTGATGACGGAGATCAGCTCTCCGGCGTCGCCAGATGGTAGATCGGCAGGTCACCCTGGCCGCGCATGCCGTCCAGCACCTCCGCTCCCGACTCGGGGAAGATGCTCCACAGCCCGCCGGTGAACCGGCCGACGTTGTCTCGCGACTCCTCGCCGCTGGGCTCGCGCCCGAGCATGTCATTGACCAGTGCCTGGCTGATCGGCAGCATGTCCTGGTCCGCCATCACCGAGCCACCGCTCACCACCACCCGATCACCGTCCTGCACGACGACCACCGCGAGGCTGAACGGCATCCCGTTGGCGGTTCCCGTCGCGGTCACCGCTGAGGCCGAATCGCCCAGATCGGTCACCTCGACGTCGCTCATCATCAGGTCGACCTCAACGAGATTCACCTGCAGCGATGCCGCCATCCACTGCTGGATCGGCTCCACGCTCGCCGCCGCGTGCTCCTCGCTGTCGAACTGCGCGACCAGCCCGGTGACGAAGCGCAGCGTCGGTGTCTCGCCTGGCGCCGGCGTCCCGACCGGGACATCGCCCCAGGTCCGCATCACCGCCTGCTGCACCCCCGTGAGGTTCTCCCAGATGCCCTGCTCCGGCGCCTGCGGCGAGGCGATCGGCGTGCTCTGGGACGGTGTTTGCGCCCCGGCGATGCCGGGCAAGAGGACAAGCATCGACACAACAACGATCAGCGCCCGTCCCGGATGGCTATTCCAACGCATGCTCCATCTCCTTCCGTCCGCGGCGCGAATCGCCTGATCCGCCACGGTGTACGGACAGTTGCTACACGCTATCGTAGCAGGTTTGGCACCGCGTCAACAGCCCCGCCGAGGGGCAAGGGATATGCACCGGTCCCCACCGTCGCTATACTCGGACGAGGACCTCCGTGATCCGTGCCGGGAGCATATCTCGATGCCAAGACTCACCATGCACGTGTCCCACCACCCCGCGAGCTGAGACCAGCTCCATCCGGTTCGCCGGATCAGGTGCCGGGACCGTCACACCACCGTTGACCCGCTGGAGGGCACACCCGCCAGCGCCATGGTCGTGTCCCTGACACCGATCCGGAGAGCGTCTCACCGTGCTTCCATCATCCCCGCGCCGCGGCTCCGCCGCTCAGGCGATACCGGTCTACCTGCTGCTCAGCGGCGCCAGCGCGCTGCTGTACGCCGCCGTCTTCACCGTCAACCTGCTTTACCACGTCGAGACGGTCGGGCTCTCGCCGCTCCAGCTCGTGCTGGTCGGCACCACGCTCGAGACAGTCATTGTCCTCTTCGAGATCCCGACCGGTATCGTTGCGGACCTCTACAGCCGCCGGCTCTCGGTGCGCATCGGGCTGGTGCTGATCGGTGCCGGGTTCATCGTCGAGGGCAGCTTCCCCACCTTGCTCGCCATCCTCGCGGCGCAGGTGCTCTGGGGCATCGGCTACACCTTCACCAGCGGCGCCACCGAGGCGTGGATCACCGACGAGGTCGGCGATGCCAGCGTCGGCCGGGTGCTGCTGCGCGGCACGCAGGCGGAGCTGGCCGGCACCTTCGGGGGCATCCTGCTCGGAACCGGGCTCGGCCTCGTCTCGATCCAGTTCCCCATCATCCTGGGAGGCGCGGGCTTCGTCGTGCTT
This sequence comes from uncultured Chloroflexia bacterium, assembly GCA_963741965.1. Taxonomy (GTDB): domain Bacteria; phylum Chloroflexota; class Chloroflexia; order Thermomicrobiales; family UBA6265; genus JACCVC01. The sequence continues at coordinate 2,375,091 of CAVUKC010000002.1, read as the reverse complement.
TCACTCGTGCTGCTCCGCCTCATGCCCGAGACCCGCTTCCGCCCAACACCACGCGAGGAACGATCGACCATCGGGCACATGGCCGGGATCTTCCGCGAGGGCATGGCGATCGCCCGCAGCCGGCCCGTCGTCCGCGTGCTGCTCGCCACATCGCTGCTGCTCGGCGCCGCCAGTGAGGCGTTCGACCGGTTGTGGGCCAAGCACCTCATCGACAACGTCGGCTTCCCCGACCTGCCCGTCGGCAACAACATGGTGGTCTGGTTCGGCGCGATCGCCCTCGTCAGCAGCGTCCTCTCGATCCTCGCCACCGAGGCGCTCAAGCGGTTCCACCCCGATGCGCTCGAGCCGGGCACGCCGACGAAGCTGCTGGCGATGCTTGCTGCCGGGCGGGTGGTCGCGACGCTGGTCTTCGCGCTGGCGGGATCCCTGTCGCTCGCGCTCGGGATGTACTGGCTCCGCAGCCTGCTCAGCAGCGTCTCCCGTCCGGTCGGCATCGCCTGGATGAACCGCAACATCGACCCGCGCACCCGCGCGACGGTGATCTCCTTCCGCGAGCAAGTCGCCTCTCTCGGCGAGATCGGTGGCGGGCCGCCTCTTGGCTGGGCGGGCAACCGCTACGGCGTTCGCGCCGCTCTCGCCGCGACCGGGCTCGTCTTCGCGCCGGTGGTCGCGATCTACCTGCGCGCCTCGCACCTGCGGGACCACGTCGCTGAGCCGGAGCCGGTGACGATTGAAGAGCCAGCCTGACCGAATGAGCCTCCGCCCGCGCGGCGACAAGGACGTGCCCTGCAACCGCTATGGACCCTTCTCATCGTCGAAGGCATGCGGTATCATGATCCCCCCAGGGGGGATATGCATATGGATGAAGCACACGGCGAGCATCACCCGCACAGGCAGCGCAAGGCAGTCATCGACCAGCTTGCCCGCACGGCGGGCCACGTGACCTCGATCAAGCGCATGGTTGAGGAGGATCGCTCCTGCCCGGACATCCTCATCCAGCTCGCCGCGGTGCGCGCATCGATCGACCGCGCCTCGCGCATCGTGCTGGAGGACCACGTCGAATCCTGCCTTCGCGGCGCCGCGAGCAACGGCATGGCCAACGAGGAATGGGACCGCCTCAAGGAGGCACTGGATCGGTTCATCCATTAGCGGTCACCGGAGGCGGACGTTCCGGGCAAGGCCGGTTTGGTGCCGGAAGGCGGGCACAGGGTGTGCCGCTGCGCAGGAGAAGCAGGAACATGAGCCACGGTCATGATCATCCGCACGACATCCGCACGACCACGATCATGGACATTCCCACGGTCCTGGCGGGCACACGCACGAGCACCGGAGCGGCGCGATCGGCTGGCTGCAACACACCTTCGCGCACAGCCACGATGTTCACGAGAAGGTCGATGACGCCATGGAGTCGCACGAACGCGGCTTCTGGGCGACGAAGTGGGCGCTGGTCTCGCTCGGCATCACCACGGTGATCCAGATCGTCATCGTCTGGTTCTCGGGGTCGACGGCGCTGTTCGCCGACACCGTGCACAACCTCGGCGACGGCGCCAACTCGATTCCGCTGCTCATCGCCTTCGCCCTTGCCCGGCGGGCGAGCAGCCGCCGCTTCACCTACGGTCTCGGCCGCGCCGAGGACCTCGCCGGCATCATCATCGTGCTCTCGATCGCGATCTCGGCCGCTGTCGCCGGATGGGAGTCCATCCGCAAGATCATCGATCCGCAACCGATCGACCACCTCTGGTGGGTCGCCGCGGCGGCGGTAGTCGGGTTCATCGGCAACGAAGCGGTCGCGCTCCTGCAGATCCGCACCGGCCGGGAGATCGGGTCAGCGGCGCTGATCGCCGACGGGCAGCATGCCCGCATCGATGGCTTCACCTCGCTGGCGGTGCTGATCGGCGTCGTCGGCGTCGCCACCGGCATGCCGATCCTCGACCCCATCGTCGGCCTGCTCATCACCGTGACGATCCTGTTCATCCTCAAGGACGCTGGCACATCGGTCTTCCGCCGCCTGCTGGATGGCATCGAGCCGGACATTCTCGCGAAGGTCGAACACGCGCCGACACACGTCGATGGCGTCACGGGGGTTCGGGACGTCCGCGCCCGCTGGCACGGGCACAAGGTGTATGCCGATCTCAGCGTGATGATCGATGGCACTCGCTCGGTCTCCGACTCGGCGACCATCACGTCACAGGTGCAGGCATCTCTCGCCGACCATATCCCCGCCTTCGGCGACGCGGTCATCGCGGTGCTGCCGACGCCGGCTCCATCGCGCTAGATGCTCCAGCGCCGGGGTGCCGGCAGGGGAGACGACTCCGCGGCGATCACCTCCCCAGCCATGCGACCCCACCGGTCAGGCGACGTCGATGTATGACAGGTACGCCAGGGCCATCCAGCCGATGACGGCGTTGTCGTCGAGCTGCACGTAGACCCAGGTGTAGCCATCGGCCTCGACGAAGTCTGGATCCATCACGGTGCCGTAGGCGCCGGACGGCGCGCTGTAGTACACCTCACCGTCCAAACCCGGCTCCGAGCGCACGTGGAGCGGTCCATCGGCGACCTGCACCCGGTCCTTCGGCGACCCGGCAGGGCCCGTACCCGGGCCACTGGCGAGCAGCTCGGACGCCACCCAGCCAGTCAGCCCACGCGACTCGACATCGACCTCCCACCAGTCGTATCCATCGGCCAGCAGGGAGTTCCCGGTGGCGACCACCTCGGTTCCGTACGCCAGCCCGGTGATCACGTCATGGCTGAGCCCCGGCCCGAGGCGCAGGTTCAGCACGTCCGTATTGACGATCCGCGTCGCGCCCGGTGTGGCGCTCCCCCAGTCCCCGGCATTGGTGCCGATGTACTCGGCCGCGACCCAACCGTGCGCCTGCGAGCCGTACACCGCAACCTCGACCCACTCGTATCCGTCGGCCCACTGGGTGCCGCCCGCGATCGAGACGACGTCCCCGTACGAGAGCACGGTCACGACGTCGTAGCCGAGCCCCGGCCCGGAGCGGAGGTTGAGGCGGTCGACCTGAACCGTCCGCTGCTGGTCCCCGTTCTGCGCCGCGGCGCTGCCGAACAGCGGGGCGATTCCGCTCACCTGCCCGGCGGCGACGGCGACGCTGCTTCCAATAGCTGCCTTGAGAAACTGTCGACGATACATGGTGTCTCTCCCGCACATCGGTGTGCGTGTGTTGTTGTGGTGCGTCCACGCATCGATGCGTCCACCGGTGCGAGAACACGACGTTGGTTTGGAGGGCCCCCATTGCCCATACCAACGCAACGCCATCCAGTTCCGTTTCGTGAGAAGCCGAAACCGGACGGCGAGTTACGTAGACACCACAGCAGGAGAGGTCACCAGATACGCTCCTACACCGGTCCCGGCGTGGGGAACCCGCCGGAATCCCCGCCACGGTCGAGCAGCTCGGCCACCAGCGGCCAGGCCAGCAGGATCAGCAGGCCGAGCACGATGATCACCGTGATCACCACTACCCAGAGCGGAATACCGCGCCGGAACGGCGGACCGAACGGCTCCTCACCCATGTCCTCCAGATCCCACATCGGCTCCGGGTCGTGCTCATGCTCGGTGTCGTCGTCGTGATATGGCGAACCCATCGCTGCTCCTTTTCCGGCTACGAGCCGTCGTGTTCCAGCGTGAGCAGCCAGGCACCAGAGGGGGATGTCAGCATCACTTCGTTGCCTGCCACCCACTGCGGCTGAAGGGGCGGGATCGGCTCCTGCTGCTCCGGCAGATCGAGGTTCGTCACGGCGCCAGTGCTCATGTCGATCATCACCAGCGCGTATCCCGATGGAGCAGCGGTCGACCATGCGATCACGCTCATCCCGTCCGGGGCAAAATCCGCCCCGAAGATCCTGGTCTGAACGGGTGAATCGGTGCCCTCCAGCGCAGGCAACTCCCGATGCTCCCCGCTCGCCATATCGACGATCCAGAAGAGCGGCTGGTCCGCCTGCGCGCCAAATCTGCCGAGCAGGAATCGTGAGAACACGATGGCGACGCCGCGGTCGCGATCGACGCTCGCGATTTCCGGACCGGGCACGTCAGCGAGGTCGGATCCCGGCAACACCAACGTTGCATCCCCGCCAGCGGCCGGCACCCGCCAGATGCCGTTGCGGTCGTCATGCAGGTTGGCCGAGATCTGCGAGAAGACGAGGTCGCCGTCCGGCAGCCACGCTATCGGCAGCCAGACCACGAGCGGCTCCTCGACCGGCAGGCGGTAGACCACCTCGGGCGCGCCTCCTGCCCGGTCGATGCGCATGATCGTGGTGGATCCGGCGTCCTCGCCACGCTCGGACCGCGCGAATGCGATCTGCGAGCCGTCCGGCGACCACGCGGGCACGTCATCGAGTGGCGTCCCGGACGGCGTGTTGAGCAGCGATCCCTCCACGCCGTCGTCGGTGAGGTTCGTCAGCGTCCGGTCGGCCATCTCATAGACGTAGATATCGCTCTCATGCCCCTGGCGGACGGCATCCAGCGCGAACGCCACGGCGGTGCTGTCCGGCGCCCAGGCGATGGTCTCCGGCCGGATCGGCAGCTCCGCGTCGACGCAGGTCGGTGTCAGCGTCGCGACATCCCAGATGCAGAACTGGCGCGACGGGCTCACCCCGGCGATCCACTGTCCATCCGGGGAGATGGCCACCAGCTGGCCATCGGTGACGAGCCGATTGATGTCCGCGATCCGCCACTCCGAGCCGGAGCCAACCGGAGTCGCCTCCGGGGTCTGCGCACTCGCCAGCATCGGTGGGAGCAGCATCGCCGCCAGCACCAACAGAGCTTGCACACCCGCACGAAGATTCATGTGCATCATCCTCGTCCTCATCCCACCGCACGCGCCGCTGGTATCACGGTCCCGGGCACCAGTATCGCGCGATAGCGGCCGATCGCCCACACGGCTATCCCCACGTGAGCCGCAGCAGCGTGCCGCCGTGGCCATCGGGAATCAGCACCGTTCCGTTCGCGGCCCACGTCGCCGGTTGCCGCAGCCAGGCGCCGGTGAGCACGACGCCATCCAGCACCTGCGTCTCCTCCGACGACGGCTCCATCACGCGCAGGGAGACCCCGTGCCTGGCACCGTCCTGCACAAGCAGGAAGCGAGCGGCCCTCCCGAACACCGGCTGGCTCACCACCTGACCATCATCCAGGGTCACTGGCCGCACCTCGCCGGAATCCACCGTCACCAGGTAGAACGCGTCGGAGATCGCGAGGCGCTCGATCGCCGTTTGCGACGCCACCGTGAGATACGCACCGTTCCCGGACACACCGGTCACGACCGGTCGGTCGATGACAGGCGGCCCGTCCTCGCCGCCGAACACCCGGCTCAGGTTGCCGCCATCCGGATCCACCCGCCAGATACCGGCGTTCTCGATTCCCTCCGGCGCGGTGTCGATGCGGAACAGCACCGAATCATCCGGAAGCGTCACCACCGGGGCGTAGATCGAGAACGCGTCCTCCAGGGGCACGGGCACGCCGATGGTCAGGCGCCGATCGTAGTAGATGATGGATGGCGGCGAGTCCGTGGCTGCGGGGTCGGTCTCCGCATAGACGATGCGGGAGCTGTCCGCCGTCCAGGCCGGTCCGGTGTGAATCAGCAGGCGCCCCGAGATCGCGGTCTGGGTGATGTTGCGCAGCCAGCCGCGCTCGACATCGAAGAGCATCACGTCGGTCGGCTCGAGATCCCGCCAGTCGCCATTGATGAACGCGACCGCGGAGCTGTCTGGCGCCCACGCGAGCCCCCCACTGATGGGATGCGCCTGAACATCAAGGTCGTGGCCGGCGCAGGTCGGCTCGAGCGTTTCGACCGACCAGGCGCAGATGCTGGTCTCGCCCGGTCCGGTGCCGGCAATCCAGCGGCCATCGGGCGACAGCGCCACCGGTGTGCCGTCGACCTCGAAGGAGCGCACGTCGGTCACGCTCCACGGCAGGAACGGCGGCGCCTCAGTCGCCTCCGGGGTTTGCGCCGAGACGGGCCACACAGGCAACATCGCCGCCACGAGGCACGCGAGCAGGGTCGTGGCGATGGCGCGTCGCATCCGGTCGCTCCTGTTCAGATGAGTGCGATGCGCAGCAGTCTCGCGCTATGCGTCTCGCGTCGTTCCCTCAGGAAGCGCGATCGGTCCTGCCGTGCCGTTCGGGGGTGTATCCGCCGTGCTTGCGGGCGGCAGCACCGTCTCCGGCGGCGCGCCCTCGATGCGGTGGCGGAGCGACCGCAGCTCGTTGCGGACACCCGTCAGGTCATCGCGCATCTGCTCCATCTCCGCCTGGGACGACCGCACGAAGCGCGTGTACGGCGCGACGGCCTCCTCGATCCGGTTGATGGATCGGTTCAGCTCGTGCTCGAACTGCTCCCGCATCACGGTGACCAGCCGCTCCTGCAGCTCGCTCGAGCGGGTGTGGAACTCCTTGCGCGCCTGCCGCCGCTTCACCGGCAGCACGAACAGCCCGACACCGGCGAGCACGCTGGCGGCGAGGATGCCGGTCACGTCGACCGCCGCCGTGCTGGCCGCGGCCACCACCAGCGCGCCGAGCCCGACCGCGCCCGCCTCCGCGACCGCGACGGCGGCGACCGCGTTGCGCACTGACATGGAAAGCTGCCGCGCGTGCGCATCGGCGTCGTACCGCACAACCTCCTCCTGTGCGCGCGTCGAGACGGAATCGAGCTTCTCGCGGCGGTCGTAACGGAACTGCCCGCCGACCTCGCCGATCAGCTCGTCGGCGTACTTGTTGAGGCGACGCCGGTCGATGTAGTCGTTGACCGTCTCCCAGAGGTGCAGATCCTGCTCGACCATCCAGTCGATCAGCTCGTCGATGGTGCGATCGATGTCGCGCTCGGTGTCGCCGACGACCTTGCGGTCGAACTCGTTGCGGATCTTGTCGGTATTCATCAGGTCGAACACGCGGCCGATCCGAATCGTGTCCTCGAAGAACTCGTCGCCCCGGGCGTTCATCTTGTGGATGATGTTCTCGATGCGGGTGAGGTAGAAGGTGAACTGCTGGTGCATGTCCCCCCGGTACAGCTCCAGCTGGCGGTCGATCTTGTGGATCGTCACCAGGTCCTCCTCCAGCACCGTGAGGCGGTCGTGCGTGGCGGTGAGGTACCGGTCGGTGAGGTGCTCGGCGACGCCAAGCGGATTGAGCAGCTTGAGGCGGACCCGCCCCTCCTCGTCGAGCGTCTCGACGATGTAGTCCTCCAGCGCCTCGAACTCGCTGGCCGCCCACAGGCGGTCCCGCTCGTCCGGGTTGCGCTCCACCAGCGCCTTCGCCTGCTGCGCCAGCATGGCCGACACCGGGAAGATCTCCGGCCTGAACCCGAGCAGGCGCTCCACGTTCTCCCGGACGAAGGCGACCACCTGCTCGCGCTGCGTGGCGTCCCGGAGGAGATCCACCTTGTTGATGATGATGACGATCTTCTTGCCCCACTCGCGGATCGTCGCCATGAACTCCCGCTCGCTCTCGCTGAACGGGCGGTCGGCGCTGGTCACGAACAGCACGAGGTCGGCGCGGGGCACGAACTGCTGGGTCAGCGCCTCGTGCTCGCGAATGATCGCGTTGGTGCCGGGGGTGTCGACGACGGTGATCTCGTCCAGCATCGGCGCCGGCCACGTACGCTGGATGATGCCGTCCGGCAGCATTGTCTCGGACGGCTCCGCGCCGTGCCGCAGCAGGTTGATCACCGAGGTCGTGGGGGTGACACCCTCGGGCATCACCTCGGCACCGAGCAGCGCGTTGATGAACGCCGACTTCCCGGCGTTGAACTCGCCCACGATCACGAGCAGGAAGAGGTCGCCCAGCTGCTCGCGGGTGCGGCGGAGCTCGTCGCGGTCCTCCTCCGTCGCCGGGAACGCCGCGAGGACCGATGCGAGGCGCTCGAGCAGCCGTGACTCCTCCGCCAGCAGCTCCTGCTGCCGGCTGGACAAGATCACCGACGTGTCCTCCGGCGCGCCGTCGCGGCGTCCCCGGAAGCGGAAGATCCCTCGCATCAAGGCGTTGCTCCTGCCGATCCTCGCCCCTGCTCGACCGTCATCCCGGCCGAAATCCGCGCGGATTCGTGTCATGACTAGGGTACAATGTTCCCGCACACGCATGAGTATGCGGGTATGTCAGCACTCCCGACCATCGCGCAACCCTCCGTGTCCGGGCCGACGATGAGGAGGCGTATTCACGATGGCGACGACCGAACAACACGTCCATGACCACAGCGGCCAGCCCGTCACCGCGCCGCACATTGTCGTGGTCAACGATACGCAGGAGATCCTCGACCTCTTCAAGGAGATTCTCGAGGATGAGGGATACCGCGTCTCGCTCTCCTCGTTCGCGTTCAACGAGATGGACGACCTGGTCAACCTGCAGCCGGATCTGGTGATTCTCGACTTCATGATCGGCGGCGAAAGTCACGGCTGGCAGCTCCTCCAGAAGATGAAAATGGACCGGCGCACCGCCAGCGTGCCGACCATCGTCTGCACCGCCGCGCTCAACCTCGCCCGCGAGCTCGAGGGCCACCTCCGCATCAAGCGCGTCGGCATCGTGCTCAAGCCGTTCGACATCGACGATCTGGTGACGGAAGTACGCGAGCGTCTCCAGGACGCAGCCGACGCTCCAGCGGATACTGACGCGACCACGGCCTGACGCCGCCAGGAGGACCGCCATGTCCACCCCCGTCACTCCCAGCAACCGTCGCAGCGACGTGCTCATTGTCGGTGGCGGCGTGATCGGCTGCTCCATCGCCTACCGCCTGGCGAAGCGGGGCAAAACGGTGCGACTCCTCGAACGCCGCGGCATCGCCTCTGGCGCCTCCGGCCGCAACGGCGGCAACACCGGCGCCGGATCGCCGCTCTACGCGGAGCGATCGGCCGCCGTCTACGCCGTCACCAGCCGCAACTGGCAGATGATGCAGGAGATCGAGCGCGAGCTCGACACCAGCATCCAGTTCCGCAAGACCGGCGCGGTCACGATCGCCACCACCGAGGCGGAGCGGGAACACCTGGTCGAGACGGTCGCGATGCAGCAGGCCGCCGGTCAGCACGTCGAGCTGCTCGACCTCGATGCCGCGCGCCAACGCATTCCGGCCCTCGGCGACGAGGTGGTCGCCGTCGAGTTCGGCGCCGATCGCGGTCACCTCTGGCCGTTCGACCTCGTCCACGGGCTCGCCGACAACGCGGCCGCGCTCGGCGCGGAGCTCGTCATCGGCGCCGACGTCACCGGGCTGATCACCGAGGGGGACCGCGTCACCGGCGTGACCACCAGCGCAGGCGACTGGTTCGCGGACGAGATCGTGCTCGCCACCAACGCGTGGACGCCGCACCTGCTGGAGCTGCCGAAAGGCGCGCTGGTGCCGGCGCGCGGACAGATCCTCGCGACCGAGGTGGTCGCGCCCGGCACGATCCCCTGCCCCTTCGACACCAACTTCGACAAGGAATACGGCCGCCAGACCGCCGGCGGGCAGGTCGTCTGCGGCGGCTACCGGCGGCTCGACCAGCAGGAAGGGCTCGGCATGGAGGTCGAGTCCGTCACCCCGGATGTCCTCGCCGGCATCGGCAGGACACTCGTGACGCTCTTCCCGTCACTGGCGGGCGTCCGCGTGATGCGCTGCTGGGCGGGCATCATGGGGTTCACCGCCGATGGCCTCCCCCTGATCGGCCGGCACCCGGAGCTCCAGCACCTGACCGTCGCCGCCGGGTTCAACGGCAACGGCTTCTCGTGGGCGCTGGCCGTCGGCGACATCGTCGCGGGCATGCTGGCGGGAGCGGCGGTCGACATCGATCTCGCGCCGTTCTCGCCGGGCCGATTCGCCGAGGCGGGCTTCGTGTGGGACAACCCATTCACCGCCGGCGAGAGCAGCAGCCAGGCCGCGGTCGAGGCCTGACGGCAACGACTGCCTCGCGACAAGGAGCCGCAGGATGTCGTCGCAGGTGACGATCCGCCAAGCGATCGCCACAGATGCTGCCGGGATCGCGCGGGTCCACGTGGAAAGCTGGCAGCACGCCTATCGAGATCTGCTGCCTCAAGCCTTCCTGGATGAGCTCTCTATTGAGGCACGGACGCGCTTCTGGCATGACGTGCTGACGCGCGAGATTCCCAAGGCGGTCACGCTCGTTTCCGTAGTCGACCATCGAGTGGCGGGTTTCTGCAGCTGCGGTCCGACAGACGATGCCACGCTGCCGGACACCACAAGCAACCTGGCCGCCATCTACGTCGATCCGGGCATGTATCGCCGGGGAATCGGTCGAGCTCTGATGGATGCCGCAGTAGCACACCTCTGCGAACAGGGATTCACGGCGGCAATCCTGTGGGTTCTGATCGACAACGAACGGGGCAGACGCTTCTATGACACCTACGGATGGCGGCCAGATGGCGCTACGAGAACCGAATCGATTGGCGCTACAACGGTGACAGAGCTTAGGTACCATCTCGACATCACGAACCAAGACCACCCATGACTTCCCGAGGAGCCTTACCCTGCGACGCCTGATCCTGTTTCTCAGCCTGCTGGGCACGCTGGTGCTCGGCATCACCGGCGCCGTGATCCTCGTCCAGCGAGGCCTGCCGGGCGCCGCCGGCGAGCTTGTGGTGCCCCTGACCGCGCTGACCTTCGCGATCTGGGGGTTCAGCGGCGTGATGGTGCTGTGGGACGCCCGCCGTGCATTCCAGGCGTACCTGATCACCGTCCCGATCATGCTCCCGTTCGCCCTCGCCCCGCAGCTCCGGTTCTTCGGGCTGATCGGCCTCTGGGCGGCGCTGCTCGCCTGGCTCTCCTACCGCGTCTACCGGCAAGACCGCCACCTCGCATAGGCGAGCTTTATGCGATCCACTCCGTCAGATGCAGGATCGACACGGCGATCTGACGCACCGTGCGCCCGTCGGTCGGGACACGGTGTACCCACGCTGGCGCGTCAGCTTCCAGCAGCGCGGAGGCCGCCGCGCTTCGTTCCAGATGCACGTCGAGCGTCGTGCCGATCTCCCGTCTCGCGAGGCGCTCGAGCGCGGCGGCATCCGTGGATTGCAGCAACACGCCCGAGATTCGCACATCCTCATCGATCGCGCGGCGGATCATCGCATCCTCCAGCACGCTCACGGTGTTGACGTAGATCAATCGATCGTGGCCCAGCAGCCGGTAGTTCTTCCAGATCGCCGCCAGGTTGCGCTCCGTCAGCGCCGGGCCGTCGACCGGCGGGTACACGGCGTCCAGATTGTCGCCATCGACGAGCGCATGGGGGATGTCGTGCACACGGAGGCACTCCGACACCTCGTAGCTCACTGTCGTCTTCCCCACGCCAGATCGGCCGGCAATCAGCAAGACCTCGATCACGTCATCTCCAATGCTCGACGGTACGCATCGCGACCCCTATCATGCCGGGAACTGCCGGCACCCGACATGGTACCGAATCAACGGTGACAATCTGTATGGGCGGACTCCTGTAGCCTCGGTTCCTGTGCCCGAGGTCTGGTATCCGCCCGGTGGTCGCGTAGCGCCACAACGATCGCTGTGACAAATCTCGCAGCATGCACCGGAGCGACCATGACCGACCCCCTCGCCATCGACGGCGGCGCGCCAGCCGTCACCGGAACCATGCCCGCCTGGCCCGTCCACGGCGACCGCGAGCGCGAGCTGCTGCTCGAGGTGCTCGATTCCGGCCACTGGGGCTCGATCACCGGCGACAAGGTCGAGCGCTTCGAGACCGAGTTCGCCACGTTTCAGGGCGCCGAGCACGCCGTCTGCACGCCAAGCGGCACCCTCGCGCTCGAGGCCGCGCTGGAGGCGCTTGGGGTCGGCGCCGGCGGCGAGGTGATCACCAGCGCGTGGACCTTCATCGCCACCGCCAGCGCCATTCTCACCATGGGCGCCCGGCCGGTGTTCGTCGACATCGACCCGACCACCAACACCATCGACCCGGCGTGCATCGAGGCCGCGATCACCCCGAGGACGAAGGCGATCGTGCCGGTGCACATCGGCGGGCTGCCGTCGGACATGGACGGCGTGATGGACGTCGCGCGCCGTGCCGGGCTGCCCGTGCTGGAGGACGCCTGCCAGGCGTGGGGCGCGCGATGGAACGGACAGGGCGTCGGCACCATCGGCGATCTCGGCTGCTTCAGCTTCCAGGAGAGCAAGAACATCACCGGCGGTGAGGGCGGCGCGGTCGTCACCAACGACGCGACGCTGCACGGGCGTGTCTGGTCGATCCACAACGCCGGCCGCACGCCGGAGAGTGTCGGGATGTTCGACTACGCGATGGTCGGGCGGAACCTGCGCATGACCGAGTGGCAGGCGGCGATCCTGCTCGCGCAGCTCGAGCGGCTGCCGGAGCAGATGGATCGTCGCGACCGCGCCGCCGCCCGCCTGACCGAAGCGCTGGCGGAAATCCCCGGTCTGACGCCGCTGCGCATCGACGAGCGCGTCAACCGCTGCGCATGGCACCTCTACCAGCTCACCTACGACCCGGCGGCGTTTGGCGACCGGGACCGCGCGGCGTTCCTCGCGGCGCTCAAGGCCGAGGGCGTCCCGGCAAGCGCGGGCTACATCGCGCTGCCGCGCATCGAGGCTGTCCAGCGGGCGATCCGCGATCGCTTCGGAGCGGACGCCGCCGAGCGACCGATCCCACATGCCGACGCAGCGGGCGAAACGACCGTCTGGCTCCCGCAGACACTCCTGCTCGCTGACGACGAGACCCTCGATCAGGTGATCGCCGCGTTCCGGAAGATCGCCACCGCCTGGCGCTGACGCGCCCTTCCCAATCCGTAGCGCCGGGTCCTGTGCCCGGCGTCTGTTCGGCCTTGGTCGTCTGCGCATTGCCGATCGATTCCCTGCCGGAAATGCCGATTGGGAACGTAGGGGCTGGCCGCGCTGTTCCAGCCCGGTGGTCGCGCGGCGGTCACAACCTTCGGAGTCTCCGAATAAATCGCTCCACGGATATCATCCAGAGCTGACCGCGTCGTCGCGCAGGATCGCGTGGACGCCGCGCACGCCGTTGACGATCTGCGTCACGCGGAAATCGACCGCCACGCTCGCCAGTCCCAGCGCCTGCAGGCGTGTCACCCCGCGCTCCCGCTCCAGCAGGTCGAGCATCGCCTCCAGCGCGATCAGCGTCGCCTCGTTGAGGTCGGCATCGAACCCGAAGGTGATCCACGCGTCCCGTGTCCGCGCGATCGGCGTCGAGAGGGGCAGGTCATCCCGCAGGGACAGCGTCAGGCGCGACGACGCCATCGGGCACTCGATGGCCGTGCTGCTCACCTCGCCGTCACCCTGCGCCGCGTGCCCGTCGCCGACCGAGAAGAGTCCGCCCTCGACCGCGATCGGCAGGTAGAGCGTCGCGCCGACCGTCAGCTCCTTGCAGTCGATATTCCCGCCGTTGACCCGCGCCGGCCGCGACGGCACTGGCTCCGGATCGCTCCCCGGCATCCCCATCACGCCGAAAAACGGCGCGAGCCGCACCCGGTGCCCGAACTGGTTCGTGCCGACACCCGTTTCGAGATCGAGATCCCACATCATGCGCAGGTCGTCGGTGCCCTCACCAAACCCGAGTCGCTCGTTGATGCCATTGTCCCAGCCGCCCGCAACCGTCCAGCCCCATCGAGCAGGCACCAGCTCGTCGATCCGCACGGCGAGCGTCATGCCGGACTGCGCGCCACGAATCGCGATCGGTCCGCAGAGCGCGTGGCCGTTGTCGCGCTCCGGGTCTCGTGGCTCGAACCGCCTGCCGGGAACGCCGTCCTGCGGGTCCTCGATCGACCAGCGGGCATCGAGCGTCTCCACGACGACAGAGTCACCTGAGTCGATAGTCAGCACCGGCTGCCATCGTGAAGAGAACGTCCCGTGAAGCGACTCCCGGCTCGGGCTGAGGGTATGAACCGCCATAGCGCGCTGCTGCCTCCCTGTATGCAAATCCGCCTCGCTCACGCCCATGGTAGACGCACCGCGACGGCGTCACGGCCCCATCCTGTGAATCACTTCGCACATCGGTGGCGCGAGAACCATTCGCCACCCACTGGCGAGCGGCTAGTCGATCAGGATGTTCGCGAACACCTGCCAAGCCAGCAGCGACTTGGCGACCAGGCTGACCAGGATGTACGCTCGCTCGCCATAGACGTAGCTCCGCCACGGCCCCACCCGCTTGTACTGCAGCACCATGTTGACCGCGAACGAGTTGAAGAGCAGGAAGAGCGAGACGATGATGCCGTAGACGAAGGTCGGCGGACCCGCGCCGCGATCCTCGGAAGACGCGACCTGCAGCGCCACGATCGCCCACGGCACCGCCCCGGCGAAGCAGCCGTAGATGTACGGCATCCAGTTCACGCGGCGGTCGCTCGGGCTGGTGAAGACCTCCTGCAGCAGCCCGAAGAAGATCATCGAGGCGTTGACACCGGCGATCGCGATCAGCGCGCCGATGTCGGAGACACCGGTGATCATCGCAATCAGCACGATCATCAGCGACGCGCTCACCGAGTACTCGATCCAGCGGGCATCGTTACGCTCCCGCGCCAGCATGCTGTTGTACCAGCGGTTCACGCCCGGCGCGGCCATCAGCAGGTGGTCGATCGCCGCCATGAACAGGAACGCCGCCACCGCCGGGCCGAGCCGCACGTCGAACCACGCCTCCTGCGAAGGTGCGGTGCCCGGCGGGCCGGTGAGGAAGGTTCGCGTGACCGGCAGCGTGAAGTCGTTGCTGAGCCAGAGCATGGCGATCGCCTGGGCGAGGTGGATCAGCCCGATCACGAGGTTGTAGACGCGGAGACTGCCGGCGGCATTCCCGACATCGGCGGCGGTGTCGACGGTACCTGCGTGCTGCGCCATGGCGGTGCTCCTGTCTCGATCGGAATCCTCAGCACCATCGTACCAGTTGGGCCTGTCAAACCCGACCATCAGGCTCTCGCGTGGAGACATCGCGTTGTTTGTGACACGGCGCCGGGGATGACGCGATGTCTCCACTCCACCCACGTCGTGGGAGCCGGTCGAATTGCCAGGTTGGCGGAGCCTGATAGCGATAGGGACGTTCGCTGTCTACGCTCGCCAGGCACGCAGGTAGCCGGTCCAGGTGTGCACCGGATTGGGGAATGTCTCGACCTCGTACCCGGCATCCTTCAGGGACCGCACCAGGCTCTCGCGCTCGTGGGCGTCGTCGAGGTCGTGGTACTCCATCACGATCCGCTCGACCCGTGCCAGCACATCCTTTCCCGCCCCGCGCAGGATGTCGTACTCGGCGCCCTCGCAGTCGAGCTTGAGCAGGTCGACCCGCTCGATCCCCGCCTCCGTCATCGCGTCCGCCAGCGAGAACGACCGCACCATCACACCGCCCGAAGTGGCAGTTCCGCTCCGCGCCGTCAGCGGATCGCCATCGACGTCGATCGAGACCGTCCCGCTGGTCGCCCCGACCGCCGCCTCGATGGCATCGACGCTCGTGACCCCATTGAGCGCGAGGTTCTCCCGCAGCAGCGCGAACGACGCCGGGCTGGGCTCGAACGCGACCACCCGCGCGGCATCATGCGCTGCCAGAATGGTGAACTCACCGATCCCGGCGCCGATGTCGACCACCACCCAGCCTGGCCCGATGACGAACCCGTACCGCTCGTAGAAGCGGTCGAGCCAGGTCTCCTTGACGCTCCAGACGTCGGTGGCGCCGCGCACGCGAAAACTCACGCCGGTCCGCCGGAGCCGGACGGTGGTGACGCCGCTCCTCGGCAGCGGGCTGAACACGCGCAGGATCCGCAGCGGGTGACTGAAGCCCGCCAGCAGTGACCACACGGACCGCAGGTAGTACCCATACCGCGCTCGTGGTCCTCTCTTCCGTGACCGTCGCTGTTCGGACATGCTTGAGGTACGGGCAGGTTTTCGCATGTGGATATCGTACCCGTCCGTTGTGGAACGTGCTGCACGTCCCGGTACCACCGTGGTGCAACAATGGAACGGGAATGTCGCATCAACGAAAGGCACGCACATGGCCGGGTACACGACGAACATCGAAAAGGACACGCTGGCGAACACCAACTTCCGCAAGGTGCTCTACACCGCGCCGAACCTCCAGCTGGTGCTGATGACCCTGCAGCCGGGCGAGGAGATCGGCACGGAGACGCACGAGCATGGCGACCAATTCTTCCGTGTGGAAGCCGGAGAGGGCGAGGCGATCCTGAACGGCGAGCACCACAGGCTGGCCGATGGCGACATCGTCATCATTCCGGAGGGCACGGAGCACAACATCGTCAACACCTCGAGCGACACGCCGCTGCAGGTCTACACGATCTACTCCCCGCCCGAGCACCCGGACGGCACCGTGCACAAGACCAAGGCCGAAGCGGACGCCGCCGAAGCCGCGGAGCACGGCCACTAGAGACGCTGCGCACGCCTGTCATCTCTCCACGCGGCGGCTGCGCCGCTTCGCTCGAAACGAGAGGTAGCGTTGGGCTTCGGTGTGTTTGAACCGGCTCTCGCTTCAGCTCGTCGTCACGGCGTGGCGTCCCAGCCGATGCCGGGCGCATCCGGCGGCGAGATCATGCCGTCCGGCCCGATGCCCGGCTCCACGACGATCGGGTTGCTCATCACCAGCGACTCGTACCACGTCGTGTTCGGGATCGCGCAGGCGAGATGCAGGTTCGCCAGTCCGCCGCCGTGGACCTCGGCGCGGGTGTTGAACGCGTCCGCCAGGTGCGCGATCCGCAGCCCGCCGGTGATG
This sequence comes from uncultured Chloroflexia bacterium, assembly GCA_963741965.1. GTDB lineage: Bacteria > Chloroflexota > Chloroflexia > Thermomicrobiales > UBA6265 > JACCVC01. The sequence goes on along the minus strand of CAVUKC010000002.1, from coordinate 2,358,429 downwards.
CCACCCTTGTAGTGCGTGCTGGTGCGCACGAGGTCACCAGCGCCGAAGGTGAGGAAGTCGGCGATGTTGTAGTGGATGCCGTCCGACGTCTCCCCCACCAGCAGCGGCACTTCGACCTTCTCCCGCAACCGCCGGTACGACTCGATGCTGAACTCCCGCATCGGCTCCTCGTACCAGGTGTAGTCCGCCTCGCCGAGCGCGCGGCCCAGCCAGATCGCGTCGACCAGGTCGAACCCGGCCGAGCCGTCGTACATCAGCGCGATCTCGTCGCCGACGTGCTCGCGCAGCTTCTGGCAGAGGTGACCGTCCCTGCGGGCGTCACCCCACGCATGCAGCTTGATCGCCCGGAACCCGGCCGCGAGACACTGGTCGGCGACGTCGAGATACTCCTCGACCGTCTCGTAGGTCACGGTGCTGGCGTACGCCGGGATACGATCGCGATAGCCTCCCATTGCCCTGTAGAGCGGCTGCCCGGCCGCCTTGGCGGCGAGATCCCACAGCGCGATGTCGACCACGCCGAGCCCGTAGATCGGGATCTCCTCCAGCCGGTCGAGCTCCAGCACGCGCTTGAACAGGTCCTCCCGCAGCAGCGGATCGCGTCCGACCAGCATCTCGCGCAGCCGACGGTCGACGATGTCCTGCATGATCGTGCCGTGGCTCACCTCGGCGCGACCGCTGACGCCCTCGTCGGTCTGGATCACGAGGTCCATCACGACGTTGCTCGTGCCGGAGCCGGGCAGACCCTCGCGCCATCGGAACGGATGCTTCACCGGTACCTCGCGCAACGTCGTCTCGACGGCGGTGATCTTCATCTGGCTCTGTCCTAATTTCAAACGGTGATGATCGTTGCGAGCAGGGCTCTGCACTTCGGACCGACACAAGGTCGGTCCCTACGGGTGCTGGCCGAACACCTCGGTGACGATGCCGTACTCGACGTCGAGGCAGCCCCACTCGTCGTCGTCCGGCCCATCGTAGATCAGCGCCAGCGGCCCGTCGTACCCCGCGTCCGCCAGCACCTGCAACGTCTTCCGGTAGTCCTCGCGATCCGGACCGCTCTCGGTGAACCGGCACTTGGCATGGCAGGTCTCGGCGAGCGGGGCGATCCGCGCCAGCTGGTCGTACTTGTCGGGACCGCTCCAGTTGCCGAGGTCGATCAGCAACCCCACCGAATCCCCGGTCTGCTCCAGCAGCGCGTGCACCGCATCGGCGTCCGGGAGCATTCCCCACCAGTTTTCGGTCACCACGCGGACGTCGGGGTGGCTCGCGGCCAGCCGGGCGAGCCTCGTCCCGCTCTCGCGGATCGTCTCCGGGGTCGGGTCCGCCTTCCCTGCCGCGACACGCGCTCGCCTCGCGCCAAGCGCGACCGCCGCATCCAGCCACTCGCCGATCCAATGCTCCGCCGCATCGGCATCGGGAGCCGTCAGGTCGCCGTCGTCGACCAGCAGCGCGTCGAGGGTGATGTTCGACTCGGCCAGTGCCGCCCGCAGCTCGGCCAGGTACGCCGGCTCGCGCGACGGGATGTGAAAGTGGACGATTTGCAGCGTGTCGTACCCGTGCTCGCGAAGCGCGGCAGGGAGCTCAAGCAGGGAGAGTCCCTCCGTCGATGCCGGAGTGTCCATGAACTTCCCACCGCGCGCGGCGGAGTCATCAGCCACGAAGCGGCCCAGCGTGCGGTGGAGTGACCAGCTCGATACTGCGCGTGCAACCACGATGAGCTCCTTGTGTCGAGGCGAGGACGCGACACCGCGCTCAGGCGGCTCGCAGCTTCCGGTGCCGGCATTCGACCCCGCCCGCACCGCGATGTCAAGTCCGCCGCCTGCCGTTGACCGCTTCTGTCCCCGGCGACACAATGCGGCACATACCAGCCGTCCCCGACATCAGCACCGGAGGTGCCGCACCATGAGGATCACCGACGTCCGGACGTTCATCGTCCACGCGCCCGAGCGCGGCCGCAACTTCACCTTCGTGAAGATCTACACCGACGAGGGCGTGACCGGGCTTGGCGAGTCCGGCATCAACGGCAAGGAGCTGGCGATCAGCGGGCTGATCGAGACCTGGCGGCCGCACCTGATCGGCATGGACCCGAGCCGCATCGAGCACATCTGGCAGACGCTCTGGCGCGGCCAGTTCTTCCGCGGCGGGCACGTCCATGCGGGCGCGCTGGCGGCGATCGACATCGCGCTGTGGGACCTCCGCGGCAAGGCGCTCGGGGTGCCGGTCTACGACCTGCTCGGCGGCAAGACGCGTGACTACGCCCGCTGCTACTGTCACGTGCAGCAGCGCGGCGGGTCGGACGGCCAGGCCGGCATCGACAGCATGGTCGCGCTCGCGAAGGAGCGGGTTGCCGAGGGCTGGCAGTTCGTCCGCTACGGCGCCGGCGAGGGCAGCAGCGGCGAGCGCGAGGGCATCTACGAGCAGGCGAAGGCGATGCAGTGGACGGTCGACGCCTTCGCGGCGCTGCGCGAGGCGCTCGGCCCGGAGATCGAGATCTGCGTCGACTTCCACCAGCGCACGACGCCGACCTACGCGATCCAGATGGCCCGCGCGCTGGAGCCGATGCGCCCGTTCTTCGTCGAGGACCCGCTCCGCGCCGAGAACGCCTCGCTGTTCGGCTACCTGCGGCAGCACATCTCGGCGCCGATCGCGACCGGCGAGCAGCTGTCGAGCAAGTGGGACTGGCAGACGCTGATCGAGCAGGACCTGATGGACTACTGCCGCGTCGACCTCTGCATCTGTGGCGGACTCACCGAGGCGAAGAAGGTGGCGGCGTGGTGCGAGACGCACTACATCGAGCAGGCGCCGCACAACCCGCTCGGACCGGTGTCGACGGCGGCATGCCTGCACTTCGACCTCTCGACGCCGCTGTTCGCGGTGCAGGAGCTGGTCTGGCGGCCGGATGTGATCGCAAACGTGGTGAAGACGGACATGCGGCTGGAGGGCGGCAACCTCTACAGCGGCGGCTCGCCGGGGCTCGGTGTCGAGCTCGACGAGGATGCCGCGCTCGCCCAGCCGTACCAGGCGCCGGACCTGCGCCTCCTCCACCGAGACGACGCCTCCGTCACGGACTGGTAGGAGTCTGTCATCCTGAGCCGATGAGGCGCGACAGCGCCGAGACGTGTCGAAGGATCCCCCGGCGGAGCCGCTGCCCGCAGGGCAGAATCCAGGTGCAATGGTGGCAACTGGACATGCGGCAGCCTGCGCTGCCGGCGCTTCGCGCGGGGACTCCATTCGACTCGGGCCTCCGGCCCTCGCTCAGGACAGGCTCTTCGACACGCGACCGGCTGCGCCGGATCACGGCTCAGGATGACGAGGAGGCGGCTGGCGGCAAGTCCGGTTGGCAGTTGCGACGCCATTCGGGCGGACACGAGGTCCGCCCCTACGCTCGAATCGTTTACAGCTCCCACTCGGTGCTGCCGACGTAGACCGTCTCACCGCTCTCCAGGCTGTCGTCGATCGCTGCCTCCGCGATCGCCTCGGCAAACTCCTCCACCGTCGGCAGGTCGCCCGCCTCCTGTCGACGCGCCTCCATCACCCCCGGCGACTGCCGGTCGAGCAGCTTCGGCGTGATCGTCCCGTCGATCATGTCGCCGCTGACGACCACCAGCGAGATCCCCTGCACGCCCAGCGACGGAATCCGCTCCCGCAGCGCCCGCTCACCCGCCTTCTTGCTCGCCGCGACCGGCTCGTACGCCGGGTAGACCGGCTTTTCGCCGTGGAAGTGCGCGAGATGGCTGGTCACGAACACCACCCGGCCACCCTCCCGCATCAGCGGCAGTGCCAGCTCGAGCGCGCGAACCTGCGCGTCGAGATTGACCAGCATGGCGTAGTCCTCCGCCATGCCCTTCTCGAGCCCGCCGCTCGCGTTGAGCACCAGCAGGTCGAGCCGACCGGCATCCCGACCGATCTGCGCGAACATCGCCGACGTCTGGTCAGCGTCAGTGAGATCCGCCTGCACGATCCAGCCCCGCTGGCCGGCCGCCTCGACCTCGGCCACCACCGCCTCGGCGCGCTTCGCCTTGTTCCGGTAGTTGACCACCACGTCGTAGCCTCGCTCGGCAAGGAGCCGCGCCGTCGCCGCTCCCACACCGCGCGACGCGCCGGTCACCAGCGCCACCTTGCCCGTCTCGCTCATCCTGCCTCCTCCTGACCGCTTACCGCCGTCAGCACGTCGTTGATGTGGCCGCTCTCGTGCCCAAGCTCGTCCCGCACCATCGCGGCCACCGTCTCGCGCTCTCCCCACGGGCAGGTGATCTCCCGCCCCAGCGCATCCGGATTGAGCGTTCGCACCGCCTCGGTGAAGCGATCCTGCGCGGCGATCCACCTACGGCGCACCTCGTCCTCCGACAGCGACCGCGACGCCTCCACCACCCGGTTGTTCATCGCGTCGAGCCCGGCATCGAACGTCGCCGCGCCGGTGTCAGTGACATACGTCTCGCCGCGCTGGAACGCCTCGATTCCCTTCGTCGCCTCGTCATTCCAGGCCGCGCAGTGGATCAGCACGTCGCGCAGTGTCCAAAGCGGGTCCGGGTAGACGGGTATCGACAGATCCATGTCCGCGACATCCTCGCGCACCTGCCGCCAGCAGGCTTCGATCTCGTCCATCAGCTCCTGCATGTTCGCCATTTCGCTCCCTCGCGCGGTATCGACGGGTCGCCCCGTCCGCATCTGCCGAACAGTATCCTGCACCGGCACCGTGTCAGGCCCAAGACTGGCCGTGCACCGCATCATCGATGCCCGCCGGGTCTAATCTGCACCTAATCTCCCGCCGGTAGCGTGAAGACCGTGGACCGCATTGAGGTCCACCAAGCGTACACACCGAGGAGCATCTCCATGCAGCACCGCCGCGCACTTGGCATCTCGATCATCCTCACCCTCGCCATCGTGTTCACCGTCCTGGTCTCGCGCGAGCAGTTCCTGACATCCAGCGAGGCTGACGCCACCAATGGCAATACGGCCGCCGTCTCTACCACAACGCCTACCCAGATGCCGCTGGTCAACCTCGTGAAGACGGCGGACGGACAGACCGTCGCGATCCCCGCCGACAGCCAGACCGTCAACACCGGCAACGCGTACAACGATGACGACAGCTACGAACATGAAAGCGACCACAACGGGTACGACAATGACGAGCACGAAGGAGAGTACGATGACTGACCGGGGCCACCACCGCGCGGCTCGACAACAGCCGGTTGACCCGATGCTGCAGAAAGCCGTCCGGGTGCGCCGCCTGACCGACCCGCTCGGCGCTGCCGGGCAGCGGCGGACCGGCGAGCGCATCCGCCGGGAGCACACGGCGCGCCGGGCGTTCTTCGCCGGCACAGTCGCGAGCTTCGTCGCGATTCTCGGGTCGTTCATCCTCTCGGCACCGTCTGACCACCAGGCAGCGCAGGCAGACACCGCCAGCACCGGCGCCAATCCGATCGTCTGGGCCATCGACGGGAACGGCCAGATCCAGCAGGTGCAGGTTGTCCAGCAGAACGAGGTCGCGCACGTGCGGACCCGATCCTCATGACCACTTCCCCACTCCGCCGCGGGTCATTCACGGCGATGAGCACCACCATCACCGTCGGCGGTGTAGCTATCGACCCGGGCGAGCTCGAGCAGGCGCTCGAGCTCGCCCGGACGCTGGCGGAAGAGTGGGAATGCCGCTTCAGCCGGTTCCTGCCGGAGAGCATGCTCTCGCGGCTGAACGCTGCCGGTGGCAGGCAGACCGGCGTTGACGCCGAGTTTCTCGATTTGCTGGTAACCATGCGCGACGCGGTGATCCGCACCGGTGGCCGGTTCGACCCGTCCGTCCTGCCCGCGCTCGAAGCTGCGGGCTACACCGAGACCATCGACCGGGTTCGCGCCACACCCCGAGTCGCGCTGGCACCACGCCCGGCTGCCGGGGTCGACGCCTGGCTCAGCGTTGAGATCGACCGCGAGCGAAGGTTGGTCGCGCTGCCGGTCGGCATGCGGATCGACGCCGGCGGGATCGCGAAGGGCGCCTTCGTCGATCGGCTGGCGGAGCGGCTTGCGCACTGGCCGGGCGGCTACGTCGATGCCGGTGGCGACATCCGCGTCTGGGGAATGCAGCCGTCCGGCGACGCCTGGACGGTCTCGATCGAGGATCCGACCCGGCCGGACACCGATCTCGCCGTCATCCGCATCGACAGCGACTCGCTCGCCGGCGTCGCGACCTCGTCGCCCAATCGCCGGCACTGGGGCACGGGCAGCGACGCCCGTCACCACCTGATCGACCCGGCATCCGGCGCGTCGCTGGAAAGCGACATCGTGTCGGTGACCGCATTCGCACCGAGCGTGACGGAGGCGGAGGTCGCCACCAAGGCGATCATGGTCGCCGCCGCACGAAACGAGCCGCTCGAGACCGCCGGCAGCACCGCCGCCGTCTGTGTCGACCGCGACAACCGGCTCACGTTTCTCCAGGGACCGAACCCATGACTACCCGCAAGCTGCCGAAGAAAGTCGTCGACCCACCCGAGCTGGATGGTGCGCTGGCTGGCGCCCTCCTGCTCATCGGCGGCATCGTGATCACCGCGATGCTGCTCGCCTCTGCCCTGTTCGGCTGGTCGCCCAGCCCGCTCTCGTGGTACCTCGCGCGCGCCTCCGGCCTGGTGCTCTACCTGCTGACCTGGCTGATCATGGTGCTGGGCCTCGGTCTCACCACCCGCCTGCTCAACACCGCCGGCGGGCGCGGGCTCACCTACAGCCTGCATGCCTACGGCTTCCACCTCTGGTACGGCTTCCTGACGCTGCACATCCTCAGCCTGGCGATCGACCCAACCGTCAACTTCGGCCCCAGGGAGCTGCTGGTGCCGTTCGCCTCGCACGTGCGGGAGCCGTGGACCGGGCTCGGCACCGTCACCGCCGAGGTCGGCGTCATCCTCGGCGCCAGCTTCACCGCGCGCCGGTTGATTGGCTACCGCGCATGGCGGGCGATGCACTGGCTCGCATTTCCGATCTATGCGACAGGGCTTGCCCACGGCATCGGCGCCGGCACCGACAGCGGCTCGCTGCCGATCCAGCTCCTCTACCTCGCCACGGCGGCCAGTCTCGTCTTCCTCGTCGCCTACCGCGTGCTCACCCGGCACGACCGACAGCAGCCACGCGCCATGGTGCCGGCCAGCCACGTGCCGTACGATCGGTTCGGGACTGCCGATTCCCGCTTCCGCAGCCGCTAGACTGGATCCATGCGCATTCTCATCGTCGAGGACGAGGTCCGCCTCGCCCAGCTCATGACCCGTGTGCTCTCGCAGGAGCGGTTCGATGTCGACGTCGCCCACGACGGCGACGCCGGGCTCGACCTCGCGCTGACTGGCAGCTACGACGCGATCGTCCTCGACCGGATGCTGCCCGGTCTCGACGGCGTCGAGCTGCTGCGGGAGCTGCGCGCGGCGCGGGTCTCCACGCCGACGCTCATGCTGACCGCCCGCACCGAGCTGGACGAGCGGGTGGAGGGGCTCAACGCCGGTGCCGACGACTACCTCGGCAAGCCATTCGCCTTCGAGGAGCTCATCGCTCGCCTGCGCGCGCTCACCCGCCGCGTCGACCGGCCGCTGCTGGAGGACGTGATCGAGATCGGCCCGATCCACATCGACCTCGCCAGCGGGGAGGTCACCTGCGGCGCATCGACGGTTCCGCTCACTCGTCGGGAGTACACCCTGCTGGAGACGCTGGTCCGCAACCGCGGGCAGATTCTCGACCGCGACCAGCTGCTGGAGAAGGTCTGGGGCTACGACGCCGACCCGCAGGGCAACGTGGTCGAGCTCTACGTCCACTACATCCGGCGCAAGATCGCGGCGGCCTGCCCGGACGCCCCGGCGGTGATCGAGACGGTGCGCGGCGCCGGCTACGTGATCCGGAAGTAGGGCCGCGATGTTCGCCTCCGTCAGCCGCAAGCTCGCCATCCTCAACGTCACCGTGGTTGTGCTCGTGATCGCGATCGTCGGCGGCGGCACCTGGCTGCTGCTGCGCGAGAGCCTGATCCGGGAGTCCGACGCCGCGCTGGAGGATCGGATCAAGGCGGCCGGGATCGTCTGGGAGCCGGAGCTGGCTGCGGGCAATGCCGCCCCCGCCCCCCAGCCGACAGCGAGCGAGGACGAGGGCGGGAACGACGACAACGACGGCGAGGACGACGAAAGCCACGAGATCCTCGAGAGCGGCGACACGCTGCTGTTCGTGTTCGACGCCAGCGGCGGCATGGTCCACAACGACCGTGGCGTGATGGTTGAGGGCATCCCGGTGATGCCGGCGGTACAGAAGGCGCTGGACGGCGAGAACGACACCCGCACCGTCACGATCGACGGCGAGGACATCCGCGTTCGCACCGAGCCGGTCGAGGAGCACGGCGAGGTGGTCGGCGCGATCCAGGCGACCCGCTCGGAGCGACAGCACGACGCGGAGCTTCGCCTCGTGGGCGTGGCGAGCATGGTCGGCATCGGGCTCGGCACGCTGATCGCGCTGCCGACCGGTCTGTTCCTCGCCCGGCGCGCCATGCGGCCGATCGACGAGGCGTTCAATCGCCAGCGCACCTTCGTCGCCGACGCCTCCCACGAGCTGCGCACCCCGCTCACCGTGCTGCGCGCCAACGCGGAAATGGTGCAGCGCCTGCCAGACCCCACCCGGGAAGAGGTCCGCACTGAGATGAAGGGGATTCTGGAGGAGATCGACCGCATGACGGCCATCGTCAACGATCTCCTCGCGCTCGCGAAGTACGGCGACGGCCCGACCCAGCTGGTGCTCGAGCGGGTCGACGTACCGAAGGCGATCGACGCAACGATCCGGTCGCTGGATCCGCAGGCGAGGGCCGCTGGCGTCAGGCTTGTCTCGAAATCGCCCGAGCATGTCCACGCGACCGCCAACACGGCGCTGGTGGAGCAGGTGCTGCGGATCCTGATCGACAACGCGGTGAAGTACACGACCGGCGGCGACACGGTGACGGTCTCGGCGCGGCAACACGACAGGCACGTGGAGATCTGCGTGCGGGACCATGGCCCCGGCATCGACCCGGCGGACCAGCCGTTCGTCTTCGACCGCTTCTACCGGACGGATCGCTCTCGCACTCGCCATACCGGCGGCACCGGGCTGGGCCTGCCGATCGCGCGATCGCTGGTGCAGGCGATGGACGGCGAGATCCACCTCGCGAGCGATCCCGGCGAGGGCACGACCGTGTGCTTCACCCTGCCTGTGGCTCCGTGAGCCGCGACGCCACCCGCCCCTACACCCGAGTCATGTACTCCCCGGCCGCCCAGCCACGGCCGTACGACGTGTCCACCTGATACCACGTGAGCCCGTTGGCCGATTGCGGCCCGCTGACCACGGTGCAGATCGTGCCGGTCGGCATGGTGGTGATCACGCCGGTATCGAACCCCGGGCCGGTACGCAGGTAGAGCCCCGCCGTCACCTTCAGCTTCGTGCCAGCTGGGTAGCCGCTCGCGGAAGAGATGCGCGTCAGGTACTCGCCCGCACACCAGCCGCGACCGTATGGCGGAGTCCACCTGGTACCAGGTGAGCCCGTTCGCCGGACTTGGCTCCGCTCACGATGGTGCACACCGTTCCGGTAGGCATGGTGACAATCACGCCGTAGCCGGTGCCGGGACCCGTTCGCAGGTAGAGGCCCGCCGTGACCTTCACCTTGTCACCCGCCACGAATGTTGCGACGGGCGGCGGGGTGGTGCCGCCACTCGTCTTCGCGAGGTACTCGCCGGCCGCCCATCCCTGCCCGTACGGGGTCGAGAGCTTGTACCACGAGTAGCCGTTGGCAACCGTGGGTCCGCTCACCACGGTGCAGACCGTGCCCGTCGGCATGGTGGTGATCACCGAGTAGCCGCTACCCGCACCGGTTCGCAGGTAGAGGCCGGCGGTCACCTTGACGGTGTCGCCCGCGACGAACTTCGCGGCCGGCGGCGTGCCACCACCGCCGAGTAGCCCGGTGACCGTGGCGAAGCCATACCCCTTGCCGCGAAGCGTCGAGATGATGCGCGGCAGGGCCGGCCCCTCCTGTGATGCGGCGCCGACGTGGAACAGGTAGATGTAACCGTTGCCGTGGTTGCTGGCCACGCGGTTGACGATCTGATCCTGGGTGAGCCCCTTCCAGCCGAAGCCGTCCAGTGACCACAGCACGCAGGAGGTAAAGCCGATCGCGCCGGCGTCGGCCAGCACGCTGTCGTCGTAATCGCCGTAGGGCGGGCGGAAGTACGGCTTCATGGCCACGCCGGCGATGTCGGCGACCACGCGCTCGCACCGAGTGATCTGATCCTTGCGCGCCGTGCTCGAGATTGGCCCGGAGGGGTCGGAGTAGCCCGTGAAGGACGGGTGGGAATACGTGTGGTTGATGAGCTGGTGGCCCTCGGACACCATCCGCCGCACCAGCGCGGGGTTCGCCTCGGCCCACGTCCCCGTCATGCCGAAGCTGCCCTTCACGCCCTCGCGGGCGAACGTGTCGAGGATCGAGGCGGCGTAGCCCGTATCGGAGCCGCAGTCGAATGTCAGCGCCACCGTGGGTTTGGTGGTAGGGCCGCGAAAGATCGCCGTCGCGGAGGCAGCCTCGGCTGAATGGAACCCAGCACCGAGGGCCCCCGCGGTCGCGAGCGTGCCCGCGAGGAACTGCCGTCGCGTCAGTACAGGGTGGGAGCGATATTGACCATCATCGTCGTCGTTCATCTCCGACACCGTTTCCAGCGGACCGGAGTCCGCACCGGCGCCGCGCGAGAGATATCGGTTTCCGCGGTCCACGGGCCGGCAGCTACCGAACTCGCACCGGCGTCACGTCAGCTCGCAACGCGACGCATCGGCGTCGGTCTCGCGCCCGTCAGGTCCCGGTCCTCGTCCTCGATCGGCATCCACTCACCCTGGTATTGCTCGGCGCGCGCCTTGATCTCGCGGAGCATCTTCCACTCCATCAGGAACGCGCCCGGCTCGATCAGCAGGTAGAACGGCCACGCGGTCGGCGGCGTGTCGCGCAGCATCCGGAGGTAGCTCCAGGCGCCATGTACGCGGGTGACGAGGCGCGTGCGGTGCGCATCGACCGGGTAGAGCGCGAACGCCCAGCTCGCCGCAACCGTATCGACCGACTCCGGTGGACCGAGCACGAGGTGGCGGCTCGGCTCGACGGCGAGCACGGTCATCGTGCCGGCCCGGTCGATCGCGTCTCCGACCCGAAGGTGCTGGTACTGCGGCAGGATGCGTTGCGAGTTCTCGATGTCCATGCCGAGCAGGCGCTCGATCCAGGCGTAGCTGTAGTAGCCGGCGCGGGGCGCATCGCCCATCTGCGCCAGCCACGGCCAGATCCGCTCGGGCGGGGCATCAATCGTGATCGCCATGGTGGAGTCCAGGCGTGGGCGCGGGACGTGCCCGTCGAGCGGCATGTGGCGGAGGACTTCATCATCGGTGGCGCCCCAGCGCAGGTACCACGCCCGGACGAGGCGGAAGGCGTCGACAGCGACGCATGCGAGGACGTACACGAAGAGGATCGGACGGAGTGCCTTCATGGTTGACGCTCCTTGCACGATGCCGCACCAGAGAAGCGCGGCATATTCGAGCCATCCCCCTTCCATCCCTATCGTATTCCTGTGCCGGGGCCACCATGGTGCACGGCAGCCGCATACATGAAGCTGACACGCCGAACGTTCGAAGTGGACGCGGTTGATACCCAGCCTGGTCTACGATGATCGTGAGATCCCCACACGGGAGGTGTGTTCATGCGCGCGATGGTGCTGGAACGGCCCGGCGAGCCGCTGAAGCTGGAGGAGCGACCGATCCCGGAGCCGGGCGAGGGTCAGGTGCTGCTGAAGGTGCACGCCTGCGGGGTGTGCCGCACCGACCTCCACCTCGTCGACGGCGAGCTGCCCGACCCGAAGCTGCCCGTGATCCCTGGCCACCAGATCGTCGGGACGGTGGCGAAGATCGGGCCTGGTGCAGATCGATACGAACCGGGGCGGCGCGTGGGCGTGCCGTGGCTCGGCTGGACGTGCGGCGAGTGCCGCTACTGCACCAGCGGGCAGGAAAACCTGTGCGATTTCGCGCGGTTCACCGGCTACACGCTGGATGGCGGCTATGCCGAGCACACCGTCGCCGACGAGAGGTTCTGCTTCCCGATCCCGGAGGGGTACCCGGACCTCGCCGCCGCTCCCCTGCTCTGCGCCGGGCTGATCGGCTACCGCGCGTACCGCATGACGGGCGACGCCCGGGTGCTGGGGTTCTACGGGTTCGGCGCGGCGGCGCACCTGATCGCGCAGGTGGCGACCCATGAGGGCAGGCGCGTGATGGCGTTCACCCGCGCCGGCGACACCGAGGGGCAGGCGTTCGCGCGGGAGATGGGCGCGGCGTGGGCGGGGCCGTCCGATGCGCCCGCTCCCGAGGAGCTGGACGCGGCGATCATCTTCGCGTCAGCTGGGGAGCTGGTACCGCAGGCGCTCAGAGCGGTGCGCAAGGGCGGCACCGTGGTGTGTGCCGGGATTCACATGAGCGACATCCCGAGCTTTCCGTACGAGATCATGTGGGGCGAGCGCGTGGTGCGGTCGGTGGCGAACCTGACGCGGGAGGACGGCGAGGCGTTCCTGCGGATCGCGCCCGAGGTGCCGGTGCGCAGCGAGGTGACGGTCTACCCGCTGGAGCGGGCGAACGAGGCGCTGGACGACCTCCGGTCGGGCCGACTCACCGGGGCAGCGGTGCTGCAGATCGCGGATTCCAGCGAACCCGTGTGAGGCGAACCCAGCCCTGATTCTCGGCCTGCCGGCGCGGGGCTCCCCGCAGATGCCCTCTGCTGTTTTACCCTCCATCATCAATTGACATAGCATCAGCGATCATGAGACGATGCGGGTCGGGACTGGAAGCGAATCGATCCAGCAGATCGCTGTCGTGACGGGCTGCCAAAGGCGGGCGCATCACCATGCCGCACCAGCGTGAACCAGACTGTGACGTGCTGATCGTGGGCGCGCGGGTTGCCGGCGCCACCCTCGCGCTCCAGCTCGGCCTGCGCGGTCACCGGGTGATGCTGATCGATCGCAGCCGCTTCCCCAGCGACACCCTTTCGACCCATTACATGGCGCCGAGCGCGGTGGCCCTCCTCGACCAGCTCGGTGTGCTCGGCGATGTGGAGGCGCGCGGCTTCCGCCGTGTCACCCGCTCCCGCGCGACAGTCGGATCGTGTGCGTTCGAGGGGCCGATATCACCGGACGGCAGTTACGGCCTGGCGCCTCGCCGCGACGTTCTGGACACCATTCTGGTCGACCATGCCGTCCGACGGGGCCGTGTCACGTTCCATGACCGCACGCGCGCAACCGGCCTGATCGCGTGTGGGGGTCGTGTCTGCGGGGTCAGTATCGCAGCCAGTGGCGACCGAACGGCGGGCATCAGCGCCCGCATCGTGGTGGGTGCGGACGGTCGGGCATCGAATGTGGCAGCGTGGGCAGGCGCTGCCAGCTACCAGGAGCAGCCCCCGCTCAGGCCGGTCTACTACGGCTACTTTCAGGGCGTCTCGCCGCTTCCGGAACCCGCGCTGGAGCAGTTCTACATCGACAATCGCGTCGGCTTTCTGTTTCCCATGCAGCCGGACCTCGACTGCCTCGCGCTGGAGCTGCAACCTGAGGACTTCCCGCGATTCCGGGCCGCTCCACTCGACGCGTTCATGACGCTGTTCCGGACGTATCCATACATGCAATCGCGGCTGGCGGATGCACGGATCGAGGGCAAGCTCCTCGGCGTGCGAGGCATCCCGAACCACTTCCGCGTTCCGTTCGGTCCGGGATGGGCACTCACCGGAGACGCGGCGTATCTCAAGGATCCGCTCACTGGAACGGGCATCGCCGATGCGATCAACCAGTCGATCTGGCTGGCACAGGCGCTCGACGACGTGCTGAACGGCGCGGACTGGGACAAAACGCTCGGCCAGTACCACCGCTATCGAGATGACACGATGGAGCCGATGTACCGCATCACGCTGGAGAGCGTGCGCCGGCGGGACCCGTCCTCCGGAGAGCTGGCGTGGATGGAAGCGGCACTCTGCTCGCCCGCATTCGCGCGGATTCTGGCAGCGAGCCTGCCCGGTGTGATCCCCAGCGCGTTTCCGGACAACCTCTCCGCGCGCATCGAGACGCTGGCGGGTGGGTTCGCTGCGGCGTCGCGCATCGAAGCGACACGGGTCGCCGACTGAGCGCGGGAGGTTCGTCTGCAACGCCCCGAACACAGCAACGCCTGCCACGATGGTCGTGGCAGGCGGCTGGATGTCGTCATGACATTCGATTCCAACGACTGCTAGGTACTGGGTTACCGGTCCGGTGGATCGAGAGCGGTCATACGCACCCTCCAGGTCATACGAAAGGCCTAACGTCACAATACGCCTGTCCGTACACCGTGTCAATCCCCCGAATGGGAGCGATTCTCACAACTCCTGACCGGCCCACGGCAGCGCCCGCGCGGCGGCGCACACGGCAGTGGCCCCTATGAGCCGTGCGGGCGCCTTCGGGCGGTGTCACGGGCGAGCCGGCCTACGGCGGCGTCGAGGCTGGAGGCGAACTTCGAGCGGTCCTTGGGTGAGAACGACTTCGGACCGCCGGTAGACTCACCGATCGAGCGGAGATAGGCGTTGAGGTCGCGCGAGGCGAGCGCATCGACGACCCGGCTGGGCGTGAACTCACCGCCGCGGAAGTCGAGCGCGCGGACGCCGGCATCGACCACCTTCGCCGCGAGCGGGATGTCGGCGGTCAGCACGAGGTCACCCGTGCCGGCGCGCTCGGCGATCCAGTCATCCGCGGCGTCCGGCGAGCCGGGCACGGTGATCATCTCGGCAACGAGCCCGTGTGTTTCCGGGATGCGGAGGTAGCCGTTGGCGACGACCTTGAGTGGCACGCCGTAGCGGCCGGCGACCTTGTAGACGACGTCCTTCACGGGACATGCGTCGGCGTCGAGGTAAACGGTGGGGGTACTGGGAGGTTCTTCGCTCATCATGTGACAAGCGTACACGCCGTCGGGGGGTCAGCGCAGTGCCTCCCGGAGGAACACCGGGAGGCACCGCACGGGTGCCGCCCCCCGCGAGCAGCACCCACGACGTCGGGGTGGTCACCACCGGCGACCTCCACCCGGGGTCGCGAAGGTGAACGAGCGACAGAAACTATCGCTGTTCCTCCCTCAAACAGATGGCCGAACCCCCGACAGAACCTGGAAATGTGCCTCTCCCGCGCCCACTATAGTCGAAGTCAATCCTATGTCAAGCTCTGACGCGACATACGCCGAGCGGGAGCTGACCGAGAAGCAGTCCGGCATCAAGGCGGCGTCGGGAGCCGGCAGAGATGTTTACGACACGTTTTCGGTGTAGGCTGATCGGTGAACGGGACAATCGTCGGGAACACTCTGGGCGCCACGGCAGAGACGGTCGCCCTGACCTCGGAGGAGAGCGGCAATGAGCACGTCCGAAGCACCGGCACCTGCGCGATCGCGCGAACGACTTGACGGCCGATCGGGATCGCGGATCACCAGGCGGCATCTGGTCGGGGTGGCCTCCGCGGCGATGGCGGTACCGGTGGCATCGGTCGCCGCGCAGCAGGCCGGCGGCACGCCGGAGGCCGGCACACCGATCGCCAGCCCGGCGGCGGCGGCAGCGGTCGACGTTGAGACGCTGCTTGCGGTATCGACCGCGCTCGTCGGCAGCGACGCGCTCAACGAGGACGCAGCGAGCGCCCTGGCGCAGCTGATCGGTGCCGACCCGGCACGTGTGTCCGGCTTCGAGGCTCTGGCGTCGGCCAGCGACCCCACCGCGCTCGACGACCTGCCAGACGACGCCAGGACGGTGGCCAACGACATCCTGGAGTACTGGTATCTGGGGCAGTTCGATGGCCAGCCGGTGGAGAACCGGGCGGCGATCTTCTTCGGCCTGCCGGTGTGGCAGACGGTGCCGTACTCGACGCAGCCGACGTTGTGCAAGGCGTTCGGGTACTGGGCGACCGAGGTGCCGACCTCGTAGGGGTCTCGGCCCGACATTGCGACATTGGGCGAGCGAGAAGCCACGGCGAGCGGGTTCATCATCAGGGAGTGAGCAATGGCCGATTACGATGTGGTGTTCGTCGGAGCGGGTGTCGCGAGCGCGGTGGCGGGAGCGAAGCTCGCCGCGGCGGGCGCGAGGGTGGTGTTCCTCGAAGCCGGGCCGCGCACCGAGCGCAAGGACGCCGTGACCCGCCTCCGCGGCGGGCAGTACCCATACGAGAGCCCCAGGTGGGCGCCGCAGCCGACCTCCTCCGACCCCGACCACTACTACGTGCAGGCCGGCAAGGTGAAGTTCTCCAGCGACTACGAGCGCCGGGTCGGTGGCACCACCTGGCACTGGCTCGGCACCTGCCCGCGCCTGCTGCCGAGCGACTTCGAGATGCAGACGCAGTTCGGCGTGGGCGTGGACTGGCCGATCGGCTACGACGAGATCGAGCCGTGGTACGTGCAGGCCGAGAACGAGCTGGGTGTGGCCGGCGACAGCGACGAGGATGTCGGATCGCCCCGCAGCGCGCCCTTCCCGATGCCGGCGATCCCGATCGCCTCCGGTGACGAGGTGCTCAAGGAAGCGTTCGCGAAGAACGGCGTGCGCGTGAACGCCAACCCGCAGGCGCGCAACTCCATCGACGGCTACCAGGGTCGCTCGCAGTGCTGCGGCAACGCGACATGCATCCCCGTCTGCCCGGTGCAGGCGAAGTATGACGCCACCTATCACATCGCGCTCGCGGAGCAGGCCGGCGCGACGGTGATCGAGAACGCGGTGGTGCACCGGGTCGACCTCGCCGCCGACGGCAGCGTCAGCGGCGTGCGCTACCTCTCCCCGGACGGCGGGGAGACGACCGTGACCGGTCGGCTGTACGTGATCGCCGCGAACGCGATCGAGACGGCGAAGCTGCTGCTGATGTCCAGGCAGGATGGCGCGCCGAACGGTGTCGCCAACTCCAGCGACCAGGTCGGGCGCAACCTGATGGACCACCCGTGGGCGCGGGCGCACGGCGTGGCGTCGTGGCCGTACGCCGGGTCACGCGGGCCGCTCTCGGTGGCGGGCGGCGACGAGATTCGCGCGGCGGAGACGCGGGGCGAGTTCGCGGCGTACCGGCTGGAGCTGGGGCACTACGTCGGCAACCCGATGGAGACCGCGCAGGACCTGATCGGCAAGGGGCTGGCGGGCAAGGCGCTGTTCGAGGCGATCGGCAAGAGCGCGCCGTACCAGGTCGAGATCGCGGCGCTGCTGGAGCAGCTACCCGACCCGGAAAACCGGGTGGTGCCGGACGAGGAGCACCTCGACGAGATCGGCCTGCCGCGCCCGAAGATCACCTACTCCCACGGCGAGTACACGCTGACCGGCTGGGAGGAGGCGAAGAAGCTGTTCAGCCGGCTGCTGGAGGACGCGGGCGTGACCGACCTCGACTTCTCGGAGCCGGGCGGGGCAGGGCACCTGCTGGGGACGCACCGGATGGGCGACGACCCGGCGACGTCGGTGACGGACTCGTACGGGCGGACGCACGACCACCCGAACCTGTTCCTGGCCGGCGGCGGGCTGTTCCCGACGGTGGGAACGGCGAACCCGACGCTGACGATCGTGGCGCTGGCATTGCGCACGGCGGAGCTGATCGCCGACGAGCTCGGCGTCGTCATCGAAGCAACGCCATCAGCCTCCCCGGTCGCCAGCCCGGTGGGATAGCGCACTACGGCAACTGCTGGGCAGCAACAAGGCTGGTCCATTCGACGCCAGCCGCTGCTCAGTTGTTCCTGTTGCCATGGATCGATTCTGATTCGGAAAGATATCTCCTTAGCTTGTCGGTATACGGCTGCCGCTCCTCGATCGATGTGTGACGCTTCTGGCTGATGTAGAGTTGATCGCCGTCGTATCGCGGAAAGACGTGCAAGTGGTAGTGCCACACATCCTGATTGCCCGCCGGCTCGTTATGCTGGCGCGTTGAAACGCCATCGCAGCGATACGTCGCCTTGAACGCCAACGCGACCCGCTGTGCGACCCGATGGATCGCAGCACCAATGTCAGATGGCAAGTCGTAGATGTTCTCGTAGTGATGCGTCGGGACGACAAGCACATGGCCGGCGTTGTTGGGCCACCATTGCGAGGCGACGAACGCCAACACGTCGTGATCCCGGTACACAATGTCCGCTTGCATCGACCCGGTAGGGCTCGGAGCTTCGCCACCGCTCGACAGGCGACAGAACGGGCACCGATATCCTTCAGGGGCGTGATTGAGCATCAATTCTCCTGCACCAATGTACAGGTGATGCATATTGCGGAGATTGTGGCCGCTGCGCGGCCACCGGGCTGGGACAGCGCGGCCAGCCCCTACGGATTGCCCGCCTCCTCGGCGGCAATTCGCCCCGGAATATGCATTACCCCTCTATGTGGGCGGCGAGCTGTCAAAGGGGTCCAGTGGCTCGCCGGCCTTCGGCGTCCATGAACTTGGTTACGCCATCTAATCCACACCCTCGGCGGCGACCATGAAGTGCGTCTCTGCATGGGCCCGCCGGATCGGCAGGATCGCCTGATACTCCGGCGACTCGTGCCAGGCTTTGGCCCTGTCGACACTCGGGAAGGCGAGGACCACGACGCGGGATGCAGGCCAGTCGCCTTCGAGCACCGAGAATTCGCCGCCTCGCACAACGAACCGACCACCGTACGGCTCGAGGGTCCCCGGTACCTCGCGGGTGTAGTTTCCGTATGCCTCGGGCTCGGCGACATCGATACCGACGATCACGTAGGCGGCCATGGCTCTCTCCTCATATCGTGTCCGGAGCTCGCGCGTGGCGGGCGCGGACAGGTTTCATGTGGGACTTTCCGCCATCGTAGCATTACCACCAGTCCCGATCCCTGTCGGTGCTCCGTGGAGCCGGGAGGCAGCACGCCGCATGGGCATCGCAGTCAGCACCAGCTTGCCGAGGTGAACGCATGAATACGGAACCGACGGTTCGGTACCAGGCCGAAGGCGAGGTCTGCTTCTCCTCCAACCCGAACGCCGAATCGTTCATGACGCCTACCCTGGCGACGACGTTCGGCGCGCGATGAGCAGTGGTCACTCTCCATCCTCTCGCACCAGGTCGGCTGTCTCTGTCGATCGACACGAAGCTGCCGTGCCGATCGTTGACATTGCCATCAATCGGCCGGGAGGGTATCCACTCCGGGAACGACGACCGTGGGGATGCCCACGGCAACGGGCCTGCCGTCGAGCCGCAGATCAGGCAGCCACCTGAGCCACGTCGGCAGGTACCAGTTGCGGTCCCCCAGCAGCGCCATTGCGGACGGGACGAGGATCGAGCGGACGATGGTGGCGTCGAGGAGGATGGCGACGCCGAGCCCGAACCCGAGCTGCTGAATGAAGACCAGGCTCGCCGAGGCGAAGCCGCCAAAGACGGCCACCATGATCAGGGCCGCCCCGGTGATGATCTTCGCCGTCCGTTGCAGCCCGACCGCCACCGACTCGGCGTTGTTGTGCGAGCGGTCGTAATGCTCGCGGATGCGGGAGAGCAGGAAGACGTGGTAATCCATCGAGAGCCCGAACAGCACCGCGAACATGAACAGCGGCAGGCCGGCCTCGATCACATTCGTCTGCTGGAAACCGAAGAACCCGACCAGGTTGCCCTCCTGGAAGACCCAGACGATCAGCCCGTAGGCGGCGCCGACCGAGAGCAGGTTCATCACAATCGCCTTGGCGGCAACGACGAGCGATCGGAACACGATGACCAGGAGGAGGAAGCTGAGACCGAGGACGAAGAGGAAGACGATCGGGGTGTAGGTATCGAGCACCTCAAGGAAGTCAACGTTGTTCGCTGAAAGCCCGGTGGTCAGAATCTGGCCAGCCGGCAGCGTGGCCGCAACGGGCGGGATCATCACATCGCGCAGGTGCCTGACGGCGTCGGTCGCGGCCTCCGTGTCGGGATCGAGATTCATCGGCACAGAGATGAGCGCGATGTCGTTGTCGGCGCTTCGGGTAGTCGTCACCGCACCGTAGACGGGAACACCATCGGCGGTGGTCGCCTCGCTCAGGCGCTGAATGATGGTGGCGATGGCGTCCTCAGTCGCCGGGTCACCCAGCGGCGCGTCGACCACGATCTCGACCGGCGAGATCAGTCCGGCGGAGAACTCGGCGTCGAGGATGTTGTACGCCGCCTTCGATTCGAGCTCGTCGGGCAACGCCGACGCAAAGTTGAACCCCTCGTTCAGGCTGAATGCAGGCGTCGCGCACAGGACGAGGAAGCCCACAGCCACGACCAGACTCACGATGGGCTTTCCCATCACGACCCGGCTGATGCTCCCCCAGAAGCCGCTGTGGATCGTCTCGCGGTCCCAGGCGCTCTGCCTGGCGGCCGTCTCGGCGGTGTAGGTCCGGCGGCGCGGCCAGTCGAGCCGGTCACCGAGCAGGGCGATGACGGCCGGAATCAGCGTAAGGGTGGCGATAACCGCGACCGCGACAACGAGGATCGCACCGGTACTGATCGAGCGGTAGTCGTTGGTGGGGGCGATGAACAGTCCGGCCAGGGCCAGGATGACCGTCATTCCGGAGAAGAGCACGGCGCGGCTGGCGGTGCTCCCCGCAATCTCGATCGCGTCCTGGCTGTCAGCGCCCCGCCGCCGCTCCTCGCGGTATCGCTCGACGACAAAGAGGGCATAGTCGATGCCGACGGCGAGCCCGATCATCGGAATGATGGAGGTCACCACGAACGACAGCTCGTTGAACTGGCTGACGATGGCGGCAAGACCGAAGGCGATGCCGATCGAGATGATCGCCAGGATCAATGGGACGAATGCGGCGACAAGCGCGCCGAAGAGCACGATCAGGATGACGAAGGCGACGCTGGCGCCGATGCTCTCGCCACGAGCGATGTCTTCCTCGGCCAGGGTGTTGACCTCTTCGTTGAGACTGGCGTCGCCGACGGTGAGGATGGTGAAGTCGGGAGCGGCGTCCTGCAGACCGTGGAGCACGGTGAGCACGTCCGGGCCGTGTGCGACCGCCTCCTCGAGCGACCCGACCAGCGTCACCGGGATGATCGTCGTCTTGCGGTCGGCGGAGACCAGATTGCCAGCCGCCTCAGGGTCCTGGGCGCCGAGCTCGTAATAGTTGACAACGCTGGCGACCATGCCCGTGTCCGCTCGGAAGGTGTCGGTGGCCTGCTGTACGGTTGCCTGAAACGCGGCATCGTCAATTGTCAGGTTCGCCGACTGGACGATGATGGTTTCGGTGCCGTGACGTTCGTCGCGGATGCCGTGCTCCTTGAGCAGGGCCCAGCCTCGCTGCGATTCCGGATCGTTGAGGAGGCCGACATCGGTCGTGGTGTTCGCCGGCCAGGCGGACTGAACCACGATCGCGAGGATGAGCAGGAGCCCCCAGGCGGCGACGACGAACCAGGGACGGCGAGCGCTGAGCCGAGCCAGCCCCGCAGTCGAAAGTGGATTCTTCATGGTGATCCTTCGTGATGCGGCACCCCGGTTGGGCATGCCGGGAACGGATGGGCCGGGGACCCGGACCTCCACGCAATGGCGTGGAGGGGCATGCAGGCAAGAGCCCCACTGGTTGTGGGGTTGGGAAAGCCGGTGGTGCACGAAACCACGCGCCACGACCCGCCTTCTCGAATGAAGGGCTCAGGCCGGGGACGCGAATCCCGTTGCCGGCGCGCTGGCGGATGTGATCGTCCCAGCGCCGGACACGATGCTGTCTGAGGCAAGACGAGTATACGGGAATTATGTAACCATGAGCACCACAATTCGTGTCATCATTGTCAGCGCGCAGATCGACGGCATCACGACGCACACCACTCGCTGTTGAGCATTGCCCCTGGCTGCGCACTCCTGCCTGACCGTACATCCCAGGTGGCCAGCAGGTGGGCGCCAGTGCGCGGTCACGGAGAAATGGGTATGGTTGCGGCCGGAG
This sequence comes from uncultured Chloroflexia bacterium, assembly GCA_963741965.1. Taxonomy (GTDB): domain Bacteria; phylum Chloroflexota; class Chloroflexia; order Thermomicrobiales; family UBA6265; genus JACCVC01. The sequence continues at coordinate 2,336,545 of CAVUKC010000002.1, read as the reverse complement.
GATCGGCGGTCTACGGAGGCAAGCGCATGGACACAGAGCCGGGGATGCTGCGGTACGAGTTCGAGGGCGAGGTCTGGTTCTACCTCAACCCCAACGCGGTGTACTTCGTCTCGCTGCCGGTGGAGATGTCGGCGGAGATCCTCGACCTCGTCGGCACGGCGCTCAACCCGTGGGGAACGGTGCCGTGCGCGGTGACGGTCGATGACTTCACCTGGGAGTCGTCGATGTTCCCGCGCAAGGACCGTGGCTGCTTCGACCTGCCGCTCAACGCGAAGGTCCGCAAGCGTCTCGGCATCCACGAGGGGCAGGTCATCTCGGTGACGATCGAGGTCCCGCTGCCGGTGTAGCCCGCTCGACCGAGAACGTAGCCTGCGAACGGCACGGATCGCCGATTGGCGGCACGATTGCCGAGCGCTCTCCAGGAGCGCCCACATGCATGCAACGGATGCGGCGAAGCGAGCTGCCGGGATGGCGGCTCGCTTCATGACGAACTGGCACGAAAGGGACTGGGGAGGATGCGAGGTTTCCTGCAACGGCTGCCGGGCGAGGGGTCACCGGAGACGCGGCGGCGGATCGTCCTGCTGCTCGGCGCGCTGGTGCTGATCAACATCGCCCTGTGGGGGCTGACGCTGCTGGTGTCGGCGCGCTACTCGTTCGTGCTCAGCACCGCCCTGCTCGCCTACTCCTTCGGGCTGCGGCACGGCGTCGACGCGGACCACATCGCGGCGATCGACAACGTCACCCGCAAGCTGGTGCAGGACGGCAAGCGCCCGATCGGGGTCGGGCTGTTCTTCTCGCTCGGCCACTCCACCATCGTGATCCTGCTCAGCGCCCTGGTTGCCGTCGCCGCGACGTTCGTCGAGGGATCCACCTCCGAGCTGCAGGGGATCGGCGGGCTGATCGGCACCAGCGTCTCCGCGCTCTTCCTCTACGTCATCGGCATCATCAACCTGCTCGTGCTGATCGACCTCTACCGGATGTTCCGCAAGGTCACCCGGGGCGGCGCCTACCACGAGGAGACGCTGGAGCAGTTCCTCGCGCAGCGCGGCATGATGAACCGCTTCTTCGGGCCGCTGGCGCGGGCGATCGACACGAGCTGGAAGATGTACCCGCTCGGGCTGCTGTTCGGGCTCGGCTTCGACACCGCCACCGAGGTCGCGCTGCTCGGCATCTCCGCCACCACCGCGGGGCAGGACATCCCGGCGGCGGTGGTGCTGCTCTTCCCGCTGCTGTTCACCGCCGGCATGAGCCTGGTGGACACGGCGGACTCGATCCTGATGCTCGGCGCGTACGGCTGGGCGCGGGTGAAGCCGGTGCGCAAGCTCTACTACAACCTGAACATCACCTTCGTCTCGGTGCTCGTCGCGCTGCTGGTCGGGACGATCGAGGTGCTGTCGATCCTCGGCGAGCGGTTCTCGCTCGAGGGCGGGCTGTGGGACTGGGCGGCGAACCTGGACTTCGAGCGCGTCGGCTACCTGATCGTCGGGATCTTCCTCGTCAGCTGGCTCGGCTCGGCGCTGATCTACAAGGCGCGGAACTACGACGCGCTCGACGTCGCGGTGATCAACCGGGGCGGCGGCGCCAGCGACTGACGACCGGCGAGGGTGTTTGTAGGGGCAGACCCGTTCGACGCGGGGCTTCGCCCCTTGATCAGGGCAGGCTCTGGTGTCTGCCCGAGCCACGGACCGACACGAGGTCGGTCCCTACGGATCACGTGGGCGCAGGCACATTTGCTGCCCGCCGCTCTAGCTCGGGCCGGGGAACCGCGTCTCGAAATCGACGACCTTGAGCCAGGTGGGCTTGACGCGGATCAGCGCCATGTTGCGGTTCTCGGAGCGCACCTCCTTCTCCCAGCTCGGGAACCTCTCCTCCCCGACGATGCGCCGGGACGCCTCGACGTACTGCTCGGGCAGCCCCTGATCGTATTCGATGCACGCCACACCGCGCGCCGAGAGGATCAGCGGCGGGAAGTCGTTGGAGTCGACGGTCAGCGCGACGTTCGGGTTGGCCGCCATCGCGGGCACCTTGTACCAGCTGGGATCGGAGGCGAAGACGAACGCCTCGCCATCCCACAGGTAGCTCAGCGGGACGACGCGCGGGGTGCCGTCGAGCCCGATGTAGGCCAGGCGGGCGGGGATCGGCGCCTGGAGGAGCTGCTGGACGAACGGGTCGGTGTTCATCGTTTCGACAATCTCGTCGTAGGTCAATCTCGGCCTCTTTCGTGTCTGCGGTGTGGAGCTGGTCCACATGACGTGCCATCCGGCACGGCCATCATCCTACCGCCGACACGCAAGCGTTTCTCCGGTCTTGCTGTTGGGTTGGGGAGATCGAGGCCCGCCCGAGAAGATAGCGCGTCACAGGCGCCCGGTGAGGAACGGCCTGACCGGGGTCAGGCCCTACAGACGAGACGGGGCCTCGGTGCGGCATCACCGGTGCGTCAAAGCGCCCGGTGAGGAACGGCCCGCCACGGGGGCGGGCCCTACAGACGAGGAGAGGCCTCGATGCGGCATCACCGGTGCGTCAGATTCGACCGGTCATGTGCTCCCACTCCTGCGGGTCGCCGTCCGGCAGGCCGCTCACGCCGAGGCGCTGAAGCATGTGCAGCACCTCGCCGCGGTGCAGCGTGTTGTGCCAGTTGACCTGGAGGATGGTGGCGCCGTAGCTCTGCGGGTAGCCGTGGTGGTCGGTGAAGGTCTCGTCCAGCCGGCCCGCCGCGGCGACCTCCCGCACGACGGCGTCGAAGCGGTCGTGGACGGCCGCGTGCCGGGCGAGCATCTCCTCGACCGAGGCGTGGGTTGGCTCGCTGCGCCCGCGCCGCTCGCCCGACATCAGCCCGGTCCAGAGCTCCATCGCGGCCAGCATGTGGTCGAAGGTCCGCCGGATCGTGCGGTTCCCGATGTCGAACTCCTGGTCGAGCTGGTCGTCGGGCAGGTCCCTGCACATCGTGAGCAGGCGCTCCGTCGTCCACCGGTCGTATCCGAGCATGCGATCAAGCAGGTCCATCGGCATCCTTTCCGGCGCGCGTTTTGACGAAGGTCGGCGGGTCCCAGACGCATTCGTTCTGGGCACACAGACTATCGACGTCGGGAATCGTGATGAAGCACCATACTCACTCCGCTACAACCTCGCCAGTGTCCGTCTGGCTTGAATGCCACGTCGCCTGGATATACATCCTCCCAGCCACATAGCAAGATCACCCATAGGGACATCTATACTATAGTGAAGCAGGACATCGAAAAGTTGATCAGGATGGAGCGCTCAGTGGACTACGTCTCTTGGTGTGACAATATCGCTCAAAGCCTAGCGGCATATGCCGAAGGCCGGCCGGATCATTACGTAAACTTACAACAATTCACTGGATTTTACTCTTCAGAATTCGGCGTCAGTTCTCACTCTGTCATGCTCGCTTTAGGCGACTTTCTGCAATATTCAGGAATCAACATCAGAGATATGACTGTGAGGTTAAGTAACCACACCAGGCAGCGCTTCAGTCATCCTCAGCAGGTTTGGGAAGAAGCTTTCGCGCGAACATTGTCTGCGGAACAGTTGATCGTGCTGGCCTCACTTAATAGAAGATCTGAGGACGCAACCTCTGCTGTACCTACCATAGGAGAGGTAGAACCCGTCGACATTGCGACGGAACTCGCGATGAGTACGATCGATGCCCGCGAAGTACTTGAAGAGCTTGAGCTAATGGATCTAGCCGCATCGCACACGACCATATCATTCAAGCGCTTCAAACCCACTTACCTGGGATTGTGCAGGACCAAGCGTAGTCAAGTAGCACACAACCAAGATCTTGAACTCTATCGCACAGCAGGTGAGTCAGAGAAAATCGACTTCAAGCGGCACTACAAGTGGAAAAACCAATCAAGCAAGAACGAGTTCGCTAAGGATGTCGCTGCTATGGCCAACACTGGAGCGGTCGATGACGGTGTAATTATCCTCGGCATTGAAAACGACGGCTCGTTCTATCAAGCCACATCCCCCTCCGATCAGGAAGAGCATGAACAGTTGTTGTGTTCTGCGACGGATGAACGACTTCAACAAATACTCAACACCCGAGTCACGCCATCTCCATCTATTAGCACCTTTCACGGAGAGCATGCGAATGGAAACTACGTCATAGTACGAGTCACCTCCAATCCAGAAGACCGTCCATATAAGTGCACCGTCAATGGAAACAAAGTGTATGTACGCACTGGCAGCGTGACGAAGGAAGCATCACAGCACGAAATAGACCGGATGAACGATCGAGCAACGCGGTTCCAACCAGGCTAGACACCAATGACCGTCACTAATCGACGGTCGACCGCACCTCTCGATAGATTGCGATCGGTGCAACCACAATCTCTGGATACCGCGAGCCACCCAGTTGCTGCATAACGATGTTGAGCGTTTGAACTGTTCCATCGAACGATTCGGTTGCTGGCAGGATTGTAGAACTGTCCTGAGATCGCTCCTTGGATTTCTTCTCCAGATCTTCGAGTTGTCTCTGCATTCGCTGCTCATCATCTGGTTCAGGAATCGACGTTATGAGAGCTAGCAATTGCCAAGCATCTCGGCTTGGGAGGCCGTACTTGAATATGAGGCTTTGAGCATCCTCCCGAAGAGCCTCTCGTTTGAGTATGCCCCTTATCTCAAGATGCTCGGTTGCAAAGCTCGACCGCACCGTATCTGGGAATAGAACGCTGACAAGTTCAGCCATGTCGACGAATACTTGCAACTCCCTCGGAGCCCTTCTAGTGTTAGCCTCGAATGATTCTTGAATTTGCTGCAGCAACCCTTTCGGTTTGCTCTCTTTAGAATTTTCGTTTTCGACAGCAGAACCATCGCTATACTTAGAAATCTTCGGATATATCTTCGCAAGTTCCGCGAAGATCGGGAACAGCGCGGAGTCGAACAAGCCGAAGGAGCCGGACAACATCACGAAGCCGATGTTGGAGCCGGATATCTCCTCTCTCGTCAAATGAGTCCGTCTGCTACTAGGTTCTCCTCTGCCAAGAGCTTAATCGTTCGCTGAAGGATATAGTCATGAAGCACCCACTCATCTCGGGTCAGTCCTCGCTTCCCTCCTTCTAGCTTTGAACCAAAGCCAAAGAGAGCCGCCAATGAAGCTCGTCCTTCAACGCTCGCAGTGGAAGTATGTTCTTCTTCATCTACAAATGTCTTGACTAGTCCCTCTTGGAGTTGTGCCAAGATTGACTCGACAAGGGAAATATTCAGATAGATTAGGTCGTGGTACTTTGAACCCGTCGCTTCCATACCGCGCTACCTCCTGACTCTTGGCAACAATAGGTATCGAGCGTTCTCAGCGCCTATCGACGAAGGAAGGCTATGGACCACTACCACACCACGCGCTGGTTCTTGATCGCGTCCTCGTACTCCGCGCGGGCGTCGTTGACGGAGGCCTCGCCGCTGACCTCGGCGATGGGGACGTCCCACCAGCCCTCGTAGTTGCGGCACGCGCGGGTCGGGGTCGACCTCGACGCAGACGACGGTGACGCGGCTCTCGGCCTTCGCCTCCGCGAGCGCCTGCTCCAGCTCCTCGGCGGTCGTCGCCGTGATCGCGCGGGCGCCCAGGCTCTCGGCGTTCTTCGCGAAGTCGACCGGCACCGGCGGGCCGTCCAGCACGCCGCCCTCGCTGCGGAAGCGCAGCTCGTTGCCGAACGACGGCGTCCCCGACCCCATCTGCAGGCCGTGGATGCTCTGGAAGCCGTGGTTGTCGACCAGCACGATGGTGAACGCCACACCCTCCTGCACCGCCGTGACGATCTCGGTGTGCAGCATCAGGTAGGAGCCGTCGCCGATCATCACGAAGACGTCGCGCTCCGGGTCGGCCATCTTCACGCCCAGCCCGGCGGGGATCTCGTAGCCCATGCAGCTGAAGCCGTACTCGACGTGGTAGCCCTTCGGGTCGCGGGTGCGCCAGAGCTTGAGCAGGTCGCCGGGCATGGAGCCGGCGGCGTTGATCACGGTGCCGTGGTCGCCGGCGGCCTCGTTGACGATGCCGAGCACCTGCGCCTGGCTGAGCGTGTCGCGCCCCTCGTTGGCGCGGAGGCGGTCGACCTCGGCCTCCCACTCCCGCTTGAGATCCTGCACCGGCTTGCCGGTGGCGGCGATGTCGCGCACGGTCCCCTCGGCCCGCAGCGCCTCGCCGAGCGCCTCCAGCGTGGCGCGCGCGTCGCCGATCAGCGGCACCCCGCCCAGCTTGTGCGCGTCCATTCCTGCCACGTTGATGCCGATGAAGCGGGCGTTGGGGTTCCGGAAGGCGGTCTTGGAGGCGGTGACGAAGTCGCCCAGGCGGGTGCCGACGGCGATGATGACGTCGGCGTCCCTCGCGACACGGTTGGCGGCGAGCCCGCCGTTGGCGCCGATCGGGCCGATGTTCCAGGCGTGGTCCCACGGCAGCGCGCCCTTGCCGGCCTGCGACTCGCTCACCGGGATGCCGAACTCGGTGGCGAAGTCGTCGAGCGCGTCGCTGGCGCCCGAGTAGATGGCGCCGCCGCCGGCGATGATGAGCGGGTACTCGCTGTTGGAGATGAGCTGGCGCGGCCTCGAGCAGGGCGTCCTCGGGCGGCGCCGGGCGGCGGATCTTCCAGACGCGCTCGGCGAAGAACGCCTCGGGGTAGTCGAACGCCTCGGTCTGGGTGTCCTCGGGCAGCGCGAGGGTGACGGCGCCGGTCTCGGCGGGGTCGGTGAGCACGCGCATCGCCTCGGGCAGGGAGGCGAGCAGCTGGTCCGGGCGGACGATGCGGTCGAAGAACTTCGAGACGGGGCGGAAGGCGTCGTTGGCGGAGACGTCGCCGGCCATCGGGTACTCGACCTGCTGGAGCACCGGGTGCGGGGCGCGGTTGGCGAAGGTGTCGCCGGGCAGGAGCAGCACGGGCAGGCGGTTGACGGTGGCGAGCGCGGCGCCGGTCACCATGTTGGTGGCGCCGGGCCCGACGCTGGAGGTGCAGGCGAAGGTCTGCAGCCGGTTCTTCATCTTGGCGTAGGCGGCGGCGGTGTGGACCATCGCCTGCTCGTTCTGCGGGCGGTAGTAGCGGAGGAGGTCGCGGTGCTCCTCGAGCGCCTGGCCGATGCCGGTGACGTTGCCGTGCCCGAAGATGCCGAACATGCCGGCGAAGAAGGGCTGCACCTCGCCGTCGCGCTCGACCTTCTGCGCGGCGAGGTAGCGGACGAGTGCCTGTGCCATGGTTGCCCGGATCGTCGTCATTGGGGGTGCTCCTTCGCCTCGAAGTCGTGATCGATTGCGTCGGGGCGGACCTTGTGTCCGCCCGGGGTGCGCGAAGGCGCGCACGTTGTGCAGGATGACGCATTGTCGCCCTGCGGGCGACCGGGCGGATATACGCACGCGAATCCGCCCCTACGGCTGACTCCGACGACATCGTGTAGCCCCGGGTCTTGTGCCCGGGGAGATGCCCGCCCACGGAGGGAGCGGGCCCACCGGATTGGTTTATTCGCGCCTATCGTGTTTGGCCGGCGCATCACGGACCGACACGGGGTCGGTCCCTACAAACGGTTTCAATCGTTACCGGTGGCCGGCGTCGCCGTTGACCTTGCGGTCGATGTCCTGCCAGCCGGTGATGCCGGCGTTCTGCTCGTCGGTCCAGGTGCCGCGCACCCACGCGTACTGCGGGTCGTCGGCGGGCTGCATGGTGCGCTCGGCCTCGTCGCCGGCGAGCACGTTCAGGTAGTAGCCGGTGTAGCCGTGGGCGACGGCGAAGGCGTGGTACCCCTCCGGCACCTGCAGCAGGTCGCCGTCGTGGATGGTCCAGGCGAGGTCGTAGCCGTCGCCGTAGAGCCGCTGCAGCGCGAAGCCATCCTCCGGGTGGATGCGGTAGTAGTAGATCTCCTCGAGGTCGGCCTCGGCCGGCATCCGGCTGATGTCGTGCTTGTGCGGCGGGTAGCTGCTCCAGTTGCCGCTCGGCGTGAACACCTCGACGACGAGCAGGCGGTGCGCCGGGAAGTCGGGCTTGATGATGTGGCTGATCTGCCGCGCCGCGTTGCCGGAGCCGCGAATCTCGACCTCGATGTCGTCCGGGGTGATGAGCTTCGCCGGGAACGTCTCGGTCGCGCGGGACTTCGTGATGGCGACCTCGATGCCGCCGTCGGTCTCGATGCGGACGTCGGAGCCGACGGGCAGGTAGAGCGCGGTCGGCTTGCCATCGAAGACGGTGCCGGGCCGGCCGATATCTCCCACTCCTCGTCCCCGACGGCGACGACGGCGTCACCGGCCATCGGCACGAGGCAGATTTCGTCGTCCGGGCAGGAGAAGGTGAAGGTCTCGCCCTCGCCGATGCGGCGGACCTCCAGCCCGATGTACTCCCAGCCGGCCTGCTCGGGTCCGACCTGGATGACGAGCCCGGAGTCGCCGGGGTCGTTGGGCTTCATCAGCAGCTCATTGGCGGGTTTCATGGTTGAGGTCCTTTCCAGCATCGACGATGGATCGATCCGTAGGGGCGGACCTGGTGTCCGACCCGGTGGCCGCCATGCGGCCATATCCGTTCACGTGCACGCCATCGCGCCATGCCGCCCGTTGGGCGGCCGGACCGACACAAGGTCGGTCCCTACGAATGCGCGGTCGGGGCAAACAGGCCCGGCCAGTCGGCGGCGCGGGCCTCGACGTCGGCGACCGCAACCGGCCTGCCGTCGCGGTACGCCATCTCGGCGGCATAGGCCAGCAGCAGCGCCGCGCGGCCGTCCGCGCCGGTGACGGCGACCTCCCGGTCGTGCGCGACCGCCGAGACGAACGACGCGATCTCCGCCACGTACGCCTCCCCGAACCGGTTCAGGAAGAAGTAGTGGTGGTCCTCCGTCACCCCCTCGCGATGGTAGCGCCGCACCGGCGTCGCCTGGGCGTCGTCGACGAAGATCGCGCCGCCCGAGCCGAACACCTCCGTGCGTACATCGTAGCCGAACCCGCTGCGACGCCCGTTCTCGATCGTGGCAATCGCGCCGGAGGCGAACTTCAGGGTGACCACCGAGGTGTCGATGTCGCCGACCTCGCGGATCTCGTCGCTCACCATCGTCGAGCCCATCGCGAAGACCTCGACCGGGTCCTCGCCCATCAGCCAGCGCACGCAGTCGAGGTTGTGGATCGTCATGTCGCGGAAGAACCCGCCGGAGCGCGCGAGGTAGCTGGCCGGCGGCGGCTCGGGATCGCGCATGGCATCGTGGATCATCTCGATCTCGCCGACACCTCCCCCCTGGATGTACTCCCACGCCGCCTGGTAGCCACGATCGAAGCGCCGCTGGAACCCGACCTGCAGCCGCACGCCGGCCTTCGCCACGGCGGCGATGGCGGCGTCGGTGGCGGCGAGGTCGAGCGCGATCGGCTTCTCGGTGAAGATGTCCTTGCCGGCCGCAGCCGCCGCCTCGATGTACGGCGCGTGCGTGTCGGTCGGCGAGGCGATCACGACGGCGTCGATGCGCGGGTCATCGAAGGCGACGTCCGGCGTGGTGGCGACCTGTGGCACGCCGAGCTCGTCGGCGAGGTCGCGGGCCAGCTCCTCGCGGGGGTCGACGATCATGGCGAAGGCGCCGAGGTGGCCCAGGCGGGCGAGCGTGCGGGCATGCACCTCCCCGATCCGCCCGATGCCGATCAGCGCGATGTTGGGTTTCGCAGTCATACGATCCTCACCAGTTCAACGACCACACGCACAATGTGCCCCCGCCTCGCGGGAGCCCGGAAACCATCGCCCCGCGATGCTGGAGTGCAGCATATCGCAGGTGTGTTCGACCGGTAAGCGGCGACATCGACGCATCACCCGGCGCGATCCGGTATTGACAGCCCCAGGGCGACGATGTCCCGCATGGGCATCGCCTCGCCTTCCGCCCACGCCTTCGCCCAGCTCTCCTCGTCCAGCCGGGCGCGGACGGCCGTCTCGGTCTGCTCGCGCAGGGCGCTGTCCGGCCGGTAGGTGTAGACGCGGCCGCCCACAACCTCGAAGAGCGCGTGCGCGCCGCCCAGCAGGCGCGCGGCGAGGCGCGGCTGGTCGCGCGCGACGGCGATCGCGGCGAGCCCTTCGAGGCAGTAGGCGACGTTGGCGCGGTCGTTGGCATCCGCCGAGAACCGCAGCCCCTCCCGGAAGAGCTCCGCCGCCCGGTTCAGGTCTCCCCGCTTGAGGGCCACGCGCGAGGCGTTGTAGAGCGCGATGTAGCGGCTGAAGCGGTCTCCCGCCTTCCGCGCCAGCGCGAGCCCCTCCGCGACGAGCGCCTCGGCGCGGTCGTAGTCGCCCTGACGGAAGGGCAGCATCCCGAGGGCGCTGGTCGTCAGCGATGCCCAGTAGGGGGAGACGCCAGCCGCGAGGAACTCGTCGGTGGCGTCCTGCAGGTAGCGGCGGGCAGTCTCCAGATCCCCGGCGCCGCTCGCGATCAGCCCGAGCACCAGCCAGATCCGCGCGGCGGAGTGCCTGTCGCCGACCTCGAGGAAGAGCGCGGCACTCTCCTCGCAGCTCGCTCGCGCGCTGGCGATGTCGCCCTGGCCGAACGCCATCTCCCCGACCACCCCCAGCGCCCACGCGCGGAACTGCGGCGTCAGGTCGCGGCCCTCCTCGATCACGCGGGCCATCGCCTCTCGCCCCTCGGCGTAGTAGCCGTGGACCCACCAGAACACCCAGAGGTTCCAGCCGATCCGGGTGGCGAGCTCCCACTCGCGGCGATCCATCAGCCAGCCGAGGGCGGCCCGGATGTTGTCGCGCTCGATCTCCAGCCGGGCCAGCCACGCCACCTGCCCCGGCCCGGCCAGCTCGACCGCGGCCCGGTCGGTGAGCGCGAGGCAGTACTCCATGTGCCGGCGGCGGCACGCCTCGGCCTCCCCGGCCTCCACCAGCAGCTCCTCGGCGAGCTCCCGCACCGGCATCAGGAACCGGTAGCGGGTGCGACCGTCCTCCTGCCGCTCCGCGATGACCAGCGACTGTTCCACCAGCGCGGCGAGCAGCTCGAACACGTCCATGGGCGGCATGGCAGCGTCGCTGCACACCGCCTCCGTGGCCTCCAGCGTCCAGCCGTCGCGGAAGACGGCCAGCGCGCGGAAGAGCCGCCGCTCGCGGTCGTCGAGCAGGTTGTAGCTCCACTCGATCGCGTCGCGCATCGTGCGCTGCCGCTCGGGGAGATCGCGCGCCCCGCCGGAGAGGATCGGGAGCGCGGTGTCGAGCCGCGAGAGCAGCTCCACCGGGCTGAGCAGGCGGAGCCGGGCGGCCGCAAGCTCGATCGCCAGCGGCAACCCGTCGAGCCGCCGGCAGATCGCCGCGACCACGGCGGCGTTCGCCCGATCCAGATGAAAATCCGGCGACACCGCCTGCGCCCGCTCGACGAACAGCTCCACGGCGGCGTTGCCGGCGACCTCCTCGACGCTGGGGATCCGCGCGAGCTCGGGTACGGGCAGCGGCTGCACCGGGTACTCTCGCTCCCCCACGACCCGCAGCGGTGCCCGGCTCGTCACCAGCAGCGTCACCCCGTCCGTCGCGCGGACGAGCTGCGACAGCGCCGGCGCGGCGGCGAGCACCTGCTCGACGTTGTCGAGCACCAGCAGGGTGCGCTTGCCGGAGAAGAACGCGACCAGCACCTCCAGCGTCGTGCGGGCGCCGGTCTCCTGCGCCGGCACCGCGTGGAGGATGGTGGGCAGCACGAGCGCCGGGTCATGCACGGATGCCAGCGGCACGAACACGACACCGTCCGGGAAGACGTCGGCGCCATTGGCGGCCAGGTGCGTTGCGAGGGTCGTCTTGCCGACCCCGCCGGCCCCGGTGAGCGTCAGGATGCGGACGCCGCGCCGGAGCGCGTCCTGGATCGCGCGCAGGTCGCGCTCGCGGCCGATCAGATGAGGGGTGACGGCGGGCAGGTGCGTGGTGGATGCGGGCTGCTGCGCCTCGTCCGTGGCAGCCCGCCCCGGCACGGCGGCGATGAGCGCGGCACGCCGCTCCGGGTCGAGACGCAGGGCGTCGGCGAGCGCGCGGACGGTGTGCGGGTACGGCCGGCGGCTCCGGCCGTTCTCCAGCGCGGCGATCGCCTGGACGCTCAGCCCGGCCCGCTCCGCGAGCTGCTCCTGTGTCAGTCCCGCCGCGCGGCGAAGCGCACGAAGCTGCACCCCGAAGTCAGCGGATACCTCGATCGTCATGCGTGCCTCGTCTCGCCTGTCGCGAACCTGAACTCCATCAGCATGGTACTGCCCGACGCATCCAGACGGCAATGAGGGTTGATGAATGAGGGTGAGCGTGAGGGTGCGATGAGTGTTGGCAGCTCGGCCTGTGCCCGACGATGGAAAGGTCGGCGGCAACGGTGCCGCGTCGAGTGTCCTGCACGGTACGGCAGGGGTCGGAGGGTCCAGCGACATGGATGGTGGAGCGCAGGGTCAGACGGAAACCGGCGAGCGGGTGACGGTGCTCGTCCCCGGCGAGCAGACGGACGGCCGGTTCGCGCTGATCGAGATGACCGTCGGGCCGTCGTCGGCTCTCCCGCTCCACGCCCACACCCGCGAGGACGAGGTGATCTACGTGCTGAGCGGCGAGATCACCGTGCACATCGATGGCGCTCGCCACGCCTGCCCGGCGGGGAGCTGCGTGCTCCTTCCGAGGGAGTGCGAGCACACCTACTCCGTCCAATCCGATGAGGCGACCCTTCTGGTGCTCCTGCTGCCCGCCGGGCTCGAGGGGCACTACCAGAAGCTGGACCGATCGCTGAGGACGGAGCGGGACATCGAGCGACTGATCGCCGCATCGGCAAGGTACGGGGTCGAGATCGTGGGTCCGTGTCCCACTCATGTCAGGAACGGAACAGGAGGAGGATATGACCGTAGTGGATAGCGGCATGGGGACGTTGCATCCCCACCAGGCGATTCCGGGAAACGCGCGAACATGACGTTCGCTCTCGATATCGCATGGCAGTAGGTACGAAGCGGCCGGCAACGGTGCCGGAAACGATTTCACTGACGAAAGCGAGCATTGCCTTGAACGAGCGCAACATCATCTCCAATACCCGTCGCGATTCCACCCCCACCCTGACCCGCCGCTCCGTGCTTCGCGGACTCGTCGGCGCCGGCGCCGCGATGGTCGCCGGCGGCACGATCGGCAGGTCCGCCCTGGCGCAGTCCGGCGCGAGGCTCTACACGGTCAGCGCCAACGCGAACTTCCGCAGCGGCCCGTCGACGGGCTACACCATCCTCGGCGTGGTCCGCGTGGGCGACACCTTCGCGCCGCGCGGGATCGAGCAGAACGGCTACGCCGCGATCACCTTCCAGGGGCAGAACGGCTGGGTGCTGGCATCGCTGGTGACGCCGACAGACCAGGTCGGCGGTGACCCGGTGATCTCCGGCTCGGGATGGACCACCGACACGGTGAATCTCCGCTCCGGCCCGAGCACGGGCAACCAGGTCCTGCGGGTCGTGCCGAGTGGCGCGAAGATCGGCACCAGCACGACGGTGCAGAACGGGTTCCGCTACGTGACGTGGGACGGCCAGACCGGCTGGATGTACGACGCAGTACATCAGCCTCGGCGACGGCGGCAGCGGCCCGGTGCCGTCGTACCAGACGACCACGGCGAACCTGAACCTTCGCGCGGAGCCGAGCACCTCGGCGAGGATCCTGCTGGTGATGCCGGCCGGGTCGCGGGTCACCCCCAACGGCGAGCTGGCGTACGGCTTCGCGAAGGTGACGTACAACGGCACCACGGGCTGGGCCCACACCGACTACCTGAAGTAGGCATGATCCCCGGGCTGGCACATGCCGGCCCGGGGATGCCGCGCCATCCGGCAACACATGTTGGCCGCGTCCTCCAGTAGGGGCGGATTCCAACGGATATCCGCCCGGTGGGCGCGCAGCGACCACAGCCCTGTCCTCGGACACGGTTGTGATACGCGCAGGTCTCTGGCAAAGACGAGAAGGCACGTACCGGCTTTGCCGGGGGATCCCTCGACACATCGCGGCGCTAACGCCCGTCACCGGCTCGGGATGACAGGGTTTCCCCTGGAATTCAAGGATTGCCACTGGCTACAGCGTCACTTCGTTCCGATGTGGCGCTCGATGTACTCGCGGTTCTGGAGGGCGACCGCCGTCGGATCGCCTTCGCAGGTGTCCTGCTCGACCACGACCCACCCCGTGAAGCCGCTGCCGGTGAGCGCGTCCAGGATCGCCGGGATATCCGCCGATCCCTCGCCCAGCGGCGAGAAGATGACATGCTTCAGCGCTTCGAGGAAGCTCCAGTGGTGCGCCTTCGCCTCAGCGAGCACGGTGTCATCGACATCCTTGAGATGCAGGTAGCCGATCCGGTCGACGTTGTCACGCAGGAACGCGAGCGCGTCGCCACCGCCGTACGCATAGTGCCCGGTATCGAAGCAGAGATCGACGACCGACGTGTCGAGGTGCTCCAGCAGGGCATCGACCTCGGCAGGTGTCTCCACCCAGGTGCCGACGTGGTTGTGGAAGTGGGCGTGGACACCGTGTCGCCTGGCAGCCTCACCGGCGGCGTGCAGGTTTGCCGCCACACCCGGCCACGCATCTGCCGGCAGCGAGGCGGAGCCGTCCGCCGGCACCTGCCCGGCGATGGCCTGCCGCTCCGGGCGACCCGGCTCGGCGATGACCATGTCGTTGCAGCCGATTGCGACCAGCCGCGCCGCGAGCGCGTCGATCTCGGCCAGCGTGTCGTCGCCGATCGGGCCGGAGACGAGGTCGACCGGCTGATAGGTGCCGCACCAGGTGATGCCGCGCGCCTCCGCCTCGCGCACGAGGGTGTCTCGGTCGTCGCCGAAGACGGGGTTGTACTCCATGGCGGTGTAGCCCGCCTCGCGAGCGAGGTCGAGGATGCGGGGGAACGCGATCGCGCTTCCCTCGCCGAGATCGGCGTTGTTCCAGTTCACCGAGGCCGTTGCGACGTTGAGCATCCGCTGGCTCCTGGATCGGGTGGATCGTTCCGACATCGCACCGATGCCGCCTTCCTGCGAGGGAATGGGGCCAGTATCGGGAATGGCACCCGTGGGCGCAACACGCACCGGCATGTCTCCGATGCGGGACATGACCGCCGAACGAAGCGACCGCCCGGCATGCCGGGCGGTCGCGCTTCACGTTTCCGATTCAGACGGCCGGACTGCTAGATGCACTCCCCGCCCTCTCCGGTCGCCACGGCGATCGGGGACGTCGTGCAGGCGAGGCAGCCCTCGTCGCCACAGTCGAAGCCACTCTGGTTGCACATGCTGTCCGGGTCCGAGCCGCTGCAGTTGGACCAGTCGCAGCAGACGCAATCCCAGCTCCAGCACCGACCGATGGTGATGTAGCCCGCAGGAGCGTTGGGATCCGGGCCGGTGCGCGGGTAGCACGCCCATACCTGGTCGGCGCAGTCGTCGATGAAGAGGGAGGCGCGGTCGAACTGCTCCGGCAGGGAGGCATCCTGCTGCTGGGCGGCGACGTGCGTAAGCCCATCACCCTCGTACTCGTCGAGCACGTTCGCGCCGTAGGTCAGGGTGCCGCTGGCCTCGTCGTACACCGGGTCCACCAGCTCGACGACGGCGACGTCCTCCCCCTGATCCGATTGCGTCACGATGGCAGCGTTGGGCGGGTTGTCGGGGCTGAAGCCGAGCCCGTCGAGGAACTTCCCGGTCGGCGCGTCGCCGAACACGCGCTCGGGACGGTCCGAGAAGTAGACCGTGCCACCCGCGTGCCCTTCCAGCGTGAGGAGGTACTGGGCGCCACCACCAGGCGTCGGTGTCCCGCCAACCTCGGGCGTGCCCGCGCCTGGGTTGGCCCGGAACGAGCCGGACGTCGCGGTCTGCACGAAGAGAAACGAGGCATCCGTCCCCTCGGCGACCGGTGTCGCGTCCGACACAACCGGGGTAGCGTCCTGTGCCGCCACATCACGGAGCGCGAGCCCGCCCAGCAGGCTGGCGCTGCCCGCTGCAACGGCGCTGCGCCGGGAGAAACGTCGCGCGAGACCGCGCGTCATGGCATCGAAACGAAGGCTGTCCATCTCCACTCCCTCACGCTCGAAACGCAGCAGCAACCGGCAATCCCAAGGCCGAATCGCTGAACCCATGGCCCCGACGCCCCTCCTGACCGCTATCACGACAGGTCACTTGTGGAAATCTTCAGTTCATTTACCATGGAATCATCGACAACACCATGCTCTACGAACGCAATTCACAGAATCCCGACGCATAACTGACCGGTTGGGGTATACGGCCACGGCAATTCACCTCGTAGCGCCCGGATTCCGGGCCTCGCACAGGCGGGGATAGAGATCCATGGAAATCGCGCTACTCATCGCTCGCCTCGCGCTCGCCGCGGTGTTCGTGATCGCGGGGGTCGCCAAGCTGCTCGACCTGCACGGGTCGCGGGAAGCGATGCGCGGGTTCGGGGTGCCCGAGCGGATTGCCGCACCGCTTGGCGCGCTCCTGCCCATCGCCGAGCTCGCCATCGGCCTCCTGCTGATCCCGCTGGCGACGGCGTGGTGGGCCGCGCTGGCGGCGGTGCTGGTGCTCGGGCTCTTCATCGCCGGGATCGCCCGCGCGATGGCACAGGGCCAGGCACCCGACTGCCACTGCTTCGGCCAGCTCCACTCGGAGCCGGCGGGTTGGCGCACCCTCGCTCGCAACGCGGTGCTCATGGCCATCGCCGGGCTCATCGTCTGGCAGGGTCGCGACGATGCTGGCCTCAGCGTGGTCGGCTGGGCGGACGGCATGACCACCACCGAGCGCTGGCTCGCCGCGATCGCCTCGCTCGCGCTCGTCGGCGTGATCGCCGAGGGCTGGCTGCTGGTCCAGCTGATGAGCCAGCACGGCCGCCTGCTGCTGAGGCTCGATGCCATGCAGGAGAGCCCCGCCAACGGCCAGCCGACACGCCGCAACGGCCACCAAACCGGCGATCCAGCCGACACCGGGCCTGCCGATCGGCGTGCCAGCGCCGGCGTTCCAGCTCCCGAGCCTCGACGGCGTCGAGATGTCACTCGCCGATCTCGCCCATCAGGGCAGGGACGTCGTGCTGGTGTTCTCCGACTCCGGCTGCGGCGCCTGCGCGGCGCTCCTGCCAAAGATCGGCCAGTGGCAGCGCGAGCACGCTGATCTCGATATCGCGCTCGTGTCGAGTGGCGCGCCGGACGCCATCCGGGCGAAGACCGCCGAACACGGAGTGCAACACGTGCTGCTTGATACCGACCGTGCCGTCGCGCTCTCGTTCCGCGCGCGCGGCACACCCTCCGCCGTGCTCCTGCGCGCCAACGGCACCGTCGGCAGCCACATCGCATTCGGCCCCGACGCCATCGAGGCGCTGCTCGCCGAGATCCTGCGATCCCGTACGAACGGCGGTGCGGGCAACGGCCTGCTCGATGCCGCCGCGCCACCCCCGAACTCGAGCCAGTTGCCGATCGGCACGCCGGCACCGGCGCTGCGGCTGCCCGACACGGAGGGGCACACCGTCGACATCGCCGACTTCCGAGGCATGCCCGTGCTGGTGCTGTTCTGGGACGTTGCGTGCGGCTACTGCGCGCGGATGCTGCCCGACCTTCAGGCGTGGGAGCGCACGAAGGGCGAGGACGCCCCCAAGACTGCTGGTCGTCTCGATCGGGAGCCCGGAAGCCAACCGGGCGCTCAACCTGCGCGCGCCGGTCCTGCTGGCCACCGGGCGCACCACCGGGATGGCGTTCGGCGTGCGCGGCACACCTGGCGCGGTGCTGGTCGACGCCGAGGGCAGGATCGCCTCGGAGGTCGCCACCGGCGCGCCGTCGATCTGGCGGCTCGTGCAGGGCGGCGCGCCGATCGGCGCTTCACCCGCGTAACGGTCCGGTTGCAGTCAGCCGCCGGGCGCTCTACGATGGCGTCTCACGCACCACGACGCGCTCAACGACCATCAGGGAGGATCACCATGGCGCTCTCGACCGTCGGCATCCTGAGCCCAGGCGACATGGGCCACTCGATCGGAGCCGTGCTCCACCAGAACGGATTGAAGGTGCTCACCTGCCTCGAGGGGCGCAGCGAGCGCTCCCGGAAGCTGGCCGAGGAGGCCGGTATTGAGGATGTCCCCTCGCTCGAGGACCTCGTGCAGCAGGTGGACCTTCTCCTCTGCGTGCTGGTCCCGGCCGAGGCGCGCTCCGTCGCGCGGAAGGTCGCCGACGCGATGCGCGCGACCGGCGCGACACCAGCCTATGCCGACTGCAACGCGATCGCCCCGGCGACGGTGCGGGAGATCGCGGGGATCATCTCGGATACGGGCGCGACGGTTGCCGATGTCGGCATCATCGGGCCGCCGCCGCGAAGGCCGGGCAACAAGCTCTACACCTCCGGTCCCGGCGCAGGCGTGGTCAGCGAGCTGAACAACCACGGCCTCGATGTGCGCGTGCTCGATGGCGACGTCGGGCAGGCGTCGGCGCTGAAGATGTGCTACGCGGCGATGACCAAGGGGCTGCAGGCGCTGGCCACCGAGCTGCTGGTCGCGGCGAAGCTGGCGGGCGTCGAGGAAACGCTGCGCACGGAGCAGGAGGAGACGATTTCAGGTGTGCTCGGCTGGGTCGAGAACGGCCTGCCGATGATGCCACCGAAGGCGTATCGGTGGGTCGGCGAGATGGAGGAGATCGGATCGTTCTTCGGCGAGCTCGGCATGACGCCGGACATCCTCAACGGCGCGGCGGACATCTACCGGATGGTTGCCGAGACGCCAATCGGGAAGGAGTCGCCGGAGACGCGGGACCCGAACCGGGACATGGACGGCGTGATCGCGGCGCTGGCGGAGGCGGTGGAGAAGGGCAACCCGAACGCGGCGTCTGAGACACCGATGATCCACGACCCGGTCAACTCACCGCACCTCGCGGGGTAGACCACAAAGGCGTAAACCCGCCACTCAACCTGCCGTCATTCCGAGCCGCGGACGACGTCCGCCGGTCGAGGAATCCCGGCGCGAAGCGCACCTCCGAAGGCGGTCACCCGATGTAGCCACTGATCGGCGGCCGCTGCGTCAGGGGCTAATCATCTCGAATGCAACGTCGAGGGCTTCGGCGTTCCGGGCGAGCTGCCGGTCGGCGGTGATCAGGCGAAGGCCATCACCCTGTGCCGCAGCGAGGTGCAGGACGTCCGGTACCTTCAGTGGCAGGTCGAACCGCGCAACCGACGTCTCGTGCCCACCGGTAATGGTCAGGTTGCAGCCGCAGTCGTGCATAGAATCCGGCCTTGAGGTGCTCGTCGAACAGGCTCACGATCCGCCGCGCGTGCGTGCGCTCCAGATCGCCGATTCGGCATCGGAGCGAGAGCGCGGCAATGACCTCCAGGTCCACCAGCTCGCTGATCACGGGCTGTTCGATGGCCTCGTACAACCGCTGCACCAAATCGCTGTTCGGCTCGGGAACGTAGTAGGCGACCACCACGCTCGAATCAAGGTAGACCGAGTCACTCAATACCGCGACTCCCGCCGCATCCGGATAAGGGTCTCGCTCGCCGGCTCGCCGCGGATTTCAATCGACTTGCGGAATTCCGTGAGATCGGGGAACCTTCCGCGCTCTCGCCGGGGCGGGACGATCCGCGCGACCTCCTTGCCACGGCGCAGGACAATGATCTCCTCGCCGGCCTCGGCGCGGTCGAGATAGGCCCGCAGGTTGTTGCGTACGTCCTTCACGCTTGCCTCTGCCATGGAACGCACCTTCGTTGGCGCTGGTGTACACCTGCAGCGTACACCAGCGATGGCGCGGCAAGCACCGCTCCAGCACATGCCAACGCCAGGTCCGAGCTCCAGGGGATCACCAGCGCGCCGCCACACCCAGACGGGCCCGTTGCTCACTGTCATCCCGAGCGAAGTCGAGGGATCTCCCGCCCGAAGGGCATACCGCGCCTATCGTCGGCACGGCCACCGCCCCGGTTTCGCGCCACCGTTCAAGACGAACCGGCTTCGCCGGGGGATCCTTCGACACGGCATCGGCGCTTCGCGCCTCGCCGGCTCAGGATGACCGTGCCTTTGGTGGTGAGCTCGTCAGCCGCGCTGGTTCATGAGCTGGACGGCCATCTGCGCGTGGGCGAGATGCTCGCGGGCGTGGCCGTAGTTGCTGAGCAGCCAGTAGAGCCCGGTCTGCGGGTCACGGCCGGGGCGCTCCCGGATCGCGGCGAGGTCCTCGTCCGTCATCGCGCCCAGGTACTGGTCAAGCCGCGCGTCGGCCTGATCCAGCGTGGCAAGCAGGTCCGCCTTCGCCTTTCCCGTCACCGCGAACTCGGCGTCGCGATCGCGCTCACCGGTGGTGCCGCGCACGACGTGGAAGATGTCCAGCTCGGAGCCGGCGGTGTGAGTCACCAGCACCGCGATCGAGTTCATCTCGGGCCCCGGCGACCAGTCGAGATCGGCCTCGTCGACCTGCTCGACCACCTCGCGGAACTGCTGGTGCACGGCCATGAAAAGGTCGACGACGGTGGAAACGGTCGATGTCACAGCGTTGTCCTTTCTCTCAAGCAAGCGAAACGCAAACGACGATCACTGCGACGCCCGGAGCTGCTCCAGCGTCGTGCCTACCGAAATGGTGTCCTCCGCCACGGCGATCTCGAGCAGCCCGATGCCATCGTGGTTCACCACCTGCCGCACCCCCTCCGCGATATCGGCGTTTTTCTCGACACGGACGCCCATGCCGCCGAACGCCTCGACGTACTTGACGAAGTCCGGGCTCGCCAGCCCCGTGCCGGAGACGCGGCCCGGGTAGGCGCGCTCCTGATGCAACCGGATGGTGCCGTACATCGCGTTGTTGAACACCACGCAGGTGACGCGGAGACCGTGCTGCGCGGCGACGGCGAGCTCGCTGGCGGTCATCATGAAACCGCCATCGCCAGCGACCGCCACCGACGGTACCCGGTTCTCGCGCACGAGCGCCGCCGCGATCGCGGATGGCACCGCGTACCCCATCGCGCCGGAGGTCGGCCCGAGAAACGTACCCGGCTGGCGGTACTTGAAGTAGCGCGAGAGCCAGCCGTAGAAGTTGCCGGCGTCGCAGGTGATCACCGCGTCGGGCGGGAGCTGTCGGTTCAGCTCGGCGATCACCAGCGCCGGGTCGACCATGCTTTGGACGTGGGAGGTGGCCGGTGGCTCGGTGTCGCGCTCGTAGGCCTCGTGATCGGCGGCGTTCTGCGCCGCGCGATCCGGCCAGTCGACGCTGTCCGCCGCGTCGGTGAGCGCGCGGATCGCCTCGCCCGCGTCAGCGACCATCGCGACGGTTGCCGGATATGTCCGGCCAATCACGTCCGGCGAGGCGTCGATGTGGATCAGGGTCGCTCCGTCGCCGGGGATGGTGTAGCCGAAGGTGGTCGTCTCGCCGAGGCGGGTGCCGAGCGCGACCACGACGTCCGCCTCGCGCGCCCGCTCGATCACGCACGGCGGCGCGCCGATCGAGAGCGAGCCGAGGAACATCGGGTGGTCGTTGGGGAAGACGTCGTGGCGACGGAACGATGTCACCACCGGCACGCCGATCGTCTCGGCGAGTGTCACCAGCGCATCTGTCGCGCCGGCGCGGAGCACGCCGCCCCCGGCGATGATGAGGGGGCGCTTCGCGCTCTGCAGCAACCGCAGCGCCTCGTCGACCTTGCGAGAATCGGCGGCCGCGACGGGAATATCCGATGCCCGCGGCAGCTCGACGGGTACCTCGTCGTCGAGGATGTCGCCGCGAAGCGCCAGCGCGACGGGTCCCGGACGCCCGGAGACGCTGCGGCGGTACGCCTCATTCGTGAGGTCGGGCAGCCGGTCGCCGCTCGGCACCTCCACCGCCCACTTGGTGATCTGGGAGAGGAACGGCGCCAGCTCGACCTCCTGCAGCGCCTCCCGATGGCGGAACGGCGTCTCCACCTGCCCGACCATCGCGATCAGCGGCGTGGAGTCCTGATACGCCGTGTGGATGCCGATGGTGAGGTTCGCGGTGCCGACGCCGCGCGTGCCCATCGCGATGGCCGGCGTGCCGGTGAGCTTGCCGACTGCCTCCGCCATGAACGCCGCGCCGCCCTCGTGGCGGGTACCGATGAGGCGGATGCCGTCAGTCTCGTGGAGCGCGTCGAGGAGGCCAAGGAAGCTCTCGCCGGGCACGCCGAAGGCGAACCTCACCCCCTGCCGCTCCAGAATGCGGGCGGCTGCCACCCCGGCTCGCGTGCGCTCTCCCATGCGATCCCCTCTCCTCGTCGCCCGGCTGGAACCGGGCGGTGAATTGACCGTATCCATCTGATTGGCCATAGTATGCGGAAGATTGGAGAAACAAAAGGGCGCCCCGTGGCACCACCGCGAGCGTCGCACCAGAGGGAGGACGGGCACATCATGCCAGAACGCATCGGATTCATCGGCCTCGGCATCATGGGCAAGCCGATGGCGCGCCATCTCGCCACCGCCGGCCATGAGCTGGTGGTCCACAACCGCAGCCGCGGCGCCATCGACGAGATCGTGGGCGAGTTCGACAACGTCTCAGCGGCGAGCTCCCCGCGCGAGGTCGCCGAGCAGACGAAGACGATCATCACCATGCTGCCGGACTCACCAGACGTCGAGGCGGTCGTCTTCGGCGAGGATGGCCTGCTTGGCGCGATCCAGGCGGGCACGCTGCTGATCGACATGAGCACGATCGCTCCGGCGACGTCGGTGAGCGTCAACACGGCGCTGGTCGAGAAGGGCGCATCGGCGCTCGACGCGCCGGTCAGCGGCGGTGACAAGGGCGCCATCGCCGCGACGCTGAGCATCATGGTCGGAGGATCCGAGGCCGACTTCGAGCGCGCGAAGCCGCTGTTCGAGGTGATGGGCAAGACGATCGTTCACGTCGGCGACGCCGGCGCGGGGCAGACCGTGAAAGCGTGCAACCAGATCGTGGTGGCGATGCACTACGCGGCGGTCAGCGAGGCGCTGGTGCTTGGCTCCAAGGCGGGTGTTGCGCCGGAGAAGGTGATCGAGGTGCTCAACGGCGGTCTCGCGGCCAGCCGGGTGATGGAGATGCGCGGCCCGACGATGATCGAGCACAACTTCCAGCCGGGCTTCCGGGTGAACCTGCACCGCAAGGATCTCGGCATCGCGATGGCCACCGGCAAGGAGTACGAGGTGCCGCTGCCGGTGTCGGCGCTGGTCTCGCAGCTCTACGACGCGCTGGCGATCAAGGGGAGCGGCGACCTCGACCACTCGGCGCTGGTGACGCTGTTCGAGGACCTGGCGCAGCACACGGTCGGCGAGTAGTTCCAGCGGCATCGCCGAGACACCCATGGTCTGAAGATGTGACGATCGAAGGCAGTATCCCGCGCGCCTCTGACGCCTCATACCCGGTGCGTCCGGGCAACCGGCTGCGACCGCTGATCGACGGCGAGACGGCGTTCCGTCGCGTCTGCGAGGCGATCGAGATGGCGCGCCACAGCGTCTGGGCGACCGTGACCTTCATGTGGGCGAGCTTCCGCATGCCGGATGACCGGGGGTCGGCGCTCGACGTGCTGAACCGGGCGGCGGCGCGGGGCGTTGATGTGCGGCTCATCTTCTGGCGCCCGGATGCGGAGACGGAGTCGCTCAAGACGAACGCCTTCTGGGGCTCACCGGAGCACATTGCCCTGCTGGAGTCGAGCGGTTCCGGCGTGCGAATCCGATGGGATCGCGCCGCGCCCGGCTACTGCCAGCATCAGAAGAGCTGGCTGATCGATGCCGGCACGGACACCGAGACCGCGTTTCTCGGCGGGATCAACCTCAACCCGCACGCGATGACGATTCCGGGACACGGCGGCGAAGGCGAGTTCCACGACGTGTACGTCGAGCTGACCGGGCCGTCGGCCGTGGACGCGCACCACAACTTCGTCCAGCGCTGGAACGGGGCGAGCGAGCGCCTGCTCCCAGATGGCCGCTGGGGTGCTGGCAGCGAAACCGCCCTGCCGTTCCCCACCACCGTCCCCGGTCGGCGTGGCGACGTAACCGTGCAGATCCAGCGAACCATCGCTGCCGGGCGGTACCGGTGTGCCGAGCCGACGCCGGGTGGCTCACCGTTCGACATCTCGGCAGGGGAGCGGTCGATCCTCGAGCAGTACCGCTCGGCGATCGACGCGGCGCGACGCTCGATCTACATCGAGAACCAGTACATCTCGGTTCCGGAGATCGTCGCGTGCCTGCGGGACGCGCTTGAGCGCGGCGTCGAGGTCGTGGCGCTGCTGCCACCGAGCGACCCTATCGGGGATGCCCTGGCGGCGCTCGGCGCGTTCGACAACTTCACGCTCGCGGCAATCGCCGGGCAGGGAGCGGATGGTGTGCGCAACCCCGTCTGGGTCCACTCCAAGCTGATGATCGTCGACGGCGCGTGGGGCACGGTCGGCTCGGGTAACCTGCACCGCTTCTCGCTCTTCGGCAACGCCGAGCTCAACGCAAGCTTCTGGGATCAGTGACGTGGCGACTCACCTGCTGCGCGAGCTGCTCACGGGAACACCTCGATACCGACGTCTCCGGCATGGACGACCGTGCCGCCTTGCGGCTGTTCCACACGATCGCCCGGGAGAACAGGGCCCGCCGCGATGCCGGTGACACCGCCTGGCAGGGCCTCGCCTACAGCCAGTTTCCATCCGGTGCGAACAGCGGCGTGTGATGCGATTGGCAGGCAGGGACGGACATCGCCGTGGCCGCTGCGCGGCCACCGGGCGGATATCCGAAGGAACCCGCCCCTACGAAGCCTGGTTTCCAGAGCCGGTAACCTGCCACCCCCAACCTAACCCGGGCACCGCGGCCCGGGCCTTCCGTTGGCAGGGAACATCGGCGCGTCGGTCAGGTGCCGGCGTAGGTCGCGAGGTGCTTGCCGGTGAGGGTAGATGCACCAGCGACGAGGTCGGCGGGGGTGCCCTCGAAGACGATTCGGCCGCCATCATGCCCGGCGCCGGGACCGAGATCGATGATCCAGTCGGCGTGCGCCATCACCGCCTGGTGGTGCTCGATGACGATCACCGACTTGCCGGAGTCGACGAGCCGGTCCAGCAGACCGAGCAGCTGCTCGACGTCAGCGAGGTGCAGGCCGGAGGTCGGCTCATCGAGCACGTAGATGCCGCCCTTCTCGCCCATGTGGGTGGCGAGCTTGAGGCGTTGCCGCTCGCCACCGGAGAGGGTCGTCAAGGGCTGGCCGAGGGTGAGGTAGCCGAGCCCGACGTCGGCGAGCCGCGTCAGGATCGTGTGGGCCGCCGGAATTCGCCCCTCACCGTCGCCGAAGAACGCCACCGCCTCGGCCACCGGCATCGCGAGCACCTCGCTGATGTCCTTGCCACCGAAGCGGTACTCCAGCACCTCCGGCATGAAGCGCTTGCCCTCGCAGTCCTCGCAAACCGTCTCCACGCCGGCCATCATCGCCAGGTCGGTGTAGATGACGCCGGCGCCGTTGCAGGTCGGGCACGCGCCCTCGGAGTTGGCGCTGAACAGGGCGGGCTTGACGCCGTTGGCCTTCGCGAACGCCTTGCGAATCGGATCGAGCAGCCCGGTATACGTCGCCGGGTTGCTCCGTCGCGAGCCGCGAATCGGCGCCTGGTCGACTGACACCACGCCCTCCGAGGCCGGGACCGACCCGTGCAGGAGCGAGCTCTTGCCCGAGCCGGCGACACCGGTGACGACGGTGAGCACGCCGAGCGGGATGTCGACGTCGACGTTCCGCAGGTTGTGCGTCGACGCGCCGCGGATTTCCAGTGTGCCGGTGGGCTTCCGCACCGTCTCCTTGAGCGGGGTCCGGTCGTTGAGATGACGACCGGTGATGGTGCCGCTGGACAGCAGCCCCTCGACCGTGCCCTCGTAGCAGACGCTGCCGCCATCCGTGCCCGCGCCGGGACCGAGGTCGACGACGTGGTCGGCGATCGCGATCGTCTCCGGCTCGTGCTCCACCACGAGCACCGTGTTGCCCTTGTCCCGCAGCCGCAGCAGGAGGTCGTTCATCCGCTGGATATCGTGCGGGTGCATGCCCGTGGTGGGCTCGTCGAAGACGTAGGTGATATCGGTGAGCGAGGAGCCGAGGTGGCGGATCATCTTGACGCGCTGCGCCTCGCCACCCGAGAGGGTGCCCGACGACCGGTCGAGCGAGAGGTAGCCAAGCCCGATCTCGACGAACGAGTCGAGCGTCTGCCGCAGCGACTCGAGCAGCGGCGCCACCGATGGCTCGTCGAGCCCGCCAACCCACGCGGCCAGGTCGCTGATCTGCATCGCGCAGGCATCGGCGATGTTGTGCCCATCGATCGTCGACGACCGCGCCGCCTCGGTGAGACGGGTGCCGTCGCACTCCGGGCAGGTAGTGAACGCGATGGCACGGTCGACGAACGCCCGGATGTGCGGCTGCATCGCCTCCCGGTCCTTGGAGAGCATCGACTTCTGGATCTTCGGGATCAGCCCCTCGTAGGTGAGGTTGACGCCGTCGACCTTGATCTTCGTCGGCTCCTTGTGGAGCAGGTCGTGGAGCTCCTTCTTCGTGAACTTGCGGATCGGCTTGTCCGGGTCGAAGAAGCCGCAGCCGCGGAAGATGCGGCCGTACCAGCCATCCATGCTGTAGCCGGGGATGGTGAGCGCGCCCTCGTTGAGCGACTTGCTGTCGTCGTACAGGGCGGACAGGTCGAAGTCGGAGACCGAGCCCCGGCCCTCGCATCGCGGGCACATGCCACCGAGGCGGTTGAAGGTCGCCTTCTCCGTCTTCGTCTTGCTGCCGCGCTCGACCGTGATCGCGCCGCTCGCCCGCACCGAGGGAGTGTTGAAGGAGAACGCGCTGGGCGGGCCGATGTGGGGCGTGCCAAGGCGGCTGAAGAGGATGCGCAGCATCGCGTGGGCGTCGGTGACGGTGCCGACCGTGGAGCGCGGGTCGGCGCCCAGCCGCTGCTGGTCGACGCTGATCGCGGTCGTCAGGCCGTCGAGGACGTCGACATCGGGTCGTGCCAGCGTCGGCATGAAGCCCTGCACGAAGGCGCTGTAGGTCTCGTTGATCAGGCGCTGGGACTCGGCGGCGATCGTGCCGAACACCAGCGAGCTCTTGCCCGAGCCGGAGACGCCGGTGAACACGGTCAGCCGGCGCTTCGGAATCTCGACGCTGATGTCCCTGAGGTTGTTCTCGCGCGCGCCGTGCACGCGGATCAGGTCATGGCTGTCGGCTACCTGCTGCGCGGCCGATTGCGTGTCCGTCGTCATGGTCGTGGTCATCGTGTCTCCAACTATTCGGTGATGGCGCGGCGTGATGCCTCAGACGGTGGGGGTCGCCATGGCTCGTGCACATGCGTGAGCCAGACCAGCTCGGGATCGAGCGCAAGGACCCGCAGCCGGCCTTCGGTGGGCGGCTCGTCGAACTCGCCGAACCACACCGCGACGTCGCCGCCGACGACGACCGGACGCCCGCCGGTTTCGACGACGACCATCTGCATGCCGTCGGAGTGGCCTGGCGCCGGAACGAGCCGGAGCCCGGGAAGCAGCTCGAGCTCGCCGTCGACCGGTACGTACCGCACGCCGGGCGCGTCGACCCACTCGCGGATGGTGTAGTCGTCCTTGCTGCGCGCGTCGTCGAGCTCGCGCCGCTGGACGTAGATCGGCTTGCCGGCGAAGAGGTGGTTGCCACCGCAGTGGTCGGCGTGCAGGTGCGTGTTGACGACGATGTCGATGCCGGCGAGATCGAAGTCCTGCTCGCTCAGCGGCTGGAGGCGGGGGTCCATGTCGGCCATCGCCGGATGCAGCTCCGTCATGCCGGTGTCGACCAGCACACGCGCATCGGGATGGTCGATGACGTGGACGTAGACCGGCATCCGCTCGCCCTCGACGAGCAGGTCGGCAACGAGGACTGGCGTGATGGTGATCGAGGCGGGGGCGTTCATCGAATACCGACCGCCGCGGCGGGGGGTGACATGTGAGTCATGATGACCTCCGATTCCGGTTACCGGCTGACGCGCGACCGGCCCCACTGCCTCGCGCCCTGACCGAGAACCTCCTGCAGTCGTTGGCTGGCAGAGCCTTGAGCCGGGTAACGCGCCCCGCTGCAATCCCGACCTCGTGGTCGAGGCCGGTAGGTGCGGTCCGGACGGTGTGCGCCGTTGGTCAGGATTCCGGATCGTACATGATTTCGCGGACTTCTTGAGTGCACCGGCAGGCGGCGGCGAACCTGGCCGCCCACGCCAGCGCCTCCTCGCGGGAGGGCACCTCGATGATCGAGAATCCGCCGATGACCGCCTTGGTCTCCGGGTTGGGGCCGGCGGTGATCGTGCCGTCGGTGGCGACGATGCTTGCGGTCTGACGTAGCAGTCCGCCCCCGAAAATCCACACGCCGGCGTCCTTGGCCTCCCGAACTACCGCGTGCGCGGCTTCGCCAACGGAAATCATATCTTCCGCAGGTATGTGATCCATCGCGCCGTCATCAAACGAGATCAGGTATCGCATCAACTCGTGGCTCCTCGTCCCGGCTTCCTTCGGCCGGCTTTTCTCCTGCGACGAACGCCTCGCTCCGGAGCCGAAAGGCTACCATCCATGGCGTCGCCAACCCGGATCACCCATGCCCATGCGAGGACATCGAAACTGGATCTTCCGTCTGTCACGAGTCCGCCTGCTGGCGCGCGATCAGCTCCTCGACGGCGCTCGGCAGCGTGGTCTCGAAGTCGAGCACCTTGGCCCAGGTCGGGATCACGCGGATTCGGTACATGGCGTCGTACAGGGACCGTACACCCGCCTCCCACGCATCGCGCTGCTCAGCGGTCATGTACGAGGGATCATTCATCTGCATGTACTCATCGGGGATGCCGTCGACCAATTCCAGCTCGGCCTTGCCGCGCAGCAGCAGGACATTCGGCGGAAAGTCGTCGGTGTCGATGGTCAGCGCCACATCCGGGTTGACCTGCAACGCCTTGACCTTGGCGGCATTGGTCGCCGTGCACATCACAATGGCCGAACCATCCCAGAGATACCCGATCGGAACGACGCGGGGCGTGCCATCGCGTGCGACGTAGGCAAGCCGTGCAATGGTTCGTTGCAGAAGTTTGCGAGCGACGTCTCCCGCCATGATCTCGTCGATTCGCTCCTGGTCCATCACCTGTGTCCTCGCTGAGCCGAGTGCGGTCGCTTTGGCCCCACGGGCATTGTCCAACGGAGCCGGCTCCCGCGCTTCTCCGATGTTGCGGCATCCGTGTGGAGAGCGCGATCGCTCAGCTCACCGCGTTCTTCACGAGCGCGGCGATCCGCTCCTCCTCGGCTGGGGACACCCCAGTCAGCGCGAACGATGTCTGCCACATCGCGCCGTCGTCAAGATTCGCCGCCTCCTCGAAGCCGAGCGTCGCATACCTGGAGCCGAACTTGTCGGCGCTCTTGAAGAAGCAGACCACCTTGCCGTCCGCGTTGGTCCAGGCGGGCATGCCGTACCACGTCTTCGGCGCGAGACCGGGCGCGGTCTCCCTGACGATCGCGTGGATTCGCTCGGCCATGACGCGATCGGATTCCGGCATCTCGGCAATCTTGTCGAGCAGATCCTGCTCGGCCAGGGCGGCCTTCTCTTCCTTCGTGACGCGGCGCTTCTCCGCCTTCGACTCCTTCGCGCGCTCTACCATCGCCGCGCGCTCGGCATCCGTGAATCCACCGGTCGTGTTGTCGCTCATCGTGTCCTCCTTCGCGTGTTCCGGGCTCTTCGCTGACCGGACCTTCGGGCGAGCGGTCGGGGATCGACCGGCTCGCCCGTGACTCGTGGGCGGCTACGCCGTGGCGAGAATGCCCTGCAGCTGATCCAGCATGCTCTTCCAGCCGTACCGGGCGCCACCGATCTCCTGCTTCGCCTCGCTGCGGAAACCGCTCTGCTCGAGGTGCAGCTTCGTGACGCCGCCCTCGGCCTCCGTGAGCGTCCAGGTGACCACGGTCGCGTGCGGGTTGTCCCCAGCATCGGCCGCCCAGGTGTATGAGAGCCGGTGCGGCTCGTCCACCTCGGTGACCTCGCAGTCGATCACACCGTCCCATCCGGGCGAGTCCCGGAACTGGAACGTGTGCCCGACGACGGGCTTGAAGTCGTTCGTCTTGAACAGCATCCACTTCGAGAGCGTATCGGCATCGGTCAGGGCGCTCCAGACGCGATCGATCGGGCTCTTCATCTCGACATCCAGCACAACGGTCTCGCTCATGCGTCCTCTTCCTCCAGCAGGGCTTTCAGGCGGTCGATCCGCCCGGCCCAGAATTGATCGTAGAACGAGACCCACTCCTGGATCTCGCGCAGCGGGGCGGCGTTGAGGCGGTAGCGCGTCTCCCTGCCAACCTTGCGATCGGTCACGAGACCAGCCTCCCTGAGGATGGCCAGGTGCTTGGAGACAGCGGTGCGCCCCATCCCGAACCGGGCCGTCATCTCGTGGAGCGGCAACTCGTCGGCCTCGGCCAGCATGCGGAGCAGCCGGCGGCGCGTCGGGTCGGCCACCGCACTGTAGACATCTCGCATGGACCCCGCTCCTCCCGTCGAGCCGCTCGTGTTACCGCCGCGCAGCCGGTCCCACATCCGACACCGTTCGGTGTCCAAAGTGATGATAGGACACCGAACGGTGTCATGTCAATCCCTTCGTTTGCGGCTCGGGCGAACGGGACTATCGCCCGAGCCGCCCTGCCGTGCCGCGGTGACGGCGTCGTGGGATACTGTCGCGGGGAGATATGACGAAGGATCGGGCCAGCGACTCATGCGATCGACCGCGCTCTACTATGCCGCCTCCATGCTTCTCGTCGGCGCCATCCTCGCCGTCGGCATGATCTGGACACACTGGAGCCATCTCCACCGCCACCAGGGACGGATCGTGATGACCCTGACCTCGGAACACGGTGTCCACACCTTCG
Source organism: uncultured Chloroflexia bacterium (assembly GCA_963741965.1). Lineage (GTDB taxonomy): Bacteria > Chloroflexota > Chloroflexia > Thermomicrobiales > UBA6265 > JACCVC01. The sequence continues at coordinate 2,305,823 of CAVUKC010000002.1, read as the reverse complement.
ACCTCGCCGTCCTCGGTCTCGAGCTCACCCTGCTGACCCTGCTCTCGGTCGTCCTGATCTCGGGCTTCAGCCGCGAGCGCTAGCCCCGCGAGACTCGTCAGGTACCGGCGAGACGCGCAACGACCGGCGCGAGCTTCTCCCTGTCCCCTTCGAGCACGATGAAGTACGACATCCCGAAGCGCTCGCGACGCTGCTGGAGATCCTCCACGATCTGCTCGACGGTACCGATGAGGATGTGCGGCGATGCGAGCACGTCGTCCGCGGTCACGCCGAGCGAGCCGGCCAGCCGCTCCGCCTCGCCCTGCCGATCGTCCGTGACAACGAGGTCACTCACCATCGAGGCCAGCTCGATCTCGGCGAAGCGCTCGCCTGCGGCGTCCCGCACCCAGCCGATCTTGGTGTCGAGGCGGTCCGGTGTCATGTCGGCGACGTCCTTGGAACCGTCCGGCAGCGCGCGGGTGGTGATGTTGACCGTCGCCGCCTCCCGCGCGGCGATCGAGAGGATGCGCCTGCTGCCGCCACCGATCACGAACGGCGGGTGCGGCTGCTGCACCGGTTTGGGCACGAGAATCTGGTCCTGCGTGCGGTAGTGCTCACCTGTGAACGTCACGCGCTCCTCGGAGAAGGAGCGCTTCATCAGGTGGACGGCCTCGACCATGCGGTCGATCCGCACGCCGGCCGGGTCGAACGGAATGCCGGCCTGGTCATACTCCTCGCGGAGCCAGCCGGCGCCGATGCCGATCTCCAGCCGCCCCTCGGAGAGCACGTCGACGGTCGCCATCGCCTTGGCGAGCACCGCCGGGTGGCGAAAGTCGTTGTCGAAAACCATGCTGCCGAGCCGCAACGTGGTGGTCGCGGCGGCAGCGGCGCCGAGCGTTGCGATCGGGTCGAGACCGCGAACGAAGTGGTCCATCACGACATATGTGGAATACCCGTTGGCCTCGATCCACCTGATGCTGTCGAGCCACTCGGATCGCGGGCCGAGCGTGCGGCTCTGCACACCGAAGCGAAAGGGGTGCGGGTGCGCCATCAGCCCTGCTCCCCACCCTCGCCACGCGCGGCCTTCCAGCGCTCGTACTCGGCGCGCGTCTCGTCGTTCGGCGGGTAGGTGCCGGGCAGCGGCACGCCGCTCTCGACCTTCTCGAGGATGAACCGCTCGAGATCCTCCTGCTCGGCGGCGGGACGCGCGATCTCGTCGGCGAGGTGGCGCGGGATCACGACGACGCCCTCCTCATCCCCCACGAGGATGTCGCCGGGGAAGACGGCCACGCCGGCGCAGGCGATCGGCACGTTGATGTCGACGGCGTGGTGCACCGCGAGGTTGAGCGTGGCGGAGCGCCCCTTCACGAACACCGGGAACGGCTGCTTCGCGATGTCCTGCGAGTCGCGCATCGCGCCGTCGGTGACCACCGCCTCCGCGCCGCGGACCCGCAGGCGGGTCATCAGGATGTTGCCGCCCGACGCCGCGCGGACGTCGCCGCGACAGTCCTGCACCAGCACCTGGCCGGGCCCGACCGTCTCCACCGCCTTGCGCTGCGGCATCTCCGGGTTGCGGAAGACGTCGAGCGTGTCGAGGTCCTCCCGCATGGGGATGTTGCGCAGCGTGACCGCCTCACCGACGAACCGGCAGTGATCCGGGTTGAGCGGCGCGAGCCCGTTGAGGAAGACGTTGCGCAGACCGCGCTGAAACAGCTGCGTGGTGATCGTCGCGGGGCTCGCCTGGCGCAGCAGGTCGAGCGTGTCCGGCTTCAGGGGGGCATGATCTGGCATGCTGGGCTCTCCTCCCGGTGGGTGCATGTTTACGGATGGCGCACGTGCTGGCAGCATAGCAACGGCATATGACCGTGTAAACGCAGCTATCGACCGGAGCGCGCCGTGAAGCTGACCCGCATCGAGACGATCCACCTCGCCGAGCACGCCACCCTGCTCTTCGTGCGCCTCCACACCGACGAGGGGCTGGTCGGGCATGGCGAAACCAAGTACGCCCCCGCGGCGCTGCGCGGCTTCATCCACGACTACGCCGCGCCGCTGCTGCTCGGCACGGACCCGCTGGCGATCGACCGGCACTGGCGCAACATCTACGAGCTGGGTCTGCGCTGCGGCGTGCTCGGCGTCGAGATGCGGGCGCTCTCGGCGATCGACATGGCGCTGTGGGACATCTTCGGGCAGGCGACTGGCCAGCCGATCTACCAGCTCCTCGGCGGCGCGAGCCACGACCGCATGCCGGTCTACAACACCTGCGCCGGTCCGGTCTACGCGCGCAACCTCGACCGCACCGTCGGGCGCGGCGCGGCGGGCGTGTATGAGGACCTCGACGCGTTCATGACCTGCGCCGACGAGCTGGCGGAGGATCTGCTCTCGGACGGCATCCGGGGGATGAAGATCTGGCCGTTCGACCCCTATGCCGCCGCGACGCGGGGCCAGCGTATCGGGCTGGAGGAGCTGGACCGGGGGCTGGAGCCGTTCCGGAAGATCCGGAGCGCCGTCGGCGACCGGATGGAGATCATGGTCGAGGGGCACGGCATGTGGGCGCTGCCGGCGGCGAAGCGGATCGCGGCGGCGGTCGAGGAATTCCAGCCGCTGTGGATCGAGGACCTGATGCCGCCGGACGACCTCGCCTCGCTGGGCGAGCTGCACCGGAGCACACGCACGCCGATGCTGGTCAGCGAGATGTTGCAGACGCGCTACGCCTACCGGCCGATGCTGGAGGCAGGCGTGGCGGACATCGTGATGGTCGACCCGGCGTGGTGCGGCGGCATCAGCGAGGCGCGGAAGATCGGGCACATGGCGGAGTCGTACCGGCTGCCGGTGACGTTCCACGACTGCGCGGGGCCGATCAACCTGTTCGCGGGGCTGCACCTGGCGTTCAACGCGCCGAACACGATCTACCAGGAGACGGTGCGGGCGTTCATCCGGACGTTCTACCCGGATCTGGTGACGAACAACATCGTCATCGAGGATGGGCACGCGCTCCTGCCCGAGGGGCCGGGGCTCGGCACGGCGCTGCTGCCGGAGGTAGTGAAACGAGACGACGCAACCGTGCAGGAGTCGGTGATCGGGTGATGTTGGGATGCAACCCCTGTCATTCCGAGCCGCGGGCGCAGCCCGCGTGTCGAGGAATCCCCGGCGCAGCGAAGCGATAGCCGCTGCCCGCAGGGCAGAATCCAACGGTGTGCCATGTGCCGATCATGCGGCAGCATGCGCTGCCGAGCGCTTCGCGCGGGGATCCTTCGACACGCGACCGGCTACGCCGGATCGCGGCTCAGGATGACGTTGGTAGGTGTGGGTGACTGGTCGCTCGTGCTTCGGAGTCATCGCCGCACCTGCGAGGCGGCCGATGGCGGACACGCCCTGCGGGCGGCCAGAGCGCCGAGGCCCTATCCGGAATCCGCCCCTACGGACATTCGTGACATACGCCCCATTGCAGGAGGTTCACGATGCAACAATCCGACCCCGAACGACCGCTTCGCGTCGTGCTCGGTGAGTTCCAGACCGACGAAGGGTTCCGCGAGGCGGTCACCGAGCCAGTCGAGCTGATCTCCGCGCCCGGAATCGCCGACGACCAGATCGCGCCGCTGCTCGCCGACGCGGACGCGCTCGTCTCCCGACGGTTCACCGCCGCAATGGCCGCGAACGCACCACGCCTGCGCCTGATCCACACGCCCGGCGCGGGAACGAACGAGATCGACTTCGCCGCCGTGCCGCCGCAGGCGACCGTCTGCAACGTCTACGGCCACGAGAACAGCATCGCCGAGTATGTCTTCATGGTGATGCTGGCGCTCAACCGGGACCTGCTCAACATGGACCGCCGCTTCCGCCAGCTCGACTGGAGCGATCGCGCCAGCGGTCCGCAGCGGGAGGTCCACGGCCGCACGCTCGGCATCGTCGGGCTCGGGCGGATCGGCAGCGAGATCGCCCGCCGCGCGCGGGTGTTCGGCATGCGTGTGATCGCGGCGACGCGCACGCCGCGACCAGAGCGGGCCGCCGAGCTCGGCATCGACCGGCTGGTCGGCATGGACGACCTCGGCAGCGTACTTGAGGAGGCGGATTTCCTGGTGGTCGCGGTGCCGCTGGAGCCGGCGACCACCGGACTGCTGGGCGCGGCGGAGCTTGCCAGGATGCAGCCGCACGCCTGCCTGATCAACGTCGCCCGCGGGCCGGTGATTGACGAGGACGCGCTCTACGCGGCGCTCGCGGAGCGGCGCATCGGCGGTGCGGCGCTCGATGTCTGGTACCGCTACCCGGAGGACAAGCTCCACGGCGCGCCGTCCGCCCACCCCTTCCACGAGCTCGACAACGTGATCCTCACGCCGCACATCGCGGGCTGGACCTTCGGCACCTTCGCCCACCGGTGGGCGCAGATCAACGAGAACCTGCGGCGTCTTCGCACCGGCGAGCCGCTCGTCAGTGTCGTAACCCGATAGCGGCAACCCGACACTCCGCCAGATGGCGCACGTTGACACGTCTGTGACCGTGCTGTTTGATGGTCTCATCAGCGCAAGGGGCCAATACCGTACTTGGCAGTCACATACCTGGCGGAGCGCAGGACCTCGCGGCACGGTGCCGATCGAGCACACCTTGCGGCATCCGCGATGCAGAAGGGAGCGCACCGTGGTTCACGATCAACCCGATCGACTCAAGGCATTGCTGAACGAGGCCGCGCAGCGTGGTCTCACGAGGCGCCAGCTGGTGGCGCGGGCCACCGCGCTTGGCATCTCCCTGCCAGCGGCGGGCGTCATGCTCGGCAGCGCACCCGGCGCGGCCGCGCAGACGGAGCCCTCGGGCAAGATCGTCCTCGCGATGTCGGTGGAGCCGGACACGCTTGAAAACTGGCGCGCATACAGCACGGACGGGCATCCTGTGCTCCGCAACGTGATGGAGGCACTGCTCAACCGCGACCCCGAAACCAACGAGCTGGTCGGCGAGCTGGCGACGAGCTGGGAGCAGACCGACGACGTGACCTGGCGGTTCACGCTGCGTGAGGGCGTCACGTTCCACAACGGCGAGGCGTTCAACGCCGAGGTGGCGGCATTCGGCATCAACTACACGTGGTCGCCGGAGAACAATTTCCAGATCTACCAGTACGTCGGCCCGGACATGGAGGCGAAGGTCGTCGACGACTACACAATCGACGTCGTCACCGAGGCGCCGGACCCGATCCTGCCGTCGCGGCTCTACTTCTCCCCGATCCCGAGCATGACGCAGGTCCAGAACGAGCCGGACACACTCCCGGACACCCCGATCGGCACCGGGCCGTACAAGTTCGTCGAGTGGAACCGCGGCCAGTCCATCGTGCTTCAAGCCAACCCCGACTGGTGGGGCATCGGCGCCGACGACGCCTACGGCCAGGCAACGATCCAGGACGCGGAGTTCGTCTTCCGCGAGGAGTCGGCCGTCCGCGCGGCGATGGTCGTGTCCGGTGAGGCGCAGTTCGCACGGTTCCTCTCGCCCGAGGACAACGCCACCACCCCGCAACCCTTGACCGCTTCGAGCGTGGAGACGATCTTCCTGCGCCTCGATACCATGCACCCGGCCATGAAGGACGTTCGTATCCGTCAGGCCATCGGCGAGTCGATCGACAAGCAGGGCATCGCCGACCAGCTGTTCGGCGGTGGCGAGCCGGCCTCGCAGCTCGTCGGCCCGTCGGCGACCGGCTACAACGACGAGCTCAAGCCGTACCCCTACGACATGGACCACGCGACGCAGCTCGTGGAGGAAGCCGGCGCGGACGGTGTCGACATCGCGGCGCCGATCCACGTCGTCACCCGCCAGGGCATCTACCTGCGCAACGACGAGTTCGCCGAGTACGTCGCCAACCAGCTGAACCAGATCGGACTGACCGCCGACAGCGAGGTCATCGAGATCGCGCAGTACAACGAGCAGTACGACATCAACTTCCACGACGTGCCAGAGGATCGCGGCTGGATCGGCACCAACCCGCACGGCAACGAGATCATGGACGTCAGCAGCACCGCGCAGGCCTACTACAGCTGCGACGGCGGCTCGTCCACCTACTGCAACCCGGCGCTGGACGAGGCGCTCGACGCGGCGATCCCGCTGACCGGCGAGGAGCGCCAGCAGGCGCTGGCCGACGTGACGCGGATGTACTACGAGGACTACGGCGCGATCCCCATCATCCACATGCCGCTCAACTACGGGCTCGCCGCCGAGCTGACCTGGGAGCCGCGGCTGGATGGGTTCATCCTCCTCAAGGAGATGTCACTCTCGTCGTAGCCACACGCGCCAGCACACACCCAGCGTGGCTCCCCGGAATGGTCCGGGGAGCCACGCTGGCACGTCGGGACCATGTCAGGAGGACCGCGCCATCGCCCGTTACCTGCTCCGCCGCTTGCTGCACTCCCTGTTCATCCTGTTCGGCCTGGTGATCGTCGTCTTCTTCGTGACGCACATGCTGGGCGATCCGGCGCGGCTGATGCTGCGGCCCGAGGCGACCGAGGAGCAGGTGCAGGCGCTGCGTGACTCGCTTGGCCTCAACGACCCCATGTACGTCCAGTTCGGCCGGTTCCTGTCCGATCTCTCGCACGGGGAGTTCGGCGATTCGCTCTGGCAGCGCGTGCCGGCGCTGCCGATCGTGATCGACCGCATCCCGGCCACGCTCTACCTCACCGGCGTGACGCTGCTGATCGCGTTTCCGCTGGCGATCCTGCTCGGCGTGATCTCCGCGATCAGGCCGCGCTCGCTGGCGGACCGGATCGTGACCGTCGTCTCGCTGGGCGGCGTCTCGACCGCCGACTTCTGGATCGGGCTGATGCTGATCCTGTTCTTCGCGGTGCAGCTCGGCTGGCTGCCGACCTCCGGCTACGGCGGGCCAGAATTCGTGGTGCTTCCCGCGATCGCGCTGTCGCTGCGGCCGATGGGTCGCATCAGCCAGGTGGTGCGTAGCGCGATGCTCGACGAAATGTCGAAGCAGTACATGGTGACCGCCCGCGCGAAGGGGCTCAAGGAGCGCACCGTGGTGACCACCCACGCGCTCAAGAACGCATTCATCCCCGTCATCACCCTCGGGGGCGACGAGGCGGCCGCCCTCCTCAACGGCGCGGTGGTGATCGAGACGCTGTTCGGCTGGCCCGGTGTCGGCATCCTGCTGATCCAGGCGATCGAGCGGCGTGACCTGCCGTTGATCGAGGCGGCGGTGCTGACCATCGCCGTGATGATCGTCACGGTCAACCTGCTGGTCGACCTGACCTATGCGCTTCTCGACCCGCGGGTGCGATACACATGAGCAGCGTCTCCTCCGCCCACTCCACCGGCTCACCGGGCGTCTCCGAGCCTGGCCTGCGTCCACGAGCGAGCAACCTCCAGCTGTATGGCCGCGCGCTGCTGAGCGACAGGCTCACCCTGGTGGCGCTGGTGTTCCTGCTCGTACTGGTGTTCTGCGCCGTCTTCGCGCCGCTGGTGGCGCCGTTCGACCCGGAGGCGCAGAGCCTGATGATGCGCAACCAGCCGCCCATGACGTCTCCCGAGAGCGGCGGCGCGCTGCCGCACCTGCTCGGCACCGATCAGCTGGGGCGTGACCTCCTCAGCCGGCTGTTCTTCGGCGCGCGGGTGTCGCTGGCGGTCGGCGTGATCGGCGCGCTGTTCTCCGGCGGCGTCGGGGTGGTGCTCGGGCTCACCGCCGGGTACTACCGGGGCATCGTCGACGACATCATCATGCGCATCGTCGACATCCAGATGGGCTTCCCCTCGCTGATGACGGCGCTGTTCGTGCTCTACGTGCTCGGACCGGGCATGTGGAAGGTGATCCTGGTGCTGGCGGTGACACGCTGGATGGTCTTCGCGCGCGTGACCCGGAGTCTCGTGCTGTCGCTGCGCGAGGAGCTGTTCGTCGAGGCCGCGCAGACGGCGGGCTGCTCGACACGGCGCATCCTCTTCCGCCACATTTTGCCGAACCTGCTCTCGCCGCTGCTGGTGCTGGTGACGCTGGAGGTCGCGACGATGATCCTGACCGAGGCGTCGCTGAGCTTCCTTGGGCTCGGCATCCAGCCGCCGCAATCATCGTGGGGGCTGATGCTGGCGCAGGGACGCGGGTACATCACAACCGCCTGGTGGCTGGTGACGTTCCCGGGGCTGATCATCCTGCTCACGGCGCTGTCACTCAACCTGGTGGCGACGTGGGCGCGGGCGGTCACCGACCCGGTCACGCGCTGGCGCTACCTCAACAGCGGCCGCAAGGCCGAAGCGTAGGCACCAGCGGGTAGCGCTGCGAGCGCCGACCGGGGGGCCAGGCTCTCGTGACGACCAGTGCTACCGACAGCCAACCGGAGTGTGCAGCAAACGACACTGGGATCGAGCGCGTGCAGTGCGAACCATCGTCCAGGTGGGTCCGGGCAGGGTCTGCTCAGAGCGCGATCGAACGGCGACCGAGCAGCCGATGCGCAACCGTCAATGGCACAGGCATGATGTTGACATAGCTTCACGATCGTCACTATCGTGGTGGTGGGTCCTGGACAACACCAACCATCCCTCAGGAGGCTCACCATGCCAGCCCAGAAACCGGAGCAGGTCGACCAGATGTTCGAGAAGGCGTTCAACGCAAGAGATATCGACGCACTGATGGAGCTCTATGAGCCCGACGCGGTCCTCGTCGCCCAGCCCGGTCAGCCGGCCGTCGGCACCGAGCAGATCCGCGCCGCGCTGGAGGGATTCCTCGCCCTCAACGGACCGATCCACATGACCCACCTGGGGATGGTCGACGGTGGCGACATCGCCAATGCCTTCGGCCGATGGACCGTGGATGGAACCGACCCGGACGGCCAGCCCATCAGCCTCGGCGGGCTCAGCTCCGAGGTCGTGCGGCGTGGCGCTGACGGCGCGTGGCGCTTCGTGCTGGACGCCCCCTTCGCCGACGCGATCATCGGCGCGAGCTAACGCGCTCTGCAGGTTGGTTGCGCCACAACGTAGGGGCGGTACTCCCGAAGGGATGTCCGCCCGGCCGCCCGCAGGGCGGCAACTGCGGCAGCTTCGCGACCGCCGGGCGGCCAGAGTGGACCTCTCCTACGAAGCAGCGCCCCGCACAGCTAAACGCACGGTATCTGCGACTTACCCGCATCCGCGACAGCATCAGCCAGTGGTGATCAGGATGCGCGCGCCGCAGGTGGGGACGTTTCCGAGATCGAGCTCGCCGGCGGCGACGGTGGCGCGAAAGCCGGGTTCGAGGGCATCGACAAGCTCGGTGCCGTCCATGCCGGACAGCTCGATCCGCATCGGCGCCGGCTCATGAGACGCATTGACCGCCACGACCGCGACACTCCCCTCATCCTCACGCAAGAACGCGAGCTGCTCGGACGCCACTTCGAGCTGCGCGTAGCTCCCATGCCGTAGTGACGGATTCGCCTGCCGGATGCGGGCGAGCGTCCTGATCGTCTCCTCCAGCTCGGGGTGCGGCATCGCGGCAGTGTCCACCGGCCAGGAGAGCGCGGGCCGCAGGGGCGCGTCGTTGCCGTTCCGCTTCTCGCCTTCCATCCCCCACTCGCTACCGTAGTAGACCGCGGGCACACCGGGCATGGTGAACAGGATGGCGTAGAGCGGCGCGAGGTGCGCGGGATCGTCGAGCAGGCTGGCCACGCGGTCGACGTCGTGGTTGTCGGCGAAGCTGTAGAGCGGCAACCCACGATACACACCGCCGTCACCGAACTCCCGGTTGAGCGAGTAGGCGATCTCGAAGAGGTTGTGGTCGTTGAAGCTCGAGTAGAGCCCCTTGAACGCCTCGTAGTTGGTGGTCGCGTCCAGCATCGCCGGGTTCGCCCACTGGGTGTAGTCGCCGTGGATCACCTCGCCGAGCAGCCAGCAGTCGGGATTGGCATCGCGACAGACCGCCGCCAGCGCCCGCAGGAAATCGTGGTCGATGGCGTCGGCGGCGTCGAGCCGGATCCCATCGATGCCGAAGTCACGGAACCAGCCTCGCACGGCGTCGAAGAGATGCTCGCGCACCTCGGTGTTCGCGAGGTTCAGCTTGACGAGCCCGAAGTGGCCATTCCAGCTCTCGTAGGCGAACGGGTCACCGAGCGGGCTGGACTGCGAGAAGTCGACACCGGCGAACCAGTCGCGGTACGGCGACGCTTCGCCGCGCTCCTGCAGGTCCCGAAACGTCGCGAAATCGCGACCGACATGGTTGAACACGCCATCGAGGACGACGCGCATGCCGCGCTCGTGCGCGTGGGCGATAACGTCCCGCAGATCGTCATTGCTGCCGAGCCGGCGGTCCACCTCGGTGTAGCAGACGGTGTCGTAGCCGTGCGTGCTCGATTCGAACAGCGGTCCGAGGTAGAGCGCGGTAGCGCCGAGGTCGCTCGCGTGATCGACCCACGGCATCAGGCCACGCAGCCGGTCGGCTCGCGGCGCATCGAGGTCGTTCCGCTCGGGCGCGCCCAGCAGCCCGAGCGGGTAGATGTGATAGAAGATCGCGGTGTCGATCCAGGTTGCCATCGTCCTGTTCTCCCGGTGCCCAATCCATCGCCGCGATCTGCCGGCGTGCGGTGCTTCGAAGTCTACCCGCCGAGGAGCTCCCGAACCTCACCGAACGCGCGGTTGTCGCTGGTGATGAGCAGAATGCGGGTCATGGTCTGGTACCTCCTGAGGTCGGTCGCGACGCGGGGATGCCATGCGGCACCCGCGCCCACCAGACCGACCAGCAATTCCGGTTCCCCGATCGAGCGGGAACCACTGGCGGCACGCCGGCGCTGGCGTGTTGCGGCCCATGTCGTGCGCGGACGCGGACCGGCATGCCGTATGATGAACGCACCTGATCGGGACCGATCCGCTTGCCGTCACCATGGCCCGCCACCATCCGGGAGAGGAGCCACAGACCATGTCGTACCGGCTGTCCGCCATGACCCGCCAATTCATGGCGATCGCCATGTTGATCGCGTCGTTGGCAATGGTGTCGGCGCCAGGTGTCGCCGCGCAGAGCGACCGGGGGCTGATCGACGAGACGTCCTACCAGAGCCCGCAGTTCGGCTACATGGTGACGTGGGCCGCGCCGTGGGAGACGCGGGAGCGCGATGTCATCACCAACCCCGGTGGCTTCGACACCATCACGCTCCGCACGATCGACGGCACCGTGCGCCTCTCCGGGCGCTCAGACGCGTACAACCCGCTGACGTTCCTGGAGGACACGATCGCGATCCAGATCGCCAGCGGCGCCGAGATCATCAATCAGGACACCACGGGCGAGGTACCGACGGCCGAGCTGCTGGTCGGGCAGGACAAGATGCGCCTCGATGTGGTCTCGCTGCCGGATTCCGGCGCGATCGTGCTGATCGCGCTGCGGGCGGACCAGCAGGACTACGATGCCGTGCTGGCCAGCGCCCGCGAGAACATCCAGATCGAGAGCACCGCCGTCTTCGGCGCGGCACCGCCAGCGACGCAGACCACGGAGACACCAGTCGCCGCCACCGAGCCGGCAGGCGCAACGGCCCCGCCAGTCGCGACACAGGAGGTGCTCGGCTCCGGCATCGAGGGCGACACCTACACCAGTCCCAGCTTCGGGTTCTCGATCTCGTGGGACCCGAGCTCCTGGACCGTGCCGGAGGAGGCCGAGTACAGCGAGCCGGAGTACGACTCGCTGAACCTGGACGCCACCACCGGTCCACTGTGGGTCACCGGCTGGAAGGCCTACGACGGCAACCCCGCCACCTGCCTGCTGGGCGAGCAGACGTACTACAACGATACGGAATCCGGCATCACCGACTGGACCGTGGCGGTCGACGCCGACGGGAACGAGCTTACCGGCGAGTCGGAGAACTCGGCATGGGGCGTCTTCACCAACGTCTACACCGACCCGGAGGATCCCAACGCGGAGCCGCAGAACTTCGTCGACTACATCGAGTGCGTCAGCCTCGGCGACAGCGAGTCGGTGGTGATCTTCTACTCCTTCGCCCGCCGCGAGGACTACAACGACCACATCGGCAAGGTGCTCTCGCTGATCGAGACGCTCGAGCTGCCGGCCGCGCCGGCCGCCTCTCCAACGGTGGCTCCGGAGACGCCCGCGACGCTGCCGACCGAGGCGCCGCAGACACCGGCGGTCACGACGCCAATAGCGACCGAGGCGCCGCAGACACCAGCGGCCACCACGCCAGTAGCGACCGAGGCACCCGCGACGCTGCCCGCCACCGTCCCGGCGGGAAGTGAGACACCGGTCGACCTCACCAGCGGTGACGAGGTCGTCGGCCAGAGCTACCCCTACAGCTTCACGATCCCGCCAGGGTGGACGGTAGACACCTCGACGCTCGGCGTGGAGATCGAACAGACCACGCTCACCAACGGCACCAGCACGGTGTCCGTGGAGGCGCGCCCGATGGCGACGGCGACGCTCTCAGACTGCGTCACGAACGTTGCGGGAGAGGATGCAACAGAGCCGGTGTACGCCGATCTCGAGCTCGCGCGGACAGCGAGCGGGGACCCGTTCTCGGGCGAGGACGACACCAGCGCCTTCGCCAACTTCACGTTCACCGGCCCGGACGGCAATGTGTGGTCACACTTCGTCGAGTGCCAGTGGATCGCGGAGGGGCAGTCGGCGCTGCTGGTGATCCAGGACGTGCCGCAGGAGCTGTTCGGGTCGGAGCGGGCGGAGCGCCGGCAGATTCAGAACTCGATTCTGATCGGGTCGTAGCCGCCGGGTCAGCGACACGGAGAACAGGCGACGCCCCGGGGCCGGTATACGGCCCCGGGGCGCTTCCATTCGCACGTACTCGCTCACGCAGTGGACCGAGTGGAGAAATCCCTGGCGCGAATCGTGACGTGAGGCGCGCGAGTTCTCCACGCGCACCCTGCGGGTGCCACGGTCGGAATGACATGGATGGTTGGCGCTGCGCGTGTCGCGGTCGAAGTGACGACGTTGCCCATCCCATACCGTCACGGGTTTGTGGACGCTGTGCCGGTGCGGCCGGATACGCGGAGTACACTAGTCAATGATGAACTAGCGGCGTGGCTGACCCTGCTCCGGCCGGCCGTCCCCGCGCGATCCGCAACGAAAGGCTCACGACCCGTTATGTCCGATACGCCACAGAATGGCGCCCTCACGACCGAGAAAGTGCAGGAGGTCCTCGCTGGCGTCACCGAGCCGGCCACCGGCAAGACGCTCGGCGAGGCGAAGCTGGTGTCCGATGTCGAGGTGACCGGCGGCGCCGTCCGCGCCACGATCGAGACCCTCACCCCGCTCAAGGACATGCGCCAGAAGCTGATACAGGATGTCCGGCAGGCGCTGGAGGCGATTCCCGGCGTTGAGTCGGTCGATCTCGACGTTCGCACGAAGGTTCGCGCCAGCAGCGCCGGCCGCTCCGACGCGCAGCCGATCAAGGGCGTCAAGAACACCATCGCCGTCGCCTCCGGCAAGGGTGGCGTCGGCAAGTCGACCGTCGCCGTCAACCTCGCTGTCTCGCTGGCGCAGGCCGGCGCGAAGGTGGGACTGCTCGACACCGACGTGTACGGCCCGAGCGCGCCGCTGATGATGGGCGTCAACGACCGCCCGCTGATGCGCGACAACAAGATCATCCCGCTGGAGGCGCACGGGGTGAAGGTGATGAGCATCGGCTTCATCATGGACCCGGACAAGGCGCTGATCTGGCGCGGTCCGCTGGTGGCCCAGCTCATCACGCAGTTCCTCAACGACGTCCACTGGGGCGACCTCGACTACCTCGTGCTGGACCTGCCGCCGGGAACCGGCGACGTGCAGCTGACGCTGGTGCAGAAGATCCCCATCTCGGGCGCCGTGATCGTGACGACGCCGCAGGAGGTCGCGCTGGCGGACGCCGTCAAGGGCCTCAAGATGTTCGACGAGGTGAAGACGCCGGTGCTCGGCATTGTCGAGAACATGGCGGGCTTCGTCTGCCCCAGCTGCGGCGAGCAGCACCCGATCTTCGGCGAGGGTGGCGGCAAGCGCGTCGCCGACGAGAACAAGATCGAGCTGCTGGGACAGATCCCGATCGAGCCGGCGATCATGACCGGCGGTGACTCGGGCACGCCGCAGGCGGCGGCCGCGCCGGACAGCGTGACCGGGCAGGCGTTCGCGCACCTGGCGACGCGGGTGGCGGTGCAGCTGGCGAACCAGTCGGTCGCCAAGCCGCGCAAGCCGACGATCATGCTGCGCAGCGTCTAGCAAACAGGCAAAACACCAACGTGTAGCGCCGGGCACAGGACCCGGCGTTTCGCGTGTTGTTGAGGCTCCTCCGCAGGCTCCGGGTTGGTTCTCCGTTCCTGAATGGCGTCAGGGACTGCCCTCCCACGGAGAGTCGAGCCTGCCAAATGGTGCCCTGATTCACTCTTCCCAGGCGCAACAAGGCGGGCTGCCGATGTGAATCCGCAGCCCGTCTATCCGACGCTTCTTGTCATGTATCGGCTTCTCCGCCGTTCTGGTCAGGCGCTTGCGCGCCAGTCCTCCATTCGGTATCGATCTCGACGCGCCTCCTTTCCTGCTCCTGCCTGGATGGAGCTCCGACCCACGCAGTCGTCCCGACTGTATGGTCCCAACCTCCGCAACAATGCCTGTGCTCCAGGTTCGTGTGTCGTCACGACCCAAACCCCGACGTTCCTCCGACGCCTCCGCCTGTGATCAGGAGATCCGCTGGTGGCCATGGGCGTCTGCCCTTGCCTCACCACGTATGGCGGTTTTCGTCGCCTGGACCGTCGACATCCGGGACAACCGGACCCAGCGCTTTTCGTTCTCTCCGGACCTTCCGTCGTGGCAGCCGTTCGTTCTGCTCGAGTCGGTCCGGCGGCTGGTGCCCTGACCGGGGCGCTCCTGCCGGCGTCATGCGTCTCAACGCCGCCGATTGCGCTCCTGCGTCATGGATGCCCATGCTTCGCCGTGCGGCGGAATGGCCCACCGCGACCAGGCACTTCCAGTGCCGTCGAGCGATCGAATCGCCGCCGGCAGTGTGCTCGCGTTGGTCCCGAAGAGCTGACAGTGGGCTTCCTGACGTCGCGGGGTCGGAATTGGCTTCCGTACGCCTCGCCCTGTGGTGAGGCTGCTGGCGGCGGTCCGGATCGCTCCGTCCACCGGCATGCAGGACATTCGTCACGGCACGTCATCTTCGGGTCCCGACACCGAGCCAACCGCTTCGGCCTGGCGATGTCGCCCCGGGGATACGTCCCCGTGCATGCGGGTCCTTCTCCCCATCCATCCAGTGACGGCTGACTGGCCCCTGCGTAGTCGTTGATGCTGACGGTTTCGCTCCGTCAATGCGTCGGCCGTGCCGCCATGTGAATGTGCCTGCATCATAGGTAGCGGTACCCGCTATGTCAATCCTGCCGTGACACTTCGGGACCTGCCCCTTGCGGGAGAGGATATTCCCGACGACACTGGCCGCATCTTGCCGCATACCGCCAAAAGGAGGCAGCAATGGCCACTCTCCCCTCGGCCCCCGGTGACTGGAGCGACCTGCTGGACATCGATCCGCTCGAAACACCCTTCGTTCCCAGGCTCGCCGAAGTCTTCCCGGCGCGGGCGCCGAACCAGCTCTGGGAGATCGCTCCGCAGCTCGGCGTCACCACCGCCGTCACCGGCGTGCCAGACGGCCCGGACGACCCGCCCGCGTGGGACTTCGAGCACCTGCGCGCCATCAAGGAGCGCTTCACCGCCGCCGGGCTCGACCTCCAGGTGATCGAGTCGGCGCCGCCGTCGATCATGGAGCCGGTCAAGCTCGGCCTGCCCGGGCGCGAGGAGGGCATCCAGCGGTTCTGCCAGCTGCTTGAGAATATGGGCCGCGTCGGCATCGGGGTGATGTGCCACAACTGGATGGCCGGCATCGGCTGGTACCGCAGCGACCTCGGCATCCAGGTCGCCCGGCGCGGCAACGCGCTCGTCTCCGGCTACGACCACGCGTCGGTCGACCACACGGAGCTCACCCAGTGGGGCGAGATCACCGAGGAGGCCCTCTGGGAGAACATGGAGGACTTCCTCAAGCGGGTAGTGCCGGTGGCGGAGAAGGCGGGCGTCAAGCTGGCGGTCCACCCGGATGACCCGCCGATCTCGCCGGTGCGCGGCATCGGGCGGATCCTCACCAACCCGGACGCCTTCCAGCGCGTGATCGACATCGCGCCGAGCCCGAACAACGGCATCACCTTCTGCCAGGGCAACTTCTCGACGATGGGCGTGGACGTGCCCGAGACGATCCGGCACTTCGGGCGGCAGGGCAAGGTGTTCTTCGTCCACTTCCGGGACGTGCGCGGCACCCCGGAACGGTTCGTGGAGACGTTCCACAACACCGGGCAGACGGACATGCTCGCGGCGATGCGGGCATGGGCGGAGGTCGGCTTCGACGGCCCGATCCGTCCGGACCACGTGCCGACGCTGGCCGGCGAGTCGAACGACCACCCGGGCTACGAGCTGCTGGGCCGGCTGCACGCGATCGGGTACATGACCGGTCTGATCGAGGCGGTCAACAGCGAGCTGAGCGAGGTCCAGGCGAAGGCGAACGCCTGACCTGTGTGTCGGGCATCGCCGGTCGCCCCGGGTCGCGGGGTGCGGGTCCAGCCCGAAACCTGTCATCCCTCGACTTCGATCGGGATGACAGGCAGGGAGAAGCGGCCTTGCCGGCTCGGGATGACATTGTCGTGGATGGCGGTGTCGCTGGGATGTCGCCTTGCGAACATCAGTGCAGAAGGGCTCAAGGCCCTCCCCTACGGACGGTGGTGCCAAAGCGGATCAGCCCTTGACCGAGCCTGCCGTCACCCCCTGCACCATGAATCGCTGGGCGAGGAAGTAGAGCACCATCACCGGCAGCGCCGCCAGCGTCGCGCCCGCCATGATCGGCCCCCACAACAGCACGTCACCGGTGATCAGGTACTGCAGTCCGAGCGGCACGGTGCGCTTGTCCTCCGACGTGATGAAGATCAGCGCGAACAACAGCTCGTTCCACGCAGCGGTGAAGGTGAAGATGCCTACCGCCGCCAGGCCCGGCAGCGAGAGCGGCAGCAGGATCCGGAAGAGCGCGCCGATCTGGCTGGTGCCGTCCACCATCGCCTGCTCTTCCAGGTCGACGGGCACCGTCCGGAAGTACCCGGAGAGCAGCCAGGTGCTGAGCGGGATCGAGAACGTCAGGTAGATCACGACCAGACCGAAGAGCGAGTTGCCGAGATTCAGCTTGGCAATGATGATCGACAGCGGGATGAACAGCATCGACCCCGGCGTCAGGTAGGTCATGAGGATCAGCCGACCGACGAATCCCCGGAAGCGGTAGCGAAACCGGACGATGCTGTACGCCGCCAGCGCCGAGATGAACAGCGACACGACCGTCACGCTGGTGGCGACGATCAGACTGTTGCGAATGTTGATGAGGTAGTCCTTCTCCTCGATCAGCTCGCGGTAGTTGTCCCAGACCGGGTTGTCGGGCACCAGCGACGGCATCCGATAGATCTCTTTCGGCAGCTTGAGCGAGATTGTGAACATCCAGTAGATGGGGAAGACGACGATCGCGACCACGAACGCCATGATCGCGTAGACGAGCAGCAGCGTGCCGATCTTGCGAACGAGCGGCTTCCGGCGAAACCGCGTCCATGCCCGCTCCGGCTCGACCAGGGCCGCCGGGGAGACTGCGGCGCGCTCCATCACTCGTCCTCCTTCACGAGCCAGGTCACCAGAAAAACGAGGATCAGCAGCGCCGGGATCATCGCGACCGACACGGCCGCTGCCTCGCCGAGACGCTGCGTCTGCATGCCGAAGTACGCCAGCACCGGGAAGACCATCGTCGCGGATGCCGGCCCGCCCTGCGTCATGATCCACACGTTCTCGAAGCTGTTCGCCGTCCAGATCGACGACATGAGCGTGACGATCAGGATGACGGGACGGATCGTCGGCAGGGTGATGTGGAGGAACCGCTGCCATGCCGTCGCGCCGTCCACCTTGGCCGCCTCGTAGAGTTCGGTGGGCACGCCCTGCATGGCGGCGAGGAACGAGATCGCCCAGAACGGAAAGCCGCGCCAGACCGTCGCGATGATGACGGCGGGCAGCGCGGTGGACTTCTGCCCGAGCCAGTCGATGATGCCGGTGTACAGCCCTGTATCGGTGAGGATGAGGTTGATCCCGCCGCCGATCGGCACGAAGAGCAGCTTCCAGATCAGGAACGCCACAAAGCCCGGCATCGCCCACGGCAGCATGATGACGGCGCGCATCAGCCCGCGCCCCGGCACCGCCTGGTTCAGCAGCACCGCCAGCCCGAGACCGATCAGGAGCTTGGCGACGTCCGAGACGACCACCAGGATGATCGTGTTCTGGACCGTCTTGGCGAAGCTCGGCTGGTTGAAGAGGTACCGGAAGTTCGCCAGCCCGACCCAGTCACCCGAGCGACCGACGACACGGTCGGTGAACGCGATGACGATCGCAAAGACGAACGGGTACGCCACCAGGCCGATCAGCAGGATGAGCGCTGGCAGCACGAGCAGATACCCGTTCAGCGCCTGCCGGGACGCCAGGGAAAGTCGCGCCATCCCACGGCGCTCCTGGATCGGGATGTTCGAGGATGCCGGGGTCGACATGCAGTGCTCCATCCGCGAGCGATGGCGGGTCTCCAGGACCCGATTCGGGCGATATAGGGAGGGGCTCCCTGCGGAGGTGAGGCCCTCCCGCCTGTCGTGCCTAGTACTTGGCGTAGATCGCCTCGCCCTGCTGCTGGGCCTCGTCGACCGCCTCGTCGATGGACAGGCCATCGACCACCATGCGCTGAATCATCTTCGGCACCAGGAAGTTCGCGCTGAAGTCCGCGTAGGCCGTGTTGTACACATCCGGGTCGCCCGGCGCCGTGCCGTTGAGCACCAGGTCACGCAGCCCGCCCAGGACCGGCGTGTCGAACGCCTCGAACTCGTCCTGCCCCTTGAGCACCGGGCCGTAGATGGCCACCTTGTAGTACTCCTGCAGGAACTCCGGTCGCTCCAGATACTCGATGAGGCTCTTGGCCGCATCGACATCCTCCGTCGATTGCGGGATCGCGCGGACGTTCGGGCCGATCGGCGCCACCTGCATGACCGGGCCCGCTCGGCAGCGCCGCGTACATCGTCATGTCGGCCAGCTCGGGGTCGTCCTCCTGCGCCTTGATCGTGACGCTGCCCGTGTTCGCGATGAAGACCGCCTGCCCCGAGAGATATGCGGTGTTGTCACCCGCGCCGTCCCAGGTCGTCGCGCCCGGCGGGTAGAGCCCGGCGTCCCAGGCGTCCTTGACCCACGCCATGAACTCCTTCGTCTCGTCGGACTTGATGGTGCAGGTCTTGCCTTCGTCATCGGCGATGCGGCCGCCGTACGACTGGATGATGGACATGTTCAGGTTGCCGTCACCGACGTTGGAGAGCGCGAAGCCCATGCCGTAGATGCCCGGCCCGGTGACCTCCTTGGAGATGTCGCTGACCTCCTGCCACGTCGTTGGCATCTCGGTGTAGCCGGCGTCCTCGAGGATGTCCTTGCGGCCGAACAGCACGTTGCCGCCGGCGCCGAACGGAATGCCGGCTCGCTTGCCGTTGAGCTTCTCCGGCGCGATGGACGCATCGACCGACTCATGCCAGCCGCCCTGATCGGACCCGATCTTGTCGTAGAGGTCGCCAAGATCATTGAGCTGATCCGTCGAGCTCAGCAGCAGAAGCAGATCGAGTCCCATGTCCAGAACGTCCGGCATCGTGTCCGACTCGACAGCGGCGCTCACCTTCTGGTTGGTCTCGTTCTGGTTGATCATGACGACGTCGGTTTCGTAGCCGTTGGCGTCGCCCCATTCGTTGACCGTGTTGGTCAGCAGCTCATTGGCGGCGTCGGAGAAGATAAGCCCACCCCAGAAGGTGAGCTTGCCACCGCTCTGGAGCACCGCGGGGGCGCGCCGCGCCTGCAGGATACCGGGCAACATGCTGGTCGCCGCCACGGCGCCGGTCGTGCCGGCGACAACCTGACGCCGAGTGAAACGCGAAGCGCTGGCTTTGGGTGTCTGATCTGACATTGGATCCTCCCGAAGAGGTGGCGGCGACTGCGCATCGCCCACCTCGATACCGTTCATCACGAAACGGCAACCTCGCTGGCGTGTCCCGTCTGCAAGCGGTACGTCCATCCTTTCGTTGAGCCGGAAGATTCCGCGTCATTCTACCAACGGAAGTTGTTCTGTCAATAACCGGGGCGATCATCGGTGACCAGTCGGGCGATCGTGTCCCTATGGCAACCGATTACGGCTTGCCAGACGCGCGAAACCGTGGAAGATGCTGCCAGACAACATCCAACGCGAAATGGCGTCTCCGGATCGTGGAGAGGCCACGTCGACAACCAGGGAGGCAGCAATGGTCGCCAACGGGATGCGGGTCGCGATCGGGCAGTTCAGCGAGATGACGGACGACATGCTCCGGTTCGCCGCGCAGCTTGGCGTGTCGAGCGTGCAGATGAACTCGCCCCTGCTCCCCGGCACGGAGCGGTGGGAGGTCGCCGACCTGAAAGCGCTGGTCGACAAGGCGGCGTCGTTCGGGCTGACGCTGGAGGCGATCGAGAACGTGCCGCTCAAGTTCCTCCACCTCGCCATGACCGGCCACGACGGCGCCGACCGCCAGATCGAGGCTTACAAGCAGACCATCCGCGCGATGGGTGAGGCCGGCATCCCGATCCTCGGCTACAACTTCATGCCGAACTCCGTGTGGCGCACCTCCCGCACCGCGCCGGGCCGCGGCGGCGCGGAGGTGACCGCCTTCGACATGGAGCTCGTCGCGTCCTCGGCGTCCGGCGGGCGCGAGTTCATGCCCGACCGACCCGACTGGGCCTCCGGCCTGTTCACGACCGAGAACCCCGACGAGGTCCTGGACGCCGACACGATGTGGGCCAACTACGAGCGGTTCATGCACGAGGTGCTGCCGGTCGCGCGGGATGCCGGCGTGAAGCTGGCGCTGCACCCGGACGACCCGCCCGTGCCGATGCTCGGGGGTGTCGCGCGCATCTTCGCGAAGCCGGACGACTTCAAGCGTGCGGAGCGCATCGCCGAGGAGACCGGCGCCGGCGAGGCGTGGGGGCTCGACCTCTGCCTCGGGTGCTGCTCGGAAATGCCGGGCGGCAAGGCGAACGTGGTCGAGATGATCGAGCACTTCGGGCCGCGCGGGAAGATCCTCTACGTCCACTTCCGCGACGTGCAGGGCACCGTGCCGACATTCCAGGAGTGCTTCATCGGCGAGGGCAATTGGGATCCCGCCGAGATCATGCTGCTGCTGAAGCGCAACGGCTTCACCGGCTTCCTGCTGGACGACCACGTGCCGCACATGGACGGCGACTCGCCGTGGAACCACCGGGCACGAGCCCATGCGGTCGGCTACATGCAGGGCCTGCTGGCGATGATGGAGCGGGTTGGCACCAGCGCCTGACGCATCCCACCATCGAGCCAACTACCGTACTATGATGTCCACAACGACGCGAACCCCCACCAGCATCCCGGTTCGAACCGAACGGACGCCGCTGAGGGTTCCGCATGCGTCGATAACCGGGCGCCACCGGCGCCTCTCTCGGAGGTATCGCTGTGTCGACGACTTCAGGTAACGGCTCCCCGGCAACCCGGCTCGCGCGCGGACGCATGGACCGTCGCCGTCTGGTGCAGGCCGGGCTCGCCGCCGGCGCGCTGGCGGGCATGCCGCGCATCGGCCTGGCGCAGGCCACCCCCGCCGCCGAGTACACCTACGAGGGCGGCCCCGCGAAGATCACCTACGGGTTCTGGGACTCGGCGCAGCAGGACGCGGTGGAGGCGCAGCTGGCTGCGTTCAGCGAGCAGTTCCCCGACATCGAGGTCGAGCCGCAGATCGTCCCGTGGGAGGACTACTGGACCAAGCTGCAGACAGGCGTCGCCGGCGGCGAGATCTTCGACGTGTTCTGGATCAACTCCGCCAGCCTGCCGGTCTACGCCTCCAAGGACACGCTCCTGCCGATCGACCCGCTGATCGAGAGCGGCGCCATCGACCCGGCCAACTTCCCGGACCCGCTGGTTTCGATGTACGCGTACGAAGGTGTCCAGTACGGTATCCCCCGCGACTTCGACACCATCGCCCTCTTCTACAACAAGGACCTCTTCGACGCCGCCGGCATCGACTACCCCGACGAGACGTGGACGTGGGACGACTTCCGCGCCAACGCCGAGAAGCTCACCGACGAGGGCAAGGGCGTCTGGGGCGCTGGCATGCAGACCAGCTGGCAGGAGAACTACTACAACTTCATCTACCAGAACGAGGGTCGGTTGCTGAACGACGACCGCACCGAGTGCCTGGTCGACGAGCCCGCCGCCTGCGAGGCGTTCGAGTACCTCACCGGCTTCTTCACGGACAACCTCACGCCGTCGATCGCGATCCAGCAGTCGAATCCGGTGGCGGACACGCTCTTCCCGGCGGGCCAGGTGGCGATGATGACCGGTGGCTCGTTCCGCGCCGGCGCCTACGGCTCCGCCGACGCCAACATCGACGTCGCGCCGCTGCCGAAGGGCAAGGTGCAGGCGTGCGTGACGCACGGTCTCGCGAACGTGATCTGGTCGGGCAGCAAGAGCCCGGAGGCGGCGCTGGCGCTGGTCAACTTCCTGGCCGGACAGCAGGCCGAGCAGATCCTCGGCGAGTCCGGCGCGACGATCCCGGCGATGCAGGGCATGCAGGAGAACTGGCTCGCGGCCAACCCGGACATGAACCTGCAGGTGTTCATCGACGCGCTCGACTACGCGACGAAGGTGCCGGACCCGGCGGTCGGCTTCGAGTGGCAGACAGCCATTCAGGAGGTCGTGATCAAGGGCTGGAGCGGCGACATCGCGCCGGACCAGATCTGCGTCGAGGCGGCCGCGGCGGCCAACAAGGCGCTCGTGCCAGAGTCGTAGGCACCGTTCAGCCGGAGACTGCGTTCAGTACGGGCTGGTCCTGATCCGGCCCGTACGCGCCTGCCCGGGTGGGCCCACGGAGGAGCGGGCCCACCCGGGCAGGGCGATAACGACCTCCGCAAGGGACCTTCCATGCGAAACCAGCCATGAGAAGCGCAGATGTCTCCGCCGATGCGAGGCCTCGATCCACCGGCGTCCGGCGCAGTCGCCGGGCGCGCAGCGAGGCCCGCTGGGCGTACCTGCTGATCGCCCCGATGGTCGTCGGGTTCTCGATCTTCTTCCTCATCGCGCTCGGGTCGTCGCTGGTGCTCAGCTTCACCCGGTGGGACATGCTCTCGTCCCCCGTCTGGATCGGCATCCACAACTACAGCCAGGTTCTCGGTGATGCGGAGTTCCGCACCGCGCTGCGCAACACCGTCGCAATCGCCGCGCCCAACGTGATCCTCCGGCTGATGGTCTCGCTGGCGCTGGCGATGGCGCTCAACACCAACATGCGGTTCCGCTCGTTCTACCGCGTGCTCTTCTTCATGCCGGTGCTGACCATGCCCGTCGCGATCGCGACGATCTGGAAGTGGCTCTACGACCCCGCCTTCGGGCCGATCAACGGCACCCTCGGGCAGCTCGGGCTGCCCCGGCCGGAGTGGCTCTCGCAGCCGGGCACCGCCGTCGTCGCGGTCGTGATCGTGCTGCTGTGGAGCGGCATCGGCTACGACATGATCATCTACCTCGCCGGGCTCCAGGCAATCCCGCGCGATTACTACGACGCTGCGTCGGTCGATGGCGCCGGGAGCTGGCAGCAGTTTCGCGACATCACGCTGCCACTGCTGACGCCGACCACCTTCTTCCTGCTGGTGATCGACATCATCGGATCGCTGCAGGTGTTCGACCTCGTCTACGTGATGACCCGCATCGACCAGACGAACCAGCTTCCCACGCTCGTCTACTACATCTACGAGGAAGGGTTCCGGAACTTCCGGATGGGCTACGCGATCACGGTGGCGTGGGCGCTGCTGGCGATCATCCTCGGCTTCACGCTGATCCAGTTCCGCCTGCAGCGACGATGGGTGCACTACGCATGACCAGGCAACGCTCCCTCGGCTACCGGCTCCGGCGCATCGGCCTGCACGTGGTCCTGATGACGACGGGACTGCTCTTCCTGTTCCCGTTCATCTGGTCGGTCTCGACCTCGCTCAAGCCGATGGCCGACCTCTTCCAGGTGACGCCCTCGCTGATCCCGAGCGAGATCCGGTGGGACAACTACAGCGCCGTGTTCGAGGCCGCGCCGTTCCTGCGGTTCTACGTCAACACGATCGCGATCACGATCGCGCGAACGGCGGGACAGGTATTCATCGCCTCGCTGGCGGCGTTCGCGTTCGCGCAGCTGCGCTTCCCCGGCCGCGACGCGGTCTTCTTCGTCCTGCTTGCCGGGCTGATGGTGCCGGACCAGGTGCTGATCGTGCCGCGCTTCGTGATCATGCGACAGCTCGGCTGGCTCGACACCTACCAGGGGCTGATCATCCCGCTGATCTTCAGCTCGTACGGGGTGTTCCTGCTGCGGCAGTACTTCCTCGGCATCCCGAAGGACTTCCAGGAAGCCGCGACGCTGGAGGGCGCCAACCCGTTCCAGGTCTACTGGGACATCTACCTGCCACTGGCGCGCCCCGCCCTCGCGGCGTTCGGCTTCCTCGCGCTGCTCGCCTCATGGAACGAGTTCCTGTGGGCGCTGACCGTGACGAGCACATCGGACATGCGCGTGCTCTCGGTCGGGATCGCGCTGTTCCAGGGGCAGTACTTCACCAACACGGCGGTGCTGCTGGCGGCGGCGAACATGGCGACCTTCCCGCTGCTGATCGCGTTCCTGTTCTTCCAGAAGCAGCTGGTCGAGGGCATCACGCTCAGCGGCCTCAAGTAGCGCCATCTCCCACAATTGACGCATCATGCCTCGTGTCCTATGATGACACGTATCATCAGCGGTACGAGCTCCACGTCGCCTGCGGAAAGGGCTGCCCATGAAGGCTCGCTCCTCGCCCACCAGCCGTGATGTCGCCGAGCGCGCCGGCGTCTCCCGCTCCATCGTCTCGGGTGTCCTCACCGGCACCATGAGCACCATGCGTGTCTCGCAGGAGACCCGCGAGCGCGTCCTCGACGCCGCCCGCGAGCTCGGCTACAGCCCCAACCCGGTCGCCCGCGCCCTGCGCCAGCAGCGCAGCAACGTGATCGGCTTCGTCCCGCGCGCCGACCGCATCAACCCGTACGACGCACCCGTGCCGTTCCTGCTCGCGACCCACCTCGGCGCGGCCTGCGCGGATCACGGCTACCACTTCGTGACCGCGAGCGCCGAGTCCCCGGACCACGGCGACACCCGGCGCCATGTCGACTTCCTGCTCGGTCGCCATGTGGATGGCATCGTGCTCGACAGCCCCGGCACCCCCGACGAGGCAACGGAGCTGGTCAGGCGCGGCATCCCGGTGGTCCAGATGATCCGGCCGCACCGCGACGTGCCGGCCTCCTCGGTCACGATCGATCCGGCGCCGGGCATGACCGAGGCGATCCGCCATCTGGTCGAGGCTGGCCATCGCGAGATCGGCTTCATCGGCACGGGCGGGCGCCATCAGGTGGACCGGTCCCGCCTCGACGCGTTCCACGAGGCACTGGGCGCCGCGGGGCTGAGCGCCCATGACGAGTGGATCGTGCTCGTCGACAGGTACAACACCGCGAACGGCCTCCACGCCGCCGCAGAGCTGCTGCGACGCCCGACGCTGCCGACCGCCGTGCTCGTCACTGGCGACAACCTCGCCGCCGGCATGCTGCAGCACCTGTACGAGTGTGGCGTGCGCGTGCCCGAGCACCTGAGCGTGATCAGCTACGACGACATCTACGCCAGCCATCTCGCCCCGCCGCTGACCAGCGTCAACCAGCCGCTCGCCGAGGCGGCGCGCCTGGCCGTCGAGATGCTGCTGGCGGAGATCGACACCCCAACCGGCGAGCGGGGCGAGCCGAGGGCGATCGTGCTCCCGACCCGGCTCGTGAGCCGCGGCTCGGTTCGCCAGATCGAACCGAAACGCACGCAAGGAGGAATCTGATCCGCATGAGCGCACCCCCAACCCGGCCCAACGTGGTCGTCATCATGAGCGACGAGCAGCGGTGGGACACCCTTGGCTGCAACGGCAACCGGGCGGCACGCACGCCGCACATCGACGCGCTCGCCGCCCGGGGCGCGACCCTCGACCACGCCTACGCCACCTACCCGCTCTGCTGCCCATCGCGCATGAGCATCTGGACCGGGCTGATGCCGCATGACCATCGCGGCTGGGGCAACTGGCGCTTCCTGCGCGAGGATCTCCGCGAGCAGGGACTGATCCAGCCGTTCGCCCGCGACGGCTACCACACCATCTACAACGGCAAGTGGCACGTGCCCGGCACCACCCCGGCGCGGATGGGCTTCGCGGACGTCGAGGCGGTGCCCGCCGTGCTCGACGGCCTCGACCGGGGTCGCTACATCGAGCCCTACCGCGACTACGCCACCGCGCATGGCTACGAGCTGGTGCCGGGCAACATCGAGAACCTGACGCCGCGCGACGTCGAGCAGCTCCACCGCCCGGGTCGGGCGCCCTACGGCACCGCGGAGATTCCGCTCGACCACTTCCTCGAGACATGGCAGACCACGCGCTTCCTCGAACAGCTGGAGCGTCGACCGGACGACCAGCCGTTCCTCGCCGTCTGCTCCTTCAACGCGCCGCACTTCCCGATGATCGTGCCGGAGCCGTACGACCGCCTCATCGACCCGGACGACATCGAGCTGCCGCCCAACTTCTGCGCCGGGCTCGACGGCAAGCCCGCCGAAGTCACGGAATCGGCCTACCACGAGGCCGCGTGGTCCGAGCGAGAGTGGCGACGGCTGATTGCGCACTACCTCGGCCTCTGCGCGCTGATCGACGCCCAGGTGGGACGCGTGGTCGAGGCGCTGGAGGCGAGCGGGCTGCGCGACGACACGATCGTCGTGTTCGTCTCCGACCACGGCGACATGATCGGCTCCCACGCGCTCAACAAGAAGGGCTACCCGCTGCACTACGAGGAGGCGCTGCGCGTGCCACTGGTGATGGCGGGGCCCGGCGTGGCGCCCGGCCACCGCGTCGGGCAGCTCGTCTCGCTCATGGATCTGGTGCCCACGGTCGCGGCGATGTGCGGAATCGGGCTGGTACCGGTACACGACGGCGTCTCGTTCGCGCCGGCGCTGACTGGTGCCGCCGACGCCGGCGGGCGCGACCACGTGATCGCGGAGTCCTTCAAGATCGACGGCAGCGAGAGCGGCCACGGCGAGCCGGTCGACCCGGCGGAGTTCGACCTCGACCGCGACGGCGTCAACCTCTCCATTCGCACCGACACGTACCGCTACATCTACCGGCTCCACGACCACGACGAGCTCTATGACCTCGCGCGGGATCCATGGGAGTGCACCAACATCGCCGGGCAGCCGGCGTACCGGGAGCAGGTCGCCGCGTTCCGGGAGATGCTCGCCGCGGACATCGCGGGGACGCTGCCGGCGGTCGCCGATCGCATCCGCGCCGGGTGACGGAAAGGAGGCACCTCGACGCCGTTCGCACTGTTGACGTATCTACACGGAGGAACACCAGCATGTTCGGGACATTCTCACGATTCACTCGACGAAAGGCGCTTCGGCTCGCCGCCGGAGCCAGCGCGGCATCCATCGTCTCCGCCAGGGCGACGGGCACGTCCGCCCAGGACGCGACGCCGTCATCGCCAGGGCGGGTGCCGATCCTCGACGGTGACCCCATCGCCATCTACGACTCCGGCGCGGAGCTGCCTGACGGCGAGGTGACGATGACGTGGCTGGAGAACGGCTCGGGCCCGCGCACCGACTTCATGACCGACCTGTTCGCGAAGTACCATGAAGCGCACCCGAACATCACGGTCGCGTATGACCACTTCCCGATCCCCGACCAGCAGCAGGTGCTGTCCGTCGCGATCCAGAACGGCACGCTGCCGGATGTCTTCCAGCTCTCGCCAAACGTCCCCGGCCCGCAGCTGGTGAGCCAGGGGCTGGCGGCCGCGCTGGAGGATGTGATCCCGAACTTCGAGGAGTGGAAGGCGGCGTTCCCGCCGGACACGTTCTTCGAGGGCATCAACGTGTTCGACGGCAAGACCTACACCTTCCCCATTACCTCCAACCAGTGGCTCACCAACGCCCTGCTCTTCAACGTGGACCATGTCCAGGCGGCGGGGTACGACCCGGCCAGCGCGCCGCTGAGCTGGGATGAGTTCCGGGACGCCGCAAGGAAGATCACCGAGGCGGGCAAGGGCCAGTACTACGGCTTCCTGATCGGTGGGCAGCAGACCAACACGATGGGCCAGATCGTGTCGCAGTTCGCCGAGCTCGCCGGTGCGCAGGGCGGCGACTTCAACTGGGCGACGGGCGAGTACAACTTCGCCAGCGATGAGTATCTGGCGGCGATCGATCTGCTCGTCGCGATTAACGAGGACGGCAGCGTCTTCCCCGGCTCGATGCAGCTGAGCAACTCCGCCGCCCGCGAGCAGTTCCCGCAGGGCATCGCCGGCATGTTCCTGCAGGGGCAGTGGAACATCCCGCAGTGGAAGGCGCGCAACCCGGACTTCAATTTCGACGTCGGGTTCCAGCCGCTGGCCGACCCGGAGACGGAGATGAAGCTGACCTACGAGCCGGGTGGCGCAAACCAGCGCTGGGTGTCGGCGGCGACGGAGGTTCCCAGCGTGGCGGGCGACATCCT
The DNA here is from genome assembly GCA_963741965.1 of uncultured Chloroflexia bacterium. Lineage (GTDB taxonomy): Bacteria > Chloroflexota > Chloroflexia > Thermomicrobiales > UBA6265 > JACCVC01. The sequence goes on along the minus strand of CAVUKC010000002.1, from coordinate 2,277,253 downwards.
GCACTACCTCGGCACGATCGAGGGACAGGTTGCGTGGGGCAAGCATACGGAGGGCTCCGACCCGCCGCTGTTCGCGGAGGCACGCGAGGCGGCCGCCAGCAGCGACCCGCGCATGCAGCGGGTCAACCAGCTGACGGAGACGTGGATGGCGCTCGCGCCGAGCGCCGCGGTCCGCAACCCCGGTGTCGCGCAGGTGAACCTGGAGCTGCGGCCCGTCACGCCGAATCTCGGCGAGCTGGTCCAGGGCATCTTCATCGGACAGGTGGATGACCCGGCGGCGGCGCTCCAGGACCTCCAGGACCGCGCCAACGCCGAGCTCGACCGCGCGATCAAGGCCGCGCAGGACGCGGGCGCCGAGGTCTCCCGCGACGACTGGGTCTTCCCCAACTGGGACCCGACTCCGCGATCGCATCTGCGCCACTGGACGATCGTGTGCGCACCGCATACGACCTCTTCGACACGCAGATGCGCGTCCATCCAAGCCCATCTGTTCGAAACCCCAACATCGAGCTGGTGTTTCGAGAGCAGAAGCGCTTGTCACCGAACCTCGGGGAGACCGTGCAGGGCTTGCTCGCCGGCCAGTTGTCGGATCCACGCGCAGCAATGCAGGACCTGCAGGACCGCGCCGACGCCGAGCTCGAGCGGGCGATCAAGGTCGTCCGCGACAGCGGAGCCGATGTCTCCCGCGATGACTGGGTCTTTCCCAACTGGGATCCCGCCGTGGACTATACCGAGGAGATGTACGCGGAGCTCGGATAACCGGGGAGCCGCCCAACGTCCTGCTCATCACGACCGACACCCAGCGCTGGGACACCCTGCGTTGCGCAGGGAGTCTGCACGCACGCTCACCGCATCTCGATCGGCTCGCCGCGGAAGGCACGCGGTTCACCGATGCCTACACGGCGTGCCCCGTGTGCATGCCCGCGCGGTGCAGCCTGATCACCGGTACCCACACGCAGACACACGGCGCGATCGAGAACGGAATCGTGCCGCGCACCCACCTGGCCACCTTGCCGTCGCTCCTCCACGATGCCGGGTACTCCACCATCATGGTCGGCAAGAACCACGTCGGCCCCCTGGATCCCGGCTACGACCGCGAATGCATCATCGTGGGTGAAAAGAGCAACGCCGGCGCGGACCCGTACACCGCATTCCTCGCCGCCCATGGACATGATCGCGGTGACGTCGCGGGCGCACTCCCCGCCGCTCTGCACATGGAGACGTTTCTCGTCGATCAGACGATTGCCGCTCTCGACGCGGTGCGCGAGGAACGCCCGGACCGACCCTTCTTCGCGCATTGCTCCCTGCTGAGCCCGCACGACCCGATCGACCCACCGTCGCCGTGGGATACCCTGTACGACGGCATTCCCCTGCCCGATGTCAACTACCGGCCAGGAGAGCTCGATGAGCATCCGGCCATGCTGCACGAGGTCTTCGGGCTGAGGCACCGCACCGACGTCGAACGCATGTTCACACCTGGTGGCGACCTCGATCTCGGTGCCGTTGACGCCCATCGCAGGCGGTACTACGGTCTGGCGGCATTCTGCGATCACCAGGTCGGTCGGCTCATCGACCACCTTGACGAGAGCGGCCTGCGAGCGACGACCCTGGTGATCTTCACGTCGGACCACGGCACGCAACTCTTCGACCATGGATTCAATGACAAGCACTGCTACTTCGATGCATCATGGCGCGTACCGCTGATCGTCAGCATGCCCGGCCGGGTACCAGAGGGCGAGCAGCGGCAATTCGCGAGCTGGTCGACATCGCGCCATCCGTCTTGCCGCCGCGGGCATCACATGCAACACCATGCAGGGATTCGACCTCTTCACACCGCTCGTCACCGGCGAGACGAATCCGCGCCGACACGCAGCGTCGACGCTGTACACATCGTCGGCACTTGTTACCGATCGCTGGAAGCTCGAGTGGTATGCCGAGGAGGGAGCCGGGCGTCTCTATGACCGGACCGCAGATGGCATCGAGCAGGAGGATCTGTTCGCATCAAGGCAGCATCGCTCGATCCGGGAGGCCCTCCTGCACGCGCTTCTGGCCTGGCGGACCGAAACGCAGGACGTACAGTGGCTGCGGGAGAACACCCATCGTGGCGGCCCCGTTGCGCGGAACGTTGCGGATCACACCCGTCGCCTGGGCGGCAACGACGCTGAGCGGCGACTCGGCCACCGGTTGACGTCCATCGAATTCGAGCGCGCCTGCTCCACGGTCGCCTGACTGGCACGCACGCGCACAGGAGAGTTGTCCCACCCCATGTCCCAGCAGCCGAACATCGTCCTGATCATGACCGACCAGCAGCGGGCCGACTTCTCGCGCGCCGAGGGCTACCCGCTCGACCCGATGCCCTTCGTGGACAGCCTCGGCACGGCGGGAACGCGCTTCCGGCACGCCTACACGCCGATGCCGACCTGCGGCCCCGCGCGCAGCAGCCTGATGACCGGGCGCTACCCCAAGGCGACCCGCGTCCGCGAGAACTCGGGTCTCGGCAACATCCACGCGCTCACCGACCTGCCGAAGACCCTGCGCGAGCACGGCTACCGCGCCCTGCTCGCGGGGAAGAACCACTCCTTCCTCACCGCGGAAGACTTCGACTGGTCGTCGATGTACATGCACCACGGCGGCGGCCGCGAGGACCGGCGCACGGCGAAGGACGCCGAGCTCGACGCGTGGCTGGAATCGCTCGACCACAGCGTCTACCCGGAGCCAACTCCCTTCCCGCTGGAGAACCAGCCGCCGTACCGCGTGGTGAGCGATGCGATTGCGGGGCTGGAGGAACATGACGCGAGCGACCCGTTCTTCCTCTGGCTGAGCTTCGCGGAGCCGCACAACCCCTACCAGGTGCCGGAGCCGTACTTCAGCATGTTCCCGGAGGCGGAGATTCCGGACCGCGTCGCCGGCCCGGAGGCGATCGACGTCAAAGGCGGCAAGTGGCGCTGGATGCGCGACCTGATCGAGTCGAAGCGTCCGGGGTACGACGACGGCTGGCGCCGGTTCCGGGCGACCTACCTCGGCATGATCCGGATGATCGACGACCAGGTCCGGCGCTTCGTCGAATGGCTCGATCAGCAGGGTCAGCTCGACAACACCGTGCTGATCTTCATGTCCGACCACGGCGACTACGTCGGCGAGTACGGCCTGCAGCGCAAGGGCGTCGGCCTGCCGGAGGTGCTCACCCGCGTGCCGCTGCTCTTCCACGGACCGGGGATCGTCACCGGCGACGCGATGCGGGACGAGCTCGTCTCGCTGGTCGACGTCTTCCCGACCATCTGCGACATGCTCGGCATCCCCATCCCGGACGGCGTGCAGGGCCGCAGCCTGTGGCCGATGCTGGCCGGCGCGCCGTTCCCAGCGGAGGAGTTCCGCAGCGTCTACGCCGAGCTTGGCGTCGGCGGCATCCACTACACCGCCGACGAGCGCCCGCCGCTCCACTTCCCGTACGAGGGCCACTCCTTCGACTGCCTCAACAGCGTGACGCAGAGCGGCAACCTCAAGATGGTCCGCATGGGCGACTGGAAGCTCCTGCTGGACTCGCAGGGCAACGGCGAGATGTACGACCTCGCCGCCGACCCGATGGAGCTCGACAACCTGTTCGGGGACCCGGCGCACCGCGACCGCCAGCTCGCACTCACCACCGAGCTGCTGCAGTGGACGATTCGCACGGAGGACGACCTCCCCGGCGGCCGCTACGTCCGCAAGCGGCCCGAGCGCAACTGGTACGCAGCATCACAGGTGCCGAACCGCGAGGGAGCGGGCAGCCGTGGCTGATCGGGACGCCGCACGGCGCAACATCCTCCTGCTGGTGACGGACCAGCACCGCGTCGACACGCTCGGCTGCTACGGGAATGGCATCTGCGAGACGCCGGCACTCGACGGGCTGGCGGCGTCGGGGACCCGCTTCGACGCGGCGTTCACGCCGACGGCGATCTGCACGCCGGCGCGCGCCTCGATGGTCACCGGCGTGCACCCGTTCCGCCACAAGCTGCTCGCCAACTTCGAGCGCAACGTCGGGTACATGGAGGAGCTCGACGGCACGTACCCCTCCTTCGCCTACGCGCTGCGCGACGCCGGCTACCGGGTCGGCCATGTCGGCAAGTGGCACGTCGGCAAGGATCGCGGCCCGGAGGATTTCGGCTTCGAGGGCACCCATTTCCCCGGCTGGGGCAACCCGGTGCAGCATCCGGAGTACATCGCGTGGCTGGAGGCGCACGGCTACCCGCCGTACCGGCTGTCGGAGGAGATCCGGGGCACCTTCCCCAACGGGCAGCCGGGGAACCTGCTCGCGGGCGTGCTCGAGCAGCCGGCCGAGGCGACCTTCGAGGCGTTCCTCGCCGACCGGGCGATCAGGCGACTGCACGAGTATGCCGAGGGCGCGACGCGCGGCGACGCGCCGTTCTTCCTGGCGGTGCACTGGTTCGGGCCGCACCTGCCCTACTGCATCCCCAGGGAATACTTTGAGCGCTATGACCCGGATGCCGTCGAGCTGCCCGCCTCGATCGCCGAGACCTTCGCCGGCAAGCCGCGCGTGCAGCGGCAGTACTCCGCCCACTGGGCGTTCGACAGCCTCTCGCTGGAGGCCTGGCGGAAGCTGACCGCCGCCTACTGGGGCTACGTATCGCTGATCGACGAGCAGATCGGCCGCGTGCTGGACGCCGCCCGGGAGCTCGGTCTGTGGGACTCGACGGCGCGTGCTGTTCACCGCCGACCACGGCGAGTTCACTGGCGCCCACCGGCTCAACGACAAGGGCCCGGCGATGTACGACGACATCTACCGCATCCCCTTCCTCGCCCGGGTGCCCGGCATGCCCGCGGGACGAGCCGAATCGCGGTTCGCCTCGTTTCTCGACCTCGCGCCGACCATCCTCGACCTCGCCGGGGTGCCGGTTCCCGACCACATGGACGGTCGCAGCCTCGTGCCGCTGATCGCGGGGGACGCGGAGGTCGACTGGCCCGACGCCATCACCGCCGAGTTCCACGGGCACCACTTCCCCTACCCGCAGCGGATGATCCGCACGGCGCGCTACAAGCTGGTAGTGAACCCGGCGGACATCAACGAGCTGTACGACCTCGACGCCGACCCCCACGAGCTGCAGAACCGCTACGAGCACCCGGAGCTGCGTGAGGTGCGGGATCAGCTGATGCGCCGCCTCTACGACGAGCTCCGGTCCGCGCGGCGACAACTTCTACCACTGGATGACCACGATGTACGACGTCGGCGACACGACCTACGACACCTCCCTCAGCCAGCTCGACAGCACGCGGGAGGGCAGCGCGTGACGAGCGATGCACCAGCAACGGCGCGCATCCACATCTCGCTCGGGGACGAGATCGGCCGGGTCGACCGCAACATCTACGGGCACTTCCTGGAGAGCGCCTTCTTCGGCAACATCGAAGGCGGTGTCTTCGACGAGGGTTCGCCACTGGCCATCGACGACCCCGGACCGCTCAATGGCGCCCGGCAGGACGTGATCGACGCCTGCCGCGAGCTCGGCGCTCCCGGTGGTCCGCTGGCCGGGCGGCAACTACACCTCCTCCTACCGCTGGGAGGACGGCATCGGGCCGCGGGACGAGCGTCCGCGCCGGCTCGACCTCAACTGGGGCGACGAGGACAGCAACCGCTTCGGCACCGACGAGTTCCTCGCCTGGTGCGAGGCGGTCGGCGCGGCACCGTACCTCGCGCACCACTGCCGCAGCGTCGACGACGCCGTGCGCTGGGTCGAGTACACCAACTACGGCGGCGACACGGCTTTCACCCGCCGCCGGGCGAGCAACGGTCGCGAGACGCCGTGGAAGGTGCCCTACTGGGGCATCGGCAACGAGGTCTACGGCCACTGGCAGATGGGGTACCGCCCGGCGGAGCAGTACGCCCGGGACGCGCGCGAGCACGCGCGGTTCATGAAGATGGTCGACCCTGATATCAAAACGATCGGCGTCGGTCTGACCGAGGAGAAATGGACCCGGCTTCTGCTGGAGCACGCTGGGCCGTACCTCGACTACCTCTCGATCCACCTCTACGGCGGCAGCAACCACCTGTTCACCGGCGATGACGTCGCGAGCTTCGACGCCATGGTGGCGCAGTCGATCCACTTCGAGGAGGAGATCCGGGCCTACGCCGACATGGTCGCGACGCTGGCCGCGCGTGCCGGTGTGGAGCGCCCGCTGGCGCTCGCGCTCGACGAGTGGAACATGCGCCATCTGGAGCCGTCCTCGTGGCCGGAGCCACAGCGCGGCGAGCGGGGCGGGATCGCACCGCGTGAGACACCGGCTGTCGACCTCGACCGGCCCGGCCGGTTCCGCGTGAACCGGTACAGTCCGCGCACGCTCGCCGACGCGCTCTTCTACGCCGGGGTGTTCCACGCGTTGCACCGGCTCTCCGGACTCGAGGTCGCGCCGACGATGGCCAACACGGTCAACCTCGTCAACGCCAACGCGCTGCTGGAGGTCCGACCCGGCGGTCTCGTCAAGAGCGCGACGTGGCACGTCTGGGACCTGCTGCAGCGGCACACCGGTCCAGTCGTGCTGCGGGCGGAGACCGAGTCACCGGGGAGGACGGCGGCGATCCGACGGGATCCCGTCCCCGACGCGCACGGCGACTTCCCGACCCGGCCCGGCTTCGTGCCGTGGCTCGACGTAACCGCGTCGCGGAGCGAGGCGCGGGACCGCCTCCACGTCTCGGTGATCAACCGGCACGCAACACAGGCGATTACGACGAGCATCCTGCTCGACGACGGCACAGCGCCGCTGCCGGGTCACGCGCGACGGTCCACACGATCGGCGCCGACACCGACAACCTGCTCGCATCGAACAGCATGGACGATCCCGACGCGGTGCGCGTCCGCGACCGGGGTGAGGTGGCCGTGGAGAACGGCGAGGCAACCTTCCCGCCGCACTCCATCACCGTCCTGACCTTCCAGCTCTGACCCAGCCGCACGAGGGAACCTGCATGACCCAGCCGCACATCGTCCTGATCACCGCCGACCAGCTCCGCGCCGACGCGCTGGGCGCGTACGGGGGCCGTGCCGTGCCGACGCCCAACATCGACCGGCTGGCGGCATCCGCCGACCGCTACGACAGCGCCTACACCGTCAGCCCGTGGTGCATGCCGAGCCGGTCCTCGATCGTCACCGGCCAGTACCCACACACCCACCGCGCCTACAGCAACTTCCGCGACTGCCGGCTCTCGCCGGAGCGACCGACCCTCTACTCGCTGCTGCGCGAGCAGGGGTACGCCACCAGCCACGTCGGCAAGTGCCACTACGCGCCGGTTCCCTACGGCGAGACCCGGCCGGACCGCACCCTGCCATACGATGCGTTCCGGGACTACTACCTCAGTCTCGGCATCGACCACCTGGCGCTGCAGGACGACAAGCAGGTCTCGGTGTGGTTCGCCGATGACTACAGCCAGGAGCTGGAGGCGGCTGGGCACCTGGAGGCGTACCGCGCCGCCGTCTGGAACCGCGACTACGCCAAGGTGTTCCCCTTCCCCGCGCCGCCCGAGTGGCACCCGGACGCGTGGGTGGGTCGCAAGGCGGCGGAGTTCATCGGCACCTGGGATGCCAGCCAGCCGCTCTTCACCTGGGTCTCGCTCAGCGGGCCGCACTTCCCGTTCGACGCGCCGGACGCCTACATCGACCGCGTGGACGCCGAGCCGTGGGGACGGCGAGCATGGCGCCGGGCGAGTTCGACGACCCGAGCCGCATCCACCACGCCAGCTACCACGGCCCGAAGGGTGTCGAGGGAGCCGGGTCGACCGATGGTCGCGGCACCAGCGCCTACGACGACGCCTACTGGCACGAGCTGCGGATGCGGTACTACGCGAACGTGGCGCTCATCGACGACGCGGTCGGGCAGGTGCTCGACGCGATCGAGCGGCGACTCGGCGACGACGTGCTGGTGATCTTCACCGCCGATCACGGCGAGATGCTGGGCAACCACAAGCTGTGGGGCAAGCACAACTGCGGCTACGAGGACGTGCTGCGCGTGCCGCTGCTGGTGCGCCACCCGGGACAGGCTGCGGGTACGGCGATCGACCGGCGGGTGCAGCTGATCGACCTGCTGCCGACATGCCTGGCGGCGGCCGGTGGCGGCTACCCGGACGCCGAGGGGCGACCGCTGGCGCCGGGGGTCGGGCACGACGGATACCGGTACACGCTGGCCGAGGGCGAGGGCTTTCTCACCGTCTCCGATGGGCAGTTGAAGTACATCGTCGCCACCACGGTGAACGGCAGACGGCGGGAGGTGTTCGACCTGGCGCGCGATCCTGGGGAGACTCGAAACGCGATCGACGATTCGGACCTCGCGCCGGCGATCCTCTCGCTGCAGCGTGCCGCAGACGACATCCTCATCGACGCCCTGCTGCCGTGATGGAGGTCGGCTCCCATGCACGCACGCTGCTTCCTGTCACTCCGTGTTGAGCGTTCCCAGCGCGACGAGATAGTGGGCGGGCAGGGACCAGTGGCTTGCCGCGTCCAGCACCGCATCGGCGCCGTCCAGGTCTCCGGGCGTGGTGAGCACCGCGGCCTCGACCTGCTCGCCGTCCACATCGACCGGCACGCGGGGACCGTCGACATGCGAGCCCGCCGGGAACTGCATCACCACACCCCACAGCTCGTCGGCCTTTGGCAAGGGCAGCTCCAGCCCGGCAAGGTCACGCGCGGAGACCTTGCCGATGCCGAGCACGGCTCCGGCTGGCAGATCCGGATGGGTGCGGATGCGCTCGGGGTTCATGTCGGATCCGAAAAGGAATGCATTGACGGCGTCGGTGTGCATCGTCGGTCCTCCCATTTCTGGTGAGCGATCGTCAGCCGGCATCAGAGTCGCAGCGCCTCGGGCAGATCGTCCGCTGTGAAGCCGGTCGGCAGGGGGTCCAGCGGCGCGTCCTTTGCCAGACCAACCACGCGGAACCGCCCAAGGCCGGCCGGGTCGATCAGGCGGAAGACGGCCGCCTGCGCCCGCAGGTACTCCTCCATGTCGATGTCCGGCTCCTGCTGCAGCGCGACCAGCATGCCGGCCCATGTCGAGGCGTGACAGGAGGTGCCCCTGTGTGACCACCGCTGTCGCCGCCATCCCCACCGCCCGGGCGGCGTCCGTGATCCTCGTGAAGTCGACGTGGACGGTGAGGTCCTGCTCGCCGACGCGGACGAAGGGGTTGTCGGAGACCGCGTGCTCCGCATACGCACGGATCGTCCCCCCCAGCCGGTGGTCCCGGTAGAGCTCGGCTGCGGGGTAACCGTAGTCGATCAGCAGGGCATAGCCGCGTTCCAGCCCGGTCGCGATCTCCTCGACCCACGTGGTCAGCGCCGGTGCCCAGGCGATGCGCGCGCCCGCCGGCCACGAGGCCGGGTCGATCCCCTGCCCTCGCAGCCAGCCGAGCGGGTCGGTGGCGGCGACCTCCGGCGAGAGATCGCCGATCTCCCAGGCGAACCAGTCGACGTCGCGGTCCCATGTCACCCAGTGTTCCCGGAGCGACGCGCCGTCCCAGACGAGCTCGTGCGCCGGGAGCGCGTCGGCGACCTCGTTGGCGAGCACGACGCCGGTGATCGGCGCGATCGCCTCCTCGCGCTCCGGGTTCTCGACCGAGACGATGCCATCGAGGCCGACCTCCATCATCGCGCCCATCGCCTCCGCCATCCGGTGCCGGTTGACGTCCCGCAGGCGGTAGCGCAGCGCCGGAACGACGTCCGGATGGTGCGCGTGGAGCCCGGCGATGATGTCGTACGCCAGCCCGCCAACGCCAGGGCCGTACTCCCGCACCACGAACGGGTCCGGGCGACCCAGCCGCTCCCAGAGCTCGGCGATCTGGCCGGCGATGGTGATGCCGAAAAAGGGATGAACCTCCGGCGCGGTGATGAAGTCACCCCCGCGACCCGGCCGGCGGGAAGGCGTGCGGTAGTAGCCGGCGTTGGGGTCGTAGAGCGCGCGATCCATGAAGCGGGCGAAGGTGATCGGGCCGTCCCGCTCGATCTCCCCGCGCAGCGCCGCGACGAGGTCGGGATGGCCGAGATCGTCGGGGGCGGGTCGTGGTGGCGATCCTGACGGCATGTGGCGGCATCTCCATCGGGTACGGGCAGCGTGCGGCGGGCGACCCCCCACTCGGTGATTCAGTGTACCGAACGGCGCCACGAGCCGTGCCATCACGGCACCGTGGCACGCGACGTGCCAGATACGAGACAATGCAGGATCATGATTCGTGGCGATCTCGCGATGCGAGGCGCCTTCCGTGAGCCAAAACCCTGCCTGAAGGAGAGTGAGCCATGGCATCACAGCGAAATACCGGCGCCTTTGTCGCCGGAAGCGTGCTCGGCGGGCTAATCGGTGCCGCCGTCACGCTGTGGACGACACCCAAATCCGGCCCCGAGCTTCGAACCGGCCTTTCGGGCGGCGGAAGCGAGACCGTGACCTACCGTGCCGAGGGCGGCACCGTCACCGAGGAGCGCCGCTTCTCCAACCCGGTGCTCAGCTTCGTCGAGAAGGCGGCCGCACCGCTCGTCGGCGTCGAGCTTGGCAAGCTCGCCAAGGACGACCCGAACGCGGTGACCGCCGCTCCGGTGCGCGCCTCGGCGGCGGACGCCAGGCCGCCGTCCGCCACGACGGCAACGGGCGTCGCGCCGCAGTCGACCGGTGTTGCCGGTAGCGCGCCGGCCGCCTCACCCTACACCTCGCCCGCAACGGTGCAGGGCGACGAAGCGGATGTGGTGAACCCGGATGAAACCGCGACGCACGACAGCAGCGAGGGCAGCACGGCGCACGCCGCCACCATCGAGGAGCTCACGCGCCCCACCGAGGAGTATGTGGATGAGCTCAAGGAGAAGCGAGCCGACTCCACCCCCGGAGACGTGAACGCGCGCTTCCCGGAGCCGCCATCCCGCACCTGACGGACGGCATGTACCATAGCGATCATCGACTCACCACCTTCCGGAAAGGACGCAGCCAATGCTTCGGAACGCCCGCACCGCCGTCAAGTTCTTCACCTACGGCATCATCATCGGTCTCCTGTTCGCCCCGCAGAGCGGCGCCGAGACTCGCAAGAAGCTGTTCGGCATGCTCGGGGACTCGCTCGGCGAGATGACGAACAACGTGATGAACTCCGGCTCCACCAGCTAGTCTCGCCCCTGGAGGCGCTCCAGCATGATGCCGTTGACCGACGACAACCGGGGCAGGCAATCCGCCCCGGTCGTCACATGGGCGTTGATCGCGATCAACGTGGTCGTCTTCTTCTACGAGCTCATGCTGAGCGATCAGGATCTCAATCGCTTCCTGACAGACTTCGGCGTTATCCCCAGGGAGATCAGCAACGGCGAGGGCTATCTCGCGCTCCTGACGAGCATGTTCCTGCACGGTGGCTGGCTCCACCTGATCGGGAACATGCTCTTTTTGTGGGTCTTTGGCGACAACGTCGAGGACGTGATGGGGCACGGGCGGTATCTCGGCTTCTACCTGCTGACCGGCATCGCGGCGGGGTTGCTGCAGGTGTTCACCAACACCGATAGCCTCAGCCCGCTGATCGGCGCGAGCGGTGCGATCTCCGGGCTGCTGGCGGCCTACGTCGTCTGCTTCCCCAACGGGCGGATCGTCACGCTGGTGACGCTGGGCATCTTCATCACGACCATTCTCGTGCCGGCATGGCTGATGATCGGCTACTGGATCCTGCTGCAGGTAATCCAGGGGTCGATGTCGCTCGGGATCGACGCGAACACCGGCGGCGTGGCGTGGTTCGCGCACATCGGCGGCTTCATCGCCGGGCTGGCGCTCGTGTTCCCGTTCCGCCAGGCGAACCGGCTGGAGCACCAGCGGGCGGCGCGCTCCCAGCCCCAGACGCGCGAGCGCCGCGCACTCTTCGGCGACAGCGGGTAGCGCCTCGGGGCTATACACCAGCCTGGCGTCCGCGACCCTGCCACTTCGACCGCGACCCGCGACGTGCCTCCCACCCCTGTCATTTCGATCCGACATGCCGCATCCCAGAGGGTGCGGAGTGGAGAAATCGCGTTGCCGATCTCATCCGACATTGCAACGGATGACACGATCTCTCCACGCGCGCCTGCGGCGCCTGGTCGAGATGACATGGATGGGGCTTGAGGCTATTGTCGGGCACAGTGCCTTGCGAAAAGTCCTCGGGCACAGGACCCGAGGCTACGGATTGGTTCTGCCGATTGGTGATCGGCAGACACACGCGCGACCGCCACTGGCGGCACGGCCTGTGCAACTCCGCTATCCTGAAGGGACGAGATCCACACGCCCGCAGGAGGGTATCGATGTGTCCAGCTTCTTCCGCCTCGTCGTCGACCAGGACCAGCTCACCGACGCCATGTACGAGTTCGTGACCGATCCCAGCCCGAGCCGCAATACCCGTCCGATCATCGAGGAGCTCAGCGATATCAACCACGATCTCGTCGATGTGCTCGAGATGATGGTGATCGACGGCACCGAGGACCGCCGCGACGTCGCCGGGTTCGTCCAGGCCGTGTTCGGCCCGCATGGACCCGGCCCCGTCAAGCAGGAGTCATAGCCCCGCCATGACATCGTCGCGGCCATTCGACCAGCTCTCCAGCATCCACAAGCTCTACGGCGAGATCTGGGCGACCTCCGACCCGGAGTTCGAAGTCGAGATCGCGAAGTCGCGCCACCCGCGCTCGCCGGACCTGCTCTTCGAGTACGCCGATGCGCTCAGGCTGGGCGCGAGCTCGCGCGTGCTCGACATCGGCGCCCGCGACGCCGTCCACGCGGTCGAGCTGGCCCGGCGCTACGGAGTGCACGTGGTCGCCGCCGACCCGGTGCCGTACCACAAAACGCTCGCCACCCGGCGGCTCGAGGGCACCGACGAGAAGGTGCGTCCGCTGGTCGAGCTCTCCGACGCCGCGATCGAGCACATGCCGTTCGCGGACGCCGCGTTCGATCTCGTCTGGGCGCGGGACATGCTCAACCACGTCGCCCTGCGCCGGGGGCTGGCAGAGGCGTTCCGCGTGCTGAAGCCCGGCGGCGCGATGCTCGTCTTCCAGACCTTCGCCACCCCGATGATGGAGGCCGGCGAGGGACGCCGGCTCTACGAGATCCACTCGATCGTGCCGGAGAACATGGACCCCGACTACCTCGAGGAGGTCGCCGAGGCGACCGGGTTCACCATCGAGACAGCCGACATCGTCGGCAGCGAGTGGCGCGAGTACCGCGTGGAATCCGGCATGGACGACATCGGGCAGGATTTGATGACGCTGGCGCGGATGCGTCGCGCCGAGCACGAGCTGGTGGAGCGCTTCGGGCGCAGCCGCTACGAGGCGACCCTCGCCGACATCCTCTGGGGCGTCTACCTGCTGCTCGGCAAGCTCAGCTCCTCCATTTACCTGTTCCGCAAGCCCGAATTTGCCGGGAGTGACGATGCCTGACCGGATTATTGCCTCCACCGCGCCGGAGTGGCGCGAGACCGCCCGCGAGATGCTGGCGACGTCGCTGCCGGACGCCCGGTTCCAGCTTCTGGGCGAGGACCTCCTCGCGATCTCGGCGGAGGGACTTTCCATCGCCGATGCCGCGCAGACAGTAACGGAGGAGCGAAACCCGTTCGTGCGACATCTCTTCCGCGAGGTCGGGCGTATCGACGTCCCCGCCCGGCAGGATGTTGAGGAGACGGTCGACGCGATCCTGGCGGTGCTCGACGAGCTGCCGGTGCCGCTGCCGCCAGCGGCGTCGCTGCAAGTGTGGGCGAGCGGATCGATCAACCTCGCGTTCCGGCCGGACACGCTGCGCCGCGAGCTGGAGACGGCGCTCGCCGAGGAGGGCGTGCGTGTCGGCCGGGCCGGCATGACGCAGGTGATCTCCGTCTGCATCGCCGGCAACGCGGTGCTCGTCGGCGTCAACGGCATCGCCAGCGCCCTCAGCGACTGGCCGGGCGGCAGGGTGCGGCTCTCGAAGCCGAAGGGACAGATCTCGCGCTCCGAGTTCAAGCTGGAGGAGCTCTTCCGCACCACCGACCTCGCAGCCGCCGGCACAGGGCCGCGCGCTCGATCTCGGCGCCAGCCCCGGCGGGTGGACGCGCATCCTGCGCGGCTACGGCCTCGATGTCGTCGCGGTGGACCCCGCCGACCTCGACCCGCGCATCGCCGGCGACCGGCGCATCCATCACGTCCGCACGACGGCGGGCGCATACCTCGCGGAGCACAACGAGCGCTTCGACGTGGTCGTCAACGACATGCGCATGGACCCGGCCATGTCGGTCGGGTTGATGCTGCAGGCGGCAAAGCTGCTCGTCCCCGGCGGGATGCTGATCCTCACCCTCAAGCTCTCGCCGCACGGCGCGACGCGGGCAGTGCGAAGTGCCCTCGAACGGCTGGATGCCGTCGGCGAGGTCATCTTCGCTCGCCAGCTCCATCACAACCGCAACGAGATCACCATCGTCGCCCGCACGCCGGCATAGCCTCACGTTGTAATCCGCAAATAGCACTATCAAGCCAGTTGCCATTCGAGCTCGCTCTTGCGTTTCGTGCCGGGTGCCGTAGTGTGACTGGGAATGGCCATTCCCAGTCGTCCCTGGCGAGCGCGTCTCGTTTCCGAGCGCGCCCAACGTTCCCATACCCTCATCCGGACGAGGGCATGGGAACACCCGGCAGGTTTCGTGGGTGCCTGCCGAGAGGTCACCGGCGCCCACATCAGCCATCGCGAGTGGCGCGGTGGTCACGCTCAAGCAGGAGGTCAGGATGCACAGCGCTCCTCGTAACGCCAGATCGTATTCCCGACGGGCACTCCTACAAAGCAGCGCCGCCGCTGGTGTGGCGCTCGGCGCGTATCAGCTGGGCGGTCTCCCGGCCCTGGCGCAGGACGACATCCCGCGGGAGAAGTCGTCCGCCACGGTGGACGGCACGATCCAGGTGCTCCAGAAGCAGGACTTCCATCCGGACCACAATGCCTTCGTCAAGGCCGAGATCGAGGCCTACTGCGAGTTGAATGGCTGGTCGGTCGAGGTCAGCGAGGTCGGTGGGCAGACCGCCGGCGAGATCGCGCAGCGCCTCGTCGCCGGCGTGCAGGCCGGCAACGCGCCGGACCTCTACTTCGACAACATCCAGGTGCGGCTGTTCCAGGATCTCGGCATCTTTCAGGACGTCACCGCCCTGGTGGATGAGGCTGTCGCCTCCTACGGCGAGACGACTCCGGGCATGACCAACGCCGCCCACTTCAATGACGCCTGGTGGGGCGTGCCGTGGTTCACCCGCGTGGACGGCTGGTGGGCCCGGCGGGACATGTTCTCCGCGGTCGATATCGATGTCGACACCCTGGACGAGCTGGACGAGCGGCGCGAGGCCGCGCTCAAGGTCTCGGACCCGGAGAACAACATCTTCGGCTGGGGCATCACGGTCAACCGCTCGACCGACGCCCGCGCGCTCGTCCAGCAGGTGCTCTTCAACTTCGGCAGCACCCTGCAGGACGAGACCGGCGACTACGTCACCTTCGACTCCGAGGAGTCACGCCAGGCGCTCGAATGGCTCAAGGAGACCTACACGAGCGATACCTACGCGCCCATGCTGCCGACCGGCTGGAACGCATGGACCGATACCGGCAACAACGAGGCGTTCCTCGCGGGCATCCTCGCGATGACGCAGAACGCCGGCACCATGTACGCCAAGGCGCAGCTCGACGGCGTGCCGTTCGCCGACCAGATCGCGTACCTGCCCAACCCGGTGCGCCGCTCCGACGGGCAGCCGGTGGACCAGCTCGCCGGCGTGCTGCTGCACGTCATCGAGGGCACGAAGAACCAGGACGCGGTGCACGACATCGTGCGCCACCTGCTGACCGAGCCGGTTCAGCAGCGCATCTGGGAGATCTCGCTCGCCTACGCCGTTCCGGCATACAAGAACGGCTGGGAGAACGAGGTCATCACCGGCTCCGACAACGCCAAGCGGGCGGAAGGCGCCGTGTGGAACAACAACGAGTTCACCGGTCTCCGCTGGCCCGGCCCGCAGTCCGTCGCGGTGGACGCCGTGGCCGGCAGCTTCGACCAGGTCGACATGGTGGCCGAGGTGCTCCAGGGCCGCTCGGTCGATGACGTGGTCGCCGACTACCACAGCCGCTGGGTCTCGGTCTGGCAGGACTACGGGCTTCCCGGCGAGAAGTAACGATCGTTCGACACCGTCCCCGGAGCCTCGGTGGCTCCGGGGACGGTGTATCCTCGCAGCACGCACCATCCACCATCTGGAGACATGCCATGGCCGTGGAAAGCGCCAGACAGACCACCGACGCACGGCAGGTCGCTGCGCCTCGGGCAACCACCTTCTGGCGTCGCTCGCGTGGGATTCTGGGCCGGGACTGGCCGGTCGGGTACCTCTTCGTCGCCCCGACAATCATCCTGCTGTTCGGGCTGATCGGCTACCCGCTGTTCGACGCTCTGCGGCTCAGCTTCTACAACGTCACCGGCATCACCAACCGCGGGTTCGTCGGTCTGGACAACTACGAGCGGCTCTGGAGCGACCGGCAGTTCCGCGAGTCGGTGTGGGTCACGGTCCAGTTCGCGGGGGTCTCGGTCTTCTTCAAGTTCTGGATCGGGCTTTCCGCGGCGCTGATCCTGAACCGCGCGGGGCTTCGGTTCCGGAGCGTGCTCACCGGGCTGGTGCTGCTGCCCTGGATCGTGCCCGAAGTCGTCGCCGCGCTCACCTGGCGCGGCCTCTACGACCCGATCTTCGGCGGCCTCAACGTGCTGCTCATCAAGCTCGGGATCATCGACACCGGCATCGCCTGGCTCGGCAACTTCGACCTCGCCCTGCCGGCCGTGATCACGGTCAACGTCTGGAAGGGCATCCCGTTCTTCACCATCCTGCTGCTGGCGGGGCTCAAGGCGATCGATAACGAGCTCTACGACGCCGCCTCGGTCGATGGCGCCGGTGGCTGGCACAAGTTCCGGGACATCACCCTTCCCGGGCTGCGCTACGTCATCATCGTCGCCTGCCTGCTCTCGCTGATCTGGACGCTCAATGCCTTCGGTCTTGTCTTCCTGATGACCGGCGGCGGACCTGGCGGCACCACGCGGATGTTCTCGATCCTCTCGTACGAGTACGCGCTGGGTTCGTTCCGCTACAGCATGGGCGTGTCAGTGGCGATGGCGATCGTGCCGGCGCTGCTCGTGGTCATCATCGTGCTCGGCCGGTACATGCGGGTCGACACCGACGCTGACGCGAAGCAGCCGGGGCTGATGAGCCAGATCGGCAGCGTGATCGCATGGCCGTTCTCGCAGGCGGCGATGCTGGTGGTGCGGGCCATCGGCATCGTGCTGTGGCCGGTTGGATGGACCATCCAGGCGGTCGGGAGCGCGGTCCACGACACCTACGTCGGCGACGACGAGCAGCGCGAGCAGTCGTACCGGCGCGCCACCTCGCGGCTCAGCGGCGTGCTGGCGTACGGCTGGCTGGCGCTGCTGCTGCTGTTCCTGCTCTTCCCCTTCTACTGGGTGATCATGACCTCGTTCAAGGGCAGCGACCAGATTCGCACCATGACATCGCCGTTCTGGCCGTCCCCGTGGACCATCGAGAACTACCGGCACATGCTCATGGAGACCGGGTTCCCGCGCTGGTTCTGGAACACGGTGCAGGTGGCGGCGGTGAGCACGGTGATCTCGGTCAGCGTGGCCGCGCTCGGCGCCTACGCGCTGGTACGCCTGCGGTGGCGCGGCGCGGGCATGATCCAGACCGCCATCCTGTTCGCCTACCTGATGCCGACCGTGATGCTGTTCATCCCGCTCTACCAGATCTTCACGAACCTGCACCTGATCAACACGCTCGGCTCGCTGATGATCGCCTACCCGACCTTCGGCCTGCCGTTCGCGTGCTGGCTGCTGATGGGCTACTACCGGTCGATCCCGAAGGACCTCGAGGAAGCGGCGATGCTCGACGGCGCGAACCACTTCCAGTGCTTCGTCCAGATCGTGCTGCCGCTCACGCTGCCCGCGCTGCTGGCGGTCGCACTGTTCGCCGTCACCAGCGCCTGGAACGAGTTCCTGCTCGCGTTCGTGCTGGTCGCGCCGGAGTCGGCGCGGACCCTGCCGGTTGGGCTGGGGAACATGGTCGTCGGGGACATCTTCCCCTTTGGGCAGATGTTCGCCGCCAGCGTGATGACGGCGATCCCGGTCACGATCATCTACATGACCGCCCAGCGCTTCATGGTGGAGGGCCTCACGGCCGGATCTGTCAAGGGATGATGCACGTCGCATGACATCGATCGATATCGACGCCGTTGGGAAGATCCTGCGAAAGGTGGCGCATGAGACGATCGCGCCGCGGTTCCGGGCGCTGGCCGCGCACGAGATCGAGGAGAAGTCGCCCGGAGAGGTGGTGACTGTCGCCGACCGCGAGAGCGAGGCGGTCATCACCCGGCGGCTGCGCGAGCTGCTGCCCGGCGTGCCGGTGATCGGCGAGGAAGCGGTAGCGGCGAATCCCGCGCTGCTCGATGCGCTTGCGACCGCACCGATGGCGTGGCTGGTGGACCCGCTCGACGGCACCGCCAACTTCGCCCGCGGCGACAGCCACTGGGCGGTGATGGCGGCGCTGGTGCGTGAGGGCGAGACGGTTGCCTCGTGGATCTACCGCCACACCGACGACCGTCTCTACGTGGCCGAGCGCGGGAGCGGCGCCTGGAGCGCTGGCAGGCGGCTGCGCTGCCCGGACGGCTCCCCGGACCGGGCGTCCCTGTCCGGCGCGGTGCTGGAGCGGTTCCTGACCGATGAGGAGCGCAAGCTCATGGTGTCGCGCTTCGGCCGGTTCGCCGAGGTCATGGGCGGGTTCTCCTGCGCGGGGTACGAGTACCCGGCGATCATCGAGGGCGAGGAGGACTTCGCGCTCTTCCAGCGCCTGCTGCCGTGGGACCACGCGCCGGGCGTGTTGCTGCTCACCGAGGCTGGTGGCGTCGCGCGCCGACCGGACGGCCACCAGTTCTCGCTCGACCACGCCCGGCGCGGCCTGTTGCTGGCGCGGTCGCAACCAGTGTGGGATGCGGTTCACGGCGCACTCTACACGGCGTGAGCGACATTCCGGGCGACACCGGGTCTCCTGCCGAAAACCAGCCCGAAGAGGGGGTGTCATCGATCTCGATCCTGGCACCCGCTCCGAACGTCTGGCATGATGGTGCCGGATGTTTTTACGCCAGTAACAAATCGATGCACCGCCTGCCCCGACCACGAGGCGGCAGGGTGATTGCTGGCATCAGCGTCGGCTGTAACGAGGAGGAATCATGTCCGTCAGCGCACGACCGGTATCCCTGAGCGACGATCTGCCACCACCCCAGGACGACGGGTTGTTCGGCCCGGAGAGTGTGACCTGGAAGGTGATGGCGTCTCCATCGACGTCGGTAGGCACGGCCACCGCCGTGCTCGCGCAGATGCTTCATCCCCGGGTGGTGCGACTGATCGGCCAGGCGTCGACATTCGAGCGAAACCCGGAGCTGCGGGCACGACTGACCGCCGAGTATGGCGCGACCATCACATTTGGAGACACGCACGCGGCAGAGAACGCGGGTGCGACCCTGCGGAAGCTGCATGAGCGCATGAAGGCGGTCGATGTGGACTCCGGCGAGGAGTACGACGCCAACGAGCCGGATCTGCTCCGGTGGGTGCACTCGACGATCCCGTGGGCGATCCTCCGCGCGACCGATCGGTGGGGACCGAAGCTCAGCGCCGCCGAGAAGGATCGCTTCGTTCTGGAGCAGCGGGAGGCCGCTCGCCTGGTTGGGCTCGACCCGGAAAGCGTGCCCGGCACGTTCGCCGAGCTCGAGTCCTACATCGCGGAGGTGACGCCGAGGTTGGCGTACACCACCGAGGCCGGGCGGATTCGCGCAATCATGATTCCGCGCCGGATTCCCCGGAGTCTCAGTGACATCGTGGGCCGGATCATGAGCCTGGCGGCGGCCGATCTGCTGACCGATGAGATGCGTCGTCTCTATGGCTACTGGTGGGGACCGATCCAGCGGGGACTGCTCGCGCTGGCGAGCAACGGGCTCGTGCGGACGGCGGTCAGCAAGACGCCCTATGAGCAGGCCATCCCGAAACTGCGCGAGCAGGCCCGGGTCCATGCGTTCGGCTCCAGGGCGGTGCGCATGAACGAGCGCGTGCGTCGCGCCATGCCGGCAGGGACATCGCCCGACGGTGAAGCCGAGACACCATAGGTCTGGTGCGTCAGCCCGCTCGGCGTGGCAGCATGGTGACAGGCGAGGGCGTCTCGCCTGTCACGCATATCGCCAAAGGGAACCGGACGTGCAGTTTTCCGTTATTGCCTACGTCAGCGAGATGGAGCGCTCGGCGGCGTTCTACGAGTCGCTCGGCTTCACCCGGATGGGCCCCGGCAGCCCGATGTGGACCGCGTATCGGTTCGGTGACGCGATGTTCGCGCTCCACCGCGTGATGGAGGACGAGCTGCCGCCGGCCAGCGACCGGATGATCCTCAATCTCGGCGTGGATGCAGAGGAGCTGGAGCGCCTCTACGCGCTCTGCCAGGAGCGCGGCTACCCCACCGCCGGCCCGATCGGCGATGTCGGCTTCGGGCCGCATTTCCGGGTGATGGACCCGGACGGCCTGCCGATCCAGTTCACCACGCCGACCCGCTAGGGACCATCGCCCAACCTGGCATATCGACTACCGGAGCACCCGCGGGGCTCCCGAGCCTGTCATTTCGACCGGAGCGCCTGAAGGGCGCGAAGTGGAGAAATCGCGAAACTGTCCTCGACGACGCGATTTCTCCACTCCAGGCTCGCTGTCGCTCGCCTTCCGGTCGAAATGACAGGTTTGGGGCCACCCCACGCTTCGGTCGAAATGCCATTGTTCGTTGGGTAGTCCGGCGGCGAGCCCGCTATCCGGTGACGACGATCTGGCCGCTCATGTTCGGGTGCAGCGAGCAGATGTAGTCGTACGTGCCCGCCGTATCGAAGGTGAAGCTGAAGGTGTCACCCTGCCCGAGGATGCCCGAGTCCCAGGCGCCGTCTTTCGAGGTCGAGGTGTGCTGGGTGACGTCGTTGTTCGTCCACGTCACCGTGGTGCCGACCGGGATCTCGATCGTCTGCGGCGAGAAGGCGAAGTCGGCGATGGTGATCGAGACCCCTTCCGCCGTTGCGGTGTCGGCCGCGCCGGCCGCGGTGCTCGCCTCGGACTGCGTCGATGTGCCGGCAGCCGGCGTCGCGCCGGTCCCTCCTGTCGCCTCCGGAGCGATGTAGACGGAGACATCCGTGCCGCCGGCGTCGTTCCCGGCGAGGGCGGCGATGCCGTAGTAGCCGGAGTCGTTCTCCTGGCGGAGCGGGATCAGCAGCAGCCCGTCGACGACCGGGCCGGTGATGTCGCCACAGGCGATGTAGACGGAGACGTTCTCGGCACTCTCGTGCGTGTTGAGCGCGTGCGGACTCGCCAGCAGCTCGTCGAGCGAGACATCGACCGTGGTGTGCGCCACCTCGACCGCGCCGGCGGGCGCGTCGGCGGAGACGGGCGCGACATCGTTGAGCGGGTATTGCGGCTGGGGGTTGAGGTTGTCGCATGTGCCCTCGTGGATGTGCGACGGGTGCGGCGCGACGGTCGTGCCCTGCGCGGTCGCCGCGATCGCGGCGGTGCTGCCCAGGGTCAGGGCGAAGATGAGCGACAGGGCGAGACGGATGACGGAACGGTGCATCGCGAGCTCCTTACTGATACGCCCCGCATGGGGCGACGCATGTCTGTGACCCAATGACACCATCATAGGACCACACCCACAAAAGTCAATAGATTTTGTGGTTTAATTGATTTCATTGGACTATCGAGCCCTCGACCGGGAGACTGACATGCCGCGCGTCGCGTGGGACCATCGCTTCTTCGCCACCACCAGGGGGCGGCTGCTGGAGCGGCTGCGCGCGGGTGACCAGACGGTCGACGATCTCGCGGCGAGCCTCGGCGTGTCGGACAACGCCGTTCGCAGCCACCTCTACGCGCTCGAGCGTGACGGCTTCGTGACGCAACGCGGGTTTCGACGGGGCGCGGGCAAACCGGCGTCGCTCTACACGCTGGCCCCCGCCGCCGAGCGCCTCTTCCCAAAGCCGTACGCCAGCGTGCTCGACACGTTGCTGGACGTCCTCGCCGAGCGCCTGCCGGACGAACAGCTCGACAGCGCGCTGGCCGAGGTCGGCCGTCGCATGGCGGGCAGCGTCCCACCGATCA
Source organism: uncultured Chloroflexia bacterium (assembly GCA_963741965.1). Lineage (GTDB taxonomy): Bacteria > Chloroflexota > Chloroflexia > Thermomicrobiales > UBA6265 > JACCVC01. Next base: position 2,255,112 of record CAVUKC010000002.1, on the reverse strand, counting down.
CCGGCCCGACCGAGGCCCGGATGCCGGCGGTGATCGACGCGCTGGCGAACATGGGCGGCATGGCCGAGATCGACACCAGCGACCACACCATCACCATCCGCGGGTACGACTGCCCGATCTCCCGCACGGTGACCAATCACCCCGACGCCTGCCGGGTGCTGCAGTCGCTGCTGGAGACGGTGCTGGAGACACCGGTGACCGAGCAATGCGATCGCCAGGACCCGCCTCGCTGCTGCTTCGCGGTACATCTCGATCGGTGATCGCCCTCGGCATACCGGCCGTACAATGACGACCTGATCCGCTGAGCTGCAACGGGAGGGAAGGATCGATGCCGAGGGAGCTGATCGCCAGCGCGCCACGAACGCCCGAGATTCGATCGTACGAGGAGCCGCCGCTCGGGCCTCGGGACATCCGCATCCACACCGAGCTGGCGTCGCCCAAGCACGGCACGGAGCTCGTCGGGTATCGGAACGACCCGGTCGCGAGCCGGCCATACGACCCGGCGTGGGGCGCCGTGATGCCCCGCGAGGGCACGGCGCCGACCGGCTTCCCGCGACCGCTCGGCAACATGGCGGTTGGCACCGTCACCGAGACGGGCCCGGAGGTCACTCGCTTTCGTGCGGGTGACCGCGTGTTCGGTCACTTCCCGATCCGCGAGACGCACACGGTGGACGAAACCCGCGCCGACCCGCTGCCGGAGGGACTCTCGCCGGAGGCGGCGGTCTGTCTCGACCCGGTGGTGATGGCGCTGGCGATGCGCGACGGCGGCATCAAGCTGGGCGACACCGTGGCGGTGTTCGGGCTCGGCGCGATCGGCCTGATCGCGATCCAGCTCGCCCGGCTTGCCGGCGCGCATCGCGTGATCGCGCTCGATCCCCTCGCGAACCGGCGGGAGCTGGCGCTGCGGCTCGGCGCGGACGACGCGCTCGATCCCACGGCTGATGGTGGCGACGCCGGTCTCGCGGTGCGCGCGCTGACCGGCACACCCGAAGCGCTCTCCACGCCGGGAGAGCGCCTGATCGGCGGGTACCTCGAGCGCCCCACGCAGGAGAGCCAGCTCGGTGTCGATGTCGCGGTTGAGACGTCGGGGAGCGTCAGCGCGCTGCACCACGCGATCCGGGCGACCCGCTTCGGCGGCACCGTCTGCATGGTCTCGTTCTACGGGCGGGACGCGGCGGGTTGATGCTCGGGGAGGAGTTCCACATCAACCGGCTGCAGCTGATCTCCGTCCGCGCCGAGAGCCTGCCGATGCGCGATGCCCCCGGCTGGACACTCGACCGGATGGTGCGTGTCGCGCTCGACTGGCTGGTCTCCGGGCGGGTCAGCACCGAGGGCATCCTCTCGCCGATCGTGCCGTTCGCGGAGAGCGCGGAGGCGTACCGGATGATCGACGAGCGCCCGGCGGAGTCGATCAAGCTGGGGATCCGGTTTCCCTAGAGCCTGTTCCGGCTTGATACGCTTGAGGGATGGAATTGCAACCATTCCGCCAACCGTAGCCGTCAGATGTGTGCGATGAGGAATGGGCCTTTCGTTTCATACCTCACGTTGATGCGCCTTGGTGCTCCACAACGAAAACACGACCTCCGCGCGAGCTACAACGCCCTGCGCTGGATCGTCCGCACCGACGCCCAATAGCGCCACCTGCCGCACGAGTTCCCGCCATGGCCGGCTTGCATTTCGTGGCGGTTGCCTGCCTGACGCTCCATCGGATCGTCACGCTCGCCGCGCAAAGTCCATAACAACCGCTAGATTTTTGTGGATATATTCCATACTATGCAGGTGGGCCCAATCGACTCGCGCCATTGCCGATGATGATGAGGCGTCATTCGTTGCCAGGTCCACCGAGTGGCGAAACGACGACAAACGGTTGTCTTCTTTCGCCCCACCCCTCCCCTCCTGGCCACCCCGCGAGCGCGCCAGCCCGGACACAGTGCACGCACCACCGCCGGAACACCCTTTTGCGCCGGGCACACCGCCCGCGCCGCACACGCTGAGGGAGTTGCTCACCATGGGATCCGACACCACGATCATTGTGCCTGTTTTGACCCGCCGCCAGCTCATGCTCGGCTCGGCAGCCGCCGGAGCCGCGCTCACCTGGTCGTCGTTTGGTGGCACCGTCGTCGCGAACCAGGCCGGCCTCGCCGACCTGGGATTGCCGACGATCGATATCACGGTTAACCCCGACAGCTTCGACGGCGTACCCGACACGCTCGAAGCGGGCCGATACCTCCTCAATGTCAGCGCGTCCGGCCCGGCGACCGAGATGGAACGGGATGCCATCATCGGCTTCATTCGGCCCAACGGGGTGAGCATCGAGGAATTCATGAGCGTCCTCGGGCCGCCTCCCGGCGCGGTCGGGGCGTCACCCGCCGCCGAAGACGCAGAGGACGGTGGCGACGCAGGGGGCGGGGCGCCTCCGAGCTTCGTCTACCAGGCGACATTCGCCGGAGGTGCTGCCGTCAGTACCAGTAGCGCACCAGGGAGCACCGCCTCGGCCGTGATCGACCTCACCGAGGGTGAGTGGATCGCCTGGGGCGACGATCCCGAGGCGCCCCAAACGCCGGTGGTCTTCACCGTGACCGGTGCGTTTCCCGCCGGCGCCGCAGAACCCGAAGCCGACATCATGGTCACCCTGGTCGATTTCGGCATCATGGTGGAGGGCAATCTCACGGCTGGCGACCATATCCTCCGGATCGAGAACCTGGGTGCGCAGCCCCACTTCGTCGAGATCGAAATGGTTCCGGACGGCACCACCAACGACGACCTGACGGCGCTGCTCGACAGCTTTATCACGGGCACCCCGGTCGCCGGAGGGTTGACGGATGCGGACTTCCAACCGGTAGGCTACACGCCAGTTCAGTCGATTGGCACGGTCACCTGGCATCTGATGTCGCTGGACGCCGGCACCTACGACGCGGTCTGCTTCTTCCCCACGGCGGGGATCGGCGATCCGCACGCCTTCCACGGCATGCACACCGTCTTCGTGGTGAGTTAATGCCGTGACAGGAATCATCCTGGAGTCCGTTATGTGCCTGGACGCGAGCCGCCGAACGTAGCGGAGGTATAGACTGGCCCGGTCGGGCCGCGAATTGCCAGCGGTTTGCGCCACGTCCATCGCGGCATCGTGCGGGAGATACGGCATGAGCGAGGGAGATCGGGAGCGCACGATCCGGCCAGCGAGGATCGACGAGGCGGTGTTGCTGTCGGAGATCACCTGGCGGGCCTTGGCGTACTGGGGCTACGACGCCGCGTTCATGGCCTGGTGCCACGACGGGGTTCGGGTCCAGCCGGAGTACCTCGACCCGGGGCCGGCCTACGTCCTCGACGAAGCGGCGGGGGTCTCCGGCTTCTACATCCTGCGCCACGCGGCCCCGGAGATCGACTTGCACTACCTGATGGTGGAGCCGCCTCTGATTCGCACCGGCCGCGGCAAGCGGCTCTGGCTCCACGCCGTCGCGGCGGCGAGGGAGCGCGGCGCGACGGTCCTGACGATCAGGAGCGACCCCCACGCCGAGCCGTTCTACCGGGCGATGGGTGCGGTCGCCGTCGGGCAGACGGGCAGTTCGCCACCGCACATGCCCGACTGGCGGCTCCGCATGATGCGCTTCGCCATTCCGGCGAGCGGGGCGTAAGCCCGCCCGGACAACGGCGATCGAGAACTCCGGCCCCTCGATGGGCGGGCGGACGACCACACCGGCCGATGCCCGCTCACCGGTGGTGCCGCATCCTGCGAAACCCCAGCGGCCTGGTACCCCTGCAGCGTTCGGTGGTGCTGGCCAACGTTTATCACAGGCTCTAGAGCCAATTCGATAGTGGTTGACCAATCGGTCCGGTATACCGGACCGATTGGTCAACCTTGTGTCCGCTACGGCGTAGACGACTGGTTGCATACGTCCGATGCGGCGAGGATCTCAAGGCGCTGCGGCGCCAGCTGGATACCCTCGCCGTCGAACTGCCGCAGGATGTCACGGCTCAGCTCATCCTTGAGGTCCCGCACACCGCCGATCGGCGCGATGAAGCGCACGGTAAGCTCGAGCCAGTTGTCGGTCAGCCGGTAGTACACCTTCGGCTCCACCGGCTGGTTCTGGATGGCGAACCGCGCCGCGAAGCGAGTGACCGTCCGGGCGGCGTCGATCATGTATCGCTCGGTATGGGTCGCGGCAGCCTCCAGCAGCATCCGCTCGGCGCGCTCCCGATCCGCCGAGTACGGGATGGGGACGGAGATCTCCTCCCAGATGTACGGAAATCCCTGAGAGTAGTTGCAGACGGGATCGTCGAAGACGCGCGCGTTGCTCACGCTGACGATGCGGCCCGTCGGTTGCCGGCTGCGCACCCACGTGCTGGGCGGCACCTGCTGCTCGGTCGGCGGCTGCCCCATCTCGAAGATGTGGGTAGTCAGGAAATCGACGCTGATCACGTCGCCGCGCACGCCACCCATCGTGATGCGGTCGCCCACAGTGAAGAGCTCGCCGCGGAGGATCACGGTGTAGCCTGCCAGCGCGGTCACGACCTTTTGCAGGGCGAAGGCGAGCCCCGCGCCGATGATGCCGAGCACCGCCGCCAGCCGCGCCGGCTGCTCGAACCAGATGGAGAGCAGGCCCACCACCAGGAACAGCATTGTCAGGATCGCGACACCCTGGCGCGCCCAGAACCGAAGCCGGCGGGACGGCCGCTGCCGGTAAATCTTCCCGAGCAGGCGTCGAAGCAGCCACTGCACGGCGAGGACGAGAAGCAGGAAGACCACCGAGAGGATGAGCTTCTGCCCGTTCTCGGCGTTGAATCCGAAGAGATGGATACCGAACAGCTCCATAGCCGCGTGTCCCCACACCGTGCCGCCGGCGAGATAGCCAGCCTGACCAGTCGCGCGGCTCCTCGCACGCGGCTTGCCAAAACACGAAAGCGGGGCGGCATCACGTCGCTGTGATGCCGCCCCGCCTCGAAGCAGGTTCACGCGGGTGGATCGCCCTACGCGCCCTTGGCGCGGTTGCCCTTGACGGTGCAGAGCCCGGAGCGGATCTCGCCCAGATGGTAGGCGCAGTGCGCCACCATGCCGAAGGCGCCGCCGATGAAGTGCTCGTTCCAGCCCTCGAAGGTGGTGATGAACGTGCGCGCCTCGTCGCTCGCCTCGCGAAGGCGGTCGATCATCCGCTGCCACTCGGCATCGTCGACCTCGCCGACCTGCCAGGAGCCGTCCCAGTCGACCGGTCGGGGGACATCCTCACCGCGACCGAGCCGGTTCATGAGGTCGAGGTAGAACCAGGTGTGGTGGACCTGCGCGGCAATGGTGGCGCAGCCGCCGCCGACCGGGCGGGATGCCTCCTCGGCGGTGATCGTCGCCAGCGTCTCGAACATCGAGGTGCCCTTGTCGAGGAAGATGCCGGTCACGCGGTGAAGGCCTCATCCCAGTTGACGAGCAGCCCCGCGCGGAAATCCTCGAGCGAAATGGTCCCGGTGGTAGTGGCCTGTTCGGTCACGCGCGATCTCCTTGTGGATGTCTATGGAAAGGCGTGACGCTGGCCGGGCCGGACCGTCCGAACCCGACCGGCACCACGTGATGCGTTGTCCACCCTCCGCCGCGATCCGTCCATATCGCCAGCGGTGACAACAGTCCCAGTATCCGGACAATGCGGGTCAGAACGTGTCCACGTTGCCTCACCCACCAGGCTCCGTGGCGTGGCTGGTCCCAGCACGTCGAGAGAGCTCGGTGTAGCGTCGGGTCCTGTGCCCCACGACCATCATCGGGACGATTGTTCGCGCCCGGCCACCAGGTTGGACACGGGTCGACGACGTGACACACTACCGGGACATGTCTGGAACGGAAGTCCAGAACCAGCGATCAGGAGCAGTCATGGAATTCGTCGATGTCGTCCGCAAGCGGCGCATGGTCCGCAACTTCACCGATGAGCCGATCGCCGACGAGGTGATCGAACGGATCGTCGAGGCGGGACAGCACGCGCCCAGCGCCGGGTTCAGCCAGGGCGTCGTCTACGTCGTGGTCACCGATCCCGCCACCCGCAAGCAGATCGGCGAGATCGCCGGCGAGGAGCACTACGTCGCGGGTGGGTTCGACCCATTCATCTCCGGCGCGGCGGCTCAGATCGTGATCTGCACCAGCGAGCGCGTCTACCATGAGCGCTACAACGAGCCGGACAAGAAGGACGAGGGCGAGGAGGAGATCGACTGGCCCGATCCCCTACTGGCACACGGACGCCGGCGCCTCGATGATGCTCGTGCTGCTGGCGGCGGTGAACGAGGGGCTGGGCTCGGCGTTCGTCGGTGTGATGGAGCCGAAGCGGCTGCAGGAGCTGCTCGACATCCCGGACGACTACCTGCCGATCGGCGTGACCATGATCGGCCACCCGGCAGCGGACAGGAAGTCGGGCTCGCTCAAGCGTGGCCGCCGCTCGATCGAGGATGTGCTGCACCGCGAGCGCTGGTAGCCGGGTGCGTATCCGGGCTTGACTTTGAGCGCGCTCTAACCCCTAGAGTGAGTCCATGGCCAGAAACGATGCACTGACCATACGGGAAACCGCGGAGATCACCGGGATCGGCGAGCACACGCTGCGCTACTACGAGCGCATCGCCCTGCTCGACCCGATCCAGCGGAACGAGAGCGGCCACCGGCGCTACCGGCACGAGGACCTCGGCTGGATCAACCTGCTGACCTGCCTCCGCCAGACGGGCATGTCCATCCGCGCGATGCAGGAGTTCGCCGCCTGGCAGCGCGAGGGCGACCCGACCGGCGAGAAGCGCATGGCGCTGCTGGAGCAACACCAGCGCGACGTGCTGGCGCGGCAGCAGGAGATCGCCAGGTACCTCGAGACGATCGACCGCAAGGTCGACGCGTACCGGTCGATGGTGGAGGAGACCACGTCCTCGGCCAACGGCCACGCTACCGAGCGCTCCACCGCGTAGCGGACGATCCCCGCGCGTTTCCCCCATAGCCCCGGCGCACCGCCCGGCCGAACCATGGCCGGCGCGGAACGGTACCGTTTTGCCTCCGCGCCGAGGGCTCCCGGGACCCCGATGACCTGCCAGCTCATCACCATGGAGGAGCATCATGGAGCTCTACTACATCTCCCTGCATTCCGTTGACCAGGCGATGCGGCGCCAGTTCGGCGAGCCGGACGAGCGCGAGCGCCGGAAGCGCCGCGCCGCTGTCCCCTCCCGCGTGTCACGGACGACGCAGATGCGGCTCGCCCTGAGTGCCGGTCTCTACCGGCTGGCGAGCGCGCTCGACCCGTCGGCTGTCGTCGGGCTCGAAACGAGCGAGCAGTCGGCCTGATTGACGCAACCCCATCGAACGCAAGCCTCGGGGTCACTGATCCCGGGGCTCACGTGTAACCACGCCGGAGCCATCCGGACGCTGATCGCGCGCCGCCATCGCTTCGATGCCGGCGAGCAGCAGATCGAGGCCAAAGGCAACGTAGGCGTCGGAATCCACGCCCTCGCTCAAGGGCGCGGCGGCCTCGACGAGACGTGGATGGCGAACTGGCGACAACGACGCGAGCACGTCGTGGGCGTGCCGCCGTGCATCCATCACATCCCCGGATTCGTCCCGAACGACGAACCCGGGCTCCCCGCTCACCATGTTGGCGACGGTGCTGACCGCGTGACGGGCGACCTGCGTCGCCTCCGCCGGCGAGAAGCCCGCGTGGTGGAGGATGTCCAGCGCGAGTTCGGTCGTGCGGAGCCCAGCGTCGGAGGCGACGGTGCGGGTCGAGAGGAGGATCGCGACAGCGGGATGGGCACGCGACACGGCTACCAGCGAGCCCAGCAGCGCGCGCAGCTGTTCCTGCCACGTCACGGTCCCGCTCAGCGACAGGTCGACCTCCTCGAAGAGCCTGGCGGCAAGGCCATCCAGCAGCTCGTCCTTGTCACGGAAATGCCAGTAGAGCGCCATCGGCGTCACGCCGAGGTTCCTGGCCAGCTTGCGGATCGATACCGCCTCGAGCCCTTCCGCGTCGGCAAGCGCGAGCGCAGCGTCGATCACTGCATTCGGTGAAAGCGCGCGCCGGCCTGGAGCGTTCTTCCTGCTGTTCGGTGCCATCGCTGGCTATCCCCCTGACTGAAGCGACGCGACTCCCACTCCAACCCAATGCTTGACACCTGTACGCTGTACAGGATAATCTCTCGCCATCGAACGATCACCTGTACGGTGTACAGGTGGCGCAGGAACGCCGACGTACGTGCGTCCTGGCGTATCGCTTTGATGAGCTGATGAACAGGAGGACGATGATGCGTCTTGCCATGCGAGCACGTCAGGTGAGGAGCATGACGGCTGGCAGCCGGCGCCCGTCACTCGGGGGCACCCTGCTCCTGATCGGCGCCGTCGCCTTCGTTGCGCACCTGGTGATGAGGTCGGCTCTCACGGCCGGTGTGGACCCCGCAGTCTCCGCGCAGGGGGAGCTCTGGGTGCCGGTCAACGCACTCGGCGCCATTGGCGCCATCCTGGTGCTTGTGGGACTGCCCGGTGTCTTCCTCCGATTGGCGGGACACGTCGGCCCGCACGGGATGGTGGGCTTCGTGCTGATCGAGGTGTCGTGGATGTTCTTCGGCCTGTTCCTCAGCCTCTACGGGGCGCTTGTCCTGCCGTGGCTGGCCGATCAGGCGCCCCGGCTCGTGGCAGGCTCGACACCTGCCCCAGCCGGGATCGTCGTGACCTTCGCGCTCGGACTGCTCGCCTGGCTGGTGGGCGCCGTGCTCCTCGCGATCCCGATCGTTCGGGGCGTGGCGGGACCACGCTGGGTCGGGTACGTGCTGCCGGCCTCGGCGCTCTGGGCCCTGACGGGCAGCTTCGTGCTCGCTCCGGACGGGCCGGCGGACAACCTTGCCGTCAACCTGCTTTCGAACCTGGGACCGATGCTGCTGTTAATCGGGCTCGGCTACCTCGGCGTTCGAGCGTGGGGAGACCCCGCTCATCGCTAGCAGGTGGTGCCAACCGCAGGTTCACGCCGACACGGAACGCACGCTCCACAATCCCGAGACCGTGGCCCCTGCGGTATTGCCTGATGTCGCGAGCGGGACACCGGCCTGCACCCCGCACACGCATACGACGTCGGCATTCACCAAGGTTCGACACCGGCCTCAGTCCGCGACCGCATGCTCGGAGGAGGCGCCGCCGCGGAAGAGGCGGACACGCAGCCAGCGCTCGCGGACACGCTCGTCGGTCACCTGCCGCTCGCGGGCGTGCAGGAGATCCCGCAGGTTGATCATGCCCACCAGGCGATGCGGCTCGCCGCGCTCCACCACGGGGAAGCTGGTGAGTCCGGTCTCCGCCATCTTCGCGGCCACCGCCTGCAGCGGCTCCGTCGGGTGCACCACCATCGGGTCTGTATGCATCAGTCCCTCCAGCGGGTGCGCGCTCCGGACGAAATCCGGGTCATGCAGGCGCTCCCGCAGCTCGCGGCGGGTCACCACGGCCCGGAGACAGCCATCGGCGGAGAACACCGGGTAGAGGTGCTGGCCGCGTGGCTGGTCGACGCCGGCGGCGATCTTCTCGAGCTCCTCGAACGGCAGGTCCTCCGGCAGCGCGACGATGTGCGTGCGCATCACCTCGCGCACGGCGAGCACCTCCAGCGGGTCGACGCTGTACTCGCGGGTGAGGTGGAAGCCGCGGCGGCTGATCTTCTCGGTGAGGATCGAGCGCCCCATCAACAGCACCGTCGTGCCGTAGGCGATCACCGTCGCGATCATCACCGGCAGCATCACATCCATGCCGACGTGGGTCAGCTCGAAGGTGAAGAGGATCGCGGTGAAGGGCACGCGCATGGTGCCGCCGAGGATCGCCGACATGCTGACCAGCGCCCAGAAGCCCACGCCGTAGTCCGGGAAGACCTGCGCCTCGAGCGCGCCGAGCGCCGCGCCCATCATCAGCATCGGCGCGAGCACGCCGCCGGAGGTGCCGGCGCCGAGCGGGATCGCCCAGATGATCGACTTCACGATCAGCACACCGAAGATCACCCGCATCGAGGTCTCGCCGGTGAGGAGGTCGCCGATGATGTCGTAGCCGACACCGAGCGCACCGGGGTAGATCAGGCCGCCGATGCCGATCGCCACGCCCCCGATCGCCGGCCACCACATCCAGTGGACCGGCAGCAGCAGGAAGGCGTCTTCGGCGGCGTAGACCATCCGAGTGATCACCAGCGCGAGCAGACCGCCGAGCAGACCCGCAAGCACGCAGTAGAAGAGCATCGTGGCGTCGAAGTCGACCTGCAGATCCCCGACCGGGAAGACCGGGCCGTCACCGAGCAGTGGCTGCCGCAGGGTCGCCGCGACGATGCTGGCGATCGCGACCGGGAACAGGCTGCGTGGCTTGAACTCGAAGAGCAGCAGCTCCACCGCGAGCCCCAGTGCCGCCACGGGGGAGGCGAACACTGCCGCCATGCCCGCAGAGGCGCCGGCGATCATCAGCGTCTTTCGCTCGGAGCTGGTGAGGTGGAAGAACTGGGCGATCAGGGAGCCGACGGCGCCGCCGGTCATGATGATCGGGCCCTCGGCGCCAAAGGGACCACCGGATCCGATGGAGATGGCCGAGGAGAGCGGCTTCAGCACCGCGACACGTGCGCCGACCCGGCTGCCGTTCAGCATGATCGCCTCGATCGCCTCGGGGATGCCGTGGCCACGGATGCGCTCGGAGCCAAACCTGGCCATGATCCCGAGGATCAGCCCGCCGATGATCGGCACGAGCACGGCGTACCAGCCAAGTGTGTTGTCGGCCGGCGACACATCCGTGAACGACCACTGCTGGTAGTAGAAGATGTTCGTGCACAGGTAGATGAGCTTCAGCAGCATCCACGCAAGCACGGCGCCGGCCGCGCCGATCCCGGCGGCCAGCGCGGCCAGGACAAGCATGCGACTCGTGGCGGTGAAGTCACGAAGATCGTGGGGCAGCGGCACACGCTCGGTTTGCGGTTCGCGGTCGAGAACGGTGACGCCTGATTGCGGCGTGGCGTGGTTCAACAAGGTCTCCCAAAAAGCGATGGCTTCGCACGCGCCGGGCCGTCCCGCATGCCGCGGCGCGATCGACAATCGCAGCCGGCAGCGGCGGCAGCCAGGGGTACGTGCGGAACTCCAGGCGAGTGATCAGGGTGGCGGATGTGGAGCGGTGCCCGGTGCGCGGGGAACGCGTGCCGGCACAGGGACACCTCCCCTCCACCGCTCTCCATAATATCGCATCGCGATACTCATCGCCAGTGCGCGGGATACATCCCTGGCTGGCAGGGGCTACTCCGCGGGCGTGTCCCGCACGATCCGGCGCAGCACCTTGATCAACTCCGGGGCCGCCGTGCGGAGCTCGCGGTGGTGCATGGCGGAGAGCTCGCGCAGCGCCTCCGTCCCCTTCTCGGTGAGCCGCACGAACACCTGACGGCGGTCGACCGAGCCGCGGTTGCGGCTCACGAGGCCGCGCGCCTCGACCCGCGCGACGAGCTCGACCGCGCTGTGGTGGCGAATCTGCAGGCGCTCGGCGATGGCGCCGACGGTAAGCTCGCCGTCGGGCGAGGCCTTGATCGCCAGGAGGAGCTGGTGCTGGCGCGGCTCCAGCTCCGCCGCCCGCACGATCTGCTCGCTGAAGCTCTGGAACCGCCGCAGATGGTACCGGAAATCCGCCAGGGCCTCGTACTGCTCCTGGCTCAGCTCGTTGGTCATCTCGCACTCCGTTCGTGCGCCCGGCGTGTGGGGCGGTGCATTATCTCGTGTTGAGGATATATTCCCACACCCTGCCCCCGAACCGGCGTGCCCGTGCCACCGTGACCGCCCCTGCCCTATGCTTGCCCCAGCGATCCACCGCGATCGACAGGAGGAGCCGCATGTCACGCCGCCGCACCCAGAACCTCAGCGCCGTCGCCGTGGTGGCGCTCGGCGCGGTGATCGTCTGGGCGATCAGCTCGCTGGAGGGCGTGCGCGAGGTGCACCCAAGATTCCCGATGGCGATGCAGCTCTATGGGCTCTACATGCTGGCGCTGGCGCCACTCGCGCTGATGCCGACGCCGCTGCCGGCGCTCGGCCGCCTGGGACTCTGGAACGCGCTCGGCATCGGCGTCGGCGGGCTGGTGGTGGGCGCGACCCGCTCCGGCGCGCTGCTGGGCATCCCGGTGGTCTGCATCGGTATCAGCCTGGCGCTGTGGCCGCCGGTGCCGCGGCCGGAGCGCGAGCGGGTGCCGTCGCTCATCCTCGGGATCGGCGGCGCGCTGGCGGTGCTGCTGCCGGCCGCGTGGGCAATCTGGGGCTGACTCGACCGGATCGCCGGCAACCTGCTATGGTGAAGACACGGACCCGCCAGTCGACCCGCCAGCAGGAGGCACTACCGGTGGCAGCACCATCGCCTCACGATCCCGAGCCACGCACCATGCCGCTCGACGGGATGCCTGCGCAGCGCTGGAGCCGTCGCAAGGCGATCTACCCCAGCCATGTCCACACCTACCTCGACTGCCCGAACCGCTGCCGGCTCCAGTACATCAGGAATGTCCGGGTGGAGCCCCGGTGGGACCGGAAGATCGAGGTGGGCAACGCGCTGCACAAGGTGATGGAGGACATCGCCAACACGCTGCGGCTGCGCCAGCCCACTCCGCCGATCGGCACCTACCGCCCCAGGATTGAAACACTGCTCCCCGAGACACGCTATCAGGAAGCGGACGACCTGACACCCGACGACCGCGCGCAGGATATCGGAAACGTGCTGCGCTGGGCGGAGACCGCCCGGGGGTACATCACCGACCCTGGCGCGACGATCGTTCGCATCGAGAAGCACTACCCGCACGAGTTCGACCGGGATGCCGATCTCGGGCCGGTGAAGATGGGCGCCAAGGCCGATCTGGTGATGAAGCGGCGGGATGCCGACGGCGACTTCATCGAGATCGTCGACTACAAGACCGGCTACTGGCGGCGCCCGGTCGACTTCGCGCCGGCGCTCTCGCGCATCTCGCACCAGTCGCAGATCCATGCCTTGCTGCCGGGCATGCGGTTCCCGCGGGTGATGTTCACCTACCTCTGGCTCGCCCGCGAGGAGACGACACGCATCGCGTTCGACTACGACCACATGGCGAACCAGTGGCGCGAGCTCCGCCGGGTGCTGAAGGACATGGTCATGGAGGAGGCGTGGCCGATGCGCCCGAGCCCGCACACCTGCCGGCACTGCCCGTACCTGAACGTCGCCTGTCACCCCATCGGCCCGGCGGGCGCGCATGCCGATCCCGGCGGGGTCGACGTCAGCGAGGTACGGCGCTGAGCCCCGCACGCACGGTGCAACCGGACCCGGGCCACCATACGGCACGTTGAGCCATTCCCGCCGTCAGGTTTCCGGGTATGATCAGCAGCGGTACGGGTTTTCGAGAAGCACAGTAGCGTCCAGGGCGGCAGGCGCCGCGCCGGCCGGAAGAGGTGTGAACGGTGGTCGGATCGTCCCATGTCATTGTCGATGCGGTCCTTATCATCGGGCTGAGCATCGCCATCTCCCTGTTCGTGCTGTGGCTCGTGCGCCGGCTCGTGACGCACGACCGGCTCACGCCCCACAATGAGGTCTCCGGCTTCGTGTACGCGGTCATCGGCGTCATCTACGCGGTCATCCTCGGCTTCGTGGTCATCAGCGTGTGGGAGCAGTACCAGGACGCGGAGAGCAACAGCCGCCAGGAGGCTGACGCGGTGGGCGACATCTACCGGATCGCTGAGGGGCTCCCCGGCACGGCGCGCCAGCAGATGCAGGACACCGTGGTGGGATACGCCAACGCGGTGATCGACATCGAGTGGGATGCCATGCACGATGGCACCGCCCCGAGCCAGGAGGCGGTCACCCAGGCTGATGCCCTGTGGAATGCCTTCTACGGGGTCGAGGTGAGCTCGCCGCAGGACCAGGAGATGTTCGCCGCCGCCCTGGCCGAGCTCGACTCCCTCAGCGAGCATCGTCGCGAGCGCCTCGAGGACGCCACATCGGGCCTGCTCAGCATCATGTGGTGGGTGATGATCGGCGGCGGCTTGCTGACGGTGCTGTTCCCCTGCCTGTTCGGCGTCGAGAACGGCCTCGTGCACGCGCTGATCATCGGCACGCTGGCCGCCTCGATCGGCCTGCTGCTGTTCGTCGTCTACGACCTCAACCACCCGTTCAGCGGCGACGTCCACGTCCAGCCCGAAGCGATGAAGCTGGTGCTCCAGCAGATCAACGCCGTGAAACAGTAGGCGCCACCCACCGACAGTCGCTCGCGTCCGGGCCACCGCGTCGAGACGGCACGATCATGTGTCACAATCATGCGATACGGCTTCGGGGCACGCGCCCCCTGTCACTCGCGCGAAGCTCCCGGAGGACGACACCGTGACGCGTACGATTCGCCTCGTGATGCTGACGCTCGCAAGCGCCCTTGCGCTCGCGGCAGCGATCGCGCCGGTGGCGGCCCGGCAGGACGACCAGGGCACGGGCCAAATGCTCTCCCAGCTCGACGGGCTCACCAGCGCCTATTCGCGCAAGTACATCGCCGACCGGGAGCTGGGCTTCGCCTCCCCCGTCGCGGCCGACATGGGCACGCCTGACATCCTCCTCGCGACCGTGCTCGAGTTCGGCACGACCGCCGACGCGACAGATGCGTTCGACACCGCGATGCATGGCCTCGCCGCGCGGGCGATCCTCGGTAACATGGAATTGAATCTGACAGAAACCGCGATCGATGGCCTCGGGGACCGGGCCGTCCTGTTCACCGGCGTCCGGGACACCATCGACGGACAGGAGCAGGTCGCGCTGCTCGCCGTGCAGGACGGCAACCTCGGCATCCTCCTGTCGAGCTGGGGTCCCGACCCGGCCATGCTCGACACCGTTCGCGCGATCGCCGCGTACATGGTGGATGCCGAGCCGAGCACCGCGCCGGTGACGGTGGAGGGGCCGGAGGTGACCGGCAGCACCTTTGCCATCATGCCGTCGTACGAGCAGAAACCGCTCCTGCGGGGTCTCGTGCCGATGTGGGACTACGACCTGCTGCGAGACGGCGGCGCGAAGCCGCTCAACCAAATCCCCGCAACGCCCTCAGGCTGAGTCCCGTCTCCTCAACGAGGCACGAATGCGACCGTTCGTCCATGGGTATCTGCCCATCTATCTGCCACACGGCAGATGGGCAACTGGCCCGAATGGTTCAGGATGGGAGCAGGGACGCATGACTCTCAGGCCGTAGCCACCCGGCACCCACATTCCCGTCGTACTTACGGGGGCGCTACGCATTCGCCGCCGATGTCGCACGCACAGCAAACACGTGACATCGGGCGCACGAGGAGCATTCCATGGACAAGCACGATACAGCACAGCATGGAGACCCTGGCATCACCCGCCGGGTGGTCCTTCGCCGTGCCGCCTACACCGCGCCGGCGGTGATCGCCATCGCCGCCGCCCCGAACGCCGCTCTGGCCGGGAGCGGGCCGAAGAAGTTCCCGGGCCACAAAGGACATCCCGGGAAGGTAGGCGGCGGCCCATTCGGTTCCGGAGGGCACCAGCCTTCCTGGCCATTCTCCATCCCGGTGAACCACAAGTCCCATTGACACCGGCAACATGACGTCCCTGCTCCGACCCTGAACCGTGGGGTGCCAGTTGGCTACGGCTGTCGTGGGGATGCGGAAATACCCGACGGTGTCATCGCCATCATGCCGTCGGACAACCTCAGACCACCCTGCCTCACCACATCCAGTTCACCCATTCGGGGGATGACGGGCTGACCCGCTCTCGTCAGGCTCGGTCTCAGGGAGCTCATCACGCGAACGCCCTGGCCAAAGGTCAGCTGGTACACCTCCCACCGTCCCGGAGACCAGCAGCTTATCGGCGAGACAGCTCGCGCGTCGTTCAGTCGCCGAAGGAGCAATTCTGTGAACCAGCCAGTCACCGATCAACGGATCGATCAGGGTCTCACCCGCCGGACCGTGCTGCGTCGTGCCGCCTACACCGCGCCGGCGGTGATCGCCATCGCGGCGGCACCGAACGCCGCCCTCGCCGGGAGCGGGCCGAAGAAGTTCCCTGGCAAGGGCAAAGGCAAGGCCAAGGGAAAAGGCAAGTCGAAGGGTAAGGGCAAGGGCAAATAGCCCGGACCTGCGCTGAAGCTGCGTGCCGTTCGTGCAGCTGTCGCCTTAAGCCCAGCCTGAGGATGCCGGTTTGGCGTGCGTCCGTGGCGTGCATCTCTCCACGCCTCCAACCGGACATAGAACACTGAAAACTGGTCGCGCAGTGGTGACTGTCGTTTGGTAGTGCAGCGACGTCGCTGCGTGATCAGGGGCCCTTGGGGAGCTGGCTGCTGGCACCACCTCGATCCACGAGTGGTCACTGCTCGGCCCTCCCTTGGTGCTCATCCCGTAACAACATCCATGGGTGGCGGGGTGGCTCCGTGAGTCGTGCTCGACCATCGTGAATCCCCCGGGACGTCTCCAGGGTCGCCACGTGCCGAAGCAGGAACCGAGCGGTGTGTCCGACGCCACGGCGTCCACTCGGCACCGTCGGTCGAGCCCCACACTACACCACGACACGAGCTCCACGATCCAGCCGAATCTCCTTGAGAACGCCGGATGCGGCCCTGTCGATCCTCATCCGGTCATGAATCACTATGCCGATGGCATGAATACTGCATTACCCAAACTACTGTGGAATCACCGAATCGAGTCGGTCCAACAGTGCTCGTTGGGGCACGTGGCACCTGGCGAGAGCATATTCGCGAACCCGGTCAGTCATATGACGGTTCGGACCAGAAAGGGGCGGAGCAATGCTACGTTCGGCGATATGGAAATCCACGACGCTGCGAGTCATGGTTACGGCGCTGCTCGCGCTGGGTCTCTACAGCACGGCGGCACCGGCGGCGACGGCCCAGATCAACAGTTGATGCCAGTGTTTGCGCACAACTCGAGGCCGCGGAAGCGTCACATCGACGAAAACGGCGTTGTCGTTAATGCGACCGCTGTAACCTCTGCCGCGACTGACACTCGGAATCGACCAGTCGGTGATCCAGGCTGTGTCGAGGCGGCTGGTGCCAGACAGGTGGCGGCGGCACGGGTGATACCGGTGGTGACACTGGCGGCGGAACCGGTGACACCGGTGGCGGCACGGGTGACACCGGTGGTTGGCACTGGTGATACCGGCGGAACTGGCACTGGCGACACCGGCGGTGCGACCGGCGGCACTGGTGACACCGGCGGGACTGGCGGTGGCGATACCGGAGGCAATACGGGCGAAACCGGTGATACGGGTGGAACCGGCACTGGCGACACCGGTGGCGCGACAGGCGGCGCTGGCGGAACTGGTGACACGGGCGGCACCGGCGATACCGGTGACAACACTGGCGGCAGCGGTACTGGCGATGCCGGCAGCACAGGCACCGGCGGAACCGGCGCGGCCACCGCGGGCACGGCCGGCGACCCAGGGACGAACGCCAACGCGGTGTCGGTGACCGCGCTTCCGATCACCGGTACGGGCTCGACGTCGAGCTCGCCGGCGCTTCCGTTCGCGCTGCTGGCGCTGGTCGCGCTGGTCGCCGGACTCGCGGTGCACCCGCGCTTCCGATCCATTCGATAAGACGACACCTGGCACATGCAACACGAGGCTCCGGAGTGGCATGTGCCGCTCCGGAGCCTCTTCGTGCGTGAGGGTGTCGAGATGATGCCCCACTTCCCCATTCGGGCGATGCGTCACAGCGACAGTGGCGGATTGACACGCCAGCAGGCCCGGGTCCGCTCAGCATAGTGTCCGGTAAAGCGATGGGCGCTATGAAGACTGCGCAACGTTTCACACGGTTCTCGCGCAAACGTCCGGATGCATCGGGGACACCGCCTGCGTTGTGTGGGCAGTGGTGCACTGACCGAGTGTCGCGACGATCGGGTTGCCCCCGCCGGCGAATGGTGAGCTTACCTGGGAACGGCGCGAAACGTTGAGAAGCGGACTGGGAGTGCTGATGATGCGCTCCCAGCCGCGTTACGGCCCGCGCGGAGTCGGTCGGGGCTCCCGACCGTATGTGAAACCGCCGGGCCACAAGGGGACGGTGCCGGGCGATGTCAGGTGAGGATGCTCACTTCACCCGACGCGAGATCGTAGTAGCCGCCGGCGACCGTGAGCCGGCCGCTGCGGACGGCGTCGGCCAGCACCGGTTCGGCCGTGCGCATTTGATCGACGCCCCATGTGATGTTTGCCCGGATCGCGTTGTCCAGTTGATCGCCCGGCTCATCGAGCACAGGTTGGACGGCGGGACCGATCCCTTCGGCGAAGCGATAGGCGTACCCGGGAATCGCGTTGCCTGTGAGCGCCGCGATCGCCGCAGCCACCGCACCGCACTCGGAGTGTCCGAGGACGAGTAACAACTGCGCATTGAGCGCATCGACCCCGAAGGCGATGCTGCTCCGCGCCGCTTCGTCGATCACCTGCCCGGCGGTGCGAACCACGAACAGTTGGCCGAGCGTCTGGTCGAACACGAGCTCGGGCGGCACCCGCGAGTCTGAGCAGCAAACGACCACGGCGAACGGGCTTTGGCCGGCAGTCAGCTCATCGCGACGCTGACCGAGATCGCCAAGCGATGTCATGTTGCCGTCGACGAAGCGCTTGTTTCCCTCGAGCAGCGTCTGCAACGCCTGGTCGGCAGGTACGCCAGGCGTGGCCGCCTCATCGATCGACGCTGCCGATGTGGACAGCCGAGCCTGGGCCAACGCGACCGGCCCCCCAGCCAACGTTGCGACGAATCGCCGGCGGTTCCAAGTGTGCACCAACATGGCTGTGCCTCTCCTCTCGTGATCTCCGGGGACGAAAATGGACATCGAACCCATGCCGATCCGGGAAACGAGAGTATCGTCTCGGCTCGACCTGCGGCACTATTAACTTGTCCCACTCCTGCGACTCTAGCATCTCGCACCTCTGCCGCCAACTCCCCGTTTTGAGGCATGTCAATCCAGTGAGTACCCAAAACGGGGCGTCGTGCCCGCTGCACTCGAGGCGGTGATGAGACGGATGCATCCACGTTCCCCGCGGAGCTCTCCGGCGATACCGTTCGCGCTGCTGGCGCTGGTCTCGCTAGTCGGTGGTCTCGTGATGTATCCCCGAGCTCGATCGATGCGGTAGGCTGCAACTGCAGCTGCGACACGAGACCATGAAGCGGAACCAACCGTTTCGGGGTCTCTTTTTGTGTCACGGCGCCGTGATACCGCTCCCACTTCCCCCATTCGGGTGATGTCCGCCGCGCGCATACCGGTCATAATGGTGCACAGGGAAGCGACCACAACCGAAACGCATGATCATCGTGTGCCGTGGACGGGCGCGCGATCGAAGGAGCCGTCATGGACCAGCAGGGATTGTCCCCAGATCTTGAGCGCGGCCTCACCCGCCGACAGGTGGTGCGGCGCGCGGCGTACACTGCGCCGGCGGTGATCGCCATCGCGGCGGCACCGAACGCCGCCCTCGCCGGGAGCGGTCCGACGAAGTTCCCCGGCGACCCCGGTCATCCCGGCGACCCCGGTCATCCCGGCACGGGCGGTGGCGGCGGTGGGCATAGCGGTGGCGGTACAAGCAGCGGTGGTGGCGGTACGAAGCATACCGTCAGCATCCCCGGCACAGGCGGCACGAACGCGGCAGTCGTGACCGCGCTGCCGAGCACCGGTACGGGCACGACATCCAGCGAGCCGGCGGTGCCATTGGCGCTCCTGTCGCTGGCCGCGGCCGCTGCGGGCTTCGTCGCTCGTCGCCCGCAATTCGGATCGCTCCGACAGTCTGCGCCGGTATCTCGGGCAGGCAGTCATCATTCGGGGTCGCCAATGGCGCGTGATGGAGACCCGCAGGCTGGCGAGCCCGGCACGTAGAGCCCCGCGCACACGCGAACACCACCAGTCCGATCATGCCGAGCTGACCGAGGGCGCGTCGACGCACCCTCGGTCAGTTTGTGATGATCAGCATTCCGCCAGGCGCTCGGTCAGGACGCATGCTGCCGGCGGCGCGACGATGCCGCCCGGACCACGGCAGCGATGGCCCCGACAAACAGCGCCGCGAGAATACCCTGCCCGGCTGAGATCGGTGTGCCGGCATCCCCGACGCCGGTCACCGGGAGACTCCGGACCAGTGGCACGCCGGATGCCGAGCCACCGCGCGTGCCGCCACCCGCGAGGGACGATCCACCAGCGGCGGGGCCGCCCGTCGTCGGCGTCTGCCCCGGCGCAGGCGTCGGTGCGGAGCAGTCGCTCACGCTGGCGTCGAACGGCGCGCAGTCGATGTCGTCGGTGACGCCGTCGTTGTCATCATCGGGGTCATGGGAGTTGGCGATGCCGTCGCCGTCGCTGTCGGCCACCGGGTCGATCGCCGAAGGTGTTGGCTTCTCTCCCTCGGTGGGGTCGAACGGACCGGAGTCCTGGTCGTCCTGCACGCCATCGTTGTCGTCGTCCGGATCGTGCGAGTTCTCGATGCCGTCGCTGTCACTATCGGCGCCGGAGTCGATGGTGGACGGTGTCGGCTGCGTGCCGACATTGGGATCGAACGGCGCCGAATCGACCTCATCGGTAATGCCGTCGTTGTCGTCATCGGGATCGACCCGGTCCTCGATGCCATCCCCATCGCTGTCCGGCCCGGTGACACTCGGCGGCACCGGCGTCGGGGTCGGTGGCGGACCAGACGGCCCCTCGGACTCGTCTGCGGAGGGGGGCGTGGGTGTCGGCAGCCGGGCACTGGCGACCGATGGACGGGTCGAACGGGCGGCAGTCCTCGTTGTCGACGATGCCGTCGTTGTCGTCGTCGAAGTCCATCGCGTTGTTGCTCCCGTCGCCGTCGCTGTCGATGGACGGGTCCATCGTCGACTGCGCGGACGCCGTGATGGTCCCGAGCAGCATCATGACGACGATCAGCAGGATACCGGATATCCGATGAGCAATACCGGGCATGTACGCACCTCCCCAACCCCCGCAGCCGTAGCGGCGCGAGTCATCCAACGAATACTGACGCCGGACCGAGTGATACCTGAATGTGGTTGTGTTACCGCTCGGCGAATCGTATCAGGAGCCGTTGGATTTGGGAATCACCTGATGCTGGAGGGGATGCGGTGGGGAGCGTGCACGCCTCAACAGCGCGTGGCTGCAACGGGGAGGAACCACCACGCGCTGTGGGCGCCGCCTGACCATCGCTGGTCACGCGGGGGAGCAAGGATGCCGTGCTGATGGTCGGCCGAGGGGCCGCGCCGGCACGGAGCGAGGTAGGTGAGGTGGACGCATCTGCTCCTGATCACAGGGTACGGCAGGGGATGGCGGCCAGCGTCACCCGAATGAGTGAATCCCCCCGCCGCGGGTTGTGACGCCGGATAGCGGCTCATATGCTGGCAGTGGGTTTGCCGAAGCACACGCACAGGGGAGGAAGGCGCGAGGCCGGATGGGCTGTGCCGTGCGCTCCACCGGCAGGCCCAGGTGGGACAGCCGCATGCCCGTGTGCTCCCACGGCATGCGGCGTCCTCTCACACCCGGCAACTCTTCCTGGTGCTTGAATGTCCCGCATCATCAACGATGTCCCAGTTGTTGGCATTAGCGCGAGAGCGCCCTGACCGTAAGCAAGTTCTGCATGGCTCGGTCCCCTGCCCGTTCGTGCAAAGCGAGCCCGCCGGGCTTCCCCGTGCACGTCTGCGCTGCTAAGATTTCTTCATTGGGTCACAATCGCATAGGCAACACACAGCGTATCCCTGGGGAGGATTGGGTATGGATCGGTTGCAGGAACGTATCGATCTGCTCGGGAGGTCGCTGGCGCTGCTCGCCAGCTACGCGCTCATCGTCGGGGCGATCAGCATCATCCAGAACATCGGCGGGCTCGCGGACGGTGAGGTGCCCGCGGCGATCCGGCTCGCGCTCGGCGTCGTCGGCGTGGCAGCGGGGTTGCTCGTCTGGACGCTCCGCCGCGTCGGGATCGACGGCTGGCAGGCGCTGATGGCGTGGTCGGTGGCGCAGGTACCGTTCGTCGCCTGGTCGGTCGACGGCAACGCGCTCCGCCAGCTCTGGGACGTCCTGCTCGGTATCTCGAGCGAGACAACCGTGAACGGCGTCGTGACCTCGTCGGAGCACTACGGCCTGAACGCGGTCGGCATCGTGCTGGCGATCTGGTCGTCGCGGACGCGCGAGCGATGGGACCGAACGCTGAAGCCGGTGCTGGGCGAAGCCGCTCCCGTTCCAGCCGGCACCATCTGACGAATACCGACATTGATCGGGTTGCCCTCTAGTCAGGCACAGTAATACGTGCCATTATGGTGACAGACCGACGGACACTGGATATGGCGCTCACCAGATCCAGTGGAAGCATCCCTCACCTCGAAACGGGCGCGGAGTGGCCCTGGGGGCATATCGAGGAGCATGGTTACCCATCGGCAGGGCACTCGCGGTCTATCGGGACACTGGGCGCGGATTGGGGTGGCACGCGCCTGCGAAGAACCCCCGGCGAACTGATCATTCGCCGGGGGTTCTTCGTGTCCGGTCGCCTACCGCCAGCTCGGTGGCGTGGTGCGGACCTTCCGCTGGCCGTCCCACTCGTCCAGCGGCGCCGCCTGGATCCACCAGTCCGGCGCCAGTCGCGCCCGGCCCGGCAGCGGGATACGCCCCACTGACCACAGCAGCGTCTCCCAGCGGTCCGCGTGCTCGCCGGCATCCGGCGCCCACGGGAAGAGCCGTCCCACGATGCGGTCACTGAGTTCCTCCGGCGCGCGGAACGTCTCGCCCAGCCCCATTGCGATGTCGTGGGTGTGCTGCAGAATCTCCGCGCAGCCCTGCGCCCGGAACCCCTCCGCGTCGAGCTGACCCGCCGGGTGGTAGCCACGCTCGCCTGGTCCCATGCCGGCGGCGACGCGCTCGAGAATGGTGGCGGCGGTGACGACGGCGTCAGGCAAACGATCGAGCTGCGCGGACGGGTCATCGCTGCGCACCGGCAGCACCCGGCTGGTCGAGCGCATGGCGGCGTTGCCGGCGAGGAAGAGCTGCGTGTCAACAATGTGGTTCAGCGTGCGCCGGCAACTCCACTCGAGGTCGCCGGCGGGCACGTCCCAGTCACGGCCCAGCCACAGCATCAGCGTGTCGCGACAGAGCGCCGCGGCAGTCGACAGGTCGTCGGGTTGCATGGGTGTTCTCGGCATGAGGCACTCCTGAGCGAGGTGAACGGCACACGTACCTTCGATGCCATCATCACCGCAGCGCGACGCCGGTCAAGGATCGCCAGCAAGGCGGCCGCCCTACCGCGTCGCCGGCACCCGCCCCGACACGTGGTCGTAGAAGGGATCGCCGGGCTGAATCTCGCCCCGGCGCACCGGCTCGCCGGTCATGCCGGACTTGTAGAGCGCGCTGAGGAACTCGATCGTCGGGCGAATCTCATCCGTCCCGGCGGGCGGCCGCTGACCGGCGTCGAGCGCGTCCAGCATCATGCCGAGCTCGGCGGTGTGCCCGCCGACCGTGTCGGTCTCCGGCGGCCACGCACCCGCGGGCAGCTCGGTGCCGTCGATCGGGGTCACCGTCCAGTGCTCGTTGCGGTAGCGGTAGAGCGTCACCACCTCCGCGGTCGCCTTCTGGTAGTCGAGACGCAGCCGCGACTCCTGCCGGGGCGAGAGCACGCTGCTGACCACGGCGCCGAGCGAGCGATCCTCGAAGCGGATCATCGCCACGGAGGCGTCCTCGACCTCGATGTCGCGATCGAGCGTCTCGGTGATCGCGGTGATCTCCTGCCACGGCGTGTTGAGCCAGAGCATGAGGTCGATCAGGTGGATCGCCTGCCCCATGTTGACGCCGCCGAGCTCCGACGCCCATGTGCCGCGCCACGGCACCTCGTAGTAGGAGGGCGGGCGGTACCACGTCGTCATGCAGGTGGTGACGGTGTGCCGGCCAAGGGTGCCGTCGCTGCCGAGCTGGCGGATCTGGCGACCCGCCGAGCCGAAGCGCCACTGGAACACGCTGGATGCATAGCGACCGGTGCGCTGCTCCGCCTCGGCGATCTCGTCCAGCTCCCGCAGCGAGCCCACCATCGGCTTCTCGCACAGCACGTGCGCGCCCGCCTCGAGACTCTGGATGATCAGCGGCGCGTGCAGCGCCGGCGGCGTGGTGACGTGGACGATGTCCGGCTGCTCCTCGCGCAGCATCTCGCCGGCATCGGTGTAGGCGCGCGGGATGTGGTGCTTCTCGGCGAACGCCTTGACCCGCCCCTCGTCGATATCGACCGCGGCGACCGGCTCCAGCCGGTCCTTGAGGTCGTTCCACGCGGTGATGTGCGCCCCGGCGATGTTGCCGGTCCCGATGATCGCCACTCGTCGCCGTTCCATGCGTTCCCTCCCCTGTATCGCGTCTCGGAC
The DNA here is from genome assembly GCA_963741965.1 of uncultured Chloroflexia bacterium. Classification (GTDB taxonomy): domain Bacteria; phylum Chloroflexota; class Chloroflexia; order Thermomicrobiales; family UBA6265; genus JACCVC01. Next base: position 2,230,834 of record CAVUKC010000002.1, on the reverse strand, counting down.
GCGCCGGACGATGCCGGCCATCAGCGCGCCCACCCTTCCGGCAGATAGGTATCGAGCCGGCCGCACATGCCCATCACCGGTTTCTCATCCGGCGTGAACGCGGCCACCCGCGCCTGCGTCAGCGCGGTGATCGCCCCGGTTTCGATCTCGTCCAGCCGATCACCGGTCCGGTGCGCCTCCGCCATCGGCCGGTCATGCCACAACGCTCGCCAGCCGGGCACGAGTTCCTGCCGCAGCGCGACCGCCCGCGCGAGGAACCGCTCGTAGCGCTGACGGCGCTCGGAATCGCTGCCAGCGAGCATCGCCGCGTACCCCTCGACAGCGAGGTCTCGGCGGGTGGCCGCCTCAACAAGCCCGCGCTCACCGGCGAGCGTGGACGCCGAACGATAGGCGTCCGGGTCGGCCAGCACCTCGTCCGGAAAGGTCAGCACCGCGTCGCCCGCCTCGGGCAGCCCGGCGTTCTGCATCACCACGAAGATCTCGAGATCGCCGCTGGTGTTGACGAGCCGATGGATAATCCCCGGCTCGAACCAGACCACCCCGCCGGGCCGCAGCTCGAACGCCTGCTCGCCGTCCGGCCCGAAGGTGTGCACCTCGCCGTGCCCGGCGACGGTGATGTACGCCTCGGCGCTGGCGAGGTGGACATGCGGGCTACCGCCACGCAGGCCGTCCGGCGCGGCACTGTCGTAGACGCGCAGCCAGGTGAGCCCGACCGCGGCCGGGAACTGTGGCGGCTCGCGATGCCCAGCCATCAACCCTTCCCCTCCAGCCAGCGAGCGTGCTCCCGTTCGAGCCGCTTCGCGTCCCAGATACCGTCGTGAATCAGCACGCGGTAGCGCAGCGTCAGCGTCTCGCCCTGCTGGAGCCGCATCGGCTCGTGGAAGAGCAGCGCGGCGTTGAGGAAGTTGCCGGACCCCGCCCCGCCGGCGTACCAGGGGCGTCGGGTGGCGCGGGTTGTCCGGGATGGTCGAGCATCGCCAGCCCGGCGGCGAGGTCGGGACCGCCATCGAGCGGGCCAGACAGCTCGCACCACGCACCGGTCTGCCCAGCGGGCCGATCGACCGCGCCGTTCGGCAGCAGGTACCGGTTCACCAGCCAGGAGCGCGAGCCGCGGAAGGAGAGACCGCCGTAGCCGCCCCAGGTGGTGTAGGGCGTGCGGTCGAGCGTGACGTCGCGCTCGGCGGTCAGCGCCGTCTCCCAGTCGATCACGAAGGCGTCGTCGGTGGCGCGGGACTGGATCGTCCGGCGCTCGGCGATCACGCGCTCGTCGCGCTTTGGCGCGAGCCAGTCGAGCGTGAGGCGCAGGTCCGTCTCATCGGGCGAGGCGTGGTGGATCTCCGGGAACCCAACGACGCGCTGGGTGCCGAAGGGCGGCCGCTCCTCCCAGAAGTTGTCACCGTTGACGAACTTGATGGTGAACCACAACCCGCGGTGCCAGAGGTGGTCGGCCGGCTCCAGCAGCGAGATCAGCTGCCCGGCCGGCGTCCGCACGGGGTGAAAGTACGGCTTCGGCTTGCCGGCGTACTCCAGCGTCCAGGCCGGGTCGAGCTCCTCATCGGGGTACCAGTCAATGGCCGTGCCGACATGGTGGGAAACGATCATGGGTGTGGTGCCTCTCCGTGTCGTGCGCGGGTGCCGCGGACAGGATACCGGCACTATACGGCTTCACCTGCATATGGCAACCCGCCACGCCGGGTCTGACGGGACGGTCGGCACGCCTTCTGCGAAGTGGATGTTCCAGTGAGACCGCGCCATCACAGGAAGGACCATCCGTTGCAGACACCGATGACGATCGTGATCATCACGCGGAACCGCCGCGAGGCGCTCACCCGCACCCTGGAAACCCTGACCGCGCAACCATACGCGCTGCCGATCATCGTGGTGGACAACGCCTCGACCGACGGCACCCCCGCAACCCTCCGCGAGCGCTTCCCGGCCGTGCGGGTGATCGCGCTGCCGGAGAACATCGGCGCGGCGGCGCGGAACGTCGGCGTGGAGGCGGCCGGCACGCCGTACGTCGCCTTCTGCGACGACGATTCCTGGTGGCAACCCGAGGCGTTCGAGCGCGCGATCGCGTATTTCGAGCAGTACCCGGCGGTCGGCCTGATCGCCGGGAAGATTCTCGTCAACGACGAGCAGAAGCTCGACCCGGTGAGTGCGCTCCAGTCGATCAGTCCCCTGCCCCGGTCGGTGCCGATGCCCGGTCCGGCGATCCTCGGCTTCCTCGGCTGCGGCGTCTTCGTCCGCACGCGCGCCTTTCTTGAGGTGGGCGGCTACGACGAGAAGCTGCAGGTCGGCGGCGAGGAGCAGGTGCTGGCGATCGATCTCGCCAGCGCCGGCTGGGGGCTGACCTACGCCGGCGACCTCGTCGGCCACCATCACCCGTCGCCGCAGCGACACCCGGAGCGGAGGATCGCCGCGCAGACGCGGAACCGCATCTGGACGGCCTGGCTGCGACGGCCGTGGCGACCGGCGTTGCGGATCACGCTCGACGAGGCGCGAGCCGCGACAGGCAACGTCCACCGGGCACGTGGTGTGGCGCAGGCGATGCTCGGCATCCCGCACATCCTCCGGCACCGGCGCGTGCCGCCGCCCGACATCGAGCGGCAGCTGCGGATGCTCGAGGCGCAGGACGACGCCGACGCCGCTATGCGAGCCGAGCCGGGTACCGTATCGTAGCGGCATCGTTAACGACCGTGACGAGCCGATGCGATGTGGGGAGAGATGCGAGAACGATGGCAGCTGGCAGACAGGGCGGGACCGTCCGCATCATGATCGCATCCCCGCTCGAGGAGGTACACGTGCGGCAGATCGCCGCGGCGTACCCGGACCGCACGGAAGTCATCCACCGCCCAGACCTGCTGCCGCCGACCCGCTACCGTGGGGACCACGGCGGCGACCCCGCGTGGAGTCGATCGCCGGTACAGGAGGCGGAGTGGCGCGAGCTGCTCGCCGGAACAGAGGTGCTCTGGGACTTCCCCTGCCGCCAGCACGAGGACCTGCGGCGGGCGATGCCGCAGCTTCGGTGGGCGCAAACCTCCTCCGCCGGTGTCGGGCAGCTGGTGAGGCAGCTCGGCCTGCAGGGCAGCGACATCGTTGTCACCACGGCGAGCGGCATCCACGCGCAGCCGCTGGCGGAGTTCGTGTTCGGCGCGCTTCTCTACCACACCAAGCGCTTCGCCCGGATCCAGGCGGACCAGCGCGCGCACCACTGGGAGCGGTTCTCCGCCGGCGAGCTCGCCGGGCAGACGATGGCGATCATCGGGCCGGGCCGTATCGGCCGGGAGGTGGCGCGCATCGCGAAGGCGTTCCGCATGGAGGTCTGGGCGATGGGTCGCGACAACAGCCCGGCGCGAGCCGCCGAGCTGGGCGTCGACCGGCTGTTCGCCCGCGAGCAGCTCCACGAGATGCTGGCCGGTACCGACTGCCTCGTGCTGTGCGCGCCGCACACGGTGGAGACGGAGGGCATGATCGGCCGAGACGAGCTGCTGGCGATGAAGCCGGGCTCGGTGCTCGTCAACATCGCCCGGGGCGTGATGGTCGACGAGGACGCGCTGATCGAGGTGCTGCGGAACGGTCACCTCGCCTTCGCCGCGCTCGACGTCTTCCGCACCGAACCCCTGCCGGCGGACTCGCCGCTGTGGGACCTCCCTAACGTGCTGGTCAGCCCGCACTCCGGCAGCACCGCCGACTCGGAGAACGCCCGGCTCACCGAGCGGTTCATCGCCAACCTCGGCCACTACCTCGACGGCGACATCGACCGGATGCAACCCCGCCTCGACACGGTCCGGCTCTACTGAGCCGGGTGAGGGCGTTCCGACGGAGAGCACGTCGCAGCAGACGGATGTCGGCACTATACTGCCAGCAATACGCGAATCCGGGTCTCCAACTCACCACATCGAACGCGGCATGACGCACCAGGGCTGGCGCACGCCGGTGGCTGCCCCACTGACGGCCACCGAATGCCATGCCAGACCGGGGCGCATGCCATCTCGTCAGGAGGTCGCCATGCGCCGGATCATTGCTGGGTTCATCATGCTGTGCTGCCTTGGCATGCCGAGCTCGCTCGCCGCTGCCAGCGATGCCACTCCAGCGGCGGACGCGCCGCGTGACTACCTGTTCGTCCAAACGTTCGGTGCCAGCACGATCACGCCATCGCCCGACGAACCCGCCTCCCTCACCCTGACGCTCATGGGCGGCACCGGGCAGACCCTCTACTTTTCGGATCGCCCCAACCGGGTTGCCGGCAGCGTCCCGACCGACAGGTTTATCGAGGTGTTCCGGCAGGAGACCAAGGACGATCCGGCGAACGCCGCACTGGTCGCCCAGACCTCCGATGGAGACGAGGTGATCCACGTCGTTGAGCTGCTGGAGATGGAGGTAGACTCGGCATCCGGCGCGGTGCGCTACACGGTTCGCCTGCTCGAGGACGCGACGGAAATCGATCTCCGTCTCCCCGGAGATCCCGTGCAGTCGATCACCTCCGAGACGAGCTACGGCCTGAGCAACCTCTTCATCGATGCTGGCGGGCTCATGCAGCTGGTGGCGTACGGGGACTGACGAGGCGGCAACGCGACGATCGCCCGCTCCGCTTCGTTGGCATCTATCCCAGGGTGACCCACGGCATTTGTCATAAAATTGCCATGCCTCCCGAACATATGCCACAGTCGTGCAACAACAGAACGGGTAGGATACCGATAGAGGTCAGATACCGGTCGGGTCCCCCCGCGATCGCCAAGCCGCGATCAGCTCGACCCGGAACACAACCTCGCACCGCCGGGCCGTTTTCGGCTCGCTGGTACCGTCGCGCAGGCACTGGGAACCTTCGCGAAGCTGTTGTCCACCGGGGCCGCGCGATTCCCCCTCCTTCGCCCGAGCCCCGGTCGACACGGTCATCCGATGTCGCACACCATCACCGTCACATGCAACGATCATGAACCGTCTATCGCACCGGCACGCCGGCGGCGACAGCGGGCAGGTCGCGCACGTCGAGCTCCTCGTCCAGCGGCAGGTCGGTCAGCTTCAGCGACAGCACCTGCGAGACACCGTCGCCACCCATGGTGACGCCGTAGAGGGTGTCGGCGATCTCGACCGTGCCGCGGTTGTGCGTGATCACGATCGCCTGCGTCTCCCGTGCCAGCGCCCGCAGCTCGTTGCGGAAGCGGACGACGTTGGCCTCGTCCAGCGCGGCATCCACCTCATCCAGCAGCACGAACGGCGACGGGTTCACCCGCAGAATCGCGAACAGCAGCGCAACCGCGGTCAGCGAGCGCTCGCCACCAGAGAGCAGCCCGAGCCCCTGGAGACGCTTGCCGGGCGGCTGCGCGACGATGTCGATGCCGCCGGGGGCACTTTCGTCGTCGGTGTTGAGCACGAGCTTCGCGGTACCGCCCCCAAAGAGCCCAGTGAATGCCTCGGTGAACGCCTTCGCGACCTGCTCGAAGGTCTCCGCGAAGCGCCGCTCCATCGTCTCGTGCAGCTCGGCGAGCATCGCTCGCAGCGAGGCGGCCGCCTCCTCGACGTCGTCGAGCTGCGTCCGCACGAAGGTGTAGTGCCCCGACTCCCGCTCGTACTCCTCGACCACGTCCTCGCCGACATAGCCCATCCGCCGCAGACGCTCGCGCAGCCGGGAGATGCGCTGCTCGACCTCGGCATGCGCCTCCTCCGGCACCTCCTCACCCGGCTGGTGCAGCAGGCTGTCCGGCTCCTCCAGTTCGAGATCGTCCGCGATCCGCTGGCGCACCGTGCCGAGGTCGGCCCGCGCGCGCTCGACCGCCAGCCCGCGCTGGCCGACACCGCGCTCCTGCTCCAGCAGGCGCGTGCGGGCGGCATCCAGCGCCGTCTCGGTATCGGCAAGGGCGTGCTCCAGCTCGGTGCGCTGTTCCGCCAGCGGCGCGCGCTCGTTGCCGGTCGCGGTAACCGCCGCCTCCAGCTCGCCGATCCGATCGATCATCGAGGCTGCCTGACCGGCGAGCCCCCGCTGCTCGGTGGCGAGATCCGCCAGGCGCTGCTGGCGCGTGGCGAGCTCGTCGTCGATGCCCTGCCGCTGGCGGGTGAGGCCATCGAGCCGGCGCCGCTCCGAGCGCTCCCGCTCCTCCAGCGAGACGACGGCGTGACGAGCGTCGTTGAGGGTCGAGGCGCTGTCCGCCTGCCCCTCGCGCCACGCCGCGAACGCCCCGACGCGCTCCTCGTGCCGCTCTCGCAGCTCGGCGAGCGACGCCTGGATGACGCTGCTGCTTCGCCTCCAGATCGGCGATGCTCGCCTCCTGCGCGGCGCGGTCCTGCTGCGATGCCTCCCGCTGGCGGGTCGCCTGCTCCTGCTCGCGCTGGACGTCGCGGTACCACGTCTCAAGTCGCGATCGCTGACCAGCGCGCTCCCGCCGCATCGCCTCCAGCCCGGTGCGCTCGGTCGCCAGCTCGCCCCGCTGCTCGTCGAGGGTCGACAGCGAGGCGCGCGCCTCGTCACGATCGCGCTGCAGCCGCTCGCGCTGCTCTTCCAGCGTCCGGATCTCGCGCGGCAGCTCCCGCAGCTCGCGCTCGCGACCGAGCACGCCGCTCTCGCGCACAGCGGAACCACCGGTGACCGACCCGCCCGAGCGGGCGATCTCGCCGGCGAGCGTGACCGCGCTGAACCCGCGCGGCAGCTCCGGCAGAATGCGCCGGGCGGTCGGCAGGTCCTCCACCACCACCATGCGGCCCAGCAGCGAGTGGACGACAGGCATTACCTCGGCGTCTGCGCGCACCAGCTCCGAGGCGAGACCGTGCACGCCGACGTGTGGACGACATCCGGCGCCGGGCGCGTGTCGACCCGCCGTTTCACCGTCTCGATCGGCTGGAAGGTGGCGCGACCCGCCTTCGCCCGCTTCAGCAGCTCGATTGCCGCCTCGGCGTCGCGCCAGGCGTCGACGACGATGTCCTGCAGGTGCCCGCCGAGCGCGACCTCGATCGCGGTGTCGTACTGCGCATCGACGGCGACCAGCTCCGCGACGGTGCCGCGAATGCCGCCGAGCTGCCCGTCGCGCTCCCACTGCATCACCTGCCGCACACCGGCGTGGAGCCCGGTGCCGCTCTCGTGGACGCGCTGCAACACGTCGAGCCGGTTCTCGGCCTTGCCGATGCGCGACTCCAGCGCCGCCAGCTCGCGCGCGTGGGTGTCGAGCGCCTCCCGGGCGGCGTCGCGCTGTGCTCGCCAATTCGGTCATGCGGCGGTCGAGGTCGCGCAGCTGCCCCCCGATGCGCTCGTCCTCGGCGGTGAAGGCATCCAGCTCGCGCTTCAGCTCGTCGAGCCGGCGGGATCGCTCCTCCGCCTCCTTCTCGCTGCGCTCGCGCGCCTCAGCGGCGGTTTCCAGCCGCTGCCGGAGAAGTGCCTGCTGCTGCCCGATCTCGCCGATCTGGCGCTCGCTGCCAGCGATCTGCGCGGCGAGGTCGTCGATCTCGCGCCGATACTCCGTCTCGCGGGTCTGGGCATCCTTCGCGTCCGCCTGCGCCTCGGCGAGCCGCTCGCGAGCGGTCCCCAGCTCAGCTCGCAGCGTCTCCATTGCCTCGGCGACCGTTGCCTGCTCGCGCTCGACCTGCGCGCGCTGCTCCTCAAGCCCGCGATGGGTATCGAGCATGTCGGCGCGGCGGCGATCGAGCGCAGCCACGCGCTCCTGCACGAGCTCGCGCTGGTGGCGCGCCTGCCGCAACCGCTCCTCATCCGCCTGGGCGCGTGATGCGACTTCGTTCAGCTGCTGCCGGAGCTCGGCGAGACGCTCCTGCGCGGACGCGCGCTCGGCACCGTGCCGGTCGACGTCCCGACGGGTCGACCTCCAGTGCCTGCTCCTCGGACGCGACGTGGCGCTCCGCCTCGGCGAGCTGCTCCCGTGCGATGCGAAGCGCTCGCCGGTAGTGCCGCCGCTGGAGGTCGCGCAGCTCGGTGTTGAGGTCCTGCCACGCCTGCGCCTGCTTTGCCTGCCGCTCGAGGCGGCGGAGACGCGGCTCCAGCTCGGTGAGCAGGTCCGTGAGGCGGTTGACGTTGCCCTCGGCCTCGTTGAGATTGCGCTCGGACTCGGCGACCTTGATCCGCAGCCCGGCGAGGTCTGCCGCGTGCTCGAACAACCCTCGGCGCTCGTCGGCGCGCTGGCTGAGCGCCTGATCGACCAGCCCCTGCCCGACCACGGTATAGCTCTGGCCGAGCGAGGCGGTGAGGTAGGCGACGTCGCGCAGGCGGACCTTGCGGCCGTTGATGAGGTACTGGTTCTCGCCGCTGCGGTAGGCGCGCCGGGTGACGGTGACCTCGGTGAACTCGCTGGGGAGCCAATTGTCCTCGTTGTTGAAGGTGACGGTGACCTCGGCCATGCCGGACGGGGCCTTGCCCTTGCCGCCGGCGAAGATGACGTCCTCGGTCTTCTTCGAGCGCAGGGCGCTGTAGCTGGTCTCGCCCAGCACCCAGCGAACGGCGTCGGAGATATTCGACTTGCCGGAGCCGTTCGGCCCGACCACCGCCGTGATGCCCGGCTCGAAGCGGAACGTCGTGCGAGTCGCGAAGCTCTTGAACCCGTGCACGTCGAGCCGGGTCAGTTTTGGTGCCGGTTGTTCCGCTCGCTCGACCATTCCACCTACCGGAAGTGACGCACGTTGATGCTCACTGCCCTGTCATTTCGACCAGGTGCCGACGGCCCGCGTGGAGAGATCGCGTCGCGGGTGCCGACGTGGCGCGGATGACGCGATTTCTCCACTTCGCAGCCTGGGCTGCTCCGGTCGAAATGACAGGGTGATGTCAGGGGGTCGAGTGTGATCCTCGCCCCATTTCCACCGGTCAAGCGTACACCGATACCCTCCGCGAGCGCCGCTGAAGGCGAGCCGTGACCTCCGGACACATCTAATCATCGGGCGATTCAGGTGGTAGCATCGATGGCATCCGACAGGCGGGTTCGTTGAGCCCGTACCGACGCACGCCGGCGTCCCGCACCAGTGCCGGCAAGGAGCTCGTCAGCGCGTGGACACCCCGCATGAACCACAACGTGGGCGCATCCTCTCCTTCCCGGAGATGGTCTGGAGCGCGCCACCCACGGCTGACCCGAGCGAACAGGGCGCCCGCGCCGACCGCATGATCGCCGAGACGCCCGCGCCGGCGCGCAGCGGCGACGAACCCGAGCTCGCCCACCTGCGGGCGCTTCCGCTGGGCATCTCCAGCGGCGCCTTCCACCCGCACACACTCACGGAAGACGTGCCCGACCATGCCGCCAGGCTGGGAGTGCGCACGATCGAGGTGATGCTGCAGACAGCAGGCGAGTACGATCCGGCGTTCATCGCCGACCTCGCCGCGCGGGCGCGCGACGCCGGTGTCGCGGTGCGCTCCGTCCACACCATGCATCGCCTCCACCCCCTCTTCGACCGGTACGAGCGGCGCGCTCGCGAGGGACGGGATCTGTTCGAGCGCGGCATCGAGGCGGCCGCAACCCTCGGCGCGGAGGTGCTCGTCTGGCACGGCGCGCGATCGGGCCAGGTGATCGAGCCGGAGGGATGGGAGGCGTTCGTCGAGATGTCAGCCGAGCTCGCCGCCGCCTGCGGGCGGTCCGGCGTGACGCTGGGGCTGGAGAACGTCTCCTGGTGCGCGCTGGCCACAGTGCGTGACGTGGTGAGGATGGCGACGCAGATGGAAGAGATCGCGCCGCCGGAGCAGCTCGGCTTCGTGTTCGACCCGTTCCAGGCGATGCGCGCCGACGCCAACCCGTTCATGATCCTCGCCGCGATGGGCAACCGCCTCGTCAACGTTCACATCAGCGACTACAGCGAGGATGAGCCGGACCGCAACCACCTGCCGCCGGGCGACGGCACGTTGCCGTGGTCGGCGCTGCTGCGCGCGATCGCCGGCAGCGGCTACCGCGGCCCGATGATCGTGGAATCGCCGCTGGACGAGAGCCGGGAGACCTTCGCGCGGATCCGGGCGTACATGGAGCCGCGCGTCCGCTCGGTGTTCGACTTCTCACCGGATGCGGTCACGAAACCTGACGTGAGCGAGCCGATCCGGCTACCGGACGGTGTGCGCCAGGGCATCGCGCTGTTCAACCAGCGCCGCTACTTCGAGGCGCACGAGGTGATCGAGCACGAGTGGCACGCCGAGCGTCGCCCGATCCGCCGGCTCTACCAGGGCATTCTGCAGATCGGCGTCGGCTTCTACCATGCGCTCAACGGCAACCACAAGGGCGCGATGCTGCTGCTCACGGACGGCATCGCCAAGACGGCCGACTTCACCCCAGAGATGCTCGGCATCGACACCGGCGCGCTGGTCGAGGAGGCACGCGCCTGCCTCGCCGAGATCGAGCGCCTCGGCCCCGACCGCCTCGCCGAGCTCGACACCTCGACGCTGCCAGTCATCACCCTGACGGGCGTCGATGGATAGGCGGTGATTCGGCCCTATTCTTGATCGCAGCCGCCGCGGTGCCGTATCCTGAGCGATGACGTGTGCGCCGGATCGGGTTGGCCCGTCTCCTTCCCGTTCTTTCGCTCATGCGGTCTGCCGGAACCACCGTTTCGCGGTTCCGACCGGCGCGGGTGCCACCCCTTCTCCGTGCATACGCCCGGCACCGCTCATCACCCATCCCCTCACGTGATCAACGAGGATCTGCCGGTATGCGGAACTTTTTCCAACGCCAGGGCAAATTTCGACCCCGCAGCACTGACGAGGACCGCGGCGATCAGATGATCCCCGAGGATCTCTGGGTCAAGTGCCCGAGCTGCGGCGAGCTTATCTACTCCAAGGAGCTCGACCGCAACGCCCGCGTCTGCCCGAAGTGCAACCACCACTTCCGCCTCCGTGCCCGCCAGCGGATCCGGCTCCTCGTGGACCCCGGCAGCTTCGACGAGTGGGACACCGGTCTGCGGCCCGAGGACCCGCTCGAGTTCGTCGACGGCCAGGGCGCCTACCCGGACAAGATCGCTCGCACCCAGGCCAAGACCGGCGAGGTCGAGGCACTGATCACCGGATTCGCGAAGATCGACGGGCGCCCGCTGGCGCTCGTCGTGGCGGATTTCGACTTCCTCGGCGCGAGCATGGGCTCGGTCTGGGGCGAGAAGCTGACACGCGCGGTGGAGCGCGCCGGCGAGCACGGCTGGCCGGTGCTGACGATCAACGCCTCGGGCGGCGCCCGCATGCACGAGGGCCTGCTCTCACTGATGCAGATGGCGAAGACGGTCTCGGCCCTGCACCGCCTCGGCGAGAAGCGGCTGCCGCACTTCTCCCTGCTCGTCGATCCCTGCTACGGCGGCGTCACGGCGTCCTACGCCACCGTCGCCGACGTGGTGATGGCCGAGCCCGGCGCGCTCATCGGTTTCGCCGGCCAGCGAGTGATCGAGCAGATCACCAAGCAGAAGCTGCCCGAAGGGTTCCAGACCGCGGAGTTCCTGCTGGAGCACGGCATGATCGACTTTATCGTCGAGCGACAGCAGCTGCGCGATCAGGTGCGCATCCTGATCGACCTCTACCTCCGCACCGGCGAAACGATCACCGCGACCCAGGAGACCGATGCCGAGCGGGTTCCCGCCGACGCCAACGCGAATGCCTGACCACTCCCGAGAGGATCCGACGATGACCACCGAGGTCCAGGAAACGACCACCGATGTGCCGGTGCAGCCCACCGCGTGGGATCGGGTAAAGCTCGCCCGCGAGACGGACCGCCCGACCACGAAGGACTACCTCTCGGACCTCTTCACCGACTTCGTCGAGTACCACGGCGACCGCCTGTTCGGCGACGACCAGGCGCTGATGGGCGGCGTCGCCCGCTTCCGCGGCCAGTCCGTGATGGTGATCGGCCATCAGGGCGGCACCAACACGCGGGAGAACATCAGCCGCAACTTCGGCATGCCGCGGCCAGAGGGCTACCGCAAGGCGCAGCGCCTGATGCGCCACGCCGAGAAGTTCGGCATGCCGATCATCACCTTCATCGACACACCGGGCGCCGACCCGGGCATCAGCTCCGAGGAGCGCGGTCAGGGCACGGCGATCGCCGAGAGCCTGATGACGATGTTCGACTGCACGGTGCCCATCATCTGCACGGTGATCGCGGAAGGCGGCTCCGGTGGCGCGCTCGCCATCGGCATCGGGGACCGGCTGCTGATGCTCGAGAACTCGATCTACGCCGTCGCCTCGCCCGAGGCGTGCGCCGCGATTCTCTGGAAGGACGCCGCGAAGGCGCCGGAGGCGGCGGAGACGATGCGAGTCACCGCGGCCGACTGCCTGCGGTTCGGCATCATCGACGAGGTGGTGCCGGAGCCCGTGCCAGCCCACGAGGCGCCACGCGAGGTGATCGCGCGGGTCGGGGACCACATCGCGCGCGCCCTCAGCGAGGTCCAGGGAAACCGGGATCTCGCCACCGACGACGGCATCGCGGCGATGCTGGACGCCCGGTATGACAAGTTCCGGAAGATCGGGGCATGGCAGGACTCCAGCCAGACCCTGCTTGACGCGGCTGACCATTGATCCCGAGCGAACAATCGATTGTTGTCAGTGTGTGAGAGGAAACTGCCTGCCGGTCAGCGGGGGAACCCCTGCTCCAGGACGTCGGGGTTGGTGCCGGCTGGCTCACGGATGGGGAGATCGGCGAGGACGAACCACATCTGCTGCCACGGATCGAGGCGTTGCATCTCCCTGCGGCTCATGAGGTAGTGCGCCGTTCGGTGAGGAATCGCGATGGGCTCGGCTCCCTCCTCCCCGACCCACAGGTACCAGTCACCGTGATCGTCGAGAAGGATCAGGCGCTCGGCGTGTCTGCGGTGGATGGCTACCGGTTGCATATATCGCTGGAAGATCATCTCGTGCTGGTCCTCGGTCCTCGCAGGTCTGCTGCGTGCTGCTATCGGTCGGCCCGGCCGCGCGATCGGGATGTGGTGCGAACAAGGACCGCTGTCAACTGCGGTCCCGTTCATCCCGGTCGCGAGCACCGGATCAAGTCCCTTGACAACGACCGTAACGCAACCGGGATGCCACCATGCACAAGTCATTTGGCGAACTGACCCATTTGGTCCGGTGTATTGTCATGCCGTGAACCCATACCTGACCCAGTATGCACGAGACAATGGGTGTCGTCATCCTCCCACGCTGCGAACAAAGCGCTCGATTGCCCGATTGAGCTCGGTGAGCGTCTCCTCCTGTTGCTCGGGATCGCCGTTGACGACGCAGCCACGGATGTGATCCTCCAGCACCAGCAGGCCCACCGCCCGCAACGAGGCGGTGGAGGCGGAAATCTGCGTGAGCACGTCGATGCAGTACTTGTCGTCCTCGACCATCCGCCCGATGCCGCGGACCTGCCCCTCGATGCGCTTGAGCCGGTTGAGGATGCGCACCTTGTCCTCGGCATAGGAGTCGGAGTGACGCTCCCCGTTCTGCTCCAGGTCGATGCTCGCGTTGTTGTCGGGTATGGCTGACATGGGATGACCTCCAATGGGTGGTGGTGCATGGTGATGACGGTGCGCCTGGCTCAACCGCGGGTTACCGCCCGCTCGATCAGGCGCGCGCTCGATTCACAGCTGTCAATCGCATCCTCGAGCGCCTGGTAGATCTCTTTCCACTTCAGAACCGTGATGGGATCCGTCGCGCCGGTGAACAACTCGCGAAAGCCACGGGTCCAGAGGGCATCGCCCTCGTTCTCCAGCTCGTGGATGCGGGCGACATAGGGCCGAAACCCGTCGCTCGACTCCAGGTAGCTCAGCAGCGACGCCACCTCCCGCGCGGTCTTCGCCAGCACCTCGGTCATCTCGACCGCGATGGGGGTGGCGTGCGTGACGCCGGTCAGCACGGCCAGCTCGCCGGCGCTCTCCGCATGGTCGACGATCTCGTCGATCTCGGTGACCAGCCGCCGGGTGACCGGCTCGGGAAAGGGCGGGTGGTACCCCCGCTCGAGGCGGGCAAACAGATCGTGCGTGTTGGAGTCGGCCCGGTGCTCCACCTCGTCGAGCGCGGCGAAGGCCGCCTCATCGATGCGTGGTCCGCTGAACAGCTGCTGCAGCGCGTCCGAGGCGGCCACCACGAACTCGCCGGATCGCTCCAGGAGCGTGTAGTACGTGGAGTCGACCCGATGCACGGGGTTCCAGCGATGCGGCACGTCGGCGTCTCCTGCCCTGCTGCGCGAGACCACACCCCGGTTTCATGGCATCCTACCGTATGATGACAGTGTGCCATAGCACGAATGTACACGACGCGCGAGCGATTGCAGGCCGTCCAGCCACGGAGGGTATCGCATGGCCAACATCGTAGTGGCGACATTCCCCGAGGAGAGCAAGACCTACCAGGCGTTCAGCGAGATCCGGCAGGCGGGCGCGCGGCGCGAGGTCTCCATCGAGGCGATGGCGATCGCGCGGCGGGCGCAGGACGGATCGCTGCAAACGCCGGAGATCACCGGCCGCACGCCAGGAGGCGCCTTCAAGGGCGGCCTGATTGGCTCGCTGGTCGGCATTCTCGGCGGCCCGCTGGGCGTGCTGCTGGGCTGGGGAGCCGGCGCGGTGCTCGGCTCGATCCACGACACGCGGGAGGTGCGGTCCGACCTGAGCCTGCTGCAGGCGTTGTCCGAGGGGATGAACCCGGGCAACGTCGCGCTGATCGCCGAGGTGGAGGAGCCGTCCAACGGGGTGATCAACGGGATCGTGTCCCGGCTCGGTGGTGAGGTGCTGCGGCGACCGGTGGTGGAGATCCAGCGGGAGATCGAGGTAGCGGAGCGGGCGCGCACCGCGGCCGAGTCGGAAGCGCGCCGCGTCATGCGCGAGGACGGTGCCGGGTAGCGCCGCTGCTCGATTGATGGTCCTCCTTCCACGCCCTCGGCTGGAGGAGCAGCCATGACAGCATGGCTGCTCCGGTCGAGATGGCAGGGATGAGCGCCTCGTTTCTTCCAGGCCAGTGACCGCTCGGCACCGGTCACAGGCACCGTGTGGATAACATCGCCGGCCGTGTGGATAACCGGGGATATCTGTGCATAACCTGCGTGGACAACCGGGATATCTCGGGATTCCGCGTGTGCAAACGCCATGCCGGCTGCGGAGGCAGCGTGGATTGTCACAGGGGGTCACGGCTTGTACACACCAGGGCTGGGGAACTGTGGATAGCTTGCCCCCACCCTGTCCGAGGCCGATCGCGCCGTGGTTGCTGGACAGCCGTCGGTTTTCCACACTATCCCCAGCCCCTATTACGGTTACGTTCTCTCTCTATCTTTCTTAAAGAGATATACGGACAGGGTCACATCTCGGACTGAGACCAGAACGACCTTGTCACCGATCGATGCGATCGAGCCCGTCAGGGCGATGGTCAGTAGAAGATCGTGACCGTGCGGTGGTACGGCTCCGCGTCGCCGGGCAATGACTGGCCAAGCGTCCACAGCCGCCAGTCCAGCTCGCTGGCGGTGGTGTCCTGGCCGAGGTCGTGGATCGCGATGACGAGCGCATCGCAGGCCTGCACCGTGGCGGCGCGAATCGCGATCTCCTCGCGGCCGCCGCCGGAAATGCGCTCCATCCGGCCGATGCGCTCGGCGAGCGCCGGCACGTACCGCAGGATGCCGAGCTGCCGAAGCACCTGTGGCACCTTGTAGTCGGCGAAGGCGGTTAGCTGCTCCAGGTCGTCGGTGATGGCAAGGTCGTTGCCGGCCAGCGCACCGGCGAGATCGGCCGCGAGAATTTGCGCGCGCTTGAGGAATGGCACCTCGAGCGTCGAACCGTCCGGGCGAGGCCATGCTGCGATGTCCCGGAACGACGGCAACCGCTCGGCGACGTTGCTGACGAGCCTGGTGGCCGAGCCGCTCGCCGCGACGGCGATCTCGCCGGCGTGGCTGTCGATCGCCTCCCCCAGCTCGCGGAGGTTGGCGAGACGCGCCTCCAGCAGCGGGATCGGCGGCGTGCCGTCGTCGCCGCGAAGCAGGTGCGTGACTCGATCCAGCGTCAGCGAGCGCAGCCACGCCGCGTCCCAGACCGGTACGCCATCGTCGACGACCGTGCGGTGGAGCGCCGCGGCGAGCGCGTCGTAGCCGTTGTGGGTCGCGCCGCGCCAGGTGACCCTCCAGCGGACGCGAGGATCGTCTCCCTGCCCCCAGAAACAGAAGTTGAGGGTGTCGAGCACCACGACCCAACCGGCGGTGTCCAGCGGCGCGCCGCGGTAGTGCAGCGCGTCGTCCCACGCCGGCGGGTTGCCCCAGGACGCGACCATGCGCCTGGCGACTCGCTCAATCGCCTCCTCATTGATGGCGACGTTGGTGGTCTCGGCCATCACGGTCGCGGTGGCGGCGCGGACGCCGAAGGGGTCTGCGGGTGCCGGATGGGGTGTCGTGTGCATGTGCTGAGTGTACCGGCTGGCGCTGCAGCTGCAGGGCTGCGGCATCCAGCTCCGAAGGATCGCTGGTGAACGCGCAGGGGCGGACCTTGTGTCCGCCCGCACCCGGACCGACACAAGGTCGGTCCCTACTAGAACAGCGAGGTCTGGTTGAGGCGGCGCGCCAGCTGATTGACGGTCACGATCAGGATCAGGCCGATCACGCCCTTGAACAGGCCCACCGCGGTGGCCAGCGAGAACTGCGGGAAGATCGAGTCGAACGCGAGCCGGTAGACCAGCGTGTCGATCACTTCCGAGGTCGACATGTTGAGCGGATTCTGCATCAGCAGCACCTTCTCGAACCCGGTGCTGAGCAGCTGCCCCATGTTGAGGATGAGCAGGATCATCGCGACCGGCATGATCCCCGGCAGGTCGATGTCACGCATGCGCTGGAGCTTGTTGGCGCCGTCGAGGATTGCCGCCTCGTGCAGCGTCGGGTCGACGCCGCTGAGCGCGGCGAGGTAGATGATCGCGCTGAACCCGAGGCTCTGCCACACGCCAGACCACACATAGAGCGACTTCCAGTACGACGACTTCTCCATGAGACCGCCGCCATCGTACCCGAACACCCCGAGCAGCCGCACGACCATCCCGTCGCCATCGACGAAGAGGAAGAGCATGCCGACGATCACCACGATCGAGATGAAGTGTGGCGCGTAGCTGACAAGCTGAACGGTGCGGCGGAACCATACCTTGGCGACGTAGTTGAGCGCCAGCGCCAGGATGATCGGCAGCGGAAACCCGGCGATCAGCGCGTAGAGGTTGAGCACCAGTGTGTTTCGCAGGACGGTCCAGAAGTTGGGCAGGTCGAAGAAGCGCTGGAAGTGCTTCCAGCCCACCCAGTCCGACTGGTAGAGACCGGCGAAGCCACCCTGGGGGCTGTAGTCGCGGAAGGCGATCTGCGCGCCGAACATCGGGATGTACTGGTAGACGATCAGCCAGGCCAACGGCAGGGCCAGCATGGTGTAGAGCTGCCAGTTGCGCTTGAACCCGCCGGCGAACCGCCTCGTGCGGGACTTCACCGGGACGGCCGGGATGGACCGGGCCGCGCCGGAGCCGATGGCGGTGGTCGGCGTGGGTGCGTTGATGTTTGCCATGTCGAGCCTCCCCTAGCCTTTCAGCGAGCCGATCATCACGCCGCGCACGAAATGCTTCTGCACGAATGGATAGATGATCAGTACCGGCAAGCTGGCGACCACGATCAGCGAGTACTTGAGCAGATCCTTCAGCTCCTGGCGGCGGGCCAGCTCGGTGATGTCACCCATCTGGTCCATGTTCACCTGGTTCTGGATGAGAATCTCGCGCAGCACCAGCTGCAGCGGGAAGATGCCCGCGTCGGTGAGATAGATGAGCGCGTTGAAGTAGGTGTTCCACTGCCCCACGGCGTAGAAGAGCGCGTTCACCGCGATGATCGGTCCGGAGAGCGGGATCACGTTGTCCCAGACGAAGCGGAAGTCCGAGGCGCCGTCGAGCTGGGATGCTTCCAGCAGCTCGTCGGGGATCGTCACCTGGAAGAAGGTGCGGGTGATGATCATGTTCCACACGGAGAGCGCGGTGGGGATGATCAGCGCCCACCGGGTGTCGAGCAGGCCGGTGAGGCGGACGGTGAGGTAGGTCGGGATGATGCCGCCGCCGAAGAGCATGGTGAACAGGAACAGGAACATGATCACATGGCGGCCGGCGAGATCCTTCCGGGAGAGCGGGTAGGCCGCGAGGATGGTCAGGATCACGCTGACGGTGGTACCGACGACGGTATAGAAGAGCGAGTTCTTGAAGCCGGTGATGATGCGCGGGTTGTCGAACACCGCACGGTAGCCGTCAACCGTGAAATCGACCGGCCAGAGCCACATCTCGCCGTTGATCACCGCTGTCGGTCTGCTGAACGAGGCGCTCACGACGTAGATCAGCGGGTAGGCCACCGCCGCCAGAAAGAGGAAGAGAATGACGTAGTTCGCGATGTTGAAGACGCGATCGACGCCGGTGTCCCTGGTTGCCTGGCTCGCCACCGGCAGCTCCTTTCCTGTTGTTCGTGGCTCTCGTGGTGCTGATCCTGTCGTCGCCGCCCGCTACGACTGGGGATCGTGTTTTGTATACAGATGCAGTCAAGTATCCATTCCTGCACAGCGATGTCAAGCCGGGACGGGGTTTCCGGGTGATCCCGGAATTCGGCCGGAGAGCGTCATCGGCATCAACAGGGTTATTGACATCGAGGTGGGCCATATCTACGATACGGTCACGTGTGTGATGGAAATTGTATACAGTATGGCCCCGTGGTTCGCCTTGCCGGCGTGCTGTGTACGCCAGTCGCCATCATCCGGAGGGTAGCCCGCCGCTGCCGGTCAGCTTGAACGCAGGAGTGTGAAATGGCTCATCGCAGTTCTCGTCGCTTCGTGACCCATGACATGATTCGCGCCCGATTGAGCCGGCGAGGCCTCGTCAGGGGCGCGGCCGCTGGCGGGGCCGGCATGGCGCTCGGCGGTCGCTTCGGCGGTCGCGCCGCCTTCGCCCAGACGCCCACGCCGCCGCAGGTCGATCCCACCGCCGACGAGCCGGAGGTCCAGCTGCCGCTCGCCGAGGAGAAGACGACCCTCCGCGTGCTCCAGGTCCAGAACCCCACGGTGGAGAACTACGAGACCAACCAGTTCACCGAGTGGCTCGAGGAGCAGACCAACGTCCACATCGAGTGGCAGACCGCGCCGCTGGACGAGCGCGAGGCGACCCTCACGCTGCGGCTCGCCTCCGGGGACTACCCCGACATCATCCAGGACTTCAACCCGAGCCCCTCGGTGATCCAGCTCTACGGGTCGCAGGGACTCTTCATCCCGCTCAATGACCTCATCGACGAGTACGGCGTGATGACGAAGCGGCACTGGGAGGACACGCCGTCCGCCAGCGTCGCCTCGACCGCTCCGGACGGGAATATCTACTCGCTGCCATCGATCAACGACTGCTACCACTGCACCATGTCGGCCAAGCTCTGGATCAACCATGAGTGGCTGGACACCCTCGGCCTGGAGATGCCGCAGACGACCGAGGAGTACGCCGAGGTCCTGCGCGCGTTCAAGACCGAGGACCCCAATGGCAACGGCGAGGCGGACGAGGTCCCACTGTCGAGCTCCGGCATCGAGGGTGGCTCGTGGCACGGCAGTCCGGACGAGTTCTTTATGGGCTCGTTCATCTACCACCCCGGCAACAAGCTCCGCCTGATCCAGGACGCCGGCAACGTGGTGGCGATCTACGCGCAGGAGGCATGGCGCGAGGGCACGAAGTACCTCGCCGGGCTCCACGCCGAGGGGCTGCTCGCGTCGGAGATCTTCACCCAGGACCGCGACCAGATCCGCTCGCTCGGCAACGGTCGTGATGGTGTCGCCATGCTCGGCTCCGCCACCGCCGGATGGTTCGGCGAGTTCATGACCTTCACCGCCGGCCAGAGCGGCCCGTGGGACGCCTACACCGCCGTGTCGCCGCTCGAAGGTCCGGACGGCACGCGCTACTCGATGCACGACACCTTCCAGGCGCCGATCGTCGGCACGTTCATGATCACCGACAAGTGTGAGAACCCCGAGCTGGCGATGAAGTGGGCCGACTTCATCGGGCGCATCGAGCCGACCACCCGCTCCATCCACGGCGTCAAGGACACCGACTGGCGGTGGGCCTACGAGGGCGAGATTGGCATCGACGGTGAGCAGGCGTGGTGGCACAGCATCACCGACGTCGCCAACATCCCGAGCCAGAACATCCACTGGTCGCAGGATGGGCCGAGCGTGCGCACGGAGAAGTACCGCCTCAGCCAGGTGGTGCCGAACCCGAACGATGTCACGGCCGGCAAGAACCTCGAGGTGGTGCTCTACAACCTGACCAAGGAGCGATACGCGCCGTACGTGCCGAAAGAGCCGATGAACCTGCCGCCGATGTACTTCACCGAGGAGCAGGCGAACGAGGTCGCCACGATCCTGCCGCAGCTGCAGACCTATGTGGACGAGACCTTCGCGCAGGCAGTTACCGGACAGGTCGACATCGAGGCCGAGTGGGACAGCTACCTGTCCAACCTCGAGTCGATCGGGCTGAGCCGGTTCGTCGAGATCCACCAGCAGGTGCTCGACGAGACCAAGGCGAACTCGTAGCTCCGGTCGCGTGATCGGAGCGAACCTGAAGACGGGTGGCCATAGTGGTCACCCGTCTTCGCGCCGTCTGTGGCAGTGAACCACTACGCTACCCACCAGCCGTCATCCTCAACGGCTTGTCGGGCCGTGTCCCGTAGGGGCGGATTCGCATGCGATATCCGCCCGGTGGTCGCGCAGCGGCCACAAGACGCAGGCCGGTGTCCACATTGTCTTGACGCCCTACGGGCGCCCGGGCGGATATCCTGAGGGATCCGCCCCTACCGGTCGCAGAGGCTGTGTCAGCCCTCTGAGGATGACGGTCTCGTTGTACTTACCCGGTCCACCAGCTCGTCCTGGTGTCCATCCAACCAGCGATGGAGGGAGAGGAGCCGGCGCCCGCGCTCATGGATGTCGTCGAGCAACGTCAGCCCCTGCCTCATGCGGCCCAGCCAGTGGACGAAACTGACGGCTTCCCACATGCGCATGAGGAACGGGATCGCGGCCAGCTCCTCCAGGTTGAGTGTCGAACGCAACAGGTAGCCTTCGGCGAATGCCGCCACCAGCGGCCATGCGCACCCTTCCTCCCAGCTCCTCGTGCTGAACGCGGCCAGCCCGACGGCGAAATCCATCGCCCGGTACCCCATGCCCGAGAACTCGAAGTCGACGATTCCCGAGACCTTGTGATCGTGGATGAGTGTGTTCGATGGGTAGTAGTCCCCATGAATCAGCTGGGGCGTCCAGCCCGCCGTGCGGTCGCGCCAGCCTTGCTCCACCCCGGCCACGACACCGACAAGGGCAGTCCGCAGCGCAGGGTCGCCGGGCAGCTGCTCAACGGCCGCGATGGGGTCCGGCACCAGTGGATGGATGGA
Source organism: uncultured Chloroflexia bacterium (assembly GCA_963741965.1). Classification (GTDB taxonomy): domain Bacteria; phylum Chloroflexota; class Chloroflexia; order Thermomicrobiales; family UBA6265; genus JACCVC01. Next base: position 2,209,535 of record CAVUKC010000002.1, on the reverse strand, counting down.
CGCGAGCGCGTCGAAGGCGTTGGGAACCGGAATGGCCGGGTCCAGCTTGATCGTCGCCAGCGCGGTGTCGAGGACCGCCAGCGCGGCACCGCAGCGGGCCGTCTCGTCGATGTTGCCGAACGCGGCGGACTGGCCCGGAATGCGGCGGGACAGCACCGTCCGGATCGGACCGTTGTCGGTCTCGGTGCGAATGCTGGTGTCTCCGGACCGCGCCGGCACCGGTAACGGCACAGCGAACGGTAGCCCGGCGGCTGTCAGCGCGCCCAGCACCGCGTGCTCGAACCGGAGCCGGTCCGGCTCCTGCACGTTCCGATACCGCTTGAGGATGTAGTCACCGCTCCCCGACCGCACCACCCATGACCGGTTGTTCATGCCGACCGCGATCGGCTCCAGCCGCACCGGCGGGGTCAGCGACCAGTGTGCCGCGATGTCGTCCATCGCAACCCGATCCATGTGGTCGTCCACGCGATTCGCTCCGGTGGGTTACGCCGGTGGGCACCGACTCGAAGTGGCGCTACGACGCGGCGACGAGATCGTTGAGCGCCAGGCGCTCGAGCTGCTCCGCGGGGGCGCCGATTTCCTCCAGCCGGTTTCGCAGCATCCCCGCGAGGCGACGGACCTCCTCCGGATGGCCATCCGCGACGTTCTCCTGCTCGTACGGATCGCACCGCAGGTCGCTGAGCCAGGGCTCTCGCGTCGTCTGGAGCGGCGTGTGCCGTACCGGCCGGCGACCGCCACCGTCCGGCAGGCACTCGTATGGTCCCAGCTCGTACGGCAGGAAGCGCGACAGATGGTGGGAGTACCAGTAGAGCGGCTGGTTCTCCGCCAACGGCCCGACGTGCAGCGCCCATGCGCCGTCCGTGACGGTCATCCCCTCCCCGAACACGCCGCACACCGCCACCTCGTGGCCCGGCGCGGCGTCGTCCTCGAGGATTGGCAGCAGCGAGCGCCCGTGGATGCCGTCTGGCACGTCGTCGCCGAGTGCGTCGATGACCGTCGGGTAGCAGTCGATGAGCTGCACGAGCTGGTCGCGACGCTCGCCGTGCCCGAGCGTCGGGTGGGCGATGATGAGCGGGATCTGCGCGATCTCGGTGAAGAGATGCGTCTGCATCTTGCCGGTGCGCCGGCGCGAGCCGTTGTAGGTGCCGTGGTCGGTGGTGAAGATCACCATTGTGTTGGACCAGAGGTCGTGACGGTCCATCACGTCGAGCACCTTGCCCATCGCCTCGTCCACGTGGACGACATCGGCCGCGTAGAACGCCTGGATCTGACGCACCTCGTCATCCGAGAGACCGGCCTCCTCGATCAGGGCGTAGGGCGCGACGGATCGCCAGGTGTCGACGTCGTAGCCGCGCTCGTCGAAGAGCTTGACGAGGCGCTCGGGCGGGTCGCACGGCTCGTGCGGCGGGAAGCTGTCGATGTGGAGGTAGAAGTCCGGCCAGGTGTGGTTGCGCTCCAGCCAGTCCGCGGCCGCGCCGAAGGTGCGTGGCGGGAAATAGGTCTCCTCGGCGGGCTCGGCCTGCCCCTGCCGAAGTGCGGCGAGGTTGCGGAAGTGCCGCTCGCGCTTGGTGGAGCGCACGTCGTCCTGGCCGATCGGCACGTCGATCGGGTCGGTGCGCCAGGCGTCTGCCTCGATGCCGCGGATGAACTCGAAGCCGGAGAAGCCCATGTGGTAGTTGCCGGAGCCCTGCTCCCAGAGGTGGAAGTGGTCGGTCACGAGCTGGCTGACGTGCCGGTCGAAGTTGTGCAGGGAGTGGTTGGGCGGCCCGGAGACGCGCCTTGGGAGGTCGTCGTCATCATCCTCGAGCGGGCCCCAGCCGCGCCACGGGAACTCGAAGCGGCCGGTGTAGAGGTCGCGCCGGGCGGGCATGCACGGGTGCGAGCCACACCACGCCTGGTCGAAGACCGTTCCCCGTGCGGCGAGGCGGTCGATATTCGGTGTCGGCACGACCCAGTCCGGCTGGCCGGGATCGCCGAGCTCGCGAACCGGGCGCCCCTGATGCCAGGGACCGCAGTGGTCGCGGCGGAGTGTGTCCGCGACGATGTGGATGACGTTCACAGGGAGCCTCCGCTATCAGGTGGGCGATGTGTCACGTGTCGCGCCATCCTAGCAGGGGACGTCGTTCCGGCATATCCCGATGTGCGGTTCGCACCTGGCGTACCCGATTTCACGACAGTATGGTGTAATGCGGAAGTCGCATGGCGACGGGACACATCTCCATCGAGTGCGCATAGTAGGGGTATACCGATGTCGACGGCAACCCGACCACCGGCACCCAGATTCTTTCGCCGCAAGTGGTTTCTCTGGCCCGCTGGCACCATCGTCACTTTGGTGCTCCTCGCGTTGATCGCGTTCAACGTCAGCCCGTGGCCGGGGGCACTGCTGATTCGCTACGTCTTTGAGGACGGTGCCGACAAGACGCTGGCCGCGATGGAGAAGCATGCCCCCGAGGGAGTGGCATCGATCACGAATCAGCGCTACCGTCCGGATGACAGCGACGCCTATCTCGATGTCTATTTTCCCGAGGGAACGGATCGCCAGCTGCCGACGGTGGTTTGGACGCATGGCGGTGCGTGGCTCTCGGGCAACAAGGAAGACCAGGCCCCGTGGTTCCAGCTCATTGCCAACGAAGGGTACACCGTCGTATCGCTCGAGTACTCGCTGGCGCCGGGGGCCACCTACCCCACCCCGGTCCACCAGATCAACGACGCGCTGGGCTATCTGGTCGAGAATGCCGAGCACCTGCACATCGACCCGGAGCGGTTCATCCTCGGCGGCAGCTCCGCCGGCGCGCAGCTCACCAGCCAGATGGGCGTGATCGTCACGAACCCCGAGTATGCAGCCGCGCTGGGCGTCTCATCATCACTGCGGCCCGAGCAGCTCAAGGGGGTGATCCTCTGCGCCGGCATCTACGACATGGCGAGATTTCTGGAGCGCGGCGACATGATCCGTGGTGGCATCCTCGGCTGGGGTGTCGGCGTGACGACCTGGGCGTACACCGGGAGCCGCTCGCAGGACAGCGACGCTTTGGCCGAGATGTCGACGATCGACCACGTCACGGTCGACTACCCGCCCGCCTTCATCACCGGCGGCAATGGCGATCCGCTCACCGACGCGCAGTCGAAGCCGCTGGCGGAGAAGCTGGAGAGCCTCGATGTCGACACGACGGCGGTCTTCTTCCCGGCCGACCACGAGCCGAGCCTTCCCCACGAATACCAGTTCAACCTCGACAACGAGGATGGGCAGAATGCGCTGAAGGAGATCCTCGCGTTCATCGACGCTCACGTGAGCTGACGAGCGTCGCTATGCGCGATGCGTGCGCCATCTCCTGATGTCGGCGGTGTGGATCGGGTAGTGCCCGTAGGTGTCGAGCCGGAGGCGATGGGTGAAGCGGCTGTTGCCTGCCAGCTTGTCCACCGGGACGTCGCGCAGGCAGGCCAGCAGCGCCCGTGCGTCTCCACTGCCTCCCGGCGGACCTCGTCGAGGGTGAGTCCGCGTTTCTCCTCCGTCTTCATCGCGTTGAAGGCGTCGATGCCGCCGTAGGTGACCGAGTAGCGCGGCGGCGTGCCACCCTCGAGCACGATCGGCAGGTGCGTGATCGCCTCCTCGTCCCACCAGGTGACATGGGCGATCAGGTCGCGGACGGACCAGTCGCCGCAGACGCCCGGGATGAGAAGCGCATCGTCCGGCAGTCCGTCGTATGCGCCGTGGAAGTCAGCCCAGGCGGCCTCGACCTTCTCGATCATCTGCGAGACGCGGGCCCGCTGCCGGTCGACGGTTCTCGCCTCGGGGAAGGCTTCATCACCGCCCATGCTCAGCTGGATCACGCCGGTACCCTCCTGATAGTCTTGTGCGCCAGTGCCCAATCGAATCTCGAACCTCACATCCCACCCCGACCGAACCGGGATTCACGCACCGGGAGGAGCATCACCGTGACGCACCGTGACGTCGACCACTTCGCCGATATCGAGCCGGAATTCCGCGAGCGCATCGACCGCATGGTGTGGGCGTGTGTCGCCACGGTCGATACCCACGGTCGCCCCAGCACCCGAATCCTGCACCCGGTGTGGGAGGGCCGAACCGGCTGGATCGGTACGCATCGCAACTCCAGCAAGCGTCTCCACCTGGAGAAGAACCCCTACGTCTCGCTCGCGTGGGTGTCCGACGCAGCGCACCCCGTCTACGTGGAAGCGACGGCGACGTGGGACAACAGTGCGGAGACCCGACGCCACGTCTGGAATCTGTTCAAGACGACGCCTGAGCCTCTCGGGTACGACCCCGCGCTGACCTTCGTCGACGTCGACCACGAGAACTTCGGCGTGCTGCGGATCGAGCCGTGGAAGATCACGCTGGCGACGCTCGGCGGAGACCCCTGGCAGAAGATCTGGCGAGCCAACCCGTAACCTGACCGTGGTCCTGCCCTACCCTCGTGCCTCGCGCCATGTGCGGATGGCCGCGGCGTGATCGGGATAGTGGTCCCAGGTGTCGGCCGCCAGCCGCTCCGTGAACGCGGTGTTGCCCGCGATCGACGCCGGATCAAGGCTCCGCAGGTAATCCAGCAGCCGCTGGTGGCTCTCCTCCAGCTCGGTGCGGACCTCCTCCAGCGAGAGCCCACGCTTCTCCTCGGTCATGCGGGCGTTGTAGGTGTCGGTGTCCTCGGTGGACGCTGCGGGCCTGCCGGTCTCGAGAATCCCCGGCAGCGCGTTCCGGGCGTAGGTGTCCCAGACGGCGACGTGTGCGAGGATGTCCCGCGCCGACCACTCGCCGGTGACACCCGGCACGAGCAGCTCCTCATCGCTCATCCCGGGCTGTGACGCCATGAAATCGGCCCATGCCGCGTCGATCTTCCGGATCATCTCGTCGATGCTGATGGTGTCGGTGCTCATGTCAGCTCCTCGTGCCGGCGATCGAACCGGTGCCTGGCCATCCGAGTGTTTCGCGTGCGTGTGTATCGATGCGTCACTCCGGGAACAGACCGGAGCAGCCGCGGCGGTGGCAGCCGACGAGATGGGTGTCGACCAGGCCGATCGCCTCCATCAGCGCGTGTGCCGTCGTCGGGCCGACGAAGACGAACCCCCTCGCCTTCAGGGCTTTCGAAAGCGCCTTCGACTCCGCCGAGACGGTGGGTACCTCCTCCGGAGTACGCGGTGCCGGTGTCACCTCTGGCTTGTGCGACCAGACCAGCTCGTCGAGCCCGCCATCGTCCCGCAACGCGACCGTCGCCCGCGCGTTGGTGCGCGTTGCCTCGATCTTGGCGCGGTTTCGCACGATACCGGCGTTATCCATCAGACGCGCGACATCGTCATCCGTGAAACGGGCGACCACCTCCGCGTCGAAGCCGGTGAACGCCTCGCGGAAGGCCGGTCGCTTGCGGAGGATCGTCAGCCAGCTGAGGCCGGACTGGAACGCCTCCAGCATGATCCGCTCGAAGATTCCCTGCTCGCCGCGTACGGGCATCCCCCACTCCGTGTCGTGGTAGTGGAGGTTGAGCGGGTGCGACGCCGCCCAGCCACACCGCGCGACGCCGTCGTCCCCGACGATCGCGCCAGTCGTTTCGCTCTCGATCTCCGTCATGCGTTGCGTTGCTCCGTCGCTGTCTCGCCGACTGGCTGATGGGAATGAGTGTACCGGTGGGCCGGTCAGGACCTGTCCGGGTTGAGGGGACAACGTCACGGCAGGGCCGTGCCAGTAGCTCGCATGCCGGGCGTTATCTTATGACGCTCTTAGAGCGGGGTCCGACGATGGATGGGTGAAGTCGTGCCCGTGGGGACGCGACGGTCTGACCGCATTCCATCGCGCAGGAGTTTCGTTATCGTGAGTCTCATATCCATCTCTCGCTTCGTGTTGCGGCACAAGCTTGCCGTCACGATCTTCTGGGTCGTCGCGCTCGTGGCCGGTGTGATCTCCACCGGTCCCGTCTCCGACGCCCTCTCCACCCGCTTCGATCTTCCCGGTGAGGAGAGCACCGAGGTCAACACGGAGATCGCCCAGCGCTACGGCGCCGGTGGCTTCGGGTTGCCCTACGTCGCGGTGGTCCAGCTCCCCGACGGCACGACCGTCGATGATCCGGCCGTGCAACGGGACCTGACCGCCATGCTCGATCGCGTCGAGGCGGACGCGCCGGAGACCCGCAGCGTTTCGTACGCCTCGACCGGCGACCGTGCGTTCGTCTCAGAGGACGGCCGCACGACCTTCGCGCTGATCTACCCGATCGCCGCATTCGATGGTCCTTCCCCGAGCGAGCCGGCGGTCGAGTCGGCGCTGGAGGGCGCGACAATTGCCGGTGCGGAGGTCCACCTCTCCCGCTTCTCCAACGTCGAGGCTGCGGAGACGGAGGAGACCAGCTCCAGCGTGCTGGTGGAGACGCTCATCGGTGCCGGCGGCGCGCTGATCGTGCTGCTGTGGGTGTTCGGGTCGTTCCTGGCATTCCTGCCGCTGGTGGTGGCCGCCTTCTCCATCCTCAGCAGCTACCTGCTCGTCTGGGGCCTGACCGGCATTACCGAGGTGAGCTTCATCGTCCAGTTCCTGATCGCGCTGATCGGGCTCGGCATCGCGATCGACTACTCGCTGCTGCTCGTCACCCGCTGGCGCGAGGAGCGCGCGAAGATCGACGACAACGTGCTTGCCGTGCAGCGGGCGATGGAGACCGCCGGCCACGCGGTCGTCTTCAGCGGCACGACGGTGGCGATCAGCCTGCTCGCGCTGGTGGCGCTCGATATCCCGTTCCTGCGCAGCGTCGGGCTCGGCGGCATGCTGATCCCGCTCGTCTCGGTCGCGGTGTCGATCACGCTGCTGCCGGTGATCCTCGCGACGGTTGGGCCCAGGCTCGACTGGCCGCGCATCCGCCGTGGCGACCAGGTCAGCCGCCCGTGGGAGCGCTGGGCCACGTTCATCGTCCGGCACCGGGTGCTGGCGACCGTCGTTGGCGTCGCGCTCGTGGCGGCGATCACGATCCCGGCGCTCGACATGGAGGTCACCTCGCCCGCGTCCGGCAGTTTCACCGAGGAGACGACTGCGGATCGCCCTGCTGGCCGAGGCCGGCTTCGCTGAGGGTGTCACCAGCCCCTACGAGGTGATCGTAACTAACGGCGAGCCGGTTGATGCTGCTTCCAAGCTTGCCAGCGTCGACGGTGTCGTGAGCGCCGTCGCGCCGGATGGCGAGGACTGGCGCCAGGGTGATACCGCGCTCGTGCTGGTGCTGCCGGAGTCCAGCGAGAGCTACGGCGACGGCGCCGACACGGTGAAGCGGGTGCGTGAGGTCGCCCACGGACTTCCCGGCGACGTGCGGGTCGGCGGACCAGTACCGGCGGATGTCGACTTCATCGACGCGGTCTACGGCAACTTCCCGCTCATCTTCGGCGCGATCCTGCTCGTTACCTTCGTGCTGCTCGTGCGGGCGTTCCGGTCGATCGTGCTGCCACTCAAGGCGGTGGTACTCAACGCGCTGTCCGTGGCGGCTGCCTATGGCGTGATCGTGCTCGTCTGGCAGCATGGGTATGGCTCCGAGCTGCTGTTCGGCATGGATGCCACCGGTGCGATCCCGAGCTGGCTTCCGCTGATGATCTTCGCCTTCCTGTTCGGGCTCTCGATGGACTACGAGGTGTTCATCCTCTCCCGGATGCGCGAGGAGTACGACCGCACCGGCTCGACCTCGACGGCTGTCGTGAGGGGCATGAGCCACACCGCACGCCTGGTGACGACCGCCGCGGTGATCCTCTTCCTCGCGTTCGTCTCGATGTCGTCCATCCCGGAGGTGGACGTGAAGATCATGGCGACCGCGATGGCGGCGGGCATCCTGCTCGACGCCACCCTGATCCGGGCGCTGCTGGTGCCGGCCGCCGTGGCGTTGATGGGGCACATCAATTGGTGGATGCCGTCCTGGCTGGCGCGCTTCGTTCCGGATCCGGAACCGCACAGACCGGAGCAGTCCCTGGTGGCGGACTGACCACGGGCCGCATGCAATGCGCCGGACGGTCATGGCTCGTGCGCTCGCGGTACCATTCCTGCGTCTTCTGGAGGCGAATGGAATACGGATTTCGCCAGCAAGGGAGACATGTTGTGACAGACGCGCAGACGCAGGACACGATGCAGCAGATTGCCGGTACCCAATCACGGCGCTGTCTGCTGCGACGGTCGATGCTCGGCGTGGCGGCGGTCGGCCTGACCGGGCTCCTCGCGGCATGCGGGGACGATGAGGAAGACAATCAGGTCGTCACCGGCCAGGGCGCCGAAGATCCAGGCGAGAACCCTGGCATCAAGAAAGAGACCGGCATCGGCCAGGGTAGCGATGAAACCACCGGCGATGCCACGGCGGAGGACGGAAACTGACCCAGCGGGATCCCTGATTCCCCTCGTGGTCGCCCTGCCCCACCGATGCCGGTTCGTTGCAGAGAGCAGGGACGATCATGCAGAGGAGCGGATTGCGCCCCGGTACGAGGGTCCTTGTGGTCGAGGACGACCTCTCCATCTCCCGGCTGCTCCAGCTCGAGTTGGAGCATCGGGGGCTCGAGGTGCGGCCGGTCGCCGACGGGCTGGCCGCGCTGAACGCCGTCGACACCTTCAAGCCGCATGCGATAGTCCTCGATATCCTGCTCCCCGGCATGGATGGCGAGCACATCCTTCGGCGCCTGCGCCGCGACGGCAATCACACCCCGGTGATCATGCTCACCGCGCGCGACCGCGCCTCGGACAAGATTCGCAACCTCGATACCGGCGCCGACGACTACCTCACCAAGCCGTTCGACATTGACGAGCTGATCGCCCGCTTGCGGGCGGTGCTCCGGCGTGTCGATCCTGACGAGGCAATCCGCGTCGCCGACCTCGAGGTCGACCCGGAAACCCGCATGGTGCGTCGCGGCGGCCGATCGGTCGAGCTGACGGCGCGGGAGTTCGATCTGCTCGAGTACCTCGCCACCAATGCCCGCCACGTGCTGTCGCGCAGCGCCATTCTCGATCACGTCTGGCGCGAGCATCCGGAGGCCGATCCCAACGTGGTCGATGTCTACATCGGCTACCTGCGCCGCAAGCTCGACTCGCCGCGCCTGATCCACACCGTGCGCGGGGTCGGCTTCTCACTGCGGGAGCCGTAGCGCCGTGTTCCCATCCCTCTCCATCCGCTGGCGGCTGACGCTGTTCCACGCCTTCGTGATCCTGATCGTCGGAACGCTGATCCTCGGCGTGCTGATCGTCGTCACGATCCGCGCCGTCCAGACCGGGGTGGAGGAGACGGTCGAGCGCCGCGCGTCCCAAGTGACCCGGCTGCTGGAAACCGAGGCTCGGCCGGACGATCCGTCGCTGACAGCCTTTGTCGACGATGGTTTCCTGCTGCTGATCCGCGACGGGGACGGCAACGTGCTGGTGGAGATCGACGAGGACCCGGCGCGTTACGACATGCTGAGCGAGGACCAGCGCAATGCCCTGTGGCAAGACGTCACCGCCACGGGTCATGTAGCGACCGAGCGCCCGAAGGAGCTGTATGGATACGGTGTACCCGTAAATACGGATCTCTCCGACGCTCGTGTTGTGGAAGTCTGGCGGTCGTATGATGAGGCCGCGAATGCCGTAGTGCCGTTCCTGCCCGTCGTCACCTTCGCCATCCCCGGTGTGGTGTTCCTCGCGATCGGCGGCTCGTGGTTGATGGCGCGATCGGCAATGGCGCCGGTGAGCGCGATCGTGCAGCGCGCGCGGGAGATCGGCGAGCATGATCTCTCCCAGCGGCTGCCGGTCGAGCGACCTCACGACGAGCTCGGCCAGCTCGCCAGCACCTTCAACGACCTGCTGGCGCGGCTCGATGTCGCCTTCCGGCAGCGGGAGGAATCGCTGCAGCAGCAGCGGCGCTTCGTCGCCGACGCCAGTCACGAGCTGCGCACGCCGCTGACTTCGATCGAGGGATATGCGCGCATGCTGGAGCGCTGGGGCGCGGAGGATCCGGCGGTCGTGCGCGAGGGAGCCGCTGCGATCGGGCGGGAGTCGGCGCGGATGCGGCATCTGGTCGAGGGGCTGTTGAGCCTGGCGCACGGCGATGTCGAGGTTTCGCTGGATCTGAGGTCGCACGATCTGCGCGAGGTGGCGAACGACGCCGTCGCCGCGGCCCGCATCGTCGCGAGCGGCAAGGTCCGCGTGTTCAGCAGCGTGCCGGAGGCGCCGGTGATGGCGACGGTCGATCGGGAGCGGATCTACCAGGTGCTCGGCATCCTGCTCGACAACGCCATTAAATACACGCCGGAGGGCGGCTCGGTGCGGGTTGATGTGGTGGACCGCGGAGATCGGGTGGAGCTGACGGTTTCGGACACGGGAGTTGGCATCGAGTCGGGCGACCTGTCGCGCGTGTTCGACCGCTTCTACCGGGCGGACACCGCGCGCTCTGCGGGAGGCAGCGGGCTGGGGCTGGCGATCGCGAAGCAGATCGTCGAGCAGCATGGCGGCTCGATCGAGGTCGCCAGCGATGCCGGAGAGGGCGCGACATTCACGATCACGCTGCTGACGCCGCCTGACGGTAGCGCCGCCATTTCGTAGACCCGGACCGCGGTGTCCGGATGCGTTCGGGGGCTCCTGCTGAGGACCGAAAACCAGCGAAAAGGGGTGTCATCATGAGCCGGCGAAAGCGTCGCGTCGGTGCGGCCCAAGCCGGTACGGTTCTGCCGAACAACGGTCGCCGCCACCCTTGTCATCCCGAGCCGTGAGGCGCGGCACGCGTCGAGCGTGTCGAGGGATCCCCCGCTCCGAAGGAGCGGTCAATTGCTCAGTTGCCGCGCTCACGACGCGAGTCCCGGTGTGACCGTAATGGAAGACGGACCGGCTTCGCCGGGGGATCCTTCGACACGGCTGCGGCGCCAAGCGCCTTGCCGGCTCAGGATGACAGGGTGTAGGCCCGTCTCCGGCACCGTAACCCCTTGGGCGCGGCGCACCCGGACACCGCGGTCCGGGTCTACAGATTGGTGGCCGGGGGCTGGTGTGACCCGTCACCGGATGAGGCGTTTCCCCAGACAGTTACGACATGACCGTCACGCTCTCCCTGCCACAGCGGGACGGTGCAGGTCTTTCGCAGCAGGTTCTTCCAGAGCTGCGCGTTGGCGAAGGTCTCCTCGTCGGCGCTGAACACCTCGAATACGGACCGCGCCGCCACCAGCACCAGCTTCTGCTTCGCCCGGCTCAGCGCCACCGTCAGCCGTCGCGGGTCGAGCAGGAACTCCCCGTTCATCAGGATGTACTCGCGGTCGCTCTCGGTGACCCCGATCAGGATCGCGTTGCGCTCCCCGCCCTGGAAGCGCTCGACGGTGTCGACCGCCGACACCACCGCCTCGTCGACATCGCTGTGCGGGCCCATCAGCCGCACGAGGTCTTCCTGCAGCGCCGCTCGCTGCGCGCGGTGCGGCACCACCACCCCAAGACCCCGGTGCGCGTCCAGCGCGAGACCGCGCGGGTCGGCGAGCTCCTGCAGGATGGGCGCGAGGAGCTTTCGCTCGAAGTCGTTGCGGACCTGGCTGTGCGTCTCGTCGTGGACCACGACCGTGAGCGGGTGCTCGGGCGCGAGCACGGCGGCGAGGAAGTCGTCGCCGATGGCGTGCTCCGGCAGCACAGCGGTTCGGTTGGAGTGGTAGTCGATACCGTCGTGGATGTAGATCTCGTCACGCAGGAACCTCGCCATGTCGGCATGCAGCCGGAAGCTCTCGGCGAACTTGATCATCGGTGGCTCGAGCGCCAGCAGCGCGAGGAAGAGTGACTCGTAGGTTCTGAACTCGCGGAAGGAGCGGCGGGGCTCGCTCGCCCAGTCGTGCTTGACGATCGGCGGCATCTGGCGGTGGTCGCCGACGACGATGACATTGCCGCCCGGCATGAGCGGAAGCGCCGCCATGATCGCCTCCGGCATGCTCATCTGCGATGCCTCGTCGAGCACGAGGCAGTTTGCGAGGACATGCCCGAAGCGCTCCTTCGTGCCAAAGTGATCGCCCAGCATCCCATAGATGCCGCCCGGCGTCGCCGCGACGACTGCCCAGCCGTTGGCGAGGATGCGGTCGACCGCCTTCGCCTGGTTTTCCCTGCGCTGGCTGTCCCTCGGCAGCGGGGTGACCCCGGATGGAACGTCGTTCTTGCCGCGATAGCGGTAGAGGGGCAGGTCGAGCAGGCGGGAATCGAAGTACTCGCTGACGATGTCCGGGTGTCTCAGACGCACTCGGTGCAGCAGCTCCTGCGCCTCGGCGACGTTCTCCAGCAGCACGTCGGTGGCCGCGTGGGTCTTGCAGCTGAGGAAGACGCGGTACTCGCGGCCGGCGGCCATCGCGCCCTGAATGCGGGCGAGGATGGCGAAGGCGGTGGAGTAGCTCTTGCCGGTACCGGGAGGACCCTGCACCAGCAGCACCGGGGTGTCGCCGTGCTGGCTGATGAACTCGCGCTTGCTTGGCTCGAAGCCGTGCAGCGCCTCGGCCGCATGGAGCGCATCGAGACCGTCGAGGAAGCGCTGCTGCGCCCTCGCCGCGTCGTCCGGCCACTCGGGCTCCGGGTGCTCCCTCTCGGCGAGGATGTCGTACAGCGCGTTCTCGCCCCCGGCGATCAACCCGTCGGTGACCTGCAGCGTCCACGCGGCGTAGATGTTGCTCGGGTCGGAATCCAGCGTGAGGATCTCGCCGTGGTCCAGTGGCCGGTTGTTATCGCCGATCGTCCCGAAGGTGAAGCCGGCGACCCCGCCGCCGCGAGCGCCGTTCATGGTGATCTCGGCCCAGGCGCGCATCGCACGACCCTCGTCGTCCCGCTCGATGTCGATCCGGTCGAGCGTGCAGCGCATGCCCCAGAGCAGCTGCTTCGCCGTCGGAGTGAAGAGGGTGCGCTCGGCCTCCGGAAGGCGGCTGTCGAAGGTCCAGCGCGGATAGATGACGAGCCAGTCGCTCTCGCGGATGGTGGAGAGGCGCAGCGCCTCGTCGAGATCGCAGGCGACGTCGGCGCTGGTGATGCGCAGGCGGAACTGCATCCCCTCGTTTGACCAGTCGCTCCTGGCCTTCTGCTCCTTGGGGAGTCGCACCTGCTTCGCGTCGGGGTGTTCCTCCCGGTATTTCGCCCGGTACTCCTCGTTGAGCACCCGCCGGCGGGCGTTGTCCCGGTTCTGGGCGGCGACGCCCGGCGCCTGGTCCTCTTCGAGGTACAGCACGACCAGTGTCTGCCCGCTCAGAACTCGCTGCTCCGGCTCGGCGAGACGCTCGCGCTTCCACTCGGCCAGCTCGACGTGCCGCTCGATCACCACGAACTCGTTGAGCGCGTGGGCGAGGTCGCGCGCGATCTCCTCGAAGTCGGCGAGGTCGGGCAGCGCGAACTCGCGCAGCATCGTCTGCTTGTTGCCGGGCAGGTCGGTGACGACGATGTGCTCCATCGCCTCCAGGCGCCGCGCGTGGAAGCCCGTGAGCAGCTCCGGTGTGGCGGCGCGGTAGCGGTCGAACTCGTCGTCGCCCTCCTCTGGCAGCTCGCCCCACGCAGCGTAGGCGTACTCCAGCGGGATCTGGCTGTTGAAGCGCGCGCGACTGGTGAACCAGCCGTTGATGCCGGGGACACCGTCTGGGCCGCCGGGTGGGGCGTCGAACCGGCCCCAGAAGTCGAACAGGCGCGTGCGGAAGATGTCGCGGTAGGGCTCCGGCGCGCTCCAGTCGAACTTCAGGAAGGCGGCGACGGATTGCAGCGACTGGCAGACCATCGGGTAGTTCCGGTGTGCCCCGATCTCCGTTTCCAGGTAGCTGGCGATCGAGGAGTCGAACGCCGCCAGCTGCGTGACGAAGTCGTAGAGGGCGGTCGCGCCGAGAATGGCGTCCTTGTGGCGGGCGAGACCGTCCAGCAGCACCCGCTGGGCGAACCCGTTGACGAAGGTGAGGTGGATGGGGGCTTTCGCCTCGCCGTCCGCGTTGGGCGCGGCGACCTCGACGATCGCGCGGAGCGTCTCGGTGATCCAGTCGAGGAAGAGCGCCCGTTCGCGCTCGTCGGAGTCGGGCGGGCCGTCGGTGAGACGGACGACGTTGCGGCGGCGATCCGGATGCGGTGTGCCGCGCTCGTTGCCGGCCACCAGCGCGCCGAGCATGTAGATGCGGTCATTGAGGTAGTCGTGCTGGGCGTCGAGGTAGACGCGCACGAGGTTTGGGTTCTGCCCGGCGTCGCTGTACGGCATCGAGCCGTAGCCGCGATTGGGGATCCAGGTCAGGTATCCGTCCCGCTTCGCCTTCCACCCCTCGTAGCGGTGCGCGCGGTGGATCAGCTCGTCGAGCTTCGGTCCGACCGGCCAGGTGGCCGCGAGCCGCTCGCACGTGGCGGCGTGGTCCGGATCGGGCACCAGCGCCATGCGCTCCTGCGTGACGCCATTCGGCCGCACTTCGCCCGGCTTGACCAGCGTCTTGAGCGAGGACAGCTGCCGGGTGGTGGTGATGCCGGCATTCTCGAGGGCGCGCTTGTCCTGCTCGCTGATGTGCGGCAGCAGCGAGAGGTCGTCGGTCTCGGCGCTTCGCTTCATGCAGTACTCGTTGTAGAGGCAGCCGTCGCACTTGTAGCTGAGGTGAAACGGAATCTGGTCGAAGTCGGCTTCCAGCACGCGACGGGCGGTGGAAGCCTCGCCGGTGACGAGGTCCTCGACCGAGCCGAGGTAGGCGTCGACATCCTGAACGCGGTCCAGCAGGCCGGCGGTGGTGCCGAAGGTTGCGTCGGCCTCCTGCCGCTGGCGCTCCTGCGTCTCGCGGTCCTCCTGCGGGGTCAGCAGGGACTCCCGCACCGGGCCGCGGTAGAGGATCGCCAGCTCGATTGGCTCGTGGTCGATGCATGCATTTGTCAGCAGCGCGGCGAGCATGCGGTGGTAGAAGGCGACCTGCAGTCGGTGCTCGACGCGGGAGGCGGTGCTGCTCTTCATGTCGGCGATCAGCAGGCGCAGGCATCCCTGATCGTCGCGCTCGGCGCGGAGGATGTCGACATCGCCGCGCAGGCGCCACCCGGCGATGTCCGCCTCGATCCGCGGCTGGAAGAGGACGAGCGGAGCGCCCGGCTCCAGGTCGCGAAGGAGCTCCATCAGCCGGTCGTTGTCGTGCGGGGTGTGCAGCAGCCTGCGCTGTTCGGGCGTGAAGCGGAATGCGGGGAAGCGGGCGCGGACGTCAGCCTCCACCGCCTGCTCGAAGGTCTCGCCGGATTTGGTAAGGATCGGCGGGATCGACTGCGGGGCGACGTCGTAGGCGAGCAGGAAGTCACGACCTTCCGCGCGCTCCTTCAGGCGGAGGCGCAGGTACCGCTCGCACTGCTCGAGGCGGATGAACTGCGAGATGTCGGTCGGAGAGATGGTTCTCGGTGGCTGGCGGTCGCTCGTCGTCACCTGCTCGTCGCCCATGGTGTCGTTCCTGACCCGGTGGTGGCAACCGGCAGCCGCGCTGGGGTGCCGCCCTGGCTGCGTGGTGGTGATCCTGTCTGGGAGCCAAGTGTAGCCGGTTTGAGCCCCATGCCGCCGGCACCACGAACCGGGTCGTGCTGATCCGACGACCATCGCCCAGCGTCGGCAGCGGCGCGTACTCGTGGAACGATATATGCGGCTGGCGATCCTGAACGTCCTGACAGTGGTTGCCAAGGCGACAGAATCCGGCACAACGACGTGCCTCGCACATGCGCGTACCCATCAGGGAGGCACAGATGAGGCTGGCACGACGCGTCCCGCGAGCTTTGACGTCTCACGGGGTGAAGAGGCGATCCTTCACTCGTGGCCTGGCCGTTCTCGCGATCGTCGCACCGGCGCTGCTCGCGGCGGTCGGCCCGGCGCGTGCCTCAACCTCGATCCTCGATCCCGGCGGTCCCCGCGCCGACACCATCGCGCGGCTCTTCTGGGTACTCATCGTGCCGGGCGCCATCGTCTTCGTCGTGATGATGCTGCTCTTCCTGATCGGCGCGTGGCGGCG
Organism: uncultured Chloroflexia bacterium; assembly: GCA_963741965.1. Classification (GTDB taxonomy): domain Bacteria; phylum Chloroflexota; class Chloroflexia; order Thermomicrobiales; family UBA6265; genus JACCVC01. The sequence goes on along the minus strand of CAVUKC010000002.1, from coordinate 2,193,635 downwards.
CGGCTCCCATGACGCCCGTGGCGAGCGGGCCAACGGCACGCGCACCGTCGCGATCTTCGGTGTGGCGCTGCCTGCCGTGGTGCTGATCTTCGTGTTCGGCTACACCCTTTGGTCGTTGCTGGATCTCTCCGAGCCGGCAAGCGCCGCCGACGACACGATCGAGATCGAGGGGCACCAGTGGTGGTGGGAGGTGCGCTACACCGACCGCGATTTCGTCACCGCCAACGAGATCCACATCCCGGTTGGCAAGCCGGTCCATCTCGAGCTGACCTCCGCCGATGTCATCCACTCCTTCTGGGTGCCGGAGCTGTCGGACAAGATCGACATGATCCCCGGGCACACCAACTCTCTCTGGCTCCAGGCCGACAAGCCCGGCACCTACCGAGGCCAGTGCGCCGAGTTCTGTGGCGCGCAGCACGCGCAGATGGCCTTCCTCGTGATCGCCGACTCCCCCGATGACTACGACGCGTGGGTCGCGCAGCAGCAGGCACCGGCGGAGCACCCCAGCTCCGATGTCCTCGTGCAGGGCGAGCAAATCTTCCTCGGGTCGGCGTGCATCTACTGCCACGCCGTGAAGGGCACCGCCGCGCAGGGCAAGCTCGGGCCGGATCTGACCCACCTGGCGAGCCGCGACACCCTCGCCGCCGGCGCGATCGCCAACACCGATGGCAACCTCGCCGGCTGGATCCTCAACCCGCAGAGCATCAAGCCGGGCACGAAGATGCCGCCGGTCGACATGCCAGCGGAAGACCTCCAGAAGCTGCTCACCTACCTCGAGAGTCTCGACTGACCTCCACGAAGGAGAGAGGACACCAGCATGGCCACCATCGCGGAACGCCTGGATCGCACGTGGGAGATGCCGACCGGCATCTGGAGCTGGCTCACCACGGTCGATCACAAGCTCATCGGGCGCCGGTACATCGCGACCGCATTCTTCTTCTTCATCACCGCCGGGCTGAGCGCGGTCGCCATGCGCGTCCAGCTGGCCGTGCCGCAGAACAACTTCATGTCGGAGGAGACCTACAACCAGTTCTTCACCATGCACGGCACGACGATGATCTTCCTCGTGTCGACACCGATCCTGTTCGGCTTCGGGAACTTCTTCATCCCGCTGCTGATCGGCGCGCGTGACATGGCCTTCCCCCGGCTCAACGCCTTCTCCTACTGGGTGTTCCTGTTCGCGGGGCTGCTGCTGTGGGCCAGCTCGCTCACCGGCACCATGCCCGACGCCGGCTGGTTCAACTATGTGCCGCTCTCCGGCCCTGCCACGTCCGAGGGACTCAACATCGACTACTACGTGGTCGGCATCACCTTCCTGGCGATCTCCACGACGGCAGGCTCGATCAACTTCATCGTCACCGCGTTCAAGATGCGCGCGCCGGGGATGACGGTGAGCCGCATCCCCCTCTTCGTCTGGTCGATCGTGATCACCTCGTTCGCAGCGATCTTCGCGCTCCCGGCCCTCACCGCCGCCAACCTGCTGCTCTACATGGACCGCCACCACGACACGCTCTTCTACAACCCCGCCGCCAACGGCGACCCCATCCTCTGGCAGCACCTCTTCTGGATCTTCGGGCACCCGGACGTCTACATCATCTTCCTGCCCGCCGTCGGCATCGTCTCCACCATCGTGCCGGTCTTCTCCCGGCACCGGATCGTCGCCTACCCGCTCATCGTCCTCGCCACGATCGCGACCGGGGTGATCAGCTTCGGGGTGTGGGTCCACCACATGTTCGCGGTGGGGCTGCCGGACATGACGAACAGCTTCTTCGCCGCGGCGACCTCGATCATCGCCATCCCCGCCGGCATCCAGATGGTGTCGTGGCTGGTCACGATCTGGAAAGGGAACGTGAAGTGGGCCTCCCCGATGCTCTTCGTGTTCGGGTTCTTCGCCCTCTTCCTGATCGGCGGCATCACCGGCGTGATGTTCGCGGCGATCCCCTTCGACCGCGCCGTGACCGACTCCTACTTCGTGGTGGCGCACTTCCACTACGTCCTCTTCGGCGGCGCCATCTTCCCGGTCTTCGCCGGGCTGCACTACTGGTGGCCCAAGATGACCGGAAAGCTGCTCCACGAGGGGCTGGCCACACTCACCTTCTGGCTGATGTTCGTCGGCTTCAACATGACGTTCTTCCCCATGCACGTGCTCGGCTTCATGGGCATGCCGCGGCGCGTCTACACCTACAACGAGGGGCTCGGCTGGGACGCGCTCAACCTGCTGGAGACGGTTGGCGCCTTCGTGATCGCGCTGAGCGTGCTCGTCTTCCTGATCAACGCCTTCGCGACGCAGGGCAGCGACCGCGTTGCCGGCGACGACCCGTGGGAGGCCAACACGCTGGAGTGGTCCATTTCCTCGCCACCCCCGCCGTACAACTTCGCCGAGATCCCGGTGGTCAGCAGCTCTGATCCGCTATGGGATAGTCCGATTCAGGACAATCCCGAAGAGCGAAGCGAGCTGGCTCTCGCCGAGGGGCGCGAGACCGTTCGCTCCTCGCTGCTGGACGCGCAGCCGGAGCGAGTGCTGGAGATGCCCGGCGACTCGCCGTGGCCGCTCGTGCTCGCGATCGGGCTGCTGGTGCTCTTCGTCGGACTGCTGGTCGACAGCTACATCTCGATCGGCGTCGGTGCGGCCATCGCCATCGTGGCGGCGATCGTCTGGAGCTGGCCGGCGCAGCCGCACCCGGCGACTCAGGGGGAGGAAGCGTGATGAGCGCGACGACCACGACCCTTCGCGGCGATGCCGGCACCGACAGCCGGCTGGGCGCGCCGACCGGCTGGTGGGCGATGCTGCTGCTCGTCTTCACCGAGGCGGCTCTCTTCGCGTCGCTCCTGCTCGCCTACTTCTACGAGCGCTCCAACGCGCCCGAGTGGCCTCCGGCCGGGGTGGAGGAGCCGAAGCTGTTCCTGCCGCTGATCATGACGGCGGCGCTGCTGCTCTCCAGCGGAACCATGCTCTGGGCCGAGCGCGGCATCCGCAACGGCAACCAGGGAGCGCTCCGGATCGGCCTGATGCTCAGCCTGCTGCTGGCACTGGCGTTCCTCGCGATGCAGGCGCGCGAGTACAGCGACAAGTCGTTCGCGCTCGATGACAGCGTCTACAGCTCGGCGTTCTTCACGATCACGGGCATGCACGGGCTCCACGTCACGGCGGCCATCGTCGTCGGCCTCGTCGTCACGGTACGCGCCTTCCTCGGCCACTTCAGCGAGCGGCACCACGACGCGATCCGGATCGTGTCGCTCTACTGGCACTTCGTGGACGTCGTCTGGCTGTTCATCCTGGCGTCGCTGTACATCTCGCCGCACCTGCTCTAGCGGTCGCATACCGGAAGGAGAGAGCTCATGTCGACTAACGTCCAGGCGTTCCAGCCGGAGGCCCGCACCGCGGGCGAGCGCGCCGCGCTCTGGTTCGGCGTGCTCGGTGGCATCGGCGCGTGGGCGGCGCACCTCGGGCTCAGCTGGCGGCTGGTCGGGTACGCCTGCACGCACGACAGCACGCTGTGGCTGCACGTGGTCACGCTGGTCGCCGCCCTGATCACGCTCGCCGCGCTCGTGACGGCGTGGACGCGGTGGCGGAGCGCGGCAGGCGAGGTCGACTCCGCCGCGAGCGTGTCCGTGGAGACCAACCAGTTCATGGGGCTGCTCGGCACGATCGTCAGCGCCCTGTTCCTCCTGCTGATCCTCGTCGAGGGCGTCGGGCCGTTCGTGCTGGAGGCGTGCGGGTCATGATGGTCACGACGATGCGCACCATCCGGATTCCGCTCGCGCCGCTGCGATGGCGATGTGGCCGATCGTTGCGCTGGCGCACGGCGACGGTCATGTCACGCCAGACACGCTGTGGTCCTCGTGGTCGCTGCCGGTCGCACCGGCGCTCGCCATGCTCGCCGTCGCGGCGCTGTACACGGTCGGCACGGTCCGCATCGCCAGTCATCGTCGTGAGGGAGCCGGAAACATGACGTGGCCGGTCGCCGCCTTCGCCGGCGGGATGCTGGCGCTCGTCGTGGCGATCCTCTCGCCGCTCGATCCATTGGGAGATGCGCTGCTCGCGGCGCACATGACCCAGCACGTGCTGCTGCTCGCCGTCGCCCCGCCGCTGCTGGTACTGGGCCGACCGATCGTCGCGCTGCTGGTGGCGCTCCCGCGCGGGTGGCGCGCCGGAATATCTCGCGGCTGGCACCGGGCGGGCGCCGTCCGGGCGGCGTGGCGATTTCTCGAGCACCCGGTGGTGTCGTGGGTGGTGGCGGCGGTGATCCTCTGGGGCTGGCACGCGCCGGCGCTCTATGAGGCGGCGATCCGCCACCCGCTGCTCCACGACCTCGAGCACGCGATGTTCCTCGGCAGCGCGCTGCTGTTCTGGTGGTCCGTGCTGCAGCCGATGGAGCGCCGCGCGCGCAACTACGGAACCGCCGTGATCGCCATCTTCACGACGGCGCTGCAGGGCGGCGCGCTGGGCGTGCTGATGATCTTCGCAAGCGCGCCGTGGTACCCGATCTACGAAGATCGGGGCGCGCCGTGGCACCTCTCGCTGATGGAGGACCAGCACCTCGCCGGCGCGATCATGTGGGTGCCGGTGAGCGTGCTCTACCTGATCGCCATCCTCGGGCTGATGTACGCCTGGCTGCGCGGGGCGGACGATGCCCTGCCGCCGGTCAGGCGTCGATCCCAGTCAGGCCCACTCGATCTCCATCAGCAGGAAGGAGCTGAATCATGGGTGCAAAGCTGACGGGCCGGTCCGGAGGTCCCGCCCGCGTCGCCGTCCTGATCGTCGTCATCCTCGTCGTCGTTGGCGCGGTGGCGCTCTCGATCTGGCGACCGACCTCCGAGGATCTCAGCGACGTGCCGGTGGTGTCGGCCGCGTTCGACCGGGGGGTCGGCGAGCCGTTGATCGAGGTGCCTGGCGGCGACCCGGAGCGAGGGCCGGAGCTGATGCAGAAGTACGGCTGCATCACCTGCCACACGGTGCCCGGTGTCGCTGGCGCCAACGGCAACGTCGGGCCGCCGTTGACCGACTGGGCGGACCGCGTCTACATCGCGGGGTTGCTCCAGAACAACCCGGACAACCTCATCTCATGGATTCAGAACCCGCAGGCGGTCGTGCCGGGCAACGCCATGCCGGTGCTCGGCGTGAGCGACCAGGACGCCCGCGATATCGCCGCCTATCTCTATACGCTTTCGAAGAACTGAGGAGGCCAGCGTGACGGACGAACGCCAGAATCAGGATGCCCGGCGCGAGCAGGACGCCGAGGCGCCATCGGAGAAGCGTCGGGAGAGGGTCTTCATCCCGCTCCGCATCGACCGGCGCTCGCTGATCCGTGGCGGCGGCGTGACCGTCGCTGCGGCCACGCTCGGCGGCGCCGTTGAGGCGCAGGACGAGCGCTCGACGCCGGAGGCCAGCGAGGAGAACCAGGAACAGTACAGCGAGCTGATGCCCCGGCCGGAGGAGATCCCCTCGCCGGACGAGCTCAAGGTGCTCTCGAAGGAGCAGGCCGAGACGGTCGACGCGCTCACCTCGCGCATCCTGCCGGGAGACGCGGACGATCCCGGCGCCCACGAGGCCGGCGTGGTCGTCTACATCGATAACCTGCTCGCCTACCAGGAGGGCATCGGCGAGGTCACGTACCGCTCCGGGCCGTTCGCGAAGGTGTACGACCCGAATGACGGTGCATCGGCCACGCCGGGAGCGTCCCCAGCGGCGTCTCCCGCCGCGAGCCCGGGGGCATCGCCGGTACCGCCGCCGAACGCGACGCCGGAGCAGCTGGCCGAGGGGAGCCCGATCGCGTCGCCCCCGGCCGACTCCGACGAGGTCGTCTGGGTCTCGCAGGAGGACATCGAGCGGTATGGCTACCAGTCTCGCCTGACGCCGCTCGAGGTGTACACGATCGGGCTCGCCGCCGTGGATCGCTATGCGAACGGCAAGCACGGCAAGCGATTCGCCGACCTCTCCGGCGACCAGCAGGACGAGATCGTCGGCGCGATGGCGAACGGCGATATCAAGGACTTCGACCCGGATCTCACCGCGCAGTCGTTCTTCCAGAACCTGCGCCGGCACACCTCCGAGGGGATGTTCTCGGATCCCGCCTATGGCGGCAACCGCGACATGGTCGGCTGGAAGCTGGTCGGCTATCCCGGTGCGCAGCGGGCCTACAACCCGTGGGAGCTGCAGCAGTTCGGCACGGACCGGCAGCCGCAGAGCATGGCGCAGATGGCCGCGTTCAACCCCGGTCACCAGGCACCTGGGCGTGACGACGCCGTCCTGCCCGTGAGTGGCTCCGGCGAGCCGGCCACGGACGAGAACGAACAGGAGCGCGAGGCGGACGGTTCGGACTGACGGGCACACCGCATCCACATCGGGACGACGGGTATCTCAGGGAGCAGGAGCATCATGGCGACGAAGCACAAGAAGGTGGATGTGGTCACGATCGGCGCGGGGTGGACGTCCGGCATTCTCGGCTGGAAGCTCGGCTCGGCGGGGCACTCGGTGGTGGCGATCGAGCAGGGCCCGATCCGCTACGCCGACCCTGACTTCGAGCACAACCACGACGCCCTCCAGCACAAGATCCACAAGGCGCTGATGGTCGACCTCTCGCGCGAGACGTGGACCTGGCGCCCGAACATGAAAGCGCCCTCGCTGCCGATCCGGCAGTTCGGCTCGTTCCACCCCGGTCGCGGCCTCGGTGGCGCCAGCGTCCACTGGACCGCGCAGCTCTGGCGGTTCCTGCCGGCGGACTTCCAGCACCTGAGCCACAACGTGGAGCGCTACGGCGAGGACAAGATCCCGGAGGGGATGACGATCCAGGACTGGCCGATCACCTACGACGAGCTCGAGCCCTACTACGATGCCTTCGAGTACGACATCGGTGCGTCCGGGCAGGCAGGCAACCTCAACGGGAAGATCATCGAAGGCGGCAACCCGTTCGAAGCGCCGCGCTCCCGCCCCTACCCGCTGCCGCCCAACCCCGTGAGCATCTACGGACAGATGTTCAGCGACGCCTGCGAGCGGCTCGGGCTCCACCCGTTTCCGCAGCCTGCCGGCATCCTCTCCGAGGGGTATGAGGGACCGCTCGGCGACGTGCGCGCCGCGTGCCTCTACTGCGGTTTCTGCACGCGGTTCGGCTGCGAGTCCGACGCGAAGACGAGCGCGGTGAATGTGCACATCCCGGCGGCGCTCCGCACCGGCAACTACGAGATCCGAGCAAACAGCAAGGTGATGAACATCAACCTCGGCGCGGACGGGCTGGCCACCGGCGTGACCTATATCGACCTCGAGACGGGCGAGGAGCACGAGCAGCCGGCCGACGTGGTGATCGTCTCCGGGTATACGCTGACCAACGTGCGCATGCTGCTGCTTTCGAAGAGTGACGATCATCCGGACGGCATCGGCAACGACCAGGGCATGGTCGGGAAGAACTACACCTACCAGCTTGCGGCCGGTCCTGTGTCCGCCTACTTCAAGGGCAAGCGGCTCAACCGGTTCATGGGGAACGGCATCACGCGAAGCGTGATCTACGACTACCAGGCCGATGCCTTCGACCACAGTGACCTCGACTTCATTGGCGGCGCGTACATCCACGCGGGCGACGGTCAGGTCGACCCGCTGACCTCGACGCTTGGCATGACGCCGCTGTCGACGTTGCAGGGCAGCGACACATCCTGGCCGGAGGCGAAGACGAAGCAGCCGGCGACGGCGGGCGAAGTCGCCAGCCTGGCGGGCTCGGGCTCCGAGTGGGGGAAGGACTGGAAGGAGAACCTCCGCAACAACTGGGACAGCTCGTTCCCCATCAGCATCCATGGGGAGTGGCAGGCCTACGAGGACCAGTTCCTCGATCTCGACCCGACCTACACCGACGCCTGGGGACAGCCGCTGCTGCGGCTCACGATCGACTTCCACGACAACGAGTACAACATGTACACGTTTCTCACCGAGCGGTGCAAGGAGATCGGGCAGGAGCTGAACGCGGACAACCTTGACGTGACGAAGAAGCTCGACCCCTACAACATCCACAGCTACCAGACCACGCACTGCACGGGCGGCGCGATCATGGGAACTGACCCCGGCAACTCGGTGACGAATCGATACGGGCAGGTGTGGGACACGCCGAACGTGTTCGTCACCGGCGCGGCACTCTATCCGCAGAACCCGGGTGCGAACCCGACGGATACGCTCGCCGCGCTGGCCTACATGACCGGTGACGCCATGCGGGACGTCTACTTCAAGAACCCGGAGGACCTGATCCCGTAATGCTGTGCGACGTGGCCCGCCAACGATCTGCCCGTAATCCGCTCCTCTGGCCTTGCTCGTACCGCTCGATCGGACTGTCATCGACATCGACTTGTAGGCCCGCCTCTCCGTGGGGCTCGTCGTCCGTGCATGGTTCAGGACAAGACACAACGCGAACCATGTCATTACGACCGGAGCCCTCAAAGTGGCCGAAGCGGAGACATCGCGTCGTGGATGTCAAGGAGCGGTGGCGGGGGTGACGCGATCTCTACCACGCGCGCCTTCGGCGCTTGGTCGAGATGACACGGAGGGATTGGCGCGCGGCGGTGCGAGCTTGCGGCGAGGAGCGGAGTTTCCGGGTCCGTGTCGGCCCTCGTGTCCACGAGAGGACGGTCCTTGGCAAAGCACGCTGCGTTGACGGATCAGTCGGACTTTGAGAGGGACGAAAGAACCCCGGGCACAAGACCCGGGGCTACGAATACATCGTAATTGAGGTGCAGGCTCAGGATTGTGACTGCTCGCGCTCGTGGCGGGCGCGGAGCTGGCCGCAGGCGGCGTCGATCTCGACGCCTCGCGAGTACCGCACCGTCACCGGGATCTTCCCGGTCTCCGCGACGATGGCTGGCGAAGCGATCAATGCTCTCATGATCCGGCCGCTCGAACTCCAGCACGTCGACCGGGTTGAACGGGATCACGTTGACGTGGCAGAGCCTGCCCTTGAGCAGGTGCCCAAGCTCCCGGGCGATCTCGTCACTGCTGTTGATGCCCTTCATCAGCGCGTACTCGAAGGAGACGCGGCGCCCGGTCTTGGCGATGTAGGTGTCGATCGCCTCCAGCAGCACCGGGATCGGCCAGCGGTTGTTGATCGGCACCAGCTGCGAGCGCAGCTCGTCGTTGGGCGCGTGCAGGGAGACCGCGAGATTCACCTGGTACGGCTCCTCGGCCAGGGCGAGGATGCGCGGCACGATGCCCGAGGTCGAGATCGTGATCCGGCGCGCGCCGAAGTTGAGGCCGTGCTCATCGTTGAGGATACCGACGAAGGCCATCGTCGGCGCGTAGTTCTGCAGCGGCTCGCCCATGCCCATCATCACGAGGTTGGTCAGGTGGCGCCCGACGCTCTCCGCCTGGCGAGCGGCGTCGACCGTCTGCTGCACCATCTCGCCGGCGGTGAGGTTGCGGGTGAGGCCGCCAAGGCCGGTGGCACAGAAGGCGCACCCGACGGCGCAGCCAACCTGGCAGGAGACGCAGACGGTGGCACGGTCCGGGTAGAGCATCAGCACGGTCTCGACGAACTGGCCGTCGAACGTCTGGTAAAGCAGCTTGTGGGTGTCGCCGTCGTCGGTGACCGACTCCCGCACCATCTTCATGCTCGAGAACGGGATCGCGTCGGCGAGTGTCTCGCGGAGCTCGGCCGGGAGGTTGCGCATCTCGTCCCACCCGCCGACCTTCGAGCCGTAGACCCAGTCGAAAATCTGCTTTGCGCGGAACCTGGGCGCGCCGAGCTCGACCACCTTCGCCTCGAGCTGCTCGAAGGTGAGATCGTAGATCGTCGTGGGGCGCTCGCGTCGAGATGGACGCGCAGCCGGTGTCGGGGTGATGGTGAGATCAGTCATGGGGCGGTGTGTTTCCGGTGTCTGGCGGGGATGGCCGCGATCGCGGCCCTTCAACAGTGATTATGGTATCACCCGAGCCACCCGGAGCGGGTACACGCTTCAGCAGCGCCGGCTCGGCAGCGTGCGGGCAGGCGATATCGGCGGCACGGAATTCGCTTCCCCACTCTGCATCGGATCGTTCGTGTGTGGGGTGACTTCATGCCATCGAGTACCCGGCGGAGGAAACAGCCGCCGTTCGACTACGGCCTCGACTTTGACCGCATCGACTTTCGCGAGCAGCCGGGTCTCTACCGCATCGGCAGGGGCGAGCAGGGTGTGTTGCTGGTCGAGCCGTACAAGTCGGAGCTGCTCCCCCACTGGCGCTTCAAGACGCCCGAGATTGCGCGTGAGTCAGCGGACCGGCTGTACGAGATGTTTCTCGGGTACAAGGCGGATGGCGACTTCGTGGGGATGGACATGGCGCGGAAGTTCCTGCAGATGGGGTTCACCCGCGCCCGGCGCTACGCCAACCACAAGTCGGGTCGGAAGTGGTCGCCTGGCCGCGAGGAGGTGTTGCCGCCGGAGATCGACCCGGTGAAGGCGGAATCGGCGGCGATCTTCTACGAGGTCTACGTCCGCGCCAGGGAGGATGCGGACTACCAGCGGATGAAGCGGGAGCACCTCGAGCGTTACCCCGGCGAGGAGACGTAGCGGCACCACGCCTGTCATGACGACCAGGCGTGCGCGACCGCGCCGCGTGGAGACATCGCGTCGTCCCCGCCACCATTCCATAGAAATCCTCGACGCGATGTCTCCACTCCGCACCCTCCGGGTGCTCCGGTCGGAATGACATGGTTCGCCCTGGTTGTGTTGCGAAGCTCGACTACGACGAGCCGGCTTTGGGGATTCCGGAGAGGACGTCGGTGAAGGCAGTGGCGATCTTCTCGTAGCCGGTATCGTTTGCGTGGAGGCAGTCGACGCCGCCGACCAGATCCTCCGCCCCGAGCATCCCGAAGGTGTCCACCACCAGCGCGTCGGCGCGGTCGGCGACCTGCCGGATGATGCCGTTGAGTCCTGGTGTGACCCCAGGGATGCCCTCCAGCACCAGCTCGGCGTTGTCCGCCGACTCCCGGTAGTCGCACGCGATCAGGCCGTTGAAGTACGTCATCACCGCGATGCGCGTGTCCGGCCCGGCCGCCGCGCGAAGCCGCATCATGATCGAGGTCAGGTTCCGCGAGACGGTGCCCAGGGTGTCCTGCACGGCCCCGCCGCAGGCAAGGGTGACCGACTCCGCGCACGCCTCGAAGACCCCGCCCACCGCATCGTTGCCGCCGATGTCGACCGTGATCGCGACGACGTCGTTGTCCGGGTCATCGTCGCCGTTGCGGTCCGCGATCACCTCCAGGGCAGTGGGAAGCTGCGTGTCGATGAGGCTGTCGGTCGTCGCGCCGCTCTCGGCGAGGTTGAGGAGCTGGAGGTCGCCGCATGGCCTGGTGTCGCCCGGGTGGCACGGCACGGTGCGGCGCAGGGCATCGTGCACCAGTGGCACGTACCCGGTCGTTTCCGGGTCGGACGCTCCATAGCCGAACGCCAGCGAGTCGCCGAGCGCGAGGTAGACCGGAGCGCTCTCGCTGAGCGTGTTCGCGGCGGTGCTGGCCGTGGAGGCAGCGGTGGCCATCGGCGTGAGCGAGGCGGCCAGCATGATGAGCGCGACGAGGATTTTGGGCATCGTGAGCGTGTCCTTGTGTGCCGATGGTGCGTATGTCACGGATAGTATGCCGCGAGCCGGCGGCGCTGCGTGTGCCCTCCGGCACGCGATGCCGGCCGGCCGGTGTGGTTCTGGTTTACAGTGGCAACCGGGAGTCTTCGCGTATCCTGCCTGGCTCGTGCGAGCGGTCCGGTCCGATACCCGATATGCACAAGGACATGATGTCGTGACACTGCAGAATCCTGATGCTGCCGATGCCGGCATGGTCGAGGGGACCCGCTCGCTGGAGACGGTCATGCGCGTGCTGCGCCGCGTGACGGGGCTGCGCATCGTGCTGGTAGCGCGCCAGACGGAGTCGTCCTGGACGGCGTGCTCGGTGCTGGACGACGCCGGCTATGGCCTCACGGCGGGTGACGAGCTCACCCTCTCCGACACCTACTGAAGCATCGTCGGCGGTGCGGTCGCACCGCTCATCATCAACCACGCCAGCGAGGATCCTCGATTCTCCGAGCACCCCGCCATCCGCGACCTCGGCGTGGAGAGCTATGTCGCTGTGCCGCTGATGCGGCGTGACGGCTCGCTGTTCGGCACGCTGTGCGCGCTCGACACCTTGCCTGCGGATGTCGATCCGACCGTGCTGGAGACGTTCTCCCTGCTCGCCGATCTCGTCGCGTACGAGATGGAGGCGGCGGAGGATCGCCAGTACCGGGATCGCTCGGAGGAGGAGCGTCGCAACTTCGTCGAGGCGGTCGCGCACGACCTGAAATCGCCGCTGCAGGTGATCAAGGCGCAGGCGCAGATGCTCCAGCGCCGGCTGCGGGGCGACCGTCCGCTCACCAACGACCATCTCGAGTCGCGCCTGAGCGAGATCGAGGCGTCCGTGAACCGGGGCACCGAGCTGATCAACGAGATGCTCGATGCGTCCCGCATCAGGAGTGGCCAGATCCTGAGCCTCAACCTCGTGGAGACCGACCTCGCGGCGGTGGTGCGGGAGACGCTGACGACGATGCAGCGCGCCTCGCACCGGCACGCGCTGGCGGCTCGTGGCGTCGAGGAGCCGCTCGTGGGCCGCTGGGACCGCTCGCGCATCTCCCGCGTGCTCGCCAACCTGATCGGCAACGCCATCCGATACAGCGACGGCGGGACGGTGACGGTAACCGTCGGGTGCGAGGATGTGAACGGGGCTCGTTGGGCGGTGGTGCGGGTGACAGACCAGGGCATCGGCATCCCGGAGGCCGAGCTGCCGCGCGTGTTCGAGCGCTACTGGCGTGGCGGCAATGTCGACACGCACATGGCCGGTACGGGGATTGGCCTTGCGGGGTCCCGGCAGATCGTCGAGCAACACGGCGGCACCATTTCGGTGGACAGCGAGGTCGGTGAGGGCAGCACGTTCACCGTGCGCCTGCCCCTGGGCTGACACGGGCGCTGGCCCGTGGCTCCGAACGTGCCGTAGAATCGGGCATCGACCCGGCAGCGGCAAGGAGATCACCATGGCGGCGTTTCCATCGTTCGATCAGCGGCGCGTCCAACGCGCTCGCGGCGGCATCTCCCTCGCTGTCGTCCTCACGCTTGCCGTTGCCAGCGCCCTGACCGGCGCGGTCGTCGCGTTCGTGGTCCAGCGGTATCTGCAGCGGCACCAGTACATCGAGATCCTGCCCTCCCCTGCCCCGACGCCGCATCTGGAGGAGCCGAGAGCGGCCGCGGACACGGCGCGCGCGGCGACGGTTGCGCCAGACCTTGCGGAGAAGCCGTCGGGCCTGTCAGGAGATGATGCGGGAGCCTCCCCGCTTGCGGCGGTTTCGGCCGCGCTGAGCGCGAAGCGGACCGCCGAGCTGGGACATCTCGTGGAGACCGACGATGACGTTGTCGCCGGCGATGGCTCGGTGGCCTGTCCGGTGGAGTTCCCGATCAAGGGCAACGGGCGCTCCGGAATCTATCACTGGCCCGGCGCGCTTGCCTACGACCAAACCCACCCGACCCTCTGCTTCCGGACGACGGAGGCGGCCGACCGCGCCGGGTTCCGCCCCGCGATGCGCTGACACCGGAGAGCCCCGCATGACCGACGCCAGACAGATCATCGACCTCAACAGCGACCTCGGCGAGGGCTTCGGCCCGTGGCGGCTCGCGCCCGACGACGAGCTGATGCCGCTCATCTCCAGCGCGAACATCGCCTGTGGCTTCCACGCCGGCGACCCCCGCATCATGGAGCACACCATCCGCCAGGCGCGCACCCACAACGTCGGCATCGGCGCTCACCCTGGCTACCCGGACCGCGTCGGCTTCGGTCGTCGCACCATGACCGCGACACCGGACGAGGTCCGCACGGACGTGCTCTACCAGATTGGCGCGATCGCGGCGTTCTGCCGCGCGGCCGGCACCGAGCTGCAGCACGTCAAGGCACACGGCGCCCTGTACAACTTCGCCGTGAGGGACGCGGCCACGGCGGAGGCGATCGCGCGGGCCGTGTGGCAGTTCGACCGCGACCTGATCTTCTTCGTGCTGCCCGGCTCCGAGCTCGAGGCCGCTGGCGCGAGCGCGGGGCTGCACCTTGCCCGCGAGGCGTTCGCCGACCGTGGCTACATGCCGGACGGCTCGCTCGTGCCGCGCTCCCGGCCGGATGCGATCATCACCGACCACGATCTTGTCGTGAGGCGGATGGTGCGGCTGGTTCGAGAGGGTGTGGTCGAGGCGGTGGATGGCAGCGACCTGCGCCTGCGAGCGGACACCATCTGCCTGCACTCGGACACGCCGTCGGCGCTGGAGATCGCCCGGGCGATCCGCGCCGGCTTCGACGAGGCGAGGATCACCGTGCGACCGGTGGGCGCGCCGCCGCAATGACCACCTTCGCCACCCCACAGGTGACGCCGCTGGGCGCCACCGCGTTCATCGCGCACTTTGGCGACCACATCGAGCGCGAGCTTTCCTCGCGGATCGCGCGGCTCGTGGAGCACCTCGAGCGGCAGGATATGCCGGGGATCGTCGATCTCATCCCCTCCTACACCAGCCTGGTGGTGATGTTCGACACCGATCGCACCGAGCTCGACGTGGTCGTCGACCGGGTGCTTCGCGAGTGGACGTCGCTTTCGGATAGTCCGATCACGGATGAAGTAACCGCCCGACTGGTGGAGATCCCGGTGGTGTACGGGGGCGATGCCGGGCCCGATCTCGACGACGTTTCGCGGTCGACCGGGATGTCGCCGGACGACGTCGTACGGCGGCACAGCGAGGCCGAATACACCGTCGGCGCGCTCGGCTTCTCGCCCGGGTTCGCCTTTCTCATCGGGCTGCCACCGGAGCTGGCCGCGCCGCGCCGGGGAACGCCGCGGACGCGCGTCCCCGCCGGATCCGTCGGAATCGGCGGCGCGCAGACCGGCATTTACTCGCTGCCGACTCCTGGAGGGTGGTCGCTGATCGGCCGCACGCCACGCGTGATGTTCGACCCCGAGCACGAGTCGCGCAACGAGCTGCGGCTGGGCGACCGCGTTCGGTTCGTGCCGACCTCTGCGGATGAGGTGTCCGCATTCCCCGAGCCAACCCTGGCCGGTGGTTCGGGGATGGGCGCGGATGGGGCGATCGAGATTGTCGAGGCTGGCGTGCAGACATCGGTGCAGGATCTCGGACGTCCGGGGCATGGTCGGCAGGGCATCACGCCGGGCGGTGCGGTGGATCGGTCGGCTCTTGTTGCCGGGAACCGCCTGCTGGGTAATCCAGATGGCGCGGCCGCGCTGGAGTGGACGCTGATCCCGCCGGCGGTGCGGTTCGACGATGCGGCACGTATCGCGCTCACTGGCGCGGATGCCGGCTGGTCGGTTGGCGAGCGAGCCGTGAGCATCGGCGAGGTCGTCGAAATCGTTGCGGGTGATGTTCTGCGCGCGCGTCCAGCGGCGGACATGCTCGGCGCGCGGGGGTACCTCTGTGTCGCGGGCGGGATCGATGTCCCCGAGGTGCGCGGCAGCCGCTCGCTCGATCTCTCGGCCGGCTTCGGCGGTGGCCATGGTCGACCGTTGCGAGCCGGAGACCGAGTGTCGATAGGAGAAGTCGAGGATAATCCTGTACCGGATCATAGTTCAGAGGAGGGATGTTCGCTCAGGCCTGCCGCGGGGCCGTTCCGGGTGGTTCGCGGTCCTCAGGCGGACCGGTTCGGCGAGCGCGCGTGGTCGACGTTCCTGTCCGAGGCGTTCACCGTGGACCCGCAGTCCAACCGCATGGGGCTGCGCCTGAACGGGCCGGCGATCCCGGCCGATGCGGGCGCGGACCTGATCTCCGAGGGGTTGGTGACCGGTACGATTCAGGTCACCGGCAGCGGCCAGCCGATCGTGCTGATGCCGGGCCGCGCGACCATCGGCGGGTACACCCGCATCGCGACGGTGATCGAGGCGGACCACGACCGCCTCGGGCAGCTGCGACCGGGAGATGCGATCCGGTTCGCCGAGGTGTCGGTGGACGAGGCGCGGGAGGCGCTGCGCGGGATACGCCCGTCGATCTACGGGGGACTTCACGGAGAATCCGAGGGTGATGATGCAATGACGAAGGACCAGATTGAACCGTCGCTCTCGGACGCATGGACGCCGGATGGCGTGATCCGGGTGGTGCGGGAGCTTGCGGCGCAGGAGGTACGCGCGTTCTCGCTGCGGGTCGAGTCAGCCGGGCTGGAGATCGCGATCGACCGTGGCGGCGGGCTGCCGGGTCGTTCACCGGCCAATGTTCCCGAGAGCGCACCGCCCGTGTATGCGAATGATGAGCCTTCGGATAATACGCCGGGAGCAGTTGTCGCGGCGCCGCTGCTCGGTACGTTCTACCGACGGCCTTCGCCAGAGGCGCCGCTGTTCGTCGAGGTGGGCAGCGCGGTCGAGCCGGGGCAGACGGTTGGGCTGATCGAGGTGATGAAGTCCTTCCACGAGGTCACCGCGGAGATCGCGGGCACCGTGACGCGGATTCTTGTCGACGAGGGCGAGGCGGTCGAGTTCGGCCAGCCGCTGATGGAGCTGGAGCCGGCGCCATGAGCACGACGCAGGGAGAACGGCCACGCGTTCCCAAGGAGATCGTCACCGAGCGGCTGATTCTGCGCCCACCGCGCGAGGAGGATGGCGAGGCGATCATCGCGGCGATCGAGGCGTCGCGACCCGAGCTCGAGGCGTGGATGGACTGGGCACCGTCGATGCGCACGGTGGATGATGCCGTTGGATTTGTGCGACGCGTGCAGGATAGCTGGACGGCGCGAGCGGAGTTCAGTCTCGGTATCTTTCGTCGCACCGATGGGCAGTACATTGGCGGTACCGGTATGCACCGGCCGAATTGGTCGGTGCCGTCGATGGAGATCGGCTACTGGATGTCAACGCCGGAGACGGGCAAGGGGTACGTTCGAGAGACGGT
The DNA here is from genome assembly GCA_963741965.1 of uncultured Chloroflexia bacterium. Classification (GTDB taxonomy): domain Bacteria; phylum Chloroflexota; class Chloroflexia; order Thermomicrobiales; family UBA6265; genus JACCVC01. The sequence continues at coordinate 2,176,747 of CAVUKC010000002.1, read as the reverse complement.
TGCCGCTCTCACCAGCGTCGGTTTCGGCCAGCTCGGGCTGCGTCGCATCACGATCACCTGCGCGGCGACCAATGACCGCAGCCGGCGCGTCGCCGAGGCTGTCGGCTACCAGCTCGAGGGACGGCTGCGCAACCATGCACGCCTGCCGGATGGCTCGCTGCGGGACACGCTCGTCTTCTCGCTGATCGATTCGGACGATACCGTGAAGCGACTGTTGCCTGGGCCGTAGGGGACGGCATGGAGCCTGTATCGCAGGTTCCCTCGTTGCCCGGTGCGGGTACCCATGTCAGCCGATTCTGATTGCTACAAACGACATGGTCCGGACCCGGACCATGTTTCGGAGAACACCCATGGACATTCCCTTCTACCAGCTCGACGCCTTCGCCGACCGGCCGTTCCGGGGCAATCCCGCCGCCGTGTGCCTGCTCGATGAGTGGCTGCCGGACGAGACGCTGCAGGCCATCGCGCTCGAGAACAACCTGTCCGAGACCGCCTACCTCGTGCCCGAGGGCGAGGGCTGGGAGATTCGCTGGTTCACGCCGAAGGCGGAGGTCGATCTCTGCGGTCACGCCACGCTGGCCAGCGCTGGCGTCGCCTTCCGGCACCTGGTGCCAGATGCGGACCGCGTTGCCTTCCGCAGTCGGCACAGCGGTGATCTGCCCGTGACCCGCGACGGCGACCTGCTTTCCCTCGACTTCCCCTCCCGACCGCCGCGCGAGGTGCCGGTGACGGATGCGCTCGCCGAGGCGCTCGGGGCGCGGCCGGTCGCGGCGATCGAGGCGCGTGAGATCTACGGCGTGTTCGAGGATGCCGAGACGGTGAGATCGCTGGTGCCCGACCAGGACGCGTTGCTTGGCCTGAACGACTTCGCCGTCGCGGTGACCGCGCCCGGGACCGGGCAGGATGCCGACGTCGACTTCGTCTCGCGCTTCTTCGCGCCGCACCACGGCATCCCGGAGGATCCCGTCACGGGCTCGGCCCACAGCAGCCTGACCCCGTACTGGGCGGGGCGCCTCGGCAAGACGAGCATGCGGGCGCGGCAGGTGAGCGCCCGCACCGGCGAGCTGCAGGTCGAGCTTCGCGCTGACCGGGTGCTGATCGGCGGTCGCGTTGTGCAGGTGGTCGAGGGCACGCTGACGATCTGAGGTTATCCACCGATGTGGAGCGATTGTGGATAACATGATCGTCCGAGATCGGATTATTTCGATACACTGCGTACGTACGCACATGCTAATCTGCCCATAATCTCGCTACCCGTAAGCAGGCAGACGGTCCTTCATGCTCGAGCCTCCAGCCGTCACCCGAGGCGAAGCGTTCAGCCTGCCGCCGACCCGGCAAACACTGGCAACTGTTCGTTTCCGAGACAAGGCGTACCTATCGTGAGATCCCTGGCAGCCGCACAGCGCATCCTCATCGATCTTGAACTTCCGCCCCATGCGCATATCGCCTCAGGCATGGAGGGTCATGTCTTCGCCATCGGGGACGAGCGGGTCGCCAAGGTCTGGCATGCCAAACGGGTCGAGGATATCCTCCTGCTTCGGGACTTCTACGAAACGGTCGATGGATTGGAGCTTCCCTTTGCCACCCCGGTCATCGAGGCGGTGTACGACGCATCTGAGGGTGCAGTGTCCGTCGAACCGGTCCTTCGCGGTACGCCCATGAACGAGGTGGTGGACGTCGAGCAGGAGCCCATCCCGGCATTTGCCATCGACGCCGTTGTGTCGGTGCTGACGGCGCTGCGTGACCATCCGGCTCGCGACGGGGAATCTCCCCTGCCAATCGTGGGAGTCATGCCGCCCGATGAGACCGTGGCGAAGGGGGCCACTGCCATGCTGCTAAACGTAGCCGATCGCAAGGTCGACCGCTTCGGCGACCAGCTACGGCGCTCGGTTCAGGATTTCGACGAGGTGTACGCGCAGACGGCGCTTCTTCTGCAGCGGTGTTCCTCCGCGGGCCGGCACGTCGTGCATGGCGACCTTTGCCCGCCCAACATCCTCCTCGGTCCAGACCTGACGGTGAGCGCGGTCATCGACTGGGGCTTCCTGAGCCACGTCGGTGATTCATCCTGCGATGGCGCAATCGCCTGCGGGACCTACGACATGTATGGCCCCTTTGCCCGACAGCATGAGGAGGAGCTCGTTTCGGCGTGGGTGAGTCGGCACAATGATGATCCGCACCGCTTGCTGGTCTATCGTGCCCTCTATGCCATTCTGACCAGCAACGCGTATTCGAACGATGGCACGGACGGGCACTACGAATGGTGCGTGGCGACCCTCAACCGAGCCGATATCCGCGACGCGCTCTTCTCCTGATCCGCGCGCTTTGGGACAGACTGTCTCGAACCGGCGTTCTCGCCTATTTGCCGATGCAGAAGCGGCTGAATATCTCGGTGAGGACGGCGTCATCGACGTGCTCGCCGGTGACCTCCCCGACCGCGTGGAGCGCCGCGCGGACCGACGTTGCCAGCAGATCCTGCGGCACGCCAGCGGCGTGGGCCTCCTGCGCGTCGTGGATGTGGACCAGCGCGCGGTCGACCGCCGCCCGCTGACGCGCCGTGATCAGCGCAGGCTGCGCGGCCGAGGCGCCGAGTACCGACACCAGCGCGTCCTCAAGCCCGTCGAGCCCCTCGCCGCTGGTCGCTGAAAGGTGGATCGCCACTGCCTCGGGCAGCAGGCAGGTGATCGCGCCCTGATCGACCTGCGGCAGGTCCGCCTTGTTGATGGCGAACACCACCGGCGTGCGCTCGTCGGCCGGACGCTCCGCAAGCTTCTGTGCGATCTCGAGATCGCCCGGCTGCGGCGGCACGGAGCCGTCAACCACCAGCACGACCGCGGCGGCCGTCTTCAGTGCCGTGCGGCTTCGCTCGACGCCGATGCGCTCGACGATGTCCTCCGTCTCGACGATACCGGCGGTATCCAGCAGGGTCGCCGGGATGCCGCGCAGGTTGATCGTCTCCATGATCACATCGCGGGTGGTGCCGGCGACCGGGGTGACGATGGCGCGGTCCGCCCGCAGGAGCGCGTTGAGCAGGCTGCTCTTGCCGACGTTGGGCCGGCCGACGAGCGCGATGCGGGCGCCGTCCCGGAGGAGCATGCCCGCCTTCGAGCCGGCGACGACCGCCTGTAGCGCCTCATCGGCCGCCTGCAGACCGGTGCCGATGTCCGCCGTCTCGATCTCGTCGTCGGGGAAGTCGGCGGAGGCGTCGAGGTAGGCCAGCAGGCTGATCAGCGCGGTGTTGGCGGGCTCCAGCCGCCGGGTGAGATCACCGGCGAGGTCGCTTACCGCAAGGCGCAGGCTCTCGGCGGTGCGCGCGCCGATCACGTTCAAGACGGCCTCGGCCTGGGTGAGGTCGAGCCGGCCGTTGAGGAAGGCGCGCAGCGTGAACTCCCCCGGCTCGGCATGCCGCGCCCCGGCCGCCAGCGCGAGGCGGAGCGTCTCCTGCAGCGGGATGGGCCCGCCGTGGCAGGAGAGCTCCACGGTGTCCTCCCGCGTGTAGGTGTGCGGACCCGCCATCCACGCCAGCAGCACCTCGTCGACGGCATCGCCGGTGACGGGGTCGACCACCGTGCCAAACAGCAGCCGGTGGCTCTCGATCTCGCGCAGGTCGATCTCGCCCACTCGCCCGGCGCGGCGGAAGACGCGCCCGCCGATCTCCGCCGCGTCGGGGCCGGAGATGCGCACGACCCCAATGCCTCCCTCACCGGGCGGCGTGGCGATGGCGGCGATGGTGGCGGTGTCCATGGGCGCTCCTGCGGCGGCTGGCGCGAATCTCTACAACACGCCACGATAGCAGATCGCGCGGTGGTGCCCCGTAGTGGACACGCAAAACGGGCCGGCAGGTCACCCCGCCGGCCCGAAGATTCGTGTGGTGCTATCGGGATGTGGTGATCCGTCGTCCCTCGGCGGCAGGAGTCGAGCTCGCCATGAGCACGCGCGCCGCGATGACCACGAACGCGGCCTCGACCAGCAGGCTGATGATGCCGGACGGCTCGAAGAACTCACTCTCGTGGAAGCTCGGCAGCCCAACGGTGCGACTCACGATGTAGGCGACGAAGGCGCCACCCGCGACGGCAGTGCCAAGCACCCAGCCCCACATCTGGTCTCGCCAGATGCCGTAGAGCGCCGCGGCGGAGCCGACCGCGCTGAGGATGAAGAGAAGACCGATGTACCGCTCCTCTTCCATGTACTCCGGTGTCTCCACCAGATGAAGCAGCCCGGTGAGCGCGATGAAGATGATGCCGAGCCACTTTGTGCGATCCGGTACGGCCAATGATGTCATGCCACGATGTCCTTTCCGCGCCCCGGCACGATCGACGGGCGCCATGCGATGTCTCGTGGGCTCCCGTGAGCCCGCATGCCATCCTGCGCGGTCAACATTAGAGCGGAATTAGAGGGCAATCTGACGCGAAGGAGGCACCGCGGTACCCATGGTGGCCAGCGTGCCGGTCCTGACCGGAGCTCTGGTCGCCCGCTGGCCAAGGGTATTGCGGATGAGCGGTCAGGCCGCGTCAACCGTGAAGCTGTGGATTTCGCCGAGCAGGGCATGCGGCTGCCCTGTCTCCGTGTCGGGGTTGGAGCAGATCGCCACGTAGTTCCCCGGTTGCAGGTCCATTTCGATCCAGATCTCGTGGCCTGGCGACATCGTCTTCGCACCCTCCGGCACGAACTCCAGTGTTGACATGTCGGGAACGCCCTCCGGCGGCGTACCTCCCTCGGGGAGCGTCATGATCGTGATGACCTGCTCAGCGTCGAGCAGCTCCGGGGTCCTGATGAGCTGTACCTCGTGCATCTGCTCGCCAGTGTTGGTGACGTGCCACACCTGCGGTCCGGCCGCGACCTGGTCCGGCAGGCCAAGTGTGTACTCGTGCATGTCCAGCACGAGGTCCGCCGGTGGCTCAGCCTGCGCTGTCGGGCTGGCGGCGTCACCGATTACGGTCAAAGCCGTGTACGGGTTGAAGTCGCCGACACCGATGTACCACTCACCGGCTTCGAGATCGATAACGCCGTTGCCGGTGTCGCCGGGGGCCACGTTGAACCCGCCAGCCGAGTCGAGGTCGGCGAACCAGGCTGGCGTCTCTCCACCTTCGGACGTCATCAGCGCGTTCAGGTCGTCCAGCGTCACGCCCTCGGGCAGCCGGAGGATGTTGACATCGCTCCCCCCGCTGCTCTGGTTGTCGAGCGTGATCAGGGTGCGACCGGCGACCACCTCCTCCGGCACCTCGGAGCCCGCGTCGGTGACGACGATTTGGAGCTCCGGGTACCCGAGGCTCGCGAGCGCGGAGTCGGTTGCCGGGATGGGCGTGCCGTGGGTGGCCATGGTGTCCCCAACGGTCATGAAGAGCATGAGCGCGGTGATCAGCGCGGCAAGGTGGCGTTTCATCATGAGTCCTCATTCACGGAAGCGGGCGGGGCGGTGGTTCGCTACCCCGATCGGAAAGGGACCCATCAGCTCGGAGGTGTCAGACCGATCCGTCCGCCGGGCGGGAGGACTCACCCTCCCACCCGGCAACGTTTGGTTACGATCTACTCGTAGCGAAGTGCCTCGGCCGGCGCGATGCGGCCCGCCTGCATGGCAGGCAGCCAGGTCATCAGCAGCGCGGCGGCGTTCGTGAGGATCCCGATCACGATCAGGATGAGCCAGGGCACGATGAACTTCGCGTCCGAGAGGCCGCTGTCCTCGCTGGTGAGGAGCTTCTGGGAGAGCAGCAGCCCCAGCACCGTCCCGGCGAAGCCGCCCACGCCGACGACGAAGATCGTCTCGATCAGGAACGAGATCGCGACCGTTCGACGCTGGTACCCAAGAGCTCGCATCACGCCGATCTGCTGCCGCCGCTCGACGACCGAGCGGAAGGAGATGACGCCGACGGCGGCCACGCCGACCACGAGACCGAGGCCCATGAAGCCTTCGATGATGTACAGGAACCCGCTCTCCTGCGCCTGCGCCTCCTGCAGCTCATCGCGAATCGCGATACCCGCAACGCCGTTCTGGAGCATCGCGGACTCGATCTCCCGCGCGGTGGTCGCCGCCTGGTCGGGGTCGCGCAACGCCACGTAGTACGACGTGCTCGCCATCGTGTTGTAGATGCCGTCGATCGTCGACTGCGATCCGAACATCCCGTAGAGGCTGCCGATCTTCGAGTCGATGACGCCGATGACCGTCACCTGATGGGACGAGCCGTCGACCGGTGAGAGGAGCTCGACGGAGATCGGCTCGAACACCTTGTCCTCGCTCTTCAGGCCGGTGAGCACGAAGGCGTTCTCGTCCGAGCCGATGTCGCCGTCCGCCGGGATCGCGAAGGCGTCCACGACCACCACGTTCGGCTCGGTGCGCAGCGCCTCGATGATCCTGTCGTCCGATTCGTACCCCCTGGCGCGCTGGCCGAAGGTGAGCGTGCTTGCGTCGATGAATGACGGCTCCATCCCGGCGACGGGGTAGAGCTTCCAGGCGGGATCCTCGGCGCCGGCCAGCCGTGCCTCGGCGACCGCGCTGGTGGGGCTGTGCGTCACGCCGACGGCCTCGAAGTCGCTGGTGTCGACCCCGCGAGACTGGAGCTCGCCGGTGAAGTCGTCGATCGGCGTGTCACCGACCTGGTCGGCCCGCACGTGCCAGCCGGCGTTGGCCTCGTCACCGAGCACGCTCGCGGCGTAGTTGGTGTTCATCGTGGCCATCATCACCAGCGAGAAGACGATCAGGCTGAACATGGCGATGGTCATGCCGGTGCGTCCCCGCGCGGCCGCGGGATACGCGATCGCCGTGCGCATCGACGGCATCAGCGGCCGCGAGAGCCGGCTGACGTGGCTCAGCCCCGCCAGCAGCAGGTCGAGGTTGTTCACCACCAGTACCGTCATCGCCACGACCAGCGCAATGCCCGAGACGAAGAACATCTCGAAGCCGAGATCGTAGTTCCCGAAGATCGCCGCGAAGGCGTCCTCCGGCAGCAGCCAGAAGACGATCAGCGCCGTGCCGATCACCGTGTAGAGCGGCCGACCGGGAACCCCGAAGAATCCGAGGATCAGCGCGAGCCCGAACGGCCACAGGCTCATGCCGCTCATGAATGTGAACGCCTGATTGTCACTCATCCCCGACAGCGTGAGCAGACCACCCGCCACCAGGAGCAGCACGCCCCAGGCCAGCGTCCGCTTGTTGCGGTGGTGCACCGACACGTCCGGGATGTCGCGCACGGCGGCGACCACGTTGATGCGGCTGACCTTCCACGACGCCATCACGACCGTCCCGAAGGTGATCACGACGCCCGCGCAGTAGGCGATCACAACGCTCTGCCACGAGATGCGTGCCTCGATCGCCGCGTAGTCACCGAAGATCTTCTGCATCCCCCAGGCGAGGCCGAGGGCCGCCGCCACGCCGAATGCCGAGCCGATGACCCCCGCGATGATCGCGTAGGCGCTCCCCTCCGAGACGAATTGCTGGATCAGCTGGCGCCGCTGGGTGCCGACCGCGCGCTCCATGCCCATCTCCGGCCGGCGCTCGGCGGCGAGCATGGTGAAGATCAGCACGATCAGCAGGACTCCGGCCGCGATCGAGAACAGGCCAAGGATCAGGAAGACGCTGGTGAACACCGTCGAGATGTCCTCGGCCGCGGCCACGCGGTCCTGCTTGATGGGGTCAACCCCGATGCCCTGTCCCGCGATCGCGTCGTTCAGGATCGGCACGACAGCGTCCGTGCGGTCCCGACCGGCTTCTGCATCGCCCGCGTTGGATACGGCGATCGCGGAGAGCATGCCGGGCTGGCCGGTCAGCTGCTGCGCGCTTGCCAGCGGCATGACGAGGCCGCTCGTTTCCAGACCGCTGGCGTCGCTGCGGCGCGTGCCGCTCAGGTAGGTGTCCCGGGCGATGCCGGCCACCGTCCACGTCGAGGGGGTGTCGTTGGAGAAGATGGTCAGCGTGTCGCCGGTCGCGGCGTCGAGGTCGGTGGCCAGGGACTCGCTGAGCATGAGCTCGCTTGGGGCCAGCGCGCTGAGATCGAGCGCCGATCCGTCCGGTGCGGTCAGCCCGCCGAACGCGTCGATCCGGGCGGGGTCGACGCCACTGACGATGACGTCCGGCTCCGCGAGCTGGCTTGATTCACTGACAATCGCCGCCCGCGCGTCGAGCTGGGGCAGCAGTCCGTCGATGGCGCTGTCTCCGGAGACAGCAGTCTCGAGGGTGTCGAGCACCGTTGCGGGGAACACGCCCTCGGAGATGAGATCGACATTGCCGGAGGCGTCCTGGCTCGCGACGAGCATCTCGTCGATCGGTCCCAGATTGTCGTAGACGTCCCCGGTGACGGAGTGGTCGACCGTGTCCCCGACGCCCAGCGCGGCGGTCATGATCAGGGTCGAGAGCATCAGCCCGAGCACGACGACCGCGGTCTGGTGGCTCCGCCGGGGCATGTTGCGCACGCCGAGCCTGAAGATGACCGGTCGCCGAAGCGCCACCCACACCACCGTGAGCACGCAGATGCCGAGCAGCACCAGCAGTGTCACCATGATGGCGTCTATGGGAATCCCGAAGATATCGTTCATGACTGGTGTCCTTTACGCATGCGGCGAGGTGGAGTGGTCGTGCATCGCCGCGGCGTTGGGGGATGCGTGGGTCGGCGTTTCCTGGAGCGTGATGATCTCGACCTGCTCCGGCGCCACATCGGCGACAATCTCGCCGTCGTGCATGTGCACGATGCGGTCGCACTGGGCGCCGACGCCGGGGTCGTGCGTGACGATGACGAGCGTGAGCCCGCTGCTGGCGTTGAGATCGCGCAGCAGGGTCATGATCTCGGCGGCGGTGTGGGAGTCGAGTGCGCCGGTGGGCTCGTCCGCCCAGACGATGGCGGGGTTGTTGACCAGCGCCCGGGCGATGGTGACCCGCTGGCGCTGGCCGCCGGAGAGCTCGGCCGGGCGGTGACGGGCCCAGTCGACGAGGCCGACCTGGTCGAGTGCATCTGTCGACCGCTGCCGTGCCTCCGATGGCTTGATGCCGGAGACCAGCAGCGGCAGCTCCACGTTTTCCACCGAGCTGAGCACCGGCAGGAGGTTGTAGACCTGGAAGATGAAGCCCATGCGGCGGGCACGGTAGTCGGTACGCTGGCGGTCCTTGAGGGTCGCCAGGTCGGTGCCCTCGATCATCACCCGGCCGGCGTTGACGTGGTCGAGCCCGGAGAGGCAGTTGAGCAGGGTCGTCTTGCCGCAACCGGACGGACCCATCACCGCGATCATCTCTCCGCGCGCGACGGCGAAGTCGATGTTGCGCAGGGCGGTCACGCTGTCGGACCCCGTCTGGTACGTCTTGGATACGCCGTCGGCCTGGACAATGGCGTCGTTGCCTGCGTGATGTGAGGGCGATGTGCGCGTGCGACGGAACATGGGAGAGCCTTTCCGCTGCGATGCGTGGGGCGTTGGATCAGCCACCACGAATCGGTGCTTGCAGGGGGCGATGGGTTGAATCGGGGACCCGTTGGTGAGGTGAGGCTGGCCGTGGCTGGTCCCGGCTGGCGCCGGTGGTCGAGCGCGGCGCTGGACCGGGTTCGAGCTTGCCAGCCTGCCGGTGATCGCACACCGGCCAGATTGCCCGATCCGATTACCTGTTCGGCCGGGGGCCGGTCACGGCCTGGTTTCGGGAACGGCGTCGATCTGGACCCAGCTCTCGATCATCCGGCCACCCGCCAGTCGGTCGATCCCGATGCCGCGCAGCGTCAGGGGGCAGGCGGTGCCAGCGGACTCGCTGCGCAGCGTGAACCGGCGGGCGACACGGTCGCCGGTCGCGAACAGGTCATGCAGGGTGACGGTGAGGTCGGGGATCGCGTCCCGATAGCCGGCAAACTCGATGCGAACGCCTTCCGGGCCGTAGTGATCCCCGATCGGCAGGTGGCAGACGTAGTCCGGCGCGATGAGCTCGGTCAGGAGCAGTGTCCGTCCCGCATGCAGCACCTCCTCCATCAGCATGCGTACCAGCGCCGCGTTTGCATCCTGCGCCTCACCGATCCGATCCATGCCAGGCATCCTTTCATGTCATTCGCGCCGGGTATCGTGGCGCGACATCCCGAGCTCAGGATGGGTTCCTGGCGGCGCCGGGCTGACGTCCATCCTGAACGGCGCGGGCACGCGGGTGTACGGTCCAGACGGCCCGTTCGAATTACCTGATTTGGTCGGTGGGGCGTGGAGTGGGACCGGGTAATTTGACCGGTCAGGGAGCGCTGGCGGGCGGAATGGCGACGCCGGCGGCGATAGCCGCGGTGACTGCCGCGGTGCGCGTATGGACGTCGAGCTTGGTCAGGATGTTGGCGACGTGGCCGTGTGCCGTGCGCACACTGACGAACAGGGTCTCGGCGATCTCCCGGTCCGTCCTGCCCAGCATCAGGAGGCGCAACACCTCCATTTCCCGCGGAGTGAACATGGTGTCAGGGATGGCGTCGTCTTCAGCGGCGCTGGACGGCGTCACCGATGGACGCCATGACAGCGCCTCGTTGACCGCTTCCTCCGGCGTCAAGTGGCGCCCGGCGTCCCACGCTGCCGCGACATGGTCCCGGTCGAGATGCTGCCGGACATCGGCGATCGCTCGCGCGTAGCGCGACCGCTCTGGTTCCTGCAGCATGAGGTTGATTGCTTCGCGCTCGGCTTCCGCGGCCCCGAACAGCCGCGCCGCGCGGGTGTGCTCGCCGCAGGCGGCCGCCAGCGTCGCCATGTTGGCGATCCCGTGCGCGATCTCTTCCTGTGTTCGCATCGACCAGCGCATCGCGAGGCTTTCACTGAGCAGATCGGCGGCCCGGTCGAGATCGCCTCGATCACAGGCGGCCAGACCCAGATAGCTCAGGGAGACCGACGCGCCCCATGTGTCGCCTACGTCGCGCTGCCACGCCAGCGCCTTCTCCCACCGGGGGAAGGCGGTGTCCAGATCACCTGCGCCCCACGCCACGACACCGAGGTGGGTCAGGGAGAGCGCGGCGTTCGAGCGGTCGCCCATCGCCTGGAACAGCCGCAGGGCTTCCTCCTGGAGAGGTACGGACCGGTCGAACTCGCCGGCATCCTCGGCCACCACACCAAGAATGCCGAGTGTGAACGCCGTGAGCCACTGGTCACCGATCTTGTGGCTCAGCACGAGGCACTCCTCGAGGCAGGGGGTTGCCCGGGCGTCGTTTCCCTGCCAATGGGTCAGCACCCCCAGGCCGAGCAACGCCGGCGCGCGTGCCTGCGCCGAGGCGGTGTCGCCGTGCCTGAGCGCCCGCTCGAGCATCTGGGTGCCTTCGACGAGGTGACCGCGGACATACCAGAACCAGAAGAGGCGGCCAGTGAGGGTCAGCGCCGCTTCGGTGTCGCCCGCCTGGAGCAGCCAGGTCAGCGCGGCGCGGAGGTTGCCATGCTCCAGCTCCATCCGGTCGAGCCACGGGCTTTGGTTGATCCGGGAGGCGAAGGTGTGCCACCCCTCATCGGCCAGCCGGAGACACCACGCCGCGTGCCGCCGGAGGGTGTCCTCCTCCTCGCCGCTGGCGATGAGCTGCTCGCGGCCGTACTCGCGGGTCGTTTCCAGCAGGACGAAGCGCGGCTCGCCGTCCACGCCCTCGATCATCCGCACCATGCTGTTGTCGGCCAGGATCGAGAGGCTCTCGAACCCGTCTATCTCCGACTCGCTGTCGCCGACCCCCACCTCCTCAGCTGCCTCGAGCGTGCCCCCGCCCTCGAACACCGAGAGGCGGCGGAACAGCACCTGCTCTTCGGGCCGCAGCAGGTGATAGCTCCACGCGATGGCGTCGCGCATGGTGCGCAGGCGCGCTGGCTGGTCCTGCGGGCCGCCGGTGAGGATGCGAAGCGCGTGTGCCAGCCGGGAGAGCAGCGCCTGTGGCGCCAGCACCTTGCTCCGTGCGGCGGCCAGCTCGATCGCCAGCGGCAGGCCGTCCAGGCTGCGGCAAACCTCAGCGACGGCGCGGGCGTTGGAGGCATCGAGCGTGAAGCCCGCCCTGACCGCATGGGCCCGCTGGACGAAGAGCGCCACCGCCGGATTCATCGCCAGCTCGGCGGGGTTGGAGGTATCGGCCGGCGGCAGTGGCAGTGGCGGCACCGCGAACTCCTGCTCGCCGGAGAGGCGGAGCGGAACGCGGCTGGTGACGAGCACCTTGAGCATGTTGCTTCCGGAGAGCAGCGACGCGATCGCTCCCGCGCCGCTGACGAGGTGCTCGAGGTTGTCGAGCACAAGCAGCAGGCGCTTGCCGGCGAAGTACCGCTGCAGGTCTTCCTCCAGGGCATGCGGATCGGTGCTGTGTATCCCGGCGGCGTCCGCGATCATCGGCAGCACGGATGCAGGACTGGTGGCGGAGGCGCAGGGCACGAACAGGGTGCCGTCTGGGAACGCATCCGTCATCGTCGAAGCGATCTCGAGGGCGAGGCGGGTCTTGCCGACCCCGCCTGGTCCGGTGAGGGTCAGGAGCGAGAGGTGATCGCGCAGGATCAGCGCGCGCACCGATGCCAGCTCGTGCTCCCGGCCGACAAGCGGGGTGCGGGGAACCTGGATGGACCCTGATCGGCGGGATAACAACGATCTGGCCATGATGAATCAGCCCGGACGGGGTTGGTTGATCGTTTCCACCATGGTACTCCCGCTCGGCAAGCCGAGCACCACCGCAGGGGCTAACTCCATTCGGGCAGTTCGGCGCGCTGGCGTTGATTGGCTATCCTTACAGGGATGGTTGACACGGTGCGTGAGCGAGGGATCCAGGCCTGTGACGAGTGATTCGGGATCGGACAATATCGACCGTACGCCATCTTCGGCGGACCGGTCGGAGAACCCGGCGCCAGAGACCCGGGATGATTTCCGGGAAGAAGCGGGCGACGGGGCTGGTGAGGGCCTGATCTTCTGCGGCATGTGCGGCGCGCTGAACCCCGCGGGTCGCTACTACTGCGCGGCGTGCGGGACCACGCTGGTTGATGCCTTCCACGCGACCGAGGGCCTCCGCGTCTACGAGCGACCGGACTCGGCCTCGAGGCTGATCGAGATCGTCGCGTCCGGGACCGAGCTGGAGGTGGTCGAGGACCCGAACGCTTCGGAGGACTTCGCGCGGGTGCGGCTCCCCTACGGCCGGCTCGGCTACATTCGGCTCAAGGAGGTCGAGGCGATGGCGGCAGCGGCTGGCGCGCCGGTCGTCGGCATGACGCCCACCTCCCCTGCCCGCTCCGCGCGGCCCGCACCCGACATCAACACCAACGCGACCGGCTGTATCTCCTCGACGGCGGCGCTGGGCGCGGTCGCGCTGCTGGCCGCCATCGGCGCGTTGATGCTGGCGCTGCTGTGGCGCGCCGACACGTACGACCAGGGGACGATCCTGCTCGTCTTCTGCTTCGGCCTCGGCCCGTTCCTCGTGCTCACCACCGCTGTCTACCTCTATGCGAAGAGCCGGGAGGACCGGCTCGCCGAGGAGGATGAGGACGACGATGGGGAGGAGACCGCATGAGTGTCGAGGGCAGGCTGGAAGGCATCCAGCGCTACACCATCCACGGTGGTCCATACGCGCGGCTCTACTTCAGCCACCTCGACGATCCGGAGACGATCGTCCAGGCGCAGCTGCCCGAGGAGGCGTGCGACAGCGATCTCGAGGTGGGAGATCGCATTGTGATCAGCTACCTGCTGAAGACCGTGATGGAGATCCGGCGCGCTCCGGAACCTGACGACCCATAGGGAGAGGTGCGCAGCCTCCCGGAAATCGGCTCGTGCCGGAGATTGAGGAGACCTCATGACCACGCCGCGCTGGTACCTCGACGAGCTCGCGTACGCCGGCCCCGAGCACCTCGACGCCGACTATGTCTCGGGATACGACCGCAAGACCGGCGTCGACCCCACCAGCGATCTCGCGCTGCTGCTGGAGCTGGGGCTTGGCGAGGACGACACCCTCGTCGACCTCGGCACGGGCACCGGCGCCCTGCCGCTTGTCGCCGCGCCGCACTGCCGGCGGGTGATCGCGGTGGACGTGTCCGCGCAGATGCTCGATGCGTTGGGAGCGCGAGCCGAGGAGGCGGGCATCGGGAATATCGCGTGCGTGCAGGCCGGTTTTCTCAGCTACGAGCATGAAGGCGAGCCGGCGGACGTCGTCTACTCTCGCCACGCGCTGCATCACCTCCCCGACTTCTGGAAGGTGGTCGCGTTCCGTCGCATCGCCGCCATGCTGAAGCCGGGCGGAATCTTCCACTTCCGCGACCTGTTCTTCACGGTGGAGCCGAGCGAGGTCGATGCCACGGTCGAACGCTGGCTGTCCGGTGCCTCGGCGACGCCGGATGTGGGCTGGACGCGCGATGAGCTGGAGACCCACCTGCGCGAGGAGTACAGCACGTTCAGCTGGCTGATCGAGCCGATGCTGGAGCGCACCGGGTTCGAAATCCGGCAGGTACACGGCGCCGAGTCGAAGACGTATGTGGCTTACACCTGCGTCAAGCGGTAGATGGCACGTGCCCCCACCAGGAAGCTACCGGATGACGGCACGCTGGATTCGCGCATGACCCGGCGATAATCGGGAGATCTTCCGCAGACGGGGGATCCGCGCTGTCAGCCCTGCCCTGCACGCGACTCGAACTCCCAGAGCTGGCGGTGGATTTGCAGGTGGCCGGTGTGCAGCGCGATGTGGTCCAGCGTGTGCATCAGCCAGTCGGCGTTGGTCCAGCCCACGAGGTCCGGGCGGTCGGGGGTGGGCTCGCCGCCGAAGTCAGCATCCGTCATGCCCTCCAGCAGCGCGTGTAGCTCGTCCAGAAACGCGGTGAAGCGCGCCTCGATATCGGCATACGTGGCGCTCGCCTGGAACTCGCTGTCCCGATTCCGGTCGCTCGGCTTCCCGCCCACCATATGCAACGCATGGAACTCGGCCGCGGAGACGGTGTGGACCGCGAGCGCGGCGAAGGTGTTCATCTCGTGGCTGCCCTCGGTCGCCGCCGCGGGCTTCCAGGTGGTGAATGCGGCCTGGGGCACGCCTCGCAGCGTGTCGAGCAGCTGTTGCACGTAGTTGCCGATCGCGCGTTCCAGCGCCGTACTCGTTGGGGTCATCTGGCGATCCCTTCGTTGACACACTCGACGAAATGTTATGAGATGCTGTCGGTTACACGCGCCAGCCACCCTCGCTCGTTGCCGATGGTGGTCTCCCGGCCATGTCCGGGGTAGACCGTCACATCGTCGGGCAGATCGAGCAGGCGGGCAAGGCTGCGCGCCATGGTGGTCTGGTCCGATCCAGGGATGTCGGTCCGGCCGTGACCACCGGGGAAGAGCACGTCTCCTCCGAACACGATCTTGTCGGCGGCGCTGGAGAGCGCGATGTGCGCTGGGTCATGCCCCGGCAGGTGGAGCACCTCGAAGGCATGATCGCCGAGTGTGACCTCGTCACCTTCGGCCAGGTGCTGGTCCGGCGTGACCGGGGTGATCGTGTACGGGATCGCCATCACGGCGCTTTCGGGCGCGGCGAGCCGCTGGTCGGCATCGGCGTGCGCCAGCAGCGGGGCGCCGAGCGTTGCGCGCAGGGCGCTGGCGTCGACGATGTGGTCCCAGTGGGCGTGGGTGAGCACGATCGCGCGGGTCTCAACCCCTGCGGCGTGCACCGCCGCCACGATGGCGTCGTGCGTCTCTGGCGGGGTGTCGACCAGCAGTGCCGATGCCGTGTCGGGATCGATGATGAGGTAGGCGTTGGTCTCAAGCGGGCCACCGGCGAACCGTTGAATGGTGAGCGACGAAGGCATGGCGTGTTTCCCCTGGGCGTACATCGACTGTCATGGAGCCAACGGTACCGCATCGGCGGTGGTGATCGCACCCGCAACGCGGCTGGGACCGGTCGGTCCGCTGCGTTCCCGGCACCTAACTTGCGACGTACCGCAGCATGGAATCGAGTGGATGCACATGCCTGGCTTCCCTTTTGTTCGCTACCATGCAGTCGGGACCACCATGACCAATCGATCGGGCGCCTCGTTGCCGCGAGCCGACCCTCCCACCGTGCTCATTGCCGATGATGAGCCCGCCATTGTCGACCTCCTCGCGCAGTTCCTCGAAGACGAGGGCTACACGGTGGAGTGCGCCAATGACGGGCTTGCCGCGCTTGAGAAGACCCGGGAGGTGCGCCCCGCCCTCGTCATCGCCGACGTGATGATGCCGAAGATGGACGGGTTCGAGCTGCTGGACCAGCTCGCGACCGACCATCCTGCCGTGCCCGTGATTCTGATGAGCGCTGCAGTCGTGTCGCGGCGGGAGGGCGTGCCATTCATCGCCAAGCCCTTCGATCTCGGCGAGCTGCTCGATCTGGTCCACAGCAACCTGGATTAACACGCCGTTCCCGGCACCACACAGCATCGCCCGGCCACGATCACCGTGGCCGGGCGATGCTGTGTGATCGGTTGCCGCGAGCGATCAGGGCATGCGGCCGGTCGTGAGGAGCCGGTCCACCTGCTGGCGGGTCGGCACACCGAACGGCCCGACCTCGCGAATGCTCAGCGCGGCCACGGCGTTGGCGAACTCCCCCGCCTTGCGCGCCGAGACGGTGCGGTCCGAGGCCTTGAGGAAGAAGGCGGCGGCGAAGACATCGCCGGCACCGGTGAGGTCCCCGACCTTCACGTTGTGACCGGGGATGTCGATCTTCTGCCCGTTCGCGGTGATCTGCGCGCCCTCGGGCCCGCGGGTCATCACGCTCATGCGTCGATCGCCCACGCGGTTGACGACCTCGCGGGTGTAGGCGATCTCCTCGTCGCTGACGATCACGCTGTCGAGCCGGTCGATCAGCTCGCCGGGCAGCTTCAGCGGGATATGCGTCACCCGCCCGCCGGCTGCACGCGGCCAGGAGCGCATCCAGCCCTGGGGCGTCGCGCCGAGGAACTGGTTGGTCAGCCCGGTGCAGTGGCGGCGGTCGATCTCATCGGCGATCGGACCGAGGTGCACGATCTTCGGGTTGCGCCAGTGCGGCGGCAGGCCATTCAGGTCGATCGGACCGGCCCAGTGCGGCATCTGCTGCACGCGGTTGGTGCCGTGGTACTCGTTGATGAACGTGGTCGGGACCTCGGCATCCTGCACGATGATGCTGATGCGGTCATCGAGAAACGGCTCAAGGGAGGGAACCTGCATGCCCGCCACCTCCTTGCCGAACACGCCTCGGGTGAGCACCGCCACGCGCGCGCCGAGATGAGCCGCCGTGATGGCCGAGTAGAGGGCGGTGCCGCCGAGCAGGCAGCTGCCGTCCGCCTGGAGATCGGCCGTGATGTGGCCGATCACGACGTAATCTGGCGTCCGCATGCGCTGGATGCTGGAGCCGCCGCGGGCCCGGAACGGCCGACGCTCATACTTGCCGGGTTTCGGGGGCGTGCCGCCGGGGCCGTTTCCACTCGGATGCTGCGACATGGCGATGTGCTCCAGGGACGCGTCCCGCGCGGGCGCGTCGGTCGAGGTCGAACGAACGGGTGTTGGCAGGTGGTCGCGTTAGCCGCGCGGCAGGATCGTGATGCGGCGCTCGTTGCCCTCGCCGCTGCTCTCGGTGCCGACATCCGGGTGCGAGCGCAGCGTGAGGTGGATCACCCGCCGCTCGTTGGGTGGCATGGGCTCGAGCGTCACCGGGCGGCGGCTGCGGCTTACCTGGCGGGCAACGCGCTCGGCCAGTCCGACCAGCGACTCCTCGCGCCGCGAGCGGTACCCCTCGACGTCCACGATCACGCGAGACCACGTGCCCAGCTTGCGGTTCACGATCAGGTTGACGAGGTACTGGATGTGCGAGAGATGCTCGCCGCGTCGTCCGATCAGCATGCCGAGATCCGTGCCGAGGATGTCGATGAAGATGGTCGGCGGGTCGTCATCGTCGAGCGGGACCGACGACGGGTTGTCGACCGCTATCACGTCCGCCTGGATGCCCATATGCTCGAGGAGGTCGTGCACGACCTGTTTTGCGATGGCCTCGTTCTCGGCGTCAACGCGCTCGATGGTGGCCGGTGCCGGCACGTGCCCGCGCTGGGATGGGCGGTCGTCGCGCGAGCGGCGTCCACGGAGGCGGTCTCCCCCACCCTGCGGCCGCTCCTGCTGGCGGTGTTGCTGCGGTCGGGTGGCCGCCCGCGGCTCGGGCTGCGATGCCTGCCCCTTCGCGGTGACGCGGACCAGCGCCTCGTCCTCGTGATCGTCGCTGGCGTCGACCAGGACCTCGATGTCGACAGCGTCGCGGCCGAGCTCGAGCTGCTCGAGGGCCAGCCGGATCGCCTCGTCGACGGAATAGGCCTGGATTTCAACACTGGTTCGTCGCTGCATGGTGCTCAGCTCACTCCGCTCGTGTTGAACGCGCCGCGCCGGGATCGACCTCCGAACGGCCGTGCCGCGGGCTATCGCTTGCGGCTCTTCTTGCGTGGCCGCTGCGGCGTCGCCTCGGTACCGTTGTCACCTGTCTTGCGTGATTTTGTCCTGAAACTGGCAGCGGCGTCCACCCTGTCCTGATAGGAGGACGATTTCTCCCGTCGTTTCGCGGCGAAGGGCGAGTCGCCCTCGGTCGTCTCGACGACCTCGGTCTCGCTGTCGACGTCGATCACCTCGCTCGTGCCGTTGGCGTGTTTCGCCTTGCCGCTGGCCTGTCGCTTGGTGCCGGTGTCGGGCTGCTGCTTCTTGCCCGTCTCGGTCGGCTGCTGGCGCTCGGCGGCCTGCTGCTGGGCCTGCTCCATCTTCTTCTGAAGCCAGCCGCCGATACCCTTGCGCTCGACGGCGGCGTTGGCGCCACCCACGACGACAACGTCATCGAGGGCGCGCGGCGCCTGGTAGCCGAGGCGTCGGTGCTCCGGCAGCTCGGGGAGCCACGGGAACAACGCGCCCACGCTGCCCCAGCCGGTGATGAACCACTGCTGCACCACCGAGTAGAGGCTCTGCGTCACCCAGTAGATCACCGGGCCGGAGGCGAAGCTCCAGCCGAACAGGACGACCATGAGCGGCATGAAGTTCATCATCACGTTCATGATCTGCTGCTGCGGGTCGTCGCTCTTGGGCTGGTTGGCCGGCCGCATCATGCGGGTCTGGATGAGCTGGAAAATGCCCGCGAGGATCGGCAGCAGGTGCCACGGGTCCGGGTGCGCGAGATCTCCGAGCCAGAGGAACCCGTGTGCCCACTCGCCAACGTTGGCGTTCGAGAGGTTGTAGATCGAGCGGTAGAGACCCCAGAAGATGGGGATCTGGATCACCATCGGCAGGCAGCCGGCCATCGGGTTGACGCCGTACTGCTGGTAGAGCGCCATCGTCTCCTGGGAGGCGCGCGCCCGGTCCTTGCCGTACTTCTTCTGGATCTCCTTGACCTTCGGCGCGACTTCCTGCATCGCCTTGCTGGAGCGCGTCGACTTGATCGTGAGCGGCAGCAGGATCGTCTTGATGATGATCGTGAAGACGACGATCGCCAGCCCGGCGTTGCCGGTGTAGCCCGCGAGATTGTCGAGCGCCCACTCCATGAACGAGCGGTACTGCTCCCAGACGGGGATGGCAGATGGCACGATGGTTGCCAGGGATGCTACGAGCACGAGGTGCGTTCTCCTCCCGTGGTTAGCGGGTGTGCGTCAGGCGGAGTGGATGGTGGCGGGATGACCCGTACCCACGTTCGGCGGCTGGCGGCCCGTCGGGTCGTGTGACCGGGCGGCACAGCGGTGGTGGCGCGATCGTTGGCGCCCCGATCAGTCGACCGGGTCATACCCGCTTCCTCCGAACGGATTGCAGCGCAGTATTCGCCAGATCGCGAGCCGTCCGCCTCTTAGAATACCGTATTTCTCCACGGCCTCGTAGGCGTACTCGGAACAGGTTGGCTGGTACCGGCAGCTCGGCGGGAGATTGGGCGAGATCGCCCGCTTGTAGAAGCGGAGCATGGCAAGAACGGCGGTCTTCATCGGGGTGGCTCGCTGGTGGCGGTCGCCGCGACAGGGCTGGTGTGGCGCCAGCCGGTGGTGATCGGAGACCCCGGCGGCGGCGGTCCCTCGGGCGTGCCCGGCGGGACGATCCACAGGCCACCCTTGGTGAGGATGCGGCTAAGCGCCTCCTGGGCGGTGGCGAGATCCGGCATCTCCTCGACGGTGCCGCGGCAGATGAACACGATGTCGTGCCCTGGCACGATCCACGGGTGATAGCCGCGCAGCGCCTCGCGGGTGAGCCGCTTGATGCGGTTTCGCTGGACCGCCTTGCCACATCGCTTGCCGGCCACGACGGTATACCGGTTCTGGACGGGATCGAGATCGTTCGGGAGCACGCGGGCCACGAGCGCGCCATGCGCCCAGGCCCTGCCGCGGGACCGTACCCGGCGGACGTCGCCTTCCTTGTGGAGCCGGAAGCTGCGTGCGATCACGGTGGTGGTATGCCTCGATCCGAGCCGGCGGTCCGCATAACAAAACGAGGGGCGAAGGGTACCCGCCAGGCGGATCAACCTCCCCTCCCCTCGTCGCGACGTCGCCGTGAAGCGGTCTACTTGTTCTGCGTGAACTTCTTCTCGTCGGCCACCGTCAACTTGTAGCGGCCCTTGCGGCGGCGGGCTGCAAGCACGGCGCGGCCGCCCTTGGTCTTCATGCGCTTCATGAAGCCATGCTCGCGGATGCGCGGAATTCGCTTTGGCTGGTAAGTGCGCTTCGGCACGGTCGTTCTCCTTGTCGCTGTCTGGCCGGCGTGAGCCGGGTCGTATCACGTTGCGCCGTCGAGTGGCGCATCTCACGCTCGAGATGAGCCCATGTCACCGGGTTGCTTGATGACGAGGGAGCGTGCATGTGCGGTCTGCCTGCCGCGTCGGTGGTCGGCCCGACGCAGGACACGCCGATTGCCCCCGCATGCACACAGGCCTAGGGAGTATAGGGAATCCGGTGCCGGTTCGTCAATGCACCGGCACCGGCGTGGAACGGATGCAGCTCGCCCCCGACTGGCGGACCGGCCGGAGGCGAGCAGCGGTGAGGGATTGGCGCCGAGCGGTCAGGCGGCGGTTGCGGTCGGCTCCAGCCGGCTCGCGAGGCCGTGAAGCACGACACTGATGCGGTGACGCATTGCGGGCTGGTGTCGGGCGGTGGGGCCGCGGAACGCGTCGCCGGTGACGCTCGGGAACTGACGGCTCATCTGCGACTGGATCTCGGTGGGGGCGATGGAGAAGTGCATGGTAGTCCTCGTGTTTTGTGCTGTGGTCGAACGACTGCTGCAGAGAAAACGCGCGATCGGTCGCTGCGTCAGATGATTCAGGCGCTCTGTCCGGTCGCGGGGCGGGTCCCGGCGGGCTCGATGGCGCGGGCGACCGCGTGCAGCCCGGCACCGAGCTGGCGGCGCAGTGCGAAGGTGATGGGGCGGCGCTGGCGCGGCTGCCGCGCGGGACGCCCGGTGTCCCCGGACTCCTCAAGCTGCTGCAGGGTGGCGCGCTGGGTTTCGATGAGAGCGGTGTAGAGCTCCATGGCTGGTCTCCGTGGGGTCGTGTCGGGATGCGCTACTGACTATCCGGCCTGGTGGCTCGGGGCACGGCCCGGTATCGACTGACCGGGATCGATGACGCTGGCGATCGCGTGGAGTGCACGGCTCGTCTGCCGGCGGATGGTTGTGGTGGTGGTGCGGCGAGCCGACGGCCGCTTTGGCGGTTCGTCCGGTTCGTACTCGAAGAGGTCGCGCACGGCCTGGTCGATGTAGGTCTTGGTGAGGTGGTAGCCGGTGATTTCCATGATGATCCTCGCTGGTGGGTCGTTGCGCACCCATCTCAGAGACGTGCGAGGGGGCGCGGTGTGAGACGTCAGGACGGTGCGGGCCCGGTGGATTGGCGGACGACGAGCTCAACCGGCAGGATGATTGGTTCGGGCGGGCCGGTGCTCCAGTCGGCGAAGAGCTGGCGGGCCGCTGCCCTCCCCTTCTCCAGCAATGGCTGGCGGACGGTGGTGAGCGGCGGGCTCGAGCGGGCGGCCTCGTCGATGTCGTCGAACCCCGCCACGGAGAGATCGCCTGGCACGTCTATGCCACGGTCCCTGGCAGCGTCCAGCACGCCGAGCGCGAGCTGATCGGCGCCGCAGAGGATGGCGGTGGGCCGCTCGGGCTGGTCGAGCAGGTACGCCGCGGCTTCGGCGCCGGCCTGCGGCGAGAGCGGGTGGCACTCGATCACCGGCACATCGGCCCAGGCGATGCCCGCCGGCTCGATCGCATCGGCATACCCCCGCAGGCGATGGATATTGACGTCGAACGTGGCGGCCTTCTGCCGTGCAAGGTCCGCCGGTCCGGCGTAGTTGTCATCGAGCAGGCGGTCGACGATCACGGCGAAGCGACGGTGCCCGAGATCGATGAGGTGCCGAGCGAGGCCGCGAGCGCCGCCGCGGTCGTCGATGCCAACGAAGGCGTCCGTGGCCGCTGGTGACTCGTCCACCATCACCACGGGCAGCCCGCGCTCGAGCAGGGCGGCGTGGCGGGGATCGCCGTGCGGCATGCAGTAGACGATGAAGCCATCGACCACGGCATCGCGCACGGCCTCGACCGATTCGGCGTCGCCCGGTGGCGACGGGATGAGCTGCATCGAGTAGCTGTTCGGCGCGGAAACCTCCGAGATGCCGCGCAGGAGCGCGACGGCGGCGGGATCGGTGAACGCGAAGGTGAGCGCCTCGGTGTAGAGCACCCCAACGGTGCGGCTGGTGCCGCGGCGGAGCGTCCGCGCGGCCGGGTTTGGACCGGCATAGCCGACCTCCCGTGCCGTGCGCAGGATCTTCTCGCGGAGCTCGGGCGTGAGCTGGTCGGGACGGTTGTAGGCGTTGGAGACGGTGGCGCGGGAGATACCGAGCCGGTCGGCGATGGTCTGGAGTGTGGGGCGGCCCGCACCGGTTCGGGTTGGGTGCGCTGGTGTGGTGCGGGCCATGCGGGCCTCCTTTCGCGTGATGCGTACACAATGGCTGAATCGATTCAGTTCTTAATCGATACAGTACAGGCGCGTGCATCCTCTGTCAAGCCCGTGTTCGAACGGTGCGGGTGCGACGGGTTGCTCCCCGCTCCGGACGTGCCACGCTGCAGCACGCCTCCGTAGCGCCGATGTCGGGATCGTTGAATGTGGACATTCGGCAGCGCGTCGCCGTCGCTTTAGCCGTGCAAGACGAGGACAGGGCCGAGGGTGATGAGGGTGGCGGCGAGCAGGAACTTCAGAGGGCGGGCCGGTACGATGTGGGCGATCCTCCAGCCGAGCCAGACGCCGGCCATCTCCGGCAGGCCGGTGATGAGGACCAGCGGCCACGAGACGGTGCCCTGCGCCAGGTAGGACATGGTGCCGGTACCGGCGACCACGACGCTCTGCGCCTGGGCGGCGGCGAGCGCCGACAGCATCGGGAGGCCGGCGATCACCATCACGGGAACGGAGATGATGGGCCCGCCCAGACCGAAGATGCCGCTGACGAGCGCGACGGCGCCGCCCAGGGCCGCCTGTCCGGCGGTGCCGAGGTATCCGCCCCGCTGCCGATGGGCGCTTTTGGGGTCGCGGAGCTCGCGAGCGACGACCCAGAGACCGATCAGCGCGACGAACACGGCCAGCAACAGGCCGAACCACCGGCTCGTGAGGCGCGCGTTGATCGCGGCGCCGACGGGCGTGCCGACGAGCGCGGCAAGCGAGAGGATGGTGGCGAGCCGTCGGGTACCAGCCTCCCGAAGCTGGCCTGACCGGAGGTAGGCGAGCGATCCGACGATGCCGGTGCCGATGTGGGTGACGATCGCGGTGCCGGCGACCTCCGCGGGAGACAGGTCGGTGAAGGTGAACAGCGCGATGGTGACCAGCACGCCGCCCGGGCCGATCGCGGTGATGCCGATGCCACCGATGAGCGAGATGACGACGAGGAGCATGATGCTGGTTGTTTGCAGCGGTGGCATGGATGCGAGCGTCAGCACGGAGAGGAAATGCAATGGACGAGTCCTTCATGGCGGCGAGGTGTTTGGGAAGGTTGAGCCCGGTTGGTCACCGGGTCGGACACCGCATGGTATCGCAGGTCAGGGCCGTGCTTCTGCCCGCCGTGCTGGGCCGCAAGGTGCGGCGTGCTGCCGGCGGTTGACGCCGGCTGTTGCGACGACGTACTGTACGTACATTGGGATGGGTGTGCCTTTGGCGCCCCGTGAGTGGCGATGGAGATGCACGATGGTTCTGTCCGACCGGGATATCTTGAAGGCACTGGAGAGCGGACGGATCGTCATCGATCCCTACCCCGACCTCGACAAGCAACTCGGCTCGATCTCGGTCGATTTCCGCCTCGGCAACACCTTCATGGTGTTCGAGCACAGCCGGTTCAGCTACATCGACCCGCGCCACCCGCAGTCCATCGGCGACGCGATGCGGACGATCGTGGTGGAGAACGACGAGCCGTTCATCATGCAGCCGGGCGACTTCGCGCTGGCGAGCACGATGGAGTCGCTTGAGCTGCCGGATGACCTCCTCGGGCGCCTCGAGGGTCGCTCCAGCATCGCACGGCTCGGGATCACGGTTCACTCCACGGCGGCGCTGTTCGAGCCGGGGTGGGTCGGCACCGCCACCATGGAGCTGAGCAATCTCGGGCGCATGGCCGTCGCGCTCTATCCCGGCATGCGAATCTGCGCCTTCTCCTTCGAGCCCGTGAGCTCGCCGGTGCGGACTCCGTACCGGATGAAGAAGCACAACAAGTACGCCGGGCAGCGCGACCCGAGAGCGAGCCAGCTGTCCGAGGAGAACGCGCGCGAGCAGGGCTGATGTTTCACGTGAAACATCAGCCGCAGTCCTGAGGCTATGGACAGGCTTACCGTCGCAGCGCCATAATCGTGGGCAGAGACGCTCGGCAGGTCCTGCCCGGCGCATGACAGGGTCGCTCGCGCAGCGCGGGATCCTGATTCCAGGGAGTTCCCATCGTGGCAGTGGATGTTCTACAGGATATACGGATGCGCCTGCTTCCGATGCTGCGGGCCGCTGCCCTGCAGTATCAGAACCGGGTGCCCAGCGGCTACCCCGTCGTGGTCGACTCGCCCGAGAGCCATACGGTCGGGCTGGAGATCGACCCGAACCACGGTCTGTACATCACCGGGGGCCCGGACGGTCTCACGGCGCGCATGTATCGACGGGCGCCGCGGACCGACAACCGCGCCAACGCCGGCCGGCAGAAGTACGGTGGCGTGCCGTTCAGCGACGCTCGGCCGCTCGCCGCCGATGTGGGCGATCAGGAGCTGCGCAACCTCATCGCCGAGCTGATGTCCTGGTACAACTCGCAGCCTGGCCTCCTGTATATCACCGACGACTGATCGCGGCGCATGAGCCATGGTGGCGCGCCGCAAGGAGCGCGACACCATGAGCGCCATGGAGACGCTGAACGAGTTGATCGACGCTCAACAGGGTCGTCTCGCGGAAGGGATTCCTCCCGACCGCGAGCCGGCCCTGTTGGCATTGCTGCGCCACGTCGACCGGCTGGAATCCGATCCCGACAGGCTGGTTCACGATCTGATCACTGGCCGAGCGCGACCCGCGCTGGGCCTCACGCTCGCAATACGCCTCGTGCTGGAGCGAGAGGACGAACCGCCATCTCTCGCAACCGATGTTGATGGGTGGGCGGCGGGTTTTCTGGCCGCCTGTCGCGATCTCGAATCGGCGGCGATCGTGCGGCGGCTGGTCGCGGCCGGCGCGATGCGGCTGGATGCACCGCGCGCCGGGCTACCTTGTCGCGTGGCTCGTCGGCGGGAAGATCCCGGCGCTCTGGCGCGAGCGCGCTGTCTATCGATGACTGGACCCGGCAGTTGAGCGGTGACCGCGCGCAGGTCGGTGGCGGCGCCCGGGCGGTGGCCGATGCCACGCCTCGATCGGATGTCCCACCAGCTCCCCTTCCCGCCCGACACCGAGCTCGGCGGCGTGCCGGTCACTGTCTACCGGCAGATCGTAGCTGGTCTGATCGAGCTTTGTGCCGCGCCTCACGGATCATCCCTGCCTGCGGTAGTTAGCCAGCGCGAGCTCGCAGTGGTGCTCGGAGATCTGCGCGACGTCGAGCCGGCGCAAGCATGCATCGCGTTGTCGGCGCTGGCTATCGACAAGAACAACGCCGGGTGGCATGCCGAGACGCTTGCCGGCCCGCTGCCCGCGCTGGTGCGGCTCGACGGCGAGCACCTCGCAGTACTGCGCCAGGGACTTCTCACCGAGCCGTTGTTCTTCCTCGCCCGGGAGCTGCGACGTCGCGATGCAGACGCGTACCACAATGCATCTCGCGCTCGAGAGACGGTCCTGCGGGCCGATCTGGCGGCGCTGTTCGCAGACGCTCGCTACGCAGGGAGCGTCGCTCCGATCGTGCTGCGGACAAAGGACCGCCGCAATCGGACGGACATCGATGCAGCGCTATTCGACCGGAAGACCGGTACGCTCGCGGTGTTCGAGCTGAAATCGCAGGACCCCTTTGCGCGCTCGGCAGCGGAGCGTGGGCGCCAGCAGGAGGCGATGCGACAGGCGGGTGCGCAGATGGCCGCGGTGCTTGGATGGATCGGACGCGAAGGTGCCGATGCGGTGCTCGCGCGGATGGACGCTCCAACGGCGAAGCGCTTCCGGGTGCACCGGGTGTTGCCGTTCGTGCTGGGCCGCTACACGGCTGATGGCGGCGATGGCGCTCGTCGGGATCGCCGGGTTGCCTGGTCCGCCTGGCCGGACTTCGTGCGGCTCGTGCAGCAGGCGACCAGCGGGAACCCGCTGCTCAGCGTCCACTCGGCACTTTGCGGGGCGCGAGAGGAGTCGCTGGCGGCATGGGCCGACCTGCCGCCGGTAGAGATCCAGCTCGGCGCGGTGTCGCTCGAGATCCACGGCTCCGCCGAATCGGCGCGAAGCTCCCGGACGGACCGGCAATGACGAAGCGGGGATGTTTCACGTGAAACATCCCCGCTCGCCTCGCTTGTCTACTGGCGATCGCCTGAAGGCGCTACTCGAGCACCCAGGTGTCAATCGCGCGCTCGTAGTCGACCACGCCGCCGTCGCCAAAGAAGGTGCCGACCTCGCGCTCGGCACTCTCCGCGCTGTCGGAGCCGTGCACCAGATTACGACCGATCATGAGACCGAAGTCCGCGCGGATCGTGCCCGGTGTGGCCTCCGCCGGCTTTGTGGCGCCCATCGTGGTGCGGGTGATCGCGATCGCGTCCGGACCCTCGAGGACCATGAGGACTGACGGCGACGACGTGATGTAGTCCACGAGCCCCTCGTAGAACGGCTTGCCCTTGTGCTCGCCGTAATGCCTCTCGGCCGTTTCACGTGAAACGGTCTCCAGCCGCATTGCCGCGATCTTGAGCCCGCGCTGCTCGAAACGGGCGGTGATCTCGCCGATCAGGCCCCGCTGGACCGCGTCCGGCTTGATGATGACCAGTGTGCGTTCGACTGCCAATGTATTCACTCCCAGGATACCGCCAGCTCTGCCGGCTATCCATGATGGCGCAACCGCTCACCGGTGCACCGAAAAACCGCTCTCAAGCATAACGGTCGCTGCGACCATTCGTCACCCAGCGTCGGAGCGATGCTGAAAGGCCGGATCATCCGAAGCCGACGCCTCGTCGTCTATCGCATCCCCCGGCGCGCCTCCGGGATCTCGCACCGCGCGACGCTTGGCACCGGAAACCTTGCCGCCAGCGCGATTACGAGGATTTCGTTTCCTCGCCTGCTCAAGCGTCCAAAGCGTAACCACGACCGCAATCGCCAGCGGCACGAGAATCACGATCACAATCACCAGAAACCACTCGAACCCCGACATGCACGACCCTGACTGTCATCCGATAGATAGTCAGAAGGCGCCGGCGGAAGCGCGCTGCCCCCACCGACGCCTTCTCCGCGTTCCCGAGCCGCAACCCTCAGGAGATCGCGAGTAGCATCGGGGTCTCCAGGTACTTCTTCACCGTCTGCAGGAAGATGGCGACCTCGGCTCCGTCGAGCGCCCGGTGGTCGGCCGCCAGCGTGATCTTCATCACCTGACCAACGCTGACCCGGCCGTCCTTGACGATCGCCGTCTCGCGCACCGACGCCACCGCGAGGATGGCTGCCTGCGGCGGGTTGATCACCGCGACGAACTCATCGACATCGAACATGCCGAGGTTGCTGATCGTGAAGGTGCCGCCCTGGAACTCTTCCAGTTTGAGGCCGCCCTCGCGAGCCCGCCTGCCGAGATCCCTGGCTGCCTTGGAGATCGCGCCGAGGCTTTTCTGGTCGGCGTTCGGAATGAACGGGGCGATCAGACCACCATCGACCGCCACCGCCATGTTGACGTCGATACTGTCGTGTTGCAGTAGCTGGCCATTGACATAAGAGCGATTGATGTTCGGATGCTCGGCAAGTGCCAGCGCTGTCGCCTTGATCACGAGATCGTTGACGGAGATCTTGCCGCCGCCCTCTCCGAGAGACGCGTTCATCTGCGTCCGGAACGCCATCGCCGCCGTCATATCCACTGACGTGCTGACGTAGAAGTGCGGGATCTCCCGCTTCGACTGCGCCATGCGCTCGCCCGTGCGCTGCTTCATCTTGGACACGTCGACCGGTGTGCCCTGAGCAGCTGGTGCCGGGGCCTCCGAAGGAGCGCCATGCTGTTGTGCCGCCTGGGACGGGGCGGCTGCCGTCGGCGCGGGCTTCGCGCCGGAGACGAAGTCCGCGATGTCGGCCTTGACGATGCGGCCGCCCGGACCAGTGCCCGCCACCTGCGCGAGGTCGATGCCGTGCTCAGCCGCAAGGCGCTTCACCAGCGGGGACGCGCGCAGCCGCTCGCCATCCGCGCGCTCCACCTGCTGCGGAGGCGCGGCCTGCGTGGCGGCAGGAGCAGGGCTGGCGCCGTTGGTCGCCTTGGGAGCCGCCGCCTGTGCCGGAGCTTCCGCAGCGGGCGCCTCGGGTTCGGGCTCGGCCTCCGCCGGCTCAGCTGCCGCAGTCGGCTCCGGAGCCTTGCCGACCTCATCCTGCGAGCCGATCATCGCGACCGCCGTGCCGATCGGCACCGTGGCGCCCTCCTCGACGAGGGTGTTGGTGAGGAACCCGTCCTCGCTCGCTTCGATCTCGAGCGTGACCTTGTCGGTCTCGATCTCGGCGATGGGGTCACCCTCGGAGACCTCGTCCCCGGGGTTCTTGAGCCACTTCAGAAGGGTGCCTTCCTCCATGGCGTCGCCCATCTTGGGCATGATGACTTCGGCCATTACTTGCTCTCCTGGTACAGCACCCGCCGTACACCTTCAAGAATCTGCGCCTCGCCCGGGAAGCCGGCGACCTCGAGGTTGCGCGCGTAGGGGGCGGGGACCTCGGCGCCGCTGATGCGCTCCACCGGCGCGTCGAGGTAGTCGAAGGCGTGCTCCTGAATCAGGGCCGCGACCTCGCTGGCGACGCTGAACCAGCGCCACTGCTCCTGCACCACCACCGCGCGGTTCGTCTTCTTCACCGATTCGATGATCGCCTCGGTGTCGAACGGACGGATCGAGCGGAGGTCGATCACCTCGGCCTGGACACCTTCCTTGGCGAGCTCCTCGGCCACGCGCAGCAGCATGTTGACCTGCCGGCCATAGGCGATGAGCGTGACATCCGTGCCTTCACGCGCGATGCGCGCCTTGCCGAACTCGACGGTGTAGTCGCCGTCGGGGACCTCACCCTTGGTGCCGTAGAGCGCGCCCGCTTCGAGGAAGATCACCGGGTCCGGCTCGCGGATCGCCTGGAGCATCATGCCCTTGACGTCCTCCGGCGTTACCGGGGAGACGACCTTGAGGCCCGGAAAGTGACCGTAGAACCCTTCAAGACTGTGGGTGTGCTGCGCGGAGAGCTGCACGCCGCCGCCGTTCGGGCCGCGGATCACCAGCGGCACATTGACCTGCCCGCCGGAGAAGTAGTGAATCTTGGCGGCATTCTGGATGATCTGGTCCGCCGCCTGGAACGAGAAGTTCCAGGTCATCATCTCGACGATCGGCCGCATGCCGGCCATTGCCATGCCGATGGCGGCGCCGGTGAAGCCGTTTTCCGAGATCGGGGTGTCGATCACGCGGTGCGGGCCGAACTCGTCGATCAGCCCGTTGGTCACGAGGTGGGTGCCACCGTAGACACCGATGTCCTCACCGATGAGGACGACCGACTCGTCCCGCTCCATCTCCTCAGCCATCGCTGCCCGCAGGGCATCGCGATAGGTTTTTACTGGCATCTTCGCCAATCCCTTTCTCAGCTTGCCGATCCGAATCCCGTGAGGTTCCGGCCGGGGCTACCCTGCGTCAGCGACGTGCATCTCGGACGCGTAGACATCGGTGGTCAGCTCCGAGAGATCCGGCTCCGGGCTCTCCTCGGCGAACTTCACCGCGTCGGCCACGACCTCGCGCAGCTCCTCGCGGATCCCCGCAATCGTGGACTCCTCAACGCCGGCGTCGTCGAGGCGCTTCTCGAGCAGCCCGATCGGATCGCGCTCGCGCCACTTCTTGACCTCTTCCTTGGTGCGGTACTTCTCGAGGAAGTCCGCCGCGCCGTGCGGCACGATGCGGTAGGTGAGCGCCTCGATCGCGTAGGGCTTGCCGGACTCGCGCACCCGCTCGGTGGCGCTCCGCGCTGCCTCGATCACGGCAACGACGTCCATGCCATCGACCTGCTCGTGCTCGATGCCGTAGGAGTCGAACTTGGTGGCGAGGTTGGTGTTCGCCGTGGCGCGCTCGACGCTGGTTCCCATGCCGTACTGGTTGTTCTCCAGCACGAAGAGACAGGGGTTGAGGCCATCCTTGCCCCAGAGGCCAGCGAGGTTCGCCGCCTCGTGGAAGGCGCCATTGTGAATCGCGCCGTCACCCAGATAGAGCTGAACGATGCTGCCATTCTTCTGATAGGCGGCGGCGTAGGCCATGCCAACCCCGAGGGGGATGTGGCCGCCGACGATGCCGTACCCACCGTAGAAGTCGTTCTTCACGTCGAACAGGTGCATCGACCCGCCCTTGCCCTTCACCAGCCCGGTGCCCTTGCCGTAGAGCTCGGCCATGATCTGGCGCGGCGTGGCGCCGAGGAGCAGGGCGTGCGCATGGTCTCGGTACGCGGTGATGATGCGGTCGCCTTCCTTGTGGTTCTCCAGCATTCCGGTGGCGACCGCCTCCTGCCCGATGTACAGGTGGAGGTACCCGCCGATCTTGCCCTGACGGAAGCCACGCTGGCAGGCATCTTCGAAGAGGCGAATCTGCACCATCTTCCTGTAGAGCGAGATCAGTGCATCGGTGTCAAGCTGCACCTGGCTCTCCTTCTTCTTGGCGGCGCCGGCAGCGTCGTTGCTGCTTCCCCGCCGGGTTGTACGTTTCGCGGTTGCCATAGCCTGGCCTCTCGGAACTACCGTGATGACGTCCTCGGGGAGCGCCAACCACACGCGGAACAGTCCCGGTCCGATTTGCGGTCGCTTCGGCCGTGCCACCCGGGCGGTGCACCGAAACTGACCCGACACGCTGCCGGGTGCAAACAGACCCCGACCTGTTCACCACAATTGCGGGCAATTGTACCGCAGCATTCCCGGTGCGGTGCCGGTTCCGTGTCCGGCGCACCACAACATCCCGGTCGCGTTCTCGGCGGCCGGGATGGAGCGGAATGCCATGGGGTTGGCGGCGGACGATGGCCAGCGCGGCGCTCGTCCCGCCGTGTCAATCGGCGCTGGGAAGCTCCTCGACCGGAGCCGGCTCCTCGATCGCCGGAGCCTGCGGCCCGCTGGCGTGGGTGCCATCGGCAAGCTGGTAGCCCGGTGTCGGGCGCATCGGCGTGCGCATGGCGGGGTAGGCCTTGCGCATCTCCTCGTAGCTGATCGGTGCCTGCTCGAAGCGTGCCGGATCGGTCTCGTCGAGATCCTCCGACTCGAAAACGCGCATGATCCGCTGTGACGTGCCGTACTCGGTCATCGGACGCTTCGGTGTCGTCTCCGGCACCGGGACCGGCAGCACGCCTTCACCCGGCACGGATGACCGGTCGGGTACCTGACCCGGAATCTGCGGTGATGTCACCGCGCCCGGAGCGGCTGGCACGATGCGCCGCTCGGCGCTGATCGGCTCGGCCGGATCGGCCATCTTCCTCGTAACGAATCCCACGGCGTACAACCCCTCCTGGACTGAGGATGCGAGCGAGCATGATCTCGCCATCAGTCTACCAGTCCGGCCCGGCTCAACCCGGATGTGGCAGCGCCGGGAAGACGAGCAGATGGAAGATGGAGAAGAACTTCCGCTCGTCCCGCTCGACCGTGAATCCCATCTCGCGCACCAGCCGGTCCGTGGAGCGGTCGAGGTGACACCCCATCCGCCGCTCCTGCATGGGCGTGAGCCTGCGCTGCAACCATGCGATCACCGGGTTGGGAGCGAGCACGTGCTCCAGGATGACGATGCGGCCGTCCGGCCGGCAGACGCGCGACATCTCGCGCAGCGTTCGCTCCGGGTCCGGCACGGTGCAGAGCGTGAGGCTGGTGGTGACCGTGTCGAAGCTGGCGTCGGGGAAGGGGAGGGTAGTCGCCTCCATCTCGCGGAACTCGACCGGCCGCCCGGCGATCTCCGGTCTCCGCCGAGCCTGTTCGAGCATGCGCGAGGAGAGGTCGGTCGCGGTGTACGAGGTAATCCGGCCCTGATCCCAGTCGAGATGCCGGAAGGTCGCGCCGGTGCCCGTCCCGAGCTCCAGCACGTCGCCACGAAGCTCGCTCGCGAGGGCACGACGCATCCCCTCGCCGATCATCAGGCGCTCACCGACGGCCTCGCGGCGGTCCCAGTCGGCGGCGAGACGGTCGTAGACATCGCGGACGCGATGAGGATGTGAATGTGAGGATTCGGACATTGTCATACTCCACGAGATCGTCATCGTCGTCGCGATAGCTTCCGTAGAAAGTCTACCTGCGGCGCGGTCCCATTGGCGTACCGGCAGCCGTCGCTGACAATGCAGGAAACACCACCGCAGGCACGGAGGCCGTGCCATGAAGGGAGTTCGGATGCCGTCGAAGAGAGCGTTGCCGACCCTCGCCGAGCTGCGAGGTGAGACCGACCGCGAGCGGAAGCGGGCGATGGCCGCCGACCTTGTCGATCGGGCCCGCGATCTCGAGGTCGTGCGAGCCGCGCTCGGCGTGCTGGCCGACGAGCGTGACCCGGCGCTGCGGCCGCTGCTGCACCGCAAGTACGCCTGGTGCGAGGAATCGCCGTCGAAGCGGGATTCCAGTGGCTTCATTCGGGCGGGTATCGTTCGGGCGCTGGAGCCGATCGTGCATCCCGACGACGAGTCCCTGCTGCTCCGCGCCCTCACGACCTATCAGATGCAGGGCATGTACGAGCTCTGCGCCGAGCTGCGGGCGGCCGCGCTGCGCGCCATGAGCGACCTCGAACCCGACACCGCCGCGCTCTTCGCGGCGCGCTTCCTCGCTGACCCACTCACGTCGTTCTCCGGCGAGCCTGCCCTGACCGCGATCCAGCTGCTTGCCGCGCAGCAGCGCATCGAGCCGGTGTTCGCGCTGGCATCGTGGAGCGATGGCAACCCGCAGCTGGTGGGCGAGGCGTTGCGGGCCCTCACCGCGCTG
Source organism: uncultured Chloroflexia bacterium (assembly GCA_963741965.1). Classification (GTDB taxonomy): domain Bacteria; phylum Chloroflexota; class Chloroflexia; order Thermomicrobiales; family UBA6265; genus JACCVC01. The sequence continues at coordinate 2,143,342 of CAVUKC010000002.1, read as the reverse complement.
CGCCCGGAGCTGGTCGACCTGCTCATCGAGCGGCATCTTGAGTCGGGAGACGGGCAGGTCCTGACTGGACTCTTCGATCTCCTGCTCGCCCACCCGGCACGCCAGCACTGGCACGACCTCATCCTGAGGTTCGTCGTGACCATGCAGGATATGGATATCTACGGCGTGATCGTAACGTCGATCGTGGCAAGCCGCGACGAGCACCTGATCCGATCGCTGCAGTCACTTGCCGCCGACGAGCGGGACGACAGTCGCCGGGCCCTGCTGGAGCACGCCCTGACGCTTGCCTGATCCGCGGTTCACGAAAGGAGGGGAGGCATGGACCCACAGGACCTGATGAACGACCGGCTACCCCCGAACAGCGGCCCGGTAACGGAGCATGAGCAGCGGTCGATTCGCGCGGCGCTTGAGCGTCGCCTCGGCCACTTCCGGTCCGTCAACGCCTTGGAGGAAGAGCGCCTCACGGCCGGCGACCGCATCGCCGACGCCGTCACCCGCGCGATGGGCTCGTGGCGGTTCATCATCATCCAGAGCACCATTTTGGTGATTTGGCTCGTCCTCAATGTGATTGGCTTCATCAACCACTGGGATCCGTACCCGTTCATTCTGCTGAACCTGGCACTGTCGTTCCAGGCGGCGTACGCAGCGCCAGTCATCATGATGAGCCAGAACCGGCAGTCAGCGAAGGACCGCCTCAACGCTGAGCACGACTATCAGATCGATATCCGCGCCGAGCTCGAGGTCGCGGCCATCCAGCAGCGGCTCGACGATCTCGCCGGGCGCCAGTGGGACGCGCTGGTCTCGCTGCAGCACCGACAGCTGGAGCTGCTCGGACAGATCGAGGAGCTGACCAGGCAGGTGCACCGGGTGACGATTGTGAAAGATGGCGCTGACGGCTAGGGCACTGAGGAGTCGGCTGGAGGGCGTCTTGTATACAGCCTGACGACCGTGTACCGTGCATGCGGCAGGGGCGAGACCCCATGTATGCCAGTTCGTCAGGAACCATCGTTACGGCAGAAAGGATTCGTGCCACGCTATGTCATCGGCAGCTCAGCACGCGAACGCTCCGGTTCGCTTCGCCATCATCGGCGCCGGCGGGATGGGCAGATCCCATGCCGCCAACCTTCTCGCGTCACCCGACAGCGAGGTGAGGTGGGTCGTCGATCTCGATACGCCCCTCGCTACCTCGCTCGCCGAGCAGACCGGCGCCCGCGCAACCGCGGAGATGGACGAGGCGCTGAGCGACCCGGAGGTTGACGCGGTGCTGATCGCGCTGCCGACCTCGGTTCACCGCATGGCCACCGAGCGCGCCGCCGCGGCCGGCAAGCATGTCTTCTGCGAGAAGCCGATCGCCCGCACCGTTGAGGATGCAGAGGCGATGACCGCCGCCTGCGAGCGGGCCGGGGTGGTCTTCCAGATCGGGCATGTGGTTCGCTTCTTCCCCGAGTACGCGCGCATCAAGCAGGTGATCGACGACGGCACGCTCGGCGAGATCGCGATGGTCCGCACCGAGCGTCGCAGCGCACCGGTGATGGAGCGCAGCCCGTGGTTCGCCGACCTCGAGAAGAACGGCGGGCTGATCATCGACCTGATGATCCACGACCTCGACACGCTCCGCTGGTACTTCGGCGATGTCGAGCGTGTCTATGCCCACGGGCTCAGCTACACCGAGTGGCAGAAGACGCGCGACGTCGCGATGGCGTCGGTGCGCTTCCGCAACGGCGTGATCGCGCATCTCGACGCCAGCTGGGCGCACGGCGGCTTCTACACCGCCATCGAGGTCGCCGGCGAGAAAGGCCTGCTCTCGCACAACAGTCGGAAGAACGCCACGCTCACGTTCGAGAGCAGTGAGAACACTGCCGCGTTGGGCAACATCGCGCCGCAGATCAGCTTCGCGCGACCGTCCTCCTTCAATCCGTACGCTCGCGAGGTCGCGCACTTCATTGACTCAATCCGCACCGGTGCGCCGGTGATGACCGACGGCGACGAGGCGACCCGCACGCTCGCGCTGGCGCAGTCGGTGCTCGACTCCATGCGCACCGAGCGCCCGATCGTCTTCGCCTCGGACGCCGTCAGCGCTGCCACCGCCTGACCCAGACCTCGAACCGAAGGGAGTTCCCACGATGACCGATTCCACCCAGGCCGGCGCGGTCCGGTGTGCCATTCTGAGCTTCGCCCACGGCCACGCCAACGGATACGCCGGCGTGCTCACCCATCTTCCCGACGCCGAGCTGGTCGCGATTGCCGATGACAACGAAGCGCGGGGCCGCGCCGCCGCCGAGCAGTTCGGCGCGGAGTTCACCGCCGACTACCGCGACGTCCTCGCGCGCGACGATATCGACGCCGTCGTGATCTGCTCGGAGAACGTCCGTCACGCCGAGCTGACCATCGCTGCCGCCGAGGCCGGCAAGCATGTCCTCTGCGAGAAGCCGCTGGCGACGACGATGGAGGATGCGCAGGCGATGATCGATGCCTGCGCGAAGGCGGGGGTCAAGCTGCAGACGGCCTTCCCGGTGCGGTTCAACGCCGCCGCGGTCGCCTTCCGTGATGCCATCCGCGCGGGCCGGGTCGGCACACCGCTCGCCGTGATCGCACGGAACCCCGGCACCTGCCCGATGAGCTGGTTCGTCGACCCCGATCTCGCCGGCGGTGGCGCGGTGATGGACCACACCGTCCATGTCATCGACGTGCTGCGCCACATCTTCGAGGCCGAGGTGACCGAGGTCTACGCCGAGGCGGACACCCGCATCTACGATATCCCGGTCGATGACACCGGCCTCGTGATGTTCCGGATGAGCAACGGGCTGCGCGGCTCGCTCGACACGAGCTGGTCGCGGCCGAAGAACTGGCCGATCTGGGGCGGGGTCGAGATCGAGGTGATCGGGGAGAAGGGGGTGCTCAAGCTGGAGGCCTTCAACGACAACCTCGAGATTGCGGAGATTGACGGCCCTACCTATAGCTGGCAGTCGGTCGAGCACAGCGGCGACCCGGAGATGGTGGCGGCGTTCATTGACTCGGTGAAGCGTGATGCGCCGGTGCAGGTCAGCGGCGAGGACGGCATGCGTGCGATGCAGGTCGCCCTCGCGGCGTACGAGTCGGTGCGATCCCACGAGCCGGTCGCGGTGGTGACGGCGTAACGACATTCCCTGAAGGAGACGCCCCGTTTGTCAGGTCCCGTGGCCGGCAAGGGGCGTCTCACGTTGCGACCGCCTCGCTGTCGGCAGTATGCTGTCCACGTCAACACAACGTGGGTATTGCATGACGCTGACGTCAACGGCAGCCGGAACATTGTCTGAGCACAAGGTCTGTCCGCCGGCACGTTTCACCAGCACCTCGCCCGGCAGCGAGGAGACGTCGTTCTTTGTACCGCCCTGGCACGCACGCCATGCGGCACGGGTTCAGCACAAGACAGGACGGTAGAGTCATGGCCGTAGTCACCACCCCAGCCAGCACCACGGTTGTTCCCGCGGAAGGGGAGCAGTCAGGATGGGGACGTTTCCGCAGCGCGTCCTCGAGCTTCCTGGCCCGGCGCATCCTGCGGGCGATCATCACGATCTTCTTCGTGACGACCTTCATCTTCTTCCTGGTTCGCCTGCTTCCTGGCAACCCGGTCGAGGTCTACATCAACCAGCAGATCACCCAGTACGGCTACTCGTATGACGACGCGCGGAACCAGGCGCTCTCGCTGTTCGCGATCGACACCGACAAGCCGATGCTGCTGCAGTATGTCGACTACCTGCAGAACCTCGCCCAGGGCAACATGGGCCAGTCGATCACCTCGCCAGGCACGAGCGTCTGGGCCATCATCAGCGCCCGCTTGCCGTGGACGATCTTCAGCGTCGGCACCGCGCTGCTGCTCTCGTTCGTCATCGGCGTGCTGCTCGGCATGGTGATGGCCTACAAGCGCGGCACCTGGGTCGACAGCGTGCTGACCTCGCTCGCATCGATCAGCAGCTCGATACCCAACTTCATCGGGGCATTGCTGCTCATCATCTTCTTCTCGATCCGGCTCGACTGGATCCCCTTCACCGACATGCGCGGCTCGCTCTCCTCGGGCCAGCACGTCGAGTTCAGCTTCGCCTTCGTGAAGGACGCGATCTATCACGCGATCCTGCCGATCACCGTCTACCTCGTCACCTCCATCGGCCACTGGATGCTGCTGATGAAGAGCAGCACCATCTCGGCGCTGGAGGAGGATTTCGTCACCGCCGGCCGTGCGCGCGGCATCCCCGAGTGGCGCATCGCCATCCTCTACGTCGGCCGCAACGCCATCCTGCCGCTGTTCACGCAGCTCACCATCGCCATCGGCTTCGTCGTCGGCGGATCGCTGCTGATCGAGCCGATCTTCTCCTATGAGGGCATCGGCACCGAGTTGTGGAATGCCATCCAGAAGCGCGACTATCCGGTTCTGCAGGGCATCTTCCTCGTGGTGACCATGTCCGTGGTCGTGGCCAACCTGATCGCCGACCTCCTGTACAGCCGTCTCGACCCACGTATCCGCACCGGGGGAGGTGAGTAGCGATGACCGACGCCGCAGTCCCCACCACCGTACCGACTCATCCCGACGAGGGCGCCGCCGTTCTCGAGAAGAAGGGGTTCCTGCGTCTCTTCGTCGAGCGCAACAAGGTCGGCATGATCGGCTACGCCGTCTTCCTGGCGATCGTGCTGATGTCATTCATCGGGCCGTTCTTCCTGCCGGATTCCAACCCGACCAACGTCGCCGAGGTTTACCAGTCGCCCACATGGGATCACCCGCTCGGCACCGACTTCGCCGGCAAGGACGTCGTCTACCAGGTCGTCAACGGTGGCTCGAGCCTGCTGATCGTCAGCACGCTGGCGGCGCTCCTCTCGACCATGATCGCCGTCGTGTTCGGCGCGCTCGCCGGCCTGCTGGGTGGCAAGCTCGACGCCACCGTGCTGATGATCACCGACGTGGTGCTCACGGTGCCCTCGATCATCCTGCTCGGTGTGATGGCGGTGTTCGTCCGTCTGGACAACATCCTGCTGCTGGCGCTGATCCTCGCCGTGTTCGCGTGGCCGACGCTGCTGCGCGCCGTTCGCGCCCAGGTGCTCTCACTGAAGGAGCGCGAGTACGTCGAGGCGGCGCGCATGCTCGACCTGCCGCTGAAGCACGTCCTGTTCAAGGAAGTCCTGCCGAACATGATGCCGTACATCGTCATCAACTTCGTGCTGGCGATGACCGGCGCGATCTACGCGCAGGTCATCCTGTACTACCTCGGGCTGGTACCGCTGCAGGGCGACAACTGGGGGCTGATGATCCAGCAGGCGTACACCAAGGGCGCGATGTTCTATCAGGACTCCATCGTCTACCTGCTCGCGCCGATGGTCATGATCATCCTGCTCCAGCTGTCGCTGGTGATGATCTCCCGAACGCTCGAAGACGTCTTCAACCCACGATTGCGGGAGGTGTAGCAGCGTGGCAAGCACGGAGCTCAACACGCCGGTCTCGACCCGAGGCACGGCCGAATCGACAGCGCCCACCATCCTCGAGGTCGAGAACCTCTGGGTGGAGTACAAGACGCCCACTGGCTGGATGCAGGCGGTGCGCGGCGCCGACCTGACCATCCGCAGGGGCGAGGCGGTCGCCCTGATCGGCGAGAGCGGCTCGGGCAAGTCCACCCTCGGGTTCGCCCTGCTGCGGATGCTGGTGCGCTCGGCGCGGATCAGCAAGGGCAGCGTCCGGTTCACAACCGGCGCGGGCAAGGAGCTCGACCTGGTCAACATGTCCGACAAGGACTTCCGCCAAATCCGCTGGAAGGAGATCGCGATGACCTTCCAGGCGGCCCAGAACTCGCTGAATCCCGTGATGAAGGTCAAGGACACCTTCATGGAGACCGCGCGCGCCCACGGCTGGCGCAATGCCGGCGAGGTGCGTGCGCGCACCCTCGATCTCTTCCAGAAGGTGCAGCTGGATCCGGACCGCGTGTACAACGCCTACCCGCACGAGCTCTCCGGTGGCATGCGGCAGCGTGTCTCGATCGCGCTGAGCCTGCTGCTCCGGCCGGAGCTGATCATTCTCGACGAGCCGACTACCGCGCTCGACATCCTCACCCAGCGCGCGATCATCGACGTCGTCCGCAACCTCCGCGAGGAGCTCGACTTCACGATGATCTTCATCTCGCACGATCTCTCGCTGGCCGCCGAGCTGGCGGACCGGGTCGCGACGATGTACGCCGGCGAGGTGGTGGAGTACGGGCCGGTGCGCGATGTCTTCTACAACCCGAAGCACCCGTACTCGGTGGGGCTGATGAACGCGGTGCCGCCGATCGCCGGCGAGGAGTTCACGCCGCTGACCGCGATTCCGGGCTCCACGCCGAATCTGCTGGATGTGCCCAGCGGCTGCCCGTTCCACCCGCGGTGCCCGTTCGCGACCGAGATCTGCGCGACCGACCACCCGGCGCTGGTGGAGATCGCGCCGTCGCACCTGGCCGCCTGCCACCACCACGACCGGGTCGACAAGGACCCCTCGCGATGGGAATCGATGGACGACGTCGAGGAGGTCGTGGGGTAGGCCGGTGCACCGGGAATGAACGTAGGGGCGGATTCCGAAGGATATCCGCCCGGTCCGCCGCAGGCGGACAACACGGGGCGGCGAGGCGGATGGAAAGATTCGGGAATCGCCCCACAGTGAACCTAGCGCGCGCTACGCGCACGCCGGGCGGATATCCTTCGGAATCCGCCCCTACAGAAGACAAGGCACACGGATATGGCTGAACCGATCATGCAGCTGGAGCATCTCACCCGGCGCTTCAAAACCCGCAAGGGGGTGATCAAGGCGGCGGACGATGTCTCGCTGACGCATGAACCAGGGCGACATCCTCTGCCTCGTGGGCGAGAGCGGCTCCGGCAAGACCACCGTCGCCCGCATGGCCGGCGGCCTGCTCAAGCCGAGCGAGGGCCGGGTCATCTTCGAGGGCAAGGACCTTGCCCACATGAGCAAGGACGAGTTCGCCGAGTATCGCAAGGCGGTCCAGATCATCCATCAGGACCCGTACGCATCGCTGAACCCCGTCCACACCATCGGTGACACGCTGCGCGCCCCGCTGCTCCACCACAAGGTTGTCGCCAACAAGACCGAGGCGACAAAGCGTGCCGCCGAGCTGCTGGAGCTGGTCGACCTGCGGCCGGTGGAGAACTTCATCGACAAGTACCCGCACCAGCTTTCCGGCGGGCAGCGGCAGCGCGTCTCCATCGCCCGCGCGATGGCGCTCAACCCGCGCGTGATCATCGCCGACGAGTCGGTGTCGATGGTGGACGTCTCGATTCGCGTCTCCCTGCTCAACACCATGCTGAAGCTGCGCAACGAGCTGGGCGTGACCTTCCTGTTCATCACGCACGACCTCGCGGTCGTGAAGTACTTCGCGTGGGAGGGTCGCATCGGCGTCATGTACGTCGGCAAGCTGATCGAGTACGGCCGCACGCCGAAGCTGATCGGCCGGCCGCTGCACCCGTACACGCGGGCGCTGGCGGCGGCGATCCCCGAGGCGGATCCGGACCTGACCCGCTCGAAGGCCAAGCTGCAGCTGCGCAGCCTCGATATCCCGAACCTCAACGAGCTTCCCGACGGTTGCGTGTTCCACCCGCGCTGTCCGTACTGGATCAGGGGCGAGTGCGACACCGTCGTGCCGCCGCTGGTCGATGTCGGCGACGGTCGACAGGTCGCCTGCCACCTCGTCGTGCGGAACATCGAGGAGGGTAGGGACGGGCGCGATCTCCGGATCACCGACGAGCCGGCGCTGTCCGGCGTGGCCGACTGAACGGGATGACAGATTGCGGCGTTAGCGTAACAAACGAATGACTCGTCGGTGCCGCGGCGGCCGGCGAGGAGGGTGATTGTGCGCCGCGTGAACGATGGGTCCAACAGCGCATGCTCCGAATTGGTCAGGGATCCCCTGTACAGGTCGCATGTCTGGGCTATACTTGGATCGTTCCACGAACGGTCCATATCCGCACATCCAAACCTTAAGGAGGTTGGAATGTCGAAGGAAACAGTCTCGGGTACCTGCGGTCGCGCGCTCCAGACACCGATGTCGCGCCGTCGCGCGGTCAGCATGGGCGCTGGCGCCGTCACTGCGGCGATGCTCGCCGGCGCGCCCATCCCGGGCGGGCTTGGCCGGGTAGTCATGGCGCAGGACGGCGGCAAGGAGTTCCACGCGGCCTGGCCGTACCAGGCGCCGCCGAAGGGTCACTTCAACACCTTTGTCACCGACGGCATCATGAACCCGCCCAACATCTACGGCGACCTCGTGACCCTGCCAATGGGCCTCTACTACTGGGCAACCCAGGAGTGGCTGCCGGTGCTGGCCACGGATTGGGCCTTCGCCGAGGATGGCGAGAACTTCACGGTCACCCTGCAGGAAGGCGTGAAGTGGTCGGACGGCTCGGACTTCACCTCCGCCGACGTTGTCACGACCTTCAACTGCCTCCGGATCATGTCCAACACGGTGTGGAGCTATGTCGACTCGGTGACGGCCGACGATGACTACAACCTCACCTTCCACATGAGCGAGCCCTCGACGGTGGTCGAGCGGTACGTCATCCGCCAGAGCCCGCGCCCGGCGAGCGTCTACGGCGAGTGGGGCGACCGCGCCGCTGAGCTGTTCGACGGCGGCAAGACGATCGACGATCCCGAGGGCAAGCAGCTCCTCGACGAGTTCAACAAGTTCCGCCCGGACGGCATCGTCGCCAACGGCCCGTTCACGATCGATCCCGACTCGATCACCAGCTCGAACTTCACGATGCCGAAGAACGAGACGGGTTACCTCGCCGACAAGGTTGGCTTCGACCGCATCGTCGACTACAACGGCGAGACGGACACCATCTCCGCGGTGGTGCTCTCCGGCGATATCGACTACGCGACCCAGGGATTCGCGCCGGCGACCGAGAAGGAGTTCGCGAACCAGGGCATCCGCGTGCTGCGGCCGCCCGTGTACTCCGGACCGGCGCTGTACATCAACTTCGCCAAGTACGGTGACACCCTCGGCGATCCGAAGGTGCGCCAGGCGCTCGCCCATGCCATCAACCGCGAGCAGAACGGTACGGTTTCGCTGGCTGACTCCGGCATCGGCGTGAAGTACATGAGCGGCATGAGCGACAACCTCGTCCCGAACTGGATCAACGAGGATGCGCTGGGCTCCCTCAACCAGTACGAGTACGACGTCGACAAGGCCGCCAGCATGCTGGAAGAGGCTGGCTGGACCAAGGACGGCGACACCTGGAAGATGTCGGACGGCAACGAGGCCAAGTTCGAGCTCATCTTCCCGGCCGAGTTCGCCGACTGGTCGGCCGCCGGCACGGACCTCGCCGAGCAGCTCACCAACTTCGGCATCACGGTCGAGCCGCGCGCGGTGACCTACACGCAGCAGCCGATCGACGTCGACAAGGGCAACTTCGACCTCGCAATCCAGTCGTGGGGCAACTCCACGAACCCGCACCCGCACTTCAGCTACGTGACGGCGTTCTTCACGCACAACACGCTGGCGAAGAACAACGGTGGCCAGGGCATCGCCTTCGACCTCAAGCAGACCACCGAGGTGGCCGGCGATGTCGACCTCGACAAGCTGACGGTCGACAGCGCGCTCGGTCTCGACGAGGCGGCGCAGAAGGACAACGTCACCACGATCGCGCAGGTCTTCAACGAGCTGCTGCCGATCATCCCGCTGTTCGAGCGCTACGGCAACAACGCCGCCCTCGAGGGCACGCGTGTCGAGGCGTGGCCGGCGGACGACGATCCGATCCTGCAGAACAGCCCGTACGCGGACGGCATCCCGACGATGCTGATGCTCACCGGCGATCTCAAGCCGGTCGAGTAGTTCCCACGGCCATCACGGGCGTGTCGTCCCTTCGGGGACTGACCTGATCGCCCGCCTGGCAGGCGCCCCCGGAGCAATCCGGGGGCGCTTTTTGTTGTATGCGTGTCGAAATTCAGGGAGACCGTGTCGGTGGTAATGCCGATCGAGCGGATATCCTGATCGGTCTAACGGTGGGCCCGCCCACGGAGCGTCGGGCGCTTTGCTCGCTACGACGCCGTTAGCGCTCGTAGGGGCTGCCCTCTGTGGCAGCCCGGTGGTCGCGAAGCGGCCACGGTAGTGGGGATTCCCGTCATCCGTCTGCCTCAGCGGGCGATTGTCGGAGGCACCGAACGAGCTGCCCACGGCGGGGCGGGCCCACCAGCATGTGCATGTGAAGGTGTTTGCCGGCTGAACCGACACAGGGTTCGTCCCGACGCGGCCCTCCATCACGCAGCGTTCTATCCCGCTGGCGGGCCGGTCCACTCCGACCCCTTCAGCAGGTGATCGAGCACCGCCGTGGCCGGCTGGCCGGGGATCAGGCGCGTGCCGTCCGAGTACCCCTCTTCCCGGCCTGCGAGCGCCTCGACCAGCCGGGCGCGCCACGCGGCGACGCGCGCCTCCTGTGCCGGATCGAGCGCGAGGTCGTGCAGCTCCTGCGGGTCCTCGACGAGATCGAACAGCTGCTCGTGCCCGTCGCCCGAGAACCAGATGTACTTCTCGCGGCCATCGGTCATGTACTGGATCGACTGGTTGCCGCCGTAGAGGTGCTCGCCGTGCAGCATCTCTCGCACCTGTGTCGCCTCACCTCGCATCATCGGCAGCAGGCTCTTGCCGTCGACAACCTCCGGAACCTCCAGCCCGCAGGCGTCGAGCAGCGTCGGCATGATGTCGCGCAGCTCCACGACGCCGTCAGGTGTCACGCCCGGCTGGATGCCGAGCTCAGGCGGCGCGTTGACGATGAGCGGCACGCGCGCCGAGCCCTCGTAGGGCACGGTCTTCCGGTACTGGTGGTGGTCGCCCATCATCTCGCCGTGGTCCGAGGTGAAGCAGACGATCGTGTTCCGGTGCAGCCCCATGAACTGCAGCGTCTCCAGAAATCGGTTGATCTGGTGGTCGATGTGCGTCATGTGGCCGTAGTACCCGGCCTGAGCACGACGCTGCACCTCTCGCCGGTAGTGGGCGATGTTGGCGGTTGGGTCGTTGTCGTCGCGGTACTGCTCGAAATAGCCGGTCCAGTCTCCGACCGGCGGCGTGGGGAGGTCCATGGCCATGTACTGGTCGAAGGCCCACTGCGGCGGGTCGTACGGCGGGTGCGGGCGGTGGAGCGAGAGGAAGAGGAAGAACGGGTGCTCCGGGTCGCGCCGCTTGAGGAAGCGGACGCCCTGCGTGAAGACCCACGTCGTGGGGTGAAGCGCCTCGGGTTTGTCCCACGGCCGTGCCACGATTCCGTTGCAGTCGACGCCATGGTCGAAGTAGTCGGTGCTGGCGCCGGCGCGCTCCTGCATCCACGGCAGGTAGTCGTCGATTGCCGCCTGGTCGGGCGCGTTGTCGCGGAGGAAGTGGACGAAGCCGTCGTGGAGCTCCACCGCTTCGAAGCCGAGCCGGTTCCGGGCGGGGTAGACATGCATCTTGCCGATGGCCTGCGTCTGGTAGCCGTTGCGGGTGAACTCGCCGGCGAGCGTGTGCGGGTAGTTCCACTCGACCTGTTCTCGATACCCAATGCGGCCATGGCGCTCCTGCGACATCCCGGTCATGAGCGAGGCCCGCGCGGCGATGCATGACGGCACGCCCGCGTAGGCGCGCAGGAACCGGGCGCCGCGACTGGCGAGCCGGTCGAGGTAGGGCGTTTGTACGGCAGGATGCCCCTCGACGCCGAGCGCGTCCCCGCGCCACTGGTCCACGCAGATGAAGACGACGTTCGGGCGGTCGCCGCCCGGGCTCTGGGTCTCGGCAGGCATGGGCTGTCGGCTCTCCGATTTGGTCGAGACGCCTTGCGGCGCGCCGGGCTGTGGTTGCCAGCATCATAGGTGTGGCCCTGACTGTGTCAAGACGTGAAGCTGCCGTGTTCGACGGCGGAGACCGGCGACACGCGTCATCTGCTCTGCTACGATGCGGGCACGCAACAACCGATAGACGCCGCCTTGGGAAGCATCGGGCGCCGACCGGGCGAGCGCAGGTAACATCGGGTGCTGGAGGGAGTGGCATGGTGCAGGCATCGGATCACAGCAGTCTCATGATCGATCGGCGTCATCTCGTCGGTGGGGCCGTCGGGCTCGGCTTGCTGGGTGGGCTGCTCGGCGCGCCGGCAGCCGCGCAGGACGGCGAGCGGGAGTTCCACGGCGCGTGGCCGTACGAGGAGCCGCCGAGCGGCCACTTCAACAGCTTCGTCACCAACGGTGTCCTGAACCCGCCCAACATCTACGGCGACCTGATCATGCTGCCGATGGGCATGTACTACTGGGCCAGCGGCGAATGGCTACCCCTGCTCGCTGAAAAATGGTCCTTCGTCGACGATGAGACGTTCCAGGTGAACCTGCGCCAGGGTGTCACGTGGTCGGACGGCAGCGACTTCACGGCGGCAGACGTGCTCGCGACGTTCTGGTGCCTGCGGCTGCAGGCCAACACGGTGTTCCAGTACGTCGACGAGATCACCGCACCCGACGACTTCACCGTGAATTTCCACATGTCGCTGCCATCCACCGTGGTGGAGCGCTACGTCATCCGGATGAGCCCGCGCCCGGCGAGCGTGTGGGGCGATTTCGCCGACCGCGCGAAGGCGCTGTTCGAGGGTGGCGGGTCGCTGCAGGACCCGGAGGGCGGCAAGTTGCTCGACGAGTTCAACCAGTTCCGCCCCGACAACTACGTGGCCAGTGGACCGTTCGTGGTCGACACCAACACGTTGACTGGCGCCCGGTTCGATCTCGTCAAGAACGAGACGGGCTACCTGGCGGATGAGGTCGCGTTCGACCGCCTCGTCATCTTCAACGGCCGCGCGGATGTGGTCGCGCCGATGGTGCTGGAGGGCGAGGTCGACTACGCGACTCACGGCTTCCCGCCGGCATCGGAACAGCAGATGATCAAGGAGGGCATCCGCATCGTCCGTCCGCCGATCTACTCGGGACCTGCCATCTACATCAACTACGCCCGCCACGGCGATACCCTCGGCGACCCGAAGGTGCGGCAGGCGATCGCCCACGCCGTGGATCGCGTGCAGAACGGCATCGTCGCGCTCGCAGACTCCGGTGTCGGTGTCGAGCTGATGGCCGGGTTCTCCGACAACCACGTGCCGCAGTGGCTCAGCGAGGACGCCATCGCCGGCCTGAACCGCTACGCATTCGATCGTGACAAGGCAGCCGCTCTGCTGGAGGAGGCTGGCTGGACGAAGGACGACGACGTCTGGACCATGTCCAACGGCGAGCCGGCGCGCTTCGAGCTGAGCCACACCGCGGAGTTCCAGGACTGGACATCCGCCGCGACCGACGCCGCCGAGCAGCTGATTGACTTCGGTATTGAGATCCGGCTGCTCGGGGTAACCGCGGCGCAGATCGCCGACGAGGTGAACCGCGGCAACTTCGACCTCGCGATCCAGGGCTGGGGCAACTCCACGAACCCCCATCCGCACTTCTCGTTCGCGCAGGCGCTGTTCACCTTCAACACCATTCCCCAGGCACAGGGCGAGCCCGGCATGGCGTACGAGCTGGTGCAGCAGACGGAGGTCGCCGGTGAGGTGGACCTCGAGGAGCTCACCCTGAAGAGCGCGCAGGGTCTCGACGAGGAGAAGCAGCGGGAGCAGGTCACCACCATCGCGCAGGTCTTCAACGAGCTGCTGCCGGTGATCCCGCTGTGGGAGCGGTACGGCAACAACCCGGTGAACGAAGGCGAGCGCGTGGCGTCGTGGCCGCCGGACGACGATCCGATCTACCAGAACAGCGTCTACGCCGATGGCATCCCCACCATGCTGATGCTCACCGGAGATCTCCAGGCGGCGGAGTAGGCGGCCGGGTCCCGGCACCGCGCCCGGTGACCATCATCGCTCCGACACCCGCCCCTCATGGAGCACCATGAGGGGCGGGTGTCGTACAGGTTCGTGGTTGGAGCGGACCTGATCAGCGCCGGTGCGAGGTCGCCGCGCGCGCGATCATCGATCCCGTCACCACCAGGGCGGCCGCGGCTGCCGCAAGCACGGCGATCAGCGTGTTGTCCGCGGGATCGCCGCTGGTGCGGCCCGTGCCGGTGTCGGGCAGTTCCGCGACGTCGTCGACTGGCACATTCACCAGCTCGGCGTAAGGGCTGGTGGACTCACCACCGGCACCGCCGATCGGCAGATCCGCGACATTGGCGACGAACGGGTCCGACCCGGCCGCGGGCTCGTAGCCGTCAGGTATCCCGCCCACCTGCGTCAGCGTGATCTCTGCGTCTGCCGGCGCGTTGAACTCGATGGAGTTGAACCCGATCGAGTTGAGCGCGCTGGTGAAGGGGCTGCCGGCGATCTCGGTGCCGTTGACCAGCACCTCGATACTCACCCCCGCGACCGTGTCGCAGGTCGAGGTGTCCGGATCACTCACGGCGGTTGGGCATACATATGCGACGCCGATGATGCCGACCTCGGGCTCCTGCGCGGCCGCCGGGTGACCCGCCACGCTCGCCAATGCGAGCGCAATGATCACCAGGGTGGCCGAATGTCGCCACAGACGAGACAAGGAATGCATTTCGATGCTCCTCTACATGCTGTCTTGTGTTCCCACTGGTCCCTGCGATGAAGTCTATCAGATATGTCATATGGTCGTGCGCGGGCGGCTGAATATGCCGATCTGTCGCGGGGCGGTACACTGCCTGCATGACGAGCGCCTTGCCCTCCGCCGACATCCCGGCCACAACGCCAGAGCTCAGCGATGCCGATCAGCGGCGCGGGCCGTCCGTCCGCGACCTGGTCATCGTGCATCTCGGCCTGCTCACCGTGGCCATGCTCTGGGGCGGCAACTTCACCGCGCTCAAGCACCTGCTGGGCTCGCTCAGCCCGGTCGACGTCGTCGTCATCCGCAGCGTCGGCGCGGCGCTGTTCTACGGCATCTTCCTCGCCACCACCGGGCGGGTGATCATCCCGATGACGGCGGCCGACGCCCGTCGCATGGTCCTCATCGGGCTCCTCGGCATTCCCGTGATGAGCCTCTCGATGGCGTACGGTCTCAACCGGCTCAACCCGGGGCTGGCGAGCCTGCTGGTGACCAGCAACCCGATCTTCACCGCGATCATCTCGCGCGTCCTGCTCGGCGAGCGCCTCACCAGCCGCAAGGTGATGGGGATCCTCGTCGCGTTCGTCGGCTTCCTGGTGGTGCTGCAGTTCGGAGCGTCCGGTGGCGCCCAACTGGAGTCGAGCCAGATGCTCGGCGTGCTGATCGTGCTGGCCGGGCCGCTGGCGTGGGCGTTCTACACGGTGCTGAGCAAGCCGCTGCTGGGGAGGTACCCGCCGAAATACGTCGCCGCCTACACCACGATGTCGGGCGGGGCGGCGTTCGTGCCGTTCCTGGTGTTCGACGCGCCGATGCGGGAGCGGATGACGGAGTTGGGACCGACCGACTGGTTCGCCGTGCTCTATGTCTCGCTGCTGGCGATCACCGTCGCGTACCTGCTCTGGAACTGGGGTTTGCGGGTGCTGACACCGAGCCAGACGGCGGTGTACACCTACCTTGTGCCGGTCTTCGGCGTGCTGGCGTCGTGGGCCGTGCTCGGTGAGGTGCCGGGCATCTTCGCGCTCGTGGGCGGCGCGGTGATCGTCGCCGGCGTGGTGCTCACAAACACCGGCGGTCGCCGGCCGAGCCAGGTGTAGGCGATCATGCTGGCGGTGCCGATCGCCGCCAGCTTCCCCGCATGCAAAGGATGCCTGTCATGGTGTACCTGCCGCCCCATTTCGCCGAGATAGACCCCGAGATCCTCCATGCGGTCATCACCGCGGCCCCGCTCGGGACCCTTGTCACGCTCGGGTCGGACGGGCTGGCCGCCAACCACATCCCGTTCGTGTTCGACCCCCGGACCGGCCCGCATGGACGGTTGCTCGCCCATGTCGCTCGCAACAATGCGGTCTGGCGCGACCACGATCCCGATCAGGACGCGCTCATCGTCTTCCAGGCAGCCGATGCCTACATCACCCCGAACTGGTACGAGACCAAGCGCACCACGCACGAGGTCGTGCCAACGTGGAACTACGCTGTCGTGCACGCCTATGGCCGGATCATTGTCCATGACGATGTGAAGTGGCTCCGGGGCCAGGCCGGCATGCTCACGAAGCAGATGGAGGCGTCGCAGCCTGTCCCGTGGAAGATGGCCGACGCGCCGTCACCCTTCATCGCCGCCAACCTTGAGCAGATCGTCGGCATCGAGATCCCCGTCACGCGCATGATCGGCAAGCTCAAGGCGAGCCAGAACCGCTCGGACGCGGACGCCGAGGGCGCGATCGCGGGGCTCCGGGACACGGATGCCCCGGTCAACCACGCCATGGCGGAGCATATGGACGTCGTGCGCGACCGATAGCGGGTGCGGCGCGCCTGCGTCGGGACACGATATTGTGCATAGTGCATAATATCGTGTGAAATACTTCACCATCATGCACGATGTGCCATTTGCACAGTATCCCTACAGTTGGGAGTAATGGCAGCGCAGCAGGATGCGACCAGATATGCAGGAGCACCTGCCCTCAGGGGGGCGGGTCGTGACGTTCAGGAGAAGATACGACGTGGTAGCGCCAGTTGAGACCAAGTACACCTCATCCATCGTCGCCAACCAGCCCTCGCCCGAGGAGATCTACGCCCGGATCGAGTCGGAGAAGGTGCAGTTCATCAACCTGCAGTTCACCGACGTGATGGGCATGGTCAAGAGCGTCACCATCCCGGCCTCGATCTTTTCCCACGTCGTCGAGGGCGGGCAGTGGATCGACGGTTCGTCGATCGCCGGGTTCACCCGCATCGCCGAGTCGGACATGTACCTGCAGCCGGACCTCTCCACCTTCTCCGTGATTCCATGGGAGCGTGACGAGTTCACCACCGCCCGCGTGATCTGCTGGGTGCACAACCCGAACGGCGAGCCGTTCCCCGGCGACCCGCGCGGAGCGCTCTACAAGCAGCTCGAAAAGCTGGCAGAGCTCGGCTACACCTACAACGTCGGCCCGGAGCTCGAGTTCTTCCTCTTCCAGAAGGAAGGGCAGGAGATCCTTCCCGCACCGCACGATCGCGGCGGGTACTTCGATCTCTCCACCGACCTGGCATCGACCGTCCGCAAGGACATGGTCCACGCGCTGATGCAGATGGACATCGATGTCGAGGCCAGCCACCACGAGGTCGCGATCGGCCAGCACGAGATCGACTTCGAGTACGGCCCGGCGGTTGTCACCGGTGACCGCGCCGTTTCGTTCAAGTACATCCTCAAGGCCATTGCCCAGAAGCACGGTCTCCACGCGACCTTCATGCCGAAGCCGCTCGGCGGCGTGAATGGCTCCGGCATGCACGTCCACCAGAGCTTCGGGTTCATCGACTCGACACAGGGCAAGAACGCCTTTGTCGATGAGAACGATCCGTACGGTCTCTCGAAGAATGCCCGGCACTTCATCGCCGGCCAGCTCAAGCACGCGCGCGCCCTCTGTGGCGTGATCGCGCCGCTGGTGAACAGCTACCGTCGCCTGGTGCCGGGCTTCGAGGCGCCGGTCTACGTCGCCTGGGCGCGCACCAACCGATCCGCGCTGATCCGCGTCCCGGCGATCCGCCAGGGCAACCTCAACGCCACCCGCATCGAGCTGCGCTGCCCGGATCCGGCCTGCAACCCGTACCTCGCCTTCACCGCGATGCTGGCTGCCGGCATGGATGGTATCGCCAACGAGCTGCCGCTGGAGGACCCGGTGGAGGAGAACCTGTACCACTTCACCGACGAGGACCTCAAGCGCCGCAACATCCCGACGCTGCCGGCCACCCTCGGCGAGGCGATTCAGGAGCTCGAGAAGAGCGAGGTCATCCGCGAGGCGCTGGGCGATCACATCTTCGAGCGCCTGATCGAGGCGCAGACCGCCGATTGGGACGCCTTCCGCACGCACGTCACCGACTGGGAGCGCGACCGCTACCTCGAGCTCTACTAGACCAGGACCCACCGGATCGTCGACATCCGATCGAAACGGCAACCCCCGGCGCCACCATGGCGACCGGGGGTCTCCTGTATCCTCTACGGAGTGGAAATCGACGCCCGCAGGAGCACGCCCCCATGACCGACACCTCACCGCTACAGATCGCCACCGCCTGGTTCCGCCACGTCGCCGACCGTGACGTCGACGCCGTGATGGCGCTCGCCGCCAGCGATGTCGAGGTCGGTGGTGCCCGAGGCGCTGGCACCGGTACGGACCTGCTGCGGGAGTGGGTGGCGCGCACGCGGGCGGTGCTCACGCCGCGGCGGTGGTTCGTCCGTGAGGACATCGTGGTGGTCGAGTACGAGGCGGCATGGTTCAACCGCGCCGGTCAGGACATGGGCCGCCGGGTGATGATCACCACCTTCCGCATCGACGAGGACCGGATCGGTGGCATCTACCGCCATGACGACCTCGCCGCCGCGCTCACCATCGCCGGTCTCGACGCCGGGCACGAGGTCGAGGCTCCCGCCGAGGTTGCCAACGCTCGATAACCGCGAACCGCGGTCCGGGTCTACACATCGTTGGCCGATGCGCCGAAGGGCCCGGCGTCAATCAGCCTGCGCGAGCGCAGCGCCCCAACAACTCGCCTCGCGTTCTCCTCGACCGGGCACGTCCCGTCCAGCACCAGGTCGTATCGATGCGGTTGTGCCGACGCCTGCTTCCAGGTCATCTGCAGCGTGTCCCACTTCTCGATCACCCGGGTGCGCCAGCGGACATCCCGCTCGGCGATCCGCTGCCGCCGCACCTCGTCCGGGACGTCGAGCAGCACCGACAGGTCGCCATCCGGCCACGGCTCCATGGCATCCAGCAGCATCACCGGCCGGATCGGGATCGCCTTGCGCTCGCCGGTCACCTCCGAGCGCTGGAAGGCCTGGAAGTCAAACGGCGGGCTGAGACGTGTCTCGCCGACTGGCGACGCCAGCAGCTCCCGGACGGCCGCGTGGTCCCAGGCGAGCGGCCGCCTCAGCCACTTCTCCATCGGCGTATCGCGCGGCACGAGATACCAGTCCATCGGCACCCGGCTGGCGACGTCTTCCCCAACCATTCGAACGACGGCCAGCGCGAGCTGGGACTTCCCCGATCCTGCGCCGCCCGCGATCGAGACGACGGTCACGCCCGCTTCGTCACCGCGTGGCGAGCGAAGGTGACCGCGGCAGCGTCCTCGAACACCGCCACGGCTGGGTCGGGCAGACCGGTTGCGTTCACGACGAAGGCCCGGGCACGCTGGCCGCCGAACGACCCCAACACGCCGCCGATCGCGCCCACGATGGCGCCACGGAGGATGGAGGCAGTACCGCGCCGTTCCGAGCCAATCGCCGCGCCGGCGAGCGCGCCGAACAGCGCGCGCCCGAACAGCGGACCGGGATTCGTCCGCGGTGGCACCAGCGGAGACTTGTCCCCGATCAGCTCGCCAGCACCGGATGCCAGCAGCGCACGCCGTCCCCAGACGGAGCGGAGCACCGGCCAGGTTCGCCAGCGCGCGTATCGCGGGGCGTCATCGTGGTACCACGCGAGCACCGCGCCGGGTGTCTGCGAGCGCATGCCGGCGGTGACGCCGATCAGGAACGCACGGAAGAGGATCGAGCGGGTGAATCCGAACATGGTGCCTCCGTTGGACATGGCTCTACCGGCGCCAGGTGGGACGCCGGGATGTCGTCGCGTGTCTCGATTGTCGCACGATGCCGTAATGATGAATCACGGCTGGAAGAGCACCTTGACCGCGCCGTCCTGCTTCTTCTGGAACATCTCGTAGGCGCGCGGCGCTTCGCTCAGCGGCAGGCGGTGCGTGGCGAAGGTGTCGACGCCGAGCGGGTCGTCCGACCGCGTCAGCAGCGGCATAATGTCATCTACCCAGCGCTTCACGTTCGCCTGGCCCATGCGGAGCTGCACCTGCTTGTCGAACATCGTCATCATCGGCAGCGGGTCCGTCATGCCGGCATAGACGCCGATGATCGAGATCGTGCCGCCTCGGCGGACAATGTCGATCGCCAGCAGCAGCGCGCTGAGCCGGTCGACCCCGGCGCGGCGCATCAGCGGCGAGGCGATCGCGTCCGGCAGGAACGTGGCCATCTCCTGCGCCATCTTGCTCACGGGCGCGCCGTGCGCCTCCATGCCGACCGCGTCGATCACCGAGTCGGTGCCGCGGCCATCGGTCATCTCCCGGATAGCATCGGCGACGTTCCTGGTGCTGCGGCCGTCGATCACCTCGATGCCGTTGCTGCGTGCCCGCTCGATGCGCTCCGGCACGATCTCGACTGCGATCACGCGGTGCCCGCGCAGCTTCGCGATACGGGACGACATGTCGCCGATCGGGCCGAGCCCGAGCACCGTCACGCTGCCGCCCTCCGGGATTTGCGCGTACTCCACCGCCTGCCACGCCGTCGGCAGCACGTCGGAGAGGTAGACGAAGCGGTCGTCCGGTTGGTCCGCGCCCTCCTCGGGCACCTTGATGTGCGTGTACTGCGCCTGTGGCACGCGCAGGTACTCGGCCTGGCCACCGGCGACCTGACCGTAGAGCTTGGTGTAGCCGAACAGTGCCGCGCCGGTGCCGTGCTCGCGCACCTGCGTGGTCTCGCACTGGCTCTGCAGCCCCTGCTCGCACATGTAGCAGTGGCCGCAGGAGATGTTGAACGGGATCACCACCCGGTCGCCGGGCGTGATCTCCGTGACCTCGCTGCCGACCTCTTCGACGATGCCCATCGGCTCGTGGCCAAGGACGTCGCCCTCGCCGAGGAAGGCGCCGAGCAGCTCGTAGAGGTGCAGGTCGGAGCCGCAGAGGCCGGTGCTGGTGACCTTGATGATCGCGTCGGTCGGGTGCTGGATCGTCGGGTCGGGGACGGTGTCCACGCGGACGTCGCGCTTGCCGTGCCAGGTGAGTGCCTTCATGGTTGGTCCTCCGGTGCATGCGGAACAGGATCGGTTGTGCCGGAGGTAAGCATGTTATGTGCCAGCCCGGGCGGCGAGGCGATCATGCGATGATCGTCACCATCCGCATGATCGCCTCGCCGATCTCCGGGTCGCCGTCCACGCGGGTGCGCTGGTGGATCTGGTCGAACCCGATGCCGCGGGTGAAGCCGCGCCACGCGGTCTCCTCGTCCATGGTGACCAGCGTGTCGGATTGCTCGGGTGCGGGGCCTCGAAGGTCCATGCATCGTCCGCTCGCCTGACGCCCCACGCGCCGCCGGCGGGACCGGTGATCCGCAGCGTGACGATGGCCCGTCGGGTGCGTGCTGGTCGCGGAGGGCGTAGGGAAGGGCGCGGGCGAAGGTGTCCAGCACCGGGTGCAGCCACTCGGGCTCGGTCAGGCCCGGCCGGTCGACCGCGTCGCGGATGTGCTGCTGGTGCACCCACCGCTCGGTGTACTCCCGCGCGACGTGCAGCCATGCCGGAGCAGGGTCGGGCCCCGCCCAGCTCACCGGGATGCCAGGAGCGTCCATGTCGATCGTCGGCAGCCACGCCGCCAGCCGCTCGCCGGTCAGCGCGAGCAGGTCGATCAGCAGGGCAGGGCTCGTCCGGCGCATCGCGTTCACCCAGACGGCGTTGCGGTCGTTGATCCAGCCGAGCAATGTGTCCGCATCGGCGAGGTCGGGCACGGCCGGCGCTGTGGCAGTGCCATGAAAGCGATCCCGGCCACCCGAGAGCCAGCCGACGTCGCCACCGAGCAGGTGAAGCGCGACATCGTGGACGTTCCACCCCTCGCAGACGGTCATCGCGTTCCACTCGTCGCGCGAGAGGTTGCGCAGCAGCGCCAGCAGCGCGTCACGCTCCCCCGGGAAGCAGTGGGCGGTGTCGATCGGTGGGAGGGACATGATGGCGTGGCTCCGGTGCGTGCTCGCGGTACCATGACGTCATTGCGCCTTGGAGCAGTATCCACCAGAACGAGGATGATCCGTGACCGAACCCACGCACACCCCGCCGCCACTCGACGCGATCTCCGCCGACTATGTGCGGCTCGCGTTCCGCATGGAGCCGCACATCGACGGCCTCATCGACGCCTACGACGGTCCGGTCGAATTGCGCGACGTTTCTCCGGCAACCCCTGCCGAGCTCGTTCGCGAGACCGACGCGCTGCTGGAGCGGATCGCGAGCGAGGACCTGGCACCGTCTCGGGTGGACTATCTCACCGCGCAGGTCGAACGCGCTCGGCACGCTCGCGCGCAAGCTGGCCGGCGAGGAGATCGCCTACACCGATGAGGTGCGCCAGCTCTTCGACGTCGATGCCGAGCGCGTGCCGGACGACGCCTACGCCGCCGCGATCAGCACGCTGGACGAGGTGCTGCCCGGCGAGGGGGCGGTGCCGGAGCGGTTGCGGCAGTGGAAAACGCAGTTCGAGATCAGCACCGAGCAGGCGCGGCTGGCGGTCGAGACGATCATGGACGAGGTTCGCGCTCGGACCGCGAAGCTGGTCACCCTGCCGGAGCACGAGTCGGTCGAGATCGCGTTCGTCTCCGACAAGCCGTGGAGCGGGTACAACTGGTACCTCGGCAACGCCCGCTCGCTGGTGGAGATCAACACCGACCTGCCGATCCGTGCCAACGCGCTGCTCGACCTGATGGCGCACGAGGGGTACCCCGGCCACCACACCGAGCACGCGCTCAAGGAGATCCGGCTCTACCACGAGCAGGGGTACGGCGAGCACAGCATCCAGCTGATCAACACGCCGGAGTGCGTGATCTCGGAGGGCATCGCGACGCTGGCGCAGTCGATGATCTTCGGTGACGCCGAGGGCGCGCGCTGGCAGGGGGAGCATGTCTGGGCGCCATTCGGGATCGACGCCGACCCGGAGCGGGAGGCGCGCATCATCGATGCGCAGTGGGTGCTGCGCTCGGTCGGCGGCAACGCGGCGCTGCTGATGCATCAGGACGGGCGGCCTGAGGACGAGGTGGTGCGCTACCTGATGGAGTACGGGCTCGCCACCGAGGCGGAGGCGCGGCATCGCGTGCGGTTCATCGCCGACCCGCTCTGGCGGCCCTACATCTTCACGTACCACGTCGGGAGGGATCTGCTGGCGCGGTGGCTGGACGAGGCGGAGGCGAGCGGGGAGACGCGGCAGTCGCGGTTCGTGCGCCTGCTCGAGGACCAGCTCACGCCCGGCGCCATCGCCGGTGACCTGGGGAATGAGAGGCGGAGGTCAACGCCTCACTCACTGTCATCCTGAGCCGACGAGGCAAGCGCCTCGCGGCCATGGTCAGGCTGCACCGGCGCAGGCTCGCCGTCGAAGAGGCCCCTGACAAACGCGAAACCCCCGGTTGGCATCTCGCCAACCGGGGGTTTTGGTGATCGCGACGAGAGGACGGCCCCTCGTAGTGTGCTATCGCCTGACGAGCCGGCGGATGGATCCCTGAGGGGGCCGACCCGGTGACGATATCACTGATTAGTGATATGGAGCCTAGCGCGGCCAGCCCATGGTGAGCATGGTCTTGTCGTAGCTGCGAAGGTCCCGGCGAGCCTCGTCCGCCGTCGGGTAGCCCGACCCCGAGCGCAGGACGCGCCCGTAATAACGGTCAAAACGGCCATGGTTGGCGGACTGGCGGTGGAACAGGTTGCGAAGCGTCTTCATCGTGCGATCTCCTTGCACATCTTCATGCGCGGCCGAAGACACCTTTGTCTCCAGCGATGCCATTATCATATCACAATATCAGCATGAATGCATTATTGTGAAAAAAGATGCAAACATGTGTGCCGCATGTGCGCGTCAGGTCAGCCTGAGTTCGACGCGCGCCTCGGCGGCAGTCGTCAGCGAGCCGGTCACCACGACCACCGTCACGTCGAGACGCCGGGCAGCCTCGATAGCCTCGGCGACCGTGGCGGCGCGGTCACCAGTGGCGCCCAGCGCGGCAAGAGCGGCGTGAAGATCGCCCTCCGGCAGCGCGCGGGGCGTGTCTGGCGCGGTCACCACCCAATGGGCGGCGACATCCAGCAGTGGCCCGAGCACGACCGCGGGGTCCTTGTCGCGGAGCATGCCGACGACGATCGCGATCGCGGCATCCGGATACTGCTCGCGCAGCGTCGTCGCAAGGGCAGCGGCCGAGGCGGCGGTGTGCGCGCCGTCGATCACCACCGTTTGCCCGGAGGGGAGCGGGACTCGCTCGAACCGCCCCGGCAGAGAGGCCGCGCGGACGCCACGGCGGATCGCGTCGGGGTCGGTCGCCTGCAGTGTCGTCACGGCGGCGATGGCGAGTCCGGCGTTCTCGACCTGGTGCTGCCCCACCAGCGAGAGCTCAAGGTTGTCGATCGTGCCCCACGGGCCCGTGGCGATGAAGCTCTGGTCCGTGCCGCGCACCGTCCAGTCCGCGCCAGCGACCATGAGCGGCGCGCCGACCTCCCGCGCGCGGTCGTGGATTACCGCCAGGCCCTCGGCCGGTTGCATTGCGGTCACCGCCGGTCGGCCCGGCTTGATGATCCCTGCCTTGTTGCTCGCGATTTCCGGCATGGTGTCGCCGAGGATGGCGGTGTGCTCGTAGTCCAGCCGGGTGATCACCGAGACAGCCGGCGTGACCACGTTCGTGGCGTCCAGGGTGCCGCCGAGACCGACCTCGACCACGGCGACGTCGCAGCCGGCTTGCTTGAACCAGCGCAGCGCCATCGCGGTGGTCAGCTCGAACGCCGTGATCTCGCCCAGCTCGGGCTGCTGGCTCTCGATCGCTTCGGCAGTCGCGATGCCCTCGGCGGTGAGCGCGGTGAAGTCCTCGCGGGAGATCGGCGTGTCATCGACGACGAAGCGCTCGAGGTAGCTGTGCAGGTGGGGGGAGAGATAGCGGCCACTGCGGCGGCCGGAGGCGCGGAGGATGGCATCGATCAGCACGCAGGTCGAGCCCTTGCCCTTGCTCCCGGCGACGTGGACGACCTCGTACGATCGCTCAGGGTTGCCCATGCGGTCGAGCATCGCCTGGGTCCGGCGCAGGCCGAGCCGGGCGGCATCGTCGCCGGCGAACGGGTTGCTGATGAAGCCGCGGTCGTACCCGGAGCGTTCGTGGATCGCCGCCATCGCCTCGTCGAACGTGCCGATCGCTGCCACTGCCAGCTCCTTCCCGGTGCGGGATGACGAACGGGGCCGGGCAGCGTTGCCCGACCCCGTCATGCATATAGCACCGGATGGCGCGTCTGGCTACTCCACGATCATCGCGGTCACCATGCCGAACATGCCGTGCTTGCTCTCGGCGTGGCTGAGGATGTGGCAGTGGAACGCCCAGATCCCCGGCTCGGTGGCGTGCACGATCGCGTCCCAGCGCTGCCCCGGCGCGATGTTGAGCGTGTCGCACTTCCACGGCTGCGGGAAGGGGTGGCCGTCGGTGGCGATCACCGTCATCGGCATGCCGTGCAGGTGCATCGGGTGGATCATCAGCCCCTCGTTCATGAACCGGAGGAGGATCTTCTCGCCCTGCTTTGCGACAACCGGCTCGCCGGCCGGGAAGCTTTTGCCGTTGATCGTGAACTGCCCGATGGGGCCGTCGTTCAGGATCAGCGTGTACTCCTTGTCGTACTCCGGCAGCTTCGACGTGTCCTTGGGCTCGATGATGAACGGGCCCAGCAGGCCATGGGTCACCTGGAACGCCGAGTTGTGGTGCGAGTGGTACATGTGCGAGCCGGCGTTGCCCTCGCGGATCGTCCACTCATAGGTGAAGCTCGCGCCCGGCTTGATCGGCGGCTGCGAGAGGAACGGCACACCGTCCATGTTGTACGGCAGGATCAGGCCGTGCCAGTGGACCGAGGTGCTCTCCGGCAGGTCCTTGTTGGTGACGATGAAGCGAACCTTGTCGCCCTCGGTGACCCGGATTTCCGGCCCCGGCACCGCGCCGTTGTAGCCCCACGCCTCCGCGAACTCGCCGGGGCGGAACTCCCAGTCGAAGACGCTGGCCTCCAGCCGGAAGACCTTGACGTCGCCGTCCATCTCGTACTCGAGCGGCTGGCCCCCCTTGCCCGCCGTTGCCGCCGGAAAGGCCTGGGTGCTCTGCCGGTGCATCTCGTCCATCTCGTCGACGGTCATCTCGTCGTCCGCGCCGCCGGACTGCTCCATCGCCAGGGCGCGCTGCGAGGCCAGCGCCGCCGGCGCGGCGAGCGCCGAGGCGCCGAGACCGCCGACGAAGTTGCGCCGCGAGAAGGGGTTACGTCGGGTGTTCATGCGTGCACATCTCCGTTGCGTGCTTTTTCCTTGGCCGGTCGCGACACGACGCCGCGCCGGACACCACAATCACACCACGAATTGTCCCATCCGGGACGTTGCAGATTCGTGACAATGTGGTGGTCCCCGATGCAACTCCGTGAGACCATGCCCGGACAACCCGATCCGGCGCGAACACGTAGAATCAGGTGAGCGACAGCCGTGTGCCGTCGCGCCGCCGGTGGCGTGCCTGCCGGCGGACCGCTGGCCGTTCGTCAACCGCAGGGACTCCATGGCAGACCAGTCGCCCCGGCCACGCCGCGCCCGGACCGCGCAGATCCTCAGCACCGTGTTGTTCATCGCGGCGATCGGGTTCGCCGCGGCGGCCCTGTGGATCATGTTCAACGACGACTCGAAGAGCGGTCCCGGCACGCCGCCGCCAGCGCACAGCGCCGAGGAGATCGACCTGGCGCAGGTGCTCGCCGTGCTGCAGGCGAGGGATGACGCCTGGGACTACGGCCGGAGCCCGGCCACCGCCCGTACCGAC
The DNA here is from genome assembly GCA_963741965.1 of uncultured Chloroflexia bacterium. Taxonomy (GTDB): domain Bacteria; phylum Chloroflexota; class Chloroflexia; order Thermomicrobiales; family UBA6265; genus JACCVC01. The sequence goes on along the minus strand of CAVUKC010000002.1, from coordinate 2,116,718 downwards.
CAGCTGCCGATGCCCGGCCAGCTCCTGAAGCTGGATGACCACCTGCTCTTTGTGTTCATCTTCACGGGGACGTCCGCGGACGATCGAGTCTCCGCGCGCGAGGCGGCCGGCGCGCGCGTCGATCTCGATGCGATGCAGCTGACCACACCATCGGGACGGGTCATCAACGACAGCGGCCAGCCGCTCTACATGGCTGAGCACAGCAGCGTGATCGCCATACTGGTCGATGGCGACCAGGCGCTTGCCGATGAGGTGTCCCAGGCGCTCGCCAACCTTCCGTAGCTCACCGCATCGCCCGTTTCGAGGAAGCTCATGACCGACACGCCCCGGCAGCATCTTGTACCCCCCACCTCCGATGACACCGCGCACGGCGAGCCCGCGAATACGCTCGCCGACGACGATTTCGACCCCGACCGCGAGGAGCAGGGACGCATCGGCTATGGGCGCTGGGGACGGCTCTCGCCGATCGGGCTGGGGTTGCTGATCCTGCTGGCGCTGGGCGCGATCTACATGCTCGACCAGCGTGACAACGGCGACGAGGTTCAGGACACGGCATCGACCACCACCGGCGAGCTCATGGAGCCGCGCCCGGCGCCGGACTTCGAGGTGGCGCTGATGAACGGTGACGGCACCGTGTCGCTCGACGAGCTGGAGGGCAAGGTCGTCGTGCTGAACTTCTGGGCGTCGTGGTGCAACCCGTGTCGCGAGGAGATGCCGGCGCTGCAGGCGAGCAGCGAGAAGCACGCCGGCGATGATGTCGTGTTCGTTGGGGTCGGCGCGAAGAACGACAAGCAGGACGCGGCGGAAGCCTTCGTCGAGGAGTTCGGTATCACCTACCCGATCGGGCGCGACACCGAGGGCGGGGACGCCCTCTCGGGGAGGCTGGAACAGGCATATGGGGTGCCCGGCTACCCGGCGACGTTCATCATCACGCCGGACGGCATGATCAACCAGATCGTCTTCGGCCCGCTCGAGACCGACGAGCTGGACACCTACATCGCCAACGCCAGGGACTGACCTCTACAACGTTGGAGGGGAGGCCCGCTCCGCCTGCGGCAAAGCGGTGGGCCTCTCCTCCGTACGCGTGATGCCTATGCCGGAGATGGTGGCCGCTGCACGACCACCGGGCTGGGATCCTTCGACGGGCTCAGGACAGCTTGCCCAGCCCTTACGGCACGTGCTGCGTCGGCAGGGATGACGAGCCCACCCACTGAGGGGTGGACCCGCCGGTTTGCGACGTCTTGCCTGCTCACCGGAAGGCCCGGGCGATCGAAGCGGTCCGGTTCTGTCGATCCCTGCCCCCTCGGTACGGGCTATTCACAATCCCATCCAAGGGGGCAGGGTTACGGGAGGACCACCTTCGAGGCTGCTAGAACCCCAGCGCGGTGAGCTGCTGGTCGAGCGATTGCAGGTTCGTCTCGATCGTGGTCAGCAGGGTCGCGGCGCTGTCGATGCCCGTCATGTCGCCGGTGGTGAGCCCTGTGAAGAGCGTTGCGCCGACATTGGAGAGATCGCCGCGGATTTGCTGCAGCTGCGTCGCGATGGCGGCATGCTCGGGCGGTGCCACCGGCGTCGACGTGTCGATCGCGAGCCAGCTGACGATGATCTCGGAGAGCTGGTCGGTCTCGGTCTCGGTGAAGGTACCGGTGGCGATGATCGTCCGAAGCTGGTCGATCTGGCTCTGGAGCTCATCCACCTCGGTCCGCGTGTTCTGCAGGAAGGTGGTGGCGTCCGGCGCTGCCGCGGCAGCGGTTGCGGTCGGCTGCGCCGGTGCCGGGGTCGGCGTCGGCAGGAGATTCGTGCCCGGCGTGGGCGCGCCCGCCTCGCTGGTGGCGGTGCTGCTGGCCGCGCTCTCGCGAACGTTGTCGCCGTTGCCGAGACCGATCTCGATCTCGGTGATGCTCCCCGCGCCGTCCGTGAAGAGCAACATGTAGAGATCGCCCGTCGTGCCGGGGAGACCTGCCTGCGTCAGCTGGTCGGCAGGCAGGGCGGTGCTCAGCTGCTGGCTGGTGGTGGTGATCAGCAGGCTGCCGTCAGCAAGCGTCTCCGGCTGCGGCAGGGTCGTCACGTCGGTCGGCATGTAGTTGCTGATCATCGCGGCCGCGTCCGCCGTGCTCCACGACTCCTCGGCGACCACCACGACGATTGCGACGCGGTCCTCCCAGTCGATCGTGTAGAGGTCGAACGCGGTGGCGGGCGGCGTGTAGACACGTAGCGTTACCGAGGGGTTGGAGTCACTCGGCTGCTCTTCGATGACCGCGCCGTGCACCGCCGCGAACGACTGCTGCGTGTCGCCGAGGCGCCCGGCGAGCACATTCGTGCCGGGTTGTGTCTGCGCGCCGGTGGATGTTGTCGGCTGCTGGTCGACCGCGTCGACCGTTGCCTGCGGCGCCGCGCCGGACGGCGTTGGTGTCTGGCTGGTGTCGCTCGGGAGCTGGAGGCCACCGGAGGTTGGCGTGGTCGCGCCGCTGGCGCCCTCGTGATCGCAGGCGGTGCCGTTGCCGTCCGGGTCGAGCGTTGGCGCGAGGCTGGGGTTGATCTCCAGCGCGAACTGCGCCGCCGCCTGGGTGCTGTAGCTCGTGCAGTCGGTGCCCTGCGCCGTGGCCGGAGAGGCGAGCGGCATTGCCAGCGTGGCGATCAGGAGCGCCATCAGGATGGTGGGCTGGAGGACTCGTCGGAACATGGACACTCCCTCTCGAACGTGGCGCGGTGGCACGTGGCACGACCGGCCTGTTTTGGCGGCGAATACAGCTGTCTGGATCCCGTCTTGATTGGGTTCCAATGTATCAGACGTCGGGACGGTTTTGGTGGTTCCCCTGTTGAAAACGACACGGAAAGATCAGGATGCGTACCCGGCGGGGCGGAAACACGAAACGGGGAGGGGCCGCCGAGCGCGATCCCTCCCCGTCCTCCTGGCGTGGCGGTCGTCAGCGCGTGGCTGCGCCCACCGGGATCTGGATCGGTGTGATCCAGTCCGCGTAGGTGCTGTCCTTGCCGCGGACGGTGTTGAAGAAGGCCTCACCGAGCCGCTTCGCGATCGGCGCATCGCCCGGCGTGCCGATCTGGCGGCCGTCGATCGTGTCGATCCGCGCGATCTGGACGCCGGTGCCGGCGAAAAACGCCTCGTCGACGAGGTAGAGCTCGGAGCGGTCGATGGTGCGCTGGGCGGTGGGAATGCCGAGGTCCTCCGCCATCTTCAGGAGCGAGCGGCGGGTGATGCCCTCGAGGATGTCGCCGGTGATCGGCGGGGTGGTGAGCACGCCGTCGCGCACGATGAAGAGGTTGCAGCCGCTGCCCTCGGCGACCTTGCCGTCGGCGGTCAGCATGATCGCCTCGTCGGCGCCGCCCTCCTCGGCCTCGTCCTTGGCGAAGGCGGAGTTGATGTAGGCGCCGGTGATCTTGCCGCGGCTCGGAATCGCGTTGTCCGAGATGCGCGTCCACGAGGAGACGATCGCCTTCTGGCCGCGGGCGGTATCGAGGTAGTCGCCCATCGGCATCATGTAGACGGCGAGCTCGTCGTCCATGCCCTGCAGGCGCGGGCTGAGCTGGACCGACGCCTTGTAGACGAACGGGCGGAAATAGACGTCGCTGGTCGGCGCGTTCTTCTTCGTGAGGTCGATCAGGATCTGGCTCACGGCATCGATGTCGTATGGGAGGTTCATGCGCAGCAGCCTTGCCGAGCGCAGGAGGCGGGCGGCGTGCTCCCTGAGGCGGAAGATGTTGATCGTCGAGCCGTCCTGGTCCAGGTACCCCCGTACGCCGGCGAACGCACCGGTGCCGTATTGCAGGGCGTGGGTGCCGATGCTGACCTTTGCGTCGCCGAACGGCACGATGTTGCCCTCAAAGAAGGCGTACGGCATGGTCTCCGTGAACCTGGCCATGGTGAAGGTGCTCCTGTGAAGCGAGAGATCGGGTGATGCCGGTGCGCTGCGACGCATCGCCGTTGATGGGGCAGTCCGCCCCGATTATCGCACAGGGACACGAGAATGGCGTTCCCGATTGTCACCTGTATCGGACACGCCGAAGGCATGGTTGGTCTTGCCTGATCACCACGGTGCGTCGGCAACGCTCGTCAGGAGCCTAAGCCGAGGCGTGCGACGTCTCCGCCCGTGCGAGGGTGCGCTGGCCGACGACGGCGACCGCGATCGCGAGCGTCCCGCCGATGATCGAGATCGCCTGCCCGCCGTCCGAGCCCCAGGCGTCGATGGCGACACCGGCCAGCGTCGCGCCGAGCGCCGCCCCGCTCGAGACGGCGGCGGAGAACCAGCCGAACCCCTCGCGAAGCGCGTGTGCCGGCACCCCTCGCTCGATCAGGCTGCTGCCCGCGATCGCCCATGGGGAGATGCCGATGCCGGCGAAGAGCACGCAGATCAGCATCGCGGCCAGCGACCCCGCCAGGGCGGTGGGGATCATCCACAGCCCCACCCACGTCAGCGATGCGAGCACGCGCCAGCGCAGTGGGTACGCCAGCCGCATGATGCCGTAGAGGATCGCCGCCACGAGCGAGCCGACGGTGAAGACGCCGATCAGGACGCTGGCGACACCCTCCCGACCGATCTCCTCGGAGAAGGCGACGATGGAGAGCTCCACGGAGCCAAAGAGGATACCCATGCCGATGCCGCTCCCGGCAATGATGAGAATGACCGGGTTCCGCAGTAGCGAGGTCGTTGATGCGTCCGAGGCCTGCGTCGCGTGCGGCGCCATCTCGGGCAGGCGGATGAGCCCGACGCTGGCGATCACCGTCATCACGAGCGAGACGATCAGCCCGAGCGGCGGGGAGATCTCGACGGAGAGGAAGACCGCCAGCGCGGGGCCGACGATGAACGAGAACTCTCCGAACATGCCTTCCAGCGCATAGGCACGATCGAGATCCTGCCCGCGGGCGACGTGCTGCGGCCACCGGGCCTGGGAAAACGATCCGAACGGCACCGACGAGCCGCCGATCACGGCCGCGGCGAGGAGCAGCACGGGCGCGGGCATGCCGGCGTAGGCGGCGGCGATCAGCGCGATCACGCCGATGGTCTGGATGAGCAGCGCGATGGTGAGCACCGGGCGGGTGCCGTGGCGGTCGGCGAGCTGGCCGATTCGTGGCGAGGCGAAGGCGCTCACCAGCGTCTGGCTGGCGCCGACGAGACCCGCGAGACCGTACTCGCCGGTGAGGCCCTGGATCAGCAGGATGCAGCCGAGCGCGCGCATCGCCAGCGGCAGCCGGCCGACGAAGCCGGGCAAGGCGAAGGCGAGGTGTTCGCGCGTCAGGACAAGCTCGCGCCAGGAGAGGGGTGTCGTCGGTGCGGTGGCGTCGGTCGAGGTCGTCATGGGACGAGTCTACGCTGCATCGCGGTCACCCGGGGTCCGGTTTCGCTTGCCTTCCCGTGGGGGAGATCGCACGCTGGGTGCGGGCCGGGCCGCCGCGTTAGCCGGCAGCCTGCCGGAACATCGGGTACAGCGCGAGGCTGAACCGCCACAGCTCGCGCAGCAGTGGCAGCAGGTGCATCTGTACCTTGCTGGGGTCCAGGTGCTTGAACATCACGAACTCCGTGTAGCGAAGCGCCCGCCGCCGGCGAGAGCGTCACGGATCTGCAGACGACTCCGTTCGCGGGATCACCGGGTCGTCATGGTCGTGCATGAGCACGATGACTGGTGCCTGCACCTCCTCCAGGGAGCCGATGGGCGACATCAGGTCGAGCCGTGCCTGCACCGCATCGGGAAGCCGAGCCAGCGCGCCGTCGACCGCGTCGACGGGCAGCGTCCCCAGCAGCCGGTATACCGCCTTGCCCTCGGATGACAGCGTGTCGGGGTCGATCTTGCCGTCGGGCGTCGCCATCGACTCGCGCAGCCTCGCGGCTTCGTCCGGCTCAAGGTGCGCCGTCAGCGTGTGGACGAAGACCGTTCGTGTGAGCGGGTCGACCGCCCACGGCTCGCGGGTCCCGTTGCGGAGCCAGGTTGCGCTGATGACGTCTCGCGCCAGCGTCCGGATCGAGGCGTAGGGCGAGAACGCGCCGACGAAGCCGACGCGCTCCTGGATGCGCGGGCTCGCCGCCGCCATCAGCGCGAACGAGCCGCCCACGCAGGTGCCGAACACTCCGCTGCGGGTCGGGGTCCACGAACGGCTGCGACACCAGCCACTCGTACGCCATCGCGAGATCCTCGATGTCCACCGGATCGAGCCGCTCGTCGCGCATGGTCGGACGACCAGTAGAGCAGGGTGGCGAAGCCGGCGCGGGTGAGTGCCTCCTGCAGCCGGGGGACCTGCGGGTGATCGACGCCGAAGGGCACGACCCCGAGGCAGACCACGATGCCCGGATGTGGGCCCTTCGAGGATGGCACGGCGATCTCCGCCTCGACCTCGCCGTGCTGCGATGGGTAGCGGACCTGTTCGCGCACCGGGGCCGGCGTGAGCCAGTCGATCGGGCGGGACGGCAGCATCGGCAGCACCTTGAGCACGCACACTGCCGTCCTGAACGCGGCGAGCGCGGACGCTTTCGGCGCAGAGAGGCGGTCGGTGAAGACGTGGGCGGCGCGGTGGATGGTCACCATAGCGTCACCTCTCGCGAGAGACGAGCAGGCAGGTTGACTTGTGCCGATCATACGCCCACCGTGAAGCGATATCAGGCGAGACTCCTCTGCACTGGCACCGAACCTGCTTGACCCGCCAGCAGTGAGAAATCCGCGGGCCGAACGCCGGTCCTGACGACACACATAGTGAAGGACCACCACATGGGCCAGACCCCACCCTCGACCGACACCGTCCGCCTCGGCATCATCGGCACCGGCCTTGCCGTCGAGCAGCTCCACTGGCCCGCACTGGAGCGCATGACCGATCGTTTCCAGGTCACCGCCTTCTGCGACATCGATCGCGCCCACGCCGAGCACTTCGCCGACTATTCCGGCGCCTCGATGGACGACTACACCGAGGATTACCAGAAGCTGCTGGCTCGGGACGACGTCGACACCGTGCTCATCTCCCTGCCGATCCCGCTCAACTACCCGGTGACGCGCGACGCGTTGCAGGCCGGCAAGCATGTCATCTGCGAGAAGCCGAGCGGCGCCAACGCGACCGATGCGGACGCCTTTCTCGAGCTGGAGCAGCAGTACCCGGACCAGATCGTGCTGATCGCCGAGAACTGGTTCTACCGGGACGACCTTCGCTTCGTGCGGTCGCTGCTCGATGACGGTGCCATCGGTCGGGTGCATCTCCTCGCGTGGCGCAACGCCTCTCAGCTCATCCCGCGGGAAGGGACGTTCTCCAGCACGCCGTGGCGGCACCACGCGGAGTACGCCGGCGGGCCGCAGCTCGATGCCGGCGTTCACAACACCGCGCAGATCCGGCTGCTCTGTGGCGACATCGACCGCGTCTCGGGCGAGATTCAGCACGCCAACTCGACGCACACCGGGCCGTCGGACATGACGCTGAACCTGCACTTCGTCAGTGGCGCGATCGGGTCGTACACGGCGTCGTATCCGGACATCCCCGTGCCGGAGGAGCCGAACGACATGCGGCTTTACGGCACCGAGGGCGTGATGTCCATCGCTCGCCGCGGCGCTCGCATCTTCCGGCCGGATGGCAGCGTCGAGGAGTGGAAGGTGGAGATGCCGGACGCCGGCTACTACAACGAGTTCCTCAACTTCCACGAGGCGATCACCGGCAAGGCGCCGCTGATCGGCACGATCTCGCAGAGCGTGCGGAACATGGAGATCATCACGCAGGGATTGGCGTCGGCGGAGCAGGGCGAGACGCTCGAGATCGTGCCAGGCGCGAGTGGGCTGTCGGAACAGGCGGTGCCGCTCTGGAAGCCGGCCGGCGCCGACGGCCTGTTCGACGGGCTGGACGTGAAGGTAACGAAAATCTCGTAGCCGTGCGGCACCAGCAACATCGTCATGCCGAGCCGTGAGGCATATTGGCGCCGAAACGTGTCGAAGCATCGACCGGCGAAGCCGCTGTCGCAGGGCCGCGGTGGCGTGGGCGTCGGGACCGGCCACCCATGCGACTGAGCCAGACCAGGTTCGGGCCGGGCCTACCCGATTGCCGTAGCGTCGAACGGAGACGATGGGCGCGATAGACTGGCCGGAGGCGGTCGACCCGCCTGGCTCGCTGCCTGTTTCGAGACCACGAAGGACCCTGCGTGACGACGACTGACACCACCCCAACGCACACCGCCGACGCCGCGCCAAAGGGCGTGATCTGGGACATGGACGGCACCCTCATCGACTCCGCCCGTGAGCACTACGAGGCCTGGCGCGAGTTGCTCGCGCCGGAGGGCATCGACCTCGACTTTCCCCACCTTCATGGCCGGGTTCGGTCGCCGAAACATCGAGTGGCTGCGCGACCTTCTTGGCGAGGAGACTGCGCTGGAGGAGATTCACCGGATCGGCGACGCCAAGGAGGCACGCTACCGGGAGATGATTCGCGACAGCGAACTGGTGGTGCTGCCGGGCGTGTTCGACACCCTCCGTGCCCTGCGCGCCCAGGGATGGCGCCAGGCGGTCGCGACCTCGGCACCGGTGCACAACCTCGAGATCATCCTCGAGGTCACCGGGCTGAAGGAGATGCTGGATGGCTGGGCCGGGAGTGAGGATGTCGCGAACGGCAAGCCAGCGCCGGATGTCTTCCTCGCCGCCGCCGAGCGCATCGGCGTGTCGCCGGAGCGGGCGATCGTGGTGGAGGATGCTGCTGCCGGCGTGCTGGGCGCGCACCGGGCGGGGATGGCGGCGATCGGAGTCGGTCCGCACCATGCCGAGCTGGGCGCGGAGCGGTCGGCTGCGTCGCTCGTCGACCTGCCCATCGAGACCTTCGCGGAGCTCATTTCGGCGGCAACCGGCGCGGCCTGAGCGTCCGCCGGCACATGGTACACTTCCGTCTCGGATGCGGGGCGACCCGTGTTCCGGGTTGTGGCGCCATGGCCAAGTGGTAAGGCACGGGTCTGCAAAACCCTGATCGCCGGTTCGAATCCGGCTGGCGCCTCCAGACAGACAGCAACGATCACGCGGCTCCGGATTCCGGGCCGCGTTCTTGCGTTTTCGGGAGATGTGACAATCGTTCGCGCTCGTTGAACCCTTTGACGGAGACACCTGGCATGGCCCTGAGCGATTTCTCGACCGAGACGACCCGACCGCACGAAGAGCGCATCAGTTCGCGCCGCGTCTACGACGGGCACATCCTCAAGGTCCGCGTCGATGACGTGCGCATGCCGACCGGGCGGAAGACGGTGCGCGAGATGGTGGAGCACCCCGGCTCGGTGATCGTGCTGCCGGTCACGGTCGAGCGTGAGGTCGTGTTCGTGCGGCAGTACCGCTACACGGTTGGCGAGACGGTGATCGAGCTGCCGGCGGGGCTGGTGGATGAGGGTGAGGATCCGGAGGCCGCCGCCGAGCGCGAGCTGCGGGAGGAGACGGGATACGGGGTCGGGGCGATGACGTTCCTCGGCGCGGCGTTCGTCTCGCCGGGCTACTCGCAGGAGGAGAGCCGGTTCTACGTCGCGACCGGGTGTGAGCGTGATCCGTTGTTCGAGCCGGACGAGGAGGAGCCGATGGACGTCCTCCACCTGCCACTCGGCGACCTGCCGGAGATGCTGAAGCCGGGTGAGGCGCGCATCCGCAACGCGCAGACGCTGCTCGCGCTCAACTGGTTCCTGCGCCTGCAGGACGAGCTGCTGGGGTAGCGCGAACCCGCCACCTGACCTGCCATTTCGACCGGAGCGCGAGCGATAGCGAAAGTGCAGTGGAGAAATCGCAACGTGCTGCAACAACCCGATTTCTCCACGCCATGCTGGCGCACGCGGTCGAAATGACATGTGGCGAACGCTGCATGCCTCTCTCCGAGCGTGCGCCGGGCGAGCCTCCCCGGGCACAAGGCCCGGGGCTACGGCGATCTCGTTGGGGTCAGGATGCCGGGGCGCTGGCGGTCTCGCGAAGGGCGATGTCCTCGCGGCGCTGCATCCCCTCGAAGCTGATCAGGTCCGCCGCCGCGTAGGCCCGGTCACGCGCCTCGGCGAGATCCTGCCCGACGCCGACCACCGTCAGCACGCGGCCGCCCGCCGTCACGATCTCACCCGCGTCGTTTCGGGCGGTACCTGCGTGGAAGACGATCACGTCGTCCAGCTTCGCGGCCTCGTCCAGCCCGTGGATCACCTTGCCGGTGTCGTAGGCGCGCGGGTACCCGCCCGATGCCAGCACCACGCCGACCGCCGCGCGCTTCGATCCGATCGGCTTCACCTCGTCCAGATGCCCGTGAGCGACGGCATCGAGCAGCTCGCCGAGATCGGCGTCGAGGATTGGCAGCACCACCTGCGTCTCCGGGTCGCCGAAGCGGGCGTTGAACTCCAGGACCTTCGGGCCGTCCTCGGTCAGCATCAGACCGGCGTAGAGCACGCCGCGCATGGGCGCGTCGTTCTTCGCGAGCGCGCCGACCACCGGCTCGAGGATGCGGTGCTGGATCTGGTCCATCATCGCCGCATCGACGACGGGCGGCGGCGCGTACGAGCCCATGCCGCCGGTGTTGGGGCCGCGGTCGTCATCGTACGCGCGCTTGTAGTCGCAGGCGGGGATCAGCGGGCGCACGGTGGTGCCGTCGGTGAGCGCCAGCACGGAGACCTCCATGCCGCTCAGTCGCTCCTCGACCACCACGGTCGTGCCGGCGTCGCCGAGCGCCTTGTGGTTGACCAGCGCGCTGAGCGCCTCGATCGCGTCCGGCTGGTTGTCCGCGACGACCACGCCCTTGCCGGCGGCCAACCCGTCCGCCTTGATCACGACGCCACCGTTCTCGTCGGCGAGGTCGATGATCGCCCGGATGCCGCTCTCGCGGTCACCGACGGCGACGGCCTGTGCGGTCGGCACGCCGGACTCGACCATGAGCTTCTTCGCCCACGCCTTGCTGCTCTCGATGCGGGCAGCGGCCGCGCTCGGCGAGGCGGTCGGGATGCCGGCATCGGTGACGCGGTCCGCCAGCCCTGCGGCAAGCGGATCCTCCGGCCCGATCACGACGAGGCCGACCTGCTGGTCTTTCGCCAGCCGCACCAGCTTGTCGTGGTCGGAGACCTTGATGTCGTGGATCTCGGCGTCCGCGGCGATGCCGGCGTTGCCCGGCGCGCAGAGCACGCTGTCGACGCGCGGGCTTCGCTTGAGGGCCCAGACAATGGCGTGTTCCCGCCCACCACCACCAATCACGAGTACGCGCATTCCCAAAGCCTGTCGCTCCCCTGGCGGCGCGTGCGGTGCGCCGCTCCTCTCGATGATGCCGGTGACGACGGCGGCCGATCGCCACGCCATCACCGATCTGCTGCGCCAATGATACCGATGATGTCATCTCTGGAGGATGTCACCGCGCCGTATACTCCTTGGCAGCACGGTCGCCACGTCGGTGGCCACGGCGTGCTTCGAATCGATTGTCACGCATCCGCGGGTGATCCGCAGCGTGACCAGACCAAAGGTGAGCTTTCATGTACGACCTGAATCCGGCCGATACCCGCGTGTTCCTGTTCCACTCCGCCGGTGCGGCCAGCGACCCCAGCGCGGCGATGGACGACGTGAACGCCTGGCTCGGCAAGGATCGCTCGACCTCGGCGTACTCCAACCTCAAGGTGCGCGACATCCGGGTCACGCCGGACGGGTCCGGCGGTGTCTACGTCTCCGTCGTCTGCACCCTCGGGCGGGTCAGCACCGGCTCGGTCAGCACGGCGTCGCGCGGCCGCCGCGAGCAGTTCGTGGACGACTCCGGCGCGGAAGAGGTCTAGACGGGGCGGGGCAACGGCGATGACGGCTCCAGGCGTGATGCTGCTGATGAGCCCTGCGACATACCGGGCCGGGGCGTTTCGCGATGCCGCCGCGCGGATCGGCCTGCCAGTGGTGACGGCGCTGGACGCGCCGGATCCGCTCGCGGGCCGCATGGTCGGCCGGCTCGCCGTCGACTTCCTCGATCCCGACGCCGCGGTCGATCGCCTGGTGTCGTGGGCACGCGAGCACCGTGAGCCGGGCTTGCGCGCCGTGCTCGCCGTCGATGACCGCGGTGCCGAGATCGCCGCCCGAACCAGCGCCGCGCTCGGCCTGCCGCACAATGACCCGGACTCCGCCATCGCCGCGCGGGACAAGTGGGTGATGCGGCAGGCGCTGGAGCGCGGCGGCGTGCCGGTGCCGCGCTACGCGGCGGTGCCGGCCGACACCGACCCGGCGACCATTGCCGATGACCAGCGCTACCCCGTTGTGGTGAAGCCGACGCTGCTCTCGGGCAGCCGCGGCGTCATCCGCGCCGACTCGCCCGACGAGTTCGTGCAGGCGTTCTCCCGCACGCGGCGGATTCTGGAGCGATCCGGGATGCCGGCGCGGGAGTTCCCCATTCTCATCGAGCAGTACGTCCCCGGTATCGAGGTGGCGCTGGAGGGGCTGCTCACCGACGGCGAGCTGACCACGCTCGCGATCTTCGACAAGCCGGACCCGCTGGAGGGGCCGTTCTTCGAGGAGACGATCTACGTCACCCCGAGCGGCCTGGCGGCAGACGTGCAGGCGGCGGTCTCCCGGCGCACGGCGGAGTCGGCTGCGGCGATCGGGTTGCGGCACGGACCGGTGCACGCCGAGCTGCGCATCGACCTGGAGCGCGGCGACATCTGGATGATCGAGCTGGCGGGGCGGTCGATTGGCGGTCTCTGCGGCACCGTGCTGGAGTTCGGCACCGGCATCAGCCTCGAGGAGCTGATCCTCCGGCACGCAGCGGGCGTCGAGCTGCCGTCGATCGAGCGCTCGGGCTCGGGAGCCGGGGTGATGATGATCCCGATCCCGCGGGGCGGCATGCTGCGCGAGGTGAGCGGCCAGGAGGCGGCGCTGGCGGTGCCGGGCGTGACCGGCGTCGAGATCACGGCGCCGTGCAACCAGCCGATCGTGCCGCTGCCGGAGGGGGAGAGCTACCTCGGCTTCATCTTCGCCGAGGGGGAGACTGCCTCAGATGCTGAGCGATCCCTGCGCGAGGCACACGCGCGGCTCAACTTCCGCATCGACCCGACCATCCCGTTGATGCGAGCGACGTAGGGAGATGTTGTAGCCTCGGGTCCTGTGCCCGAGGTTGGCTATTCACACGGCGGCAACGCCATGCGGCACCACGGCGCTGTTCCATCTATCCGCCTATCCGCAACGCACGAACCCCGCGCACGAGACGCGGGGCTACGTATCGGCGCCCATGTCGGGAAGGGTTTGTGCGTGACCGGACCGACCGCCGGGCAAAGGCCCCGGCGCTACAGGTGCGCGCGCGTTGCGGGTCTACTTCCGGGCAGGGGCGCCGCCACCCTTGGTTGGCGCGGCTTCGGGCGGCGTCCAGCCCTCCGGAAGCTGCGCATTCTCACCGAAGAAGAACTCTTCCATCTCCTGGCGCATGAGCTTGCGGGTTTCCGGATCGGCCGGGTTGAGCGCATAGTGGTTGATGAGGATGGTCATGTGCGGCTTCCAGAGGTCGTACCCCTCTTCGGAGACGTTCTCGTAGATCCGCTGACCGAGCTCACCGGGGAACGGCGGCTTCTCGAGGCCGGGCAGCTGCTTGCCGAGCTTTACGCAATTGACCATGCGGGGCATGTCGTGGTCTCCGTGCTGATGGACGTCGGAAACGGGGCGCCGGGCGGCACCGCTCGTGCCATTGAGTGTATCAGAGGGAGCTCCCCATGCCGGTACCAGGGGTCAACGCAAGCCGCCCCGTGCGAGCCCTCTGGTTCGGCATGCGGTGCGAGTTCACCCGGCAGGCGCTGATCGGAGCGACCGCAGCGGGATCGCCCATCGTGCCCGTCGCCGTCGTGCTGCCGCGCGGCCCGAGACCGCGAGCCGCCGGTTGGCCCGAGCCGCCGTTCGACCGCTGGCTCCGGGAGCGTGGGATCGCCATCGTCGAGATTGATCACCTCAAGGGTGACGACCTCGACGCCGTGCGCGACGCGATCGCCAAGCTGGGGCCGGTGCTGGGCGTGGGCGCGTGCTTCCCCGCCCGTGTGCCGGCATCGCTCCGCGACGCCCTCACCCATGGCGTGTTGAATATCCACCCCTCGCTGCTCCCCGCCCTGCGCGGTCCCGAGCCGGTCTTCCACGCCTACCGGCTCGGTCTGGAGGAGACCGGCGTGACGGTGCACCTGATGGATCACGGCTGGGACAGCGGGCCGGTTCTCGCGCAGGAGCGCGTGCCGATTCCCGCCAGCGGCACGGCAGCGGCCTTCGAGGCCCGGCTCGCGAACCTGGGAGGGGCGTTGCTGGCCGAGATCGCGCCCGCGTGGCGTGCCGGTAAGCTCGCGCCGGTTGCGCAGGCGGCCGGCGACGCGACCTGGGCACCAGAGCCGGACGAGGACGCCCGCACCATTTCCCCTGCATTGACTGTTCTCAAGGCTGCCCGGTTCCTGGAGGCGTGCGGGCCGCTGCTCGCGACGGACGCGGGAACCGGCGAGCGGGTGCTGGTGACGCACGCGCTCGGTACGGAATCCCATGGCTACCGGGATATACGAGGAGACCGTAGGGTTGTGCGGATCGCCTGTATCGACGGCATGATGGACGCAATATGACCCCGAATGGCATAGGAGCCTTGTGCCAGTTTGACAGGTCGTCGTAAGTATGCGATAAGCGTGGTGTCAGAGCTTGAACCGCACGATTTTGATCCATGGCTGGAGGGCACCGTGCAACGATCAGGCTTTCGACACGCTGGCGCGTACCTGCGTGGCACGGGCCAGTCCTGCGATCCGGGTGCGGAGGATGGACGCCCCGGATTTTTGGTTCGCCCGCCCGACAAGATGTGTCGGAACCGGGTAGCAAGCCAATTGATCCATCCCGTCTGATTGCTGAACGACGTCTTTTCGCGCCTGAGCCAGGGCCGCCGCCGCTGCGTGGCGGGACGATGGGGCTGCATCGCTCCCTGGGTCGTCGGTGGGGATGCCGGATCACGCGCACGCGCGGCATCACAAGGGAACCACCGGGGCGCAACGTATTCTTGGGGGGAGTCCGTTCCACATGTATTTCTCAGCGATCTCGGCCGCGCCCGACAGCGCGTCGCCGTCCCGCCGTTCCAGGCGTCCCGCGACACGAAACCGGTTGTACAAGGCGGTGGCGCTGCTCACGACCTTCGCGATGCTGTTCGGCGGGCTCCTGCTGATGACGCCGATGCCGGCTGCGGCTGCGTCCGCGGTCACCACCTCCCGGCTGAACCTTCGCTCCGGACCGGGGCTGGACTACGACGTCCTCACCGTGATCCCCGATGGCGCCTCGATCAGTGTCGACGGGGATGCCGAGGCCGGGTACCTGCCGGTGACCTGGAATGGAACGTCCGGCTACGCGGCGTCGGAGTGGATCCAGATCGGCGGGGTGCCGAGCGGTGACTCCGACAGCGAGGAGCCGCCGGTTTCCGGTGGCGCACCCACCGGTACCGCCTGGGTCGCGACCGACCGGCTCAACTTCCGCAGCGGGCCGAGCCTCAATGACAGTGTCATCGCCGTGCTCGAGAACGGGCGTGCCGTCGAGCTGACCGGCCAGCAGTCCAACGGCTACTGGCAGGCCAACGCCGCCGGCACCACCGGCTGGCTGGCGTCCGAGTACCTCACCACCAGCGGCGCGCCATCGACACCGGACACCGGTAGTGATGCTGGCAGCGGCGCTGTCCCGGTGGGAGACAGCGTTACCGGCAGCGCCACGGTGACCTCGGGCCTCAACCTTCGGCAGGGACCGGGCACGGGCTACAGCGTGGTGACCGTGATGCCGTCTGGCGCGAGCGTCGATCTGCGCGGCTCGGCGCAGGGTGAGTACTACCCGGTCGCGTACAACGGCTCCACCGGTTGGGCGCACATGAACTGGCTGAGCATCGGCGGCTCGGCGCCATCCCCGTCGCCGGATACCGGCAACGGATCCGTCGCGGTCGGCGACACTGCCACCGGCTCGGCAAAGGTCACCGCGAATCTCAATCTCCGCCAGGGGCCGAGCACAGGCTACAGCGTGGTGACGGTGATGCCGTCCGGCGCGACTGTCGAGCTCCGCGGCGATGCCCAGAGCGGCTACTACCCATTGAGCTACAACGGCACCACTGGCTGGGCGGCGGCCGACTGGCTGACCGTCGGCAGCGCCGCGCCGGAACCCGCCCCCGGTGGGAGCGACGACGGCGCGGTGGCCGTGGGTGACAGCGTCACCGGCTCCGCCACCGTGACCTCGGCGCTGAACCTTCGCTCGGGACCCGGACTGGACTACCAGGTGCGCACCGTGATGCCGAGCGGCGCCAGCGTGGAGCTCCGCGGTGATGCACAGGGTAGCTACTACCCGGTGGCGTTCAACGGTACGACGGGATGGGCGCACGGTGACTGGCTCGATACCGGCGGTTCGAGCCCCTCGCCGGCACCAGATACCGGGAACGGCTCCGTGCCGGTGCCGGGCACCGCGACGGGCAGCGCCAGCACCTCCGCCGCGCTGAACCTGCGAACGGGCCCGGCGACGAGCTACGACGTGGTGACGGTGATGCCGCTCGGTGCCTCCGTGGAGCTGCGCGGCGACGCGCAGGACGGGTTCTATCCGTTGAGCTACAACGGCACCACGGGATGGGCGCATGGCGACTGGCTGATCATCGGCAACGCGCAGCAGCCCGACCCTACCCCGGCACCAACGCCCGAACCGACACCAGCTCCCACGCCGGATCCAGACCCCGCGCCAGCTCCTGGTGACGGCAGCTACCCGGACTATCTCTACACCGAGACAGCAGTCAACATGCGCAGCCAGCCGACGACGGACAGCTCCGTCGTCTGGGTGATCCCGCCCGGGACCCGCGTCACCATCACCGGTCCGCTGCAGAACGGCTGGTATCCGACGGCGTGGGCGCACGTGAGCGGATACATGTTCGCTGACCTGCTGGTGCCTGAGCTCTCGTCGGACGTGCCGTCCGACCAGCAGTGGATCGTCGATATCATCTACGCCGCCGCTGACCGCTACGGGCAGCCGCGCGAGGACATGCTGCGAGTGGCACAGTGCGAGTCGCACCTCGACCCGAATGCGGTCAACCCGGTGAGCGGCACGAGCGGCCTGTTCCAGTTCCGGCCGAGCACGTGGGCGACGACGCCGTACGCGGATCAGGACATCTTCGACGCAACCGCGAACGCCAACGCGGCCGCCTGGATGTGGTCTGTCGGACGTCGCAACGAGTGGGCCTGCCAGTAGTATCGCCACAACCGAGCGAAGGACAGACCGTCCGCGTGGAACGTTCCACGCGGACGGTCTTGTCTGTGCTGCCGTGGTGCGCGTCGTGCGTAGCGAGTCGGCGGTGCGCTACTGTTCACCTGCATGAAACATAGTGATTGGGCTCAGGGGAGCGGGTTTCCGCGAGCGACGGGGAGTTGTGAACGTTGGACATACTGCGGAAACTGTGGGGATCGTCGATCCCACTCACCATGAAGCAGCCGGATGATGGCGGAAATGCCGGAGACAGCTCCTCGGAAGGCGATTCCGTGCCGCCGGAAGAGCAGGAGAGCGCCCAGGATGAGGCGATCGCGAACGTCGCCGAGGAGACAGAGGGCGGTCCCGAAGCGCAGCGGGAGGAAGAGGAGGAGATCTTCCCGGCGATGGACGAGGGTGAGGAGCACCCGCTGAAGCCGGTGCGGCAGTTCCTCGGCGAGCACGATCATGTCTCCGAGGCCGAGAAGCAGACGATGCGGCTGGAGATCCCCACGCGGACGATCATCAAGGTCGTGCTCACGCTCGTGGCGATCTGGCTCGTGCTGAAGGTCGTCTCGATTTTCCTGCTGCTGCTGCTCGCGGTGCTCCTGTCCCTCGCACTGCTGCCGCTGGTGCGTCGTCTCGAGAACCAGGGGATGGGTCGCGGCGGGGCGGCATCCACCGTGTTCGCCAGCATGCTCGCCATCTTCGCCGGCTTCCTGTGGCTCGTCGTGCCACAGCTGACCAACCAGACGCAGAACCTGATCGACAGCGCGCCGGACTACATCGACAACTTCAGCAGCGTGCTGGATCGATATCCCACCGTGCAGGATCGAATCAACACCTACCTCGGCATCGAGGACAAGACGGCCATCGAGAAGGCCGCCGACGAGACGACGCAGGGCGGAGACCAGCAGCCGCCGGTAGATGCGAACACGGTGACGACCGGCGCCACGAAGGTGCTCTCGTACACCACGGCGATCCTGGGCACGCTGGCGAACGCATTCTTCGTGCTGGTGCTGGCGTTCTATCTCCTGATCGAGGGGGAACGCACCTGGCGATACTTTGCGCGGTACATGACGCCGACCCTGAGATATCGCTTCCATCGACTTGCACCGGAGCTTACCAACGTCGTCAGTGGCTATGTGATCGGCCAGGCGATCATCTCCGTCTCGTTCGGTGTCTTCACCTACATCGTGCTGCGGGTGCTCGATGTTCCGCAGCCGCTGCTGCTGGCGCTGGCGAGCGCGATCCTCGACGCGATCCCGATCGTCGGCGTGCCCGTGGCGACCGTGGGAGCGATGGCGATCGGGCTCTCGGTGAGCTGGCAGACCTCGCTGATCATCTTCGGAGCGTTCACGCTCTACCAGCAGGTGGAGAACTATGTGCTGCTGCCACGGGTGTATGGCAACACGCTGCAGGTGACGTCGCTCAGCATTCTCGTGGGCGTGCTGGTGGGTGGTCAGCTCATGGGGGTGCTGGGCATCGTGCTGTCGCTGCCGCTCACCGCCGCGATCCCGGTGATCGAGCGAGTCTGGCGGGAGGTGGTTCCGCCGGAGATCGAGGCGATGGAGCGGCGCGGGGTGATGGGGCCGCCGCGACCGGAGCATGTGCGCTCGCAGTACCAGCGTGTCCACGAGCTCCACGAGTCCTGACGCTAGCTACGTCTTGGGTATCCGTCCCGAATGGAGCGCCAACCTCGTGTTGGCTCGTCTCGGCTGGCGCGTGCTGCACCCAATCCGGTGGACCAGCCCGACCGTGGGCGGGCTGGTCATTCCCGCCGACGAGCGATAGGGTCGACCTGCCGTCATTTCGCCATCGCTGTCGTGTGACGGTGCCGCAAAGTCGGTCGCGAGTAGGCGGTGACGTCTCAAACGCTGGCGGGGGTGCGACGCCCGGGCAGCCAATCGACAGGCTCCGGACAGGCTCGGCCCGGGCCCACCGAGTGGTGGCGAGAGAACCCTGAATCAGCTCCTGCTGAGCCGCTGACGGCTACTCGTCCTCGATGCGCTCGAGCAGCTCCGGTGAGTTGTTCTTCGGCGTGTTGACCGCGCGGCTGACAGGGTACATCTCGAACGCCTCGCTCACAGCTGGCACCAGCATCTGCTCCAGCGGCTCCGGCTCGATCTCGTCGACGTCGAGCCAGTCCGGAACGATATCGTCCTCCAGCGTCATCGGCATGCGGTCATGGATGCGCGCCATGGTGTCATTCGCGGCGGTGGTGAGAATTGTGAACGACTGGATCGGCTCGCCGTCTGGCCCGGCGGGCGCCTCGTCCCACAGACCGGCGAAGAGAAAGAGGTCGTGATCCCTGGGGTGGATGAAGTACGGCTGCTTCGGGCCGGAGCCGAGGTTCTGCCACTCGTAGAACCCGTTCGCGGGGACGATGCAGCGCCGATGCTTCATCAGCGGCTTGAACATCGGCTTGTCCGCGGCGGTTTCGGAGCGGGCGTTGATCGGCATCACCTTCGGTCGCTGGCCGGGCTTCGTCCACTTCGGGATCAGCCCCCAGTGCATGCCCTTGACCACCCATGCATCGTCCTCCTCCACGACCACGGGCATGGTCTGGGTCGGGGCGGCGTTCCAGTTCGGCGAGAAGTCGAAGTCGTAGCGGAGCGGCACCTGCACGAGGCGCTCGCTCAGCTCCTGGTAATCCTCGATCACGTATCGTCCGCACATCGTGTTCGCCTTTCTCGATCCGTCCGTCTGCTCCATACACGATACCCGGACCGGCCGCATGCCGCAGCCGGTCCGGGTTCCGAGAGGGGTGGAAGGGAAAGAAGGGAGGGGATGACAAACAGGTAGGTGTCTAGGCGGCGGGGCGGTCATGGTGATCATCGCGAGGGACGAGCGGGGTGCGACGTCCGGACGGTGTCGCGGCCGACGGCCGCACCGGCGCGATGCTGATCACGCGATCCTCCTGGGACTGCGCGTGACGTTGGCGGGATCCGGTGGTGCCGGTGAGGATCGGCAGCATCGCCATCGCGCCGAAGATGAGCAGCCAGAAGCCAATGATCAGGTCGATGAATACGGTGGTCATGACTGGTGTCCTTTCCCCGGTATGGCCGGGACCCCGAGCATCGTCGTGCACGTGTGTCACTCTGCTGTTCGGCGAGCCAGGAGACCTGGTTCGCATCCGACCGCGGCCACCTGGCCGGCGATCGTGCGGGGCACCGGGGCGGGGACGGTTCCATGTGGCGTCCGGAACGCCTGGGACCACCCGGTGAGTCGGATGTGCAATGTACGTACGCAAATGCGTTGCCACGATGTCACATCCGGTGTAGTAGCCGATTCGCTCGGTCTGCGGTGACCGTTGCGGATCGGTACGAACACATGTTCTCATGCGTGTGTCTTGCTGTCAAGGGGTTTTGCGAACGAATGTTCGCGTACGTTCGCAGGTGTTGTCGATGGTGGTTTACGGGGCGCGCCGTGTGTTGGGGGTGCTGTGGCGCCACACGATCGTCCCCACGACGGACTGCCGCACCGCTGCGACGATCCTGTTGAAGTCAGGCGAGTGGTGGGGGACGGTGATGCGCAGTGGTCGATGGATCGACCTCGCGTCTCGCCTGAGTTGCTCGGAGCGGAGCTGGACCGCCTGGGTGTCTGCGTCGTTCAGTCCTGGATACATCGGGGAACTCCCATCATGCGGGGAGGAGCTGGGCCTGGTGATGTGCGAGGGCCACGCGGGTCTCTGGCTGGAGGCGTCGCGCGGCCCCGCGGCGGTGCGCAGGCGCGTTACGGTGTGGACCTTCGCTGGAGCGCGATGCTGGCTGAGCTGGCTCCGGCATGGGGTGGTGCCGATCCCGAACCACCCCGATGGAATCGGGGTCGCCGGGGAGCTGGGAGACGCGGGCCGTCCTGCGCGTGACATTCGACCCGTTTCTGCGGGCCAGAGGTGGTATGGAGGGAAAGGTCCATGACGCGCGTCTCCGTCGGGGACTGCCCGGAACGGGCAGGTGCGGGTGTTTCACTGTCCCATCCCGATGATCCCGGATCGCGGTCGGGCGCGCATCGTACAAACGTCCGATTTCCCCACGGGACGCAGACGTAGGTAATTCGCGCCAGGGTCAGACCAGGTTGTGCTGGAACGCGTAGGTCACTGCGGCGGCGCGCGTGTTGACGCCGAACTTGTTGAGGATGTTCGTCACGTGGGTGGTGGCGGTGCGATGGCTGATGTAGAGGGTGTCGGCGATCTCGCGGTTGCTGTGCCCCTCGACGAGCATGCGCAGCACCTCCATCTCGCGCGGGGTGAGGAGCGTCCTGGCTCCTTCGCTGCTGGCGTGAGATTCCGTACGCTGGGCCTTCGAGAGCACCGACTCCACGATGGCGTCAAGGTCTTCCTGCGCCATGTGCTGACCGCGCATCCATGCCGCGCTGAACTCTGTATCCCCGATGTGCTGGCGCGTGACCGCCGCTGCCTGGCCGAACGCTGCACCCTCCGGCAGGTCGAAGCCGACGGCGTGGTGCTCGGCCTCCGTGGCCCCGAGCAGGACGGCGGCCGGTATCCACTCGCCGATCACCGTCGCCAGCACGGCTTCGGTGCCGAGGAAGATGGGGTACCGGTTGAACTGGAGACCGAGTGTGGCCGGCGGGTTCTTCGGGTGCAGGGCTGCCTCGAGCAGCGCGGCGGCCCGCTCGGCCTCGCCACGCTCGCACGCGATCAGGGCGAGGTAGGGCGTCGACCACGAAAGCACGAGCACGTCACCGATGCCACGCGCCTCCTCGCGCGCGTGCTCCAGCAGCGCAACCGCGCGGTCGAGATCGCCACGGCCATAGGCGACGACCCCCAGGTGATACTCCATCACGGCGGGATACCAGCGGTCGCTGATCTGCCGATACCTCTCCTGGGCGGTGCGCAGCAGTGGCTCGGCGGCGTCGTAGTCACCGCTGTCCTCCAGCAGGATGCCGAGCAGCTTGGTCGCGTTGGCTTCCTGAGAGAGGTTGCCCGACTGCTCCGCGAGCTGGCGGCCCTGCTCGAGATACTGACGCGCGTTGGGGTCGTCGAGCGTCTGCGCCAGCTCGCCCATCATCAGCAGCGCGTCGATGTAGTCGGGCGCCGACGTGTCCGACCACCGGGCGATCGCCCGCTGGGCCCACTTCTGGCCCTCGATCTCATGCCCGCCGAGGTACCAGAACCGCCCGAGATCCAGCACGAGGCGCATGAATTCCTCGATGCGGCCGGTGTCCTCGAGCCATCGCAGCGCGGACCGGAAGTTGGCGCGGTCCTCCTCGAGCCGGTCGATCACGTCCAGCGGGATCACCGGGGTGAACGAGGTCACGGCGTGGTGGGCCAGCTCCATGCACCAGTCCGCATGGCGATGTCGGACCAGGTTCTCCTCGCCGTCGTGGCGGAGCTTCTCCAGGCCGAACTCGCGGATCGTTTCGAACATGGTGTAGCGCGGGTCGTCGCGCTCGGTGGTCGTGGCGCTGATGAAGCTGGTGTCGATCAGGGCGGCGATGCCGGTGACCGTGTCGAGCTGGCCGTCGGTCACGGTGGCGTTGAGCGCGTCCGCCGCCTCGAGCGTGAACCCGCCGGCGAACACCGAGACCATCCGGAAGAACCGCTGCTCCTCCGGCGACAGGAGATTGTAGCTCCAGGCCACGGTGCGGTACATCGTGTGCTGGCGCTCCGGGAGGTCGCGGCTGCCACCGGTGAGCATGGGCAGCAGGTGCTCGAGGCGCCGCTGCATCGCTGCAGGCGGCAGCACGGTAGAGCGGGACGCCGCCATCTCCAGTGCCAGCGGGAGGCCATCCAGCCGGCAGCAGATATCGGCGACCGCCTGGATATTCTCGGCGGTGAGAGCGAAGGCGGGCTGGGCAGCCTGCGCCCGCTGGCTGAAGAGCTGGATGGCCCCGAACTCGGTCAGCCGCTCGAACGACTGCCGCGCGGCATCCTGCGGGATCGGCAGCGGCGCCAGCGGGTACTCGTGCTCGGCGAGCAGGTGCAGCCGCTCGCGACTGGTGGCGAGGACCTTCACCTGCGGACAATAGGCGAGCACGTCGGCGAGGTCGATGGCGGCGTCGATGACATGCTCGAAGTTGTCCAGCACGAGCAGCAGCTCATGGCCCTCCAGCATGGCGATGAGCTGGTCGAGCAGCCGGCGCCCAGTCGTGCCGCGCACGCCGAACGGCCGTGCGATTACCGGCAGCACAAGCGCCGGATCCGCGATGACGGACAGGTCGATGAAGACGACGCCGTCGGCCATGCTGGCGCTCAGGATGTTGGCGACATGAATGGCAAGGCGCGTCTTGCCGATGCCGCCGGGCCCCGAGATGGTGACGAGCGGCACGTCCGGGCGAGAGAGCAGCCTGACTACAGCCTCGATGTCGTGCTCGCGACCAACGAGGCGGGTTCGTGCGATCGGGAGGTGGTGCAGGTGCCCCGATGGCAGGTGATCGTCCACGGCCTCTCCAGATTGTCGTTGGTACTGCGCTTTTGCCCTGACTCGTATCATCCCGCAACGTTCGTCACACGTCAATGATCTGGCCATTCAATTCGACGCTCAAGAGCCGGTTGTGCGAAGATGCGCGTCTGTCGTTTTTTCGGACCATTCGCTGAAGGAGAGGTCGATGAGCTTCGACACCGATCGTCGCCGTGAGCTGCTTGCCCAGCATGCGGATGCATGGCTCAAGGTGGGGATCGCCAACCTGCACCGCGAGTTTCCGCACCGGCCCAACCTGTTCATCTCCGAGCCGGGACCGTACCGCACGCACCGCGAGCGGCATCCGGTCTTCTTCGGCTCCTATGACTGGCACTCCTGCGTCGAGATGTACTGGACAATGGTGCGGATCATGAAGCTGGTGCCGGGGCTGCCCAGCGAGCTGGCGGCGCGCGAGGCGATCGGGTCGCTGCTGACCCTGGAGGGGATGGAGCAGGAGCTGGAGACGTTCCAGGATCCCGGCGCCGGCGGCATGGAGCGGCCTTACGGATGGGGTTGGTACCTGACGCTCACGCAGGAGCTGGCGACGTGGGACGACCCTGACGCCCGCCGGTGGCGCGAGCCGGCACTGCCGCTGGCGGACCTGTTCGCTGAGCGGTTCGTCGAGTGGCTGCCGAAGCTGACCTATCCGCAGCGGTTCGGCATGCACCCCAACACCGCGTTCGGGCTGGCGCGGTCGTGGGGCTGGGCGCAGCTGCGTGCCGAGGCGGGAGATACCGCGCTGCGGGACACGATCCGCGAGCAGGCGGTCCGGATGTTTGCGGAGGACACCGACTACCCGGCGCACTACGAGCCCTCCGGCGCGGATTTCCTCTCCGGCGCGCTGAGCGAGGCGGAGCTGATGTCGATGGTGCTGCCACAAGGCGAGTTTGCCGTGTGGCTGGAGCGGTTCCTGCCGGGAATCGTGGACGGGACGCCAGCGATCCTCTTCCACCCGGTGGTGGTCTCGGACACGTCCGACGGGCAGCTGGCGCATCTGGAAGGGCTGAACCTGAGTCGCGCGGCGGCGTTCGTGGCGATCGCGGACGTGTTGCCGGTGGGCGACCCGCGCATCGCGCCGATGCTGGAGGTCGCTGCGCGCCACACGGACGCATCGCTTGGCGAAGCCGCCGGGAGCAACTACATGGTCGAGCACTGGCTCGCCGCCTACGCGGTGCTGCTCCTCGGCCAGTGAGGTAGCCAGGGCTATTGTTGGTTCATCCAGGAGCACCCAGCGACTCCGTGCCGTCGATGCCAACCGCGACGTCCCGTTTTGCTGTAGGCCCGGGCCTCCGTGCCCGGGCGCGCCATCCACGCCAACGACCGCGTCGTGCGTCCTGATCGCCACCAACAGCAGGCCGGTTTGAGGGATCCTTTGAGCCGACAGTGGTGTCGCGGCGCTCGTGATGACAGGGAGTCTGGACAGGGATGTCGCGCCCACCCACGGAGGGTGGGACTACCGGGCCGAGGAGTCGTACCCGGGCATCGGCTCCGGTACAAGCTGACTCCAGGGAGTCGTCCGTCCTACGTGCCGTCGATGTCCATCGTTCCTGTTGCGAGGCGCACGATCGCCTGTTCGATTGGTGCCCACGCCGCCGATTCCGGATCGACGACGTCGAAGTGGTCCGCGCGTGGCAGAGCCATCAGTGCCGAGGTCCCGCCAGCGCGGGTCGCGGCCGCCTGGTACCCCTCGCTCAGCTCGATTGGCACGTTCTCGTCCCAGGTGCCGTGGATCAGCAGGTGCGTCACCGGCGAGGGTAACAGCCGGATCGGCGACGAGGCGGCGTAGCGGTCCGGCACGGTCTCCGGCGAGCCGCCGAGGAAGTTCCCGGCCGCGTCGTCGCTCAGTCCCAGCGCGTGACACCGCTCGAGGTCGAGGACCCCGGCGATCGGCACGGCGCCCCGGAACGGCAGCGGCGCGGCGTGGATCGGGCTGTTCGCCGGCACGCGCGTCATGCTTGCCAGCCAGCTCGCGAGGTGACCGCCGGCGGAGTGACCCAGCGCGATCACCCGCGCCGGGTCGATGCCGAGCTCGTTCGCATTGTCGAAGAGATACCGGGCGCCCGTCGCGACATCGTGGAATGTGCCCGGCCATCCCCCGCCCGGATCGCCGGTGCGGCGGTACTCGAGGTTCCATGTTGCGATGCCTCGCGCTCGTCAGCGCTGCGCAGAGATGCCCGAGATAGGCAAGGTCATACCGGTTGCGCCAGAAGCCGCCGTGGATTGCGATGACGGCCGGGTGGGGGCCGTGTGCCTGCCGGCAGGCGGAGATCGGCAAGCTGCAATGGGTCGTCGCCGTACGCGATGCGGCGGTCAGCCGGCGGCGCGGGCCGGTCGAGGATCGATTCGGGCATCGGTGGGAGCTCCCTCGTCACTCGGCGGGTCAGCGCCCCGGAGGCGAGCCAGCTCGGTCATCGCCTGATCGACGAGCGCCCGGTTGGCGGGATCGTTGAGCCACCGGCCGACGCCTGACGGGTGCGGCAGCGGCACCACGGGCACCGTGCCATAGACGAGATCGACCGTCCAGATGGTTCCGACGAGCGCGCGCAGGGTGAGGGGTCGCGCGCCGGGGATCACCACTTCGGCTGCCATGCGCCCAAGGGTGATGATCAGCGGAGGCCGAACCAGCCCGATCTCGGCATCGAGGTGCGAGCGGCAGAGCGCCCGCTCGCGTGCAGAAGGAGCGCGGTCTCCGTTGCCGGACGCGGCCTTGCCGGGAAAGCACTTGGTGAGGCTGGTGAAGTACCAGTCCTGATAGAAGCGATCCGGGTCGAACCCGGCCCTCGCGAACCATGACCGCATCAGCGTGCCGGAGGTGCCGGACCACGGTCGGTCCTTCAGGTGCGCGCCCTGCGCCGGCGCCTGCCCGATGACCATGTTTCGCCCGACGGACCGGCCCCCATATGACCGGGTGTGCCTCGGGCAGATGCCCGGCGGCGACGCAGCGGTCGCAGGCGCGGACGTCTCGGGAGAGGGCGATGAGTTGATGCGTGCGGGTGCGGGCCATGGTGGTGCGGCGTCCTGAGGAAAATCGAACATTCCCGACGCAACCATAGCGACTTCCGGAATACCGAACCATCCGGCCGGATGGAGATCGGTAGTCTCGGTCGCGGAAATGCTGCTCTCAGGATCGCCTGCGAATCCCGGTCATGTGGCCGGGTCGACCGGCCTCCCCGCGGTCCCTGGTGATGCGACTTCCAGCCGGTAGCATTCCAGCAACGCCACCAGCTCCTTGGGGCGAGCCAGCGCCACGCAATGGCCGCAGTCGATCTCCTCTGGCACGACGCCCAGCCGATCTATTGCCACGCGGCGCAGCCAGTGGGCTGGAAAGAGCCGATCGTTGCGCCCGAGTACGACCCGTACCGGCACATCCGGCCACGCGGCGAGCGGCCACGGTTCGCGTCCCGGCGTGTCGGACTGCCGACGACCCTTCGAGCGTGCCTCCCTCGCCAGCTCCGGCTCGACATCGTGGTAGAAGACGGCGAGGTCGCTCCAGTCACCTCGTTTCGGCGGGTCGTAGCCGGTGTTGGCGAACATCTCGGCCGGCGTCTCTCCAGGCGCCGGGATCATCGGCGCCACCAGCACCAGCAGGTTGACCGGCACGCGATCGCAGACGATCGGCGCGGTGTACCCGCCGGCCGACTGGGCGACCACGATGAGGTCGGCCCGATCACCGATGGCGTCAACAACCGTTTCAGCATAGTCGGAGAGGGAGGCGGTATCGTCTTCGATCGGCAGGTCGACCGCGACGACTATCGTGCCCCCTGCCCTGGAGGTCGGCCTGCACCAGGTGCCAGTACCAGCCGACGTCGCCCGCGCCGTGGATCAGGACATAGGTGCTCATCGCTCATCGCTCTCGCCTTCGCTCATGCGTCGGACGGCGTCGCTCGTCCGTACCCGGTAGCGGACATGGGTGACGCCCGGCGAGCCGATCACCCGGTCCGGCTCGAAGGTGATGGTGCTGGCGTCGAGCCCGTCGAGCAGTCGAACGCCACCACCCAGCATCACCGGCGCGATGTGGAGCTGAAGCTGATCAGATCAGCCCCGCGGCAAGGTACTGCCGGACGACGTTCGCACCGCCGGCGATCCGCACGTCCCGGTCCGCCGCCGCTTTTCGCGCTTCCGCGAGGGCAGTCTCGATGCCGTCCGTGACGAAGTGGAAGGTCGTGCCGCCCTCCATGGGCAGCGGATCGCGGGGGTGGTGGGTGAGCACGTATACCGGCGTGTGGTACGGCGGGTTGTCGCCCCAGTATCCCCGGAATGGATCGTCGCCCCACGGCCCCTCGCCGTTGCTGAACATCCCGCGACCCATGATGTGGGCGCCGACGTTGTCGCTGAACTCGTCCGCCACCGCGCTGTCCTGGTTGCGTTCGCCGCCCTCGAGTCCGTGCGTCGCCCGCCAGCTCTCGAGTCGGGTCATCCATCCGTGTAGGAGCTCACCGTTGTCTCCCAGCGGGTTGTCGACGCTGTCGTTCGGTCCGGCGATGTAGCCATCCAGCGACACCGACATGTCTGCGATTACCTTGCTCATGGAATGCTCCAATCCGATGCGTCTGTTGAACAGGCACCACGGCGTTGATCGCGTGGTACCTGGTAGTCGAACGGGACGGTCGAAATTCGACAGGGTCCCGGTGGCACCGAACAGGCGTTGACCACGCGGCCCGCATGGTCAACGCCTGCCTTGAACGAAGCCGAATGGATTCCCCGTGCCGTGAGCGACGCGGACCGCTACCCGCCGGACATTGCGCCGACGATCCAGAACGGCTCCTTGCCGCTGGCGATCTCGTCCGGCAGCGGCGTGTCTGGCGAGTCGTGCGAGATGTCCTGCTCGCAGGCGAAGTAGCGGACCATCGGCCGACGCTCCTTCGTCTGGTGGTCGCGGATGGTGCCCTTCAGCATCGGGTACGCCGCTTCGAGAGCGTCCACGATGCCTCGCGCGGTCGCCGGCTCCGCGACGCCATCGATGGCGACCTCGCGGTCGTTGACGCGCGCCAGCGTGCGCAGGTGGGCGGGAAGAATGACCCGGATCATGGCAGCGTCTGCACCTCCACCGACATCACCTTGGGCAGGTCGGAGACGATCGCCGTCCAGGTGTCGCCGCCGTTCGCGGAGGCGTACACCTGCCCGCCGGTGGTGCCGAAGTAGACGCCGCCCGATTCGAGCGTATCGATCGCCATCGCGTCGCGCAGCACGTTGTGGTAGCAGTTCTCCTGCGGCAGTCCGTTGGTGAGTGCCTCCCACTCGTTGCCCCCGGTGCGGCTGCGGTAGACACGCAGCTTGCCCTCTGGCGGGAAGTGCTCGGAGTCGCTCTTGATCGGTACGACGTAGACGGTCTCCGGCTCGTGCGCGTGCACGGCGATCGGGAAGCCGAAGTCACTTGGCAGGTTGCCGCTGATCTCGTGCCAGTTGGCGCCGGCGTCGTCGGTGCGCATCACGTCCCAGTGCTTCTGCATGAAGACGGTGTTCGGCTTCGACGGGTGCATGGCGAGCTTGTGGACGCAGTGGCCGACCTCGGCGTCGGAGTCCGGCAGCTCCCACGGGGAGACGAGGCCGTGGTTGATCGGCGTCCAGCTCGTGCCGCCATCGTCGGTGCGGAACGCGCCGGCCGCCGAGATGGCGATGTAGAGGCGGTCGGCATTGCTCGGATCCTGGATGATGGTGTGAAGGCACATGCCGCCAGCGCCCGGCGCCCAGAGGTGGCCAGACGGATGCTCGCGCAGGCCGGAGAGCTCCGCCCACGTCTGACCGCCGTCGGTGGACTTGAACAGCGCGGCGTCCTCGACACCGGCGTAGACGGTGTCCGGGTCGTGCAGCGACGGCTCAAGGTGCCAGACGCGCTTGAACTCCCACGGGTGCTGGGTGCCGTCGTACCACTGGTGGGTGCCCGGCACGCCGTCGTAGGCGAACTCGTTGCCGACGGTCTCCCAGGTCGTGCCGCCGTCATCGGAGCGCTGCATGACCTGACCGAACCAGTCGCTGGTCTGGGAGGCATAGAGCCGGTTGGGATCGATCGGGGAACCCTTGATGTGGTACATCTCGAGACCCGCGAAGAGGGGGCCTTCGACCTGCCAGTCCTCGCGCTTCTCGTCCGACGTCAGGATGAACGCGCCCTTGCGCGTCCCGACGAGTACCCGCACACCTGCCATGTGTCACTCCTTGCTCGATTGCCGTGCTGCACGTCATTTCGAATGTACGTACGCATGGTACATCTCGGGGCAGGGGAAGCGTTATCCGATCTTGCGATCCCGGTGTCTCGACAGGCAACGGGTGAGGTTGGCTTCCAGCAGGAATGGTCATCTCGACCAAGCGCCGCAGGCGCGCGTGGAGAGATCGCGTCGTCCGCGGCAACTCCGGATAGGGCTGTCGACGCGATTTTTCCACTTCGCTCCCTTTGGGTGCGTTGGTCGAGATGACAGGCGATAGCCGTGGCGTGTGGGTCGATGCCCGGCTACTGTCCGCCCTTGATCCGCTCGCGGAGGCGATCCTCCTGCTCCCGCAGCTCGGGAGTGAACGAGTCACCGAAGTCTTCGGCGTCGAACACCCGGCGGATCTCCACCCGGTCGCCGGCACTGAACGGCGCCTTCTTCGCCCATTCGACGGCCTCGTCCATCGAGTCGACCTTCCAGAGCCAGTAGCCGGCGAGCAGCTCGCGCGTCTCGGCGAACGGGCCGTCGGTCACCGACGCCTTGCCCTCGCCGGTGAAGTCGACGCGCACCCCGGTCGAGCTCGGGTGGAGCCCCTCGCCGTCGAGCATGATGCCGGCGTTGACCAATGCCTCGTTGAACTTGCCCATCTCGGCAAGCTCCTCCTCGGTCGGCATGCGTGAGGACTCGGTATCCGGTGTTGCCTTCAGCAGAACCATGACTCGCATCGGTGTGATGTCCTTTCGTGCGCGGGCCGGCTGAGGATTCGTTCCGTCCGGCGCCCGCGTGATGTGTTCGAACCCACGGGTTCACCCCGTGGTACCTGATAGTCGAACGGGTCGACCGGAAATCGACAGGGTCCCGGATGGATTTCGCGAATTGATTGGTTCTTGATTCGATTTCCCGCGTAGGGGCGACCCTCTGTGGTCGCCCGGCAGCCCGAAGGGCTGCAATGCGCGGTGGGGGTCGGCACGAACAGATGTGGCCGCTGCGCGACCACCGGGCGAGGACGGAGCCTCGCCCCTACACGTCCGAATGGGCGCAGGTTCACCCATCGATTTCGCGGAGGCGGCGGACGAGGAAGCGGCGCTCGCGCTCCTGCGGCACCAGCTCCAGCGCTCGCTCGTACGCGGCGCGTGCCTCCGGCACCCTGCCGAGCCGCCGCAGGAGGTCGGCCCGGGCGGCGTGGGCAGGATGGTAATCAATCAGCTCGCCGCCTGCAAGGAGGACGTCGATGAGCTCGAGTCCCGCTTCGGGACCGTCCCGCATCGCGATTGCCGCCGCTCGATTCAGCTCGACCACCGGGGAGGGTGTCAGCATCACCAGCAGGTTGTAGAGCGCGACCACCTTTCCCCAGTCCGTCGCGGCGGTGTCCGGCGCCTTCGCGTGCTCGGCCGCGATCGCCGCCTGGAGCGTGTACGCGCCGATCCGGCCCGATGCCAGCACTTCCCGCACGAGGGCCATTCCCTCGGCGATCATCTCTCGATTCCAGCGCGAGCGGTCCTGCTCCTCCAGCGGCACGAGATCGCCCTGCGGCGAGGTGCGAGCGGGCCGGCGCGCCTCGGTCAGGAGCATCAGCGCCAGGAGTCCTGCCACCTCGGAATCATCCAGCAGCCTGTGGAGCAGGCGACCGAGCCGGATCGCCTCGCCCGAGATGTCCGGTCGGGTCAGCGAAGGGCCGAACGCGGCCGCGTATCCCTCGTTGAACACGAGGTAAATCACCTGCAGCACGGTGTCGAGGCGATCCGGCAGCTCCTCCGGCTCAGGCACCTGGTAGGGGATGCGGTCCTTTTTGATCCTCGCCTTGGCGCGCACGATCCGCTGCGCCAGCGTCGACGGCGCCGTGAGGTAGGCGCGGGCGATCTCCTCCGTCGTCAGGCCACACACCTCGCGCAGGGTGAGCGCCACGCGGGCGTCCTCGGGCAGGGCGGGGTGGCAGCAGGTGAAGATCATCCGCAGCCGGTCATCCTCGATCGCCTCGCCGTCGACGACCATCTCCTCGGTGGCGGGCTGCTCGCGGGCGATGTCGGGCATCATCGACGTGAAGCGGTTGGTACGCCGGATGGTGTCGATCGCCTTGAACCGCCCGGTGGAGACGAGCCATGCGTACGGGTTCGCGGGGATGCCCTCGCGGGCCCAGCGCTCGACCGCGACGGCGAAGGCGTCGTGCATGGCGTCCTCGGCGAGCTCGAAGTTGCCGCCGAGCAGCCGCACGAGGGTCGCGTAGACCCGTCGGGAGTCCGACCGATAGGCATCGTCGACCGCGCGCTGGATGTCGTCCGCAGCATGCTGTTTTGTCATGGATCCGGGGTCACGAGGCGTAGCGCTCCTGGGCGCGGGCGCGGGCCTTCTCGGCTTCGACGACGCGGTCCTTCGGTGCGGCGCTGGTTTCGAGGGATGCGAGCAGCTCGCGGGAGACGGCCGCAACCTGCTCGACGGCGGCGTTGAATGCCGCCTCGTTCGCCTGAGAGGGCTTCGTGTAGCCGCTGATCTTGCGGACGTACTGCAGCGCGGCGGCGTTGACCTCGTCGTCAGTCGCGGGTGGATCGAAGTTGAACAGCGTGCGGATGTTTCGGCACATGGCGCTCTTGCCTCCTCACGAGGGACTCGTAGGGGCGACCCTCTGTGGTCGCCCGGCCGCCGTCAGGCGGCATGTCAGCTCAGGCAGGGGTGCGTATGGATGTGGCCGCTTCGCGACCACCGGGCGAGGACGGAGCCTCGCCCCTACGACGGCAGCAACCGCCAACACCTACGCCAGGTTCAACTGCCAGGTGACGCCGAACCGATCGGCCACCCAGCCGAATTTCTTGCTGAATCCGTAGGAGCCGAGTGGCATCAGCGCTCCGCCGCCGTCCGACAGTGCGTCGTAGAGGCGCTGGAGCTCTTCCTCGGAGCCGCACTCCACCCACATCGAGATCGCCGGCGTGAAGCCGAACTCGTGCTGCACATGGCTGTCGATCGCCATGTACTGCTGTCCGGCGAGGGTGAACACGGCATGGAGCACCGATCCCTCGGGGCCGGGGCCCTCCGGACCGTATTTCACCATACTGACGATCGCCGCGTCGTCGAAGAGCGAGGTGTAGAAGGTGATCGCCTCCTCGGCGCGTCCCTCGAACATCAGGAACGTCGTGATCTTCTGCGGTGCGCTGTCGGTCATGCAGGCATCTCCGGTGTCGGCTGGCGTCCGGTCAACGTCACCAATTGTACGTACATTGCCGTTGAGCCGGCTTGTCCGATCTTGCTGAGACGAGATCCCGATCAGCGATCATCGGAGCGGTTGAGGACGGCCTTGAGATCGACAATCGGGGTTCCGTCGATGGCTTCCAGGGGTTCGACGTGCAATCGGACTCCGTCGATCTCCAGCACGGTCACGCGGTGGAGCCCGATCGGGTTGGGGCGGTCGGGCGAGCGCGTCGCGAACACGCCCGCCAGCGGTCGGTCGGGGTCGTTTCGAGGGTGCACCGTCAGCACATCCCGATCGGCGAGGTGGAACCAGGTCAGCACCAGCAACGCATCGCCGGGGGCGATCCCTGCCAGCGCCGACTCGAACGAAGGGTCGATCTCCAGCCACGCATCCGGCGCGCCCTCATCGCCCTGCCGTGGCGCGTCCTCCCGGCGCGTCAGGCTGGACCGCACGACGCCGATCGGCCGAAATCGATAGTCGGTGACAGGATGGTGATGAACCATGAGTTCCACCTCCGTGACGGGTCAGGCAGGCTCGTCTTTCAGCCACTCCGTCTCGAACTGTGCCGAGGCGTGGATGCACATGAGCTCGAGCTCGCCGGTGCCGGTGTTCGTGAATGCGTGAGGCGTACCGGCACCGACCGTGACGACGTCGCCCTCGACCGCGGGGACGCGCTCGTCCCCGATCCGGATATCCGCCTCGCCGGCGAGCACGACCCATGTCTCGGTATATGGATGCGTGTGCATCGCCGGACCCTGTCCCGGATCGTTGCGCACGTGGAACCAGGAAGTGCCGGATCCGTGGCGATCACCCTCGAACGTCGCGGTGCGGCTGCCCTCGCGGTGGTCAGGTCGCGCTCGTGGACAACAGTGTGCATGGTGGGCCCCCTTTCGGCGGTGCGGTTACGGATGGAGCATCGCTCATCCGTGATGGAAGGACGTCTCCGTATGGGTCGACCCCGCGTGCCTGTCCGACATCGCGAGGTCGCGAAGGCGGGCGCCGAGCTGGCCCGACATGCCGAGCAGCGCGAACGCGACCAGCGGATGCAGCGCGGCGACGTAGCTCGCGTCGATGTTGGGCAGGTTGACCTGCACGATGTACAGGACCACCAGAACCACGGTCATGCCGATGAGGCTGCGGCCCGCCCGGCCGAGCGGGACCAGCACGAGGAGGGGCAGCACCAGGATACCGATCATCATGCCGAAGCTGCTGTGGTCATCCCAGCGCGCGGCGGTGTCGAAGAGCGCGAGCCCCGCCAGGAAGATCTGGATCGCCACGCCGGCAGTGAAGAGCCAGGCCAGCGCCATCGCCCCGAGCCGGGACCAGCGTACGACGTGGTGTCTGTTCCTCCATCTGGCAACGTCCTTTCCATGATGCGAGTTGTCGTCAGGGACCCGACGGGCGTGCCACATCGCGACCCGTCACGTGCACCAGCATGGAAGCGGCAGATCAACACCGCGTGTCATGAATCTCAACACTTCGTAACAGCGGGGTCACGATCGGGCGAAGGCGAGCCCCGCTCGTTCCAGCGCCTCGCGCAGGGTGGCCATCGCCTTCGGTCCCATGCCGTGCAACCTGGCGATGTCCCCCTCGGTCCGTCGGCTGAGATCGTCGAGCGTCCCGATGTCGGCACCCGCCAACGCTCGCGACATGAGCGTCCAGGTCGGCCGTCTGCTGAGCAAGGTAGATACATTCAACGCATCTCTACGACTTCGGCACCTCCACCGAGCTGAAGCTGCGCGTCATAGACCAGCGCCAGGGCGACATTGGCGTTGAGCCGTTGCACATGGTGAGCTCGAACGACGCCCCGGAGTGGGAATGCGAAATCTGCTGGGCAACTGCAGCGTGTATTTACACCACGTGCATGTGGGATATCGACTACCCCTTCTTCTGTGCGAACCACGCCAACGACCACGAAAGCGACGATCCGGAAATGCTGATACCGGTCGTGAACTCGCCGCGTATGGGCCAATGTGCCTACGGGGCCGTGCATGCCTCAGCCGTCGATTGCCTGGTAGACCAGGGTCCAGAAATCAAGAGAGATGTCTGCAGACGGCGGCAGGCGCTGGCTCATCAGAATCCCCACCAGATCTTCAGTTGGGTCCGAATACCAGGACGTGCTGAAGCCACCGTCCCAGCCAAACCGGCCGGGCACCGACGCCACGTTGTCTCGCCTGGTGATCATGGAGACACCAAGCCCCCAACTGCGATCCTCGCCGAGAAATATACCGGCCGACGCCCTCTGCGCGGGGCTGATCTGATTGGTCGTCATCGTTTCGACCGACGGCCGCGACAGGATGCGCGTGCTGCCACGTACGCCCTTGTACAGCAGCATCTGGCCAAATGACAGGTAATCATCGACCGTTGAGACCAGCCCACCGGCGGCGTCCGGAAATGCGGGTGGGCGACTCCACTGGCTGTCGTCGGCACCATCGTAGAGCTCGAACTCGCCGGTATCGGCATCGATGGCATAACACGCTGCCAGCCGGTCGAGCTTTTCACTCGGAACGCTGAATCCGGTGTCCTTCATGCCAAGCGGTTCGAAGATCCGGTCGTACAGGAACGTCTCAAGAGATTGGCCCGACGCCCGCGCGAGCAATACGCCCAGGACGTGGAACGCTGTGTCATACATCCACCGCTCGCCCGGCTGGTGCATCAGCGGCAGTGTCCCGAACCGGCGGATCCACTCATCCGGCGCAGGTGGTGCCTGTGGTGTCGGAGGGCCAGGCATGACCGCTTGCGCGCTCGCAGCGTCCTGGATCGGAAATTCTCCCGGCGCCAGGATGAAGCCGAATCCCATGCGCATGGTGAGCAGATCGCGGACGGTGACGGGCCGGTTCGCGGGAACGGTGTCGTCAACCGGCCCGTCGAGCTGCTTCAGGACCCGGCGATCCGCCAGCTCCGGCAACCACCGGTCAACTGGATCATCCAGCCGCAGCACGCATTCTTCGACCAAAATCATCGTAGCGACTGACACGATCGGCTTGGTCATCGAGGTAATGCGGAAGATGGTGTCGCGTTGCATCGGGTCGTTCGCGCCGGTTGCCTTCACACCGATCGCGTCGACATGCGTTTCACCTCGCCGGCTGACCAGGGTGACGATGCCGGGAGCCGTGCCACGCTCGACGCGGTCGCCCATGACGTCATGCATGCGGCTCAGCCGCACCTTGGAAAATTCCCTCATGCTTCGTGAATGCCTTTCGGGTCGGATCAGAGGTTGACGATCGGATGCCCGCTCGATGCGATGGTGCGCATCCGATTGGCTTGACGGCGAGGAAGCGTTCCCGGTGCACGATCTCGTCGCCCTCACCGTTCTTCGGGCGGTTTCGGTGCCGGCTCAGTCCGACGCTGTTTCGCCTGGGTCGGTCGGCTGGTAGGTGAACAGCACCACGCCGGAGCTGCAGGTCGTGGTATCGACAAGCTTCAGCGCGGAGACGCTGGGGCCATTGCGGACTCTCCTCGCGCAGAGCGGCAAATCTCGCATCAGACATTGGTGTCGAGCACCTCGGCGAGCTGGATGCGGTTGCCTTCGGGATCGGTGATCCATGCCGAACGCGTGGACCCGGGATCGACCCACGCGATCCCCTCGCTCTCGATGCCCCGCTGGGCGAGCTCAGCGACATGCCCCTCCAGGTCATCGACCATGAAGGTCAGCAGCCCGCCGCCTGCACGATTGGCATCCTCGACGATGTAGACCCAGCCGGTGTCCGTTGCTTGCCAGACGGCCTCTCGCTCGTGCGGGAAGAAGTCCGGCGGCCGGCCCATCAGGCGCTCGTACCAGTCGAGCGACGCCTGGAAGTCCGCCACCGCGGTGCCGGCGAAGATCTGGCTCACCGTCATGGTTTGCTCCAGGGTCATGCCTCGCTCCCAGCAGGCGGTCGGTACGTCATCAGGGCGACGCCGCTGTCGTAGGTCGCCACGTCAGCCAGCGTCAACGCCGGGATGGCGGTGCCTTCATTGAAGAAGTGCCGACCCGAGCCGACCACGATCGGATGCACCATCAGCCGGATCTCGTCGATGAGCCCCTGCTGCAGCAGGGAGTTCGCGAGGTTGCCGCTGCCGTGGATGAAGATGTCCTTCTCGTATTGCTGCTTCAGCTTGCCCAGCTCGGTGGCGAGGTCACCCGTGACGACGTGCGAGTTGGTCCACGTCGGGTTCTCCAGCGTGGTGGAGATGACATGCTTCGGCATGCTGTTGAACCGGTCCGAGAATTCGTCGCCCGACATCTGCGGCCACGCTTCCGCGAAGCCCTCATAGGTCTCGCGGCCGAGCAGGAGCGCGTCCGTGGCGCGCAGCTCGTTCATCTTGTAGTCCTGCGCCTGTTCGTTGAAGAACGGGAAGTGCCACTCGTGCGGGTTCTCGAACACGCCATCCAGCGAGACGAACTCGGTCACCACGATCTTGCCCACGAGATTGCTCCTTGCATGTTTCGAGCGTCCGGAGCGATCCGGGACGCTCCCTGATGGCGATGTCACCTCGCCTGCGGGCGACACCAGGTTGTCGATTGGCGATGGCAGAAATCGACATGCTCGCCCTCACTCAGGTGCTCCTGGCGAACGAGCGTCCCGCTTCGGCGAGTGCTGAGCGGAGGGTCGGCATGGACGCCGCCCCCATGCCGTGGAGCCCGAGGACATCCTTCTCACTCCACCCCGCCAGGTCGTCGAGGGTGACGATGCCCGCTCCCGCGAGCGCCCGCCGTGCCGGCGCTGAGAGCTTCACCGGCAGCTCATCGACCCGGGTCGTTCCGGTGATCATGTCACGCTTCCCTTCGCGGTGTGCTGCAACAACGCCGGAATGACGACGTCCCAGGCCGCCATGGGCGGATACTGATGTCCTGCCCCTTCCAGCGGGACCAGTCGAGCACCGGGAACCTCCCTGGCGAGCGCTTCGGCGTGCTCGTATGGAAACAGCGGGTCCTCGGTCCCATGCATCACCAGTGTCAGTGCGGCCACCTGCCCGAGCCGACCTTTCACCGGGTCGCCGCCGTCGATGATCCAGTGGTTCGTCATGGTGGAGGCGATGGTGTTCGTGCGATCGAAGATGTGACCGGCGATGTCACGCACGTGGGCTTCGTCGAACGGTATTGACCCCCCGAAGGCACGCTCACCCTCGGTCATGTAGTCGATCACCGCCGCACGGTCCGACCAGTCCGGCTGCGGTGACGGCTCGCTGAACATCGCTTCGAGGTCGCTCGACATCGGCGGCAGGTCGGCGTTTTCGAGATTCACCGGACTTGTCGAGAACAGCGTGAGCGTGGCGACCCGATCGGGATATTCGAGCGCGAGGAGCTGGGCGATGCCGCCACCCATAGAGATACCCGCGATATGCGCCTTCTCGATATCGAGGGCGTCCAGTATTCCGAGCGCATCTGCTGCGAGGTCCCGGAACGTGTAGCCTGGCTCGCCCGGTGGGTAGTTGACCGAGCGCCCGGTATCGCGGGCGTCGTAGCGGATGACGAAACGGTTTCCGGCCGCAAGCCGCTCGCAGAAGTCGTCCTCCCACCAGTCCATCGATGCGGCCGCACCACCGATGAGCAGGAGTGCCGGGTCGTTTGCGTCGCCGAAGGTCTCGATGCAGAGGCCGACCCCGTTGGCCTGGACCATCCTCTCATTGGAAGGCCTGGTGTGGTTCTGGTTGGTGTTCGTCATGAGCAGGTTCTGTTCCCTTCTGGGTCATGGTTGGCATGTTTCCGGAGCCATTCCAGGGCCGCCTCCGCACTGTTGAGGATCGAGATGTGGCCCGTCGTCCGGGGACAGCCACAGCTCCGACGAGGGACATGCGGCCGCGAGCCACTCGCCATGCGAGCTGGGCACGATGCGGTCCTGCCCGCCGTGCAGGAGCAGCACCGGCGCGGTGATCCCTGCGGGGTCGAACCCCCACGGCGCGACGTAGGCGAGGTCGTCGTCGATCAGCCCGCCCGGTCCGTGCGCCATCGCCGGCCCGACCACGCTGCCGAGCCAGGACCACGGCCCCTCCAGCGCCGCGTGATCGGCCGGGGTGAACATCTCCGGGTCGAACTCGGCGGTCTCCTCGTGACGTGCCTTTGCCTCGCGGCCGGCCCGGGCGGCCTGGAGCGTGGCGACGCCACCGGGGTACATGCCGTCGAACCAGTCGAGTCCCCTCGGCATCGAACGGAGCCATGCCGGCGCCGCTGACCGAGGCCACCACGCGCTCGGGCAGCAGCGCGGCGCAGGCCAGCGCATGCGGACCGCCGCCAGAGTGGCCCATCGTCGCGAACCGCTCGATATCGAGCGCGTCAGCAACACCTTTGGCGAAGGTCGCCGCCGAGGCGATATCCCGTCCCGGCATGGGCGCCGAGCCGCCGTACCCCGGCCGGTCGTACGACACCCAACGGATGCCGAGCCGATCCGACGCGGCGAAGAGGGGGGCCGGCGGCGATGCCGATGTTGGGCGTGCCGTGGTGCCAGAACACGACGAGGCGTCCGTCGATGTCGTCGGGATGCGTGTCGTAGACATGGAGCGTGCGGCCGTCGCGCAGCGCGATGTCAGTTTCCGCTACGGGGTGTTTAGCCATGAGGCGGTGTCTTCCTCTCAACAATCGAACGACTCATCTGCCCGGCTCGTATGTCGCGAATTCGGGTGCGCCCGTCGATTCCAGGATGTGAACGGCGAGCCCGCCCGGCGTCATCTCGGTGCTCAGGAGCCGCAGGCCCGCTGGAGCGCCTCCCTCCGGGAACAGTCGCCGCCCATGCCCGAGGACCACCGGGGCGATCACCAGTCGCAGGGTGTCGATCAGCCCGGCAGACAGCAGGGATTGAGCCAGTTCGGCACTCCCGTGAATCTGTATCTCTCCCCCGGGCTGCCGCTTCACCTCGGCGACCTGTGCAGGCACGTCTCCGGAAAGGATCGTGGTCGGGTTCCACGAGGCAGTCTTCAGGCTGTGGGAGGCGACGTACTTCGGGAGGCCATTCATCCTGTCTGTGAATGGATCGTCAGGATCGGTGATGTTTGGCCAGTCCCTCGCAAAATTGTCGTAGGTGCGGCGACCAAACATGAGTGCGTCTGCTTCGCCGAGCCAGGTTGCGGCGAGCTGTACGAAACGCTCATCCATGTGCGGCACAAACCACCCGCCTTGAGTGAAGCCGTCGCTGGTGTCCTCATCCGGGGAGCCGGGTCCTTGTGTCACACCGTCAAGCGTCATGAATTCCGTCAAAGTCAGCTTCATATATGGTCTTTCCTGTCACTGGCCATGTGATCCGAATACGCAACAGCGGCAGTTCTGGGCAAACGAACACTGCATGGAACGCATCGCATTACGCGATTGCCGGCGCTTCCGGCTACCGCTCGTCGAGGAATGGCACGATCAGACGAGCAAGCATCTCGGTCTGCATCATCAGCCCAACATGTGTGGCGCCGGGGACGACCGCGAGCCGCGACGGCGGCACGCCGGCGTAGTCCCCAAACACGCCGCCCCCGAGCAGGCGGAACATCTCGACGATGTGCTCCAGGCGCGTGCCGTCGGCGTCCCCGATCACGAGCAGCACCGGTGCGGCAATCGCCTCAACCTGGGCAGGTGCCGCTCCCCACGACGATGCCTCCAGCGCCTTGACCTTCTCGACCAGGACGGGGAACGTCTCCGGATCGGGCGCCAGCCGGCGGTAGGCGTCGCCGAGCGGCGTGCTGTCCAGCATCTCGGCGGTGATGGTGGCGATGCCGCCAGTGACTTCGGGCAGCCAGCCGTCTTTTGTGAACGGCGACGAGATGATGACGACCTTCCGCACGCGCTCGGGGTGCCGGATCACGGTCTGTAGCGCGACGCCGCCACCGAGGCTGTACCCCAGAATGTCTGCCCGCTCGATGCCGAGGTGTTGGAGGAGCGCGGCGACATCGTCAGCGAGATGCTCGAACGTCAGTGGCCGGTTGGTGTCAGCCGTGCGGCCGTGCGCCTGCATCTCGACAGCGATCACCTGACGGTCCGCCGCCAGTAGCGGCAGTATCTCCCCCCAGTTCAGGTCGATCGTCATGAACGATCCGTGCAGCAGCACCAGCGGGGTGCCGCCGCCACCGTGGATCTCGTAGTACATCCGCAGCCCATTGACGGCGGCGTATCCGGTTTCTGGTGTGGACATCGGGTGGCAGGAGTCCTTTCGTCTCGCATCATCGTGTCGCGTACGTCGGCTCATGGTAGGCGATGGAGCTCGGGAGCCGCTTCTCCGATCTTGCGTGAGCCTCGCGGAGCGCGCTTCGGCCGCTGGTATAGTGGGAGCCTCGTGCCCGGTGGACCTCTCCCGGTCGTTCGCGACGGTGCTGGCGCCGGGGTCTTGTGGCTTGTGGAAGGAGAAGGTGCGATGGCAGAGCGACAGGACGGGCAAGGGGCGGAGACGCTCGAGGAGCGGCTGCACGATATGCGCGAGGTGGCGTCCGACGTTCGCCTGCAGTCGTACCGCGGCAGCGACCGCGACGACGTCGAGACGGTGGTGGCGTACCTCTGGAACGTGCGGCTCTCGGAAGCGCTCTACCCAATCCTCGCGATCTTCGAGGTCACGCTTCGCAACGCCCTGCACAACGCGCTCTCGCAGCGGTATGGCACCGAGACGTGGTTCGACAGGAAGGGCGTGCTGCTGGAGCGAGAGCGCCACGAGATCGAGCAGGCGCGCGAGGCGCTGCAGCGCGAGGACACGCCGACCGATCCCAACCACATCGTGGCGCGGATGAACCTGGGCTTCTGGCAGGCGCTGCTGCAGGAGTCCTACGAGGACCGATTCTGGAACCCGGACGGCGGCGCGATGCTCAAGGCGGTGTTCCCGTACGCGGCCGGTGGCCCGCCCTCGCGCGAGTCGCTGTGGGATATCTGCAACCGGGCGCGGCTGCTGCGCAACCGGGTGGCGCACTACCGGCCGGTGTTCAATCAGGAGCACCTGGCCCAGGACCACGCGGACACCGTGGCGGCGATCGGCTGGATGAGCCGGGCGATGGACGACCTGGTCACGCTCACGGACCGCTTCGATGAGG
Organism: uncultured Chloroflexia bacterium; assembly: GCA_963741965.1. Lineage (GTDB taxonomy): Bacteria > Chloroflexota > Chloroflexia > Thermomicrobiales > UBA6265 > JACCVC01. The sequence continues at coordinate 2,074,866 of CAVUKC010000002.1, read as the reverse complement.
TCTGGGAGAACGGGGAGCACCAGGCGCGAGGACGGATTGGCGAGCTGTGGCGTGCTCCCAACGGTGAGAAGAGCTGACCCTACTGAATCATCACCAAAGTGAGCATTCCTGTAATGCGACCGCGCCGGAGCGTGCGTGAAGGCTGCACGATTATCTCCTGCGGAGTGACTACAGGTGTCGTTGACCGAGCCCACATGCAACGGCAGACTGTCTGTGCAGTAGGGATCAATCGATAATCCAGCATCAACGTCGCTAGATGATGGACAAATCGGCACAATGCGGTTCAGGACAGGAGCAGTCTGATGACTCCCTCGCCTATTGCGAATGACCTGGCTGAAATCGTTGAGCGCCTTCAAGGGGAGGAAGCGCTTGACTGGGAGGTAAAGGCTGCAAGAGGTGGCTTGCCGAATGCGATCTGGGAAACCATCAGTGCGTTTGCCAACACGCAGGGCGGGTGGCTCATTCTGGGAGTCGCCGAGGACCGGGCAACGGGACAACGGGTCGTGCAGGGAATCGCTGACCCCGAGACGATGATCCGGCAATTGCATGATCAGATGCGGGATTCGGCGAGGATCAGCACACCGGTGTGCGGTGCTTCGGACATCACCAGTCTTGACGTGGATGGGAAGCGTGTCATTGCCGTACGAGTGCCACCTGTCTCACGCAGGCTGCGCCCGGTCTATACACGAGACAATCCGTACCGCGGCACCTACGTTCGGAGGAATGAGGGCGACTATCCTGCGACCCGCCTCGAAGTCGATCGGATGATGCGAGAGTCGTCCGATATCGGGAGCGATCAGGTCATTCTGGATACCTACTCAATGTCTGACCTCGATGTCGAGTCGCTTGCCCGGTACCGACGGCGTTTCCAGACGGCACAGCCCGCTTCCCCCCACACCTCGCTGGATGATCGGCGCTTCCTCACAGTCATTGGTGGATACGGTCGCGATCGCGAGGCCGGTCGGGAGGGAATCACCGTCGCCGGCTTGCTCATGTTTGGTATCGAGGAGTCGATCCGCTCCTGGCGAGGTCGGCATCTGATCGATGTGCGTTGGTACGACGGGAGCGACGACGAGGCGGAGTGGACGCAGCGTCTGGTTTGGGAAGGCAATCTGTTCGACGCGTTTCAAGCCATTTTTGGTTCCCTCATCAAGGATTTTCCGGTTCCGTTCGCGCTTGTGGACGGCTATCGCGTCGATCGAACACCACAGCAGGATGCCGTACGTGAGGCGCTGGTAAATCTTCTCGTTCATGCGGATTACAGTGAGCGGGATGCATCGTTGGTGACGAGATCAGCGGATGGGTTGAAGTTTCGCAACCCCGGGAATTCACGAGTGCCAGACCTGGACCCATCTCAAGGTGACCGTTCCGATCCACGCAATCCAAACCTGGTTCGCATGTTCCGATTCATCGGTCTGGCCGAGGAGGCCGGTTCAGGCGTACCCCGGATTGTGCGAGCGTGGCGTGACCTGGGATATGAGGTACCGACGTTTGATGTCGATGATCAACGGTACGAATTCACTGTGAGACTTAGGTTCGCACACTTGATCAGAGATGAAGATCGCTCGTGGCTTGAGTCATTGAAGGTACCGCTGGACGAAGATGAGCAACTCGCCCTGGTATTGGCCCGACACCATGGGTTTGTTGACAATGCGTCGTTGCGTCAGGTAACTGGGCGTCATTTTGTCGATGTCACACGCGTGCTCGGTCATCTTCGAGATCGTGAACTGCTTGTGATGATCGGTGCCAAGCGAGGCGCGCGCTACGAACTCACCGATCGACTTATCGAATGCATCGACACCGCAGACACTGCGGATTTGCCGTCTCACACTGAGGATTTGGGGACAGACACTGCGGATTTGCCGTCTCACACTGAGGATTTGGGGACAGACACTGCGGATTTGCCGTCCGATCTCGCATCAGAGAGGCAGGAAGACGGTTCACGCCTGGAAGCCCTCTCTGCAGTGGTTGCGCGTACGGGGAAGATCGATGCGACCAAACGAGATGAGATCATCGTGGACATGTGTGCCATTCGACCTCTTTCGATTGAAGAGTTGGCCACGATGCTTGATAGATCGGTTCCGCACATGCGTGCGATCCTGCGGCCGCTGATCAAACAAGGACGTATCCGCTACCTGTATCCCGCACAACCTCGGAGCAGGCAGCAACGATATACGGTGTCAGGCGAATCGGAATGATCCTGCGTTCCTCAAGCTTCCCGTAGATGCCCCCATCGATCGAGCGGCCTTCAACATTGGCCAGGCTCGGATGGAGCCCGGTCGCGAGGCTACCGAGTGGCCACCGGTTGGGCACGGCTCGTGCGATTCCGATCGTGGGCCGATGCTACCCAGGCAGACACCGGCATGTTTACACGCCATGCGATTGGCGGTAGCCTAGAGGGCCGACATGCGGGCGCCAGGTGGGGGCGCCCGGACGCCCGTGACGTTCGCTCACAACCGCACCATTGGCCGTTGTCCTGCCACCGGCGGCCATCGAGCCTGGCACGGCACCCAGCCTCGCCGGACGGTGTGGCGAGCACGCATTGCAATGCAGCGAGAGGCAGCTCGTGGACACCGCGCTTCGAATATTCTCCTATTTGAAACCCTACTGGCGTCGTGCCATCGTGGTGTATGTCGCGCTGCTCATCGGCGTGGCCGCCCAGACGGCGATCCCGTCGGTGATCGGTCGTGCCATCGATCGCGGCGTCGCCGAGCGTGATGGCACCTTCCTCTGGAAGGCGGCGCTGCTGCTGATTGGGCTCGCACTGGCGCAAGGCGGCTTCACTTTCGTGCGGTCGTTCAACCTCAACGTGCTCGCCGAGCGTGTCGCCAACGACATGCGCAACCAGCTTTACGCCAAGTTCCAGGAGCTGCCGTTCCAGTTCTACGACCAGGCGCAGACCGGCCAGCTGATGTCCCGGGCGACGGACGATGTCCAGCAGATCCGCGGCATGCTGATGATGTCGCTGCGCGCCGTGCCGCACGGGCTGGCGCTGCTCGTCATCATCAGCGTGATCGTGCTGCGCGAGCACTTCCTCCTCGGTGTCGTGGCGCTGTCCACCACGCCATTCCTGCTCTTCTGGTCGTTCCGGTTCGGCGTCACGATCCGGCCGATGTTCCTCAAGGTCCAGCAGCAGTTCGGCGTGATGACCTCGACCCTGCAGGAGAACGTCGCCGGTGGCCGTGTGGTCCGCGCCTTCGCGCAGGAGCTGCCGGAGTCGAACCGGTTCGAGGAGGAGCTGGAGAGTCTCTTCCGGAGGAACATCCGCGCGTCGTACAAGTGGGCGTTCAACTACCCGCTGACGATGGCCACGAACGGGCTCAGCATCGCCGGCGTGGTCTGGCTCGGTGGCTATCTGGTGCTGACCGGGCAGGTGTCCATCGGCACGCTCGTCGCCTTCGAGCGGTACACCTCGCTGCTGAACGAGCCGGTGCGCTGGCTCGGCTTTGTGGTCAACCGCATCGCGCGGGCGCTCGCCTCGGCCGAGCGCATCTTCGAGATTCTCGACCGCAAGCCCGCCATCGCCGACACGCCCGGCGCGCAGCCGATGGACGACATGCGCGGTGTGGTCACCTTCGATCATGTCTCCTTCGTCTACAGGGGCAGCCACGCGCCAGCGCTGCACGATGTCACCTTCGAGGCGCATCCGGGGCAGATCACCGCCCTCGTCGGGGCGACCGGCTCCGGCAAGAGCTCCGTCGTCAACCTCATCCCGCGGTTCTATGACCCGGAGGAGGGGACGGTCCGCATCGACGGGACAGACGTGCGGGAGATCACGCTGGCGTCGCTGCGGCGCAACATCGGCGTGGTGATGCAGGAGAGCTTCCTCTTCTCGATGACCGTGCGGGAGAACATCGCCTACGGGCTGCCGGACGCGACCGAGGAGCAGGTGATCGCCGCGGCGAAGGCCGCGCAGGCGCACGACTTCATCTCGCGGATGGAGAAGGGGTACGACTCGCTTGTCGGCGAGCGTGGCGTCACGCTTTCTGGCGGGCAGAAGCAGCGCCTCGCGATTGCCCGGGCGCTGGTGCTCAACCCGCGCATCCTTATCCTCGATGACGCCACGGCGAGCGTCGACAGCGAGACGGAACATGAGATCCAGCAGGCGCTGCGCACGCTGATGGCGGGCCGCACCTCGTTCGTGATTGCCCAGCGGCTCACGACCGTGCGCGACGCCGACCAGGTCCTCGTCTTCGAGGAGGGGCGCATCGTGCAGCGCGGTACCCACGACGAGCTGCTGGACCGGGAGGGCTTCTACAGCGAGCTCTACCGGCTGCAGATGAAGGACCAGGAGGACGCCGCCCGCCCGGGCGAGGTGATCGAGGACGAGCATCCGGAGGCCGCAGAGGCAGCATCAACCACCGTCGGGCGGGCCGGCGCGGCTGAGGGAGCGTAAGGCACATGGGACAGATTCGCTTCAAACACGACGAGGACACCCTCGGCAAGGCGTACGACAGCCGCATCGTGCGTCGGCTGCTCGGCTTCCTCAAGCCCTACCGGCAAAAGGTGTGGGCGGCGGTCGGCCTGGTGCTGGTTGTCACCCTCTCCGACCTCGCGCTACCGTGGCTCTTCAGCCAGGCGATCGACGAGGTCGCCACCGACGAGCGACTGTGGATGATCAACGTGATCGGCGTCGCCTTCGTCGTGGCGGTGATCACGCGCTTCCTCGGGCAGTGGTTCCAGTTCCGCAACGCGCAGTGGCTCGGGAACCGGATCGTGTTCGACATCCGCAACCGCATGTTTCGGCATCTCCAGTCGCTCAGCATTGGCTATATCGACCGGCGCGGCGTCGGCACGGTGATGACGCGCATCCAGAACGATGTCGCCGTGATTCAGGAGATGTTCGCGGACACCGCCATCAGCATCATGAGCAACATCCTCGTGCTGGTCGGCATCATCGTGATCATGCTGATCACTGATTGGCAGCTGGCGCTGATGGCCTATCTCGTGCTGCCGGTGATGGTGCTGGTGATGCGCTCCTGGCAGCGCTACGCCAAGGCGGCCTACCGCGTGACCAGGCGCACGATGAGCGCGGTCAACGCGAACCTCGCCGAGAGCATCGCCGGCATGCGGGTCGTGCAGTCGTACGTGCGCGAGCCGCTCAACTACCAGTTCTTCCACAAGATCAACGGGGACAACCTCGCCGCCGCGGTTCGCGCCGCGAAGCTCTCGGCGATGCTCTTCCCGGTCGTCCAGCTGCTTTCCGCCGCGGCCACGGCGATGATCATCTACGTCGGTGGCCACAACGTCTTCGACAACCAGATGACGCTCGGTGAGCTGGTGCTCTTCATCGCGTTGATCGACCGGTTCTTCGCGCCGATCCGCGATCTCAGCCAGCAGTACAGCGTGATGCAGTCCGCCATGGTCGCGGGCGAGCGCATCTTCGAGGTGCTCGATGTCGAGCCAGAGGTGCGGGACAAGCCGAATGCCTACACGCTGCCGCCGATCGAGGGCCGTGTTGCCTACAACCACGTGACGTTCGGCTTCGGCGAGACCGAGATCCTGCACGACATCAACCTGCACGTGGAGCCGGGCGAGACGGTTGCATTCGTCGGTGAGACGGGTGCTGGCAAGAGCTCGATGGTCAACCTGCTGATGCGCTTCGTCGATGTCTGGGGCGGCAGCATCACGATCGACGGGCACGACATCCGCGACGTGACCCAGCGCTCGCTGCGGTCACAGCTCGGCATCGTGCTGCAGGACACCTTCCTCTTTGGCAGCACCATTCGCGAGAACATCAGCTACGCGCGGCCGGAGGCAACGCTGCGGGAGATCGAGGCGGCCGCGAAGGAGGTCGGCGCGCACGAGTTCATCCGCAAGCTGCCCGATGGGTACGACACGGCGGTGCAGGAGCGCGGCGTCAGCCTCTCGGTGGGTCAGCGGCAGCTGATCTCGTTCGCGCGGGCGCTGGTCGCGGATCCGAAGATCCTCATTCTCGACGAGGCGACCAGCAGCATCGATACGCAGACCGAGAAACTGATCCAGGATGCGCTCAAGCGGCTGCTGGTCGGGCGGACATCGTTCGTGATCGCGCACCGGCTCAGCACGATCCGCGAGGCGGACCGAGTTGTGGTGATGCACCAGGGCCGGATCATCGAGATGGGCACGCACGACGAGCTGATGGCGCAGCGCGGCGCGTACCACGGGCTCTACACCATGCAGTGGCGCGGCAACAGCGATATGGCCGCCGACTAGGCGTTGCTCTACTCGAGGAGCCAGCGCCGTGCCGATCTTTGACGGGATCGTCTACACGCGGCATGCGCTTGATCGGATGACGCAGCGTCGAATCAGCCGCGAGGACGTGGAGCTCACGCAGCGTGTCGGTGAAGGCAGACCGGGCACGCTCGGCAGCTGGGTCTACGAGCGGGGACCATATCGGGTCTTGACGTCTCAGTGCGTTGCGCCACATCGGCTCGGAATAGCGAGCGATGGACCTCCGAATCAACCGATCCGGTCGGCAAGCCAATCGAGCATGAACGCGATCACCTCGGTCCGGCCGGGCGAGTTGAAGATCTCGTGCCGATGCCCGTCCCACATCCGGAGCGTCTTGTCCTCGCTGGAGGCTTGCTCGTAGAGCAGGCGTGAGCCCCTGGGGTACGTGGTCGTGTCATCGGCGCCGTGCATCGCCAGCAGCGGCACCGTGATCTCCGAGAGGCGGTTGCGGGTGTCCTCGGCGGCACGGTGCATTTCGATCGCGGTGCCGGTCCGCGTCGGCCCATGCCAGTTCCGGTGATCGATCCGGAATTGCCGGCAGACCTCAGGATCGGTGCTGAGGCCGCATCCTCCTCCGCCGTTGCCTCCACCACGTTTGAGCGGCGCCATCGGTGCGACCGCCGCAATGACCCTGCCCGCCTTCACCTTCAGCTCCGGCACGCCCTCGTCGATGATCAGTGCCGGTCCGCTCGTTACCAGCGCACTCAGCTCCCGCTGGTACTTCAGCGTATAGCGCAACGCGACCAGGCCACCCATTGAATGGCCGATCAGCACCGTCGGCAATCCCGGATGCCACGCGGCCGCAAAGGCCGCAAGAGCGTGAACGTCATCGGCGATGCGATCGTAATCGAGAATGAGTGCGCGGGGTCCGCTGCTGCGCCCGTGCCCTCGATCATCGAGACCATAGACCGCGTACCCTTGTGCAACCAAGGCGGCTACGACGTGCCCGTATCGACCCAGTGTTCGACGTGGCCATGGCAGAGCAGCGCGATCGCCTTTGGACCTTCGGGAATCCAGCCGGCCGCCGCGAGCTGCACGCCGGGCTCCATTGAGATGACATCGCGCCACTGGCGCACGGGGAGGGGAGAGGGATCGGTCACGGATGGCATGCGAAAACTCCAGTCAGGTCCCTGCGTTCAACGTCTGCACATGATATCCGGTTGAGGCGATGTCGCGTCAGGCGGTTCCGCTATCGGCGGTCCATGGTAGCCATCCCTGCCGGGCGAAAAGGTCGGATGGAACCTCGATCCCGACCCGTGCCAGCACCGCCGACGGAACGCCGATGGTTGCCACCTCGATCTCGCCACACCTGGCTCGCGCGGCGGGTGTGGTGAAGCCAGCCTTTGGCAGCACCAGCGCGATCGTGGCGGAGGCGTTGACGCAGGGCTCGCCGACGGTCCCTGCAGTGGCGTCGAGCCCCGAGGGCAGATCTATGGCGAGGATGGGCGTCGGGCGGGCGTTCGCGAGCCGGATCATCTCCGCGACCGTGCCACGCGGGTCTCCCGCGCCGCTGAAACCGAGCAATCCGTCTACGATCATGTCGTAGTCTTCTTCACATGCCGCCGCGCCGTCCGGCATGGCGGTTATATGCACGCCCACGGCGCGAGCCGCGCGTTCCTGCCGCGCAGTGGTCTCCGGCAGGTCGGTCGGCGCCTTCGAAAGCACAACTCGCGGCTCTGCGCCCCAGGCGAGCAGGTGCCGGGCGGCGACGAGTGCGTCCCCGCCATTGCCACCACTCCCGGCGAGCAACAGCACGCGCTTCCCGGCGACATCACCGCCCAGACGGCGTCGCGTGGCTTCGGCGACGGCAATACCAGCCGCTTCCATCAGCTGCAGCACGTCGACACCGAGCTCGTCCATCATGATGCGGTCGACCTGCGCCATCTGCTCAGCGGTCGCCGTGGGGATTGTCCGGCTCGCCATCATTGCGTTTCCCTATGCGTCCGTCGTGGGACCGCTTGCGGGCGCATCCCCGACTCGCTCGGCGAGCCGGCCGCCGGCTCGCAGCACCTGCCGGCTGACCAGCGTGTCGTCATCGCCGAAGAGCCTGGTCTCGAAAACTTCGATCAGTGCGTCGCGCTGTGGGCCTTCCAGCACCCGGAAGACACCATCACCGGTGGGGTAGGCGTCCATGGTGGTGGGAGGGTCATCTGCATGGCGCTCCGTTGAGAACTGGTCCTCATGCTCGACAACCCGGCGTTCGATGTGCAGGTGGTCGTCCACGCGCCAGATGTCGATCGTCGCGTCATGTCGCCGGTAGTGCCCTGGCGCCGCGTCGAGATCGCCGGTGGCGTTCTCGACCACCTCGCGGGTCGGCGTCTCCAGATCGAGATAGTGCCTGAGCGCCCAGCGCTGCACCTCCTGCATGGCGCTATCGCCGGGCTCGCCGTTCGTCAGCATGGCCAAAACGAATCCCCGCTCGGGAACCGTCAGCAATGTCGCGCGGAAGCCGTTGGTGGCGCCGCCGTGTCCGACGAGGGCGACGCCGTCGATATGCCGTATGTTCCAGCCGATGCCGTAGCCCTGGTCGAGCACCCCAAGGCGGGATGTGCGCTTCGCGCATCGCCCGCGCACTTTCCTCGGAGAGGATGCGTGTCCCGCCCAGCGTGCCATCGCACAGGTGCATCTCCGCGAAGGTGAGCAGGTCGCCGACGGTGCTGACGATCCCGCCGGCCGCGTTCACGACCCGGGGCAGCGCCCAGGGGCGGTAGACCTTGTGTCCTGCCGCGCGGTCCTTCAGCGTGTGGCCGCTCGCGGTGGGCCAGGTGACGAGGTCGGCCGACGGGAAGCCCGTCTGTGTGAGGCCGAGCGGATCGATTACCAGCTCGGTTACGGCGGCTTCGTAGCAGTTGCCGGTGACGATCTCGATGATCCGGCCCGCCAGGTAGAAGCCGGTGTTGCAGTAGGCGAAGACTTCGCCCGGGACGGTCCACTGAGGAATACGGTCGAACTGGCTGATGCCTGTGGCCAGCGCGTCATCGCCGCTGCCGGTGTCGAAGAAGAGGTCGCCCTCGAAGCCGGTGGTGTGGTTCAGCAGGTGCCGGATCGTGAGCGGGTCCCGACCGGCCGGACGTGTGAGCGGCAGGTCCGGCACCCAGCGGGTGAGCGGAGCGTCGAGGTCGAGATCGCCCCGCTCCACCAGCGCCATGATCGCGGTCGCCGTGAAGACCTTCGTGATCGAGCCAATCTGGAAACGCGTGTCTTCACTGACTGCGGAGGGGTTCTCAAGGTTGGTGACGCCGGTGGCGGCGGTCGTTCGCGTTCCCTTGGACAGCACCGCCGAGGTCATGCCTGGGACGTTCCATCGGGAGGCCTCGCCCTGAACGGCGGCGGACAGGGATGCATACTCCGGGGCCGCGTGAGGCCAGGCTCGTGAGCGTGAGGTCATGGTGTCTCCATGGTTCGTGCGGCGGGTCGCTGCACACATCATCTCGCCACGGTATCGACTCACGCAAGCGGTACGTAGCAGGGAGGCAGCGTCTGAACCGGAGGCCCACTGAGCGAGCACACAGCACGAGCCGTGGATGGTGGCCACCATCCACGGCTCGTGCGCTTTCGAGATTGCCGTGCCCCGTGGGGCGACGGTGCTACTGCTTGAGCTTGAGCGCGAAGATCTGCGGCTTGACCTTCGGCTGCTCCTCGGGTGGCGTCGCTGGCGCCACACCGGCCGCGGTGTCGGGGGTCGCCTCGCCTTCGCCCGGGGATGCCGGCGCAGTGAGGATCGGCGCGCCGGCTGCGAACACGATCATGTCGCCCGCGACGGCAGGGGGCGCGTTGAGACCGGCGGTCGCCTGGAACTTCCAGACCTCGTCGCCCGACTCCAGGTCATAGGCGCGCAGGTAGCCGTCGAGTGAGCCGGAAAGCACGACGTCGTTCACCACGGTCGCGCCAGCGACCACCATCGCGTTCAGCTTGTTGTCCCACACGATCTCGCCGGTGGCGGCGTCGATCGCGCAGAAACCGCCGGTCGCCTCGGCGATGTTGCCGCCGGCGGTGCTGTCGGCGTTGGTCGGCGTGAGGTACATCGGGAAGTCGATGTACGGCACGAAGATCTTGCCGCCGCCGAACGCGATCGGCGACTCCACGCCACCAAGACCACCGGGCCAGATCTCCGTGGTGCCCGGCGGGAGCTGCTGCAGCTCGTCATTCTGGTGCTTGCCGACCTTCGCCTTCCAGAGCATGTCGCCGCTGTCGGCGTACACCGCGATGACGGTGCCCGTCTTGCCGGCGCCGACGGCGATCTGCGTGTCCGTGTCGTTCAGCTTCACGGTCGCGAGCACCGGCGTGTGCTGGAAATCATGGTCCATCAGGTCGTGCGGGTTGGCGTTGATGTGCCAGCGCACGGCGCCTGTCGCGGTGTCGAGCGAGACCATCGAGTCGGCGTAGTCGTTCGGTCCGGGCCGGCTGGAGCCGTTCGGGTACTCCTCGTTGCCGGGGTAGGGCCCCGGGTTGCCGGTGCCGAAGTAGATGTTGCCCTTGTCGTCCACCGAGGGCGGGTACCAGAGACCGGCACCGGAGTTTGTGCGCGGGTTGCCCCAGAGGTTGTCCGTCGCGGTGTCGAAGGTCCACAGCGTGCTGCCGCCCTTGGCGTCGAGCGCGTAGAGGATGCCCCGCGCGCCGCCGCGGTAGTTGCCGTGGGTGGTGTTGTTCGGGTTGGTGCTGATGTAGACGATGTTGTCGTAGACCAGCGGCGCCATGTCGATGCACTCGTAGTCGTTGTTGGAGATGTCGTTGCGCCAGACCTCATCGCCCGTCTCGGCGTCAAGCGCGAAGACGACACTGGTGTCGCCGGTCGCGGCGTAGACCATGCCGTAGGCAACGGCCACGCCGTTGGGCCCGTTGGACGCCACGTTGTAGTCCTTGCGCCAGATCTCCTCACCGGTCTCGCTGTCCAGCACGAAGACGTTGCTCTGCATGTCCTGGAGGTAGACACGGCCGTCCAGCACCACGGCGTTCGCGGTGATGCCGCTGAAGTTGCCGCTGACCTCGATCGGCACGGTCCAGGCCGTGTCGAGGTTGGCGATCGTGCTGGAATCGATCGGGGAGTCCTGCGCGGCGCGGGTGGCGGCGAGGTTGCCCTGCGCCACCGGCCAGTCGCCGGCGTACTTCGTCACTTCTTCGGGGACCGGCGAGCCCGACAGCACGTTCGGGGTCGCCTTGCTGGTGCCGGTCTGCTGGGCGATGCCCTGCTGGCTCGCGAGGATGGCGGCGAGCGCGGTCGCGCCAATGGACGCGCCGGCACCGGTCACCAGTCGTCGCCGGGTGAGCGTCGGGCGGCCTTCCGGTGACCGATCAGCGGATGGACGTGCGTGGGCCATAGTGAACTCCTTTGGAGTAAACCAAACGTGTCGTCGGCCTCTTGCACCTTGTCAGGTACACGGGTCAGTAACGCGCCTCGCAGAACGAGTGCCACCACCCGGACGAGCCAGTGCGATCAGGCCGCGCGCGCCCTCATGCGAAGATGGGACCGCATGCCGCAGTGCGTGGCGAGCGGAGGGGATCGATGGAGAAGGAAACCGCTGATCCGAAGCCGAACAATGCGGGGATCGTGCCCGGTCGCTGGGCCGCCGACCCGCCGCCGGGCGCGACGCTCGTGCTGTTCGGTCTGCGGGTGAACCGCTGGGGCCGGGTATGGTCATGGTGGCCGCTGGTGCGGTCGTTGCGACGCATGCTGGAGGAGGCATCGTCGCGCCCCGACGACAGCGGGCTGCTGTGGGCGACGCAGTGGCGCGACGGCCGGGTGTTTACGGTGCTGTCGTACTGGCGCGACATGGAGGCGGCGATGGGCTGGGCGCAGGACCAGCGCTTCCGCCATGCCCGCGAGTGGCGGCGATACAACCGGGGCCGGGTGGGTGACAGCGGCGATATCGGCCTCTGGCACGAGGTGATCACGATCGATCCGGATCGGCTGCACACGATCTACCGGGAGTCGACTTCCGGGCCTGCCGCCGCGACACGCTACCAGGACGCTAACGAGGCCCACATGCGCCGATCCCAGGAGCGAATCAGTGATTCCTCGTAGCGTGCATGGTTTACCCTTGGGCGATCAAGCTTTCGTCGCCGACGCTTCAAGGAAACTCGTGATCATCGCCACCAGCCGGTCCGGCTGTTCGGCAATAATTGATTCGTGCGTGGTTGCAGGAAGAATAACGAGCTGGTCATCCGGGAGACCGAAGAAGTCGCCCGGCACCCCACCACCGAGCAGCTGAAAGAGGGAGACTGCGTGCCCGAGTCGCACGGTGTCGGAATCCCCGTAGGCGAGGAACGCCGGTGCTGCGATAGCACGCAGGTCCTCCTCGGGAAACGCAAAGTCGGTGGAGAGGAAGGTGCGGAGCTTCTCGACAAGTACCGGGAAGGCCGCCGGGTCGGGCGCGAGGCTCTGGTAGAGCGCCTCGACCGGCGTGCCGGAGAGCATGTCCGGTGTGAGGGCGGCAACACCGTCCAGCACCTCGGGGTATTCGCCATCGTAGCGATAGTTGGCAGACAGGAGGACGAGGGACCGCACCCTGTCTGGATGCCGGATGGCTACCTGCAGGGCCGTGTTGGCGCCCATGCTGTGGCCGGCGACATCGGCTTGGGCGATCCCCAGATGATCCAACACCGCGGCGATATCATCCGCGAACTGCTCGTAGCTGAAGGGGCGATCACTATCGGCGGTGCGCCCGTGTCCCTGTAGCTCGACCGCGATCACCTGACGCTCGGCTGCCAGACCATCCAAGATCGCGCCCCACATGGGCACCGCGCCGAAGGCGCCGTGCAGCAGGACCATCGGTGCGCCGCTGCCGTGGATCTCGTAGTACAGCTCCAAGCCGTTGACCGGGGCGTACCCGGACTGCGGAGTCTCCCGGTTTTCGGCAGGCGTCGCGGTGTCTGCCTGCCTCTGTGCCAGTGCTTGCGTCGGCACCAGCAGTGAAGCTCCGGTTGCCGTTGCCCGTGTCACAAACGTTCGACGTTGCATGAGCGGTCTCCATGGTGATGAATTTCAGGAATCGTAGTCTGCACGCGGCACCAGGTTGTTCCGATACCTACTGTCCAGACACAGCCAGCTGTTCTGCTCCAACCTGACGAGAGGTTGTGCTGGTCGGGCGTGTGCGCAGCATGACGACCCCTATCCAGATGAACCACACGATGAGCCCGAGGCCGAAGATCGCCCCGACGGCTTCAAGGGCTGGAACTGCGGTGATCATGCCCGAGGCGCCGATCACGAGGCCAAGACGCTGAGGAACTTGCCCAGCGCTCCGGCTTGGAGTGCTGACCAGCTGATGAGGGCCACCCAGACGCCTCCCACGATCTCGTTGCCACCGCCGAGGCCATTCATCACGACGTCGACCGATCGCCAGAGGGCTCCCGCCTCGGCCGGACTGGTCTCGTCGAGGTCGACCACGGCGCTGGCGCCGATGTTGGCGACCATGCCGCTCGCGATGACCAGACCGGACCAGATCAGGCCCAGCGCCGTCGCAATTGACATCGTCGCCGGCATGTGGTCTCGCAGTCGCTCATGGAGGGCCAGGACCAGCACCACCAGCGCGAGACCGAACAGCACGTAGATGATGAAGTTCCAGGCGTACATGACCCCCTGGTGAACCGCGAGGAACGCCGCATTCTCTTCGGCGGTGGTGTCCGTGGCGCCGTACCCCTCGGCGTCCAGCAGGGTAACGAAGAGGGCAAACCCCACGAGGAAGGTTCCTGCTTCGATGAGGGCGGCGATGCCACCCGCTTTCTGCAGACTTCTCAACATTCGGCTCCTTCATTGGTATCTGCCATCGTCGTGCCAGACCGCGGCGGCGCAACGAGACCTGCGTCAGCACTGCAGGAAATGGCTGGGACTATCCGATGCTCACCACCACGCCCCCCTTCTTATGGCCCGTGTCCACGCGCCGATGGGCCATGGCGATCGTCGCCAGCGGGCACCGCGTATCGATAACCGGGCGTAGGCGCCCAAGCTCGGCCAAATCCTTGATCAAGACGAGGTCTAGGGCGCGCTTCGCCGGCTTTCGAAGACCCGTGGCGGCGATCGCCGCCCGCTTCCCGCCGCGTTTCGAGGTCCACAACATCTGCGGGAAGATCGCTAGCGACGGCACAGTCGTCAGATTTTACCATCATGAGCAGGTACCCAAGCGCCTTGTTGAAGTATCCGTACTTGATCTCTACGTAGCCTAGCACAACGTTGTGTAGACCGTAGAACACCATTCCTATGTAGTAGCCTTAGCTGTTTTCTTCTAGTAACAGCTTCTCTATATCTTTTACCTTTTCCTTATCTAACTCCTCCATATAGTAGTCTCCTTTCAGCAGCAATATAACTAATAACTACATCAACATGTTTATGACTTATACCGCCACCTATCCCATGCATAAGAGCACCTCTAGCAAAACCATCCTCTTACTCACTAACCATAAGAGAGTAAAAACCACTACCACCAACACCACCTCCTCATAGAAAACCACCAAATCTCTATAAAACCCTAACCTTAACAACCCTTCCTCTTCTATAACTTTCTCCTCATTCTCCTCATCTTCTCCTTCTACCATCATCTTCTTTCATACAATCTTCTCAAAACCACCCTTGATATCCACTATGAATTAAATGAAACCCACGATCTACCGGGATGTCGACCGTCGCGGTCTCGCCGCCGCGACGCGCTACGAGGACGCCACCGCCGCCCATCTTCGTCGCCGGGAAAAGCCGCGGGATTGATCCGCTACGGTAGCGCCGGGTCCTGTGACCGGCGTCTCATCGTCCCCTGCCGAACATGGCGTCGTCAGTCGCCATCCATGCCGGTCATTTCGGCCGAAACACGGCGAGCGGGTGTGCCGTATCCATCAGGCATGGAGAAACCCGCCCATTCGCGGGGCGGGTCCACGACCTGGTGCCATTCGGGGGCAATCAGCCGCCGACGGCAACGGGGCTGAAGTCGGTGTCGCGATCGTAGACGTCGATGCCCTCGACCTGCTTGAGCTTGCCGACCACGAGGTAGGTCACCGGCGTCATCAGGGCCTCGTACGCTGTCTTCAACACCCAGTTCGTGATCAGCATGTCCTGGATCACTGCGCCGGGGAAGACGCCGCCGAACGCGATGAAGACGAACACCAGCGAGTCGAGTCCCTGCCCGACGATGGTCGAGCCGATCGTCCGCGACCACAGCCAGCGCCCATCGGTCAGCACCTTCATGCGCGCCAGCACGTAGGAGTTGGCGAACTCGCCGAGGAGGTAGGCGCAGAACGAGGCGAGCAGGATGCGCGGCGTCGAGCCGAAAATCGTGTCCCATGCGCCCTGGTTCTGCCAGCTCGATTCGGCCGGGAGCGCCCCTGCCAGCTGGAACGTGCCGACGGCGATCAGGTTGCAGATGAAGCCGAGCCAGATCACCCGGCGGGCGGCGGCATAGCCATACACCTCGGTGAGCACGTCACCGACGATGTAGGCGATCGGGAAGGTGATGAGCCCGGCGTCGGTCACCCACGGGCCGACCTCGAGCACCTTCACGGCGACGGTATTGGCGGTGATCAGGCTCGTGACGTAGAGGGCCACGATGACCATGAAGTACGGCGAGGCGTAGACCGGTGGGGTGCTCGTTGGCGTGGTGGTGTTTCTGCTCATGGTCGCTCGGTGCGGGGGACGATCGGCTCAGTACAACGCCTGAGCGTACCACGGCGGGCGTCACGGGCATGGCTCGACGATCAGGGTGTGTCGGCGATCCCGCTGGGCGTGCGTGGGACACCAAGCGGTGAGCCCGCCCCTCCGGGGCGGGCGCGACATCGCACTCAGTGTAGGCAGGGATCATCGTCGAGGAAGCGTTCACGCTCCGGTGACTGACGGGGACGACTCGCTCGGGCACGGGGGCCCGAGCCTACCGAGTGAAAAGCGTTTCTGTCCAATGTTACGCGCCCGGGCGGTCGGTGACGTGGCTGCGCCAGGGGAGGAGCAGGCGCTCCAGCCCGGTGATGAGCGCGAACAGCCCGACGCCCATCAGCGAGAGGATGAAGATCGCCGCGAACACCCGCGCCGTGAGGAACTGCGAGCTGTCCCGCTGCATCAGGTAGCCCAGCCCTTCGCTGGCGCCGACGAGCTCGCCGAACACCGCCGCGATCACGCTCACCGCGATGCCGATCCGCGCGCCGGAGAAGATCGACGGCAGCGCCGCCGGCAGCTTCGCCATGCGGAACCGCTCCCAGCGGGTCGCCCCGAAGGAGCGCAGCATCGCCATCACCTCCCGGTCGGCGGTGCGGAGTCCATCCACCGTGCTCACCGTGATCGGGAAGAAGGCGATCAGCGCGGCGACGATGATTTTGGGCGTGAGGCCGTACCCGAACCAGATCAGCAGCAGCGGCGCGAGCACCACCATCGGGATCGTCTGGCTGGCGATGATCAGCGGGTAGAGTGCTCGCTCGACGATCGCCGAGCTGTCGATGGCGACGCCGATCGCGATCCCCGCGACGAGCGCCACGCCGAACCCGAGCAGTACCTCCACCAGCGTGACGCGCGTGTGGCGCCAGAGCAGCGCCTGGTTGTCGCGGAACGCCTCCCACACGGCGGACGGCTTCGGCAGCATCCACGCCGGCGTGTCGGTGGCGTAGACGGCCACCTCCCACGCAACGAGGAGGAGCGCAAGCAGCAGGAAAGGAAGTGACCAGCGTCGCAGCAGCCCGATCATGTCGCCGCCCCGATCGCGTCCAGCGGTGTCTCCAGCAGCCCGAGCGCCTCCAGCAGCGCCACGCGGTGCCGGTGGAACGTCTCGCTGGTGAGCATCTCGCGCGTGCGCGGTCGCGGCAGCGTGACCTCCTCGGTGTGGATGATGGCTCCCGGTCGGGCGCTGAGCACGATCACCCGGTCCGCGAGGTACACCGCCTCGTCGACATCGTGCGTGACGAACAGGACTGCCTGGCGCTCCTTCTCCCACAGCTCGAGCAGCCACGTCTGCAGGATCACGCGGTTGAGTGCGTCGAGCGCGCTGAGCGGCTCGTCGAGCAGCAGCAGCGGCGTCTCCGCGAGCACGGTGCGCAGAAAGGCGACCCGCTGGCGCATGCCCCCGGAGAGCTGGGCTGGCCAGCTGTCCTCGAAGCCGTCCAGCCCGAACTCCGGGAAGCGCTCGCGGGCGCGGCGACGCGCCTCACGCTTCGGCACGCCGTGGACCTCCAGTGCGATGGCGGCGTTGTCGAGCGCGGTGCGCCACGGCAGCAGCAGATCGCGCTGGCGCATGTAGGCGGAGGTGCCGAGCCGGGCTTCGGTCGGCAGCGCCTCGCCGTTGATCAGCACGCGCCCATCGGACGGCGCGTAGAGACCGGAGATGATGTCGAGCAGGGTGCTCTTGCCGGAGCCCGACGGCCCGACGAGCGCGACGAACTCGCCGTCGCTGACGGAGAAGGTGATGCCGCGCAGCGCCTCGAGCGTGACGCCATCCTCCACATAGGTGGCATCGACGCCGTCGAGCTGCACGCGCGGTGGGATGAGGTGGGAGGTGGTCATGCGTGCCTTCCTGCGCCGGCATTACCCGGATCAGGTACGAACGGTCGGCGACGGATTCGGTCGCCCTCTCAGCCCGGCTATCCCCGAGCCCCCGTAGCGAGCAGACCGTCGCCAGGCGGCGCGGTCGTTGCGCTGGAGTATATCAGCCGTCATCGCCGGGCTGGTCGCGGGTGCCAGTGCGCACGACACGCAATCGTGACAGTTTTGTCATGGAACTGCGGAACCTGGCTGAGATGCTGGCGCGGTGGTCAGTCGGCGGCCTCACGCTTCGCCTCTTCCTCAAGCGCGCGCAGCGCATACGTGGAATGCGCGTAGGCGCCGCCCGAGCGGATCTCCGATGCCACCCAAATGGCCTCCATGATTTCCTCGTGGGTCGCGCCGGCCTTCGCCGCAGCCCTGGTGTGTCCGGTGATGCACCACGGGCACTGCGTGGTGTGGGCGACCGCGATCGCGATCAGCTGCTTGGTCTTCTCGGGGAGGGCGCCGTCGGCGAAGACGGCCTTGCTGAAGGCCCGCCAGGCATCGTGCTGGTCGGGCGCGAGCTCCCGCCGCCAGCGATCGAGCTCCCGGCTGTTCTCGGGGTAGAAGTCGTCGGTCATGGTGTTCCCTCCATCAGGCGTCATGGCGCCTCGTTCACATGGAGCCAGCATCCGGCAGGAGGTGCATCGTGTCCAGACATGATCCCTGTGGGCTCCATGTTCTTAGGGTGCTCTCAGGGACCATGGCAAGAATGGAGAAGCGGTTCGGTCCCTGGTGGCCGACACTGTCCGCAGGCGAGGCGACGAACCTGCTCAAAAGTGCCGTTGACTCGAAGGCAGTACATCCTCATAATGGATGATCGGACTATCCGGAAACGGACCTGATTCGATTATCCGATCGCGAGAGGCGCCCAACATGACATCACCACGTGACCGGCAGGATGCCGCCATCATTGCCGAGGGTCTCGTCAAGACGTTCGGAACGACCCGCGCGCTGGATGGGATCGACCTCCATGTGCCGCAGGGGACCGTGCTCGGTCTGCTGGGGCCCAACGGCGCCGGGAAGACCACGGCCGTGCGGATCCTCACCACCCTGCTCAAGCCGGACGCCGGCTACGCCGAGGTGGCGGGCGTCGATGTCCGGAAGCACCCGGACGAGGTGCGCTCGCGCATCGGCCTGACCGGCCAGTACGCCGCTGTGGACGAGATCCTCACCGGACGTGAGAACCTCGTCATGTTCGGCCAGCTCTATCGGCTCTCGCCGCACTCGGCCCGTGCTCGCGCGGATGAGCTGCTGGAGCGTTTCGACCTTGCCGATGCCGGCGACCGCACCCTCAAGACCTACTCGGGAGGCATGCGGCGGCGACTCGACCTCGCCGCCAGCCTGATCGTCTCGCCGCCGGTGATCTTCCTCGACGAGCCGACCACCGGTCTCGATCCGCGCAGCCGCAACAGCATGTGGGACGTCATCCAGGATCTCGTCGATGACGGCACCACCGTGCTGCTCACCACCCAGTACCTCGAGGAGGCGGATCAGCTCGCCGACAACATCGTGGTCGTGGACCACGGCCGCGTGATCGCGGAAGGCACCGCCAACGATCTCAAGACGCAGCTCGGTGGCGAGCGCCTGGAGGTCTCCGTGGCGTCGATCGAGCATCTGCACGAGGCGGAGCAGGCGCTGCGCCGCATGGTCGCCGCGGAGGGCCAGGACGACGTTTCCGTCGATGCTGACCGTGGCTATGTCGCGATCCCCTTCGCCGGCGGCGCCAGGGGGCTGCCCGAGGTGGTGCGCCAGCTCGACGCGGCGGGTGTGGAGCTCGTCGACTTCGCGGTGCGGCGGCCGACGCTCGATGAGGTCTTCCTGTCCCTCACCGGGCACAGCGCCGAAGACGGGGACACCGAGGATCAGCCTGACACCACGGAGCGAGTCGCATGAGCACCAACACCCTTCCCGCGCCGCGAACGGCGTCCGAGCCGCACGTGGCGGCACCTGATCTTGATTTCGTCCGGCGCAGCAAGCCGGCCAGCGTCCTCTTCGACTCGCTCGTGCTGGCGAAGCGCCACCTGATGCGTATCCCGCGCCAGCCGGACTGGCTGGTCGGCGTCACCGTGATGCCGGTGATGTTCCTGCTGCTCTTCCGCTACATCTTCGGCGACACCGTGCAGGCGACTCTTCCGGGTGGCGTCGACGCGGTGAACTACCTGGTCGCCGGCATCATCGTGCAGGGTCTCGTGTTCGGCGGCATGAACACCGGCCTCGGTCTCGCGATGGATTCCAAGGAAGGCTTGATGGACCGGTTTGCGTCGTTGCCGATCGCCCGCTCGGCGGTCGTGCTCGGGCGCATCCTCGCCGACCTCGCCATCGCGGTGTTCACCACGACCATCACGATCCTGGTCGGTTTGCTGGTCGGCTTCCGCCCGACGACGAACGTCGCCGACTGGGCGGCGGCGATTGGGCTGATGCTGCTGATGGCGTTCGTGCTCGCCTGGCTCGGTGCGATCATCGGGCTGTCGCTCAAGACGGTCGAGGCGGTGAACTCGATCGGGTTCACGTTCATCTTCCCGTTCACGTTCCTCAGCAGCACCTTCATCAACCCGGACTTCCTGCCGGGCTGGCTGCAGGGGTTCGCCAAGAACCAGCCGTTCACGCTGCTGCTCGACGCCACGCGCGGTCTGCTGACTGGCTACCCGGACGTCGGCACCAAGGGCTGGATGGTCACGCTGTACCTGCTGCTCGCGCTGGTCGTGCTGGTGCCGGTGGCGCTGTGGATGTACGAGCGACGCATCTCGCGATAATAATGGAGCTGCACATGCGGTAGCGTGATGGGGTCGGGGCGCCTGGGGGAGGTGTCCCGGCCCGACCATATCCGGGACCCACGAGGGGATGAGGGACATGATCGAGGAGAGCGAGCGCGGCGACACCGGCCATCGGGCCGGACACGACGGGGAGACACCGGTCGGGACCGGCATCTGCACGTCGATCATCTGGATGTCCCATCTCATCGAGCGCTACGCCAACGCCCGGCTGGCATCGTTCGGGTTGCCCGCCTCCCTCACCCTGCCGCGCGTGCGGCTACTGCTCGCCGTGGCCAGCGGCGCCGCCGAACAGAACTCCACGCGCATGAGCGACATCGCGCTCGACCTCGGCGTGACCGCGCGCACCATCACCACCATGGTCGACGCGCTCGAGCGCGAGGGGCTGCTGGAGCGCGTGCCCGACCCTCATGACCGCCGCGCGATCTCCCTCGAGCTCACCGACCTCGGCGCCGAGCGCGCCCCACGCTTCCAGACCGCGCTGGACGAGATCAGCGCCGCCGTGGTCGCGCCCCTCAGCGGCTCCGACCAGCACGCGCTGCACGACCTCCTCACGCGCCTGATCGAGCGAGACTAGGCCACTACCGGAATGGACACGTCTATACCGGCGGACTTCCCGGAGGTTCGGGACGTCATTCGCCGCATTGAGGAGCTGGCACAGACGACGTCACCTGTCGTCGTGGCTCTCGATGGCCGCAGCGGTACCGGCAAGTCAACCGTGTCCACGTGGTTGGCCGGATGCCTCGGAGGGACGCGGGTCGATCAGGATGACTTCTACACCGGTGGCGATATCGACGGCTGGCGTCAGCTCACGCCACAGCAGAAGGCTGATCGTGTGATCGACTGGAAACGGGTTCGCACGGAGGTCCTGTTACCGCTGCGGGAGGGCAGGGTCGCAAGCTGGCACCCGTTCAACTGGGAAACGATGGTGGGTCATGCCCCCGAGCTGATCACCGCACGGCCGTCGAAGGTCGTGATCCTGGACGGCGCGTATTCGGCCCGACCCGAGCTTGCTGACCTGATCGACCTTTCCATTCTGGTGGTCCTGGACGACGCGGCCCGCCGAGAACGCCTCAGGCAGCGTGAAGGTGAGGACTTCGCGTCGTCGTGGCATCAGGTTTGGGATGAGGCGGAGGACTGGTATTTCACGGAAATTCGGCCTCCCGAGACGTTCGACATGGTGGTGGAGAGACCGTTCAATCCCTGAGACCGCCTACAGGAGATGGCGCGTCTCGCCGGCCCGACCGTGGTCGCGCTCCTCTGCGACGACGACCAGTACGCCCTGCGCGGCCTGCTTGCGCGCCTGATCGGGCGAGACGCGGGCGGAGCTAGCACGAAACAGGCGCCTTCCATAACCGTGGCACGCACCCTGCATGATCGTGACCGCAAGGCAAGGTCTGCGTTCGCGTATCACGTTTCTTCTCCGGAGCCGGGTCATGACCAACGAATTCAACGTCATTGGCGAGCACAAGAATGACGAGTCCCACCTCCTGGTGCTGGGAGATGACGGCAGGCACTATGACTACGCGCTCGATCGCGAGCAGCTCGTCCCCGTGGATCCGGATGACAACTGGACGCTCGACACGCCGATCGCGGACGGTGGGGAGCTCGTGGAAACCGAGCTGTACTAGCCCCCGGAGTCCGGAAGGAGGAGCCCGCATGGCCACCCTATCCGTGGATGCCATCGAATTCCGGGTCATTGGTGAGCATCGGTTCGACCGGGGACACCTGTTGCTGATCGGCGACGACGGAAAGTACTACCGGTACGCCCTGGACAACAACGATGTCGAGCCGGCGGAGTTCGACGAGTCATGGAGACTCGACCCGACTGTCCCCGGCGACCTGCGCGTGGTTGTGCCGATGCCGGAACTCGAACAGTAGGCACCCGTTCTTCCTCTCCCGTGACGGAGCCCCGCGCCGATTCAGCGCGGGGCTCCGTCGTCTCACACCAGCCCGCCCGTCCGCTTCCGGGGCGGCCCATGCTGTGCCGCCTGTTGCGTGAATCGGCTGGATGTCCCGCGGCACCGGCGCATAAACGGCGCGTGCTCCATTTTGTACGCGTCCCGGATGACGAAGTATCGGATAATCCGGTTGTGTGCATTTGTTCTCTTGCTATCTCGACGATCCTGGTCGTGTACCTCGCAAGAGCGTCGGTCCCTCCCACGGCGCCATTGCGAGTCGGCGAGCCGCTACACTATGCCCTGAACCTGCCGTCGCCGCGCCTTGCGCATGCGCACGGATAGCTGAGCCTCTGTCGGACACCCTGGAGAATACCGCTCGCCCATGTCGTCGTCGCAGACACCGCCCACCCGCACCGCCGCCGGAGACGTGCTCGCCCGTCTCCCCGAGCAGCAGCAGCGCCTCGTGACCCTGCTCGCGCGGGCTGTCGACGACCTCGGTGGCGAGCTCTACCTCGTCGGTGGCGGCGTGCGCGATGTCCTGCTGGGCGAGAAGGGCCCGGCCGACCTGGATTTTGCGACTTCCCTGCGACCCGACCAGATCCGCGTCGTCGGCGAGACGCTTCCCAACGTGCGCGTCTACGACATCGGCGAGAAGTTCGGCACCATCGGGCTCGTGATCCATGATCCTACGCTCGTGCCGGCGGCGGACCTCACCGATGCGATGCACCCGGAACCGGATATCGTCGAGATCACGACCTACCGCAGCGAGTCCTACGAGCCGGGAAGCCGCCACCCGGCGGTGACCTTCGGCGCGTCGATCGCGGCCGATCTCTCGCGTCGTGACTTCACCGTGAACGCCATCGCCGTCAAGGCCGCAACCGGCGAGGTGGTGGACCCGTGGTACGGCCAGGCGGACCTCGCCAGCGGCGTGCTGCGGGCGGTCGGCAACGCCGCCGAGCGCTTCGCCGAGGACCCGCTGCGCCTGTTGCGGGCGGCGCGGTTCGCGGCCCAGCTCGGCTTCTCGATCGATCCAGAGACCTTCGCCGCCATGTCTGAACAGGCCGAGGCGCTCCGGAGCGTCAGTGTCGAGCGCATCTACCACGAGATCACGCGGCTGCTGTGCGCGCCGTACGCCGACCACGGGCTGGACGTCCTGCTGGAGACCGGGCTTCTCACCATCGCGATGCCGGAGCTGCTGCCGCTGGAGAACGCCGCCTGGGGGCACCCCGGTGACCACCGCGAAAAGGATCTCTGGGACCACACCAAACGGGTGGTCATGCAGGCACCGCCTCGGCCAACAGTGCGCTGGGCCGCACTGCTGCACGACGCCGCCAAGCCCGTCACGCGGACGGTCGACAACCGCGGAGAGGTGCATTTCTTCGGTCATGAGCACGTCGGCGCGGACATGGCAGGCGCCCTCCTGCGACGGCTCAACGCCGACCGCAAGACGATCCGGGAGGTGTGTCGCATGGTAGAGCTGCACCTTCGGCCGGCCGGGTACGACGTGCAGACATGGACGGACAGCGCCGTGCGGCGCCTCGCGCTCGAGGTCGGTGACGTGATGCCGGATCTGCTCGACCTCGTCGCCGCCGATGTCACGTCCGCGAAGGCGTACAAGCAGCGCGCCGCGGCTGCCCGCGTGCAGGGACTGCGTGATCACCTCGCCCGGCTGGAGGAGCAGGCGGCGCTTAACCAGATGCAGAGCCCGCTCGACGGCAACGAGCTGATGGCGATGTTCGAGCGCCCGCCGGGGCGCTGGATCGCCGAGGTCAAGGACCAGCTCCGCGAGATGGTGATCGACGGCGAGCTCGCGCCGAATGACACCGAGCGCGCCGCGGAGATCGCGCGAGAGCTCGTCGCCGCGCTCGACGCATAATCGCGGTGCAGATGGGCCCCCTGATGCCGGTAATCAACAACCTGGACGTTTCGACCGGAGTACCCGAAGGGTACGCAGTGGAGACATCGCGCAGTGGCCGTCGGGTTCGCGATGTCTCCACTGCGCGTGCTGACGCACGCTTCAGTCGAAATGGCAGCGAGGATCGATAGCACGTGGTACAACGCGCCGGCCACGACCCAACTTCTGCACGCCGCGTAAACCCACTCAGCTGGCCGCTGTGGCTCGTCCTGCTGCTCGCGCTGGCGATCCGCCTCGCGTTCGTCGCCATCGACGGCTCCGGGTACGACATCCAGGCGTTCCAGGAGTGGACGCGCCAGATGCTGGCGCATCCCCTCGACCAGTTCTACGCCGCAGATCTCAACGTGCCACAGGACCACCTGCCGGGCGACCTCTGGGTGCTCTACGCGCTCGGCACCGTCTGGACCTCGCTCGGGGGCGGCGCGTTCGCGGGAACCGGCGCGGCGATGATCGCCCTCAAGCTCGTCCCCATAGCCCTCGATCTCGTGCTGGGTCTGCTCGCGGCTGCTATCGTGCGGCCCGTCGCCGGCGATCGCACCGCGCGGTTGGTCCTGCTCGCCATCCTCTTCAACCCCGGCGTGATGTTCATCTCCTCCATCTGGGGCCAGTGGAACGTGCTCGCCACCGTGCTGATCGTCGGGGCGATTCTCCTCATGCTCCGGTACGAGCGCTCCGGTGTCGGGCTCGCCCTGCCGGT
Source organism: uncultured Chloroflexia bacterium (assembly GCA_963741965.1). Taxonomy (GTDB): domain Bacteria; phylum Chloroflexota; class Chloroflexia; order Thermomicrobiales; family UBA6265; genus JACCVC01. The sequence goes on along the minus strand of CAVUKC010000002.1, from coordinate 2,049,887 downwards.
GCTCGCTTATGCGACGCTGGTGAAGCCGCAGGTGCTTGTGCTGCTGGTCCCGGTTGCCGTCCTGCTTGCCCGCCGGTGGCGCGCGGGCGGCTCATGGCGGCGGCTGCTGGCCAACGTCGCGCTCGGCGGCGCGGCGTCGGTGGTCCTCGTGCTCGCCGCGATCCTGCCGTTCGACGTCGGCTTCCCGGGTATGGGGACGCGCTGGACGATCCTCGACCGCGTCCAGTTCGCCGCGGACCGGTACACCACCGTCACCAAGGGCGCATACAACGCCTGGCGGGTCGTGTTTCCCGATGCCGGTACCAGCGACCGCCTCTCGTTCGCCGGTGCAACCTATCAGCACGTCGGCTTCGGGTTGCTCGGGGTCGCCACGATCTACGCCGTGATCGTGGCGTGGCGAGCAACGGACGCCAACGTCGGGTTGATCATCGCGATGGCCATCGTTGCCACCAGCCTGTTCATGGTGGTCACCCGGGCGCACGAGCGGTACTTGCTCGACGGCACAGTCCTGACCATAATCGCCGCCGGTATCGTGCCTCGTTTGCGCCCCGCGGCCTGGGGGCTGTCCGCCGCGCTGCTGCTCAACATGTGGTTCGGGTGGGGCTACTGGCATCCGACATGGGTGGCACACCTCAGCTACACGGACGCCGTGTATCGCGGGGTGGCATCAGTGAGTATGATCGGGTTTGCATTGTTGCTTTGGGGCGCCTGGCCCCGGAGCGCATGTGCGTCAGCACCTGCGGAGAGCGAAGGAGGCTCGCGCAACGATGCGCACTGGCCAGTCAGACACTTCAGGAGACGAACACATGACTGACGCGCGGGATCGCGTGCGAGCGCAATACGGCAAGGTCGGCGACGCCTATGTGACGAGCAAGGGGCACGCCTCCGGCAACGACCTCGAGCGCATGCTCGCGCTGGCGGAGGCGCAACCGACGGACGTGCTGCTCGACATCGCCACCGGCGGCGGGCACGTCGCCCGCGTGATCGGGCCGCACGTCGGCCGCGTGATCGCCTCCGACCTGACGCCCGAGATGCTCGACCATGCCATTCCGTACCTGCAGGCGCAGGGGCTCGAGCACGTCGAGCGGCTTGTCGCGGACGCGCAGGACCTGCCGCTGGATGACGCCACGATCGACATCGTCACCTGCCGGATCGCGCCGCACCACTTCCCCGACCCCGCGGCGTTTGTCGCAGAGGTCGCACGCGTGCTGCGGCCAGGTGGGCGTTTCCTGCTGGTCGACAGCACCGTGCCGGACGGCCCGGTCGGCGCGTTCTTCAACGACTACGAAACCGTGCGGGACCCGTCACACGAGCGCTCGCTGACCGGAGCCGAGTGGATCGCCCTGCTGGAGCGCAACGGCTTCACCATCGAGGCGGTCGAACCGTTCCGCAAGCGCCACGAGTTCGCCGACTGGACCGACCGCATGCAGGTGTCCGACGCGGGCAAGGCGCGGCTGCAGGAGATGATGCTCAACGCCGGCGAGGACGTACACCGCGCCTTCGAGGTCGCGTTCGACCCGAACACCGGCGCCGTCGTCTCGTGGGTGGACACCAAGACGCTCTTTGCGGCTCGGCAGCGGTAGCGCCGGGCACGCACGCGACCGCCGCATGGGCGAAACCGGTTTAGGTTGCGAGGCGGGGGCATCGGGAGCCTCGGCTTGTCAGTCTTGACGCACGGTAAACGGACGCATATTTGGTTGATATGCTCGATTCGGTACTATCACAGACGATACTGATATATCTTGACGATGATGTGGTAAAATGGTCATAAGTTCGATGAAGAATAGGAGGGACGCCATGCTCGCCACGCCACGTCTTCCCCGCCGTTCCCCGATCGTGGGGATGCTCGGCGGTCTCGGGCGTGCCTTCGTCGTGATGGGTCTGGTGATCGCCACGCTGACATCGATGCTCGGCACCGGCGCGCTCGCCCAGACCGGCTCGGGCAACGGCGAGCAGGTCACGGTGATCCCGATCGAGGGCACGATCGAGCCGGGGCTCGGGCACTATCTCGACCGCTCGATCGACGAGGCCGAGGCGAGCGGAGCCGACCGCATCATCCTCGACATCAACACGCCGGGCGGGCGGCTCGACACCGTGCTCCAGATGCGCGACCGCATCCTCGACACAAAGATTCCGGTCGTCGCGTTCGTCAACCGGGAGGCGTTCTCGGCGGGCGCGCTGATCACCATTGCCAGCGACGAGATCTGGATGACGCCGGGCGCCGTCTTCGGCGCCGCGACGCCGATCAACGGCGCCACGGGAGAGACCGCCAGCGAGAAGACGATCTCCGCCGTGCGCTCCACGTTCCGCTCCACCGCCGAGCAGCAGGGGCGCGACCCGAAGATCGCGGAGGCGATGGTCGATCCCAAGGTGGTGGTCGACGGTCTTGATGACGACACCTCGCTGCTGACGCTCTCGACCGACCAGGCGATGCAGTACGACTACGCCGACGGCGTGGCCGAAGACCGCGACGCGCTGCTCACCGAGCTCGGGCTCGGCGAGGCGACCGTTGACGTCGCCAGCCCGACGCTGATGGAGCGCGCGGTGCGCTGGATCACCGATCCGGTAATCGCCTCGCTGCTGATCCTGCTCGGCCTGGCGCTGATCGTCGTCGACGGGCTCGTCGGTGGCTTCGGCGTGGTCGCGCTGGTCGGGGTCGCCGCGCTCGGTCTCTTCTTCTGGGGACACCTGCTGGCGAACCTCGCAGGCTGGGAGGATCTCGCCCTGATTGTCGTCGGCTTCGTCCTGATCGCGATCGAGGCGTTCGTGATCCCCGGCTTTGGGGTCGCGGGTATCCTCGGCACGCTGTCGCTCATTGGCGGGCTGGTGCTTGCAATGACCAGCCGGTCGTTCGGCGACCGCGGCTTCGCGTCCGAGGCAGGTGGCGTGCTCAAGACGCTGATGATCACGCTCGCGCTGACGGTGCTGGTGATCGTGCTGTTCTCGTGGGCGCTGCCGCGGCTGGTGCCGTCGGTGGCGAAGCCCGCGCGCGGCGCGCAGCGGCTGACGCTGTCCGCCACGGTATCCGAGGGCGGCGGTGAGGCACCGAAGCCAGGCTTCCTCACCCGCATGCTCGGCGGCGCCGACGTGGTGGAGCGCGATGCCGATGGCCACACGGCCATCCATCGCAACCCGCGCTCGGACCCCGGCTCGCCCCGCGATCCGGTCAATCTCCGGTAGGTTTCACCAAAGCTGATCATGTCGTATGCCAGAATGGTGCCTACGACCGTCGAACGCGCTCGGAGCGCAACGAGGCGCCGCGTCCTGGACGCCCATGGCGAGTGCCTGACAGGAAAACTGCATGGAATCGAATATCGGGCTGATCATCGGGATCGTCCTGCTCGTCCTGTTCATTATGTTCTTCTTCTACTTTGTGCCGGTAGGGTTGTGGATCACCGCGATCTTCTCCGGCGCGAGAGTCGGCCTCGGCACGCTGATCGGCATGCGCCTGCGCAAGGTCAACCCGAGCGATATCGTGCGGCCGTACATCAGCGCGACCAAGGCCGGTCTCGATCTCAAGGTGGGCCAGATGGAAGCCCATTACCTCGCGGGCGGCAACGTCGAGCGGGTGGTGCAGGCGCTGATCTCGGCGGACCGCGCCAACATCGACCTGCCGTGGCAGCGCGCGACGGCGATCGATCTCGCCGGCCGTGACGTACTCGAGGCCGTGCAGGTCTCCGTCAACCCGAAGGTGATCCAGACGCCGCGCGTCTCGGCGGTCGCCAAGGACGGTATCCAGCTCGTCGCCGTTGCCCGCGTGACGGTCCGCGCCAACATCGACCGCCTCGTCGGTGGCGCCGGCGAGGAGACGATCATCGCCCGCGTCGGTGAGGGCACGGTGTCGAGCATCGGCTCGGCGGCGTCGCACAAGACCGTGCTCGAGAACCCGGACCAGATCTCCAAGTACGTGCTCGAGCGCGGGCTGGACGCCGGCACCGCGTTCGAGATCCTTTCGATCGACATCGCCGATGTCGACGTGGGGCGGAACATCGGCGCCGAGCTCCAGACCGACCAGGCCGAGGCGGACAAGAAGATCGCCCAGGCGAAGGCGGAGGAGCGCCGCGCGATGGCGATGGCGGCCGAGCAGGAGATGCGGGCACGTGTGGTCGAGGCCGAGGCGCAGGTGCCGCTGGCCATGGCCGAGGCATTCCGCAACGGCAACCTCGGCGTGATGGACTACTTCAAGATGGAGAACGTCCAGTCCGATACGCGCATGCGCGGCTCGATCGCGGGCGACGAGAACACGAGCGGATTCTAGGGCTCGTCCGGTCGGACCGGTGCGCCCTTGCGCTGCCAGGCGCTGGGCGCACCGGACCACGTGAAAGGGCCACTCATGGACATCGGCGACATCATCAGGCTGATCTTCTTCGGCGTCATCTTCCTCAGCTTCTTCGGCGGCCTGTTCGGCAAGAAGTCGGGCAATGAGCAAAAGCCGCGCAGGGCATCGCGCCCGCAGGACATCTTCCAAAGTGGAGGCGCACCGCCCACGCCCGAGCCGGTGGCGATGGAGGTCTACACCGGCGAGGGGACGTCCCGCACGGAGGAGCGTCGAGCGGAGCTGCGGGAGCGCTTCGGCGACAAGCTGGAGCGGCGGCAACCGCTGGAGCAGGACGTCACGGAGGGTGACGTCGTCGAGGCAGTCACTGCAACCCGGCAGCCGCGCGCCGCGGAGGTCCGGGGTCGGCACATTCACCGCCGGGACGAGTTCCTGGAGCAGGACGTCCGCATGGACCTCACACCGGAACATCCCCGAGCGCCCCTGCGCCAGCGCGCCACCGTGGCGCGACGGCACCATCCCGCCACCGGCGGTGCGGTGCTGCGGCGCTCGCTCAGAGACCCCGACACGCTGGAGCGCGCCTTCATCATCAAGGAAGTGCTCGACAAGCCGGTCGGGATGCGGCAGGAACGGTAACCTCCTCGCAAGAGATGAGGGCAACGAACGCCGCCACGATGGTCAGACCATCGTGGCGGCTTCATCTTGCCGAAGCGCCAAAACCCTGCAACAGTTGCCCGATGAAGGTCTCCATGCCGCTGCCGGTGTCCCGCCGGTGACCACCACCTGGATGCGTCTGCGCCTGCCGCGGTTATTGCCGCCCGGCGCCACCGATGACGCCCGCCGCATCGTCACGGCGCGCGGGGTCCGCGCCTTCGGCGACGGCTTCGTCAGCGTGCTGCTGCCGCTCCATCTCACCACCCTCGGGCTCAATGCCGGTCAGGTCGGCCTGGTCACCACCGCGACGCTGTTCGGCTCGGCGATGCTGACGCTGCTGGCCGGCTTGCTGGCGGGCAAATGGCGCCGGCATGATCTGCTCGTGCGCGCGAGCCTGCTGATGATCCTCACCGGCCTCGGCTTCTCGCTCGCCAACGACTTCTGGCCGCTGATGGTCGTCGCCTTCGTCGGCACGCTCAACCCGACATCCGGCGACGTCAGCGTCTTCCTTCCAACCGAGCAATCGCTGTTGCCGGTCACGGTGGACGCGCATCACCGGACCGCGCTGTTCGCCCGGTACACGCTGATCGGCGTGCTGTCGGCTGCGGTCGGGTCGCTGGCGGCAGGGCTGCCGGACGTCCTCACGGCGGTGCTGCCGATGTCACTCGGACGCGCGCTGGACGCGATGTTCCTGCTCTACGCCGTGCTCGGGGTGGTGACGCTGGCGATCAACCACCGGCTCTCGGCGGGTGTCGAGCCGCCGGCTGGCGAGCCGCCCTCGCGCCTGGGACCGTCCCGACGGGCGGTGTACCAGATGGCGGCGCTGTTCAGCCTCGACTCGTTCGCGGGCGGCTTCACCATGCAGTCGATCATCGCGTTCTGGCTCTTCCTGCGGTACGACCTCTCGACCTCGACCGCCGGGCTGATCTTCTTCTGGGCCGGGCTGCTCTCGGCGTCCTCACAGCTGCTGGCGCCGCTGCTCGCCCGCCGGATCGGGCTGATCAACACGATGGTGTTCACGCACCTGCCGGCCAACGTCTTCCTGTTGCTGACGCCGCTGATGCCCAACGTCCAGTTGGCCGTTGCGTGCCTGCTGGTGCGGTTCTCGCTCTCGCAGATGGACATCCCCGCGCGCACGTCGTACGTGATGGCGGTGGTGACGCCGCCCGAGCGTCCGGCGGCGGCCAGCATCACCAACGTGCCGCGCAGCCTCGCCCCGGCGATCAGCCCGACCATCGCCGGCAAGCTGCTCGGCATGACGACCTTCGGCTGGCCGCTCGTGATCGGCGGATCGCTCAAGATCATCTACGACCTCACGCTGCTGTTCATGTTCCGCCACCGCAAGCCGCCGGAGGAGCAGGCTTCGCGTCCGTGACGGTAGACTCCCCGGTGACGACCCGCGCTCACCGGCCGCGTGCATCGCCTCTCGCGGAGCGCGTCGGCCCACTCGAGACCATCGCTTCATGATCGATATCCTTCGCGCTCATCTCTCCGAAATTCTCTGGATCGCCGTCGTCGCGGGGATCGCCCTCGTCGCGGTCATCCTGCTGCGCACGTGGGCTGGCCGATCGCACCACTGGCACGAGGACCTGCTCGCCATCGTCCGCCGCGCCCAGAACGCGCTCATCGCGGTGGTGATCGTCGCCGCCATCCGCATCGCCCTGATCGGCGTGGACGCCTCGGACTCTCCCATGGAGGGGCAGGTGCACCACATCCTCTCTATCGTGTTCATCGCCTCGGTCGTCTGGCTCATCGGCGAGGTGCTGGTCGCGATCGAGGGGACACTGTTGGTCCGGTATGCACCGATCAGCCAGATCGGCGACGTCAACGTCCGCAAGGCCCGCACGCAGATCACGCTGCTGCGCCGGCTGATCATGGCGGTCGTGATCACGGTCGGCGCGGGCGCGATCCTGATGACCTTCCCGGCGATCCGGATCATGGGGCAGGGCGTGCTCGCGTCGGCCGGGCTGATATCGATCGTTGCCGGTCTCGCCGCGCAGTCGACCCTCACCAACGTGTTCGCCGGTATCCAGCTCACGCTGAGCAACGCGATGCGGGTTGGCGACGTGGTGAGCATTGATGGCCAGTCGGGCACCGTGGGCGAGATCACGCTGACCTATGTGGTGATCTACCTGTGGGACGACCGCCGGCTGATCCTGCCCTCCAGCCACTTCACCTCCAACCCGTACGAGAACTGGACCCGGCGCGGCGGCCGCATCAACGGCGTGATCGACTTCGACGTCGACTGGTCGGTGCCGCTTGACGCGCTCCGGGAGGAGCTCGACAGGGTACTTGGGGAGACGCCGCTGTGGGACGGCCGCAAGGGCGTGCTCTTCGTGTCCGAGGTGACGGAGGGGCGGGTGCGCCTGCGGATCATCGTCAGCGCCGCGAACACCGACGACATGTTCGCCCTCAACGCGCACGTGCGCGAGGCGATCGTCCTGTTCGTCGCGGAGTCAGGGTGGCGCATGGCTGCCGCGCTGGCGCGGTCAGATGGTCTCCCGACCGACGCCTGATCCGATTTCGCCCCGGTAGCGATCCATCCAGGGCCCCCGCTCAGCCTCCGTCATGCGGTCCAAAACGTCGCTGGTTGATGCCCGGACCAGCCGCGGCAACGCTTGAGGAACGGAATCCGGCTTGCTGCGCCAATCCACCACCGAGAGGACTGGCCCTGACCGCCAAATTGACATAGCATGTAGAGGATCAAGGAGGACATCATGTTCCAGCGGACCACCAGATGGGCGCTGTTCCTCACCGTGCTGCTGTCGGCTGCGGCTGCCTCGCTACCGGCTCTCGCCGCCCAGGACACGCCAGCGGATCGCTATGAGGATCCCAACGGACGCTTCAGTGTGCCCATACCGGCCGGCTGGAATGTGCAGAATGCCGACGGCTACGGCGTGCTGACCGATCCCGACGGCACGATCGTCATCTCCCTGCTCTCCCTGGAGGCGAGTGGCCTGGAGGACGGCATCGCCGAGGCCTGGCAGACCGTCGAGCCCGGGTTCGCGATGGAGCCGATCCAGGTCGCGCCGATCCCGCCACCGCCGGGAGGCGACGACGCGGTCGTGATCACCTACGACGCGGGTGAGGTGAGCGGCGAGGTCGTGCAGGCGCTCGCCGTCCACGGGACGGACGGGGTCGTCTACGTCATGCTCATCCGGGCGGACATCGTCGCCGCCCAGGAGCGGGCCTCGCAGATCAACATCATCGTCTCCGGGTTCACCATCACCGGCACCGAGCAGGTCGACCTGGCGGGCGTCCAGCCGCGGCGGTTCGAGGGCGAGATGGTGCAATCGTTCGAGTCGTATGTCACCGACACCATGGATCTGCTGGATGTGCCGGGGGCATCCATTGCGATCGTGCAGGACGGCGAGGTGGTCTGGCGCGGGGCGTTCGGCGTGAAGTCGCTCGGCAGCGACGATCCGGTGACGCCCGAGACACGGATGATGATCGGCTCGACGACCAAGCCGATGACGACCATGATGCTTGCCTCTCTGGTGGACGCGGGGATCATCACCTGGGACACGCCGGTGGTGGACATCCTGCCGTCGTTCGCGGTTGCCGACCCCGCGCTGACGTCGACGATCACCGTGCAGGACCTGGTCTGCGCCTGCACGGGTGTTTCCCGCAGGGATCTCGAGCTGCTGTTCAACTTCGATGATCTCCATGCCGAGGACGTCGTCGAGTCGCTCGCCAGCTTCGAGTTCTTCACGCCCACCGGCGAGGCGTTCCAGTACAGCAACCAGATGGTGGCGACGGCCGGGTACGTCGGGGCGATCGCCGTGCATGGCCAGGCCTCCGACATGCACGACGCCTACGTCACCGAGATAACGAATCGGGTATTCGCGCCGATCGGTATGGAGCACACGACCTTCTCGTTCGACGATGTCATCGCGAGTGGTGACTACGCCATGCCACATGGGCTCAATCTCGATGGGGAGTACGTGCCAATGCCGCTGGAGACCGAGCGGTGGGTGCAACCGATCGCACCGTCCGGCGGTGCCTGGTCCACTGTGGACGACATGTCACGGTTCATGCGTACGCTGCTCGCAGGCGGTGTGGCGCCGGATGGCTCCACCGTGGTGTCGGCGGGCAACCTCGAGCACACCGGGGAGCCGCAGGTTCCGGTCGATGCATCGACGAGCTACGGGCTGGGCTGGTTCATCGAGTCGTACAAGGGGCAGCCGCTGATCCATCACGGCGGCAACACCCTCGGCTTCAGCTCGGACTTCGCCTTCATGCCGGAGGCCGGCATCGGAATCGTCGTGCTGACCAATGGGCAGGGCGCGACGCTCTTCACCCAGGCAGTGCGGTACCGCCTGCTGGAGCTGATGTTCGGCCTGGAGCCGGAGATTGAAGGGCAGGTCCAGGCGATCCTCTCCGGGGAGGCGGAGGCCCCCTCGCCCGACACGAGCGTGCCGGTTTCCGCGACCCCTGCTGGGGAAACGCGCGAGGCTGACGTGGTTGCGGTGACGCCGTTCGTGGGCGCGTATGAGAACGGCGCGCTCGGCGCTGTGTGGCTCGAGCTGGACACCGGGGCACTCTACCTCGACACCGGGGAGTTTCGGATGGGGCTTCAGGAGTCACCGGATGCGCCGGAGGGAGCCATGGTGTACCTCACCTCTGACCCACCCCTCGCCGGTCTGCGATTCGAGCTGCGCGTCTCCGATACCGGTGAGGCGAACCTGGTGCTCGGGAGTGGCGCCTATACCTACGTCTTCGTCCCGAGCGCCATGCCGTCCGCAAGCCCGTTGGCGATGCCGGTGGCCACGCCCGCCGGTTAACAGCCGGCACAGCGTGATGCCAGCGGTATGATGATCAGGGTGCACCGGGACACGGAACATGTGGGAAATGGATGCGGGGGAGCGGGTGCCGAGGTGAGCGAGCGCGATGCGGCTCCGGTCGCGGAGTATCTGCGAAACGATCTGTACGGGCTGCGTGCGGCGGTGCCGGACGATGCCGTCCATGTCACTGCGTGGTACGAGGGTGCGTTCCCGATCACGCCGGAGGCTGCCCGTGAGCTGCTGACCGGACAGGAGACCGTGGCCTGGGGCATGAATCCCACGATTCGACTCATGGTCGTCGATCTGGTGACCGCTGAGGTTGTGGGCGGGGCCGTGGTGGAGCGCGACGACAACCGCGTCAGCAAGATCCGCATCACGGTCGGCGGCGCCGGGCGTGACACCAATGATGCCCAGCACCTGCAAGCCGATGTGCTGCGCATGCTGGTGCCCTGGGTGATGGGCGAGCTCGACATGATGACCGCCGTGATCGACATCCCCGCCGACGAGACGATCCTGATCGACGCGGCGCGCGAGCTCGGCATGATCGAGGCGGTCAGGCTGCGCGAGCATGTCCTGCGACCGGCGGGACGCGTTGACCTGCTGATGCTGGAGCTGGTCAACCGGGCGTGGGGGCGGGGCGATGCGTAGCGCTGTCAGGGTCGGGCAGCGGGTCTACCTGCGTCCGATGGAGCTTGCCGACGCGTCCGCCCTCGCCGCATCGAGCCACCTCGAGCGCGAGCCGTCGTTCCAGAGCCATGGCCGGGTCCCTGCCAGTGTGATCGCGTACGAGACGATGATCCGCAAGCTCTCGGTTACCCACGTTCCCAGGGAGATCATGTTCGCGATCTGCCGCCGGGAGGACGATCGTTTTCTCGGCACGGTGCGGCTGGGACAGATCGACTGGGTGAACCGCACCGCCGAGACGGGCACGGGGCTCGTGGCGGCGGAGGATCGCGGTCAGGGGATCGGCACCGAGGCGAAGCACCTGCTGCTGGAGTACGCCTTCGTCGACCTCGGGCTGCACGTGCTCAACTCGATGGTCTACGCCGGCAACACGCGCTCGGCGGCGGCGCTGAAGAAGCAGGGCTACCGGCTGGCGGGACGCCTCACGGCCGACGTGCAGCGCGGTGGCGTCTTCCGCGACACGCTGGTCTTCGACATCACTCGTGAGGACTGGGAGCGCGCCCGCTCTGCTGGCTGAGCGCGTCAGGCATTGGTACTCCCGCCGATGCGTTCCCGCATGTACGCGAGCGATGTCGCGACCTCGTCTTCGCCCAGCGAGTGCAGGATGATCGGTCCGTCGAACCCGATCGCCCGGAAGCGGGCGAGGCAGTGATCCCACGGCACGATCCCGGTTCCCGCCGCGCAGAACGCGCCGTCGGCGGACAGGTCCTTGCCGTGCGCGACCACGATGTGCTCGCCGAGCAGGTCGAACGCCTCATCGAGCACCGTCTCTGGGGGCTGGGAGCGGTTCGTGGCGACCACGTTGGCGGCGTCCATCACCACCTTGAGCCGCGGGTGATCGACCTCGCGCAGGAGGTTACGTCCTCTCGCGGCGCTGCTGATCACGTTCGCCGGCTCGGGCTCGAACGCGAGCACGACGTCATGGGCGTCTGCGATCTCCAGCGCGGCCGTCATGGCGGTGACGAGGTCTCGCCACGCCGCCGGAGTGTCGTTGTCCGGGTGACGCCGCCACATGCTCTCGGCGTTGCGGGTACCGGTGCAGAGCGTGATGATCGATGTGCCCATGGCGGGGCAGGCGCCGGCGATCGCTTCGAGCCCGACCAGCCCGGCGTCTCGCACTGCGGGATCGGGATGGATCATGTTCCACGTGCCGGAGACGGCGGCGATACTGATGTTTCGCTCCTGGCATCCCTCGCGGATGCGTTGCGCGACGTCATCGGGAACGCGATCCGGAACCGAGTCGAGCCCGGCGGAGGCGAGATCGAGCTGGATGTGCCGGATGCCATGCGTGGCGACGGCGTCGAGCGTCGCCTCCAGCGTGGGTCGCGGAAAGGTGCGCTCGAAGATGCCAGGCTCGATCATGGGGGGCGTCTCCTGTGACGATTGACGTACGAATGGCGATGTTCGCGATACGGAGGAACCCATGCCGCACCTGATCACGACACTGGGACCAAAGACCGCCGACGAGCTCGGCATGATCCTGCCGCACGAGCACATCTTCGTCGACCTGCGCACCTGGGACCAGCCGGGATACGGCGAGGCCGACCCGGAGGATGTCGTCCGCCTGATGGCGCCCGAGGTCGAGGCCGCACGGCAGGCTGGCGTGACGGCGATCATCGAGCCGAGCACGATCGGTGTCGGGCGCCGCGCCGACATCCTGCTGGCCGTCTCGCAGGCAACCGGCTTCCCGCTCGTCGCGCCGACCGGCGTCTACCGCGAACCATGGCTGCCGCCCTGGGTGCGGGATGCCACCGAGGATGCGCTGCGCGAGTGGATGGTCGCTGAGCTGACCGGCGAGATCGAGGGCACGGGCGTGCAGGCCGGCTGGATCAAGGTCGGCTCTACCGACGACGGCGTGACGGAGATGGAAGAGAAGGTGCTCCGCGCGGCGGCGCGGGCGGCGATCGAGACCGGAGCGACCATCGGCAGCCACACGATCCGCGGGCATGTCGCGCGCAATCAGCTCGACATCATCGAGTCGGTGGGCGCATCGCCGGAATCGTTCGTCTGGATCCACGCGCATCAGGAGCCGGACGTCGCCATTCACCACGAGCTCGGGCGGCGCGGCGCGTGGATCGAGTACGACGGCATCGGCGAGCCGGAGGACGACGCGCGCTTTATCGATCTCGTGCAGCGTGCTCTCGATGCAGGGCTAAAAGACAGGATTCTGCTCAGCCAGGATCGGGGCTGGTACGACCCGGCGCAACCCGGTGGCGGCACGCCGAAGCCATTCACGGCGCTGCCCGAGCGGTTCCTGCCGAAGCTCGCAGACGCGGGTATCGACGACGCCACCATCGACCAGCTCATCCGCCGCAACCCGTTCGACGCCTTTGCCCGCTAGCTGTACGTTGCCAAATCAGTGCCAAAACGGTCCAGATCACGACAGCCGGTGATATGATGGGAACATTCAGGGAGGCCGTTATGTCCCAGCGTGTTCCGGTCGAAACATCCATCAAGCTCTCGGATGTCAAGCAGCGCCTCAGCCAGGTTGTGAACGCGGTGGCTCGGGGAGAGTCGCGTGTGGTCGTCGAGAAGAGCGGTCTGCCCGTCGCGGCGATCATCTCGGTCGAGGAGTACAGGCGCTTCAAGGCACAGGACGAGGCGCGCAAGGCGGAGCGCAATGAACTCTTCGAGCGGCTGGCGCGGTTCAGTGATGCCTTTGTCGATGTGCCGGATGACGAGCTCGAGCGGGAGCTCGCCGATGCCAGGGCGACGGTGAGGGCCGAATCGCGCGACGACCGCCATTCGTGATTCGGGCGGTACTCGACGCGAACGTCATTGTCTCCGGCATGGTCCGCTTTCGCACTGGCTCGACCGCTCCAGCGCGAATCCTGCGGGCATGGGCAAACGACGAGTTCGAGCTATTGATCTCCGAGCACATCTTCGACGAGGTCATTCGCACGCTCGCCAAGCCGTACTTCCAGTCACACGTCGACCCTCTGGTGTTTCGAGAGACGCTCGAGGCGATCGCGAGGCACGCTGTCCTGATAGCTCCGTCAATCGAGGTTTCGGGTGTCGCCACCCACCCCGAAGACGATCGTGTACTGGCCGGTGTAGCGTCGAGTAACGCTGAGTACCTGGTGACCGGTGATCGTCAGCTGCAGCGCCTGGAGTCGTTCCAGAAGGCGCGAATTATCAGCCCGCAGGGATTTCTGGAGCTGCTTGAAAGGGAATCCGTAGGGATCGACACTTGAGCGATTCCCTGCGGAGTGTTCAATCAAGACTGGTCCGCCGTATTTGGCGTCAGGCGTCCAGCAGGCGCAGCATCGGCTCCAGCCGGGCGATGGCGTCCGGGGTGATCGGGTCGAGCACAAGCTGAACGTGGGCGATGCCCATCTCCGCCAGCGCGGTCAGCTCCTCCGCCAGGACAGCCGGGTCACTGCCGTCGATCGGCACGACCCGCTCGCCCGAGCCGGATGCCCTGCCGCCACCGCCCGGCATCTGCACCAGCGGGCAGACGGTGCGCACCAGCGTCGCCGGGTCGCGGCCGACCGCCTCGCACGCTGCGTCGATCTCTGCCAGCAGCGTCGCCAGCCCCTCGCGAGTGTTGCCGTAGTCGTGGTTCCAGGCGTTCCACATCTGCGCGGTCGGCAGCGTGATCTCCAGCATCCGCTTCCCGAACGAGCCGATCATCAGCGGCGGCCCGCCCGGCTGCACCGGTTCCGGTCGCAGCACCGCGCCCTCGATATCGTAGAACTGGCCGTGGAAGTCGCACTGCCCGGTGGCGAACAGCTCGCGGATGACCGCGTAGGCCTCCTCGAACCGGCTCGCGCGGCGGTCGAACGGGAACCCGAAGCCGCGATACTCCGTCTCGTTCCAGCCCGAGCCGATGCCGAGGATGAAGCGCCCGTCGCTGATCTGGTCGATGGTGGCGGCCTTCTTGGCGATCATCGCGGGGCTGTGAAATCCCAGGCTGGCGACCAGCGGGCCGAGCTGGACGCGCTCGGTCACCGCGGCGAGGGCGGAGAGGGTGGACCACGCCTCGAACGGCCCCGAGGGCGGGCGACCGTCGGCATAGCGGTACATCAGATGGTCGCCGACCCAGATGGAGTCAAGCCCGATCTCTTCGGCGAGGATCGCCATCTCCTTGAGCTGTGGCCAGGTGTAGGTGTATTCCACTTCCGGCAACTGCACGCCGATCTTGAGTGGTCGCGCCATGCGTGTCCTCGAGGTGTGTGAGGGTGGATGGGTTGAAGAGCGTTTCTGCGGCACGCCAGAGGCGCCCCGATATCGCAGTATACCGGTGGTCCGGAACCTGAGACACAGTGCGCATTCTGGAACCGACACCGATGCGGCGATGGAGCTGCCATGACGAAAGGAACGCGCAAAAACGCACCGAGCCTCAGGTGAGCGCGGGCATGCCATCTGTTGTTGCGTATATCGATGATGGCCGATGGAGGAGATAACGCCGAATTCCGGGAGGTAGCACAGGGGGGCCGCGAGGATCCCGATAATCGCGGTCTTGCGCTGCTCTCCCGGACGGCGTTCAGCATGGCAGGCGGTGCCTGATCGCTCGCTCGGCACTGATGATGCCGTTTCGATGATCAGGGCTATGACACGAACATCGCCGTTCCCAGGCCGGCGTTCGCTGCGCCTCGCTGTACCCTGAGTTTCCTCCCGCCGGCCTGTTGGGACCACCAGCAGCACCTACACACTCACCTGCACAGTTCAAGTGTGTGGGTTTGCGGTAGCATGGATGGCGTCAGCGACATGTTCGGAAGCCCTCGGGCGACGAAAGGCTCGACTCCGCCATGGCAGGTCATCTCGGGGAGACGTTCGGTGCACAGCTGCGCCATCTGCGGGAAGCCTCCGGCTTCACCCAGGAGACGCTGGCGGAGCGTGCGGGTCTCAGCGTCAACGCCATCGGCGCGCTGGAGCGCGGCGACCGCCGCCACCCGTACCCGAGAACCGTGTCCGCCCTCGCAGACGCCCTCGGCCTCACTGCTGACCAACGCGCCGCTCTGACCGCGTCGATCCCTCGCCGCATGGATCGCGGCACCGTGGAATTCGATCGGCAACACACACTGCCGGTGCTCACCACACCGCTGTTCGGCCGGGAAGAACAGATTGAGTCGGCGGTGGCCTTCCTTCGCCGCCCTGATGTCCGCTTGCTGACGATGACGGGGCCGGGCGGCGTCGGCAAGACTCGCCTCGCCATGCGCGTCGCCACCGAGTTGCAGACATCACTCGCCGACGGCGCGGCCTTCGTATCACTGGTGCAGGTCACCGATGCCGGTCTGGTCCCGACGGCGATGACGCAGGCGCTCTCACTCCGCGGAGGCAGCGACGCCAGGCCGCGCGATGTGCTCGTGCAGGGGTTGCGCGACTGGGAGATGCTGCTCGTCATCGACAACTTCGAGCAGGTGCAGGACGCCGCCCCATTCGTGGGCGAGCTGCTGGCGGCATGCCCGCACCTCAAGGTCATCGTGACGAGCCGGCTCTCCCTCCGGCTCGATGCCGAGCAGGAGTTCCCCGTTCCGCCGCTCGCCCTGCCCAACGGCGAGCAGCACCTTTCGCTGGAAGCCCTCGCTCAGGTGCCGGCTATCGAGCTGTTTGTCCAGCGGGCGCAGGCGGTACGCCCGGATTTCACCCTGACCAAAGACAACGCCGGGGCCGTGGTGGCGCTCTGTGCCCGCCTGGACGGGTTGCCGCTGGCTATCGAGCTCGCCGCGGCGCGATCCCGTCTGCTGTCGCCGACGTCGATCGTCGGCTATCTGGAGCATAGCCTCCGCCTGCTCACCGGCGGAGGCGTGGACCGGCCAGAGCGCCTCCAGACGATGCGCGGCGCGATCGAGTGGAGCTACAACCTGCTCGACAGCGACGAGCAGGTGCTGCTCCAGCACATCTCGGTCTTTGTCGGCGGGTGCACCCTGGAAGCGATCGAGGCGGTCGCCGGTGTCTCCGACTTCTCCGTGATCGACGGCGTCGAGGCGCTGGTCGATCACAATCTCGTGCTGCGTGAGGAGACGCCGGCAGGAGAGGTGCGGATCAGGATGCTTGAGGTCATCCGCGAGTATGGGCTCGAGCGCCTGCTGGCGGGCGACGATGCCGACACGGTACGCAACCTGCACGCCGCCCACTATCTCGCCGTTGCGACCAGGTCGCGAAAGCGGATCGAGGGCCCGGGACGTCGCGCCGCGCACCAGGCCATCGAGCGCGATCTGGACAACCTCCGAGCCGCCATATCCTGGTTGTACACGAGGGGCGATGCCGAGGGCGCGCACCGGCTCGCCAACGAGCTGGCCCGTTTCTGGATCGATCTCGGGCATATCAGCGACGGGCGGCAATGGCTTGAGCGCGTGATCGCAATGCGGGAAGAGGTGACGGCCGATGTTCGCTCCGCGGCGCTCTACTGGGCGGCGGGGTTCGCCAACCTGCAGGGTGATCGGCGGAGGGCACGAGAACTGGCTGAAGTGGGGCTCGATATGGCCCGAGCGAACGCCGATGCCTTTTGGGCGGCGATGGCGCTCACACAGCTTGCTGGTGCCGTGACACCGACCGACATCGAGCTCGCCGAACAGGTGTCCACCGAGGCTCTGGAAACGTTCCGCGCGCTCGGGGATGAGATCAACGAAGGGATCACCCTGCGACAGCTCGGCATGATCGCTCACCGGCGAGGTGACTACGACGAGGCTGCGGAGTACCACATGGAAGCGCTCGCGATCTGGCGGCGCCTGAACCACCCGTGGGGGGTGCCGTCCGCGCTGCGCGACCAGGCCGCCGAGGTGCTCGCCCAGGGGAACCCGACCCTGGCGTGGGCGCTCTATCGTGAGAGCATGACGCACTGGCGGGAGCTTGGCGAACGCGTTCACATGAGCGACTGCCTTGCCGGTCTCGCGCGCGCCGCGCTGGACATGGGGGAGCCCGCCATGGCGGCAACGTTGCTCGGCGCCCAGGATGCGCTGGATGAGTCGATGGGATACGTGCCGCCGCAGGACGCGCACGCGCGGCTCACGAGTGACGTGATCGCGGCGGTGGGCGATGCGGCCCGCACGGCCGCCTGGGAGGACGCCCGCCTGCGCTCCCTCGAGTCCGTGCTCGACGAGGCGCTCGCCATGCCGGTGGCGCTGCCGAGGGGGTGAGGTCGCCATCGCCGGTCGTGCCATGGGGAAACGGCGCTGCGTCACGTGCCGTGGGCGGGTTCCCGGAATGTCGCCCGCACGGGCAGGTGATCCGATGCCTGGTGCATTTCCGCACCCTCAACCACATCACACGCTGAGAGGCGTGTTGCCAGGCTCGGTGACGCGAAGATGTGATCGAGGCGCAGCCACGGCGCCGCGGACGGGTAGGTGTAGCCGGGGCTTCGAGGGGGCGCAGCGCGGTAGCAATCCACGTAGCCCGCGGCGAGGATCGCGCCGATCGCTCGTCGCGGCGCTCCATTGGCCGCATCGCCCCACCTGAGCTCGCCCGCCGGCGGGCGTCCCACCGGATCGTCAGGTGCGAGCGCGTTGAAGTCGCCAACCAGGAGCTGCGCCTGGCTGAATGACCAGTGGAGGCGGTCGACGATGAGCGCGACTTCGTCCGCAGGCGATGTGCTGTCGTGCCGCGACGCCAGGTGGGTGGTGAAGAGACGCACCGGCGTGCGCTGCCAATCGACCTCGATCTCCAGCAAGGTCTTCGAAAGCCCGGGCAGGCGATGGTTCTCGCTGTGACGGATCGGCCAGCGGCTCAACCAGGCGACATGGTATCCATTCGCCGCCTCGCCGAGCACCAACCTCATGTCGAGCAGCCGCGCCAGCGCGGTGGCATTCGGCAGGCTGGTTGCTTCCTGCAGGGCAGCGACGTCCGGGCTGAGCCGGTGGAGCACCTCCGAGATGCGGCGGAGACGATCCCCACCGCCTTCCCGGAGGTTCCAGGTCACGACGCTGAACATGGTCGGTGACCAGCTAGCCCTTGATGCCCGACATGCGCACGCCTTGCACGATGTAGCGCTGCATCAGCAGGAACACGATGACCAGCGGCGCCGCGCCGACCGCCGCCCCGGCGAACAACGCCGGCAGGTTGATCGTCTGCGCGGTCAGGAACGACGACAGCACCACCTGCACCGTCTGCGAGTCGTTGGACTGCCCGATGATCACCGGCCACAGGAAGGCATTCCAGCTGCCGATGAAGCTGAGCACGCCCAGCGCCGCCATGATGCCCATCGAGTTCGGCAGGATCATCCGCCAGTACACGCCGAAGTAGCTGTTGCCGTCGAGCCGCGCCGCTTCCTCAATCTCACTCGGGAAATCGAGGTAGAACTGCCGAAACAGGAACGTCGCGAACGCGCTGAACAGCCCCGGAACCACGATGCCCCAAAGCGTGTTGACGCCACCCAGCTTCGCCACCACCACGTAGGTCGGCACGAACGTCACCGCGCTCGGCACCATCAGCGTGAGCAGGATCATCGCGAAGAAGATGCCCTTGCCCCGGAAGGGGATGCGCGCGAGCGCGTATCCCGCCATCGAGGCGAAGAGGGTCTGGAGGACCAGGTTGACGATGGCGATGATCGCCGAGTTGCGCAACCCGGTCGTCATGTCGATCTCGGTGTTCTCGAACAGGTCGCGAAAATTGCTCCACTGCATCTTCTCGGGCCACCACACCCAGTCGAAGGCGGTGATCTCCGGCTGCGTCATCAGCGAGTTCCGGATGATCAGGTAGAACGGGAACAGGAACACGGCCGTCAGTGCGATCAGCACGATGTACCGGACCGCGAGGAAGACCCAGCGCGTGGCGTTGGTGCGTGCGGGTCGAGGCTGGGCCAGCTGGCCCCATCGATCGTCATTGACCGTCTGCATGCTCATGGTCGGCTTCTCCTATTTGCGCTGGCCGAAGCCGAAGATGCGGCCCTGGATGATCGTGATGAGGATGATCAGCGCGGTGAGGATCAGCGCGCCGGCGGACCCGCGGCCGTAGTCCTGATTGCCGATCGCCACCTGGTAGAGATACACCAGCGGTGGCCGCGCGAGACTGATGTTCCCGGTCGAGCCGACACCGCCGAGGATGTTGATGAACTCGTCGAACGCCTGGAAGGCGGCGATGAAGTTCAGCACCAGCACAGCGATCGAGGTGTTGCGCAGCATCGGGAAGGTGATGGTCCAGAAGGTGGTCCACCCCGGTCTGGCGCCGTCGACGGATGCGGCCTCATACAGCGACTTGTCGATCTCCTGCAGGCCGGCGAGGAAGATGATCATGTAGAACCCGACCTGGAGCCACAGCCGGCAGGTGACGAGCACCAGCCAGTAGTAGGGCGGGTCGGTCTCGCCAATCCAGGCGATCACCTTGTCGCTGCCGAACCAGTAGATCACCATGTTGGCGAACCCGTAAGGCAGCCCGTTGAAGATGCCCATCTTCCAGACGATCGACGCGACGACGTAGGAGATCGCGGTGGGGATGAAGAAGGCCGAGCGGAAGAACGCCCGCCCGAAGCCCACGCTGTTGACCAGCAGCGCCAGCCCCAGCGAGAAGAAGAAGGTGATCGGCACGATGAACGCCGCGAAGACGATGATCGTGTAGATCGAGTCGCGAAACTGGGCATTCTTCAGCACGTCGACGTAGTTCTTGAATCCGACCCAGTCTCCGATGCTCAGCGTGTTGCGCGCCTCGGAGAAGCTGATCAGCGTGCCCCAGATGATCGGAAAGAAGGTGAAGATCGCCAGCCCGATGATCATCGGGGCGATGAAGAGCAGGAAGGCGAACGATGCCTCCCATCTCGTCTGCCGCCACCAGGGGACCTTGACGACGTAGACGCCGGAGCGATCCGCGCGTTCCGCTGCTTCCACGAGACACACCTCCGCCAGGCCGACCGGTCATGCGGGTGCGCCGTGAGTGACACGACGCCTCGCGCGACCCGGTGCGCGCTTGGCGACCGGACGGCGGTGGGACGAGACCGGGAGCGCCATCGCGGCGCCCCCGGTCGCTTGTACGCTAGCCGTTGAGCAGGCGGTCCAGCTCTTCCTGTACGGTCTTCTCGGCCGTGGTGAGGGCCTCGGCGGCGTCGGCGCCGTCGCGGACGATGCTCGCCACAGCGTCCGTGAGGGCGGTGCCCATCACGCCCGTCCAGAGCGGGTTCGGCACCACGCCGTACTCGTTCAGGTTGCTGACCACCTCGGAGGCGGGCGGGTCCTGCAGCGCCTCGGCAGACTCGGCGGCATCCGTGCGCGGCGGCACGTGGAAGCCGTACGAGAGGCTCCAGTCCTGCTGGATCTCGGTGTTGTCGATCCACAACCACTTCACGAGCGCCTTGGCGGCATCGAGGTTCTTGCTCTTGCCGCCGACGCACTCGCCCCAGCCGCCCCAGAAGGTCGACGGGGTGCCCTCATCATCCGACTTCGGCCACGGCAGCACGCCGAAGTTCTCGGCACCGACTTCCTTGATGATTTGCGGCATCGCCCAGAGCCCGGTCCACTGCATCGCGGTCAGGTTCTGAATGAAGGCGGAGGGATCCCAGTAGTCCGTCGGAGCGCCCATCAGGAGCGAATCGGACTGGTTGAGCTCGCCCAGCTTGGTGTATGCGGCTGCGGCGCGCTCGGTGTTGAACGCCGGCGCCGTGCCGTCCTCGTTGAGGAAGTCGCCACCTGCCGACCACAGCAGCGGGCCGAGCAGCGCGCCGATGCCGCCGTCGTTGCCGACGAAGAGGCCCTTCTGGCGGCCGGTGTTGAGCTTTGTGGACGCCTCGATCACCGCGTCGAGGGTCTCGGGCGGCTCCACGCCGGCGTCCTCCAGCACGCTCTTGTGGTAGTAGATGCAGCCGGTGTCATCGATCATCTTGACCCAGTAGATCTTGCCCTCGAGCGTGGCCGCCTTGAGGCTGATCTCGTTGAACCCGGCTCGAACCTCGTCGGTGTAGAGGTCGTCGAGCGGCGCGACCTGGCCCTGGCGGACCTGGTCCAGCGTGACCGAGTTCTGCTCGAAGACATCGGGCGCCTCGTCGGTCAGCAGGGCGGCGTTGAGCGCCTGGCCGTAGTCACCGAGCTGCCAGACGACCTCGATCTCGACGTCGGGATTTTCGTCGGTGTACTGAGTGGCGTATCGCTTGACCGCGTCTTCCGTGCCCGCCTCGCCGTACTGGTGGTACCAGTGCACGAGACGTACCTTGTCCTGCGCGGCCGCCTGAGGCGCGTGTCCGTAACCCGCGAACAGTACGGCGCCACCTGCGAACAGCATCGATTTGATCACGGATCGTCGATCGGTCCCGGCGAGGAGAATACGGGAGTTGGCTGGATCCCTGGACAGCTCCGTCATGCGTTGCCTCTCTTGTTTTGTCGCAGAGGGGTCCCCCTCCGCATAGCGTTCGGTACCCGCAACTCTATGCACTCCGAGAATTGGTGTCAATACGACCGAGGAGCTACGTGTGCGCCGCTGCGTGCATGGGCCGCCGAACTGTCAAGGAAGTCGAAGTCGCCTGAATGGCGGGAATTCCGGTCGTGAATCCATCCATCTTAATCCGAATTTCAGGAAGTCGTGTAAAACTGCCGCGTGCCGCCTCGTGGAGGGGGCAGCACCTCATGCCACAGCCGGTTTCAGGTCCGGAAATCAGGCTGTCTGGCATGTCGATCAATCACGGCGGCTGGCCGTTCCGCAAACGTGCCGGGTCGCCGAGGGAAGGGACAACGCAGAATGCACCAGCAGAAACTCACGATCAAGCTGGCGACAACCGCGGTCATCGCGGCGCTCGTGCTGGCGTTCGGGATCGTTTGGTCAGGAACTGGTCTGGCCAGTGTCGGGAACTCCGATACTGACTCGGCCGCGATGGCGCAGAACGGCAAGGGTAACGGCAACGGAAATCAGGGCCAGGGGAACGGCAACGGCCAGGGGGCCGGCGCCGAGAACCAGGGCAACGGGAATGGCAACAACGGCCAGGGCAACGGTAACGGCAACCAGGGGAATGGCCAGGGTGTCGGTGCCGAGAACCAGGACAATGGCGCCGAGAACCAGGGCAATGGCCAGGGGAACGGCAACAACGGTCAGGGGCAGGGCGTCGAAGTCCAGGCCCAGGACGAGGGCGAAACCGAGGCGGCCGATGATGATACCGCGGAGGATGAGGCGGCACAGCCTGCCGAGCAGTCGCAGGCCGGCAAGGTGAGCATTTGCCACTCCACCGGCAACGGGGATGGCGTCTTCATCACCGTGAGCCAGAATGCGGTCGACGCCCACGAGAACCACGGCGACGACACGGAGGGTGTCACCTCCGAGGCCGACTGCGAGGCCAGCAACGCCGGCTTCGCGCAGCAGGGCGGTCTGGCCGCAACGCCGGGTACCGGTGAAGAGGCCACAGGACCAGCGGCCGCCACGAGCGCTACCCCGGCCGCCAGCGACATGAGCGAGGACGAGGACGAGGAGGCCACCCCTCAGGCTGCGGGAGCTTCCCCGGAGGCTGAGGAGGCTACGCCGCCCGGCGTCTAGAACGCCTCTCACTGCCCACCTCCACAGTACACGTGGTGGCGACAGAACCGCATACCGGACCGCGGCGGCATGGGGGGCTCCTCCCCGTGCCGCCTTCTCACGTCCGCACTACCTCTCAGTGACGGGCTCGAGACCCAGGAGGCGCTGCAGTACCCGGTTGCGCCAGGCGTAGCGGATCGCGAGCGCCCAGCCGGCCACGACCAGCGTGATCGTGACCGCATCGGCCACCGCGAGCGGGCTGATGTCGAAAAACGCTCGCAGGTCGTCCCGCGTGAGCCCGGCGAGGAGCATCCCCATCAGCAGCACGACGAGCAGCGGCACCTTCCAGTCGCGGCTCAGTGGCGCCCCGCCGGTCCACCACGATGTCGGGGGCCGCACGAAGAGGACGACCACCAGACCGCAGAGCACCGCGACCATCATCAGCATGGTCCGCGCGAGCTGGACGTCCTCGGTGGTGCGCAGGTAGCTGATGTAGACGAATGTTTCCGCCAATCCAATCGAGAGCGACGCCGGGATCGCGAACGGCAGCACGTTGCGCAACAGCTGACCAGGCGCCCTGCCCGGCTGGGTCCATGCCGCGAGCGCGAATGCCGGGATGCCCACCGTCAACAGCGCTGGCAGCGCGTTCTGCGTCGGCAGGATCGGGAAGGTTGCGCCGATGATGCCGGCGCCGAGCACCGGCACCACGACCGAGAGCGAGCGGGTCAGGAAGAGCTTCATGGTGTCCTGCGTGGCGCGGACGATGCGCTGGCCCTCGCGGAACGCCTGCGGCAGCACGTTGACGGCGTTGTCGAGAAGGACGAGGTCCGCTACGGCGCGCGTCGCCTGGCTGCCCCGCTCCATGGCGATGCCGACCTGCGCCTGCTTGAGTGCGAGCACGTCGTTGACGCCGTCTCCCACCATCGCCACGTAGTGCCCCTTCGCCTGAAGCTGGCGAACCAGATCCAGCTTCTGCTCCGGCGTGATCCGCCCGAAGATCTCGCCGCGCTCCGCCGCATCGGCGAAGCCCGCCTCGCTCGCGCTCGCCAGCTCCAGCCCGGAGACGATGTCGAGCCGGCGACCGAGGCCGAGCCCCGCCTGCCGGGTGAGCGCCGCGACGGTCTCCGGGTGATCCCCCGAGATGATCTTCACCGCGACGTGCGCGTCCGCGAATCGGGCGAATGTGGCCCCGGCGTCCGGCTGCAGCTCGTCGCTGAAGCTGACCAGCCCTACCGGCTCGAGCGGCACCGGGAGGGTCCAGCCGTCATCCCCGTCGGGGGTCGGGAGCGCGGATGGTGACCGCGCCAGCAGCAGCACCCGCAGACCGTCTTCTGTCCATGCTTCAATCTGTGACGCTTCCGGGACCGGTCGGTCGAGCGCGGGGACCAGCACCTCGGGCGCGCCCAGCACGAGCGTGCCGGTGTGGTCGTCGTCGAGCGTGATCGCGCTCCACTTGCGCCGTGAGGAGAACGGCGCCTCCTCCCGCACCGGCCGATCTCGCCCCGGGTAGGCAGCGGCGATCGCCTCGATCGTGCGGTTTCGGCTCCGGGTGGTGGCGGCGTAGTCCCCAAGCGCATCGGCGAGATCGATCGACGAGCCCCCAAGCGGCTGCGCGTCGTGGTAGACGAGACGGTTGGTCGTGATGGTGCCGGTCTTGTCGAAGCAGACGACGTCGACATGGCTCAGCGACTCAACCGCATTCGCCTGCTGCAGCAGCGCGCCCTGCCCCGCCAGCCGGACGGCGCCCATCGCGTACGAGATCGTCAGCATCAGCGCGAGCCCCTGTGGCAGCAATCCGACGATGATCGCCACCGCCCGCACCGACTCCTGCAGCGAGTATCCCTGATAGGCGCGCGCCATCTCCGCTGCGAACGGCCCGCCCAGCGCGTGGGTGAGCAGGCCCAGCAGCCGGATGACGAGATCCAGCACGATCGGCCCGCCGATCACCACGATCAGCACGACCATCAGCCGCAGCACGAGGTCGATCTCGCGCTGGACAGGTGTCTTCGAGGTCTGGAACACGCGTGCCTGCGCCGTGAGCTGGTTGGCGCGGCTCTCGAGGCCGACGCGATCCGCCTCGTAGACCATGTGCCCGCTTACCACGAAGCTGCCGGAGTAGACCGCGTCACCGACCGTGCGCGTGACCGGGTCGGACTCGCCTGTGAGCAGAGACTCATCCAGCGAGACGTTGCCGTTGCGGACGACATGGCCGTCGACCATTACCTGGTCACCGCTGCTGGCCACCAGAAGGTCGCCGAGCACGATCTCGGCCGGATCGACGCTGCGCTCCTCGCCGTCCCGGATCACGGTCGACGTCATGCGGCTGAGCAGGGCGATCCGGTCGAGCGCGCGCTTGGCGCGAATCTCCTGCGCCACCGCGACGATGACGTTCATCAGCACGAGCCCGACCGTCACGATGGCGTCGTTGAAGAGCCCCATCAGCGTGAGCGCGACGCCGATCGCAAAGATGATCACGTTGATCGACATGAAGGCGTTGTCGCGGACGATCTGCTGGATGGAGCGGCTCGGCGCGAAGGTGACGTCGTTGCCCTGCCCCGCGGCGCGGCGGCGTGCCGCCTCCGCCTCCGTCAGGCCGGTGTGTTGTGAGCCGGGATCGGCGGGCATGCGGGATCGATCCGGCGCGGGCGACGGCCGGGTTGGGCGATTCTCGGTTGTGGGTGGTGTCCCGGTGGTCCCGCGTGGCCGCATGGCGCGACTCCTTCAGGCGTCACGCTGATGGTACAGCAGCACGGGGCCGGGAAGTGTCACGTTGCGGCAGGAACGGGGATCATCCGTATGATGACGTCGTGGCGTGGCCCGCCGAGCGCCGCCATGAGCCGCTCGGCATCGTCGCGGTCGGCGTGGGGAAGGGCATAGTGCCCGCCCACGAGCCCCGATGCCACCGAAACCTGCACCGTCGCCAGATCGACGCGGCGCTGGAGCGGCCCGGCGACCATCTCCCGCCGCTGGATGCGGCTGATCCGGGTAATCAGCGTCTGGCGGGAGACGCCACGCCAGCGCAGCATCATGGCGGCGCCGTCCATGCGCCAGCCGCCGTCTCGCCAGCGCACCCAGCCAAGCCAGACGAACACCGGTGACGCCAGCAGAAGGAGCAGCGCCTCTCGCCAGGTGACGATATCGATCCAGCGGTCGAGCCAGAGACCGAGGGCAGCCGCCCCCGCGAGCACGACGATCACCCAGCCGGACGTCGCGGCCGTGATGTAGCGCCGCAGCGATCGCGCCGGGAGGCGAGTGGTCATCGGCGTGGCCGGATCGGCGGCGAGCTCGGGCACGGCGCGCCGCAGCAGGCTCTCGACCTCGTCCAGATGCAGGTACGGAAAGAGCACGCCGGAGTCTCCTTCGGCGCCCTCGACCTCGCCGCCGGCGCTCTCGAAACGGATGTCGGCGCGGCGGAACGGCTGCCGCAGCAGCTGCTCGCCGACGATGATTGCCTGGATGCGCTGGATCGGGATGGTGCGCCGCCTCCGGTCGAGCAGGCCGTGCTGCAGCAGAAGCTGATCGCCGGCGCGGCGGAGCTCGAACCCGCCGAAGGCGAGCGCCGTGCTGGCGATCGCCAGCACCCAGGTGACGGCCGCAACCACGAGCAGCAGCGCGACGGCCACACCGACATTGCGCAGCACCTCCGCCTGCTGCCACGGCACGCGGTTCCACCACGACTGCGGCATCACGTCCGTGGAGAACTGGAGACTGGCGCCAACCACGGCCGCCATCGGCCCGATCCGGCCGGAGGTCGCGCCGAGAGCGAGCAGCTCCGGTGTCGAGAGCCGCCGGATCACCTCGCCCTGGTCGATGCCGGCCTGCTCCGACGCGATGTCGGGCGTGTCGGTTGCCGATGGCGCGGTGGGGACCGGCGTGTCCGCCTGCCGGGCACGAGCGCGAGCCGCAGCGAGCGCCTCTCGCAGGCGCGGCGCGGCATCGCGCTCGATGGCACGAACGTCGATATCGGCGGTGCCGCCCGCCGCCGTCTCGACCTTGACCCGCACGATGCCGACGAGCCGCTCGAGCGGCGCCTCATCGAGGTTGATCGCCTGAATGCGGCCGTACGGGACGACGCGCTCCTGCTTTTGCACGATGCCGGAGCGCACCACGAACTCCCGCTCGGTAAGGGCGTAGCGGAAGTTCCACCACTCGACGAGGCTGGTGACCGCGGCGAACGCGGTGATCGCCAGCGCGATGCCGATGTAGATCAGCTGGGAGCGCCCCTGCCCGACGCCGCCGGTGAACAGGATCAGCGCGGCGGGGATCACCAGCCCGCGCAGCTGGCGCACGGTGCCGACGACGATGAAGCGCGGCGACATCCGCTGCCATGCCGCGTCGTCGGGCGCGCCCGGCGCGGTGGCGTCTGCCGGGGCGGCATCCTGTGGCGTGATGGACGGGTCGGTGTCGGGCATGTGGGGATCCGGCGGGCTAGAGGTCATCGTGGACGTTGGCGAGGGTGGCGATGCGGTCCCGCACGTCGGCGGCGATCTCGTTAGCCAGTGCCGGGATGTACGCGGGGCCCGCCGCCGTGTACAGCACCACTGACGCGAGGCCGAACCGGCGGTCGAGCGGTCCGCGCCGCGTGTCGACGTGCTGGATGCGCGACATCGGCACCAGCTGCCGCGTGCGGGTGAGCCAGCCGTGCTGGAGATCGGCCTCGTCGGCGCGGATTTCATAGCGCCAGTAGCGATAGCGCAGGTTGGGCGAGAGCCAGGTGTTCAGGATCGCGAGCGCCAGCGCGGCGCCGATCGCGATCCACATCCAGCGGGCGTCGTAGTCGACTGCCCTGTGGATGCCATACGCGACAAGCGCGGCGAACGCCACGGTGACGAGACCGCTCATCGCCGAGCCGAGCCGCCAGAGCTGCCGCGCGCGCGGGTCGAGCTGGTGCCTCGGGGCCGGCAGGCGCTCCGGCACCTCGATCACCCGCGCGCCGGCGGGCGCCGGCTGGTCTGGTTCCAGGGATTGGGTGGACATGCATGTACTCCGTGAGCCGCTCGCGACGGACACCGCCGCTGTGCCCAAGTATGCTAGACGCATCTGGCAGGCACAGCGTGGCTGTGTATCTCTGCGTCGGTGCAGGCTGCAGGCGCCGGCGTAGTGCGAGCGAATCTGCAGCGCCATGAGGACAGTATGACCGAGCACGAGCCCCGCGATTTCGAACAGGCGCCACCCCAGAGCGCGACCGCCGAGATCTCCCCAACCGACGACCGGCCGGCGCCGAAGCGTGTGCTGCTGATCCAGGCGCACCCGGACGACGCCGAGTTCATGTGTGCGGGCACGGTCGCGAAGTGGGTGCAGGACGGCGCCGAGGTGCACTACTGCTCCATCACCAGCGGCGACAAGGGGACATCCGACCCGACGATCACCGGGTACGAGCTCGCCACCACCCGCGAGTGCGAGCAGCGCAACGCCTGCGCGGTGCTCGGGGTGAAGAGCGTCACCTTCCTCGGGTACCAGGACGCCACCCTGGTGCCGGACCTCGCGCTGCGTCGCGAGCTGACCCGCGTGATCCGGCGGATCAAGCCGGACGTGCTGATGTGCCAGGACCCGACCATGCGGTACGGCGGGCAGCGGTACATCAACCATCCGGACCACATCGCGGCCGGCGAGGCCTCGCTGGCGGCGGTCTTCCCCTCGGCGCGCGACGTCAAGACCTTCCCGGAGCTGCTGGACGAGGGGCTGGAGCCGCACATCACCCCCGAGGTGTACATTTACGGCGCGCGCGAGGCCGATCTGTGGGAGGACATTACCTGCTCGATCGAAACCAAGATCGCCGCGCTGCGCGAACACAAGAGCCAGGTCGACGAGCGCAGCGACGAGCTGCCCGAGATGATCCGGGAGTGGGGCCGCGAGACCGCGCGCCAGCATCCGAACACGCCCGAGGATTTCGGCGAGTTCGCCGAGAGCTTCAAGTACATGAACATCGGCTGACCGGTCCCACCTGGCCGGCGTCCACGGACACGACCCCGAGCGAAAGGCAGACACGATGATTCCCAGGACCGTAGGCGCGTTTATTGTCGGCAAGGTAAAGGACGAGATCTTCGCGACGCCAGAGGAGGCGCAGGAGGCAGTCGAGGCGATCGAGGAACAGATCATCGCCAACGACGATCACATCGGTACGGTGTACCGGGATGCCGACGGCAATGAGATCGGTCAGGCGGTGCGGATGATGAACGTCGCCGTCTACGTCGTCTCGAACGAGCGGAGCGACCCGGAGAAGGATCTGCTCGCGGCGATGCGTAACCCTGAGAGCGAGGTGGTCTTCCACACCAGCGGCGGGCAGGTGACGCGCATCGTCTACATCCCGCCCGAGCGGCCGGACCACGAGGCCACCGCGCAGAGCGTCAAGGGGTTCCGCGCCAGCGATATCTAGCACCGCGGAGGTGATGGCATGTTCACACCGGCCATGCGCGCGCTGGTCGATCGGCAGCGGCTGGGATTCATCGCGACCGTGAATGCCGATGGGACCCCGAACCTCTCGCCCAAGGGCACGGTGGTCGTCTGGGACGACGAGCACCTGCTGTGGGCGGATATCCGCTCGCCGCGAACCATCCGGAACCTGCGGGAGCGCCCGGCGACGGAAGTCAACGTCGTCGATCCGCTCACCCGGAAGGGATACCGGTTTCGCGGCATCTGCCGGATCGTCGAGGGTGACGACATCGAGCTGGAGGCGATCCGCACGTTCTACCGTGACGAGCGGAACGTCTCGAACCACATTCGTCGCGCGGTGATCGTGCGGGTGAAGGAGGTCGAGGAGGTCACCTCGCCGTCGTACGACGAGCCGGATGCCGACGAGGCCGCAATCCGGGCGCGCTACGTCGCGTGGTACATGCCCGAGACCACCGACGGCGTCGAGCAACCGTAGGGCGTCTTCGCTTTGGCAGGCATCGTCGCGCGTGTCAACTGATAGGCCCGGGCCTCCGCGCCGGGCGCTCGAAACGTGACGGGCCATGAACCCGTACGACCCCTGCGACGCTGGCTTCAGCGACTTGTAGGGGCGGATTCCGTCAGGATATCCGCCCGGCCGCACGCAGGGCGGCAATTCTCCATTGGTACCTGTCGACACGTTGTGGCCGCTACGCGACCAACGGCCGGATATCGCATGGGAATCCGGCCCTACGGAGCATCGAGTGGCCACTCCAGATGACGACCGGGTGGCGCTACAGGATCGCGCTGCATCACCACGAGGTCGTACCGGTACTGCTTGACGATGCGACCACCGAACTGACCATCGATCAGAGTCCCCGATGCAGTCCGAGCAGCGCGCGCCGCTCGTGATCCGCCAGTGCGAGATGGCCCGAGTAGGTCGACAGCAGCGCGAGGTAGTGCTCCCGGTCAGATGCCACCTGGTGCGGCCAGTGCTGGCCGTGTCGCTCGGTGAACCCCGTCATCCCGTCCAACATGGTCACTGATGGGATATCGCCGTCGGATTCGCGAAGCGTGTAGTTCGCGATCGACGGCGCATGCGTCTCGTAACATCCCTGTGCCGCGTCGAAGAACGCCATGTCGCCGCCCGCGACGTGCTGGTAGGAGAGGAGCGCGGCGTATCCGCCGGGGCGAACCAGCTCACGCAACCGCCGGTGGAGCAGGTCGCGCTCGACCCAGTGCAGCGAGGTCGCGCCGATGGCGAGGTCGAACGGCTCACCCTGCCACGAGAAATCCTCAAGTTGTCCGATGCGAATCTCCACCTGCCCGGTGGGAACCAGATCGCGCGCGATGATCGCCGCCATCGACGCGCCCGGCTCCAGTGCGGTGACATGCAGCCCGCGCCGGACCAGCTCCGCCGTGGCGATGCCCGTGCCGGCGCCGATCTCCAGCACCCGCGCGCCTGGCGGCAGCCCCGTGGCGGCGATGAGCGCGTCCCAGATCGGTGCCGGGTAGCGCGGGCGCACCTCGTGGTAGCGCTCGGGGACGGAATCGAAGCGGAGTCCGAGAAGGGGATCGGGATGTGGCATGGCCGTGGCTCTCCCCGCGAGATGTGGTCGGCGCTACGGGCCCGGTCCGGGCCGCAGGGTGGGTTGGAACGCGACGCGGGGGAGGCATCATGCCTCCCCCGCGTCGTTGATCGCGCTCGGTTGTCCCCGGTGCGGCTTTAGTAGTGGATCTCCACCCGCGTGCCGACCGATGCCCAGTTGTAGAGCGTGTTGGACGTTCCCATCGGGACATTGATACAGCCGTGGCTCATCGGCGTGCCGAAGTTGTTGTGCCAGTAGGTGCCGTGGATCGCGTGGCCGACATTGGTGAAGTACATCGTGTCCGGCACCTCCGGCACGTTGTAGTACTCGCCGCCGATCACGCCCTCCATGTTCTCCGAGGGGATCTTGCTGTTGATGAAGAACGTCCCCGTCGGCGTGTCGAAGCCAGGGCGGCCGCTGCTGATGTAGGTCTCGAGGAATACCGCGTCGCCCTGCCACGCGATGAGGTACTGGGTGCTGAGGTTGACCTCGATCCAGCGCTCGCCATCAGCCGGCAGCTGCGGGATGTCCGGGGTCGGCGTGGGCGGTGGAATGAAGAGGTCCTCGCTGTAGGTCGGGATGTTGCCCTGGTCGGACGGCGCCGTCGAGAGGTTGTACTTCTCGACCAGCAGCTCGCCAACCGGAACCAGCCACGGGTCCTTGCCGTTCTCCCACGCAACCTGGCCGCGCTCGAACACCTGGTAGGTGGTGCCGTTGACGATGTACTCCTCGGTCAGCGGGTTGCCGAGGTAATCCGCGCCGCCCGTACGATCCCAGAAGTCGAGGAAGGCGTATCGCACGGTGTGGCCGGTCTCGGGCACGTAGCGGAGATGTGTGCTCTCCGTCGTCGGCTGCTTCACCGACATCCACGCACTGATGAACTCGGCGTTGGTCGCGGCCGCGCTGGCGCCGTCACCGCTGCCAGTGGAGGTGAAGCTGGCCACCGAGCGCTGGAGGCTGAACGGGCGCAGCTCCTCGCCGATGTTGCCGACGACGAAGTTGAAGCCGTCCTCGTTGCCGTCCGGATAGTATTCGAACCGGGCGTACTGGAGGTACTGGACGACCGTGCCGTCCGGCTTGGTGATCTCCGGGGTGATGGGGTAGCCGTAGGAGGACGCGCCGCCGGCTTCCCGCCAGTAGTCGAGGAAGACCTGGTCGAGGCTCTGGCCGGTGTCAGGGAAATAGACCGTGCGAGGCGCGGACCACTCCTGCGCGCTGGCGTCATGGTTGGTGATCGCCGCCATCGGCGCGATCACCGCGAGCAACAACCCAGCGATCATGGCCAAGAACATGAACCGCCGTGGCCCCGGCTGCCGCACTCGGCCGCCACCTGCGCCGGTTGCGAGTGCAGGCATGTCAGCTAAACTCCTCACCGCGAAACCCTTCCTTCGCCGCAGCCTGACGGCTGCCCTGCCTGGTCGGCCCTGCCCACACAGGACCAAATGTCGTGATTGGCCACGGCATGCGCCGTGGCTCTTGAGAGAACCCGTGACCGATTCCCTCCATTGAGAACGCCCTGGGCCTCAACCCCGTTTCGATCGGCTCTCCGCTCGCCTTCAGGCGGATTCCCACACACGCACCACCCCTGTCGGCGCCACCTCTGCGAATGAGAGTGTACGTACACCGAGTATAGCGCCTGGGAGGGCATTTGTAGAGTGGGTTCACCGAAATGGTTGACCGGTTATCGGTCGCTGTGCCAGATGGTCAGCGCATCCGAGGCGTACCCTACCACGTTGTACGCCACCTGTGCCCGTCCGGTTTGCCTGGTTCTGCCGGTTCGCGAGCCGGTTGCGTCAGCGCTCCAGCGCGAAGTCGAGGCTGATGTCGAGCGCCGTCGAGGAATGTGTCAAGGCGCCGACCGAGATCAGGTCGACGCCAGCGCCGGCGATCTCCTGGATGCGCTCCAGCGTGATCCCGCCGGATGCCTCCAGCAGCGTGCCCGGTGCGGCGTCATCCCGCCGGTTCACCGCCTCGGCCATGGTGGCGGTGTCCATGTTGTCCAGCAGCACGATGTCCGCGCCGGCCTCCAGGGCCTCGCCGAGCTCGTCGAGCGTGGTCACCTCGACCTCGATCTTCATCGTGTGCGGCGCCAGTGCCCGCGCCGAGAGGACGGCGTCGCGCACCGGGTGCTCCCCACCGATCGCCGCGAGGTGGTTGTCCTTGATCAGGACAGCATCGGCAAGGCCGAAGCGATGGTTGGAGCCGCCACCGTGCAGCACCGCGCGCTTCTCCAGCATGCGCATGCCCGGCGTCGTCTTGCGGGTGTCGACGATCCTCGCGCTGGTGCCGGCCGTCGCCGCGACGTACCGGGCGGTGGCGGTGGCCACGCCGGAGAGCCGCTGCATGATGTTGAGCGCGGTTCGCTCCGCCGTGAGCAGCGAGCGGGCCGACCCGGAGAGCTCGCCAATGGTGTCGCCGACGGCGAGCGCGTCCCCGTTGGCCTTCCTCGCCGTAAAGGCGATGTCCGGATCGACGATGGCGAACACCGCCTCGACGACGTCGACACCGGAGAGGACGCCGGCCTCCTTGGCGTGGAGCCGGCCGGAGGCGACCGCCTCGGCGGGAACGGTGGCGAGGGTGGTGATGTCGCCGTTGCCGACGTCCTCGGCCAGGGCCAGCTCGATGAGGTCACGCCAGCCGGAGGTGGCGGCGGGGAGATCGCGTGGGATCGTCATGGGTGGTCCTCGATGGTGTCGCTCCAGGCGGATACAGTACCCGCCATGTCGTAGGGGCTGCCCTCTGTGGCAGCCCGGCCGCCGTCAGGCGGCAGTGTAACGTGGAGGCAGGTGACACGTTGTGGCCGCTTCGCGACCACCGGGCTGGAACAGAGCCCAGCCCCTACGAACTGGGTGCCTCGTCGGCCCGCCCCGTCTGCGTGCGCATGCCGGGAGTGTGCCAGCCGACGCGGAAGCGCGGCTCGCCGTTCGGTCCCTTGCGGCGCCCGAACTTCTTGAACCCCACCGCCGCGAAGAACGGCATCGCCGCCTCGGGCGTCTCCGTCACTACCGGCCGGTTTCCGGCGCGACGGAGCGCGTCCTGCACGATGATCGTGCCGATGCCCCGGCGGCGCATCTCCTGGCGCACCGCAACCAGCGGCATCTCCACCGACATCTGCGCCGGTGTGAGGATATACGCGGCGATCGGCAGCCCGCTGAGGTAGACGACGAAGATGGCGCTGCCGTCCTTCGCCTCGTGCTCGGCGATCACGTCTCGGGCCGCCTCTTCGGTACCTTCCGGCGTGGCGTCGGCGAGGATCATCGCGACCATGCCCTGCTCGCCCTCGCCCATCAGGCGGACGTCGAGCTGCTGGTCAGTCTCGGGCTGTGGCGTGGTGTTGGTGTCGGTCATGAGGGCGAGTCAGTCTCCCAGGGTCAGGTGCGGCTCGAAGGCCGCGGCGTCATCGTACGGGCCGATCACGACCATGTTGAGCCGGTCGTCACGGAAGAGCTCCCGCGACAGCGACTGCACGTCGTCGGTGGTGACCGCGTCGATCTCCTCCATCACCTGCTCCGGTGTCTTGATCTCGCCGTAGGTCGCCTCCTGGCTGCCGACCCATGACGCCACCGAGCGGCTGTCCTCCAGGCTCATCAGCAGGCGGCCCTTGCGCAGATCCTTGTTGCGCTGCATCTCCTCGTCGCTGACGGGGATGTCCCGCAGCTTCTTCAGCTCGCCAAGGATCGCGTCAGTGGCCTCCTCGACCCGGTCGACGTCGCAGCCGGCGTAGATCACGCCCTGCCCGACATCCTCGTAGCCGCGGAAGTAGCCGAACACGGAGTAGACGAGTCCGCGCTTCTCGCGAATCTCCTGGAACAGGCGCGAGCTCATGCCGGAGGAGAGGATCGAGTCGATGGTGGATTGCGCATGGCGGCGGTCGTCGCGGTAGGAAACCGCCGGCACGCTGATGCACAGGTGCGCCTGCTCGGTGTGCCGGTTGACGACCTTCAGCCGTGGCGCGTCCTGCGCGACGGTGACGATGTTGGAGTGGTCCGGCTGCTCGCTCCTGAGGTCGCCGAACGCCGCCTCCGTGAGCCGCACGATCTCGCCGTGGTCGACGTCGCCGCCGGCGGCAATCACGAGCCGCTCCGGGCCGTAGTTGCGCCTCCAGAAATCGACCATCGCGCCACGGTCGATGTTGGCGACCGACTCGATGGTGCCGGCGATGTCGCGCCCGAGCGGGTCGTCGCCGAAGACGAGCGTATCGATCATGTCGTGGACGAGGTCCTCGGGGACATCCTGGATCGAGCGGATCTCCTCGAAGACGACCTTGCGCTCCTTGTTGAGCTCGGTCTCGTCGAAGAGGGAGTTGCGGAGCATGTCGGCCATCACGTCGAAGGCCATCGCGGTGTGCGTGCTCGGCACCTTGCACCAGTAGGAGGTGTTCTCGCGACCGGTGGCGGCGTTGAGCATGCCGCCGACCTGCTCGATCTCCTCCGAGATGATGAACGGGTCGGGGCGCTGCTCGGTGCCCTTGAACAGCATGTGCTCGAGGAAGTGGGAGACGCCCGCGATCTCCGGGCGCTCGAAGCGGGAGCCGACGTTGTAGTAGAAGATCAGGCTGGCAGAGCGCACGCCGGACATCGGCCCGGTGACGACGCGGACACCGTTGGAGAGGGTCGTCTTCTGGTAGAGCGGCGTCTCGCCGGGGCCGGTCTCGATGGTGAGGTCGCCCGGCACGTCGGGCGTGGTGGTGCTCATTGCGCGGCTGGCGGGGTAGTGCGATGCGGGTGAGTTCAAGCAGGTAGCTCCTTGATCAGGGAATGGGTCTGATCTGCACAATGGTACGGGGATTCCCGCGCCGTGGCCACAGTCCTCGGTAATCGGTGGACGCGAGAGCCCGCAGGCGGTGGTTACTGCGCGCAAACGTGGCGCTGGTGCCGACAATGCATTCTCGGCTACACACGGAACCCTGGTGGGCCCGCCCCCCCGTGGGCGGGCTGGCTCTATCCCACCAGCTCCGAGGATGGGGGTGTTTTACGACGCTCATTGAGTTATGGCTGTGGCCGAGGTAGGTATCACCCGCCCGGGCACGGAGGCCCGGGCCTACAGGGATGACGCCGTTCGCGAGATATGCCTCCTGGCGCCCGTCCCGCTTGTCCTCAGTGCGCCCATGTGCAGGGCGGGGCAACCTGAGCGGCCATCGGAGATGGGGAGCACAGAAAAGCGGAGCTAGCGGATCGACTCGAGGAGCAGCTCGAGCGCGCGGTCGCTGGCGGCGGCGATGACGGCGGCGCGGTCGCCGGGGAAGACGTGGTGCTCCACGCGCGTGCCCTGCGGCGTCGTGATGCCGATGTAGACCGTCCCGACCGGCTTGCGGGCGGTGCCTCCGTCCGGCCCGGCGATGCCGGTGGTGGAGACGGCGTGAGTGGCGCCCATCAGGCCGCGGACGCCCTCGGCCATCGCCCGCGCGCACGGCTCACTTACCGCACCGGGGTTCTCCAGCACGTCCTCCGGCACGCCCAGCACGCGGTGCTTGACGTCATTGGCGTACGACACCACCCCGCCAACGAAGTACGCCGAGCTGCCCGCCTGGCTGGTGAGCCGAGCGGCGATCGTCCCGCCGGTGCACGACTCCGCCGTCGCGACGCGGACATCGTCGCGGCCATCGAGCGCAAGGCGGATGCGGTGTTCGAGGCTATGTATCATCGGCACCAGCCCGTAGCCCCGGGTCTTGTGCCCGGGGAATCGCGAATGAGTTCAACATCCGGAGGTCGGCGCAGACTTCGCCTCCGCAGCTTCGCTGCCGTGCGCGTCGCACCCGGATTCCTCGACACGCCGCTGCGCGGCGGCTCGGAATGACAGGCATGGAGACGGGCCGGGTGGAAAAGGTCATGTTGCCTCGGTCGCCTTCCTCGCGCGGATCGTGGCGGCGAGCTGGCCGAGCAGCAGCAGGCCGATCGAGAAGCCCATCACGATCGTCGCGATCGCGTTGATCTCCGGCGAGAGCAGGTAGCGGATCCGGTTGTAGATCACCAGCGGCAACGTCTGCACGCCGCCGCCGGCGACGAAGAACGTCAGCACGAACTCGTCGAACGAGAGCGTGAACGCGATCATCGCCCCGCCGATCACGCCCGGCATCACCAGCGGCAGCGTGATGTACCGGAACGTCCGCAGCGGTGTCGCGCCGAGGTCCTGCGCCGCCTCTTCCAGCCGGGTGTCGAATCCGGCGAAGCTGGTGAGGATGATCGTCAGGGTGAACGGCAGCGCGAAGATGACGTGCGCGATCAGGATCGTCAGGTAGCCGCCCTCCAGCCCGATCTTGTTGAACCAGATCAGCAGCGAGACACCGCTCACCACCGCCGGCACCAGCATCGGCAGGTAGAACATGCCCTGCAGCGCGCTGCGCGCCCAGGGAACCGGTAGCGACTGAGCCCGTACGCCGCCAGCAGCCCCAGCAGCGACGCGATCAGCGCCGTCGCCACCGCCACCCGCAGCGACGTCCACAGCGCCTCGATGAGCTGGTCGTCCTCCATCAGGTCGCTGTACCACTGCGTGGTAAGCGCGTTCGGTATCGTCGCGCGGCCGGTCGGGTTGAATGACGTCAGCGCGACGACGAGGATCGGCGCGAACAGGAAGAGGTAGACCAGCCCGGTGTAGATTCTGAGCAGCAGGCTGCCGCCCCGTGCCTCAGCTCCCATAGATCTCCTCCACATCGGCGAACCGGAAGAAGAGCATCATCGCGACGATCACCACCAGCGTCATCACGATCGAGAGCGCCGCCCCGAACGGCCAGTTGAACGCCTCGCCGAACTGGTTGTCGATGATGTTGCCCATCATCACGTCACCGGTGCCACCGAGCAGCTGCGGTGTGACGAACGAGCCGAAGGTCGGGATGAAGAAGAGCACGATGCCGGCGATGATCCCTGGCATCGTCAGCGGCAGCACCACCCGCAGGAACGCCCTGAATGGGGATGCGCCGAGGTCGTACGCCGCCTCGACATAGCGCTTGTCGAGGTTCCGCGCCGAGGCGTAGATCGGCAGGATCATGATCGGCAGATAGACGTGCACAAAGCCGATGGTCACCGCCGCGCGCGTGTAGAGCAGGTTCGTCGGCAGGCCTGGTACCCAGCCGAGCGCGCTGTCGAGGAAGCCGTTGCTCTGCAGGATGCCGATCCACGCGTAGGTGCGGATGATGTAGCTGGTCCAGAAGGGGATCAGCACCATCAGCAGCAGCATCCCCTGGTAGCGCGGGTTGGCGACCGCCCCGATGAAGTAGCCAACGGGGTAGGCGAGCAGCAGCGCGATCACGGTCGCCACCGTGGCGATGGTGAGTGTGCGGAAGAAGATCTTCTGGTAGATCGGGTTAGTCAGCGCCTTGCTGTAGTTCGCCCAGGTGAAGTCTTGCTGCATCAGCCCGGTGTCCGGGTTCAGCGAGTAGAAGCTGTAGATGCCGATCAGCACGATCGGCAGCACGAAGAACGCCAGCAGCACCAGCGTCGGCAGACCGAGGCTCAGCATCGGCGCGAGCGGGAAGCTGCGGCGCGTCCGTGCCGGCGCGGTGTCCGCGGTGACGGTCGCCATCGGCTACGCCCCCTTTCGCTGCTCGGGGATCACGACGACGTCCTCGGGGCGGAAGGTGACCGAGACCTCGTCGCCGACGGCGTGCCGGTGCGTCGGGTCGTCGTGCGCGACGTCCGCCGTCACGGTGGCGCCGTTCCCCATGTCGATCATGTAGGACATCACCGAGCCCTTGTAGACGCGCTCGCGAACGTGCCCGATCCAGCCGCCCGGCGCGTCCATGCGCACCTTCTCGGGGCGGACGACCACCACGGCGCTGCGGGCGTCGGCGGGGAGCGCGGTCGGGACGGTGACCTCCTGCGAGCCGACCCGCAACCTGGCGGAGGCGCTGTCCCGGTCGACGACCTCGGCGTCGATGATGTTTTCGGCGCCCATGAACTCCGCCACGAAGCGGGTGCGTGGCTTCTCGAAGATCTCTTCGGCGTCGCCCTCCTGCTCCACGTGGCCGTTGTTCATCACCACGATCCGGTCGGACATGGTGAGCGCCTCTTCCTGGTCGTGCGTCACGTAGATGAAGGTGATGCCGACCTGTTGCTGGATGCGCTTGAGCTCGATCTGCATCTGCTTGCGCAGCTTGAGGTCGAGCGCGCCCAGCGGCTCGTCGAGCAGCAGCACGGTCGGCTCGATCACCAGCGAGCGGGCGAGCGCGACGCGCTGCTGCTGGCCACCGGAGAGCTGGCGTGGCCTGCGGTCGCCGCGGTCCGGCAGCTCCACCAGCTCCAGCATTTCTGCACGCGCTGCCTGATCTCGCGCTTCGGCGCCTTGCGCTCGCTTCAGGCCGAAGCCGATGTTGTCCGCCACGCTCATGTGCGGGAAGAGGGCGTAATTCTGGAACACCATCGAAGTGTCGCGCCGGTGGGGCGGGCGGTTGCCCATGTCCTCGCCCTGGATCAGGATCTGGCCGCTGTCCGGGTGCTCGAAGCCGCCGATCATCCGCAGGGTGGTGGTCTTGCCGCAGCCGGACGGCCCGAGGAAGGTGACGAAGGCGCCGCGCGGCACCTCGAGGTCGATGCCGTCCACGGCGGTCATGGCGCCGAAGCGTTTCACGAGCTTGCGGATACTGACATCGGATTCGGTCATCTGCCTCGGCCCCTTGTGCGTCTGGTGTGGTGCGCCGGATCTGCCCCCGGGTGCGGAGTGCCACCCGGCGGGCTCGTGGGCCGGGTGGCGGGGCATGCCGCCCCATGCCGCCCGGTGTCGTACGCATCGTTGCGCTGCGGGAAATCGTAAACCATTTCACGCGAGGGCCATCCGCCAGCGCGCCTGGTGGCTACGAGAGCTGGACCTCGGTCCAGAGCTCCTCCATCCGCGAGCGCACCTGTGGGTCGAGGTCACGCAGGACGAAGAGCTGCGAGTCCTCCGGGATGGCGAAGCCCTGCTCCACCTCGGCGTCGAGCGATTCGTGGGCCGCCTGGTTGACCGAGTCGTACCCCATGATGGTCATCTGCAACGCGTTGATGTCCGGCCGCTGGATGAAGTCGATCAGCTTGTGGGCGTTCTCGACGTTCTTCGCGTTCTTCGTGATCGCGAGCGTGTCGAGCGCCACCAGCGCGCCCTCCTCGGGAACGGTGAAGTCCAGCGTTGCGCCAAGCCCGTTGGCCATGCGCACGCGGCCGTCGCTGATCTGCCCGAGGATGACATCCTCGTTGATGAACATCTCCATGCCGGTCTGGTAGTCAACCCAGTACTTGGAGATCAGCGCGTCCTGCTCGACCATCGCGTCGCGGATCGCGTCCCAATCGCTGGGGTCGAACGGATCCTGCCCGAGGTAGATCGCGGTGGTGCCGACGCGGGCGGAGGCCTGGTCGTAGAGGGTCATCTTGCCCTTGTACTGCTCGTCCCAGGTGATCTCCCAGCTCGTCGGGTCCTCGGTGATCGCCCCGGTGTTCCAGGCCAGGCTGTAGATCTCGCGCGCGAAGCCCTGGGCGTACTGATCGCCGTCCTTCGTCACCGATTCGATAGTCTGGAAGTCCTCGTACAGGTTCTTCGTGTTGGGAATGAGGTCGAGGTCGAGCGGGTGGAGGAGGTCCGCCTTGAGCGCCCGCTCCGCCCAGTCGACCGAGGGCAGGAAGAAGTCGAACTCCTCGCCGGCCTGCAGGCGGGCCCACCACTCGTCGTTGCGCGAGTAGGCGCCGAGCCGGTTGACCGTGATGCCTGTCTCCTCCTCGAACATCGGCAGGATCTCGTCCAGCCACGGCTCGTACCACGTGTAGGTCACGACCTCGCCGGCATCCTGGTTCCGATTGACGTAGAAGCCGGGGTTACCGGTGGATGCCTGCGCGACGGCGGCGCTGAGCGCGCTCGCGCCGGCGACGGTGGCAGCCGCGCCCCTGAGCACGGTGCGGCGAGAGAACGATGCGTCGGTCACTGCACGAGTCGTCTTCATGGTGCCTCCTCACCCAGCCCGAGCGCGGTGGCGCCCGGTGCCGGTATGGCGTGCGTCGTGGCAGGCGCTGCCTGCCGTCGTCGTATGTAGACGTGCCTGTATCGTAGCGTGAAGGTGGTTCTTGCGACAGTGCCGGCGTGTCGGGGAAGAAGGAAGAGACGCCACCAGGCATGCCTGGTGGCGTCTCGCGCAGGATCGAATGCTAGTCGGTCAGGGTCAGGAGAGCTTGACCTCGTCCCAGAGCTCGTCGATCTTCGTGCGGACCTGCGGTTCGAGATCGGTGGTGAGCACCAGGTTGGCGCCCTCCGGCACCTCGAACTGCTTGGCAAGCTCGGGGTCGAGCTCGTCGCGAGCGGCGTCGTTGAGGGTGTCGTAGTACATCATCTCCATCTGCATGGCCATGATGTCCGGGCGGTGCAGGAAGTCGATGAACTTCATGCCGTTCTCGGGGTTCTCGGACGTGCTCGGCACGGCGAAGGTGTCGATGAACGTCAGGCAGCCCTCCTCGGGCACCGTCCAGTTGATCGGCGCGCCGCCGGCGGCGCCCATGCGGGTGCGACCGGCCGTGAGCTGGCCGACGAGCACCTCCTCGTTGACGAACATGTCCATGCCGGTCTGGTAGTCGGTCCAGTACTTCGGCACGAGATCCTTCTGCTCGGTCAGCTTGTCGCGGATCTCGTCCCACTTGGTCGGGTTCAGCGGGTCGTCGCCCAGCAGGAGCGCCGTCGTGCCGACGCGGGCGAACGCCTGGTCCTGCATCGTGATCTTGCCGTCGTACTGCTCGTCCCAGGTGACATCCCACGACGTCGGCGCCTCGCTGAACTCGTCGGTGTTGTAGGTGAGGGAGTAGTAGACGCGCGAGAACGGCACCGCGTAGGTCTTGCCGTCCTTCTGGTAGATCTCGTTGGCCTGGAAGTCCTTGGTCAGGTTGGAGATGTTGGGGATCAGCTCCGTGTCGAGCTCGTGGAGCAGGTCCGCCGCCAGTGCGCGCTGGACCCAGTCGGTGGAGGGGATGAAGAAGTCGAACTTCTCGCCGGCGTTGAGCCGCGCCCACCACTCGTCGTTGCTGGAGTAGGTGCCGAGCTGCGTGACCTCGATCCCGGTTTCCTCCTGGAACATCGGGTAGACCTCGGCGATCCACGGCTGGTACCAGTTGTAGATCACCAGCTCGCCGGCGTCCTGGTTGCGGTTGACGTTGAAGCCGGGGTTGCCGGTGGATGCCTGCGCGATGGCGGCGGTGAGGGCACTCGCGCCCGCCGCCGCGCCGGCGGCGCCCTTGAGCAGCGTGCGCCGGTTCATACCTTGTGATTGAGATGCGGTCTTGCTGGACATGGTGTGAATCCCTTCTCGTGGTCGACACGTGGTTGCGCCGTTCACCGCGCTCAGGTTGTTGAGCAGACGTCCCGCAGGGCTCGAACCGGAGCCATACCGGCAATCTGGCGTCATTGTGCCAGCAATGGTACGGAACGAGTGGAAACCCGCAAGATTCGGGCCGGGCATGGCTGGCCCGGCGGAGTGTTCGCGCAGATGAATCAGCGAGGGAGCGTGTGATGAGGAGGCATCGATGAACGAGCGTGCTGACTCGGCTGGGGACGTGACGTTCCGCCCGCTGGCCGAGGGCGATATCCCGATGATGAAGCGGTGGCTGGAGGACCCGGACGTCGCCGCGTGGTATCGCGAGGAATCCACCGGGCTGGAGGCGCTTCGGGAGCACTACCGCAGCGAGATCGCCGGGACGAGCACCACCCGTGCGTTCATCATGCAGCTCGACGGGCAGGACGCCGGCTACATCCAGTGCTACGTGATTGACGATGAGCCGGACGTACGCGCGGCAGATTCAGGTTGACCCCGGCGCCGTTGGCATCGATCTCCTGATCGGCGAGCCGTGGGCGCGAAACCGGGGGCTCGGCGCGCCGGTGCTGCGGGCGTTTCTGGACCGGGTGGTGTTCGGGGAGATGGGCGCGGAGGTCGCGATCATCGCGCCTGAGCCGGCGAACGCCCGCGCGATCCGGGCGTACGAGAAGGCGGGGTTCACGTGGGTGAAGACGGTGCACATCGTCGACGCGGAGAGCCCGGTCAATACGGGCGATGAGTACGTGATGCGTCTCACCCAGGCGGCATTCGGTGCCAAACGGTGATTCGTATACTGGAATCCTCGACACCGCTCCTGAGGCAGGGGGATGACACATGACCGAGTCGACCCGCAACACCGGCAAGCCGTGGACCGATGAGGACGAGTCGCGTCTGCGCGAGCTCGCCGGGGAGAACACGCCGACCCGCGTGATCGGACTGAAGCTCGGCCGCACCGCCGCGGCGGTCTACGCCCATGCCAGCAGGATGGGCGTGTCGCTCAAGCCGACGAACCAGTCGCCGTATCACCGCCGCGAGGACATCGAGGCGGAGTCCTGAGCCGCTGCTCGTGGACGCGAATCCCTCATACGCTGGCACGCGAGGCGCAAAGGGCCCAGATCGGCTTGAGGCGTCATGACCGACGCCAATCCGTAGACCCGAACCGCGGTGTCCCGGTGCGTCGCCCTCACAATGCCTTGACCGCTGGCTCCAACGTTCGGCTCAGTGGACCCATCGATGGTGACGCGCGCTGCTGGCTGCCGCCTGGCGCACTTGCCCGGGCACGGAGATCTGGGCGTACCGTTGCTTATTCGACACATGTGATCGAATCTACCGCGGTGAGCCGGGTTCGCCGAGCAGTCGCACGATGACAAGCAGCGCCGCCGAGAAGCCGAGCAGCACCACCGACAGCAGCAGCGCCGTCGGCAGGTCGCCCGACTGGAATCGCTCGTAGATCGCCAGCGGCATCGTCTGGGTGACACCCTGCCGGTTTCCGGCGAACATGATCGTCGCCCCGAACTCGCCAAGCGCCCGCGCCCACGCCAGCACCGCGCCCGCCGCCAGGCTCGACTGCGTCATCGGCAGCACCACACGCCAGAACACGCGAGACGGCGGCGCGCCCAGATCGGCAGCAGCCTCCTCCAGCCCGATTGCCACCCGACCGAACCCTGTCCTCGCCGTGCGGATGTAGAACGGCGCGCCGACGAAGATCTGCGCCAGCACCACCGCCGTGGTGCTGAACCCGACCGAGATGCCGAGCGCGTTCAGCTCGTCGCCGAGCAGCCCGCGCCGCCCGAAGGCGGAGAGCAGTGCGATGCCGGCGACGGCAGGCGGCAGGATGATCGGCAGGTCGATCAGGGCGTCGAGCAGCCGGTGGGCCGGCAGGCGATAGCGCGCCAGCATCCACGCGACAGGCGTGCCGATCAGCACGATGACCACGATCGCGACGGTGGAGGTCACGGCGCTGAGCCGCAGCGCCTCGGTGAGGGTCGTGCGGGTCTGCTCGTCGGCCAGCGATGGCTGCGCGTCGATGGTCCGCTCCAGCAGCGCGACGGTGGGCAGGGTGAGCGCCGCGAGGGCGACGATTCCGAACGCGACGATCCCCCATGCCGACCGCGAGACGGCGCGGGATGGGGGATGGTGGTCGTGTGGATCGCTGCCGTTCGTCATGCGGGCCCTTCGGTGTCGCGCGGGGTCACGGCACCGGCGTGAACCCATACTGCTCGAGAATGTGCTGGCCCTCGTCACTGAGGACGAAGGCGATGAACGCCTGTGCCGCCTCGGTGTCGCCCCCACTCACCGCTGCGATCGGGTAGGTGGCCGAGGTCGGAACGCCATCCGGGAACTCGATCACGTTCAGCGGCGTTCCCGCCTCCTCGGACGC
Organism: uncultured Chloroflexia bacterium; assembly: GCA_963741965.1. Classification (GTDB taxonomy): domain Bacteria; phylum Chloroflexota; class Chloroflexia; order Thermomicrobiales; family UBA6265; genus JACCVC01. The sequence continues at coordinate 2,005,534 of CAVUKC010000002.1, read as the reverse complement.
CGCGGCGTCGCTGGCGTAGACGATGCCGGCGTCTGCCTCGCCGAGCTGCACCTTGGCGAGCGTCGAGCGGACATCGATCTCCTCCGACACCACATTGTCGCCGATTGCGGCGAGCGTGTCGGCATCATCGCCCGCCCATGCGCACAATGTCTCCCGCGCGTAGCGCCCGGCGGGGACATTCGCCCCGGCGATCACCAGCCGGACGTCATCACCCGCGAGATCCGTGATTCCCTCGATGCCGGCCGGGTTGTCCGGCGGGGTGACGATCACGAGGCGGTTCGCCGTGAACGTCACCGGCTCGCCGTTGATCAGGCCGGCGTCCCGCGCATCCTGCATCGAGACGGGATCGGCGGTAGCGAGCACGTCGGCCTCGGCACCTTCCCGAAGCTGCGTCACCAGCGTCTGCGACCCCGCCGTCTCTACGGTGATCGAGATGTTGGGATGGGCGTCCTCTACCGCGGACTCGATCGCCGCGTAGGCGTCGGTCAATGACGCCGCCGCGAACACCGTGATCTCGACATCACCCTCGGGAAACGCGGCATCCGGCGGCGTTCTGGCTGCCGGCGTTCCCATTGGCGTGGCGGGTGGCCCCTGCGGGCAGGCGATGTCGACGGCAAGGGCTGGGCTCGAGCCGGCCAGCAGGGACGCCAACACGACGAGCAGCGCGACGAACAGATGTGGACGGCGGGGCATGGACGATCCTCTTCCCGTGGCCACGACGCGGCTCGGATAGTCAGTAGTTGACTAGGGTAGCGCAATCGGAGCCGGTTGGGCCAGCCAGCCGCGCGTTACGCCTCGGCGAGCGCCTTCTTCAGGGAGCGGCGAGTGATCTTCTCCCACGACTCGGGGTCGGTGGCGCCTTCGGTGGCGAGGATCAGCACGCGGGCGCGCTTGTCCAGGTGGAGCCGGCTGCGGAGATTGGTGCCATCGCTCGATTCGACGATGCCGAGCAGCCCGCCGAGGCTGGCGGCGCCCGTCTCCCCCGCGACGATCCCCGTGCGTGCCAGGATCTTCATCGCTTCCTTGGCGGCGTCGTCCGGGATCGCCACCGAGGCGTTGAGCCCGGCGGCCAGCACCGGCCACGCGACAGGGGAGGGCTCGTCGCAGTTGAGCCCGGACATGATCGATTCGTGCGGCCCGGGAACCGCCGTCGGTGCGTTCGCCTTGAGCGACTTCAGCACGCAGGCGGCCGACTCGGGCTCGACGCCGATCACCGTTGCGGGCGGCATCCGGTGACGCGCTGCCACGATGGCGGCCGCGGCGAGCGCGCCGACGCCGATCGGCACGAAGAAGTGCGACGGCAGCAGGCGGCACTGCTCAATGAGCTCGACGAACATCGTGCTGTACCCCTCGATCACCCAGCGCGGCACGCGGTCATAGCCGTCCCAGGCGGTGTCGGAGATCACAAGGCATTTGTCGGACGCCATCTCGGCGGACCGCGCCACGGCGTCGCCGTAGGTGCCCTCGACGATGATCACCTCGGCGCCTTCCTCCCGGATCGCGTCGATACGCGCCGGTACCATGTTCGACGGCACGAAAATCGTCGCCTCGCAGCCGAGCATCGCGGCCATCCGCGCCACGGCGCGACCGTGGTTGCCGTCGGTGGCTGCGACAAAGCTGACCGGGGCGTGCGCCTGGACCTGCGCCTTGAGCTGGTCGATCGTCGTCCAGTCGTGCTTCATCGCCGGCCAGCGCTCGGCCAGCGAGCGGTAGATCGCCCAGCTCGCGCCGAGCATCTTGAACGCCGGCAGCCCGAGCCGCGAGGTCTCGTCCTTGACCAGCACCTGCTCGATCTTGAGATCGCTCGCGAGGTCCTCCAGGTCATGCACCGGCGTGGGGATGTAGCCTGGCAGCCGGCGGTGGAACTCGATCGGGCTGATCGGCAGGCCAGACGACGGGTCGAGGTCCGGGCTGAGGATCACCGGGCGCTGCCGGAACCAGATGTCGCTGATCGATGTGGTCATGCGTGTTCCTCCGTAGGCAGGGTATCGAGCCAGGTCAGGGCGGCTTCCGTCTGGACCTGGCGTAACCGCAGGACCATCTGGCGCTCGACGGCGTCGTTGTCCGTGGCGGGCGCGTTCAGCTGAGACGCGAGTGAATCGGCGAGGGCGGCGAGCACGGCGCGTTGCTGCCCGATCAGCTCACTGAGGTGGCACGGGACGAGGCGCCGCGTGAAGAACAGCTTGAGCAGGAAGTCCAGCCGAACCTCGCGTGTGGCGCGGACCGGCTCGCGCAGCCACCGGTCGAGATGCTCGCGACCGAGCGGGGTGAGGGTGTGGATCTGACGGTCCGGCCGGTCGGCCTGCCGCTCGATCTGGGTGGTGATCATCCCGTAGCGGTCGAGCTTCTTGAGGTGGTGGTAGAGCATGCCGGATTCGAGCCGGATGATCTCCCCCAGCGCGCCGTGGGTGTACTGCCGAGCGAGGTCGTAGCCATGGACACCGCTGCCGCCGGCGCTGGCGAGCAGCCCGAGCAGGCTGTACTCCGCCGGGCCGAGGCGGGGCTGCCGCCGAGGCACGTCAGCGGGTCGGGTTGTTGCCGTCATGGGTTCGTCCTTTCAACCCGGCTCACGTGACGCGAATCAGGCGGGGATGGCCTCGTTCTCCTGATAAGCCTCGTCCGTCTCCTCGGTGTGGGCGCGGCCGATCACCTGCACCCGAGCCACCCGGAGCCCGTCCAGCTCCTCCACGACGATGCGCTCGCCGCTCCCCGTCTCGACTTCGTCGCCGACCTGCGCGGCGCGGCCGAGGTTGAAGAAGACGTACCCGCCGAGGGTCTCCACGTCGATATCCTCGTCGGTGAGGTCGATGCCGTAGTCCTCCTTGAGCTCGGTGATCGAGGTGAGGCCGTCGAGGTGGATCGTGCCGTCGGGCAGCAGGCCGTCCGGCTCGCCGTCCGCGTCCTCCTCCTCCATCACGCGTCCGATCAGGCGGTTGACGATGTCCTGCAGGGTGACGATGCCGGCGGTGCCGCCGTACTCGTCGATCACCACGGCCATCTGCACGTGGCTCTCCTGCATGCTCGTCAGCACCTCGGAGACGGCGAGCGTCTCCGGCACCAGCGTCGGCTCCATCATGTAGTCGCGCAGGGCGAAGGTGTCGGAGATCGTGGCGGTCGGCGCCAGACCGTTGGCGGCGTGCGGCGTCGCGCCATTCGCCGGCGCGCGCAGGGTGTTGCGCTGCTCCGCCCATTCGAGGAAGAGCGGCAGCATCTTCTTGATCTTGATGATGCCGATGATGTGGTCGCTGTCCCCCTCGAACACCGGCAGGCGCGTGTACGACGTCTCCGCCGCGAGCGCGATCACGTCGTCGAGCGAAGCGTCGATCGCCACGGCGGTCACCTCGGTACGCGGCACCATCACGTGGCGCGCCTGGAGGTCGTCAAAGCTGAAGGCGCGGTCGACGATGTCGTGCGCGGTCTGGTTGACGAGCCCGGCCTCGCGGCTGGCGTCCAGCGCGATCATCAGCTCCTCGGCCGACTGCACGAGCGCGTGGCCGGCGGCGGGCTCGAACCCGAGCATCTTCACGACGGCGTTGCCGATCCAGTTGAGGGCATTGATCACGGGCCGGAAGATGATGAGGAACCAGTGGATCGCGTCGCCGACGATGAGTGCGGTCTGCTCGGGCCGCTGAAGGGCGAGGCTCTTGGGCGCGAGCTCGCCGATCACGATGTGCATCGCGGTGACGATCGAGAAGGCGATCACGAAGGAGATCGTGTGCATCAGCGCGTCGCTCACCCCGAACGGCAACAGGGCGATGGCAGGATCGAGGACGTGTGCGAGAGCGGGCTCGCCGATCCAGCCGAGGGCGAGGCTGGCGATCGTGATGCCGAGCTGAGTGGCGGCGATGTACGTGTCGAGGTGGTCGATCCGTTCGAGCACGCGCGTGGCGCTGCGGTTGCCTTCCGAGGAGAGTTGCTGGATACGGGTGCGGCGAACGGAGACGAGGGCGAACTCGGTTGCGACGAAGAAGCCGTTCAGCAGGACGAGCACAATAATGGCGATGAGCCCGAACGCGGTACTAATGGGGTCCTCCAGACCAGGGAGCGGGCGGCGTGAATCAAAAATGGCTCGCCACCGCATCCCGTACGGGATGCGCGCCGTTCCATCGGGAACGGGGCAAGCGCGCCGCTGTCGTTATCGTCTATTCTACGCGGTTCTGCCCGGAAAATCAACGGTTTAACGCCGTGCGCATGCCTGCGCGGAACGCCGTGCTACGATCGTGCCGACACCGGATCGCGCTGGCTCCTCGACGAGGGCGACGTGACATGAATCGCTCCGAGACCTCGACATCGCACGACCTCGACACGCTCGCCGGACTGCTGTCCTCGCAGGTGCGCGCCGACGTGCTCGCGTACTCGCTCACGCACCCGGATGTTCGCTTCTCGCTCACGGAGATCGCGCGGGCTCTCGGGCTCGCGATCAGCAGCGTGCAGCACGAGTGCTACAAGCTGCAGGCGATGGGGGTCTATCGCGATCGGCGAGAGGGCGCGTCCCGCCGGTACATGCTGCAGGTGGACGACCCGATCGTGGTGGCCCTGCGGGATCTCGTGCTGGCGACCGTCGGCATCCCCGCCGGCATCGAGCGGGCCCTGCGCGATATGCCCGGCCTCTCGGCGGCGACGGTGCTCGGTGCGATCCCGGCGCGCAACGGCGGGACAGCGCTGGTGCTGATCGGCGACCTCTCACTGGAGACGGTCGAGCTGGCGCAGCGGCGCGTCGCATGGCTGCTCGACGCGCCGGAGGACGCGATCGAGATCGCCTTCTTCCGTCCGGCCGACTGGCTCGCCCGCCGCGACGCCGGGCACCCGCTCGTGCGCCGCCTGCTCGACCTGCCGGTGCGCGTCGCCTTCGGTGACGTCAGCCCGGAGGATGAGTCACCGCGCGACGCGAACACTCCGTAGGGGCGGATTCCGGCGGATATCCGCCCGGTGGCCGCGAAGCGGCCACAATGGGTAACCAACACCCACGTCTTGTCGCCGCCCTGCGGGCGGCCGGGCTGGTACAGAGGCCAGCCCCTACGACACGCGACACCGACGGTTCCCAAGCAGGAGAAGACCGAGTGACAGACGACCGAACCAGCACTCAGCCGACGATGATCATCGGCCAGTCCGGCGGCGCCACCGCCGTGATCAACGCCAGCCTCGTCGGTGCGCTCGAAGCCGGCCTCGCCAGCGATGCGGTCGGACGAGTGCTCGGCATGCGCCATGGCATCGAGGGTGTGCTCACGCGCGATTTCGCTGAGCTCGGCGCGCTCTCGGCCGAGCAAAGAAACGTGCTCAGGCGCACCCCCTCCGCCGCGCTCGGCACCGGCCGCTACAAGCTCCAGGACGCCGACCTCGACCCGATTCTCGACGGGTTCGCGCGGGAGAACGTCCGCTGGTTTCTCTACATCGGCGGCAACGACTCCGCCGACACCGCGCTGCGCCTCGCCCGGCACGCCGAGACACGCGGACAGGATCTGACGGTGATGTCGATCCCCAAGACGATCGACAACGACCTGCCCGAGATGCACGCCTGTCCCGGCTACGGCTCGATCGCCCGCTACCTCGCCAACGCCACCCGCGACGCGATCTACGACACCATCGCCTCTCCCCAGCTCTACCCGGTCAAGCTCATCGAGGTGATGGGCCGCGACGCCGGGTGGGTCACGGCCGCGTGTACGCTGGGGCTCTCGGGCGACGAGGCCGACCTCGCGCCGCTGCTGCTGCTGCCGGAGCGCTCGCCGAAGAACACCGATGAGGTACTTCGCCTGGTGCGTGAGGATGTCAAGCGGCGCGGCTGGTCGGTCGTGGTCGTGCCGGAGACCCTGCGAGACGTTCAGGGGAGGCACCTCGGCGGTGACACGCCCGACTATGTTGACTCCTTCGGCCACGCGTACTTCCCGAGCACCGGCGCGGCGCTCTCCCGCCTGCTCACGAGCAGCGGGCTGCGTGCTCGCTACGAGAAGCCCGGCACCGCCGCGCGGATGTCGATCTCGATGGCGTCGCCGGTCGATCTGGAGCAGGCCGAGGGGCTGGGCCGGATGGCGGCCGAGGCGGCGCTGAGCGGTGTCACGGCGCATATGGCGGCGCTGGAGAGTTACGAAGACGGCTGGTCCGCGATGAAGCTGATCCCGGTCGAGCAGGTCGCCAACCGTGTTCGCGTGCTCGACGACGCGTTCATCAGCGCCGACGGCCACGGCGTCACGCCGGCCTTTCTCGACTACGCGCTGCCGCTGCTCGGACCGGATCCGTTCCCGCCGTACCACCGCGTGTGAGGTTGAGATTCCCGAAGGGTCCCCCATACCTCGTATACTTCGACGTATCCAGCCAGTGCCTGTGGCGGCCGCTCGGGATCCTGGATTCAGCGGAGGAACGCTGACGATGACGGACGACGAAAACGAGAAGCATCAGCCGCCCCAGATGCCGGTGTACCGCAATCCGGACGCCGGGCTGACCGATCTCATCCACGACGACCGCGCGCTGGCGCGGCCCGTGGCCGGCACGATCGAGGTCAACGAGACCGGTCTCGGGACCGGCGACTCGGGTACGTGGGAGATCGAGCAGGGAGTCGATGTGCTCTGCCGCGATGGCGAGAAGATCGGCGAGGTCGTCGATGTGATGCCGGGATACATGGTGCTGGAGCAGGGCTTCTTCCACCCCCGGGACATCTACGTGCCGATCGGTCTCATCGCCCGGCACGATGACGAGGACACGCTGCGCCTCTCGATCACGCGGGATGAGTTCGAGAAGGCCGACTGGACGCACGAGCCCGACCCGCCGCAGGACGAGGCCGCGGGCGAGCAGTCATAGGCCTTGCCGCGCTGTCATCCTGAGCCATGAGCGGCGAAGCCGGCCGCGTGTCGAAGGATTCCCCGCTCCGCAGCGTGGACTGTCAGGCCCGCGATGTCCCGTAGGGGCGGATTCGCTTGCGATCCCGCCGGCCGCCCGCAGGGCGGCAACACGATGTGCATATCTGATTACGCATCGTGGCCGCTGCGCGACCACCGGGCGGATTCCGAAGGATATCCGCCCCTGCGTGTCTGCTGTCCGCACCAATCGACGAAAGGGAGCAACGTGGAGCGTGGTGTCGTTCGCAACCTGCTCGGGCGGCTCAACGCCCGCTCACCCGGTGATGTCATCCGCATTGCCGAGCGATGGCAGGTGCCCCTGACCGGTACCGACACCCGGCGGCACGTCGGGGTGCTCTATCGCACCATGACCGACATCCGTGCCGCCCGCAGCTTCTACGACCACCTCACGCCCGTCCCCGCCGACATCGTGCGCAGCCTCGCGCTTGCCGAGGCGGGCCTGCGCACGCTTCCCGAAATCGCCGAGCTCATCGGCCAGCCCGAGCCGGAGACCCGCGATGCCGCCGTCTGGCTCTTCTACGCCGGCGTGCTCGCCCGCGAGGGTGACCGGCAGGAGCTGCCCGTCGGCGCCATCCCCCGACTCTTCCTGCCGCGCGAGCTGGAGCAGGTGTTCACCCGCGTGATCGACGAGATCGAGCTGGGCGACATGCGCCAGGAGTCGCTGCGCTCGCTCGTCGCGATCCTCGACGAGAGCGACATCGAGGATGCCGCCCAGATGTGGGGCATCCAGGTGATTCCCGGGCTCCGCAACCGCGACGAGCTGAGCGAGGAGCTCTTCGAGCTCGTTGACGACCCGGACCGCGTCCGCCGCGTCGCGGACGCGCTCGACCGCGACGGCACCGCCGTGTGGGAAGCCGTCCGCGATGCCTCCGAAACGGATGGCGGCATGCGGTACCCCGACGCGCTGCTCGCCGCCGGGCTCCTGCCAGAGGGCGCCTCCGGGCCGCGCAACGCGCGCGAGGCTGGTCGTGTCCTCGATACGCTCCAGGAGGTCGAGCACCGCCTGCTCGTCTGGCACTCCTACGACAACGAGGGCAACCGCTGGTTGTTCGTGCCGCACGAGATCCGTCACCCTGGCACCCGCCTGCGCAATCTCGAGCTGGAGCCGCTGACATCGGTGCCCGCCAGCGACGTGACGCCGGACGGCGTGCGGCACCCGCACGCCGTCGCGTGGGACCTGCTCACCGTGCTGCGCGAGTTGGGCAGCCATCGCTCTCCCGTGTGGCAACCGGGTGAGCCGCTGGCGCGGGGCTGGCAGCGGCAGGTCAACGGCCGCCTTTGGCTGGCCGGCGAGACTGCGCCGCCCGAAGGCTACCTGGGCTTCCTGCTCTCGCTGGCGCACCACATCGGCCTCGTCGAGCCGGGCGAGAAACCGGCCCGCTCCGGGGTTGAGAAGGGCGCCTTTCGCCCTCAGCTCACCGACACCATCCGGAGCTGGCGCTCACAGTCGTTTTCGCGGCAGACCGGCGAGGCGCGCACGGCCTGGCGCGAGCACGAGGCGTGGATCGAGGGGCGCGAGCGCGACGAGCTGGAAATCTGGGGCGCGTCCTGGCCAGCTGTCCGCAGTCGGCTGCTGGAGGCGATAGGCACGCTGGAGCTAGGCGCGTGGTACCGGCACCGTGAGCTGGCGCACCACCTCGCCGAGCAGCATCCGGGGTTGCTCGGCAGCACCTTCACCGTCGCCTCCGCCAAGGGAAGCGATGCCGCCGACGGACGCGAGGGCCGCATCGCCAAGGTCGCGCAGGTGATCGCAACGGAGTTGGAGACAGCGTTCCGCTGGCTGGGACTGGTGGAGACCGGCAGCACCGGCTCCGGCACGCGCCGCACGCGCACCGTGCGACTCAGCGAGGCGGGAAAGCTCGCCAGCGAGCGCGCTGACGTGGTCCCGGCCGACGACGCCACCGTGCCGGGCGGCGCGAAACTGGACGAGGACGCGCCGGTGCTGACCCTGAGCGACACCGGCGAGATCGAGCTGTTGCGCCCGGCGCCGCTGCACGTCTGGTCGCTCTCGGCGTTCAGCGATCAAATCGCGCTGGAGCCGGTCGCCCGGTACGAGGTCTCGAAGGGATCGCTTGGCCGCGCGCTCGGCGCCGGATTCGACCTCGACCAGATCGTGACCTACCTCGAGCGGCAGTCGGGCGAGGCAATCCCGGAACCCGTCATGCAGAACCTGCGCGACTGGACGGCGGGCTACCGTCGGGTGCGGCTCCGGCGCCTGCTGGTGGTGCAGCCAGACGACCCCTCGCTGCTCGTCGACCTCGCCGCTTCACTGGAGGAGGCGGGATTCGAGCTGGCCGACCCGTTGCCAGAGGGGGACGGCCTCCGCGTCTACCTGCCGGAGACCGGCGAAGATGGAGCGGCCGCCGAGGAGGCGCTCCAGCGCGCGCTCCGCGCCAGCGGGTTCGTCGGCCAGTGGCCGCGTGCCGAGGGGCATCCGCGCAAGCCACGCCCGAAATCCTGAGTGGTGCCGGGGTATACTGACAGTTGGTATGCGGGTGCCTGCGTGGATGCCGACCATCCCGTAGGGGCGGACCTCGTGTCCGCCCGGCGGTCGCGGAGCGGCCGCATTCCTGGCGACAGGGCGAGCTCGCAACGACATACGAGAGGATCACGTTTCCATGACCGATGCGGTGCAGACCGACCAGACGAATCTTGCTCCGGGTGACCGCCCGAAGGCGATCCCGCCCGACATGCGGGAGGTTCGCGTCCGGTTCGCGCCGAGCCCGACCGGCTCCCTGCACATCGGCGGCGCCAAGCTGGTCATGTACGACGTGCTCTTCGCGCATGGGCAGGCGAAGCGCGAGGGCAAGACGGGAACCTTCGTGCTCCGCATCGAGGACACCGACCAGAAGCGCTACGTCGAGGGCGCCGTCGAGAACCTGATGTCGGAGCTGCGCTGGCTCGGCTTCGAGTGGGACGAGGGCCCCGATGTCGGCGGCCCGTACGGCCCGTACATCCAGAGCGAGCGCCAGCACCACTACCGCGAGGCGGCCGAGCGCCTGATCGAGAGCGGCCACGCCTACCGCTGCTTCTGCTCGCCGGAGCGTCTCAAGCAGGTGCGCGAGGATCTGCAGAAGCGCGGTCTCCCGCCGGGATACGACCGGCACTGCCGCAACCTCTCCCCCGAGGAGATCCAGGCGAAGCTCGACGCCGGCGAGAGCCACGTCGTTCGCTTCAAGATGCCGCGCGAGGGCGAGACCGTCGTGACCGACCTGCTCCGGGGCGACATCGTCTACGAGAACGAGAAGCTCGAGGACCTCGTCATCCTCAAGTCGGACGGCTTCCCGACCTACCACCTCGCGGTCGTCGTCGATGACCACGAGATGAAGATCACGCACGTCACCCGCGGGCCGGAGTGGATCCCGACGGCGCCGCTGCACGTCCGCCTCTACGACGCGCTCGGCTGGGAGATGCCGATCTTCGCGCACATGCCGCTGATTCTCGCGCCGACGGGCGGCAAGCTCTCCAAGCGACACGGTGGGGCATCGCTCACCGAGTTCCGCGAGGCCGGCTACCTGCCGGAGGCGCTGCTCAACTATCTGGCGCTGCTCGGCTGGAGCCTCGACGGCGAGACCGAGATCTTCACCATGGACGACCTGCTGGAGCACTTCACGCTCGAGCGGGTGAGCGCCTCGCCGGCGACGTTCGACCGCAACAAGCTCGACTGGATGAACCAGCACTGGATCAACCATCTGCTCACCGTCGACGACCTCGCGACACGCTGCCTGCCGATCCTGATGGAGGCCGGCATGATCGAGCAGGGACCTGCGGATGACTCCCACCCGCGCTTCGAGGACGTCAAGACCGCCGCGGCGCTGCTCAAGGACCGCATCAAGCTCCTCACCGAGGCGCCGGACCTGATGAGCTACTTCCTGCAGGACGAGCTGCCGGACTACAATGCCGCGACGCTGATCCCGAAGAAGGCTGATGCCGCCACCGCGCTGAAGGCGCTGGAGGCGGTCGCGGGGGTGCTGCCGGAGGTCGACCTCAACGACGAGGAAGCGACCGAGGCGCGGCTGCGCTCGCTCGCCGACGAGCTCGGGCTCAAGGCGGGGCAGCTGTTCATGCCGATCCGCGTCGCGGCCACCGGTCGCGCACAGTCGCCGGGGCTGTTCGAGACGCTCCGCGCCATCGGCAGGGACCGCGTGCAGCAGCGCGTCGCCCAGGCGATCGACAAGCTCAAGGATGCCAATCTGGCGTAGCGGAGGACCTGGCCGCGCTCATCTCCCGTCGTGGGAGACCAGCGTCCGCGCGGTCAATGTCCTCCCGGCTTCCCCGCAGGGGCAATCACCATGTGGACAAGCCCAGGATCGCGCACGCTTCGCGTACGCCGGGCTGGCACAGGGCCAGCCTTTACGAGTTGCCTGTACCGGCAATTGCATGATTGATGAGGACAACGACCTACATGACAGAACCTAATGGCTTTCACAACGACGCGACGACACTGACCCTCATCCGCCACGGCGAGACCGACTGGAACGCGCAGCGGCGCATGCAGGGTCGCACCGACATCCCGCTGAACGAGAAGGGACGGAGGCAGGCCGAGCTTGGTCGCACAACGTCTCGACGGAACCGAGTGGGACGGCATCGTCAGCAGTCCACTCGTGCGGGTGATGGACGTCTCCCGCGCCATCGCCCGGGTGATCGGCTTCCCGGAGCACGAGATCATCCAGCGACCCGATCTCGTCGAGCGCGGTTTCGGAGAGGCCGAGGGCATGACGCTGGCGGAGCGCACCGAGCGCTTCGGTCCCAACGGTCGCATCCCCGGCATCGAGACGTACGAGGAGCTGGACGCGCGCGTCATGAACGCCCTGCGCGAGATCGAAACGCAGTTCCGCGCGCGGCGGGTGCTCGTCGTCGCCCACGGTGGCGTCATCACCGGCGCGCTGGAGCAGCTCACCGGCGGCGAGCTCGGGCACGGCAAGGTGTTCATCGCCAATGTCAGCCTGACCACGATCAGGATTCACAACGATGCGTGGCACGTCGAGACGATCAACGACTACTCGCACCTGCTCGGCACCGAGTTCGAGCCGATCGAGGCGCCGGTCACCGGCTCCGGCCAGGCCAGCGTCAAGCGGTAACCGCTTCGATTTACCGACGTTCAACGAAATGGTGTCATCCTGCGTAGCGTGCCACGGCTTGCCCGATGGGTAGGGGCGGATTCGCTTGCGATATCCGCCCGGTGGTCGCGCAGCGGCCACAAGACGCAGGCCGGTGTCAACATCGTCGTACCGCCCTACGCGACACCGTTGCCCTTACGGATCACTCTGCATGGCGACTTTTTCGTCCGCTGGTTTCTACATCGGGCTGAACACGTGCCCGCACGCCGTCGCCTGCTGCTCGCTGTTGGGCGGCGAGCCGAGCCACATGTCACGCAGGACCAGCGAGCCGTCCTCCCGGATCTCGAACGTCCCCTCGCCGTCGAAGTCGCGCGGGGTCGGGATGTTGCCGCTCTCGACCGTCAGCCGCAGCGCGTTCGTCGCCGTGTCGATCTCGTAGCTTCCCCAGTAGTCCATGTAGATCTCGAACGGGTGCCAGGTCACCGAGAAGGTGCCGTCGGCATCGAATCGCAGCTCGCCGATGGGCTCCTCTGGCTCCCGCGCTGTCCCGGTACCGCAGGCGATCTGTCGCCGTCTCCCGCCACAGCCCGACCACTGGCCGCGCCGCCGGATCGTAGACGAGGATCGTCGCGGAGACCGACGGCCCAACCGGATCCCGGTTCGCGGTGACGTTGATCACCGTGCCGTCGGGCACATCCCTGCCGATCGACAACAGCCCGCTCTCGTCGATGCTCACGCCCGCGACTGGCGAGGTGGTCCAGATCACATCGAGATCGTTCGGCACGAAGACGTAGCAGCACTCGTAGGTGCCGACCGCGAGCGTGCGCGCCTCGCCCGGCTGCACCTCGATGGGGCCGCCGGTGTCGCTGATGGGTGTGACGCCCGGCGTCACACCGGCCGGGATAGCTCCTGATGTAGAGACCGCTGTCCTGTGGCGTCGGCTCCGGTGTCGCTTCAGGTGATCCTGGTGTCGCCGGTGGCGAGAGGAGCATGGTCACGAACAACGCGATCGAGACGATGAGGGGCATGGCAGCGCCTTTCCGTTGCTGGCGGTCCGAACCGTTGCCATTATGACGCTCGCGCCGCTACCCGCGTTCCAGGTAGCGCTCTCGCTCCCAGTCCGTTACGACGCGGTCATACGTCTCCTGCTCGACGCGACCCATGGTGAGGTAATGCGCGTGCACCGTCTCGCCGAACACCTCCCGCGCCAGCGTGCTGCCCTCCCACAGGTCGATCGCCCGGTAGAGCGCCGACGGGATGCGCGGCGCGTCACTCGCGAGGTACCCGTTCCCCGTGAACTCGGCCGGCGGCTCGATCTTGCGCTCGATGCCGGTCAGCCCCGCGCCGAGCATGGCGGCGAAGGCGAGGTAGGGGTTGCTGTCGGCACCCGGCAGCCGGTTCTCGATCCGCAGCGCGCTGCCCCGGCCGACGACACGAAAGCCGCAGGTGCGGTTGTCCCGGCCCCAGACGACGTTGACCGGCGCCCACGACGCCGCCGCGAACCGTTTGTACGCGTTGACGGTGCTCGCCATGAACAGCGCCAGCTCTCGCGCGCCGGCGATCACCCCGCCGAGAAACCAGCGCATCGTGTCGGACATCTCCGCGCTGACGTCGTCCGCCGGGAAGGCGCTGGCATCGCCGTGCCACAGGCTGGCGTGGATGTGCCCGCTTGATCCCGTCCACGTGTGGTGCGGCTTCGACATGAACGTAATCGCGCGGTCGTCCTGCCAGGCGATCTCCTTGGCGCCGTGCTTGAACAGCGCCGCGCGGTCGGCCGCTTCCAGCGCGCCGGAGTAGTGGATGTTGATCTCGTGCTGGCCGGCCGCTGCCTCGCCCTTGGAGAACTCGATGGGGATGCCCGCCGCCGACATCTCGTTGCGGAGGCGGCGGTGGAGCGGCTCGCCCTTGGTCGCCTGGAGGAGTTGGTAGTCCTCGTTGAACGGCGTGTGCGGCGCGAGGTTGGCGTATCCCTTCGCGTGCGCCTCCTCGAACGACCCCTTCAGCAGGTAGAACTCGAGCTCGGTCGCCATCTTCGGCGTGAAGCCCATCGCCTCGGCGCGCGCGACCTGCCGCTGCAGGATGCTGCGGGGCGCGACTTCGACCATCTCGCCGGTCGCCTCGTCGACGGTGTCGCAGAGCACCAGCGCGGTGCGTTCCAGCCATGGGATCACGCGCAGCGTCGCCCAGTCGGGCTGGGCGAGGTAGTCGCCGTAGCCGCTCTCCCAGTCGATCGCGCCGAAGCCCTCCGGCGTGGTCATCTCCATGTCGGTGGCGAGGAGGTAGGTGCAGAAGTGCGTGCCGTGCTCGAGGCAGTGGTCGAGGAAGTGGGCGCCGGTGACGCGCTTGCCCACGAGCCGTCCCTGCATGTCCGGAACCGCGGTGATGACGGTGTCGATCTCGCCGGACCGGATTGCCGACGACAATTCCTCGCGCGTGATCTTGCCTGGCTGCACGCTTTCTTCTCCTGTAGGACACGGACGCCGATGGACGCGATTGTCACGGTCGGCGATCATCCGTGTCAACGGACGGGAACGACGTCATTACCGTAGGGGCGGATTCCGCAGGATATCCGCCCGGCGTCAGCGAAGCTGGCGCAATTGTCGGTCGTATTCACGTCACCATGCCGCCCTGCGGGCGGCCGGGCGGACATCGCTTTGCGAGTACCGCCCCTACGTGCGTAATCGGATTGGCCGCACTGGTCAGTGCAAGGAGACATACATGCGACTGGCGGGCAAGGTGATTCTGGTGACGGGCGCGGCGAGCGGCATGGGCCGCGTGGCGACGCGCATGTTCGTCGAGCAGGGCGCGAAGGTGATCGCCGCCGACATCAACGAGGCCGCGCTCAACGAGGCGATCGGTGAGGTGGGCGACCGCGATGCCGTGCTGCCGGTGGTCGGCAACGTCGCCGTCGACGCCGACGTGCAGCGCATGGTCGCCGAGGGCGTCGAGCGCTTCGGGAAGCTCAATGTGCTCTACAACAACGCCGGCATCATGCCGGACGAGGACACCTCCGTCATCGAGACGAGCGAGGAGACGTGGGAGCGGGTGCTCGACATCAATCTCAAGAGCATCTTCCTCACCTGCAAGCACGGCATCCCGCACCTGATCGAGTCCGGCGGCGGCTCAATCATCAACATCGCCTCGTTCGTCGCCCTCGTGGGCTGCACCGTGCCGCAGGACGCCTACACCGCCAGCAAGGGCGGCGTGCTCTCGCTCACCCGGTCGCTGGCCGTGCAGTACGGGCCGCAGGGCGTGCGCGCCAACGCGCTCTGCCCGGGCCCGATCCTGACGCCGCTGATGGAGACGCTGTTCGCGAGTGAGGAAGAGAAGAACAAGCGGCTCAACCGGATACCGCTGGGGCGGTTCGGGCGCGCCGAGGACATCGTCAACGCCGGGATCTTCCTCGCGTCCGACGAGTCGTCGTGGATGACCGGCGCGCAGTTCGTTGTCGACGGCGGCATCACGGTGAACTACTTCTAGCGCGAGTCATGTTGACGCAGGAAGCGCCGTAGGGGACGGCGTGGTGACGCTCACCAGCCTGATCCACGCTCAACGTTTCGCGTCGCCAATGCCGTCCCGCTGGCGTTGGCGAGAAGCACGGGGCGCCGACGCTGGTTCCGACGACGGTGGGTGAGCGCGCCCAGGACCTCCCCTGCGAACGTGCGCGGATCATGTCGAAATGACATGAGCTGCCTTTGGCGAATCGACAGGCGCGGTTGGTTCTAGCGTTTCTGCAGTGCCTCGACCGAGGCCTCGTCGAGCCACTCGATCTGGACCTTCGGGGCGACGTGAACCGCCGTCTGCCGCAGGATGCCCGTGCCGCTGTTCACGAAAGTGTGCGGCACGCCCGCGGGCGCGAGCACGACCGTTCCCGCGTCGGCATGGATCACCTCGTCACCGATCGTGTAGGTTGCCTCGCCCTCGCTGATCACGAAGACCTCGTCGTAGTCGTGCCGGTGCCACGCCGGCCCCTCGCCCGGCTGGAGCTCGGCCAGCATCAGCGACACGGTCGGCAGCTCGTGCTGCGCGCCGTTGAAGATCCGGGCGAAGCTCCCCGCGGGACCGACGTCGAATCGCGGCAGGTCGTTCGTGGCGACTGTGTACGGCATGTGACACCTCCGGGCAGGTGACGCGACGGCTCTTTTGCTGTGACCCTGCCTCGATTGTATGCCTGCCGTCGCCGGATGTGTCCGCTACCTGCCGGCGAGCTGCGCCACCACCGGTGCGAGCGCCTCCATCTCATGCTCGAACACGACGTAGTAGGACACGCCCAGTTGCTCGCGCTGCGCCTGCATCCGCTCGACGATCTGCTCGACGCTGCCGACGAAGACCATCGGCGAGTCGAACCACGCCTCATCGTCGAACCCGCGCGCCTCGCGCAAGCGCTGGATGCCAGCCTCCCGGTCGTTGGTCACGGCGAGACCCTGAACGAGGATGTTCAGCTCGATCTCGTCGAAGCGATCGCCGGCGAGCTCGCGAATCCTCGCGACCTTGGCCGCGAACGCTTCCTGTCCGATCTCTCCCAGGTCGAAGGTCGTCTCCCCGCCGAGTGACGGCAGCAGCCCGATGATGTCCGCGTGTTGCGCGGCGATCCGGATCATCCTCGGCCCGCCAGCGCCGATCAGGATCGGCGGGTGTGGCTGCTGCACCGGCTTCGGATGCCCCTCGTACATCGAGATCGTGTAGTGCTCGCCCTCGAAGGAGAACGGGCCGTCGCACGCGACCCCCTTCAAAATCTGCAGGCTCTCCTCGAGGCGATTGACGCGGTCGCGCGGCGCGCCCATGGGGATGCCGAGCCAGTCGAATTCCGGCGGGAAGGAGCCGCCCGCCCCGATGCCGAGCTCGAAGCGACCGTCGGAGAGGAGATCGAGCGTGTACGCCTCCTTGGCGAGCAGCGCCGGGTGCCGCCAGTCGTTCTGCCAGACCAGCGTGCCGATGCGCATCGAGGTCGCCTCGGCGACGACGGCGAGGGCCGGGCCGATGGCGAGTTGCGCGCCGACGTGGTCCGGCATCAGGAAGACGTCGTAGCCGAGCGCCTCGGCCCGGCGCGCCTGCTCGCGCCACTCGCTCGCCGGGCGCGTCTTCGAGATCTGGACGCCGAATCGAAATCGCCTGGGGTGTTGCGGCATAAGAGGAATCCTCCGGCATTGTCAGGTGGCAGGTTCCGGTGTGGTGGGCCGGCCTACCATAGGTCGATTCCTGCGACTCGTCGTCGCGTCAGCGCGAGCGCGTGCCAGGCTTCCATATAAAGACGTCCTCGAAATGCGAGACGGCGATCGCGTATAGTCCCATTGGGTCCATACACCAAGGTGGTGTCGACAATACATCAATCGGGTGGCCATCGAGGAGCATGCAATGCGTCAGCGAGTGGTGTTCTTGGTAATGATCGCAGCGCTGTTCGCGTCCACGGCGGCGTCGGTCGCCGCGCAGGATATCGACACGGCGTTCAGTGAGGAGAAGCTGCGGGATCTCGGGTATCCCGTGGTGCAGATCCATGTCGGTCCGGACGGCGTCGAGGCGCCATCGACGCTCGAGGCAGGGTACTACCTGATCGAGTTCTCGTCCGAGGGGGAGTATTCCGGCTACCTCGACTTCATGATCCCGCCGGACGGGCTCACCGACGACGAGGCCACGGAGCAGGCACTGATGGCGGCGCGGGATGACCTCGTGCAGCCGGGCTGGCAGTATGCCGGCGGCACCAACACGTTCGAGCAGGGCGTGCCGGTGACCTTTGCGATCTACCTCGCGCCGGGCGAGTACCAGATCGCCGCGTCGTACTACCTGCCGGAGCAGGGCTCCGAGGAGATCATGACGCTGGTGCCGCTGACCGTGACCCAGCCCGGTCTGCCTTCGGCCACGCCGGTCGCCGCGACGCCGGCTGCGGCACGCCCTGTCTTCGTGCAGCCATCGGTGGATGTGACGCTGGTCATGAACGATGACCTGCAGTACATCGTCGATCCGGATGGCAGTGGGGACACGGTGCCCGCTGGCCCGCAGATCTGGGAGATCACCAACACCGGCTCCACGCAGTCGCACCACGTCGTGATGTGGCAGGTGCCGGAGGGCACCACTGCGGACGACATCACCGCCGAGTTCAACGGGCTGATGATGGGCACGCCGCCGGCGGATGACGCGCTGATCAACCGGATGGTTCCGGTCGGGTACGCCGCGCTGCAGTCCGGCGGGTTCAAGACCTGGAACGAGTTCGATCTCGATGCCGGCACCTATGCGGTGATCTGCTACATCATCGACCCGGAGACCCAGATGCCGCACATGATGAACGGCATGGTCACCGTCTTCGAGGTGGAGTAGGGCTCGACAGCTTCTGGGGATAGCAAGAACCGCCTGAACAGGACACCCCGCACATCGGCGTGCGGGGTGTCCTGTTCCTGGCCTGCCTGGTTGCGCGCTCATGTCCCGTAGGGGCGGATTCGCGTGCGATATCCGCCCGCTGGCCGCTCTGCGGCCACAATAGCGTGACCCGTTTTCCGCCTCATAGGGCCGCCCTGTCGGTCGGCAGGCCCGGTGTCGCTACGTGTAGATATCGCGGCGCTGGAAGGCGGGGATGGCGAGCGCGGCGAGGGCGAGGGCAATCACGGTCAGCACCGCGAACCCCGCCCACGGCATGCCCTCCTGCAGCGGGTCGCCGTACGCCTTGAAGAACGAGATGTTCCGCAGCGGTGCGTAGGTGTCCGAGACCTTGCCGATGATGTCCATCAGGTACATCAGGAACAGCAGCGCCGCCGGCACGCCGACCGCGATCGACTTCTGCCGCACCACCGCCGAGAGCAGCAGTGCCAGCCCGCCGGCCGCCATCGTGATCGGGAACAGGTTGAGCGCCGCCTCCATCGATTCCCCGAACGAGAGGCCGACGTCGATCATCACCGCGAGTAGCCAGTTCACCACCCCCAGCAGCACCAGCATCGCCAGCATCATGAGCGCCACGGCCAGCCAGTAGGCGACGATGTACACCTGTCGTGGCAACGGGTTGCCGAAGAGGAGGTCGAGCGCGCCTCGCTCTTCCGACCCGGCGATCGCGCCGGCGAAGATCGTGATCGGCACGAACATCAGCACCAGCGGCAGGAAAGTGAATACCTGCGACGACATGTACGGCTCGATGGTGCTCAGGGACTGCAGGTTGAATGCCTCGCGCATGGACTCGGGGTACGACGAGACGTCCAGCGCGCCGGAGTCCTCGAAGGCGGGGAAGGAGAGCAGCACCAGCGCCGAGTAGAGCGTCACGCCGATGGCCCAGAACACCACCCCGCGGTGGTGCCGTCGGATCGCGTGCTGGAGGTAGACCAGCAGCGTGTTCGGCTGCCGGGATGCGGAGATGAGCGCCTGGGTTCCGAGACTGGCGGTCGTGTCGGTCATGCCGCCACTCCTTTCTCGCCGTTGTAGTACTTGATGAACATTTCCTCCAGCGACGGGCGCTCGATGTCGATCGAGCCGAGATCATGCGCGCCGGCCAGCCGCACCACGGCGTTGATGTCGCCGTGCGCCTGGAAGGTGAGGTGCCGGTCGTCGGCCACCTCCACGTGATCGACGCCTTCGATCTGGCGGAACCGCGCGAGGACCTCATTGCCGACCGGCTCCCGGAAGGCGATGCGGACGTGCCGGAAGGTGCGTCCAGTCAGCTCCTGTGGGTTTTCGACGGCAACCAGCTCGCCCTCGCGGATGATGCCGACGCGATCGGCGACACGCTCGATTTCGGGCAGCACGTGGGACGAGAAGAATACGGTCTGGCCGCGCTGCTTCGCCTCCAGCAGCAGCTCGAGGAAGGTGTCCTGCACCAGCGGGTCGAGCCCGCTGGTCGGCTCGTCGAGCATGACCAGGCGCGGCTGGTGGAAGAGGGCCGTGATGACGCCCACCTTTTGCTTGTTGCCGCGGGAGAGCTTGCGGGTCGGCCGGTCGAGATCGGCGTTGAGCCGCTGGGCGAGCTCGTCGGCGTACGACAGGTCGGTGATGCCGCGCAAATCGGCGTAGAGCTTGACCAGCTGGCGTCCGGTGAGGCGGTCGCCCATCGCGAACTCGCCTGGCAGGTTGCCGACGTGCTTCCGGATCTCGACGCTCTCATCGACGATGTCGTGGCCGAGAATGCGAGCACTGCCGCTGGTCGGCTTCATGAACCCGAGCAGCGTGCGCATCGTGGTGGACTTGCCGGCGCCGTTCGGGCCGAGGAAGCCGAAGATCTCGCCGGTGTTCACGGTGAGGTTCACGTTGTGGATACCGCGGTTGGTCCCATAGGTTTTCGTGAGGTTCTCCGTCACGATCGAGGGTGCGGTCATGGGGTCTCCGGATCGGTTTGTGGTTTCCAGGTGGTGAGGAACTCGCCGAGGGCGGCGTCGTAGTCCTCGAGAAACGCGATCGAGTTGATAAGGGCCCGTTGTCGCTCCGGCGGGCTGGTGTTGTGGATTCTCAGTCCACGCCGGAACAGGTCGGTGAAGGTGCTGATCTGGGCGCGCTCCGCCCGTGCGGCCTGCGCGAACGGGCTGGAGGCGATGCGGAACCAGTCGCGCCGATCGCCCGGTCTGGACACGCGCTGGATCATCCGGCCGAGCACGAGCTGCCGCGTGATCTGGCTGACGGACCCACGGCTGATGCCGAGCGCCTCGCCGATGTCGGCCGCGGTGAGCTCGGGCTCGTCGGCGACGAAGAGCAGGGCGAGCACGCGACCCTGTGTCGCATTGATGCCGAACCGCTCCCAGAGCGAGGCGAAGTCATCGATGAACTGCTGTTGTCCCTGCGAGATCTCCATCGTCATAGCTGTGCTGCTCCATGCGGCGACCGTCCATAGCCGACAGGAGCCATTATGACGTATTTAGAACATTCAGTCAATACTGAAAGTATATGCCGATAAAAATGGATTGTGATGCGGATCACAAAGCCCGGTTTCGCTGGCATTGCGGGGAAATCCAGAAGCGGAAGGGCATTATCAGGGCATGGAGGGTCGCTGTTTCATGTGACGGATCCGCCAACGTGTCCTAGACTGGGGAGCCTGATAGTGGGATGGATGCGCGTTTGCCGAGGCGTGCCGGGCACGCTTCGTGCTGTGTTCATCCTGTGCTTTTTGTGTGTAGGGTCGATTTCTGAGTCTCGCGCAACGTGGGGAGGTATTCTGGTTGATCAGACTTGATCATGTCTCAAAGATATTCGGTTCGGGGGATCAGCAGGTCCGCGCCGTCGACGACGTCAGCTTCGAGGTCAAGGACGGCGAGCTGTGCGTGCTCATCGGGCCGTCCGGCTCCGGCAAGACGACCACGATGCGGATGATCAATCGCCTGGAGAAGGTGAGCGAGGGCACGATCAGCATCGACGACCGCGACATCATGGCGATGGACGTCGTCGAGCTGCGTCGCAACATCGGCTACGTCATCCAGCAGGGCGGGCTCTTCCCGCACTTCACCGTGGCGGAGAACGTCAGTGTCGTGCCGCGCCTGCTGGGCTGGCCCAGGCAGAAGCGCCGCGAGCGCGCGCAGGAGCTGCTGGAGCTCGTCGGGCTCGATGCGCAGCTCCATGCCGACCGCTACCCGCGCCAGCTCTCCGGCGGTCAGCAACAGCGCGTCGGTGTCGCCCGCGCCCTCGCCGCCGATGCGGACATCATCCTGATGGACGAGCCGTTCGGCGCCGTTGACCCGATCACCCGCAACCAGCTCCAGCGCTGGCTGCGGCAGATCCAGGCCGCGGTGCACAAGACGATCGTCTTCGTCACCCACGACATCAACGAGGCGTTCCTGCTCGGCGACCGCATCGTGCTGATGAACGAGGGGCGCATCGAGCAGAACGGCACGCCCGCCGAGCTGCTGCGCGAGCCTGCCAGCGACTTCGTCAAGGCGTTCATCGGGGACGAGTTCGCGCTCCAGGCGCTGGAGCACACCTACATCGCCGAGCTCGCCAAGCCGAAGGCAAAGGCGCCGGCCGACGCCGTGGTGGTTCCCGGCAGCCTCACCATCACCGAGGCGAGTCGCGAGCTGACGCAGCTCGACACCACCGACGACGATGGCTTCTGGGTCTCCAACGAGGACGGCAAGCCCGACGGGTACGTCACCTACCAGGAGCTCGCGACGGTGCTGGGCGAGGGCGTCGCCTCGAGTGCCCCCGAGGACGTGGAGGCGGACGAGTCCGCCACGGGCGAAGGCGACGATCGTGAGGAGGTTGCGGATGCAGTATCTCCTCGATAACCCGGATGTCGTCTGGCAGCGTACGCTGGAGCACATCCAGCTCGTCGGCGTGGCGATCATCATCGCATCGCTGATCGGCATCCCGCTCGGCGTCCTCATCTCGAAGGTGCGGTGGCTGGCGCTGCCCGTGCTCAACATCAGCGGTGTGATGTACACCGTGCCGAGCCTCGCGTTCTTCGCCATCCTGATCCCGTACACCGGCATTGGCACGACGACGGCGACGGTCGCGCTGTCGGTCTACTCGCTGCTCGCGATCGTGCGCAATACCGCGGCGGGCATGGACGAGGTGCCGCAGTCGACGATCGACGCGGCGCGCGGCATGGGGATGACGGGGCTGCAGCGGCTCCGGCACGTGGAGCTGCCGCTGGCGCTGCCGTACATCCTCACCGGCATTCGCATCGCCACGGTCGCCGCGATCGGCATCGCCGCCATCGCCGCGGTTGTCGCCGCCGGCGGGTTGGGGCGCCTGATCTTCGATGGCATCCGCCGCCTCGACACCGATCTCGTGGTGGCCGGCTCGGTCATGGCGATCCTGCTCGCGCTGCTGGCGGACTTCGGACTCTCGCGCCTCGCGCTGCTGCTGCGGCCCGACATGCGCGCATCGACGGAAAGGGGGTAGACGCACATGTTGTTCGGAAGCAACGACCCACTCGATTTCATCGACTACATTCGCGAAAACCCCGACCTGTTCTGGGAGTTGTTCAACGAGCACATCTCGCTCGTGGGCTACAGCGTGGTGATCGCGCTGCTGATCGCCGTGCCGCTGGCCATCATGACCAGTCGCATCAAGGCGCTCGAGAAGCCGATGACCTGGGTCGCCAACATCGGCCAGGCCATCCCGAGTCTCGCGGTGCTGGCGCTCGCCCTGCCGATCCTCGGCATCGGCTTCAAGCCGTCGCTGTTCGCGCTGACGATTCTGGCGGTTCTGCCGATCTTCCTCAACACCCTCGTCGGCATCATGAGCGCCGACCCGGCGACGATCGACGCCGCCCGGGGGATGGGGACGAGCGAGTTCCAGCTGCTGCGGTACGTGCAGATGCCGCTGGCGCTGCCGTTCATGTTCGCCGGCATCCAGACCGCCGTGGTGCAGAGCATCGGCCTCGCCACCCTCGCCGCCTACATCGGTGGCGGCGGATTCGGCGACTGGATCCTGCAGGGACTGGCGATGAACAGCTACCCGCTGCTGCTCGCCGGCGCGGTGCCTGTCGCCGTGATGGCGATGACCGCCGAGCTCGTGCTCGGTGGTGTCCGCCGCCTGGTGGTCCCGAAGGGCCTCACCGTCGGGTCAGCCTGATCCTCAGGTTTGACCACATCCAATTGCTACGTTAGCTTCGGAGGTCGCTCGATGGCCAACGCCGGCCATCGACAGCCTCCAGGGAAAGGTATCTGTATCGTTTTGCGTCTTTTTCGAACCGTGATCGTACCTGTTGTTGTCTTGCTCGGGCTGGTGCTCGGCTCGTCCGGCGCCGTGATGGCGCAGGATCAGGACAGTGAGAAGCCGACCATCACCGTCGGCTCGAAGAACTTCACCGAGCAGATGCTGATGAGCGAGCTCGTCGCGCAGACGCTCGAGGACGCGGGCTTCAAGGTCGAGCGCAAGTTCGGGCTCGGCGGTACCGCGGTCATCCACCAGGCCATGTGGGAGGGCGAGGTCGACGTCTTCGTCGAGTACACCGGCACCGCGCTGGTCGCCGTCCTCGGCCAGGATGTGCCGTCCATCGCGACGCCCGAGGGAGGCGCCGCCGCCACGGCGGTCGCGTCCGTCGCCGACGAGACCTACCGGATCGTCAAGGACGAGTACGCCGAGCAGTACGACATCGTCTGGCTGGACCACTTCGGCTTCAACAACACCTACGCCATGACCGTCACCGCGGAGACGGCGGAGAAGTACGACCTGAAGACCACGAGCGATCTCGAGGAGCACGCCGGCGACATGACCCTCGGCACCGACCTCGAGTTCCCGGTGCGCAAGGACGGCCTGCCTGGCTTCGAGGAGGCCTACGGCTTCGGCTTCGGTGACGTCCAGTCGGGCGATCCGGGTCTGATGTACCAGGCTCTCGCCAACGGCGACGTCGACGTGATCACCGCCTACACCACCGACGGCCGCATCCCGGCGCTCGACCTGGTGATCCTCGAGGACGACAGGAACTTCTTCCCGCCGTACTACCCCGCCCCCGTCGTCCGTCAGGAGGTTCTGGACGCCAACCCGGAGATCGCCGACGCGCTGAACCAGCTCGGCGGCGCGATTTCCGAGGACGAGATGGCCGACATGAACTACCAGGTGGACGAGGATGGTCGCCCCATCGAGGACGTCGCGCATGACTTTCTCGTCGACGAGGGCATCGTTTCGAGCGGTGACGAAGACTAGACGAATTCATTGACGCCCGATCCGGCCACACAGCCGGGTGGGGTGTGGGAGAGTGTTTGCGTGAGAAATGTGTTCAAGCGTGTCCCGCTGGTGGTACTCGCGCTCGGAATGATGCTCGTGCCGCTTGCCGGCGCGGGGAGCGCGGTTGCCCAGGACGATGAGAAGCCGACGATCACCGTCGGCTCGAAGGACTTCACGGAGCAGCTGGTGGTGGCCGAGATGGTCTCGCTGATGCTCGAGGACGCCGGCTACCCGGTGGAGCGAAAGCTCAACCTTGGCGGCACCGCCGTGGTGCACCAGGCGCTGGTCAACGGCGAGGTCGACGTCTACGTCGAGTACACCGGTACCGGCCTGCTGGCACTGCTCGGCATGGAGCTGCCGGACGCGCCAGACGCCACGGCGTCGCCGGAGGCCGGGTCCATGCAGGACCAGGTCTACGACATCGTCAAGCGCGAGTACGAGGAGCAGTTCGGCCTCGAGTGGCTGCAGCCGTGGGGCTTCAACAACACCTACGCGATGGCGGTGTCTCGGGAGACCGCGGAGGAGTACGACCTCGAGACCATCTCCGACCTCGACGGCGTGGCCGGTGAGCTGAAGCTCGGCGCCACCCAGGAGTTCCTGGTGCGGCCGGACGGCCAGTCCGGTCTCGAGGACCTCTACGGCATCGAGTTCGGCAGCGAGCAGGGGCTCGATCCGGGACTCGTCTACAGCGCGCTCGATGAGGGCGACGTGGACGTGATCACCGCGACCGCGACCGACGGCCGCATCAAGTCCATGGACCTCGTGGTGCTGAAGGATGACAAGGGCTTCTTCCCGCCGTACTTCGCGGCGCCGGTGGTCAGCCAGGATCTCCTCGATTCCAACCCCGAGGTCGCCGACGTGCTGAACCAGCTCGCTGGCACAATCGATGACGACACCATGGCCGACCTCAACTTCCGCGTCGACGACGGCGGCGAGGAGCCGCGCGAGGTCGCGCGGGACTTCCTGGTCGAGCAGGGCATCATCGACGACGAGAGCTAGATCATCCAACCAGGACCCGCGCTGACCGCGCGGGTGCGAGAGCCCCGGCCGCCCGCATGGCGGTCCGGGCGGGGCTCTCTTTTTCATGTCCGTTTACCAGGGAGTTTCACCCAGCGTGCTTCGATTCGTGAAGATGACCATGACCCTGCTCGTGATGCTCGGCATGATGCTCGCATCCATGTCCGGCATCGCCGCGCAGGACGATGACAAGCCGACGGTCTCCGTCGGCTCGAAGAATTTCACCGAGCAGATCATCCTCGGGGAGATGCTCTCCCTCATGCTCGAGGACAAGGGCTACGACGTTGATCGCAACCTCAACCTCGGCGGCCTCGCCGTCGTGCACGAGTCCCTCGTCAACGGGGAGCTCGATGTCTACGTCGAGTACACCGGCACGGGGCTCGTCGCGGTGCTCGGCGAGGACGTTCCCACCGCCGAGGGCGACGAGTCCGTCTCGGATCTGGTGTACGAGCAGGTATCCGAGGC
This sequence comes from uncultured Chloroflexia bacterium, assembly GCA_963741965.1. Lineage (GTDB taxonomy): Bacteria > Chloroflexota > Chloroflexia > Thermomicrobiales > UBA6265 > JACCVC01. The sequence goes on along the minus strand of CAVUKC010000002.1, from coordinate 1,979,571 downwards.
GTACCGCGAGCAGTTCGACCTCGTCTGGCTCGACGAGCTCGGCTTCAACAACACCTATGCGCTCGCCGTGACCCAGGAGACCGCGGACAAGTACGACCTGGAGAAGGTCAGCGACCTTCAGGGTGTCGCCGGCGAGCTGACGCTTGGCACGGACCCCGAGGTGCTGGTGCGCGAGGACGGCATTCCCGGTCTTGAGGAGGCGTACGACTTCGCCTTCGGGGACGCGATCGCCATGGATTCCGGCCTGATGTACCAGGCGGTCGCCAGCGGCGACGTCGACATCATCACGGCCTTCACCACGGATGGACGGATCGCGTCGCTCGATCTCGTCCTGCTCGAGGACGACCTGAGCTTCTTCCCGCCGTACTATGCGGCGCCGGTCGTTCGCCAGGAGCTGCTGGACGAGCACCCGGAGATCGAGGCGGTGCTCAACCAGCTCGCCGGCACGATCGATGACGAGGCCATGGCCGACATGAATTTTCAGGTCGATGAGCAGGGGGCAGAGCCGCGCGATGTCGCGCGGGATTTCCTGGTCGAGCAGGGCGTCATCGACGGCGAGTAGCGGCCGGCTCCGCCTGTGCATGCAGGCAATCCGGCGGCACCCATCACAACCGCAGAAAGGCAGGCGATTCCAACCATGCGTCAACTGATCAGGGTCTTCGCGACATCTCTCGCGGCGCTCGCGCTGCTGGTGACATCGATCGCCAGCGCCGCGCCCGCGGCCGCACAGGACAATGACAAGCCCACGATCTCCATCGGGGCCGTGGCCTACACCGAGCAGAGCATCCTCGGGGAGATGTACGCGCTCATCCTCGAGGACGCCGGCTACGAGGTCGAGCGCAACTTCGATCTCGCCAGCGAGGCGATCCTGCACCAGGCATACCTGAGCGGTGATATCGACGTCAGCGTTCAGTACACCGGCTCCGGGCTCGTCTCGATTCTCGGCATCGACGTCCCGTCCGCCGTCCCGAGTGCGGGTGGCACGCCGGCCGCTTCCATCCCGGAGCAGGCGTACGACATCGTCTCCCGCGAGTATCAGGAGCGCTGGGGTATCGTCTGGCTGGACCAGCTCGGCTTCAACAACACCTACGCGCTTGCCGTCACCAGCGAGACCGCCGATGAGCTCGATCTCAAGACCGTCAGTGACCTCAAGGATCACGCCGGTGACATGACGGTCGGCACCGACGTCTCCTTCCCGGCCCGGCAGGATGGCCTGCCCGGTCTCACCGAGGCGTACGACCTCGAGTTCGGGGACCTCGTCACCATGGACGTCGGGCTGCTCTACTCCGCGGTCGACCAGGGGCAGGTGGACGTCATCGTCGGGTACTCGACGGACGGTCGCATCCCGGCGCTCGACCTCGTCGTGCTCGAGGACGACAAGAGCTACTTCCCGCCGTACTACGCCGCGCCGGTCGTGAACAAGGATCTCTACGAGGAGCATCCGGAGGTCGTCGAGCTGCTCAACCAGCTCGCGGGCGACTTCGACAACGACACGATGGCGCAGCTGAACGCCCAGGTGGACGAGGGAGGCAAGCAGCCCCGCGAGGTCGCCGAGGCGTACCTCGAGGAGCAGGGCATTCTCGACTCCGGCGACTAGACCGGCGATCGTTCGCCATGTGAAGACAGGGGAGGTCAGACCATGCAGACCGTGAAACGGATCATCCTGCCGCTGCTGCTCGTGACCGGGCTGCTGCTGCCGCAGATCGCGATGGCCAGCGCCCAGGACAACGACAAGCCGACCATCCGGATCGGCTCCAAGCAGTTCACCGAGCAGATCATCCTCGCCGAGATGTACGCGCTCATCCTCGAGGATGCCGGGTACCCCGTCGAGCGCAGCTTCAACCTGGGCGGCACCGCTGTGGTCCACCAGGCGCTGATCAATGACGAGCTGGACATGTACCTCGAGTACACCGGCACCGCGCTAACCGCCATCCTCGGCGAGGAGGTCCCGGTCGCCGACGGCGGGACGCCCGTCGCGCAGACGACCTACGACATCGTCGCGGACGCCTACCGCGAGCAGTTCGACCTGGTCTGGCTCGATGAGCTCGGCCTCAACAACACCTACACCATCACCGTCCGCCAGGAGACGGCCGACGAGCTCGGGATCGGCTCGATCAGCGATCTCGAAGGCCACGCGGAGGACATGACGCTCGGCTCCGATCAGGAGTTCCCGGTGCGACCGGATGGTCTGCCAGGGCTGCAGGACACCTACGGCATCGAGTTCGGCGACGTGAAGATCCTCGACGCCGGGCTCATGTACTCCGCGCTCGACAAGGGGCAGGTGGACGCCATCACCGGCTACGCCACGGACGGCCGCATCCCGGCGCTGGGGCTCGTGATTCTCGAGGACGACAAGGACTTCTTCCCGCCGTACTTCGTCGCGCCAGTGATCCGTGGCGACGTGCTGGAGGAGAACCCCGAGTTGGAGGAGCTGCTCAACCAGCTCGCGGGCAAGATCGATGACGAGACGATGGCGGAGCTGAACCGTCAGGTCGATGAGGACGGCGAGGAAGCCACCGACGTGGCGCGCGCCTTCCTCATCGAGCAGGGCATCCTCGAGGGCTAGTGCTGCTTGTTCTCGGAACCGACCTTGCGGCAAGGTTGCTAGACACGTACAAGCCATTTCGGATGGCGATGCCGCTTCGATGCTCATCGCCATGTGGAGTGGAGAAAGGAAGCATCGCACCATGCGACGTTTCTTCGGTACATTCGCTATCGTGCTGATCGCGATGGGGATGGCATTCACGTCGTTCGCCAGCGTGGCGAGCGCCGCCGCGCAGGACGACGAAAAGCCGACCGTCACGGTGGGGTCGAAGGACTTCACCGAGTCGATTGTGCTGGCCGAGATGGTCTCGCTGATGCTTGAGGACCACGGCTACACCGTTGAGCGCCAGCTCAACCTCGGCGGCACCGCTGTTGTCCACCAGGCGCTCGAGAACGGTGAGATCGACATCTACGTCGAGTACACCGGTACGGGGCTGCTCGCCATTCTCGGCGAGGACCTGCCCGAGGGCGCTGGCAGCGCCAGCCCGGTCGCGGGCGCGACGCCTGCCGCCGCGGGGCAGGATGCGGTCTACAAGATCGTCTCCACCGAGTACCCGAAGCAGTTCGGGCTCGAGTGGCTCCAGCCGTGGGGGTTCAACAACACCTACGCGCTGGCCGTGACGCAGGAGACAGCCGATGAGTACGGCCTCGAGAAGGTGAGTGACCTCGAGGACGTTGCCGGCGACCTGACCTTCGGCGCGACCCAGGAGTTCCTGGTGCGGCCGGACGGTCTGCCGGGACTTGAGGAGGCCTACGGCTTCGAGTTCGGCGGCGAGCAGGGCCTCGACCCGGGGCTGCTCTACAGCGCCCTCGACAAGGGCGACGTGGACGTGATCTCGGCGTTCGCGACCGATGGCCGCATCCCGGCGCTCGACCTCGTCGTGCTCGAGGATGACATGGGCTACTTCCCGCCGTACTATGCGGCGCCGGTGGTCAGCCAGGATCTCCTCAACGAGTCGCCTGAGGTTCGGGACATCCTGAACCAGCTCGCGGGCAAGATCGACGATGACACGATGGCGGATCTGAACTACCGCGTGGACGAGGGCGGCGAGGAGCCGGTCGACGTCGCGCGCAGCTTCCTTGAGGAAGAGGGCATCATCGACTCGGGCAACTAGCCCCGTTGTTGAGCCGCACCACGAAACTGCCCCTGCCACACAGTGGCAGGGGCAGTTTCCATGCCCGGCGTACCGGCTCCCACGGGGCGATGGCGATTGACGATGACGGCCGCCATCCCTACCATGAGGCTATCCGGGACCCAGTCACACACTGTCGCACAGACCCGCACCGGAGGCATTCTGGCCATGGATCAGCCCGTCGCCACCCGCATCAGCGCGCTGCAGCACGCGATGCGCCACATCCTGTCGTTCATCCAGGAGTCGGGGTTGTTCGAGATGAACGGGGATCCTGCGATCAACAACTTCGCCTTCGGCAACCCACAGGAGATGCCGCTGCCCGGCTTCGTCGACGCCATGCGCGAGGCCGCGGTACCGCAAGACAAGGACTGGTTCGCCTACAAGATGAGCGAGTCGGAGACCCAGGAGGCGGTGGCTGCCGCGCTGCGGGATGAGGTCGGCATCGCCTTCGAGCCCGCCGACATCGCGATGACCCCGGGGGCGTTCGGTGCGCTCGCCGCCGCTGTGCAGGTGTGTGTCGACCCGGGTGACGAGGTCATCATCAACCTGCCACCGTGGTTCTTCTACGAGGCCATGATCGTCAACGCGGGCGGGGTGCCGGTGAAGGTCGCCGTTGACCGCGAGACGATGGATCTGGATCTCGATGCGATCGAGGCGGTGATCACCCCGCGCACGCGGGCGATCATCGTCAACTCGCCAAACAACCCGACCGGCAGGATCTACCCGCCGGATACCCTCCGGCGGCTCGCGGAGCTGCTCACCGCGGCGTCGACACGCAACGGTCGTTCGATCTGGCTGATCTCGGACGAGCCATACCGTCGCATCCGGTTCGACGATGTCCCGTTCACGTCGCCATTGGCGTACTACCCGCAATCGATGATGACCTACTCCTACGGCAAGATCCTGCTCACCCCCGGCCAGCGGGTCGGCTACCTTGCCTTGCCGCCGACCCTGCCCAACCGCGAGCAGGTGCGCCTGGCGATCCAGACGGTGCAGATCGCCGGCGGGTTCCTCTTCCCGAACGCGATCCTGCAGCATGCGATCGCGGAGCTTGAGGGACTTTCGATCGACCTGCAGGCGCTCCAGCGAAAGCGTGACCGCATGGTCGCGGAGCTGCGCGCGATCGGCTACGACGTCCACGTGCCGGAGGGGACGTTCTACCTGCTTCCGAAGTCGCCGTGGGTCGATGACTCCGCCTTCTGCCGACTGCTGGTCGAGCACGGCAATCTCTGCCTGCCGGGTGCCGTGCTCGAGTTCCCCGGGTTCTTCCGGATCTCGCTCACGGCCAGCGATGAGATGATCGAGCGCAGTCTGCCCGGCTTCGCAGCGGCGTTCGCGCACGCGCGGGAGCACCCTGCCCCGGTTTCGATGGTCGCGGCAGCCCCGTAGCGCCAGCCCCATCGTGAGGCCGGCGTCACGGGGCATTGTCACGAGCTCAGGCGGGCGTGCCCGGTTGCAGGTCGGGGAGTGCCGGTGTCGGCAGACCCTGAAGGCGCTGGCCGGCGAGGATCACCAGACCGCCTGCCCACCGTCGTGCGCGGGACGGGCGATGGGGGACGCGCTGTTCGGCGATCGCCTGCCTGGCGGCCCAGCGGCGCTCCGCCTGCGCGGTCAGTCGCGCGCGATCGATCTGGATGGTGGCGAACTGGGTCGTGAGGTTGGTGTCCATGGTGCCTGCCTTCCTTGTTGAGGTGTCGGCCGGGTCGATGTCCCGCCGGACGAGCTGAACATGGACCCATCCTGCGCCTCTGAGGCACCCAACACATCGGACAGGTGAACCATTTTCCTCCCGAATACACTGCTAGCGCCATCTACGTACTCTGTACAGCTACGTAGGTAACTCACCGACGAGGCGGTGCTATGACTCCCGGATCGGCACCGGCGTGCGGTCCGGCCCGACCGCGACGAGCACGAACTTCCCCTCGGTCACCTGCTCCACCGCGCCGCCATCAACACGCTCGACCATTGCGTCGACCTGCACCGTGATGCTGGTGCGGCCGATCCGCTCCACCTTCGCGTAGCAGAGCAGGCAGTCGCCGACGAAGACCGGCCGGTGGAAGACGATGTTGTCGATCGCGACGGTCGCGAGCCGGTGGCGCGTGTGCTGGCGGGCCTCGACCCACGCGGCGACGTCCATCTGGCTCATCAGCCAGCCGCCGAAGATGTCTCCGGAGGAGTTGGTATCGGCCGGCATCGCGACCACCCGGATCACGAGGTGCGAGTCATCCACATGCTGTCCCTTCTGTTGCCGATGTCTGGTGGCGCCGCCGCTGCTACCCGTCGTGCGGGTCGGTTCCCACACCATGCGTCTGTGATACCATTGTACGTACACTATGGTCATCGTGGCAGTGCCGTCATCATCCATGCAACGATACGTGCCACGAAACCGAACCGCACGACCGCTCGTTGCAACGGACAGAGGAATGCTCGCCGCATACCACTGGCGAGCGCACCGGGATCGGCCGGATTCCGGCTGAGGATACGTGATTCGGGGGAGTCTCATGGCACGCTACACACGACGCCGAACGATCGATGCGCTATCCGCGCCCGTGCGCGCGCTGCGATATCTCGTCGCGCTCGTGATTGCGCTCACCACCGTGATGGTAGCCGTCCCGGCCGCGATGCCGGCGGCCGCCCAGGACACGCCGGGGACGGGGGCGATCGAGGTCCATGTCTCGGAATGCCCGCCCGGATATGACGGGCAGGATCTCTACAACGATTGCCACGCCAACGGTCTCGCCGGGGTAAGCGTTCAGATCAGCGGCCCCACCAGCGACACCAAGACGACCGAAGGAGGCGTCGGCGCGGTGCGCTTCGCCAACATCCCCGTCGGTTCCTATACGATCCAGGTGAATCTCCCCGACGAGGGGCAGACATACCGCACCTACTGCTCGCTTGAGAACAGCGATACCCGGGTACCGCTCTCCCCGGCCAACACGAACCCGGCCTCGCTCGACCTCGCCGACGGGCAGGCGATCATCTGTGACTTCCACGTGGTGCCGCCCGCGGAGAGCCAGCCGGATCCGACACCGACGACCGCGCCGGCTGCCGATCTCGCCTCCGTCACGGTCAACCCTGTCACCTGTCCCGACGGCACCGACCCCGCCGCCGGCTTCGACGCGCTCAGCGGCGCCTGCTCCGGCCCGGCCGAAAACGTGACCTTCACGTGGGGCAACAGCGGCGGCACCATCGAGACGATCAACACCAGCGACAACGATCCCGCCAACGGCGAGAACGGGCAGGTGGTGATCGACGGCATCGCGCCGGGCACCTACACGCTCTATTCCGACGTGCCCCTCGACGCGGCGACCGAGGTGCTCTACTGCGTCGCGGATGGCGGCAACCGGTACCAGAAGGACTTCAACGACCAGGGCGTCACGGCATTCTCCGACATCCAGCGCGAGCAGATCGTCTGCGACTGGTTCATCGTGCCGGATGACGCCGGCGCCGAGCCGACGCAGACGCCGGCGGTCACGCCAACCCCCGAAGGCGGCCGCGGTGACGAGACCGGGGCGTCGCTGACGGTGCACCTCGCGCTCTGCCCGGAGGGGTACTCCGGCGACGAGCTCTACGACACCTGCCACGACGAGGGCATTGCCGACCAGGAATTTGTCCTGAGTGGCCCTGACGGGGACCAGAGCGCGACGACCACCGTGCCGACAGACCCGGGACCGGGGATCGTCGATTTCACCGGGCTTGCCGCGGGCGACTACACGCTCTCCGGTGGCCCTCCGGGCGACTTCGGCTCTGTCCGCCTCTACTGCTCCACGCAGCCGGCCGGTGAGCGGATCGAGACGTCGGTCGACTCCACGGTGGCGTCCTTCGCGATCGGTGACGGCGAGGACATCCTCTGCGACTGGTACTACATCCCCGAGAACGCGCAGGGTGAGACGCCGACACCAACCACCACGCCGGAGCCGGCGCGGGCCGAGATTCTCACCACCCTCTACGCCTGCGATCCAGGCCAGTCGATGGCCGGCGCGACCTACAACGATCTCTCGACGACATGCGACGAGACGGTGGACGGCGTGACGTTCAGCCTGGGTGCCGCCGGCGCGCCGCCGCTGACCGCCAACACGGGAGTCTCCGGTGCCGGCGCGGTGCGGTTCTACGACCTCGTGCCCGCCGACTACACGCTGACGCCGTCGCTTCCTGACGGCATGGGCAGCGCGGCAGTGTTCTGTCAGGTAGACGGCGGCGATCTCTACCAGAAGACGATCACCAACGGCTCGACCACCTTCGTCAACGTCGACGGCGAGTCGATCGCCTGCTCGTGGTACGCCACGCAGCCGGCACCCGAGCCGCAGCAGCCTGCCGGGCCGAGCGGATCGATCACGGTTCGGGAGTTCCTCTGCGAGAAGGACCAGGCGGATATCAAGGACTGGGAGCAGGAGTGCAAGGCGGGCTCGAGCGGTGCGACCTTCACGCTCACATCGGCCGATCCGGGCATCGAGCTGACCTCCGCCACGGACGCCAACGGTGTCGCCACCTTTTCGTCGCTGCCGGATGGGTTCTACAACCTCAAGCAGAATGACGGTATCTGGTGCAAGGCGAAGGCGGAGCGTGTCGACAGCAAGAGCCGGCTCATCGTCGAGGGCGGGCAGAACACGGACGTCTTCCTCTACCAGTGCGCACAGGTGACCGACCTCCCGAGCACCGGCACGGGACCCGGCATCGGGCCGGCCGCCGCGAGCGCCTGGTGGGACAGCGCGACGACCACCGAGACCGCGCTGATGGGTATCGGTGCCCTCGGCGCGATGATCCTGGCGGCGTGGGGCATCAGTCGCCGGCTGTCGTCATAAGGACCAGCGCGGACCGGATGCAACTGTCCGGTCCGTGTAGAATTTCGAGCGGGGAGTGTACGGGCACGACTGGAATCCGACCCGCGTGACGCCATCCCGTTCGATGCCGGCTCCAGACAGTAGAGGTGGATGCAGATGTTGCGACGTGTCAAGCAAGCCGTGATCCCGATCGTCGCCGGCATGATGCTGGTGGCGGGGTTGACGGCGGGTGTCTCCGCCAGCACCGGCATCGCCCTCCCGTCATGGGGGGACGATTCGACCGGGTCGTTGCAGCCTGGCCCGCTTGGGCTCAACCCGCTTCCGGCGCAGCCCGCCGCACCGGTGTCGATCGCCATCCCGGACGCCGAGGTCGATGCCGAGGTCGAGCGCAACCAGATCGTGGACGGCGTCATGCTGGATCCGAGTGGCCCGTGGGTCGTCTCGTGGTACCAGGAGACCGGTCTGCTGGGCGAGATCGGCAACGCCGTGATGTCCGGCCATGTCGATTACTGGGACGTTGGCCCCTCGGTGTTCTGGACGGTTGGGCAGCTGCAGCAGGGCGCGCCGATTACCGTGCGCGGCGACAACGGCGCCACGTACACCTTCGCGGTGGAGTGGGTGAAGACCTACGATGTCGCCGGGCTCACACCCGAGGCCATCAACGAGATCGTCGGACCGACCGACTACCGCGCGATCACGCTCATCACCTGTGGCGGTGACTTCAACTACGACGCTGGCGAATACCTGTCGCGGACGGTGATCCGTGGTCGGCTGGTCGAGGCCGATGGGGTGGAGCTGGCGTCCTCGGGGGCGAAGGCGGACGCCGCGGGCGATGCCAGTGCGAGCGATGCTCCGGCCGAGCTGGCGATTGGCGGCACCGCCTCGGTCACCGAGAGCGGATTGAACCTGCGGGCGAGCGCAAGCACCGCATCTGACGTCGTGACCACGCTGACGGCAGGCCAGCAGGTTTCCGTCGTTGGCGGGCCGCAGGATGCAGACGGCTACACCTGGTGGCAGATCAGCCTCCCGAGCGGGGAGCAGGGCTGGGTTGTCGGGGACTTCCTCGCGCCGTAGCGCTTCTTCAGTGCAAGACAGCACGACGCCCGGAGGCGCTGGTACACAGCCAGCGCCTCCGGGCGTTGTGCGCGTTTCTACCGGAGGTTCCGGTGATGGAGCCAGTCAATTGCATCCTCGCGGCGGATATCGATCACGTGGTGGTCGATGATGTACGCCTTGAGCTGGCCGCTCTGGGCATCGTGCAGGATCAGGTGCACGTCCATGCCGAGAATCCGGGCGAGCTCCTGTGGCGAGTAGTGGTTGTGGTGGAGCAGCTCCAGGAGCGCATTGCGTTCCGCTGGCGTGGCCATGGTGGCATTCTCCCTGGTAGACCCGACGCGTCGCGTTTGCGACATAACAACCCACCCGTGATCTTCATTGTATGACCGGATGCGTCCTTGACAAGTGGGTGGCTGATCGCTACGGGCCGGGCAACCGCGGAGACAGAATCATCGACGTCCCAAGACAGTGGAACGCCGAGGTGCCGGTGGGCGGGTCATCGCCGTCAACGTTCATGGACAGCAATCGGGTGATCCGAGAAGCCCATTGATGATTCGAGGCGGCGGGTTCGGACCCGCCCGGGCGCGGGGGCCCAGGCTCACCAGAGTGCTGGTGCCAGCTGATGTCACCTGGGAAGGGCCGGGGCGGACAGCAGAAGCGCGGGATGCGCCATCGTTCGGGCTAGATCGAGTTGACGAACAGCGAGCTGACCGATTCCCCATGGTGGATCCGCGAGATCGCCTCCGACAGCAGCGGCCCGATCGACAGCACCGTCAGGTTCGGCAGGCGCTTCTCCTCGGGAATCGGCACCGTGTTCGTCGTCACGATCTCGTCGAGGTCGTCCAGCCCGCCCAGTCGCTCCATCGCCTTGCCCGTGAACAGGCCGTGGGTGCACGCCAGTGAGATCCGGCCCACATGCTCACGCCGCAGCGCCGCGACCAGCTCGAGGATCGATCCGCCCGTGGCCACCTCGTCGTCGAGGATGATCACGTTGCGCCCCTCGACCTCGCCGACGATCGCATCGATCACGACCCGGTCATCCCCGAGCCGACGCTTGCTGCCCGCCGCGACGGGCAGGCCGAGCAGCCGCGCGAACTGCGTTGCCGGCTTGGCGTTGCCGAGGTCGGGGGAGACGACGATGGTGTTCTCGAGGTCGAGACGGGCAAAGTGCTCGGCAAGCACGTTGAGCGCGTTCAGATGGTCGACCGGCACGCTGAAAAAGCCGTGCACCTGCGGCGAGTGCAGCGCCATCGTCAGCACGCGGTTCGCCCCCGCCGTGTCGATCAGGTCAGCCACGAGCCGGCCGCCGATCGAGATGCGCGGGGCGTCCTTCTTGTCCGACCGGGCGTAGGCGTAGTGGGGGATGACCGCCGTGATGCGCGCCGCCGAGGCGCCACGCGCGGCGTCCAGCATCATCAGCAGCTCCATCAGGTGCTCCTGCACCGGCGGCACCAGCGGCTGCACGATGAAGATGTCCTTCTCGCGGCAGTTCGCCTGCAGCTGGACCTGCAGGCAGTCGTTGCTGAAGCGGTGGATCTCGGTGTGGTGAAGTGGCTGCCCGAGGTGCGTGCAGATTTCCAGTGCAAGCTCCTGATGGGCGCTGCCACTGAATACACCGATGTCGCGCATGGATTCCCTTCTTCCGTGTGGGCTCGTGAGGCAGCAAATGACTGACCCGGCCATGGCCGGGTCAGTTTCACGTTTCATTCATTGTAACGGCGGGGGAGCGTGCTCGGGCTAGAGCTCGCTCTGCCGGATCGGTCCGATGGCCCGCACCAGCGAGGTCACCGGGGTGTCGCTCTGCCCCTGCTGGCACCCGCCCCAGAGACCGCGACCCTCTGCCTTCGCGATCGCTTCCGCACCGCGCAGCCAGCTTGCGAAGCGGGTGTTCGGCTCACTGATGTCCGCCGTCACCGCGCCCTCCTGCACCAGCTGGTGCGCCACGAGCACATACGTGCCGTCGTCCTGCGCCACCCAGACATCGCGGACCCAGTTGCCCTGCGCGTCGGTGTCGGTCGCCTGCCGCTCGATCTTGACGGTCTTGCCCTCGACGAGCGCCCGGTTGGCGTCGGTCGCCTCGGCGGCGTAGCACTCGCCCTCGCCCGGCGCGTCGACGCCGAGGTAGCGAACTGTCTGCTGCACGCCGTCCTTCTCGATCACGATCGTCTCGCCGTCGATGACATCGACCACCTTCGCCTCGATCGTGTCCGGCGCGTCCGCCTGCCGCATGTCGGCCAGCGATGGTGTCTCGGTGAGGATCGTGCCCAGGTCGAACTCCTGGTCACCGGCCTTGAGCACCAGCGACTTCGCATCGCGCGGCGCCAGGAACGTCAGCGCGAAGCTGTGCTCCTCGCCCGGCGCCCACAGGATCGCGTCCGTGTTGCCGTACGCGGGGGTGTACCCGAGCATTGAGGCGACCCAGCTGTTCCCGACATCGAGCTGGATCTCCTCGCCGTCGGCGATCAGCGCGAACTCGCGCATATCGAACACCTGCTCGTCGGCGGTCCAGTTCTGTCCGTCGACGGCCAGCACGATCCAGTCGCCGTAGCTGATCTCGGCGATCTCCGGCAGCTCCGGGACGCTGCTGCCGGTGGACGCGCCCTCGACGCTGTAGCGGATGCCCTCGTCAACGAACTGCTGGGTTGCGGGCTGCTCCTCGGTCACGCTTGCCGCCTGAGGCTCGAGTGTCGGCGCCTCGGTCGCGGCCGGCGTCTCGGCGGTCTGGCTTGGCTCCGGCGCGATCGTCGGCTCCGGCGTGCCGATGACCGGTGCCTCGGTCGGTGCCGCCGTCGCGGTAACCGGGACCTCCGTCGGTGCCAGCGTCGGCTCCGTCGTCGGTGTCACCGGGGCCTCTGTCGGCGCGACCGTCTCGATCACAGGTGCCTCCGTCGGCTCCTGCGTCGGCGCCGGTGTCTCGACGATCGGCGTCTCGGTCGGCACCACGATCTGGGGCGCCTCGGTCGGCGTGGGCGGCACCTCGGTCGGCTCGACGACCGGAGGCTGTGTTGGATCCGGCTCAGTCGTGTCGCCGGTGCTCGCTGACCCCGTCACGGGCGTCTGCGTCGGCTCGGCCGGGGCTTCCTGCTGCTCCGCCGGCTGATCGCCGGTGCCCTGCTGCTGATCCGGCGGAACCTGGGTCGGCTCTGGCGCGGTGGTGTCGGTCACGCCGGAGTCGTTCACGGGCGGATCGCCAGCGTCGGTGAGTTCGCTCGTATCCGCCGGCGTCGGGGTCGGCAGCACCCCGTCGGGGCCGGAAGGATCGCCATTCTCCTTCGGATCGGGAATCTCGGACGTGGCGCCGCCGACACCGAGTGCGGCTGCAGTCGGCATGAGCTCTTCCGGGCTGGTGCCCGCGCCGCTGGTGCCGTCGCTGATCGTCGATCCGGTGTTGCCGGTCGTGGTCAGCGCTACCTCATCGTCGCCGCCGTTGTCATCAACGATTGCGGCGGGGAGGCGCTCGGTGACCTCATCTGGCAGGTATGGCCGCGCGAACCACCCGGCGACCAGCGCGATGATCACGACCATCGCGATGCGGGTGGTCCAGATGCCGACCCCGGCGCGGCGCTTGCGTCGCTCCTCGGTGATCGGTGTGACGTTCTGCGGCTTCGCGCGCCGTGGCTTCTGCTCGGGTGCCGGTGCCGGCTCGGGAGCCGCGGCGCGGCTGCTCAGGAAGCGGGCAGCGTGACTCTGCGGCTCGACCGGTTCCGGCTCGGGTGCCTGGAACGGAATGCTCGGACGGCGCTCCGGGCGCTCGCCCCACGGCTCGATCGGCGCGGCGCCACGTGTCTCCGGATCGGCCGCGCCCGTTTCCTTCTGCTTCGGGACATCCTGGGATGCCTCGAACGCCGGCAGCGGTGGCAACATGCTCGACCGCCCGGCGCCGACGCCGTCGTTCCACGTCGGGAACTCCGCGTTGATCTGCTCCTTGCGGGCGCGGCCCGTGAGGATCGCCACCAGCTGCGACGCCGGGCCGCGTCCCTCGCGCACCGTGAGCAGGAGGCGCTCGGTGGTGGTGCTGCCCGGCATCACACCTTCCGGGGTGATCGAGATGCGGACGTCGCTCTCCTGCACGCGCAGGGGTGCTGGAACCAGCCATGGCCGCGGCGCCTCCAGCAGGATCGTGTCCCGGTTGGTGAGCAGGAACCGGCTGGAGGTGACGTACAGCATCGCCGGGATGTCGCCCTCGTTGCCGACGATGAGCACCTGGCCCTCCCACGAGACGCCTTCCTGCTGGATGGGCTCGAGGAGCGACGCGCGCGGGCGTGGAACCAGTGGCAGGCGGGACGACCTGTGATCCGGACGGTCTGGCGATGTGGGCGATGCTGGCATGGAGGCGACCTCCCCTCACGTGACATGTGCGCGCCGCGGCCGGGCGCGACCATGGCGACGGGGCTGGGCCGGCAACGAGGGCCCGAACCTGCGATACTGGCGACGTGTCGGTGCCGCACAACACGGCAGCGTTGTGCGGAGTGAACGCACAATGTGTACGTACACTCTACCATAGCCCTCTGTCAATTGAAAGACGAATGGGAGCTCGCCAGGTCCTGTCGGGATGGATTCGAGGTGGAGCTTGCGCTGCCGGCGTTCCCGCTGTGGCATGACGGTTGGGGGCGCCTGGGCATTGCGCAGCGACCCCGTGAATGTCATTGCGACCGGAGCGCGAGTGCAGCGAGTGTGAAGCGGAGAAGTGGTGACGCCCGGCCCATGCTGACTCGATCGGCCCCAACGAACCCTGTCATTTCGTCCGGCGCACCCTAAAAGGTGCGAAGTGGAGAAATCGCGTGATCCCTGCGGCGGTGTGCGTGATTGCTCGACACGTCTCGGTCCGTGGAGCTCCGACGATGTGCAGCGCCATGACAGGTTGGTGTGAGGGCGCTGTCGCCGATTTCAGGCGGTCTGTTCGGCAACAGCTGCGCGAAGCGTGGCGCCGGGCTCAGCCCGTGGTCGCGGGCGGCAGCTCGCTGGCGACAAGCGCGACGTGCAGGTTCAGCCGCGCCGCCGGGTCGTCCGGGTCGACGTCCAGCAGCGCCCGGATCTGCCGCAGCCGGTAGGTGAGGGTGTTGCGGTGGATGCCCAGTGACTCCGCCGTCGGGCGTTGGGTGCCGCCGAACGCCAGGTAGCGCCGCAGTGTCTCGCGCAGCAGTCCCCGGCGGTCCTCCCGGATCAGCCCGCCGATCATCGTCGCTACGAAGTCATCGAGCAGCGACGTTCCCCACAGCTCGTAGAGCAGGCGCATCACGCCCAGACTGACGACATCGTCGAAGCGCACGACGCCGCCATCGATCGCGCCGCCCTGCCGGATCCCGCAAAGGAACGCGATCTGGCGCATCGCCGCGCCGAGATCGGCGGCGCTCCGCACCGGTCCCGACACCGCGATCCACGCATCCGCTGTTGCCGCAGCGCGCTGCCCCGTCGATCCGCCGGTCAGCAGCCACGCGGGGCCGCCGCGGTGGGTACCGGCATCGACCGGTGTGCCGAGCGTCCGCAGCAGCGGCCAGACGTCCGCCTCGGCGCTCCCCGCCGGAGCGGCCGCTACGCGGAAGGGGGCGTCCTGCGGGATGCCGGCCCTGCGCAGCATCCCGCTTGCTCCCTGCGGGTCGTGCGAGGCGGTGGCGAGCGCCTGGTTGATGAGCCGCGTGCGCGTGGCGAGGTCCTGCACCGTCGAGGCTTCCTCGTCGAGCGCGGCCTGAACCGCGTCCGCGAGGCGACCGAGCACGTAGCGGCCGAGCGCGCGCGTCTCGGGGGTGAGACCGCCGATCATCAGCACCCGGTTGCGGCGCAGCGGCCGCTCCAGCCAGCCGGCGTCGGTTGCCGCCAGCAATGACGATGGAAGCTGCTCGGTGGTGCTGACCAGCGGCGTGCCGCCGGTGGTGCGGACGGCAAGTTCAGCGTGGAGGTGGTCCGCCAGCGCGCGCAGCAGCTCCTCCGGCGAAGCATGGGCGCCGCGCTGCATCGCCACGATCCGCTCGATGTCGGTGCCTGTGCGGAGCAGATCGCCGCGCCGCGTGGTGAGCATGCGATTCAGGTCGCTCTCGAGCTCCGCGCCGATCCGCTGCGCGCGCAGAACCGGCAGGAGGCTCTCGACTGGCTCGTCGGTGTCGAGCACCACGCCCGCAACCGGCTGGCTGGTGAGCTCCTGGATCAGCAGGCGCAGGTTGAGCGCGGACTCGCTCACGACCCGCCGCGGCAGCAGCACGAGCTCCCCACCGCGCAGCAGCGGGAGCATCGGCGGTGTCGAGCGAGCGGTCACGACCCAGTCGACGTCGCGGTCGAGCGGATCTTCGGCGGTGTCGTGAGCGAACATCGTCAGGGGAGACCAGGTCGGTCCAGGCGATGAGGTCGCGGAGGGTAATTTCGCCGGTTGGCATCGGGTGGTGGCGCTCCTGAAGCTGGGTGCGGGTCGGTCGCGAGCCTCGGCGCCGTTGTCGAGTGCGGTTTCAGCATACGTGTCGCCACTGTGCATGTCGACCAACGTGTATCGGGGGTCGCTACTGCATCACGTGCGTCCGATCCTGGTGTTGTGCAGAACGTCCAAGCTTGCTCCGCTGGTTCTGGTGCGGCGAGCCGGGTATGCTCCCCGCATGAATCGATTCGTCCGGCTTCAGCCTCCCGCTGCACCGTCTCCACTTGCCTCGATCACTCCGTCGCGGATTCTGCTCGCCGTGGCGAGTCTCGTCGGGCTGGCCGGGTTCCTGTACCCGTTCGTGCTGCCGGTGATCTCGCAGTCCGCCGGAACGGACACCGCCCACGCCGATGACGCGCCGCTGCTGGTCGCCGTGGTGACCGGGCTGGCGGTGGCCGCCGTGCTGGTGACGCTGGGGGAGGACCAGGCGGGGGCGTCGCGATCCCGTGTCGTGGCGCTGCTCGGCGTGCTCGTCGCGATCGACGCCACACTGCGGCTGGTGCCGACCGTGCTCGGCGCGTCGCCGGTCTTCCTGCTGATCATGCTGGTGGGAGCGGTGTTCGGGGCCACGTTCGGGTTCCAGATGGGCGCGATGACGATCCTGCTCTCGGCGCTGCTCACGGGCGGGCTCGGACCGTGGCTGCCGTACCAGATGCTCGGCGCGGCGTGGGTCGGCCTCACGGCGGGATGGCTCCCGCGTGGCGGCAGCGAGCGGCGTCGGCTGGTGATGCTGGCGGCGTTCGGGGCGGTGTGGGGGCTGCTTTTCGGGGCGTTGATGAACCTCTGGTTCTGGCCGTTCGGCGCGCCGGGCGCGGGAGAGGCCGGGAGTCTCTACTGGACCCCCGGCCTCTCGCTGGCGGAGACGGTGGAGCGGTACGCTCGCTTCTACCTGGTCACCTCGCTCGGCTTCGACCTCTTCCGCGCCATTGGAAATGTCGTGCTGGTGCTCGTGCTCGGTGGGCCGATCCTGCGGTTGCTGGAGCGCTACCGCCGCCGCTTCAGCTGGCAGCCGTGGGAGGCGATGGAGCCGCCGCCCACCACCGCGGAGCGCCCGAGCTAGGCCGCGCGCTCCGCGGGCATCGTCGTCCCCGCCTGCGGCAGCGGCTCGATGCGCTCGGCGAGGCGCAGCAGCGCCCGCGCCGTCGCGCCGCGAACCCCGCGCAGCGGGGTGTTGATCGGGAACGGCTCGTGGACGCGGCGCAGGTGCGCAGGCCCGTGCCGCTCGAGCTCCTCGCGGATCATCGTGTCGTGAATCAGCTGGTTCGTGGTGGGGTCGGGATACATGGTCGCTGGTCTCCTGTCGTGCAAGGCACGCGGTGTGTCGATTTGAAATCGATTCTCGGGGTTGGAGCGCGCTCGAAGTCAAGTGCCGTGTTGCCGGTCGCTGGTCGACCCGCGCTCACGTCAATGACGCGCCAGGTCGCCGCACGTGAGACCGAAGATCAGGAGATGCGCGTCAGGCGGGTGAGGACCCACCAGGCGATCAGCGCGGTGACGGCGTGCATGATGACGAGCGTCACGCGGAGGGAGACCGTGGCGCCGTCCATGCCGATGACGGGCTGCATCGACGTCGCGAAGACGATGCCCGAGAGGATCGTGAAGTTCCTGACCGGCTGCCGTGAGGAGCGCGCGAGGAGCGCCAGCGCGACGGCCGCAACCGTCAGCGTGAGCACCACGACCACGGCGATGGACGGGACGCCGAGTCCCGCGGCGATGTCCGGGAGATCGTCCGGGATCGCGCCGAGGGCATCCGCGATGAGGTAGATCGCGGCATCGAACGAGATCGCGGCGACCACCGCGACCGCCCACGCCAGCGGCAACCGCCGCGTCGCGATCCGTTCGTCGGGCGCGTTCTCGGTGCGGTCCACGGGGATTCCCTTCGCAAGCGCACGGTGTTTCGATAGGGAAAGCCTACCGCGAACCCAGCCGACAGGTAGCCCCGGACTGCAAGTATCGAGGCTACCCGTTGCATGCATGGTTGCGCTTACTCCCAGAGCATCCCCTGGCAGTTCACCGTCACACTCTGTTGGACCATTGCCGGATCACCGTCGGCTGCCAGGCTGGCAGCTTTCAGTTGCCATTCAACGACGCTCCAGTCCTGGTTGGGGAACGTCGGGAAGATTTCAGTCATGACCCAGAGCGCCTTGCGTGCCGTCTCCTCATCACCGCTCTCGAAGGCATCGAGCCAGGTCTGGTTCCAGGCGCACTGGTTGGAGATGCCCAGCGAGGTGTAGGCCATGCCTTCCTGGAAGCGACTGCCATCCGGCGCGCCGTTCCTGCCGATCATCGCTTCGACATCCGGATCATAGCCCGCCGGCCAGGAGAACGAGTTCTCCGTCGCGCGTAGCTCCGCGGCGAGCTCCTCGCTGTCCATGAACTCGGTTCCATCCGGCACCTCGCTGAAGTCGTATCCCGCTTTGATCTCCTGCATCCAGTCGGACTGCACACCGGTCGTTCCGGTGCCGGGCACGAACGGGATGTATGAGCCCTCGTCGCCGGTTGATGGAACAGGCTCCCAGGTGAGGTCCACCGCGTTGATGTGGAGCAGGTAACCGTTGTCCGATTCGCCGCTCTGCCCGCTCATCCAGACGAGCGAGCCGTCCGGCGAGAACTGGAGCGAGAGCGGGAGTGGTGTCTGGCTCAGCGTGCCTGCTGGTGGCGCAAGGTGCTCGATCTGGTACTGCCCGTCGACGGCGCGTATCAGCCAGGTGTGTTGCGAGTCGAACGCGATGAGCTCCGTGTTGCCATCTGGCGAGCTGGCGACGGACAGCGGCCCGAGGTTTGGATAGCCCGGATACCCCCGGTCGTTGAGGGGCACATCCTCGAGTGTGCCGACGGTCTCGCCTGTCACGGCATCTATCACCTGGTAGGTCACCGTGTCGCCTTGCTGCTCCTGTGGCTCGAACGTTACCAGAAAGCGGTTCGGGTAGGGCCATGGACTGGTGTTGTTGCTGACGTCGACTCCGGTGAACGTGGTCACGTCGCGGGATAGGAGCTCAACGGTGTAGAAGATCGGTGACTGTTCATTCGCCACCATCGTGGCCAGATCGTCGCCCCACTGCCGCTCGACGATGACAGTGTCCTGGTCCACGGTGGCGCGAATACCTGTCAGCGGACCTTCCGCTTCAAACACCGCCTGCTCCGACATGTCAGACAGGAGTGGCAGCAGCACGAGCTCGTTGCCGTTGATGTAGGCGAGCGCCTTGCCGCGCTGCACCCAGATGCCCTCGTTCGGCTCCGGTCCGTCGCTGATCGTGGATGATCGCTCGATCTCCTTGCCATCACTGAGACGAAGCAGGCTGAAGGCGTCCTCGCGTTCCTGGCTGAACTGATCGTTCACGCCATGCAGGGCGACGTGTGTCCCGTCCGGCGACACGGCGATGTCGGCGACGGGCGGGAAGTCATCGGGGACAGAAATCCACGACGCCGTCTGCAGGCTGCCGTTGACGACGAGCAGGTCGCCGGGCATGCCGCTGTCCGTGATCAACGTTCCATTGCCATCCGTCGAGTGGTGTGACTGCAGCCCGAGCACCAGCGTGCCTTCGGTACCATCGCCTGACACCAGGTAGCCTCCGTGCTCTGGCAGTGACGTACCGGCGATCTCCGAGAGAAGTCGTGTCTGCATCGTGCGGAGATCCAGAATCTGTTCGTCAGCGGTGTCCTCCGGAGCTGGACCGACGAGCCAGGGGCTGTTCCGCGCACCCTCGGTGCCGCGTTGGGCATCGTCGGTCGGATACCCAAACTCGACCACCGTGCCGTTTGTCAGACTGAGTACCCGCGTGCGCGCCTCCTCCGGTTTCTCGCCATAGCTCGGAATGACCACTGCGCCTGGCCAGTCCAGCGGGCCGACGCTGCCGTGCGGCGATGTCTCCATCAGCACCGTGCCGTCAGGCTCCTCCGGGCACGTCAGCAATACCCTGCCGGATGTGGTCAGCAGCACGGCCGTGCCGTCCCACGCCGATTTGTCGACCCCATTGAAGATGGGGATGTCCTCACTGAGGTCGCACCCGGTCGCCGGTGTCGGCGTCCCGACCGCCGGTGCGGTCACCGCCGGCGTGCCACCCGGTGTCGCGGGCTGCATCGCCATGTGGGACACCGGCTGTGAGCCATCGTCACCGCCCGGCATGCCCGGCGTGCCGGCCAGCCGCCAGGTGCCGAACAGCGCGAGCAGGATCGCCGCGACGAGACCGATGTTGGCGACCATGTTCCAGGTGTGTTGACGCCGCATCGCTCGATGGCGCGTCGTCGTGGTCGTCAGTGGTGCTGGTGTTTGCTTCATTCGCTGCGGGGCTGACTGCGGAATGGTCCCCGTCGCTGCCGCCGCAGGCGTCGATGTTCGCTCCATGATCGTCTCCCAGAGCTGCGGGTCGGGCGCGACGGCGCGCGGCGTTGCCGCGTGTGCCGCCTCGACCCGCCGGTGGAACCGGGCCGCCGTCTCGATCAGCGAGTCGGCGTCGGTCGCGTCGTGGTCGTCGATCCGGGCGTCTGGTCGGTGCTGGCCGATGCCTGACCGGGTGCCCGGGAATCCGCTGCCTTGGGCGATCTCGTTCAGCCAGGCGTCGAGTGCGTCAGCGTCGTTGGGCGCGTCGGCTCTCGGCTCTCGCTCGAGACCATGGTCATCAGGGGGAACGCCAACGGGGCGGCGGGGGTTGCTCATCAGGAGGCTCCTTCCGGCGGCGCGAGCAGCTCGCGCAGGTGCTTGTAGGCGCGTGACTGGGCGGATTTCACTGCCGCCTGGCTCATGCCGAGCGCGTCACCGACCTCGCTCGTCGTCAGCCCCGCCAGGCGCAGCTCGATGATGTCGCGCTGCGTGCTCGGCAGCCGGTCCAGCACGGCGAGCAGCCGCGAGAGCTCGTCGCCGTGGACCGCATGCTCTTCCGGGCCGGGGTCGTCATCGACGAGGGTGTGGCGCGCCGGGTCGAGCGGTGCGGTCGGGCGGTGGCGCCGCCAGCGGTCGGTGATCGTGTTGCGGGCGATCGCGAACAGCCAGCTCCGAAAGGTCGCGCCGGGTCTCGGCTTGTAGCGGTCGAGCCGCTCGATCGCGCGGACGAAGATCTGGGCGGTGAGGTCGTTGGCGACATCAGGGTCCTCGACGCGGCCGTAGCAGAAGCGGTAGATCGGCACGGCGTAGCGGTCGTAGAGCGGCGCGAAGGCACGCGGGTCGACCCGGGCGGCGGCGATCCACCGCGCCTCGGCATCCTCCGGCTCGTCGCGCTGGCGCGCATCGGCCCGGGTTGTGGGGAATGGCAGCGAATCGCTCAACACGCCCACCCTGGGTGCTCTCCTCCGGTCGGTTCGAACGATCTTCGCACGGGATGCCGTGTGATCGCCTCTTTAATGGGGAACGCGATTTCCGGCAAAGGGGTATCGGAGCGGGATAGGGAGCAACGTGTACGCGGGAGCCGGTTCCGGTTGCAGCGCATGGGCATGGTCAGTGGGGCAACTGATCGGTATGCTGAGGGCATCAGGAGGTGACCGCCATGATCGAGGCTGTGGCCAGCCGGAACGCGGTGCTCGAAGCGCTATGCGAGGCGCGGGGGGTGCGCCGGCTGGCGCTTTTCGGTTCCGCGGTGAAAGGAACCTGGCGTGAGGGAACGAGCGACCTCGACTTTCTTGTCGACATCGGCGACTGCGACGATCGGGTCGGACGGCGGTTCATGGGGTTCCTCGCTGGGCTCGATCGGATGTTCGGCGATGGTTTCGACATCGTGTCCGAAGCGGCTGTAACGTCCGATGCGTTCCGCGCGGAGCTGCAACGCACGGCGGTGTCCCTGTATGAGCGACGGGATGAGCGGTCGGTTGGTCTGGTGACACCCTGACCGCGTTCGGGCACAATGGGCGCATCGAGGGAGGCCAAAAGCGAAAGAACAGTGACATCGTGCTGCCCGCGCGCGAGGTGCCCGTGAAGATCCTGCAGATCCTCTACTTCTACACGCCGCATTGCAGCGGCCTGACGATCTACGCCGAGCGACTCGGGCGCGAGCTGATCGCGCGCGGGCACGAGGTCACCATACTCACCTCGCGGTTCGCCCCGCATCTCCCCGCTGAGGAAACTGACGGAGGAATGCGCGTGGTGCGGGTGCCTGTCTCTGGCGGCTTCAGCCGCGCGGTGATCATGCCGGGCTTCCTGCCGGCCGCGTTCCGCCTGATGCGCGAGCATGACGTCGTCCACCTCCACCTGCCGATGGCCGAGGCCGGACTCCTCTCCGCCATGGGCCGCGCGCTTGGCAAGCGCGTGATCGTCACGCACCACTCCGATCTGGTGCTTGACGGCAGCACGACCGAGCGTGTCGCCGCCGGCATCGCCCGCTGGAGCGGCATCGCCGCCGCCCGCGCCGCCCACCGGCTGGTCACCTACACGCACGACCGCGCCGCCGTCTCACCGACTGTCACCCGCGCCGGCTCGCGCGTCTCGGTGGTGCCGCCGCCGGTGACGGTCGCGCCGACGTCTCCCGAGCAAGGACGCGCCTTCCGGGAACGGCACAGTCTCGGCCACGGTCCGGTGATCGGGTTCGCCGGACGCTTCGCGGTGGAGAAGGGGATCGACGTGCTGCTGCGGACGCTGCCCCTTTTGCGCGAGCGCTGGCCCGGTGTCACCTACGCCCTCGCCGGGCCGGACCGTGGCGCGGACGGCAACGTCTGGAGCGGTCCGTGGGACCAGGAGCTGGCGACGGCGGGACCGGCCGCGCGCAAGCTTGGCGTGCTGACCGGGCAGGACCTCTCCGACTTCTACGCCGCCTGTGACGTGCTGGTGCTGCCGAGCATCAACTGGACGGAAACGTTCGGGCTCGTCCAGGTCGAGGCGATGCTCTGCGGCACGCCGGTGGTCGCCAGCGACCTCCCCGGCGTCCGCGAGCCGGCGCTGCTCACCGGCATGGGACGTATCGCGCCGCCGGGCGACGTCGACGCGCTGGCAGCCGCGATCGCTGATGTCCTCGAGCACCGGGCGTGCTACGTGAAGCCCGCCGAGGAGATCGAGGCGCGGTTCAGCCTGCCGGTGACGGTCGACGCCTACGAGCGGCTCTACCGTGGTGAGACGGTCGAGCTCGACCGCCACGGACCGTGGAGCGCCGCCGACGTGCAGCGCCAGCGGGTCGGCCTGTGAGGTTGCGGCCCGAGACGGTCCGTGCCCGGGAGCGCGTGCGGGCCCTGATGCCGGTGGAAGGCGACCTCGCCTTCCGTCGCCGCTGCGAGACCATCGTCGAGTGGCTCGACCCGGCTCCCGGCAGCGAGGTGCTCGATTGCGGGTGCGGCTACGGCTTCACCCTGCGCGTGCTCGCCGAGCTGACCGAGGCGAACCTGACCGGGATCGACGCCGATCCGGAGCGCGTCGAGCAGACCAGGCGCGACCTCGCCCGCCTCCCGCAGGTGACCACGCTGCCTGGCGACGCGCAGGCGCTGCCCTTCGCCGACGCATCCTTCGACGGTGTCGTCTGCAGCGAGGTACTGGAGCACGTGCCGGACGATGCCGCAGTGGTGCGCGAGCTGGCGCGGGTGGTGCGTCCCGGCGGGAAGGTCGTGATCACCGTGCCGAGCGAAGCGTTCCCCGTCACCTGGGACCCGCCGAACTGGCTGCTGAAGCGCCTTGGGGGATTTCAGTTGAAGGGGGAGCGACTGTGGTCGGGCATCTGGTACGGCCACCGGCGCCTCTATGACTGGGACCGGCTCGACGCGCTGCTCTCAAATGCCGGACTGGAGGTCGTCGAGCGGCGGCCGCTCACATTCCGGTCGCCGCCGTTCGCGCACCTGCTGCTCTACGGCATCGGCAAGCCGCTGCTGCAGAAGGGGTGGCTGCCGAGCGGTCTCAGGCAGCAGGCGGGAAGAGTCGAGAGCGGTAATGGGCGACCCGGCGCGGTCGCACGTCTCGCGATGCGGGTGCTGGAGACGATCGACGCTCCCAACGACGACCCGGTCCGTGTCGCACGCGCCCGGGAGTTCGTCGCCCTCGCCGTCCTCGCCCGCCAACCTGAGCTGATTGGCTGATATCGCCGCTGACGATACCCTGGTTGCGACAGTCAGTCCGTCATCAACTGCCTGACGACCGCTCGAATCCGTTCGATCGTGGACGGGTCGACCCTGCCGAGGTGATTCCGCAACCGCTCCCTGCTGGTCGCTCGCGCCTGCTCACACATCGCCCAGGAGTCTTTATTCACGCCTCCTTCGGGCGGGGTGATTGGCACATGTGTGGCGAACTGGCGGTCTCGAGTTGTCAGCGGGACGCACATCAAGAGCTCGCCTCCGGATACATCGTGAAACCAATCGGCCGAAATGACGACGACCGTCCGGTAACCTCCCTGTTCCCTGCCGCGAGTAGGGTCGAGCACGGCATACCAGATCTCGCCGGTACGGGCGGGTGCTTCACTGCTCATCGGCGTCGTCGTATGGGGGCTCGTCCTCGAGCCCATCCATCAGGGTCGCGTCCCAGGCTCGCACTTCACGCATGTAGTCGTCCCATTCAGCAGGGTCTGATCGAATTCGTGCAAAGCTTGCGGCAACCGCTTTCCGGAATTCCTCCTGCTCGTAGCGGTCCAGCAGCTCGGTTATGACGCCGCTCAGGGTGGAGTGCTCCTTCGCGGCAATCTGCCTCAGGCGCTCGTGAGTGGCGCGGTCTATTCGGATGCTGGTGGTCGCCATGAGGTGCCTCCGTGCGATTGTGCAGGCATACATGCATGCAGGCTAGCATGCACGGCCACACGGCACGTACCATCCGGGCGCAAGAGCGATCTCGTGCGCCCGGTACCTGGCTATTGCGCTTGCTCAGACCGCCGCTTCCACCCGCGGTGGGCCCTGCGCGATGCGCCGCCTGAGATCGTCGAGTGAGTACTCGCCCCACATCGACTCAATCCACCACGTCGCGCCTGCGTCCGCCCACGCCCGCACCTGCTCGCTCGCGGCATCCGGCTCGCCGATCGGTGTCACGCCCTCGATCACGTACTCGAACGGCGCGTCGCTTTCCCGGCGCTCCGCGATCCACGCGGTGATCTCCCGCAGGTGATCCGGGGTGATCGACGGCGGCTCCGCCCCTTCGCCGACCAGTGCCGGCATGATGCCCTCGTACCTCGCCGCGCGCCCGACGGACGTCCGGCTCGGCCACGCGCCGACGACCCAGATCGGGATGTCACCGTTGACCGGCGTCGGCTGGAAGACGAGATCCTCGACCTGATAATGCTTTCCACCGTACGAGAACGGCTCACCCTTCCACGCCAGCTTGAGGATCTCCAGCGTCTCGTCGAGCCGCTCCGCGCGCTGTTTGCGATCGGTCACTTCCGGGTGGACGCGCGAGAACCCACCGTCGTCGAGCGCGCCCAGCGCCACCGGGATCACCAGCCGGCCGTTCGAGAGGTGATCGATCGTCAGCGCTTCCCGCGCGACCTTCCACGGCCGCCGGCGGGCGAGGGGATGCACGATCGCGCCGAGCGTGACGCGTTTCGTCTGCGTGGCGACCGCGCCCATGAGCACCCACGGGTCCCACGTCGGCATCGACCCGACGGAGATGCCATCCCAGGTGAAGAAGCCGTCCCAGCCGTGGTCCTCGACCATCCGGGCGAGCTCGAGGTTCTCGGCGATGGTCCCTTGCGTGGCGATGAAGCCGTACTTCACACGCGTCTCCTTGAGTATGGAACGTTGCTTGTTCGGGACCCGGACGGCAGATGATGCCACACGCTGCCGCCACGAGACAACGCCCGTCGGGGGCTGTGTGAGGTCGCGTGGAGGTCAGTCGGTCAGGCGAGGTGGAGCACCGTGAAGGTCTCGGCGGCGGGGAGACCGGCCGGCTCGCCGAAGCGTCGCGCGCGCTGGCGCCAGCTCGCCGGGAGGGCGTCCCGGTCCGGCGTCTGGCTGACGTGCTCCAGCCGGGCGGCGATCTTCTGCTCCAGCGTCCTGCGGATATCGACGTACCGGTCGGCGATCGCGCTGGCGAAGAGCCACGCCTCCCGCACGGCGTGGGGATGCAGCCCCTGCGCCCGCTGCTCCGGGAAGCAGAGCGGGTCCCGCGCGAGGGGGTAGCCGGCGTCGAGTGCGGCACGGCCGACCGCGCGGTGGTCGCGATGCGTGATGTACGGCGGCTCAGGGTGCTCGGGATCGTGCGTGAAGAGCGCGTCCGGCCGCCAGGCGCGGATCCACGCCACCAGCTCGCGTCGCAGCTCGTGCGTGTTCTCGACCTCGCCGTCGGCGTAGCGGAGGAAGGCGACGTCGGCGAGACCGAGCACGTTCGCTGCCGCCCGCGCCTCTGCCTCGCGCCGTTCCGCGACCTCCTGCGGGGTGTCGGTTGGGTCGCCGGAACCCTTGTCTCCCGAGGTGACCAGCAACAGGCGAACGGTCGCGCCGCCGTCGACCGCGCGGGCGAGCGTGCCGCCGCACCAGCTCTCGATGTCATCCGGGTGCGCGGCGATCGCCATGATGGAGCCGGTGGGTGGCTCCATGATCGTCGGGTCGGCTCGGTGCGTCATCGATCCTCCGATGGCATGCGATGGGACACTACCCGCTCATCGTACCGTGCGGCGCGGATTGGCAGAAACGAACCTCATCTTTGCCATTTCGACCGAAGCGACGTAGCTCCAAGCAAACCTGTCATTTCGACCGGAACACCCGAAGGGTGCGGAGTGGAGAAATCGGTTCGCTACGGACAGCTTCGCGATTTCTCCACTTCGCGGCTGGCACCGCTCCGGTCGAAACGACATCCTGGTTTCTGGTTACACCGGGCGTACGCTCACGGCATCGCTCGAGAGACATCCCTCGGTGACGATGAGACCGATCCCGCCGTGCAGCAGCGGCCGGTCGTCGTCGGTGACGTCGAACACCTGATTGCCGTCGATGCTCGCCACGATGCGGTTCCCAGTTACCTCCAGCGAGAGGTCGTAGACGCGGCGCACGTCCCACGGGAACGCCGTCTCGGCGAGCACGGTGTCACCATCGAGCGCCTTCACCAGCCGCGCCGTGCCGTCGTCGCAGAGCATCAGCGCGTAGTAGCGACGCAGCCCGCCGACCCGCGCGGCGAGACCGGCGGCCTGTGCGAGGTGGACCGTGACCGGCGCCGTAACGCGGTAGTCCGTCCACTCCTGCGTGCCCTGGCTGATCAGCCCCGTACCGTGGTTCTGCACGATGCGGTAGGGCTCCGGCCAGCGCCCCTCGAACTGGTCGACGCCGTCGATCCACGCTCGCCGCCACATCGTGCCGCCCCCCTCGGGCCGTCCGAGCTGCACGTCCGGCGCTCCATCCCACGTCAGGTAGTCCAGGTAGACCGTGCCGTCGCTTCCATTACCGCCACGTACCTCCATCCCGACCTCGGCGACTGGCTGGCCGCCGGTGTCGGGAACGCGCCAGGTCAGGTCGCACCGGTCGCCGGGTGCGATCGCGGCGTCGGGGCCATACTCCGGCGCGAGTTGGTCATCGCCGTCGTAGTGCCGCAGGGAGAGCTGCACGGATATCGGCCCGGCGTTGTCCTCGTCCGCCGTCACGCTCGCGCGGACGGTCTGGCCGGGGTACAGCGTCGGCGAGGCGAGCAGGGTGTACTTCATCGCCAGCGCTTCCGGCGGGATGAACGTCGGTGTCGCCACGCGGGCCGGTTGTGATCCCCCGTCGAAGCGGATCGCGAGGCTGCGCTCGCCGAGCTCGCTGTGCCCGGCGACGTTCTCGATGGTGGCCGAGCCGTCCTCCGCCTGGAATCCCTGCACCGAGCCGGGCAGCTCGAAGTGGAACCGGGCGCCGTCCTTCGGCGCCAGCGGCGCCTCGCCGGCGAGCGCGCGGCCGCTGTTGACGACGTGGTACGTCTCCGCGACGGCGTCGGTGATCGCGCGGCCGCCCTCCGCGGTGGCGAGGTAGAGCCGGTCCGCCACCGGCCCGCGCCAGTCCGGCCCGCCCTCGAACGCGGCCAGCCCCTGCCGGATGCCAAGCAGGCAGCCGACGTTGCCGGAGTTGCAGTCGGTGTCCCAGCCGGAGGTGTTGACGATCATCAGCGACTTCTGGAAGTCGCCCTCGCCGTAGAGCAGGCTGTGGATGATGAGCGCGTGGTTCGGCACCATGTGGCAGTTGCCGGGGTATGTGTCGTATCCGTATTTCCCGGCGATCAGCTCGCGCGTCGCGCGCCAGTCCGGCTCCTTCGCATGCCACTCGCGGATCTCGGCGATCATCCGGGCAATGACGGAGTCGGTGGGGATCACCGAGAGCCCGGTGTCGATCAGGCGGTCGATGTCGGACTCCACGAACGCCTGCGCCTCCATCGCCGCGACCACCTGCGCCCCGTAGATCGCCTCGCCGTCGTGGCTCACGCTGGCTGCCCGTCGCGCCAGGTCGGCCGCTCGCTCGGGATCGCCTGGCGAGACCATCGCCCAGCCGTCGATGAAGATCTGCGAGCCGATCTGCTCGGCGACGACCTCGGTGTTGAGCTCGATCGAGCCGCTTCGGGGTGGCTCGATGCCCGCCTTGAGGCGGAGGTACGCGGTGTGCTCCGTCGAGTTGCCGAGGCCGCCCCACCAGAGGATCGTGCGGTTCTCGATGATGTAGTTGAGCCACGCTCTGGCCGATCTGCGCCGGGGTGATGTCCGGGTCGTTGCCGTAGTCGGGGAGGGCGCGCAGGAAGGTGAAGGTGCCCGAGATGTCGTCGTCGGTCACCACCAGCGGCTGCCCGAACCGCTCGTGCACGTAGCCGGTGATCTCGCCCAGCTCGGCCATGATGCGCTCGTAGGTCCAGCCCTCGAACGGCCGCCCGAGGTAGACGCCGATCAGCTTGCCGAGCACGCCCGCATAGACGCGCTCCGTGTAGTCCTGGGGAATCTGCATGTATTGCCCTTTCAGTGTCTGACGTGTCGATCTCCGGTCTTGCCTGTCGGCTCAGGTCTTCATGCCTCCCTGCGTGAGTCCCTCCACGAAGCGTCGCTGGAACACCAGAAAGACGATGAGGATCGGCGCGATCATCATCACCGCAGCGGCGCTGGTCAGTCCCCAGTCCCTGCTGAACTGTGTGGTGAAGTTCTGGTAGCTCGTGACGATGGTGAACTTGTCCTGGTCGGTGAGAAACACGGTCGCGAGCAGGAACTCGTTCCAGACTGCGAGGCTGACGACCAGCCCGACCGTGAGGAACCCCGGCCAGGAGAGTGGCACCACGATCCTGGCGAAGACCTGCCACTCGCTGGCGCCGTCGACGCGCGCCGCATCCTCGAAGTCGCGTGGTAGCTGCACCATGTAGGACCGGAGCAGGAAGATCGCCAGCGGGGCGTTGATGGCGATGTAGATCAGGATCAGACCGAACAGGTTGTTTACCAGCCCTAACTGCCGCCAGAAGTAGAAGAGCGGCACCAGGAAGAGGTGGATCGGCATGCTGGAGGCAACCAGCAGGTAGAGCATGAGGCCGTTTCCGCCTGGGAGATCCAGCTTCGCCAGGCTGTAGGCGGCCATACCGCCGAGCAGCAGTACGGCGGTGACGGTGCCCGAGACGAGGATGGCGCTGTTCACGGTCGTCGAGGAGAAGTTGCCCACGTCCCAGGCGCGCGGGTAGTTGTCCCACGTAATCGGTGTCGGGAAGCCGAGCGGGTTGCTCCCGATCTCGGCCCGGTCCTTCAGGGAGTTGAACGCCAGAATCACGAGTGGCACGATCGCGAACAACAGCAGGACCAGTAGCACGACGTAGTTCGGTATGAGGCTCATCTGGCGGCGGCTGGGGCGCAGGGAGCGCGGTCGGGGCATGTTCATATCTCCCACCCCCTGCGGCGAAGCACGATGAATATGGAGATGACGATTCCGACGAAGAAGCTCATGCTCAGTCCGATGGCGGACGCGTACCCCGCCTGGAGCATCTGGAAGGCGTTCTTGTACACGAGGACGGAAAGAACTTCGGAGGCGCCGGCCGGACCACCCTGGGTCAGGATCCAGATGTAGTCAAAGGTGAGGAACGACCAGATCGCGGTCATCAAGAACATGAACACGAGCACGGGCCGGATGCCGGGGATGGTGACGTCCCGGAACTCGTTCCAGCGGTTGGCGCCGTCGAGCCGAGCCGCCTCATAGAGGTCCGGAGAGATGTTCTGCATCGCGGCCAGGAAGAGCACCATGAGAAATCCCCACCAGTGCCAGTTGTCGATGAACGCGATGGTCGGCAGAACGGTGTTCTCGCGGCCGAGCAGGGCGATATCGGTGCCGGGCACCCCATGGTCATTGAGCCAGCCGATGATGCCGCGATCCGGGTCAAGCAGCGTCCGCCAGAGGTTGGCGACGATCACGCTCGGCAATACGTACGGGATGAAGAGCGTCATCCTGAAGAAGAGGGCGCCGCGCCGGATGGGAGCCAGCACGCTTGCCCCGACGAGCGCCATGGCAATGGGTACCGTGAGGAACATGCCGAGCCAGAGCAGGTTGTTGACGAACGCGCTCTTGTACGACGAGTCTTCCCAGATGATGTGCCGGAAGTTCTCCAGGCCGATGAAATCTGCCTTTCCAATGCCGCTCCAGTCCGTGAGCGAGTAGTAGCCGGCGCTCACCGCTGGCCCCAGCACCACGACGATGTTGATCAGCAGGATCGGCGCGACGAAGAGCCACGGCAGGACCTTCTTGCGGAAGAAGGCGCGCTTTCTCCAGCTCGCCTGAGTGCCCGAACGCAGGTAGGCCGGGCTCGTTGATGTCTGCATGCTTGCGGACCTTGCCTGGCCGGTGCCGGGCGACCGACAAGGACGGTGATGTCCCGGGTCGCCCGACGAGCCAGCCGCTATCGCTCCGGGATTGGCGGGATGTCGCCTGCCTGCAGCTCTTCATCGAAGAGGGACTGCAGCCCTTGCAGGTACTCGTCAACGGTGATGTCGCCGGACCACACCTTCTCGACTTCCTCGTAGATGTAGACATCCGACTTCGGCGGCCAGAACGTCCACGTGGTGTAGCCGTAGTCGCCGGCGTCCGACGACGCGTTCATCGCCGCGATGATCTCCGCGTAGCGCGGGTCGAGACCCTCGAGCGCGCTGGGGTCGATTTCGACCGGCGCCGGCACCTGCCCGCATTCGACGGCGAGTGTGGCCTGCACCTCGGGCGAGAAGAGGTAGGTCAGGAATTCCGCCGCCGCTTCGGGCGCCTTCGTGTTGCTGTTGATGGAGTAGGTCGAACCGATGCCGATGTCGAAGATGGCGTCACCGGTACTCGACGGCACTGGCGCCCACGCCCAATCGGCGTCTATCCCGGCATCCTCGCTGAAGGCGGTGTTGAGATCGGAGACAGCCCAGGTTCCCTCGATCTTCATCGCGGCCTCGCCCTCGGCGAGCATCGCGAACGTGGTGGCCGAGGTCGTGGTGTAGTACCGGTCGAGACCGCCCATGAACCACCCGTTCTGCTGCATCTCGTTCAGCATCTCCAGCGCGCTGGCGAACTTGGGATCGGTCCACTGTGCTTCGCCTGTCAGCGCCTGATAGACCATATCCGGACCGGCGCCGTGGTTCAGGAACTCGCCCACGAACCACTCGTTGGCGGGGCGCCACTCGGCATTCGCATGCGCGAACGGAATAATACCGGCGGAATCGATCTGTTCGGCGAGGGTCATGAGCTCATCAAGCGTCTTCGGTACTTCCCAGCCATGCTCGTCAAACAGAGTGGCGTTGTAGTACAGCACCAGGGTCTCGACTTCGCTGGGAATGCTGTAGAGCTGGTCGTCGACGACACCGAGATCAAGCGCCCATGGAGTGAAGCTCTCGGACCATCCGTATTCGTCCGCGACGTCGTCCAGTGGCAGCAGACTGCCGGCCCGGGCGAGCTCGTAGGCGAACGATGGGCCGGGCGTGAGCACGACGTCCGGGCCGGCGCCACCCGCGAGGGCGGTGCGTGTGGCGTCCCATCCGTTTGCCTGCAGCGTCGCCGTGACCTCGGCAGTGTCGCTTTGTTCGTTGAATGGGTCGATCACGTTTTCGATCGTGCAGTTGGCCGTCTCGGCTCCGCCCGTCGTATCGAGCCACAGGGAGACCGGGGCCTTGTCCTGAGCCTGGGTAACGGGACCACCAGCGATGCCAGCGGTCATTGAGACCAGCAGGGCCAGTGCCATCGTCAGCGTCAGGTGTCGGTGCCGATGAAATCGCATCATTGCGTGTTCCTCCTCGCGAGTGCCGGTCCCGTGGGCCCCGGCATTGATTCGCAATACCTCGGGATCGTGGGTGCGTCACCTCCTCTGTCATTGATCGTCCCGGCGGGATCGACCCGTGCGCTTCAGGCGGACTCCCGGACGATGAGCTGATGCGGCATGAGCTCGCAGCGGCCGTCACTAGTCACCGCTCCGCTCAGCCGTTCGAAGAGCATCTCGGCCGCGCGACGGCCTAGCCGCTCCGGAAACTGCGCCACCGTGGTCAGCGCCGGGCTGACCAGCCGGGCGGCGGGGATGTCGTCGAATCCGACCATGGCGATGTCTTGTGGCACGCGCAGGCCGGCATCGCGCAGCGCGATCAGCGCTCCCATGGCGATGAGGTCGTTGGCGGCGAACACGGCGGTCGGTCGAGGAGAGCGTTCGAGAATCAGTTGCATATCGCTATAGCCGTCGTTCTCGGTGAAGCCGCTCCCCTGAATCAGGCCGTCGTCCTGCGGCAGGCCGTTTTCGATGATTGCCCGGAGAAATCCGCGTACACGGGCCTGTTGCGGACCGCTTTGGCCAGCCAGCATCGCGATCCGGCGGTGTCCGCGCTCGATGAGATAGGTGGTCGCCGCATGGGCCGCGCCTGTGTTGTCCACATAGATGTTGTCGAGCGGCAGGTGGCCGGTCCGCTTGCATGTTGGCTCCAGTCGCACGACGGCAATGCCGCGATCGAGAAGTGGCCGAAGGTGGACGGTGGTCACATGGAAGAAGACACCCACCAGACCGTCGACCCGCCCCTCGTGCGCCAGACGCAGATAGGTATGTTCGTTGGACGCATTGCCGTCGGTGTTACAGGTGATCAGGTTGTAGCCATGTGCCTGGGCGACATCCTGGATGCCGCGCTCGAATGCTGGATAGAAGGGGTTGGTGATATCGGGGATGATGCCGGCCACCGTGTAGGTCTTGCGTGTGCGCAGGGTCCGGCCGGCGCTGTGCGGCACGTAGCCGAGCGCCTCGATCGCCTGCAGCACTCGCTCCCGGGTTTCCTGTGGGATCGACACCGAGGTGGAGTTGGTAACGACGTAGGAGACGATCGCCTGGGAGACCCCGGCGAGACGGGCGACGTCAGCCTGGGTGGCTCTCCTCCTGGGCTGGTCATGCTCGTGTGTCATGGGATCCCTGCTGGAAGCACGGACAGGCGGAATGCGTGTGGATTCCCCAGCCTGTCACGGCGAGATACCGAACGTTCCTGCGCATTGCGATTCGTTGATTCGTATAAGCACTATTTCAAACTCAGTGGTGGGTGTCAAGAGGGAGCCCGCCATAGCGGCTCGACGGGCGGTCTGAGGCGGCTTGGCACACGGCGATAAGCGGAGCGGTCAAACCCGGCGCTACCGCCCACCGCGCATGATGCTGTACATCAGCCGGACCGTCGCGATGCCGATCACGATGAAGAGCAGGGCGAACAGGTTCCAGCGCCAGCTCCACATCGGCGGCTGCACCGCATGGAACAGCACCGCCAGTCCGATCGACCCCGCCGCCACGAGGATCGCCGTCGCCAGCCGGTTCACCAGCATCGTCAGCATCGAGATCGTGTACGGCAGCTCGTCGTAGTGGACGCGGAAGGTCATCTCCTGCCGGTCCAGCCGTGCCAGCAGTCGCTGCAGCCGGCGGGGCAGGGTCGAGCCGAGGATCATCAGCTCCAGCGGCTGCGTCTTCATCTGCCGCGCCCAGTACGCCGGTGAGGTGAACTTGCGGATCTCCCGCCGCAGGTAGGTCTCGGCGATCTCCGCCGCGTTCAGTGACGGGTCGAGCGTCCGCGCGATCGACTCCGCCATCGCCGCCGTCTTCATCAGCAGCGCGATCTCCGAGGGCAGCCGCAACCGGTGCCGGTAGATCATCGATGAAACGTCCTCGATCAGCGCGGCGATGCGAATCTCCTGCAGCGGGCGACCGTAGTAGCGCCCGAGCATGCGGCGGACGTCCCGCTCCAGCGGCTCCGTCTCCTGGTCCGGCGAGGCGATGCCGAGGTAGCTGAGCTCCTCCACGATCCGCGCCGCGTCTCGCTCGGCCAGTGCCAGCAGCATCGGCAGGAAGCGCTGGCGCAGGTTGGTGTCGAGCACGCCGATCATGCCGTAGTCGAGCAGCGCGATGCTGCCGTCCGGCACCACCAGGATGTTCCCCGCGTGCGGGTCGGCGTGGTAGTAGCCCGCGTCGAGGATCATGTGGAAATACGCCCCGACGACGGTCCGCGCGATCCTCGTGCGATCGTGCTCGGCCTTTTCCAGCGCGGCGATGTTGTCGATGCGCACGCCGTCCACGCGCGCCAGCGTCAGCACCCGGCTGCTGGTGTGCGTCCAGTGGACGCAGGGGATCGTCACCGACGGCTCGTGCGCGAAGATCTCCGCCAGCCGGCTCGCGTTGCGGCCCTCGGCGACGAAGTCCAGCTCTGCGCGGAGCGTCCAACCAAACTCGTTGACGAGGTCCGGCAGGTCGAGCTGTCGCGCCACGCTGAGGTGTCGCACCGCCCGCCGCGCGAGGTCGGAGAGGATCGCGATGTCGGTCTCGATCACCCGCCCGATGCCCGGCCGCTGCACCTTCACCACCACCGGCGTGCCGTCCGGCAGCGTGGCGGCGTGAACCTGCCCGATGGAGGCCGAGCCGAGCGGCTCCTCGTCGATCGAGGCGAAGAGATCCCTGATGTCGCCGTCCAGCTCCGACTCGATCACGCGGGCGATCTGCGGGAACGGCGCCGGGCTGACGGTGTCCTGCAGCCGGGTGAGCTCGCGCACGATGTCGGGCGGCAGCAGGTCCGAGCGGGTGGAGAGGATCTGCCCGAGCTTGATGAAGGTCGGGCCGAGCTCCTCGATCGCGAGGCGCAGCCGCACCGCGCGTCGCTCGCTGCGACTCGGGCGGGAGGGGCGGTCCTGATCGAGCAGGCGGCCGTAGCGGATGCGCTCCACGAGGCGCAGATCGCTCGGGTTGAGCTCCGTCAGCAGCTCGCTGAACCCGTATGACGCCAGGATCGAGACGATCTGGCGGTAGCGCCCGGCGCGGCCCTGCAACACGTTCACGACGCGACTCCCTCACCGGCGCACGACACGCCGGTACCGCCATTTATGTTGGCTGGGGCGTGATCGCGCAAGTGCGCCTGGGTACGGCCCGCCGGTGCAGGACGTGCGGTCAGCCCTGCGTCGTGAGACCGGGCGACGCTTCGTTGCGCCAGAGGAAGCCCAGCGTGCTGGCGATCGAGAAGAGCACCGCCGGGATCGCGAAGAACCACGCCACGGAGAGCACGCCGCCGACCGCGGCCGTCGCCATCACCGTGCTGGAGAGTCGCGGGTGCCGCAGCGCGAGGCGCGCGCCGTGGAGGCCGATCGCCGAGAGCGCCAGCGCAAGGAAGGCGACGGCGTCGACACCCTCGCGTCCGCCGGTGCTGACCGCCTGGATCTGCGCGGCAATGGCGACGAGTGAAGCCAGAACACCGAGCAGGGCGGCCATCACTCCGAACAGCAGGATGAACAGTCTCATGGCGGGGCGGGCTCCGGCGCGGTGGTGCGCTCGTGGTGACGGCAGCGTTGTGTCCTGTTTCGGACCCATCTGCATGGTAGGGCGCGGCCCCAGACGCGGCATCGGACAATCGACGTAATCCGCCCACGCGTCCCGGCTTGCGTGAACGACGTAGTCGCGGACGATCCGGCGCATCGCCTTGCGCTGGTCTGGTGGGCGGTGTTTCGATGGCCCTGACGGTCTTCGATTCCGCATGCTGGCGCGTCTTTATTACAGGGACATCGTGTCAGCAACGCGACGAGTCTATCCGGTGCTGTTCGGCATCGTCGGTTCGTTGATTTCCCCTCTGGACAACATGGCATCACTGCCGCATACTGGCATGTACGTACACCCTGCTCACCACATCGGCGAGGACCAATGGTGAAATGGGTGTCAGCAATTATCCTTGACACCATGGCACATCTTGTGTTGTGGGTCGGGGTTGCTATACTACATCTTGTGATCCCGCCAGATTATGCGGGTCAGGACCGGTCGTCACCACCATATCGTGTGGCATGGCGTCCGGCGCTTCTCGGGGCAGGGCGATCGACCAGGCGTCGCCTGCCACCGGCGGATCGATCGACGGCGCGGATGCCGCGGCTCGACCGTCGATTCCAGTTTCGTCCACGGGCCGTTCTTCATCTTCGCCGCGAGCGCGGCGAGGCTGGTCGTCACCCTCATCCGAGGGGGACGACGGCACCGGGACATCGAGGCCATTCGCGACGTTGAACCTACGGGATGTTGGCAAGGACGGTAACCATGGCTGAGCGCAACGGAGCACGCAAGCGGACCACACGGGGCACGAAGGGCGGCGCGCCCGCCGGCCTGACGATCGAGCGCCGCTTCACGAAGGGGCTCTCCGATCCGTACGCGTCGATCGAGTGGTCGAGACGCGTCTCCCGGATCACCAACCCGGATGGCTCCGTCGTCTTCGAGATGAACGACGCCGAGATCCCGGCCGCGTGGTCGCAGGTCGCCACCGACATCATGGTCTCCAAGTACTTCCGCAAGGCGGGGGTGCCGCAGGTCGACGACAATGGCCAGCCGGTCCTCGACGAGCAGGGCAGCCCGGTGCTCGGCCCGGAGCGCTCCGCGAAGCAGGTCTTCCACCGCCTCGTCGGCACCTGGCGCCACTGGGGCGAGAGCAACGGCTACTTCGCCTCGGCCGATGACGCCCAGGTGTTCGAGGACGAGCTGAAGTACATGCTCGCCAACCAGATGGCCGCGCCGAACTCGCCGCAGTGGTTCAACACCGGTCTCGCGTGGGCCTACGGCATCACCGGCCCGGCGCAGGGGCACTACTACGTCGACCCCGCCGAGCCCGACACCGTCAAGCTCTCCGAGGACGCCTACACGCGCCCGCAGCCGCATGCCTGCTTCATCCAGAACGTCGAGGACGACCTCGTCAACGAGAACGGCATCATGGACCTCTGGGTCCGCGAGGCGCGCATCTTCAAGTACGGCTCCGGGACGGGCACCAACTTCTCCAAGATCCGCGGCGAGGGCGAGAAGCTCACCGGCGGCGGCACCTCCTCCGGCCTGATGAGCTTCCTCAAGGTGGGCGACCGCGCCGCCGGCGCGATCAAGAGCGGCGGCACCACCCGCCGCGCCGCCAAGATGGTCGTGCTCGACGCCGACCACCCGGACATCGAGGCGTTCGTCGACTGGAAGCCGCGCGAGGAGCTCAAGGTCGCGGCGATGGTCGAGGGCATGAAGCACCTCACCCCGGCGCAGCGGGAGCGCGCCGAGGCGCTCGGGCTCGAGCTGAGCTACGACTACAACGGCGAGGCCTACGCCACCGTCTCCGGGCAGAACTCGAACAACTCCGTCCGCATGACCACCGAGTTCATCGAGGCCGTGCGCGACGACCGCGAGTGGAACCTGGTTCGCCGCACCGACGGCTCGGTCCACAAGACCGTCCGCGCGCGTGATCTCTGGACGCGCATCGCCGAGGCGGCGTGGCAGTCGGCCGATCCGGGCGTGCAGTTCGACACCACCATCAACGAGTGGCACACGAGCCCGGAGGGCGGGCGCATCAACGCCTCCAACCCGTGCTCGGAGTACATGTTCCTCGACAACACGGCGTGCAACCTCGCCAGCCTGAACCTGATCCGGTTCATCGACGTCGAGAGCGGCGACTTCCACATCGATGCGTTCCGCCACGCGACCCGGCTGTGGACGGTCGTGCTCGAGATCAGCGTGCTGATGGCGCAGTTCCCGAGCCCGGAGATCGCCCGGCTCAGC
Organism: uncultured Chloroflexia bacterium; assembly: GCA_963741965.1. GTDB lineage: Bacteria > Chloroflexota > Chloroflexia > Thermomicrobiales > UBA6265 > JACCVC01. The sequence continues at coordinate 1,941,831 of CAVUKC010000002.1, read as the reverse complement.
TACGACTACCGCACGCTCGGCCTCGGCTACGCCAACCTCGGCACCGTGCTGATGATCAAGGGCATGCCGTACGACAGCGACGAGGCGCGCGCCTACGCCGGCGCCGTCACCGCGCTGATGACGGGAGAGAGCTACGCCGCCTCCGCCGAGATGGCGAGCGTGCTCGGGCCGTTCCCGGAGTACGAGAAGAACGCGCCGCACATGCTGCGGGTGATCCGCAACCACCGCCGCGCCGCCTACGACGCGCCGCACGGCGAGTACGAGGGCCTCTCCGTGTACCCGATGGGGATCGACGCCAACGTCGCCCCGGCGGACATCCACCAGGCGGCCACGCGGGCGTGGGACACGGCGCTGGCCGAGGGCGAGAAGCACGGCTACCGCAACGCGCAGACGACGCTGCTGGCCCCGACCGGCACCATCGGCCTGCTGATGGACTGCGACACCACCGGTGTCGAGCCGGACTTCGCGCTGGTCAAGTTCAAGAAGCTCGCCGGCGGCGGCTACTTCAAGATCGCCAACCAGTCGATCGAGCCGGCCCTGCGCAACCTCGGCTACGACCAGCGGCAGCGCAAGGAGATCCTCGACTACGTGCTCGGCACGATGTCGCTGGACGGCACGCCGCACATCAACGCGCAGTCGCTGAAGGCCAAGGGTCTCACCGACGACGACATCAGCAAGATCGAGGCGGCGCTGCCGGGCGTGTTCGAGCTCGGGTTCGCGTTCAACCCGTGGGCGCTGGGCGAGGACGGCATCGCGCGGCTCGGCCTGACCATGGAGCAGGCGAGCAAGCCGGGCTTCAACCTGCTGCGCGCGATCGGCTTCACGAAGGAGCAGATCGACGAGGCGAACGAGGTCATCTGCGGCACCATGACGGTCGAGGGCGCGCCGCACCTGAAGACGGAGCACTACCCGGTCTTCGACACCGCCAACAAGAGCGGCAAGAAGGGCACGCGCTTCATCCACCACATGGGCCACATCACCATGATGGCGGCGGCGCAGAGCTTCCTCTCCGGCGCGATCTCCAAGACGATCAACATGCCGAGCGAGGTCTCCGTGCAGGACGTCGAGGACGCCTACTACGCCTCGTGGAAGCACGGCATCAAGGCGATGGCGCTCTACCGCGACGGCTCCAAGATGAGCCAGCCGCTCAGCAACAAGAGCGACGTCGTCGAGGAGGAGGTCAAGGAGGCCGTCTCCGAGGCGGTGGCCGAGAAGGACAGGGAGATCGCCGCGCTCAGGGCGCGCATCGCCGAGCTCGAGGCCGAGAAGGCGAAGACCGCGGTCGCGGCCTCGGCCGCCGGCGGGGACCAGGGCCAGCTGCAGCTCACCGGCATGCCGCACGTGCCGACGCGGCGTCGGCTCCCGGCCAAGCGCCACGGCTTCACGCAGGAGGCGCGGGTCGCCGGCCACAAGGTCTACCTGCGCACCGGTGAGTACGAGGACGGCACCATCGGCGAGGTGTTCATCGACATGCACAAGGAGGGCGCCGCCTTCCGGAGCATGATCAACAGCTTCGCCATCGCGATCTCCAAGGGGCTCCAGTACGGGGTGCCGCTGCAGGAGTACGTCGACACCTTCACCTTCGTCCGCTTCGAGCCGCAGGGCATGGTCAGCGGCCACCCGAACATCAAGCTGGCGACGAGCGTGATCGACTACGTCTTCCGGGTGCTCGGCCTGGAGTACCTCGGCCGCACCGACCTCGTGCAGGTGAGCGACGCGCCGCAGCCGATCGACCAGACCGGCGAGGATCAGGACCTCCAGCCGAAGGAGGAGGACATGATGCACGGTGTCGGCCCGAGCCCGGCGCAGCGCATCGCCAGCCCGGACGCGCCGACCGTGCCGACGATCTACTCGAACGGCAACGGGAACGGGCACAACGGGAACGGCAACGGCAACGGGCACAGCCACGAGCTGAGCGACCTGCAGGTGCAGGCGAAGGCGCCGGCGGCGACCGTCGAGCCGGCGGTGACGAGCTACCAGCAGCCGAACGCGGCGGACCAGATGCTCGGCGAGATGATGGGCGACGCGCCGTTCTGCGACATCTGCGGCCACGTCACCGTCCGCAACGGGTCCTGCTACAAGTGCCTCAACTGCGGCAACAGCCTCGGCTGCAGTTAAAGATTGGTAGAGGGGGAGGGGCTACTGCCCCTCCCCTTTCACTGGACCGCATGAGGTAAGACATCGGTCGTGTAGCAGAAGGCCTGTAACCCACGGAAACTGGGCAGCGTGAAAAAGCTGCAAGTAGCAAGGGGTCATAAGCTTGAGTTTTGGGCAAGCCGATTTCCGGATGTACGTGGACGAGGTTGGCGATCACCAGATGAAGAGATTTAGAACCCCCAACGAGCGGTACTTAAGTCTCACGGGTGTCATCATCGAGTACGCATATGCCGGCTCAACTCTCAATCATGAACTCGATCGACTAAAGCAGAGTTTCTTCCCTGATCACCACCCGGATAACCCAACAATCCTGCACCGAACAGAAATTCAGTCGTGCAAGGGTTGTTTCTCCTCCTTGCGCGAGCCCAGCAACCGCGCCCGGTTTGATAAGGCACTGGTGGATCTCTTGGAATCTGCCCCATACACTGTTGTTTCGGCTGGGATAGATAAGAAGCTTCATCGGAGGCACTATACTGAACCTGATCACCCCTACCATTATCTGCTCAAGGTGCTGCTAGAGCGATTTGTGATGTATTTGGCCGTGAACAGGCTACAGGCGACGTTATTGTCGAGAGCCGTGGAAAGAAGGACGATACTCGTCTGAAGCTCGAATACGAACGCTTCTACAAGTCTGGTAACGAGCATGTGCCGAGACAAGCAGTAGAGAGGCGTCTGGTAAGACCCTCACTATGGTTGAGAGAGAAGGGGCATAACGTTGCTGGCTTGCAGGTGGCGGACATGTTGGCCTTTCCAAGCCACCTTCATTTGGTGTCTCAAGTCACAGATCAACCAGTTCGAGGAGAATTCACTTCTCGAATGATTGGCCTTTTAGTAGAGCAAAAATATCGGCGAAACCCTGAGGGGCGAATAAAGGGTTTCGGAACCAAGTGGCTTGCCTGAACTAGCGAGAGGTCAGGCACGGCCTGCTTTCCGAAGAAGGTGAAATGCATTGGGTGGCGATGTATGGATTGTAAGAAGCGTTGTGCCAAGCGAATTGCAGACCGGGCGATGGAAATGGTGAGGAACGTGAGGTTCTCTGTGAGTTTTAAAAGGGTCTCTCATCATCGTCGCAATAATTTGTGGATGCTGACTTACGGCTTCGGCTGCAGGGCGGGTACGAGTTCGTTCGTGGCGATTGGTGCGCTTCTTCCAAGGCGTGCTCCTCAGTGACCGCTGCTGACTTACCTATACGTCGGAGTACTCCATGGCTGTGTCTTCTACCACCGTCGTCGCGTTGCGGATAGCTCCTGTATGGAGGATTGAACACCGCGATCGAGACGTCACAGGCTTGGAGCGTGAGTGATCATTCAGGATGTGCCTGAGCGCGCTATCATGCGAGCATGAGCTAGCACAGGAGTATAGCCATGAGCGTGAAGCAGCACCAGATGACGGCCGAAGAGCTGTGGGAGATGCCCGAAGAGCCCGGCAAGAGCTTCGAGCTGGTTGATGGGGAGGTTGTTGGAGTGTCGCCTACCAATGCCCGGCATGGGCTGATCGCCGGGGTGGTATACGACGCGTTCAAGCATCATGCCCGACAGCACGATCTCGGCCTCGTCCTGGGCGATAACGTCGGCTATGTGCTCCGGCGTGATCCCGATCACGTTCGTGTGCCCGATGTGTCCTTCATTGCTTGGGACCGCGCTCCACGTGAAAGCGAGCTCGACCGTTTCATCGAGGGAGCGCCCACCCTTGCTGTTGAGATCGTCTCGCCGAATGACCGCGCCAGCGATATCTACGACCGAGTGCAGGACTTTCTCGCAGCAGGGACCCGCCAGGTCTGGGTGCTTTGGCCAAGCAAGCGCGCCGTTTCCGTCTATCGTCCCAATGCGGATACGCGGGAACTCGGTCCCGATGCGATGCTCGATGGGGGCGAGGTGCTGCCGGGTTTCAGCGTTCGGGTTGGCGACCTGTTCGAGGTAATGTGAGCGTTACGAAGCTGTAGACTCAACGCTGGACTCGTCTCCAAACTTGGCCCAGGGCTACCGATCGATGTTGACATGCATGGGATATGGCTCTAGACTGCGTCCTTAGGACGCAGTCTAGAGCCACGGATAGGTATTATGCTCCACCTGCGTGTTACCGCGTCACAAGCCATCCTCCGTGCTCTGGCGGCGGACAACCGCCATGTCCTGTCCACATGGCGGGCGCTGATCTACCTTCGGCGAGCAACCTTCGAACTTGGCAGCAATCAGCGCCGCTGGCGAAATGCTCCCGAGGCCGAGTCGGATATCACCCCACATATTCGGCAAATGGTATCCCGCGAGGAGCTTCGGCCGCTTCGAGGCTTGCCCGGCATCTACCTGGTGACCGCGCCGTACGCTCGTGAGGCTATGACGGACAGCCGCGAAGTGCTTTTTGAGGCGCATGCCTATACAGTTCTCAGCCATTTCACAGCACTGGAGTTTCACGGGCTCACAATCGAGCAGCCGAAGGTGATCACCGCGACTTCTGCCGTACGGGCAATTCCAGACGTGCTGCCGTTGGGAACGGACGCGTCGGACTGGGAGGATATCCCCCTGCCATCCAGAACGCGACCGAGTGCCGTGTTGGGTCAGCCTAGTGAGATGGGTAACGGTCGATCCAGCTCGACTCTATGGCTATTCGGTGTACAGCCCGCTCGGAGTTCCATACCGAATCACCTCGCCGGAACGCACGTTGATCGATGCGCTGCAAAAGCCTGAGCTCTGTGGCGGCATTGCCAACGTGCTCACAGCGTGGGTGATGAGTTGGGACATCGTCGATCCTGCGCTCGATTGAGCAGTACACGGAGCGCTACGGTGTGGCGATCCTCCGGCAGCGTGTCGGCTATGTGCTGGAATCGCTTGGATACACCAGCTCAACGCTCGATCGCTGGGCTGGATCCTCCAGGCGAGGTGGATCCAGCAGGCTCGTCGGTAGCGAGCCCTTTGCAAGTGACTACAGCGAGCGGTGGAACCTGTCCCGCTCAACGCGCCGGTGCACGTTCTGACAGACGGCTCGAGCGCATGACGGGCTATCCACGGCAATTCGATGAGATCGGACCCTGGGCTGAACATCACGGCATCGCCGTCGCCGAGGCTCGACGGCGGTTCGCACAATTCGCCATTCTTGCCGCCATCGCGGGCAGCAGGAGCGCCACGCTCGAAGACATCGTTGCGGAGAAGCTGGCACTCCTCCAGCACCCATCCGGAACCGCGAGCGTCGCCAGGACCTGCTCGATATCGCGGTTATCGTTCGCCAGCACTACAGTCTCGATGTCCAGCAGGTCAGCGACCTGCTTGTCGGCAAATCGCAGGCACGGGGAATCGAGCCGACACGGCGAGCATATCTCCAGCCCGAGATCCGTCGGCGAGCGGAAGTCGATTACGCGGGCCTGCGAGACACAACGAGAAAGGTCTTCATTCCATTCGACGACGCATGGGATGAATCATAGGGCTTCGTGTCCAGGTTGAATATCCCGGACGAATGAGCGGTTCGAGTTGGTCGCGGGTTGGATTGTTGAAAAGTCACTCCTGAGTCGCACGCTCTGGTCTAGCCAAGGGAAACCTGCTCACCGCATTAGGCGACTTCACAGATCGACACAACATCGGCATCGGCCTTGCAGGTGTCGGGTGCGTCCTGAGACGGAACCCCGACACGGTGCGTATTGCGGAGCTTGCGTTCCTCGACTGGAAACAGGTGCCCGACGGACAACTGCCGGAATGGTTCTGGGAGGGGGCGCCCACCCTTGCTGTCGAGATCGTCTCGCCGAATGACCGAGCCAGCGATATCCACGACCGGGTGCAGGACTTATCTCGCAGCAGGGACCCGCCAGGTCTGGGTGCTTTGGCCCAGCAAGCGCGCCGTTTCCGTCTATCGCCCCAATGCCGACACGCGGGAGCTCGGTCCCGATGCAACGCTCGACGGTGGCGACGTGCTGCCGGGTTTCAGCGTTCGGGTCGGCGACCTGTTCGAGATCACGACGCGGCGATGAGCCGTCGCGGGTAGTACACTCCCGCTCATGACGAGCCAGCCATCTCCCCATCACCCAATTGAGCGCAAGCGATTCCTGGTCACCGGCAGCTCCGGTCACCTCGGCGAGGCTCTCGTCCGCACCCTCACCGATCAGGGACATGACGTCGTCGGGCTGGATGTCGTCGAGAGCCCGTTCACGACCCACGTCGGCTCGATCACCGATCCCGAGGTCGTCGCCCGCTGCATGGACGGCGTCGACCGCGTGATCCACGCCGCCACGCTGCACAAGCCGCACGTCGCCACCCACACCCGGCAGGCGTTCGTCGACGTCAACATCACCGGCACGCTCACCCTGCTGGAGGCGGCCGTCACCGCCGGCGTCGAGTCCTTCGTCTACACCAGCACCACCAGCGTCTTCGGTGACGCGCTCATCCCGCCCGAGGGCGAGCCGGCGGCGTGGATCACGGAGGACGTCCGACCCGTCCCCAAGAACATCTACGGCGTCACCAAGGCGGCCGCGGAGGATCTCTGCCAGCTCTTCCATCGCAACCAGGGGCTGCCCTGCGTCGTGCTGCGGACCTCGCGCTTCTTCCCGGAGGAGGACGACAACCCAGCCGTGAGGGAGGCATGGGACGACGCCAATCTCAAGGTGAACGAGCTGCTCTACCGCCGCGTCGACATCGAGGATGTCGTCAGTGCGCACCTGCTTGCCGCCGGGCGCGCACCGGCGCTCGGATTCCGGAAGTACATCGTCAGCGCGACCACGCCGTTCCAGCAGGAGGACCTCGCCGAGCTGCGGACCGACGCACCATCTGTCGTCCAGCGACGGGTTCCCGGCTACGAGGCGGTCTACGAGCGTCACGGCTGGCGGATGGCCCCCGGCATCGACCGCGTCTACGTCAACGCCCGCGCCCGGGAGGAGCTTGGCTGGCGGCCCCGCTACGATTTCGCCTCCGTCATCGAGCGGCTGCGTGCCGGCGAGGATCTTCGCAGCCCGCTCGCCGTGGCGGTCGGCGCCAAGGGCTACCACGCCGAGACCTTCGCCGAAGGCCCGTACCCGACCGAGTAGCAGGACGTTTGCAGGGCGGACCCCGTGTCCGCCCGATGGTCGCAGGAACCGACCTCGTGTCGGTCCGCGCCTTCTGCAGCCGAGGAACCGCAACATCGGAGAAGCGATCACCACCCCGCTGGCGTGTAATGGAGAGGTACCGCACGAGCGGGGTGACCGTCTGGCATGCGCCGCGGTCGAGCAGCACCATCGCCCACAACCAGGGCTCACCAACGGAGATGGCAGATGGCCAGCGTCAGCACCTACCTCAACTTCAACGGGCAGACCGAAGAGGCGTTCACCTTCTACAAGTCGGTGTTCGGGACCGAGTTCGTCGGCAACGGCATCATGCGGATGGGTGACGTCCCTGCGTCTGAGGGGATGCCGGGGCCGAGTGACGCCGAGAAGAACCTCGTCATGCACGTCTCGCTGCCGATCCTCGGTGGGCACGTGCTGATGGGCTCCGATGTCCCGGAGAAGTACGGGACGGTCAACAAGGGGACCAACGTCTACATCTCCCTGCATCCCGACACCCGCGAGGAGGCCGACCGGCTGTTCGCGGCGCTCTCCGACGGCGGCGATGTCGAGCAGGCGATGGCGGACATGTTCTGGGGAGATTACTGGGGCGCCACCAAGGACAGGTACGGCGTCCAGTGGATGGTCAACGTCACCGCCCAGCAGTAGCGGCCCCGCTCGTCTCGCGGGCGACACCGCGGTGGCCCGGCTGAAACGATGCCTCAGCGCAGAGGCGAAGAAGGGGACGGACATCGATGTCCGTCCCCTCATCGTGTCCGGTCCGCACGGTCGACCCTGCCAGGTAACCCCTGTATACGGAGATATGGCAGTGTGGCAACCTTGCCAAGATGTCGCCTGCGCCGGGTGATTTCTGGCAGCCTCGGCAACCTGTCGCGCCGACTTTGTGTCGGTCGTGCAGCGTAGGGGCGGATTCCGCAGGATATCCGCCCGGTGGTCGCGAAGCGACCACATTGCTTGTGGCAGCAAGTCAGGATTGCCCGAGCCGAGCGGTGTGGTGCTGCGTGTTTGTGATCACGATGCGCTCTACACCTCCAGCGTGATCGACACCGGGCAGTGGTCCGATCCCATCACGTCCGCGTGGATCGCGGCCTCGGTGAGCTTCGGCTTCAGCGCCTCGCTCACCAGGAAGTAGTCGATCCGCCAGCCGGCGTTCCGTGTCCGCGCGCGACTCACCATGTTCCACCACGTGTATGCCTCGGTCGCGTCCGGGTGCAGATGCCGGAACGTGTCGACGAAGCCGTTGTCGAGGAAGTTCTGGAAGCGCTCGCGCTCCTGGTCGGTGAAGCCGTGGTTGCCCCGGTTCCGCTTCGGGTCCGCCAGGTCGATCTCCTGGTGGGCGACGTTGAGGTCGCCGCAGAACACCACCGGCTTCGGCGTGCCGCTGCCGTGCTGCCCCGCCTCGAGCTGCTTCAGGAAGGCGAGGAACGCCGGGTCCCAGTGGTCGTACCGCAGCCCCAGCCGGGAGAGGTCGCCCTTGCTGTTCGGCGTGTAGACGCTGACGAGCCAGAACGTGTCGAACTCCGCCGCGATCACCCGGCCCTCGTTGTTCGGGTTGCCGTACCCGTCGGTGCTCATGCTGTACGCCTCGACGAGGTCGTCAGGCAGCCCCCGCACCACGTTGATCGGCTCCGTCCGCGTGAAGATCGCCGTGCCGCTGTAACCGGCCTTCTCGGCGGAGTGCCAGTATTCCCGGTAGTCGGGCAGGTCGGGCTGCGCCTGACCCTCTTTCGCCTTCGTCTCCTGCAGGCAGAGGATGTCCGGCTGGTGGGCGGCGACGAACTCGCCGAAGACGCCCTTCCTGATCACCGCCCGGATCCCGTTCACGTTCCACGAGTAGAGCTTCACCTTTCGCATCCCTGTCCGACGTGCGGCGGCATCGCCGCGCTGGCGTTCACATCGTGGCAATGGTACCGCCCTGCGGCTGGGCCGATCAGCCGTTCAGCGCGATCGTGAAGTAGGCGCCCTGCTCGTCGTGCGCGATCCTCGCGCTGCCGCTGATCCCGGCGAGGTCGTCCGTGCCGCTGCCCGGCACGATGTGCCCGAACCACGTCTCCGGGTCGGATTCCAGACCGCCGTGGTGGACCGTGAACGAGCCGCTGCGCCCGTCGGCCATCGTTCCGGTGATCCGCTCGACCGCGATGTAGGAGCGGTTCCCTTCGTCGGTGCCCGACGCGATGAACAGCCCCTCGCTGGAGCCGGCGATGTCCTCGGAGAACGTCTTCGTCATCTTCGCGCCGTAGGCGGTCTCGCCTGTGATCCCTGGCAGCTCGGTCTCCTCCCATCCGGTGATGTCGAAGCGAGCGATGATGGTGGTCTCGGTATTCGTGTCAGTCATGCGTGTGCTGTCTCCTCAGGTGCAAACGGTATCGACGTCCAGCCTATCGCCTCGCGCGGTCACCACCCGTCCGGTTTTGATCCAGGTCTGTATTGACCAAGGCGTACAATCACGTACAATGACGTACAGACCATACTCGTGGAGGCAGCGACATGGCAGCGAAGAAGCCCCCCGTCACCGAAACCAAATCCGTCTCCGAAGCCCGCCGGACGTTCAGCGAGACCCTGAACCGCGTCTACCGTGGCGAGACCCGCGTCGTCATCGAGAAGAACGGCATCCCCGTCGGCGCCGTTGTCTCCGCTCGTGACCTCGAACAGCTCTACAAGTTGGACGAAAGGGCAGAGCTGGCGTTCAAGGCGCTTGAAAACATGCAGGCCGCGTTTGCCGATGTTCCCCAGGAAGAGTTTGATCGAGAGCTCGCCAAGGCGCTCGAAGATGTCAAGGCGGAGCGCCGACGTAAGAGCGACGCATCACGGAAGAAGTCGGCGTGACCTATCGGGTGGTGCTGGACGTCAACATCCTCGCCTCCGCTGCTCGGTCCTTCGAGAGCCCGCCTGGTGAAGTGACGCTCCGTGGTTTGCGTCGCGAATATGAGATCGTCTCTTCGGAGCACATCTTCGAAACCCTTGATAGTGTGCTGAGGCGACCGTATTTCGCCGCCTTTCTGTCCGACGATCATCGACGAAACAACCTCGCTCATGATTCGAGCGGCTACGACGGTAGTGCATCCGGATACGAGCGTCACCGGTATCGCGGACGACGATGAGGACGACGCGGTGCTCGGCACGGCCGTCGCGGCCGGCGCTGACTACCTCGTCACTGGTGATCAGGGGCTGCTCGCCATCGGCGAGCATGCCGGCGTCCGGATCGTCACGGCGCGGCAGTTCCTCGACATTCTCGAAATGACCGAATAGGCACGGCTAGTACCCGAGCACCGTGCTTCCCGCGCGGCGGACCTCCGTCGCGCCGTGATAGACGCCCGTGTCCGGATTTCGAGAGATCATTTGCACCGCGCCGGCAACCTCCCACGGCCCCGCCACGTCGAGCTGGTGCCCGCGAGCGCGGAGCCCCTCAATGGCGTCCTCGCCGACCCGCGACTCGATCCGCACCGTCAGGTCGCCCGGCGCGAGCTGGTTGCCGAAGGTGTACCGCGGCGCCTCCACCGCCTGCTGCACGTCCATGCCGAAGTCGAGCACGTTCACGAGCATCTGCAGGTTCGTCTGCACCTGCCACTGGGCGCCCGGCGTGCCGCCGACGAGCACCGGCTCGCCATCCTTGTGCACCACGTAGTTGTTGAGGGTGTGCAGCGGGCGCTTGCCCGGCGCGAGGCAGTTCGGGTGTCCCTCCTCGAGATTGAACCCTTGCAGCCGGCTGTTCATCAGCGCGCCCGTCTCGCCCATCACCACGCCAGCGCCAGCGAAGAGGCTGTGGATGTAGGAGACCATCATGCCGGACCCATCGGCGACGCACATGTAGGTCGTGTCCGGGTGGGATGGGGCGGGGGAGAGTCGATTCTTCGCGCGATCCATGTCGATCCGCGCCGCCTGCTCCCGCGCGTGCTCCTCGGAGAGCAGGCTGCTCGACCGGGACGTCCACGAAGCGGGGATCGCCGAGCCACCTCATCTGGTCCTCGAACGCCAGCTTGAGCGCCTCGATCTCGAGATGGAGCGTCTCCGCCGATCCCGGCCCGTATTGCTGGAGATCGAACTGCTCGAGGATGTTGAGCGCGAGCAGCACGAGGATGCCCTGCGACACCAGCGGCTGCTCGTATACGGTGTAGCCGCGATAGTCGGTCGAGAAGGGACGCAGCTCCTCGGTCTCGTGCCGTTCGAGATCGTCCAGCGAGAACAGCCCGCCGTGACCCTCGGAGTAGTCGACGAATTGCCGTGCCAACTCGCCGCGATAGAAGTCGTCGACCCCGTGCTCGGCGACGCGCTTCAGGGTCGACGCGAGCAGCGGCTGCCGCCAGATGCTTCCGATGTCCGGCACCTCGCCGCCGGGCAGGAACACCGCCGCGCTGTCCGGATACTTCCGGTAGGTCGGCGCATCGATCGTGAGCATGTGGTGCAGTCTCGCCGACACCGGGATGCCTTCGCCGGCGTACGTGATCGCCGGTTCGAGCAGCTCTGCCAACGGCATCGTGCCGTACGTCGCGTTCGCGTGACCCCAGCACGCCAGCGTTCCGGGGACGGTCGAGGTGAGCAGCCCGTCCTCCGGGATGCCGCCGATCTCGCGATAGTGATCGAGCGTGGCGCGTTCCGGCGCCGCGCCGCTGCCGTTGAGCGCGACCATCCGGTTCTGGCGCGGATCGTGGAACAGCATGAAGGTGTCGGCGCCGAGGTGCCCGTTGCGCGGCTCGACCAGCATCAGCACGGCCGCGCCCGCGATCGCCGCGTCCACCGCGTTGCCGCCACGCTTCAGCACATCGATGGCGGTCTGGCTGACGAGCTGGTTGACGGACGCCACCATCCCGCGGGTGCCCATGGTGAGGTCACGCGGCGGGCCGGACTGCTGCTCAATCTCGCTCTTCAGATCGCTGGTCATCACCTGCTCGCGGGTGCTGCTCACATGCCGTTCCTTTCCTGAGGTTTGTCGTCTCGTTCGGTCAGTATCCGTGCGCGGAGCCATTCCGTCATGGTGTCGAGGTATCCATCGGCGAACCCATTCGGGTCTTCGGCGCGAATCCGATGGTCGGCGTCCGCGAAGACGCTGATCGTCACGTCGTCGTTGCCCGCCTGTGCGAGAGCGTCCTCGAAGATTCGGACGCTCTCGTCCACAGGCACCAGCGGGTCACGCTCCCCGAAGATCGCCAGCACCGGGCAGCTGATCCGCTCGAGCGCGGTCACCGGCTCGTACGGGTGCTGGAGGTTACGCACCAGGAAGCCCCACAGCGCGGCGTCCACGTCGCCGAAGTAATCGAATCCCGGCGTGCCGCGTGATGGCTCCATGACCTCGCGAGCGAACGCCTCGTGCGGCATGGCGGCGGACGCCGCGTCGTGGATGCGCTCCATGTATGCTCGGGCCTGCGCGACGTCGGCGTCGCTGGTTCCGTGCTGCCGGAGTGTCTGCTCGACGCCGTACACATCCTGCTCGACCGCGCTCACCCCCGGGCCGGAGTTGATGATCGCGAACGCGAGACGCCGGTCCTCCGCGGCAACGATCTGTGCGATCCAGCCGCCCTGGCTGTGTCCCCAGACCCCAGAGCGCCGCGCGTCGATCTCCGGTCGCTCCCGCAGCCAGTCGAGCGCGGTCATCGCCTCGTCGGCGCGGTCGAAAAACGTCTGCTCCTGCCACGCGCCGGTCGACGCGCCGATGCCCGGCTTGTCCCAGCTCAGCACGGCGAGCCCCGCCGCGAGGAACGCATCCCGAATCGGCGGGAAGTAGCCCCAGGCGTCGCGGTCGTCCGGCCCGGAGCCCGCCAGCATCACGATCGCCGGGTGCGGCCCATGTTCGTTCGGACGGTGCAGCGTGCCGGCGAGGGTGATCTCGCCGAAGGGGATGCGGACGTCCGTGGATTCGGGCATGAACGTGTTCCGATCATCGTGGAGCGATTGGCGGGCGAGCCGACACCTGACCGGCGTTACAGATGGCGCTCGGACCACTCGCGGTCGAGCATCGCGTAGACGAGCTCACTGCTCCATTCGTCCTTGAACCACTCGTTCTCGACCATGTGAGCTTCCCGACGCATGCCGAGACGCTCCATCAACCGCGCCGACGCCCGGTTGCGGGCATCGCAGCGGCCCTCGATGCGATGAAATCCGACGCCCTCGAAGCCGAGCCGCAGGACTTCCCGCGCCGCCTCCGATGCGTACCCCTTGCCGTGGTAATCGGGATGGAAGACGAAGCCGATCTCTGCGTTGTTGTGCCGCTCGCTGATCCACTGGAGCGAGACATCGCCGATCACCGTACCGGTCTCACGCAGCTCGGCGGCGAGGACAAGCCCGTCGCCCTCGCGCTCGAGCGTGTGCATCCGGCTGCGGCGCACAAGACCGGCGGCGATTTCCTCCCGGTTCTTCGGCTCCCAGTAGACGTAGCGCACGACATCGGGACGGCTCCTGATCGCGACCAGGTCGTCGAGATCGTCCATTCGGTAGGGGCGCAGCAGCAGTCGGTCGGTGCGGACGGTTGGCGCGACGAGACTCACGCCTGCCGCTGGTCCCACTCGCTGCGCAGCATCGCGTAGACCAGCTGGCTGGTCCACTCGCCCTTGACCCACTCGCACTCATGGAAATGGGCCTCCTGGCGCATGCCGATGCGCTCCAGCAGGCGCCACGATGCGTCGTTGCGCGCGTCGCAGGTCCCGGCGATGCGATGCATGGTCATCTCCTGGAAGCCGTAGTGCATCAGTGCGCGCACCGCCTCGCTGGCGTAGCCACGTCGCTGGTAGTCGGGATTCAGCGTGTAGCCGATCTCGCCCTGGGCGTGCTCCTGGCTGGTCCAGAGCAGGTTGGCGCTGCCGATCATCGCACCGGAAGGCTTCTCCTCGATCGCCAGCCAGAGGTTGTCGCCCTGGTATGTGAGGTGGTTCTTCGTGACCCGGTCCTGGAGGATGGCGGCGACCTCCTGCCGGGTGCAGGGCTCCTCGTAGAGGTAGCGCATCACGTCTGGCCGGGCCAGGATGTTGGCCAGCGCGTCAAGATCGCCCGCCTCGAACGGTCGGAGCCGCACGCGCTCGGTTTCGATCGGGCTGGTGAGGGTTGGCATGACGGCAATCTTTCCGCTGGTCGACGAATCCGGTGTTCGGAATCATACAACCGCCGAGCCGCCACGGGAGCGGTGCGCCCACTGCCGCCCCGTCGCAGGAACCCTTACTGGCGTTGGCAGACCATCAGCGGGTTGCCATCCGGATCGCGGAAGGTGACGAACGCGACGCTGCCGATGTCGGTCACGTCGCTGGTGATCGCGGCACCGATGCTCTGCAGATGCTCCAGAGTCGCCGGCATGTCCTCGGTCCAGAAGAAGCAGAGTGGCTGCACGGAGTGCTCGGTCACCGGCGTGTTGGCGTCGAGCAGGATGCTGAGACCGTCCTGCATCGGGATGTCGCAGATGCCGCTCTCATGTGACGGCGTGCCTGGCTCGACGCCGAAGAGCTTGCCGTACCACGCGCGGGCACGCTCCATGTCGTTGACCGGTATGAACACCACGCCGATGCGGTTCTGGATGGGGCTGGCGGCGGTGCGCATGTCGTCTCCTGATTGGTGAGTCATGTTGGCAGATTGCGCCGACGTCGGTCGATCTGTCGCCTCCGCACGCCGCGACTTCCGGGTGTCCTGTACAGTCTCCACACGAGCCCGATTGGAACCGAATGGCACGTGCGTGCGTTGATCAAGGTAGCGGACAGGTGCAACCGATGCACGCATGATCGAGCCCGGTCGCCGGGTACGTGGTGGGGGGCACCATGAGACGATTGCTGCACAACGGAATCCTTGTGCTGATGGTGGGCATCATCGCCGCGCTCGGCCTGGTGTCGGCCGATGTCGCTGCGTACGGCGACGCCGGCGTGGTGCTGCAGGTGGAGAGCCCGGCGGGCCCGACCGCAACGCCGGAGACGGCGGGTATCACCGACCTGCCGGAGACGGGGCGCGGCACCTCTCAGCCGGTGGACGCGGCGACAGCCGCGCTCGACCAGGCGGTGACCACGGTGCTGGTGCTGCTCGCGGCGGCGACGCTGTCGCTCGGCGGCATCGCGCTGATGTGGCGGTACGACCGCCGGTAGATGCCAGCGTGACACCAGCGTGGTGACAAGCGCTCGCCTGCCACCACGTCGGCGCTGCGATAGATATCCGTGCCCTTGCTCAGCTGCCGAAGATCTCGCGCAGGGTCTCCAGCGGCAGCTTCGGCTCCCGCTTCTCGGTCAGCAGCCCGTTCGTCTCCTGCTCCGTGTCGGTGAGCTGCGTGTAGCAGTAGCCGCTCACGCCCGGGCTGGCCTTGATCGCCTCCGTCAGCTCCCGCACCTTCGCGATGTAGTCCGCTTCCGACGTCACCGTGCCGTAGCCGTACCAGCGCTCTGCCGGAGCGCGGCGCGTAGCTGATGCCACCGTACTCGGTGATCATCACCGGACGCCCGCGGTTCACTTCCGGGTCGAGCTGGATGCGGCGGCGGGCCGGCTTCCCTGTCTTCAGTGTCTCCGCCAAGCGACGCCGCGTCGCCGTAGCGCCCGCGAATCACGTCACCGCTGGTGGTGTAGTCGTGGATCGTGACGATGTCGGTGGTGGTGTGCTCCCAGCCGTCGTTGCTGATTACCGGGCGGCTGGCGTCGAGCGCGTGCGTGAGGTGCCACATCGACTCCTGCCAATGCCGCTGCACGCTCGACTGCGCGATGCCCGGCACACCCCAGCTCTCGTTGATCGGCACCCACGCCACGATCGCCGGGTGGCTGCGGTCGCGCATCACGGCGTCGGTCCACTCGCGCGTGGCGCGGATGGCGGCGGTGTCGCTCCACAGGAACGCGTTGGCCATCTCTCCCCAGACGATCAGGCCGAGCCGGTCACACCAGCTCAGGAAGCGGGGATCCTCGATTTTCTGGTGGAGACGGGCCGCGTTGAAGCCAAGCTCCTTGATCAGCTCGACCTCGCGGCGGATCGCCTCCGGAGAGGGCGCCGCCAGGTGGGATTCGGGCCAGAATCCCTGCTCCAGCACGCTGCGCAGATAGAGCGGGCGGTCGTTGAGCAGGAACTTGCCGCCATCGACGCTCGTCGAGCGGATGCCGGCGTAGCTGTGGAGCGTGTCGAGCACGGTGTCGCCGTCGAGCAGCGTCAGCTTCGCCTCGATCAGGTTCGGGCTCTCGGGTGACCACAGCAGCCTCCGCGCCTCCCAGTCGCCCGGCCTCGCGACGTTCCACCGTGCCTCGTGGGTATCGGTGTTGATGGTGAGACGATCGTCGGCAATGACCTCGTCGTGCAGCGAGAGCTCCACGCGCAGCGTGAGCGGCTGCGCCGGCCGCGATGACAGGCGGATCGCCGCGCCGAGGGCGCGCGCGGTCATGTCCGGCTGCCAGTGCACGTCGGCAATTCGATTGGCGCCCGTTGCTTCCAGCCACACCGGCTGCCAGATGCCGGTCGTCCGGCGGTACCAGATGCCGTGCGAGGGTGTCTGCCAGTCCTGCTTGCCGCGCGGCTGGCCCAGGTCGGCGTGGTCGTCCTCGGCGCGCACCACGATCGTCGCAGTGCCGTCACCGAGCGCGTGGGTGACGTCCGCCTGGAAGGGTGTGTGGCCACCCTCGTGGAAGGCGACGTGGGTGCCGTTCACCCAGACGTCGGCACGGTAGTCGACCGCGCCGAAGCGGAGGTGCAGCCGCTCGCCATCCTCGCGCGGCAGCGAGGAGAGGTCGACCTCGCGCCGGTACCAGACCACCCGGTGCGGGCCGGTATCGCCGATGCCGCTCGCCTCGGACTCCGGCGGGAAGGGCACGGTGATCGTGCGGTCGAAGTGGGCGGCGTCCGTCTCCCAGTGCGCGTCACGGCCGGTGTCGTCGGGGTCGAAGGCGAACTGCCACTCGCCGGTGAGGTCGAGCCAGCGCGGTCGCGCGAACTGCGGTGTTGGGTGCGTATCGGCGAGGTCGTACATGCGTGCGTTCTCCAGATCGGGGTATCGGGTCGTCTACCAGTGGGCCTCGCGCGGCTGCGACCGGTTCGCGGTCGCGACCAGCACGTCGAGCAGCATTCGCTCCAGCGCGATGCGCGTCTCGCGCCTCACCGGGATCGTCCCACAGATTCTTCAGCTCGTCCGGATCCGCCGCAAGATCGTACAGCTCACCGGTGCGCTCGCGCGGCGTCGCCGGCGGACCGTGCTGGACGATCAGCTTGTGGTCACCGGTGCGCAGCATGGACATCAGCACCGGCGGGTCGTAGGCGTGGCCGCTGTTGAGGTACTGGCAGAGCGCCCACCCGCGGGACTCGGCGTTCTCATCGCCGCGTGCCAGCGGCAGCAGGCTCGTGCCCTGCGCCGTGGGCATGGGGGCGAGCCCGGCGAGATCGGTGAACGTCGATGTGAGGTCGATCCACTGCACGATCTCGCTCGCGGCGCTCGCCGGCGGGGAGCACACCTGGCCACCGCATGATCAGCGGCACCCGCACGGCGCCCTCGTAGAGCATCGGGCCCTTGAGCAGCAGCTGGTGATCGCCCAGCATCTCGCCGTGGTCGCTGGTGAAGATGACGATCGTGTCCTCGCTGAGCCCGAGGGCGTCGAGACGATCGAGGATGCGCTTCGTCTCGTCGTCGATCAGCGTCACCATCGCGTAGTAGGCGGCGACGATCTCCTTGATCTCCTGCGGCGTGTGCTTCGCGTACCCCTTGGCGAACCCGGCGTAGCTCTCCTCGGACGCCTCTCGCTGGATTGGCGGCTTGGTGTCGAGCTCGCCCTCGAAGCCGACAGGATCGGGCACGTCGTCGGGGTCGTAGCGGTCGAGGTACTCCTCGGGCGCGACGAAGGGGTGGTGCGGGTCGAAGAAGTTCACCCAGAGGAAGAACGGGTCGTCCTCGTCGCGGCCCTTGTCGAGAAACTCGATCGCGCGCTCGCTGGCCCATCGGCTGTAGTGCGCATCGGTGGGGATGGTGTCGAACGCGGCGGGCTGGTGCCGCACTCGCTGACCGTTGGCGGCGACCTCGTCATACAGCTCCGGGTGCGTCTCCCGCAGCCAGCGGTGGTAGTCGTTCTCCGGCGAGGTGTGCGTCGGGTCGTGCGCCCACTTGTAGAAGCTGTAGCCGTCGTCGAGCCGCTTCTCGGTGCGGCCGCCGAAGCAGGCGGCGAGGTGCATCTTGCCGATCATGCCGCACTCGTAACCACTGTCGGCAAGCGCCTTCGAGACGAGCGGGTGGTGCTCCGGCAGGGCGACGCCGTTGGCCCAGAGCCCGTGGCTGCTCGGGTATTGACCGGTGACGAGGCAGGCGCGCGATGGCGCGCAGACCGGGCTCTGCACGTAGCACTGCTCGAACAGCACGCCGTCCTCGGCGAGCCGGTCGATGGTCGGGGTCTGGATGTGCGGGTTCCCGTAGCACCCCAGCGCGTCGTAGCGCTGCTGGTCGGTGCAGATGAAGAGAATGTTCGGGCGTTTCGTCGCGGTCATGGGTCGCTTCGCTCCAGGGGCGGGTCAACACGGCATGGGGTCGGCATCGATATCAGGATTTCACGGCACCGGCGATCCCTTCCATGAAGTAGCGCTGGAGGAAGACGAAGAGCAGGACGACCGGGATCAGCGACAGGGTAGCCGCGGCGGCGAGCCCTGACCAGTCGGTGGAGTGCTCCCCACGGAACGCCAGCATGCCGACGGCGAGCGTCCGCAGGTCGGGCCGGCTGAAGGTGAACACCAGCGGCACGAAGAAGGCGTTCCAGGTCGAGAGGAAGGTGAGCACCGACACGGTCGCCGTCACCGGCCCGGCCAGTGGCAGCATGATCGAGCGGAACACCTGGAAGAACGAGGCGCCGTCCAGCACCGCCGCTTCCTCGAGCTCGCGCGGGATGCGGCTGAAGTAGCCGGTGTAGAGCAGGACCGCCGCGACATGCCCGCCGCCGCTCAGCGCGAGGATGATGCCGAGGTGGGTGTTCAGCAGTCCCAGCTCGCGGCTCAGCTGCATCACCGCGATGATGGTGTAGCCGGCCGGCACGAAAATCGTCGCGACCATGATGCCGATCACCAGCCGCTTGCCGATGAAGCTGTAGCGGGCGAGCACGTAGCCGGTGAGCGCGCAGCGGATCACCACCACGCAGACGCTGCCTGCCGTGATGATGATGCTGTTGAGCATGTAGTGGCCGAAGCCCGCGTCGTTCCAGGCTCGACGGTAGTTCTCCCACTGCCAGTTCTCCGGCACCAGGTTGAGCCCGCTCACGAAGATCTCCAGCGAGTCCTTGAGCGAGGCGGAGACCATCCAGAGGAACGGGTAAATCCACACCAGGCAGACGGCGGCCAGCAGCACCGCCTGCAGCGTCAGTCCGAGCGAGCGCCGGCGGATGGGGCCGTGGAGCGCGATTGTTGATTTCACGAGGAGCGTCTCTCCCGGTTGGCGCGGCGCACGGTGAGGAACTGGAGCACCGCGAGACCGATGGTGATGAGCCCGAAGGCGACCGCTGCCGCCGATGCGTAGCCGAGGCGGGGGATGGTCGCGGCGAAGGCCTGGCGGTAGATGAAGACGTCGATGACCTCGGTCGAGAAGAAGGGGCCGCCGCCGGTCATGGTGAGGATGAGATCGAATACCTCCATCGTGTCGATGAACGTGAGCACGCCGATGATGAGGGCGAATGGCTTCAGGATCGGCACGGTGATGTCGCGGAAGAGATTCCACGCGTTCGCCCCGTCGACCCGTGCCGCCTCGTAGAGCTCCTCGTTGATCGTCTGCAGCGCGGCGAGCCAGTAGATCATGGTCACGCCGAACCACTTCCAGATGTGCACGGCCATCACGGTGTAGAGCGCGGAGGTGGAGTCGCCGAGGAAGTTGACCGGGCGGTCAACCACGCCCAGATCGAGGAGCACGAGGTTGACCGGGCCGCCCGCCGGGTCGAAGACGAACTGCATGACCACGCCGACGATTGCCGTGGTGGTGACCACAGGCAGGAACAGCGCCGTCCGGAACAGCTTCGCGAACGGCAGCCGTGGGTTGTTGAGCATGATGGCGACTATCAGCGCCAGCGCCAGCCGGATCGGCACCGTGATCGCGGCGAACAGGAATGTCCGCCCGATGGCGCGCCAGAAGAAGCCGTCCTGGAATACCTCCGTGTAGTTGTCGAGACCGATGTACGCCTGGGTGTCGCCGAAGCCATTCCAGTCCAGCAGCGAGTACCACCAGCTCACGCCGATCGGCCACAGCGAGTACATGGAATACAGCACCGCGGTCGGCAGGAGAAAGAGGTATATCCAGCGGTCCGCCCAGATCCGGGAGAGCGCCCTGCTGGGGGCGCCCACCCGGGAATCGGAGACGGTGCGTTGGGTCGATCGGATGTCCGAGAGCGCCATGCGCGGCTACCCCTGGCCGTACATGTCGGCGGTGTAGTCCTCGCCCGGCGTCCAGTTGGAGAAGACCCAGTCGTCGATACTCACCTCGCCGCCGGCCTCCTGCACGACGCCGATGGCGCGCTCGCGCTCCGCCGTCATCGCGTCGTTGAAGGTCTGCAGCGCGGCTCGGTAGTCCGTGACATCGCCGCTGAAAACGCCCTGCACGATCTCGCCGAGGTTCGGGTGGATGTCCTTCATCTCGGCGGAGACCTGGGACACGGCGGGGTTCCGGGCGATAGGGCTGGGCGCCAGCCGGACCTGCTCACCGTACAGCTCCAGGGCGCGCTGGTAGGTCGGGTGCACGTCCGCCTGCTCGACCGCCGTCAGGTCCAGCGGTGGCTGGTCCATCCGCTCGGCGAGACCGACGTAGTACTCCGGCGTGGTGAACTGGGCCAGGATGTCCGACGCGACGTCCGGGTGCTCGGACTGGCTCGAGACCCAGAACACCCCGCCGGTGGGCGCCTTGTGGATCACGGGAGCCTCGCCACCGGGGGTCGGGATGGGGCCGACACCGACCTTGTCGATGAAGTCGGCGAACTCCTGCTTGATCACGCCGATGTTCCACGGGCCGTCGAAGAACATGCCGGCAACACCCGTTGCCCACCGCGCCCGGCCATTGCGCGCGTCCAGCGTCGACGAGGCCGGGAAGAGGCTGCCGTCCTCCTGCATGGAGAGCAGGAACTCGATCGCCTGTGTGAACGGGTCGGAGGCGTAGGCGTACTCGCCCGTGGCAGGATCGACCGTGCCAGGCGCGCCGGCGGCCTGCGCGAGCTCCTCGACGTGGACGCCCATGCGCTCCGGGAAGTTGAGCCCCTGGATCCAGCCGTACGCCCGGCCGCCGCCGCTGTCGGTGATCGCCTTCGCGGCCGTGCGGACCTCGTCCCATGTTGTCGGCCCGGTCGTGGGATCGATCCCCGCGCTCTCGATGAGCTCGGTGTTGAACCAGTTCAGGGTGGTGTACTGGCGGAAGCTGAACAGCGGGAAGCTGTAGACCTGGCCGTCGAAGACGGTGATCCCATCCAGCAGGCTGCCCTCCGGCAGCGCCGCGCGGATGTCCTCGCCGTTGCTCATCGGCTGGAACCAGCCCTGGTCGACGAGCTGAGAGACCGGCACGCCGAGTCCTGCGAGGCTGTGGACATCGGGCATCTGCTTGCTCTCGTAGGCGAGCTGCAGCGCCTGACCCTGCTCCTGCGGGTTGTAGACCGTGTACTCGACGGTGACATCCGGGTGGGCCTCCTGGTAGCTGGCCCAGATCGACTCGTGCAGCGGCTGAAGCGGCAGGAACTGGTCCCACCAGACGATCGTCACGGCATCCTGCGCGGCGGCCGGGACGATGCGTACGCTGGCGAGCGCGCCGGCAGCGGTGGCGCCCTGAATGAGTGTGCGGCGGTTGATCCTCGTTCGATCGAGCATTCCGGTGATCTCCTCCCTGTGTCGCGACACCGTGTCGCGTGGTCGGCCTATCGCTCTACGGGTCTGGAATGACCTCTTCGCACCTCCTCCAGCATTGTCAGAACCGGTTCCCGGATGGAGTTGATATGCAGTCTGGACAGCGCCTCCGCGGCGTCGGCGTCACCACGGGCGATGGCGTCGAGGATCTGCCGGTGTTGCGCCTGGGAGCGCCGCGGTCGGTCGGGCAAATGGATGTCGAGCCTCGCTCGCGCCGCCTGGATGCGCCGGTGCGTCTGCTCGGCAAGCGTGGCGATCTCGGGGTTGCCGCTCAGCTCGTTGATGGATCGGTGGAACTGCAGGTCGAGCCGGTTGAAGGTCGCCTGGTCGGTGAGCTCGACGCTGGCGTCGAGGCGAGCCAGCAGGCGCTCGATCGGCTCGAGCTGGTGCGGGCCCCGCATGGCGGCGCGCCGAACAGCGAACGATTCGAGCGTCTCGTGCATCTCGTAGAGGTTAGCCATCATCTCGGGGGAGACCTCGGCGACCATCGCGCCTCGGTGGGAGGTCGTGGTGACGAGTCCCTCTCGCTCCAGACGCCGGAGCGCTTCGCGCACGGGGGTGGCGGAGACCGAGAGCTGTCGGGCGATCGCGACCTCGCGCAGCCGGTACCCCGGCGGCAGGGTGCCGTCGGTGATCGCGTCCCGCAGCACCTGGTGGACCGCGTCGGAGAGGCTGCGCCGTGTATCGAGTTGAGGAAGTGCCGGAACGGTCCGGTCGGTCTGGGAGTCCATCGCCATCGCCCGTTTCTACATTCTATAGAATGTAGAACACGATACCACGATCTTCGGAATGTGCAAGCGAGGGAAACGCGACGGCGCTCGCGCGATTCGCGCGAGCGCCGAGATGAGAGCGAGGCGACGTCTAGCGGCTGGCGGCCTTGAGGATGTCCGTCTCCTCGATCGCCTTGCCATCGGCGGTGGCGCGTTGGGGTGAGCGGTCCGAGATCTGCATGAACTCGATCGGGTTGCCGTCGAGGTCCGTGATCCACGCCTGGAGGTTGGTGTCCAGCCCCTCCTTGATCTCCCGGTCGATGGTGATGCCCTTCGCCTTGAGATCATCAACGAGGGCGTGGATGTCATCGGTCATGAGGCAGGTGTGCCGGAAGCTGCCGACCGGCTTTGTGCCCGGCGCGGGACCGCCCGGGAAGAGCTCGATGAAGCGGTCCCCCGAGACGTGCAGATAGACGAGGCGGACGCTGCCATCGTCATGCACCAGCCGGAAGGACTCACGAATGCCGAGCTTTTCGTAGAACGCGATCGATGCGTCGATGTCGTGGCAGGCGAAGGCGGTGTGCCCGATATCGGTGATGGCCATGGCGTCGCTCCTTGCGTATGCGGCGTGTCAGTGCCGGCATTGTGCCGGAGGACCGTCTGCCTGTCACGCCCGTAGCCACGGGGCGACGCGGTACGCTGTGCGCCAGAGGAGGGGCGACGTGCGCGATTCCCTGCATGAGCAACAACAGGATCGAGAGGCCACGAGGCTGTCGTTCGATCGACTCGCATCGATATTCGACGAGCAGCGCGGGTTGCCGCCGCACGCCGTGGCCGCGCTGCATCGCGCCTTGGTGGAGCTGCGCGATGACGGTGTCGAGACCCTGATCGAGCCGGGCGCGGGCACCGGGCGCATCGCCTTCCCGGCGCTGGCGGCCGGACTTCGCGTGACGGCGCTCGACGTCTCGGCACCGATGCTCGACACGTTGCGTTCGAGGTTGGCGTCGATTCCGGAGATCGAGGGCCAATGCGACATCGTGACCGGTGACGCCACCGCGCTGCCGTACGCCGAGGGCGCATTCGATGCCGGGTTGCTCGCGCAGGTGCTCTACCTGATCCCCGACTGGCGGCGCGCGCTGAACGAGCTGCTGCGGGTTGTCCGACCCGGTGGGCAAGGTGCTGCTGGTGCAGGAGCGCACGTCGATGTCGCCGGCGCTGGAGCGGTGGGATGCCGCCTGGCGCGACGCGACCGTTGGAGCCGGGTACGAGCCGTTCGCGCAGGACCCGGACGACGAGATGGCCGTCGCGGCGCTGGGCGAGCGCACGAACGACCGTGCGCGAGCGGGAGCTGGCGTCATGGACGTTCGGGCAGACGGTCGGGGAGGCGCTCGCTGGCCTTGATCGGATGCGATCGCTCTACGCGTCGCTCGACGACGCGGCCTGGGAGCGCACTATCGAGGAGTTCCGCGCCTGGCACGCCGCCTCCGGCCTCATCGACGACACCCGCCTCGATGGCACGGTCACGCTGACGCTGGTGTCGGGCGTCGTTTTGGATCGATCCTGATCTGTCATTTCGACCGGAGTGCCCGTAGGGCAAGAAGTGGAGAAATCGCTTCGTAGCGGTGTGCTTCGCGATTTCTTCACTTCGCGGCAATCGCCGCTGCGCTGGAAATGACAGGTTGGCGTGGCGCTACTCGTTCGCGGGCCAGGCGCCGCAGGTCGGGCAGTGTGACCGTCCCTGCGTGACCCCGCCACCGCACGACGTGCAGGCGTACTCGCCCGACCCAGGTTCCGGGATCGTCCCTCCGGCATCGAGCCAGCGCAGGTAGAGGCCCCGGTGCGCATCGTTGTAGAACCGCATGCCGCTGCGATCCAGCCGCTCGCGATCATCCGCTGTGACCGTCGCCGCCAGCACCGGCTCGAGCGCGCACATGCCCGAGCCGAACTCGAGATCCGTTTTGGGCCGCCAGGCGATCTCCTCGGGAAGCAGCCGCTCGGCGACGCGTCTGAGCGGCACCTTGCCCCAGACGCGCGCCGGACGCGCCATCGTGTCGTCGTCGAACTGATCCATGAAGCTCGGCGGCGACGGGCGCTCGCTCGAAGGGATCTCCACCAGTACGTCGTCTCGCCTCAGTGTCCGGGCCACCTCCAGCACCGATGGGTGCAGGTAGGGGAAGACCGGCGTGGCGCACGCCGATCGGTGCGATGTCGACGTACGGCGGGCGGATCGTCGGGATGCGCCCCGCCAGGTACGCCGACCAGTCGTCGTGTTTCGCCAGGAACCGGTACCCGCCGAAGAGTGAGTCGGCGTCGTCGCCCGTCCAGACTCGCTCGGCGCCGAAGCGGGTGGCTCGCAGGGTGCCGACGTGGAGCGCGATGTTGTTGAGGTTACCGAGGTCGAACGAGCGCAGGTGCAGGCAGAGGTCGAGGAGGGCGTCGAGTGCGACCTCGGGCGGGATGCGGATCGGCTGCCATCTCGATCCGAGCCACGAGGCGACATCTCTGGCTGCGGCATGGTCGCTGTTGCACGGCACGGCGAGGTTCGGACCATGCACCGGGCATGACTCGATCGGGGCGGTATCCAGCGAGACGGTGATCGCCACCGGCGGCTCGGATAGAAGCTCGTTCGCCAATGCCGCGAGCAGCGAGGAGTCGAGCCCGCCCGAGAGCAGCAGCACGTCGGCCGGTCGTTCGGTGATGGCGGTGGTGAGGGCGTGCTGGAGTCGGGTGGTGGGGTCGGTCGCGGTCGTCATGGTGTCCAGCCTACCGGGTGCCGAGGGTGATGTGCCATGCTCGTCGGACGATCGCGGCCGATGAGCCTGGCTTGCCAAGAAACTTCGTCATGCTGAGCCGGCGAGGCGAGGCGCGTCGCGTGGACACGAGTCGAGGCATCCCCGCGCGAAGCGCTGGCACCAGAGGCGCCGCGTATGTATCGGGTGGCATGCCACCCCTGTGGTGTTGCGGAAGAACGGGCGGACACGGGGTTCGCCCCTACGAACGAGGAAAGATGCATCCATGAAGATCGGGCTGGTGATTCCGCTGGCGCAGGACGAGCGTGGCGATGCGCCGACATGGGACGAGATCGAGGCGGCGGCGCGGCAGGCAGAGACGACCGGTTACGACTCCGTCTGGGTCTACGACCACCTCTTCCACCGCTTCGAAGGGCACTCGACCGTCGGCTTCCACGAGTGCTGGACGGTACTCTCGGCGCTGGCGGCGGTCACGGAGCGCGTCGAGCTCGGTACGACCGTTCTCTGTGCCGGCTTTCGCAACCCTGCGCTCCTCGCCAAAATGGCGACGACGCTCGACACGATCACCGACGGCCGGCTGATCCTCGGCATCGGCGCCGGCTGGCACGAGCCGGAGTTCGACGGCTTCGGCTTCCCCTTCGACCACCGCGTGAGCCGCTTCGAGGAGCAGCTGCAGGTCATCCGGCCGCTTCTGCGCGACGGCGAGGTGACGTTTCACGGGCACTACCACGATGCCGAGCAGTGCGAGATTCTGCCGCGCGGCGTCCGGCCGGATGGCCCGCCCATCCTCGTCGGCGCGTTCGGGCCGCGGATGATGCGGCTGACCGCACGGTATGCCGACCAATGGACGATCGACTGGCTCGGTCCCGAAGAGCGCGTCCGGGAACAGCTCGGCAACCTCCACGCGGCGTGCGAGGCGGAGGGGCGCGACCCAGCGACGCTGATCGTCACCGGTGGCGTCACGGTCGCCTACCCCGATCTCGGCGAGCTGCCGGGCTGGATGTCCTCACCGGATGCCTACCTGACGGGAGACGCCGAGGGGCTCGGGCGGCAGCTGGCCCGCTACGGCGAGCTCGGTGTGCACCACATCATCACGAATCTCTATCCATTCACGCCGGACGCCATCGCACGCTACGCCGAGGCCATAGCCGCTGCCCGGTAGGGAGCGGCACGCGCAACATGTGCCTTCCGTAGGGACCGACCTTGTGTCGGTCCGTGGCTTGGGCAGATACCAGGTCTGCCCCTACAGCCACATGTGACCAACACGGATTTACTACGCCTGGTGGCGATCAGCGAGATGCGACATCTGCATGACCTCGGCGCGGATGTCGCGCCCGGGCACGGAGGCCCGGGCCTACCGGATGGTCGGGTGCTCGCGATCGTTGACGAGATGGTTCGGTCGTCAGGAGGCCGGTCAGATCGCCCAGAAGCCGTGGCTGTACAGCACGGTGAGGAAGCTGACGAGCACGGCGCAGGTGACGATGACCAGGTCGCGCGGCCACGTGCGCCACGACGGTCGCTCCAGCAGCCACGCGAAGGCGATGAACGCGCCGATCGCGGGCAGCAGGTAGCGGCCCAGCGACACCCATGTCATCACCCCCTGCATCACCACCAGCAGCGTCGTCAGCAGCGCGACGCCGGGGTCGAGCCGGCGCCACACCCATGGCAGCGTCGCCAGCCAGATCAGCCACAACACCACGTTGAGCAGGATCACCAGGTGGCGCGGGTCGCCGTTCAGGGCCCGACCCGGCTCGGTGACGAAGAGCTGGATGTAGAACCAGACGTGGTCGCTCCAGCCGCCCCAGTTCTCCTGCGCGGTGAAGTAGGCGAAGAGGTCGCCATAGACGATCCAGGTGATCACGAACCAGACCACCACGCCGAGCGGCGACACCACCGTCACGGTGGCGAGGTCGCGCAGGGGGCGCTTGCGGTGCCAGGCGTAGAGCAGGAGCGCCGGCGGGATCGCAAGCCCGACCAGCCGTGTCGCCGTGCCCAGCGCCGAGGCAATCGATGCCGCCCACCACTGGTCGCGGTCGGCGAACCAGATGCTCGCGACGACGGTCAGCAGGAAGAGCGACTCGCTGTAGCCAGCGCTGAAGAAGTAGCTGAACGGGGAGATGCACAGGAGCAGGGTGGCGGTGCGGGCGACGCTCGCGCTCGTGCGGCGAGCGACCACGTCGGCGAACATCGGCGCGGCAAAGAGGAAGGTGACGTTGCTGATGACGATCGCGGCGACGGCGAGCTGCCCCTCGGTGATCGGTCCGGGGAAGGTCCACGCCAGCGCCTTCATCAGCATTGGGTAGAGCGGGAAGAAGCCGAGCCCGCCGTTGTGGCTCGGGCTCGCCTCGTTGCCGTAGCCGAAGATGCCGATGGCGACGTAGTGTGCCGTGTCCCAGCGCGACCATCCATCGATCGATGGGTATCCGGAGAGGAATGCGTCTGGCACCTGCGCCGGGTAGTAGGGCAGGCGGTCGAAGGCGCGCAGCCCGACCCAGGCGATGAGGAAGAGCGCGGCGCGGGTCGCGAGGACGATCAGGATCGCCTGCGTCGCCAGCGACTGGCTCAGCCTGCAGCGCCAACCGGGTCGCGCCGTGCTCGCCGCCGGCTCAGACATCGGCCTCGCTGGCCTTCTGCTCGAACCAGTGGTCCCAGAGCGCGTCGAGATCCTGCCCGGAGGCGTCCTCGAACGCCGCGAGGAGGTCGTCCGGCGTCGCCACCGAGAAGCGGTGGTCCCGGTAGTACTCGTGCATGGCGGCGGCGAAGGCGTCCTCGCCGATGGCCGCGTGGATCGCCTTGAACCCCATCGGCGCCTTGCTGTACACGGCGAAGACGTACGCGTGGTTGCTCGGGAAGTCGTCCGTCGGCGTGTCCACGATCTGGTCGTTGCCCGTGGTCACATTGGACTCGAACGACCCCGCGATGTAGCGGTCCAGGATGCGCTGCCCCGCATCAGGGCCGTACATCGCGGTGAAGTAGAGCTCGGACGAGATGTAGTTGGTGAGCCCCTCGTCGATGAAGGCGTCGTCGTACTGGTTGTTGCCGATCACGCCGTAGAGCCACTGGTGGAGCACCTCGTGGGCGACGGTGAAGTCCAGCCCGTTCGGCGCGTCGAGATTGCGGTCCGGCGTGTAGTAACTGGAGCCGATGTAGACGAGCTCAGGAAACTCCACGCCCGCCGCGCCGAAGAGATCGACCGGCGCCAGCTCCAGCGTCGTGTACGGGTAGGGGCCAATCAGGTCGTTGAAGTAGGCGAGCGCCTGCTCCGCATACTGGAGCACCGCCTCGCCCACGCGCTCGTCGCCGGGCTCGTACCACGAGGTGATCCGGGTGCCATCGACCTCCGCATCAACAGACTCGAAATCATCGTCGAGCACCAGCGTGAGGTCTCGAGCCGGGCCGGTGACGATCTGCCGCTCGGAAACGGCGCCCCGCTGGGTGGTCTCTGTGACGACGCCGCTGCTGACCACGCGCCACGATGCCGGCGTGCGCAGCGTGAGGGCGTATGAGGCGGTGGTGCTGAACACGGGGTCGCCGAACTCGCTGGGCGGGTCGAGCACCCATCCGCGTATCGGGTCACGGCCGGCGAGGATCGGGTACCAGTGCGCCAGCGCCCAGGTCCCGGATTCCGGGCTGATGTTGAGGATGCCGTAGTGGGCGTTCTCGTCGATCGGCACCGCCAGCGTGTACGCCATCGCCACCGTGGTGCTGTTGCCTGGCGGGAGCGGGGCCGCCAATGGCACCGAGAGGGTCGTCTGGTCGTCGCTCATCGTGGTGGCGACACCGGCGCCGTCGACGGTGACGTCGCGAACCTGGATGGTGTCATGGTAGGGATCCGGGCCGTTTGCGTAGAGACGAAAGGGGAGCTGATCGATCGCCTCGCCGGTGGTGTTGGTGTAGCGCATCTCGACTGTGCCATCGATTTCCGGGCTGCCGCCGGAGACCGGCAGCACCACCTCGGCGTCGATCGTATACGCCGCCGATGCGGACGCCACCACACCAGCAAGCTCGTCGCGCCACGCCGGCAGGACGGCGGCGAGCTGGTCGCTGGCAGGAACCGCCGGGGTCTGCGCGGAGATCGGCACGACCAGCCCCGCCGCCAGCATCACCACCAGCATCAGTGCCGGGAGCAGGTGGCGTCGTGGTGTCGCGAGGGTCGTCATGAATGGTCCTTGGCTGGGCGCGCCGGTAGAGGGCGTAGTGCAAAAGGTGACCGGCGTGGACATGGGTTGGTACAATGCGGCGCAGTGACCGGGGGTTCGAGGAATCCCCGGGCGCATGGAGAGCATTGTAGCGGGTTTGGTGTGCCGGGTCGGGACGCGACAGGGGAGCCCGTTTCCGGCAGCGCGCATGGCGCCCAGGCAGGAGCAGGCGACTGTGTCCGATGTGGTGATCCGAACGCTGCGGCTTTCGCCCCGACTGCGCGACGAGATCCTGATTCATCTCATCCGGGAAGCTCCCAACGAGGGGGTTGGCCTGCTCGCCGTCGAGCGGCGCGCGGCGGATGTCGAGGCAGTGGCGTTCTTCCCCGGGGAGAACATCGAGGCATCGCCGAGCCGGTTCACCATGCACCCGCGGGATGTGGTTGGGGCGCTCGACACCATCAACCAGCGTGGCTGGGAGCTCGGCGCCATCGTGCATTCGCACATCACGGGCCCCGCGACACCGTCCCGGACCGATATTGGTGAGGCGTACTACCCCGACGTGGTGATGCTCATCGTGTCACTGGCAAGCCTGCCGCCGGACATGCGCGGCTGGCGCCTCGACGAGCGTGGCGACGACCGGGTGATGCGCCCGGTCACCATCGAAACATACGTGCTGCCCGTCGGGATGTCAGAAGACGGGTCACCTTCCGCGATCGACGCCTGAGACGCGTGCCCGGCACCGTGCCCGCCCGCGTCCGTCGACGCGCCAGGTGCGGCACGTGAGCGGTGTGGGAAAAGGGAGAGCATGACACTACTGGGTGGAAGCGACGATGCCGCACAGGACGTCTCGCGCGCGATGCAGATGCGCGTCGAGGGCGAGGAGGCATCGTATCGCCAGGACGACGCGCCACCGAGCGAGCCGTCCCAGCATCCGAACAGCGCGGCGACGAGCGATGGTTTCGCTGGCGAGCCCGCGCGGGACATCGGCCAGATTCTCGCAACGCTCGCCTCGACCCCCAAGGAGTTCGCGCGGCTGATCGACGGCCAGAGCGAGGAGGCGCTCGCCAAGCCGGCCTCCGACGGCGAGTGGGGTGTGGTGGAGATCCTGCCGCACCTGCGCGACTGGGAAGCGGTCTACCTCGGTTGGATCCGGCAGGTTCTCAACGAGGAGACGCCTCAGCTGGTCGCCGTGGACGACACGCTGTGGGCGATCGAGCACGACTACGCCAACGAGCATGTGCCCGACGCGCTCAACCAGTTCGGCGAGCTCCGCTCCCAGGTGGTGCATACGCTCGAGGCGCTGGACGACGAGGCGTGGCGGCGCGAGGCGATCCACCCGCGGGCCGGCCGCCTCGCCCTGCATCAGCTGGCCGATCGAATGTGCGATCATGATGCAAGGCATATTGAGCAGGCGCGGGAC
This sequence comes from uncultured Chloroflexia bacterium, assembly GCA_963741965.1. Lineage (GTDB taxonomy): Bacteria > Chloroflexota > Chloroflexia > Thermomicrobiales > UBA6265 > JACCVC01. Next base: position 1,910,865 of record CAVUKC010000002.1, on the reverse strand, counting down.
GCGCTGGCCTGAGTGTTCCACGCCGGGCGGCGCGGCGTTGCCGGCACGGATGAGCTGACGAAGGGCGAGGTTGATGAACACTGCGACGAGCTTCATTCGGGTAGAGGACCCGGTTCCGGCCGAGGAGATCGAGAAGATCCGGAACCTGGAGAACAACGCCCTGATCATCCGGCTGATGTTCACGGTGAACCATCTCTCCCGGTGGCTCACGCCCATCCACGATGACGACAAGCTCGACCGCGCCATCTATCGCGGTGAGCCCACGGCCCGCGAGCTTGTGGTGAAGCTGCGCGAGTACGACCGGTTCATCTACCCGCGCATGTACCTCGCCGCCCACAAGCCCGGCGCCGACTTCGACACGCTTGAGGATCCGAGGCTCACGCCCGAGCGCGAGGAACGGGACCGCAATGACCCGGTCGTGGTGCTGATGGCCTCGTTTCGCCGCTCCCGCCAGTCGATCACCGCGTTGCTGCGCGGTCTCCCCGACGATGCGTGGGATCTCAGCGGCCGCAGCCGGGGCGGGATCGAGGGAACGATCCGCTCGATGGCCGAGGCGGTCGCGACCCACGACTACCGCGTGTTGCGTGCCCTCGACCAGACGCTGACCCAGACTGGCGCTCGCGACGGACTGGCCGCGATCCAGAAGACGCCGCTCAACGAGCTGCTGAAGCTGGTCCCGGACCAGGTCGACATCAACGGCTAGCCGCTGGCGGTCGGCAGGACCGGAGACCGAGGGAACCGCATCAATGTCTTCCAATCCCGAGTCACAGCAGTTTTCCGCGTCCGGGCTCTCCGGAGCCGAGGCGGTCGAGGCACTGGGACGCGAGTTCTTCCAGGCGCTCGACGCCCGGGATCCGCGGCGGCTCCGGCACACCCTCGCCGCGAACGCTACCTTCCGTGGGCTGCCGCACATCGCGCCGATCCGGCCAGCGGATGAGATCGTTGCCTACTTCGGTACGGTCGTCTCCAGCTACCCCAACGCCCACTGGGAGGTGACCGACGTGATCGCGGCGCCGGACCGCGCCGTCGTGCAATTCGTGATCCGGGAGTACTCGGCTCGGTACGGCCGCGAGATCATCTCCGAGCAGCTCGCAATCGTCCGTGTCGCCGCCGGCAAGATCGTCAGCATCGTCGGCTACTACGACACCGCCGAGTTCCACCGCGTCTTCTGGGACCAGTAGCCTGTCCCGACCCCGAGCAGCACGCGCATCCATACGTCCCCGCCTGCCCGAAGGCGGGCTTCGGTGTGCCGCAACCGGGCCAGCAGCGGTCGCGTAGAATGGGCGTTGATGGGCCATGCGCACCAATTGCAGCGGACGGACACGCCAGAACTTTGTACACTTGTGAATATACGCACGAAGTACTCTTCCGAGGCACTTCACCCCTCCATGGGCTGCGGCGGCTGGCAACCTCACGGCCGGTGCTGGACGTACACGAGCATATCGGCGCGTCTGCGCCGGGATCATTGTGGAAAGGTCGAAATAGATGGGATCTGGGTTGCTGGAGACACACCCGGCAGCGACACGGCGCGGGACATGGGACGATGCCGGACCGGCGGTGCCGGTCGGTGACATCCCCGATATCGTCATTCGACGCCTGCCGATCTACGTGCGCACGCTCAAGACCCTCTGCGACCGCAATGTCACCTCCGCCTCATCCGAGCAGCTCGCGGAGATGATCGGCGTCACCGCCGCCCAGATCCGTCGCGACCTGTCGTACTTCGGCAAGTTCGGCAAGCAGGGCAAGGGGTACGACACCCAGATGCTCGTCGGTGCTATCTCCGGCATCCTCAAGCTCGACCGCCAGTGGCCGGTCGTGCTCGCCGGGCTCGGCAACCTTGGTCGCGCCATCGCCAACTACCGCGGCTTCTCGCCATCATCGTTCAACATCGCGGCGCTCTTCGATCGCAACCCGGCGCACATCGGCCAGATCGTCGGTGAGCTGGAGATCCTTCCGGTCGAGGAGATCACGTCGTTCATCCGCGACGAGCGCGTCCAGATCGGTATCATCTCGACGCCGAAGGTCCACGCGCAGGAGACCGCCGACCTGATGGTGGCGGGCGGCGTGCAGGCGATCCTCAACTATGCGCCGGTGATCCTCAAGGTGCCCGAGACGGTCACCGTCCGCGAGATCGACCCGGTCAGCGCGCTGCAGAGCATGACGTACTACATCAACGAGGGGTAGGGGCACGCATGGCTGTGCCGTCGATCCACCATGTCCAGATTGCGATACCGGCGGGCGGCGAGGATGCTGCCCGCCGCTTCTATGCCAATCTGCTCGGGTTGACGGAGATCGAGAAGCCGGAGAACCTGCGTGCCCGCGGCGGGCTCTGGCTCGAGACCGGCAACCTGCAGCTGCACCTTGGGGTCGACCCGGCGTTCGCCCCAGCCACCAAGGCGCACGTCGCCTTCCAGGTGAGCGACATCGCCGCGGTGCGCCAGCGGTGTGACGCTGCGGGCCACGCTACCCGCGAGGACGAGCCGCTGCCCGGCTACCAGCGCTTCTACGTCGATGATCCGTTCGGCAACCGCGTCGAGATTCTTCAGCCGGACGCTGTGGATGCGCCATCGACCTTGCTCGATCGCCTGCATGGCGGAGCTGCATCTGGCGATGTCGATCTCCGGCGCGATCACGGCCTCATGCGTGACATCGATCTGGAATGACGCGGGAGGCGCCTGGTGGTCACGCGGTGATCAGTCGGCACCGCCGGCGGGGAAGCCCGCCTCCTGCCAGCGGCGGTAGCGCCAGAGGTTGAGCGCGCGAACCACGGCGTCCGCGTCGCGCGGCGCCATGTTGGCCATGAGGTGCAGCGCCGCCGGGTCGAGCCGCTCCGCCGCCCGGATCGTGCGCACGCCATGGCGCTGCAGGATGTGGATCACCCGCTCGGGCAGATCGAGCTCACTCACGGGCGGGTGCATCCGCGCCGTGGCGAGCCGCAACGCTTCCTCCGCCATGCTCCACAGCAGGATCGGGATGCTGAAGACGAGCATCGCCATCGCCAGCCAGCCCACCGCGAGCATGACCGTCGCACCGGCCTCCTCCGAGATGAAGAACGGCACCACAATAACCGTCCCGCTGATGACGACAGCCGCGAGCGAGCGTCGGATCGGGTTGACGCTGAAGGGGTCCTGAAGCTGGTTCGACTGCATCGACACGCGGCTACGGAACTCGCTGACGTAGGCGCGGGCGCTGCCCGGTTCTGAAGACCTGCGCATGGCTGCATTCTACCGACACGTTGCCCGGCACGACAGGGCATCTGCTACCTCACCATAGCGTGAATGCAGATGCGACCAGCGCTACAGCGAGCGATAGTGCTCTACCGTGGGGAACGGATCGTAGAAGTGATGCAGCAGCCGCTTCCATGCCTGATATTCAGGTGATCCCCGGAACCCCTCGGTGTGGTCCTCGAGCCGTTCCCAGGACACCAGCAGCAGGTACCGGTTGGCGTCCTCGGCGCAGCGCTGGAGCTGGTGCCATCGATACCCGGGCATGCTGCTGATGATGCCCTGCGCTTCGGCAAACGCTGCCTCGAACGCCCCCGTCTCGCCCTGCCTCACGTCGAGGTGGGCGACCTCGAGCACCGCGCTCTCGGGAAATGCATCGCTCACGCTGGCGTCGCTGGAGCGCACCATGCCTCGCCTTCCACGGCATCAGCGAATTCGGCGAGGGACGTGAAGCGCCAGTCGGGTTCCGGCGCGTTTTCCGGGATGGGTGTCGCGCCAGCTCCCGGCTTGCCGGCTCGGCGGTCGATCCAGGCGGTCGCGAGGCCCGCCGCCTTCGCCGGGACGTGGTCGTGGAAGAGACTCTGGGCGACATGCAACAGGCGATCCTGCGCGATGCCCATCTCCTCGATCTTCGCCAGCAGCGCCTCGAAGTTGCGCGGGTCGGGCTTGTACGAGCCGATGTCCTCGGCGGTCAGGACCGCGTCGAACTCGATGCCCAACCGGCGGGTGCTCCCGGCGAGGGACTTGCGATCGACGTTCGAGAGGATGATGAGCCTGTACCGCCGCTTCAGCCGCCGCAGCGCCTCGACCGAGTCCGGGAAGGCGGGCCACTCCGGCACGGAGCCGCCGATCTCCTCTGCGAGCTCGTCGGGCACCTCGATGCCGTGTGCCGCGCCAGTGGCGATGATGCTCCGGGCGATGATCTCCGGATAGCGCGTCGCCGGATTTTTCCGCTCGGTCGCTGCCTCGGCCTCACCGTAGGTCTCGAGCAGCGCGTCGACGTTCGGCGCATTCGGCGACAGCGCGGCGACCTTCGCCAGCCCACGGCGGAGGCCGTCCTCCCAGTCAATCAGCGTCCCGTAGCAGTCGAAGGAAAGAGCGTCGAAGTCGGACGGATTCAGGGCGGGCTCCTTTGGCTATTCCCACTCGATGGTGGCGGGCGGCTTCGAGGTGATGTCGTAGACGACGCGGTTGATGCCGTCGATCTCGTTGACGATGCGGTTGCTGATCCGCCCGAGCACCTCGTAGGGGATCTTTGCCCAGTCCGCCGTCATCGCGTCCTGGCTGGCGACGGCGCGCACCGCCGCCACCCGCGCGTAGGTGCGGTAGTCGCCCATCACGCCGGTGGACTGCACCGGCAGCAGCACCGCGAAGTACTGCCAGATCTGCGTGTGGAGACCGGCGCGGTCGATCTCCTCGCGCACGACGGCGTCGGCGCGGCGCAGCAGCTCGAGGTCCGGCTGTGTGATCTCGCCCGGGATGCGCACCGCCAGGCCGGGGCCGGGGAACGGCTGCCGCTCGACGATCTCGTCCGGCAGGCCGAGCGCGCGGCCGACGTTGCGGACCTCGTCCTTGAACAGGAACTTGAGTGGCTCGATCAGCTCGAACTGCATGTCCTCCGGCAGCCCGCCGACGTTGTGGTGCGTCTTGATCTTGACCGCCGCCTTGGTGTCCTTGGTCGTGCTCTCGATCACATCCGGATAGAGCGTGCCCTGCGCGAGGAACTGGAACGGCCCCGCCTTCTCGGCCTCGGCCTCGAACACGCGGATGAACGTCTCGCCGATCGCCTTGCGCTTGTCCTCGGGGTCTGTCACGCCCTTCAGCTTGTCGAGGAAGCGATCCGTGGCGTCGACGTAGACGAGGTGCATGCCGAACGCGCGCTCGAACACATCGCGAACCGTCTCGGCCTCGTTCAGCCGCAGCAGCCCGTTGTTGACGAAGACCGGGGTGAGCTGATCGCCGATCGCCCTGTGCAGCAGCGCCGCCGCCACGGAGGAGTCGACGCCGCCACTGAGCGCGAGCAGCACCTTGCCGTCGCCGACCTGCTCGCGAATCTCCCGCACCGATGCCTCGATGAACGACTCCGGCGACCACGAGGTGTCGCAGCCGCACATCTCGACGAGGAAGTTGCGCAGCAGCTCGCTGCCGCGCGGCGTGTGCTGGACCTCCGGGTGGAACTGGAGCCCGATGTAGCGGTCGGTGCCCATCGCCGCGATCGGCGAGTTCGGCGTGGTCGCCAGCACCTCGAACCCCTCCGGCATCTTCGTGATGTGGTCGCCGTGGCTCATCCAGACGTCGAGCTGCTCCGGCATGCCGGCGAAGAGCGGGTGGCTGCCCTGCGTGGTGATCGTCGCCGGGCCGTACTCGCGGTGGTCGGCGGGGTCCACCTTGCCGCCGAGCGCGTGCGCCAGCAGCTGCATGCCGTAGCAGATGCCGAGCACCGGCAGCTCGCGGTCGAGGACCCACTGCGGCAGCGCTGGCGCACCCTCGGCATAGACGCTCGCTGGACCGCCGCTGAGGATGATGCCCTTCGGGTCCAGATGGGACACCTCGTCCCAGGTGGTCTCGTGGTGCATCAGCTCGCAGTACACCCCGGCCTCGCGCACGCGCCGGGTGATGAGCTGGCTGTACTGCGAGCCAAAGTCGAGCACGACCACCGTGTCGATGGCGGTGCCGGCCGCCTCGGCGGCCTCGAGCAGATGCGCGGTCTCGTCGATGGAATGGTCGGCGACGGTCTTGCCTTCGGTCGGGTCGGTGGCGGTCTCGGTCACGCGCGTCTTCTCCGTGGAGGTGGGGATGGGGGCCGGCGGTGCATCCGGCATCGATACTTTCAAGTCTACCCGACAGTTCGCGGCGCCTCAGGAGAGCCTTGTGAGGGCAGGGCCGAGGCGAGCCAGCGCATCGTCGATGAACCCGACGAGCTCGCGGCGCATCATCGCCTCGGTCACTGGCGGGTGTCCCCAAGTGTGGAGTTTCAGGATCGGGTCGAGCGCGGCGGTGAGGTCCCAGAACGGGAGATCGACCGGGTTCTCGACGCCTGCCCGCGCGAGGTATCGCTCCGTCAGCTCCCGGACTGCGCCTCCGTCCCGCGCCCAGTACAGCTCCAGCCGCGCCGCCGCGAGATCGAAGAGCGGATCGCCCAGCGTCGCGTCCTCCCAGTCGATCACGCCGACGAGCGTGTCGTCGCGCCACAGCAGGTTGCCCGGCCAGAAGTCGCCGTGCAGCAGCACGGGCGCGCGCACGGGGATCGCTGGCCACGCCGCAACGAGTGCCTCGCGGACCCGGCGCTCGTCAGGCGGCATCTCCTGGCTCTCCGGTACGTCGAACAGGCGGCGGTGCAGCGTGTCGCGGGCGGTCGGCAGCTCGTCCAGCAGATGTTCCGAGAGGTCGATGGCGTGGAGGCGTGCGAGCGCGTCGGCCATCTGCGCGACGCCATCCGGGACCCGGGAGAGCGCGAGGTCGGTGTCCCCGTCGATGTAGCCGACCACCACGACGGGTACCGGGAAGAACGCACGGTCCGGATCGACGAACACCGGCGCGGGCGCCGGATACCCTGCGTCCCGGAGTGCCTCCAGCAGTCTGTATTCGCTGATGGCGATGTCCTCGTTGCGCGCCCGGTCACGCTCGCCGTGCTGGCGCACCACCAGGCGCTCGCGGGTGCCGTCGGCATGGACGATATCCATCGCGGTGATCAGCGCGGAGACGCCGCCGTGCAGTGGCGTCAGTCGCTCCAGCGTGGATCCCGGTCGAATCGTGTTGGCGAGGCGGGCGAATGCGGCCGCATCCCGCGTCGGGAGGCTAGTCTGCGCGCCCATCGGTGGCCAGCTGCTCCGGCAGCAATCCGGATCGGTCGAGCCATGTGACGATGGTCAGCCCGACGGTGGCGCCGATGGCGTCGACGAGGATATCTCGCACGTCGGGTGTGCGATTGGGGATGAAGCTCTGGTGAAACTCGTCGGTGACGCCGTAGAGCACGGCGCCGGCAAAGGCGAGCAGGATGCGTTGCCGCGGCGCGAGGTCGAGCGGCCCCATCGCCCACCACAGCAGCATCGCCAGCACGCCATAGACGCTGAAATGGCCCAGAATCGACGTCGCCTGCCCGGAGAGCGTCGGTACCTCCGGCAGCGTCGACTGGTTGGAGAGGTAGAAGATCAGGCCCATCCAGGCCAGCGCCGGCAAGAACCGGAGCGAGGTCGAGCTGGGCGAGGTGGTGAGGGATGACATGGGCGGCGATCCGGCAGGTACATGAGGCGGTCAGGTTCAACGACTAACCATACACCGAGTCGGTCGCGCGCTACCGATGCCTGCCGCGAGCCACGCGCAGGTAGGGATACTGGTCCTGGATGTACTCGATGAAGTACCGGCCCTTGGACTCGGCGGCCATGAGCTCCCGGTAGATCTCCTCGGCCACTTCGCTGTACTGGTAGATGCCGCTGGTGTGGAACTCCAGCTCAAGGACCTCGTCGACCGGGTCATACCCGACGGAAACCAGCATCTCCGATTCGACCGGCGTGCGGTTCATGGCGGCACCCCCTCCAGGACAACGCAACGCGATGATCCTGACAGTATAAAAGCCCGCCGGGTGTCAGGTGTCGTCGCCGAGGTAAACGTAGGTCTCGTCGAACTGCCAGTCGGCGATCGTCTCCAGCTCGACCTCGAGCCGCGGGCGCAGCGGGTCGATCCGCTTGGTGAGGTGGATGTCGACGACCTTGCGATCGTCGAACTCGAGCCCCGCCGCGATCGCGTCCAGCGCGATCTTGAGCCCGCCGTCGAGGTCACGCTTGAGCGGTGTCTCAAAGAAGAACGTCATGTACACGCCGATGTACGACGTCTTGAGCTCGCGCTCCTGCGCCGCGGTGATGCGGTTCCGCTCCCGGTGGTTCAGCAGCAGCTTCGTCACCTCGTCCTTGAACGCCTTCGCGGGCTTGCTCAGCACGCGCCGCTTGCCGGCGGTGACGTACTGGTTGTTCACGCCCGGTGGCAGCGGCAGGGTGAGGCGGAGGGTGACGGGCTGGGGCTCAGCGGGCATCGATGCGTCTCGCGAGCGATGTCGTGTATCGGTCGAAATACCGCGTCCAGAAATGGAGCGCCGTCGGGTTCATGGTTTCGAAGTCGACTCCGACCCGCCGGATGCCCTCGGTGCGAAGCGTTTCCAGCACGAACGCGAGCAGTCCATCGTAGATGCCCCGGCCCCGGTACGCCGCTTCCAGGAACGCGCCGCAGATGTTGCACATGTCCGGCGCGGTCGTGAGGATATTCTCGCCGTCGTCGCAGAGCTCGACGTACCCGATGGGCGTCTCTCCATCGAACGCCACGACGTGTCGCGTCCTGCGTTCCTCGAGGCGCTCGGCGTACGACTCCACCGTGTACTCCTGCGACGCGAGGAAGGTGGGGCTCTGTCGCAGGTGCCGTATGAGCCCGTTGGTCAGCGACAGGAGAGAGCCGGCGTCTTCCCAGGGAACGTCCTGATATACGATCCCCGGTGGTGGCGTCGTTTCCAGCGGCGGGTCGACCATCCGGATCGCGTCGGCGTTGCGGATACCGAAGCCGTTGCTGGCGAGCGCATCCCTGACCTCGTCGTCGTGGTGCCAGCTGGTGATCGCGAAGGTATCGACACTGCGATCAACCATGCGCTCGGCGGCGTGCTGGAACAGCAGCGACGTGAGGCGCGCCCGGTCGCCGCCGGTGACGGCGCTGCCATGAAGGGGGGAGAAGCAGCCGGTGCCGTTGCCAAAGAACTTCGGGTACGGTCCGAAGAAGGCCAGGTATCCGACCAGATGGTCGCCGTCCAGCGCCGCGACGCCGGTTCCGTCCCGTACCAGCCCGGCGATCGCGTCGCGCAGCAGGTCGGGCACGCCGTCGGCGGCAAGCGCTGGCACATGACGCAGCTCGTTTCGATACGCCTGGTGCGCCAGCGCGGCCGCGTCCGGCACATGGGCTTCCGAAAACGGCGCGAACCGGATCGTCACGCCTCCTCGCCTCGCTGCAGGTGGCCGACCAGCTCGACGTGGTGGGTCTGCGGGAACATGTCGAACGCATCGACCGAGACGAGCTCGTAGCCACCTTCGATGAGGCCGCGAACGTCCCGCGCGAAGGTCGCTGGGTCGCAGGAGACCGCGGCGATGTGCGCCGGCTTCATGCGCAGCATCCCCTCCACGACCTTCGTGCCGGCGCCCGCGCGGGGCGGGTCGAACACGATCAGCGAGACGCGCCCGAGCGGCGAGCGGTCCTCGGCGATCCACTGTTCCACCGGCGCGGTGACGATGCGCACGTTGGTGCCTTCCTGGTCGGCGCCGGTGTTCTCGGATGCGAAGTCCGTCGTCGTCTTGTCGCTTTCCACGCCGATCACCCGCCGGAACCGCTCCGCCATCGGCAGGGTGAACAGCCCCACGCCGCAATAGAGGTCAATGCCGATGCCAGGCTCGTCGGCGGCGACGTCGGCGATCTCCAGCACCCGCTCCATAATCCGCTCGGTGACGGGGATGTTCGACTGGAAGAACGTCTCCGCGTTGTAGCGGTAGAGGTTGCCGCCGACGGTGCGCATCACCAGCTGGGATCTCGTCGCGCCGGTCGGCTCCAGCGTGAGCCCGACGTCGCCCTCGACGCCGCGATACTCGAACGCCTCGCGGCTCACCATGCCCGCGGCGAAGTCCTCGCGCAGTGTGGTCAGGAGTCCCTGCAGGTTGGGTGTCAGGATCGGGCAGGCATCGACATCGACCACGTCGTGCGAGCCGCTGGCGAAGTAGCCGATCTTCCGCTTGCGCTGGTCGATCTGCCACTCGGCGCGGGAACGGTAGCCCAGCGGCTCCGGCGATGGCGTGATCGGCACGTCGGGCACCGGGTCCAGCTTGCCGATTCGCCGCAGACTGTCCTGGATCATGGCGACCTTGGTCTCCAGCTGGTCCTCGTAGGACAGCTGCTGGAAGTCACAGCCGCCGCAGGCGAAGAAGTAGGGGCATGGCGGCTCCACGCGCTGCGGCGAGGGTTCCAGCACCTCCATCAGCTCGCCCTGGATCACCTTGCCGCGGTGGCTGCGGACCTTCGCCCGCACGCGGTCGCCGGGTGCCGTCTCGGGCACGAACACGGTCTGGCCGTCGTGGAAGCCGATGCCCTTGCCATCCCCGACGATGCGCTCGATCGTGACCTCGATCGGCTCGACATCGGGCGGGGCGACCATGCCGCGACCGCGCGACGGCGCGCGGCGTCCGGGGCGAGCGTTGGGTCCGCGGCGGCCATCCGGGCGGCGTGGGCGTCTGGCGTCTGAATCGTCGCGGGGCATGCGGGAAACCTTTCCGGGTGGGCTGACACGTTCGTCATCCTGTAGTGTAGCGGCTAGTGTGGGGGCCGTTGGGCCACGAGCGTGCCGGACGACAGGACGAGTGATGACGCAGGTACAGCGAAACGACGGGGCGGTCGAGCGGCGACCATGGCGGCTGGGGGTGCTGCTCTCCGGATCCGGGCGGACGCTGGAGAATCTCCTGACCGAGATCGCGCGGGGCGAGCTCAACGCGGAGATCGTCTGCGTGGTGAGCTCTCGATCGAACGTCCGCGGCATCGAGGTCGCCCGGGAGGCCGGCCTCCCGGTGCACGTGGTCACCCGCAAGACACAGCCGGAGCTTGCCGCCCACAGCCGCGCCATCTACGACGCGGTGACGCCGTACGACGCCGACCTGCTCATCCTCGCGGGGTACCTGCGCCAGATCGTCGTCGATCCCGCATGGTCGGGCCGCATGCTGAACATTCACCCGGCGCTGCTGCCGCAGGCGCAGGCGTACGCCGCCGGCCGCGGGCTCTACGGGGATCGCGTCCACGCGGCGGTGCTGGAGCACGGCGACACCGTCTCCGGCGCGACGGTGCATGTGGTGACAGACGACTATGACGCCGGGCCGCCCGTGCTGCAGCGCGAGGTTGCCGTCCTTCCGGGTGACACGGTGCGGGCGCTGGCGGACCGCGTGTTCGCCGTCGAGTGCGAGCTCTACCCCGAGGCGATTCGCCGCTACATGGCGGCACACCCGGAGCTCATGCGGTAGCGCATGGTGCCGTGGCCCGACGCTTGCGTTGAGGCGATGGGCATCCCGAACGCCAGCGCGTGGCGATATCGTGTGCCCGATTCACGTACCGGGTGCACGCATACATGGTCTTTACTCTCTGGTTCGTCATCATCGGCTGCCTGCTGGTCGCGATGGCCGTCGGACGATCCCTGCTCAAGCCGCTGCCGTTCTCGACCCCGCTGATGTATCTCGCGGTCGGGATCGTGTTCGGCGAAGCCGGCTTCGAGCTGCTTAACCTCGATCCATTCCACGATGCCGAGTTGCTGGAGCGGGCCACCGAAATAGCCGTTATCGTCTCCCTGTTCACGGCGGGGTTGAAGCTGCGCGTGCCACTGAAGGACAGGCTCTGGCGGCTGCCGCTCTCGCTGGCGTTCGTCTCGATGACGGTCACGGTCGCGATGATCGCGGCGGCCGGTTACATGTGGCTCGGTCTGTCGCTCGGCGCGGCGGTGATCTTCGGCGCCGTGCTCTCCCCAACCGACCCCGTGCTGGCGTCGGACGTGCAGGTGACCGACCCCAACGATCACGATCGCCTGCGCTTCGGTCTCACCGGCGAGGCGGGCCTCAACGACGGTACCGCTTTCCCGTTCGTGATGCTCGGTCTCGGGCTCAAGGGGCTGCACGACCTCGGCGACGGCTGGGCGCGCTGGTGGACCATTGATGTCGCTTGGGCGATCCCCGGAGGACTCGCGATCGGGTACGGGCTCGGGCTGGCCGTGGGCACGCTGGTGCTCTACATCCGCCGCCGCTACCCGGAGGCGGTCGGTGGCGAGGACTTCCTCGCGATCGGCCTGATCGCGCTGTCGTACGGTGTGGCGCTGCTGGCGCACACCTACGGGTTTCTCGCGGTATTCGCGGCCGGTCTCGCGATGCGCAAGATCGAGGAGCACGCCGTCGGCCCGGAGGAGTCACCAGAGCAGCTGCTGCAGGACGTTGCCGATGACGACCTGGAGGAGCAGGCGTCGAAGGACCCGATGATCGCGCCGGCGCACATGGCGCGGTCGGTGCTGCAGTTCAACGAGCAGCTGGAGCGGCTCGGTGAGGTCGCGGTGATGCTCCTCATCGGCACCATGATCTCAACGCGCTACCTGCCGATGGTCGCGCTCTGGTTCGTGCCGCTGCTCTTCTTCGTGATCCGCCCGGTCGCCGCCGGCGTCGGGCTCATCGGCACCGACACCACGCGGGTCCAGCGCGCGTTTATCAGCTGGTTCGGGGTTCGCGGCATCGGCTCGATGTACTACCTGATGTACGCGGTGGTGCACGGGCTCGAGGAGGACATGGCGCGCGACCTGATCGGACTGACGCTGACGGTGATCGCGACCTCGGTGGTCATCCACGGGATCACGGTGACGCCGATGATGTCCTGGTACAACCGGCGCTACAGCGGTGACGATGGGCGAACGACCCGAAACACCCGATCGCCGGCACGCACCTCGCGCACGCTGCGCGGCGAGAAGCTCGCGTAGAACCCACGCACGCCATTGTCGATGAACTGCAGCGCCTCCGTCACCCTGCGGTCCGGTCGCTGGTTGTGCGGCCACTGCAGGCAGTACCGCGTGAACTCGACGCATGGCGGCGCGACGATGACCTGGTCAAGGCGAACGAGGCCACCCGTCGTCTCGATCAGCAGCGAGCCTCCGAGATCGTTTTCGGTGTAGACATCCTCGCTCTCGACGAGAATGTTCTCGCCCGCGATGCCATCGCAGAGATGATCGCCGAACCGCTCCCGCATCAGCCGGTAGTGGCTGGTGAAGCCGACAGAAACGCCGTTGTCGCCCCGGTTGCGCGAGAGCGGGTGGTCGCGGTGGTGGACGTCGTGGTGCAGGAAGCTATCTGCCCCGACGCCGGTCACGCCGCCTGGGTCGAGCCGGAGTGCGGCGACCTCGGTGACCGGTGTCGGGTCGTACCAGCGGTGTGGCGGCTCGCCGCGCTTGAGGTGCGCCGTCTGCACCTGCAGCCGCACGATGCGGCCGATCGGCTCCGGCGAATCGCTCATGCCTCTGCCTGTGCGCCCTGGATGCGCTCCTGAATCTCCGCCACGACGTTGTCCTTGGCGTTGGCGTAGTCCTGCATGTAGCGCCACTCGCGACCGGCCAGCTGGCGCTTCGCCTCGGCGTAGCGATCGCGGTCCTCCGGATGCTCCCGCAGCCAGTCGCGGAAGGCGAGCTCTCGTTCCGCCTCGGACGACCCTTGCGAATGCACGTGCAGATTAACGTTCATGTCCGTCGCCTTGAAGATGCGGTGCGGCTCGTCATGGAAGATTTCGCTGATGCGCAGCACGTATCCCGCCTGCTGGAGGTCGGGAACGTAGGCGGCGTCATCCCCGGCATCGGCGACGATGAGCACCATGTCGATGCATGGCTTGGCGATCAGACCGGGTACTGACGTCGATCCAATGTGCTCCACCTGCAACGCACGGTCGCCCAGCGTCGCTCGAATACGGTGGGCCTGACGCTGGAACATCGCCGGCCATGCCGGGTCGTAGTCGACGAGGGTGACCTGCCCGTTGATCGCGGTCTTCGTGTTGACGGGCTTCGAAGGGTCGGCGTCCGGGCTGTGTGGGTCGAACGGCGCGGTCATGGTGGCATGCCTCCCGGGCGTGGTGAACTGCGAACGAGCGTTGCATCGTACATGATCCACACGCTCCCGGCAAGGCATGTGCGCTGGCGTGTCAGGCAACACGAACCGGCAACACGTTGAAGCCGTTCCCCGGCCATGTTTGCCGCACCGTCGCGCGCGACGTGTCGAGCTCCACCGACGATGTTCGTGCCAGCAGCTCCTCGAGGGCGATGCGCATCTCGAGCCGGGCCAGAGGCGCGCCGAGACAGTAGTGGATGCCGGTGCCGAACAGGAGGTTCTCCCCATCACGGTCAAGCCGGACCGCCTCCGGCTCCGGGAACGCCCGGCCGTCACGGTTGGCGGCGATCCACATCAGCGAGACGCGCTCACCTCGCGGGATTTCTCGGCCGAGGATGGTGACATCGCGTGTCGTGGACCGACGGTTTGCCACGAGCGGTCCGTCGATGCGGAGGATCTCGTCAACTGCCGCGGGGATTACTTCGGGCTGCTCGCGCAGCTGCCGCTGGAGGTCCTGATCGCTGGCAAGCCTGTGGACGAGGTTACCGATCCCGGCCGCGACGGTGCCATGTCCCGCGATCCATGTTCGCAGCGTGTCGAGAATGTCTGTCTCGGTGAACGCGCGCCCGTCTACCTCGAGATGCATCAGGCCGGAGGTGACGTCGTCGAACTCCCCGTCGCGGTGCCGTGCAATCTCGTCGCGTACCATGCCGGCGATGTTGTCAGCGAGCTCCCGCATGCGGTGGCGGTCGTGCTCGGACGTCGCCTCCGCGTTGGCGTGCAGCCAGTGTCGGATCGGCTCAAATGTTTCCGGGCGCCAGCCGAGGAATGCGATCATCGTGTGGATTGCCACGGGTTCCGCGAAACCTGCGACGGCGTCCGCCGGTGATGGCTCCAGCAGGGTTGCCGTCGCGTCGCCAGCTGCCTCTCGACAGCAGGCAGCCGCCCGGGCAAGGTGCTCGTCCGTGAAGAACGCTTCGAGCGCGCGTCGGTTGCGGCTGTGCTCGGGGCCGTCCAGTGCATTCGGGATTGCGTGGTGCCGCGATGCGTTGCTGAAGCTCTCAGTGTCCCTCGCGATGCTCTGTACATCGGCGTGCCGAAAGACGGACCACCCCATCGCGTCGCTGTGGGCGACGGGACATCGCTCGCGCAACTCGTCATACGCGTGTGCCTGGTCATTGACCACCGCTGTGTCTTGTGGATCCCAATCCGGTTGTGGCTTGTTGCTCATGCCTGCATACCTCCATGGTTGGCTTATCGTTTGGCGATACGTCAGCAAGATGGTAGCAAGCCGTGGCAACGGGCACGTTACCTTTGGGTGCTCATGCCGGGAAAGGGACCGTTGCACCGGATGTCTGCCAGCGACCGAGGATCAGCGTCGAGCCGATCGCGAAGAGCGGCAACCAGATTCCGAGCGAGGTGTACCCACCGGTGGCCAGCAGCACGCCTCCGAGCGCGCCGCCGCCGGCCGCGCCGAAGTTCGTCAGCGCGCCGTTCAGGGCCATCGTCGTGCCTGTACCCGCCGGAGAGCAGGTGCCGAGCAGCGTCACCGTGGCGACCCAGCTGAGCGCACCGGCAAACCCGGCGAGCATCAGCAGCGCGGCGGCGTGGGCGGCCCCGATTGGGAGGCTGAACATGAGCCCGATCGCCAGCGCGATCGCGAGATTGGACGCGCGGATGGCAAGAGCCGGCGGCACCAGCGCCAGTACCACACCGGCGCCGAGGCTGCCACCGACGTAGGCCGTGCCACCGAGCATGTACACCAGCCCGATGCCGGCGGCGTCGAGCCCGATGCGCTCGCTGAGGAACGCACCGAAGTAGCCGAGGAGCCCGAACCACGCGACCGACCGAAGGATGGTGACGCCATACAGCCGCATCGTCTTGTGGTGTCGCAGGAGCGGCGCGTAGGCGCCGAGCAACGTGCGCGGGCCCGCGCATTCTTCCGGGTTCGGCATGTCGCGGGGGATGGCGGAGGCCACGAACGCCGCCATCGCGGTCGCCGCCACGCCCGCCGCGAGGAAGGCCGCGCGCCATCCCGCCGCCTCGTTGACGAGTGAGACAAGGGGCACACCGATCACGGCGGAGCCAGCGCCGCCGGCCGTTGCCCATCCGATCGCCCGCTGGCGCGCCTCGCCGTCGAGGGTGAGGCGTGCCACCGCCAGCGAGAGCCCGGGCAGGGTCGCGTTGGCGAGACCGCCGAGCGCCGCCGGCAGCATCAGCAGCAGGTAGGTCGGCGCCGCGCCAAACCCGACCAGGCCGAGGGCCGCCGCCGCGGCGCCGATGACGAGCAGCCGCCGGAGTCCGTGGCGGTCCGCCATCGGGCCGGTGACCAGTGAGATCACCGCGCCGACGAGCAGCATCGCGGTCATCAGCTGCCCGAGCATCGGAATCCCCACGCCGAGGTCCCGGGACATCGCCGGGAAGAGGGGAGGCGGGGCCATGAAGGCGAGGGAGCTGAGAAACGACGCCAGCGCCAGTGCGAGCGGCAGGCGCACGGGGAGCGCGCGCGTCCCTGCCCTGGATACAGGTTGAGAAAGGGGAATGGCGGGTGATCGGTTCATGGCATCTCCTCAGCCCGGCGCTCGTTGGCACCGGGCTGGAATGAGAACGTATGCCTCGTCGGAACGTCAGGTGGTGGAGGGCTTCACGGTGCGTCGTGGCGGGGTCCGCACGAGCTGGGTGGCCTGCTGGCGCATGACGATGATGCGGTAGACGTAGCTGCTGATCATGACGGAGCTCCTGGGTGAAATGGCAAGACCGTGATCGGGTTCCACGCACGTCACTCTAGGGAACGACCGTCAAGGCACCGTCAACGGCGCCGTGGGCTCATGACACGGCATGCAGGCATGCCAAACGCCCGGTCAGGTCAACCCGACCGGGCGTTGGTTCCCGAGGTGAATTGTCCGGCGGTCTGTCTACGCGATGTAGACGGTCTTGACGTTGACGAACTCGCGGATGCCGTGCACCGAGAGCTCGCGGCCGTAGCCGGACTCCTTGATGCCGCCGAAGGGCAGGCGCGGGTCCGACTTCACGAACGTGTTGACGAAGCAGCTGCCCGCCTCCAGGCGCTCCGTCGCGATTCGCTCGCCGCGCTCGAGGTCCTGCGTGAACACCGCCGCGCCAAGCCCGTAGCTGGTGTCGTTGGCGATGCGGATCGCGTCGTCCTCGTCCTTCGCGGCGATGATCGCGGCGACCGGTCCGAAGACCTCCTCGTCATGGGCGGGCATGCCCTCGCGCACGTCCGCGAGAATCGTGGCCGGGTACCACGCGCCGGGTTTCTCCGGCACCCTGCCGCCGACGAGCAGCGTCGCGCCCATCTCGACGCTCCTGCGAACCTGCTGATGGACATCGTCGCGCAGGTCCTCGCGCGCCAGCGGTCCGAGGATCGTGGCGTCCTCCATCGGGTCACCCATCTCGTACGCCTCGAACGAGCGCGCCATCTTCTCGGTGAACGCCTCGCGGACCGCATCGACCACGATGAACCGCTTGGCGGCGATGCAGCTCTGACCGCTGTTCTGCAGGCGCCCCGTGGTGCAGGCGGTGATGGTGGCGTCGAGATCGGCGTCCTCCAGCACCACGTACGGGTCGGAGCCGCCGAGCTCGAGCACCGTCTTCTTGACGCGCGCGCCGGCGTTGCCCGCGACCGCCTTGCCTGCGGCGGTGCTGCCGGTGAGCGTGGCGGCGGCGATGCGGGAGTCGTCCAGCACGCCCTCGACCTTGTCCGAGCCGATCAGCAAGGAGCGGAACAGCCCCTCTGGGTAGCCCGCGCGGCGGAAGAGGTCCTCGATCGCCAGTGAGCAGCCCGTGACGCTGGTGGCGTGCTTGAGCAGCGCGGCGTTGCCCGCCATGAGCGCAGGCGCGGCGAAGCGGATCACCTGCCAAAAGGGGAAGTTCCAGGGCATGATGGCGAGGACGACGCCCAGCGGCCGATAGGCGACGAGGCTGCGCCGGGCGTCGGTCTCAACGATATCGGAAGCGAGGAAGGCTTCGGCGTGCTCTGCGTAGTAGTCGCAGCCGACGGCGCACTTCTCGACCTCGGCGCGGGCCTGGGTGATGGGCTTGCCCATTTCCAGCGTGATGATCGTCGCCAGCCGGTCGCGGTCCTCGCGAAGCAGGGCGGCGAGCGATCGCAGCCGCTCGCTTCGCTCCTCGAAGCCGGTCTGGCGCCAGCCGAGGTATGCATCGTGCGCCTGCCCGATGACCTGCTCGACCTCCGTGGATGACATTTCCTCGTAGGTCTCGAGCGTCTCACCGGTGGCGGGGTTCAGCGTGACGAGTGACATGGGGATGACTCCTCTCGTGGGTGCGGGTGCCGCTCTGGCATCAGGGTACGCCATCATCGCGACCGCCGTGGGCAGTGGCATCACATGCGCCGGGCAGCAGGCACGACATCCCACACGCGCAAGACGGTATAGTTATCGTCGACATGGACCGTGGTGGCGCGCTCGTGTCGCTTCCCTGATATAATCGAAGCGCGGTGACAAGATAGTACGTACGGTTCCGGCAGGGATCGGTGAGGTGTGGATAGACGGATGCAGGACGCGGCGACCTGGCTGACGAAGGCGGATTTTCTCAACTATCGAACCTGCCCCGCCTATGCCTGGAGCGCGAAGTACCAACCTGACGCCATCCCGCCCGACCCTGAGGATGTGCGCCGTCGCGAGGAGGACGACATCGAGGTCGAGCGCCTCGCCCGGCAGCTGTATCCCGGTGGCGTGCTGATCGATGTCGAGGACCCGGCCGAAGCCACCCGCGCCACCGAGCAGGCGATTGCTGGCGGCGCCGGCACGATATTCCAGGCGTCCGTGGTGACGCGATCCGGCGTCCACGCCCGGGCCGATATCCTCACCCGCCACCCGTCAGGGCAGGGGTGGCGACTCCTTCAGATCAAGGCGTCAACCTCGTCCGACTACGAGAACAAGCTGGAGACGACGTTCGAGCGCCTCGCCTTCACCGAGGCGGGGTACGCGGTCCGCAGCGCCGAGGTGATGTACCTCGACAAGCGCTACCGCCGCAACGGCCGGCTCTCGATCGAGCACCTCTTCCGGTACGACACCGGGGTCATGGCCTGGGGCGATGCACGCTGCGACGAGATCGTTGCGGGCATCGAGGGCGCGCTGCTGACGATGCTGGCTGACGCCTGCCCGCCATGTGACTGCGACACGAAGACGCGGGGCCGCCGCTGCCCGATGTTCCACCTGTTTCACCCGGAGTTCCCCACCGGCAACACGGTGTTCGACCTGACCTCCATCAACCAGAAGCGGCTCAGCGAGGTGCTGGAGCGTGGCGTGCTGTACCTGACCGACTGGCCCAGCGACCTGAAGCTCAACCCGCGCCAGCGCTGGCAGCTCGAGGTCGTCCGTACCGGCGAGGAGCGCGTCAACACGAAGCAGCTGCGCGAGCTCCTCGGTAGCATGCGGTACCCCTACCACTTCCTCGACTACGAGACATTCCAGACGCCGGTGCCGCTCTATTCCGGCACATGGCCGTTCCAGCAGGTGCCATTCCAATATTCGGTGCACGTGCTCCACGAGGACGGCACGCTCGAGCATCGGGAGTTTCTGTGGACGCAGCCCGGCCAGCCCCCGGTGCGGCCACTCGCCGAGTCGCTGCGCGAGCACATCGGCGATGAGGGGTCCGTGCTCGTCTGGTGGAAGGGGTTCGAGGGCAAGCGCAACGAGGAGCTTGCCGGGGCGGTGCCCGAGCTGGCCGATTTTCTGCTCGGGCTCAACGACCGCATCGTCGATCTCATGGATGCCGTGAGCAAGGGAATGTGGGTCCACCCGGACTTCGGCGGTAGCGCCTCCATGAAGAAGGTCCTGCCAGTGGTCGCGCCCGAGATGGCGTACGAGGCGCTTGAGATCGGGCACGGCTCGATGGCGACGCTGCGCTGGAAGCAGTGTGTGGTCGATGCGGCCCCGCCGGACGGCATCGACCCCGAGGAGGCGTTCGAGCACCTGCGCGCCTATTGCCGGCAGGACACGCTCGGCATGGTGCGGATCTGGGAGTACCTCTGCCGCCTCGCTGGGCAGGAGGCGCCGATCCTGGCGCTGGCCGGCGCCGGGACGGCATGACCTCGCGATCCAGCATCAGCTGCCCCGTCTGCGGAGCGCCGCGGGAACCGGGCACACCACGCTGCGCCTACTGCGGCAGCTGGCTGATGATCTTTCCCGATCACCGTGGGCAAGAATCGGTCGACGAGGGGCTCCTGCGAGACCATGTCGCGCGGTTCCGCGACGATCTTGCCCGCGACCCGGATGACGTCGTCGCGCTGCACGGCCTCGGTGTTGCCTATCGGAACCTCGGGCTGCTCGACGACGCGACGGCGGTGCTGGCCCGCGCCGCCAACCGCCAGCCGGAGGCGCTCGGCATTCAGCGCGCGCTCGCCGGCACGCTGCTGGATGCGGTGCGGCGACGCCCGGACGACGCGCGCATGTGGCGGGACGTCCGCCGTCAGGCCGACCGCATCCTCGCGCTGGACCCGGATGCCGTGGAGGGATGGCGACTGCACGAGGCAGCGGCAGTGGCGGCTCGCCATGATGACGCGCTGATCTCCCTCGCGTCCGACCTGGCCACCCACGATCCGGATGGCGACCACGAGCAGGCAATCCTTCGGCTACGGGAGGTGAGCGAGCGCCGGTTCGACGATTGGCGCTGGATCGGCGCTGTCGATGCGTGGCAGGCGCTCGCCGCGCTCGATCCGGTAGCGGGCCGGACGGGTCTCGTCGCCTTCCTGCTCCAGAACTCGCGACTGGTGCCGCGATCCAGCGGACGGGTCTGGCGCGCGGTGCGGCAGACGATGGCGCTGCGCGGCGACTTTCGGCTCTCAACCTTCGCGGCGCTGGCGCTCGGCGTCGCATTGGCGATCGCGATCGCTCTCGGCGCGTACTGGACCGACCGGGACGCGTTCCCCGCCGTGGCGGTGATCGCGCTGGTGATCCTCCCGATGCTGAGTCTCGTCGCGGTGCGGACATGGCTGGTCGGCTGGCCGCCGCTCCCGGCGCCGCACCAGCCGTGGCGCGACATCTCGACCGCCGAGATCGTCCGCGTCGCCCGCGCCATCGCGCCGCTGATCGACCGTATCCGTCCCGGTAACTAGGTGCGGCAATTGCGTGGGCCAGGCAACTCCGTCTTTTCGACCGGAGCCCACGAGGTGGGCGAAGTGGAGATGTCGCGTTGGCCATGCTACCTTGCCTCGGACGACCCGATTTCTCCACTCCGCAGCCTGCGGCTGCTCCGGTCGAAATGACAGCGTGAGGTGTGCAGCCTGCGTTGCCCACTCGTGCGTTATGCGATCGAATTGGCAGGGTGATTCGGTACAGGAGGTTCAGGGAAGGTGACTGTGATCGATCTCGAACAGTGGGCCGAAGAGATGCGCCGGCGGTGGGCGCCGCTGCGCGACCAGGTCGCGTTCGCGGCAACACGCGGCGATGAGCATGTTGGGTATCAGGACGACGTGTCCTTCGAGGTCGGCAGCACCTTCAAGGCGTTCGTTGCGGCCGAGTACGCCCGGCAGGCCGCGAGCGGGACCGTCGATCCCGCCATGCAGCTGACCGTCCAGCCGGTCGACCGGGTCGCCGACAGCATCGTGCTCGACACGATCCCGGACGGCGGCAGCATCTCCGTGCAGGAGGCCGCCGAGGCGATGATCGGTTCGAGCGATAACACCGCCACCGATCTCGTGATGCGCATTGTCGGGCCCGATCGCGTGCGGGAGCTCGTGACGGAGCTCGGTCTGACGGGAGCGACCATACCTGACTCCACCAAGTCGATCTACGACCGGGTGGCGGCCGAGCCCGCATGGCAGCTCACCGCGGCCACCATGCCGATGCGCGATCTCACGCGCTTCTACACGTCGACGATCGCGGATCGCGCGCTCGGAGACGGCAGCGAGCGGTTCCTCGCCCTGATGCGCGAGGAGGACATGCTCCAGGGAGCGCAGTGGCCGAGCGGGGTGACCGCCTATCGCAAGAGCGGCATGATCGACCCGCCGCCGATGCTGGCGATGGCGATGGGTGGCGCCTTCGAGGAGGGCGGCCAGGTGACGGCATTCGCCTTCGCGCTCAACGTACCCTTCCCGGAGGACGCCGCCTATGAAGACTCACCGCTGGAGGGGATCGTTCGTGTCTTCAGCGAGGGGTTGCGCCGGGGCATGCATGCCCTTGCCGGAGACGTATAGGGCGGTGGCTTCGTTTACCCACCGACCCCGAGTTGGGACATCAGATGCAGGCCGTCGGAGGCGACCCAGTATTCGGCGACCTTGCCGTCCTCGATTCGCCACACGTCGATGCCCCGGAACGTAATCGGCGTGCCAGTCTCGGCGGTTGCGCCGGGCATGCCGCCGCCGTAGGTCCCTTCGCCGACCCATCGGCAGGCGAGCCGGCTGCCATCGATGATCGGTTCATCTTCGGCTCGGAATGTAACCTCGCTGAAGATCGCGCGGCCCATCTCGACGAACCGGCGCATCTCCTCGGGTCCACGAAACACCGGCGCCTCGCCGGTTGTGGTCGGTGCCGGGTGGGTGGTGCAATCAGCGGCGAAGATCTCGTCTGCCGCGTCGAGATCTCCGTTCCACATCTCCATCCAGCGCTGGTAAAGGCTTCGTGCATGATCGGCGGTCATGGCATTCATCCTCCCTATGGAACGCGTTTCGTGCGACGCTAACAGGATGTGATGCTTCGATCAACGGCAATGCCCGCTCGAACAGGATGCCCGCCATGACCCAGCCCCGCGCGAGAGCGCGTGAGATCGGAATCGCCCCCGGCAGATACAGGCCGGGTCGCCACAACGCCATCACCGACGTGCCCGGCGTGCGCGTCGGGCAGGTGACGGTGCAGCGCGATCCTGACCTTCACAGCGGCATCACCGCGATCGTGCCGGAGCAGCTGCGCAAGCGCGGAGCGTTGCCGGCCGGGCTCTTCGTCGGCAATGGCTACGGCAAGCTGGTCGGCGCGACGCAGCTCGCCGAGCTTGGCGAAATTGAGACGCCGATCGTGCTGACCGGCACGCTCTCGGCGTTCAGGGTCGCTGATTCGTTGGTGAGCTACATGCTGGCGCTGCCCGGCAACGAGGAGATGCGCTCGGTGAGCCCGGTCGTCGGGGAGACCAACGACGGCTTCCTCTCGGACATCCGCTCGCGCCCGATCACCGAGCGGCACGTGTTCGATGCGCTCGATGGCGCGACGACCGGCCCCGTCGAGGAGGGATGTGTCGGCGCCGGCGCCGGCACGAGCGCGCTCGGATTCAAGGCCGGGATGGGGACGTCGTCTCGCGTTGTGGAGATCCCGGAGTTACGAAAGGACGTAACGATCGGCGTGCTGGTGCAGGCGAACTTCGGCGGCACGCTGACGGTGCTTGGCGTGCCGATCGAGAAGGAGCCGGCGCTGCGCCATGCCGGGCTGGTGGAGCCGAGCGACGATCGGGAGAGCGGCAACTCCTGCATGATCGTGGTCGCGACGGATGCCCCGCTCGACAGCCGGCAGTTGACGCGACTCGCAACGCGGGCAGTGTTCGGCATGGCGCGGGTCGGCTCGGACTACTCCCACGGCAGCGGTGACTACGGCATCGCGTTCTCTGTGGGCGAGGGAACGCCGCTGCCCGGCGGCGCGATGGACCCGCTCTTCATCGCCGTGCAGGAGGCGGTCGAGGAGGCGATCCTCAACGCGCTCTTCATGGCCGAGACGACCCGCGGCATTGGCGGCCACGTCCGCTTCGCCGTCCCGCTCGACTACGTGCAGGAGACGCTGCGCCAGTGTGGCGTCCTCAATGGATGAGGTGACTCATGCCTCGTCGAGGAGAGCGGCGAAATCAGCAGGGCTGATGATTCGGACGCTCTCGAACTCACCGAGCACCAGCAGGTCCCGATCGCCGGTGACGAGATAGTCGATCCTCTCGATGACAGCATGCGCAAGCAGGTAATCATCCGCTGGATCACGGGTAAGGGGCGGGATTGGCGACTCGATTGCAGGTGTGACACTTCGCAACCATGCGCAGGCGATTGATGAATTCCGTCAGCATCAGGCTCAGGAACTCGATGTCGAAGGTACCGCTTCTTCTGAATGGTTTGATGCAGTTCGTCGAGATGAGCCTCGCTGAGAAACAGGTCGACGCTTTGTTCAAACACGGCATGTACGATGCGGCTAGGCGATCCGGGGCCGAATGGATCGAGGAGATAACTCATGCACAGGATCGTATCGGTGGCGAGATATTATCCTCATTGGACCCGATCGCTCAGTTTGCTCCTGCAGCCGCCGAGCTACGGCCGCATTGATTTCGCGGCCGCGCTCGCACGGCAATCTCCTCAACCTCTTCCGGTGTCAGGTCCTTGTTTCGCTCCATTTGGCGCCGCTCAAAATCGCGGAGCCACTTCAGCGTCTCCTTGCGCTCTGCTTCGTCGCGGGCCTGCCGCAGCTCCTCGAACGCCTCCGGTGAGATCACGACCGCCTTGGGCTTGCCGTGCGATTCCACGATGATGTCCTCGCCCTCGCTGGCGGCCTTCATCATCGCGCCCCAGTGCTGCTTCGCCTCGTTGGACGACACGGTGCGCGTCTTCGGCTGAAATGGCCTGTCGCTGTTGATGGTCGCCATGATGCATCATCCTGTCGTGGAGCGGAGTTTCGTCCAGTATATCGGATGTAATTTCGGACGAAAACCAACGCTGCACCAGGCACGGAGCCCATGGCGACCCACGCCGGTCAGATCTGTGCCAGTGCGTCCCGGATCGCCATCGCCAGCCCGAAGGCCGAGGCGTTTGCCGGAGACGGGCTCACGTTGATGAGCGTGACGATCGATGTGCCGGTTTCCTTATCCTGGCCGATGAACGCCTCGTACCCGAAAATCGAGCCGTCATGCCCGACCATGCCGTCGAAGCTGGCGACGCCGAGCCCGTATCGGAACGGCGGCGCGTCCGGGCCCGTCGCCACCTCCGGGAAGGTCAAGCGCTCCCGCTGGAGCTGCTCGCTCAGCAGCGACCCCTGCATCACCTCCTCGAGCCAGATGCGGAGATCGCCGACGGTAGATACGGCGCCGCCCGCCGCCCATGCCACCGTCGGGTTGAACGCGGTCCAGTCCCTGAGCTCCCCCGTCAGCTGCGGCGCAGGTGTCGCGCCGGTGAATGTGATACTGACCCCATAACCTCTGGAGAACGGCTCGGGAAGTCCAACATCGTCGGGAAGGCTCGTCTGCGCCATGCCGAGCGGGTCGAACAGGCGCTGTCGGAACGTCCCCGCGATCGGCTGTTCCGTCACCTTCTCCACGATCATGCCCAGCAGGATGTAGTTCGTGTTGGAGTAGGCGAACCCCTCGCCGGGCGCGAAGGCGGGCTCGTTCGCGAGGCTGGTGTCGATCAGCTCGTCGGGCGTCCACGGGCGAGTTGGGTCCTGGACGACCCCCTGGAAGACGGACGGGTCGCCGAGGTAGTCGAATGCGCCGCTGCGCATGCCGAGCATCTGCCGGATCGTCATCTCCTCAGCATAGGGGAAGGCCGATATCTCCGGCATTGTCTCGGCGAGGGTGTCGTCGAGTGAGAGCTTGCCCTCGTCGACGAGCTGCAGCACGACCGTGGCGGCCATCGTCTTGGTGACGCTGCCGATCCGCATGTGCATCGCCGGGTCCATCGGCTCGTCGGTTTCGATGTTCGCGACGCCGAAGCTGCGAACCCACGGCGCCGAGCCCTCCTGCTCGACCAGTACGGTCGCGCCGGGAATCTCCATCGATTCCATCGTCGTGGTGATCGTCTGCTCGAGGTCGGTGGCGACTGGCGAGGCTACGGGGGTGCTCGCGAGCGCCGATGAAGTTGCCGCCAGCGACGTCGCGGACAGGATGCCGGCCGCGCCGGACGCCTTGATGAGTGTGCGCCGGTTGAGTCGATTGGTGTTGTGTGACATGGATGCTCCTGCTACAGGCGTTCACGTTGCCTGGGGCCGCCGCGTCGTTGGTGCGGCGCCGTCGTTCCGGTCCCGCATATCACCCTACGGAGTGGCGGGCCGCGAGTTGTGGAGCGGGTGGGACATCCATGTCACGAAATGGTGTCGTGCATCAACATCCCGCTGAACGCAGCAGCCCCCGGCGCGAGTCCGCGCCGGGGGCTGCTGGCAGTGAACGGGTTTTCAGAGCTAGCGTGCCGAGCCGACGAGTGACTCACGCACCTGCTTCGCGGCGGCGACCATGTTCTCCAGCGCCGGGGTGGCTTCCTCCGGACGGCGCGTCTTGAGGCCGCAGTCCGGGTTGACCCAGACCTGGTCGACGTCGAGCACGGTCAGCGTCGCCTTGAGGTTCTCGGCGATCTCGCCGGCTGGTGGCACGCGCGGGCTGTGGATGTCGTAGACGCCGGGGCCGATGCCCTTGTCGTATCCCTGCTTCTGGAATGCTTCCAGCAGCTCGAGGCCGGAGCGCGCGTTCTCGATCGAGATCACATCGGCGTCGAGGTCGCTGATCGCGCCGAAGATGTCGTTGAACTCGGAATAGCACATGTGCGTGTGCACCTGCGTCTCCGGTCGTGCGCCGGCGGCGGTGATGCGGAAGCACTCCACGGCCCAGTCGAGGTAGTGCTGCCAGTCGTCCTTGCGCAGCGGCAGCCCCTCGCGAAGCGCCGCCTCGTCGATCTGGATCATGCGGATGCCGGCAGCATCGAGGTCGGCGACCTCATCCCGTATCGCCAGCGCGATCTGCCGGCATGTCTCGGAGCGCGGCTGGTCGTCGCGCACGAAGGACCAGTTGAGAATCGTGACCGGACCGGTGAGCATGCCCTTGACCGGCTTGTCGCTGAGCGACTGCGCGAACTCGGCCCACTTCACCGTCATGGGCTGCGGGCGAGAGACATCACCGAATATCACCGGCGGGCGGACGTAGCGCGAGCCGTAGCTCTGCACCCACCCGTTCCGGGTGAAGGCGAATCCCTCCAGCTGCTCGCCGAAGTACTGGACCATGTCGTTGCGCTCGGGTTCGCCGTGGACGAGCACATCGATGCCGAGCTGCTCCTGGTGGTCGATGACCTGCCGGATCTGCTCCTTGATGAATGCCTCGTAGGCCTCTGCGGTGATCGCGCCCCTCTCGAACTGCCGGCGCATCTTGCGGACGTCACCGGTCTGCGGGAACGAGCCGATCGTGGTGGTCGGAAGCTTCGGCAGGTGAAGCCGCTCCTGCTGCACCGTCGCACGCTCGGCGAATGGCATGCCCCGATCTGCAACGTCCGGCGGCAGGCTGGCAACGCGATCGCGCACGGTCGGGTTGCGGCGGCGCGGCGACGCCGACGCCGTGCGCAGCAGCTCGGCATTGGCCTTCAGCTCGTCGGCGATGCTCTCGCGGCCATGCGTGAGGCCAGCCGACAGCAGCACCACCTCGTGGAGCTTCTGCTCGGCGAACGCGAGCCAGCTCGTGAGCTCGGCGTCGAGGTCGGTCTCGTTGTCGACGTCGTAGGGGACGTGCAGCAGCGAGCACGAGGTTGACACCATGATGTCGTCTGTATTGACCGACGTGCCCAGCGTCTCAAGCGTGTCGAACGACCGCGAGAGATCGTTGACCCAGATATTGCGGCCGTCGACGACCCCCGCAATGAGCGTCTTGCCCTCCGGGAAGCCATGCTTCGAGATGAGATCGAGATTTTCGGGACCGCGCACGAAGTCGAGCCCGATGCCGTCCACCGGCAGGTTGATCAGCGTTTCGTAGGCGTCACCGACCTGGTCGAAGTAGGTCTGAATCGCGATCTTCGCCGTGCCCTTCGACTCAGCGATGGCCGCGTACGCCGTCTTCAGTGCATCCATCTCGCCGGGCCCGAGATCCTGCACCAGTACCGGCTCATCGAACTGGATCCACTCGGCGTGACTCTTCGCCAGCCGGCTGACGATCTCGGAATACACCGGCAGGATGCGGTCCAGCAGGGAGAGCCGGTCGAAGTTCTCGTCGTGGGACTTGCCGAGGAGCAGGTAGGTGATCGGA
The DNA here is from genome assembly GCA_963741965.1 of uncultured Chloroflexia bacterium. Classification (GTDB taxonomy): domain Bacteria; phylum Chloroflexota; class Chloroflexia; order Thermomicrobiales; family UBA6265; genus JACCVC01. The sequence continues at coordinate 1,883,078 of CAVUKC010000002.1, read as the reverse complement.
CCGACGAGCACCGTCTTCGCGCTCGCGCCGGCGGCCTGCGCCTCATCCAGCTCGTCGAATGGCTTGGTGCTCGAGAGGGAAAAGGTGGTGTCCGGGTGAAGCTCGGGCACGATGTAGTGGTAGTTGGTGTCGAACCACTTGGTCATCTCCATCGCGGACACGTCGCGCTCGCCGGTGCGGCCGCGTGCCATCGCGAAGCAGGTGTCCAGGTCGACCTCGCCGCCATCCCAGCCGTACCGCTCCGGTACGTTGCCGAGCAGGGCGGTCATGTCGAGCATGTGGTCATAGAGCGAGAAGTCGTTGGTCGGCACGAGGTCGAGCCCGGCGCCGGCTTGCGCCTCCCAGCCGGCGCGGCGGACCTCTCCGGCGGTGGTGCGCAGCTCTTCCTCGCCGATCTTGCCGGACCAGAACGCCTCCAGCGCCTTCTTCATCTCGCGGTGCTTGCCGATGCGGGGGTATCCGGAAATTGTCGCGTTGGCCATTCGCGTCTCCATCTCTGTGTTGCTGGATCGGGGTGATCGCCACGTGGATGGCGAAGCTGCCGCTCGCGGCGGCGCCCGTCCAGATGATGCGAATCTTCCCTAGTATACCTATTCAGAGCCTGACTATCCGAATGTGTCCGTACGCAAGCGTGTGCCCGAGGGCGGCTATCGCGTTCGATTGCGGCAGTCGATGCTTGACGCGCTGGCTGGCAGCGCGCCTCCCCCTTCACGCGATGATCGGCGATGATCGGACGATATGAGCATCAGGTGCATGTGAGGAGGAAGGCATGAGCAGGACGATCAGGCTGGCGCGTATCGAGCTCGCACACCTGGAGGGGACCCGGCCTCGTCACGCGGGGAAGAACGCACGGCTCGATGACCACGGCAACCGCATCAGGCTCCCTCTCGCTCGCGTGACCGCGGACGACGGCTCAACCGGGTTCGGCCCGGTGCGGGCGTCCCACGATCGGCTCGCGGCGTTGATCGGGGCCGAGCTCGACGGCGTCGTTGATCCGAGTACGGGAGTGCGGCAGGACCTGCGTGAGATCGAGTATCCGATTCTCGACCTGATGGCCCGCCGGGAGGGCGTGCCGGTCTTTCGGCTGCTGAAGCGCCACGACGCGGCAATCGACCCCGCGACCGCCGCGCGTGCCGTGCTACGACACGTCGCTCTACTTCGACGATCTCCACCTCGAGTCGCATGACGAGGCGGCTGCCCTGATCGCCGAGGAGGCGTTGCAGGGCGTGATGCGCGGCCACCGCGCATTCAAGCTCAAGGTCGGGCGCGGCGCGCGTCACCTCTCGCTCGAGGAGGGCACGAAGCGGGACATCCTCATCGTGCGGGCCGTTCGCGAGGCCGTCGGTTCCGACGCTCGCCTCATGCTGGACGCCAACAACGGGTACAACCTGAACCTCGCCAAACGCGTGCTGAGCGAGACGGCGGATTGCGGCATCTTCTGGCTGGAGGAGGCGTTCCACGAGGACGCAGTGCTCTACCGCGACCTCAAGGAGTGGCTGGCGCGGGAGGGCCTGGACATCCTGATTGCCGACGGCGAAGGGGACGCATCTCCCCGGCTCATGGAGTGGGCGCGGGACGGGCTCATCGATGTCGTGCAGTACGACATCTTCGGCCATGGGTTCAGCCGATGGCTCGAAACCGGGCACCAGCTGGACGCGTGGGGTGTCGCGACCGCGCCGCACCACTACGGCACGATCCTCGGCAACTACGCCGCCTGTCACCTCGCGCCCGCGCTGCGGAACTTCCGGTTCGCCGAGTGGGACGAGGGCACGATCACCGGGGTCAGCGCGCCGGGTTATCGGATCCGCGATGGCGCGGTCGAGGTCCCGGAGTCACCGGGGTTCGGGCTGGAGCTGGACACCGCGATGTTCGATCGAGCCATCGTCGATGGCGGGGTGTCGCTCCCGGCGTGAACGTCGAAATCCGCGCCCCTGGCTGACGACTCTCTGGCGCGATCCGAACAAGGGGCTTGACATCGGCGTGTTGCGCGCTAATATATAACTATAGTGTTATATAAGGAGGTTGTTACAGATGGCGGAGGACCGGCTGAGCGCGGTGTTCAGTGCCCTCGCCGACCCGACGCGGAGGGCGATCCTCGACCGGCTGGCCGAGGGGGACGCGACCGTATCGGAGCTGGCCCGGCCTTTCGCGATGTCGCAGCCGGCGATCTCCCGGCACCTCAAGGTGCTGGAGCAGGCGGGGCTCATCTCCCGCAGCCGTCAGGCGACCTTCCGCCTCAGCCATCTCGAGGTGGAACCGCTCCGGGAGGCCACCGGGTGGCTGGCGCGATATCGCGAGTACTGGGATGAGACCTACGAGCGCCTCGACGAGCTGCTTGAGGCCATGCAACGGGACCAGACAGGCTGATCGCATCGCAGACGACGATCCCGAAAGGACCACGCAATGGGCAAGACGCAGATCACCGCCGAGCCAGGCACACCGCAGATCCTGATGGAGCGCGAGTTCGATGCGCCCCGCGAGCGCATCTTTCGCGCCTACACCGAGCCGGAGCTGTTGACGCAGTGGCTCGGCCCGCGCGGCTACACCATGGAGATCGATCGCTTTGACCTCCGCGACGGTGGTACCTGGCGGTACGTGCATCGGGACGAGCAGGGAAACACCTATGGCTTCCATGGCGTCTTCCACGGTGACCCGTCTCCCGACGGCATCGTGCAGACCTTCGAGTACGAGGGTGCGCCCGGGCATGTCTCCCTCGATACGCTCACCCTTGAGGCGCGCGATGGCAAGACCGTGGCGCGAACCAACTCTGTCTTCCAGAGCGTCGAGGCACGCGACGCCATGATTGCATCGGGCATGGAGCATGGCGTGAACGACGGCTACGACCGGCTGGACGAGCTCATCGCGAGGCTCGTCCCGACGACCTGATGCGCCCGCAGCACCTGATGGACCGGCGTCATTCCCGGTCCCGACACATTGCTCAACGTCCGATGAAAGGCAAGACTTGATGAACTTCAAGATCGAAGTGGTACCCGTCCCCGTCACCGACATTGAGCGCGCGAAGCGGTTCTACGCCGAGCAGCTCGGGTTTGCCGTCGATCTCGACATCCCCTTCGGTGAGGGCGGGCGGCTGGTCCAGCTCACGCCGGCCGGGTCGGGCTGCTCGATCCACCTGAACAGCGCCCTCCGCAAGACCGCGCCCGGCTCGCTCGAGGGGTTGGTGCTCGTCGTCGACGACATCGAGGCTGCTCGCGCGGAGCTGGCCGATCGGGAGGTCGACCTCAGCCCGATTCGTCACATGGATGACGGCGAGTGGGTGGACGGCAAGGGCGGTGAATGGAACTCGTTCGTTTTCCTCAGCGATCCCGACGGCAACGACTGGGTGCTGCAGGAGCGACCGGCTGGCACCCAGACCTGAGGAGGCAGCACCATGACCGAGCGAACACCTTCCGACGTGAAGAGCCTGGATCAGTACGGCAGCGCGGCCCTGCCATGGGGCCGGGCGCGCGACGCGCTCGTTGCAAGTCCGGCGGGGCCGAATGTGACCTTCTTCCTGGGCACGGCAACCCCGGAAGGGCGACCGCACGCGGCGGGGGTCGGCGCGCTGTGGGCCGACGATGAGCTCTGGGTGGTGAGCGGTCCGGGCACGCGCAAATCGCGAGAGCTGGAGGCGAACCCGGCGTGCACGCTCTCCGTCAGCCTGCCGGGCATCGATCTCGTGTTCGAGGGCGAGGCGGAGCGGGTGCGCGAGCCGGCCATCCTGGAGCGGGTCGCCGCACGCTACCGGGAGTCAGGCTGGCCGGCGGAGGTGGAGGGTGACGCTTTCACGGCGCCTTTCACCGCCCCGAGCGGCGGTCCACCGCCCTGGCACGTCTACCGCTTTGCCTTTCACACGGTAGTCGGGGTCGCCAACGCGGAGCCGCATGGGGCGACGCGCTGGCGGTTCGACCCATGATGCTGGGCTCGTGACGTGAAATGCTCCTGGGCCGGGCGATCCAGCCCTGCGAGCGCCGCCTTCCCGTCACCGGTACCCGACAACCTGGCCGAAGCCTGATCGCTGTGGATTCCGAGTGGTTCCCGGAGGACATGCACGGGCGACATCTCTCCCGTTGACGCGCACCGGCAGGTGCGCAATGATAGGCAATCACTCATACCTCCTCCGGCGATTCCTGATGTCGAGCGCCAGTGGGACCCTGAGATGGCTGCTCTCTTGTCGGTTGACCACCTGTACCGGCTTCCGCACCTTCGCGCCCAGCTGATCGGGCGCGAGAGGGAGTTAGCCGACATCGCCACACTGCTGGGCCGTGCCGACGTGTCGCTCCTGACACTGACCGGTCCCGGCGGTGTAGGCAAGACATTGCTCGCGTTGCAGGCAGCGGACGTCGCTCAGGATGCCTTTGCCGATGGAGCGGTCTTCGTCCCGCTCGCATCGATCCGGCAACCTGAGCTTGTCCTGCCATCGATTGGGCGGGCATTGCGCGTGCTGCGTGGTGCCGCCGACCCCAGTGATCAGCTGCGTGCGGCGCTGCGGGAGCATGAGCTCCTGCTCGTGCTCGATACCTTCGAGCAGGTTGCGGACGCCGCGTCCGGGGTAGCGGATTTGCTGGAGAGCTGCCCGGCGCTCACGATCCTGATCACCAGCCGGGTGCGATTGCATGTGTCCCAGGAGCATGTGTACCCCGTGTCGCCCCTTCCTCTGCCGGAAGCAGCGCACGGAGCGCCTGTCGACCGTATCGCCCGATCCGAGTCGATCCGACTCTTCGCGCTGCGGGCTCAGGGGGTCAGTCCAGACTTCGCGCTGACTGCAGACAACGCCCAGGCGATTGCAGATATCTGTCGTCGGCTGGATGGGCTGCCTCTGGCAATCGAGCTGGCCGCGGCGCGCATCAGGGTGCTTCCGCCCTCGTCACTGCAAACCCGGCTTGAGCACGTCCTGCCCATGTTGACGGGTGGGGGACGTGACCGTCCGGCCCACCAGCAGACGATGCGAGCCACCGTTACCTGGAGCTACGAGCTGCTCTCCCCTGCCGAGCAGCAGTTCTTCCGGTATGCGGCCGTGTTCATGGGCGGCTTTACGCTGGAGGCGTTCGAGTACGTCTGCGGTCCACTCGCCACCCCGGAGCTCGACGCGTTCGATGCGCTCAGCTCGCTGGTCGACAAAAGCCTGGTGCGCATGGTCGAGACACCGGACGACGACACGCCCAGATACCTGATGCTGGAGACCATTCGCGAGTTCGGTGAGGAAGCGCTTGCCAGCAGCAACGAGGATGCCAGTGCCCGCGAGCGGCATGCGGCGTGGTGCCTCGCATTCGCGCGAGATGTGACTCCCAGCATGAGACCTCCCGTGCAGCCAATGGCGTTCGCGCGCATCGAGGCCGAGCAGGCGAACTTCCGCGTGGCTCTGACCTGGCTGGACAGCACCGGGCGTGTGGCGGACCTGACGCGGCTCGCGGCGGATCTCGGGTGGTTCTGGTACCTCGCAGGGCATGAGTCCGAGGGGCTGGCGTGGCTCCGCCGAGCGATCGGCCACGAGCAAGATGACACCGCTGCTGAGTACATCAAGGCACTGATCGAGGCAGGTCATCTGGCGCACACGCTCGGCGTCGCCGTCGCGGCGGAGTACCTTGAGCGGGCACGGGCGCTGGCGCACGGGTCAGGAGATGCAAGCCAGGAGGCAACCGCCACCATACTGCTCGGTGTCATCGCCGAGGACGATGGCGACTACCCGCGGGCGGAATCGCTGTTCACCGCTGCCAGGGCGCTCTTCGGCCAGGTCGCCGATGCGTGGTCCGAGATCGTGGCTGACTATCACCTCGGCCTGGTTGCCTACGGCCAGGGCGACCTGGCGCGTGCCGCCGCAACGCTGGAGGCCGCGATGAACGCGGCCCGGGACATCGGCGACGTGATGATCCCCGACTGGTCGACGTCCATCCTCGTCCTGATTGCCTGCGAGCGATACGACCCCGGTCGTGCCGCTGCGCTCCTTCGCCAGCGGCCGAAACACGGCCCTCGCAGGGGGCACGCGCAATTCCTGGGTTCGGCGGCCGTGCTCGCGGCGACGGTCAACGACCACCAGGCCGCAGCCAGGCTGCTGGGTGCCGCCACGGCGGAGAACCACAACATCCCCTTTCAGCTGCCGGAGGGTCCCGCATACGCCCGCGCCGAAGCGTCGACCCGAAGAGTGCTCGGCGACGCTGCCTTCACCGAGGCATGGGACGCCGGGCATCACATGGAGCCCGAGGAGGCCGACGCGGAGGTCGGTCGGCTGTTGGCCATCGTGGGCAGCCGGCACGTCGCAGAACGACATGTTCGGGACGGCATGCACCTTACCCCACGCGAGCGGGAAGTCCTGCAGCTGCTGATCGCAGGTCGCTCCAACCGGGAGATCGCCGAGACGCTGTTCATCAGCCACCGCACCGCCACCACACACGTGACCAATATCCTTGCGAAGTTCGGCGTCGAGACACGCGCCGCTGCCGTGACGTACGCCTTCCAGCACGATCTCGTGTAGGTCATTGCGGATCAACGCGAGCGACGGCACGCACGCGCGGGTTCGAGACGCGCGGCTGGTTGACCGGTCAACGGTCCAGGAAGCTCAGGTCGAGCTCGGCCAGCATGCCGGGGTCCGCGAGCAGATCGATCGCGGTGATCCTGCCGTCCCGGATCGTGAAGTCGATGACCACACGCGGCGTCCCGCCTGGTGCCCAGGTAGCTCCCGGGTCGCCGTCGATGAGCACCGTTCGCGCGGCGCGAGCGCGACCCGAGAAGGTTTCCGCCACTGCCGTCGCGCCCCGGGACTCCCAGGTACCGCCCATTTCCACGGCGGTCCGATCGGCCCGGACGACCACATCGGGGTCGAGCAGCGCGACCAGCGACCGCATGTCGCCGTTGCGCGCGGCGGCGAGGAAGGCATCCACGATCTCGCGCCGGCGCGAGATGTCGGCGTCGCCTGCCTCCGGCGCTCCCTGCACGCGCCGTCGCGCGCGGCTCGCAAGCTGCCTTGCGGCGGCAGGTGACCGCTGCACGATCGGCGCGATCTCGTCGAACGGCACGCCGAACATGTCGTGAAGCACGAAGGCGAGCCGCTCGGCGGGAGCGAGGGTCTCCAGCACGACGAGCAGCGCTGAGCCGATCGAGTCGGCGAGTATCGCCGCATGCTCCGGGTCGCCCCCATTCGCCTCCGACGTCGCCTGGGTCGGCAGGACGTCAGGTATCGGCTCCTCGCGCCGCGACCCGCGAGAGCGAAGCATGTCGAGGCACACGCGGGAGACGACCGTCGTCAGCCACCCGCTCAGGTTGTCCACGCCGCTGGTGTCGGTGCGGCTCAGACGCAGCCACGTCTCCTGCACCGCGTCGTCCGCCTCGCCCGTCGAACCGAGCATCCGGTACGCCACCGCCAGCAGGTGGGAGCGGTTCTCCTCGAACCGTGCCGCCAGCCAATCATGGTCGTTCATCGGTCACCTATCCTCGTTGCGCATCGTCTCTCCAGCCACGTGATCGCATGCGGTCACATCCGGTGGCCGGGCTCCGTCAACACCGTGACGGCCGGCTCCTGGCCGATGTGACACCGGGGCCGGCACGCCATGATGGTACTGAACGTCACGAGAAAGGCTGGAGACAGCATGACATCACCGATCCTGGTTACAGGTGGCACCGGCACGCTCGGACGGCACGTCGTTCGGCGCCTGCGCGAGCAGGGCGCCGAGGTGCGCGTGCTCAGCCGGAGCGACCATGCGGCAGAGGACGGCGTCGCCTTCGTTACCGGCGACCTCGCCACGGGCGATGGCGTCGACGACGCGCTGGAGGGCGTCGATACGATCCTGCACCTTGCGGGCAGCCAGAAGGGTGACGAGGACAAGACGCGGAACCTGGTGTTGGCGGCATCCGGAGCGAACGTCCGGCACCTCATCTACATCTCCGTCGTCGGCGCGGACCGCATCCCGCTCGACGGGCGGATCGATCGCGCGATGTTCGCCTATTTCGGGTCCAAGCTGGAGGCGGAGCGCATTGTGGAGCGCTCGGGACTGCCGTTCACGATCCTGCGTGCCACCCAGTTCCACGAGCTGCTCTTCAAGGTCGCCGCGGGGATGGCCAAGCTGCCGGTGATCCCGGCGCCGGCCGGGTTCCGGTTCCAGCCGATCGAGGCCGACGAGGTCGCGGCGAGGCTGGTCGAGCTGGCGCTCGGGGAGCCCGCCGGACGAGTGCCGGACATGGGCGGGCCCCGGGCGTACGAGCTCAGGGATCTCCTCCGAAGCTACCTCCGCGCTGCGGGCCGTCGCCGGCTCATCATGCCCGAGCGGCTGCCCGGCAAGGCCGCCCGCGCGTTCCGGAACGGGGTCAACCTCGCTCCCGATCGGGCGGTCGGCACGCGCACGTGGGAAGTGTTCCTTGCCGAGCGGATGGGATCGCGGACAATGGCAGTCGCCGAACGTTCACATCCCGCCCCTGCAGTCCGTCAGGACCGAGAAGGGTCCGAGTCGTCCAATGCAACGCACGCGGCGTGAGGAGCGAGCCATGACCCCAGGTATCAGAACGGTGATCTATCCGGTGCGGGATCTCGATCGGGCGAAGGCAACGTTCACGGCGCTCCTCGGCGCCGAGCCCACCTCGGACCAGCCGTATTACGTCGGGTACAGCATCAACGGGCAGGATATCGGGCTCGACCCCCACGGCCACGCGCACGGCATGAGCGGCCCCGTCGCCTACATCCACGTCGATGACATCGATGCGGCACTCGCGGCACTGGTCGAGGGTGGTGGCGAGGCGCAGGAGGATGTGCGGGATGTCGGTGGCGGGCGGCGGATCGTCACCGTCAATGACCCTGACGGCAACGCCATCGGCTTGCTGGCGGATCAGGCGTAACATGCTTCAGGCGGCGGGCGGGCACCTTGCCCGCCGCCACCTCGAGACGAACCGGGTCGCGCGACCGCGACCATCGATGAGGAGACGACCCACGAATGCCAGTGCCGCCCGCCAGGACGCCGAGCCAGCGCATGAGGGACACGCTGCACCGGCTCGAGCATGACGTTGATGCGTGGATCGCCACGGCCGATCCTGAGAGAGGAGCCCCGTACATGGTGCCGCTCTCGTTCCACTGGGACGGGAAGCTGATCCTGATCGCCACGGCGGCCGCGAGTCCGACCGGGCGCAACCTGTCCGCGAGCGGGCGGGTCCGGCTGGGTATCGGCACCACGCGCGATGTCGTCCTGATCGAGGGCGAGGTGGCGCGGTCCTATCCGGCGGACGAGATCGCCAGCGATCTCGGTGACGTCTTCGCCGCCCGTGCCGGCTTCGACCCGCGCCTGTCCAGCTCGCCGTTCCAGTACTTCGAGGTGCGGCCGCGTCGTATCCAGGCGTGGCGCGAGGAGAACGAGCTGGAGTGCCGCCTCCTCATGCGGGATGGGGAGTGGCTTGTCGCGGACACTGGGGAGGCGCCGGGTGCGTGACGCTCCTCTACGTGCGAGCCGGTTTCGCACGGGAGCCGCGCATCGGCTTCCGTAGGGGCGATCGCGCAGCCGCCGCATACAGGTTGCCGCCCTACGGTCGTCCGGGATGGGACAGAGCCCATCCCCTGGAAGTTCACCGCGTCCCAGGATTCGGCCCTACGTCGTTCCCGTCAGCTCGCAGAACCGGGCGAGGTGGAGGTTGAGCCAACTGCCTTGCTTGGGGGTGGGTTGGATGTCGAGTTTGTCCCGGATCCGCTTGGCTTCCGACGGCGCGACCGCATGGTAGCGCGAGGCAGGGTCGTGTGTGTTGAGGTTGTCGAGCACCAGGGCGATGCGCTCGGCATCCGGAACGTATACGTCGAGCAGCTCGCGAATCCCCGGGCGAGGTCTATCTGGGTGCGGTGGTTGGTGACCTTGAGCTGGCGCCACCCCAGCAAGGGCGCGGTGAACAGGAAGAAGGTTGCGGTATTGTGGCGCTCGTATTCGGTGTCGTAGTGACACGGATGGCCAGCGATCACCGGCAGCGACGCCTGGACCTTGCCAACCAGTTACTTTCTGGTCTCGTCGAAGCGGACGAGTGGAATCGAACTGGCGGGTGCAGAAGTCGAGGATGCCTTCAATCTGGGCAACGAAGGTGGCGTTGTTGCCGGGCCAGATGCACCTATTTCTTGTTCAGCCTGTTTCTCCGAGCGCCTGGCGGACGGTTTCCGGTGCTTGCCGTCGAGGATCTCCAGTTCCACCAGCCGGTTGGCGCTCAGCCGCAGCGTCTAGCGCTTCTTGCTGACAGGTGGACAACGTACTTCTTCGCCATGGCGGTCCTCAGGGCCGAGCGTGGCGGTCCAGGCAATCTGCACACGCTCGCCCCAGGAGCCTTCGCCGTCAGGCGTTGCCGGTAGGTGCATTAGTCGTCGCCCGTCGAGTACTTCACGAACACGCTGTCGGCCATGTCGAGCTCGTCCAGGATGCCCTGCACCTCTCCCAGCATGTACTGCGGGACCATACCCATGAACAGGTAGTGATCCCCGAGGCGTCTCCACCGGCTGGTCCACGCTTGCGTCGTGAAGACGGGACCGCCGTGGGCGGCGGTGTAGTCAAGCACGTCACGTTGCCGGGTCTCCCAGAGGCGCTCGAAGGTGCGTTGGAACAGGCTCCTCACGTCGCGGACTTCCCAGATCTCGCCGTGGAACACGACGTACTCGAACTCGGTCTTCCACCCCGTGTAGTACCCGGGCTTCCGCTGGGCATCGAGGATCGGCACAAGGTGGTCCGGGTCATCGGTACCGGCGATGCTTGGTCGTTGCCAGACCTCGAGGAACCGCTCGGTCATTGCCTGGGTCCGATCCGCGATTCTCTCCAAATCCCAGGCACGCGTGCCTGCTAACTGCCGTGTTGAGGGAACCTCGCTCGCCTCGTAGTACGTGGTCTTTGCCAGGAACGACTTGTTGCTGGCCGCCGCGTTCAACGCTGGCTCCAGGAGTGCAAGGTTGCCGATAGTCGGCAGTGCTTCCCGATACGCGGCGCGCTCCACTTCACTGAAGGCGTCCCATTCGGTTGCTCCGTCGCCGCTCCAGGTAGTGCTCGGGAACTGTGGGAAGATGTGCTCGATTTGCAGGTCGCCCAAGTGGTCCAGGTCGTGGGGCGCTTCGATCCGGCGCAGAACGTATCCCGCGTGCGGCAGCGGATTGTGCTTCAGCGCCTCACGGATCCGCTCATCTGTGGGCATCCGCCGATCAATCTCCAGGATGGGGTAGCCGTACTGCCGCCGCTTTCGGCATAACTGCGCAGCGAGGTGGTCCCGGCTCGCGCCGACCACCATCTTGCGCAGGTACAGCGACTGAAGGTGCTCCAGGATTTCAAGTAGGGCGTTCCGGTCGATCATGTTGAGTTGGTAGTCGCGGAAGACCCCGAGCAGGAGCGGGTACATCGCCGTACCGAACGTGTTGCAGTGCCTGAGCTGCCGGGCGATCTCCCCATCGGCGCACCGTGAGGGATCGAGGAGGACGCTGTACACCTCGGAATACGTCTTCCACTCCGCAGCATGCACGGTCAGCGACGAATACCGCGGTACAGGGAACTCCTGCTTGAACGCCTCATATATGCCGTGGTCACCACTGAAGTGGCTATCCCGTCCGGTCCTGAGGATCAGGTAGTCCCGCAGGAAGCTGTCGATGGCGTCGCCGGTGTTCTCCTCGACAGGAATCCAATACGAGTCCTCGATCTCGCTCTGCTGCGGGCCTGTCAGCCCCATCAATACGTAGTTGTGGATCAGCTCGTGGTTCCGCAGCGGCGCACCGGTGGAGTTGAGGCTCTCGAAGACCTGCTGCGGGTTGACGTGCTCCCGGAGTGAGATGGCGACGTGTTCCAACCGCTGCAAGCCGCTCCAGACCTCCAGGGCGTCGTTGCGAATCTCTTGGAGAAAGAAGCTGTAGTTGTCCTGCAGATGGGAGCCCGCCGCGCCTTCCTCCGTTAACGGGCGGCCGAAGACAATGCCAGCCAGATCTACCCGTCCTGCGGAGCCGTAGCCTCGTCTGTCCCGCGTGCGTCGGATGCTGCAACATCCGGTCCAACGCCCCAGACGTCGCCTCGTCGGTACCGGCGAGTGTGTCGCGGATGGCGGCGATGAGCAGCATTAGCGTGGTGACGCGCTGCTGACCGTCGACCAGCATCCATTCGGTGCCCTCGCCACTGCTCGTAACCGTGTACAGCATCGAGCCGAGAAAGTGGGTTTGCCCGGCATCCGACCTCGCGACAGCACGAAGGTCGCTCAGCAGACGTTCACACCGCTCGATCTCCCAGCGGTAGTGGCGCTGGTAGACAGGGACGACGAGGGTGGCGCCCGCGGTCGAGAGCCAGTCGGTCGTGACGACGGCGTCAGCGGTGACATTGGTGAAGGTCATGGTCGTCTGCTCCTGCGTCCCTGCCATCCTCTCATGCGGGCGTGTGGCCGGCCACGAGTGGTGGCCCTGGCCGCCGTGATCAGGTCGGTCAGCAGCGTGCGGTCGGCAGCGGACAGGCGGACAACGTAGGTCTTCGCCATGGCGGGACTCCGGGGCGAGCGTGGCGGTCGAGCCGATCCTCGCACGCTATTCTCAGGATCTTCAGCCAGCAAATGTTGCTGGCCAGAGTCCTAACCTGTCTTTTCGACCGGAGCACCTGAAGGGTGCGAAGTTGAGAAATCGGTTCACCGGTGCGGACGATTGAGCGAGATGCACGACGCGACTTCTCCACGCGGCGTGCTGCGAACGCCTTGGTCGAAATGACAATGGGGGCGGGTCCGTCCACCGGTCCGATCTGCCCCCTACGTCGTTCCCGTCAGCTCGCAGAACCGGGCGAGGTCGACGTTGCCGCCGGAGATGATGATGCCGACGCGCTTGCCTGCGAGGTGGTCGCGGACGGATTCGAACCCAGCGAGGCCGAGGCACCCGGTCGGCTCGACAACCTGCTTCATCCGGCTCGCGAAGAACCGCATCGCGTCAACCAGCTGGTCGTCGCTCGCCGTGAGGACATCCGTGACGTCACGCTGGATGATCGGGAACGTCAGCTGGCCGAGATGCAGTGTCTGCGCCCCATCCGCGATCGTTTTGGGCGGGTCGATGTGGACGATCTCGCCGCTCCGGAACGACCGCTGGCCGTCGTTGCCGGCCTCCGGCTCGACGCCGTAGATCTCGATGCCAGGGCTGAGCGCCTTCGCCGCCAGCGCAGATCCCGACAGCAGCCCGCCGCCGCCCAGCGGCGCGATGAGCGCATCCAGCTCGCCGACCTCCTCGATCAGCTCCTTCGCGGCGGTCCCCTGCCCGGCGATGATGTCCGGGTGGTCGTAGGGCGGGAGCAGCGTCATGCCGCGCGACTCCGCGATCTCCCGGCCGATCGCCTCGCGGTCCTCGGTGTAGCGGTCGTAGAGCACCACCTCGCCACCGTAGCCGCGTGTCGCGTTGATCTTCATCTGCGGCGCGTCCCTCGGCATCACGATCACCGCCGGGATGCCGAGCTCCCGCGCGGCGAGCGCGATCGCCTGCGCGTGGTTGCCCGAGGAGAACGCTACCGCGCCCGTTTGCCGTTGCGCCGGAGAGAACCGTGCGAGGGCATTGTAGGCACCGCGGAACTTGAACGCGCCCATCCGCTGCAGATGCTCCGCCTTGAAGAAGAGCGATGCGCCATACGTCTCGTTCGCGACGCGGGAGGTCAGCACCGGCGTGCGGTGCGCGGCCCTCTCGATGCGCCGGGCAGCGTCCTCGACGTCGGCGTAGGTGGGCAGGGCGTTCTCGGTTGTCATCCCGCTGGTTCTCCCTCTGTCTCGATCGCGATCCGGCATGCTCGGGCACCAGTGTACTGTGGTGCCGAAGCCGTCCCGGACACTGCCATATGATGCAGGTGGGAGCAGCCTCGATAGTGATGGATGGCGGCGATGTCGTGGTGGCCCGATGTGCGCATGAGAGCGGTTCGACACGAGCATCGCGGCCCCGCACCTTCGCCGGACGCGTTCTGGGCCGTGCCAGTGTCGCATGTCCTCGAGGTGCTGCAGACGAGCCCGGCTGGTCTCTCGTCCGGTGAGGCCGCCGCCCGGTCGCATGCTGCCGCCTCGGTGGTGCATCGGCGCATGCCGAGCGCACTGCTCCTGCTGCTGCGCCAGTTTCGCAACCCCATCACGCTGATCCTCATTGTCGCCACGGTGCTCTCGGCCGTCCTCGGTGACATCGTCGACGCCAGCATCATCCTCGTCATCGTGCTCCTCAGCGGGCTGCTCAGCTTCTGGCAGGAGCACACTGCGTCCCGGGCGGTCGCCGAGCTGCTCGCCTCGGTGCAGGTTGCCGCCGCGGTGCTCCGTGACGGCCAGCGGCAAGCGATCCCCACAACCGCCGTCGTCCCGGGCGATATCGTCCTGCTCGAGACGGGGAGCCTCGTGCCGGCCGACTGCCTTTTGCTGGCGAGCGACGAGCTGCTGGTCAACGAGGCGTCGCTTACCGGGGAGAGCTTCCCGGCGGAGAAGCGCCCAGGCGTGGTACCGGAGGAGGCACTCGTCGCGGAGCGGGATAACTGCCTGTTCATGGGCACATTCGTGGTTCGGGGAGAGGCGAGCGCCGTCGCGGTCCACACCGGCGCCGGGACGGCCTTCGGGAAGATTGCGGCCGACCTTGAAGGCCGGTCGACCGAAACCCGGTTCGAGCAGGGGCTCACCTCGGTCGGGCGATTGCTGCTGTACACGATGCTCGTGGTGGTGACGGTGGTGCTCATCGCCAACTCCATGCTCGGTCGCCCGCTCATCGATTCCCTGCTGTTCTCGCTGGCGCTCGCGGTCGGCATCACGCCGCAGCTGCTGCCGGCCATCGTCAGCGCCAGCCTCGCGGTGGGAGCGCGGCAGATGTCCCGCGCCCGGGTGATCGTCAAGCGGCTCGATGCGATCGAGGACTTCGGTGGCATGGACGTCCTCTGCACCGACAAGACCGGCACGCTCACCGAGGGCACCACCCGCCTCGACCGCGCGGTCGACCCTGCCGGCAACGAGAGCGCGGCAGTGCTCGAGGCGGCGTACCTCAACGCGTATCACCAGTCGGGGTACGCCAACCCGACCGATGACGCCATCCTCGCGGCCACCACGCTCGATGTCAGCGATAGCCGTGCCCTGGCAGAGGCGCCCTACGATTTCGAGCGCCGTCGGCTCAGCGTCCTCATCGAGCGCGGCGGCTCGCGAGTGATGCTGACCAAGGGGGCGGTCGAGGCGGTCCTCGCTGTGTGCGACACGGTGGCCGACGGCGAGGGATCAGAGACGCCGATGCGCGAAGCGGAGCCGCGGCTGCGAGAGCGGTTCGAGGCGCTCAGCGCGGAGGGCTACCGCGTGCTCGCCATGGCCCGGAAACCCTGGGCCGGGGAGGGTATCGACGCCCGCGACGAGACCGGGATGGTGTTCATCGGGTTCCTGCTCTTCTCCGATCCGCCCAAGGCGGGGATCGAGGCGACGCTCGGCAAGCTCGCATCGATGGGTGTGGAGGTGCGGATCGTCACCGGCGACAACCGCTTTGCCGCCCGGGACATTGCACGCCGCGTTGGCATGGATGCGACGTGCCTGCTCACGGGCGACGTGTTGCGCCGGCTCTCCGGCGATGACCTGGTGCGCCAGGTGGCGGACACGACCGTCTTCGCGGAGGTCGATCCCGCCCAAAAGGAGGTGATCGTGCGCGCGCTCCGGAAGGCCGGTCACGATGTCGGCTACCTCGGCGATGGCATCAACGACGCGCTCGCGCTGCACGCCGCTGATGTCGGCATTTCGGTCGACACCGCCGCCGGTGTCGCCAGGGAATCCGCCAGTATCGTGCTGCTCGAGAAGGACCTGGGCGTGCTGATGGATGGCGTCCGGCTCGGCCGTCGGGTGCTGGCCAACACGATGAAGTACATCTTCATCGCGATCGCTGGCAACTTCGGCAACATGGTGAGCATGGCGATCGCCACCCTGGCGCTCCCGTTCCTGCCGCTGTTGCCGTTTCAGATCCTGCTCATCAACCTGCTCACCGACCTGCCGGGCATGACCATCGCGACGGACCGTGTTGATTCCGAGCAGGTGGAGCGGGCGGGCGTCTGGGACGTCGGCATGATCCGGCGCTTCATGGTGGTGTTCGGGCTGGTGAGCACCGTGTTCGACCTGCTCACCTTTGGCGTCCTGCGCGGACTCTTCGGCGCGGATGCCATGGCGTTCCGCAGTGGCTGGTTCCTGGTGTCGGTCGCGACGGAGATCGTCGTGACGCTGGTGCTGCGCACGCACCGGCCGTTCTTCCGGAGCGTGCCGAGCAGGATGCTGCTGGGAAGCTCGGCACTCCTCGGCGCGTTGGCGCTGGTGATTCCCTTCACGCCGCTGGGGGAGCTGATCCAGGTGGAGCCGCCCTCGTGGTCGGTGTCGCTCGCCCTCGCCGGGGTGCTGGCGGGGTACATCCTCGCGACGGAGATCGCCAAGAACTCGTTCTACCGCCAACCGGCCGCCGAACAGTAGCGGACGACCTGGCTGCGCTCACCTCCATTCGAGTGCGTCAACGTTCCGCGCAGCCAATGTCGTCCCGTTGCACCGCTCCGGCCGACAGTGAACGCGCGGGAGGGCACGCGCTCGACGCTGGGCGAGCGCGTTCAGGGCCTCCGCTACGGACCTTGTCGCTCGTGTGCAGTTGACATGCGAGGCTGCGGGCCGGTACGCTGGACCGGTCGACGGAACCCAATTGCGTATGTCTGATTTCCCCTGTATCGACCACGGAGGCTCATCGATGACTGCAACGACCACCACGCGCGCGTGCCGGATGAGCACCCTCCTCCTCGGATAACCCTTTCGCGTCCCACTCGGTGACGCCGCCCGGCGACACGGGCCCATCCTCCACAACGCGCGTTCGATGCTGACCTCGCAGGGCTGCCTGTGAGGCGCTTGTCGTGTCGCACGTATCCTGGAGCATGTCCAACGTGTCGTCTTCCTTTCGGGCAACAGGTCGCTATTGGCGGCTGCTGGCCCACTATCTGCAGCCACACCGGCTGCAGATCGCTCTTCTGGCCGTTGTCCTCGGCGCCACCATCGCCGTGCAGGTCGCGACGCCACTGGTGGCGAGCCGCTTCATCAACGAGGCCGTGTCCGGCGCCGCCATGCGCACGCTGGTCGTGCTGGCGCTGCTGACCATGCTGCTGGGCCTGCTCGGACAGGGGCTGGCCATCGCCGAGACATGGGCCGCCGAGAGCGTGAGCTGGGAGGCGACCAACGCGCTGCGTGTCGACCTCACCGCGCACCTGCTCCGGCTCGACCCGTCCTTCCACATCGCCCGCACGCCGGGCGAGCTGATCGAGCGCGTCGATGGCGACGTCGGCACGCTGGCGCGCTTCTTCTCCCGATTCGTCGTCAACGTCCTCGGCAACGGCATTCTCATGGTCTCCGTGCTGGGACTGCTGATCACGGTGGACTGGCGGGTCGGGCTGGGGCTCGGCGTCTTCGTCGCCATCGCACTGGTAGCGATGCTGCGCATCCGGGCATCGTCCACCCACCAGTGGTCGGCGGAACGGCAGGGCAGTGCCGACTTCTACGGCTTCCTCGGCGAGTACCTCGGCGGCCTGGAGGACATCCGCTCCAGCGGCGCTGGCGCGTTCGTGCTGCGTCGATGCGCCCAGGCGATGCGCGTCTGGCTGGGCGCGATCCGGCGGGCGCAGATGCGCGGCTACGCCCTTGTCGCCACCAGCGAGGGCGTGTTTGGGCTCGGTATCGCCTTCGCGCTCGCCCTCTGCGCCATGCTCTACCGCGATGGCGCCCTCACCATCGGCACGGTCTACCTCGTCTTCCGGTACACGGAGATGCTGCGCGCACCGACCGAGCAGATCCGCAATGAGGTACAGGACTTCCAGCAGGCGGACGCCAGCATCGGGCGGGTCGAGGCACTGCTCGCCGAGCGGCCGCGACTCGTCGACGGCTCCGGTGCCGCGCTCCCGCCCGGCCCGCTGGGCATCGATCTGGACGGCGTCACCTTCGCGTATGGGAACGGTGAGCCGGTGTTGCGTGACGTCAGCGTGCGCGTGCCTCGTGGCCGCGTGCTCGGGATCGCGGGACGCACCGGCAGCGGCAAGACCACGCTGACGCGGCTGATCCCGCGCTTCCACGATCCCCAGTGCGGCCATGTGCAGCTCGGCGGTGTGGATGTGAGAGATGTCCGGCTCGAGGCGGTGCGGGCGCGCATCGGTGTCGTCTCCCAGGATGTCCATCTCTTTCATGCCAGCGTCCGCGACAACGTCACCCTCTTCGACGGCAGCGTGCCGGACGAGCGCGTGGTGGCGGTGATCGAGGCGATGGGCCTCGCCGGATGGCTGCGGGACCTGCCGGACGGGCTCGACACCGTGCTGCGTGCCGGTGCCGGGCTCTCGGCCGGCCAGGCACAGGTGCTGGCGTGCGCCCGTATCCTGCTGCGTGATCCCGATATCGTGATTCTCGACGAGGCGTCGTCGCGGCTCGACCCCGCCACCGAGCGGCTGGTGCACCGGGCGCTGGGGAGGCTGCTGGAGGGGCGCACCGGCATCATCGTCGCGCACCGGCTCTCCACGCTGTCCTACGCCGATGACATTCTCGTGCTGGAGGAGGGCAGGGTGGTCGAGCACGGCCCGCGAGCTGACCTTTCGGCCGACCCAACCTCGCGCTTCGCCAGACTGCTCCGGGCGGCCGGCGAGGAGGTGCTCCGATGACCACGCTACCGACCTGGCGCTACCTCGCCGGGATGTTCCGCTACGCCCCCGGCATCAGCCTGTTGCACGCCGTGCTGTGGGCGGTGATGAACCTGTCCGGCCTGCTGCCCGGCCTGATTGCCGCTGCGTTCTTCAACGCGCTCACCGATGGCGTCGACGTGCCTGGCGGCACCAACGGGCTGGTCACGCTGCTGGCGTTGCTCGCGCTGGCACGCGCGGCGCTGTGGCTGATCGCCGGCGCGGTCGAGATCACGATGCGGTTCACCATGAGCGGGATGCTGCGGCGCAACCTGCTGCGGTATGTCCTGAACCGTCCCGGCGCGGCGGCACTGCCGTTCCCGGTCGGCGAGACGATCAGCCGCTTCCGCGACGATGCCTACGCCGCCGAGGACAACCTCGACTGGACCGATGAGACGATCGGCAGCGCCGTGATCGCGCTTGTGGCGGTGGCGGTGCTGATGTGGGTGGATGCCACCATCACGCTGGTCATGCTGGCGCCGCTCGTGGCGGTCGTGATCATCGCGCAGCGGGCCAGCGCCGTGCTCGGCCGTTACCGGGAGGCGAGCAGCCAGGCGACCAGCGAGGTCACCGGCGCCATCGCCGACGTGCTCGCCGCGGTACCTACGCTGCAGGCCGCCGGTGCCGAAGGGCATGTGGTCGACCACATTCGCCGCCTCAGCGTGCAGCGACGGCGCGCGATGATGCGTGATCGCGTGGCGTCGAAGCTGCTGGATGCGGTCGCCGCCAACATGGTCAGCCTCGGCACCGGCCTGGTGATGCTGCTCGCGGCCAGCCGGATCCAGGGCGGTGAGCTCTCGGTAGGCGACTTCGTGCTGTTCATCGCGTACCTCGGGTTTGTCACCGACTTCACGGTCGGCCTGGGACAGTGGCTGACGCACTATCGGCAGTCGGGAGTCGCCTTCGAGCGCATGAACGCGCTGCTGGGCGACGCACCACCGGAAGCGCTGGTGGCGCCGACATCCCTGTACCTGCGCGGCCCGTTGCCCGAGGTGCCCGCGCCGGGGCGCACGTCGGCGGACCGTCTGGAGCTGGTCGAGGTGTCCGGTCTTGCCGCGCGGCACCCGGCATCGGGCCGTGGCGTGTCGGACATCGATCTGCGGCTGCCGCGCGGCACGCTGACGGTGGTCACCGGTCGCGTCGGCGCGGGCAAGACGACGCTGCTGCGGGCGATGCTCGGTTTGCTGCCGCGTGATGCGGGAGAGATCCGCTGGAATGGCGAGACAGTGGACGATCCAGCAACGTTCCTCGTGCCGCCGCGGGCTGCATATACCGCCCAGGTGCCGCGACTGTTCAGCGAGACGCTGCGGGAGAACATCCTGCTCGGGCTGCCGGAGGATGCGGAGGCGATGGCCGCCGCCATGCATGGTGCCGTGCTCGACCGCGACGTGCGAGGGCTCGAACACGGCCTCGACACCGGCGTCGGCACTCGCGGCGTGCGGCTCTCAGGCGGGCAGGTGCAGCGGACGGCCGCGGCGCGGATGCTGGTGCGGCGTCCCGAGCTGCTGGTGATCGACGACCTCTCCAGCGCGCTGGACGTGGAGACGGAGCGGCTGCTGTGGGACCGGCTGCTCGCCGGTGGCGGTGTCACCTGCCTGGCGGTGTCGCACCGGCGCGTGGCGCTCTCCCGCGCCGACCACATCGTTGTGCTGAAGGCCGGCAAGATCGAGGCTGAGGGGACACTCGAGTACCTGCTGGCGACGAGTGAGGAGATGCGGGCGCTCTGGGACGACACCGACGACAGCGGCACGGCATAGCGATGGTCGCGGCCCGTTTGGCGGTGATCTGCACGCCAGGTTCGGGCCGTCTGGGGTGGGCTCGTCGATCGTGCACGCCGTGGGTGGATCCGATACCGAGCTCATGGCCTTGACGTATTGCTTATCCGTGCTAATATTTGCTCATGAAAGCAAAATCAGCGGCGTGAGCGCCGCCCTCCCACCATCACCGAACAGGCCCGCCGGGCGCAGATCGTCGAGGCGGCGATCGACACCATCGCCGACCTCGGCTACGCGAAGGCGTCCTTCGCGCAAATCGCAAAGCGGGCGGGGCTGAGCAGCACCGGGCTGATCTCGTACCACTTCCGCACCCGCGGCAATCTCGATGGGGCGATCGCCGCCGCGATTATCGAGCGCCTCTCGCGGCACATGGGCGAGGTGATGTCCCAGGCGAAGGACCCCCAGGCGGCGCTCGACGCCTACATCGCGGGGCTGATCGGGTTCATGCAGGCGGACCCGCGCCCGCTGCGCGCCATGTTCGACCTGGTCATGCACGGTGGCGCCGAGTACGACGGTGACTCCGAGCGCGAGGCAACCTCCGGCATCATCGACATCCTGCGCTGGGGGCAGGCCGAGGGCGTGTTCCGCGACTTCGACCTACAGGTGATGGCAACCACGATCCAGCGCTCGCTGGACGGCATCCCGCTCGCGCAGGCGACCAATCCCGACCTCGATCTCGACACGTACGCGCGCGAGCTGATCGAGATCTTCACTCGCGCCTGCCGTGCGGAGGGCTGAAGCGATGGATGCACCAATGGAACTTGCCACCACGCCGGGCACCCGGCGCCGACCTCGCTGGCTGCGACCAGGACTGCTCTGGTTCGCGTTCGACCTGCTCGTGCCGACTGCGCTCTTCTACGTCATGGTCTGGCTCGGTACCGGGCTTTACCTCGCGCTTCTCGTCTCCGCCGGGCTGTCGACGGTCAGCGCGCTCGTGTCGTACCGGCGCGGTACCGGAGGTCAGAGCTTCGCGCCGTACATGCTGGTGCTTCAGCTCGCCGCGTTCGGCATCGCCTTCGTCTCCGGCAGCGACCGGTTCCTGCTGGCCAAGGAGAGCCTGCTGACCGCGGCGGTCGGCTTCTGGTTCATCGGCAGCATCTGGGCCGCGCGTCCGCTGGCCTACGTGTTCACGAAGCCGCTGCTCGAGGGCGCGTGGGGTCGCCGCTGGGGTCTGACCGGACCGTCGTGGGAGGTGCTGTGGGAGCGCGAGCCGCATTTCCGGCGTATCTGGCGGGTGTCGAGCGTCATGTGGGGCATCGCGACCCTGATCGACGCGGTCCTGCGGGTCGTGCTTGCCTACACCCTGCCGATCGAGACCGTGCCGTTGATGCAGACGGCGATGTTCATCGTCACGCTGCTGCTGATGCAGGTCGTTACCCACGTCTGGTACGCGCGGGCCGGTCTCTGGCCGATGCTCGCGGGGTACGACGCGCGTGAAAGCAACCCCCCTTCGTAGAAAACCCCGGGACCCAACCGTTTCATCGTTTCTCGTACCCAGGAGCTCACCCGTGAGTACTGCGATATCCCGTATTCCCGACCGCATCAACGCCTCGCTGACGGCGCCGTGGCAGGCGCGCCTGCTGACGATCGTCGACGCGATCATCCTCAACGTCGTCATCCTTGGCGCCAGCCGCCTCGTCATGGGCGAGTATCCAAGCGTCACCATGAGCGGCGACGAGCAGGTGATCGGCTTCGCGCCGGTGATCCTCGTCACCGCGCTGGTCGGACTCGCCGCGTGGGGCCTGCTGGCGCTGCTTGAGCTGATCACGCCGCGCGCGAAGACGATCTGGACGACGGTCGCCGTCGCCGTCTTCCTGCTGTCGCTGCTCGGGCCGCTCGGCAGCGGCGTCGACGGCGCGTCGAAGCTCGCGCTGGCGCTGCTGCATGTCGGCGCCGCCGGCACGATCATCCCGCTGATGCGGCGCTCGGCCACACGGCCGTAGAAAGGATTCCACTCCATTGACCAGACGTTCCGCGCGAATGGACGGCGCGCGGTTCCGTCGACAACGAGATGCATGCTATGGGCGGCTCCCCGAAGGAGCCGCCCGTTCCTGTGCCAGAGCGGACCGTGACTGACCGCATTCGCCGCTATGCTGAGAGAGCTGACATGACGGTGTATCGACAGAACGGAGCGATGTAATGGTGCAGGCGGGAACCAACGGGACGGCGTACGGGCCGTTCGGCGACGAGACGGTGCTGCTCGTGATCGACGTTCAGAACGGCGTGGTCGAGGAGGGGTGGGATCGCGATGGCCTGCTGGATCGGCTCGACACCCTGATCGATGGCGCACGGTCGAAAGGGACGCCCGTGGTGTATGTGCAGCACGAGACGCCTGACGATGACGAGCTGCGGCCCGGCACGGAGCTCTGGAAGATCCACGAGCGGATTGCCCCGCGGGACGGCGAGCCGGTGGTGGCGAAGCGATACGGCGATGCCTTCGTCGAGACCACTCTGCCGGAAACGCTCGCCGGTCTCAACGCCGGGCATCTGATCATCTCCGGCGCGCAGACTGACGCCTGCATCCGTGCCACAACACATCGGGCGATGGGGCTCGGGTACGACGTTACGCTGGTCTCCGACTGCCACACCACCAACGACTGCGTCTGGGGCGAGGTGAACGTCACAGGCGAGCAGATCGTCAAGCACTTCAACCTGGCGATCCAGTTCAGCGAGTATCCAGGTCAGCTCGTGCGGGTCGTTCCCCACACCGACGTCGCCTGAGCCTGTCGCCTTGTTGAACCGACTCGATTCCGAGCCCCGCGCCCACGTGCGGGGCTTGTCGTGTCTCCCTGTTTTGTCGCAGGGCGGAGTACGATGACGGCACCGCTTGACCTTGCCCCAGGGGGAAGCCGTACGGTGGCGGCAGTGGACGATATGCGACCTCGTCCGGAGGAGCGACGATGGGCGACGAATCGCGAGTGAGCCGTGAATCAGCCAGCGGTACGGTTCCGGACCGGCGCCTGACAATCGGCGAGTTCGCGCGACGCTCGATGCTCTCTCCCAAGGCGCTCCGCCTCTACGATCGGCAGGGACTGCTCGTGCCGGCGGAGGTCGATCCGGACAGCCGCTACCGCCGGTATCGCGAGCGCCAGCTCGCCGACGCCCGCCTGATCGCCCGGCTGCGGCGGCTGGACATGCCGCTGGCCATTGTTGCGGAGGTTATGGCCGCCCCGCCGGACCGCCGCAGCGACCTGCTGGTGGCGTGGTGGGACGACATGGAGCGGCGACTGGCCGGGAAGCGCGAGTTGCTCGTCCACCTGCTGATCACCCTGTCAGGCAAGGAACGGAGCTTCGACATGTACGAGATCGACGAGCGAGACATCCCGGAGGCGGTGGTCCTCACCGAGCAGCGGCACGTGACGGTTCACGGGCTTAAGGACTGGTTCGACGAGTGCATGCCGCGCCTGCACGGGCTGGCTGCCCGGAGCGGCGGTATCGCCGGGCCGGCGTTCATCATCTATCACGGCGAGGTCAACGAGGAAAGTGACGGCCCGGTGGAGGTGTGCGTGCCCATCGCGCCCGAGCAGCTCGCCGCCACGGACGCTCCGACCCGCATCGAGCCCGCGCACCGGGAGGCCTACACGCGGATCAGCAAGGCGCAGGTGGCATTCCCGCAGATCCTCGATGCGTACGAGGCGGTGGAGCAGTGGATCGCGAAGCACAACCGGCAGATCGCCGCCGCACCGCGCGAGGTCTACTTCGCTGACTTCATGAATGCTGGTCCGGAGGACGAGGTATGCGACATTGCCTTCCCGATCGTGCCGAAGGCGAGGACGTCATGACCGCCGAGCCCACCTGGGCCGACCGGCTCGCGGCGTCTGACGGTATCGACATTCGCCCCGTCCCTGAGGGGCGTCGCGGCATGACCCCCGGGAAGCTGATGCTCTACCCCTCTGCGCGGATGGTCAGCGACGCCATTCGCGAGATCCCGGAGGGGCAGACAATCACGCCGAAG
Source organism: uncultured Chloroflexia bacterium (assembly GCA_963741965.1). Lineage (GTDB taxonomy): Bacteria > Chloroflexota > Chloroflexia > Thermomicrobiales > UBA6265 > JACCVC01. Next base: position 1,858,740 of record CAVUKC010000002.1, on the reverse strand, counting down.
GCGCTGCGGGCGATGCTCGGCGATCGCTACGGTGCCGAGTACACCTGTCCGGTGACGACCACGATGATGCTGCGGATCGTGGCCGAGGCGGCGAACGAGGCGCGCGAGGAGCGGGGAGCCGAGCCATGAGGTCACGCCGGTCTGGCGCGTGCTCGGCGGGAGCGCGTCGGCTCTGCGCAAGCTCACCTTCGATCCAGCGTGGATTCTTGACGAGCGCGACCGCGAGGCGTGACCGCCGGTCCCTGACAAATCATGGCTCGACCCGCGCGACGCCTGGGAAGCGATCCATCTTGCGGTCAAAGGTGTAGATCTCGGTCATCCCGAGCGCTCTGGTGAGCGCGAGGTGATAACAGTCGGCGTAATCGAGCGCCGGATGATCCTGCCAGAACGCCAGCGCATCCTTTATGGCGTCCTTGTGATCCATGCGAAACGACGGTAGTGCAATCAGGCCGTTGAGCGATGCGGCAGTTCTGTCTCGAGGAGCGCCCGCTCGACCGTGCAGGATATGGATGGCCTCGAAGATGGCGGTGTCGGGACAATACACACTCTGCTCGCCGCGTCGTACGTCGAGGAACAACGCTGCTGCGCGTGGCGAGTGTTCGGCGTGATCGTTCAGCAGGTGCCGCAGAATGACATTCGTGTCGATGACCGCCACATTTCGGTCACTCACGTGGATCTGCGGTTTCGGCGATGTGTTTGGCCACCCAGCGTCGCTCTTCGGCTGGGTCGGGGTTGCTCGTGTACGCGTACTCAGCGAGTGCGCCCGCAGTTGGATCGACAACGTCGTCCGGCGAAATCAGGACGATCTCGTTGCCACGGCGTTCCACCAATAGCTTGTCGCCCTTCTTCAGGCCCAGTTCTTCTCGAATATTGGCCGGGAGCGTCATCTGTCCCTTCTCACGGATGTTGACTAACCAGACCGCCATGTGCTACCTCCGTTCAGCGAGTACGACGTCATTCTATCAGGTACGACTGATCGATGGACGGTCGTACCAACCGAGCAGAAGGCGCAATCGAAGACGGGTCGGCAGAATGCCGACCCGTCTTCGCGTCATGTCGATCTCGACGATCGCCGTTAGTCCCCCGCGGCGGCGACGGGGACCTGGTTGGTGTCGGCCGCGCCGCCGGTGCGGAGCAGCGCGAAGTACTTCGCGTCCGGGTGGTGGATCGTGATCGCCGCGGTCGACTGCTCCGGCACGAACTGCCAGCCGTCGGTCACTTCGACGCCGATCTGCTTCATGTCGAGCAGCTTGTCGACGAGCACGTGCTGTGACAGGTCCGGGCACGACGGGTAGCCCCACGAGTAGCGCTTGCCCGTCTCCTCGCCGATGCCGAGCATGTCGCGTACCCGCTGGTGCACCAGCTCGGCAAGCCCTTCGGCCGCCGACACGCTCAGGCCGTGGGTGAAGTAGCTCTCGGAGTAATCGCCACGCGCCTGCAGCTCCTCGGTACGCTCGGTTGCCTTGCGACCCATCGTCACGATCTGGAACTCGACGACGTCCTTCTTGCCGCTGTCGACCGGCAGGAAGTAGTCCGCCAGGCAGAGGCGCTCGCGCGCCGGCTGGCGCGGGAAGGTGAAGCGCTCGATCTCCTTGCCGTGGTCCTCGGGGTCGAAGATCACGAGGTCGTTGCCGTCGCTGTTGACCGGGAAGAAGCCGTACCGTACCCGTGGCTCGAGCCAGCCGAGCTCCTTCGCGCTTTCCTGCATCCGCTTGAGGCGCGGCTCGAACTCGTTCTCGAGCAGTGCGTCCCACTCCTCGCCCTTGACGCCCTTGCCGCCCCAGTGCAGGCGGAAGAGGGTCTTCATGTCCATGTGCGGCCAGATGTCGTCGAGGCTGAAGTCGGTCATCTCCCGCACGCCCCAGAACGGCGGCTCCGGCACCTGGTCCAGGATGCGCGTTTCCGAGCGCTTCGTGTCGTTCGGGTCGGCGGTGTTCAGGAACGACTCCCGCGCCGGCTTGTTGAGGGTCTTGCGCGCCTTCTCGAGTGTCTCCTCGATCAGCTGCGCCCGTGCTTCCGGGACAACGATCTTGTCCATGAGCGAGAGCCCCTCGAACGCGTCCTTGGCGTAAAAGACGCCGGGCTCGTAGGCGGCGTTCTCCTCGGGGAAGAGCGCGCGGTGGGCGTAGGCCGGGTTGATCGCCGCCCCGCCGATCATCACCGGGAACGCATGGCCGGCGTGGTGGAGCTCCTGGACGCAGAGCGGCATCTGCTTGCTGGTGGAGACCAGCAGCGCGGAGAGGCCGATCGCGGTGGCGTTGTGCTCGACCGCCGCCTCGATGATCCGTGTGATCGGCACCTGCTTCCCGAGGTCGTGCACGGTGTAGCCGTTGTTGGTGAGGATCGTGTTGACGAGGTTCTTGCCGATGTCGTGGACGTCGCCGTACACCGTCGCCAGCACGACCGTGCCCTTGGTCGAGCCCGCCTGCTTCTCGAGGTAGTTCTCGAGCTGGGCGACCGCCTTCTTCATCGCCTCGGCTGACTGCAGCACGAACGGCAGGATCAGCTCGCCCGCGCCGAACTTGTCCCCGACCTCCTTCATCGCCGGCAGCAGCACGTTGTTGAGCACGTCGACCGCGTCGCCGCTCTCCTCGACCGCCCGGTCGATGTCGGCCTCGATGCCGTCCTTCTTGCGGTGGACGACGCGGTAGTGCAGCCGCTCGCGGACGTTCATCTCGTCCATCGGGTCCGGGCCGCCGCTTGAGGTGTCCTCCTCGGTCGGCCCTCGTAGAACTCGATGATGTGCTGCAGCGCATCCGGCGTGCGGTTGAGCACGAGGTCCTCGGCGAGCTTGCGCTCCTCCTCCGGGATCTCGGCGTACGGAACCACATGCGACGGGTGGATGATCGCGAGGTCGAGTCCCGCCTTGATCGCGTGGTAGAGGAAGACCGCGTTGACCACCTTGCGGGCGGCCGGGTTGATGCCGAAGGAGACGTTGGAGATGCCGAGCACGCTCTTCACGCCCGGCAGCGCCTCCTCGATCATGCGGATGCCCTCGATCGTCTCCACGGCGGAGTTGATGAACTCCTGGTCGCCGGTGGTGAGCGGGAAGGTGAGGGCGTCGAAGATGAGATCCTCCGGCGCGAGGCCGTACTCCTCGGTGACGATCTGGTGGATGGCCCTCGCGACCTCGAGCTTGCGCTCGCGCGTCTTGGCCATGCCCTCCTCGTCGATGGTGAGGGCGATCACGGCCGCGCCGTGGGCCATCGCCAGCGGCATCACGTTCTCGATGCGCTGTGCGGCCGTTCTCCATGTTGATCGAGTTGATGATCGCGCGGCCCGGGTACTGCTCCAGCGCCTCCTGCACCACGCCGGCTTCTGTGGTGTCGATCACCAGCGGCCCTTCGACCGAGAGCGCGAGCTTCTTGACGAGCTTGCGCATCAGGTCGGCCTCGTCGGCCTCGCGCTCGGTCGTCGCCACGCAGACGTCGAGCAGGTGGGCGCCCTCCTCCATCTGGCCGACAGCGACGTTGACGACGCTGTCGAGGTCGTCGTTGAGGACGAGGCGCTTGACCTTGCGCGAGCCGAGCGTGTTCACCCGCTCGCCGACGATGGTCGGGGCCGGCTGCTGGATCAGGTCGACCGCCTTGATCATGCTGGCGACCTGGTCGCGCGGCTTCGCGGGGCGGGAGCGGTAGGGGAGGGTGCTGACCTCCCGGATGATGTTCTGGATGTGATCCGGCGTGGTGCCGCAGCAGCCCCCGACGATGCCGACGCCGAAACTCTCGACCATGTCGCGCAGGTCCCGCGCGAACGGCTCCGGCTCCATCGGGAAGACGGCAATGCCATCGACGTTGTGCGGGATGCCGGCGTTCGGGATGATCGAGACCGGCTTGGTGCTGTACTCGCCGAGGTAGCGGGCCGGCTCGCGCATGTAGTCCGGGCCGGTGGAGCAGTTCAGGCCAATGATGTCGACGTTGAGGTGCTCGAGAATGTTGAGCGCGGCGGCGATGTCGGTGCCGAGCAGCATCGTGCCGGACGGCATCAGCGTGATCGACGCCTGGATCGGCACCTTGCGGCCGGTCTCCTCGAAGACCTGGCGGGCGGCGAAGATCGTCGCCTTGAGCTCGAGGATGTCCTGCACCGTCTCGACGATGATGACGTCGACACCGCCGTCCATGAGCCCGCGGATCTGCGGCACGAACAGCTCGACCACCTCGCGGAAGCGGTGGTTGCCGAGCATCGGGTCCTCGGAGGCGGGGAGGAGACCGGACGGACCGATCGATCCCGCCACGAAGCGCGGCTTGCTCTCGGTGCTGTACTCGTCGGCGACGCGGCGGGCGAGCTTCGCGGCGGCGAGGTTGATGTCGTAGGTCTGCGCGCCGAGCCCGTACTCCTCCGCCTTGATCACGCTGGAGCCGAAGGTGTTGGTCTCGATCACGTCCGCGCCGACCTCGAGGAAGGAGGCGTGGATGCGCTCGATGATCTCCGGTTTCACGACGGCGAGGTAGTCGTTGTACCCCTCCTTGTCCTGACCGCCGTAGTCCTCCGGGGTGAGACCAAGGTTGAGGATGGTGGCGCCCATGGAGCCGTCGTAGAAGACGGGGCGGCTGTTGACCAGTTCGAGGAATCGACTCATTGTGCGGAGAGCTCCCGGATGATGTTTGGGGAAAGCGCGTGCGATCGCATCTATGCCCGAGCGCGGCGGCATCGGGTCGCACCGCCGGTGGTTTTCGTACTCAGGATACGACGAAGCACCTATGTCGTGCCGTTCTGGCCGTCGCTGACATGGCGGTTCTGTGGCGCCGTCCACTGGGAGAAGCCCGTCGATGGCGGCGAGCCGGGGCCGTGCGGCTGGCTCAAGGATCGCTTCGGTCTCTCCTGGCAGGTTGTGCCGAAATAGCTCGGCGAGCTCATTGGTAACCCGGAGACGGCGGCCGATGTCACCCGGGTAATGGTCCAGATGCAGAACCTTGATATTGCCTCGCTGCGGGAGGCTGCCGGCCAGCCAGCCTGACCGAACCGCCAAACCCTTCCTCGATGGGCAGGGACGCCTCGCACACAAGGGCCGGGGCGTCTCTGTCTTGCCGTGTCCGGTCGCCATGGTCGGCAGGCACCGTATAATCTGAGGGTGATTCAGCGTGCCGACTCCAGGCACGACCCCCGGAGGCCGCCTGTGAGCCGCGCAACACGCCAGCTACTCTCCACCATCGTGACGAGCTATGCCGCCGAGGACACGGCCCGTCGCGTCGACCTCGATGCCAACGCCGAGCTCTCGGGCAACGAGATCGAGGCCGACAAGGCTGCCGGGATCGAGCGCGAGCGTGCCTCCGCCGACCGGCTCTCGGATGCGTTCGATCATGGCTTGCAGCGCGCGTGGGCGCGACGGCAGCGCGGCGGCACGGATATCACGCTGGACGATCGCGATCCCGAGGAGAACGAGATGGCGAGCGCGCTGATCGAATTCCTCGTCCGCTTCGACCTCGCCACCTCCCACTCGCGGGAAGTCGAGAACCAGCACTACATCTACGTCATCAGCGTCGACTGGGACCGGCTGCGCGCGCTCGCCGCCGCGAACGGCCAGTCGCTCGATGATCTTTTCGACACTTCGAATGGAGCAGCCTGACTGGTGAGTGGCATCACGACGACGTCCGGGCAACCCGATTCCCGGCCCGAGCAGGGCCGCACCCCGACACCCTTCCGGATGCCGGACCCTGGCCTCGAAGCGGACCTGGCCGACCGGATGGAGGTGCGGTTCGACAACCCGCTGCTGTTGCGGCAGGCGCTGACCCACCGGTCCGTCATCCACGACTGGCAGGGCATCGAGGATATCCCCGCGATCCTCCAGAGCAACGAGCGGCTCGAGTTCCTCGGTGACGCGGTGCTCGGCGCCATCACCGCGGAGTACCTTTTCCGTCGCGATCCCGTCGCGGATGAGGGCCAGCTCACCCGGCACCGCGTCGCGGCCGTGCGGGCGGAAACGCTGGTGCACTGGTCCCGCGAGCTCCGCGTGCCGGATGCCCTCTACCTCGGTACCGGCGAGCAGGTGACCGAGAGCGTGCGCGATCGCATGCTCGCTGGCGCGTTCGAGGCGCTGGTCGGCGCGGTGCACATCGATCAGGGGCGCGAGGCAGCAGATCGCTTCGTGCTGCACTTCCTCGAGCGCGACTTTGACTCGATCCTGCGGCAGGAGGCCGTCGCCAACCCCAAGGGCCGCCTGCAGGAGGTGCTGCAGGAGCGCGAGCGCGTCGGCCCGGAGTATGAGACCATCGCCACGGCTGGGCCCGACCACGCCCGCGAGTTCACCGTGATCGTCAAGGTGCGCGAGGAGCTGCTGGGCGAGGGGCGCGGGCGCAGCAAGCGCGAGGCGCAGCAGATGGCGGCCCGCGAGGCACTGGTCAACCTCGGTATCGTCGACAGCGGCAACGACCCAGACTGAGGGACGCGACCCCCGCGCGGGTGACCGTTGTCGGGCGGCGCCCAAACCGACGACCGACACGAGCGACAGAGCGAGCCGGCCAGACACCGGCCGGTGGCAAGGAGCAAGGTGGAGTGAGCGGACAGTACGACGAGATCACGATCTTCGGCGGCAACTCGAATCCGATCCTCACCGAGCAGATCTGCGACTACCTCAGGCTCCGGCAGGGACGCGCGGAGGTCTTCAAGTTCTCCAACGACAACACCTTCGTCCGCATCGCCGAGAGCGTGCGACAGCATGACGTCTTCGTGGTGCAGTCGTTCTCCACGCCGGTGAACGATTCGATCATGGAGATGCTCATCATGATCGATACGCTCACGCGCGCTTCCGCCGGCCGCATCACCGCCGTGATCCCGTACTACGGGTACGGTCGGACCGACAAGAAGGACCAGCCGCGCGTGCCGATCACGGCGCGGCTCGTCGCCAAGCTCGTCATGCAGGCCGGCGCCGACCGTGTGCTCACCATCGACCTCCACGCCGGGCAGATCCAGGGATTCTTCGACATCCCGGTCGACGAGCTGAGTGCGATGTTTCTCGGCGCGCGGTACTTCGTCGAGAAGCGGTTGGAGAAGCCGGTCGTCGTCTCGCCGGATCTCGGCAACACCAAGCGCGCCCGCAACTTCGCCGAGATCCTCGATGCGCCGCTGGCGGTGATCGAGAAGCGCCGCATGGGAAATCAGGACAAGAGCGAGGCGCTCAACCTGATCGGCACCGTCGAGGGTCGGCAGGTGGTCATCGTCGATGACGAGATCGATACTGCCGGCTCGATCACCCAGGCCGCGGACGTGTGCCTCAAGAACGGCGCGTCGGAGGTCTATGCCACCTGCATCCATCCAGTGTTGAGCGGTCCGGCGATCGAGCGGCTCTCCGCCAGTCCGATCAAGGAAGTCGTGGTCACCAACACGGTCGCCGTGCCACCCGAGAAACTGTTCGACCGGCTCACGATCATCTCCGTGGCGCCGATCCTCGGTGAGGCGATCCAGCGTATCCACGCCGGCGCCAGCGTGTCGTCGGTCTATCGCACTTCCGGCACCTACCAGGCGCGGATGGCGTTCGAGGTACAGCCCGGCGCGGCGATCGAGAACGGCACCAGCTGATGCCGGATGTGTCCGGGGCGGGTGCGCGGGCGGTCGCGGCTCGCGTGCGGCCACATGTTCGACTGATCGCGGTGATGATCGCGGTCATCCTCTCGGGCATCCTGCTCACCCTCTTCATCACCACGCGCAAGACCGATCTCGCCGAGGGTACGCGTGAGCCTGCCTCCACGCAGCCGGGCACGGCGGTGCCAACCGCAACACTACCCGCGGCGGCAACCCCGTCCGATGTCGGGCCGGCGTACCCGCCAGGATCGCTGGCGTCGCTGCTCCGGCTCGCGCCCGACACGCTCGACGACGACCGCACCGGGCTGCCGATCGAGGCGACCTATGCCGACCTCGATCGCTGGCTGGCGGGGCAGGGGATCGACCGGGACCAGGTGGCAGACAACGAGATGGCTCGCCAGCTGGAGCCGCTCGGGCTGCCGGAGGTGCTGCAGGCGCGCGGCCTGACCGCCGAGTGGCGCAACGTGTACGGCTTCGACCTGCGCCAGGTCGATCAGGTGCTCGCGGTCGGGCATGCACCCAACCAGATCCTCATCATGCCGGGGCGGTATGACGCCGACACGCTCTACGAGACGTGGGTGGAGAGTGGGTACCAGGCGGTCGAGGTCGAGGAGACGACGGTCTGGTCGCTCGCTCCCGGCGACCGTATCGACCTCTCCGCCCCCGCCAGCCGCCCGGCGCTCGGCATGCTGAACACCATCGTGCTGCTGGATGACGGTACCCTCGTCGCCACCGCGCGGCAGTCGCGCATGGAGGCGGCGCTGCGTGCAGTGCACGGTCGCGATGACTCGCTCCTCGATAACGATCTGCTGCGGCGGGCGGCGGTGCAGCCAGCCGTCGCGGGATCTCCGTGTGTCGTGATCGCCAGCGGACATCTCCTCCAGATACCGGTCCGGAGCGAAGCCGGGACGGCTTTCGACGGGTCTTCAGGGGGAGCTGGCACGCCGATCGCGCCGGCCCCGGAGCCCGCCGTCGATCTGGTGGTCTTCTCGCTGCGGCCCTCTGATAGCGGAGAGCCGGCCGACATCGCCATGACGATGCTCTACGACGATCCGCCGGATACGGCCGCCGGGCTGCGGGAGCTGCTGGAGGCGCGTGTAGCGACCAGCGAGTGGTCGCACCGGTATCGGCTGGTATCGATCCAGGAGATCGGCGGCCAGGGAGCGATGATCGACATCGTCTTCTCGCCAATCGGCGGCCGGCGTGCCATTCTGGATCTGATCGAACATCGCGATCTTGACCCGTTCACGTGGACAGAATCCGAGTGACAGCCGTCGACGCGTGCAGGAGCTGAACACCATGCTGAACCGTATCGACCTCTCTCGACGTGGTTTCCTTCTCGGGAGCGCGGCCATCGCGCTCGGTGGCGGGCGGATCGCGCTGGCGCAAACGCCGTCTGCCTCGCCGGTCACGGGTGATCTCGCCCCGTTCGCGGAGCGACTGGAGGAGCTGCTCGCGCTGGTGCCGCCTCCGGCAGAATCCGCGGATCAGTCGCTCATGCTCACGTTTGCCGATATCGACAAGCAGCTCGCCTCGCTCGGGTTGCCGCATCCGACGGGCGACACGTTGCCGGATGGGTTTCTCAACGGCATTGAAGCGCTGCCGCTGGTCAGCAACGCATTCCTCTCGGCGCTCATGCCGGAGTGGTGGGAGACCTTTGGCTTCGAGCCGTTGCAGGTTGGCCGGACGCTTGAGATTGGCGGCCCGCCGGATACTCTCACCGTCTTCGCCGGCGGGATCGACACCGAGCGGGTGCGGAACGCGCTCCTCAAGGCCGGGTACACCGAGGTTGACCAGGAGACCGGAGGCTCGTACCTGACGTTCGGCGATGAGCTCGACCCGAGTACGCTGGTCGGGCAGCTCGGTGTTGGCGCGATGAACCAGGCAGCGCTTGGTGATGACCTTGTCGTCTTTGGACGCCAGGAATCCACCATCCAGCAGGTCACCCAGGTCATCTCCGGCAACGCCGCTTCGATGCTCGAGGAGGGCGGCTGGGGAGCGTTGCTCGGCACCTACGCCGAGGACACCGTGGCCATGATCGCGCTGCAACCGGAGTCGCTGGCGAGCATGGGCGACGTCTCCGCAGTCGAGAAGTTCAGCATCGGCGTGCGCGGGGGAGCCGACAACTCGGACCTTCAGGACACGATGGGCAGCGGCGTCGGTGAGATGGGGCTCACCTCGATCGAGGACTTCCCACCGACCCGCGCGCGCGTGCAGGTGCGAATCCGCTATGCCGACGAGGCGACCGCGAGCGCCGAGGCCGAAGCGATTCCGCAGCGATGGCAACAGATGCTGTCTCCGCTCACCCGTGAGCCGCTGATCAACCTCATGCTCGTCGAGGACGCCCGGGTGGCCGACGGCGAGCCGACCGTCGCTGCGATCGACCTTCGCGTCAAGGGACCATCCGGCTGGTGGTACCAGATGGTATTTCAGAATGACCTCGCCCCGTTCGTGCCCAACGCCGGGTAACACGCTCACCCAGGGAGATGCGCCATGACCTTCCGTCCTTCCTCGCACACCTCCTTCACGGTCTCTCGTCGCGTCGCGGTCGCCGGAGCCGCCGCGATGGTGGCCGGCGCGATCGCTGGTGGCAGCGGGTTGGCCCAGACGCCGGCTACGCTCGCCGACATCGTCTTCGCCGACCGCATCACGCCGCTGCTCGCAGCCGCACCGGAGATGGAGCTCGATGACAGCATGCCGCTCGGGTTCTACTACGCCGATCTCGCCGGGCAGCTGGCGTCGCTCGGGGTAGAGCGGCCTCACCCATCGCAACAGATGACCGGGCTGTCCGACAGCTTCTTCGCGGCGTCCGTGGCGATCCCGCTGGCGTCACGCGCGTTCCAGTCGGGTACGGATCCCGAGTGGTACCAGACGTTCGGGTTCAACCCCTTCGCGATCGGGCAGGCGCTGGAGATCGCGATGCCACCGAAAACCATCTCGATCTTCCAGGACGGGTTCGAGCGGGCGACGGTCGAGGCGGCGCTGGAGGCGAGCGGCTACAGCATGGTGCTGCAGGAGACCGGCGGCGACTACTGGACGCTCGGCGACGACGCCGACCTCGAATCGACGGTCAGTCGCCTGAGCTTCGGCACCATGAACAGCGCCTTCGTGACAGATGATGTGCTGGTCTTTGCCCAGCTGGAAGCCGATATCCAGGCGGTCACGCAGGCATTGGCCGGGTACGCGCCCTCGATGGCCGAGCAGGGTCTGTGGACGGGCATGGTCGGCGAGTTCGCTTCCGACACCGTCGGGCTGATGCCGCTCGCGCCCAGCTTGCTGGGGAGCGCGTTCGATCCCTCCGCGACTCCTGCGCCCGCCGTAGCGGTCGACGTGCAGTACCTCGCTTTTGGGGTTCGCGCCGGGGCGCGGTCGGCGCCGGTCGCGCTGGTGGGCGAGGGCACGCCCGAGGCGACTCCCGCATCCCACGAGGCAGCGATCCCGGCGCGGGTGCAGGCTGCGCATCCGGTACGGCAGCGAGGAGGCCGCACGGCGCGAGGTGGAGGAGATCCCGCGGCGCTGGGAGACGCTCGACTCGGTGCGAACGGAAGCGCCGTACACCGAGCTGATGACTGTTGAAGACGCGCGGGTGTCGGAGAGCGACCCGCAGGTCGCGGCGATCGACTTCGTCATGGTCACTGAACGGCCGCAGGTGTGGATTCAGATGATCCACACGCGCGACCTGCTCCCGTTCACCCCGCGCGTCGGCTGATCATCGGCTCGATCAGGCGTCGTTTCGCAGGCGATCGACCCAGCGCTCCGCTGATGACGTCATCGCGCCGTGCTGCTCGATGATCCGCTCGAGATCGTCCGCATAGCTGGCGAGGCGGAGGAGGGCGGTCACGTTTTCCGGTGACGCCTTCACGGATCGGATCGCATCCAGGATATCCTCGGTGTCCGGCGTGTCGCTGGCCCACCCACGCAGGTCCTCGGCGATATCCTCGGCGTCGACGCCGCGCTCCTGCAGTGAGACGGGATGCGCCAGCCGGTCCAGCCGGTGCCTGAGCTGATCCACCAGCTCGCGGACGCCGTGGAGGGGATCATCCTCCGACGGGATCGTTGACTCGCCCGAGGCGACCGGCGCCCAGCTCTCCCATGTGGACGCGCCATGGTGATCCGCATCGTCGGTGTCGCCGGCGTCACGTTCTGCTGGCGCCTCGTCAACGGGCGCTTCGGGCGCTGCTTCGGCCACCGCTGGCTCGTCCGGTTCCGTCGTCTCCGACGGCCAGCTGGCGACGTACGGGTCTCCGGTGACCGGCGCGGTCGCTGCAACCGGCTCCTCCTCGGCAGGTGGCTCGGGAGTGACCTCGACGGCCTCGGCCGCGGTCGTGCTCGGCGCCTCTCCCTCGGGCTCCAGGGCAGGTTCCTCGGACTCGGAGACGATGGCCGCGGTACCGGTGACGTCGGCGCCAGAGTCCGCGGGCGCCTCGGTCGGAGTCGCGTCTTCCAGCCGTGCCCCACAGGAGGTGCAGAACTTCGCGCCCTCGCGTGCCTCGGCTCCACAAACCGTGCAGTGTCTCATCCTGAAACTCCTTTTGGTCACCGTGTATGCTGGCAGCGTTCAATAGCGCCAAGTCTACGCCAACGGACCACCGGTGCCGGGTTGGACTGCCCGGCGCCGGGGCTGCGACAATAGACGATGATGCGTGGGTTCGCGAGCCGGGGACATCGTCATGCCAGACGTCGCCGGGCGGGCCGCAAGTGAGGAAGTAACCAACGTCATGACGAATGTACTGGTGGGGCAGCGCGCCGTCGCGGCGCGGCAGCTTGCGAGCGGCGAGGGCGCTGCCTTCGAGGTGCGCGCCGGACAGCTCCTGCACATCATCGATCTCACCGGCGGGCAGGTAGCCAGCATGGTGGCGTACGGAGGCCGGGGCCATACCGAGCTGCTCTCACCGTCTGCAACGATGACGGCGAACGCGTCGCTGACCCTCAAGGCCGGCAGCCAGCTCTACAGCGATGCCGGCGACGCGATGTTCGAGCTTGTCGAGGATCCGGTGGGGCGGCACGACCTGCTGACCTCGCCGCAGCAGCCGGATGACAGCAGGACGACGAAGAGCAGCGACTTTACCTCGACGTGGCAGGCGCTCAAGGATGCGTCGGAGTCCGCTGGGGTGTACCGCCCGGGTCTCCCGGCGCCGGTGAACTTCTTCAAGCATGTGGTCGTCAAGCAGCGCGGTGAGATCGAGGTGCGGGACCCGTTCTCCGAGCGGAACGACGCGATCCTGCTGCGGGTGCTGAAAGACGCGACGGTGGTCATCGCCAACGCTCGCAAGGAGAAGAAGCCGGGGGTATCGGTCGCGCCCGGACGGAACGACACGCCCGGCACGCTGCTGGTGCGGGTGTACCAGAGCACGTTCCCGGAGAACGGCACCGGCGAGTAGCAGCGGCGATTGCCAGCCGTGATCCGCGTTCCCGGGTCATTCAATGCCGATGTTCCCAACGATCGCTGTCATTTCGACCGAAGCACCCGAAGGGTGCGAAGTGGAGAAATCGGGTCGTACGCGACACCCACGGCGGCACCCCCACTCCTGTCATTTCGAGCCGGCAAGGAGCCGCAGGCGACGCAGCCGTGTGGAGAAATCTCTTGTGCGACAGGTTTCGGGGCAGGAGGGCCGTTGCCCGCGACGCGGGGATTTCTCCACTCCATGCGCTGCGCGCACTTCGGTCGAAATGACATGGTGGGGTGTCTGCGGCGCATGGTCGAAATGACAGGCCTGGCGACACTACCACCGGCTCAGATTCGCCGCGCGCCTAGTACCAGGGCACGTCGGTGCGGAAGAAGAGCAGGTAGACCAGCAGGGCGATCAGCAGCAGCGTTGCGATGCCGCCGAGCAGGAACGGTGGGGTGCGGGATGATCGATTGGGCGACATGGACGTCTCCTTGTCGTTGGCTCAGAAGAGCACCAGGCTGACGACGATGACCACGGCGATCGCGATCGCCAGCACCGTCAGCAGCGCCGACACATCCTTCGGTCGCAGGTACTTCTCCCGCGTTGCTCGTGTGATCCGCTCCATCATGCCTCGCTTCCGGTGTGGCCGGATCGGCAGGGGCTACCGAATCCGGCGACCTCCTGACGCCATGATGCACCGGGATGTGGTAGCCATGGTGTCAGAATGTACAGACCGCCCGCCGACCGGCTGGCGGCGTGCCCCTCAGGAAAGGTCGTGAACCGCATGTCCCATACGCCCGTCGCCGCATCGGAGGCGACGCATCACCTCATGATTATGGCCTACGGCGGCCCCGACAAGCTCGAAGATGTCCGCCCGTACCTGCTGGACGTCCGCAACTACCGCCCGACGTCCGACGAGGTCGTCAACGAGATCACCGATCGGTACGAGCAGATCGGCGGTCGGTCACCCATTCTCGAGCTGACGCAGGCCGAGGCGGCCGGGATCGAGAAGGCGCTGAACGACCTCGCCGGTGAGGGCGAGCGCTGGAAGGTATGGGTCGGCATGCGGCACTGGCACCCGTTCATCAAGGATGTCCTCAAGGAGATGGAGGGCGCCGGTGTCGAGCGCGCGGTCGGGTTGGTGATGGCGCCGCACTACTCATACATGAGCATCGGCGCGTACTTCAAGCGGGTCGACGAGGCGGACAGCTCCATCGAGATCGCGCCGGTCAAGAGCTGGAACCTGAATCCTGGCTATCTCGATGGGCTCCACGACCGCATCGCCACTGCGCTGGAGAAGTTCCCGGAGGACGAGCAGGCCGACGTGCCGATCATCTTCACCGCGCACAGCCTGCCGGAGCGCATTCTCGAGCGGAACGACCCGTACCCGGACGAGCTCCGCGCCACCGTCGATGCGCTGGTGGAGCGCCTGCCGGGGCGCGAGTGGCACTGGGCGTACCAGAGCGCCGCGATGACGCCGGACCCGTGGCTCGGGCCGGACGCCGGCGTGGTGATCGAGCAGCTGCACAAGGAAGGCAAGAAGAACGTGCTTATCTGCCCGGTCGGGTTCATCTGCGAGCACGTCGAGATCCTGTTCGACATCGATGTCGAGTTCAAGCACCTGGCGGACTCGCTCGGCATGCACCTCGAGCGGATCGAGATGCTGAACGACCACCCCTCGATGCTCGCCGGGCTGGCGCAGGTCGCGCGTGGTCGCGCGGTCGACGCCGGCTGGCTGAACGGATAGCGAACCGACCATGGGCAAGCACGTCCTCGTCATCGGCGGCGGCATCTCGGGTCTCTCGGCGGCGCATCACCTTCTCGCCAGCCACGAGGGGATCAAGGTCACGCTGGTCGAGCGGGACACGAGCCTCGGCGGCAAGATCCTGACGGTGAAGAAGCAGGGCTACACGATCGAGGGCGGTCCTGACTCCATGCTCGCCTCCAAGCCGCGCGGCATCGGCCTGAGCCGCGAGCTCGGGCTCGAGGACCGGCTCGTCTCGCCGATCGCCGCGAACCGACGCTCGTTCGTGCTGCGCAGGGGACACCTCCATCGCATCCCTGAAGGGCTTACCGGTCTCGTGCCGACGAAGCTGACACCGCTGGCGAAGTCGCGCCTGATCTCGCCACTCGGCAAGGCACGCATGCTCGGCGACTACGTTCGGCGACCCGCGAAGGGCACGGAGGACGAGTCGCTGGAGTCATTCATGACCCGGCGCCTCGGGGGCGAGGTGTACGCGAACCTGATCGAGCCGCTGATGGCGGGGATCTACGCCGGCGATGGCTCCGTGCTGAGCCTGCAGGCGACGTTCCCGCAGCTGCGACAGGCCGAGCGCGAGCACGGCGGCCTGATCAGGGGTGTGCTTGCGCAGCGGGCGAAGGCACCGGCGGCGAACGGCACGCGTCCGGGCTTCATCACCTACGAGACCGGCCTGCACGAGCTGGCCGACACGCTGTCGACGGACATACGGGAGCGCGGAGGGCAAATCCGCACCGGGGTCGCCGTGTCGCTGCTGGAGCGCGCGGGTGGCGGCTACCGGGTGACGATCGACCGCGACGACGGGCCGGAGGTGATCCGTGCCGATGGCGTGATTGTCGCGACGCAGGCGTGGGCGGCCGCGCCGCTGCTCGAAGGGGTTGATCACCGGGCGGCAGCCGCGCTCGACCATATTCCGCACGTCTCCTCGGCGATCGTGGCGTTGGGGTTCGACGATCCGGCGGTGGCGGACAAGCTTGCCGGCTTCGGGTACGTCGTGCCTCGCACCGAGAAGCGGCCGGTGATGGCGATGACGTGGATGTCGTCGAAGTGGCCCGGTCGGGCGCCGGCTGGCAAGGCGCTGATCCGCGCGTTCGTCGGCCGGGCGGGGCAGCAGGAGATGCTGGCGTGCCCGGACGAGGCGCTGGTCGAGCTCGTTCGCAGGGAGCTCAGGGACGTGCTCGGGATCACGGCTGAGCCGGAGCTGCGCACCGTCTTCCGTTGGGAGAACGGGATGCCGCAGTACACCATGGGACATCTGGATCGTGTCGCGACGCTGGAGCGCGCGGTCGCCGGGCTGCCGGGTCTGGCGGTCGCGGGCAACATGCTGCGCGGTGTCGGGCTGCCGGACTGCATCGCCTCCGGCGAACGCGCGGCGGACAAGGTCGCGTCCGAGCTCGACGCCACCTAAGGCGACGACACGCACAACCGGTTGTGCCCAACGATGCCTGTCATCTCGACCAGGGCGTGCCCAACACGCAGGCAGCCAACCCTGTCATCTCGATCAAGCGCCGCAGGCGCGCATGGTAGAGATCCCGTCACCCACGCCACGTTGAACGACGTTCCCTGACTATCGATGACAAACAGGCACATCTTGTCCAGGCGACCGGAATCTGTGTAGCATAGAGTGTACGGACACCATGTACGTTCTTCGTGTGTCCGCCGGTCTGCCCGGACACGCTCCACCGGGCCACGTCGTCTCGCGGAGACACACGATGCGCCACACCCCACGTTCCACCCAAATGCTGCCTCGGCTCCTCCTGCTCGCCATCGCCGTGATGATGGTGCTCATCGTTGCGGCGCCTCAGCTCGGTGAGGCGGCACCGGGGCTGGCGTGGGCCAACATCGACCAGCAGGTCGCCCTCATCGCGCCCGCCAACAACCTTCTCGTCGCCGAGTTCTCCGGCAATGGTTGCGAGACGATCCACGGCGTCAACACCGACACCGAGCTCGCTGTCGCCTCCACCTTCAAGATCTACGTGCTCGGCGAGCTCGCGCGGCAGGTGCAGGCGGGGCAGGTGAGCTGGGACGAGAAGATCACGCTCGCCGAGAATCTTCGCTCGATGCCGTCCGGGGACTACGCGTGGGTGCCGGCGGGCCAGCAGGTGACCGTCCGCCAGCTCGCCGAGGCGATGATGTGGCACAGCGACAACACCGCCACCGACCACCTCATCAACCGGCTCGGCCGCGAGAATGTGCAGCGCGCCTTCGCCGCCTATGGCCACTCCAACCCGTCGGCAAACGTGCCGCTGCTCCTCACTCACGAGATGTTCGCGATCAAGATGTGGCAGCCGACCGACTGGATCGCGCAGTACATGGCGGCGTCCGACGACCAGCAGCTGGCGCTGCTGACGAGCACGGTCGATACCCTGCCGATCAACCCGTCCGGCGGCTGGGGCAAGTGGAACGGTCCAACGGCGATCGACGGTGTCGAGTGGTTCGCCTCGGCCGAGGACCTCTGCCACGCCATGGTCGGGGTCTGGACCATGGGCGCGCAGCCGGGACTCGAGCCGGTGCGCGAGATCCTTTCGGGCAACCGTGGCGGCATCACGGACACCGCCACCTGGCCACGTGTCGGCTTCAAGAACGGCTATGAGGCCGGTGTCGTGAACTCGACGTACGTGCTCGAGCGCAAGGACGGCAGAGTGTTCTTCGTCACCGCCGGGTTCAACCACTCCAGCAGTGACGTCGATCAGGGCGCGCCGGCGGCGCTGCTCGGACCGGTGTTCACCTGCCTCGCGTCATACCAGCAGCAGGGCGATTGTGGCGCGTAGCTGATGCAGCCCGGCCTTGCTCCCGACCGGACATGTGGCAGGATGGTTCCGAACGCGACCGATTCCGCGAAAGGAACCATTCACCGTCATGCCGAAGCGCTTCCTCAGCCTCCCTCTGGCTCTCCTCCTCGTCGCAACGGTTGCCGGTGGTGTCCTCGCCCAGCCAGCCTCGCCCGAGCCTCGCTCCACGGTCGATGACCATCTCGCCTGGGTGCTCGCCCTTTTCGATGATGGGGCCGCGGACCTCACCGAAGCCGATGTCGAGTCCCGGTTCGACGCCAACTTCCTTCGCCTGGTGCCGCCCGCCGAGTTCATCGCGACGACCCGTCAGCTTGCCGGAACGTTCGGCCCGCTGGAGCTGGTCGAGGACCGCAGCACCGACCCGGACGAGTTCGTCGGCGTCTTCAGAGCCACCTCGGGCGACTACGTGATGATCTCCTTCGCGGTCGATCCGGATAACGGCCTCATGACCGGCTTCTTCATCACCCCGGCGACCGCGCCGGAGCCCGCTGCCTCGCCAGTACCGGACGCCTCGACGCCGCAGGCGACCCCTCTTGCCTCCGCGCCCGTCACCATGGACGCCGAGGCGCAGATGGCCCGGTACCGCGAGCAGGTGGGCGCGATCCAGACGGTCGGTGAGCCGGCGGTTGCGGCGGTGCTCGCCGGGGACGACGCGACGCTCTTGCGCCCTACCTCTCGCCGGAGGTGGCGGCCGCGCTCGGAGAAACCTCGATCAGCGACGTGATCGCGTCGTACACCGAGCGGCAGGTGCAGATGGCCTTCGCGGAGGCCGGCGCCGTCTTTTACGGCCAGTGGAACGGCGACGAGATCAGTGGCGTGATGGTGCAGGGTGGGGTGCCGTACGCGTTCTCGCTTACCGCCGATACGCCGCAGCATGGCGATCTCCCCAACGGACGGTTCAGCGGCAGCATCCCACAGGCGGGGCTGGACATCGCCGTCGAATTCGGCACAACGCCGATGGGAGAGCTCACGGCGTCTCTCGACATCCCGGCGCAGGGTGTCCAGAGCGTGGCACTGTCGGACGTCGCCTACACGAAGTCGAAGCCGGTCGGCGAGCTCGTGGATTCGCGCGTGTTCGCGCCCGGTGGCTCTCACAACAGCTACACCGCCGACCATGCGTGGGGCGACGCCCTGCTGCGCATCATCGTCGGCGTCGAAGTCGAGACCGGCGAGGTGACGTCGCTCCAGGTGTATCCCGCCATTCCGCTCCCGCCCAATGCGGACGCGCCGGAGGCGAAGGTGACGTATCGGCTGCCGTTCGACGGCACATGGTGGGTGTTCTGGGGCGGCGAGAGCGAGCTGCGGAACTACCACGCCGCGACCCCGTCGCAGCGGTACGCGTACGATCTCGTCATCTGGAAGGACGGCGCCACCTGGCACGGCGATGGCAGGAGCGTCGAGGACTACTGGGCCTGGGGACAGCCGGTGCTGGCGCCGGCGGATGGAGTGGTCGTCGACGCGGTGAGGACGGCGGAGGATTTGCCTCCCAACGCGCCGGTCAGCGAGCGGTCGACGCTTCGCAACCCGGGCGGGAACTACGTGGTGCTCCAGACGGCCGAGAGCGAGTACGTGATCCTCGCGCACATGCAGCAGGACTCCGTGCGGGTGCAGGTGGGCGATGAGGTGCGCAGCGGCGATGTGATCGGGCTTGTCGGCAACTCCGGCAACAGCTCCGAGCCGCACCTCCACATTCATGTGCAGGACACACCCGATCTGCTCGACGTCCGGGCGCAGGGCATCCCGCTGCCGTTCGATGCAATGGTGGTCGATGGCGAAGTGCGGCACGGAGTGATCCCGGAACAGGGCAGCTTCGTCGCGCCCGAATAGAATCACCTGCAGATGGCACCGATCTGGATTCGATGAGGAGGTACCGCATGCGCCTGGCAGCCCGGTTCGCAGTCGTGATCGTGATGGCCCTCATGCCGGCGCTTGCCGCCCCCGCTGCCGCTCAGGAGACCACCGTCTCGCTCGAGGAGTGGATGGTCGGCGCGTTCGACCAGCCGGTCTACGTCACCAACGACGGCGATGCACGGCTCTTTGTCGTCGAGCGCCCAGGTCGGGTGATGGTCGTGCCGGACACGGCCGACCCGTCCGGCGGGCCGCAGGTCTTCCTCGATATCACCGATCGCGTCGGCTCGTCCAGCTCGGAGCAGGGATTGCTCAGCGTCGCCTTCCCGCCGGACGCCCACCAGGGCAGCTACGTCTATGCCTCGTACACCGGCACCAACGGGCAGACGGTGATCAGCCGGTTCGACGTCGCCGAGGATGGCCTCAGCGCCGATCCGGACAGCGAGCGGCTGGTGCTCACGCAGGACCAGCCGTATCCCAACCACAACGGCGGGCTGATCCTGTTCGGGCCGGACGACATGCTTTATATCGGGCTCGGCGACGGCGGTGCGGGCGGTGACCCGAACGGCAACGCCCAGAACCTCTCGACGTGGCTCGGCAAGATCCTGCGGATCAATGTCGATCCCGCCGGGTTCGGCGACGATGCCGGCTATGTCGTTCCCGTGGATAACCCGTTCGTGGGCAACCCCGACGCGCAGCCGGAAATCTGGATGTACGGGCTGCGCAACCCGTGGCGGTTCGCGTTCAACGCCGATGGATCGATGATCGCCGTCGCCGACGTCGGCCAGAACGAAATCGAGGAGGTCACCGTGCTGCCCATCGCGGACGCGGCCGGCGCGAATCTCGGCTGGGACCAGTTCGAGGGCACCGCCTGTTACGACTCGGTGACGTGCGACCCGTCCGGCTACGTGATGCCGTCGCTCGAGTACACGCACGACGTGGGCGGCTGCTCGGTGACAGGCGGCGAGTTCTTCGACGGCGCGTATGTCTACGGCGACTACTGCTCGGGGCTGCTCTGGCTCGCCACGCAGGGCGCGGACGGCGGCTGGAGCGCGGCGGCGCCGCTGGAGACCGGCCTGTCGATCTCGTCGTTCGGACGCGGCAGCGACGGCACTGTGTATCTCACCGATATCTCGGGCGGGTCGGTCTATCGCGTGGCACTAGCCTGATCGCGGCATGCCGATTGCGGCATGTCCCCAGGGACCTTTCCCGATATTCCGCTTTCCCTGGAGGTCACGCAATGACACACAGACCACTCACCCCGACACGTCGACGATTCATGCTGGGCTCGGCCGGAACGGCCGCGCTGGCGTCGATCGGGCTGCGCGGACCGTCGCTCGCGCAGGTGGCCACGCCATCGGCCAGCCCGGTGGCGACACCAGCCGTCGAAGCACCGGACATGACCGGCGTCTCCTATGCGTTCCAGCTGGGGGAGTTCGGCATAACCGCCGTGAGCGATGGCGCCAACGCCATTCCAGGCGCCGACCAGCTGCTCTTCAGCAACGCCGACGCTGCGCTGGTGCAGCAGGCGCTCGCCGATGCCGGCATCGACCCGTCGCAGATGGTCTTGCAGCACACATCGACGGTGATCGACACCGGCGACGACCTCGTGCTGGTAGACACCGGTTCCGGGCCGTCCGGTCTTCCGGATACCGGCATTCTCGTCGATAACCTGCGCCGCGAGGGTATCCAGCCGACCGAGGTCACGGTGGTGTTCCTCACCCACGGCCACGGCGACCATGTGGGTGGAACGGTGACGGCCTCCGGCAACCCGCTCTACAGCAACGCCCGCTACGTGATGAGCCAGGACGAGTGGGACTTCTGGACGGATGAGGAGCGCGTCGCCGCTGCGTATCCCGACGAGGACTACCGCAACCAGCAGCTGGAGTCGTTCAAGAACAACGTGATGCCACTGGAGGGGACGATCGAGCTGATCGGCGATGGCACTGAGGTCGTGCCGGGGCTGACGTCAGTCGCCACGCCGGGCCACACGCCGGGGCATATGGGGCTGAAGGTCGAGTCCGGAGGCGACACGCTCTGGGTGCTCGGCGACGCGGCGCTGCATTGGCTGCAGCTCCAGCACCCGGACTTCACCGGGGTGTTCGACGCCGATCCGGATCAGGTCGTGGAGACCCGCAGGGCGATCTTCGAGCAGATTGCCGGAAACGGTCAGGCGATGTTCAACCACTTCGATCCGTTCCCGAGCATCGGGTCTGCCGCCGCAGAGGGTGATGCGTGGACGTGGCAGCCGGTGGAGATGCCGACGGAGGGGTAGCGCTTCGCTCCATTCCATCGCATAACGGCAACGCCCCGGCCGGGAGATTCCGGCCGGGGCGTTGCACGTCGGCGCTACGACTGCTGCTTCGGGATGATCGAGACATCACCCGTGCGCTCCAGCACGGCGTACTTGATCTGATCCATCCGCTCGAGTCCCTGCTTCGTTCGTGCCGCTTCGAGAATGTCCGATTCCGAAATGCGGACCTTGTCCATCCGCTGCTTCAACACCTCACCCTCGTTGACCAGGACCAGCGGGACATCTTCCACCCATGGTCCGATCCCTGGGAAGCGCTGCTGCAGGAGCGAAAAGCCGATGTCGATGACGAGGAGCGTCGTGATCACCAGCACCGCGTTGGTCATCGAAAAGTCGTTCCCCAGCAGGGCCTGCTGCGTCGCCTCGCTGATCACCAGCAGCAGCACGAAGTCGAACGTCGTGATCTGGGCGAGCGACCGCTTGCCGGAGACGCGGAAGATGACCATCAGGACGGCATACATCACGAGGGCGCGCAGGACCGAATCCATGAGGTTGTCATCCTTTCGAGACAGGTGGCGCAGGGTGCTATGGGTAGCTGACCTGGGTGAAGCGGACGCTCGGGCCGTCGGTGACGCCGGCTTCGGCGTGCATCCGGCCCATCTCTTTCGGGCGCAGCGAGAACTCGACCTCGAGCGAGGATGACGGGTCGTCGACGTTGAACACGAAGATCGTTCTGTCTCCAGCCCCCGTGCTCTCCGCCGGCTGCGGGGAGATCCCCTGTACCTCGACTCCCCTCAGGTACGAGGTCGAGAGCCACAGCTCGACCTCGTTGCTCTCGTTGGCGAGGTTGCCATCGACAGTGAACGAGATCGTCGTGCGGCCGTCGTGCCGGATAAAGCGCTGGTAGCCGGCGGCGAGCCTGCCGTCACCTGCCTCGGTGCTGCCTGTGCTGATCGGCCCGGTGCCGAAGAGACCGACCAGGCCAAGAACCACGATGAGCAGCATGACGGTCCAGCCAATGCGCTGGACCGTCCACTCACGTTGTTGAATCCGAAGGTCTTCGTCCAGCTCGAGAT
Organism: uncultured Chloroflexia bacterium; assembly: GCA_963741965.1. GTDB lineage: Bacteria > Chloroflexota > Chloroflexia > Thermomicrobiales > UBA6265 > JACCVC01. Next base: position 1,836,106 of record CAVUKC010000002.1, on the reverse strand, counting down.
CACCCACACGATGCGGTGATGACATGACTCGCCTCCCGCTGCGCATCACTGCGCCGATCGGGAGGCGAGTCGCAAGTGCATTGCCACCGACGTACGTACGGAATGTGGCGTCTTACGCCGCGTCGGCTTCTTCCGCCGGAGTGGTCTCCGCGGGCTCGTCTCCGGTGTCGTCGCCTTCAGGGGCCACAACGTCACCAGAATCGGATGGCGCGCTTTCGGTCTCGGCTGTCGCCGCCAGCGCCTCTGGCGCGGCGGGGATGACCTCCGGTGTCGCGGGGATCTCCGCCACGGCCGGCATGCTCTCCGTCGCGACGGTTGTCGGCACCACGGTCACCGTGCCGTCGCCGGTGCCGACCGCGGTGATGTTGTCTGCGTTCAGGGTCAGGTCGAGACCCGTGTCGGCGACGGCGAGGCTGTTGTCGCCGTTGGTTTCGGCGGAGCTGCCGTTGGTGGCGACGGCGCCGCTGCCGGTGCCATTGACGGTCGCGTCGCTGCTCGCCGCCGCGATCGCCACGTCCTGGTCGCCGTTGGCCGTCGCCGTGCTGTCCGCCGTGGCCACCGAGATGCTGAGATCGCCGTTCGTCGTGGCGTCGCTGTCGAGCACGGCGACTGCGGCGCTGCCGTTGCCGTTCACGGTCGCGGAGCTGTCGATCTCGGCGATGGCGGTGTCGCCGCTGCCGATGATCGTCGCCTCACTGCCGCTCTGCGCCACGGCGATGCTGCCGTCGCCGTACACCAGGGCCAGGCTCTGGTCGAGCGCCATCGCCTGCGAGCCGTTGCCAATTGTCTGTGCGGCGCTGCCATTGAGGGCGACGGCGGCATTGCCGGTGCCCTGCGCGTCGGTGGCGCTGCCATTCGCCGCGTACGAGACATTGCCAATACCGGTGGCGGAGGCGTCACTGCCGTTCACGGCGTTGACGACGTTGAGGTACCCGGTCGCCTCGGCGTGGCTGCCGTTCTCGGCGTTGGCAAGGTTGCCGGCGCCCTGGGCGGATGCGGAGCTTTCCAGCATCGCGGCGGCGACGTTGCTCTCGCCGTTGGTCGTGGCCGTGCTTCCCATCACTGCGACACCGACGCTCGTGTCACCGAGCACCTGCGTGATGCTGTTGGTGTCGGCGATGCCCACGCTGCCGTTGCCGACGACCTGCGAGACGCTGTTGTCGACTGCCAGCGCGCCGCTGCCGTCGCCCTCGACGTAGGCGACGCTGCCGCCTTCTGCCTCGGCCTCGCTGTTCTCGCCCTGAACCGCGGCGATGCTCATGTTGACGGCCGTGGCGATGCTGCCGCTGCCCCGCGCGATGGCGCTGCTGGCGTTGGCGGCACTGGCGATGCTTCCGTGCCCCTCTGCGACGGCCACGGAGGTCTCGTCGGCGGTGCAGCTCGCGGTGCCGCTCTGGAAGAGGATGCTCCCGAACATGGCGAGGCAGAAGCTGTCGACCTCAACGGGGTCCTCCACCGGTGGGGTGTCGGTGTCGTCGCCGGGATCGGTCGTGCCCTGGTCGTCGCCGGGATCGGTCGTGCCCTGGTCGTCGCCGGGATCGGTCGTGCCCTGGTCGTCGCCGGGATCGGTCGTGCCCTGGTCGTCGCCGGGATCGGTCGTGCCCTGGTCGTCGCCGGGATCGGTCGTGCCCTGGTCGTCGCCGGGATCGGTCGTGCCCTGGTCGTCGCCGGGATCGGTCGTGCCCTGATCGTCGCCGGGATCGGTCGGTGCCGCTGGTCGTCGCCCGGCTGGCCCGTATCCTCGCCAGGCGTGTCGCCATCATCAGCAGCACCGGAGCCGGAAGTGCCCGGCGTGTCGGTTGATGCGACCGGGAGATCGGCGAGGGCGATGTCGCCAGCCGGTGCAGCGAGCGTCACGGCCGCCACCTCGGTGGTGTCCTGCGGGAGCGCCGCCGATGGCGTGCAGATGGCTGCCGCATCCTGCAACAACACCTGATCGACCACGGTGATGCAAAGGTGAACACCCTGCTCGGTGCCCTTCGTTCCGAGATCGGTGCTTCCCTCCTGGGCGCGACCGACCGTTGCGGTGACGCTGGCGAGCAGCGCTACTGCGAGCACCAGCATGCCGATGAACCGGACCACGATACGTGTGTACATTGTCAACTCCCGCTGTTGCAGCCGTGCGTGGCCAGCACGAAAACGCCGAGACTGGCCGGTGGCCGTCGCGAAGATGGTGATTTGAGGGAGAACCCCACGCTTTCCAGCCTAGCGACATCAAATGGTGACGCGCATCCGCCGAATGGCAGAGATGGCGCGGCGGATCGCTCGCGCGTGCGCGGTCATCGTCGCGTTCATGGCGGTGGCGGAGCCGGAGTGACACAGACGCAACGAGCCCCCAGCGACCGGACAGGGCTGGGGGCTCGTTCGGGTTGAGGAGGACCCGCGATGTTGGGGGCCGGGCCGCATGGCAGCCCGGCGGGATCGATCGCGCTAGATTGAGTCCAGCGCCTGTTCGAGGTCGGCGATCAGGTCGCCGACCGTCTCAAGGCCGATCGAGAGGCGGATGTAGTCGGGCGTGGTGCCGGTCGTCTCCTGCTCGTCTTCCGTGAGCTGCGAGTGTGTCGTGGTCGCCGGGTGGATGATGAGCGACTTCGCGTCGCCGATGTTGGCGAGGTGGGAGAAGATCTCGACGTTCTCGATCACCTTCCGGCCGGCATCGAGGCCACCCTTGACGCCGAAGCCGATGATCGCGCCGTAGAGCTCGTGGTCCCAGTACTTCGTGGCGATCTCGTAGTTGGCGCCGCCCGGCAGGCCAGGGTAGTTCACCCAGGTAACCTTCGGGTGCTCGTTGAGGAAGCGTGCCACCTGCAGCGCGTTCTGGCTGTGGCGCTCCATGCGCAGTGGCAGCGTCTCCAGCCCCTGCAGGATCAGGAAGGCGTTGAACGGGCTGATCGCCGCGCCGACGTCACGCAGGCCCTGCGTGCGGACCTTGAACGCGAAGGCGACGTTGCCCATGCCGGCGAAGTCCTGGAAGGCTTCCCAGAAGCTGAGCCCGTGGTAGCTCGGATCCGGATCGACGAACTCCTTCTGGAAGCGACCGGAGCCCCAGTCGAAGGTACCGCCGTCGACGATGATGCCGCCGATGGAGGTGCCGTGGCCACCGATGAACTTGGTGAGCGAGTGAATGACGATGTCGGCGCCATGCTCGATCGGGCGGATCAGGTACGGGCTCGGGATGGTGTTGTCGATGATCACCGGGACGCCCGCCGCGTGCGCGACGTCGGCGACGCCCCGGATGTCGAGCGTCTTGAGGTCCGGGTTGCCGACCGACTCGGAGTAGACGGCCTTGGTCTTGTCGGTGATCGCCGCCTTGACCGCCTCCGCATTCGGCTCGACGAACTTCACGGTGATGCCGAGCTTCGGCAGGGTGTAGTGGAACAGGTTGTAGGTGCCGCCGTACAGGCTGGTGGTGGAGACGATCTCGTCGCCGGCGCCGGCGAGGTTGAGGATCGCGAGCGTCTCCGCCGCCTGGCCGGAGGCGAACGCCACGGCGGCGGTGCCGCCTTCGAGCGCGGCGACGCGCTGCTCGAGCACGTCGGTCGTCGGGTTCATGATGCGGGTGTAGATATTGCCGAGCGCGCGAAGCCCGAAGAGGTCGGCGGCGTGCTCGGTATCCTCGAAGACGTACGAGGTGGTCTGGTAGATCGGCACGGCGCGCGAGCCGGTGGCGGTGTCTGGCGACTGGCCGGCGTGCAGGGCGCGGGTCTCGAAGCCAAGGGTCTTCTGGACGGTATCGGTCATGGCGGTGCCTCGTGATCTGGTAATTGCGAACGGTCAGGGTCGTGCGGCTGGTGCCTGCGCAGGTGGTGATGCCCGGGTGGGCATCAGGAGCTCGCGGGCGAGCGGGTGCAGGCGCTCGCGGGTGATCGCCTGCGTCATGAGGATCGCTCCTCGGATGTGGCTCGCGGTGCTCGTGCCCGGTGGAGCCGGGCGATGAACGGCTCGACGATCGCGTTGAGCTGGTCCCAGTCCTTCAGGAAGCTGTCATGCCCGTTGGGGGAGTCGATTTCGCAGTAGGTGGCGTCCACACCGAGGCGCTGGAGGTTCGCGGTGAGCGTCCTGATCTCGTCCGGCGGGAAGAGCCAGTCGCTGGTGATGCCGACGAGCAGCACAGGTGCCGTGATCGCCCGCAGCCACGACTCCTCGTCGCCGTTGCGGGCGACGTCGTACATGTCCATCGCCCGCGTCAGGTAGAGGTAGCTGTTGGCGTCGAAGCGCTGCACCAGCGCGTGGCCGTGGTAGTGCAGGTAGCCTTCGACGTCGAAGGTCGGGCCGATGCCGGGGTAGAGCACGGGCCGGCTGGCGGGCGTGCGGCCGAAGCGGGAGCCGAGGCTCTCGCGGCTGTGGTAGGTGACCATCGCGGCCATGCGGGCGATCGCCAGCCCCTGCTCGGGGAAGACGCCATGCTCGGCGTAGTCGCCGTTGTGCCAGTTGGGGTCCGCCATGATCGCGCGGCGACCGACCTCGCCATGGAGGGCGATGCCCTGTGCCCCGAGCGCGCCGCTCGCGGCGATCACGCCGGAGCCGCGCACGATGTCGGCGTGCCGCGTTGCCCACTCGATCGCCTGAAACCCGCCGATCGAGCCGCCGACAGGAATCACCGAGGTGATGCCGAGCGACTCCACGAGGCGCCGCTGCGCGGCCACCATGTCGCCGATGGTGATCAAGGGGAAGTGCATGCCCCACGGCTTGCCGGTGCCTGGGTCGTTGGAGGCGGGGCCGGTGCTGCCCTGGCAGCCGCCGAGCACGTTGCTGCTGAGGACGAACAGGTGATCGGTGTCGATCGGGCGACCGGGCCCGATCACGGGCTCCCACCAGCCGCCCTCGCCGGCGGCGTTGCTGTCGCCAGTGAGCGCGTGGAGCACGATCACGGCGTTGTCGCCGGCTTCGTTGAGCCGACCCCAGGAGCGCCAGGCGATGGTGACGTCGCCGAGGTGCCCGCCGAGCTCGAGGTCGAGCGGGCCGATGCCGGTGTGCCGGAGCACGCCGTCGTTGCGTGCCGGCTGGTCGGTGCGGATCACGCGCAGGTGGCCCCGGTGGGCGGTGCTGTGGGTTGTGGCGGCGTGGGGTTCTGGCACGGGCCACCCTCTCGCTTTCATGGATCGATCATGCGCATGCATGCGCCGGGTTCAAGGAGAGGGGGAGCGGCGAGCCGACGGCGAGGAGGCTGAAGCGGGTGGGGTACCCTGGGTGGCCTGGAATCACAAAACGCCCCTTGCATGACTGCAGGGGGCGTGTATCCGCGCCATCCCTTATCTTGCAGATCTCTCTGCCGGAGTTGGCACCTTACGCGAGCTGTCGCTATCGCAGGCTGCCGGGCTTCACAGGGCCGATTCCCTCCACCTCTCTGGATAAGGCAGTGCTATTCAACTGTTGAGCAACATGCTACCGAGCGGCAAGCCACGCTGTCAAGGGCCGGAATCTGTCGAGATTTGCGCGTCCAAGGTAGTTATGGTCACGATTTGTGTCATGTGTCGCCTGTATGCTGTGGCCCAAACCGAGGTCCGAAGGACCGCACACGAAGAGGAGCGGGCACTATGAAGGACTACTCGACGCACACGGTGCGAAGCGATGCCGGTTCACGCATGGACTGGGTCCGCACCAGCATCCTCGCCGGGTTCATCGCCACCTTCGCGATGACCGTCACGCTCACCGTCGCCTACCTCATCGCCAACGCGATCGGCGATCCCAGCGGCGGCCAGCTCGCGAGGTGGTTCGACAACCTCTCCGAGAACCGGCTGGCGGACCGGGTCGGTGACGCCTTCGCGATCGGGCTGGTGCTCAACGTGATCATCGGTATCGCCTGGGCGCTCATCTATGGACGGTTCGTCGAGCCCGCGCTGACCAGCCCCGGCATCCTCAAGGGCATGATCTTCTCGCTGCTGCCCTTCGCGATCTCGGTCGCGGTGGTCTTCCCGATGATGGATGCCGGCTTCCTCGGCAGCGACCTCGGCGCCGGCCCGTTCCCGTTCCTCGGCAACCTCGCGCTGCACCTCGTCTATGGCGCCGTACTCGGCTTCGTCTACGCGATCGAGGAGGAACATGGCATCCCCGATAGCGTCGGCGACCGCCACGCCAACGCGACCGCCGAGCTTGGTGCGGCATATGGCGTGATCATCGGCGGCATCGTGGGCGCCATCGGCGGCTGGCTTGTCGGGCCGTCGCTCGATCAGCTGGCGGACCGGCCCGTGATCACCCTCGCCGGCGTGCTGACCGGCGCGGCGATCGGTACCATGCTCGGCTCCTTTGCCGGCATGAAGGTCGAGGAAGAGCAGGACACCACGCCCAACGGTCCCACGCCTCGCGGGCGCCACGCCTAGCCGGCGGCCTCCCATCGCTCCCGCAGGAAGGTCAGTGCCGTGGCGGCGCCTTCGGGCGTTGTTCCGCGGCACTCGAGGCTGATGCGCCCGTCGTACCCGGCCTGCTTCAGCGTGGTGAAGTACGCGTCATAGATGTTGTCTGACACACCCGGCTGCGGGAGCGCGCGGCTGCCCGGCTCGGCGACATGCACATGCGCCAGCATCGCCGCGGCGGCGCCGGTGTCCGCAATCGGCTCGTGCATCTCCGTCACGTGGTAGAGATCCGAGAGGAGCCGCACGGCAGGGTGTCCGACGTGCTCGACGATGACCGCGCCCTCCGCGACGGTGTTGACGAGGTTGGTCTCCTCGCTCCGCAGCGGCTCGATCGCGATGGTGATGCCGTGGCGCTGCGCCACCTCGCCAGCGATCCGGCAGGCGGCTTCGAACTGCCGCACGGCGGCGTCACGGTCCCACCCCTCGGGAGACGTGCGAGCGCCGCCGCTGCCGAAGACGACGACCTTGCCGCCAAGCTCCGCGGCGCGCGCGAAGGCACGGTCGACGTAGCTCGTCATGGCGTCATGGTCGGCTTCGGGCCCGACGACCTTCAGCGTCCCTGGAAGCATCACATTCCACGCCTCGGGCGTGACGGAAAGCTCGGTCGCGAGTCGGCGCAGCGCGTCGCAGGCGGCGTCGTCCATCTCGCCGACGGTGCGGCTCATCGGCCATTCGATGTAGTCGAAACCAGCCTCGGCCATGGCTTGGGTGTCGTCCGGTGGCGCGCAGATACCGAATCGCACGGTGAAAGCTCCTTTGGTTCCTCAGCGGGATCTTCATTTGCGGGTAGCGTTGACCTCGTGTCGGCGTGATCGCCGTGTCAACGCAAGCAGGTCCTGCTGCTCAGGCCCACGCGATACCTTCATCTTCGAGCAGCGCCTTGAACCGCTGCACCGCGAGACGGAAGAGCTCCGGACCGCTGAAGCCGGAGAATGTCTCCGCCTTTGCCAGGTGCGGCTCCAGCGAGAAGAAACCGTCGAAGCCTGAGTCGCGCAGCGCGAGGATCGTTTCGCGGACCTCGCCGTCGCCCTCACCGGCGGGCACCACCCGGCCGCCATCGAGCTTTGCGTCCTTCACATGCACGTAGTCGATGTACGGGCGGAGCATCTCGTACCCGGTGGTGTGGGGAACCACGCCGCACTGGACGAAGTTCGCCGGGTCCCACGCCGCCCTCAGCGTTGGTGAGTCGATGGTCGAGAGGATGTCGAGACAGCGCTCGGGCGTGTCACCGTAGATCTCCTTCTCGTTCTCGTGCAGGAGGGTGACACCGCTGCCGCTCGCGCGCTCGGCGATCTTGCCGAGGCGATCGATCACCGCGCCGCGGTGCGCGGCCGGGTCGTCTCCCTTCGGGATGAAGAACGAGAAGATCCGGATGTACGGCGCGCTCAGCCGGTGGGCGACCTCGAGCGCGCGGTCGAATCGGTCAAGGTGCGGGGCGAAATCGTCGGTGATGGCAATCTTGCCGATCGGCGAGCCGATCGAGGAGACGCCGATGCCGGCGTCCGCGAGGATGCCGCTCGCGCGCCCGATCTCGTCGTCGCTCAGGTCGAGGATGTTCGTGCCCCACGCGCTGCGGAACTCGAGGTAGCGCATCTCCTCGGCGGCGAGGGTTGCGATCTGCTCGTCGAGCTCGGGGGAGATTTCATCGGCGAATCCGGTCAGGGTCCACATGTGTGACAGGGTCCTTTCGGCGTTATTCCTTCACCGCGCCAGCCGTGATGCCGGAGACAAAGTATCGCTGTCCCAGCAGAAAGGCAATGATGACGGGAATCGACACGACCACGATCGCGGCGAGCACCTGATCCGGCGTCATCGCCGTCTGCCGGATAAAGGCGAGTCCGACCTGGATGGTGCGCATGTTGGGGTTGGGCGCGATGATCATCGGCCACAGCAGGTCGTCCCACGAGCTGATGAAGGTGAACACGGCGAGCGTGGCGACGCCCGGCTTGGCGAGCGGCAGAAAGATGCGGAAGAAGACGCCGAGCTCGGTGGACCCGTCCAGGATGGCTGCCTCGCGCAGCTCGCCCGGAATGCTCTGGAAGAACTGGCTCATCATGAACACGCCGAAGGCGCTGATCAGGCCGGGAAGCATGATGCCGGCGTAGGTATTGTTGAGGTTGTAGTCAGTGAACATCACGAAGAGCGGGATCACGCGGGCCTGGAACGGCACGATCAGCGTTGCCAGCACGAGCGCGAACCAGAGCCGCTTGCCGATGAAGTCGAGGTGCGCGAAGCAGTACCCCGCCGCGCTGGAGGCCAGCACCGCGATGATCGTGGTCCCGCCGGAAACGATGATGCTGTTGAGGAAGTACCGATCCATCGGTACGTTGTTGAAGATGCGCTTGTAGGCGTCCAGGTCGAACGAGGTCGGCCAGATCCGGGGCGATGAGGAGTAGATCTCCCGCGCGTCCATGAACGAGCCGACGATCATGTAGTAGAACGGGAACGCCGCCAGCAGCGCGAAGAAGATCAGGACGAGGTAGAAGAGCGTCCTGTAAACGATTCGCATCTCGGACCCCCGGACTAATGCGCGATCAGGTTGCCGATACGCCGGTTGAGCAGTGACAGCAGAATCAGAAGGGCCAGCAGGACCGTGGCGATGGCCGAGCCGTAGCCGAACTGCAGCTCGACGAAACCCTTGCGGTAGAGCAGCTGCACGATGGAGATGGTCGCGTTGAGCGGTCCGCCCTGGGTGAGGATGAACGGCTGCGTGAACAGCTGCATCGAGCCGATCGTCGAGATGCTGAGCACGAAGTAGATCACCGGGCGGATGCTGGGGATGACGACGTTCCAGATCACGCGCAGCGGTCCGGCGCCATCGAGCTGAGCCGCCTCGACGAGATCCTGCGGCACGCTCTGCAGCGCGGCCAGATAGATGACCATGTAGTAGCCGAGGTTCTTCCAGACACTCATGAGGATGATGATCCACATCGCCTGGCGGCCGTCGCCGAGAAAGGGCTGCTGGCCGATGCCGACCCAGTCGAGCGCTGCGTTCGCGATGCCGTTGCGGGCGAACAGCACCGACCACATCAGCGAGACGATGACCCACGATGTCGCGACCGGCAGGAAGAACGCGGTGCGGAACAGGATGCGCCCCCGCAGCGCCAGGTTCATGATCAGCGCGACGATCAGCGGCAGGATGGTTTCTCCGAGCACCGCGAAGAAGGCGAAGTAGAACGTGTTGCGCATCGCGGCGCGGAAGTCGGCGTCGTCGGGGAGGGCGGTGAAGTTGTCGAGCCCGATGAAATTCGGACTGGCGTTGAGACGCGCTTCGGTGAAGCTGAGGTACACCGAGTACATCATCGGCCACGCGACAACGAAGATGAAATGCAGCAGGAAGGGAAGCATCAGCAGGTAGGCCGCGCGGCTTTTGCGCAGCGCCTTCCCGAGTCTGCGCGTTCGTGGCTCGACGTAGCGCGGGCGCTGCCTCGCAACGGCCATTCCCATCTCTCTCCCTCCGGAACGGTCCGGCAGAATGCCGTCGATACGGTGAAACGCCTTCCGGGGCGGCTGCCCCGGAAGGCGTGGCGAGGTGGTCGGGGTGGCTACCCGGTCGGGGTTGCCCCGCCTGACTCGTAGAGCTCGGGCATCTCCTGCATGTTCTCGTCGATCAGCGTCTGGATGTCGCTTTGGGCCTGTTGCAGGGCCTCCTCGACATCCACGTCGGTCAGGGCGATCTCCTCCTGCATCGTCGCCAGCACCTCATAGGCGCGCGAGTAGATGGGCGAGAGGCCGCCAGCCGGGATGGTCGGGACGTCGAATGTGGCTGTCGCCTGCTCCCAGGTGGGATCATCGGCGAGCTGCGCGGCGACCTCCTTGTTGGCTGGGATGTCCTGATCGAAGATGTCCTGATCGGAGACGTCCGAGGTCCCCGCTCCATGCCGTATTTCAGGCGCATCGTCTCGGCGCTCGTCAGCCAGAGCATGAAGTCGAGCGCCTCCTTGGGGTGCTCGCTGGTCGACGGCACGACGAGCGCGCTGCCGCCGGCGAAGTTCACCTGTTCGAACGTCTCATCCTTGGTGACGTACGGGGCGACGCGGAAGTCGGTGTCCGGCGCGTTCGCCTTGTAGAGCATCACGGTCGACGCGCTGATGTCGATCGCGGCGCACTGGCCCGAAACCATGTGCTGGATGGACTGGTCGGTGCTGATCTCCTCCGTGTTCAGCCAGCCGTTCTCGGCCCACTCATCGAAGAACGTGTAGGCCTCAACCGTGGCCGGGTCGGTGACCGTGGACTCGGTCGGCGGGACGGAGTCGTTCCAGTAGGCGCCGCCCGCGCCCCAGACCAGCGGCTGAATCTTGTTGAGGTTCTTGAGCGGGTGACAGATCGCCCACGAGTCGGGGAACGTTTCCTTCAGCGCCGTGTTCACCGCGCGCAGGTCATCCCACGTCTTCGGTGGGTTGTCGGGGTCGAGCCCCGCCTCGCGGTACATGTCGGCGTTGTAGATGTAGCCGAACGGGTCGTACTCGTACGGGAGGCCCCAGGTACCACCCTGGATCTGGGTGGTGTTCATGTTCAAGAGCTCGTCCGAGCGCGCCTGCACGCCGTCCGCGTTGATTCCGGACAGCTCGAGTGCGGAGCCGGTCGCCATGAGCTCCAGCGGCGTGCGCTGCACCTCGACCTTGGCGACGTCGATGGTAGTGTCCGCCTCGATGTTGAAGATGAGGTTTGCGATGGTGTCCGTATCGCTCGGCCCGCCGATCGACGTTGCCGACAGATACTCGATCTCGATGTTGGGGTTGTCCTGCATGTAGCGATCGATCAGGGCTCGCTCGACAGCCTCGCCCCCGCGGGCATTGAAGTACACGAGCTTGATCTTCTCGCCGGAGTCCTGCCTCGCATTGGCGCCAGGGACCAGGGCTGGTCCCTGCAGCGCGAGCAGTGCTGCCAGCATCATCACAAACGCGACGGGAAGCTATCGCCTTGTTGCCATCCTGTGCTCTCCTTCCGTGCGGTCGGCGCGTGGGCCTGTCCAGGTGATGTGGGACACCTCCTTGGTCATCGCGACTGGAACTCGATGGGATGTCATGCGTTGTGTTGCATCTGGGCGGGGACGACGATACGCGGGTGACACGTTCGGCGATCGAGTCCGGTGACCCGGAAGCCGGGCCGAACGGTTCGCCAGCGTGGTGCCTGCGTCAGAAGGCGCCATCGTGCCACGACAGTTTGTCAAGTGGCGTCATCTTAGCAGTGCGGTGCGAAACGTGCAAAGGGGGATGCGCCGCGCAAGGCGGAGGGGATGTGGTGACGCGAGGGGCCACCGGAAACACGCAGAAGGGGCAGGCGCGGCATGCCGCACCTGCCCCTTCTTTTGCTTTCGAGCGTCCTGCTTCTAGTACTCGTCGATGAAGCTGACCTGCTCGGCGCGCAGACCGCGATCGGTCTCGGCGACGCGGGCCTCGACCGCCATCCCCGGAGCCGGCATTTCATTGCCGACCACAGAGCGGTGGAAGAAGATCCCGGTCTTGCCGGAGCCGTCGGTGGCGTCGATGAAGCCGAAGCCCTTGATCTCGTCGTACCGGACGATGGTGCCGGTGACGGACTGGAGGTTCGACGGGTCGACCTGGGGACCGCGATCCCGCCCGCCGCCGCCCATGGCGCCGCCGGCCGCCCGACGCGGGGTCGGGTCGCGGTTGATTTCGGTGATACGGACGTCCATCGCTGTCGGGCCGCGCTGGCCCTGGCCGACGGTGTACTCGACGCGATCGCCCTCGCCGGGGATGTCGAATCCAACGGCGGACCGGTGAACGAAGAGATCCTCTCCGCCGGTATCCGGCTCAATAAATCCGAAGCCCTTTTCCGAGCTGTACCACTTGACTGTTCCGCTTGGCATAGAGACTGGTCTTCCTGTCTTGTCGCGTTGGCGCGGAAACATTCCTCCGCACCGTCTATTGTTCTGCGCGGCATCACCCGACTCACCACACAAGGTGCTTCGGCACCCGCCCCGTACCGGCGATACGAGACCATCGGAGCGAGGTTGTGATACCTAACGTGACTCCAGTATACCCGAAAATCCCGGAAAGTGCGCACCAGGTGCGACAGATCGCAACGTGACGGTAAATATCACGGGCTCGGCAGGCACCAGGTACCGCTCCAGCGGCTTCGGGCCACAGATCGACGAGCCCAGCCCGGCGACCCTGTGGTCGAGCGAGAGCACGGTGGTGCCTCCCGCCTCCAGCTCCCACGTATGTTGCGCGCGGTCGAGCTCGTGCGCGGTCCATGGCAGCGCCTTGATGTGCATCGGCTTGTCGCTCCACGCCAGCAGCCCTGCGCCGTGTTCGGGCGTGACGGCGACCCAGCGCGTGCCGCCCCGGTTACCGGTGTCCTGCGGATGGATGTAGTCCACCGGCATGTCGGACACCGTGCGCGACCACGTGTTGTACGTCGCGCTCTCCTGCCGGTCCGGGTAGTTCTCGTGCGGTCCCAGCCCGCGCCACGTGACCTGCTCGTGCGTGCCGGGCAGCTGCATGGTCAGCCCGATGCGCGGCAGCGTCTCCAACTCCTCCAGCCAGGCGCCCGGCGTGGCGGTTGTCTCGATGGCGACGTCGCCGGAGCCGTCGATGGTGAAGCGCGTGGACACCTCGTAGGCGGGGCGCTTCGTCGGCGGCCCGAGGATGCCTCGCACCTCAATCGTGACGCTGGTGTCCGACTGGTTGGCGACCTTGCAGCTGCGGGTGTGGAACTCGAGGTGGTCCAGCCGCGCCTTCGCCCACGCCTCCAGCATGTACTTGTCGTTGTCGGTCGGCGCGCGGTACAGGTCGAGCTGCGGACCCGCCACGATCAGCTCCTGCCCGTTGACGTTCCAGCTCGTGATCGTGCCGGCGTCGCGGTCGACGATGATGTCGCCGCCCTGCGTGCTGACGAGAATCGCAAGCCCGAGATCCTCGACGGTGACGCTGCCGGAGGGCATCGCCGGGATGCCGGCAGACGCTGGCTCGGCGACCTCGAGCTGGCAGTGGGCGACCTCGTGCCCGGCCGGTGCCCACACTGCCGGGGCCGCCAGCGTCGCGTACAGATCCAGCCAGACGTCCTCGCCGTCGGCGTGCCCGGCGACGGCTTCGATGGCGATCTCCCGGCTCTCACCCGGACCGAGGTCGGTAGCATCCAGCGTGCCGCTCGCGACGACTGTGCCATTTCGCGAGAGGTCCCAGCGGAGCGCCAGGTCGCAGAGATCGGTGAAGGACCGGCGGTTGGTGAGCCGGATGCTGCCCTCGCTCGCGTCGACCAGCTCCAGCGCGATCGGCTCGTAGACCTTCTTCAACTCGATCAGGCTGGGATGCGGCTCGCGGTCGGGCGAGGTGAGCCCGTCGATGCAAAATGTGCCGTCGTTCGGGTAATCGCCGAAGTCGCCGCCGTAGGCGAAGTACTCGACGCCGTCGTCGGTGAACTGGCGGATACCGTGGTCTGACCACTCCCAGACGCAGCCGCCGATGAGCCGGTTGGAGGCGCGGATCGCCTCCCAGTACTCCTTGAGTGACCCCGGCCCGTTGCCCATCGCGTGGGCGTACTCGCAGAGGAAGTAGGGCTTCGGCTCGTCTTTTTGACCCTGCCGGATCACCTCCGCAACGGTCGGGTACATCGTGCTGAGCATGTCGGTCGCCGCCGATGGCGACTCGCGGTCGAGCTGGGTCTCGAAGTGGATCGGCCGGGTCGGGTCGACCTCCTTGAGCCACGCGTACATCGCGTCCTGGTTGCGCCCGTAGCCGGACTCGTTGCCGAGTGACCAGATGATGATCGACGGGTGGTTCTTGTCCCGCTCGTACATCCGCTGGACGCGGTCCAGATAGGTTGGCTCCCACGCCGGGTCGTCGGAGAGCTGCGACCAGTCGCCCACGGGCGCGAAGCCGTGCGTCTCCATGTCCGTCTCGTCGATGACATAGAGGCCGTACCGATCGCACAGTTCGTAAAACCGGGTGTCATTGGGGTAGTGCGAGGTGCGGACGGTGTTGACGTTGTGCTGCTTCATCAGCAGGACGTCCCGCTCCATCGCGTCAATGGGCACGGCGTAGCCGAAGTCCGGGTGGTCATCGTGACGGTTGACGCCCTGGATCTTGATCGAGACCCCGTTGACCCACAGCTGCTGGTCGTGGATCTCGACCGTGCGGAAGCCGACCGTCTGGCGCTGCACCTCGCGCAGCGTGCCGTCTTTTCCACGGTTGCGCACCAGCAGCGTGTAGCGGTTGGGTGTCTCCGCCGACCAGAGCCGGGGCGAGTCAACCTCGAAATGGCCGCGCCGGACGTCGTTGACCGGCTCCAGCGGGATCGTCGCGACCTCGACGCCGTCCGGGTCGAGCAGGGTCGCGTCCAGCTCGGCGCTGCCCCGTAGGGTCACCTCGACCTCGAGCCGGGCCGACTGCACGTCCTCGTCGAACATCGGCCGCGCCGAGATGTCGTGCACGTGGTGCTCCGGGATCGCCGCGAGCCAGACGTCGCGGAAGATGCCGTTGAAGCGCCACATGTCCTGATCCTCGACGTAGCTGGCGTCGGACCACTGGTGGACCTGCACGGCGAGCGTGTTGAGATCAGGCTCCAGCAGGTCGGTGATGTCGAACTCGGCGGGCATGTGGCTGCCCTTGGAGAAGCCGATCTCGCTGCCGTTGAGCCAGACGGTGAAGGCGGAGCAGACGCCGTCGAAGGTGAGGCGGATGCGGCGGTCTCCCCAGCTCTCGGGCACGGTGAAGGTGTGCCGGTAGGTGCCCACCGGGTGCTCGGGGACGTACGGCGGGTCGACCGGGAACGGGTAGTTGACGTTGGAGTACTGGGGCGTGCCGTAGCCGTGCATCTGCCAGACGGAGGGCACCGGGATGGTGTCCCAGTCGCTGTCGTCGGCGTCCGGATCGGCGGCGTCGATGGGCACGAGCGCCTCGGACTCGGCGTAATGGAAGAGCCACTCACCGTTGAGCGACCGGTACCACGGGGAGCGGGTGCGATCCCCGGCGAGGGCGGTCGCGTCGTCCGCGTAGGGGATCAGCAGCGGCCGGGCCGGCTCGCGGTTACGGTGCGTGACACCGGGGTTCTGCCAGTCGGCCAGCGGGGTGGTGGACATGGGTGGGGTCTTCCTTTCGCCCGGCGCCGCGCGCCGCGCCTCTCGCTCCGTCACATCTCGGGGCATTGTATACACCACGCCCTGCCGGACAGACCCAAAGGGACGTACCGCTGCCCGAGGCCCGTGTTTCGAGGCCCGCGACGCATCCGGAGCGGAGGGCTTGCCCGCGCTCACCAGCGATCAACGGGGGACACCTTCCGCGCCTGCAAGGCGGCCGCTCCGGATTGTGTGTTTCGGTGGTGCCGGTCAGGCGTCGGAGAGGCCGGTGCAGAGGCGCTGCATCAGGGTGACGATGCGGTTGCGATCCGGAGGATCGTCGGAGATGAGCAGGGTGATGGCGAGGCCGTCGAGCGCCCAGCATGCCAGCCAGGCGGCATCACGCGAGTCCAGGTGCGGGGCGAGCTCGTCAACGAGCTCGTCGTCCCACCGGCGTGCCACCGAGCGCAGCGCCGGGTTCCGGATGGCTTCGAGATAGAGCTCGCGCTCGGCGATGTTGCTTTCGCGCCACGTCGTTACCATCGCGATCGCGAGGTCGGCGAGCCACCCGGGGACGTCGCTGCCGGGGTCCAGCTCACGCGCGGCGCGGCGCATCATTTCGAGGTTGCGGTCGGCGGCGAGCTCGAGCCCGGCGACCAGCAGGTCGTCCAGCGTCTCGAAGTGGTAGGTCGTCGAGCCCAGGGGCACGTCGGCCGCCTCGGCAACCCGCCGGTGGGTGAGCCCGCGCAGCCCGTGCTCCGCGACGACGTCGATCACCGCCCGGGCGATGTCCCGCCGCCGCTCCTGACCGCGGATCACGCGGCCGTCGGTAGTCTCCGTCTCCGGCATCAGTGGGCTCCCTGCCCCTGGAGGTTGAGCATCACCACGCCGGCGATGATCAGCGCCAGGCCAAACGTCTTGACAAGGGTACCCGGCTCGCCAAATGCGACGATGCCGATGAGGGCGATCACGGCGGTGCCGATCCCGGCCCAGACGGCGTAGGCGACGCCCAGGTCGAGCGTGCGCAGCGCCTGTGAGAGCGCCGCGAAAGCGATGCCGTAGCCGAGCACGGTGATCACCGTCGGCAGCAGCGAGGTGAAGCCGTTGGAGTAGCGAAGGGCGGTGGTCGCGCCGACTTCGGACACGATGGCGATGGAGAGGAAGAGCCACCCGAGCATGACGATCTCCTGGATGACGAGAAGAAAGTGGTACAGAGGTACAGATATCTACGTGTACAAATGTACAGGTAGAATTGGCGACGGTCAATCGCCAGACCGAGCTGAGCCGTGCTTCAATTCAAGGATCTTGGTTGAGGGCTAGACACTGTCGCGGGGGGTGGCCCTGGTGGCGCTCTTGCTGCCGGAGCGGGCGGCGACCGGCAGGGTGAACCGGAAGGTGGTGCCCTGGCCGACCCGGCTCTCGGCGGTGATGCGGCCACCCTGGGCCTCAACCAGCTGCTGGACGATGTGCAGCCCCAGCCCGCTGCCCTCCCGCAGGCGGCGCGGCATCTCCACCTGGTAGTACCGCGTGAAGATCTGCTCCAGCTTGTCGGGCGGGATGCCGATGCCGGTATCGCTCACCGACAGCTCGATGCGGTCGGCGGAGGTGGCGCCCTGGACGACGATCAGCCCGCCTTCCGGCGTGTGCCGGAGCGCGTTGAACAGCAGGTTGTGAATGACCTGCTGCACCCGCCCCGGATCGGCGAACGCCATCGGCAGGTCGTCCGGCACGATGTTCTCCATCGACACCTTGCGCTGGCTCCACGCCATCTGCTTCAACCCCTGCACGGCGCGTGCGGCGACGTCGTGGACATCGACCGGCTGGAGGTCGAGCCGCAGCTTCGCCTCCTCGAGCCTGCCGAGCGTGGAGAGGTCGTCGATCAGACGGGAAAGGTTGTGCGTCTCGATGTTCACCAGCGCGATCGCCTGCTCCGCCTCGTCGGGGGTGGTGTGCTTTCGCTCCTGGAGGCGCTCGACGGTGCCCTGGATGATGGCGACCGGTGTCCGCAGCTCGTGCGAGACGTTGGAGAGGAAGGCGCGGCGCGCGCGCGCATCCTCCTCGATACGGACCCCCATCTCGTTGAAGCGCTCCGCGAGCCGGCCGATCTCGTCACGCCGCGAGACCTTGACGCGGGTGTGGAGGTCGCCGTCGGCGATGGCGTCGGCGAGGCTGGCAAGACGCTCGAGCCGGCGCGAGGTGGAGCGTGACTGCCAGTAGGCGAACGGCACGGCCACGAGGATCGCCGGGATGGTGTAGATCCACGAGGCGCGCAGGACCGCCAGCGAGGTCTCGCGCAGGATCTCGGAGCGGGCGCGCTCGAAGATGACCGGCAGCGGATACCCCTGAAACGCCAGATAGCCGTCGATCTGTTCCTGCTCGTTGATGATCGGCGCGGCGGCGCCGGTGATGTCGCCGCTGACCCGCACGGCGAAGGTGAGGCCGCTGGCGCTGTCCTCGCGCTGCTGGGCGATCGAGTCCACCACGGCATCGCGCACGGCGGGGTTGCCGATGGCGGTCGCCGGCTCTCCCGCCGCGCCAAGCGCGGGGTCGGTGGAGGCGAGGACGTTGCCGTCCGGATCGGTAATCAGCGCTGCCTGCGGCAGCCCGTAGGAGATCATCCCGCCGGTGCCGAGGTTGGAGGCGTCGCGGGTGGCGTAGCCCGGCACCTCGTTGTGGACGATGGTGTTGAGCAGCCTCTGCAGCTCTTCCTTCGCCCCGGGTGCGGCGAGCGAGCCGTACTCGGCGGTGATGTCGTCGGTGTCGATCCAGAGCGCGAGGCTGCGCGTGCGCTCGCCGAGGAAGAAGTCCTGCGACGCGGTCTCGAGTCCGATCAGCGACCGGCCTGGCAGCCAGCCCACCAGCACCGCCACGGCGATCACGTTCAGCAGCGCGAATGTGAGCAGCACCACAGCGACATGGCTCACCATCAGCTGCACGGCGGTTCGCTGCCTGAAGAGCCGAACCGGGGTGCTGGCGAGGTGGAGGAGCCAGGAATCGAGGCGGCGCAGGTGGTTCATCAGGTTTGCGGCCGGGGGCGGTCGTACTTGTAGCCGACTCCCCAAAGGGTGGTGATACGGTCCGCCACGCTGCCCGCGCCGCCGAGCTTGCGGCGGAGGCGCTGGATGTGCGTGTCGATGGTCCGCTCGAACCCGCCGTAGTCGTCGCCCCAGAGCCGGTTGAGGAGGTAGTCGCGGCTGAACACGCGGTCGGGGTGCGAGGCGAGCAGGTAGAGCAGGTCGAACTCGCGGGCGGTGAGCACCACCTCGCGGTCCTCGATGTGGACCTCGCGGCTGACCGGGTTCACGCGCAGGCCGGCGTCATCGATCGGCACGCTGGTGTCGTCGCTGGTTTTCGACTTCGCGGCCATCATCGAGACGCGGCGGAGGATCGCGTTGATCCGCGCCTGCAGCTCCCGCATCGAGATCGGCTTGGTCAGGTAGTCGTCGGCGCCGAGCTCCAGACCCAGCACCTTGTCGATCTCGGTGGACTTGGCCGTGAGCATCACGATCGGCACGATCCGCTCGTGGCGAATCCGCCGGGTGATGGAAAGGCCGTCGGCGCCGGGCAGCATGAGATCGAGCACGATCACGTCCGGATCCGGCATGGCGGTGTTGGTCAGGCGCGAGAGCGCGTCGTCTCCGTCGGTGAAGACTTCCGTGGTGTGTCCATCCTCGCGCAGCGTCCGGGCGATGAGGTAGGCGAGGTCTTTCTCGTCCTCGACAACAACTATGTGCGCCAATGCATGATCCTCGTGGTGATGCGACAACGTGAATCAGGTCCCGCCCCACAGTGTACCGCCGCCCGGAGGGGCGACGGAGGCTGACCGGCAAAGGGCCGGCCCGGAATGCCTCCGTCGAAGGGGGAAGGAGAGGGGTCGCGATGCCGGCGCCACCGGACAAGGGGAGGGTCCGGGATGAGAGGCGGCCTCGATCGCAACGCTTCCAGTATCGTCGG
The DNA here is from genome assembly GCA_963741965.1 of uncultured Chloroflexia bacterium. Classification (GTDB taxonomy): domain Bacteria; phylum Chloroflexota; class Chloroflexia; order Thermomicrobiales; family UBA6265; genus JACCVC01. Next base: position 1,816,777 of record CAVUKC010000002.1, on the reverse strand, counting down.
CGTCTGCCGCGAAACCATGGCCGATCTGTCACGGTTCTGTGTCGAAATGCGTCGCATGCTGGGTGCACGCCACCTCCATGCATCCACAGCAGCGCGCGGCGCGTATACGAGAATGAACGGGGGTGGTGCGTGGCGTTTCGCCGCGACATTCCCTTCAGGATCAGGTTTCCATAGGTCGGGCCGCTGCGGTACGCTTGTGGCGGATCGTGTGCCGGCGAGACATCCGGCGCATGCACCGTGTGGGGCCCGCCGAATGGTATGCTGAAACCCGGCGCGAACGCGCTCGGCGTGCTGGAGGGCACAGCCGAACCAGGCGCGTGTCCGCTGCATGGTGATCCAGACAAACACGGGTGAATATGGGGCTTCATCGCCGATCTCACGAGCCGACGACCGGGCCACATTCAGGCCGGCAGGGCGAGCGTCGTGCGGTGGATGGACAACGGGACGAGCTTGAGAAGGCAGAAAGTCTGAGTATGGCGCAGAGAACACTCCCCAACGCTGCCGGCATGCAGCCATCCTGGTGGGACCAGATGACAACGCGCATGCGCGAGGCCGTGATGCCGAGCGAGAGCGGGCAGCATGCCGGCTTCCGCAGGCAGCCAGCGCCCGCATCGCCGTGGACCGCGCGCCTCGTGCGGCTGGTCCCGCGGTTGATGCTCATCGTGGCGGTGCTGCTGCTGGCGTCGGCGGTGGCGCTGTTGGCGTTCCGTGCCGCGTACGCCGACAAGGTGTACCCGGCGATCGCGGTCGGCGACGTCAACGTCGGCGGCATGACGGTCGACCAGGCGGCGGCGACCGTCGAGGGACGCGCGACCGAGCTGGAGCAGGGCACCATCAGCTTCACCTACAACGGCCAGACGTGGACGCCGACCCTCTCCGAGATCGGCGCGTCGGTCGATGTCGACGCGTCCGTCGATGCGGCGTACGCATTGGGACGCGACGACAACGCCGTGGCGCGGCTCGGCTTCACCAACCACCTGCTCCGCAGCGACCAGCAGGTGCCGTTGCGCACCACCGTCAACCGGGACGTGCTGCACAGCTGGTTCCAGTCGGTCAACGCCGATATCGATCAGCGCGCGGTCGACGCCTCCCTCGTGGTCGACGGCACCAACGTCACCGTCTCGCCGGAGAAGACCGGCACGATCGTCGATGAGGACGCGGCGACAGCGATCGTACTCGACACCCTGCGCGGTCTCACGCCGGTTCAGACCGAGCTGCCGACCCGCGTGGAGAACCCGAAGATCTACGCCACTGACCTCGAGCCCCACGCGACGCAGCTCTCGTCCGCGCTCGACGGGCCGATCATGGCGATGTTCGACGGTCAGAAGTGGGACATCCCCGCCTCCGACCTGGTGCAGTACCTCACCGTCGATGTCGGCTACGTGGACGGCGCCACGCAGGTACAGGTCGATCTCGACCACGACGGTCTCGCGACGTACCTTCGCAGTGCCTTCTCCGGGGAGGTGAACCGCTCGCCGAAGGATGCCAGGGTGGCGTGGAAATCCGGCGATGGGCTGATCGCACTGGAACCCAGTGTCGACGGCGCCGCGCTGCGGGCGGACGCGTTCTCGGACGCCGTTGCGGACAGCTTTCTCGGCAACCAGTCGCCGGTTGACATCCCGGTGGTGGTGACCAAGCCGAAGATCGACTCGAACAATCTCGCTGCACTCAACATCAACTCGCGGCTGGCACGCGGCGACTCGAACTACACCGGCGGCACCGAGGAGCGCGACACCAACATCATCGTCGGCACGCAGCTGCTGAACGGGGAGCTGGTGGCGCCCGGCGAGGAGTTCTCCTTCAACGGCGCTGTCGGTGAGATCACCGAGGACAAGGGCTTCGTCGAGGCCGGCGTGATCGAGGCCGAGACGATTGGCCGTGACGTCGGCGGCGGCATCTGCCAGGTGTCGACGACCGTGTTCCGCGCCGCGCTGCTGTCCGGCATGCCGATTACCGAGTGGTGGCCGCACAGCCTGCGCCTCAAGGGCTACGAGCGCGACGGCTGGACGGCTGGATACGACGCATCGATCCTCCAGGCCGGCTCGAACCCTGAGCTTTGGGGTGACTTCAAGTTCAAGAACGACACCGACGGCTATCTTCTCGTGCAGTCGTGGACCGACTACCCGTACGTGATCGTCGAGATCTACGGCAACGACGACGGTCGCCAGATCGACATCGGCGACGCGACGTTCAACAAGCCGGACTGGAAGTACGAGGACAAGGAAGTCGTCGATTACGACAAGCCGGCTGGCTACATCGAGCAGACGCAGTGGCCGACCGAGCCGTACGAGGCGATGTTTGTTCGTACCGTCACCTATCCGGACGGTGAGGTGAACGAGCGACAGTTCTACAGTCCATACCAGGGCAGCGGAAACGTCTACCGGGTCAGTCCGGACATGCAGGGGAAATCCCCGGCAAGCAACTGACCTCTCGCCAACAACCCGAATCAGGAAACCGCCCCGGTCGCATCATGCAACCGGGGCGGTTTCGCTCCGGCAATGCTTTCCCGGCATTGACATAGCCGATTGCTTCTCTGGTATGCTCCTGCTCGTATCACATGTGCATGCAGTGACCATTCGGTTCAACCGGGGGCGCAGATGGCGCACCCGAGACCGATGGAAGGTCGATTCGGCGGGGGAGCCGCGAGACATGGCGCAGGGATCGCTGGAAACGCAGCCGATCACACCGGGATGGGCCGATGCGGCGCTCTCCCAGGTGCGCCGATGGGTGCTACCGTCCGGTGATCCGGATGCCGCCGCCGTGGCCGAGCCTCGCGCTGGCGTGCTCGGCGTGGCGGCTCGCTTGCTCCCCCGGCTGGTTCTGATCGTCGCGGTCGGGCTCCTGCTGCTCTCGCTGACGCTCCTCGCCTTCCGCATGGCGTACAGCGACCGCATCCTGCCGGCCGTCGCGGTCGGGGATGTCGGCGTCGGCGGCATGACGGTCGACGAGGCCGCCGTTGCCGTCGAAACCCGCGCCGCCGAGCTCGAGCGTGGAACCGTTTCCTTCACCTACAACGGCCAGGTGTGGACCCCGACCCTCTCGGAGATCGGCGCGGAGGTCGATGTCGACGGCTCGGTGCGGCAGGCATACGCCCTGGGTCGCGACGACAACCCGGTGACGCGCCTCGGTGACGCCCATCGGGTCCTTCGTGACGACCAGGTCGTGCCGCTGCGCACGACGATCGACCGGGCGGTGTTGGCCAGCTGGTTCGCCTCCGTCAATGCCGACATCGACAACCGTGCCGTCGACGCCTCGCTGGTGATCGACGGCGCGACCGTTTCGATCTCGCCGGATCGAACCGGCATCGTGGTCGACGAGACGGCCGCCACCGAGATGATTCTCGGCGCCCTCGGGTCGTTGCAGCCTGTCGCCGGCGACCTGCCGACCACGGTGGACCAGCCGCGGGTGGTGACCGCCGATCTCGAGCCGGCGCGAGCGTCGCTGGAGCGGTCGCTGTCGTCGCCGGTCGTGGTGACGTTCGAGAGCCGGAAGTGGGACCTGGATCCCGCCGAGCTCGCGCGGTTCCTCGTGGTCGACGTGACGCCCGATGGCGGCGTGTCGGTCGATCTCTCCATGGACGAGCAGCGCCTCTCGGCATGGCTGCGGGACACCCTCGCGGGTGAGATCAACCGGTCGCCGAAGGATGCCCACATCGCGTGGCGCGACGGCGAGGGGCTGATCGTGATCGAGCCGAGCGTGGACGGGGCGGCGCTGCGCTCCAGCGCGTTCGCCAGCGAGGTCACGAGGAGCTTTCTCAACGCCAGCGGCACGGTGGCGGCGCCAGTCGTGATGACGAAGCCGGAGATCGACTCCAGTAACCTCGCGGCGCTCAACATCAACTCGCGGCTGGCGCGCGGGGACTCCAACTACGGCGGCCAGAAGTGGCAGCGCGACGAGAACATCGAGGTCGCGACGGAGTACCTCACCGGCACGCTGGTCAAGCCGGGCGAGGAGTTCTCGTTCAATGAAGCGATCGGGCCGATCAACCAGGCGCGAGGCTTCGTCGAGTCCGGCGTGATCGTCGACGGCCGCGCGACCACCGGCGATGGTGGCGGTGTCTGCCAGGTGTCCACGACGGTGTTCCGGGCGGCGATCATCGCCGGGCTGCCGGTCACCGACTGGGAGGAGCACACGCAGCGCCTGAAGATCTACGAGCAGGACGGCTGGACGGCGGGGTACGACGCCTCGATCCTCCAGTGGGGCGACGATCCGGCGCTGTGGGGCGACCTGAAGTTCCTCAACGACACCGGTGGCTACCTGCTGGTGCAGTCGTGGACCGACTACCCGTACCACATCGTCGAGATCTACGGGAACGACGACGGGCGCGACGTGGAGATCAGCGACGCGCAGATCTGGGAGGCGAGTGAGTACCCCGACGATATCGAGGTGGTGGACGAGACGAGGCCGGCGGGGTTCGTGGCGCAGACGGAGTGGCCACGGATGCCGATGGAGACGCTCTTCACAATGACGGTGACCTACGCCGACGGCACGGTGAAGGCGCAGGAGTTCTACAGCGTTTACGTCGGTAGCGGGAACGTCTGGACCGTCAGCCCGGACATGGTCGGCCAGTCCCCCGCGGGATGACTGGATGATTTGTAGCGCTGGGTCCTGTGCCCAGCGGTTCATTGATGGGTGTTGATGTACCTTGGGCGAGCGTCCATCTATCACCTCCCGGCTGCGATTGCGCGGTCACGACTATTCGCAGCCGGGCGCGTATTTCGTCACTATCTGTACGACTCGACGTGCGCACCGCTTCGGGGAGGTCCGCGATGGCGAGATGTGGCACACGACTGCTGGCCTGATGGTCGAGTCCTGGTGGCACTCCATCCCATCCGCATATCCGTCGGTGATCGTCGACACGGTTGTCGTGATGCCGAACCACGCGCACGGCCTGCTCTTTCTCGGGGCGGACCCTGCGCTGCAGGGACCGGCTCCATCGCTCAGCGACGTCGTTGGATGGGTCAGGTCTCGAACCACGCATGACTACGCTCTTGGGGTGAAACGGTACGGGTGGCCCCGGTTCGACAAGACATTGTGGCAAAGTCGCTTCCACGACCACATCGTCCGATCGGATTCGGCACTCGAGAGCATCCGTGCCTACATTCTGAACAACCCGAGCAAATGGCCGGAGGATCCCCTGCATGAGCAGGATTGACGTGGCATATCGCCGGGCACAGGACCCGGCGCTACACGAGCAGTTGCAGGCGCAGTGTTCCTCAAGGTTTCACAGCAATGGGCGGATTGTACGAACGGCTCCGTGTAGAATGAACGGAATTACGCGGTACATATTGGCTGGTCGCCAGTATTGCTGCCTCACACACCGGGTGGGATGCGGATGGGCATCGCCGCCCGAACCATTGCCCGGGAGGGGAGAGCTCCATGAGCATCGGACCAGAGCAGGGACATGACTGGCGCGACGTGCCGCGCCGGTTCAAGGGCGTGTCGGGTCGCACGCTCAACCGCCGGGTCGTGATGAAGGCGGCCGCGGGTGTCGCGGCCATCGCCGCCGCCGGCGGGATCGGCACCACCACACCTGGCGCCCTCGCCCAGGATGACGGCGAGTGGTCCACCCGCTCGCGGGAATGGGAGCCGCCGCAGCAGCGGTTCAGCATCGCCGCCGTTGGCTCCAGCAGCGACTGGCAGGCGTTCGACACCGAGTTCCCGTTTTTCGCCATCGGCGCCAGCTGGGATGCCTCCGTCGGCCTGTGGCCGGTGATCGAGATCCAGCTCAGTGAGGACGGCGCGACCTGGAGCGAGACCTTCAAGCTGACGGCGGACAACGACGGCGGCGGCGGCCCGGACGTGAAGGCCGAACGGCTCTACACGCCGCTGGTCCACACCTACGGCTCGCAGCACGTCCGCTATCGCACCGTGGATATCGATGGCAACCCGGGCGAGGTGGCAGGGCTGCGCTTCACGTACATCGACGCGACCGACGGACCGTGGGAGAAGGACATCCAGCCGGCGGCCTCCACGCTGATGGAGATCCAGACGACGCAGGACGACACCCGCACGCCGCCCGAGATCATCACCCGCGAGCAGTGGGGCGCCAACGAGGGGTACCGCTTCGACGACTTCGGCGAGATCTGGCCGCCGGAGTACGAGAAGGTCCACCACATCATCGTCCACCACACCGACACGCCGAACACGCAGGACATCCCCACAGCGATCCGGTCGATCTACTACTACCACGCGGTCACCCAGGGCTGGGGCGATATCGGCTACAACTACCTGGTCGGCCGCGACGGCCGCATCTACCAGGGGCGCTACGGCGGCCAGGACGTAATCGGCGGCCACTCCTACCAGTACGCTGTCGGCAGCTCCGGCATCTGCATCATCGGTGACTTCCAGAACACGCCGGTGCCTGACGCGGCGCTCGCCGGCCTCGTCGCCATCGTCGCCTGGGTCGGGCGCGACCTCGATCCGTACGGCACGGCAGACTTCCTGCAGGCGCCGGACCTTCCGGTGATCTGCTCGCACCGCGACGTCAACGCGACGACCTGCCCGGGCGACTATCTCTACAACGACCTCCCGGAGATCCGAGACATGGTCGCGGCGACACTCGACGCCGGCGATCTCAACACACCGTTCCCGGGCGGGATCATCCCCGGCGACCGCGTGGCAGTGAACACCGGCGACGGCAGCGCGCTCAATATCCGCAGCAGCGCCGGCGAGACCGCCAGCGTGGTCGGGCAGCTCGACGACGGCGAATTCGCGATGGTGACGGACGGTCCGGTCGAGACCGGCACCGGCAACTGGTACGAGATCGAGGCGGAGGACGGCAGCGTCTCCGGCTGGGCCACGGCGGAGTTCCTGCTGGTGGCGCCGGTGCCGCCACCGCCGTTCGATGAGGACGATTACCCGTACGGGCTCAACATCTTCGCCGCGTCGAGCGTGAATGTGCGCTCGGGCCCGCGGCTCAACGAGGGTGTCGTGGCGACCTACAGCCGCGGCAAGCTCGGCTTCATCATGGCCGGGCCGATCACCGCCGATGGCTACGAGTGGTACCAGGTGCGATGGGAGGGCGGCACCGACGGCTGGTCCGCCAAGGAGTTCCTCTCTCCGGCGCCGTTCGACGACAACCCCGGCGGACAGTTCGCGATCGGCGACCGCGCCGAGGCCACCGAGTACATCAACATCCGGGCACGCCCGGGCATCGCGCAGACAATCATCGCCGCGCTCTCCGCGGGTGGCCGCATGGAGATCACCCAGGGGCCAGTCGCGGTCAACGACTACATCTGGTACGGCGTCTACACGCAGAACGACGACGGTGGCTGGGTGGTCGAGAACACCCTCCGCGCGGTCGGCGCACCGCCGGCGGCCAAGTTCGCGATCGGCGACGGTGCCCGCGTGACCGAGTCGCTGCGGCTGCGCACCTCGCCGAGCACCTCGTCGTCCACCATCGTGGTGATGCCGGCGGGCACGGTCGGCGAGGTCGTCGGCGGGCCGGAGACCGGCTCCGGCTACACCTGGTGGCAGCTGAAGACGTCGCTTGGCACCGGCTGGGCCGTGCAGGACTGGCTGACGAAGACGACCGCTCCGGAAGATCCCGGGACACCGCCGCCGACATCGGGCAAGTTCGAGAACGGCGAGGGCGTCCGCGTTACCGAAAACCTGAACATGCGGTCCTCGGCCAGCACGAGCGCGAACGTCATCACGGTCCTGCCAAGCGGGACCACCGGCACCGTGGTCGGCGGCCCGCAGACGGGTTCCGGCTACACCTGGTGGCGCATCGAGACATCCCGTGGCACCGGTTGGGTGGTGCAGGACTGGCTCGTCAGCACCGGCACCACGGAGCCCGAGGACCCTGGAACGCCGCCGCCCACCGGCAAGTTCAAGACGGGCGACGCGGTCCGCGTGACCGAGAACCTGAACATGCGCTCGGGCGCGAGTACCACCAATGGCGTGATCGCGGTGCTGCCGGCCGGTACCACGGGCACCGTAAAGGGCGGCCCGCAGACCGGCTCCGGCTACACCTGGTGGCAGATCGAGACGTCGCGCGGGACCGGCTGGGTCGCCGAGAACTGGCTTGCCGCCAGCACCACCCCAACCGACCCCGGCACACCGCCGCCGACAACCGGCAAGTTCAAGGCTGGTGACGCGGTGCGCGTGACCGAGAGCCTCAACATGCGGTCGGGCGCGGGCACCACCAACGGCGTGGTCGCGGTGCTGCCGGCGGGAACGACCGGCACCGTCGTCGGCGGCCCGCAGACAGCGTCCGGGTACACGTGGTGGCGCATCGAGACGTCGCGCGGCACCGGTTGGGTCGCTGAGAACTGGCTGGCGGCGAGCGGCGGCTCGACGCCGCCGGCATCGGGCAAGTTCGAGACGGGTGACGCCGTGCGCGTGACCGAGAGCCTCAACATGCGGAGCGGCGCGAGCACGTCGAGCAGCGTCATCACCGTGCTGCCGGCCGGTACCACCGGAACCGTGGTGGACGGGCCGCAGACCGGTTCCGGCTACACGTGGTGGAAGATCGAGACGTCGCGCGGCACGGGCTGGGTCGCGGAGAACTGGCTGAGCTGATTCGGAACCAGCATCGAGTCGACCAGGCGCCCCCGGACAATCTGCGTCCGGGGGCGCTCGTGTTGTTACGACACCAGTTGCCATAGTGACAGGTGGACACGGCGGGAAAGCTGTGCGACCCTTGACGCTGGGCCTCCGGAACACGCAAGCGCAGAGGGTGTTGGTTCCACACATGCGAGGCTTGGCTAAACTGCACATCATGAACGCGAGGACGCGCGGATGCCGTCACCCAGGCGGGATGACCCTGACGGGCACATCCCGGTCTACTGGCTGAACACCACGCTCGAGCCCACCCGCTGGGAGCGGTTGAGTCGCCGTTGGATCAACCTTCCGGCGGCGCTGATCACCGTACTCGTCGTCGTGGCGATCCTGGTGCCGATGCCAGCGATCTCGATTCCCAGGCCGTCCATGCCATCGCTGCCGTCCGTGTCGCTCCCGTCGGTCTCGATACCGGCTCCCGCGGTCGCGCTGCACGACGGCGACGGCAACCCCAGTGACGATCTTCGCATGGACCTCGCGACCCCACGCCCCGTGCTCGCCTCGCTGCTGCGCTCAGACTACGCGGCGGAGGCCACGGGGGATTCCCTGCCCGATCTCGCGACCTTCGCCACGCACCCGCCCAATGAGCTCGGTCACGTGCCGATCCTCATGTACCACGCCTTCGTGACGGACCCCGCATATACCGATGAGTGGACCATCACGCTCGACCAGTTCCGCGACCAGCTCGACTGGCTGCGCGAGCACGACTTCGTGATGGTCGGGATGCGGAGCATGGTCACGGGTCGCTTCGATGTACCCGCCGGCAAGAAGCCGGCCATTCTCACGTTTGACGACGCATCCGCCGGCCAGTTCGGCTTGCGCGAGGCGACGGGCGGGTACGAGGTCAATCCGGACACCGCGGTCGGCGTGCTTGAGGCGTACGCGAAGGAGCACCCGGATTTCGCCGGGCCGGCGTTCTTCGCGGTGCTGCCGTTCAACTGCTTCGCCTCCGAGGGCGATCCCTCGAGCTGCGAGGAGCGGCTCAACTGGCTGGTCGACCACGACTACGAGATCGGCAACCACACCGCCGACCACGTCTCGCTCGCGGACGTCGCGCCGGATTTCTTCACGAAGTCGATCGGCTCGATGGAGCTGTGGATCAATGATCGCGTGCCACAGGGCAAGGGCAACCTCGCGGACGTGCTGGTGCTCCCGTTCGGGGCGTACCCGGATATCGACCTGCATCCGGACCAGCGCTCATGGCTCTACGACGGCTTCTGGTACCTCGGCGATCCGGTGAATCTCGATTTGGTGGTCGCCGTCAACGGCGGTCCCGCGATATCGCCCTATTCGACGAAGTTCTCGATGCTGGACGTCTATCGCTTCAACACCACGCCGGATCTGTTCGCCTATTACGCGGATCAGATGGTGAGCGGCGAGATCTCGATCTTCGTCAGCGACGGGGATCCGGAAACCGTGACCGTGCCTGCTGACCTCGAGCAGTCGGTCAACCTCGAGATGCTTCGCAGCACAGGGCTGGGGCTCGAGGTCTACAAAAACGCGAAGCAGGGCGGGTAGAACAGCCACCATTGCCAGTCACCGAGATGAGAGGCCCGGGCATGCGCCCGGGCCTCATCGCGTCTGATACCGCCGTGCGGTCACGGATCGGTGCCGTGCAAGTGGCATACTGGCGCCGTCCGCGACGTTCCCGAGAGGGGCTAGAGGACCGCGCGCCGGTCGCCGCAATGGCATGGAACTGGCAGTGTGTGCGCTCGTGACACCTCACCGGTCACGCCTTCGATCCACCAAAGCACCACACACCAGCAGGGGGCAGCATCGGCAATGTCGGAACTGGTTCATGAGCGGGGTACGGCGCTCGACGGGGCAGGTTACGAGTCCCGATCGACCGGCTCCCCACAGGGTCGCGCCTGGCAGCTCACCCGGGCGTGGTCCAACCTGGGCGCGTCCGCCGTCGTGCTCGTCACCGCGATGGTGTTCGGGTTCCTCGCTCGCACCATCGCCGCAATCACGCTGTCACCGCATGTCGACGAACCGTCCAGCGTGCTCGCGGCGCACATGGTCGCGGAGCGGGGGCTTCCCATCCTGCCGTCCGGCACGCCGTACTTCCAGGGAGTGACGCTGTCGTACCTGCTGCAGCCGTTCATCTGGCTCGGCGCCGGCGAGATTCAGGATCTCGCGGTGATGCGCATGTTGCTGGTGGTGGCGGGCACGGCGACCGTGTACATCAGCTATCGCTTCGCCCGTGCGATCACCGGCAGCGCCGCGGTGGGAGCCGTCACGGCGCTGCTCATCGCCTGCGACCCGGTGAGCGTGCAGTGGAGCGCTCACGTCCGCATGTACGGGCTGCTGCAGCTCCTCACCTTCGCGCTCGTCTGGGCGTATATCCGGCTCCTGCAGGGCAACACCAGTTGGCGTCAGGTGGTGCTGGTCGTCGGCATCTTCTGGCTCGCCGTGTTCACCCACGCCGGTGGCGGCAGTCTGCTCGGCGCGGCGATGGCGCTCGCGGCGTTCGTGGTCTACCGCAAACACCTGTTCCGGCAGTGGCGCCTGCTCGTCGCCCTCGGGGCGAGCGCGCTGGGATCCGCCACCGTGATGACGCTCAACAAGGTGCTCGGTACCGCAAACCAGCCGGTGCAGGAATCGAAGTCCGTCCCGGGCGGGAGCTTCGTGGGCGACAACCTGCTGGCGCCGCTCGCGTCGATCAAGGCAATCCCGCGGGATGGCATCCTGCAGCATGTCGCCGTTGGCGTGACGCTCTACTGGGCGATCCCCGGCGTCATCGTGGCGGCATCGACGATCATCGGCGGTCGGTACCTGTTGCGAAAGCACGCCGGGGATCCGACGGAGCGTGCCGCCATCGTGACGATGCTGTCGTTCTACTGGCTGCCGATGCTGCTCGTGGTTGCCTTCACGGTGTCGCCGGAGGTGCGCTACCTGCTGCACATGCACCTGCTGGGGTACGTCTTCCTTGCGGTGCTGATCGTGCGGGCGATGGACCGTGCCCTGGCCGCGCGGGGCTCCGGTTGGTTCTCACTCGCCGTGCTGGGGCGATACGCGATGGTCGCCGCGATCGCGCTGGGCATTGGGTGGGGGCTGCTGTGGCGACTCGACAACCCGGTGCAGCAGCCGGACTACAACGCCGCGATGGCGTACGTCGCGGAGCACCACAAGCCGGGCGAGCCGATCATCATCACCCTGCCGCCGGTGGGATATCTCAGCGTCGACAAGGAAAACCGCGACGACGTCTACTTCCTTGCCGGTTCGGAAGGGTTCACGCGCGCCGACCGGTACACGCGCTGGTCGGCCGATGGCCGGCTGATCGACTACTGGGTCGGCGCGCAGTCGATCGTCTCCACTCGCACGCTCTCGAGCATTCTCGAGGAGTACCCCAACGCGTGGGTGATCGCCGATGATGGCCGCCTCGACAGCGACTGGATCAGCGGGACCCTGGTGGAGCGTGTGCTCCGGGACACGATGTTCCCGGCGTTCCGCAGTGAGGGCGGCGCGGTGGTGTACCACTCGACACCGGCCGAGGTGCGCGAGCCGGAAGCCGACAAGACCGACATCGAGCAGGCGTCAGGAGTGGTCGGCGATGCTGTTGGTACCGGTCCGTGTCTCCCCGGTGTGGTGCAGGCCACTGACGGCGAGAGCCGCTGCATGCGGGTTCCGTCAGCGCCGTAGCACCCCGATACCAGCAGAGTCGGTCGGCCGGCTCACGACGTGGACGTGCCCCGCGACCTGGCGGTCGCCGCTCCCATGTCGCTGAAGCGGTATTGTGCGTGATCGGGCGTATACTGTACAAAAGAAGCCCTCCCGCGACCAAGGACAAGTGTCATGAGCGAGCATCGACCTGTCACCGAAACGATGAAGATCTCCGATGTGCGTGGCCAGCTCAACAAGCTCGTCAACCGCGTCTACCGCAAGGAGGCGCGCGTCATCGTCGAGAAGAGCGGCATCCCGGTCGCCGGGATCGTTCCACCGGAGGATCTTGAGCGCCTCGCCCGGTTGGACGAGGAGGATCAAGACCTTTGGTCGATCGTCGATGAAATTCGAGAGGCGTTCAAGGACGTTCCACCAGAGGAGATCGAGCGGGAAGCCGAGCGAGCACTCGCCGAAGTTCGCGCGGAGATGCGAGCAGAGCGTGAGCGGACCGTTGCCAACACATGATGCGTGTGGTGTTCGATGCAAATATCTTCGTTGCCGGGGTGCCAGCTGCGTCAGGGACGCTGGCTACGTTGATTGATCGATGGCGTGCCGAAGCATTCCAGGTTGTCACTTCAAGGCACATCATCGAAGAAGTCGGTCGTGGATGGGCGAAGCCATACTGGCGAGCTCGACTTTCACCAGCTAACGTGGATCGCGCGCTGCGACTGATTCGGCGAAGGGCCGAGCTTGTAGTGATCACTGCCAATGCGGTGGGTGTGACGGCCCACGCTGAGGACGACCTGGTACTCGCAACTGCGATCTCGGGCAACGCGGAATTCCTTGTGACGGGTGACATGGCGCTCAGAGCCGTTGAAACCTATCGTGGCGTCACCATCCTCACGCCGCGCGAGTTCCTCGACATGCTTGACCGACGGGGCGGGCGAGAGAGCGACGACATCGAGGGCTGATAGTCCGCCGTTTCCGCATCCCGGTTGTGAATTTCGCATGAACGCCTTGTGCGGGCTGTTGACATTCCGGCATCGAGCGGCTACTCTCAGACATGTGCTCGTGAGATTTGTCACAGGCGCGAGGTGGGGTGTCCTCTGGACGCCTGATCGTTGTTTATCTCTTTCGCCACGTATCGTGGCACGTCTGAATGAGGATGTTCGCCATCATGCGACTGCTCCCGATGCGCAACCGAATCGCTCCTGCACTCCCTGCAGAGCGTTTCCCTCGTCGCCCCAGGTAGTTCTTGTCTGCCGGTCGGCGGACAATCACCCTGCACGCGACGACGCGCATCACACCCAACGGAGCACGATCCTCATGACCACGTCTTCTCTCAACGATTCACTGCATGCCATGAATGTGGAGGTGATCTGATGATGGATCTCCACCACGGCATCGAGCGGGAGCTGCTTTCCCGCTCTCCCGAACGGCGGCCCAGGCGTCGCCACGCGACGAGCTGACGGCCGCCGGGTCTTCGGACCACGACCGACACACGACATTACACATCTGTCCGTAACGCACGGGCAGCCCGCGACGACGGGGACCAGTACGCATCACCTTTCAAGCGATCCGGGGACGGTGGAAGCCCGGGGCAGACACGATGCGGAACGCGCCCCGGAGCGGCCGGCCGAAGAAAGCGGGATGATCCCGCAAGTAGGCACGGATGGGTGGCACCCATGGACGCAACAGCCGAGAGATGGAGCCCACGCCGCGTGGCGCCGGCGCTCCAAGGAGGGTGGTACCGCGGGATGTGACGCCTCTCGCCCCTTCGGTTCGCGATCGATGGTCGATCCGGACCGGCGTCTTCGTTCGAGCGACAGCGACGCTCGATTGCGAAGGGGGAATCCCGTGAGCCACCAGTCCACCGCACCCATCGTCGACACCACCGAAGCGCCGGAGCTGCACTCCGTCCCGTCCACGCCGCAGGCCCCGAACGCCTCGGCGCTGGAGCGAACCGTCGTGTACGGCGCGCAGGAAGCCAAGGCCCTGCCGGCGTTCACGATCAGCACCCGCATGCGGGGCCGGCACGTGCTGCTCGACACCGACCTCACCCCGGTCGAGATCGGCGAGGTGCTCGAGACCGCCAGCCGCATCAAGCGGATGTGGAAGAACGGCCAGCCGCACGCCTACCTCGCCGGCAAGACGCTCGGCATGATCTTCCAGCACCCAAGCACGCGGACACGGGTCTCGCTGGAGGCCGGCATGGCCCAGCTCGGCGGCCAGGCGATCTTCCTCGGCGTCAATGACCTGCAGATGAAGCGGGGCGAGACGATCGCCGACACCGCGCAGATTCTCAGCCGGTACGTCGACGCCATCGTCGCGCGCGTCGCCGACCACAACGACCTCGTCACCCTTGCCGGCTCCGCCACCATCCCCGTGCTCAACGGGCTCTCCGACCAGGCGCACCCGCTGCAGGCCTACGCCGACCTCCTCACCCTGCAGGAGACCTTCGGCGAGTTGAAGGGCCTCAAGCTGGCGTACCTCGGCGACGGCAACAACATGGCTGTGTCGCTGATGCTCTCATGCGCCGTGATGGGCGTGAGCGTCTCGGTGGCGGCGCCGACGGGCTACCAGCCGAGCGAGGACGTGGTGAACCACGCACAGTGGCTGGCGAAGGCAACCGGCGCGACCATCGAGGTCACCGACGACCCCGCCGTGGCGATCGCAGGCGCCAACGCTGTCTATACCGATGTCCACGTCAGCATGGGCCAGCTCGATGGCGCCGCGCGGGCGGTCGCTCTTGCGCCGTACAAGGTCACGCCGTCACTGATGCAGCAGGCGGACACCAAGGCAGTGTTCATGCACTGCCTGCCGATGCACCGCGACGAAGAGGTGGCGACCGATGTCGCCGACGGGCCGCGGTCGATCATCTTCGACCAGGCGGAAAACCGGTTGCACATGCACAAGGCGCTGTTGCTGCACACCCTGTGCTAGTAAGGAACGTCGCGTTGGCGACCGGGGAGAACGAGATGGTCGATCTGGCTGAAGAGACAATGCAGGCGCGAGCGCCGATGGCCGACTACGTGTCGCTGGAGCCGTCGCTGCACGGTCGCAGCATCCTGAGCGACACCGACCTCAACCGCGAGGAGATCAACGCGATCCTCGATTCGGCGATGGTGCTCAAGGACCTCCGCAAGCGGCACATCCCGCACGCGTGGCTGGCCGGCAAGACGCTGGGCATGATCTTCCAGCATCCGAGCACCCGCACCCGCACCGCCTTCCAGGCGGGCATGGAGCAGCTCGGCGGCCAGGCGATCTTCCTCGGCGTGCAGGATCTCCAGCTCAAGCGAGGCGAGACGATCGAGGACACCGCCGCGATCTTCAGTCGCTACGTCAACGCGATCGCGGTCCGCGTGGCCGACCACGAGGACCTGTTCGGTATCGCGCGGGGCGCGACGGTGCCAGTCTTCAACGGCCTCACCAGCTTCGATCACCCGATCGAGGCGCTGAGCGACCTGATGACGCTGAAGGAGCGATACGGCACGCTCGACGGTGTGACGTTCGCCTACCTCGGTGACGGCAACAATGTCTGTCACTCGCTGATGCTTTCCTGTGCAGCGACCGGCGTGCACTTCCGCTATGCGGGGCCGACAGCGTTCTGGCCGGATGCCGGCGTGGTCGAGACGGCGAAGGCGCTCGCGGCGAATGCCGGTGGCTCGGTGCTGGTGACGGATGACGTCGAGGCGGCGGTGCATGGCGCGAACGCGGTCTACACCGACGTCCACGAGAGCATGGGGGAGCAGGAGGTCGCCGGGAAATTGATGGCGCTGGCGCCCTACCGGGTGACCACGAAGGTGATGGCGATGGCCGAGAAATCGGCGGTCTTCATGCACTGCCTGCCGCTGCACCGCGGGCAGGAGGTCGAGGCCGAGGTCGCGGATGGTCCTCAGTCGATCATCTTCGACCAGGCGGAGAACCGCCTGCACGTGCACAAGGCGGTCTTGCTGCAGGCACTGCATGACGAGCGTCAATGGTCGGAGGACGACCCGACGAGTGTCAGTTGAGCGAGCTTTCAGATAGCAGTTGGACGGGGCGTATGGCCTCGATCCAGGAGGAATTCATCGATGGCGACATGTCCTGAGTGTGGCGCGGAGATCGAGGTCGAGAACGTGGAGCAGGGTGAGATCGTGCCCTGCCCGGAGTGCGGCGCGGACCTCGAGGTCCTGAGCGCCAATCCGGTGGAGCTTGGCCTCGCGCCGGAAGAGGGCGAGGACTGGGGCGAGTAACCGCCCACGGCGATTCGTAGGGGCGGACCCCGTGTCCGCCCGGTGGGCGCGAAGCGGCCACATCATTGTCGGACCGGGTCGACACAGGGTCGGCCCCTGCGACACGACGTTCAGTTGATCGAAACGGATGGCAGAAGGGGTACCAACGTGACAGCAATCGGTGTGCTGTGTGCACGTGTGCGCGTGGAAGAGAAGCAGATCATCGCCTCGCTGGCCGACGCCGGCGCGGTTGCGATGCCTGTCCCTCCCGCGAGCACCCCCCTGCCTCCGGGCCCGGTGTCCGCCGATTTGGCGGCGCTGGGCTCCCATCAGCACGACGGCACCGACGCGGCGCACCATGCGCTGGGGATGGTCATCGACCGATGCCAGAACCGCCATGTCGCCGCCGCGACCCTGCCGCTGCTGAAGCTGAGCGGGATCGAGGTCATCGATGCCGGTCTGGCCGCCACGGGCACCAGGCTGGAGATCGCGACCGCCCTTGCCAAGGCAGGGCTGCCACGGCCGCAGGCGTTCATTGCCATGTCGGAGGCGTCCGCGATGGAGGCGGCATCGCGGCTCGGGTACCCGGTCACGCTTATGCCCCAGACGCCGGGAAGCGTCACCACAACGCTGCTGGACCATGACGCCGCCGAGGCGGTGATCGAGCACCGGGTCGTGCTTGGCACGCATGGCGAGGCGATCGTGTTGCTGCAGGCCGGCGCTCCGGATGAGGACCAGATCGGCCGCCACCACGTCATCGGCGGCGAGGTCGTCGCCGTCGAGGGTGGGCTCGTCGATGAGGTGGCACGCGATCTCGCCGCCGCCGCCGCGCAGGCGCTCGGCGCGAAGGCGATCACGATCGACATCGCACGCGTCGACGGCCGCACGGTGATCTGGGACGTCACCGCCGTCGCTGACTTCCGGAAGGCGACGCTGGTGGGGGCCCGCACGGTCGGCGAGGCGATCGCCGATCTGGCCAACGCGCATGGCAATGTACCGGTGACGGCGGGAGCGATGGAGGACATGCCGCTGGCGATGGCCCAGCAGGGGTGGGAAGTGCAGGTGAGACATGGCGTTATTGGCGTCTCACTCACGGCCTGAGATCGACCTCACCACTGCCGGGGCGCTTGCGGATATCGAGCTACTGCGCGGTCTCGTCTCCATCGAGAGCCTTTCCCATCAGGAGGGGGCCGCAGTCTCCTATCTGCGCTCCGCCATGGCCTCTCGTGGCTTCCGGCTGCAGGATTCCCGCAGCGGCAGCGCGATCGGCACCGTCGGTGAGGGGGAGCGGCACATCGTGCTGCTCGGCCACATCGATACCGTGCCGGGGCGAATCCCCGTCCGCATCGAGGATGGCGTTCTCTGGGGTCGCGGGTCCGTCGATGCCAAGGGGCCGCTCGCCACATTTGTCGCGGCCGCTTCGGCGGCGGCGGGACAGCTCGGGTGCCGGGTCACCGTCGTCGGCGCGACCGGCGAGGAGGTGATCGGCTCCCCCGGCGCGAACGAGGTCGCGACGTGGGACGCGCCTGAGTTCTGCGTCATCGGCGAGCCCAGCGGCTGGGACAGCGTCTGCCTCGGCTATCGCGGCTCCATGTCACTCATCTACCGTCTGCGGCAGTCGACGCGGCACACCGCCGGCCCCGGCGAATCGGTCGCGGAGGTGGCCGTCCAGTTCTGGAACACGGTGCTGGCCGAGCTCGAGACGTGGAACGCCGAGGCGAAGAACAGTTTCGGCTCTATCGGGCATTCCCTGCGTTCGTTCAACACGCAGGGAGACGGGCTGACGGACACCGCGACGCTCTCCGTCGGGCTGCGGCTGCCGCCGGAGATCGACGTCAAGCGGCTGCTGGGACGCATCCGCGAGCTGGCAGGCTCCGCCGAGATCGAGATCGACGGTATCCAGGAGGGGTACCGGACGACCAAGCGGTCGGCGCTGATCCCGCCGTTCCTGCGGGGCATCCGCGCGGCGGGTGGCAAGCCCGGGTTCAAGGTGAAGCTCGGTACCTCTGACATGAACGTTGTCGGGCCCGCGTGGGGTTGCCCGATTGTGGCGTACGGACCGGGCGACTCGTCGCTCGATCACACGCCCGACGAGCGCATCGACCTCGGCGAGTACCTGCTGGCGGTGCAGGTGCTCCGTGACGTACTCGTGTCGCTCTCCGCGCCGAGGGGCGATGAAGCGTCATGAGTGGGACACGCACATATGAGCCTGTCAATTCGACCGAAGCGTGCGTCAGCACGCGGAGTGGAGCAATCCCTCACACGAAACGCGACGTGACGCGAGCAAGGGATTTCTCGACACTCATTCGACTTCGCTCAGGGCAGTCTCTTCGGCGCTTGCGCGCCTCGTCGGCTCGTAATGACAGCATTGGTTTGGACTTGCGATGACCATGTTCACTGACAGAACGCTCCGGCTCGGCATCCTCGTTTCCTACCTCCGGCAGGAGGAGAAGCTCATCCTGGCGGCGGCGCGGGCGCGCGGTATCGACGTGGTGCCGCTGTTCGACCGCGAGCTCGCGCTCAACCTTTCCGCGCCGACGGCTGCCGAGAGCGGTCTCGACATCGACGTCCTGCTCGACCGCAGCGTGGTCCACTCGCGCGCCGGTTATACCCTGCATGCGATGAAGCGCTGGGGCATTCCCACGCTGAACTCGGCCGACGCGGTGACGATCTGCGACGACAAGGCACGTGCCAGCATGGTGCTGGAGGCGGCGGGCATTCCCTCGCCGAAGACCTATGTGGCGTACTCGGAGAACGCGGCGGTCGAGGCCTGCGAGGCGCTGGGTTACCCTGCCGTGTTGAAACCGGTCACCGGCTCGTGGGGGCGGCTGCTGGCGAAGGCAAACGGGCCGGACCAGGCGCGGGCGATTATCGCGCAGAAGGCGGAGCACGGCTCCTTCCACCACGAAATCTTCTACGTTCAGGAGTTCATCGAGAAACCGGGTCGGGATATTCGCGCCTACGTGATCGGCGAGGAGATCGTGGCGGCGTCGTACCGCACCTCCGAGCACTGGATCACCAACGCCGCCAAGGGGGCCGTGTCGGTGCCGTGCGAGGTGACGCCGGAGATCGAGCAGCTGGCGCTGAAGGCATGCAGGGCGGTCGGCGCGAGGCTGGCCGGTGTGGATCTGATCGAGACCGACCAGGGGCTCAAGGTGATCGAGATCAACACCGGTGGCGAGTTCAAGGGGCTGATGACCACGACGGACCGGGACATCGCCGGGGAGATCGTCGAGGAGGCGATGCGCCTGGCGCGTGAGGCGCAGGAGAAACAGGCCGCCGAGCCGGTCGCCGTTTCATAAAGACCGAACAGACAACGATCTGTCCGGTAGGCCCGCTCCTCCGTGGGCGGGCAGGAACGCGAAACTCTTGTGCAAGCCCGGGCACGGAGGCCCGGGCCTACCGGATCGCGTCGCGTGTCGCTCCTCATGAACCGCAGACAAGGACCGAAGATGACCGAGATCAATGAATACGGCCCGCTGGTCGTCGGCGTGCTGATGTCGCGGGTGCGCGTGGAAGAGAAGCTCCTGCTCGGCGAGCTGGCCAGGCGGGAGAATGTCGACGTCGTGCGCTTCGATGATCGCGAGCTGGTGCTCGACTTCGAACATCCCATCACCGGTGTCGATGTCGTGCTGGAGCGCGCCATCAACCACCTCCGCGCCGAGTACACGCTCAAGGTGCTCAACGACTGGGGCGTGCCGACCGTCAACACCTTCGAGGTGGCGAATATCTGTGGCGACAAGCTGCTCACCACCGCCGCGCTCGTCAAGGCGCGCGTCCCAACGCCTCGCACGAAGATCGCCTTCACGCCCGAGTCGGCGCTCGAGGCGATCGAGGAGCTCGGCTACCCGGTGGTGCTGAAGCCGGCGATCGGCTCGTGGGGACGGCTGCTCTCCAAGGTCAACGACCGCGACGCCGCCGAGGCGCTGCTGGAGCACAAGGTCACCCTCGGCTCGTTTCACCACGGTGCGTTCTACATCCAGGAGTACGTCGAGAAGCAGGGGCGCGACATCCGCTCGTTCGTGGTCGGTGACGAGACGATCTGCGCGATCTATCGGGACTCGCCGCACTGGATCACCAACACCGCGCGCGGCGCGAAGGCGAGCAACTGCCCGGTGACGCCGGAGCTGGACACGCTCTCCCGAGCATCCGCAGAGGCGGTCGGTGGCGGCGTGGTCGCCGTCGATCTCTTCGAGACGCAGGACGGCCTCAAGGTCAACGAAGTCAACTACACGATGGAGTTCCGCAACAGCATCGACACCACCGGCGTGAATATCCCGGCGAAGATCGTCGACTACACCCTGGATGTCGCGCGTGCGGGTCGCGAGGCGAGGCTGGCGGCGGTGGCGGACTAGCGCGCAGATTCGTAGGGGCGACCACAGTGGGTCGCCCGGCGTGCGCGAAGCGCGCGCATGATTTGAAAGACGACATATTGTCGCCCTGCGGGCGACCGGGCTGGCACAGGGGCCAGCCCATACGCGGTGAATCGCGGCGGGCAGGTTTGTCCACGCGGGCAACCAGGGGAACGAGGCACAATGATCGAGGTATCAGTCATCGGTGGGTCGGGATACGCGGGCGGGGAGCTGGTGCGGCTGCTGCTGTTCCATCCGGAGGTGACCATCAAGCAGATCACGTCCGAGCGGTACGCCGGCAAGTTCGTGCGCATGATCCATCCGAACCTGCGCAAGGTGACGGACATGAAGTTCGTCAAGAGCGAGGACATCGAGCCGTGCGACGTGCTTTTCCTCGCGCTGCCGCACGGTGTCTCCATGGGCAAGCTCGCCGGGCTGCGCGACAAGGCGAAGATCATCATCGATCTTTCTTCGGATTTCCGGCTCAACAACCCGGGCGACTACCCGACGTGGTACAGCCACGAGCATGAGGACCTCGACGCACTCGGCACCTTCGTCTACGGCATGCCGGAGCTCCACCGTGACGAGATTCGCGGGGCGGACTGGATCGCCAGCCCCGGCTGCATGTCGACCACCACCATCCTCGGGCTCTACCCGCTGTTCCAGGCGGGTGTGGTCGACCTCGACATGCCGGTGATCGCTGACGTGAAGACCGGTTCGTCCGGTTCCGGCGGCTCGCCCAGCCTCGGCTCGCACCATTCCGAGCGCAGCGGCGCGATGCGATCCTTCAAGCCGACCGGGCACCGCCACTCGGCCGAGGTGATCCAGGAGCTGAGCGTCAACGGTTGCGCGCCGAAGGTTTCCTTCTCCGCGACGGCGATCGAGGCGGTGCGCGGCATTCTCGCGACCTCGCACGTCTTCCTCAAGGAGGACCTGCAGGACAAGGACCTCTGGAAGATCTACCGGGCGGCGTACAAGGACGAGCCGTTCATGCGGATCGTCAAGGAGAGCGCTGGTGTCCACCGCTACCCGGAACCGAAGCTGCTCTCCGGCTCCAACTGGTGCGACGTCGGGTTCGAGAAGGACCCGCACTCGAACCGCGTCGTCGTGATGGCTGCCACCGACAACCTGATGAAGGGTGCGGCGGGCCAGGCGGTGCAGGCGTTCAACATCCGCATGGGGTACGACGAGACCACCGCGATCGATTTCCCGGGGCTCCATCCGATCTAGCCGCACCGGTTCGAAATGCGGGACAATGGGTATGCAGGAGATCATGGGGTGCCAACTCGTACCTCCGCGCCTCGTGTGCGGGGTGCATGCCAGAAGGCGCGTGACGAGTCGTCGACACAAGGTCGGCGCCATATGCAGTAAACAGGTTGGCTAAGATGCCGAACCTGGCGAATGCCACGATCGGGCCGACACAAGGTCGGCCCCTACGAATCGAGAACGGGTACATCACATGCTGGTAATCAAGATCGGTGGAGGCGCGGGTATCGGCGCGGAGGCGTTCGCCAACTTCGCTGCCGATATCGCCACCATGACCGAGCCGGTCGTCGTCGTCCATGGCGGCAACGCCGAGTTCAGCCGGCTCTCGGAGCAGCTCGGCATGCCGCCCGTGATGGTGACCTCCTCGACCGGCCGCGTCACCCGCTACACCGACGCCGAGACGATGGACGCCATGCTGATGGCCTACTGCGGCAAGGTCAACAAGCGCTTGGTCGCCGCCATGCGCTCCGCCGGTGTGAATGCGGTCGGGCTCAGCGCGATGGACGGCGGCATCGCCGTCGGCAAGCGCAAGCCGGTGCTGCGCGGTGAGATCGACGGCAAGAAGAAGATCCTGCGCGACGATCACGCCGGCACGATCGAGGACATCGACCCGACGCTCATCCGCACGCTCATGGACGCCGGCTTCGTGACCCTGATCACGCCACCGGCGCTCTCGCACGAGGGCGTGCCGATCAACGTCGACGGCGACAAGCTCGCCCAGAAGCTCGCCGAGAGCCTCAGCGCCGACGGGCTCCTGTTCTTCTCCGACACGCCGGGGCTGCTCGCCGACCGCTACGACGAGTCGACGCTGATCCATGTCATCGACGCGGGCAACCCGGAGTCGGCGCTCGCCGCGGCCGAGGGCCGTATGGTGGTCAAGGTTGAGCAGGCGGTGAAGGCGGTCGAGCGCGGCGTCGGGCAGGTCGTGTTCGCCGATGCGCGCGTCGACCGGCCGGTCACCAGGGCGCTGAGCGGCGCGGGCACGGTGATCCGCCGGGCGACGGTGACGGCATGAGCACGAGGCACATCCAGGCGATCTGCTTCGACGTCGGCGAGACCCTGATCGACGAGACTCGCTTCTGGAGCGAGGTCGCGCAGTACGCCGGTGTGCCCGAGTTCACGCTGGCGGGTGTCCTCGGCGGCCTGATCGAGCGGCGGGAGAACCACCGCAGCATCTTCGGCTATCTCCAGATCGAGTCGGTCGACCCGAACGTCATCGGCTATCGCTTCGAACGCGCCGACCTCTACCCGGATGTCGGCCGCACGCTCAAGTCGCTCCACGCCGAGCACTACCGCATCTCCATCGCGGGCAACCAGGGCGAGGGCGTGGCGGAGCAGATCGAGGCGCTGGACCTCGGCTGCGAGCTGATCGGCACGTCGGGGCTGTGGGGCACGGCCAAGCCAGACCCGGGGTTCTTCGAGCGGCTTTGCGAGGAGCTCGAGCTTTCGCCGGACCAGATCGTGCTCGTCGGGGACCGTCTCGACAACGATGTCCTCCCCGCGATGGCGTTCGGCATGCATGCCGTGCACATCCGGCGCGGACCGTGGGGCATCATTCAGGCTGGCTGGCCGGAGTCGGGGCAGGTGCCGTGGAAGATCGACCGCCTCGGGCAGCTCTGCGGAGTGTTGGAGCGGATCGAGGCGTCGATCCGGGACGATGGCTGACGACCAGCCCTCGCTTGTGGCAATGTGCGGCATACCCTTTGCGGGCAAGTCGACCATCGCGCGGGAGCTGGCGTGCCGTTGCGATTTCGCGCTCGTCTCGGTCGACGTCATCGTGCGGGAGCTGCGGCTCGATCTTGGCGAGCAGGCGGAGAAGCAGCGGTCGTGGGCGCTGGCGATGGCGGAGGGGTTCGAGCGATCGCGCCGGTTGCTGGCAGGCGGGGAGTCGGTGATCTACGACAACGCCAACCACAGCCGGCGAAACCGGGATCGCTGTCGCCGAATCGCCGGGCAGGCGAACGCCGCGTTTCACTGCATCTGGGTCGACGTGCCGAAGGATGTCGCGCGGGCGCGGCTGGAGGCGAATCGTGCCGATCCCAGCCGGGAAGACGTGCCGGACGCGAGCTTCCGGCAGATCGTTGATGAGTTCGAGCCCCCGACCGGAGAGCCTGACGTCATCCGCTGGCAACCGGGCATGGAGATTGACGAGCTGGTTCGAGACCTGGCTTGCCAGTAGGGACTGATTCCGCAGAGCCTGTCCTGAGCGAGGGCCAGCGGCCGGAGTCGAATGGAATATCCGCCCGGCGTGCGCGAAGCGCGCGCAACACGTGACCGGACTTGCCGCCATGCGGGCGGCCGGGTCGATATCCTCCGGAATCGACCCCTACGATGCACAAGGCATTCGCGCACCGAGGGAACACATGGCAACCGACACCACGCACCGATCGACCGAAGACCTGATGGGCGTCGACAAGGCGCTGCAAATCCCGCTGTATGCCAAGCGCGACATCGTGCTGGTGCGCGGCGAGGGACCGTACCTCTACGACAACGACGGCAAGCGCTATCTCGACGCGATGAGCAACTACGGCGTTGCGGTGCTCGGTCACGCGCACCCGCGCTACACGCAGGCGCTCATCGAGCAGGCACAGACGCTGACCACGGCGCACCAGAGCTTCGGCAGCGACGCCCGCTCCGAGTTCCTCGAGACGCTGATGACGATCGCGCCTGAGGGCGTGCAGAAGACATTCCTCAGCAACTCCGGCACCGAGGCGATCGAGGCGGCGCTCAAGTTCGCCCGCGCCGCGACCGGTCGCGAGAAGATTGTCGCCGCTCGGCGTGGATACCACGGCCGCACTTTCGGCGCGCTCTCCGCAACCGCCGACAAGAAGTACCGCGATCCGTTCATGCCGCTGCCGATTCCGGCCGAGCACGTCGCGTTCAACGACGCCGATGCGCTCGAGGCAGCGATCGACGACCAGACGGCGGCGGTGATTCTCGAGCCGCTGCAGGGAGAGGGCGGCATTCACCTGGCCGAGGCGGCGTTCCTGCAACGCGCACGCGAGGTCGCGACGGCGAAAGGCGCGTTGCTGATCGCCGATGAGGTGCAGTCCGCCATCCGCACCGGCGTGCCGTTCGTGATGACCGACGCCGGCGTGACGCCGGACATCATCGCGACGGCGAAGGCGATCGCCAACGGCTTCCCGATCGGCGTCACGCTGGTCACCGACGCCATCAGCGAGGCGATGCCCGGCGGCGCGCATGGCTCGACCTTCGGCGGCAACCCGCTTGCCAGCCGCGTCGGAGCCGAGACATTGCGAATTCTGGCCGACGACGGGCTCTACGAGAACGCGCGCGTCCGTGGCGAGGCGATCAAGGCGGGTATCGAGGCAATTGGCAGCTCAAAGGTTCGCGCGGTGCGCGGCAGCGGCATGATGATCGGTATCGAGCTGAAAGCGAAGGCGACGCCGACACTCAAGGCGCTTCAGGAGCGTGGCGTGCTGGCGCTGATGGCCGGAAACCTCGTGATCCGCCTGCTCCCGCCGATGATCTACGGGCAGGAGCAGGTGGACGAGCTGCTCACCGCGATGGGCGACGTTCTGGGGAACTAGCCCAGGTTGCGCATCGGTTACACGGTGGTGGTAGACGCAGACGCGTCGCCTCGACCCATTCGACTCAAACCGGCTCGCACCCGCGTTGTAGCGGGCCCTGCATGAGAGTGAGGAGCATGACGCAGCGCCGGATCAACCGTCGACAGGTGATCTCCGGCGCGGCGGCGCTCGCGCTCGCTCCCTTCGGCGGCCGCGCCCTGGCGCAGGACGCCGTGCCGCGTCGTGGGGGCGTGCCGATGGTCGCGTTGCCTGCTATCGTCGAGGACCTCATTGGATCTTCGGCCGATGGGTGGCCGCTCGCATGGCTGCGGTCACTGGCATACGAGTCCCCGCTGCGGCAGAGCCCGGCAGGTGAGATCGTCGCCGGGGCCGCCGTCGCGTACCTGCCCGCCGAAAACTGGACGCACGTCGACCTTGTCGCTCGCACAGGTGTTGCGTTCTCTGACGCCACCGTGCTGCGCGCCGAGGACATCGCCGCGAGCATCGAGCATGCGATCGCGGCTGGGCCGCCGGACGAGGCGTGGCGCTGGACACGGGTACAGGCGGTCGACGTGCCGGAGGAGGGTCGGGTGCGGATCTCGCTCGATGGCCCCGACGCGACGCTCGGGGCGTCGCTGGCCTCCCCCCTGGTGCCGGTGGTACCGGATGACGCCGGCACCACCGGTACGACGTTCAGTGATCTCCCGCCCGGCACCGGGCCGTTCGTGCCGTCTCGCATCGAGGGCGATACGCTGCATTTCCGGTCGAACCGGCTTTACCGGGTCACGGGGCAGCCACGCTTCGATGCCTGTAGCGTGGTCGCGGTCGAGCAGGAGATCGAGCGCACCTCGCGACTCGTAACGGGACTCGTGGACATCGTGCCGGACGTTCCGTCGCTCGATATGCCCCTGCTGCAGGAGAACCCGAGCATCACGCTCGTGGGCGAGGTGTCGCGGCGGCAGTGCGCCGTGGTGCCGCAGGTGCGACAGGGCCCGCTCGTGGACGTCCGCGTGCGGCGGCTGGTCGCTTCGGTCATCGATCGGCGTGGGCTGGTGGAGGGCGCGACGGCCGGGACGGCGGCGCCCTCGGACACGCTCTTTCCGCCGCAGCACTGGGCTGGCAACGGCGGCGACGCTGTCGCCCGGCCAGCTTCGACCATGCGGGTCAGGAGCGCCCTGACGGATCTCGGGCTGCTGCCCGGCTGGCCGTTACGGCTGGTCTGCCCGGAGGCGGCGCCGGCGCTCGCCAACGCGGCGATCCTCCTGCAGGAGCAGATGGCAGCCGCCGGAATCGCGGTCAGCATCGACCTGCTCACCGAAGACGAGATGCGAGCCGCGGTGGCGGACGGCGCGTTCGATTTGATGATGACCTTCCTGCCGCTGTGGACCGACCCGCACGAGATCGCGTACCCATGGCTGCATTCGAAGGGCGCCCGCAACGCCGGCGGCTATGCGAGCCGTCGCGTCGACTGGCTGCTAACGCTGGCGCGAGCTGGCGAGAGCCGCGCGGCGCGCGGCGCGCTCTACCGTGAGATCGATCGCATTGTGGCGCAGGACGTGCCGCTGATCCCGCTTTTCGCGACACCGTGGTACGACGGCGTCAGGACCCGGATCGCAGGGTACGGGGTGCAGGCGCCGCCGTCAGCACTCGGGATCGCGTCGGCGTGGTTCCCGCCGCCGTGACGCGGGCGACCGGGCGAGCCTTTCGTGGCATTATCAGCAGTGACCTCGTTCTGGGGTGGATCGTCGATTGAGAGGAAGCTGACAGCGTGATCAATTCGGTGGGCAGGCAACGAGCGGCGGTGGCGATCATCGCGGTGCTCGCGATTGTAGTGGCGCTGCTGGCGGCGCTGCTGCTGAACGTCGAGGAGGAATCGGATCAGTCCGACCAGCCCGTGTCGACGGCGGCCGTCGCGGTGTCGGGAGGCAGCCCGGTATCCGCTGAGCCGGCCGGCTTCGTGCCGGCGGGCTGCTGGCCCGATGACGCCCAGACCCAGGAGCAGCCGTACCCGCAGTGGGACGCGGCGCCGGAGATGGTGATCGACACCGACGCGACCTATCTCGCCGTGATGTCGACCAACAAGGGTGTGATGACGTTCGAGCTGAACACCGAGGCGGCGCCGGAGACGGTCAACAACTTCATTTGTCTCGCCTCGCATGGCTTCTATGATGTCACGCCGTTCCACCGCGTGATCGCCGGCTTCATGGTCCAGGGCGGTGACCCGACCGGTACCGGCGGAGGTGGGCCCGGCTACCAGTTCGGCGACGAGCTGCCCGGCGATAGCCTGAACTACGAGAAGGGGACCCTCGCGATGGCGAACTCCGGTCCGGACACCCAGGGGAGCCAGTTCTTCATCGCCAACGACGACCTGCAGGGCAAGCTTGAGAAGAACTACACGATCTTCGGGCAGATGGTCGACGGTGAGCAGGCGCTCGATGACATCTCCGACTCGCAGGTCGTACCGGGCCGTACCGGCGAGCCATCTCTGCCGGCGGAGTTCCTGGTCGTCAAGGACATCACGATCCAGGTCGAATCCGGGTCGTGATCCAGGATCGCTCGTGAGCAGGCAGCACCGGGACGGGAGCTATCCCATCCCGGTGCTGCTGGCGTTCGGAGGTGAGGGTGGATCGACGGCGCCTGCTCGCATCACTGGCCACCGCCGCGCTCGTGCCGGGCATGTTCGCCGTCCGGGCGCGGGAACCCGGCACGCGGGGAAGCCTCGTCGTGCTGGTGCGGCAGGCGGACGGCGTGGTCGCGGTCAACCCGCACACCGGTGCGGTGGTAACGGCTGACCTTCGCTTGGCGACCCCTTCCGCGCGCGCCATACCTGCGCTGTCGTCCACGCCGAGCCTGCTGACTGACACAGACTCGCGTTACTGGATGGTGTCACCCGACGGCGATGCAGGTGTTTGGCAGCGTGTCGGTGACGGCGCCTGGTGGTGGCTGCGAGACGGCCAGCATCCGTGTCGTCTCGACCTGCCAGCTGACCTTGAGCCGGCGCTGCCGTCCGGCGCGGTCGCGCGCTGGTTTCATGGCGCGACCGTCGACGCCGCGCATCTCGGCACCGGCACGCTGCGCCTGATCGCGGTGGATATCGAGACGGGTGAGATTGTCCTTGATCGGTCGTTCGATCGTCGGCTGGAGCTCGCTGCGACCGCTGTCAGCGATGATGGTGACGTTGTGGCCCATGTCCAGGGTGGCAACACCATGATCGACATCTGGGCAGTCGATCTCACCCGTGACCGGGAGATGGAAACGTCCGTACCGATTCAGCCCGCGGCACCGGTGGCACCTGGGGCGATCGACCTTGAGGTCGCGCGGGACACATCGGGCGCCGTGGTCGCGGCAGGGCTGCGCTGGGAGTGGCCCGGGCACCCCGATCCGCGCGTCCTCGTGGTGGGCGAGACGGCAGCTGGAGACTCACGCGTGACCGAGGTGCCCGGCGAGCTTCTCGGCATCCAGCCGCTCGTTGAACAATAGGCGCAACGCTCAGGCGAGCGAGGCCGTCTCCACGGGGACCGGCGGACGGCGCCCCCACGCGTGCGCCGCCAGCGCGACCACCGCGATGGCCAGCGCGATCGCCACGGCGATGGGCTGAACGCCGAAGATGTCGGTCGCAATGCCGGCGAGCAGCGTCGGGATGAGCGCGCCGACGTTCCCCACCAGTCCCTGCGTCGCGATGACCTGCCCGCGCATGCGCTCCGGCGTGCGTGAGAGCAGGATCGAGCGGGCGGCCACGTTGACGACTGCCGAGGCGAACCCGGCCGGAATCGAGATGATCATCGCGACGAGGATGAGCGGCGAGATGCTCAGCACGTCGGAGATGCGGTCGAGCGGCAGCCGGAAGATCACGGTGAGCAGATCGTACGCCTGCTCAACGAACCCCAGTGCCGCGACGCAGGTCGCGAAGGCGAACAGGGAGGCGGTTGCGCTCATGCGCTCGCCGATGACGCGTCCGAAGAATGGCGCCACTCGCAGCCCGAGCACCAGCCCCAGCGCGGCCGGCGCGAACACGAACACGGTGTTCTCCTTGGAGGTGCCGAGCACGCGCTCGAGGTAGAACGGCACGATCACTACCAGCGCGCTCATGCCGATGCCGACGAGAACGTCGTCGAGAATCGCCTCGAAGGTCTGCCGGTCACCCCGGGCGAAGCGCCAGCCCTCGCCGAGCGTATCGACCAGACCGCGCCGCTGCTGCCCCAGGCGCCGGTGGGCCGGCCCCACTGCCGGGAGCAGCACCGTGAGGATGCCGGCGACCATGAACAGCAATCCCGAGAAGGCGAACACGAGCCTGGGTCCGCCGGCACGCAGCAGCAGCGGCGCGAACATCACGAGACCGAGCGCCTGCGCGATCGTGAGCGCAAGGTTGAACAGCGCCTGGGCGGATGTGTAGCGGGCGCGCGGCACGATCGAGCTCATCAGCGACGCCTCGGCCGGCGAGTAGAACTGGTGGATCACCCAGATGCCGAGCGTCGCGGCGAAGACGTCGCCGAGTGTTGGCTGCGAAGCCGAGATGATGAACAGCATGAAGGCGAAGCGGAAGAGGTTCAGGGTCACCAGCAGCCCGCGGCGCGGCACCGCGTCGACTACCACGCCGGCGGGGAGCCCGAAGAGCATCGAGGGGATGATCGAGGCGAGGACGAAGAGCGAGCTGAAGATCGTGCGGTCGGAGAGATCGACCACCAGGATGAGCATCGCGTAGAGCAGGGCGCCCTGAGCCGTCTGGGAGAGCAGGCGGGAGAGCCAGAGCATCCGGAAGTCCCGATCGTTGAGCAGCGAAGGCTCCTCGACGGTCGTGCCGGTGCGGCCCCGACGGCGAATGCGCCCGAAGCGGCGGGATGGCTCGACGTGGGATGGTGTCGCCTGCTCGGTGGAGGCGAAGAGGCCCGCGATCGGATGGGAGTCGACCGTGATGCGATCGCGCTGCCTCCCGTGTGCGCGTCGCGCCGCGGCGAGCCGTTGCGGTGCGGTGGCGATACGCGTCCGCTGACGGATGCGCGGTGAGGCTGCCCGTGCCCATGATCGGGGCACCGGCGGGACCGGAGGCCGGCCAGCATTGCGATGGTGTCGGTCATCACGGCCAGTCATGCCGAGGGGCGTCTCCGGGTTGTCGGGCGTGCGAGGCATTGCGCGTCATCGTTGCCGCATCCACAGGCGTTGTCAACGAGGGGGACGTGCGCATGACCGATGCCGCGATCGACGTCAGTCCTCCTCGAGGAACGGGATCAGGCGCTCGAGACCGTCGCGGATGCCGCGCTGGACCGTGTCCCAGTCGGGCAGGATGTCGAGAAACGCCGAGAGCAGCAGGATGTCGGCGACGAGCAGGATGAGCAGCAACACGATCGTGCCGGTGACACCGATGACGTTGAGCATCCGGGTGAAGCCGAAGATGTTGAGGCTGCCGAGCAGGAAGATCACCCAGCTGATGCCGAGCAGCCAGCCGCCGAGCACCTGCGCGTCGGTGCGGGCGGTGTCCTGCCACATGGCGACGGCGACGTTGCCGACGGCGAGCAGCCCGCCGGGGATGATCAGGAGGGCGACGACGGCCCAGCCGGTCTGGACGGCGCGGGCGCGTGGCAGGAAGTTCGAGGGGCGTCGCTGGTGCGGCCAGGCGCCGTCGACGGCGGACTCGACCGACTGGACGGTGAAGAGGAGCGCGATGACGAGGGCGATGAGCAGCCACCAGAGGCGGGTATCGAACGGTCCCAGTGGGAGCCAGTCGAACGAGATCAAGGCAACAACAGGCACGTGCAGGTTCATCCTGGTTGGGGCCGCACCAACGCGGTTTCCAGCGGCCAGCGGTCAGGCGGACGGGTTCGCCTGACGGAAAGTATACGGGCCGACCGTGAACCCATGCTGAACGGGCCCGGCGTTCGTCACCAGGGCTCGACACGCGGTGCTTGTACACGAGCCCGCCCTTCCGTGGGCGGGCCCACAGTGTTGAGCCGATGTCGGTTGAGCCGCGCGGTTACCTCTTCTCGATGACGGCGCGGACGGCGGCACCGAGCCGGGCGATGCCCTCGCGAATGCGATCCTCCGGCAGCGTGGAGAAGCTCAGCCGGATGACGTTGTTCTGCGGCTCCTCCGGCATGAACCAGTTGCCCGGGAAGTAGATCACGCCGTGGTCCGCCGCGATCTCGTCGAAGGTGTTGACGTCGATCTGCTCCGGCAGCTCGATCCAGATGAAGAAGCCGCCGTTCGGGCGTGACCACGTGGTGCCCGCCGGCATGTGCTCCTCGAGCGCCGCCAGCATGGCATCACGGCGAGCCTTGTAGATCGGCCGCACGGTCTCCAGGTGCTCGCGCAGGAAGCCGTCGGCGGTGTAGTAGACGGTGCGCATCTGGATGCGGTCGTTGTGGAGGTCGATCAGCTGCCGCGCGGCGAGCATCAGGTCGAAGATCTGCTTCGGCGCGACGGCCCAGCCGGTACGGATCGCCGGCGCGATCGTCTTGGAGAAGGTGCCGAGGTGGACGACGTTCTCATCGAGCGCGCGCAGCGGCGCGACCGGCTCGCCATCGTACTGCAACGCCTCGTAGGGGTCGTCCTCGACCACGAGCACGTCATGCTCGCGCGCGAGATCGACCAGCTGCTGGCGTCGCTCCAGCGGCAGCGTGGTGCCGGTCGGGTTTTGAAACGTCGGGATCGTGTAGAGGATCTTGGCGTTCGGCTCCTGCGCAAGCACGCGGCGCAGGTCGTCGATCACCATGCCGTGATCGTCCATCTCGACACCGACGATCTTCGCCTCATAGGTCTCGAAGATCTCAAGGGCGCCGAGGAAGGTCGGGTTCTCGACGATGACGGTATCGCCCGCGTTCAGCATCGTGCGGCAGACGACCTCGATGCCCTGCGTGCTGCCGGCGGTGACCATGATCTCGCTCGCCGGCGCGTCGATGCCGCGCGGCTTCATCCACTCGGAAATGTACTCCCGCAGCGGCTCGAAGCCCTCGCTCTCGCCGTAGCCGAGCGCTGCCGGCGCCTCTTCCCACGCATGCGCGGACGCCTGGCGCAGCCGCTGGACCGGCATCGCCTCGGCGGCGGGCGCGCCGTCACCAAAGTAGATCGGGTCCTCGTGGTGCTGACGAAGCTGGTGGATCGAGTACCAGATGGACTCTCCGTATGCCTGAGTACGGTTGGCGGCGCGGCGACGCAGCGCCTCGGCGGAGTGGGTGGTATCGGTGGCCATGTGATGTGTCCTCGTGGTCATGTCGGGTGTCGTGCTCAACGGCAAGGACACCGCCTGTCGTGCGCAGGCCGTGTCCGGTGTGGCAGCCTGCGCGAAACCGGAACGCGGCCGGGTCCGTCAGGCGCTGGTAGGTGGCTCGGTGAGGGCGATGGTGATGCGCTTGTTGATGCGACCCTTGGAGCGGGTACCGGTGATCTCGATGCCGCCGACCTCGCGGGTGTTGGCGACGTGCGTGCCGCCATCCGCCTGCAGGTCGAGACCGACGATCTCAACGGTGCGAATCTCCTGGATCGCCTCCGGCAGGAGGTTGATCTTCGTGCGGATCAGATCCGGGATTTGCATCGCTTCATCTCGCGGGTGGATCGCGACGCGAATCTCGCGTCCCGCGGCGATCTCGGCGTTGGCGTGCTCGCCGATCTCCTGGACGCGTTCCGGCGTGAATTCCGAGCTGTCCATCTCGAAGTCCATCCGGGCGTGGTCCGGCTCCATGTTGCCACCGGTGACCAGCGCGCCGTAGTCCCGGAAGACAACGCCGCAAAGGATGTGCAGCGCGGTGTGCATGCGCATCAGGGCGTAGCGTCGGTCCCAGTCAACCGTGCCGTGGACCTCGTTCCCTTCCGATGGCAGCGCGTCTGACGGGTCGATGAGGTGGAGGATGCAGTCCCCCTCGCGCTTGCTGCCGATTACGGTCAGTGAGCCGCCGTCGAAGGTCAGCGTGCCGCGGTCGGCGGGCTGACCGCCGCCGCCGGGGTAGAGCGCGGTGCGGTCCAGCGTGACGCCGTGCCGTTCCGAATCCACACCGATCACCCGCGCGTCGAACTCGCGCAGGTAGCTATCTGTCTGAAACAGCTGGTCGGTCGTGGTGGCGCTCGTCATGCCCGATGCGGTGCTCCCCTTCGGAATCGACAGGTCCCATGGTGTCTTCCCTTGATGATAGGGGACGTTCCGCGTTGGAACAAGCGGACAGGACGGTGACACCCAGTCGATGAACCGCCAGGTTCTCCCGACATAACGCCCGAAAGCGACGCCATTCCTGTTCCTGCGAGTCACCGAATGCCTTGCATCCTGCCGGGGCCGGGAGTAGGATGATGTGTACGTACACCGATATCGGCACTCGGTTGGGGGATGCCGATACCACCGGAGCGGGCGACGCAGCTGGCTGCGGTGCTGGAGCGGAAGGGGCACAGGGATGGAGCGGCACAACGTCTGGCGTACCAGCGGGCAGGGGGCGACACCGGCGCGGGAGCATCGGTGGAGCGACAGCGCGGAGTCGCGGTACCGACCGTCACGGCAGCCGGTGGCGATCGACCGGCCGCGCGAGGAGCAGACCTGGCCGGCGCCGCTCGAGGTCCGCGCCACGCCTCCGCCCATGGTCGCGGACGATGCCCACACCGGGTGGCCCGGGCGCAAGCGACCAGCAGTACCCGCCTACCAGCGCCGGCTCGACCGGCACACCGACGGGATCGTGCGCTCCTTCCGGATGCAGCAGGAGCACCGGACGGTGTGCGGCCGCCGCCGGGGGATGACGACACACAGGCGACCACTCGCGGTGATGGATGCGCCGGTGCAGCTCGGTCGGGGGACTGATGCGCACTACGAGGCGCTCTATGCGGGGGCGGCGCCGGAGTATCGAAGGATGCGAATGGGAGGAGCGTGGATGACGGGGGAGATGCTGCGGGACGTTCTTGGTGGCTTTGCGCATGTGCTGCGCGGTAGCGGCTCGGCAGGGCCGCGCCGGGCAGTGATCGCGACGATCGCGGTGCTCGTGCTGTTGATGGGCACGGTTGGGAGCGGTCTCGCTCAGCAGCGGTATGTGGTGGAGGATGGGGACACCATCGATGCGATCGCGACGACGTTCGGCGTCGACCCGGAGGCGATTCGCCGCTCCAGCTACCTGCCGACCGGTGACGCGCTGCAGAGCGGCCAGGCGATCGTGATCCCGGATCCGGGACAGTCGCCGTCCGAGGCGGCGCAAATGGCGGCGGAGCTGGAGGGCACCAGCCCGTGGGTCCAGACCGCGCACTGGGTGGAGTATGGCGACACGCTCTCCAGCATCGCCGCGCTCTACGGGCACGACCCCAAGGCGATCGCCGAGTTCAACGGCATCGAGGACCCGGCGTCGATCATGCCGGGCGACCGCATCCTGATCCCGCCCACGCGGGACGGCAATGTCGGTGAGGGTGCGGCGGACCCGTCGATCGTGTCGGTTCCTGGCGTGGTCACCTACAAGCAGTCGCGGAACCTGAGCTGCGAGTACGCGGCGGTTCACATCGCCACGACGATGCTCGGCAACGGTATCGACGAGCGGATCATGATCACCAGTGTGCCGAAGGCCGCCAATCCTCACAATGGCTATCGCGGCAACATCGACGGCTGGTGGGGCAACACGGACGACTACGGCGTCTACCCCGAGGCGATGCTGCCGGTGATCGAGGACTTCGGCTACGTCGGCGACGTGTTCTACAGCGAGGGCGCCACCGATCAGCTGATCGCGGAGATCGACGCGGGGCATCCGGTGGTGGTGTGGCTCGGGTTCTGGGGCAACACGCGCGAGCGGCTGCACGACGATGGCGCGTACTCGGTGGCGTCGGGCACGCATGTGGTGACGGCGTACGGGTACGACGATGCCGGCGTGTACGTCTCCGACCCGGCGACGGCGTCTCTGGACTTCTACACATGGAACGAGTTCGTGGGGATGTGGAAGGTCCTCGACGGGATGTCGCTGGCAATCTACCCCGCCTGATTCAAGGCCGGACCATCGGATCTCGCCGGAGATTGTCATTTCGAGCTGAGCGCGCGTAACGTGCCGTGGATTGGCTCCGGTCGACATGACATCGCTGGTTACAGCCCTTTGCAGGAGGGTTACGCGCAGGGGCGGCTTTTTGTGGCCGCGCAGCGGTCGCAATTGCCGCCCTGCGGGCCGCCGGGCGAGGACCGAGCCTCGCCCCTACGTTGCGGTGCAACCAACCCGGACCGCGCTCCAGTAATGCATGGCGCGGACTGATGGACGTCTCCACTGAGCGCCATTGGCGGAATCAATCGGTCATGGCTACTGGCCGGTTCGGTTGCGGCTTGGTCGCTGGCGGGCCGCTGAGCTCGGTGAGCGAGCTGTTGAACGCCAGCGGCAGTGCCACCGCCAGCATCGCGATCGTCCCCAGGAATGTGGTCAGCCCGAATCCCTGGCTGGCGATCAACGCCCCGCCGAGCAGCATCCCGATGGGCGATGCCAGCATCGCCGTCGAGTTCATCGTTCCCATTGCCCGACCCAGCATCCGCTCCGGCGTGTAGCGCTGAAAGAACGTGACCACGAGCGGGTTGATCATCCCCGCACCGAAGCTCAGCACCAGCAGCAGCGCCCACATCACCGCCAGCGGCGGCTGCATCGCGACAGCGAAGAGCGGCAGCGTGAGGAGGAACACGCTCGCGATGGCGGTCGCGCGCCCCGGCAGGCGCCCGCCGAGCCAGCCGTAGACCACCGACCCGGCCAGCCCGCCGGCCGCGAGACTGGTCATCAGGAACCCGAGCGTGCCGGCACCGCTGTCCATGTTGGTGACATAGATGGGCAGGCCGATGGTGACGATCGGGTTGAGCACCATGTTCAGCACCGTCGACGTCAGCGCGATCGAGCGCAGCAGCCGGGAGCCGAACAGGAAGCGGAGCCCCTCCTTCATGTCCGCCAGCATGGTCGTGCCGGTCGGCTCCGGCCGGGCGGTCGCGGGCAGCAGCAGCCGGACGATCACGGCCGAGACGGCGAAGGTGGCGGCGTCGAACCAGAGCGCGCCGGGCGCACCGATGAGTGCGATGAGGAGGCCACCGATCGGCGCGCCGATGAGCTCGATCAGCGAGCGTCCGATCGAGAAGCCGGAGTTCACCCGCTCCAGTGAGCATGCCGGACCGCGCCGCCAGCTTCGGGATCATCGCGCCGCGGGCGTTCATGCCTGGGCCGTCGAAGATCGCGCCGAGAAACATCAGCGCCATCAGCGCGGTGATGTTGAGACCGGTGGTGTAGTAGAGCGCTGGCACCGCGGCGACGGTGATCCCGCTCAGCACGTCCGAGAGAACCGCGAGCTGGCGATGGGACATGCGGTCGGTGATGGCGCCGCCGACGAACGACGAGATCACCATCGGCGCCAGCGTCGCCGCCGCCACGAGTCCCATCTTGCTGGCGCTGCCAGTCGTCTCCAGTACCAGCCACGGCACCGCGATCACGGTGATGTTGTTGCCGAGGTTGGAGATCAGGTTGGCGGTCAGCATCCAGATGACCGGCCAGCGGTTTGTGGACTGGCCGGTCGAGGCGGTGGGAGAGGACATCGGCGGCTCCGGCGTGCCGGCGGAGGGCCGGTGGCGGATACGGGCGAATCGGTCAGGTGCGCATGGATCCTGAGGTGGACAGGTGGGGCATCGATTGGGCGAGCGGCGCCCGCCGTGACGCGGGCGCGATGCGCGTACCGAGCGCGATCAGGGCGTTGCCAATGACGGCGCGAGTGGTCGATAGGGGTCCCAGTCGGTCGACGTGCGGGCGGGGATCGGCGCTCGCTTGGCCGCCTCCGCGCGCTGCATCGACTCGTGCATCAGCATGATGAGGTCAGGATGTTGCATGGCTGGTGCTCCTGGACTGGACCGATCGCCTCACGCGCCGGTCGATGATTGCCTTACGTCGCTGCGTCGTCCTTGGTGGCCTCGAGGCGGGCAAGCGCGTCCTCGATATCGATCTCGCCCTTCTCCAGCAGCTCGAGCACGCGCAGCCGCTCGTCGCGCTGGCTCTGGTCGGCCGTCGAGGTCGGTTCCGCCTGGGCCACCGGGCCGGTCTCCTGTACGGGTGGCGTTGTGACGCCAGACGGCTCGGCGGTGAACGGCTGCGGGGCGGTCACCGGCTCGGTGGGTTGTGTTGGAGGCGGCTCGGGCCGGCGGTAGTCCCGGCCCGACGGTCCCGCCGTGAACAGGTGGGAGACGTTGCCGGTGTGGTCCCCGGGAGGGGTCGGAGGTGTTGGTGGGGTGGGTGGTGTCGGGGGGATCGGTGCGGTGCCGTGCTCGCCGGTGGCCATGTGCTTCATCTCCTTGCCGAACTGTTTCATCTCGCGGGCGAAGACCTTCATCTCGTCCTCGAACTCGCCAGTCTCGGGGCGCTGCGGCGCCGGCATCTCCAGGTGGCGAAGCGTGGTTGCGGGGTCGAGGCGCGCGCGGGCGGAGAGGTCACCGCTGACGGTCTTGACGTTGATCGCGATCGCCTGATCGCCGGTACCGGCGAACCACTCGCGGCGGCGCCGCTGCTGCCAGCCGTCGCCCACGCGGCTGGAGCCGGAGAGCGTGCCGAAGCCGAGTGTGGCGGAGGCATCCGTGGCAGGGAGGGTCGCGTTGAGGTCGATGTCGCCGCTTACCGTCTCCATGCCGTACGAAGCGGCATTGTCGAGCGTCACGTTGAGGTCGATGTCGCCGCTGACGGTAGTGATACGTGAGTTGCGGAGGCGCATGCCGGCGATCGACACGTCGCCGCTGGCCGAGCGGGCGGCCAGCCAGGCATCGCCGCCACGGACGGTGACATCGCCGCTGGCGGTGTTGATCTCCAGGCTCTCGGTGATGTCGGCCGCCGAGACGTCGCCGCTGGCGGTGTGGACCGCCACGCTGCCGTTCAGGTGCCGCGCCTCGACGTCGCCGGAGGCGGTGACGACGCTCAGGTTCGCCGCCACGTCGCTGGCGCTCACCTCGCCGGAGGCGGTGCGGATCTTGACCTGGGAGCCCGGCGCGATGGTTGCCGGCAGGGTGATGGAGATATGGAAGTCCAGCTCCGGGCTCAGCCGCAGGCGGGAGAGGTTCCAGTCCTCCGGGCGGAAGCCGTGCTGAAGCTGGTCGCGGATGCGGCGCGCGAGCCCGGACACGCCCGAGGCGAACTGCCAGTCGGGGTGTACTGACACGGAATTGCCCTCGACCTTGACGGTGAAGTGATGGTCGTCCTCCTCGAACTCGCCGTGGTCGGTGCGTGTTGCCGCGACCCGAAGCGTGCCCGGCTGGAGGGAGCCGTCGGAGTGGACGTCGACGCGGCCGCTGGCGTTGGAAGCGGAGAGGGTCAGGGGGGCGTCGGCATTGAAGGAGACGAGTGTTTCCAGCTGTCGGTGGTCATCGGTCACGGAGAAGGTATGCTCGGTCATGGTGTTCACAACTGTCCTTTCGGCTCGAGCTGTTGGAGGGAGCGAACGGAAGACAGGTCCCGGGTCAGGCCAGGGCGGCGAGGCGGCGGGAGGCCTCGCTGGCACTGATTTCCTTCTTCTGAAGGGCTTCGAGGATCTCGCGGCGGGCGTCCCTGCTCTCGGTGGGTCGCTTCTGGTCGGCGCTTGCGGGAGCGAGCCCGAGGCTGCCGATCAGCTCGTCGAGCCGAGATCGGACGGTGGGGTAGGAGATGCCGAGATCGGCCTCGACCTCCTTGATGATGCCGCGGTTCTGGACGAACGATTCGAGAAAGCGAAGCTGATCGCCCGAGAGACGCGCGAACCGGTTGAACGTGAACTGGCCATCGATGCCGGTGCCGCAACTGTCGCAGTGCAGCCGGGTCACGGTCAGCTCGTGGCTGCACACCGGGCAGCGGTCGGGAACGGGGTACCGCTGGGCGTTCGGAAAGGACTGGCTCATTCGGAAGACTCCTCGCTGTATGGATGTGGCGCCATCGACGCGGGTCGGTGCGTAGCGTGCAGGAGACAGGCTCCTGATCTGCCACCGATCCTACCGGCTCCCGCGTGTAAAGTCAATAGGGTAATTGATATTATTGATATTGAACTCAATATGGATTCTTGAAAAAGACACTAGATGATCTTTTAAGTGTCGATTCGCACCCGTTGTGCGGCAACGATGCGTTCGTGCTGGCGCCGCTGGCGGGTATACTTCTGGCCAGCACATGGAGTGGCCAGCGCCAGGACATCCGCCCCTCCATACGGCGGAGGAGAAAGAAGATGCTGAATCTATCGGTCGGTGACGAGGTCAAGGTCCGCATGCCGCAGGGCCGGAACAATCGCGGTGTGCCGGGCGTGCACCTGATGTTCACCACGTCGCCCGAGGCCAAGTTCGAGGGCGCGGTCGGTGTCATTACCGAGATCGACCCGCGTGGCCAGTACGGAATCCCGCTGTTCCTGGTTGATTTTCGCAACCACGACAACCCGTGGGTCCCGTGGCGGGCGCAATGGTTCCGCGAGAACTGGCTGGAGCCGACGGGCAAGCGTGGCGTCGGCGCGCAGCCGGAAGAGGCAGCCGCGACACCGCCCGACCGCACCGCCGGGCCGGTGCACCAGTAGAAGCGCGATGGGGAACAACCCCGGCGGGCGATCAGCCCGCCGGGGTTGTTTTCGTAGTCAGCAAGGTCGGCATCTCCAGCAGCGGGTCAGGCTCGGTCGGCATCGCCGCGATCTCGCGCACCGGTGACCAGTACACCCACGCGCCGGCGCAGAACATGCCGGCGACCCCGACCAGCAGCGCCTCCTGCACGCCGATCGCCTGACCCAGGACACCACCGATGAACGCGCCGATCGGCTGGAGACCGTTCGTGAGCACCTGGTTCGACGCCGTCACGCGGCCCAGCAGGTGGTCCGGCGTGATCGCCTGGCGCAGGCTGCCCTCGGCGATCTCGAAGATCACCAGCGTCATCCACTGCGCGAACTCCGCGAACACGACGAGCGGCAGGGCGTGCGCCGGCACCAGCACGGCCATCGGGATGGCCAGCCCGCACGCGCCGAAGAGCACCGCCGCCCAGACAATGGTCCGCCCCGTGCCAAGGCGCCGGATGACCGCCGTGGTGACGAGGCTCCCGAGCAGGCCGCCGATGCCGCCCGACGCGTAGACCAGCCCGACACCGGTCGCCGACAGGCCAAGCGTGTCGAGCATGTAGAGCGGGTAGATCGCCAGGAACAGGTGCCCGGCGAGGATGATCGTGGCGTGGCTGCCGGAGAGCGCGCGCAGGATCGGTGAGCTGACGAGGACGTGCAGCCCTTCGCCAACCTCACGTCGCAGCGAGCGGTGTGCCTGGCGTGGCAGCGGTGGCTCGCGGTGCTGGATGCGGGCGATGAAAAGCGCGGACCAGAGGTAGGAGAGGGCGTCGAGCGCCATCGTCAGCGGCGCGCCGAGCGTGCCGACCAGCGTCCCGGCGAGCGACGGCCCTGCCACCTGGGCGACGGAGTTGCTTGCGATCATCCGGCTGTTGGCTGACGCGAGGTGGCCCCGGCCGACGAGACCGGGCAGGTACGGTGCCCATGCCGCCTGGTAGAAGACGCTGAGCAGCCCGACGACGACCTCGACGGCCACCAGCAGCGGCAGCGACGCGACGCCGAGCAGCGCGGCGATGGGCACGAGCGCCATCGCGACGGCGCGGCCGAGGTCGGTCGCCAGCAGGATCGGCTTGCGGTGCAGGCGGTCCACCCATGCCCCGGCAAGAAAGCCGACGAGGAGCCGCGGGATGCCAGCGGCGGCGCCGAGGATGCCCATCTGGATCGGGGAGGCGTCGAGCGCCAGCACCGCGTAGAGCGGGATCGCGACCAGCGAGACCTGCGTGCCCATCTGGGATACGGTCTTGCCGGTCCAGAGGCGCACGAAGTCCGGATGAGACCAGAGGCGGTCGTTGCGAATGGTGGCGGGGAGCCACGATGGCAGGTCCGAGGAGGAATGCTCCCCCTGGCGATCCGAAGACATGGTGATACGAACTCCCGAAAACGGGAGCCTGGCGGGTGCGCAGGCTCCGCTGTCCAATTGCGCGGGCGGTGGGTCACACCGCATTCATCTCAGGACAGCGGCTCGTCTTGCATCCGGATGTAGTCCGGAGCCCATGTCGTCATCACGGAGCGGTACTCCTCGAATCGTCATCGCCGTAGCGGCGAAGCCATCCCACTGTATCACGGTGGCAGGGGTGATTCGATGGCATGGTCCCTGCTCGGTTTCGGATCCATGCCGGGAGAGGAATCGTGCCCGGCTCGACTGACATGGAGGCAGACATCATGGCCATGGATGCAAACCGCGCGAACGTGCTCGAACAGGTCCGCGAGGGCATGAAGGTGGTCGACTCGGCTGGCGAAGACGTCGGCAAGGTCGCGTACGTGCAGCTGGCCGATCCCGACGCCGCCGCGGTCGATGCCGACCGGGACGACGCGGACACGTCGATCCTCGGCATCTTCGATGTGGATGCTGACGGTGATGGCGACGTCACCGAGCGCATGGCGCAGCGCGGCTACATCAAGATCGACGCGGCCGGGTTCCTGACGGGCGACAAGTACGTGCTTGCTGACAATGTCGCCGCCGTCGAGGGGGACGTCGTCCGGCTCTCGATGCCGAAGGACGACATCCGCAAGCCAGGATGAGCGACCCTGCCGGTATACTTGCGGCGGATTCAGACGGTATGACGTCGACGCAGGAGTATTCCGGCAGCAGTGGTTGAGCTCACCTTCCTCGGTACAGGTACATCGACGGGCGTCCCCGTGATCGGGTGCGATTGCCATGTGTGTCAGTCGCCCGACCCGCGTGACGCCCGTTTGCGCTGCTCCGTGGTGGTGCGCTCCGGCGACACGACCGTGCTTGTCGACACCACGCCCGATCTGCGGGCGCAGCTGCTTCGGCACCGGGTGAAGCGGCTGGACGGCATCCTCTTCACCCATGCCCACTTCGACCACACCGCTGGTCTGGACGAGCTGCGCCGCTACAACGCGATGCAGCAGGAGCATCTGCCGGTCTGGGCGAACGCAGCGACGCTCGCCGATCTCACCCGCCGCTTCGACTATATCTTCGAGGACAGCTATTCCGTCTACGGCGTGATCCCCGATCTCAACCTGCACACCGTCGACGGGACTCCGATTCACATCGGCGATCTGGAGATCGTGCCGGTGCCGGTGATGCACGGCAGGCTGCCGATCCTCGGCTACCGTTTCGGCTCGATTGCCTACCTCACCGATGTGAAGACCATTCCCGAGACGTCGCTGCCGCTGCTGGAGGGGCTCGATGTGCTGGTGTTGACCGCGCTGCGCCGGCATCCGCACCCGGCGCACATGTCGCTGGATGAGGCGCTCGACGCCATCGAACTGTTGCGGCCTCGACACACGCTGTTCACACACGTCGCGCACGATATGGGCAGATACGAGGAGGTTGCGCCGTTGCTGCCTCCGCATGCCGAGCTCGCGGTGGACGGCATGCAGATATTGGTTGACCCGACGCGCGATGGCGCGGAGAGGGTGCGCATCTCCACCGACCTCACTGCAATGGAGCGTGAGCCATGATCGTCACCACCACCAACGTTGTGCAGAACCATGTGGTTGAGGAGTACCTCGGCATCGTCACCGGCGAGACCATTCTGGGCGCCAACATCATGAAGGACGTCTTCGCGGGCATCCGCGATATCGTCGGCGGGCGCTCCGGCGCCTACGAGAAGGAGCTTCGCAAGGCGCGCGAAATCGCTATCGCGGAGATGACCGAAACGGCGACGGTGCTGGGCGCGAACGGCGTGATCGGCGTTGACCTCGACTACGAGACGGTGAGCAGCGGCAACATGCTGATGGTGACCGTCTCCGGCACCGCGGTGCGGCTTCGCCGGGAGGGGTAGAGCCGCCACAACGCGGGCGTGGACTGGCCGCGCGCAATGGGTATGATGACGACGGACGGTACGCAGCCGTCCGTCGTTGTGTTTGCACGCATGTCCCATGCTGAAGCTTCGGAATCTCACGCGATGGGAGTTTCACGCGTCTGGATTGTGAGACGCACGTACCGAACGGCCGAGGCGCGCCGCGGCATCTTTCCGGGATTGATCGAGAGGCGAAGGGATGGAATCGGGGAACGAGGCGCGACGCGGGCAGGCGATCCTGCCGGAGCTGATACTCGGGGCGGTGGTGCTCATCTGGGCGTCGACGTTCGTGATCACCAAGGACGCGCTCGACGACTTCACGCCGTTCTCCTTTATTTTCGCCCGGTTCTCGCTGATCCTGACCCTCGCTTTCGCCGTGCTGACCGTGCAGTCGGTGACGCGCCACCGGTCCGAGCTCTGGCACATCGACCGCGCTGATCTGCCGCGGTTCGCGCTCGCCGGGCTTCTGGGCTACACCTTCTACCAGATCGGCTTCACCGTCGGGCTCGATCACACCTCTCCCTTCTCCAGCTCGCTGCTTATCGCGATGGTGCCGTTGTTCACGCTCGTGATCGCGGCGCTCATGGGTGAGCACTCGCCGGCAGGCGCGTGGTTTGGGGTGCTGGTGGCGGTGGTCGGGGTGGTCGTCTTCCTGCTCGACCGCCACACCGGCGGCACCAGCCTGCTCGGCAACGCGCTGAGCGCCGGCGCGGCGGTCTCCTTCGCCTCCTACGGCCTCGTGAACCGGCCGCTCGTGCGGAAGTACGCCCCGACGACCGTCTCCGCCTACACGACGCTGTTCGGGACCGTGCCGCTGCTGCTCATTGCCATCCCGGACGCCATCGATCAGGAGTGGTCCGTGCTGGAGATGCATCAGTGGCTGATGCTGCTCTACATGGCGATCTTCCCGATCTATCTGGTGTACATCGGGTACAACTGGGTCATCGGCCAGCGCGGCGTGACCGCGACCAGCGCCGGGCTGGTGGTGCCGATCGTGAGCGGCATTCTCTCGGTGATCTTCTTCGACGAGCCGTTCGGCCCGCTCAAGCTCATCGGTGCGGCCATCGTGCTCGGCGGTCTGGTGGTGAT
This sequence comes from uncultured Chloroflexia bacterium, assembly GCA_963741965.1. GTDB lineage: Bacteria > Chloroflexota > Chloroflexia > Thermomicrobiales > UBA6265 > JACCVC01. The sequence continues at coordinate 1,772,396 of CAVUKC010000002.1, read as the reverse complement.
TCAGCGATCGCGCATGCAGCAGGCGAAGGCGCAGAAGCGGGCGGCACAGCGGCACGCCGCGACCACCGAGGCGAGCGCGACGTCGTAGCCGCGTTGTCGATCGTTGTCACCTCGACCAGAGCACCCGCAGGGAGCGGAGTGGAGCAATCGTGCCATCGCACGCCTGCCTGTCAGTTCGAGCCGGCCCGCATGGCCGTGTCGAGAAATCTCCTGCTCGCTCCACGTGACGAATTGCGACAGGGATTTCTCCGCTTCGTGGCTGTTGCTCGGCCGCTCGATATCACCACAGGGGCCCGCATTGTGTTCGACTGATCCCGAGGAGCACCGCATGACCACCCCACCGACGACCGACTCGGCGATGTACCAGACGATCCAGCGCCAGCCTGACGACATGCGCCGCCTCCTTGCCGAGGGGGCAGACCAGATTCGCCAGGCGGCCGACCTCGTCGAGGGGGCGAGCCTGTTCCTCTTCACGGGGGTCGGGACGAGCTATCACGCGGCGCTGGCGGGGCAGTGGCTCTTCCGCTGGGCCGGATTCGACGCGGTCGCGATCAACTCCGCTGATCTCTGGCTCTACCCGGAGGCGCACAGACTCGACCCCAACATGGCGGTGATCGTGATGGCGCACACCGGCGCACGACTCTCCTCGGCGGCCGCGCTCAGGCACGCCCGCGAGGCCGGCGCGACCGCCATTTCCGTCGGCAGCACCACCGCCGAGCACGAAGGCTCGCAACTGATCCTGCGCACGGTTGAGCGGGAGACGTCTGCCGCGTACACCTCGTCGCACCTGTGCGCGATGACCGTTCTGGCGCAGCTTGCGATCGAGCTGGCTGGCCGTGCCGGAACCGGGAAGGTTGATGGTTGGGACGAGGCGCTGGCGACGATCCCGGATGCGATCACGAACGTGCTTGCGCGCGAGGACGAGGTCGCGAAGATCGCCGCGCGCATCGCCCACAGGCGCATCTACGCCACCGGGGCCGGTCCGAGCGAGGTGTCGGCGCTGGAGCTGGTGATCAAGGCGCGGGAGGCGGCGCTGGCGCCGGTCGACGGGCTGCCGCTGGAGCAGTTCATGCACGGGCCGATGGTTGCCGTGAACGAGGGCGATGTGGTCGTGCTGGTGCGCGTGCCCGGTGCGGCGGCGGAGCGGAGCGCCGAAGCGGCGATGATGTGGGCGGCACTCGGTGTCGATGTCTGGGTTGTGGGCGAGCCCGTGGCGGACCTCGAGGCGATCGGACAGTTCCGCCTGCCCGAGCTGCCGGAGCCGCTCTCGCTGTTGCTGACGGTGGTGCCGATGCAGCTGCTGGCATACAACCTCGCGGTCCAGCGGGGCACGCACCCGGATACCTTCAGGCGCGATGACCCGCGCTACGCCGAGGCGTTCGGCATGATGCAGCGATAGGCGCGGCCCCTTTCGCTCGGGCCTCAGCGAGTGGTACTGGTGGGACCGTCCCGCCGTGAGCGGGCGGGTGATTGAAGTCGGGCCCTGTATCGGTCCAGCCCGGGCACGGAGTGCCGGGCCCACCGGGACGATACCCGACAGGATCAAATCCGGCTCCGCCCTGGGGGCTCCGGGACTGGCGCGAGGTCGCGACAGCGTAGCTGGTAAACTCCCCGTGTGAAGATTGCGCTTGTCTCACCATATTCAATGGCGCAACCCGGTGGCGTGACCGAGCATGTCTCCCACCTGCGCGACGAGTTCAACCGTCTCGGCCACGCCGTGACGGTCATGGCTCCGCGCGGCCAAAAGGGCGGCATGGAGGTGTCCGAGGGCTACTACGGCATCGGCCGCACGATCACCATCCCCGGCAACGGCAGCCGCATGAAGCTCACCTTCGACGTCACGCTGTATGCCGACGTCAAGGCGATCATGAAACGGGAGCAGTTCGACATCGTGCACCTGCACGAGCCGCTGATGCCGGTGTTGCCGTACATGGTCCTCCTCAACTCGACCGCCGTGAATGTCGGCACCTTCCACGCGTACAGTGGCTCGATGCCGTGGTACTCCGCGCTCAAGCCGTACATGTCGTTCGTGCTGGGGCGGCTTGACGGCCGCATCGCGGTGTCACGGCCCGCGCGCGAGTTCGTCAACCACTACTTCGAGGGTGACTACGAGGTCATCCCGAACGGCATTGACGTCGACCGCTACGGCGACCATGTCGAGCCGTTTGCGTGGGCGCACGACGATGTCCCGCGGATCCTGTTCGTGGGACGCTTCGAGGAGTCGCGCAAGGGGTTCAAGCATCTCCTGCGGGCGATGCCGCTGGTGAAGCAGCAGTTTCCCAAGGCGAAGCTGATCGTGCTCGGCTCGGGACGACCCGAGAAGTTCGCGCCGGTGATGGAGCGCTACGGCGTCACCGATGTCGAGTTCAAGGGGTTCGTATCACTGGAGGACAAGGCACGCTACTATGCAAGCTGCGAGGTCGCGTGCGTGCCCTCGACCGGTAACGAGAGTTTCGGGTACGTTGTGGTGGAGCCGATGGCGGCCGGCAAGGCGGTGGTTGCGACCGATATTCCCGGCTACCGCAGCGTGGTGACGAACGGGCGGGATGGCGTGCTGGTCGCGCCGAAGGACCCGCAGGCGCTCGCGCTGGGGCTGGTGCGGGTGCTCGCCGACCGCGACCTGCGCGCCAGGCTGGGCGCCGAGGGCCGCGTGAGCGCGCAGCGGTTCGCGTGGCCACGGGTGGCTGCCGAGGTGCTGGAGTCGTACCAGCTGGCGGCGGCGCGGGCACGGCATGCCGACTGGCGCCTGGCGAAGCGCTGACGCCGCGATCCGGGCATGTGGGGTACGTGGAGAGGGATGCGGTGATTTCGGAGCCGATCGGACAGGCAGTCCGACAGTACATGCTGGGTGTGGGGCGCGCGTTCGCCCGGCTCGGTATCTCTCCCAATATGGCGACGCTGATCGGCTTCGGGCTGAACGTGATCGTCGCGCTGGTGCTGGCGTCCGGGCATCCCCGCATCGCCGGCGTAGCGCTGCTGGTGGCGAGCGCCTTCGACATGGTCGACGGCGCCATCGCGCGCTCGACAGGGCAGATCTCCACCTTCGGTGGGTTTCTCGACTCGACCGTGGACCGCTACTCCGAGATCGTCGTCTACATCGGTCTGCTCGTCTGGCTCAACACCACCGGGGATGACCATCTCGGCTCGCTGCTGGTGCTGATCTCGGCGACCGGCGCGCTGATGATCAGCTACGCCCGCGCGCGTGCCGAGGCGATCGGGTACAAGGCGTCCGTCGGTCTCGTCGCCCGTCCCGAGCGGGTGGTCCTGCTCGGTCTCTGCCTCATCTTCAACGTGCCCATGCTGGCGTTGTGGGTTCTCGCGGTCGCCACCCATCTCACCGCCGTGTGGCGGATGATCCATGTCTGGCGCGTGACCAACGCCGACCGCGCCGGTACTGTCTGAGGGAAACGGAAGCACTCCACCATGACCGACCGACCAGATCCAGGCGATGGCCAGGACCCCGAGACGCGTTCCGACCGGATCGTCGTCCCCGGCGCGGAGCGTCGAGCGGAGGATCTGAGCGACGACGACCTGCTCGTCGAGGCGCAGCAGGCCCGCGACCTCGGGTCGGCGTCCCGGTCGTGCGTGGCCATCATCGCCGTGCTCCTGATCGTCGCCCTCGTCGTCTGCGTCTTTCTCTTCTGGGCGTCCTTCCTGCAGTAGCAACCCGCGCGTTGAATGCACGAATCGGAGCCTGACATGTAGCGCCAACCGTGTGCGCTGTGTCAACCGACGCAGGCGCTACTGCCGGTCTTCGTGCGGCTGGTAGCGGACGATCTGCACGGGGTCGGTGGTGATCATTCCTCCCTGCAGCAGCGACTCGATCTCCGGCAGCAACGCCTCGACCCGGTCCACGGTGTCGATCCACTCCAGCACCAGCGGCAAATCCGGCGAGATGTCGACAATCGAGGCGCGGTGGATCTTGCTGTGAGCGCCGAAACCGGCCACCCCGCGACTCACGGTCGCGCCGGAGGCGCCGCCGGAGCGCAGCGTCTCCAGCAAGGCGTTCGCCAGGGGCTTGCCGTGGTGCTTGTCACGCTCCCCGAAGTAGATGCGGACGCGGACCGATTGACCGTTGAGTTCGCCATTCTCTGACATCGGAACCTACCTTTCCGCGATGCGTGCCAGCACGATGCCGCCATAGCACGCCAGAAGACCGGCGATGTTGCTGCCCAGCACGTACACGAGCATGGGTGACCACTCGCCGCGCTCGATCAGGCCAACGGCCTCAAAGGTGTAGCTGCTGAAGGTGGTGTAGCTGCCGAGGAAGCCGACGACGAGCAGGAGGCGCCAGTGGGGCGAGACGAGGAATTGCTCGGCCAGCAGCGTTAGCAGAAAGCCGATGATGAGCGAGCCGGTGATGTTGACCAGCATCGTGCCGTAGGGGAACGCCGTCCCCAGACGGTCGGCCACCGCCTGCGTGATGAGGTAGCGGGCGTTCGCGCCCACAACGGCGCCGAGCCCGACCCAGAAAAGATCCATGCACACCCCTCCCATTCGTGTCGCGTGCCGGGTGGCGGCACGTCGCAAGCATAGGACAGGGGCCATCAGCATGGATCGGTGATCCAGCGGTTTGGATCGCCTGGGGCGGTCCCGGCGGACTCCATCGCCGTCGCGACAGTATACCGGCAGGAACCGGTTTCGCCGGGCCGCTTTGCTATGATCTGCTCATCAGGTACACGTGGCAGCGAATTGGAGGATGACATGGCGAGTGAGCTCAAGGTCGCGATCGTCCAGATGAACTCGCGGGACGACAAGGCGGCGAACGTCGAGGCGGCGATGGCGGGTATCGAGCGGGCAGCGCGTGAGGGGGCACGGCTCGTCTCGCTGCCGGAGGTGTGGAGCTACCTCGGGCCAAGTGAGGGCAACGCCGGCGCGGCCGAGACGATCCCTGGGCCGCTCACGGACCAGCTTGCCGCGAAGGCGCGCGACCTCGGCATCTATCTGCATGCCGGCAGCATCTACGAGCGCGTCGAGGGTGACGATCGCCTCTCCAACACGACGGTCGTGTTCGATCCGCAGGGCGAGATCATCGGTGCCTACCGCAAGATCCACATGTTCGACGTCGACCTCGATGAGGACGCCAGCTACCGGGAGTCCGACACCGTCGCGCCGGGCGACGAGATCGTGACGGTCGAGGTCGACGGCGTCACGGTCGGGCTGACGATCTGCTACGACCTGCGGTTCCCCGAGCTGTTCCGCATTCTCACGTTGAAGGGCGCCGACGTGATCCTGACGCCCGCTGCCTTCACGCTCGCCACCGGGCGAGACCACTGGGAGCCACTGATCCGGGCGCGGGCGATCGAGAATCAGGTGTTCATGGTCGCCGCCGGACAGGTGGGGAAGCACCCGCCGGGCCAGTGGTGCTATGGGCGCTCGATGATCGTCGATCCGTGGGGTGTCGTGGTCGCACAGGCGTCGGATGCTCCCACGGTGATCAGCGCGACGCTGGATCTCGCCCAGCTGGAGCGAGTGCGGCGGCAGGTACCCTCGGTGGCAAACCGGATGCCAGGCCGGTACCGGTGGCCGGAAGGGGCGGGCGTATCCTGAGCCACATGATGCGCGTACATGTCAGTTGACGCTCCATCCCGCGCATGATAGGTTGTACCTACGGTTAGCGCATGGCTAACCGGGACGCCGTACTTCGAACCACACAGGGTGAAGGAGGTGATGCCCATGAGTAATCACGAAACGAAGGGCGTCACAGCGGAGGTTGCTCGCGCATAGCGAGCAGTATCGCTGGACGCCCAGGCAGAAAGGCCGGCCCGTATGGGTCGGCCTTTTTGTTTGTCCGGCAACACGCTGGCGAAACAGCGGCGGACTCCGTCATACTTCGCCCCGTCGAAACCAGCAGCATACCGGTCGCGAGCCCCCAGGGCAGGCGACCGCATGGAGCAAACCAGCCGTGACCAACCCGACCGACCACGCGAGCGCGACGAGCGGCATCCACCTGGGACTGTTTGACATCATGCAGGTGGACCCGGTGCTCGAGCAGGATCCCGGCGCGATGTACGCGCAGCGCCTGGATGACCTCGCCTTCGCCGACGAGGCGGGGATCGAGGTGGCGTTCTCCGCCGAGCGGCACTTCATTCGCCGCCATGTCATCCCGTCCGCTACGGCCTGGATCGCCGCCGCGACGCAGCGGACAACGCGCATGCGTCTCGGCATGCTCGGGTACACCCTGCCGATCCGGCAGCCGGTCCAGCTTGCCGAGGAGATCGCCGTTGTCGACCAGATCAGCGGTGGCCGGCTGGAGGTTGGCTTCGGGCTCGGGCATCGTGTCGAGGAGCTGGTCGCGCTGGGAGTGGATCCCGAGCACCGCGTCCGCCTGTTCCAGGAGCGTGTGGCGGTGCTGCAGGCGCTGTGGTCCGGCGGCACGGTCAGCTTCGAGGGGGAGGGCGTGACGGCGAAGGAGATCGCCATCTGGCCGCTCACGCAGCAGGAGCCGCACCCGCCGCTGTGGTTCGCTGGAACCGAGCCGATCGCGGCCCACTGGATGGGCTCGCGCGGCTTCGGCCTCGCCGTCGGCTTCAAGCCGAGCAAGGATCTCGTCGGCACGGTCACGGCCTGGCGCGCGGGCTGTCTGGCACAGTCGGAGGAGCTGAAGGGCACGCTGCCACCCCGCCATGTCGGTGCGCTGGCACTGATGCGCCATGTCTACATTGCCGAAACCGCCGAGCGGGCGATGGACGAGATCACGGACGACCTCGTGCGGCTGAACGAGCGGGCCACCGGTGAGCAGGGCGAGGGAAGCCGGCCGGATCGACGGACCGACGCTCGCGCCAGAGCGCAGGATCTGATCGACACGGGGGTGATGCTGGCAGGTGGTCCGGACGAGGTGGCGAGGATGATCCGCGCCGAGCACGAGGCGCTCGGGGGGCTCGACCTGATGCTGGCGAACGTCTATGCCGCTGGTGTCGAGCAGGAGCGGGTGCGCCGGACGATCTCGCTGCTGGCGGGCCCGGTGCGCGAGCAGCTCGTGGAGGCCGGTGCTGAGTCGAGCATGAGGTAGACCCTTGAGGGTTTGTGATTTCGACTACGGCCCAAAGCGCCTCGTGGAGAAACCGTGGCGCACATGCCAGGTTGCAGGTGAAAGCGCGACTGTCGCCGCTCCGGTCGAAACGACAGAATCGCAATGGATTGTGCAGCAGGAATGCAAACGAACAGGGCCGGAGCGATGTCGCTCCGGCCCTGTCTCGCAGGCAATGATGTGACGAGGTGAGGGATTACTCCTCCTCGGAGTCCTCGTCGCCACCTTCGGCGTCCTCGCCCTCGGCAGCCTCGCCTTCGGCCCCCTCGGCTTCCTCGCCCTCGGCGGCTTCCTCTTCCGGCTCTTCCTCGACGACCGTCTCGGCACTGACGGTGGCGATGGTCTCCTCACCGTTCGTGATCATCTCGACGTTGACCGGCAGGGTGAGGTCCTCAACCCGGATATGGTCGCCGACCTCGTTGAGACCGGAGATGTCGGCGTCGATCTGGTGCGGCAGGTCCATCGGCAGCGCCTCGACCTCGACCTCATAGATGATGGTGTTGAGCACACCCGCCATCTCGGGGTTGGCGTTGTGCAGCACCACCGGCACCATCGCGCGCAGCTTGGCGCGGAGGTTCGGCGCGAAGAAGTCGATGTGCAGGGGATCCTTGCGGACCGGCTCCAACTGCACCTCGTGGATCAGCACCGTCTCCTCGCCGCCGTCCCACTTCAGCTTGAAGATGGTCGAGTGGCCATGCTGCCAGTAGAACTTGTCGAACGCGCGGCGATCGACGGAGACGGAGATGGTGTTGTCGATGACCGGCCCGTAGACAACGCCGGGGACGAAGCCTTCGCGACGAAGTCGCTTGACCTTCTTCCCGTGGACGGTCCGTGGTTCGGCCATCAGAATCAGTTCATCTGCCATGAGATGGTGACTCCTACTTCCTGAAAGGGACGGATCGCGGTCATCGATGCTGTGTTCAGTGATCGATGCATGCAACCTTGCGCCGCGTGGCGCACAAGGGAGGATGGTAGCACACTCGGTGCCGCCCGGCCCGTGCTCCCGAGTGGACGGTCACGTCCCGAGCGACCTGTGGGGCGGCGAGCGTTCCTGCCTCGAGCCGCGCGGCATGTGCCGCATGCACAGGAAGCCCCGTCCGACGTGACCGGTATCGAGTAGCGGCAGGGCCAATCGCACTTGACGCCATCGGGCCGGGAAACGTACGATAACCAGCGTTTTCCAATGCACTCGAGGCAGCGTCGCCTCGCGGGCCTGTCGCAATTGATGGCGACGTCAGGTGGATGAACTCCCCCTGAAGCATCTGTTCATAGAAGTACCCCTGGGATGAACGGGGCGAGTCACCGGTACGTGCGGACCACGCTGACGGGTCTTGTATCGGTATTCATCGTGTCCCCCACCTGAGGAGCATGTCGTGGGTCGATATCTGATTCGACGCGGATTGATTTCTGTGGTCACCCTGATCGCGATCAGCGTGATCATTTACGGCGTCATCTACCTGGCGCCTGGCGACCCGCTGGGCCAGCTGGCGACCAACCCCAATGTGCCGCCCGAGGTGCGCGAGCGCATTCGCGAGCAGTGGGGCCTGAACGACCCCTTCTACATCCAGTACTGGAAGTGGGCACAGGCGTACTTCTTCAAGTTCGACTGGGGGCAGTCGCTCACGGCGCGCGTGCCGGTGCGTGACTACATCTTCGATCGAGTCCCGGTGACGCTGTGGATCAGCGGCACGTCGTACCTGCTGGGCATCGCGATCGCGATCCCGGTCGGCGTCATTTCCTCGATCAAGCAGTACAGCTGGTTCGACAACGTCGCCACGACCTTTGCCTTCATCGGGTTCAGCATCCCGACCTTCTTCTCCGGCCTCGTGCTGATCATCATCTTCAGCGTGAAGCTCGACTGGCTGCCGTTCGTGTATGACTCGAGCAAGTCCGGGGCATGGCCGATCCTGAAACAATCGATCATGCCGATCACGGTACTGTCGCTCTACAGCTCGGCGCAGCTGACCCGGTTCGTGCGTGCCTCGATGCTCGAGACGATCAATCAGGACTATGTGCGGACCGCGCGCGCCAAGGGGCTCAAGGAGAGCGCGGTTATCGTGCTGCATGCGATGCGCAACGCGATGATCCCGGTGGTGACGATCATCGCGCTCCAGCTGCCGACCGTCGTCGGCGGCGCGGTCATCACCGAGCAGATCTTCCGCGTGCCGGGTATCGGCCGCGCGCTCATCGACGGCATTCTCTCCAAGGACGTGCCGGTCGTGATGGCGATCACCTTTGGCGTGTCGATCCTCGTCGTGCTCTTCAACGTGTTCGCCGACATCCTCTACGCCGTCCTCGATCCGCGCATCAAGTACGACTGACCTGTCGACACCGACGCTTCGGACACGACGCACGATCCGTCCACGGAGACCACGCATGGCACGAGAAGAGAACGCGACCAGCACCACCAGGACGAAACAGGCCGTCCTGGCAGACGCCGAGGGGCGGATGGACAGCAACCCGCTTGCCCGCGTCAGGCCGCAGCGCTCGCTCTGGAGCAACGCCTGGAGCCAGTTCCGCAAGCACCACCTGGCGATGGCCGGGCTCGTCGTGCTGGCGATCTTCCTGGTCGCGGTGTTCATCGGCCCGCTGCTCTACGGCGAGAAGGTCAACGACCCCTTCGCCTACGACACCAGCACGGGACCGACTGCGGATCACCTGATGGGCACCGACTCGCTGGGTCAGGACCTGCTCGCCCGCATTTTCTACGGCGGCCGCATCTCGCTCTCGGTGGGGCTCGTCGCCGCGCTCGTCTCGGTCACGGTTGGGACGGCCATCGGCGCGATCGCCGGTTTCTTCGGGGGCTTCGTCGACAGCTTCCTGATGCGCTTCACCGACCTGTTCATCAGCCTGCCGCAGCTGCCGCTGCTGCTGCTGATCACCTTCCTGTTCAAGGATTCGATGGTCGAGTTCTTTGACGACAAGTTCAATACCGGGAACTTCGGCGTCTTCTTCCTGATCGTGCTCGTGATCGGCCTGCTCGCCTGGATGCCGACGGCACGCCTTGTCCGCGCGAGCTTCCTCTCCGTGAAGGAGAAGGAGTTCGTCGAGGCGGCGACCTCGATCGGCGCCACCCGCGGCATGCTGATCTTCAAGCACATCCTGCCGAACGTGCTGAGTCCGATCATCGTGGCCGCGACCCTGCAGGTCGGCGCGGCGATCATCACCGAGTCGTCGCTCTCGTTCCTCGGTCTCGGCTTCCCGTCCGATGTGCCGACGTGGGGCCAGATGCTCTTCGCGGCGAAGGACTACCTCAGCATCAACATGTGGGAGGCGATCTTCCCGGGCACGATGATCTTCCTCACCGTGCTGGCGATCAACTACATGGGCGATGGTCTCCGCGACGCGCTCGACCCGCGCAAGACGAGCTAGCGCGTCCACAATACCCGGAGATTGGTACGATGAAGCCGGGAGGGGAAATCACCCTCCCGGCTTCGTGCTGATGACGTGATGGAGTAGGGGAAGGCCATGATCGTGCCGCCGGACACACGCGAGGGATCGTTCGTCTGGAACGATCACGGACGATTCGTCGAGGTGCATCCGGTCGGGACCGGCTGGCTCGTCGTGTGGGGCCACTACGAGGACCTCGGCGCGATCAGGATCACGCACGGCAACGCGACGTACGGGGTGCTGGCCGGCGCGCGACGGCGTCTCGCCGACGCCGCGCTCGAGCTGACGCGCAACCCCCAGACCGCCGCCGACGCCACGCGCCTGTTCGATTTCCACCGCTTCCCCGAGCACGAGATGGCTCTGCCCGAGCCGCTATAGCGAGACCGAGGCGATGTGGTGCGTGTGCATCACGTCGGTCACTCCGGTGGGTCCGTCCCTCCGTGGGCGAGCTCGAGCTGACGTGCGAGTCACTGATCAAGTGAAACAGACTCCAGGCGACGCGCCCGGGCACGGTGGCCCTGGCCTACCAGGATCGAGGTGGGGCGAATATCGGAGGTGGGCGGGCGAACATGTCCCGGGAACGACGAAACCCCGCGAAGAAGCGCGGGGCAGTCACCTCAGGAGCCGTCTGGTGAAGGGCGTCAGTCTGTGCTGGACTCCGCGAGCATGCCGCGCCGGGTCGCGATCGCGACGGCCTCGCTGCGGCTCGCCGCCTCCAGCTTGCTGAGCACCGAGCTGATGTGGAACTTCACCGTGTGGTCGGTGATGCCGAGCCGGCGGGCGATCGCCTTGTTGGGCAGCCCGTGGGCGACGTGCGTGAGCACCTCCTGCTCGCGCGGGGAGAGCACCTGCGTCTCCTCCGGCTCCAGCAGCGGCTCGTGGTCCTCCACGTCAACTTCGGTCTGGTCGACGACGTGGGCGAAGTCCGGGTGTACGACATGCAGCCCCGCATCGGCGGCCAGGAGGGTCCGCTCGATCTGCTCGAGCGTCGATTGCGGCGGGATCATGCCACCCGGCGTGGCAGTCGTTGCAAGGCGCTGCGCGATCGGTGGCTCTCCCAGCCACACCAGTGGGATCTGGTGGATGTGCGCGACCTTGACGAGGTCTTCGAGGGTGCTCTTGGCGAGGTCACCCGGCTCGACGATGAGCAGGCTGCACGGTGGCTCCATCACACCGGTGATGGCCCGCTTCGGCATGGTGACTTCCTGGGGGGAGAACGACAGCAGGCGAAACCCCGGCATCGGCGCGAGGCGCATGGAGAGGCGCAGGCGCTGATACCGATAGGCGGAGACAAGACCAACGACGGGATGGCGGACACCGGTGTCCGGCCGGTCGTGCCTGATGGTCTGGCCATCGGTTGAGATCGCCCGCGTCAGGGTCAGTGACGTTGATGGCGAATGCTGTGAGGGCATCGAATGCCTCCCTCAACCAACCTGCCGCCGGATGACCTGGTGGTTGCCGGAGCGTGTGCCCCGGGCACCGGAATCCTCCGGAGATTCAGGAGCGTTTCCGTCAGCGAACGAGCGTCACGCTCGCTCCCAGGGCGGTGTGACGACGGATGAGCTACTGCATCTAGCATAGCATTGCGGGAAGCCGGCGCGAACCGTCGCGCAACGATACCGGTAAAACGCGCACGTACATCGTGAGCGGCGCGGCTTGTCGTGTCCGCACAACGCTTGCCTGCCCGTGACGGTTCCGACACACCTGCCTCGTATACTCAAGGGCGAGGGCCATCGTGCCACAACGTACCGAGACGATCGATTGCACACAGGACAGACGCATGTCGCAAACAGACATCGCCGATGCGCCGCTGACGAAGAGCGCCGAGCCGCCGGTGATCGACGTGCGAGGGCTCAGGGTCAGCTTCGGATCCTTCCTCGCGCTGGACAGCATCTCGATGGCCGTGCCGCGTGCCTCCGTCGGGCTGCTTGGCGCCAACGGCGCCGGCAAGACGACGCTGATCCGCACGCTGCTCGGGTTGATCGCGCCGGATGGCGGCTCCGCTACGGTGGTCGGCTACGACACGCAGCATCAGGGCACGAAGGTGCGCGAGCACGTCGGGTACATGCCCGAGGCCGAAGGGCTGCCCACCAACACCACCGCCGCCGACTTTGTCGGGCACATGGCCGAGATGAGCGGCATCCCGCCGCGGGCCGCTCGGCAGCGCGCCGCTGACGTGCTCTACCATGTTGGGCTCGCCGAGGAGCGCTACCGGTTGATCAAGGGGTTTTCCACCGGCATGCGCCAGCGGGTCAAGCTCGCCCAGGCGATCGTGCACGATCCGCAGCTCGTCTTCCTCGACGAGCCCACCGCCGGTCTCGATCCGCGTGGCCGCGAGGAGATGCTGGAGCTGATCCAGCGCATCTACCACCAGCTGGGCATCGCCGTGATCGTCTCCACCCACATCCTCGAGGACGTCGAGAAGGTCTGCGACCACGTGCTGATCCTCGACGGTGGGCGCCTGGTGGCGGCTCAGCCGCTGAAGGGGCTGGAGGTGATCGGCGGCGAGGCGATCGTCCATGTGGACGGTGACCAGGCTGCATTCCAGCACGGGCTGGAGGCACAGGGCGTCACGGTCCGGCAGGCCGATCTCGAGATGGGGTTCGAGGAGTTGATCGTCGAGGTCAGCGACGAGCGCGTCTACGACCTCATCCGTGACCTGGCCGTGGAGCAGGGCGCGTCGCTGCGCTCGCTGAGGACTCGCTCCCGCTCGCTGGAGGATATCTATCTCGGCAATGTCGGGGCCACACACGAGGAGGTTGCTGCCCATGTCTGACAGATCCATGCCAGCGACCGCCCCGGCGGCACCCGGCGGCGGTCAATACGGTGAGGTGTTCGAGCGCGGCTATGCCCACTACGAGGGCGCGCGAGAGGGACGGCGGCGTGCCGTGCTCTCGCTGTTCACCTACTCGATCAAGCGCGCGATGGGCATCCGCAAGTCGTGGACGGCCAAGATCCTGCCGCTGCTGCTCTACGTCTCCTCGTTCGTGCCGCTGATCATCATGATCGGCGTCTCGGCGCTGGTGCCGGACGCGGACATAGCCTCGTATGACGACTACTTCGGCGGCATCTTCACGCTCGTCGGGATCTTCTCCGCCACGGTGATCCCCGAGATCCTCGTGCCGGACCGCCGCGAGAAGACGCTGCCGCTCTACTTCGCCCGGGCCATCACCCGGTTCGACTACGTCTTCGCGAAGCTCGGCGCCGCGGCGGTGCTCACCATGACCATCTCGGTGGTGCCGGCGATCATCCTCTGGCTGGGACGGCAGCTGGTGGCCGACTCGCCGATCCACGCGATGCGCGACAACATCGGCGATCTCGGACGGGTGATCCTGCTCGGGACCCTGATCGCGCTCACGCTCGGCACCATCGCGCTGGTGATCTCGTCCATGACCGACCGCAAGGGGGTCGCGATCGCGGTGATCGTGATCGGGTTCCTGATCGTGTCGGGCATCGTCGAGCTCGCCATCAGCGAGCTGGATCAGGACTGGCGACGCTATCTCGCCTTCGGTGACCTGCAGCTCGTGTTCAGCGCGATTTCTGCCTCACTGTTCGACGTCCGGCCGAATGCGGATGTGCTGCGCGCGGACCTGCCCACCTGGATGTACTACGCGTGGGTCAGCTTCGTCATCGTCGCCGGATCGCTGTTCGTGCGCTGGCGCTACGCCCCGAGGAATGCGTCATGATCGGCAAGCCCAACGGGAGAAACCCGGATACCGAACCATCGACACCACGCGGGACCATCCCCGGGCTCCGCGAGGGGCAGACCGCCACCGTGCAGGTTGATGAGGTCTCCAAGTGGTACGGCGACATCGTCGCTGTCTCCAACGTCACGTTCGGCGTGGCGCCAGGTGTGACCGGACTGCTTGGCCCGAACGGGGCCGGAAAGTCCACCATGCTCAAGATGATCTGCGGGCTGCTGGCGCCGTCGAGCGGCAAGGTCACCATCGAGGGAGACGCCGTGCGCGGCCGGCCGGACGTCTACCGTCGCCTTGGGCTGGTGTCGGAGACCGAGACGATCTACCCGTTCATGACGGGCCGGGAGTTCGTGCGGCTGAACGCGAAGCTCCAGCGGCTGCGGGACGCCGACGCGGCGGTCGAGCGCGCGATCGACACGGTGGAGATGCAGGCGGCGGCCGACCGCCGCGTCGGCGGGTACTCCAAGGGCATGCGGCAGCGCATCAAGGTCGCCGGCGCGCTGGTCCACGACCCGGACATCATCCTGATGGACGAGCCGCTCAACGGCACCGACCCGGTGCAGCGCATCCACCTGATCCGCCTGATCCGGCAGCTCGGTCAGTCGGGCAAGACCGTGATCGTCTCCTCGCATGTGCTGGAGGAGGTTGAGCGCTTCGCCCAGAACATCATCGTGATCGTCAACGGCAAGCTCGCCGCGGTCGGCGACTTCCGCACCATTCGCGAGCGCATCGATTCGCACGACCGGGAGATTCGGCTGCGGGCGGACCGGCCGCGGGACTTCGCCGCGGCCCTGATCGGCAGCGATGCCGTCCGCGCGGTGCGGATCGACGAGCATGATCGCATCATCGCCGACACGAGAGACGTGCGGGAGCTGTACCGGCTCGTGCCGGTGCTCGCGCAGCGGTCGGGCATTCGGCTCTACGAGGTGCAGGCGACGGACGAGTCCCTCGCTTCCGTCTTCTCGGACCTCGTGGGGCAGTGAGCAGCTCCTCGGTACCGCCACTGCCATCCGCAGGCCCCGGGCTCTGTGCCAGCCCGGCTGCCCGCAGGGCAGCAATGGACCAGCACGGTCTCGGGCCGTCCCTGCGAGAAGATTCGAGCTGCCTAGCGGCCAAAGCCAGCCATCCCGGCCAACGATGGAGTGATCTGTGACTGGTCAAATGACGGTGACCCAACTGACGATCCGGCAGTTCCTGCGCGCCAAATCGGTGCTCGTGGTCGCCGCGATCTGCGCGATCCCGATCCTGTTCGCGGTGATCGCGCGCATGGCCCAGCCCGACATGCGCGACTGGGAGATGCGCGACCTCCTCGCGAACTCGATCTTCATCGGCCTGTTCAGCTCGACGCTGCTGCCGCTTGCCTCGCTGGTGCTGTCGACCGCGGCGCTCGGTGATGAGATCGAGGACAAGACGCTGCAATACCTGATGCTGAAGCCGGTGAGCAGGACACGCATCGTGCTCGAGAAGTTTCTCGGCACGCTCCTTATCACGGTGCCGATCTCCTGGGGGGCGCTGCTGGCGGTGTGGCTGGTGCTGTCCTGGGGCAAGCTGGATGTGACGCGGGACATGGTCTGGCCGATGCTCGTCGCGAGCCTCGCCGGGATCGCGGGGTTCGGCGCGCTCTTCATGCTGATCAGCCTGTTCGTGCAGCGGGCGTTGATCCTCGGCGTGTTCTACGTCTTCGTCTGGGAAGCGACCCTCTCCCAGTTCCTGCCGGGCATCCGCACGATCAGCGTGCGGCATTACATGCAGTCCATCTTCGTGCGGCTGCTGGACGACCCCGCCGTGGAGCTGGATGGCCTGTCCCGTCTGTCGTCGGCCTCCATCACGGTGGTGGCGATCGTGGTGGTGTCGCTTGTGCTGGCAGCGTGGCGGCTGAGGCGCATGAATCTCGAGTAGGGTGCTCCTTGTCGCGGTGTCGCTCTCGTGCGAAGGTGCACCGGTATGGCAATCGGCCGGCGGGCAGCCGGGTGGGAGAGTGACCAATGGCAGACGACATGATTGCGACCAACCATTGGGTCGCAGACAAGCGCCCGATGGGCATCGGGCTGATGATGCCCATCTCCGAGGGTGCCGCGTTCGGTGGTACCCCGCACTTCAACGACATCGTCGAGATGGCGGAGATCGCGCGGGATATTGGGGTCGACGCGCTGTGGTTCGCCGACCACTTCACCTTCGGCACGCCGGAGGAGGGGCAGCGGGGTGTCTGGGAGGCGTTCACCGTTATGGCCGCGGTCGCGGCGCGCGTGCCGGAGGTCAGGATCGGCTCGCTGGTGGCGTGCACCGGCTTCCGCAACCCCGGCGTGATCGCGAAGATGACCGAGGCGATCGACGACATCAGCGATGGCCGCTTCATCCTCGGACTCGGTGCCGGATGGCACAAGCCGGAGTACGACCAGTTCGGCATGCCATTCGACCACCGCGTGACTCGCTTCGAGGAGGCGATTCGCATCATCCACCCCTTGTTGCGCACCGGCTCCGCGACGGTGGAAGGAACGTACTTCTCGGCTGAGGGCGCAGTGAACCAGCCGCGCGGGCCGCGACCCGCCGGCGCGCCGATTCTCGTCGGCTCCTCCGGCGACCGGATGCTCGGCATCGTCGCGAGGTACGCCGACGCCTGGAACACGGTCTGGCACAACGACGTCGAGCCGGTGAAGCCGCTGATGGACAAGGTGGACGAAGCGTGCCGGCACGCCGGCCGCGACCCGCGCACGCTGGTTCGCACCGCCGGCGGGAACGTCGCCATGGAGGGGTACCTCGGCCGCCGGCCGAACCCGATCGAGGGCGACGACACCCACAAGGCGGAGACGATCGCGGCGTTCCGCGACCTCGGCATGAAGCACTTCGTCGCCGGGCTGGACCCGTCCACGCCCCAGTCGATCGAGGCGTTCGGGCGCGTGCTGGAGATTCTGGACAGGAACTAGGGCACGGTCAGCATTGAGCGGTCGTTGCAGCGCCCGTGGACGCGGTTTTCGGGATCGGCAGGACGGCGAAAGAGGGGATAGACATGAGTCGGCTGGCTATCGGTGTTGACTTTGGCGGCACGAAGGTTCTTGCCAGCGTGGTGGATGTCGACACAGGCAAGATCATGGGGACCGGCAAGAAGAAGACGGACCCCACGGACGGCCCCGAGGAGCTGATGCAGCGCATCCACGATGTCGCCAACAAGGCGATCTCCAAGGCGTCCGTCGAGACGACCGACATTGCCGGCATCTGCGTTGGCATCGCCGGCCAGGTGGACACGGACCATGGCATCCTCGTCGGTACGGCGAACCTCAGCCGGGCCGTGGTCGACCTGCCGATGGCGAAGCTGCTGACCAAGGAGCTCGGTATCCCGGCGATCATCCGCAACGATGTGCAGATCGCGGCGGCGGGCGAGAACGCGTTCGGCGCCGGCCGGGACGTCGACGACTTCGTGGTCATCTTCATCGGCACCGGGATCGGCGGCGGCATCGTGCGCGAAGGCGAGGTGATGAAGGGCGCGGCGGGCAACGCCGGCGAGATCGGCCACACCACCGTCGATGCCAACGGACGCATTTGCGGGTGCGGCGGACGCGGCCACCTGGAGGCGTATGCCTCGCGAACCGGCATGACCCGCGCGCTGTGGGGCGAGATTCGCCGTGGACGCAGGTCTGTGCTGACCGAGCTGCTGCCGCATGTGAACCCGGCAAACCCCGCCGTGCAGCCAATCAAGTCGGGTGTGCTCCGCAAGGCGCTGGAGAAGGACGACGAGGTGGTCCGCGAGATCGTCGAGGAGGGCGCCCACTACATGGGCCTCGGGCTCGCCAATGTCGTCAACTTCCTCAACCCGACCCGCATCATCCTCGGCGGTGGCGTCGTGGAGTCGCTCGACCACTTCTTCGACGTCGCCGAGCGTGAGACCCGCAAGCAGGCACTGTCACATGCCGGCGAGGTGGTGCAGATCACGCGGGCCGGGCTCGGCGATTTCTCCGGTGTCGTCGGTGCGGCGGTGCTGGCGGCCGAGGCGGTCGAACGCGCCTGATCCCACTGATACGGCAGTGTGCGCCTGGCACGTGGCCAGTGGACACCACCGGGCCGTATCTATATCATGAGACCAACGTATGTGCGCAGGTCGACCGCGGTTCTGGGGGTTAATGAGGAGCCGTTCCAGTCGATGCAGCGACATGCGGTAATGTCACAAGGTACGAGCGAATGATTTCGTGATAGTCGGTATGCCTCACACCAGAAGGGAGTTCACGCCTCGGGCGCGTCGGTTTCGCCCGCAGGTATTGTGTGCGCTGGACACGCGCATGTGCGCCGGCACGCATGCAGCAGCGCCTGGTCTCGACAGTAATCGTTCCTGTATTGCCTGATGATAGATGAATAGGGGGCCGCTCGTGGCAGATGCAAGCCTCGTCGGACGCACCGGACGCGCTGAAGAAGTTGCGGTTTTCGTCGATTTTGAGAACATCCGGTATTCCACGATCAACTCGTACGGGCAAGAGCCCGATCCCGTCGCCTGGCGCGACAAGGCGTTGAAGTACGGCCTGATGTCGGTGGCGAAGGCCTATGCCGACTTCGAGCAGCACCCGCCGCAGGCGCGGACCCGCCTCGATGTCGCCGGGTTCGAGGCGCACCACTACCCGGTCAAGCGCAGCACGGACTCGCAGGGCCGCGAAAAGGTCGCGTCCCGCTCGGATCTCAACCTCGTTGTGGACATCATCAACACAGCGCTGGTGCGGCCCGATATCCATACCTACCTGCTCTTCAGTGGGGACAAGGACTTCATCCGCCTCGTCACCACACTGCGCAACCGGCTCGGTCTGCGCGTGATCATCTGCGGCGTGCCGGGCTCGATCAGCCCGGACCTCGTTGCGGCGGCCGGCGAGGACGATCCGCTCGAGATCGAGCAGAGCGAGGACGTCGATGCCTCGGTGATCGAGGCAATCGACGCCTACATCAAGCAGCTGCATGACGGCTTCGTGCCGACGCAGAGCCACATGAGCCGCTCCCTCTGGCGGTTCGTGGACCGATCCAAGCTGCCCTCCGAGCACATCGAGGCCAAGGTGATGGAGTTCCTGCGCAAGCGGGTGCTCATCAAGCGGCAGACGATCAACGGGCAAGGCAACGAGCTCGTTACCACCGAGCTGAACCCGGAGCACCCACTGGTGCGGGAGACGCTGGGTCTCGATGTCGTCGCCGAAGCGGACGACGACGACTACGAGTACGACGATGACGACACCTACGACGGTGACGATCATGACGATGGGGACGAGGACGAAGACGAGGGCGATCCGGACGGCCAGGGGGAACGGTACGAGGCGGAGAGTGACGCGGACGACGACGTCTACGATGAGCCGCAGCCGCCCAACCTCGAAAACCGGAGCGCACGCTCGAGCTGGGAGCAGTCGCTCGGGTCGAACGTCCAGCGGCGGTACCGCTACTGATCGATCCCCGATGCGTTCACGCGAATACACCCTCGGCGTCATCGGCGCCGAGGGTGTTGCCGTCTCTCGTTTCACTCGACTTGCAGGTGTGAGGTCGTGGACTCCCCCTCCTACTGTCATCCCGAGCCGGCGCGCAGCTCCCTCCGCTTCACGCCCTATGGCGTCACTGTCCTGCTACCTGCGACTCCGACATCGCGATGAGGTCGTCGGCGATCTTCGCCGAGCTGAGCACGCCCGGCACGCCCGCGCCGGGGTGGGTGCCCGCCCCGACGAAGTAGAGGTTGTCGATGTCCTCCGAGCGGTTGTGGGGACGGAACCATGCCGATTGCCGCAGGACCGGCTCAACCGAGAACGCCGACCCCTGCCACGAGCTCAGGGTCGTCGCGAAGTGACGCGGGTCGATCATGTGCTCGGTGACGAGGTGCCGGGACAGTCCCGGCAGATAGCGATCCTCGAGGAATTGCATGATCCGATCGCGGTACGGCTGTGCCTGCGTCGCCCAGTCCACGTCACCGTCGAGGTTGGGCACCGGCGAGAGCACGTAGAACGCCTCGTGACCCTCGGGCGCGAGCGACGGATCGGTCAGTGTCGGCATGTGCAGGTAGAGCGAGAAATCGTCCGCCAGGACTTTCCGCTCGAAGATGTCGGTGAGGAGCCCCTCGTAGCGCGGCCCGAGGATGATGTTGTGATGCGCCAATGCCGGTGCGTCCTCGCCCCGGTAGCGCCGGTCTGTGCCAAAGTAGATCACTACCAGCGACATCGATTGGCGTATCCGCTCGAGCCGGCTGTTCGTCCATGTCGGCCGCTCTCGCTCCGGCAGCAGCGTGCGGTACGCCTGGGTAACCTCGCCGTTGCAGACCACCACGTCGCTGTTGATGTCCCGCCCGTCGGAGAGGCGCACGCCGGTCGCACGGCCATTCGCCGTGTGAATGCGCGTGACCTGCGCGTTGTACTCGACGGTGCCGCCGAGGCGCTCGAACAGCGCCACCAGCGCATCGACGATGGCAGCGGTGCCGCCCGTTGCGAACCAGACGCCCCAGTGGCGCTCGAGGTGGTGGATGAGGCTGTAGATGCTCGTTGTCTGGAACGGGTTGCCGCCGATCAGCAGGGGATGGAACGTCATCACCTGACGCAGCCTCTCATCCTTCACGTACCGGCTGACCAGCGAGTAGACGGTGCGGTAGCTCTGCAGGCGGAGCAGGTCCGGCGCGATCCTCGCCATGTCGCTGACCCGCAGGAAGGGCGTGTCGGCCAGCTCGGTGAACCCCTTGTCAAAGATGCGCTCGGACATCTGCAGGAAGCGATGGTAGCCGGCGACGTCTGCTTCCGAGCCGGTCAGGCGGCGGATTTCGCAAGCCATGGCGGCGCTGTCGCCGCTGTAGTCGACGTGATCGCCATCGTCGAAGAAGATCCGGTAGAACGGCGAGAGTGGCACGAGCGCGAGGTGGTCCTCCAGGCGCTCGCCGGCCAGCTCGAACAGCTCCTCGAGCAGCCACGGTGCGGTGATGACCGTTGGGCCGCCGTCGAAGGTGAAGCCGTCCTGCCGGTAGACGTAGGCGCGGCCGCCGGGCTGGTCCCGCTGCTCCAGCATCGTGACCTGGTGGCCCCGGGCGGCAAGCCGAATGGCGGTGGCGATGCCGCCGAACCCGCTTCCGATCACGGTCGCTCGCATGCGTCCTCTTCTCGTGCGAAATCGATGGACCGATGTCCTGCTCCCCTGAGCGTACGTGGCCGTGTCGCAGCCGTCGACGCGCTACTGTAGCGCTCGTGCCGCGGTATCCAGCCACACCCATGGGACACTTCCAGACAGCATGGCACGATGACGGTCACGCGGACCCAAGGAGGACCACCCCTCGATGATCGATTGGTACCAGCAGCCGAGATACCAGCCGTTCACCCTGCGGCATGACGATGCGGATGGCGAGCGGCCGGTGATGCTCATGGTCCACGGCTTCACCGGCTCGCCGGAGGAGCTTCGCCCAGCCGCAAGCATCGCCCACGAGGCCGGCTTCGATGTCGAGGCGATGAATCTGCCCGGCATGGGGCCGGACATCAGCCGATTCCGCGAGACCAGCCGCAAGGACTGGCTGGATGCCGTGCAGACACGGTGGGCGGAGACGACGACGCGGTACCGACGACGAGTGCTGTTCGGGTACTCACTCGGCGCGGCCCTCGCCATTCTTGCGTCGGCATCGCGCCCGGCGGACGCGATGGTGCTGATGTCGCCACTGGTGCGGCTCGCGGACCCGCGCGCCTTCGTGCTGCCGGTCGCGCAGTACGTGATGCGCGAGATGGCGCCGTTCACCAACCTCGACTTTTCGTCGCCGAAGACGCGGGAGTTCTTCGAAAAGACGATGCCGGGACTCGACATCGAGGACCCGGAGGTGCAGCAGTCGGTTCGCCGCGAGTTCGTGATGCCGACCCGACTGATCAACGACACCCGGCTCGTTGGTCGGGAGGCAGGTCGCGTCGCGGGCCAGATCACCGAGCCGGTGACGATCATCCAGGGGCGGCCGGACCATATCGTCGGGCACCACAACGCCCGCTGGCTGGTTGATCACCTCGGCGGGCCCGTGACGTATCACGAGGTCGATGGCGACCATCTCATCGCCTTCGACACGGCGCCGTCGTGGCCGGCGGTGCGCACGCTGCTGGAGCAGACCTTCGCCGGGCTGTACGAGAGGCTGTCGCGATGAGGGCGCTCGCACGGTTGCTGATCGGCACGCTGCTGGTCGCCCAGCTGGTGGCGGCGGTCCGGGTCATTTCCCGGCTGGTGCGGACCGCCAGCGGCGACCGGATCGCGCGTAAGCCGTTCGTTCCGGCGATGAGCCGCGGCGTGGCGGTGATCGTGCCGGTGCTCAACGAGGAGATGCGCATCGGGGCGTGCATGCAGGGACTGATCCGGCAGGGTCAGGAGGTGCGCGAGATCATCGTCGTCGACGGCGGCTCGCGAGACCGCACAGCGGATGTCGCCGGTCGCTTCGCCGCGCGGGACGGTCGCGTGCGCATCGTCGATGCCAGCCCGATCCCCGACGGCTGGAACGGCAAGCCGTGGGGGCTCCACGTCGGCGCGCAGCACGTCTCCGAGGGCGTGCGGTGGATTCTCACGATCGACGCCGACGTGCGTCCCGGCGAGGAGCTGGCGTCGTCGCTGGTGGCGCACGCGACATCGCATGATCTCAAGGTGCTGAGCGTTGCGACCCCGCAACGAGTGTCCGGCGCGGCGGAGGCGCCGGTTCACACCTCGCTGCTCACCTCGCTGGTCTATCGCTACGGCATCCCTGGCCATGCCTATCGCGACCCGGAGGACGTGCAGGCGAACGGGCAGTGCTTCCTGATCGACCGCGAGGTGCTGGCGCGCGCCGGTGGATTCGAGGCGGTGAAGCGGTCGATCGTCGAGGACGTCACGCTCGCCCGCCGGTGCGCCGCGATCGGTGAGCCGGTGGGCTTCTACGAGCCGGACCCCAGTGCAGCGCTCGTCACGGTCGAGATGTATGCGGACTGGTACGATGCCTTGCAGAACTGGTCACGTTCCCTGCCGATGCGCGATCGCGACTCCGGCCTCTCCTGGTGGAGCCGCATGGTGGAGATGACGCTCACGATGGGCGCGCCGGTGCCGCTGCTGGCGATGGCGCAGCTCTGGCGCGGGATGCCGATACGGGCATTGGTGTCGAGGCTCAACCTCGGGCTGCTGGCGATGCGGCTCGGCACCCAGGCGGGCGAGACCCGGGCGTACAGCGAGCTCTCGCCGGCGCACTGGCTGGCGGTGCTGATCGACCCGGTATCGGTGGCGATGATCTGGAGACAGGCGCTCCGCCGGACGCACCGGTGGCGAGGACGGGTCGTCCGCGGGTAGGACGACGCACGGAGGGACCCCATGCAGCGAATCACGGCGGATGCGACCGAGACTGTTTCCCCGGCAACCGGCCCGCGCGCACGGGTCGCCTCGCTGCGACCGATGCAGGTCGCGACCGGTTTCCTGATCGGGCATCTGATCGCGCTCGTGTTCGGGCTCGCCGGCCTGCTGATCGCCATCCCGAACCCGGACCTCTGGGCCGACTCTGATCTCGGGCTGCGCGTCTACGACTTCGGCATGCGCTATGCCGGCTCGCTGCACATCGTCTTCGGCGCGTCGGCGATGTTCTTCTGGGGCGTCTCGGCCATCGGATTGCGCAAGACGGCGATCTTCTTCCTCTCCGCCGTGCCGATTTCGCTGTCGTCCGAGCTGATCGGCACCAGCACCGGCGAGCCGTTCGGGAACTACGCCTACACGAACTTCCTCGGATACAAGGTGCTCGACCACGTGCCGTTCTCGATCCCGCTGTCGTGGTTCTACGTCGGCTTCGCGACCTACATGATCGGTCACGTGGTGGCGTCCCGCTGGGGCGTGCGCCCGCGCTGGGTCTACGCCGTCATCTGCGGCGCGTGGCTGCTCACGGTGTGGGACCTCGTGCTCGACCCGGCGATGGCGCATGAGTCGCTCTCGGTCAAGTTCTGGGTCTGGAGCGAGACCGGGCCGTACTTCGGCATGCCGACGCAGAACTTCATCGGCTGGACGCTGACGGCGATCGTCTTCATGGTCGTCGCCCGCACGCTGTGGAGGCGTGATCCCGCCGGCGACGGGCGGCAGCTGGCGATCTGGTTCCCGGTGGTCGTCTACGCCGCCAACATCACGTTCGCGTCGGTGCTGAGCGCCAGCGTTGACCTCTGGGTGCCGATCCTGCTGGCGGTAATGCTTGGCTTCCTGCCGTCGCTGCTCGCGCTTCGTGGCTACCGGTCCGAGGCCACATGACGCGACGCTCGCCATCCTTCGCGATCAGCCAGCGGGTGATGCGTCGCGGCGCGCGCATGATCCTGGACCGCCAGGCGTCCCTCACGATCACCGGCGGCGAGCACATGCCCGCCAGCGGGCCTTGCGTGCTCGTCGCCCGGCACTACCACAACCTGCTGGACGGCTGCGCGCTCTACCAGGCGACAGCGCGGCCGCTGCATATCCTCGTCGGGCTCGACTGGGCCGGCGGAGGTCTCACGCGGCGAGGCATGGAGCTGCTGTGCCGAATGGCGGAGTGGCCAATTGTGCTGCGCAGCGACGCGCTGGAGCGCGAGCGGGCAACGCCCGAGCGGCGCGCCGAGGCACGGCGGTTGATGCGGGAGGCGATGCGGCAATCGGTCGATCTGCTTGCTGAAGGCGAGGCGCTGGTGATGTTCCCCGAGGGCTATCCTGTCGTCGACCCGCATGCGAAGGCTCCGCGCGAGCATCCCAGACGGGCTGCTGCCGTTCCAGCCGGGCGTGGTGCGGCTGCTCGCGATGGCCGAGAAGCGGCTCGGCCGCGAGATCCCGGTGGTGCCGGTCGGGTTCGCGTACGACCGGACGTCCGATGGCATATGGACGATCGAGATGCGCGTCGGGGAACCGATGCTACGCGACGGCGGGGACGCCGATGCTGCGTTTCTGCACCGCCTCGAGGACGCCGTTCGCGACCTCAGCAGCATTCGGGAATCGCGGTAAAGTACCCGCAGGTGGACTCGACAATGATAGCAGCGGTAGGGATGACCGGTCCGGGCACAGAGACGGGTGATGCGCTCGTGCGCTGATGACGCGGTCGGTACCGTAGGGGCTGGCCGCGCTGTCCCAGCCCGGTGGTCGCGGAGCGGCCACAATCTCCGGAATATGCATCACCCGTACGGGGGCCCGGGCCCAACGGATGGCAACGGGCCTGGCGGTCCTGATTCATCTCTACATCCGGAGGCGGTCACCGAGGCCGCCCAACTGCAGGCGGAGGAACGTCCCCATCACGAACGGGAGCTCGAATACCTTCTGCTGCGTCGATACCGTCGCGCGGGAGCGGAAGACGTCGTAGTCCTGCTCCTCGATCCGGCAGAGGATTTCCCGGTAGAGGCGGCTCCCCGCGATGGTGGTGATCTGGCCCGGCACCGAGAGCGCGCCGATGCCACGATGGGCATCCCGGTAGAGCTCGCGGGCGCGCGCGATCTCGAACCGCATCAAGCCCCGGAAGTCGCCCGTTGGCCGGAGGTTGAGCAACGACTCCCGCGAAACCCCGAACCGCTCCAGATCCTCGTCAGGCAGGTAGACGCGGCCCATCGCGGCGTCCTCGGCGACGTCGCGCAGGATGTTGGTCAGCTGCATCGCGACGCCGAGGTTGACCGCATGCGGCAGTGCGCGGTCATCGGTGCAGCCGAGCAGGGGCGCCGTCAGGAGCCCGACGGTACCCGCAACGCAGTAGCTGTAGTGACGGAGGTCATCCCAGGTGCGGAAGCGCAGCGGCCCGAGATCCATGCGCACGCCGGCGATGAGATCCTCGGCCGGTTGCGTCGGCACGCGGTACTCACGAACCACCCACGCGAAGGCGCGCGAGATCGGATCGATCGGCGTCTCAATCGCATCGAGCCATTCATCGAGTGCGCCATGAGCCCGGTCGGTTCCTCCCACGAGCGCGGTGTCCGCGATGTCGTCGGCGTGGCGGCACCAGGCGTAGATGGCGTGGATGCCACGGCGCTCCGGCGGTGGCAACAGCTGGCAGGCGAAGTAGAAAGTGCGGCCGTGTGCCCGCGTCACCTCTCGGCAGACCGCCCAGTCGTCCGGTCCCGGCGGCACCAGCAACCGAGATCGACCCGTGGGCACGGGCATCTGCTGGGGTGGTACTGATACACTCCGCGCCACGGTCACCGGTCCTTTCACAGGGCCACCATCATGTAGAGTCTTTCGACAATGCTACTGTAGCGAACAGGGAGGCGGCTGCGAAAGCGCTGGTCGCTGCGTTCGGTAATGCAGGTCACACACGCGGGAGGACGGGATGGCGTCGATGCCGGTCGCTGCGGCGGACATGGAGGAGCGGGCGTGAGCGACACGCGACCGGGCACCGAGCCGGGCGACTCGCGCGACGACGCATCCGCGGGGGACGCTGAGGGGTACTTCCACCCGGCGGCGCCTCAGGAGCGCGAGGCTCCACCACAGGCGCCGGAACCCGCCCCGACCGTGGCGCTGCCGCCCGTGACACCACCGGCGGAGCCTGTCGGCGGCCAGGTCGCTGGCGCGGTCGTCACCGTGCTGCGGAACTGGCCGGTCGCCATCATCCTCGCCGCGCTCGCCGTCGCCGCCATGATCGTGCCGACGCTGGTCAACGTCGCGACGACCGATGACTGGGGGTACACCCGCTCCGTCGAAATTCTGCTCGACACCGGCGAGCTGAAGGTCTTCCCGGTCGTCGCGGCGACCGCGGTCGGGCAGATCCTCTGGGGCGCGCTGTTCGGCTCGGTCTTCGGGATGTCACTCGGGGTGATGCGGCTGTCGACGGTGGTGATGGTTGCGCTCGGCGGTGTCGGCATGTACGCGATCCTGCGGCAGCTCGGCGTCTCGCGCAGCCGCAGCGCGATCGGCATGGGCGTGTGGATCTTCAACCCGGTGACCTTCGCGCTGGCGTTCAGCTTCATGACCGACGCGCACTTCGCCTCGATGATGCTGATCTCGATCGCGTTTTACGTGCGTGGGCTGCGGCCGGGGAGGGAGAATCTCCGGTTCGTCGTCGCCGGGTCGTTCTTCGCCGCGTTCGCGTTTCTGATGCGGCAGCAGGGGGCGCTGATCCCGCTCGGGGTCGGGACCTGGCTGCTGCTTACGGGCCGGCTCTGGTTCCGGTGGTCGGACCTACGCCGATTGCTCGCGGTCGCGCTGGTGCCAGCGCTGACGCTGGTCGCGTACTACGCATGGTTGCGATGGTTCAACGACGTGCCGGACGTTCAGCAGACGTTCTTCGACGAGGTGCGAGACGCCGGCTGGGAGGGAACCTGGCTGCTCGTCCGCCGCGTGCCGATCTACACGATGTTCTACGCCGGCATCATCCTCGTGCCGGTGCTCGCGGCCATCTTTCCCTGGAAGGGCCGCGACCGCGAGGTGTCACTCTTCTCGTCGCCGGTCACCTTCCATGCGTTCCTGGTGTGGACGGCCGTTGTTGCGGGCGGGTTGTACTTCGCCGGGCGGCGCGGGCAGGAGATGCCGTTCGTGCCGCAGTTCGCCGGTCTCGGCGGATTGGGCCCGCCCGACGTGCTTGGCAGCAGGCAGCGACTCGTGGAGCGGGACGCGAACGTCACCTTCGCGCTCACGATCATCGCCGCTGTGGCGGCGGTGGCCCTCGGGCTGGTGATCTGCCGGCGGCTGGTCTCCGAGGCGAGCCCGGAGCGGGCGGGGTTCTGGCTGGTCGCGTCGATCGGGTTCTGGCAGCTGGCCGGCGTGCTGCCGCCGTCGTACCACTACCTCCATCGCGGTGTGACGCTCGACCGTTACCTGCTGCCGGTGATCGCAATCTTGATCATCGCGGCGATGTGGGCGCTGCGGGACATCAACCTGTTCCAGCCGGTCGCATGGGTGCTGCTGGCCGCGGTGGCGACGTTCTCCGTTGCCGGCGTGCGGGATTACCTCGTGTTCATGGACGCGGTGTGGGACATGGCCGACCACGCCAACGCGGGCGGTGTCACCAACGATCGGCTTGATGCCGGGTCAGCCTGGGACGGCTACCACCTCTACACGATCATGCTGGACGAGAACATCACGAAGGCGAAGTCGCCGCCGGGCTCGCCGTGGTGGGTGTACTTCTACGCCAAACCGACGGATTCAAGCTACATCGTCGCGACTGACCCGAAGGTGCGGGCAGGGTATGTGGTCGCCGAGTCGCGCGAGTACGATCAGTGGCTGGAGGACGATCCCGTTCAGGTCTATCTTCTGAGACGCTGGTACACCCCGTTTCCGGTGTCAGGGCGGGTCCCATCGGTCTGGAATTCGGTCACCCCGGCCGCCGCGCTCCAGCCCGAGCCCACGACGATCCCGGCGACACCGCCGGCGAGCCCTGTGGCGACACCCGGGACAACTCCTGCCGCAGCAACCCCACGGGCGACGCCGTGACCACCAAGAGGAGGCGCCATGACTGCCGATGACACCGGGCCGCGACCCATGAGCGACGCGATGCGGCGGGTGCGGACCCTGAGCGTGCAGGGCGGTCATGATTACGGTGGAGAAGGAATCTGGCCGGTGGTGCCGCCCATCGTCACCAGCAGCGCCTATGCGACGCACGATCCCGCGCTCATGCGGGATCGGCAGCGCCGGGGCGAGCCGACCTACAACCGCGACCACTTTCCGAACGCCGAGCGGCTGGAGCGGCTCGTGGCCGATCTCGAAGGCGCCGAGGCGGGGTACGCGACGGCATCCGGCATGGCGGCGATCTCGCTCGTGGCGCTCGCGCTCCTGTCGCAGGGTGACCACCTCGTGCTTGGCGCCGGCGGGTACAGCGATACGGAGGCATTTCTGGCACACGAGCTGGCGCGATTCGGGATCGGCTGCACGCTCGTCGAGCTATGCGACGCGAGCGCCCTGCGCGCCGCGATCCGGCCCGAGACGCGCCTGCTCTACGCCGAGACGATCTCCAACCCCGGTATCGCCGTGGCGGACATCCCCATGCTGGCGTCCATCGCGCGTGAGCATGCTATCCCGCTGGTGATCGACAACACCGTGCCGTCCCCGGCGCTGTGTCAGCCGATCGCCCACGGTGCCGACATCGTCGTCCACAGTGTCACCAAGTTCCTTGGCGGCCACCACGACCTCTCGGCTGGCGTGATCGTCGGCGAGGAGCGGTGGATCGGCCCGATCCGGCGGATGGGCTACCTGCTCGGGGCGGTTCCCGGTGCGCACGACGCTTCGCTGGCTTTGCGCGGCATCCGCACGCTGGCGCCTCGCATGGCGTGGATCAGCACGAGCGCCCAGCAGGTCGCCAGGTACCTGCAGGGACGGCCTGAGATCACTTCGGTGCGATACCCGGGGTTGCTCGATGGCAATGCGGAGGAACTCGCCGCTCGACTGATGCCGGATGGGTACGGCGGGCTGATGGTGATCGAGTTCGCGGGTGACCGGGCCAGCGACGTCGCGGCAGCCTTCGTGCGATCGCTGAAGCGGATTCCGTACGTGACGAGCCTCGGCGGCGAGCTCACCACGGTGTGCTACCCGCCGCGGCTGCTCTCGGAGCATGAACGGGAGCGGGCGGACGGAGATCGGTCGCTGCGGCTCTCGATCGGTCTCGAGGACCCGGACGCCCTGATTGCCGATTTCGAGCAGGCGTTCGCGGCGATCGATCACAACTAGCCTGGGCTGGCACGGGCAAGTCCTGATGGGTGAATCGCAGGGGAGTGGGGATGGCGGAAGCGACGACAGCACTGGTGACCGGCGGCGCGGGCCTGATCGGTTCGCACATCGTCGATGAGGCGCTTGCCCGTGGCTGGAACGTGCGCGTGCTCGACAACCTGGAGCCGCAGACGCATGCCGAGGGCAAGCCGGCGTGGATACCGGACGACGTCGAGCTGATCCAGGGCGACGTGCGCAACCCGGAGGACTGGGAGCGGTCGCTCAAGGGCGTCGACGTCGTCTTCCACGAGGCGGCGTATGGCGGCTACATGCCGGAGATCGCGAGGTTCATCCACGTCAACTCCTACGGCACGGCACTCCTGCTGGAGACGATCCGCAACAACGACCTGCCGATCCGCAAGCTGGTGCTGGCGTCGTCGCAAGCGGTCTACAACGAGGGTGCCTACCGCTGTCCGGAGCACGGGCACTTCTACGGCCAGACCCGGCCGATCGCGCAGCTCGAGCGGGGTGACTACGCGATGCATTGCCCGGTCTGCGGCGCCGAGTCGACGCCGGTGCCGACCGACGAGGCGGCGCCGATGGGCGGCGAAAACGTCTACGCGATCAGCAAGGCCGACCAGGAGCGGCTGGCGATCTCCTACGGGCGGGCGAGCGGGCTGCCGGTGACGGCGCTGCGCTACTCCTGCACCTACGGCCCGCGGCAGTCGCTGTTCAACCCGTACACCGGCGTGATCGCGATCTTCTGCACCCGCCTGATGAACGACCTGCCGCCGGTCGTCTACGAGGATGGCCACCAGTCGCGCGACCTCGTCTTCGTCGAGGACGTCGCGCGGGCGAACCTGCTCGTCGCCACCGACCCGCGCTCCGATGGCCAAATCCTCAACGTCGGTACCGGCGACGCCGCCGAGATCGGCGAGCTGGCGCGGGTGCTGGCGAGAAAGCTCGGCAAGGAGATCGCGCCGGACCTTCCGGGCGAGTACCGGCCCGGCGAGATGCGCGCGCTGATCAGCGATACCACCCGCATCCGGGCGCTCGGCTTCGAGGCGACCGTCGGGCTGGAAGAGGGGATCGACCGGTATCTCGCCTGGATCGAGACGCAGGGCGACATCGGCGAGTACTTCTCCGAGGCTGAGCGGCGGCTGCGCGAGCGCCAGGTCGTCAAGCGCGCTCGCATGGGCACGTCCACATGAGCGACCACGCGCAGCGACCCACCGCCGCCGTGGTGATCCCATGTCTCGACGAGGAGGAGACGATCGGTGGGCTCGTCGAGGAGGTCGGCGCGGTGCGGGACGACCCATCGCTTGCGGTCGAGATCACGCAAATCGTCGTTGTCGACAACGCCAGCACCGACCGCACCGCCGAGGTCGCGGCGGAAGCCGGCGCGACGGTCGTGCGCGAGCCCCAGCCGGGTTACGGGCGCGCGTGCCTGACCGGCGTGCTGGCGGCGGGGCCAGTCGACTACATCGTGCTGATGGATGGCGACCGCTCTGACGTCCCCGCCGAGCTGCCGGCGCTGCTGGCGCCGATCCTCGCCGGAGAAGCCGACCTCGTGATCGGCTCGCGCATCCTCGGGTCGTACGAGCCTGGCTCGCTGCTGCCGCAGCAGATCGTTGGAAACAAGGTCGCAACAACCGTGGCAAGGCTGATATACGGCGTGCGCCTCACCGACATCGGGCCGTTCCGCGTGATCCGCCGGGACGATCTGCTCAGGCTCGGCATGCGGGAGATGACCTATGCGTGGTCGATCGAGATGATCATCCGCGCGGTGCGAGCGGGAATGACCGTCAGGGAGGTGCCGGTGAGCTACCGCCGCCGCGCGGGCGGGACGTCGAAGGTGAGCGGGAACCTGCGCGCCACGTTCAAGGCGGGGTACCGGATCATGGCGGCGATCTTCCGGGCGCGACGGGACACCGCGCCGCTGCCGGCCGACCTCGCCGCCTGGCTTGAGGAGCATGGGGAGAGGCGGGGTGCCTCGTGAGCGAGCGTACCAGCGATCAGGTGCTGATGATCGCCGCGCGGGCGCCGCACCCGGGCGCGACCAAGACACGGCTCGGCCGAGCGATCGGCATGGAGCGCGCCGCGCGGCTCTACGTCGCCTTCCTCGCCGACCTCGCGACCCACTTCGGCGCCCGGGCGGGCTATGACCTCGCGTGGACGTACTCCCCGCCGGAGGTCGATTTCCGCGCGGAGCTGCTGAGGGCCGTCGGGGAGGTGTCGCCGTCTGCCCACTTCGTTCCGCAGATCGCGGACGAGGACTGGGGGCGACGGCAGAGCGCGCTGATGGCGTGGGCGGATGCGGAGGGTTACCGGCGCTCGGTCCTGATTGCGTCGGACTCGCCGCAGCTCGACCCCGCGGTCATCGACGAGGCGTTCGCGGCGCTGGAGACGCACGACGTCGTGCTCGGCCGGGTCCACGACGGTGGGTACTACCTCATCGGTCAGCGCGGGTATCGGGAGATCCTTGAGGGGGTGCCGATGAGCACCGCATCGGCGGCGGATGGGGTGATCGGCCACGCGCGGCGTCAGGGGCTCGCGGTGGCCGAGGTGCCGGCGACGTTCGATGTCGACGTCGAGGGGGACCTGGCGCTCCTGCGCGAGCATCTGGCGACGTGTGACGGTCGCGCCGCCCCGGCGACGTGGCGAGCGCTGTGCGAGCTGGGGCTACGCTGATGGTGGTTGCGGTTTCAGACCCGGACTCCGCGGAGTCCGGGTCTGAAAGTCGGCGTCAATAATTGGGCTCAGCTCATGCCGGGGAGGCCGGGCTGGTCACCACCCTTGACCGGGAACGAGACGCCCTCGATATCGAGCAGCTTCTGCTTGATGTGCGCGCCGCCGGTGTACCAGCCCATCGATCCGTCGGCGCGGATCACACGGTGGCACGGCACGATCACCGGAACCGGGTTGCGACCGAGCGCGTTGCCGACCGCCCGGGACGCTCCTGGCTTGCCGATTCCCTTCGCGATCGTTTGATAGGTGCATACGTGACCGAAGGGAACGTCCTTCGTCGCCGCCAGTACGGACTGCGTGAACGGCGTTATCCCGTAGAGGTCGACCGGCAGGGTGAACGTGGATCGGTGGTGGCCGAAGTACTCCCGTAGCTGCTTCGCGAACCGGCTCCACCAGCGACGATCGTTCCGTGGCGATGATGCCGCGCTCCTCGAGCTCGGCGAAGCGCTCCTCCCGGCCCCGGTTGGCGAGGTAGCTGATGTCGGCCACGCCATCGTCCGTGACGACGATGAGCAGGTCTCCCACCGGGCTCTCCATCAGGCCGTAGTGTCCGGCGTGGAGTCCGAGCGCGACGGCTGGCTCAGGTGGGGCGGCTGCCTGCGGGAGCTCCGGCTCACTGAGACCGGTTTCCCAGGCGGAGAGCACGGTTCGGCAGCTGTTGCAGACCTCGCAGTGCTCCGTGATGCACCGCTCGTCAGTGGATGGCAGGTCGCCGATCACCAGCGCCGGGATTGCCTCCTCAACCACTTCACAGGGATCGTCGGCGACCGCGAGAGTCTCGCGGACCGAACCCTGAATGGGGTGCTGGTGATTGCTCGAAACGGTCATGGTCGTGGGGTCCTTTCGGGGGTACCGGCTCTAGTCGATCAACGCGGTTGCGAAGCTGGAGCGCAGCTTTCGCAGCGCCTCGTACACGTTGGCGCGGGCTGCTTCGCCGGTACTGCCCAACACCTCACCGATCTCCTCGTAGCTCATCTCGTGGTACTTGCGCAGCACCACCGCGGTGCGCTGCTTTGGGGGCAGCTCCGAGATGGCGCTGGCGACATGGTCGAGCGTGTCTTGCGCCGCTACCACATTTGCCGTGTCCGGCTCTCGCGACGGCATCTCGGGATGGTCATCACCGAACTGGTGAACCCGGCCCTGCTTGCGGCGGTCGCTGATCCACGTGTTGGAGGCGATGCGGAACAGCCATGCCCGGTGGTTGGCATCCCCCGGCAGCTTCCGCCACGCCTTGAACGCTTTCAGCAGCGTCTCCTGATAGACATCGTCGGCATCGTGCGGCGTACCGGTAAGCGACCACGCGAACCGGTAGAGGTCCGGTCCGTGGCGCTCGATCAGCGTGGTGAACGAGATCGGCGTACATGCGTGCTGATCAGGGTCCCGGATGATCGGCGGCGACAACGACATGCGATGAAACTCCCTGGACGGTGGTGCTCGACGTCAGAGCGAATGGGGCCAGCCCCATTGTGACCTATTGACGCGCGTGGCGCTCGCGTGTGAGATGGTCCGACGCGACACGACGGTAGCCGTGGTTCAGCGACCGCGATGGAACCTGGGGAGAGTACACGATGACGGACAGGGACGGGCTGCGGAACCGGGTGCTGACAGCGATCGAGGATGCGCGCCAGACGATCCTCGATGTGGGAGATGACATCCACGCGAACCCCGAGCTGGGCATGGAGGAACGCCATGCGCACAAGCTGCTCACCTCGACGATCCAGTCGTTCGGGTTCGAGCTCGACCGGGACGCAGGCGGGCTGAAGACCGCGTTCAAGGCGCGGAAGCGAGGGCGAGGCGACGGGCCGAGAATCGCCTTCCTTGCAGAATACGACGCGTTGCCGGGACTCGGACACGGCTGCGGGCACAACCTCATCGCCAGCAGCACGCTGGCGGCGGCCATCGGGGTCGGCGCGGTGATCGACGAGGTCGGCGGCGAGGTGCTGCTGGTCGGCACGCCGGCGGAGGAGAACTACGGCGGCAAGGCGATCATGATCGGCAATGGCGCCTTTGAGGACATCGACGTCGCCCTCTCAAGCCACCATGGCGGGCATGAGTGCGAGCTGCCGCGGGAGTATCCGGACGGTACCTGCCTCGCGGTGTCGAGCCGCCGGTTCTCGTTCCATGGGCAGACCGCGCACGCCGCCGCCGATCCGGAGAAGGGGATCAACGCGCTCAACGCGGTGATCGCGCTGTTCAACGGTATCGATGCGATGCGGCAGCATGTGACTCCGGACGCTCGCATCCACGGCATCATCACCCATGGCGGCACCGCGCCGAACGTGGTGCCGGAGTACGCGGTGGCCGAGTTCCTCTTCCGCGCGTCGACGCGGGAGAAGGTCGACGACCTGGTGGCGCGGGGTGAGAAGATCGCCGAGGGCGCGGCGCTGATGACGGGCGCGCGCGTCGAGATCGAGGCACCGGCGCCCGACTACGATGACATGCTGCCGAACTACACACTGAGCCAGATCGTGCGCGAGCAGCTGGAGACGGTCGAGCTGCAGGAGACGAAGCGCCCACCCGCCACCGGGCCGGGCGCGTATTCGACCGATCTTGGCAATGTCAGCCGTGCGCTGCCGACCTCGGCGCTGACCTTCGCGATCAGCGAGGTGCCGATCAACGGGCACTCGAAGGAGGTCGTGGAGGGATCGATCTCGGAGATGGGCCGCGAGAACGCGCTGCGGACCGGCAAGGCACTGGCGCTCGCCGCGCTCGAGCTGCTGGCCGATGAGGATGCGTACGAGGCCGTGCGGCACGAGTTCGTCCGCAGCGAGGCAAAGCACTCGTAGGCGCGACCTGGCGAGGTGCGTGTAGGGGCGGACCTTGTGTCCGCCCGATCGTCGGCAGGGCAAATTCGCGTGTTGGGGAGCAGGCACGAACAGGCACCGCTCACCCACTGCAATCCTGATCGAAGGTCCGCAGGACCGACCACAGAGGGGCTGTCCCACCTGGCTAGAATCGCCTTTGGAGCACTATGCCCCCGTCTTCTTCACCGATGCGTCTGACTGCGGCGGGCGCTCGCCTTCGCGACGCTCCCACCCCGGCGCGAACAGCGGCAGGAAGTTCGTCACCTCGTACGGGTGCTTCTCGAGCTCGGCCCAGTTCAGGTCGACGCCCAGACCGGGGCGATCCGGGATCTGGATGCGACCGTCGATGACCTCGGCGTGGTGGTCGATGATGTCCTTCTCCCAGTCCACGTTGAACTCGTCGAAGATTTCCTGCACGAGCAGGTTCGGGCAGGCGGTGCTGATCTGGATGCAGGTCGCCGTCGAGATCGGACCCTGCGCGTTGTGCGGCGCGACTACCGCGTAGTGGGCGTCCGCCATCGCCGCCACCTGCCGGGTGCGCCAGATGCCACCCATCGCGCCCGGCTCCGGCTGCAGGATGTGCACGGCGTCGTGTTTGAGCAGGTCGGCGAACTGCTGCGGGCTCGAGTAGCTCTCGCCGGTGGACACCGGGATGCTCAGCTTGCGGGCGACCTCGACGGTGCTCTGGATGTTCTGGTGCGCGGTCGGCTCCTCGAACCATGTCGGCTCGAACTCGGCAAGCTGCTCGCCGACGTAGACCGCCTCGGCGACGCTGAAGCGGCTGTGGACCTCGATCATCAGCTCGATGTCCGGGCCGACCGCCTCGCGCACGGCGCGAACGATGTCGACCGAGAGGTGCCGCTCAGGCAGGGTCATCGTGCGCCAGTTGTGGCCGAAGGGATCGAACTTGAGCGCCTTGTAGCCGCGGTTCACCACCTCGACGGCGCGCTCCGCGAACGACTCTGGGGTGCGCGGCCCGGCGTACCAGCCGTTGGCGTAGGCGGGGAGGGACTCGTGGTAGCGGCCGCCGATGAGATCGTAGATCGGCCGGCCGGTGACCTTGCCGATGATGTCCCAGCAGGCGACCTCGATCGCGGCGACAGCGTTCATGTGCAGCTGCCCGCCCTCGGAGTAGAGATCGCGCGTCATCCGCTGCACGATCGTCTCAACCTGGAAGGGATCGTTGCCGACGAAGCGCGGGGTCAGCTCATGGATGATCGCCTCGGCGGACTTGGCGAAGGCGTTGAGCGTGCCCTCGCCGATACCGTAGAGCCCGTCCTGGTCGGTCTCGAGGCGGACGAAGAGCCAGTTCTTCCACGGGTTGCCGACGATGAACGTCTGGACGCCGGTGATGCGCATGGTGAAAACCTCCTGCAGAGTCGAACTTTCCTGTAGGGGCCGCCCTCTGTGGCCGCCCGGTGGACGCGCCGCGACCACATGAGTGCAGACTGCCCGGTGTGGGTAGAGGTGCTGCCGCCCTGCGGGCGGCCGGGCTGGCACTGAGACCAGCCCCTACAGAATGGTAGTGACTCAGGCTCGCGACAGTGCCTCTAGGACACGATCTCCGCGATGGCCCGGCCGATGCTTCCGATGAATATGTCGTCATCGTACGGGTTGGTGGTGCTCTCGACCAGTACCGACACCGCAATCGCGCCCGACGGTCCGGTGATCACCCCCACATCGTGCGAGATGCCGGTAAGGGTGCCCGTCTTGCCGGCGTAGACGAGCTCCTCGGGCAGGTCCCGGGCGAGCCGGTCCCGGTGCTGCTGGTCCTCGTGCAGCTTGCGCATCCAGGCGCATCGCTCCGGCGAGGCGGCGGTGTCGTTCCAGATCATCGTCAGCAGGTCGGTCAGCCCGCAGGCGGTGACGGCGTTGCGGCCCGTCTCACCCGCCGGCAGGTAGCCGTAGAAGCGGCGACCGAGGTGGAGCGACGGTACGCCGAGCTCCTGGGCCGTGCGCTGGATGCGCTCCACGCCAACCGTCTCGATCACGACGTTGGACGCGGTGTTGTCGGAGATCGCGATCATCAGCCAGGCGTGGTCGCGAAGCGGCAGGGTGATCCCGTTGTGCAGCCAGTTGAGCACGCCGCTGCCGCCGACGCGCCAGTCGTCCTGAACGGCGATCTCGGAGTCGAGGTCGAGATCGCCGGCGTCGAGCGCACGAGCGAGGGCGACGAGGATCAGCGACTTGATGGTGCTGGCGGACTGAATTTTCCGCTCGGCGTCGTGGCTGAGGGTGCTGTCCGAGCCGAGGTGCCGTGCGGCGAGCGAGACGCACATGCCGTCGGGAATGGCGGCAAGACGTGCCGCGAGTGGCCCCCAATCTGGGGTGGTGGTGTCAGCGGGCATGGATGCGAGAGGTCCTTTCGCGGTTGACCAGCCAGTGGATGCTGGGCGCAATGGTCACCGCGAATGGGCCGTACAGTCAATCCCCCGGCGGTGGCGTGCAGTCGCAGCCCTTCTCTCGCAGGAGCTCGTACTGGCGGTCGATGGGGTCGACGAACACCGTCTGTACCGACGCGCCGGTGGCGAGCGTGGCGTCAAGCGGCGAGCCGTGGCGGTACCCGCGGCGCGACATTTCTTCAACGAGCGCCGCATGCCGCTGGTAGAGTGCGGAGAGCCGTCCCTCCCAGCGTCGCGTCTCCGGGTGCCGGCTGTAGCCGGATTTCCCCTGCGTGAGGATGTTCCAGAGTCCGTGAAGCTCGCGGTGCTCGCCGAGCAGGTGCTGGCGGCAGAGGCGATCCGGGGGGACGTCCCAGATACGCATCAGTTGCCCCTTTCCGGATTGTATGGGAGCAGCCGTGTCACGGTACCGGTTGCGTCGCTCACCGTCGCGCCTGTGACGGCCGTCGCGCCCCTTGCGGAAATCGCGTCGGGGTGGGCAATGGCCATCTGCCCGCCGACGATGATGTGCGGTTGCTCCCGGTGCCCGCGCTCGGCGGAGACGGCGGCGATCGCCTCGGAGAGTCCGTCCATCTCCTGCTCGCCCCGAGCGGAGATAAGCACGGCGTCCGGGTGATGCAGCCGGACCGCCTCCAGCAGAAAGGGCGTGTCGACATCGGCACCGAGGTACACCACCCGATACCCGCGCGACCGGAGCAACGTGACGACCATGCGCAGTCCGAGCTCGTGACGCTCCCCTGGCGCGCAGGCGGCGACGACCGATGGGCCGTCGGGAGATGCGGCGTGGCGGATCGAGAGCTCCGCGATCAGGTCACGCACGAGCTCGGAGACCGTCTTCTCCTGGGAGACGAGCACGGTACCGCGCTCCCAGCCATCGCCCAGCTCGGTCAGCGCCGGTTGCAGCACGTCATCGAAGAGCCGGTCGAGCGGCATGCCGACGTCGTCCGCACCGAGGATCGCCTGCCGCGCGCCGGTCAGGTCGCCCTGAAGTGCCTGCTGGAGGAACGCGCGGATGAGGGCGGCTGGATCCTGCAAGCGGTCACGCTGATCCAGGCGCTGGTGGATCTCATCGAGCGAGAGTCGCTGGGCCTGCCACTCCTTGATCTGCAGGATGCGCTGGACGTCTGCCTCGGAGTAGAGACGGTGCCCGCCCGGGGTACGAGTTGGCACGAGCAGCCCCTCGCGCTCCAGGAATCGGAGGCTCGACGGCGTGACCGAGGGGTAGGTGTGCTGCACTTGCTCGACCACCCTGCCGATCGGCATGAGGGACGGGGACTCGTGCGGTTGTTGTTCAGCGTGGGTAGCCAAAATATTAACCTCCAGTTGAGGTATGTATAGCACGTTTTCCGGGCATGTGGTGCGTGTCCCTTACAAAATCGCCGAGGTTGAGGGCTGGGTGTAGTCAGCAACACCGAGAACGCTCGTTGTGGCAGTTGACAAATATAAACCTAGACTGTAAGTTTATATTCAACGAGCGGACGGCCGCCGCTCACGTTCTGGCTACGATCCGGCTCTTCTCGAAGGAGATCACGATGACCGTACGACCTTCCCGGCGCTCCCTGTTGGGGACTACACTGATCCTCGTCCTGACGCTCATGGCGACCCTCGGCGGTCGCGGAGTCGCCGCCCAGGATGCGAGCTCCGCCTCTGGCACGTGCACGTCTGCGCTCGGCATCGGTGCCGAGGGTGACGCCTGTGTCACCGTCGTTCACGCTTCCCCCGACGCCCCGAACGTAGACGTGTATGTGGATGGCACCCTGGCCATCTCCAACCTTGGCTACGGCTGGTACTTCGGACCACTGCCGGTTCCGGCAGGCGATCACCAAATCCAGGTAACGGCCAGCGGGCAGGCACCCGATACCGCGGTGATTGACGCGACTGTCACGCTCGAATCCGGCATGGCCTATCAGGTGGCCGCAACGGGCCTGCTCGCCGAGATCACCCCGCAGATCTACCCGGTCGATGTCAGCGCGATCGCGGAGGGCAATGCCCGTGTCCGCGTCGTCCACACCTCGCCGGACGCACCGGCTGTCGACGTGGCGGTGACCGGCGGCGACGTTCTCATCCCCAACCTCACGTTCCCGAATGCCAGTGACTACCTTGAGGTTCCTGCCGGTACCTACGACCTCGAAGTCCGACCAGCCGGTAGCACCGATGTCGCGCTCGCGTTGCCTGGTGTCGCCCTCGAGGCGAACACGGTGTACGATGTTTACGCCATCGGTCAGCTGGGTAACGGCTCGCTGACCGCGCTCGTGGTGCCGACGACGATCACCGGCGCAGCCGGTGCGACCCCGGTCGCCGCTGCCGCTGCGAGCTGCACGGCCGCGCTTGGCATTGGCGCCGAGGGTGACGCCTGCGTGGATGTCGTCCACGCCTCGCCGGATGCTCCGGCGGTGGATGTCTACGTCGACGGGCAGCTCGCCCTCTCCAACCTCGCCTTCGGCGCGTTCTCCGGCTGGGTCCCGGTTCCCGCGGGCGATCATCAGATTCAGGTGACCCCGACCGGCAGCCCTGCCGACTCCGCCGTCATCGACGCCACCGTGACGCTCGAGTCGGGCGTTGCCTACCAGGTCGCCGCGACCGGGCTCGTGGCCAACATCGCGCCGCAGATCTACGAGACCGACCTGAGTACGCTTGATCACGACACCGCGCGAGTTCGCGTGATTCATGCCTCGCCGGATGCCCCGGCGGTCGACATCGCCGTGACCGGTGGTGACGTGTTGATCTCGAATCTCGCGTTCCCGAATGCCAGCGACTCCATCGAGGTGCCGGCCGGCACCTACGACCTCGAGGTCCGCGCCGCCGGCTCGACGGACGTCGCCCTCCCGCTTCCGGGCGTCCAGCTCGACGGCGGCATGGTCTACGACATCTTCGCGATCGGACAGCTCGGCGATGGCAGCCTGACCGTCCTCGTCATCCCGTCCACAGTGACTCCGGCCAGCTAGCAACAGAATCAGTGCCCGGGCCGGTCCACCCGGCCCGGGCTGCACGCAGGAGACACACCATGCGCACGACCGACCTTCCCGACCGAACCGACACCGCCCGCATCAGCACCGAGGAGCTGGACGCACCGCTTCGCATCGCGGTCACCGGCTCGACCGGGCTGGTCGGCAGTCGCCTCGTGACCGTCCTCCGGGAGGAGGGCCACGAGGTGCTGCGCCTGGTGCGTCGCGCGCCAAAAGCCGATGATGAGGTGTTCTGGAACCCGGACCGTGGCCTGATCGACGCGACGTCGCTTGAGGGGCTCGATGCGGTGGTCCACCTCGCCGGTGTCTCGATCGCTGGCGGCCTGTGGACGGAGAAGCGCAAGGCCGCGATTCGCGATAGCCGCGTGAAGGGCACCCGGCTGCTCGCCCAGACGCTGAGCAAGCTCCGACAGCCGCCGCGAGTGCTCGTGTCAACCTCCGCCGTCGGCTATTACGGCGACCGTGGCAGTGAGCGCCTGAGCGAAACCGCACCGGCTGGTGATGGCTTCCTCGCGGGGGTGGTGCAGGAATGGGAGGCAGCGGCAGCGCCCGCGAGGGAGGCCGGCATCCGCGTCGTCCATCCGCGCCTTGGCGTCGTGCTCGCCAAGGAGGGCGGCATGCTGCCGGTGATTTCGATGCCCTTCAAGTTCGGTGTTGGCGGGCCGGTCGGTGACGGGCAGCAGTTCATGAGCTGGATCGCGCTCGACGACCTGGTGCGGGTCCTGCGTGAGACGATCATGAACGACGACCTGAGTGGTCCCGTGAACGCCGTCGCGCCGAATCCCGTCACCAACGCGGAGTTCTCGAAAGCGCTCGCGAGGGTGATGCACCGACCCGCCTTTTTCCGGGCGCCGGCGACGCTGATGAAGCTGGCCGGCGGGCAGCTGGTCGAGGAGCTGATCCTCGTGAGTCAGCGCGCGTATCCGGACCGGCTTGCCAATGTCGCGTTTTCGTTCGAGTTTCCCGAGCTGGAGCCGGCGCTGCGGCATGCGTTCGGGCGACATGACCCCGAACCGGAGACGCGATCGGCGGCCGCCATGCATGAGGCCGCCTGACGCGCCGTACGCAAAGCAACCTTCCGTACCGACAACGCCCGGCAGACGAAAGACGGTCTGCCGGGCGTTGCTGTGTGGCGGTACCGGGGAGGCATGGGGCAGCGTGATATACTCCCACGCGGATTATGGAGAGATATCAGGGGCGTGCATGACCTGACATTCCGGCTCAATCCCGCACGGCCCGTCCGCTTCTCCACCAGATTCCCACGAAATATCTGCAGCACGCCGTGCACCATGACTTGTGACGCCGGCACGGCGCACCTCCGGAGGTCCACGGCTCGTGTTCCGCCCCCTCTCAACCCTGTTCGGCTTCTTCAGCCGGGATCTCGGCATCGACCTCGGGACGGCCAACACCCTCGTTTATGTCCGCGGCAAGGGCATCGTGATCTCCGAGCCGTCCGTGGTCGCCATCGATACGAAAACCAAGCGTGCCCTCTGGGTTGGCATGGAGGCGAAGGCGATGATGGGCAAGACGCCCGAATCGATCGTCGCCGTGCGCCCGCTCAAGGACGGTGTGATCGCCGACTTCGACACTGTCGAGATGATGCTGCACCACTTCATTCGCAAGGTGCATCTCCAGCGCCTGATGGCGCCGCACCCGCGGGTGGTGATCGGCATACCCAGCGGTGTCACCGAGGTTGAGAAGCGTGCCGCCAAGGACGCCGCGCTCTCCGCTGGCGCCCGTGAGGCGTACACGATCGAGGAGCCGATGGCGGCCGCGATTGGCGCCGGGCTCCCCATCAACGAGCCGATCGGCAGCATGATCGTCGACATCGGCGGCGGCACTACCGAGGTCGCGGTCATCTCGCTGGGCGGTATCGTGGTCAACCACTCGATCCGTGTCGCGGGCGACGAGATCGATGACGCGCTCATCCAGTACGCGCGTCGCGACCACAACCTCGTCATCGGCGAGCGCACGGCCGAGAACGCGAAGATGGCGGCCGGTTCGGCGTACCCTCTCGAGGAGGAGGTGCGCGTGCCGCTGCGCGGGCGTGACCTGCTCACGGGTCTGCCGAAGTCGGTCGAGGTCAGCTCTGTCGAGCTCCGCGACGCGATTTCGCAGCCGGTCAACACGATCATCGAGCTGGTGAAGAACTCGATCGAGGAGACGCCGCCCGAGCTCGTCGCCGACATCATGGAACACGGCATCACCCTCGCCGGTGGCGGCGCGCTGCTGATGGGGCTGGACCGCCGCCTGCAGAGCGAGCTCCGCATGCCGGTGCACCGCGCGGATGACCCGCTCACGTGCGTCGCGCGCGGGACCGGGCGCGTCGCTGAGGCGCTCCATCTCTACCAGCGGGCGCTCGCCGGCGGTCAGGAGCTGCGGCGCGGGTAGGCATGCTCCCTGGCCAGCAAACCCGCGGCACGCATCCTCGTGAAGACGAAGGGTGACGCATGACCACGATCTCGTACCGAAGAACCCTGACGCTCGCGGTCGCGTTCGTCCTGGTCAGTGCCTTCCTGATCGTCATGGATCGCCGCTCCGCGATCGAGCCGGTACGTGACGGACTCTCCAGCGTGGTCTCGCCGGTGGCGCGGGGCTTCATGACGCTGGCGCACGGACCCGGCTACAAGACCGAGCTGGAGAAGGAGCTCGACCGCGTGCAGGACGAGCTTGACGCGACTCGCGCCGAAAACGCCAATCTGAAGGCGATGGTCGCCGAGTACGAGCTTTTGGACGAAGAGAAGCGGGTCGAGGCCGATCGCCCGGACCTGAACTATGTGTCGGCGACCGTGATCGGGCAGGACCCGACGCTGAACCAGAAGTTCATCGTGATCAACAAGGGCAGCGATGACGGCATCGAGGTCGGCATGGCCGTTACCGATCCGGACTACTTCGTCGGACAGGTCGTGGAGGTCAACAGCGCGACGTCGAAGGTGATGCTGATCATCGACACCAGTGCGAGCGTGGGCGCGCAGCTGATGGACTCCGGCGCCGACGGCATCGTGGTGGGGCTATGGCAGAAGGGCAAGCGCCTGGAGCTTCAGAACGTGGACCGGGATGCCACGGTCAAGGAGGGCGATGTTGTGGTGACCTCGGGCTCCGTCTCGACGGAGACGCGGGGCGTGCCGCCGAACATTATCATCGGCACGGTGTTCGGCGATCCGATCCCCACCCAGCGAACCAACGAGGTGACCTATCAGGTGCGCCCGCAGGTGAATTTCGAGAGCCTTGATACCGTGTGGGTGGTGATGCCGAATGACTCCTGAGTCGAAACGCGCGGGGATCGATCTGCGACTTTCCGCTGCGCTGATCGTGGCGAAGGCAACCGCGGCCGGCATTCGCGTCGCGGGCCGCGGAGGCGGAACGTCCGCCCCCGGTCTCGTCGCGGATCGGGTCGATGGTCAGCTGCTGCGCAAACTCACCGAGCGCCTGGACCATGGCACGGTGATGGTGGCCGGGACCAACGGGAAGACCACCACCTCCCGGATGATCGCCGATATCCTTGAGGCCGCCGGGATGCCGGCGGTGCACAATCGCTCCGGCTCGAACCTGGTGCGCGGCGTGGTGTCGGCATTCGCGGGGCAGGCGAGGC
The DNA here is from genome assembly GCA_963741965.1 of uncultured Chloroflexia bacterium. Lineage (GTDB taxonomy): Bacteria > Chloroflexota > Chloroflexia > Thermomicrobiales > UBA6265 > JACCVC01. The sequence continues at coordinate 1,728,235 of CAVUKC010000002.1, read as the reverse complement.
TGACCGGTTCCCCCGGCGGCACGGTCGGTGTGATCGAGGCGGACGAAGCGGCGCTGCCGCAGCTTCTCGAGCGGGTGGCGCCGCGCGTCCTGCTGCTGAACAACCTCTTCCGTGACCAGCTCGATCGCTATGGCGAGCTCGACGCCATCGCCCGCAAGTGGCGGCCTGCCGTGGAGCGGCTGGGACCGGAGACGACCGTTGTGGTCAACGCCGACGATCCGACGCTCGCCGCCCTCACCGCGGACATCCAGGCGCGGGTGGTGCGCTTCGGCATGAACGAGCAGCGCCATCGGCTGGAGACGCTCTCGCACGCCGCGGACGCCGCCAGTTGCCGCAGATGCGGCAGCGACCTCGCCTACCACGCGCTCTACGTCTCGCACCTCGGTGAGTGGTACTGCCCCAACTGCGGCAATGCGCGCCCCGCGCTGGATGTCGCCGGCTCGGAGATCGAGCTGCGCGGCGTCGAGTCACTCGACATGTGCGTGACCGTCGGCGGCGAGGCCGTTCCCGTCCACGTCGGCGTGCCAGGGCTCTACAACGCCTACAACCTGCTTGCCGCCGTCGCGGTTGCGCGAGAGATGGGTGTGGAGATGCCGGTCATCGTTGGCGCGATGAACGCCTTCCGGTCGGCGTTCGGGCGCATCGAGCGCGTCGAGTACCGCAACCGGACGCTGACGCTGGCGCTGGTGAAGAACCCGGTCGGGTTCAACGAGGTGCTGCGCATGCTCACCGCCGAGACTGGTGGGCTGGAGGTGCCGACACTGATCGCAATCAACGACCTCTACGCCGATGGCCGGGACGTCAGCTGGCTTTGGGACGTCGACTTCGAGCTGCTGGCGGCCGGTGGCGGACCGCTCGGCACCACCGGCATCCGTGGCGCCGACATGGCGAACCGGCTCAAGTACGCGGGGATACCGGAGGAACGGCTGACGCGGTACCCGGACGGGCTGGCCACGGCGCTGGATGCGTTCGTCGAGGGCATTCCTGAAGGTGCGAACGGGTATATCCTTCCTACATACACGGCGATGCTGCAGATTCGAAAGATTCTCGCCGACCGCGGGGCCGTGGAGACATTCTGGAAGCAGTAGGGAACGGCGACATGACCGAGACACCACAACGCGTGAAGATCGCATGGCTCTACGGAGCGCGGATGAACATCTATGGCGATCGCGGCAATGTGATGGCGCTGGCGCAGCGCGCGCGGTGGCGTGGCATCGAGCCGGAGGTGGTGGAGATCGGCATCGGTGATCCGATCCCGGCCGACATCGATATCTTCTTCTTCGGCGGCGGTCAGGATCAGGAGCAGGTGTCCGTCTCGCAGGACCTTGCCGGCGCGAAGGGCGAGGCGCTGCGGCAGGCGGTCGAGGAGGGCGCGGCGCTGTTGGCGATCTGCGGCGGCTACCAGCTGCTGGGTCACGAGTACCGGCCGTACAACGCCGACCCGCTGCCCGGCATCGGGCTCTTCGACGTCGTGTCGGAGGCGGGGCCGGAGCGCTTCATCGGCAACGTGGTGATCGATACGGCGGAGTGGGGATCGCTGGTCGGGTTCGAGAACCACAGCGGGCTCACGTGGCTGGGGGACGACGCCACCCCTATGGGGACCGTGCGTGTCGGGCGGGGAAACAATGGCAAGGACGGCACCGAGGGTGCGCGATACCGCAACGCCGTAGGCTGCTATCTGCATGGTGCGCTCCTGCCCAAGAATCCGAACCTTGCGGACTGGTTGCTGGCAGCCGGCTTGCATCGACGGCATGAATCTGGCGTGGCACTCACTTCATTAGGGGACTCTGCCGAACGGGCAGCGCATGACAGTGCCGTGCTGCGAGCAGCACGGACGCGCTGACGCCCGTCGGAGTCCCAACCGGGTCACATCGACGACATGATGAGCGTAGTGAGGTTCCAGATGCCAAAGCTTGACAGCCTTGATGAGCGGATCCTGTCCAGTCTGCAGGACAACGGCCGCCTGACGATGAAGGCGCTGGCCGAAGAGATCGGTATGTCGAGCCCCGCGGTGATCGAGCGAGTTCGGCGCCTCGAGGAGCGGGGCATGCTCACCGGGTACCGCGGGTTGGTCGACCCGGCCGCGATCGGCCGGCCACTCTCGGTGATCCTGCTGGCCTCGGTGCCGTTCGCCAGCCACGATGCGTTCCTCAACGCGCTGCGCGGTCACGATGCGGTCGAGGAGGTGATCCGCGTCAGCGGCCGGAAGAACTACATCGTGCGCGCCCACTTCTCCGGCACCGAAGAGCTGGAAGAGCTGATGGACAGGCTGGGGGAGGCGAGCGAGTCGGTCGAGGCCGAGATGGTACTCTCCATCCCGCTGCGCGACTCGGCGATCATGCCGCCGCCGGACGTCGTCAGCCGGCGCAAGCGCGGTATGCGTCGGCGCCAGGTGAGTGCCACGGACATCTAGCTCGAGTTCGCAGGGGCGAGGCGATGTCCTCGCCCGGCCGGCCGGGCCCGTGGCACCAATCGATTTCGGCCGCTTCGCGACCGCGGGGCGGCCATCCTTCGACGACGGCGGGTACGCCGCCTGCTCAGGACAGGTGCGGGCCGCCCCTACGCGTCAAACGCTCTGCGATTCGCTCCAGCCGCTCCGCACCATCCGATGCGAGAACACGCCATGCTGGAGTATACTCCAGCATGGCGTGTTCTCGCATCGGGACACTCGGCGAAGGAGCTACAGCGAGGTGCGAGAATTCGCAGGGGCGCGTCGCACTCCCTGCAAGCCCCGCTAGTCCCCGCCGATAGGCTCGATGATCTGCTCCCCATCGCTACTGCTGCTCGATGAGTCCGAGCTCGACGATGACGAGCTCGACCCTCCGCCGCTGGTGACCGCGTCCTGGTAGGTGCGAATGCTGCTCACCGCGCCGCTGGCCCAGCTGACGTTGCCCTTCTTGACCGCGTCGAGGGCATCGTTGTACTGCTCGCGCTGGTAGTCGGTGAGCTTGCCGCAGGCGTTGTCTGGCTCCTCGCCGCGCACCAGCCAGTCTTCCCGGGTCTTTCCGGATGTTGGTCCGTTGCCGGTCGCGGCGCAGACCTCGGCCTTGTGGATATCGTCGGGCACCGGGAACTCCTCGGGCATCGGCTGGCCGTCCGGCCCGACCAGCAGGTTGGAGAACTCGGGCTGATCATGGATCAGGTTCATCATGTCCTGCCAGATCGGTCCGGCGGCCTGGATACCGTCGATCTCGGGCAGGGTCTCGTCCGGGTTGGTGTCGCCGCTTCGGCCAACCCACACACCGACGACCACGTCGGTGGTGTAGCCCATCGTCCAGAGATCGCGCCAGTTCTCGGTGGTTCCCGACTTTGCCGCCGTGGGGCGCCCGAGCTGATCCTGGGTGTTGGTGAAGAGGTTGTCGCTGGTGAAGACCATCTCGCGCGCCTTGGCGTCAGTCAGGATGGATGTCACCTGGTAGGCGTGACCGGGGTCGATCGCCTGCTCGCTCTCCTTGTCGACCTGGTCCTTGTTGAGGTCGAACAGCACGTTGCCCTGACTGTCGGTGATCTTCAGGATCGGATTCACCGGCACATGCGTGCCGTTGTTGGCGAGCGTCGCGTAGGCATTGGTGTGCTCGAGCAGCTCTACCTCGCCGGAGCCGAGACCGAGGGCGAGACCGTAGAAGCTCGAGTCGTTCGCGAGGCTCTTGTCGTAGCCCATGCGGTCAGCGACGTCCATCACCCCGGTTACGCCGGCGTACTCCGTCGCCTTGACCGCGGGGATATTGAGCGAGTTGGCGAGGGCGGTACGGACCGTGACCGCGCCGTAGAACTGCTTGGTGTAGTTCTGTGGCTTGTACGGTTCCGGCTGCCCGGGCGAGTCCCACGTCGTGGGGATGTCCATCACGATGGTTGCCGGGTTCCACCCTTCCTCGAACGCCGCTGAATAGACGATCGGCTTGATCGAGGAGCCAGGCTGGATTGGGCTCGTGGCGTAGTTCACCTGTCCGCCGATGAGGGCGCTGTTGAAGTCGGCGGACCCGACCATGGCCAGCACCTCCCCGCTCCAGGGGACCATCACCACCATCGCGCCGTTGTTGCGCTGGTACTGCTCCATGTCACGCACGCCCTGCGCGACCATCTGCTCCGCCTGCTGTTGCAGGTCGAGATCGATCGACGTGGTGATCTCCAGACCACCGTAGAGCGCGTCGACACCGTAGTGCTCGACGATGTAGTTGCGCACGTACTCGGTGAAATGCGGTGCGTTCTGCACGGCGCCGCTGCGGCTGTCGACGATATCCAGCGGCTCGTCGAAGGCGGCTTTCGCCTCCTCGCGGGTGATGTAGCGGTACTTGACCATCTGGTCGAGCACGTACTGCTGCCGTCGCTTGGCGATCGGGAAGTTTTCGGGCACGGATGGATCGTAGTAGCTCGGTGCCTGCGGTAGCCCCGCGAGCAGCGACGCCTCGGCGAGAGTCAGGTCGGAGGCGTGCTTGTTGAAGAACGTCTGCGACGCCGCCTCGATGCCGTAGGAGCGGCTGCCGTAGTAGATCTGGTTCACGTACATCGTGAGGATGTCGGTCTTGGAGTACTTCTGGGCGAGTGCGACCGCGGCGAGCGCCTCCCGGAACTTGCGGGTGTAGCTGACCTCGAAGCCGATCTTGTCAGGGTAGATCGAGCGCACCAGCTGCTGCGTGATCGTCGAGGCGCCCGACGAGCCGGTACCGCTCGCATTGATGAACGCTGCGCGCGCGATGCCGATCGGCTCGACGCCGTGGTTGGACCAGAAGGTGGAGTCCTCGGCGGCGACGGTTGCGTCGACGAGATGCGGGGAGATCTGGTCCAGCGGCACGAAGGTGCGCCAGCCGTAATCCGGGTTATCGACCTCCTGCAGCAGCTCGCCGTCGCGGTCGAGAATTTTTGTGGTCTGGAAGGTGTCCACGGCGATGTCGGCGGCGTTGGGCAGCTCGCCGTTGACATCCCGGTACGCCGCCAGCGTGCCGGTGACGCCGATGACCGAGGTGATGACGGTCACGATGACGAATACGGTGGCGAAGAAGATGCCGAGGGCGCCCAATGCGATGGCGACCCGTGGGATGGTGAAGATGCCGGACTTCTTTTCGCGGCCGCTGCTGTGCCGCAGGAGGTTGGGCGGGAGCTTGCGGTGCGTGCTGCGGCGGCTGTTGCCATGGCGCGCAAGGCGCCGTCGCGCGGCGGCGTTGCGCTGGTTGGATCGGCTGATGCGTCCGTTTGCCATGCTTCCTCCGGGGATGTGATGGCGGGATGTACGTGATGGAGGGTGCGCGCAGGTGTGTTCGCTACCATGTGTGACGCGCGATGGCGCCCGGCCGTTTCGAGGATTGCGGGCCGGGCACCAGTGGGTATGGTACCAGAGCCGCCGACCGTGTTCGGGGGCATGGTACGGTCTTGCACATGAGGGTGCGGGACGACGATCTCGCCGGTACGACTGACAGGAACCAGGGGGCAGGGCATGAGCGACAACGGATTTCGCGACGCGGTTGAGGGCGTTCGTCCGGGCCGCGTCTTCCCGGAGACGCCGCACGAGCTGCCGATCGACCGGACGCGGGTGGACACGCTGCTGGATCGGGTGCGGACGGGCGAGCGGATCTCGATCCTCGACGAGTTCCTCAATTGTGTCGACTGGCGCGGCGCGTTCGGGGGCGACGACGGTCGGCCGCTGGACACCGAGGATGTGATCAAGCTGATCGCGTATTACCGGGAGAAATTCTCCGACATCGGGCCGGTCTACCTCGCGGAGCTGCTCTCGACCGAGTTCATGACCGAGCTGCGGGCGCAGGGGGACATCCAGTTCTCGCCGAGGTTGCTGGAGCTTGGCCGCAATGAGCCTGAGCTGTGGAAGGAAATCCGGCTGTTCTTTCGCCGGAAGGAGTTCGCCACCGCGATGCTGGTCCACGCAAACATGGAGGACCCGGAGAAGGCTGACGCCCCGGAGGCGTAGGGCGGTTCCCGGTGATCCCGTTTCCGCAGCCGTGATCCGGAATCGGTCACCAAACACTGCGGCCCGCGTGCAAATCGCACGCGGGCCGCATCCGTTCAACGGTTCGGTGTTCCGTAGCTTCAGGCGAGGGCGCGCTGGATGGCACGGCGGGTGAGGTTCCGCGTGACACGCGCCCGGTAGTCCGCCGGGCCGTGCTTGTCCTCGAGCATCTCGACGCCATCGGTGGCGTGCGCGGCAGCCGCCTTGATCGCTGCTTCGTCTGGTGCGGCGCCCTTGAGCGCGTCTTCGACGCCGGTTGCGCGCCATGCGACATCGCTGGCGCCGGTGATCCCGATCCGGATGTCGGAGATCGCGCCGCCGTCACCCTTCGTGAGGACCACGGCGACGCCGACGGTCGCGTACCCGGAGGCCGGGTTCGGCAGCTTTTCGTAGGCGCTTGATGCGCCCGCCACCACCGGCACGCGCACGGCGGTGAGAAGCTCGTCCGGGGCGAGGGCGGTCGTCAGGAAGCCCTGGAAGAACTCGCCGATCGGGATCTCGCGGTCGCCGTTCGGTCCCGTCGCCAGCACCGTGGCGTCGAGCGCGAGCATGCCAGCAGGGTAGTCCGCGGCGGGGTCAGCGTGGGCCAGCGAGCCGCCGATGGTGCCGAGGTTCCGCACCTGCCGGTCGCCCACGACGTTGGCCATCTCATGCATCAGCGGCAGCGTCTCGGCGAGCCGCTCGTTGGCGGCAAGCTCGTGATGCGTGACCAGCGCGCCGATGCTGACAGTGTCGCCGTCGAAGGAGATCGACCGCAGCTCATCGATGCCGGAGATGTCGATGACGTGCTCCGGCTGCGCGAGGCGGAGCTTCATGATGGGTAGCAGGCTGTGGCCGCCAGCGATGAGCTTGCCGGTGTCCGCGTGCTGCTTGAGCAGGGATAGCGCCTCGCTGACGGAGCCGGCGCGGTGGTACTCGAATGGAGCAGGATACATCGATCAGACCTCCACCGTGGCGCGGTCCCGCGCCAAATCCTCGGGCGTGAGCCGCTCGGAAGCGGCCTGGACCGCCTTGACGATGTTGTGATAGCCGGTGCAGCGGCAGATATTGCCTTCCAGCGCGTGCCGGATCTCGGCGTCGTCCGGGTGCGGGTTTTCCCGCAGCAGAGCGAGCGTCGAGAGAATCACGCCTGGCGTGCAGTAGCCGCACTGGAGGCCGTGCTCTTCCCAGAAGACGGTCTGCAGCGGGTGCAGCGTATCCGCCGAGTCGGCAAGGCCCTCGATGGTGGTGACCTCGTGGCCCTCGGTCTGCGCCGCCAGCACCATGCAGCTCTTGACCGCCTGGCCGTCGAGCAGGACGGTACACGCGCCACACTGGCCGGTCTCGCAACCGGTGTGGGTGCCCGTGAGTCCGAGTGGTTCGCGAATCATGTGCAGCAACAGCGTGCGTGGCTCCACATCGATGGTGTGTTGTTTCCCGTTGACCATGGTGGACACGGAGATCGTCGAGGGTGACACGTGAGAGTCTCCTTCGGTGAGGTGGTGGCGGTGCTAGCTAGCCTTGCGCGGCGGAGCCAGCTGTCGCCTTGGATTCGAGGCAGTTGAAGAACTGGCCGACGATGGTCGATGCCGCCGGTTTGATCACACGGCTGCCGATGCGTGCCAGCGTGCCGCGCACGTTGGCGTCGCCGGACCACTTCACGAGCGTGCCGCCGTCCTGGTCCTGCAGCTCAAGCGTGCCGTCGCCGGACACCTGGCCCTGTGGCCCCTTGCCCTCGACCAGCATCTTGTAGCCGCTGTTCTCCTGCTTGTCGCTGATCTTGACCTTGCCGGTGAAGGTACCGCGGATCATGCCGATGCCGATCTTCATCGTCGCGGCGTACTCGTCCTCACCGATCTGCTCGAGTTTCTCGCAGCCCGGCAGGCACGCCTGCAGCGTGTCGGGATCGAGCAGGAATGCATAGACGCGCTCGCGCGGCGCGTCGAATGTATGCTCGCCGGATAGTTCCATCAGGGCTCCTCCTTGTGCTGTCCATGCCTCCGCAGCGTCGTCTATAGCGATACCGCGCCTGCTGCACAGCATGGTCGCACAAACCGGTCCGTCGGGCTACGTCTCCCTGGTGACGGTGAGGCCGTTCTCACGCAGGATCGCCGCGATGCGGCGGTGGTGTTCAGCAGTCAGCGGCGTGTGCGGGTGGGCTGCGTCCGGGTGATCGATCAAACCCTGCAGCCACATCGCGGCCTTGAAGGCGCCGTGCGCCGCGGCCGAGGAGCCGTAGGCGGCATGCGGTGGCGCCTCGACGATCGCGAACAGCCGGATCAGCCGTTCCTGCTCGGCGCGCGCGGCATCCCACGCGCCGGCGACGCAGTGGTCGTAGAGCCGCACGAAGCCAGCCGTGTCCACGTTGGCCAGACCCGGCACGATGCCATGCGCGCCAACGTACACGGCGCTGTCGGCGGTCAGCTCGGAGCCGGTGAAGATGCGGAACTCCTGGTTGCCCGCGTTGTCGAGCACGACGCGGCGGAAGTTCGCATCCTGACCGCTGCTGTCCTTCAGGGCCACGATCGTGCCGGACGAGGCGAGCTCGTGGAGCACCTGTCTGGTCAGCTTCACATGCGTCGCCGAGGGGATGTCGTAGGCGAGGATCGGCAGGCCAACCCGCTCGCGGATCATCTGGTAGTGCCGCACGATTTCGTCCGGCGACGGGGTGATGTAGAACGGCGGACAGGCAACCATGCCGTCTGCGCCAAGCTCCCGGGCGCGGCAGCCGCGCTCGATCACGCGCGCGGTGGTGAAGTCGATGCAGCCGGCGAGGACAGGCACCCGACCGGCGACCTGGTCGACTGCGGTGGCGATGACATCGTCCTGGGTCGCGTTGGTGAGGAGGGGCGCCTCGCTGGTCGAGCCGAGCACGAAGAGCCCATGGATGCCGGCGTCGATCTGGTGCTCAATGAGCCGCCGGAAACTGCCGGTGTCGAGCGTGCGGTCCGGGGCGAGCGGGGTGCTGATGGGAGGGATCACCCCGTGGAGTGAGGCGGGCGAAAGCGACATGGACTGGCCTTTCATGGTCGGTGCCGTGTGGCCGGGAGACCGAAGCGATGTTCGCGCTGGTCCGCCCAGTGTCGCATCCAGGCTGGAGACGTCAATCCTCATGGCGCCCCGGAGGTTTAGCACCTGCCCTGAGGCACAGCGATGCCGTTGCCCGGTTGCGCACCTGCCGGGCAACGGCATCCCCTGGAATGGTTCGAAACGGAGCCGGGCTAGATGCCGTCGTCCTCTCCGCCAAGCGAGCGAAGCGCCTCGACGTGCAGGCTTTCCGGGTCATAGGACGTCCGGATCGTCTCCGTGAGATGGCAGATGTGGTCACGCACCGCGGCGACTGCTGCCTCGGTGTCCCTGGCCGCGATCGCGTCTACGATCCGCTCGTGCTCATCGACGATGACGTCCTTCGAGGCTGGCGCGTACGGCTGGATGGCCAGGTTGCTGATCTTCCAGAAGACCCGCATGAACTCGCCGAAGACACGGCTGCTGAGCGGCTGATAGAAGGCCAGGTGGAGTGCAAGGTCTCGCTCGCCGAAGCGCGCAGACTCCGGGTCCATCAACCGCATCTCGTTGACGATCGATTGCATGCGGGTGATCTGCTCGTCGGTATGCCTGCCGACAGCCTTGCGCATCTCGCTCATCTCGAACGCCTGGCGGAGATCGACGAGATCCAGAAGATCCTGTGGCGCCGTCGAGCTGTGTTGTGCCGCGATCAGGATCTGAAAGGCCATGCCGTCCGCGAGGGGCTTCAATGACAGCGATCCGACATAGGTCCCCGACCCGTGCCGAGTCTCAATCACGCCGATGGTCTGCAGCACCTTCATCGCCTCGCGAAGAGACGGGCGGCTGATCCCCATCTGCTTGGCAAGCTCGCCCTCACCGGGCAGCGCGTCGCCAGGCTTGAAGCGGTGATCGATGATGTATCGCTTGACGATGTCCTGAATCTCGGCCTGCAGGCCCCGCCTGCGAATGGCGTATGTGGACACGATCTGTTTCCCTTCGGTCGTCCCTCCCGCACCGGCTGCGGAGAGGGGTATCACATGGTGTCAGCAGCCTGCTCCGGGATAAATGGGCCCTTGCCGCTGCATGGCTCCTTGCGGCGACGCACGACCGATGCCGTCCTTGCGGACAGCGGCTCGGTCGATCTCAGCCGAGGTTGGTTTTCGAGCTCCAGGTAGCGGTATGCCGATCTGCGCCGTGTCCATCATGTGGTCCTGATCCGGACGGATCTCCGTGTCGTGCGAGCTCGACTCAGCGCATATCGTCGCTGATTGGTGCGTCGATCTTCTCGCTCGTCTGGGACTGTAGACAGCCCAGAATCTCGGGAACGATCCAGTCCAGCGGGACCTGCACGGCTTCGATCGAGAGCCCGGCCTGGACGTGCTGAAGCTCGACCCGGAGCATGGAGTCGGAGTCTTCGTCCTGCCACAAGCGGACAATGAACGAGTCGTACTGGCGCGACCGTGATTGCCTCTCGGCCGAACCATTGTACTCAAAGCGTGGCGTCGTATGCTCTGTGTAGTTCGCAACCATCATGCACATCCTTTCATGCCCGGTCCTCGGGATCGTCCTGTGGTGCAAGTCGATTTCCATGTGTCGAGCATGAGCTCAGAGCCGACTCGTTCGTTTCTCTCGTGGTGCATCCTGCTGCACCGTCAGCGACGATTGCGGAGCGGGGCGGCAGAGAGTATCTGCCTGGCGAGGTTCCTGGACCGACCATGCAGTTCCCTGCGGATCGGTCGCGACGCGCTGGAGCTGCGCGCCGTCCAGGACATACCTCGTGCCCGTCGCTTGCCTTCGTCGAGCGGCCTGAATGGCGATGTGGACAGACGATGTTCGAACCTTGTCTCGTCGGAGGAGCAATTCCGTTCCGAGCCCGTTCGTCACGCGGCCGCTGTGTCCACGCCATCGCCAGGGCGAGCTGGTCACATGCTCAGCTCCCGGCTGTGGTGCTTCGCGATGATCCTTGGGAACCACGCGTTTCCTGGTAGGGACTAATCGACCTTACCAATCACTGCAGCGGCAACTTCATGTGCATACGCGGCGTTGGCGGCCAGTGCCATCAGCGTGGCGATGCCCATAACCGAGAGTCGAGCAATGAACTGGTTGATATGTCGCATTTGGTACCCCCCTGGTCACGTGTACGTTCCTCATCATCGCGATGGTGGTTCGCGGGCGGCAGGTCCCGCGTCAACCACAATGCGATCCTACAGAACGAATCTTCCAGATTTCTTCCGTGGGTCAGGGAGAGGTGTGGTGACGTGACGTGGCCAGCAGGATGTCGCGATCGCGAATCGCCGTGGTGGGTAGGCCAATGTCGGTTTGTGCACGCTCACAGATGGCGAGGGCATGGTGGATGGCGTCGGCCAGCGGGAGCGCGCGGCCTTCCGCCATCGTGGTGCTGAGAACCGTAGAAGAAAGTCTACTCGATACCTGCTGGAGACACCGCTCCCGGATCGGACGATGGTATGGCAGGAGTGGTGTTCCGCGCTGCTCGCGGAGCGAGTCGCTGGCACTGAGCAGACGCGCGGCATGCCCGGGCTGAGCGGAGGCGACCGCGAGCGCGGCGATCCGCTCGAGCAGGGAACTGCTGGCGATGATGGTGCGGTCCCCGATCGCCTGGCTCAAGGAGAGGCTCTCGGCAAACAGTTCCGCGGCGTGGCGAATGTCGCCGCGCTCCATGGCGCTGTTGGCGATGAGTGTCAGCGTTGAAATCTCGCACTGCCTGTCGTTCGTCTCCCGATGGAGGAGGAGCGCCTCCTCGAGCAGCGCATTCTGGTCGCCGTCTCCCCGGAGCTGCATCGCCTCGGCCAGGTTGCAGAGCTCGCGCCCCGTGGCTGCCGGATCCTTGAGCAGCCGCGCAATCGAGAGGTTCTCTTCGTACAACGCTACCGCGCGGTCGAAATCGCCGACTGCCATCGCCACGACGCCGAGGTTGCCCAGCAGCACGCCTGCGGCCCAGTGGTCACCCAACTCTCGGAAGATCGCGACAGCCTGTTCCCAAAGCAGAGTCGCTCTGTCGTAGTCACCCTGGTAGTAAGCCACGGTGGCGAGGTTGTTGAGCGATCCCGCGCTCTCGCGGCGCAGGCCGTTCCCTCGGTACACCGCGAGCGCCCGCTCATGAAGTTCCGCCGCCCCTCGCAGGTCGCCCCGATCTTCGGCGATGTCGCCCAGGCAGCTCAGCGCCTCCGCTTCGCTCAAGTGGTCGCCAATTCGCCGTCCGAGCGGAAGCGCCTCTTCGAGCAGTGCCTCCGCCCGCGCGTAGTCGCTCTGGGCTTCAAGCAGGCGTGCCAGCGAGACCAGCACGCGCACCCGCAGCTGCATGTTGAGGTGCGGCTGGCCAAGCGCGCGATCCAGCCAGCCCGTGCCCTCGGCAAGGGAGCGTCTTCGGAGCCAATATCGTCTGAGCACCACGACTGCTCGCACCGCCAGCTCGCTCGCGTCACTCGGCTGGGCAAGCGCCGAGTCCAGCGCTGCCCGGATGTTCCCCTGCTCGAGGGCGAGACGCTCCAGCCAGTCCATCTGCTCGGCGCCGACCAGGTGTCGCTCCGATTCCATCACCACGCTCAGGAAGTGCTCCGCGTGGCGGTGACGAATCTCGGCCTCCTCGCCGCTCTCGGCGAGACGCTCCATCGCGAACTCGCGGATGGTTTCCAGCATGGTGATGCGGGGACCGCGGTCGCTCTCGTCCCATCGGATCAGATGCTTTTCGGCAAGCGACTGGAGCATGCCGTACACGGCGCCGTCGACGCCGCAGACCGACTCCGCAGCGTCGAGCGCGTACCCGCCAACCGCCGCGCCGAGCCGGCGGAAGACCGCCTGCTCCTCCGGCGTGAGCAGATCGTGACTCCACGAGAAGGTGGCGCGGAGGGTCCGTTGTCGTGCGGGCAGGTCGCGGGGACCGTCCTCGATGTCCAGCCGGCGGGCGAGGCGGTTGAGCAGCGTGTCGAGCGAAAAGAATCGCGCCCGGGCGGTTGCCAGCTCGATGGCGAGCGGGAGTCCCTCGAGGTGCCCGCAGATGGCGCTCACCACCTCGCTGTTTGCCGCCGTGACCTGGAAGTCGGGATCGATGCGCTGCATGTGTTGCGAGAACAGGGCAATCGAGCCATAGCGAGCCAGCATCGCCGGCGAGGGGAGACGCTCCGGACGAGGGAGCGCCAGCGTCGGTACCTCGTGAAGATGCTCAGCGCGGAGCTGGAGGCGCTCCCGACTGGTGACAAGCACGGTGAGCGAGGCGCAGCCGGAAAGGAGGTCGCCGATGTCGGTGGCGGCCTCGAGCACCTGCTCGAAGTTGTCGAGCACAAGCAGCATCTCGCGCTTGCGGAGGTATGACGTGAGCGTGGCGGCGAGGGAGACGTTCGGCTCCTCGCTCAGCTCCAGCACGCTCGTTATCGCCTGGAGCACGAGCGTCGGGTCATGCACCGCTGCCAGCGGTACGAAGGCGACGCCGTCTGCGAAGTCCTCGACCAGCCGGGACGCCACCTCGAGCGCGAGTCGCGTCTTGCCAACACCGCCCGGGCCGGTGAGGGTGACCAGACGCACGTCCTGCCGCCAGAGCGTGCCTTCGAGCACCTCGACCTCGCGCTCGCGCCCGACGATCGTCGTTGGCGGTGTCGGCAGGTTGTTGAACGGACCAGTCTCTATGCTCGGGCGCAGGGCTGGCTCGGGTTCCGTGGCCTGGATCGCGTCGTGGAGCGCCTGCGTGGTGGCGTCCGGCGTGACGCCCAGCTCGCTCTGGAGCGCCGCGACACAGCGAGCGTACTGCCGGAGGGCCCGGTCGCGCTGGCCGGCGGCCATGTAGCCCCGCATTAGCGCCCGGTGCGCGGTCTCCACGGTCGCGTCGATGGCGAGCAGAAGCTCCAGGGACGGTACGCTCGCCTGTGGCTCACCGGCGTCGAGGTCGAGCCCGGCGAGCTCCAGCACGGCGCCCTCCCAGGCATACTGCAATGCCTCGCGGCGGACGATGGGCCAGTCCTCGTAGATATCCGTAGGCAGCAGCTCGCCGCCATACAGGTTCACTGCCTCCCGCAGCAGCCTGCGGCGGTCGTTACCGGCCGCCGGCGCGGCCTGCCTGAGCGCCTGCTCGCACGCGTCGGCGTCGACCCAGACGTCGACCGATGGCGCGATGCCGATCATGCCGCCGCGCGTCTCGATGTATGCGGATTCCCGGCCGCTCGCGAGATCGGGCTGGAGCACGCGACGCAGGTGGTGGAGCGCCTTGTAGAGAGCGTTCTTGCGGACATCCGGCTCGGCTTCGGGCCAGAGGATGTCGAGCACGCGCTCCTTCGGCATGGCGTGACCACGGGTAATGAGGAGGAGCAGCAGGAGAGATCGAGCGCTGCGCAGCGACCATGTCTCATCGCTGATCACGCGCTCGCCGACGCGGACCCGAACCTTTCCGAGCAGGTATGCCCGGATGGGTGGTGGCGGATTGTGCTGACCGCTTTCGGTCATGGTCGCCTCCGCGTCAACGCCAGCGTGAACCCTGCGCATGGCTCTCGTTCCCGCAAGACCGTGTCCGGCACGGTGACGGGTGATCCGAGGCTGACCCGTCGCAGGTGCGAGTAGACGAATGATCCGCTAGTTTAATCCATATCCGTGACGTAAATACTTGTACGGGCTACCCAGCAAGTGGAGTGCACCCGCATCAGCTGTGAGCCGACCCGAACTGCGGGATGCAACATACGCTGGCGGGTCACATGACCATGGATGAATGCGCGCAAGCCCATGCGGGGAACTGCGGGTATCTCCCTCGAAGCGCCTGCGACGCCAAATGCCCGAGCCGCGTCGGGAGCGCGTCCCGGTCGGTGGTGCCCGCAGGGCCCCATCCCTGCCTGGTCCTCGTCCGAAATGACGGCGCCGTTTCGATGCTCTACCCATGCGCTGAGAGGGACGATGCTGTCGCACCTCCCGGCATGTCTGCAGCGTATAGGATGGCCTGTCATACATCAAGCGGCGCGAAGATGGATGTATCGCTGCGGCGTAGCGCTACGGCAGGTAGTGGGGCGATCCGGCGCTCGGTCCGGCGACGGGGCAGGGCCGGCATGGTCGCTTCGGGTGGGGAGAGCAAAGCGGCGGTACCATTGCGCCGAGACCACTCTGGCGGGAGTCTGCAACGGTGACCCCGCGACTGACGATGGGACAGCGCATGGCGAACGGCACGAGGACGGCACCGGCTGGGGCGCGAGCGGGGGCAACCGGCACTGCCCGCGACGCTGCCGATGAGACCGGGCGGGAGGATCTGCGGTGGAACCGCGCGAGGATCATCGGGGCGCAGGCGCTGCAGAACGCCGGCGACCAGATCGTGAAGGCCTCGACCGTGCTGCCGTGGCTGCTGTCGGCACTCGGGTCACCGTCATGGATCATCGCGCTGCTGGTGCCGGTGCGGGAATCAGGATCGATGCTGCCACAGGCCGCGATGACACCATGGGTGCGGCGGCAGCGACAGCGCAAGTGGGTCTGGGTGGCGGGTGCCGCCGGACAGGCGATCGCGACGGCAACCATGGCACTGGTGGCAGCCACGATGTCCGGAAGCGCCGCCGGGCTCGCCATCGTGGCCGCGCTGGCGGTGTTTGCGCTGTCGCGGGCGCTCACCTCGATCGCGTCGAAGGATGTGCTGGGCCGGACCGTGCCCAAGGGACAGCGTGGCCAGATCACCGGGCTTGCTGCAGCCGTGTCCGGTGGCGTGGCGGTCGTCGTCGGGCTGGGTATTCGCCTGCTCGGCGGCGATGAGGTGAACGCTGGGGTGCTGGCGACACTGATCGCTGTCGCTGCGGTGTTGTGGGTAGGCGCGCTCGCCGTGTACGCGACGATCCGCGAGCCGGAGGGCGACACCGATGCGTCGGGCGACCAGGACGGCTGGGTCGTCCGGGCGCGGGATCTTTTGTGGAACGACGCGCCCTTTCGGAAATTCGTGACGGTACGCGCGCTTCTGCTCGTCTCCGCGCTGAGCCCCCCGTTCATCGTCAGTCTCGCGGCAGATCAGGGTGGCAGTGCCCTCAGCCGGCTCGGGCCGTTCGTCGTGGCCTCGGGCGTGGCCGGGATCATCGGCGGCCGCATCGCGGGGCCGATTGCCGACCGCTCCAGCCGTCGCCTGATGGTGTGGGGAGCGGCGCTGGCTTCCGCCGTAATCTTCGCGCAGCTGGCGCTGTCGGCGATCCTGCCGGCCGACGACCTCCTCTGGTTGTTCGTCTCGAGCTATTTCCTTCTCACACTTGTCCATACCGGCGTCCGCGTCGGTCGCAAGACGTATGTGGTCGACATGGCGAGTGGAGACCAGCGGACGGAGTACGTGGCGGTATCCAACACCGCCATGGGGATTCTCCTGCTCGTTGCCGGCGCAGTCAGCAGTGGTCTCGCGCAGCTCGGCACCGGCGCGGCGCTCGCCTTCCTGGCGCTGCTCGGCGTGGTCGGGGTGCTGGTGGCTCAGTCGCTGCCGGAGATCAGCAAGGGCGCTGAAGCGGCAGGCTGACACAAAAGGATGCCCATCCCCAGCCTTACCCCTCGTGTAGCCGCGGGATGGCCCGTATACTTTGGAACGTTTGGGACCAGTGATGACCTCAACGGTGCGGTGTGCCGACAAGCGATGTGATGCGCGACCGTCGGTGCGCCAGGTGCACCCTGAGCAGATGACATTGTGATGAAGGGCGGCGGGAAGGTCCCGGTGCCCGTGTTTCAGCCTCTGGAGGCGAGCTCATGTCCAAGGTTCGTACCAACAGTTCCGAAGTTCGGCGCATCGGCGCGCTCCACGATGCCGTTCGGCGCGGCCGGCTGACCCGGCGCGAAGCCATCCTTCGCGGTGGCGCGCTCGGTCTCTCGCTGCCCGCGATGGTGGCGCTGCACAGCATGACGGGCGGCATCGGCGCCTCGGCGGCGGCCCGCCAGGACGCGACGCCTGAGCCGGTCACAGGCGGAGAGCTGCACCTCGGCGTGCAGGCCGACCCGGCGGAGCTCGATCCGCACAAGACCTCGCTCACGGCCGCGTGGCACGTGATCGAGCACGTCTACGAGAACCTCGTCACAACAGACGAGACGCTCGCGCCGGTCCCCGCGCTTGCCGAGAGCTGGGACATCTCCGACGACGGCGTCACCTACACCTTCAACCTGCGCCAGGGCGTGAAGTTCCACAACGGGCGCGAGTTCGTTGCGGATGATGTGAAGTACAGCCTGGAGCGGGTCCTCGATCCGGAAACGGCGTCTCCATCTGTTTCAGATCTGGCCTCGGTCGACACGATCGAGGCGACAGATGACTACACCGCGGTGATCACCCTCAAGAGCGCGGACTCTTCGTTCCTCGCCAAGCTGATGGGATCCTCCATCGCGATCGTGCCGAAGGAAGAGGTCGAGGCGAACGGCGACCTGATGCAGGTCATGGTCGGCACCGGACCCTTCACGTTCGTGGAGTATGTGCCGAACACCGAGGTCAAGCTCGAGCGGTTCGCCGATTACTGGGACAGCCCACGCCCATACCTTGACGCGCTGACCATCCAGGTGATCCCGGACAACACCGCGCGCACGACGGCGCTGGTGCAGGGCACGGTCGACCTCATCGAGTACGCGCCGGTGCAGGACCTGCCGATCTTCGAGGACGACGACACGATTGCGGTCACGGGCAACGAGAACACCAACATCCGGTACATGGGCATCAACGTTGCCCGCGAGCCGTTCGACAAGCTCGAGGTCCGGCAGGCGATGGCGATGGCGATCGACCGCGGACCGATCATCGACGCCGCCGTGTTCGGCTACGGCACGCCGACCAACGTGGTCTTCCCTGCCAGCTACTGGGCCGGCATCGAGTCGGAAATCCCGGCGGTTGACATCGAGGGAGCGAAGGCGCTGCTGGAGCAGGCCGGGCTCGCCGATGGCTTCTCCTGCAAGATCCAGTCATGGGCGCAGTACCCGTTCCTCTCGAACGCGGCGATCGTGATCCAGGAGCAGCTGCGCCAGATCGGCATCGAAGCCGAGGTCGACCTTCCAGGAGAACGCGGTGCTGCTGGAGAACTACTTCAGTGGCAACTACGATCTCTCGGTCACCGGTACCAGCGCCTACGTGGACCCGAACGACGTGATCCAGTCCAACTTCGGCACCGGTGAGTCGAACAACGGAGGCGGCTACAGCAACCCGGACGTCGACAAGCTGATCGCCGACGGCATCGCGACGACTGATCAGGACGCACGCGCCGAGATTTACGGCGAGATCCAGCGGATCCTGCTCGAGGACCTGCCGTGGATCAACCTCTTCATCGCCGAGCAGTACGAGGCGATGAAGACCTTCGTCAAGGGCTACGTCCACATCCCGACGGGCTCGAACCGATCAATCCGCAGCGTGTGGATCGAGCCACAGTAGCGTTTGCACGCGCGTTCCCACTGTCGGATGATGGATCAGGGTCGGCGACATCTCGTCCCGACCCTGATTCTCTTCGCACACCATGGCCGGGACGCATCCCGGCGACCGCACCCGGAGCCCATCATGACCGCCACCCGCCGACCTCGATTCACCGAGCATCGCCTCACGCGTCGCGGGATCACCGCGGGTAGCGCCGCGCTCGCGCTTGGTGCGGCACTGGGACCAGCCGCCCACATCGTGGCCCGGCAGGCCACACCCGTTCCGGGTGGGGTGATCCGCGTCGGCGTCCAGGGCGATCCGACCGAGCTCGATCCCGCGCTCTCCAACCTCGCCGCAACCGAAACGGTCGTCGATCTCGTCTACGAGGGGCTGGTTCATGAGGGGCCGGACCTTCTGCCGCAACCGGCGCTCGCGGAAACGTGGGAGACGAGCGAAGACGGCCTGACGTACACGTTCCGTCTGCGGGACGGGGTGCGTTTCCACAACGGTCGCGAGCTGGTGGCAGACGATGTCGTGTTCACCTTCCAGCGGATCATGGATCCGGACGTCGCATCGCCGTGGTCGCCGTACACGGAACGCATCGAGGGCGTCGAGGCGCCCGACGACCGTACCGTGGTGTTCACGCTCGACGCACCGGACGCCTCGTTCCTCGCCTCGGTGGGGCGTCGTGGCCTGGTGATCGTGCCGAAGGAGGCGGTTGAGGCCGACGGCGGGCTGAGCCGGCAGATGGTCGGCACCGGCCCGTTCCGCTTTGTCGAATACGTGCCGAACAGCACGGTCACGCTGGAGCGCAACGACGATTACTGGGACGGCGACAAGCCGTACGTCGACGGCGTCGAGCTGCAGATCATCCCGGACGACACCGCCCGGACCACATCGCTGGTGCAGGGGGCCGTGGATCTCATCGAGCAGGTGCCGCACAAGGACATCGCGATTCTCGAGGGCACGGACGGCGTGCAGATGATCGGCGGGCAGGCGACGAACCTGCGGTGGCTGGTGTTCAACACCCGCCGGGAGCCGTTCGACCGGCCGGAGGTGCGGCGCGCGATCGCGAGCGGCATCCAGCGCCAGCCGATCATCGACGCGGCGGTGTTCGGGTACGGCGAGCCGCTCGCCGGCATGTACCCGGAGACATTCTGGTTCGGGTATCACGGTGAGGTGCCAGAGGGCGATCCCGAGGCGGCCAAAGCCGAGCTGACCGACCTCGGGCTGCCGGCGGAATTCGCACCGGGCCTGCTCACCTGGGCGCAGTACGACTTCCTCTCCGCCACCTCGGTGGTGGTGCAGGAGCAGCTGCGGACGATGGGCATCCAGAGCGAGATCGAGTCGGAGGAGAACGCGACCTACATCCAGCGCTTTTACGCGTATGACTTCGATATCGCCGTGATGGGCGCGTCCGGCTACATCGACCCGAACGACTTCATCCAGCAGAACTTCACGTCGGATGAACCGAACAACACGAGCGGCTACGCGAACCCGGAGATGGACAGCCTGATCGTCGAGGGGCTGGAGACCCGGGACCGCGATGCCCGCGCCGAAATCTATCAGGAGATCCAGCAGCTCATCATCGACGACGCGCCGTGGATCAACCTGTACACCTCCACGACGTACGAGGGTGCGACCGAGCGTCTGCGCGGGTTCACGCACTACCTCTCGGGGAGCATGTACGCGCTGCGGGAGTCGTGGCTCGAGGAGTAGGCGTCAACGCTCGGGCAGCGTCGGCACCGCTCCGGCTTTCTCGTGAAACCAGCGTGTCATTTCGACCAGGCGCCGCAGGCGCGCGTGGAGTAATCACGAAGCTGCCCGCAACGACGCGATTTCTCCACTTCGCGGCTATCGCCGCTTCGGTCGAAATGACATGGCATTCAGGACGAATGCCACAACAGGTATCAGGCACCAGGGAGAACACGCGATCGCATGCTGAAGTTCATCATCAATCGGGTTCTGCTGATGATCCCGATCCTGCTCGGCGTCTCGCTGGTGACATTCGTCATTGTGCGGTCGATCCCCGGGGATCCGGTCCGCGTGCTGATTGGGTTCGACCAGCGCGCCACACCGGAGCAGATCGAGAACATTCGCCACTCGTATGGGCTCGACCAGCCGCTGCCGGTCCAGTACCTCAAGTGGATGGGCCACGTGGTCCAGGGCGACCTCGGCGCGTCGCTGCGGACCAAGCGGCCGCTGACGACCGAGCTCGGGCTGCGCCTGCCGGTGACGGCCGAGCTGACCATCCTGGCGGCGATCCTCGGGGCGATCCCGGCGCTGATCCTCGGTGTCACCGCCGCACTCCGTCGCAATACGCGCTTCGACTGGATGACGACCGCGTTCACGATGATCGGCATCTCGGTGCCGAACTTCCTGCTCGCGACGGTGCTGGTGCTGCTCTTCTCGTTCAAGCTGAAGTGGCTGCCACCGGTGGGATACACGCCGTTCACTGAGGAGCCGCTGCAGAACCTGAAGACGATGATCCTGCCCGCGATCAGCCTTGCGATGCCGTTCATGGCGATCCTGATGCGGTTTACGCGCTCGTCGGTGCTCGAGGTGGTCGGGCAGGAGTACGTGCGTGTCGCTCGCGCCAAGGGGCTCCCGAAGCGGCGCGTGCTGCTCAGGCATATCCTGCCGAACGCGGGGATTCCCATTCTCACGATCGCGGGCATTCAGGTCGCGGCGCTGCTCGGCGGCACCGTGATCGTGGAGCAGATCTTCGGGTTGCCCGGTGTCGGGCGGTACATCTACGAGGCGATTTCCAACCGTGACTATCCGGTGGTTCAGAGCGTGGTGCTGGTGATGGCGACGATCTTCGTCGCGGTCAGCCTCATCGTGGACGTGCTTTATGCCGTTCTCGACCCGCGGCTCAGGACCCGATAGCGCCATGGATGCGAACATGATGTTCACGATGAGGAACCGGTAGCATGGCAGCGAGCGACACGAAAACACTGGCAGCGTCATCGCGGGCCGCGCGAGAGGAAGGAACCGGCCGCTCCGGTCGGGGGCTGTGGGCGGGCGTTCTGCGTCAACGGCTCGCCGTGATCGGCCTGGTGATCGTTGGCTTCTTCGCGATCGTGGCGATCGTCGGGCCGCTGGTTGCGCCGAGCGGGCCCACGGAGCAGTTCTCCGAGTACCGACTGCAGGGGCCGAGCGAGCAGTACTGGTTTGGAAACGACGAGTTCGGCCGGGACATCTTCAGCCGGCTGCTCTACGGAGCGAGGATCTCGTTCCAGGTCGGCGTCATCGCCGTCGGCATCTCGGCGGTGATCGGGGTGCTCATCGGACTCATCGCCGGCTACTTCGGCGGCTGGATCGACAACATCGCCTCGCTGCTGATGGACGTGCTCTATGCGTTCCCGACGATCCTGCTGGCGATCGCGATCATGGCGATGCTCGGCAACTCGCTGGCGAACGTGATGATCGCGATCGGCATCGTCAACGCGCCGACCTTCATGCGCGTCATCCGGGGCGCGGTGCTGTCGGTGCGGCGAACGACGTACGTCGAGGCGGCGATCTCGGTGGGCGGTACGACACCGAGGGTGATGTGGCGGCACGTGCTGCCGAACGTCACCGCGCCGCTGATCGTGCACGCCTCGCTGAACTTCGCGTACGCGGTGCTGGCGGAGGCGTCACTGGCGTTCCTCGGGCTCGGCAACAAGCCGCCGTCGCCGTCGTGGGGCTCGATGGTGTCAAGCTCGTACGGGTTCCTCCAGCTCGCGCCGTGGGCCGCGATCTTCCCCGGCATCGCGATCGCGCTCACCGTGCTCGGCTTCAACCTCCTCGGTGACGGTCTGCGGGACGCCCTCGACCCCCGCTTGCGCAATGAGAATGGGTAACGACGTAGTGATCCACCCGTAGCCCCGCACCTCGTGTGCGGGGGCCAGCGAAACAGGAGGCGGCACGGTGCATCAACGACATCGGCGCAACGCCGTCACCTCTCGTTTGCGGCTCCGTGGACACGACTACACATCACCAGCGAACTATGCCATCACCATTTGCACTCAGCACCGGAGATGCCTGTTCGGGGAGGTTCGCGATGGCGTGATGGTTCTGTCCGACGCGGGGCTCGTCATCGAATCGTGGTGGCACTTCATTCCCTTTCACTTCCCTGATGTGACGATTGATGCTGCTGTCGTCATGCCGAACCATATTCACGGAATCCTCATGGTTGGCACCGCAGTCGAAGCGCCCGAAGGGCGGAACCTTCCTCCCTTGAGCCGGGTTATTCAGCGGTTCAAGGGTTGGTCCACCAGCGACTACAAGATCGGTGTGCACATCGACGATTGGCCCAGCTTCGACGGGAAGTTGTGGCAAGAGGGGTACTACGAACACATCATCCGATCCGACCGCGATTTGGATCGGAATCGGCGGTACATTGAGTCGAACCCGGCGCAATGGGACCGAGACGAAAACAACCCGATTCAATGGGGCCTATAGCGATTCGTACTGACGTATTCGTCGGACCCCGCACACGAGGTGCGGGGCTACAGTGTCCGACGTCGGAGGTCCTGTGGCGATGGTGTGGTCGCGGCGGAAGCTCGTGAGCTGGGCGGCGGCACTGGCAGTGGCGCCAGAGGTCGTGCGCGCGCAGGACCCGACGCCTGCGGCTGATTCTTCCTGGTCCCTGCCGATCAGGAATCTCGGCGGGACACCTGGCGATGGCTTCCTGATCCGGCACGGGTTCGCCTGCGAGAACACCTGGTTCAACCCCGGCTGGTGGCACACCGCGGAGGACTGGTACCGAGACGGCGATGCCGAGACCGCCGGGGCTGAGGTGCTTGCCGTCTCCAGCGGCGAGGTGCTCTGGATCGGCAGTGAGTACCCCGGCCGGGTCGTCATCATCCAGCACCCGAACGGGCTCTACGGCATGTACGGGCATATCGACCACGCCGTCGATGTCGTGGTGGGGCAGCAGGTGACGTCTGGCCAGACCCTTGGTCGGGTGCTGCAGTGGACCGACGGTCGCGCGCCGAGCCATCTCCATTTCGAGCTCCGTACCTTCTTCACGAGCGACATCGTCAATGGCAGCGCACCGAAGTACCAGGTCGGCTGCGGGTACCAGTGCCCGCCGGGACCGGGCTACTGGCCGATGAGCGACCCACAGCACCCGGCGGAGATCGGCTGGCGCAGACCGCAACACGTTATTCATGGCTACCTCGCCGCGTCCACAATGCCGGTCGAGGCGGTGGTCGCCAGCACTGCGGACGGTATGCGTCGATGCCGGTGCTGGCAGCGCCGGGCGAGGCTGCCGCCGTGGTCGATGAGATCACGCTCATCGCCGGAGATCGCTACCGGGTCGTCGCAATGGATGTCGGCGATCCTGCTTCGACGGATACCAGCGCGCTGGCCTATCACGTCTGGTATCGGGTCGAGCTTGCATCGGGAACGACCGGGTGGCTGCCGGCGTTGATACCGGACAGCCATGACATCGGATCGGACGGTCGACCCTCCAGCCTGCGGCCGATCCTGCTACCCGAGGCCGTCTAGAGCGCCTCGAAGCTGATCGTAGGGGCGAGGCTTGCCGCCCGCAGGGCGGCAACTGCGGCCGCTCCGCGACCGCCGGGCGGCCACAGAGGGCCGCCCCAACGAATCAAACACCGCAGAAACCGTCGTGTTCGTTGCCTACGCCTCGAGTGCGGTGATCTCGCGGTCGATCAGGTTGACCAGCTCGCCCATGCCCTCGGCGTCGAAGATCAGCTTCGCGCCGGCGGCGCCGAACAGCTCCGGTAGCGGCCGGGTACCGCCCAGCGCCAGCGCCTGCCGGTAGTCGGCGACGGCCTGCTTGTGGTCCTGCAGGCTGTTGCGCCAGACCTGCAGCGCCCCGAGCTGCGCGATCCCGTACTCGATGTAGTAGAAGGGGTAGAGGAAGATGTGCAGCTGCTTGTACCAGCGCGCCGTCCGCTCCGCTTCCAGCCCGCTCCAGTCGGTGTGCGGGTCGAACCGGTCCCACAGCTCGCGCCAGTAGGCGTCGCGCGCATCCCGATCTCCGGCGTCCGGGCTGGTGTAGAGCCAGTGCTGGAAGGCATCGACCGTCGCCACCCACGGGAAGAGATCGAGGATGCCCTCGAGGTGGTCGACCCGTGCCCGACGGTAGGCTTCCTCGTCGTAGTAGCCGCCCTCCTGGTCCCTGAGCGACGGCGCCGCCAGCAGCTCCATGGACATCGAGGCGACTTCGGCCATCTCGCTGCCCGGGTGCCGCTGGAACAGGTACGGCAGGTCGAACGCGGCGAAGCCGTGGAAGGCGTGCCCCGCCTCGTGCAGCAGGGTGCGGACATCCCGCGCGACACCGGAGGCGTTCATGAAGATGAACGGCCGCTTGCTCGCCGGGAAGCTGGTGCAGAACCCACCGGGACGCTTGCCCTTGCGGCTCTCGAGATCGAGCAGATCATCGTCGATCATCGTCCGGAACTGCTGCCCAAGGACAGGATCGACCTTGCCAAAGATCGTCGCCGCCTTGCCGGTCAGCGTGTCGACATCGTCGTACGGCTGCAGCGGCGGTCGGCCCAGTGAGTCCTGCCCGGTGTCCCATGGTCGCAGCGTGTCGACGCCCATGAGCTGCTTGCGTCGCTCCAGGCGTCGCCCCACGGCGGGCACGAACGTCTGCTCGACGGCGTCGTGCCAGCTGCGGCAGTCCTCGGCGGTGTAGGCGTACCGGTGCTTCGCGTCGAAGGTGTAGTCGAGGTAGCTCTCGTAGCCGGCGTTGCGGGCGATCTCCTGCCGCAGTTGAAGCTGGGCATCGAAGATGTCGGCGAGGGCGTCCCGCTGCGCGATGTACGGCTGGAACTGGAGGCGGAACGCGCGCTCACGGGTGTCGCGGTCCTGATCCAGCAGGTACTTCGCCAGCCGCGGGATGGGGATCTCCTGACCGTCCCACTCGACGGTCATGCCGCCGGTGACCTTGTTGTAGGCGGCGTTCTGCGCCTGCAGCTCCTGCTCAAGCGGGATGTTCTCCTCGCGGAACTGATCGCGGTCTGTCCGGAACTTCTTCAGCGTGACCTCAAGGTCGTCGCGCGTGTACCCGGTGTCCAGCAGCCGGTTGGCGAGCCCGACCGATGCCTCATTGCGCTTCGGGCCGATGTCGCGGGAGAAGCGGAGGTGGGTGGCCTCCTTCTCGGGATCGGCGGTGTCGATCGAGTAGGCGACGTTGGCGCGCTGCTGCGCCTCCATCAGCGCGGACTCGAGCGCGGACCAGTCGCCGAGCCACTGCTCGATGCCATCGGCGTTGTCCGGGTCGAGCGGGCGCTCCTCAAGCTCCCGATACCAGGGGGCGATGTCATCCCATGTGGCGTCGGCGAAGGTCGCGGGCGTTGGTGACTGGGAGGTTTGTGCCATGGGGACTCCTCGTGGGCGCAGCCGCCCGGAGGCGGAGCGCAGCGAATTCCGCGCTCCACATGGTACGTCATCATGACGCTTGCCGGTGGAGGACGTCGATGCTGGGCGATCGTCAAACACGCCTGGTGGCGTTGTCCAACGACCGACGAAACAGCATGTCCTGGGTGCAGGAGGAGAGTCGGTCGGCCCGCTGGCTTCGACGGACGCGTGTGAGCTGCCTTACGTCTTCTCAAGGTAGAGACAGAAGGGGTGGCCATCCGGATCGAGATGTACGCGGACATCGTCCTGAGGCTGGTAGTCGGCGAGGGTAGCACCACAGTTCCTGGCGTGGGCGCATGCGGCCTCGAGGTCCTCCACGCGAATCTCCAGGTGCAGCATCATCTGCTGCTCGCCGGGTTGCGCGGGCCAGACCGGCGGGACATAGATGTCTTCGATGTGGAATGACAGGCCGATTCCACCGTCGGGGTTCGGCAGCTCGACCCAGCCATCCGTGTCGACGGTAATCGTCCATCCCAGGAGCTGGGCGTAGAACCGCGCCAGCGCGGGTGGGTCAGGCGAGTTGAGCGTGATTGCCGTGAGGGTCAAGCCGTGTGAAGGGGTCAAGGCTCATTCTCCTTGCTGGTCGGATCGCTGGCGGCGAGCCGGTAGCGTCGCTCTCCGGGTGCGCCATTCGCGCCGTGGCAGCATCGCATGACGGCCGCCACGACGCTGGTCGTGACCCTACGAGGGTCGCATATCCAGCATGAGGACCATCAGGTCTTCGTCGATCGCCGTGCCGTCGGGCAGCAGAATGGCGCGTGGCTCGAGCCCATACCGGGTGAATCCGAGCCGTTCGTAGAGCCGCACCGCCGCCATGTTGTGGCTGGACACGGTGAGATGGATCTGGAGCACTCCGTCAATGGTGCGGGCGTGCTCGATGCACGCGGCGATCAGCCTCCCGCCAACACCGCTCCCGCGAGCCTCCGAGATGACGTAGACACCCCAGATGAACACACGGTGCCGGGTCTTGCGTCGGTGGTCGCCGACAATGCCCGCCACGCCGACGAGAGTCCCGCTGTCCGTGAAGGCACCGAAGATCTGGTTTCGGGCGTCGTTGTGCTGCGGTGCGAACCGCTCGTGCGCGGCCTGCTCGCCGGCGGCGATGGTCTCATCCAGATCAGAGCCGAATGCGTCAGGGTGATCCCGTAGCGCGCGCAGGCGCAGCGCCCACCAGCCGTCCCAGTCCTCTTCGGTGAGCGCGCGGATCGTGACGTTGTCCGGCATCTCAGCCGCCCCGCGCAACACGGAGTCGAGCCGCCAGCACCGGCGGGATGCCGGGCAGATTGCCCCACGAGAGCCGGTGCTCGTTGCCTCGCTGCTTCGGGAAGGCGGGCTCCATGACGCCGTCCATCACCATCCCGTGGTCGAAGGCGAGGTTGAGGATTTCGCTGAGCGGCCGGTGGAAGTAATAGTGCTGTTCCGGCTGCCCGACGATGCCGGTGCCCTTCTGCGGCGCGATGTCGAGGTAACCGGAGATCCGGAGTCCGTGGCGCACCTTGGGCGGGTCGCTCTGCTCGTCCAGCTCGGCGATCCGCACAGCCTGCACGTTGTTGAAGCAGGGGTGCATGACGGTGAACACGAACCGGCCCTGCGGGGTCAGCAGGCGCGGCACCGTCTCGAACAGCGGGTTGATGTCGACGATGTCCATGATTGCCATGTTGCAGACGATGGCATCGAAGCGACCGCGGTCGAGCGTGGCGAGCTGATCCGGGTCGGCCACGTCGATCACGCGATAGTCAATTGGATGCTCGCGCGAGGTCCCGGCTTCACGCTCCCTCGCGCGTTCGATGAACGCGGCGGAGAAGTCGCAGGCGACCACGTCGCAACCCTGATCGGCGAGGTCCCTCGCGTAGAGGCCGTTGCCGCAGGCGAGGTCGAGCACCGTTTCGCCCGATCGCGGTGCGAGCAGCCCCTCGACCGTCGGGCGGATCAGCTGCAGGTGAAAGTCGTTGCCCTCGCCCATGGACGCATCCCAGAAGGCGGAGTTGCGCTCCCAGATCGCGCGCGCCTGCCGGGCGAGCTCGTTGTGGTCGGCGGTGTGTCTGGTCGTCATGTCGAATCTCCGAGCCTAGAGAATACCGGCGCCGAGCGAAAGACGGAAGGCACCGATCGCGAAGACGAGCACGCCGGCGATGAGCCCCCAGCGGGCAAGACCGCTGGCGGGGCGGTCACGCAATGCGAGGTAGCTGAACACCGTCGCCAGCAGCGCCAGCGGCAGTGTGGTGATCCAGTTGAGCCAGCCGAGGAGCGGCACCGTGCCGATGAGCAGGAAGAAGCCGGCGAGGAGCGAGAGGCCGCAGCCGAGTCCGCCCATGGGGACACCTCCGGTGCAGTCACAAGATGGTCATGTCGAGGGCGCTAACCGGCGCCTCGACCCCTGGAGCATAGCGGACGGGACGGCTGCCGGTGTGGCGGCTCCGCGATTTCCAGACGATAGGGACAGATCATGGCAGGTGACTTGCAGAAGTGCAGTAAAATATGTAGTGGCATGGAATGAGCGTATCCGCGCGCCCGCACGATGCTCAACGCCGAACCACGAGTGTGCGGCTC
Source organism: uncultured Chloroflexia bacterium (assembly GCA_963741965.1). GTDB lineage: Bacteria > Chloroflexota > Chloroflexia > Thermomicrobiales > UBA6265 > JACCVC01. The sequence continues at coordinate 1,700,039 of CAVUKC010000002.1, read as the reverse complement.
GCTGTGCGCTACACGAAGAAACACTGGAGAGGAATGCATATTGGCAAGGAAACCACAGACACCGAAGGGGAAGCAGGGCAAGGGTCCGAATACCCCGACACAGGATGGACCGCGTCGCACCAACCCGGATGCAATCGCCGTTGAGGGCAAGGTTGTCGAGGCGCTCCCGAACGCGATGTTCTCGGTCGAGCTCGAGAACGGTCACACCGTGCTCGGTCACCTCGGTGGCCGCATGCGCAAGAACTACATCCGCGTGCTCCCGGGAGACCGGGTCGTCGTGGAGCTGTCCCCCTATGACCTGACCCGGGGGCGGATCACCTTCCGCCACCGCTAGGTCACCAGCAGGCATGGGACGCGAGAGGCCGGGGCCGACACCCGGCCTTTGGGCGTCTGTGCCCATCGCGAAGCGCAACAGCATGTCCACATCTCCCGACCGCCCCAGCAACGAGACCCTGCTTTCCGATCGGCGGCCCCTGGATGGGGGACCGACGCGGTGAGAGCCTGGCGTGCCTGGATCGGCACCGCGATCAGCATCGTCTTCCTGTACGTCGCATTTCGCGGTCAGGACTTCGGCGAGATCGGTGACGCGATCCGGCAGACGAACCTCTGGTGGGTTCTGCCGGCGCTCGCGCTCTATGGCGCCGGCGTCTGGCTTCGTGCTGCCCGCTGGAGCGTGCTGATGCGGCCGCTCGCGCCCGTCACCGCGCGGGATCTCTTCCCCGTGGTGGTGGTGGGGTACATGGCCAACAACGTGCTGCCGCTGCGAACCGGCGAGCTGGTGCGCTCCGTGGTGATGCGGCAGAAGTTCGGCGTGCGCAAGACGTCCGTGCTGGCCACCATCGCCGTCGAGCGGCTGTTCGACGGGCTCACCATGCTTGGGTTCATGCTGCTGGCAACCGCGTTCGTCTCGTTCACCAGCCAGCTCGAGCATCTCGCGATCATCGCCTTCGTGCTCTTCACCGTCGTGCTGGTGGGGCTCTTCGCCCTGACGCTCGGCGGCAGTGTTGTTGACCGTCTGCTCCAGCTGGTGCTTGGCCCGATGCCGACCGCGCTGGCGGACCGCGTCGAGCGCATGGCGGAGTCGTTTCTGAGTGGGCTGGGGATCTTTCGCAACCGGCGCGATTTTCTCGCCGTCGCGGGGCTTTCGGTCGCGGCGTGGGCGTTCGAAGCGTCGATGTACTGGGTGCTCGCGATCGCCTTTGGCGGTTCCGTACGGGACGCCATGGGTGCCGCCGAGACGCTGCTCACTACCGGTGTGGCGAACATGGCGACGTTGATCCCGTCGTCCCCGGGATACATCGGCCAGTTCGAGTATGGCGTGAAGCTGGTCGTCAGTGGCGCGCTCGATGTGCCGGAAGGTCCGGCGCTCGCATACGCGCTGCTCGTGCACGCTGTCCTCTACTTCCCGATCACCCTGTGGGGCGTGTGGGAGTGGTTCCGCATGCAGCTGAGCTGGCGTGAGATCCAGGCGAATGGCGAGGAGCCCGCCGAGCAGCCACAGCAGGAACGGACACCGATCCAGCCGGAGCGCCGCGGTGAGCAGGCCAGCGTGTGACCCGATCGTGGCATACCATAACCTTCCCGGGATCGTGCCGAACGGCTGACGCGGTAGACTCCACGGCGGGGCTGCGCCCGCTCGCGCCCATTGATCCCCAATCGTACGAAACAACACAGGAGACAGCGGCGGATGGAGTGGTGGCAGGCGATAATTCTCGGCGTGGTCCAGGGGTTGACGGAGTTCCTGCCGATCTCATCCTCCGGGCACCTGATCATATTCCCCTGGCTATTCGACTGGGAGACCTCCCAGTTGACTTTCGATGCATCGCTCCACCTCGGCACGCTCGCCGCCGTGGTCGTCTACTTCTGGCGGAGATCGTCGCGCATGGTCGCGGCGATCCCCGTGGCGGTTCGCAATCCGGTCGGCATCCTCAATGGCGACGACGAGCGAATCTCAGTCATGCCGACGCCCGTCTCGGGCTGCTCATCGTCGTCGCAACCATCCCGGGCCGATAGCCGGAGTTCTGCTGGAATCGAGGATCAACGACCTATTCCACACCGAGGATCAACTCCACCACAGCGATCGCCACGGTTGCTACGATGCTGATCGTGGTCGGTATCGTGATGTGGGTGGCCGAGCGGGTCGGCAAGCGGGACCACTCACGTCACGTGCATGACATGGCGTGACGCCGCGGTGATCGGGCTCGCGCAGGCGCTGGCGCTGATTCCCGGCACATCGCGGTCGGGTGCAACCATCACCGCCGGGCTCTTCCGCGGGCTCGAGCGGGCGGACGCGGCGCGATTTTCGTTCCTGGCCGGCATGCCGCTCATCCTTGGCGCCGGGTTGCTCTCCGTGGTTGAGGTGATCAAGGACGGCACCGGTGGGGACGGCCTGATGGTCTACGCGCTTGGTGGGATCACCGCGGCGATCGTCGGGTTCGCCACCATATGGGGGCTGCTCCGGTTCCTGCAGCGGCAGAGCACCTTCGTCTTCACGGTGTACCGCATCGTGTTCGGCTTGTTCCTGTTCCTGATGCTGGCGATCCGCTAGGGAGCGCCTACTGAAACTGCGGGCCGTTGCCGTTGGGGTTTGCATCCGGACGCCTCGGCGCGCCAATCGCCCGCGCGTACGCCTCCTCCAGGCACGCCTCCGCGGCGGCCGAACCGTCCGCGAACAGCGATCGCAGCAGGTCCCGCATTCCTTCCACGTAGCGGAGTGACGGCTCGGAGCGGCGCCTGGCCATGCCGAAGCGCACCGGATCGTCGTGCTCGCGCATCCGGCTCACCCTGGCGCGCAGGTGCGCGTCCTTTCGGAGCGCGTTGGCGAGCAACACGATGGCGATCTCTCGCTGGTCGTCGGTGATCTCTGGACGTGCCATGCGCAGTATCTCCAGGATGAATCGGGTGATGCCGGTATTCCCGATAATAGTCGCCGTGACGAGTTCAGCAAGTGAGCTGGACCAGTCCGGGCGGGAGCGCATCGATCCGGCATGACGCCCGCTGAGGCTGTTTACTGATGGCCACTTCCTTGCGACCCTATTGCGTGGAGTTGCGGTAGCGAGGCGTCTCGATGGTCGGGTCGCCGGTGGGCACCTGCCTGCCCTCCAAGAGGCCGGGAAGGCACATCTGCTGCCGGCGCGCATGGGAGTTCATACATGGCTGTCAGGTTTGGCGTATTCGTACCGCAGGGCTGGAAGATGGACCTCACCGCGATCGACGATCCGGTCGAGCAGTTCGAGGCCATGACCAACGTTGCGAAGGAAGCCGACGAGAAGACGAGCTTCGACTCGATCTGGGTCTACGACCACTTTCACACCGTTCCCGAGCCGACGATGAACACGACGTTCGAGGCGTGGACCATCACCGCCACGCTCGCCCGCGACACGAAGCGGGTCAATGTCGGCCAGATGGTGAGCTGCAACGGCTACCGAAACCCGGCGCTGTTCGCCAAGATCGCCAGCACGGTCGATGTCGCCAGCCACGGGCGGCTCTACGCCGGCTTCGGCGCGGGCTGGTACGAGCATGAGTGGCTCGCCTATGGATACGGCTTCCCGGAGACGAAGGAGCGCATGGGGATGTTCCGCGAGGCGGTCCAGATCATCCACAAGATGTGGACCGAGGACAAGCCGACGTTCTCCGGCAGGCGTTACACCATCGACGGGCCGATCAACGAGCCGAAGAACTCCGGCAAGGGCAAGATCCCGCTGTGGATCGGCGGCGGCGGCGAGAAGGTCACGCTCAAGCTGGTGGCGAAGTACGCCGATGCCTGCAACGTCGGTGGCGGCAACCCCGAGGTTGTGAAGCACAAGCTGGAGGTTCTGAAGCAGCACTGCGAGAACGAAGGGCGCGATTACAACGACATCACGAAGTCGACGACGTATGAGGTGTACCCGATCGCGCCCGGCGCCGATCCCGAGCAGGCGACGGCGAAGGTGCGCGAGAACCGCGGCGGCATGAGCTTCGCGAACTTCAGCAAGGCCACGCGGGTCGGCACGCCCGAACAGCTCGCCGAGCAGATCCAGGCGGGTGTCGATGCCGGCGCCAACTACATCATCAACTACATCCCGGGGCTCGCGTACGACACCGAGCCGATGCACCGCTACAACGAAGAGGTGATGCCCCTTATCAAGGGGTAGCATCCAGATGGTTGTGCTGGCTGCCGATATGCGCGGCAGCCAGCTTCCCGTGGGTGAGCAGGGAGGCGGCATGACACACGATCGATTGCAGGTGCTGACGATGGGCGGCGCTTCGTCGTCCGAGAACGCCCCGCACCTGCTCGGCTCTCTGGCGAGCGACGACCTGAACGTCAACATGTTGCGGTTTTCCGGCGAGGGCGGCATCGAAGAGCATGTCAACAACGAGGTTGACGTGTTGATTGTCGCGCTCGATGGCGAGGGGGTGGTCACGGTCGACGGTGCGCCGACCGTGCTCGCGATGGGAGACGTCACCATCATCCCCAAAGGGACCGCGCGATCGATCCGGTCCAATGGCGAGCGGTTCGCCTGGCTCACCTGCCACGGTCGCCGCCGCGGGATGATGCCGAGCTCAAGGAGCGTCTCGCCGGAAGGCCGATAGGGCCGAAAAGCTCACCTTTGGGGGACCGTGGCTCTGGCCCGATCTCCTGTCCGGCGGTCTTCATTCAACAATTCCATCGGTTCGTTAGGTTGACATATGTGAAACGTGCTGTACGCTGGGGTATTGGCTATCCGCGTCCCCCGTTGACCGCAGGTCGCGGCTGGATGGTGGCTGTGACGATAGACCGAACCTGAGGTCATCATGAGCCGACATGCCATCCGCTCCCTCGCCGTGGCACTTGCCGTGGGGAGCGCGCTCCTTGCCGCAACCGGCCCAGGCGTTTTGGCCGCCCCACCTTCGTTCGCCGCGAACCAGCATGGCAGCGCGGTCAGCACGGTCGCTCAAACGAGCCTGACCGACCTTAACGAAAACGGGCTGCCGAACGAGATCCCGCCCAATCCGATCGTCCCTGTGGTCAATCGGGGCCGCTATGTGTCGGCAGTGGCGACGCCCAGCGAGCCTATTGTCCCCGCACCTTGAGGGCGTTTTCGCAGGGTAGGTCCGCCGACCGGCTCGTGATTGATCCCTGACGACGTTCGACACGGCACTGGAGGAACCGGTGCCGTGTCCCGTTATGGCGCCAGCGCTTCCTGCATGTGGGGATAGGTGGCTGGAAATCGTGACGACACATCCGGACACCACCGGATACAGGGATTGGCTCGTGATGCGCCCTCGCCCAGCCTCAGGCGGTCGCCTTCTCCTGCGCCCACAGCTCCATCGCGGACCGGAACCCGGACTTCGTCTCTTCGAGCTCGTCCTTCGCCATCAGGATGTCCCGCTCCAGCGACTTTCGCCGTGCCGAGATCAGCGACTCGCCGAGACCGCCACTCGACCACAGCGGGAACGTCTCGTTGGTGCGCAGCTCCTTGAGCCGCCGCCGCAGCTTGCTGATCTGCCGCGTGATGCGGTCGTTCTCCCGACGGGCCGACTGCAGCCGCCGCAGCCATGGCCACGAGCGCCAGTCCGGCGCGAGCCGCTCGGTCTCGTCGGCGAGCTCCTGCAGCGCGTCCAGATCGCCCTGCTGCCACGCGTGATTGGCGCGCAGCATGCACTCGTGACGGTACGCCTCGTCGGTCGCGTCGGTGCAGAGGTCAGGGTGGAAGCGGCGAGCGAGCGAGCGGTAGAGCGCCTTCATCTGGTCCGCTTTCGCGTGCGGATGCTCGCGCTCCGCGGGCCCCTCGATGCGGTGCCATCCCTCGCCGGACGCATCGAACCTGGCCTCGTCGTACTCCGGATCGTCCGGATCGGCGGTGTCGCTCTCCTCGCGCTGGAACCAGGAGTCCGGGATGGTGAAGTCGAAGAATTTTCCGATCTGCTCCAGCTCTTCGGGCGTGAAGAGATCGCCGAGCTCGCCGTCGGGATCCGAGGCGATGCGGGCGTGGATGCGGTCGGTCCGCTCCTGGAAGGTGTGGATTTCGGCGCGGAGGAGGCGAAGCTCATCCTGCAGGCCCCCGAGCTGGACGCGGTAGTTGCGTTCGAACCGGGAGAGCGCTTCTTCGAGGGGTCGGATCTCCTGCTGGAGCTTCCGGATGCGCATCCGCCGCTTGCGGATCGTCATCTGGAGCTCGTACCACGCCTCTTCCTCTGCCGAGCGGGTGAGGACGATCGCGGTTGAGGTCGAAAGCGTCGGTTTGGCGGTGCGTCGTCGTTTCGTCATAACGGCAATGATACCTGACCCGCACCTCGGTCGACTGCAATCCGGTCACCATGCACGCTCGTCATTCCTCGCCAATATCCTCCGCCCACACGTCCGGGAACCGCTCCTGGAACTCCGTCATGAGGTGCTTGCAGCGGTCGTCGTTCAGCTCGATCACGGTGACGCCACGGGAGCGGAGGAGCTCGAGCTCGCCGGGAAACGTCTCGGACTCGCCGACCACGACGGTGGGGATGCCGAACTGAATGATCGTGCCGGCGCACATCGCGCATGGTGCAAGCGTCGTATAGAGCACGGCATTCCGGTAGCTCCGGCGCCGGCCAGCAGCCCGCAGGCATGACATCTCGCCGTGGGCGATGGGATCACCGTCCTGCACGCGCCGGTTGTGACCCGATGCGACGAGCTCGCCGTCGATGTCAAGCGCCGACCCGACTGGTACGCCGCCCTCGGAGAGGCTCTTGCGCGCTTGCGCCAATGCTTCCTCGAACGATTCCTGATTCCATTCCGGCATGTGGATCTCCTTTTCGGCTAAACGGCGGATGCGGGCTCGCCGGAGGCCCGACGGGAGCGTGACTGCTGGCCCGTTGCCGGCGCGAGCAGCGCCACCGCCGCCGCCAGCACCACCACGATCATCAGCGAGACGCGGAGCGACGTGGGCTCCGCGATCCAGCCGAGCACCGGCGGGCCGATCAGGAAGCCGGTGTAGCCGATCGTCGCGACGCCCGCCACCGCGCGGCCGCGCGAGACGCCGGGAAAGCTGCCGGCGGACTTGAACACGAGTGGGAAGAGTACCGACACGCCGAGCCCGACCAGCGCGAACGCAAGGATCATCACTACCGGTCGGTTGATCGCCAGCCCAACCGCCAGCCCGACCGAGCTGATGGTGGCACCGATGCGGACCATCGCCACCGGGCCGAAGCGGTCGACGAGACCGTCGCCGCTGAACCGGCCGATCAGCATGGCGAAGGAGAAGGCGGCGAAGCCGAGCGCGGCGACACCGCCGCCCGTGCCCAGATGGTCGTCGAGGTAGAGCGCCGACCAGTCCGCCATCGAGCCCTCGGCGACCGCGGAGCAGAACGCGATCACGCCGAGCGTCCACATCGCGCGCGGCGGAAGCGCGAACACCGGCTCGTCGTGCGCGTGGTCGCCGGCGTGCGCGTCGGGGATCATCTGTCCCCGGAGCAGCCAGAGACCCGTGAGCGCGATAATGCCGATGAGGGGCAGGTGGATGGCGGGCGAGACGCCGATCCAGGCCGCGAGCGCACCGATCGCCGCGCCGACCACGCCGCCGAGGCTGAAGAACCCGTGCAGCGAGTTGATGATGCTCCGGCCGAGCGTCTGCTCGACCTCGACCCCCTGCGCGTTCATGGCGACGTCCATGCCGCCGTTCCCGGCGCCGAACAGCACGAACACCGGTACCAGCAGCCACACCGATGGCGCGAGCCCAATGAGTGGCAGCATGAGCGCGAAGAGCGAGCCGAAGACGATCGTCGTCGCCGCCGAGCCGCGGCGGTTGATGCCGATCCCGGCGATGGCGAACGAGATGATCGCGCCGACGGCGATCGCCATCAGCAGCGTGCCGACCTCGCCCTTGCTCAGCCCGTGCTTGCTGGTGACCGCCGGGATGCGGGATACCCAGCTGGCGAGCACCACGCCGTTGATGAGAAAGACGAGCGCGACGGCGCTCAGCGCGCGCTCCGCCGGCGAGTCATCCGGCCGGATGACGAGCATGCGCGAGATCGAGCGGACAGGGTTCACGGCGTTCACCAGTCATGCGAGGGCGGCGTTCCACACGAGACAGCATACGGCACCGGGCCCGTTCGCCCTAGAGGCTGTAGGGATTCGGCTCTGGCGGGTGTTCCGGGTCGAACATTGGCTCCGGCGAGGTCACGGTGTGCTCCGGGCGCCGTCGCTCGCGTCCGAGCAGCGGGATCAGGAAGCACATCGCCCCGACGATGAACAGCGCCGCGCGCAGCGACGTGGCGCTCGCCAGCGGGCCGATGATCAGCGGACCAACAAGGAAGCCGAGGTACGCGATGGTCGCGATCGTTGCCAGACCCCGCGCGCGCGAGAGATCGGGCACGTTGCCGGCGAGGCGGTAGATCGTCGGATAGATCACGCTGAAGCCAAGCCCGATCACCGCGATGCCGACCAGCATCGTGGCCGGGACGTTGCCGACCGTGCCGATGAGCAGCCCGACGGCGCCCATGGAGCCGCCGACCTGAAGGATGCGCATGGGCGCAAGGCGCTTGCTGATCGAGTCGCCGGAGAATCGGCCGATCAGCATCGCGAACGAGTAGATCGAGTAGGCGAGGGAGGCGACAACCGGCGCGGCGCCGAGATCCTGGCGGATGAACAGCGTGGTCCAGTCGGCGATCGCCTCATCGGCGATGCCGGTGACGAAGGCGATCGCGCCGAGCGCCCACAGCGCCCGCGGTGGCACGCCGACACCGCGCCACTTTCGCTTCGTGGCGAGCCGCTTGGTTGCCGGGGTGGTCACGACCTCGTCGTCGATGAGCTGTCGGGCGATGGTGGCGAACATGACCGCCGCGAAGATGCCGGGGATGGCGAACTGCCACCCGAGCGGCAACCCTGCCTGGGCGGCGAGGCCGACGCCGGCCGAGCCGACCAGCGCGCCGAGGCTGAACGAGCCGTGCGCGCGGGAGAGGATGGAGCCGACGGTGCGTCGCTCGATCTCCACGCCCTGCGCGTTCAGCGAGACGTCGAGCGCCCCGTGCGCGAAGCCACCGAGTCCCAGCGCGATCAGCAGTGTGATCGCGTTCGGCGCCAGCGCCAGCGCCGGGAAGAGCAGGGCACGGAGCACGCCGAAGAGGCGGATCGCGTTGCGGCTGCCCCAGCGGCCGGTGAAGGCGGCCGCCACCGGGAATGCGACCAGTGCCCCGACCGAGAACGCCGGCAGGACCGCGCCGAGCTGGGCGCGAGAGAGCTCGAGGTTGTCGGCCACGCCCGGGATTCGGGCGATCCAGACACCCCACATGACGCCGCTGGTCGCGAACAGAATCGCGATGGCGACGTGGAACGGAACGGTGCGCGGGAGCCTGATGGCAAGGGGCATGGTGAAGCGAACCTGCGGTGATTGCGGCTGGCGAGGAATGGGCGAGGGTGGGGACCGACGACGCGGGCCGGGATGCCGGCTACCGGTGTCGTCGTGAACTATACGTGCCGTTGGCGCGGAGCATCAACCGGAATACGAAATTGCAGATGGCCACTCCTCGACCCGGTGGGCCTGCCACGGGACTACCGATCAGGGCTCGCGTGCTGGCGGGGTTGACGCGCCCGAGCACGGAGACCCCGGCCTACAGGCTGTTGTTCACGGCTGCCAGTCCTACCCCTTGACGGCACCGAGGGTGAAGCCGGCGATGAAGCGGTCGAGGAAGTAGTTGTACAGCAGCGCCACCGGGAAGGCGACGAGCGCCGCCGCGGCCATCAGCGACTGCCAGAAGTAGACGTCGCCCCGGATCAGCTCGGTGAACACGCCCACGCTCACCGTCTTCTCGCCGGTCGACTGCACGAACGCGAGCGCGTAGACGAACTCGTGCAGGGTCAGCGTGAACGAAAAGATCACCACGGTGAGGATGCCCGGCAGCGAGACCGGCAGCACCGTCTTGCGGATCGCCTGGATCCGCGTGTAGCCGTCGATCATCGCCTGCTCCTCGATGTCCCACGGCACGCTGCGGAAGAAGCCCATCAGCAGCCACGTACAGAAGGGGATGGTGAAGGTCGGGTAGACCAGCACCATCGACCACTTCGAGTTCTGCAGGCCGACGTCCGCCACCACGCCGGTCAGCGGGATGAACAGCAGCGTCGGCGGCACGAGGTAGACGAGGAAGATGAGGATGCCGAGCCCCTGACCCCAGCGACCCGCCAGCCGGACCAGTGAGTACGCCGCCGGCACGACGACGGCGACGGTGATGATCACCACGGCGATCGCGACAATCATCGTGTTGAGGATGAAGGTGCGGTAGCTGGTGTCGTTCCAGAGGAGGTCGAGGTTATCCAGCGTGGGAGGGTCGTTGTAGATGAACGGGTTGTTGTTCGGCTTGTAGAGGTCACTGTCCGCCTTGAACATGGTGAGTACCATCCAGGCGAACGGTAGCGCCGCGAAGATCGCGAAGAACGTGGCGGCGAAGTAGAGCACCACGCGGCCGAACACCCGCTGCCCCTTGTAGCGGCCGGCGCCTTCGCTCTCGATCTCCGGTGTCGTGGAATCGGTCGTCGTGGCCACGGCTCAGGCTCCTTCCTCGCCGGCGCGGCGGGCGAGTCGCAGCATCGCGATGGCGATGGCGATCAGGACGGGCAGCAGGAAGAGCGCGATCGCCGCGCCCTGGGCGAGGTCACCGCCCTGGATGCCCTTGAAGTACGCCCACGAGGCCAGCACCTGGGTGTCGTTGACGGGACCACCGCGCGTCAGCACGAGCGCGATGGTGAGGTCGGTGAACGCGAACACGATGGCGAAGAGCATCGCCACCGCCATGATCGGCAGCAGCAGCGGCAGGCGAATGTAGAAGAGCTGCCGCCAGAAGCCGGCGCCATCGATGTCGGCGGCGTCCTTGATGTCCTGCGGAATCGCTGTCAGCCCGGCCAGGAGAATCACGGTTGCGAGCGGGAGCGTGCGCCAGATGTGCACGAGGATCACGGCGAACTGCGCAAGCTCGGTCTTGCCCAGCCAGTACATGTTTCGGGCCGGCCCGAAGGGCGTGCCGGGACCGAGCAGGCCGACCTGCCGCAGCGTCCAGTCGATCGGGCTGTAGACGGAGTCGAGCATCCAGAACCAGCCGAGCACGCCGAGCGCGACCGGTGTGGTCCACGGCAGGAGCACGAGGAAGCGGACGAGCCGCTTGCCCTTGAAGTCGGCGCTCAGCACGATCGCCAGCAGGTTCGCGAGGATGAGCACGATAACCTGCGAGATCAGCGTGAAGACGACGGTGTTGCGGAGGGCCTTGCGGAAGGTGCTGTCGCCGAGGACCGATCGGAAGTTGTCCAGCCCGACGAAGTCGTTGAGGCTGTCGATGCGCGGGTTCGCCACGGTGACGTCGCTGAACGCATACAGGACCGCCAGCGCCAGCGGCAGCCCGACCAGCGCGAGGATGTAGATGACCGCCGGCAGCAGGAGCAGCGGACCAAGCACCCGGTCCCGCTCGAGCGTGTAGCGTTCCTCGGTCGTGGTTCGCGCGCTCATGCCGAGACCTCCCCGGCCGGTGCGGTCGCGAGGCGCTCCTGCTCGGGGCGCTTTCGCAGACCGGTCTGCGTGTCGAAAATGCGCAGGAGAGACCGATTGATGGCGATGGGGATCTGACCGCCCTCCGGCGCCGGCATGGGCGTCGAGGCGGCGCAGCGGGCGACGATACGCTCGCCCTCGATCTCGCCGTAGATGAGCTTCTCTGAGCCCAGGTACTCCTCGCGCGCCTCATTCAGCGTGAGCGAGAGCCAGGAGCTTGCATCGGCGCTGCCGGCCGGCACACCGAGCTCGACCGCCTCCGGGCGGAAGCCGAGCAGCTCGTCGCCGCGGGCGACAAGGTTCATCGGCGGCGACCCGAGGAACGTGGCCACGAAGGTGTCGGCCGGGTCTTCGTAGATATCGTGGGGCGTGCCGAGCTGCCGGATCGAACCCTCGTTGATGACAGCGATCCGGTCGCCGAGACCCATCGCCTCGACCTGGTCGTGGGTGACATAGATGGTGGTCGTGCCGATTTCGTGCTGGAACACCTGCAGCTCGTCGCGGGCAGAGGCCCGCCGCTGCGCGTCAAGGTTGGAGAGCGGCTCGTCGAGCAGGAAGACGTTCGGCTCGCGCACCAGCGCCCGGGCAAGCGCGACGCGCTGCCGCTGGCCGCCGGAGAGCTGCCGCGGCTTGCGGTCGAGCAGGTGATCGATCCCGAGGATGCTCGATGCCCACTGGACCTTCTGCTCGATCGCCTGCTTGTCCAGCTTCGCGGCCTTGAGCGGGAAGGAGATGTTGTTGCGCACGTTCATGTGCGGGTAGAGCGCGTAACTCTGGAAGACCATGGCGATGTGCCGGGCGCGTGGCGGCAGGTCGTTGACGAGGCGGTCGCCGATGAGAATATCGCCCGATGTGGGCTTCTCCAGGCCACCGATCATGCGCAGGAGGGTGGTCTTGCCGCATCCGGACGGGCCCAGCAGCACGAGGAACTCGCCGTCCTCGGTCTGCAGGTTGATGCCATCGACGGCGGCGGCACCGCCCTCCCCGAACTGTTTGACGAGGTTTCGCGTCTCGACTCGTGCCATGGTGGTTCGCTCTACTCTCGCTTGTGTCCATGGGGCAAACCGGTAGAGCCGGCACACCACCTGGTGGTCCAGCGCTACCGGTCGGCATTCCGGGGGTGCCCGGGAATTCTCCGCGTGCCAGCGTTACTGGCCGCCGCCCATCAGTCCCTGATCTCGCCATCGCTGGGCGATCTCGTTCAGCTTGCTCTCGGCGTCGGCCACCGACTCCTCCGGTGTCATGTCCCCGCGTGCGGCCTTGGCCATCATGTCGGAGAGGATGAAGGTGTTGAACGCCTCGCCGATCATCGCGTTCGCCGGGCCCGGCCAGCCGAGGTTCACCGTCCAGTCGTTGGCGGTCTTCAGCGGCGCCAGCTTGTCGGCCGGCTCGGAGCCGAACGGGTCGTTGTCCAGCGGGCCGCCGTCGTCGAACAGGCCGGGGTAGGTGTCCGGGAACGCCGGCAGGTTGTAGAGCTTGCTGTTCTCCACAGCCGCCTGGTAGTTGGCGGTGAGGTGCAGCAGGAACTCCATCGCGGTGTCGGGGTTCTCGGCGTAGGTCGGGATCATGGAGGTGAAGACGGCGTGGCCGTGAGCCAGCGCGCGATCCTCGCCGCCCGGGCCAACCAGCGGGGTGCCGAGGTAGATGTCATTCGCCACCTCCGGCTGCTGCTCCTGCGCTGTGCGGTAGGCGGAGATCGAGTTGAGGATGTACGACGCCTGGCCTGCCACCAGCAGCTGGTTGTTGCTCGCCGCGTTCCAGCCGAACACCTCCGGCGTCATGCAGCTCTCGAACAGCGACTTCATGTAGGTGACGGCCTCGATCGCCTCGGGGCTGTTGATGGTGATGTTCTCGCTCTCGTCCTGCACGGCCGCGCCGAACGCCCAGAGCATGGCCTGCGCGGCCATGTTGGAGTCGATCTCCTGGGACATGCCGATGCCCATCTGGACGCCTTGCTCGTTCCAGATCTTGGTGCCGCCCTCAAGCAGCTCGTCAAAGGTGGTGGGGCCGTTGTCCAGGCCAGCGCCCTCCCACAACGTCTTGCGGAAGTTGGCCGGATCGGCGGCGTAACCGTGCGTGAAGCCGTACCGCTTGTTGGTGGTCGGGTTCCAGGAGTTCCGCTTCGCCATGTCGAGCTGCGGGCCGTGCCGCCGTTCGGCCTCGGCGACGAGGTCGGTCAGGTCGAGCACCGACTCCTCATACTGCGGCAGCGAGGCGATGTGCTCGACGATGTCGTGCCCGGAGCCGGCACCGATCTCGGCGGCGAACGTCGCCGGTACGTCAGCGGTGTTGATCATGTCGACCTTCACGGTGACATTGTTGGCGTCGCCCCACTCCTGCAGGAACACGGGGAACCACTCGTCGAAGGCCGGGACGAAGTGGGACCACTGGAGAATGCTGAGCGACGTGCCCGAGATGTCCGTCGTGGGCGTTGCCTGCACCAGGGAGGCGGCACTGCTGCCGCTGGCGCGGGAGGCGAGGAAGGTCGCCATACCGAGCCCGCCGGCACCCTGCGCGAGCGAGCGACGGGAGAGGCCGTTGTGACGAGGTTGGCCTGCGGAAGAACGACGAATCATGACTGATCCTCCTGCTACGGTCGGCTCTTCACTTTGCCCAGCGGGCGTGTTGTGTAGATACCATAACGCACCACGATGGATTTGTCGCCACGGCGGGTTTCGGATCGTTCCTGCATGGTCTCTTCAAGCTGGGAAAGCGTCGCGTCGCGGATGTCCCGACCGAGTGCTGGATCAATCGGCGATGGCCCCGAGGCCGCGCTCGGCGTCGACCGACACCTCTCGCAGCGCTTCCGACCAGGCCTGCAGGCTCCGCGCCACCTGGTCCATGTCCCGCTGGTCCTCGAGACCGGTCACGATCAGCGCCGCCAGACTGCCGCGCGCCTCGTGGACCGCCTCGACGAGCCGCTTTAGGCTGTTCTGCTTCCGTGTGAGTGCCTCCTCGAGCTGTTGGGACGATGCACCGGCGCGTGCCACCTGTACGATGCGGTCGGCGTTCCGGTTGAGCAGCCGGCCGGCCATGCGCATGTTGGTATCGTAGGAGTGGATGATCTCCTGCGGAAGATGAACCGCCTGCGCGGAGGCAAGCGTGCGTCGCATGGCCTCCATCTCATCGTTCGCCAGCAGCAGAAAGTTCCGGATCGGCCACGACTTGGGGATGTTCTCGGTGAAGTAGGCCGCAGGTCGTGGCCACGGGTACTCGGTTTCGCGGAACCCGGTGCGGATGGTGTGCCAGACCCCTTCGCGGCTCCACGGCGAGCCTGGCGCCGCCGACTGGACCTTCACCGCCGCCCCGACGACGATGGCAAGCGACAGCAGCGTGATGAGCAGGGAACCATCCACGATATACCTCCAGGGTCAGGAGACGAGCGGCACAATGGTCGACTCGATGATCGGTCGGGGGAAGGCCAGCGGCACGTCGACATCACCGACGGCGACGCTCACCACGAGGTCGAGCTCCGGCACGACGTAGATGTACTGGCCTCCGTAGCCGAGCGCGTAAAAGGCGTCGTAGCCGGTCGCGCTGGTGATCCACCACTGGTAGCCGTACGGCTCGCCGCCGGTCGGATCGCCGGCGCTCTGCACGATGGTGCTCTGTTCGACGTACTCCCGCGAGATCAGCTGCTGGCCTTCCCACACGCCGTCACGCAGGTAGAGGTAGCCGAGCTTCGCCATGTCCGGCGGGCTGATCTGCAGCCCGTAGCCGCCTATGACCTCGCCCTGCGGCGTGCGACGCCAGTCGTGCATGGTGATGCCGAGCGGAGCGAACAGCGCGTCTTGCGCGTAGGTTTCCAGCGGCGTGCCGGCGGCCGCGGCGACCATCAGCCCGATGATGTGCGACCCGCCGCTGTTGTAGACGTAAACCTCGCCCTGCGCCGCCGCGATCGGCAGCCCGAGCGTCAGCTCGACGGGGTCCTCCGCGGCCTCGATGCGTGGGTAGTCGTCCTGCCAGCTCCAGGCGAGGCCGGAGGTCATCGTCAGCAGGCTCCAGAGGGTGATTCCCGCGACGGCAGGGTCCGCGCCCGGCGGTATGCGGTCGGGGATGAGATCGCCGATGGTGACGGAGAGGCTCGGCAGCAGGCCCTCCTGGCGAGCCAGCCCGACGAGCGCGCTGACGAAGCTCTTCGTGCACGAGCGGATGTCGATCGGGTCCGCCAGTGACCAGCCTTCGGCGACATATGTCGCCGCGACCTTCCCGTCCCGCGTCACCACCACGGCGGTGACGCTCGGCGCGGCGAGCGCGGCGCTGGTCAGGAGGTCAGGGAGGGTGGGGTCGATGTCCAGCTCGGCCGGGCTGGCGGTGGGCCATCCCGCGGTTGGCCAGCGTGGGTCGGGTGTGGGCGTTTGACGGGCGATGGTGACCGGGTGCGTCGCCGCGGTGGCGAGTGGCGTGGCGACGGCCGAGGTGACGAGGGCGCGACGGGTGATGGCACGCATGGCGATCTCCGGCGGTGCAGTGTCGAATACAACGATCGTACGTCACGCAAAGGGATGACCGGGTGCGCGAGTCGCAGCACGCGGTGAGTACGCACGGTGAAGATGGCGCGCAGGTGACAGGCAGTGTTCGCACCTACCGAAACCGGCTACAATGAATTCACTGAATAGGAGAGGTCCGGATACCTGCTGGAGGGAGCTGCTGTTCGGGCAGAAGCATCGACGCGGGAGTGTGCCGGGAGGGTGACCCCTGGCGAACGCATCTGGGTGACGTGTGGCTGGCACGTCATTCGGTGTCCGGTATTTCAATGTATCGGCTAACGCCACAGCAGCTCATGACGAGCTTCGTGGGGCGGGATCGTGACGCACAGGCCATCGCGAACCTGTTGCTGCGGAGTGACGTGCGCCTGGTGACGTTGACAGGCCCCGGCGGTGTCGGCAAGACCCGTCTCGCCTTTCATGTCGCTGAACAACTCAAGAGCAGCTTCAGTGACGGAGTGGTGACGGTCGACCTCGCGGCTATCACCGAGCCGGATTTGGTGCTGCCTGCCATCGCCCGAGCCTTCGGCATCACCGATTCCGGTTCCGATGGCGTGCTCGTTCGGCTGCTTCGCGTGATCGGCGACCGCAGTGTCCTGCTGCTGATCGACAACTTCGAGCAGGTCGCCGCGGCAGCGACCGTTGTCTCGCAGCTGCTCGGCAGCCGGCCGAACCTGACCTTTCTGATCACGAGCCGGATGCCGCTGCACATCGTCGGCGAGCACGAGTACGCGGTCAGCTCGCTGGAGATGCCGCCCGAGGAGCCGTCGGCGCGGCGTGGTCGAGCCCTGTCGGACTACCCGGCCGTCACGCTGTTCATCCAGCGGGCGCAGGCGGCGCAACGGTCGTTCGAGCCGAATGCCGAGATGCTGGAGACGATCGGCCGCATCACGACGCTGCTCGACGGCCTGCCCCTGGCGATCGAGCTGGCCGCCGCGCGAACCAAGTTGTTTTCGCTGCCCGCGCTTCTGAACCGGCTCGACCACCGCATGGGACTGCTCACCGGCGGCCCGCGCGACCTGCCCAACCGCCTGCAGACCATGCGCAATGCGATCAGCTGGAGCTACGACCTCCTCAGTGAGGCGGAGAAGATCGTCTTCCGGCGCGTCTCGGTGTTCAACGACAGCTTTTCGCTCGACGCCGCGGAGGCGGTGGTCGGCGGTCCCATGACGGCGGAGGAGCGCGCCTTCGTCGCGCCAATCAGCAGTGAGCCGGACGATATCGCCCCGCTTGGGGATATCTTCACGCATCTCGAGTCGCTCGTGGACAAGAGCCTGCTTCAGGTCGTGAGTGGGGTGGAGGACGACATCCGCTTCCGCATGATGCTCACGATTCAGGAGTTCGGTCAGGACCTGCTGGATGAGTATCGCGAGATGCTGCTGATGCGGGTCCGCATGCTGCAGTTCCTCCAGGCCTACCTCTTCGAAGTCGAGGAATTGCTTGTCGGTCCCGAGCAGCGCATGTGGTTCGGCCGGCTCGATCTTGAGCTGGGAAACCTGCGACAGGGGCTGCAGCTTGCACTCGAGCACCCAGCCACGTTCGGCGAGTACGGCGTGCACATGGCGTCGTCGGTGTGGCGATGGTGGCTGACGCGCGGTCAGGTGGTCGAGGGAACCCGCTGGCTGGAGCAGGCGCTGCAGTGCCGGAGCGTGGTCGAGCTCCCCGCGATGGTGGAGGCCCAGGCGCTGAACCATCTCGGCAACCTCCGGCTGGAGCTGGGGGATCACCGCGTCGCCGGGGCGAACTACGAGGAGAGCCTGGCGATCTACCGCTCGATCTCGCATCGCGACGGCATCGCGGACGAGCTCAACAACCTGGGCCTCACCCACATGATCCTCGGTGAGCAGGACCACGCGCGCTCGAATCTCGAGGAGAGCCTGGCGATCCGACGCGCCGGTGGTGACCCACGCGCGCTGCCGTCGACCCTGTCCAACCTCGGTGACCTCGCGATCGACGAGGAGCGTTACGACCTCGCGGAGGAGCTCTTTGCCGAGGCGCTCAAGATCCGGCGCGACATCGGGAACCTCCGGGGTATGGCCGTCAGCTGCTACTCCCTCGGCACGGTCACTTTCTATCGCGGTGAGTTCGAGCGCGCCCAGGCATGGTTCGATGAGGGGCTGGAGTACCAGGTCCAGCTCGACGACGTCTACAGCCTCGCCCTGATGATGCTCGGTCTCGGGCGCCTCAACCTCGCCACCGGCAACTCCGTGCTGGCGGTGGAGCGGCTGTTTCGGGCGCTCGAGGTGCTCCACAAGATGGGCTCGCGTCGCATGATGACCGTCGTTATCGACGTGATCGCGATGGCAGCCGAGCGGCATGGCTTCGACCGCGAGGCTGCTCGCCTGCTCGGCACCACCCATGCCGTCCGTGGCGAGCAGCACGTGGTGCTCTCCCCCCGTGCAGCACGCGACAACGAGCGCGTGATCGCCTCACTGCGCACGAAGCTGGGTGTGGATGTGTTCGAGCGGGAGTACACCGTCGGACAGCGTCAGTGGCTCAACCAGGCGGTGCAGGAGGCGCTGGCGCTCACCCGACTGATCCGCGAGCGGGTGGAGACGGGCGACCCCGCTGACGCGAGCGTGAGCGGCGTGTTCGATCCGGTCGCGGCGGCGAAGCGGTCCAAGACGCTTGGCCTCACGAAGCGAGAGCGGCAGGTGCTGGAACTCCTGGTGAAGGGCGCGGCGGACAAGGAGATCGCCGACGTGCTCTCGATCGCGCCACGGACGGCGATGACGCACGTTTCCAACATCCTCACCAAGCTGGATGTGAACCGGCGCACCGCGGCGGCGTCCTACGCGCTGCGGGAAGGGCTGGTTGACCCGGCCGAGGCGCGAGACGTCTCCGACGACGTGTAGGGGGCCTTTCAGCGGTTGCGGTGGCGCGGGTCGAGTGCGTCCCGGAGCCCGTCTCCCATCAGATTGAACGCCAGCACGGTCAGGAAGATGGCGAGACCGGGGAAGAGCGTCAGCCACCATGCGCCGTAGAGCAGCTCGCGCTGGCCGTCCTGCAGCATGTTCCCCCACGACGGTGTCGGAATCTGCACGCCGAGCCCGAGGTAGCTGAGACTGGCCTCGAGCAGGATCGCGTAGGAGAGCCAGAGCGTCGCCTCCACGATGAT
This sequence comes from uncultured Chloroflexia bacterium, assembly GCA_963741965.1. GTDB lineage: Bacteria > Chloroflexota > Chloroflexia > Thermomicrobiales > UBA6265 > JACCVC01. Next base: position 1,680,969 of record CAVUKC010000002.1, on the reverse strand, counting down.
GATCGCGAGCGTGTTCGGAAAGACGTGCCGCCGCATGATCTGCAGCGGCGACGCGCCGATCGAGCGCGCCGCCGTCACGAACTCCTGGCTCTTGATCTGCAGAAACTGGCCGCGGATCAGCCTGGCGGCGCCCGGCCAAGACGAGACGCCGATGACGAAGATCGTCGTGCGCAGGCTCGGGCGGAAGAGCGACGCCGCCGTGATCAGCAGCAGGATCAGCGGGATCGACAACAGGATGTCCGTGAACCGCATGATGATCGCGTCGACGATGCCGCCGAAGTAGCCGGCGAGCGCGCCGAGGGCGACGCCGATGGTCATCACGATCGCGACGGCGGCGAACCCTGCCGCGAGCGAGACCTGGCCGCCCTTGATCAGCCGGGAGTAGACGTCGCGTCCGGAACGGTCCGTCCCCATCCAGTGCTCGGCGGACGGCGCGGTGTCGCGCATGCCGGGCAGCAGCTCGTCGTACTCATAGGTGGTGATCACCGGCTCGAGCAGCGCGGCGAGGTAGAACAGCACGATCACCACGAGACCGGCGACGGCGAGCTTGTTCTGCATGAATCGCCGCACCACCGGAAACCGCTTCTGCTCCGGCAGCGCGTGGAGGTGGCTGGCTGTGGGGGTTGCGGCAGTCTGCTCCGCCATAGGGGGATCCTCTGTGTAGCTCAGGCGGATGTCGGGCCTGCGACGGATACGCGTGGGTCGATGAGCGCGTAGACGAGGTCCACGAGCACGTTGATGATCATTACCGCCGCGCCGGTCAGCATCGTCAGCGCCAGGATGACCGGGTAGTCGCGCCGGCCGATGGCGTCGTAGGCGAGCAGCCCGAGTCCGGGCCAGGCGAAGATCTGCTCGATGATCACCGCGCCGCCGAGGATGCGCGGCAGCTGGAGGCCGATCACCGTCACCATCGGCAGCATCGCGTTGCGCAGACCGTGGCGGTAGAGCACGGCACGGCCGGACAGGCCCTTCGAGCGCGCAGTGGTCATGTAGTCCTGGCGGATGACCTCGAGCATGGATGAGCGCATGAAGCGGGCGAAGTAGGCGATGTTCGGCAGCGTGAGCACGATCACCGGCATCAGGAAATAGCGCCAGCGCTCGTCCCAGGCCGCCTCGGCCTGTCCGGTGCTGATCACCGGCAGCCAGCCGAGCTGCACGCCGATCCAGACCTGCAGCAGCAGCGCCAGCCAGAAGTTGGGGATCGCGAGGCCGATGAACGAGCCGATCGTGACCGAGTTGTCGACGGCGGAGTACTGCCTGGTCGCGGAGAGGATGCCGACCGGGAAGGCGAGCAGGATGCCCAGCAGCAGCGAGATGCCCTGCAGCTGCACGGTGCCCCAGAAGCGCTCGCCGATGAGGTCAAGCACCGGCTTGTTGTTGAAGGTGTAGGCGGTGCCGAAGTCGCCGGTGACCATGTTGCCGAGCCAGGTGAGGTACTGCACCGGCAGCGGGTCGTCGAGACCGAGGTTCTTGCGGGTCTGCTCGAGATACTGGGGGTTGCTGGCCGCGGTCGGGCTCATCATCGCCAGGGCGGGGTCACCGGGTGCGAGCCGGATGAGCGTGAACATGACGATGCTCAGCCCCAGCAGCAGCGGTATCAGGAAGAGGAACCGCCGGATCATGTAAGCGGTCATGCCGGCTGCCAATTCGCTGTGTCTCCCTCACCCGTGCGGGCGGTGCCGCGACGGACACCGCCCGCTCCGGGGTCATGCGTTGCGTGATGAACGTTGGCTGCGCCGATGCGCGGCGCCCACGGTAATCCTACGAGCCGGCGGCGGTCCAGTTCCACAGGTCGTAGAACAGCCCGTCCCCGGCGCTGTCGGTGTAGTTGGCGAACTTCTCCTTGTTCACCACGTGCAGGAACGGGCGGTACCAGGCGAAATGGAACGGTACGTCGTCCACGATGATCTTCTGGATCTCGGCGTAGATCGGCTTGGCCGCTTCCTGGTCGATCGTGCGGCGCGCCTCCTCGAGCAGCCCGTCCAGCTCCGTGTTGCTGTAGCCCATGTAGTTGCCGGGCGCGTCGGTGTGGAACTGATCGTACAGCGCACTCGGCTCGACGGTGACGCCGCAGAAGTCCACGCCCGTCACCTCGTAGTCGAGGTTCACCGTCACCGCGTCGACCAGCGTGGCGTACTCCAGCAGCTCCGGCACGACCTTGATGCCGATATCCTCCAGCGCCTGCTGCGTGTAGGTGAGCCAGTCCTCGCGGAGGATATTGCCTGCGTTGACGTTGAAGCGGATCTCGGCGCCCTCTGCCCCGGCGTCGGTGATCATCTGCTTCGCCTTCTCCGGGTCGAACGGGAGCGGCTTGAGGCTCTTGTCGAATGCCCAGCTGTCCGGCGCGATCGGCCCCACGCCAGCCTCACCGAGGCCGAGCAGGAAGTCCTGGGCGAAACGCTCCGTGTCGAGCCCCATCACGATCGCCTGACGGACCTCCTTCTTGGCGAGGTGCTCGTTCTCGAGGTTGAACATCCAGCCGTTCGGCGAGTTGAACGGCGGTACCAGTACATCGAGCTCCGCTACCGCGCGGAGATCTTCGGCGGCGGCCGGGTTCGGGTAGTTGGAGCCGTCGATCTCGCCGTTCTGCAGCGCCAGCACCAGCGACTGCGCGTCCGCGATGGTGCGATGGACGACGCGCTGGATCGCCGGCTTTCCCTCTTCCCAGAAGTTCGGGTTCGCCGTCATCACGAAGTCGGCGCCGGTGGTCCACGACTCGAACTGGAACGGGCCGGCGCTGACCGGGTTCTGGAACCACGGGTCGTCGCTGAGGCTCTTGCCCTCGAGCTGGGCGGCGGGGACGGGCTTGATGAAGCGCATGTTGTAGAGGAAGGCGGCGTTGGGCTCGGCGAGGGTGACCACGAGGGTGCGGTCGTCAGGCGCCTCGATGCCAGAAACGGTGTCGGCGCTGCCGTCCATGTACTCCTGCGCACCCTCGACCATGTTGTAGAGGCTGGATCGCGGCGCCGCCGTTTCCGGGTTGAGGATGCCGAGCATCGTGAAGGCGATGTCGTTGGCGGTCAGCGCGCTGCCGTCGGAAAACATCGCCTCGCGGATGGTGAAGGTGATCTTGAGGTCCTCGACCGTCCACTCGGAGGCGAAGCCGGGAACCAGCGCGTAGGATGCCGGGTCGACGCGGATCACGGAGTCGAACAGCTGGGTGCAGCGCCAGTCGGCCTCCGAGTCGTTGGCGAGGAACGGGTTGATCGTGTTCGCCTCGCCGAGCGTGCCGATGATAATCTGAAGCTGGTCGTCCTGCGCGGCGGCGCGAGACGGTCGGGAGGTGGCCCCCGGTGCGGCGGAGGCGGCGCTCCCAAGCGCGGCAGCAGCGCCGATGCCGGCGGCTCCGCCGATCAGCGTGCGACGACTGGTGGTCGATGATGGTCCCGTACTGTGCTGCGCCATGATCCTGCTCCTTCTCGTGACCACGCCGGACCCCTGCCGGCACGCTGGTCTCGCTCGACGATGCGGTCACCGTCGCTCTCGCGCGGCGGCAACACCCGGCACCGACCTGGTTCCCGTGGATGTATCTGGCACGCTAGCAGAGCCGTCGCACAGGTGTCAATCGACCCCTGCCACGCCCGCGCCGGGAACCGCCTCCGCGCTGCCCTGCCGCCGCGCCGGGAGCTGCGCCAGGGCGGCGAATCGGGATGGCTCGATCGAGGGATAGGCGTCCCGCGTTCGGCGGCGAAAGAGGTGGTCGGAATCACGTCCCGACCACCTCTTGACAGCGCTGGTCGACGGTGGCAGGGTGACGCCGGAATTGCCCGCTACCATGGTATGCTTGGGGGCAATCTCGGGAGCTGGGAACCGTCGGCACAGTCTATGCGACCTGATCGTGCAGACGTGCCTCACAGCGCCTATCACCTCGTCAGCATGGTGTCTCAATGAGGCGAGAGTGGACGAGTAGAAGATGTGTTGGCCCACCGGGCGGTGGGAGCGCACATCAGGGAGCCGAACGGACATCACCATGAGCGACCTGCGCGCGTTTTTTGGGCCCAATGCTGGCTACGTGCTGGAGCTCTATGACCGGTATGTAGCTGATCCGGAATCAGTTGACGCCGACAGTCGAGCCTTTTTCGAAGCCTTCACGCCAACCCTCCCGGCAGCCACACAGATGGCGGTTGCCGCCACGCCGGCCACCGGCGCCGATCTCGGCAAGGTCGCCGCCGCCGTTGCCCTCGCGACGGGCATCCGCGAATACGGCCACCTCGCCGTCCCTCTGGATCCCCTCGGCAGCGAGCCCCCTGGCGCGCCCGAGCTTGACCCCGCCACCTATGGACTCACCGACGACGATCTGAAAGCGATGCCAGCCGAGGTAGTTGGTGGTGAGGTGGCGAATGGCGCCGCCAACGCCGCCGAGGCCATCGAGCGGCTGTGCAACCGCTACACCTCGCGTATCGGATTCGACTTCGACCACGTCCAGGAGGCCGACGAGCGCGCCTGGCTCAACAACGCCGTCGAGTCCGGTGACTTCGAAATCGAGCCGGACGAGCAGAGCCAGCGCAAGCTGCTCGATCGCCTGACCCAGGTCGAGGTCTTCGAGCGTTTCCTGCACCAGACCTACCTCGGCCAGAAGCGGTTCTCCATCGAGGGCAACGACATCCTCGTGCCGATGCTGGACCAGATCACGGACGACGCCTCGGCGGTCGGCACGCGCGAGGTCTTCCTCGGCATGGCCCACCGTGGCCGGATCAACGTGATGACCCACATCCTCAGCAAGCCGTACGGCGCGATCATCGCCGCCTTCGAGGGCGGCAAGCGGCGCACCGCGGCGGACTCCGAAAATGCGGACGACGTTCGCACCGGTGACGTGAAGTACCACCTCGGTGCCCGCATGACGCGCAACCCGGAGACCGGCGAGCGCGTCAAGATGCCGATCGTGCTCGCCCCGAACCCGAGCCATCTCGAGGCCGTCAACCCGGTGGTGCTCGGCATGACCCGCGCCGCGCAGGACGACCGCACGCAACCGGGTGAGCCCGCGCAGGACAGGACGAAGGCGCTGTCGATCCTGCTTCACGGCGACGCGGCGTTCCCCGGTCAGGGCGTCGTCGCCGAGTCGCTCAACCTCTCCGGCCTTCGCGGCTACTCGACCGGCGGCACGATCCACATCATCGTCAACAACCAGATCGGCTACACCACCGATCAGGGGGACTCCCGCTCGACGCTTTACGCGGGTGACCTCGCCAAGGGCTTCGAAATTCCGGTCATCCACGTCAATGCGGACGATCCGCTCGCATGCCTCCAGGCGACCCGCATGGCGATGGCCTACCGGCGCGAGTTCAACAAGGATTTCCTGATCGACGTCGTCGGCTACCGGCGCTGGGGACACAACGAAGGCGACGAGCCGGCCTTCACACAGCCGCTGCTCTACCAGAAGATCGCGAAGCACCCGACCGTTCGCGCACTCTGGGCGAAACGGCTCGTCGAGCAGGGCGTGCTGAGCGAGGATGACGTGTCGGCGGCCGAGCAGCGCGTGCTGGATCGCCTCGCGAAGATCCGCAAGGGCATCACCGAGGGGACAGACACCTATGAGGATCAGCAGGAGCTGACGCGTGGCGCCCGCGAGGAGGTCGACACCGCGCTCTCCCAGGAGCAGCTCTTCGCGCTCGATGCTGGCATCCACGCGTTGCCGGACGACTTCAGCCCGAACAGCAAGCTCAAGCGGCTGTGGGACCGCCGCGCGCAGGTTGTCCAGGATGCGAACGGCAAGGTTGACTGGGCGCATGCCGAGTCGCTCGCCTTCGCCGCGATCCTCGCCGATGGAGCGCCGATCCGGCTCACCGGGCAGGACGCGCAGCGCGGCACGTTCAGCCAGCGACACGTCGTGCTGCATGACGCGAAGACCGGCCAGGTCTACACCCCACTGCAGCACCTGAAGGAGGCAAAGGCGTCCTTCGCCATCTACAACAGCCCGCTCTCCGAAAACGCGGCGATGGGGTTCGAGTACGGCTACACCGTGCAGGCGCCGGAGGCGCTCGTGCTGTGGGAGGCGCAGTTCGGCGACTTCGTCAACGGCGCCCAGGTGATCATCGACCAGTTTCTCTCCGCCGCCCGTTCCAAGTGGGGCCAGGAGCCGGCGCTCGTGCTGCTGCTGCCGCACGGCTATGAGGGCCAGGGGCCAGAGCACTCCAGCGCGCGCCTCGAGCGGTTCCTCCAGCTTGCGGCGCTGGACAACATGCGCGTCGCCAACCTCACCAGCGCGGCGCAGTACTTCCACCTCCTGCGCCGCCAGGCGGCGCGGCTCGACCGCGACCCGCGGCCGCTGGTGCTGATGACCCCGAAGAGCCTGCTGCGCAACCCGATGGCATCGTCCAGCCCGGCGCAGTTCCTCGAAGGGCACCTTCCGCCCGGTGCATCGACGATGCGAAGGCGCAGGACCGCAGGGAGAAGGTCACCCGCCTCGTGCTCTGCAGCGGCAAGGTCGCCATCGATCTCGAGAGCAGCGACCGCCGGGACGACACCGAGCACGTCGCGGTGGTGCGGGTGGAGCAGCTCGCCCCGTTCCAGAGCACCATCATCGGCGAGATCATCGACAGCTATCCCAACCTTGAGGAGATCGCCTGGCTCCAGGAAGAGCCGAAGAACATGGGCGCGTGGACCTTCATGGTCCAGCGGCTCCGCGAGTTGATCAACGATGCCTATCCGGTGCGCTACATCGGGCGACCGGAGCGTTCCAGCCCGGCCGAGGGCTCGCTGGATCAGCACAACGAGGAGCAGGCGGCCATCGTCGCCGCGGCCTTTGCCGAGCTGGCCAGTGGCGGCGTCGAGAGTGTCAACGGGACGGCGCCGGCCGAGGAGGCGAGGCGGTCGCGCAAGCGCGCCGCCGCCGTGGCCGACTAGCCCGAAGCAGAACACGAATCACGCGAGATGCCGTGGTCGGGAGCGATGACGCTCCCGACTCGGCGCGAATGAGGAGAACAGCAAGCAGATGGCGATCGAGATCAAGGTGCCGCCTTTGGGAGAATCTCTCGTCGACGCGGTCGTTGGCCAGTGGCTGAAGTCCGAGGGCGAGGAGATTTCGCGTGGGGAAACGATCCTCGAGCTGGAGACCGACAAGGTCAACCTCGATGTGACCGCCGAGGACGACGGTGTGCTCGGAACCATCCAGAAGCAGGAGGGCGACACCGTCACCGTCGGTGAGGTGCTCGGCTTGATCGAGGCCGGCGGCGGCAACGGGGCGAAGCCAGCGGCAGCGGAGGCGCCGGCGGAGGAGAAGCCCGCCGAGGCGAAGCAGGAGCCTGCGGCGACGGCCCCGGCGACGCAGCCCGAGGCCGCACCGGCTCCCGAGCCATCGGGAGAGGATCAGGGCGGTCGCGCCGCTCCCGCCGTGCGCCGCATGGCCGAGGAGCACGGCATCGATCTCGCCCAGGTCGCCGGTACCGGCCCGGGTGGTCGCATCACGCGCGACGACATCGTCGGATACCTCGCCGCGCAGCGCGGCCAGGCGCCGGCTGCCGCGCCCGCCGCGGCACCGAACCAGCCGCAGGCGACGCCGTCCCAGGCCGCAGCCCCGGCGCCGACCGGTGAAACCCGTCCGGATGAGGAGCGCGTCCGGCTCTCGCGCCGCCGCCAGACGATCGCCACGCGGCTCGTTGAGGCACAGCAGACCGCGGCGATGTTGACGACCTTCAACGAGGTCGACATGTCGGCCGTGATGGAGCTCCGCAAGCGCCGCAAGGACGCGTTCAAGGAGCAGCACGGCGTCAACCTCGGCTTCATGTCCTTCTTCACCAAGGCGGCGATCGGCGCGCTCAAGGCCTTCCCGGAGGTCAACTCCGAGATGCAGGGCACCGAGCTGCTGCTGAAGAAGCATTACGACATCGGCATCGCCGTGGGCGTCGAGGAGGGGCTGGTCGTCCCGGTTGTTCGCGACGCCGACCGCAAGGGCTTCGCGGAGATCGAGAGCACCATCGTCGAGCTGGCGACCAAGGCGCGAGAGAACAAGCTCGCGATCACCGAGCTCCAGGGCGGCACCTTCACGATCACCAACGGTGGCGTGTTTGGGTCGCTGCTGTCGACGCCGATCCTCAACACGCCGCAGGTGGGCATCCTCGGCATGCACACGATTCAGCAGCGCCCGGTCGCGGTCGATGGCGAGGTCGTGATCCGCCCGATGATGTACCTTGCGCTCTCGTACGACCACCGGATCGTCGACGGCAGCACCGCGGTGCAGTTCCTCGTCAGGATCAAGCAGCTGATCGAGGACCCGGAGACGTTGTTGCTCGAGGGATAGGTCCGCACGTCAAACGGGGAAACACAGAACGGGGACGGTCATTGCGACCGTCCCCGTTCTTCATGATCCCAGCTCGGCTCGGGCAGTAGAAATCACAGCCGTTTGATGGGGTGGTGACTCCGTAGGAGCAACCTTCTGTGCCCGTCCGGCGAGGACGGATTGGCAGTGCAGCCAACCTGCAATGCGGGTCAGAACTTCTCGTGGATGTCCGGGATGGCGGTCGGGAAGAGGCGACGCAGAGCCGCCTGCGTGGTGGCGTCCGGATCGCCCCAGCCGCGGAACGCGAAGTCCGCCGGGTCGTGGCCAGAGAAGACGAGCGCTGAGAGCCCCTGGATGGTGAGGCAGCCGTCGGCGGTTTCGCTGCTCCGCTCGACTGCAAGCGAGCCACCCTCCGCGCGGATGTTGAACCGGTTGTTGTTCCACGGGCAGAGCGCGTCGTGGATGTCCAGCGTCACCTGGCCATCACCGGCGCCGATGCCGCTCAGACGGGCGACATCGACGACACGCGCCATCGGCGCCGGCCACGCGTGCTCGTAGGTGGTGGAGACCGTCGCCTCCAGATCGCGGAACCAGACTTCCGGGTAGTCGTCCGGCCGCAGCTCGATGACCGCCTCGCTCACCTGGTCCGTGTGGCGGCCGATCCAGTCCAGCAGCTGGTAGCGCCCGATGCTGCTGGTCGTGTAGAAGGTCTCCGCCTCCAGCTTGCCGCCATAGTCGGTAACCCTGAACGTCATTGCGCCGACGATCTCGCCCTCGTGCCGGGCGAAGGCGACCCACCACTCGTTCTTGTCTCTGGAGCGCACGGCGTTGGTGATGTGCTTGAGGGCGAAGCCGTGCGTTTGCGCCTGATAGCGCTCGAGAAAGGCGCGCCACTCGTCGAAGCCGTCCTTCATCGCCACCTGCTCACAGGTGCCCGGCTTTTCGTGCCGGACGAGTGGCGCCAGTGCTTCCGGCTTGAACGTCAGGTGGCGTGGCTTCGGGAACCCCGCGTACCCCATCCGCTCGTAGAACGAGTCCCGGAACGGGTAGAGCGCGGAGATCGGCATGCCCATATCGCGCTGCTGCTCGAACGCTTTCTCGAACACCTGCCGCACGGCGCCGCGACGTCGACCCGAGGGCATCGACGCCACCGCGGCGACGCCGCCCATCGGCACCACGGCGCCCCGGACGTTCTGCGTCATCTCGTGGGTGGTGACTGTTGCCTGTGGCTGGCCGTCCACGAACGCGACAAGATTGTGCGCCTTTGCGTAGTACGGAATCGCCTTGCGCGCTTCCTCGATGTTCTGACCGGAAGGCGAGGCGCCGAATGCGTAGTCCGCGACCGCACGCCCGGTTTCGAGGTAGTCCTCGCCCGCGACTTCGCGAATCTCAAGGGTTCCGGCGTGCGTGTTCGTCATGGAGCGCATTCCTTTCGGCGGCATGCGTGCGGCCCTCATTGGCCCGGATCATGGTGCCATATTGGCGAAGCGCCTGACGAATTTCACGGGGGAATTGCGACGTCCTGGCGCATCAATGCGCCAGGACGTCGTCCATGAGGTGTGGAGAGGCGGACCGTGTGGCCGTCGCGCGTGCGCGAAGCGCGCAGCTACCAGATCTGCGGATCAATGCCGGTGGTGATCGCGAGGAAGAACCCGGCGATGTTCACCACGATCCCGCCCGCGATGGCGAGGATGACTGCCCGCGACCAGCCAAACCCGGTGCTGTAGCGGACGGCGGCGACAGTCGCGACGAAGCTCCACAGCGTGCCGATCCCCGCTACCATCGGGCCGAGGACCCAGATGAAGTGGATCACGCCCAGCGCCGCCGGCGCGAGCGCGTACCCGATCGTGCGGGCCAGGGGCTGGAACGACTCACGCCAGGTTGGCGGGCTCATGAAGCGGTCAGCGATGTACCAGATCGTGCCAGTCAGCATCAACCAGCCGAGCAGGGCGGCCACGATGGCAGGGACGACATCGGTGCGATAGCCGAGCGCGGTTGCTGTGCCGACCACGGCGACCACGATGCCGGCTTCGACGGTGGCGTTGCGGTCGGCCGCGATGGTCGAGATCGTTCCGCGGCTGAGTGTGGCGGTGCCCCGGATGCGCGCGAGCATCGTGTCGAGATCGAGCGCGTGGTGTAGCCGCGGCATTTGTGCGTGTGACTGTGCCATGAGTTGTGTCTCCTCACATCGACTGCATCGGCGATGCGTCGTTGATGTCAGTCTAGTGAGGCGTGAGTCACGAAGGGGGAGGGATAACCGGAAACCGGGACGGGATGCGGACCGGAAATCGGATGCCGGTGAGAGGCACAGCGCCCCTGCCAGGCTGGTGTCCGACAGGGGCGCGTGATGAGTGGTGATGGTCCTACAGGAAGGTCACGCCGAAAATCAGCGCGAGGATGCCGAGCACCAGCCCGCTGGCGATCGCGGCAACGATGCCCGTGATGATGGCCCGGCCGGTGCTGAACTCCAGCGTCTCGCGAATTGCGAGCACTGCGGTGATGATTGCCCAGATCGCGCCGACAAAGGCGGCCAGCCCGCCGAGGATGGGGATGAACCCGAAGATGCCGAGGATGTTCGGTGCCTGCGCGTACCCAAGGGTGCGAAGCAGCGACTCCCAATTCGTCGTTGTGGTCGGCGTACCGAAAATGTTGGTGCCGAAGAACCACGCGAGCCCGGCGAAGATGAGCCAGCTCAGGATCGCACCGATGAGCCCGGCGAAGATACCGCCGATGCCCTGGTCGGCCCCACCGATGGCGTTCGCGATCGCGACCACGCCTACCACGATGGCGGCCTGCTGGGTCGCGTTCGGGTCCCGTGCAATGACGCGGAACACCGGCTCCTTCAGCTGCATCACGCTGCGCGCGCGATCAATGATGGTCTCGACCATGGATTGATTCATCAGGTGCATCCCCACACGGTTCTCACGAGAGTCGTCTCGTCGATAACGGGCCCCACGGCGCTGTCTTTGGATCACGTGCCTGTCCCCATAGTTGCATATCGCCGTGCATTGGCGCTACCCCGGAGACGCATCACGCCCGGATCCCGGCAATTCGTCGGGATCCGGGCGTGGTTTGGATTCGGATTGGTGTCAGGAGTGCGCCATGGTCGTCGGGCGGTCATCGGTGGAGCGCCAGGCCATTGCCGCGAGGGCGCTCGAGACGCCCATCATCAACACCCCGTTGGGGATGTGCAGGCTGATCGTGTTCGCGAAGCTATCGGCCTCGCGAGTGCTGTAGCCGAGACCGATTTGCGCGACGGTCAGGAGCACGAGGACGGCGTTGAGCACGACGTCGCGCATCGTGAGCTGGTTGCGCGTGTAGAGCAGCCAGGCGAGGACCGTCTGGATGATGGCGAGCAGGAACATGGTGTTCGCCACGATCGCATGGACGTCGATCAGGTCCTGGTCGGCGAAGAACCCGCGGGTGCCGAGAAACGCCTGCACCACGACGAGCGCGGCGAAGACTGTCGCCAGCCAGCGATACGCGGTCCGGATCGTGCTCGAGTCGCTGGTCTGCTGGTGATGCGCCTGGTCTGTCATTCATTCCCCCGTCGTCGAAGTGCGGCGCGCCCCGCTGGCGCCGCCGCACGGCCACCGGCAAGTATACCGGGCGGTACCTGATCGGCTCCCTCGTGTTGGGCAGGCGTACGCTATGTGGGCGCGCTTCTACGTAATCGGCAGGGCCGAAACTCGGTGATCTGACCGATGCGAGCGTTGCGGGTCGCTGGCACAATGGAGACACGATGGCAGCGACGCCAGGGGCCACAGCGCAGACGACGACACGGCGATCTGGAGCATCGGATCAATGGTTCAGCTGGATACCAACGGATACGTCACCATCGAGATCGGGACGCAGCGCCTGCCCGCGCGCATGATCGCCGGGCGCCTGGGCGCTGACCTCCGCACCTCACGCAGCCTTGTGGCATCGCGGCGTCCGCGTCTCGGTCCTCTCGTCATCGCCATGGTGGCGGCGATGCTGGTGCCGCTGGCTGGTATGGCTCGATACCGCCACGCCAGCGTGGCCGAGCTGCCCGCAAGGTGAGGAGCGTTCCTGAAGCCGCTACCCGTGCAGGGTAAGTGACGCCGACTGCACACCCTCCGCGAGCCGGGCGCGTGCGAATGGCGCGATCGGGTGCCGTGTGTTGCCCTCGACCGCGAGCTCGGCCAGGATCTCGCCAGTGACCGGGCCGAGGCAGAAGCCGTGGCCGCTGAAACCGGTTGCGTAGACGAGGTTGTCGTACTCCGGCGCCTTCTCGATCACCGGGAGCGCGTCTGGCGTCTGGTCGATCAGCCCGCCCCAGGTCGTGTTCACGCGGGCTTCCGCCAGCACGGGGATGAGCCGGGCCGCTGCGGTGGCGAGATCGCCGATCTGCCGCAACCGTGGCTGCACGCTGTCCCGCGTGTGCTGCTCACCGGTCCACAGCTCCGAGAGACCTGTGATCCGGAAGTGACCGGAGACCTGCTGGCGCAGCGCAACACCGCCTCCCGCCTGACCGAGGACCGGCGCGAGTGTCGGCTCCATCGGGATGGTCTGTACCGCCGGCACCAGCGTGACGCGCATGGGGATGTCGAGACCGAGCGGTCCCAACAGGCGCGGCGTGTAGATCCCCGCCGCGACGATTACTGTGCCTGCCTCCAGCACCTCGCCGTCGATCTCGACACCGGTGATGCGGCGGCCGTCGTGCCGAAGACCCCGCACCGGCGTCTCGGTGCGGATCTCGGCGCCGGCGCGTCGTGCCGCCTCCGCGAACGCGTGGACCGTCCGCGTCGGGTTGGCGTGGCCGTCCGTCGGGCACCACGATGCCGCCGGGATGTCGGTCGCCAGTGCCGGCGCGATCTCGCGCACGGCGTTGTTGCCGTCGAGGAAGTGCATCTCGATACCGGCGGCGGTGCCGTCCTCGACGACCTGCCGGATGTTGGGGATGTCGCTCTCCGAGAGGGCGAGGCGAAGGTTCCCCTGCTGGCGGTATTCGACGTCATCGACGCCGAGCTCCCCGGCAAGACTCGCCCATCGCTGGACCGCCGCCGCGGCGAGCGGAAGCTCCGCCGGGTGCCGGCCTGACTGACGGACGCCGGCAAGGGTCCAGCCGGAGGCCATGCTGGCGATGTCGCCGGCCTCGAGCAGGGTGGTGCGAACGCCGTTCTGGGCGAGCTCCCAGGCGGTGGCGGTGCCGCTGATGCCGCCACCGATGATGATCACGTCGGGTTTGCCGGTCACGAGGAGTCCTTTCGGAGTGGGTCACGACCACGGTACCTGTGGGAAGGCTATCCGGAACCCGACGTTCGGGAAAGGGAAACGCGCACGGGATGCTGCATTTCCGCGCGCGTTTCGTGATGCTGCCGGGTTGCTGGTTACTTCGATTTGGGATCGAGCACGTCCCGCAAGCCATCGCCGACGAGGTTGAAGGCGAACACCGTGAAGAGCAGCGCCACGCCGGGTGCGAGGCTCAGCAGCGGGAAGTCGGTGAGGTAGACCGTCCCGTCGCGGATCATCTGGCCCCATGTCGGCGTCGGCGGCTGCACACCGAGGCCGACGAAGCTGAGGCTGGCTTCGAGGCGGATCGCCGATGCCGTCCACAGGCTCGCGAGCACGAGCAGCTCGCCGGCAACGTTGGGCAGGATGTGGCGGCTGAGGATGATCCGCGTGCGCTGGCCCAGTGCCAGCGCCGCCTCGACGAACTCCTTCTCCTTGACGGAGAGCGTGGGGCCGTAGGCGATGCGGGCGAACCGCGGTGTGATCGTCAGGCCGATCGCGAGGATCAGCTTGATCATGCCGGTGCCGAGCACGGCCATCACCAGCAGGCCGGTGATGAGGTCCGGGAAGGAGAGCAGGATGTCCACGAGCCGCATGAGCAGCATGCCGATGCGGCCGCCGAAGTAGCCGGCGACGATGCCCATGGTGGTTCCGAGGACGGCGCCGAGCGCGACCGAGGAGATGCCGACGAGCAGCGCCACGCGGGCGCCGTAGATGATGCGGCTGAAGACGTCCCGGCCGTAATGATCACGTCCGAGCCAGAAGTCGGCGTTGGGGCGCTCCAGCTTGTCGATCGTGCTCTGGGCGATCGGGTCGTGGGGGGAGATCAGCGGCGCCAACAGCGCCACCAGGATCACGAAGATGATCATCCCCAGACCGATCACCGCTGACTTGTTGCGGCGGAAGGTGCGCCAGGCGCGGGTGCGCTGCGAGACCAGCGTGACGTTCGGGCTGCCGTCGCCGGTGCCCTGCCCGCCGGCCGCGAGAGTTGATGCCTGCGCCATTAGTCGTACCTCACGCGTGGGTCGACCATCGTGTAGATGAGGTCGACGATGATGTTGATGACGATGATGATGAAGGCGTAGATGACCATGATCGCCTGCAGCAGCGTGTAGTCGCGCTGCTTGGTGGCGCCGATCATGAGCTTGCCGAGCCCGGGCCGCGCGAAGACCTCCTCGGTGAGCACCGAGGAGCCGATCAGGCCGATCACGAAGATGCCGATGAGCGAGATGATCGGCACCATGCCGGCGCGGAAGGCGTGCTTGACCAGCACCACCCGCTCGCCGAGGCCCTTCGCGCGCGCCGTCCGCACGTAGTCGTCCGAGAGCACGTTGATCATCACCGACCGGGTCATGCGCGAGACGTAGGCCATTTCGATCAGGCCGAGCGAGAAGGCGGGCAGGATCAGGCGCTTGAGGTTGTCGCCCGGGTCCGAGAAGTCGCCGGCGCCGATGGCGGGGAGCCAGCCAAGCTTCGCCGAGAAGAAGTAGATGAGCAGGAGACCGAGGTAGAACGCCGGGATGGAGAGCCCCGCCAGCGAGACCACGCGACCGGTGTAGTCGATGGCGGAGTTCTGCCGGACGGCGGTGATGATTCCCACCGGGATGCCGATGGCCAGCGCGATGAGCACGGCGACGAAGGTGAGCTCCAGCGTGTGTGGCAGCACGAAGCTGATCTGGTTCCACGCCGAGTCGCGGGTCACCATGGTGGTGCCGAGATCGCCGTGCAGCAGGTCATTGATGTAGGTGAGGTACTGCTTCCAGAGCGGGTCGGCCAGCCCAAGGTCCTCGCGGAGGCTCTGGACAGCGGTCTCCGAGGCATAGTCGCCCAGCGCGGCGCGAGCCGGGTCGCCGGGGATCACGCGAACGAGCAGGAAGATGATCGTCACCACAACGAACATGGTGGGTATGGCCAACAAGAGGCGGCGCAAAATATGCCTGAGCATGCAGGTTCCTCGCAGGCGATCTGGTTTTGTGCTTCGTGTGCCGAAGCGTCGTGCATCGTCAATGATACGCGGCGCCGGAATGAATGTCAGACGAACCGGCCGCTCCAGGTCATGCGTGGCGCTGTCAGGCGGCTCTGACGCCGATTGACGGGCCGCCGCGCGGGCGGTAGCGTGGCGTCCATTCGGTCCCCGAAGCGATGGCGGGCGCGTGCTCCGTGGCGGGGACGATCGGCTGGGGTGGGCGGCATGGACAGGGTGATCGTCGTTGGCGCGGGGATGTTCGGCTTGCCGCTGGCCTGGCGGCTCGCCCAGGACGGTGCGCGGGTCTTGCTGCTGGAGGCGACTGGCGTCGGAGGTGGCGCCACGCATGCCAGCTTCGGATGGCTCACCGCCAGCGCGAGCGGGCGCAACGAGGCCAGCGAGCACAGCTACCACATGCTGAAGGTCGACGGTATCGACGAGTACCGCCGGGTGGCGCGCGAGCTCGGCTCCGACAGCTGGCTGCACCTCGACGGCCACGTCGAGTGGGATCTGTCCGACGGCGGCACCGAGCGGCTCGCGGAGCGGACGGCGCTGCTGCGCTCGTGGGGCTACCCCGTCGAGATGCTGCCGGCGCGGGAGCTCGCGCAGATCGAGTCGGGCCTCACGCCGCCCGCCGGTCTCGACGCCTTCGTCTATTACGGGCAGGAGGGCTACATGAACCCGACGGAGCTCATGGGCTTGCTCGCACGGCGCGGTCGCGAGGAAGGTGTCGACCTCCGCACCGGCACGGCGGTGACCGATGTTGTCACGCAAGGTGGCCGAGTGACCGGGGTGGTGGACGCCTCCGGGACCCGGCACGAGGCGGGCCAGGTGGTGCTCTGCGCCGGGAATGCGGTGCCGGAGCTGCTGCGCGGGCTCGGGGTGGAGCTGCCGATGGCGTCGACCGTCGGCATGGTCGCGGTGACGTCGCCATCCGCATCAGGGCTGCGCACGGTGTTTCACAACGAGGAGCTGAGCATGCGCCCCGACGGTGCCGGGCGGGTGATGCTGCGGAACTGGGACTTCGATGCGATGGTGACGACGGAGACACCCGAGGAGCCGCTGCCGTCATGCACGAGCGATCTGCTGGCCCGCGCGGTGAAGGTGCTGCCGGAGCTGGCGTCGTGCCGGATCGAGGCGGCTCGCATCGGCCTGAGGCCGATTCCCGGCGACCAGTTGCCAGTCGTTGGGTACGTGCCGGGTGTCGAGGGACTGTACGCGATGGTGAGTCACGGCGGGATCACGCACGGGGCGCTGATGGGTCGGCTGGCGGCGCGCGAGATTCTGCATGGCGAGCGGGATGCGCGTCTGGCCGATTTCGGCCCCGAGCGCCTGGTCAAGACGGTGGCTGCGGCGGCGCCTTCTGCCGATCGATAGGCCGCGCTGCCGATGGCCCCGGACGTCATCCCGCGCAGCCGCGCTGAGCGGGACGGTCATGGCTCGCAAGCTGGCGGGGATGACGCGCCCGGGCACCCATTCAACTGTGCTCAGGGCGGGCTAGCCCGGGCCTACCGGATCGCCTCGACATGAAGAAACACGCCGCCGGAAAAAACCGGCGGCGTGTTTCACGTTCCTGGCTCGCGTGGCGGGCCGAGGAGGTCTACTCGCTGATCGACGTGGTCTCGTCGATGCCCGGGTAGAGGTTGATGACGGCGGTGAGCTCGTGACCGTAGTCCACCTTGTCACTGCGGGCGTACACCTGGTTCACCAGGTAGATGCCGTAGCCGGCGTACGCTTCCTGGATCTTGACGTTCGCCTGCTTCCACAGGTCAGCCTGCTCGGCGGCGTCCGTGGTCGCCCGTGCCTGCTCGACCAGATCCGTCACGTCGAACTTCGAGAAGTTCGTCACGTTCGGCGCCTCTGCCGTGCCCGCCGTGAAGAACTGCGACAGGTACACGTCCGCGTTCGGGCGGTAGGCGACATAGATGGTCAGTGGGTTCTCGTCCTGCCGGATGAGCTCGTGCATCGCGGCGTGCTGGACGACTTCGAGATTGACCGTGACGCCGATCTGGCGCAGCTCTTCGGCCAGCACCTCGTAGTTGAGGCGGTAGGAGTCCATCTCCGAGGTGACGAGGTCGACCTCGAACCCGTCAGGGAATCCGGCCTCCTCGAGCAGCTGCTTGGCCTTCTCGATGTCCTGCGCCGGGTTCACACCCGCCTCGTTGGCCTCGTCCTCCGTCAGGCCGCCATCCATCAGCTGGGCTGGCACGACGGAGTACACCGGCTCACCGACCGGCTCACCGGCGAGGGCGACGTGTCCCTCGCGGCTGATGGCGAGGAAGATCGCCTCGCGCACCTTCGGGTCGTCGAACGGCTTCTCCGTGATGTTGATGTTCAGGAACGCCACCTCACCCACGCCGAAGACGTCGACCGAGACACCGTCCTGCTGGTTGATGCGGTCGACCCACTGGGACTCCGGATTGCCGGCGATGACGTCCAGCTCCCCGGACTGCAGCGCGAGCTCGCGGGTGGTCGGGTCGGCGATGAAGCGAACCTCGACGCCGCCGAGCTTCGGTGCGCCGCGGAAGTACTCATCGTTGGCGGTGAGCTCCACGCTGTTCTGCGGCGTGTAGCTGTTGAAGGCAAACGGACCGGTACCGACCGGGTTGGTGATGAAACCGTCGGCGCCGAGCGCCTCGAACGGTTGCTGGCAAATGACGTAGCCGCCGGAGTAATTGGCGATGTTCGGCAGGAACAGCGTCTCCGACACCGGGTTCTCGACGGTGATCTCGACCGTCTGGTCATCGACTGCCTCGAACGACCAGCCCGCGTAGTTGGAGGCGTAATTCGAGGTGTCGGAGTTGGCTGCCTTCTGCATCGAGAAGACGACGTCCTTGGAGGTCAGCTGGTAGGCGTCCGTGCCGGCGGCCTCGCTGCCCTGGCACATGACATCGTCACGAAGAGTGACGGACCAGGTTTGCGTGCCGTCCTCGTTGTCCGTCGAGGTCGGCATCTCGGCCGCGATATCCGGCTCGAACTCGGTGACGGTGCCGGGCACGAAGCGAACGAGACCGTTGAAGACCATGTCGACGATGGTGCGATCCTGCGTGCCGGAGGCGTAGTGCGGATCGAGCGTGCCGATATCTGCCGCGTTGACGCCGTAGCGGAGCACCGGGCGATCCTGGGCGCCAGCGCCACTGGCTCCGAGGAAGCCGCCAATGCTGGTGATCATCAGCATGAACGTCAGCAACAACGCCAATGAGCGTTTTCGCTTCATTCTGGTTGGTCCTTTCACTGATCGCGTGGCGCGACCGTCTTGTCTACCGACCCGACAATCTCCCGGCGGCCCGCCGGATGTCCGAGACGGAACGGAAACCCATGCTCATGACATCGGCTTCGGTCGGAAACACTCCGACCGGCAATCCGGCGTCACCACAAGATCGGCGTGCGTGCCTCGAGGCTCGACGACAATCCTGCTCCTGCTGGTTCGTTCCAATGCGCCTACTTTCGCATATCCCACCTGCAAGGTCAAAGCCGATCCGGTCGCTCGTGCCCCCTTTGGGGCGCGTATGCCTTGCCATGGTGGCGTTCCGTTCCACAATGGTCGACAGAGCGACGGCGTTCGATGAGACGTGACCCGGGAGATGGGATGAGCAGTGCAATCGTGATCGGTGGAGGCATGTACGGAGCCGCCCTCGCCTGGCGGCTGGCGGAGCGTGGGGTGGATGTCACACTGCTCGAATCGGGCCGGCTCGGTGGTGGCGCGTCGCGGGTGAGCTTCGCGTGGCTCAACGCGAGCAACAAGCAGCCGCGCGCCTACTACCAGCTCAATGTCGATGGCATGAACGAGTACTGGCGCGTGCAGCGCGAGCTCGGCGGTGCCCGCTGGCTGCACCGCACCGGCAATACGGAGTGGGCGGCGTCTTCCGAAGCTGCCGAGACATTGCGCGAGAAGGTCGAGCGGCTTCGTGGCTGGGGCTACACCGCCGAGGTCCTGCCAGTAGCCGAGCTGGGCGCGATCGAGCCGGATCTCCATGCGCCGTCCGAGGTGGAGTGGTTCGCGTGGTACCCACACGAGGGGTACATCGATCCGCTCGACGCGATCGCGGACATGGCGGGTCGGGCGAGAGCGCTCGGCGCGTCGCTGCGGGAGGAGACGCGAGTCGTGGACCTGCTTCGTGACGGCGAGCGCGTCAGCGGCGTGGTGATCGACGGTGGCGAGAACATCCACGCGGATCGGGTGATCGTCGCGGCTGGAAACTGGTCCCGGGACGTCATGGCGATGGCGGGGATCGAGCTGCCGATGGCGTCGACGGTCGGCATGGTGGCGGTGTCCGGTCCGACCACCGCGCGGCTGCGCTCGGTCCACCACGACGACGGCATGAACATCCGTCCGGACGGGGCCGGTCGGCTGATGATGCGACACGGTGACTTCGATAGCCTGACCGATCCGAGCGCGCCGGAAGCGCCGCCACCGGCCTGGCTGGACGATCTTGTCTCGCGGGTGGCCCTGGTGCTTCCCGGCGTCGAGAACGCCGGTGTCGAGGCGATGCGCGTGACCATGCGGCCGATCCCCGGTGATGGCCACCCGATGGTCGGCCCTGTGCCGGGAGTCGACGGGCTCTATCTGCTCACGAGCCACAGCGGGGTGACGCTGGCGCCGCTGCTCGCCCGCCTCGCGGCCGACGAGATCGCGGGCGGCCGCGCTGATGCCCGGCTGTCGCCGTTCCGCCCCGACCGGCTCGTCACCGCGATGGCCGCTCGGTAATCGATGCCGACCCGAACGCCGCTCCGGGAGACCCGCATGCGTCTTCGCCTCATTCTGCTGCTCGCAGTCGTGCTCGCCACCGTGTTCACGATCGGGCCGGTGAGCGCGCAGACGCCCGCCCCGGTGCCGGCAATCGCACAGGTCTACATGGTCGATGTCGCGTTCGACCCTGACACCGCCACGATCGGTGGCGAGATGCAGGTCACCTGGACCAACACCACGGGCGAGCCGCAGGAGACCCTGCCGTTCCGGCTCTACCCGAATGCCGAGCACTACGGCGAGGGCGGCATTGCGGTTGACAGCGTGTCGGTGGATGGAAATGTTGTCGAGCCGGTCATCGCCGAGGACGACCCGACCGTGATGGAGGTGCCGCTCGGGAGTGCCATCGCACCGGACGGCTCGGTCAATGTCGATTTCCTCTTCACGACCACGATCCCCGTCGATTCCCCCGGCAGCTTCGGCATGTTCCGCGGCAACAGCGTTGACGGCTCATGGGCGCTGGTGGACTGGTACCCGATCGTCGCCGCGTGGGAGCCGGGTGCGGGGTGGTATCTCGATCCGCCCTCGGGCGGTGGCGACCCGACCTTCGTCACCGCGAGCGCGTGGCGCGTCACCGTCGCGCACCCGGATTCGTACGTGCTGGTCGGCACGGGCGACGAGGCGACCTCCGAGCGTGGGGAACGCGTGACGACCTTCGACCTGCCGGTCGGCAGGGAGTTCGCCATGGTCGCGCTGCCGGCAGACCAGGTGGAACGCGCCTCGCTTGACGCTGGCGGGACCGATGTCGACATCGCTCTGCCCGCCGCCAACGCCATACCTGGGCTGGCGGAGCTGCTGGAGTCATTGGTGGTCGAGGCGTTGCCGCGCTACGCCGAGTGGTTCGGAACCCCGGCAAGCGGCCAGCTGGACATCACGTCGGTGCCGTTGGACGGCGCGCTCGGCATTTCGTGGAGTGGATCGGTCTGGCTCGATCTCGACCCCATCACCAGGGACGGCCAGCTGGACGCCGCGGAGCGCGAGGGGCTTCGCTTTGTCGTCTACCACGAGCTTGCGCACCAGTGGGTCGCGAACGTGGTCGGCACGAACTCCAACGATCACGCCTTCCTGACCGAGGGACTGGCCAACACGGTCGCAGTGGCGCTGATCCGGGATACCGCCGGACCGGAAGCCGCCCAGCGGGCGCTCGCCAGCTGGGTCGCGGGACCCTACCGCGCGTGGGTCAACGGTGGGTCGGACGCCATCGCCGACTCCCCCGCGAGCGAGCTCGATCCGAACGCGCACGGGTTCGTCGTCTACGGCAAGGCGGGCCTCGGCTTCGAGGCGATTCGACAGCAGATCGGCGACGATGCCTTCCGCGAGGCGCTGCGCATCCTCGCGACGGACGACCGCTGGAAGATCGTCGCGCCGGGAGACATGCTCGCCGCGTTCGAGCGCGCCTCGGGCGAGCCGCTGGACGAGCTCTGGAGGTTTTGGTTCCAGGAGCGGGGCGTGACTGTCGAGCAGATCGACGCCATCATCGCCGGCGCGGGGTAGGGCGGCGGGCGAGGGGGTTCGCCTGGTCCCTCGCTGAATCCACATTTCGTTGCACAGTACGATCGAGTGCGATTGGTGTCGGAGTCGCCTGGGTGAACCATGGTGCAAAACAGACTTGACACGAATCATGTAAGAGTCTATAGTCTTGATCGTCACGAGATCGTACGCGAAATGCATAGATGCAGGCTCGCGATCTCGCCAGACACGTACGAGATGACGCTGCACGTGATGTGCTTGATTTCGGTGTCAGGAGGCTTGCGAATGGTTACGCGATATTCCGGCGGTTCCCTGTTCAACGATGTGGTCAGCCTTCGTGACGCGATGGACCGGCTGTTCAACGAGAGCTTCGTTTCCGGTCAGTCCCGCGCCAACGGCGAGGGGCGGACGCCGTTCCCGCTCGACGTCTTCGCGACGGAGAATGAGCTGACCGTGCTCGCGGCGGTGCCGGGCATGGACCCCGAGCAGTTGGACATCTCCATCGACAAGGGGCAGGTGACCCTCAAGGGAGAGGTGCCCGACGTCGCTACCTCGGAAGAGGCGCGTGAGGCGACATGGTACCTGCATGAGCTTCCGCGCGGCGCCTTCCAGCGCACGCTGTCAGTTCCTTTCGAGATTGACAGCGACCGCGCCGAGGCAACGTTCGACAATGGCATGCTGCGCCTGACGCTTCCGAAGGCGGAGGCCGCGCGCCCCAAGCAGATCAAGGTTCGTGTCGGCGGCGGTGACCGCACCGACGCGATCGACGCCCGCGCCGAGACGCCTGGCGACGAGTAGGTGATCGATCAGCCACCGGCACGGTCGCGTCCGAGGGGCCGTGCCGGCATCAGCACCTCGGGCACGGCGCCGGATGATTCTTCGCACATCGATCCCTCAGCCGGCGCCAATCCATCCTTCCACCACGCCCCGGCGCGCACTCGCACCCTCCCCCGCGAGTGACGCAGCCGGGGCGATGTTGTGTCTGCCATCTACGTATCGCGAATACGTATCGACCGCCGCCGCGAATACGCGAGTTTACGGATACCCGGCATCGTGCCTCGATCGCATGATGGTCGTGCTGGCTCAACGGCACATCTCCGCGGTCCCGCGGGGCCGAGAGCCGGCAGGGGCACACGCAACAACCTGATGGTTCCCATACCAGTGAGGAGTAGCAATGCGGCGGTTTTCTGTATTGTTGGGGGTCTTTCTGTGCGCGTTTCTGATCGGAAGCGCGAGCGCCACCGCGCAGGTCGCCGGAGGCACTGAGGTGCTCGATCCGGGCGGTCACACGCTGACCTGGACCGGCACGTGGACCAGGGACGTGCAGTCCAGCGTTTCGGCAACCGACTTCGAGGGCATCCTGCTCCAGGGCGACTCCATGCTGTTCGGTGTTGTGGTGTATTCGAACTCGGTCTCGGGTGCCGAGCTGCGTGACGTGTTCGTCGACTCGTTCGCCACAACTCTCGGCAACTACGCGACGATTGACTCCGGTAGTGACCGTGGCGTCCACTACGAGCTCGGCAGCGGGTCCGACGTGACGCTCTACGCCGTGTTCATCGACGGTGGCCTGACGTCGCAGTCGCTCGGCTACTTCGTGGTCGCACCGACCGCGACCTTCGCCAGCTCGGTGCAGGCGATCCAGCGGGACTTCACGCTCGACGGCGGCATGGTGCTCAAGGGCGTCGACGGTGCGGGACTGCAGCAGCGGGCCGGTGGCGGCACCTCGACGACCGGTGTCGTGAGCACGACCAGCACCGGTGTCGCGACGACCGGCACCGCCAACACGACCACCACAACAACCACGGGCGCGGTCGCGCAGCAGCCCGCTCAGCGCACGATCGACAGCTCGGTTACGGTCGGCGCGACGCAGGTCGGCTGGACCGGTCCGTGGGTGTACGAGACGGATACCTCGTCGACGACGCAGGCCACGTTCTCGCAGTTCGACCAGGTGACCGGCGTGCTCAAGCTGGTCAGCTACGGTGAGGTGACGAACGTCAGCGGCGATGCCGGCACTGCGGTGGAGACCTATGCGCAGACGTTCCTTGCCAGTGTGAGCGCGGCGAACGTGGTGCAGCTCGATGGCGGCACGCTCGCCAACGGCACCGAGTGGCGGCTGTACCGGTTCAATCTCCAGGGCAATGACCTGGCGTTCATTGTCACTGGCAGCCAGAACGCGTCCGGTTCGGTCGTGGTGTCGACGGTGACGTCCAACGCGCCGATGCTGACATTCACGCTGATGGAGGCACAGGAGCAGTTCACACTGAACGGCACGACCCCGCTGTTCGACGGCGTCGACCCGATCCTGACCACGCTGATGCTGTTCAGCTAGCCAGTACCGATACCTCCAGCACACGAGCGGGATCGCCGATCGGCGATCCCGCTCATTTCATGTGTGGTGGCATGTTGGCACCCGGTTTGCAATACTCACTCCACACCGGTTCGGATTCGGCTCGTTGAGTCGGCCGGTGCGAAACATTGCATGCCGATCACCAGCCTCACTGGGCAATGCATGCGGTGACACGCGTTCATCTCGAACGTATACGGAGGGAATTCATTGTGCCTACACGAATGATTCGGACCACCGCGGCCGCCGTCGCGCTGGTGCTTGGGCTTCTTGCCACGCTGGTCGGTCCGGCGATGGCGCAGGACAGCACCCCGGCTGCCCAGCAGTCGGTGACGGTTGGCAGCACGGAAGTGACGTGGACTGGCGACTGGCAGTACGACGAGGCCAGCTCGATGGACCAGCAGGCGACCCTCAACCAGGTCGATGCGGGCGCTGGCATGCTGAAGCTCGCCACCTACGGCGAGTTCGCGGATGACACCGTCGACAGCGCCGATGCGGCCCTGACGGCCTTCACCGACGCGTTCTTCCAGGGCGCGGGCGCTGAGGCCGTCGTCGAGGCGGGTTCTGGCGAGCTCGACAACGGCGCGGTGTGGAAGGTCTACACCTTCGACCTGCAGGGGCTGAAGCTGAGCCTCCTGATCACGGTGAGCGAAGCTTCGGGCGGCGAGTACGTCGTCACGACCCTGACCGGCAACACCGATCAGTTCGCGGACACCATCTCGCAGGCGCAGGAGGAGATCATGCTCAACGGTGAGTCTGTCTTCCTCGACGGCGTCGATGCGGAGCAGGTGGCCAGCAACCTGAGCGCGACCCCGGTCGCGAGCCCGGCGGCCACCCCGGCCAGCTAGGACACGTTCCCGGCAACCGAGCGAAGACCCCGGCTCCATCGCGGAGCCGGGGTCTTCTCATTTCCATCCGTTTCTCGCGAACCGTGCATCGTGGCACGACCCAGGCGGTAACGAGCCACGGCACACGGCATAATGACGGTACTGTCCATTTTGCGACCTTGCTCGCGACCCCGGAACCGCACTCATATGGACCGTCTCTCGATCATCATGGTGCGTGGCTCGCTGCTGTGGCTGATGCTCGGCATCGTCCTGGGTGGCGTCATGTTGGTGGACCGGGCGGTGCCGGGTGACTGGCGCGTCTGGTTCGCGCCGAGCCATGGACACATCCTCTTCGTCGGCTGGTTCCTGCAGTTCGCGCTCGGCATCGCCTACTGGCTGTTGCCGAGGAAGCGGAGCGAGGCGCTTCCTCTTGGATACCGGGAGGGTGTCGCGATTGCGGGCGCGGGCGCGCTCAACGCCGGTCTTGCGCTGCGGGTGATGGCGGAGCCCCTGGAGCGAAGCGGGCACGCATCGGACCTGACGCTGACGCTGCTCGGCGCCTCAGCTGCCCTGCAGATCGTCGCCGTCGCGCTGTTCATCTCACAACTCTGGCCACGAATCTACGGCCGAAGCAAGCTCGGCAAGCCCGCCGGACGCGGCGCGTCGTCCGGGACCTGAGGAGGCATCGCATGGAGCGGCGGCTGGTTGGGGTGACGATGACGCTGGCACCGCTTGCGCTCGCCGCAAGCGCGATCGCCGCCGGCGTGAGCCTGCGGGAGCCGGACTGGTGGCGCGCGGCCGTGCAGCTGGCGGTGCTTGGTGGCATCGCGATGATGATTTACGCGGTCAACATCCGGGTGGTGCCGGTGTTCGCGCGGCGCCAGTGGCGTTCCGCACGGTTGCTGCGGCTGCAGGTGGTCGCCGCCGGCACCGGCGCGTGGCTCAGCTTCTTCGGAATCGGCCTGCGCTCGACTGCGCTCACCGGCGTCGGGCAGCTTCTCGCGCTCGCGGGCGGGATGCTCTTCATGGTGAACATCGTCTCGCTCTTCCGGCAGGCGCCGGCAGGCGCGCCCGCACCGCCGCTGCGGTTCGAGAGCCAGGCGGTGGTTGACCGCATCGCCACGAAGTTCATGCGCCTCTCAGGCACGTACCTGTTGTTTGGGCTCGCGCTGGGCGTCGCGCTCGTCTGGTGGCGGCCGGGATCCGGCCGCTGGGACCTCGTCTGGGCGCACGCCATGCTCGTTGGGTTCTTCCTCTCCATGGCGTCCGGTGTCTGCTACCACGTGCTGTCGCGCTGGTCCGGGATTTCGTGGCGCTCGGTCGGCGCGATCCGCATGCACTACCTGCTGGTCGCGATCGGGTTACCCGCGATGGTGGTCGCACTGGCGGTCGATGCGACCCGTCTCTTCCTGATAGCCGGACCGCTCCAGGCGGTGGCGATCGCGCTGTTGCTGGTCAACATGGCGCCTCACGCGGTCCGGCTCGGCGGTCCCGTGCGCGCGGGTATCCTGCTTGCCGTGGGCTGCCTCGCGTTCGGGATCACGCTCGGTGTGGTGTTCGCGATCGACCCGTCAGTGGGCGCGCGATCGCGCCAGATCCACGCCGTCGCCAACGTGTTCGGGTGGGGCGGTCTGCTGATCTCCGGATTCGGGTACGCGTTCGCACCCAGCTTCGCCGGTGTGCCGCTCCGGTGGCCGCGTCTCGCACTGGTGCAGCTCGGCGTGCTCGGCACCGGGGTGCTGGCCAGCACTGCCGCGCTGTTCTGGCGTGTCTACGGTGATGGACCGGACGCACCGGTGATCGCGGCTCAGGTCGTCATCGCCGCTGGGTTGCTGCTGCTCGCGGTGCAGGTGGCGGGGGTGTTCCTGCTCGTGCCGAAACCGCCGGAGCGCGTGCTGATCCGGCCAGGGAGCGGCGTCGCCTTCGTGCGCCACGGGGGGCCTGCCTGACACGTGACCCGACCGATGAAGCGTCAATGTGAGCGTGGCGCCCATACGTTGCACACGGTATCCTCTTGCAAATGTCCGGAAGATGTTCGGGCGTCCAGAGGTGTTGTATGAATGGCCAATATGCGATACTGCGTATCGGTACCCTGTGTATTGGCACTCATATCTTCACCATCGATGAGGAGCTGACAGAATGAAGCGAGCACGAAGTTCTCGCGGCGTGTTGGCCAGCCTGTTCGCTGTGTTGTTCGCCGTCGCGTCCCTCGCGCAGGTTGGCGTGGCGACCGCGCAGACCACCACGACCGGGCAGGTGACATCCCCGCAAACCGCCGGAACCGCGACCATCACGTTCTCCGACGCGTGGGAGTACGATCCCGATATCTCCGACAGCGAGACCGCGTTTCTCTCGCACACCAGCATCGCCAACACCCTGTATATCTACGGCGAGATCGTCGATGCGACCGTGACCGATCCGGAGACGGCGATCGATCAGTTCGCCACCGGCTTCTTCGGTGCGTTCGGCGACAAGAACGAGCAGATCGTCGCGAATGACACCATCGATACCGACACGGTGTGGCGGCTCTACAGCGTCGATCAGAGTGGCATACCCTACGGCATGCTGATCACGGCCAACATCGCGAAGGTGCCGGGCACAGTGGTCGTCAACGTGCTGCTCAGCCCAGAGGGATCCTTCGATCTCGCCGTCGCCGCCACGCAGAGCGATATCGACATCAACGGCACCGGCTCACCGGTCGCGAGCTTCAATGGTGAGGACCTCGCCACGACACTCGAGTCGGGCGGTACTGCGACCGGCACGACGGCGACCGCGGCCAGCACCACGCCGACCTCTGGCGGGCTGACCTTGCCGCCGCTGAACCAGACCCCGACCGTCGCCGCCGGCGGCGAGACGCCGACTCAGACGACCGGTGGGTTGACCCTGCCGCCGCTGAACCAGACGCCGACTCAGACGACGGGCACCGGCGGCCAAACGCCGACCGCGGCCGCGGGCACGACCGGCCAGACGGTCACGGTCAATGCCGCGACGATCACCTACGCGGGCAACTGGACCTACGAGGAAGCCCAGAGCACGCCTGACCAGATTGCATTCTTCAGCAACTCGACTTCCGACACCACGATCTTCGGCTACGCGGCGGTTGCGGACTCTTCCGGAGACGTTTCCAGCGGTCTTCAGGAGTTCAACGACGGGTTCTTCGGCAGCTTCGGCGCCACGAACGTCCAGCAGCTGACGCTGGAAGCCCTGCCGAGCGGCAAGGCGTACAGCCTGTACACAGCGGAGCAGGGGTCCACCCCGGTCGCGGTGCTCGCCTACGCCGATTCGACCACCGTGCCTGGCGAGTTCCGCGTGCAGATCCTGATCGTCGCTGCGAGTGACTTCGATGCGGTGCTGAGCGACGTGCGCCAGTCCTTCCAGATTGACAGTACGGGCGCGTTCACCGAGCTCGATCCGGCGGCGCTGTCCACACTCCTCGGCGGTGGCACCACGACCACGACGGGCCAGACGACGCCGACCCAGACGACCGGCGGGCTGACCCTGCCGCCGCTGAACCAGACCCCGACGCAGGCCACGGGGACGACGGGAACCACTGGCACCACTGGCCAGGTGGAGTCCGTGATCGTCAACGGCGCCAACGTGACCTACGGGCCGAGCTGGGTGTACGAGGCGGACACGAGCACCCCGGACCAGCTGGCGTTCTTCAGCCATGGCACGTCGCAGACGTCGCTGTTCGGCTACGCCTCGATCAACGATGTCACCGCGACTGATGCGGCGTCCTCGCTGCAGCAGTTCAACGATGGCTTCTTCGGCAGCTTCAGCGCCACCAACGTGCAGCAGGTCTCGATGGAGACGCTGCCCAGCGGGCTGGCCTACTCCCTCTTCACCGCCGAGCGCTCCGGCGTGCCCATTGTCGTGCTCATGTACGCCGACGTGACCACGGTGCCGGGGCAGTTCCGCGTGCAGATCGTGATGAGCGAGGTCAGCGAGTTCTCGACCATCTTCACCGACACCAGGCAGTCGGTGCAGATCGACGGCGTGCCCGCGTTCAATGAGCTCGACGCGGCGACCCTGACGTCGTTGCTCGGCGGCTGATCCAGCCTACCGGGCGCGGCTGAGGCCGCCGCCCAGGACGCGACACTGCATTCGACACGACGCCCTCCCTGCCGGACAATCTTCGGCGGGGAGGGTTTTGCATGCCGGACACGGCATGGCGCGACCTTGATCATGAGGGCAGGCATGCAGCGGGATACACGCACGATGAACGCAGGCGACACCCACGATGAGGAGCTGCTGAAGCTGCTGAGCGATCTGGTGGCGATCGACTCGGTGAACCCCGATCTCGTGCCGGGCGCCGCCGGCGAGGCGGCGATCGCGGACTACTGTCAGCACTGGCTCGCTGAGCGCGGGCTCGAGGTGCACCGTCTGGAGTCGCGGCCCGGCAGGCCGTCGGTCGTCGGGATCGCGCGCGGGACCGGCGGGGGGCGCTCGCTGATGCTCAACGGCCACTACGACACCGTCTCGCTCGACGGCTATACGGGGGACCCGCTCAAGCCTGAGGTGAAGAAGGGGAAGGTGTACGGGCGAGGGTCGTACGACATGAAGAGCGGGCTCGCCGCGGCGATGGTATCGGCGGCTCGGGCCGCGCGCCGGCGACTCAGTGGTGACGTGATCGTGGCATGTGTCGCCGATGAGGAGTACGGCAGCAGCGGCACCGAGGAGGTCCTCATGGACTTCACCGCCGATGCGGCCATCGTGACCGAGCCGAGCAATCTCGAGGCCGTGCTGGCCCACAAGGGGTTCGTCTGGTTCGAGATTACCGTGCTCGGTCGTGCAGCGCACGGCTCGCGGCCGGACCTCGGCATCGATGCGATCGCCAAGGCGGGGCATGTGCTACTCGCGATCGAGAAGTGGGGCGAGCGGCTGCGACTGGGGCGGCAGCACCCGACGCTGGGTCCGGGCACGGCGCACGTATCGCTGATCCAGGGTGGCGAGGAGGCGTCGAGCTACCCGGCGGAGTGTCACATCGTGATCGAGCGGCGAACGTTGCCCGGGGAGACCGGCGCCTCGGTCGAGACGGAGCTGCGCGATCTCCTTGTGAACCTCTCCCGGATCGTGCCGGAGTTCTCCTGGAAGCTTCGGCGAGGTCTGGAGCGGAGTGCGTTCCAGACCGGTCGTGACGAGGAGATCGTGCGGCAGGTGATGGGCCAGGCGGAGCAGGTGCTCGGCCACCCGGCTGCCGTGCGTGGCGAGCCGTTCTGGACCGACTGCGCGCTGATCCAGGACGCGGGGATCCCGTGTCTCATGTTCGGTGCATCCGGGGCGGGGGCGCACGCTGCGGAGGAGTGGGTAGATCTTGCCTCAGTGGATGCGCTGGTGGACATCCTCAACGGCACAATTCGCGCGTATTGCGCGTAGAGCCCGCTGCACCCGATAGCGAAATGCCCGACACGGCGCTGGTTACCAGCGCCGTGTCGGGCAGGGCAGTGAATCTGCGCGTCATTCGGTGATGACGCGGAGCCTGGAATGCAGAGCGCCCGCCCGGCATGTGCCGGGCGGGGAGCGTCTAGCTCCGTGAGCCGAATGGCGTGATCGTCTGCTCGGTCTGGTTGTCGAAGAAGTGGAGCTGCTCTGGCACTGCCACGACTTCGATCTGCTGGCCACGCTGGAGGTGCAGGCTCGGATCCATGCGGGCCGTGATCGACTGGCCACGGACGTCGAGGTAGACGAAGATCTCGTTGCCGAGAAGCTCGACTACGTCGACCGTTGCCGGGATCAACGCCGTGTCGGGGAAATTGCCGGCCGCCAACGAACGCTCGACAAGGTGCTCCGGGCGGATGCCCATGGTGACCTGCTTGCCGACGTAGTCTCGAAGCTGGCCGACGCGCTCCTCAGGGATCGTCATCTTGAAGCCCGGGTGGACCGCCACGAGACGCTCGCCGTTGCTCTCGATCGTCACATCGACGAAGTTCATTGACGGAGAGCCGATGAACCCCGCAACGAACTTGTTGGCCGGCTCATCGTAGAGCTCCTGCGGCGTCGCGAGCTGCTGGAGCACGCCGAGGCTGAGGACCGCAATACGATCGCCCATCGTCATGGCCTCGGTCTGGTCGTGGGTCACGTAGATGGTCGTCGTGCGCACGCGGTCGTGCAGCTTGACCAGCTCGGCGCGCGTCTGCACGCGCAGCTTGGCGTCAAGGTTGGAGAGTGGCTCGTCCATCAGGAAGAGGTCGGCGTTACGCACAATCGCGCGACCGAGGGCCACGCGCTGCCGCTGGCCACCGGAGAGCGCCTTCGGCTTGCGGTCGAGGTATGCCTCGATGTCGAGAATGCGGGCGGCCTCGCGGACGCGCTCCTCGCGCTCGTTCTTGGGGACCTTGCGCAGCTTGAGCGGGTAGGCGAGGTTGTCGCGCACGCTCATGTGTGGGTAGAGCGCGTAGCTCTGGAACACCATCGCGACGTTGCGGTCCTTCGGTGGGAGATCGTTGACAACGCGGTCGCCGATGATGATGCGGCCCTCGCTGATCTCCTCGAGGCCTGCAACCATGCGCATGGCGGTGGACTTGCCGCAGCCGGACGGGCCGACGAGCACCAGGAACTCCTCGTCTTCGACCTCGAGATTGAGGTTCGAGACGGCGGGTTCCTCGCCACTCGAGTAGACCTTGGAAACATTGTCGAAGATCACGCGAGCCATGAGCTGTTCTCCTTACACCGATGTTACAGTGGCCACCCCGTACCGGTACATCCGGCGCGATTGCCCAGAAGCGCCCTACGATTCATGATCGCCCCCGCATTGGGGCCGGATCACCATCGGCGTCTATCGCTCCGCAAACCACGGCGCTTTATGATTCGCTGCGCTCTTTATTGCACTGGTGTACTGGAGATGTCAAGGATTCGATTTCACGATCGATGCATCCAGTGGGTGCGCGCGGTGGTTCCGGCATCCTTCGGGTCCGGCCACGGGCCGTCCCACGCGGTCGACGCGATCCGCCAGCCGCGCTCCTGCATCGTTTCCAGGAAGTCGCCGGCAGGCTTGCGGCCCGGCTCCGCGAGCCAGAGCGCGCCCGCTGGCGACAGCAGCGCCTCGATGGCCGCGACCAGCGGCGCGATGTCGCGCCGCTCGTAGAGGAGATCGGCGCCGAGCACCACATCGAAGGTGCCCTCGCGGGCGATCGCGGCGACATCCGATCCCCGCCAATTCATCTGCCGGACCGCCGCGGGCGCCGCGCCGGTGTGTCGCAGTACCGTCATCTCGGTCAGAAGCAGCGACTCGGGCGCGTAATCGGTCACGGTGAGGCTCGCGCCGTGCTGGATCGCGACCGCGGCGGTGATGCCCACGCCGCTGCCCATCTCCAGCACCCGGCGGCCGCGTATCCGCTCCGGGTGCCGAACGATATCGGCGGCGAGCGCGATGCCGGATGGCCAAATCTCCGCCCAGTAGGGAAGGTTCTGCTCGGGGTCGTCGGTGATCTGGTCGAGCAGGCGGTCGGTGTCGACGGGACGCGAGACGGTGACCACGATATCGGTGCCCGGGATGGTGACGTGCTCTGTTGCCAACTCGCCGGTGTGTGCGAGTTGTGTCTGGAGCGACGCGATCATGCGGTCGACGTTGTCCGGCTCGGCGTGCTCGCATGGTGGTGCCATGTGGTGCGTCCCGTGTGAAGGCGGATTTCCGAACCGGAAGGGCTGCGGTAGAGTACCGGTATTGTGGCATGGATTCGCGCAGTGGGCCGCGCCAGCGCTGGCCGATCCTCGCGCATAGGTGGACTGAGGCACGTTCCCCATGACAGACACCCCGCAGTCATCGCGAAACGCGCAGACCGGCATGGCCGGCAGGCACGTAGTCACCTTCGGAGAGGCGATGGTGCGCCTCACGCCACCGGGCCACGAGCGGCTGGAGCGCACCATCAGCCTCGACGTTACGGTTGGCGGCGCGGAGCTCAACACCGCCGTCGGGATGGTGTGCCTTGGGCACCGGGCGACGTGGGTGTCGGCCCTGCCCCGCACGCAGCTCGGTCGCATGGTCGAGCGGCACGCTCGCGCCAATGGCGTCGATACGTCCGGCATCCACTGGGTGGATGAGCGCGAGGGTCGCACCGGTGTCTACTTCCTTGAGGAGGGGGTCGATCCGCGGCCCTCGGCGGTCACGTACGACCGCAAGGACACCGCAATCGCCAACATTCAGCCCGGCACGTTCGACTGGAACGCGCTGCTCGATGGCGCCACGGTGTTCCACGTCTCGGGGATCACGCTCGCCATCTCGGCGGGCGCCCGCGCCGAGGCGATGGAGGCGGTGAAGGTTGCCAACGCGAAGCGGGTGCCGGTGTCGTTCGACCTCAATTTCCGCTCGAAGCTGTGGAGCGAGACTGAGGCACGCGAAGCGTTCAGCGAGATCGTGCCGAAGGTCGATATCCTGTTTGCATCGCGCGGCGACCTTCAGCGCTTCTTCGACATTGAGGGCACACACGAGGATGTGATGCGCGAGGCGCTCCGCAAGCTCGGTGTGGCGACGGTGACGATGACGCGCAAGCGGGTCAAGGGCTCCCGCCGGCTGAAGGCGATGAGTATGGCGCTGGGGAAGGCCGACGTGCTCGCGGAGACGGACTGGCGCACCATCGAGGTGGTGGATCGCCTCGGCGGTGGCGATGCCTACGCGGCCGGGTTCCTGCACGGCTATCTGGAGAACCCGGATCAGCTCAGCCGCGCGGTCGCGCTCGGCAACGCCGCGAGCGCACTGAAGCACACCATGCCGGGCGACTTCCTCAACGCGACTCCTGAGGAGATCGAGGCGGCCGTGCTCGGTGACAGCGCGGTGCTGCAGCGGTAACGCATTCCATATGACCCCGGGCGTCATCTGCCCGCGGCCACGCATGACGGTGGCATCTGCTCACCGCTGCTATTGACACATGGCGGCCTGATGGCAATCATGGTTATGTATTGCTGGATGGCGTAACGGTTGCCGTGTTTGTCGCAGGTGAGACGCCGAGGCCCAGGTCCGTTGAGAATTTGACAAGGCACGTCTGGGGCTCGAGCGCCTGTTCGCGACTTCCCGCCGATCGTTTCGATCAGGGAAGGAAGCCGAGCCATGTCGGTGCCACGATTCAGGGCCGGTCTTGCCTGCTGCATCGCGCTGGTGTTCGCGTTGCTCCCGCTTGCCGGTTTCGCGCCGAGCGCCTTGGCGCAGGGCGCCACCACCGAGCCGCTTGCTCCGCTCGTCATCGACCCCGAGTGGTGCCAGCCGCCAGGGGACGCCCAGCAAACGGCATCCACCTCGTCGGAGAGCGACGCTCCTGCGCCGGTCGATCCTGACCTCTGGGACGACACGGAGGGCGAGCCGGCGGATGCCGGTCTCTATCGCGCCCTGAGCGAGCGCGGGCTGGGCTTCCTCGGTTGTTCGAATGCGGCAGACGCCAGCAGCGCCA
Source organism: uncultured Chloroflexia bacterium (assembly GCA_963741965.1). Classification (GTDB taxonomy): domain Bacteria; phylum Chloroflexota; class Chloroflexia; order Thermomicrobiales; family UBA6265; genus JACCVC01. The sequence continues at coordinate 1,646,767 of CAVUKC010000002.1, read as the reverse complement.
CGGGCTACGTGTCCGTCGAATTCCTGCAGCGGTATCCCGAACTGGCTGACGCCTCCGTCGCTGGTGGCGCTCCAGCGCCCGACGAGATGCTGACGTTCAGCCTGATCCAGGATGCCCGTCAGCATGGACCGGACACGGCCACGATGTTCCTGACGGTGCATGATCCAACGTACTGTGAGGAGGACATCACGCTCGCGATGGTGTTTCGCCTTGTTGATGGAGACTGGCGGATCGACGATCTGGCGCATCTGATCAACCGCACACCCGTGCGATATGACCCTCCCGTCGTGCGGAGAGATGACGCACCGACGTGCCTCGACCTGGAGGCGACACCCGTCAGTGCGAGCGAGCCGGGCAAGGGCTTCCGGCCACCCTCGGCATTGCAGCAGACTGGGGACGGTGAACGAACCGCACAGAGTGTCGTTGCGGAGCTGCAGACCTCGGGGGGCGAGGTGTACCTCGCTGATGTCCGCGTCACCGGGGTGCTGGACCTGCGTGGTGTGTCGTCGGGAAAGCTTGTCGCCAAGCGAGTGCAGTTTGCGGACGGGATCGACATCAGCATGCCGGAGGACCTGAGCCAGTTGGCCCCCACGGGGATGGACCTCTTTTTCAGCGACACGACCTTCGGCGGGCCAGTCAACTTTCAGCTGAGTCAGTTCGACACGCTCGAGTGCCATCGATGCACTTTCCAGCAGGCGCTGGACATGAGCTCGGCAAACGCCGGCAGTGTGTACCTGCTGCGGTCCTGGTTTCAGGACGCCGCGCGATTCGACTATCTGAGCGTGTCGGGAGTGATCGACATCTCGAACACGCACTTCGAGGGGCATTCCGATTTTAGCGGTGCACGGCTCGGGGAGCTTCGCGAGACGCGGGTCATCAGCGCGGAGCCGCTCCGGATCACCTGGGATGCCTTCGGACCGACCTGGCTGGATGCGCGCATCGTGCAGGCTCTCGGCGACACCGGTGAGGGGCGCCGGCAGCTGCTCGAGAAGATCGATCAGGATCTGCTGTTCTGGCAGCGGAACTTTGTCGCGCTGGAGCAGTCCGAGGACGCGGATCAGGTGCAGGCGGAGCGACTCCGGCTCCGGAACGATCACTATCTCGAGTGGAGCGATCCCGAGAAGTGGGAGCTCACCTCCATCGGATTCCTGACAGGCTGGGGAGCCGATCCCCTGCGTCCGCTCTACCTGATCGGATTCATCGTGCTGACCTTCGGGCTCATCTACTGGTGGAGAGATCCATTCGATCAGTCCGACAGCAGCAAGCAAGCCTTCGAGCGAGGGAATCGGTTCCTGTTCGCGATCCTCTACAGCATCGACACCTTCGTTCCGTTCGCGATCGTCTCCGGTGTGCGGGAGTGGGGATGGGTGATACGCGGGCCGCGCCGGTGGGCCGTTGTGAGTGAGCGTTTCATCGGGGCGCTCATCTCGGCGATCTACGCCATCAATATCGGCGCGTACCTGCTCTGACCGCTGGCCTCACCGCGAGACCGCCGCCTCCTGTAGGCACACGCCGGTAGCGACCGGCGGCAGCTCGAGCGAGCGGCCCACAGTGGCGAGGCGCCGACCAGCATCGCGCAGCGCCGCCTGCACCGCGCCCACCTTGTCATGTGGGACGAGTGCCAGCACGGTGGGCCCGGCGCCGCTGAGCGCCGCGCCGATCGCGCCAGCCTCCAGCGCCGCGTGCTTCATCTCATCGAGGTGTGGGAACAGGCGTGAGCGATACGGCTCGTGGAGCCGGTCGTGCATCCCGGCCGCGATCAGCTCGGGATCGCTGTGCTCGAGCCCGAGCGCCAGGCCAGCCGCGCGGGCGAGGTTGAATGCCGCGTCGGGGTGTGGCACGTGGCTCGGCAGCGCGGCGCGAGCCGCCCACGTCGCGCCCGTCGCTTCCGGGATGAACACCACGGCGCTGTATCCGGGATCACCATGCGACCAGAGTGGGATGATGTGGCGCACACCGGGAACGGAGAGGACCGCGCCGCCGAACATTGCCGCGCCCACGTTGTCGCCGTGCCCCTCGATCTCCCAGGCGCGGGCGAAGAGCTCGTCGGCGCCGAGGCCGAGATCGAGCAGGTGGTTCGCCGCGACGAGACCCGCAACCAGCGCGGCGGCCGACGAGCCGAGACCACGAGCGACCGGCACGTTGGTCTCCGCGGTGAGCGAGAAGGGCGGCAGCGTGCGACCGAATTCCTGCGCCAGCGTCTCCATCGCCGAGAGCGTGAGGTTGTTGCGCCCAACGAGGAGCGATGCTTCGCTGCCGCGGTTGACCACCTCGCCTGCCGGGCCGTCCGTGTCGATGGTGATCTCGTTCCAGAGGTCGAGTGCGATGCCGATGGCGTCGAAGCCCGGACCGAGGTTCGCCGAGGACGCCGGCGCCCTAACGCTGAACTGCATCGTCCACCACCCGCCTGAGTGCGTCCATGGTCGCCGGGATGCTCACCGGGCGATTCGCGTACCGGTTGGGACCCGTTCCTGTGTCTTGCAGGTGATAGGTAGTGATCGCGTCGGTGTCCTTGAGGACATTGCCGGTGAGGACGCACACGACCGAGGCATCCTGCGCGATCTCGCCGTCAGTTACCAGCTTGCGCACGCCGGCGAGCGACGCCGCCGACGCCGGCTCGCAGCCGATGCCGATGCGGTCGATCTGCGCCTTCGCGTCCATGATCTCCTGGTCGCTGACAGCGACGACCCAGCCGCTGGTGTGCTCGATCGACCGGCGCCCGCGCTCGACGCTCGCCGGATCGCCGATCTTGATCGCGGTGGCGAGTGTTTCCGCATGCACCGGCTCGTACCGGTCGAACCCGCTGGCGTAGTAGGCGGCGAACGGTGCGGCCCCGGCGGCCTGGATGGTGGCCAGGCGCGGAAGGCGGTCGATGAGCCCGACCTCGTACGCCTCGCTGAGCGCCTTGCCGAAGGCGGCGGTGTTGCCCAGGTTGCCGCCCGGTAGCGCGATCACGTCCGGGACCTGCCAGCCGAGCTGGTCCAGCAGCTCGAGCACGATCGTCTTCTGCCCCTCCGGACGGAAGGGGTTGACGGAATTGGCGAGGTAGACGGAGCCGTCCGCGGTGAGCTCCCGCAGGAGACGCAGCGCGATGTCGAAATCGCCTTCCACCTGCACGACGTGCGCGCCGAAGGCGATGGTCTGCGCGAGCTTGCCCGCGCTGATCTTGCCTTCCGGGACCAGCACCATCGACGGCATCCCGGCCGACGATGCGTACGAAGCGATCGAGGCGGAGGTGTTGCCGGTCGAGGCACAGGCCACGAGCGCGGATCCGATCGCCTTTGCATGGCTGATCGCGACCGTCATGCCGCGGTCCTTGAACGATCCGGTCGGGTTGTGCCCCTCGTGCTTCACGCGCACGTCGCCGGCAATACCGGCGTAGTCCGCCAGCCGCTGGTCCTGATACAGCGGCGTGTTGCCCTCCCACCGCGACACGATCGCGTCGCCAGGGATGGCAGGAAGCAGCGGAGCGAATCGCCAGACGCCGGATGTCGCCGCCACGGTGCCCGCCTCGCGCGCGAAGTCGGCCGGGGTGAGCGTGCGATCGGTGTCGATCACCGCGTCGAGCAGGCCGCCGCAGGCGGGGCAGCTCGTGATCGGCGTGGTGCCGTTGTGGACCGCGCCGCACGCCATGCATCGCACGGGCAACATCTGGTCCCGGCGGGTCTCCCGGTCGGTGGCGTTCACGAGGTGGGACATGGAGTCAGGCTTCTCCGGGTCGATGGGCCGGCGAGGGTATCGCCGGGTCAGGCATGCACAAAGGCGCGCCGCTTCAGGAAGTGCAACGGCGCGCCTCAACGGAATTCAGCATACCACGGTCCCGCCGTGGCTCAACGGACGTCGAGGGGCTCGTCGTCTGTGGGTAACAGCAGGCCGAGCGCGATGTAGAGCAGGATCGTCGGGAAGACCGACACGCCCGGGATGATAATCGCGAGCAGGGCGGTGCCGCCGCGTACCGCGAGCGGGTTCATTCCGTACTGCTGGGCGATGCCGCCGCAGACGCCGAAGATCCAGCGGTTGGTGGTTGACCGGGTGAGACCAATGTTGAGCTTTGGCATGGCGATGTCCTTTCCTTGTCTCAAGTGTACGCCAGCGTTGCCCGCGGTTCGCGCGGTACTGGCATATCGAGTATCGCCGTCCTCGCACCGGGTGTCGGCGGGGATAACCTCCAATCGGGCGGACATGGCAGCAGGTACGGGCGTGCGAAACCCCCGACTCGCCGGTGAGCCGGGGGTTCTCGATCGTGGTGTGGGGACGGGATGACCTCAGGATTCGACGAGGCTGCCGCGGACGACCATGCGGGAGAGGTACTCGCCGTTGGCGTAGTCGAACTCGCCGCCGCACGTGATCAGCGTGACCACCGGGTCCTCGGTCGGCCCGACAAGCTCGGTGATCTTGCCGCTGGTCAGCTCCTCCAGGTCAAACGTCTCGTTCCAGTCGACATTGTAGTAATACGAGGTCTGGTTCTCGCCGACGATTTCGATCTGGTCACCCTCGGCGAGGTCGCGCAGGTTGAAGAAGACCGCCGGGCCGACGTCCCAGTAGTCGACGTGCCCCGCCATCACGACGTTGCCGAGCTCGCCGAGCTCGGCCGTCTGCTCGTACCAGGAGACGACCCACGGCCCGGTCGGGTTCTGCATCACGCCGTCGACGATCTGCAGGGACTCTACCTCCGCGTCGATCTGCGCCTTTTCGACGACCAGCGCCGTTGGCCGCACAGCGGTCGGGCCGGCCAGCTCGGCTGGCTGCTCACCGACGAAGCCACCGCGGACGGTGCCCGAGCTCGGCATCGGCCCGAGCTCGGTGGACTGGATGGGCACCACCTCACCGGTGCCCTCCTGCGCCAGCGCCTGGCGCCCGAACACGGCGCCACCGGCCAGCGCGATCGCGGAGCCGACGATGCGCCGCCGCGTGTATCGCAAGTCTCGCTCGTTGTAGAGAATGCCGGGCATGAACCCCTCCTGCCTGATTCGGCCATGGTCCTCGTCACGCATCTGGATGATGGTGGGTGAGACGTCTTCGCGTGATGACCATGTACCATGCCATTCTAGTCTCTCTGACGCATGAGACGCCGGTCCGGTGTCGCCAGTGATCGATCTCATGCCGCGCCGACGAGCCGCGAGGGCTGATCGACGATGTCACCGACAGTGCCATACCAAGCTGAACCGATCCTGAATCGGCTGCGGGTGCTCCATCTGGTCCCGGGAGATGCCTCATGGGCTGCGCTCGATGATGGCACGATCAATAGCGTCTGGAGGGTGCGGCCGGCGGCAGGTGACCCGGTGATCGTGCGGGTCGGTCCTTCCCGGCGAGAGGCGGAAGCCGGCCCCTCCTGGATGCGCCTGGGTGCGCTCGCGTGCGAGGCGATCGTGCTGGACCAGGTGCGTCGTCTCGGTGCCCGGTGTGCCGGTGACGGTCGCGGCCGGTTTCCGGGATCGCGACCGGGCGTGGCTGGTGCAGACGCTGATGCCGGGCGAGCCTTTGTCTGTGGTGATGCCCGCGCTGACAGAAGCGCAGCGCCACCGGTTGTGGGCGGCGTTGGGGTGCATGGCGCGAGACCTCCACGCCGTTGGTGGTCCCTGGTTCGGCACGCCGGACGGACAGCATCGGTATCCGGACTGGCCGTCGATGGTGCGGGCGGATGCTGAAGGGCTGCTGGAGGACGCGCGGCGGTACGGTCTCGACCCCCGGCCATTCGAGCGGACGCTGGAGGAGATCGAGCGGCATCGCGATGCGCTGCGAGAGGTGAGGGTGCCGTCGGTGGTCCACAGCGACCTGGATATCCGGCACGTATTCGTTCGCGAAGGCGTCGATGGCTGGGAGATCACCGGCGTGATCGACTGGGAATATGCGCGGTATGCCGATCCGCACTCGGAGAGCCTGCTTGTGGAATGGTGGCGCGCCCCGCCGGTGATCCGGACCGCGAGGCGTTCCTCACTGGGTATGGTCTTGACCGCGCGCTTCGTACCGATGAGATGTTCCTGGCACGGCAATCCATCTACCGCGGCATCGCGGAGGGCTGGGCGCTCACCGACGCCGCGCGCCTGAAGGTACCTGAGGAGATAGAGGATGCTCGACGAACATGATGTGCGACGGATTGCGATGGCGTTGCCAGGGACGACCGAGACCGACGGTGATTGTCGCTTCCGGGTGAACGGCGAGCAGTTCGCCTGGCCTTGGCGGGAGCGGGTGCACCCGAAGAAGACGAAGGTCGAGCGCCGGGACGTGCTTGTGGTTCCCGTCGAGGATTTCGAAGAGAAGTTCGCGCTGATCGAGGCCGAGCCGGAGATCTTCTTCACCGAGCCCCACTATGATGGCTCCATGATGGTGCTGGTGCGCCTCGCCGCGATCGAGGAGCCACGGCTGGCCGAGCTGCTTTCGGACGCGCGCGACATCGTGATCGAGAAGTCGAAGACGAAGAGGACGCGCACGCGCCGATCATCCAGATCCGGGTGACCCATCCGCTTCGAGACTGGGTTTCCGCAGGGATTCTATACGACGATGTACCGCTCGCCGTCGAGCGCCCGCCGGCAGGCGACAGCGACGCGCGCATAGTAGCGATCGGGCGAGTCGACGAGCTGTTCCCGCAAGATGCTGAGCGCCTCGGTCGTCCGGTCCTCCGCGCGCATCAGCGTTCCGTCCGCTGTGTCCGATTCATCGAACAGGAACGCCAGCCACCCGTCGAGCGGCACGCGCACGAGTGCGTCGACCTCGACCGGGTCAGGCCGGTATGTCTCCAGCGCGGCATCCCGGCGCAGCAGGTAGACCTCCTCGTACTCCCTGTCCATCCGATGCGGCGGGTCCTCGTCGGCGATGACGCGAGTGCCGACATGCCGGAGAGCTGAGACATCCGGCGTGATACCGAGCTCTTCCTCGATCTCCCGGAACGCCTCCTCGGTCGTCTCGCCCGCGGCGAGGTGCCCGGCGGCGGGCGCGTCGAGGCTGCCCGGCCACGTGTCCTTGTCGAGCCCGCGTCGCTGCAGTAGCAGGAAGGCGCCTGTCTCGTCGCGCCCGTAGATCCAGACGTGGATCGCCTTGTGCCAGTCGCCGTCACGATGGACGTCGGCGCGACGCTTTCGGAGGCCCGTCGGCGTGCCGGTGACATCGATGACGTCGAAGAGCTCGTCGGGATCCTGCGCCAATCGCTGGGACATGTCGTTCTCCAGGTAGCAAAACGGCTCGCGGCCCCCAAGGGCCGCGAGCCGCGTTGCTCGAGTCTGTTGTGCGTTGGTTACGGATGAACCTGCGCCACCACGTCCAATGCCGTCGACCATTCGCCGGCCAGGCGGATGATGTCCGAGGACCACACACCCATGACGATGGTCGCGAGGGCCATCGCGCCGATGCTGATGTTGAGCAGCGGTGTGGTCTGCGACGTGAACTCTCGGTTCTCGTCGATCGGATCGTTGAAGAACATCACCGCGACCACGCGCAGGTAGAAGAACGCGCTCACGGCCGACATCAGCACGATCGCGAGGGCGAGCCAGAGCAGGTCGGAGTCGATCAGCGCCACGATCACGTAGTACTTGGCGTAGAAGCCGAGCGTCGGCGGGATGCCCATCAGCGAGATCATGAAGACCGTCATCGCAGAGGCGGCCAGCACGTTGTTCTTCGCCAGGCCCGAGATGTCGTCGAGGGTGAGGCCCTCGCCGCGATGCTGCACCCAGGCGATCACCGCGAAGGCGCCAATGTTCATCACCGTGTAGGCAATGAGGTAGTAGAGGACGCTGCTGATGCCGTCGTCGCTGACGCCGCCGTTGACGCTGGAGCCGAAGCCACCCTCGGAGTTGTACGCGGCGAAGCCGGCGAGGATGTAGCCGGTGTGGGCGATCGAAGAGTAGGCGAGCATGCGCTTGACGTTGCGCTGGGAGACGGCGACGACGTTGCCGAAGACCATGGTGATGAGCGCCAGCACGGCGATCACGATGCCCCAGTCGTCCCGCAGCGGTGAGAGCCCCTGCACGAGCAGGCGGATCGCTGCGGCGAAGGCGGCGATCTTCGGAATGGCCGACATGTAGCCGGTGACCGGGGTTGGAGCGCCGTCGTAGGCGTCCGGCGTCCAGAAGTGGAACGGCACCGCCGCCATCTTGAAGCCAATGCCAACGATGATCAGCAGCATGCCGAGCAACAGCGAGGCCTCGGTGTGGTCCTGATTTGCCACGAGCGCCTGCATCTGCTCGCCGATGACACTGAGATTGGTCGATCCGGTTGCGCCGTAGACCCACGCCATGCCGTAGAGCAGGATGGCGCTGGCGAAGAGGCCGAGCAGGAAGTACTTCATCGCGCCCTCGAGCGCCGTTACGCGGCGGCGAGCGAAGGCGGCGAGCACGTAGGTTGAGAGCGAGGTGAGCTCGATGCCGATGAAGAGGATGACCATGTCACCGGCGGCCGCGACGAGCAAGGCGCCGAACGTCGCGAAGGCGACAAGGATGTAGTACTCACCGAGCGGCATGCGGCCTTCGAGCCGCTCGACGTAGCTGGCCGAGGTGACCACGGTGAGCAACGCTGCCACGAGGATCGTCAGGGTGAGGAAGACGGTCAGTCCGTCCGCTCGGAAGAGCCCGTCGAAGGTCGCCTCGTTCTGGTCGTGCTGCCAAAAGAGCGCGAGCCCCGCGAGACCGTAGCCGACCAGGGAGATGCCGGTCAGGATCGAGTAGTGACGGTCTTCGGGAATGAAGGCGTCCGCGAACAGCAACACCGTCGCCGTGAGGAAGACGATGAGCTGCGGGACGACGAGACTCCATTCCGGAGATGAAAGATCAAGCGACATGGTTGTGGCTCCGCACTCCCTGATTCGATCCGGCCGGGACCGGGCACGTCATCGCGACGTGCCGATCGTGACTAGTTTCCAATGACACGCGCCGCGCCTTCCAGAATCGCCTGGAAGCTCGGCTCGACGATGTCGAGCAGTGGCTTCGGGTAAACACCGAACACGATCGTGAGGATCACGAGCGGCGCCAGCGCGAGATGCTCGCCGAAGGTGACGTCGCGCCAGCCGCGCGAGTCCCGCTGTCCTTCATGGGTCGGATAGCTGCCGGTCTGGATCTCCTCGTGGCCGTGGGCATCGGCGTCGTGGTCTCCACCGCTGACCGGATGCGCATGCAGCCCGCCGTGGTCGCCCGTCTCGTAGGTGCCGTGCTCGACCCCGAAGCTGTCCTGATGGCGGTTGAGCTCGGCCTGTTCCTCGGCGGTCAGCTGGGTATCGCCGGGATCCGGCGCTTCACCCCAGGCGCGGCCGAACACGACCCGCTGGAAGAGCCACAGCATGTACCACGCCGCGAAGATGACGACTGAGAAGGTAATGACCGCGGCGAGCTTGTTGTACTCCCATGTGCCGAGGGCGACGAGGAACTCACCGACGAAGCCGGAGAGGCCCGGCAGGCCGATGCTGGCGAACATGAAGAGCGCGAAGTAGGCGGCCCAGATTGGCATGCGCGTCGCCATGCCACCGAACGCCTTGATGTCGCGGGTGTGCGCCCGCTCGTAGATCACGCCGACGATGAGGAAGAGACCACCGGTGTTGAAGCCGTGCGCCAGCATCACCATCATCGCGCCGTCCATGCCCTGCATGTTCATGATGAACAGGCCGAGGGTGACGAAGCCCATGTGACTGACCGACGAGTAGGCGATCAGCTTCTTCATGTCCGGCTGGACGAGCGCGACCAGCGCGCCGTAGATGATGCCGATGATCGACAGCACGATGACCGCCGTCGTCCACGAGTCGGTGCCATCCGGGAACAGCGGCAGGTTGAAGCGCAGGAGACCGTAGCCGCCCATCTTGAGCATCACGGCGGCCAGAATGACCGAGGCGGCGGTCGGAGCCTGCACGTGCGCGTCCGGCAGCCAGGTATGGAACGGGAACATCGGCACCTTCACCGCGAAGGCGATGAAGAAGGCCGCGAACACCCAGAACTGGAAGGTATCGGAGTAGGCTCCGAGGCTCGCGCCCTGCTGGAGGTCGAGGACGTTGAGCGTGCGGACGCCGGTCTCGTTGAAGTAGGCCTGGTAGGTCGCGACGATCGCGACGAGCATCAGCAGCGACCCGAAGAGGGTGTAGAGGAAGAACTTCACCGCCGCGTAGACGCGGTTCGTGCTGCCCCAGACGCCGATGAGCAGCGCCATCGGGATGAGCACGATCTCCCAGAAGATGTAGAAGACGAAGAGGTCCAGCGCCATGAACACGCCGAGCATGCCCGTCTCCAGCAGGAGCATGGCGATGTAGTACTCGCGGGTGCGCACCGTGATCGTGCCCCAGGACCACCAGATGGCGATGACCGACAGCAGCGTGGTCAGGGCGACCAGCAGCACCGCGATGCCATCGACGCCCATGAAGTAGGAGACGCCAAGGTCATCCAGCCACGTCACGTGCTCGGTGAACTGGAACTCTGCATTGCGGTCGAACGCGAACAGCATCCCCAGGGAGAGCACGAAGCTCGCCAGCGAGGCGGCAAGTGCCACCGTTCGCGGCATGGTGCTGGAGGCACGCGGCGCGAACAGGATCACGAGCGCGCCAAGCAGCGGCAGATAGGTGATTGTGCTTAAGAGCGGGAAGTCCACGTGCCCCTCCGGGGAGATGCTGCATCGATGGTTCGGATCGCGCTGACCCGCCTGACATCGACTCCGTACATACGGCGCTTCTGCGCCCGATCATTCATCCAGATGCGGCCGCGCCGCCCGCCACTACCGGAACAGGCTCGAGAACGCCGCCAGGTAGGCACCTACCAGCAGGATCATGCCGAGCACGATCGCGAGCGCGTAGTTCGCCACCAGACCAGTCTGGACGTGGCGGACGCGCTGACTGATGGCGGCGATACCCGTTGCCACGCCGTTGACCGTTGCGTCGATGATGCCTTCGTCGACGACACGCCACAGGAAGTCCGAGAACCGTCGCAGCGGCGTGACGAAGACCTTGCCGTAGAGCTCGTCAAAGTACCACTTGTTGAGCAGGAACTCGTAGATCCCCTGGTAGCGCTCGGAGATACTGGCCGGGTTGATGCCGCCGCGGATGTAGGCGAGCCAGGCGACGAAGATGCCGCCGAGCGCGATGATCGTCGAGACGGTGCCGAAGGTGAGGCTCGTCGCCGTGGAAACGTGGTGCTCCTCGACGAGCTCGAAGGCGTGGTGGAGGAAGTGGTGGAACTTGCCGTCCTCGGGCGGGAAGCCGACGAAGCCGATCAGGGCCGCCGGGATCGCCAGCAGGATCAGCGGCCACGCCATCCAGCCGCCGGACTCGTGCGGGTGAACGTGCTCGGTGTCGAACCGCTCCTCGCCGAAGAAGACGAGGAAGACCAGCCGGAACATGTAGAGCGCGGTCAGGAAGGCGGCGGCGAGACCCATGATCGCGGCGACCTTGCCGAAGCTGGAGTCGCTGACCCAGGCGCCCACGATGATCTCGTCCTTCGACCAGAAGCCCGCCAGCGGGATCACGCCGGCGTTGGCCAGCGAGCCGATCAGGAAGGTCCAGTAAGTCACCGGCATGTACTTGCGCAGGCCGCCCATGTTGCGGATGTCCTGCTCCTCGTGCATGCCGTGGATCACCGAGCCACAGCCGAGGAAGAGGAGGCCCTTGAAGAAGGCGTGCGTCATCAGGTGGAAGATCGCCGCCACCCATGCGCCGGTGCCAAGCGCGAAGGCCATGTAGCCGAGCTGGCTGACGGTGGAGTAGGCGACGACGCGCTTGATGTCGTTCTGCGTGATCGCGATCGTGGCCGCCATGAACGCGGTGAAGGCGCCGACCACGGCGACGACCAGCATTGCCGTGTCTGACTGGATGTAGATCGAGTAGTTGCGGGCCACCATGTAGATGCCCGCGGTGACCATCGTCGCCGCGTGGATCAGCGCGGAGACCGGTGTCGGGCCCTCCATCGCGTCCGGTAGCCAGACGTGGAGCGGGAACTGCGCGCTCTTGCCGGTGGCGCCGATGAACAGCAGGATGCCGATCGCGGTGAGCGTGCCGCCGGCGATGCCGAGCTCGCTATGGTTGACCGCCTGCTCGAAGATGCCGTGCTCGCCGTAGAAGGAGATGGTGCCGAAGGTCCAGAAGGTGAGCATCACGCCGAGACCGAAGCCCAGGTCGCCAATGCGGTTGACGATGAACGCCTTCTTGGCGGCGTTGCCGGCGGAGCGGCGGCGGAAGTAGTAGCCGATGAGGAGGAAGGAGCAGAGGCCGACCGCCTCCCAGAAGACGAAGAGCACCAGCAGGTTGTCCGCCAGTACCAGCATCAGCATCGAGAAGACGAAGAGCGGCAGGTAGGCGAAGAAGCGGTAGAAGCCGGGGTCGCCGTGCATGTAGCCGACGGAGTACACGTGTACCAGGAAGCCGACGGTGAGCACCACGAGGAGCATCACCGCGGTGAGCTGGTCGACGTACAGGTTCACGTCGACGACGAAGTCACCCGAGGGAATCCACGTGAACAGGTGCTGCGAGATGGCGTGGCCGCTGTCGTAGACATCCCGGAAAACGAGGAGGGCGAGGAGCCATGCGGCGCCGACAGCGGGCATCGCCACCCAGTGAGCGTTGGAACGGATGATGTTCCGGCCCAGCAGGAGGTTGACAGCGAACGCCGCCAGTGGCAGCAACGGAATCAGAAACAACAGATCTTCCATCAATGCGTCCTCAACCTACCCCGTTCCCAGGTCTGCGTCTCGCGACTGCGCGGCGGATACCCGCCGCGCGGCGATCTAGTCCTTCAGTGTCTGGATGTCCTCGACATCGACCGACTTGCCGCGCCGGCTGAGCGCCATCACGATGCCGAGCCCGACGGCGGCCTCGGCGGCGGCAATGGACACCGCGAAGATGGCGAATGCCTGCCCGTTGAGCGTGTTCGACTCCCAGCCGAACGCCACAAGCGAGATGTTCACCGCGGTGAGCATCAGCTCGACGCACATGAAGATCACGAGCATGTTGCGCCGTGTGAGCAGCCCCATCATCCCGATGATGAAGAGCGCTGCGCTCAGAAACAGAAAGTGTTCGACGCCAAGTTCAGCCATGGTTGCTCGTTCCTGTCCTTCCCAGCCTCAGAGGGGCGGTGCGCTGCTAGCGGCTGCGCGGCCCGCCGACCGTGGTGCGCTCGTCGGGGTCCTTCGTCAGGATCACGCGGCGCGGCGCGTCCGCGCGCGGCTGCGGCCGGCTCGGGTCGACCCGTATCGGGGTCTCGCCCTTCGGGCCCGCCGGCAGTGCGACGTCCGTGCCGCGGGTGTGGCTCAGGCTGATGGTGCCGCGGCGCATCGCGACCTTCTCGCCCAGCCGCTCCGGCAGGGCGAGCACGATCGCGCCGAGGATACCGACAGTGAGCACGAGCGAGATGACCTCGAAGGCCAGCAGGTAGTCGGAGAAGATCACGCGGCCGAGCGCCTGCACGTTGCCGCCCACCTCGGCGATGTTCGCCGGTGTCGCCTCGCCGGTCGGCTGCATGGCCGTGCGGGTGACGATCGCCGCCGCGACCTCGAGCAGCAGCACGAGGCCGAAGAGGGCGCCGAGATACCGCTGGAGCGGCTGCGCGTCGGCGAAGGAGGGGAGGTCCTCAGGGTCAACCAGCATCAGCACGAAGAGCACGAGCACGAGGATCGCGCCGGTGTAGACGATGACCTGGATCACGGCGAGGAACTCGGCGCCAAGCATGACGAAGATGCCGGCGACATTGAGGAAACAGAGCACCAGGAAGATGCCCGAGTGGACCGGGTTCCTCGCGGCGATCACCCCGATCGCCGTGAGGATGCTCACGGCGGCGATGAGATAGAAAAAGATGACATCCCAGGGCATCAGGCTGTTCCCCTATCGCGGTTCATGCGTGTTGCGGCGCGGGCCGTGCGTCCGAGATGCCGCGGCGCGTGATCTGTCAGTCTCATGGTCGTGGCGTCCCCTTCCGTGGTCTAGAAGACCTGGCCGTTGGCGACCAGCCGGATGAACGCGGTGATCAGGATGTTCGCCAGCGCGAGCGGCAGCAGGACCTTCCAGGCGATACCCATCAGCTGGTCGAACCGGAAGCGGGGTATCGTCGCCCGCAGCCACACGTAGAAGAACAGGAAGATGAGCGCCTTGAGGAAGAGCCACAGCAGCCCGAGACCCCAGTACTTCTCGGAGCCGGGACCGCTGGCCCCGCCGAGGAAAAGCGTACTCGCGAAGAGCGACACCACGATCATGTTGATGTACTCGCCGAGGAAGTAGAGCGAGAAGCGGAACGCCGGAGTACTCGGTGTGGAACCCCGCCACCAGCTCCGTCTCGGCCTCGGGGAGGTCGAACGGGGCGCGGTTGGTCTCCGCGACCGCGGCGATCAGGAAGATCACGAAGGCGAGCGGCTGCGAGAGGATGAACCAGTTGGGGATGTCGAGCGGCCCGAGCGAGATGGTTTCGGCCTGCCGGTCGAGGATGGTCTTGAGGCTGAGCGAGCCGGTGAGGAGGAAGATGCCGACGAGCGAGAGCCCGAGCACGATCTCATAGGAGACGACCTGGGCGGCGGAGCGGAGCCCACCGAGGAGGGAGTAGCGGTTCGCGGATGACCACGCGCCGAGGATGATGCCGTAGACACCGGCGGAGCCGACCGCGAGGATGAAGAGCGCGCCAACGTTGAGGTCAGTGATGTAGAGGTTGACGTCGCGGCCGAAGATGTCGACCGTGCCGCCGAAGGGGATTACCGCGGCGGAGAGCAGCGCGGTCATGAACACGATCACCGGGGCGAAGCGGAAGACGATCTTGTCCGCGCCTGCCGGGATGAGGTCTTCCTTGCCGAGCAGCTTGACGGCGTCGGCGAGGGGCTGGCCGAGACCGTGCCAGCCGGTGCGGGTGGGGCCGAGTCGGTCCTGGAACGCCGCGAGCACCTTGCGCTCGAACCAGGTCATATACGCCATGCTGATCAGCAGCACATTCAGAACAACGAAGGCCACGATGAACGTGATCCAGATCGGTTGGTCCATCTTCCGAACTCAGCCTTTGCCGAGCGTCACCGCGTACCCGCCTTTGGCTGGTTGTCGCCAACGCTCTTCTCTTCTCTCCCTGACTCCCGCCGCCAGTCGGAACTGGCGGAGATGCGCACATGGTGTCGTGGTACCGGCACTTGGCCAATGGTACCGCGATGTCGGGCGCGCTGCCGACACGAGCCGGTCGACCTAGCGGTCGACCGAGCCGAGCACGATGTCGATGGTGCCGATCAGCGCGACCGCGTCCGCGAGGAGCGCACCCTGCGCCATGTGCGGAAGCACCTGCAGGTTCACGAAGTCCGGCGTGCGGATGCGGAACCGGTAGGGCATCGGCCCACCGTCGGAGACGAGGTAGTAGCCGAGCTCTCCCTTGGAGTGCTCGATCGTCTGCCAGACCTCGCCAACCGGCGGGTTGAAGCCCTTGATCGTCCAGATGAAGTGGCGTTGCATGTCCTCCGCCGTGGTCATGGTGCCCTTGTGCGGCGGGATCGCATACGGCGAGTCCCACGCCATCAACGGGGTGTCCATGGCCTCGACGTGGTCGAGCGCCTGCTCGACCAGCCGCAGCGCCTGTCGCATCTCCTCCATGCGGACGAGGTAGCGGTCGAAGGTGTCGCCGTGCTCACCCAGCGGAACCTCGAAATCGAGCCGGTCGTAGACCAGGTACGGCAGCGCCTTGCGGACGTCGTAGTTCACGCCCGAGCCGCGCAGGCAGGCGCCGGTGAGCGAGTAGGAGACGGCCGCTTCCGGCGAGATGATGCCGACGCCCTTGGTCCGCGCCATCCAGATCGGGTTGGCGGTGAGGAGCGCGTCGTACTCCGCCTGGCGGTCCGGGGAAGACGCGGATGAAGTTGCGGATCTGCTCCACCAGGCCATCCGGGAGTCGGCCGGGAGAACCCGCCGATCTCCATCATGTTGGTGGTGAGGCGCGCGCCGCAGAAGCTCTCGAAGATATCGAGGATCATCTCGCGCTCGCGGAAGCAGTAGAGCGACATCGACAGCGCGCCGATGTCCAGCGCGTGCGTGCCGAGCCATACCAGGTGCGACGCGATCCGCGAGAGCTCAGCCATGATCACGCGCCAGTACTGCGCGCGCTCCGGCGCCTCGACGCCGACGAGCTTCTCGACGGCGAGCACGTAGCCGAGGTTGTTCAGCGGCGCGGCGACGTAGTCAGTGCGGTCGGTCCACGGCGTGATCTGCGCGTAGCGCTTTCCCTCACCGAGCTTCTCGGTGCCGCGATGGAGGTAGCCGATCACCGGATCGGCCTCGATGATCATCTCGCCGTCGAGCTTGAGCACCACGCGCATCACGCCGTGTGTGCTCGGGTGCTGCGGCCCCATGTTGAGCGTCATCACCCGCTCGCCGGACGGCAGAAGCTCATCCTCGGTGACGGTCAGCGTGCCGGTCGGTGAGGTGTTCTCGCTGATCATCTCACCGGGTCTGCCGTACGGTGACTGCTCGATGTCGCGGATGTCATCGCTGGCCGATCGACCCGTTCGCGTGTCCATGGGCTTCAGACCCCCCTTCCGGTCCAGCGGGTGCGAAGCCGCGGAACCGTGCGTTCGGTGTTGTAGACGGGGAATTCCTTCCAGCCACGGACGGGGTAGTCCTTCCGAAGCGGGTGGCCCTCGTCCCAGTCGTCGGCGAGCAGGATGCGCCGCAGGTTGGGATGGCCCTCGAAGACGATGCCGAACATGTCGTACGCCTCGCGCTCCATCCAGTTCGCGCCGTTCCACAGCGGGACCAGGGAGGGCACGCGCTCGCCGTCGTTGACGCCGGCCTTGACGCGCAGGCGGACGCGGTTTCGCAGCGAGTACAGCTGCGCCACGACGTCGAACCGTGGCGAGGTGCGCAGCCGCAGCATGTCGACGGCGGTGAGGTCGGTCAGGAAGTCCATGCCGACGCCGTCGTCATCCCGCAGGGTGCGGCAGACCTCGCGGAAGAGCTCCCGCTGGACGTGGATGGTGGTTTCGTCTCGAAAGCGGACGATCTCCACGATCGACTCCGGCATCGCGTGGCGCAGCAGTGCCACCGCCGGGTGCCCCTCGACGTCCTCGGCGAACCATGCCTCCCGGTCGGCGCGTGGTGCTGCCGGCTCCCGGGGCGTCAGCGCTTCGACGTGCTCGGCCCCTTCGGAGCGTGCGCCCTCGTCACTGGCCGGCGAGTTTCCGGCCTGATCGGCACTGGCCGTATCGGGCTCGTTGCTGGCGCCGATGGTGCCGTGCTGGTTCTGGTTGTGCGTGTCCCGGGAAGTCCCGTCGCTCACGATAATCTCCTTGTGACTGGCGACGTGGGGTGGCGCGATCTAGCCGCGGACGCCCACCATGGCCTCGCTGCGGTCGACGCGGCGCTGCTCCTCGGCGGCGTCGACGCCGTGCTTCTTCGCCATGGTGTCGTACCGGATGATCTTGTCCTGCAGCTGGAGGATGCCGTAGTAGAGCGCCTCCGGCGTTGGCGGGCAACC
Source organism: uncultured Chloroflexia bacterium (assembly GCA_963741965.1). Taxonomy (GTDB): domain Bacteria; phylum Chloroflexota; class Chloroflexia; order Thermomicrobiales; family UBA6265; genus JACCVC01. Next base: position 1,629,386 of record CAVUKC010000002.1, on the reverse strand, counting down.
GGGCACGTACACATCGACCGGAATCACCTGGTCAACGCCCTGGACCACCGCGTAGGTGTCGTACGGGCCGCCGACGTTCGCGCAGGAGCCCATGGAGACAACCCACTTCGGCTCCGGCATCTGGTCATACAATGTGCGGACGATCGGAGCCATCTTCTTTGTGACAGTGCCGGCGATGATCATCAGGTCGGCCTGCCGGGGAGAGGCCCGGAAGAGCATGCCCCAGCGCTCGGGCAGGTCCCAGCGGGACATCGATGCGCTGATCATCTCGATCGCGCAGCAGGCGAGCCCGAACTGCAGCCACCACAGGGACTGGCGACGTCCCCAGTTGAAGAGGAAGTCCATCGATGTGGTGAAGACGTTCTTGTCGAAGCGATCGTCGATCAGACCCATTCGAGGGCACCTTTCTTCCATGCATAGATGTAGCCGTCGAGGAGGAGCAGCATGAAGACGACCATCGCGACGAACCCGAAGAGCCCGACATCGTCGAAGATGACCGCCCAGGGGTAGATGAACACAGCCTCGATGTCGAACACCACGAACAGCATGGCGATGACATAGAAGCGCGGTGTGAACCGCGGCTTCACCGGCGTGACTCCCGGCATGCCGCTCTCGTACGGCTCGGATTTGACCTTCGAGGGCTTCGAGGGCGCCACGATCTGGTTGAGCGTCAGGAGCAGCATGCCCATAAAGAAGGCAACTGACACCATGAACATGACGACAATCCAGTTCTCACCATAAATCTGCACGGAAACCCTGCTCCCCCGTGTACATGCGCTGTATACGGCATGTCCCGGCTGTGCTGCCAGCCGGTGCGGCGTGGCGCGTTCCGGCCCTTCCGGAGCGCAGTTCCGATGGCGCGCGCAGCTCCTGCAGAATGGCCGGCTATCCATCGGAAACGCAGGGCGGACGCCTGAAAACGTCTGCCCGAAACCGTGAACAAGATACCACACGCCCCCGATCCGAACGGACATTCCGGGCATGCGGAAACAGGTCCTGCCACTGGTTGGCGCGGGCCGGTTCCGGGCCGGAATGAAGAGAATTTCAAATTGGTCCCCAACGTACCTCAGACGGTATCCGTTTGGACCACATGTGCAGTTCTGGCACACCTACACTGATATCAGCACCATACGAGATCACCCCGCCAGCCACGGTGTGATCTCCCCCCTTCCCTCCAAATGTGGTGTTTGTAACCGTCCGGGCCATCCCCCGGGCGGTTACGCTTTTTTGTGCCCTTTTTCCGCAGTATTCCGTGCGTTTCCGGCTGTCGCGCCCCATGGTCCGCTGGGACCTCTGGTGCATGACACTCGATGCGGGGGCTTCCGCCCGGTGCCTGCTCACGGTATGCTCGGGCATTCATCTGACATTCGGTCACGGCTTCGGCATGCTGACCAGACAACCACGAGGGAGTGTGCACATGACATCGGCAACCATCGGCCCGATCCCGAGCGAGGCGCTGGCGTACCTGCGCGATGTTGACAGCCCAACGATCGCCAACGCGGTCGAAACATTCAACCTGCGCGATCGCACCGACGGGTTCATCGGCGGGCGGGTGCGGTGCCAGTTCCCGGATCTGGGCGTCATGGTCGGTCGCGCGCTCACGGTGACGATGTCGAACGCGCCGGGCACGATCGCCTCCCGGGATGGCTACTGGCGAATGTGGGACGCGCTCGCGGCGATGGATGGCCCGGTGGTGATCGCGATCGCCGACGCCAGCGGCGCGCCGCATCGGGTGGCGTACGCGGGCGAGGTGATGACTACCATCGCGATGCGGCTCGGCGCCGTCGGCATGGTGACGGACGGCGCGCTGCGGGACGTCGACGAGGTCCACGAGCTGGGCTTCCACTATTTCATGCAATACCCGGTGGTGTCCCACGCCAACTTCGAGATCACCTCGGTGGGGGAGCCGATCGAGCTGGATGGGCAGCGCATCGAATCGGGCGACATCCTGCATGGGGATCGCAACGGCATTGTTGTCGTGCCCGACAACGTGCTTGAGGGGCTGCCGGCCGCAGTCGCTGGCATCCGTGAGAAGGAAGCGGCGACGATGGAGTATGTCCGCGGCGACGCCTTCGACTATGCGGACCTCAAGCAGCGCAGCGGCTACTGATCACAGATCTCCGGCGCGGCATGCCGGTCAGGTCCCATCCTGTACGTGTCTTCGTAGGCACGGGATCAGCCCATCCGTACCCATGCCTCGGGGAACTGGTATGGCTTCGGCGTCTGCCGTCGCTGGAGTGCGTAGACCGCCGCGAGCGGACCGAGCCGGCCAACGAGCATCGTGAGGCAGAGCACCACCTTGCCCGCGGTGCTCAGATCCGGCGTCAGTCCGGTGGATACCCCAACGGTCGACAGGCCGCTCATCGTCTCGAACATGAGTGACAGGAAGCTGAACTCGCCGCTGCCGATCGCGTCCTCCGTCAGCACGAGCATCAGCGTGAGGACGAAGTGCGTCATCATGAACACCCCGATAAGGGTCATGGCGCGGAAGATGATCGCCACGGGGATCCGGCGGCCGGCGATCTGCGGCTCGGTCTGACCGCGGACGGTCGAGAGCACGGTGAGCACCACCACCGCGAACGTCGCCAGTTTCACCCCGCCCGCCATGGAGCCTGAGGCGCCACCGACCATCATCAGGCCGATCCAGATGAAGAGCGTGCCGGCATGCGCATCGGCGAACTGGATGGTGGCGAAGCCCGCGGTTCGGGCCGAGACGCTCTGGAACAGCGCCGCGAAGGCGCGGTCGTACGGCTGCGTGATGTACGACAGCGAGGCCTGCCACTCGACCACCGCGAAGGCTGCGGCGCCGACCGCGATCAGCGCACCATTCGTCGCCAGGATCAGCTTGGTGTCCAGCGAGAGGCGCTGCCAGAACCGGCGGGGACGAAACGCGGTGACTCGCAGCAGCGTACGCTTCTCCCAGAGATCCCCGAACACCATGTAGGACAAGGCGCCCATCTGCACGAGGACGACGATGGTGAGATCGATGACCGTGCTTTCGCGGAAACCGTAGAGCGAGTCGAAGCCGCCCTGGAGATCGAACCCGGCGTTGCAGAACGCCGAGATGGAGTGGAACATCCCCTGCCAGACGGCGTCCGGGAGCCCTGTGCTTTTCGGATAGAACTCGATCGTCAGGATCACCGCGCCGATGAGCTCGGTGACGAGGATGAAGCGGACGACACGTCGGGCGAGCTTCCGTGCCTCATGGAGCGAGATCGTTGGCGCACCGTCCCGCAGGATCAGGCTGCCGTGCAGGGTCGCGCTCCGGCGGATCGTGAGCAGCACGAGCGAGGCGCCAACCATGAAGCCCATGCCGCCCAGCTGGATGAGCAGCAGGATGATCGACTCGCCCAGCAGGTTCCAATGCGCCTGCGTGTCGACCGTGACCAGCCCTGTGACGGAGGTGGCGGAGATCGCCGTGAAGACGGCATCGACGATCGGCGTGCCATCGCGGCTCTCGGCGGTGTATGGAGTGGCAAGCAGCAGCGAGCCGATGATCATGAGCAGCGCGTAGGCGAGCGCGAACTTCCGGGCGTTGCTGCGGAGGGTCGGCGGCTCCCGCCGCCGCAGCGGCGGTGGGAGCTGCATCACCTGCTGGGCTTCGACGCGGCGGCGGACGACCTTGTCGCCGGGCCGGCGGATGCGGCGCGAGCTGGTGTCGGTCATGGTGCGTCGCTATTCCTGCTCATCACGCGGCGCGGTCGGGTCGAGCGCGACGAAGGAGTGGATCGCCTTGTCCGCGCCAACGACGACCAGCTCGTCGCCCGCCTGGATCACCTCCTGGAACGACGGCAGGTTGATGAGATTGTTGCCGCGCCGGATCACGAGCACATTGATCTTCTGCGAGCGGTACCCGACGAGATCGCCGATGGTCACGCCGATGAACATCTCGGGCGCCTGCAGCTTGGCGATGCCGGCGTTGGGCGAGAGCGAGATGTAGTCGCTGACGACGCGAGCGCCGAGGGAGTGGGCGAGCCGGCGGCCAGCGTCCTTCTCCGGAAACACGACCTGGTCGGCGCCCACCTTGGAGAGCAGCTCGCCGTGCAGGTCGGTCTTCGCCTTCGAGATCACCCACGGCACGCCGATGCGCTTGAGCATTAGCGTGGTGAGCACGCTCGCTTCGAGATTCTCGCCCTGCGCGACGATCGCGACGTCGGAGGTGTTGACCTCGAGCTCGAGCAGCGCCTGCTCATCGGTGCCGTTGGCGCGGACCGCCACCAGCGCGTCGCGCTGGATCGCGTTGACCTGATCCTGATTGATGTCGATGGCGATGACATCGTAGCCGATCTCGAACAGATGGCGCACCATGCTGGATCCGAATCGTCCCAACCCGATTACGGTCACGCGCTCGAGGGTGCCATCACGTCGGCTCGTGTCGCTCACGCTGCAGTTTCCTTCCGGCATACGTCGTCACGGCGCACCTGTGCGATCGGTCGTGCACCGGCCCCGTGGTCTGGTTCGGAGCGTTTGGCGCTGATTGTACACGCCGTACCGAACCGGGACATGCAGCGCGGGTGGGTCCGGGAGCCATTGTGGACGAGATAGCAGGAGCGGGCCGGAGTGACTGCGCTCCGGCCCGCGGTCGTGACAGCTGGATCAGCGATCTAGCGTCGAACAGTGACCGGCCGGCGAACGAGCGTGCCGCTGAGCATGAGCAGCGAGGCGATGACCGCCAGCGCGCTTGCGAGGGGAGCATTGCTACCGTGCAGCGCCGGCCCGGTGCCGGTGTCCGGCAGCTCGATCGGCAGGTTCACGAACACGGCGCCGGCGAACTCGGTTACCGCCTGTGTCTCGATCGGGTTCTCGCGCGGCGCGTAGCCATCGGGGGCGGTCGAGGTGTCCTCCGTGACGGTCACGGCAGCTTCGTTTGGAACCTGCACGATGCAGATGCCCGTATCGTCGGTCGTGCAGGTGAGGGGGCCGTCCAGGCCCTCGGCCTCGATGGTGAAGCTCACGCCGGCGGTGAGGTCGCAGTCCGCGGGTGCATTGTCGGCCGTGGGGGAGATATTGCCGGGATCGGTTTCGCAGGTGTACTTCGCGACGCGGAAGTCGATCATCTCGCCCTGCGCCGACGCCGTGAGCTGGCTCAGGGCCATTGCGGATAGCGCGAGCGCGAGTGCGGCGAGGAGGAACGGGGTGACCACGGGGTGTCGAACGGCGCGCATGATGCTCTCCTTGCAGAAACGAGACGGAAAGAGAGACCGGCTGTACACCGGGCGGGGACCCCGCACCACGACATCATTGTCGGAAAGCCGCTATGTCGAGTGGTGCGTGGCCCGCATCATATCATGGCACCAAATGATCACGGAAGCGTGGTGTTACCAGGGCCGCTCGTCGGTCTGGAGGTCGATCCAGGCGATCTCTTGCGCCGTGAGCTTGAGATCCAGCGCAGCGGCGTTCGCAGCGAACTCGTCGCCGGTGCGGCACCCGACCAGCGGGAAGACCTCCATCGGCTGGTCCACCACCCACGCCAGTGCGACCTGCGGGATCGAGACGCCGTAGCGATCCGCGACCTCCTTCACCCGATCGATCCGCTGGAAGTTTTCCTCGTAGGCGTAGGACCGCACTGCCAGCACGTCGAGGGTCTCCGTGAAGCTGTCGAGGTTGTCGCGCGTGAAGCGGCCAGAGAAGAAGCCACCGGCGAGGCTCGACCAGGGGAAGATCGGCATGTCGTGCTCGACGTACCACTGCCGCTCCGAGGCGCCGTCCGGCCCGCTGATGCTGATGCAGCCCTCCCACGGCGGCACCGCCTGCGGCGCGAGGCTGAAGTTCGGGCTGCTCACGGTGAACGGCGTGAGCCCGTGCTCGGCGGCGTAGGCGTTCGCCTCCTCGATGCGTGCCGTTGTCCAGTTCGACCCGCCGAACTGTCGGATCTTGCCGGCTTTCTGGTGCTCGTTCAGCACGTCGACGATCGGTCCGACCGGCACGTCAGTGTTGTCCCGGTGGAGCACGTAGAGGTCGATCACATCGACGCCCATGCGCTCGAGCGACTCATGCAGGTCGCTGGTGATGTGCTCCGGGGTGACGCGCTTCTCGCCGTTGTACGGGTGCGCGCCCTTGCCGAGGATGACCACCTCGTCACGCACGCCGCGGCTGGTGATCCACGCGCCGAGCGCTCGCTCACACTTGCCGCCGCCGTAGCCGTGGGCAGTGTCGAAGGTGCGGCCACCGTTCTCGTAGACCGCGTCGAGCAGCGCGTTGGCGGCCTCCTGATCATCTGGCGAGATCATCACCGTGCCTTGCACGATCCGAGAGAGCTTCGTGGGGATGCCGTCGAGCGTTCGATATTCCATGTGTCGTGGTCCAATCCGTTTCGTTCAGGTGGACCGCGGGTCCACCTTTGGGTCTATTCCCGAAGCCGTCATTTCGAGCCGAGCACAGGCGTCACGAGGCCCCAACCGGTGACTTCGACCGGAGCGCGAGCGCAGCGAGTGCGAAGTGGAGAAATTGCGTCGAGGACGCCGTGTTCCGGCGCGCCGCTGGGGACGGACCGATTTCTCCACTTCACGCGCAATCGCGCGTTTCGGTCGAAATCACAGCGAAGAGCTCGATCTGTCTCGCGTGTCAGTCCGCCGTGGCGGCTGCGTCCTCGCGGTCGGCGTCGTATTCGAGCCCCCACTGGCCACGAATCTCATCCAGCGTGCGCATCAGCGTGAGTGACTCGTCCAGCGGCATGATGTCGCTCTCCGTCTTGCCCTCGCGCAGGCACGACATCACGTGCATCGCTTCGTACTGGTAGCCGTTGCCTTCCTTCAGGGTGAAGTCGAAGACCTCGGTGCTGCCGTCCTTGCGCCGCAGCGTGAATCCCTCCGGCTTGTGCCAGTCCTCATGGATTTCGATCCGTCCCTCGGTGCCGACGAGCGTCGCCGTCGCGTGCGGGCTCACCCTGGCGCTGAACACGATGCTCGCCATCGCGCCGGATTCGTAGCTCAGCACCACACCGGCCTGGTCGTCGACGCCGGTCGGCGCCATCTGGGCGAGCGAGACGATGCGCTCCGGCTTGCCAAGGAAATGCGAGGCGAGCGAGAGTGGGTAGATGCCGCCGTCGAGCAGGATGCCGCCACCGAGCTCCTTCTTGAACAGGCGGCTCTCGGGATCGAAGGCCGAGCCCCAGCCAACCGCGATCTGGAGCAGCACCGGGTCGCCGATCGCGCCGTCGTCCACCAGCTCGACGGCCTTGCGGATCGCCGGGCGGAACCGGGTCCACATCGCCTCCATCAGGAAGAGCTTCTTCTCCCGCGCGGACTGGACCATGCGCTCGGCCTGTCGCACGTTCATCGCGAACGGCTTCTCGCACAGCACCGCCTTGCCGTGGTCGAGGCAGAGCAGCGTTGCCTCCATGTGCTGCGGATGCGGTGTTGCGACGTAGATGACATCGACATCCGGGTCGGCGGCGAGCGCCTCGTAGCTGGCGTGTCGCTTCGGCGCGCCGAAGGTGTCGGCGAAGGCGTCCGCGCGCTCCTGTGTCCGGCTGCCGATGGCGACGAGCTCCGCACCCTTTGCCGCCTGGAGACCTGTGGCGAACTTGGTCGCGATTCGGCCCGGTCCGAGGATGCCCCAGCGAATGGAAGAATCGGTCCTGTCGGTCATGTGCCATCCCCTGCTGTCGTGATCGTGCCGGCGCGGTCCGGCGGTTCTGCGGCCTGATGCTATCGCAGATCGTTGCAGGTGGCGACATTCGTTGCGATGCTGGCGAGACTCTGCGCCGCTCCGCGACCGTCTCGCCTTGAGACAGGAGATTCCAATGCCCGACCTGCTCCTTGTCAACGCAACCATCCACACCGGCCCGCCGGACGCCCCGACACAGCATGCGATCGCGATCCGGGACGGCCGCGTGCTCGCGGTTGGCACCATAGACGAGGCCCGCGCGGCGACAGGTGCCGATGCCGAGGAGGTCGATCTCGGCGGCATGACCGTGATCCCCGGGCTGATCGACCCGCACAACCACATGCTTGCCACCGGCCAGATGCTCGGTGAGCTGGCGCTCTACGACGCTCGCTCGATGGGCGAGCTGCGGGATCGCGTTCGCGCGGCGGTCGCCAGCGCCGCACCGGGGGCGTGGGTTGTCGGGAAGGGCTGGGACGAGACGCTGCTCGATGAGCGGCGGATGCCGACGCGGCACGACCTCGATGACATCGCGCCGGAGACGCCGGTGGTGCTGCAGCGCGTCTGGAACAAGCTCGTCGTCAACACCGCTGCGCTCCGGGCACTCGGCATCGACGCGAGCACGCCCGACCCGCCCGCCGAGGTGAACTATGCCGGCGGCTTCGATCGCGAGGCGGACGGCTACCCGACCGGCATCTTTCGCGATCGCGCCAAGGAGCTGGTGCTTCACGCGATGCCCCAGCCGACCGAGCCGGATCTCGTCGCCGCGATCGCGCGTGCCAGCCGCGCCTACAACGCGCTCGGCGTCACCGCGATCGTCGACCCCGGCCTGCGGCCGCATCAGCTCGACGCTTACGCTCGCGCTGAGAGGGAAGGGGCCCTCTCTGTCCGCAGCGACTTGCTGATGGCCGCGTGGGGATTCGTGCCCGCGGCCGAGGAGCCGGAGCTTGAGGAGCGGATCGCCGGCATGCGCGAGCGATGGCCGACCCTGGGGCCGCTGGCGCGGCTGGCCGGGGTGAAGCTGCTGCCGGACGGCGGCGTAGGCGACCGTACCGCGCGTCTGCTGGAGCCGTACGAGGGCGAGCCGGACAACCTCGGTGTCTGGGCGGTGCCGGAGGACGAGCTGCCCCGTCGCATTCGGTGGGTGCACGATCAGGGCTGGCCGATGGACATCCACACCTGTGGTGACGCCGCCCAGCAGGCGAGTGTGAAGGCGTTCGCCGACGCGCAGGAGGCGAGCCCGAAACCGGAGCTGCGCCACCGCGTCCACCACGCCTACCTGCCGACGTCCGGACACGCTCGATCGCATGGCCCGGCACAGGATTCCGGCGGTGGTCAGCACGCCGTTCATCCGGTCCCTCGGGGAGAGCTTTGTGATGTCGCTGGGAGAGGAGCGTGCGCAGCGGATCATGCCGTTCCGCACGTACCTCGAACACGGCGTGCCGCTGGCCGGGTCGTCGGACTCGACGGTCGCCGACTACAACCCGTGGGTCGGCATGGCGACCGCGCTGACGAGGCGGACGGTGACCGGTCGAGAGCTCGGCGGTGAACAGGTCGTGACGCCCGCCGAGGCGCTGGCGATGTACACGACGTGGGCAGCGTTCGCGATGGGCCGCGAGGGTGAGCTCGGCCGCCTGGCGCCGGGGTACCGCGCCGATCTCGCCGTGCTGGAGCGCGACGTCTTCGCGGGCGGGATCGACCCCGACGAGGTAATGGCGACCAGGCCGACGCGCGTCATGCTCGGCGGGAGGTGGGTCGTTGGCGACTGATGCGAGGCTGGCCTACGCGGTCGGCGTGGCGTCTGGAGGAGTCGCCTCTCGTGTGGCGGGCGGGCGATCCTGCACCTGGGTGTCATCGGTCGCCAACAGGCCGATGCCGGCGACGGTGAAGCCGAGGAGCATGACGAGGAACCCGAGCGCCTGACGCCGGGTGCGGGTAAGCAGCAGGAAGCCGGCGACGGACGCGGCGAACCCTGCGATGGCGACGATGATGCCGACGGTCTCTGACATTGGTGTCCTTCGCTCCGCGATCAGGGAGCCGGTGTGGCGGGCGCCGTGGCGGCGACCTCGACGGTTGGAGTAGCGGTGTCTGGTGGTGGTGCGCCTTCCTCGGCGGTGACGTAGGCAAGCAGGCCGATCACGCCGAGCACGATGCCGACCGCGCCCATGCCGCGCTCACGGTGCGAGAGCCGGATCATCGCGATGCCGGCGACGATCATCACGGCGCAAAGGCCATAGACCAGCACGTCGGTCGACGTCATGACGTGCTACAGCGTGATGATGTGGTCAGGCGGGTTGCCGGCAAGCGCGGCGTAGAGGTCCGGGAAGCACCCGACGGCGACGTTGTCGACCGTGCCGGTCACCTCGCAGCTCCCGATATCACCGCTCGCAAGCCCGCGTTCCAGCGCGCACTGGTCGCACATCATCAGCAGGATGTTCTGCTCGGCGGCAACCTTCGATATCCGCTCGCCAATGGGATCGCCATTGCGCAAGACGAACGTGTTGTCATCGAAGAACATCATGCCGACGACCTCAACTCCGTGTCGACCCTCCTCAAGCTGCGGCAGGATCATCTTGCCGAGCTTGTAGCTGGCGGTGTGGCCGGAGGTACTGAAGACGTAGGCGACCTTCATGGAAATCCCTTCTCCTCACGGTCGGTCGCTCTGGCGCGCCGACGCATACTGCCGGCAAGCCTACCGCGAAACAGGGGGTGCTGCGGTATGCTGCGTGTGCACGACTTCACGATCATCTATCACCACGCAGGAGCAACGGCATGCCCCGAGACGCAGCGAACGGTCCGCAGGCAACGGAGCGGGAGGACCTGCTCGCCCGGCACCGCGAGAGCCTCTTTCCCTCGGTCGGGCTCTTCTACGACGAGCCGATCGAGCTGCGCTCCGGCGAGGGGCAGATTGTTCGCGACGGTGATGGCCGCGAGTACCTCGACTTCTTCGGTGGCATCGCCACGGTCTCCAGCGGGCACGCGATGCCGGAGATCAACGAGCCGATCAAGGAACAGCTCGACCGCATCACGCACAGCAGCACGCTCTTCCTCATCCGCTCGCAGATCGAGCTCGCCGAGCGGCTGCGCGGGATGACGCCGGAGCGGCTCAACAAGGTGTTCTTCACCAACAGCGGCACCGAGGCCAACGAGGCCGCCTTCCTCATCACGACGCTCAACCGCAACAGCAACGAGCTGATCGCGCTGCGGCACTCGTACCACGGGCGCTCCTTCGCAACCATCAACGCCAGCGGGCAGACGCCGTGGCGCAGCTCTACGCTCTCGCCGTTGCAGACGCACTACGTCGGCAATCCGTACTGCTACCGCTGCCCGTGGGGCAAGGAATACCCCTCCTGCGACCTCTTTTGCGCGTCGGATGTGGAGGCGGTGATCAAGACCACCACCAGCGGCAACCCGGCGGCCTTCATCGCCGAGCCGATCCAGGGCGTGGGCGGGTTCGTGACGCCGCCGCCCGAGTATTTCGTCCGCGTTGGAGAGATCTTGAAGCGTTACGGCATCCCGTTCATCTCCGACGAGGTGCAGACGGCATGGGGTCGCATCGGCGTCGCCGATTTCGGCTTCCAGGCGTATGGGATCGAGCCGGACGTCGTCGTGTTCGCCAAGGGCATGGCCAATGGCATCCCGATCGGCGGTGTGATCGCCACCGACGAGCTCGCTGGGTCGATTCGCTCGCTGAGTCTCTCGACCTTCGGTGGCAACCCGATCGCGACGACCGCCGCGCTCGCCAACCTCAACTACATCGCCACGCACAACCTGCGCGAGAACGCGAGGGACGTCGGCGGGTACATGCAGGAGCGGCTCTGGGAGCTGGCGGAAAAGTGGCCGGTGATCGGTGATGTGCGCGGACTCGGGTTGATGATCGGGGTCGAGCTGGTGCGCGATCGCACGACGAAGGAGCCGGCGGCCGAGCTCGTGTTGCGCCTGCAGGATGAGGCGAAGCGCCGCGGGCTCATCATCGGGCGGGGCGGTCTGCACGCCAACACGCTGCGCATCTGCCCGCCACTGATCGTGAGCCGCGACGATGTCGACCAGGCGATCCAGATCATCGATAGATCATTCGCCGCCGTGTTGCCGACGGCGTGACCTCAAGGGGCCATCTGCCGGGGGCTGGACTTTCCCGGCGAATCCTGTATGATGGTTGTATCTTATGTACGTATATGCGTCCGGACGCAGCGCTTACGGTGAGCCGGTAGCGGTCCGGAGAATGTCAGCAGGGTGGCCTTTGGCGGAGAGGTTGTCACCGCCGATTCAGGGAAGTAAGGTACGCGATAACGAGCGCGATCGCGCTCCCCAAGACAGCATATTCCTGGAGGACCCCACAACCGCTGATACCGCGGTTGGAGGGAAGGGGAAGGTAGATGAGGATGGGCCATCCGGTCCGTCCTCATCTGTGTCTTGAGACGCTCAGGGTTGCGCGCGCTGCCCGGTTTGCCCTTACACTTGATGACGTTGATGGCCGGCTCGTCAGGAACGCGACGGGCGCGGCGCCGGGCGATCTTCACCCCTGTGTCTTACGGGAAGGACCACCAGGCGGGTTCCATGAACCCGGCCGCGGAGCGTGGTATCACCACGCTGTTTCGCGGTTGCGGGTCCGTGTGCCCCGTTGGGCGTTCTGCGTCGGGACAGGGTGATACGTGAAGGACATGATTGGCGAGCCGGATGTGCCGGAGCGCCACGCAACGCTCGCGGGGCCTCGGCGCTTCGCGTCGAAGCGCTTTCCCTTCCTCAGGGACGCGAACCTGAGGAGCACGTCCTACCTCCTGAAGTGGCTCGTGCTCGGTTCTCTCATCGGCGTCGTGGCCGGGTTGGGCGCGATCGCCTTCACGCGGTCGATCGCGTGGGTGACCGAGGAGCTGCTGGGCGGGATCGTCGGGTACATGCCGCCGGCACCGATCGGCGAGGGAAGCCCGATCCGCATGGATCCGGAGCGGCCGTGGCTGATGCCGCTGGTGCTCGGTGCCGGGGGACTCATTTCCGGGCTGATCGTCTTCCGGTTCGCGCCGGAGGCCGAGGGACACGGCACCGACGCGGCGATCGACGCGATCCACCACAAGCGATCGGTGTTGCGGGCCCGTGTTCCCCCGATCAAGCTCGTGGCGTCGGCGCTCACGATCGGGTCAGGTGGCTCCGGCGGGCGTGAGGGACCGGCCGCCCAGATCTCATCGGGCTTCGGGTCACTCCTCGGGCAGTGGCTGAACCTCAGCATCGAGGATCGTCGCACGGCCGTCTCGGCCGGCATGGGTGCGGGAATCGGCGCGATCTTCAGGGCTCCCATGGGTGGGGCGCTGATGGCCGCGGAGATTCTCTACCTGCACGACCTCGAAGTTCAGGTGCTGATCCCGGCGCTGATCGCCTCGATCGTGGGGTACAGCGTCTACGGGTACTTCGAGGGGTTCGCGCCGATCTTCGGCGACTACTCGGACCTCGTGTTTCACGACCCCGTCACGCTGATCTACTACGCGCTGCTCGGCATCCTTGCCGGCATCATGGGCATCATTTACGCGAAGACCTTTTACGGAACCGCCGGGATCTTTCACCGGCTCAGGATCCCCCGCTCCGTGAAGCCGGCGATCGGTGGCTTCCTCGTCGGCATCATGGGCATCTGGGTGATCGGATCCATCCACACCGGGTACGGCTGGGTGCAGATCGCGATGTCGCCGGACCTGAAAACGCTGCCACTCTGGCTCGTGCTGGTGCTGCCGTTCGCCAAGATCCTCTCGACATCGCTCTCGATCGGCTCCGGCGGATCGGGCGGTATCTTCGGCCCCGGCATGGTGATCGGCGGCATGCTGGGCGCCGCGTTCTGGCGGCTTGCCGAGGGCACGCTGCCGCACATGCCGGACAGCCCGGCGCCGTTCGTGATCGTCGGCATGATGGCGCTGTTCGGCGGTATCGCCCACGCTCCATTTGCGGTGATGCTGATGGTCGCCGAGATGACGGGCAATCTGACGATGCTGGCGCCCGCGATGGTCGCGGTCGCGTTGTCGTCGGCGTTGGTGGGTGACGAAACGATCTACAAGGCGCAGCTGCCGAACCGGGCTTCGTCGCCACTGCATCGCGTGCGCATGAGCTTCCCGCTGCTCTCGGCGCTCTCGGTGCGGGATGCGATGGAGCCGCTCGATCCAGCATCGCCCAACGGCGACGTCAAGCTCAGGATCGAGGCGAGCATGCCGCTCGATCGGGCGCTTGAACGGATGGCGGACGAGGAGGTACCGGTCGCGCGCGTGGTCGACGGCGAGAACGCCCTTGGCCAGGTGAGCTATCGCGGCGCGCTCACGGCATACCGGCAGATGCTTCAGCGTGGCGTGCGACGGGCGCGAGCGCTGCCGGAGTCGTCATTGATCGTCGAGACGCGGCTGCGCAAGTCCTCGTGCCTGGTCGGCATGTCGCTCCGGAAGGCGCGCCTTCCGCACGGGACACTGGTCGCGTCGATCACCCGGAGCGGCATGATGATGTTCCCGCACGCGGACACCGTGCTGGAGGCGGGCGACCTGGTCACGATCGTGACCGAGCCGAGCCAGGCGTCGCGGGTGCGCGGGCTCGCCGAGGGCCGCGTGGAGCCGGTAGAGCCCGCGCCCGCCCAGGCCGAATCGTCGCTCGCGCGCGAGGTACGGGAGGCGCAGGAGGAACGCGCGAAGGAGCAATCGGGTAAGGGGGGCACCCCGGATCAGTGATCCTCGTCCGGGGCTCGGTGACGGCCGCGGCGCGGTGCGTGCGCGTGGCTGTAGCCGTCGTGGTTGTGCCAGTACGGGCGGTTCTCCGACGGATCGCCCTTGAACAGGAGCTTCGGCGACACCGGCTTGCGGCGGCCCGGTGACCGGCAGACCGGGCAGGGGAGGGGCTCGTCACGCGCGTCCACCGGACGCTCCCCTTCGAACACGGCGCCGCACGCGTCACAGGCGTACTCGTATGTCGGCATCAGCAGGCTCCGATACGGTTGGGATGGAAGGGCGGATCAGGGCAGATCGAGTCCGAGCGTGAGCGCGATCGCTACGGTGACCAGCACCACGGTCAGCGCGAGCACGACCGCCGCGACGCGCCCGCCGGTCTCGCGGATCGAGCGGACATCGACGCTCAGGCCCAGACCCGCCATCGCGACTGCCGTGAGCACCCGGCTCGTTTCCTGCAGGATATCCGCCAGCCATGCCGGCACCGCGCCGACGGAGCGCAGCGTGACGGCGATGCCGAACCCGATCACGAACCACGGCACCAGCTTGCTGAACGTGAGCGAGCTCCTGCCCTGACCCTCGTCATCCTCTCGGAAGATCACCGCGAACATGGCGACCACCGGGCCGAGCAGCAGCACGCGGGTCAGCTTCACGAGGCTGGCGATCTGGCCGGCGGTCGCGCTCACGGGGAAGGTCGCGGCCAGCACCTGGGGCACCGCGTAGACCGAGAGCCCCGCCACGACGCCGTATTGCGAATCGCCGAGAGCGAGTACCGGGATCAGAAGCGGCAGAAGGAGGACGACGCCGATGCCGAGCACCGCCGTCAACGCGATGGCGCTGGCGACATCCTGCTTGCGGGCCCGGATCACCGGCGCGACCGCGGCGATGGCCGAGTTACCGCAGATGCCGTTGCCCACACCGATCAGGATCGAGAGCTTCAGCGGGAGCCCCGCGAGGCGGCCGAGTCCGACCCCAAGCCCCATTGCCAGCGTCACGCAGAGCAGAATGGCGATCGCCAGCCGCGCGCCGGCGTGGATGATCGAGCCGAGCGCGAGCGAGAACCCAATGAGCACGATCGCCGTCTCGAGCACCTGCTTGGCGGCGAAGGCGATGCCGGGATCGGCGCTTGCCGGCGGGCGCCAGAGGGCGCGCAGTACCACGCCGAGGATCAGCGACAGCACCAGCGGCTCGAGCAGCGGGTAACCGATTACGAGCGACTCGAGCTCGGCAACGGCGAGCGCGAGCAGGGTCACGGCCGCGGCGAGGCCCAGGCCGGGCACGTAGGATCTGACGGTTGTGGCTGACGGCACGGCGCGTGCTCCAGAGGAATCCGGGTACCGGGCGGGGCATTCCCTGCCGGCGGATATGTGCGACAGTTGCGCGATAGGAATACGGTTCGGTCGGCGGCTCCGCGAGGATCGCGAACCGGACCCGAAGCAGTGGAGAACAGACTCGCATGGATGGGAACAGCGGACAAGCGCGTGACAGTGCTGGTGACCGGCTCCAACGGCCTGATCGGCGCGAAGGTGGTTGACGCGTGGCGGGAGAGTGGTCGCTACCGACCCGTGGGCCTGGCCAGGTCGGCAGGGCCGCAGACGGACGTCGTGGCGGACATCACCGATATTGACGCCGTCGAGGCGGCGATGCAGGGCGTCGACGCGGTCGTCCACCTTGCCGCGACCTCCGCCGTGGGATCGGAGTGGGATGCCGTACGGGACAGCAACCTCATCGGCACCTACAACGTGTTCGAGGCGGCGCGACGAGCTGGGGTGGAAAAGGTGGTCTTTGCCTCCTCGAACCACGCCGTCGGCACGTTTGAGACGTCGAACCAGCCGGAGCTCTACGACCTCGACGATGACCGCGCGATCGATCACACCGCCGAGATCCAGCCGGACTCGCTCTACGGCGTCTCCAAGGCGTACGGCGAGGCGATGGCGCGGTACTACGTGGACCATCACGGTATGAGCGCGGTCTGCCTGAGGATTGGTTCGTGGACGGGCGACGACGGTCCGATGGCGCCCGCCAATCTGTGGGACCCAGGCACGGACGATGACTCCGAGGTGCTCGCGAAGCGCCGGCGCTTCCGCGCGACCTGGCTCAGCGACCGTGACGGTATCCACCTGATCGAGTGCGCACTGGAAACGCCGAAGCGCTGGTTCCTCTGCTACGGCATCTCGAACAACCCGCGCCGGTTCTGGGATATCGAGCATGCGCGGGAAGGCATCGGCTACATCCCGAAGGACTCCACCCCAGAGGAAATCCGACCCGGCGAGCGCTGACGGTCACTGTCCCATCAGCCAGCGGCTACTGCTCATTGCACGATCAAGGACATCCCACAGATGCGCAACCTGCCCTTTGACAAGCCCGGCACCTTCTTCCGGGGCAACACGCACGCCCACAGCACCAACTCCGATGGCGGTCTCGCGCCCAAAGACGTCGTCGCCGCCTACCGAGACCAGGGGTACGATTTCGTCTCCGTCACCGATCACTACATGGAGCGATTCGACTTCCCCGTGACGGACACGCGCGAGTACCGAACGAAGGACTTCACCACGCTGCTCGGCGCGGAGCTGCACGGGCAGGGGCTGGAGAACGGCGGCCTCTGGCACATCGTCGCGCTCGGGCTGCCGCTGGACTTCGACCCCCAGGCGCCCGGCGAGGACGGCGCCGAGATCGCCGCCCGCGCCAAGGCCGCCGGCGCGTTCGTGTCGCTGCCGCACCCGCAGTGGACAGGTGTCACCATGCAGGACGCGCGCAAGATCGAGGACTTCGACGCGATCGAGGTGCACAACGAGGGGCACACCAACGACAGTGACCGCGGCAACGGCTGGTTCCTCGCCGACCTGATGGCGACGGCGGGCTACCGCTTCTCTGTGACGGCCACGGACGACGCCCACTTCAAGACCCGCCCGGACACGTTCGGCGGCTGGATTTGCGTGAAGGCGGAAGCGCTGGAGCCGGAACCATTGCTCGAGGCAATGAAGCTCGGCCGTTACTACTCCAGCACCGGGCCCGAGATCCGCAATGTCGCCTTCACCGAAGACGAGATCGTGGTCGAGTGCTCGGAGGCGGAGGTGGTGATGGTCGGCGGGCATGGCTCCACCTGCCGGTACGTGCGGGAATCGGGCATGACCCGCGCGACGTTCCCGATGGCGCCGTTCGGCAACGCCTTTGCGCGCGTTACGGTGATCGATCGGAACGGCAGAAAGGCGTGGACGAGCCCGATGTGGCTTGACGAGCTGACCATCACCTGACGATTGAATTTCGCCACAATCGCACGTTCACCTGCTGGAGGATCGAGATGACCCGAGAAACCACGACGCATGACCACGACGCGAACCGGCGTCTGGACCTGCCTGACGGTATCCGGGCCGGGCTGTTCGATCTCGATGGCGTCCTCACCAAAACCGCCGCGGTGCATGCCGCCGCCTGGAAGGAAATGTTCGACGCCTACCTTCGTGAGCGTGCGGACCGGAGTGGTGAGCCGTTCCGCCCCTTCGAGATTGCGTCCGACTACACGCAGTACGTCGACGGAAAGCTCCGGCAGGACGGCGTGCGCTCCTTCCTCGTGTCGCGGGGCATCGACCTGCCCGAGGGCGACCCGGACGACCCGCCGTCGACCGAGACCGTCCACGGCCTCGGCAACCGCAAGAACGAGCGCGTGCAGGAGATCATCCGCACCCGTGGCGTCGATGTCTACGAGGGCTCGGTGAGGTTCCTCCGAGGCGATGCGCGATGCCGGGTTGCGCCGGGCGGTGGTCTCGGCGAGCCGCAACTGCGAGGCAGTGCTGGAAGCGGCCGGTATCCAGAACCTGTTCGAGGCGCGCATCGACGGCAACGTCGCCGCCGAGCGACACCTGCCAGGCAAGCCTGCACCGGACACCTTCCTCGCCGCCGCCCACGCGCTCGGTATCGACCCGGCAGCGTGCGCGGTGTTCGAGGATGCCGTCTCCGGTGTGCAGGCGGGCCGGGCCGGCGCGTTCGGCTGGGTCGTCGGGGTCGACCGAGTCGGCCAGGCCGCCGCGCTGCGGCAGCACGGCGCGGATATCGTCGTCACAGATCTGAGTGACCTCCTGGAGGCGCCATGAGCGAGCGAGACGTCTTCACGGTCGATCCATGGACGGTGATCGAGCCTGAGCTGCGACTCGACCGGCTCGCGCACACCGAGTCCGTCCTCGCGCTCTCCAACGGCCATATCGGTCTCCGCGGCAACCTCGATGAGGGCGAGCCGCATGTGATCCCCGGCAGCTATCTCAACGGGTTCTTCGAGACGGTGCCCATGCCGCACGCCGAGGCAGGGTACGGGTATCCCGAAGAGGCGCAGTCACTCATCAATGTGACGAACGGGAAGCTGCTGCGCCTCCTCGTCGACGATGAGCCGTTCGATGTCCGCTACGGCACACTGCTGCACCACCGGCGCGAGCTCGACATGCGCGCCGGTGTGCTGCGGCGGGAGGTCGAGTGGGTCTCGCCTGCCGGCAAGGGAGTGCGCATCCGCTCCACGCGCCTCGTCTCGTTCAGCCACCGCGCGGTTGCCGCGGTGCAGTATCAGGTGGAGCCGATCGATGAATCGGCGCGGGTCGTGGTGCAATCAAGCGTGGTCGCCAACGAGCCCGTGCCTGAGCAGCGGAATGACCCACGCGCGGCAGCCGCGCTGCGCGCGCCGCTCGTCAGCGAGTACCACCGGCACCACGATCTCGAGGCGTCGCTCGGCCACCGCACGCGCCGAAGCGGTCTCGGCATGGCGGCCGCGCTCGACCACATCGTCGATGGGCCGGAGGGGACCCTGACGCAGTCGGAGAGCGAGCCGGATCTCGCGCGGGTCACGGTCAGCACCGAGCTGGAGCCGGGCCAGACGCTGACGGTGGTGAAGCTCATTGCCTACGGCTGGTCGAGTGTTCGCTCGATGCCCGCTCTGCGCGACCAGGTGGATGCCGCCCTCGCCGGCGCGCGGCGAACCGGCTGGGACGGGCTCGTGCGGGAGCAGCGTGCGTACTTCGACGATATCTGGGACCGCGCCGACATCGAGGTCGACGGTGATCCGCAGCTGCAGCAGGCGCTCCGGTTCGCGATCTTCCAGGTCGTCCAGGCGGCCGGCAGGGTGGAGGAGCGCGCCATCCCCGCCAAGGGGCTCACCGGCCGCGGCTACGACGGGCACACCTTCTGGGACATGGAGACCTATGTCCTCCATGCGCTCACGTACACGTCGCCTCGCGCGGCGCGGCAGGCGCTGCTGTGGCGGCACTCGACGCTCGATCTGGCACGGCAGCGGGCGCGGGTGCTGCGCCTCAGGGGCGCGGCCTTCCCGTGGCGCACGATCCGCGGCGAGGAGTGCTCCGGCTACTGGCCGGCGGGCACGGCGGCGTTCCACATCAACGCCGACATCGCCGACGCCGTCCGCCGGTATGTCGCCGCGACGGACGACACCGCCTTCGAGCAGGGACCGGGCCTCGAATTGCTGGTCGAGACCGCCCGGTTGTGGCGCTCGCTCGGGCATCACGACCTCGAAGGCAACTTCCGCATCGACGGTGTGACGGGGCCGGATGAGTACACCGGTGTGGTCGACAACAACGTGTACACGAACCTGATGGCGGCGAAGAACCTCCGCTCCGCGGCCGAGGCGGCCACACGCTACCCTGAGCGGGCGTCTGAGCTGGGCGTGGATGACGACGAGATCGAGTCGTGGCGCATGGCCGCGAGCACGATGTCGGTGCCATACGACAACGAGCTGGGCGTGACCCAGCAATCCGAGGGCTTCACGCGCTATCGCCACTGGGACTTCGAGGCGACCCGCGAGGGTGAGTACCCGCTGCTGCTGCACTATCCGTACTACCTGCTGTACTCGAGCCAGGTGGTGAAGCAGGCGGACCTCGTGTTCGCGCTGCTTGTCTGTGACGAGTGCTTCACGGCGGAGCAGAAGCGGCGCGACTTCGACTACTACGAGGCGATCACCGTGCGGGATTCCTCGCTCTCGGCGACGGTCCAGGCGATCGTTGCCGCCGAGGTCGGGCACATCGACCTCGCCTGGGAGTACTTCCGCGAGACGGCCTACGTCGATCTCTGGGATCTCTCTGGCAACACTGACGACGGTCTGCACCTCGCATCGCTGGCCGGCGCCGGGCTCGTGGCGGTCGTCGGCTTCGGTGGCATGCGTGACAACGGCGAGGTGCTCACCTTCGCGCCGCGACTGCCGGAGCCATTGACCCGCCTCACCTTCCGGCTGGAGTATCGCGGGCGGCGTCTGCGTGTGGAGGTGCATCGGGACGGTGCGCGGTACGAGCTGGTGAGTGGCCCGCCGCTGGAGACGTTCCACCACGGCAGGCACATCGAGCTCCGGCAGGGCGAGCCGATGGAGCTGCCGAGCCCGCCACCGCCGGTCGTGCCGCCGGTTCGTCCACCGCACGGTCGCGAGCCGGGCCGCCGGGGCGTCGGGGCCAACGGCACCGGACCCCGAACCATGACCGCCCCGACCTCCTGACGGCGTGCCTACGTAGTGCTGACGTCGAAGAGGATGCCAACGCCGTAGGTGATTGCCATGGTGAGGATGCCCACGCCGACGTTGCGGGCCACCGCAGGTAGCCACGGCGCGCCGCCGAGCCGCGCGCTCAGCCAGCCGGTGAGGACGAGCCCGGCAAGCGTCGCCACAAACGCCACCCAGATGCGCCAGCTCTCCGGCGGGAGCGCAATCGCAAGGATCGGAAGGATCGCGCCGACCGCGAATGCCGCGAAGGAGGCGAGCGCGGCCGCCCACGGGCTCGTGAGCTCCTCCGGATCCATGCCGAGCTCCATGCGGGCGTGTGCGGTGAAGGCGTCGTGTTCGGTGAGCTCGCGCGCGACCGTGGCAGCAGTTTCCTGCGACAGCCCCTGTGCCTGGTAGATGCCCGCTCAGCTCGGCCTCCTCCTGCTCGGGAAGGTTCTCGAGCTCCCACCGCTCCTTCGCGAGGGTTGCCACCTCGGTATCTCGCTGCGTGCTGACGGAGACGTATTCGCCGCCAGCCATCGACAACGAGCCGGCCACGGCGGCCGCCACGCCGGCGGTGAGGATGGCGGTGAGGTCACTGGTCGCGCCAGCGACGCCGGCCACGACACCGGCGGTGGAGACGATGCCGTCGTTCGCGCCGAGCACGCCCGCCCGAAGCCAGTTCAACCGCCCGCCAATGCTGGCGAGGTGGCGCTCATGACGATGAAACGTCCGCGGCTCCCTCATGGCATGACTCCCGTTGACAGCGCGGCTAGCGGTCTTGCCCTGCGTCGATTATGCGCCTGTTGCCACGAGACCGGTGCGGACGACACTGGCAGTGATGCCGTGTTACCAGCGGGCGGGGTCCGGGCTGAAGGCCGGGTCGACCCGCTCGCGCATGTATTTCGCGTCGTCGCGTTCCGGAATCTCGCAGGTGCGGTAGCGCTCGTGCATGCGGGCGAGGTTGTCGCGGTCGATCTCGATGCCCAGCCCTGGCGCGTCCGGCACCCGGATCGCGCCGTCCTCGAACTGCACCCGGCCGCCCTGGATGACCTCGTCCTCGGCGCGCTGCCACGGGTAGTGGGTGTCGCATGCGTAGGTGAGGACCGGTGTCGCCGCCGCGACATGCGCCATCGCCATCAGCGAGATGCCGAGGTGGCTGTTGGAGTGCATGCTGAGACCGAAGTCGAAGGTCTCGCAGAGGCGACCGAGCTCGTGCGTCGCCTGCAGGCCGCCCCAGATGTGGTGGTCGCTGAGGATGATCTGCACCGCGTCCTTCTCGACCGCCTCGGGGATGCGCTCGAAGCGGGTAACGACCATGTTGGTCGCGAGCGGTGTCATCACGCCCTTGCTGATCAGCTCGCCCCGGGTCGCGGACATGTCATCCATCGTCGACGCCGGGTCCTCGAGATATTCGAGAATGCCATCCAGACCGACACCGACCTTCACCGACGTCTCGACGGTCCACGCGCCGTTGGGGTCGAGCCGGAGCGGCACGCCGTCGCCGAAGGCGGCGTGGAGCGCGCGCATGGCGTCCATCTCCTGCTCGGGTGGGAAGACGCCTCCCTTGAGCTTGATGCTCTTGAAGCCGTACTCGTCGATGAACGCCTGCGCCTGCTGCACGACCTCGTCGGGCGTGAGGCACGGTCCGTAGACATCGTCGCGGATGTCCTCGTTCATGCCGCCGCCCCCTTCGTGCTTGTAGAAGAGGTAGGCGGAGAAGTCGACCGTGTCGCGCACCTTGCCGCCGAGCAGCGCGTGGACGGGCAGCCCCAGCGCCTTGCCGGCGATGTCGAGCAGCGCGACCTCGACCGCGCTGAAGACGAGCTCGCGCCGGCGCTGGTCCTTCATGCCCGGCATGATCTGGTGCTCATCCT
Organism: uncultured Chloroflexia bacterium; assembly: GCA_963741965.1. Lineage (GTDB taxonomy): Bacteria > Chloroflexota > Chloroflexia > Thermomicrobiales > UBA6265 > JACCVC01. Next base: position 1,606,758 of record CAVUKC010000002.1, on the reverse strand, counting down.
CCAGCGCGTCGTCGGGGGAGCCGAAGAGCTTCTGGCGGATCGCCTGCCGGTTGAAGACATCCATGCCGATCAGGTGCGGAGCGGCGAGCTGGAAGGCTTCCTGCAGCTTCTCGCCGCCGGAGACCTCGCCGAACCCGGAGATGCCCTCGTCGGTCTCGACCTCGACGATGGTGCGCAGCGCGTACGGCTGGTGCAGCCCGGCGAAGTTGAGCAGTGGTGGGTCGGCGAAGGCGATCGGCGTGGCCGTGATGGCGGTGATCTTCACGTTGGCAGCTCCTGAGCGTGGTGGTGGCGTCGTTTCGGGCAGGAAACCAGAACGGGAAGCGCCGGTCAAGACCAGCGAGGACAGCAGCTCGTGAGTCATGACAGCCAGCGTGGGTCAACGAATCGTCATGCCGAGCTTGTCGAAGCATCCCCGCGCGAAGCGCCGGCAGCTTCGCTGACGTTCGGTGTCGATGCCGATCTCTCATAAGACTGATGCGCGGACGGTAGGTCAGCCCTTCTCCGATGAGTCGGATGGACAATTCATACGCAACATGAAAGCCCGCCCCTGCCAAACGGCAGGGGCGGGAGGTCCTTCGACACGTCTCGGGACTTTGTCCCTCGTCGGCCCAGACTGACGAGTTGTACGTGTGCGGCTGACTACATGCCCATGGCGTGGTAGCCGCCGTCGACGAAGATCACGTCGCCGGTGAGGCCGGCTGAGGCGTCGCTGGCGAGGAAGACCGCCGTGCCGGCAACATGCTCCGGCGTGAACACCTCGCCCAGCGGGGCGCGCTCCGCCGCCATGTTCGCCATGTCGCTGAAGCCGGGGATACCGCGAGCGGAGGCCGTCCGCACCGGGCCGGCCGAGATCGCGTTGACCCGGATGCTGCGATCGCCGAGGTCGTAGGCGAGGTAGCGAACGGTCGCCTCGAGCGCCGCCTTGGCGACACCCATCACGTTGTACTTCGGGAAGGCGCGGGTGGAGCCGAGGTAGGTCATCGTCATGATCGAGCCGCGCTCGCTCATGATCGGCACCAGCTCGCGGGCGACGGCGATCAGCGAGTAGACGCTGATGTCGTGGGCGAGCCGGAAGCCGTCGCGCGTGGTCTGCAGGAACGGGTTCTTCAGCTCGTCGGCGGGTGCGAAGGCGATGCTGTGGACCAGCGTGTCGATCGAGCCGTACTCGTTCTTGAGCTCCGTCGCCAGGTTGGCGATCGAGTCGTCCTGCGTCACGTCGCAGACGAAGGTCTTCATGCCGGGGACCGTCTCGGCAAGCTGCTCGGCGTTCTTCTTCGCGCGATCATCGACATAGGTGATCGCCACGCTGGCGCCAGCGTGGGCCATCGCCTCGGCGATCTGCCAGGCGATGCTCCACTTGTTCTGAACACCCATGACCACGCAGGTCTTGCCGTTGAGCACGCTGTTGGCGTGCGTCGTCGCTGTCTCCGACACGTCGATTCCTTTCCCGCCCTCGCGCCGCCGGCTGTGGGGTCACAACGCGGGCCGACGCTGGTATCTTGATGCGTACCGATTGCCCGGAACGCGCGTCGCGGCCGGGCCTTCGGGCCACATTCTATCAGCACACCACTGACACGCGAGGGAATGGTCGATGACGGAGACGGATAACGCCCCGCTGATTCCGGTGTTCGACGGGCACAACGACACGCTGCTGAGCCTGCTCACCACCGGGCGCGACTTCTTCAAGGAAAGCCACATCGGGCACATCGACTGGCCGCGCGCGCAGAAGGGCGGCCTCGTCGGCGGCTTCTTCGCCGTGTTCGTGCCGGACCCCAGGGAATTCGAGGTGAAGCAGAAGGTCGCGCTCGCCGACATCCTCGGCAGCGACCCGGACGACCTCATCCTCGCCAACGAGAACGGGCCGACGCTCGCGTTCGCCCAGCAGTTCGCGATGGCGGAGATCGCCGCGTTGCTGCGCATCGAGACCGGCGACGGCACGCCCTTCAGGCGCAAGCGCCGCCTGGTCACCCGCGACGACTGGGACACGGTGACGCCGGTCGTGACGGCGAGGGACCTGAAGCAGCAGATCGAGAGCGGCGAGTTCTCGGCGATCCTTCATTTCGAGGGCGCCGAGATGATCGACACCAACTTCAACGCGCTGGAGACCTTCTACGAGACCGGACTGCGCTCCCTCGGCATCGTCTGGTCGCGCTCGAACGCGTTCGGTCATGGCGTGCCGTTCGGCTACCCGTCCTCACCGGACACGGGACCGGGGCTGACAAGCGCCGGCAAGGCGCTGGTGAAGGCATGCAACGAGCTGGGCATCATGATCGATGTCTCGCACCTCAACGAGGCCGGCTTCTGGGACGTCGTCGACGCCACCGACAAGCCGATGGTGGCATCGCACTCCAACGCCCACGCGATCTGCCCGTCGTCGCGGAACCTGACCGACAAGCAGCTGGCGGCGATCCGGGATTCGGACGGACTCGTCGGGCTCAACTTCAACGTGCCGTTCCTGCGGCCCGATGGCGGGCGCGAGAGCGACATGCCGCTGGAGGTGATGGCGGACCACGTCGACTACCTGGTGGAGAAGGTGGGGCTGGAGCGAGTCGGGCTCGGGTCGGATTTCGACGGCGCGCTGATGCCCGACGACCTCTCCGATGCCAGCAAGCTCCCGAACCTGATGGCGGTGCTGCGCGCCCGCGGCTACGACGACGATGCGCTCCGCAAGATCGGCTACCAGAACTGGGTGCGCGTGCTCGAGCTCACCTGGGGCATCTAGACGGATAGCCTGAGCTTCCTTCCGTAGGGGCGGATTCCGGCAGGATATCCGCCCGGTACGCCGAAGGCGAACACGTAGCCGAATTACCAGGGTCGCGCGGAATGACCGGCGTCAGTCCTGTCACGTCGACCGGAGCCCACGAAGTGGGCGAAGTGGTGACATCCCTCGCGCGAACCGCGCCGTGGTGCACACATGAGATTTCTCGACACGGCCCTGCGGGCCGGCTCGAAATGACACGGGCGTGGCGCTTGTGCACTGTGCAGTCGAAACGATAGGGCGAACGAGTTTCTGATCGGGCGGAATGGCTAGTACACGATCAGGCTGCTGATGGGGTAGTCGCCGATCTTGTCGCGGCCATCAAGGTCGCTCAGCTCCGCCAGCACGGAGACGCCGGCAATTGTGCCGTGCAGTCGCTCTACCAGCTTGATCGTGGCGTTGACGGTGCCGCCCGTGGCCAGCAGGTCGTCGACGATCAGGATGCGCTCCTCCGGCGCGATCGCATCCTGGTGGATCTCAAGGGAGTTCGCGCCGTACTCGAGCGAGTACGCCTGCTCGTAGGTCGGGGCGGGGAGTCGCCCGGGCTTCCGCACCGGCACGACACCGGCACCGAGGGCGTAGGCGATCGGCGTGCCGAGGATGAAGCCGCGGCTTTCGATGATGACCACCTTGTCGATGTCCTCGAACCCGAAGGCCATGCCGTTGACGGCCTCGCGGAACGCCGTGGCATCGGCCAGCAGGGTGGTAATGTCCCGAAACAGGATTCCCTCGTTCGGGAAATCCGGGATATCCCGGATGTACTGCTTCAGGTGCTCGCCAAGCGCCTGGCGGTTCGGATCGGTCATGGTCGGGCATTCATCCTGGCTCGGGATCGTCGGGGCGCCGTTGTGCACTCCCGGGAGAGTGTACCCAAGGGAGATGGGCGGGTCGATGGAGGAGACGAACGTGCCGGAGCAGCATCGCTGGACCGCTGCCGGTTTTCGCCGGGGCATGGTCGCCGCCATCCCGGTCACCATCGGCGTGGTCGCGTACGGGATCGTCTTCGGGGTGCTGGCGCGGCAGGTCGGGTTGAGCCTGCTGGAGGTCGTGGTGATGAACACGCTCGTGTTCGCCGGCGCCGCGCAAACGGCGGCGCTCGATCTCTGGAGCTACCCCCTGCCGATCGTCGCCATTGTCACGACCACACTCCTGATCAACCTGCGCAACCTGCTGCTCGGCGCGTCGATCCGGCCGTGGCTCGGTCGGTACCCGGCGCGGAGGGTGTACCCGTGGCTGCACATTCTCGCCGATGAGGGCTGGGCGGTCGCGATGAATCGCCATGCACGTGGCGAGCGCGACGCCGGCGTGCTCGTCGGGTCGCTGTTCATGGTTGCGATCGGCTGGATCCCGTCGACCGTGGTGGGCTTCCTTGCTGGCGGCCGGATCGGCGATCCCGCCGCGATCGGGTTGGACTTCGCCTTCGCCGCCATCTTCGCGGCGATGCTGTTCGGCAGCTGGCGCGGCCGGTTCGATCTGATCCCGTGGGTGACGGCAGGGCTGGCTGCCTGGCTGGCCACGGTGCTGCTGCCCGGCACCTGGTACGTCGTCGTTGGCGCCGTGGCGGGGTGTGGCGCGGCAGCGATCGCGATCGACCCGGCATACGTCGGGCAGGCGTCGCGAGAGGCAGAGGCATGAGCATCTCGGCGACGTCCCTGCTCACCATCCTGCTGATGGCGGTGGTGACCTATCTCACCAGGGCTGGTGGCTACTGGATGATGGGCCGCGTGACACTCTCGCCGCGCATCGCCGCCATGCTGGCATACCTGCCAGGCGCGGTGCTGACGTCGCTCGTCGTGCCTGCCGTGCTGGAGGAGGGCATCGAGGGCGTGATCGCCCTCGGGGCAACCGCGCTGGCGATGTGGTGGCGCGGGAACGTGCTCGTGGCGATGCTGGCGGGCGTTGTCACCATCTGGCTGGCTCGGATGTTGCTGTAGCGTTGTCGATCGGTGCCAGCGGCTTCAGATTACCCCGGAAAGGACGCGAACGATGACCGACAACGCCCCGAGCGAGCTGACGATTCACGATGCGCTGGTGGAGATGCAGAAGGCGTGGAAGCGCCTGATGGACACCATGGAGCGGGAGCCGAAGGCGGCGTACAGCGAGAAGCATGACGCCGCCGGCTGGAGCACGCTGGACCACCTCGCGCACGTCACCGCGTGGGAGCGGTCGCGCATCACCTGGCTGGAAGGGCGGCCGCGCTTCGAGGGGCTTGGGGTGAGCTCGGACGAGTTCCAGCTCGGATACGACGATCTCAACGAGGTCGTGCGCCGGCAGTCGGCCGGCAAGGGCTACGACGAGCTCATGGCGGAGGCGCGCACGGTCCACCAGGCGATGGTCGAGGCGGTGCGCTCGTTTGATCCCGACGACGTTCCGAGGGCCGGCGGGATCACCGCCGAGGAGATCGCCGACATCGGCCCGCAGCTCCGGGAGAATCTCACCGTCCACTACGACGAGCACCGCGAGTACATCGAGCGGATACTCGCGTCCTGAGGATGGCCAGATTCTCACGCGCTGTGAATCGATGCGTTTCACGAGCATGTCAACGCGAGGGTTCGTGAGGCAGGAAAGGCAGGGCTCGATGCTGGAGCAACGGTACCGCGATGCGACGAAGGACGAGCTGATCGATGAGATCGAGGCGTCGTGGCAGCGGCTCATGGTGACGATGACGGCGCGCGACGAGGCGGCGTACACGACAGCCAGCGACGCGGCGGGCTGGACCGCGCTCGATCACATGGCGCACATCACCGCATGGGAGCGATCTGCGCTGGCGCCGTTGCAGGGCCGCCCGCGGCATGAGGGGCTGGGTGTGACGGACGCCGAGTTCGCCGGGGACTTCGACAGCATCAACGAGCTGGTCCGGGCGCAGACGGCCGGTCACTCCTGTCGGCAGGTGATGGACGCGGCACGGGATCTCCATCGGGAGCTGGTCGACGCGGTACGCGCGACCGACATGGATACGCTGTGGACAGAAACAGCCGAGCTCTGTCCCGACCAGCGCGAGCAGGCGAAATCTCGTCCGTTCCTGCCGGTGCTGATGAGCGACACCTCCGAGCACTATGACCTGCATCGGGGCTACATCGAGCGGATTCTCGAATCGTGACTCTCAGGGTGTGCATCCCCTGGAGTCCAGCTTTTGAAACCGATCGGATCGTTGAGGCAAAGGTTGCATGATGGTCGACTACGACAGCCACCGCGGCAAATCGATCGACCAGCTCCTGGGCGAGATAGACGCCGCCTGGCAGCGGTTGATGGAGACGATGACCGCGCACTCGAAAGAGGACTACGAAACGAAGCGGGACGACGTCGGCTGGACGCCGCTGGACCACCTCGCGCACGTGACCGCGTGGGAACGGACAGTGCTGTTTCCGTTGCAGGGAAAGACGCGTCACGAGGCCCTGGGCGTGACGGACGAGCAGTTCACGCAGGGGGAGGACCCTCTCGATGCCTTCTTCGACGGGATCAACCAGCTCGTCCGCGAGCAGACCGTTGGCGATTCGTACGAGAAGGTGATGGCGGATGCCCGCCTTGTGCACGACGAAACCATCGCAGCGGTGCGACAGGCGAGCCTGGACGATCTCTGGAAGCCGTCCCGGGAGATGAGCCCGGACACTCGGGAGGCGGCTCGGGACGTCCCGTTCATCGAGATCCTGATGAGCGATGCCTGCACGCACTTCGATGAACACCGGGAGTACATCGCGAAGATTCTCGCCGGCTGACGGCGGCTCACGGCACGCGCATCGCCCAGATCGAGTCCGGGAACCGTTCCAGGAGCGTTTCCCAGACGGCATTGGACGCGGTGGAGTTGCGATGCTGCCGGAAATACTCGGCAATGCCGCGCCAGTAGATCGCCTCAGGCGTGAGTGGTCCGTCTGGCTGGCGGGTTTCGACATCCTTCAGCAGCTGGATCGCAGCATCGTATTCGCGCCAGCGCATGGCGACGAGCGCCTCACCGATGTCGAGCACATCGAGGAACGGCTCCGGTGGCAGGAAGTTGACCGAGGTGTAGCGGATCTTGCCGCTGCGGTCACCGATGAGGATCGTCGGGGTCCAGAAGACCTGGAACTGCCGCGTCCACTGGCGGTCGTTGGTCAGGTGGAGCCTGACCGGGACGAACCGCTCGGCGATGGCAGATGAGACACGGTGATCTGGATACGTCACGGCATCCAGCTTGTCGCAGCCGCGTCAGTTGTCCTGTGAGACATCCAGCAGGATGGGCTTGCGTTGTGCCCGTGCCGCCTTCACCGCCTCATCCCAGTCTCGCAGCCATTCGATGCTCATTCGCCCGATTCCTTCCTGTCGCGACAGCACCCAACTGGAAGCGCTGTGCCGTCAAATGTCGACATCATAGTCCAGGTTGAGCTCGTCGCCGCAACGGCCACGAATGCCCCAGTTGGCGGCGGGCGACTCCTCGATCGTGATTTCGACGTCCTGTGGCGCGATACCGATCTCCGCCTCGATGCGTTCGAAGAGCAGAAGGATCAGGCGGCGCTTCGCAACTTCGCTCCTCCCGGCGAACATGCTGATCTCGATGATCGTGTACCGCTCCGTACGATCGTCGGGGTGGATGAAGTCCTCCGGCGCGAGCGGGAAGAATCGCTGAAACCGCTTGGACTCGGGCAGCGCGATCGCCTCGACGAGACAGCGATGGATGCAGTCCGAGAGTGCCTCGCGGTGGACTTTTAGTGCGTCCCGATGGCCATAAACCCGTATCTGTGACATCGGACACCTCCGTTGGATCGGGTCGTGCTGGATCGCCACATGCATGTACGGACAGCATCGCGTAGTATGATCGCGAACGTTCCGGTCATCTTGACACGCCACGGATGTGGCTGGTGGTGGCGCCATCGAGTGTGGATGGACACGGCGTCGCTTTCCGGATCGGACAAGTGAGGAGATCGTATCGTCATGGCAGGCATTCTCTCGACAACCTCGCTCACCCGCCGTCGCGCGGTGCAGATCGGCGCCGGCGCGATGGTCGCCGCGATGACCGGGGCCGGCGCGGTCTCGGCACGGCAGAACGCGCGCGAGTACACGTTTATCGTCGCCGGGGTGGACTACCGCGAGGGCTTCGACGAGCACAACAGCGACGTGCTGATGGTGTCCCGCGTCAACCTTGATGCTGGCACCGTGCGCACCGTCGCGATTCCCCGAGATCTCTACGTGGAGATCCCGGGCTACGGCTACAACAAGATCAATGCCGCCTTCAACCTCGGCTTCTACAACTCCGAGGACAACTGGGTGGGCGGCACGCAGGCGATGACAGACACCATCCAGGCGAACTTCGGGCTGGCGATCGACGGCGCGGCGGTTACGACCTTCGAAGGGTTCAAGCAGATCGTGGACGCGCTCGGCGGTGTCGAGGTCAACAACCCGTACGAGGTGATCGGTTTCGGTGAGTACGCAACGTTCCCGGCGGGGCCGCTGACGCTCTCCGGTCCCGAGGCGCTTACGTTCGTCCGCACACGCAAGCAGGACGGTGACGACGGCCGTGTGATGCGGCAGCAGCTCGTGCTCGCCGCGATCCTGCAGGAGCTGCAGAGCCCCGCGGTGGTGACGAAGATTCCGGATCTGGTCAAGACGCTGAAGGATACCGTCTACACGAACATTCCAGCCGACGTGCAGCTGCAGCTGGTCGCCGCGCTGCCCAACGTCTCGATGGACAATGTGTCCTTCACGCTGATCACGGACTACCTCTCCGGCGGCATCATCGACAACGGCATGTGGGTCTACCAGGCGGACTGGAGCGTGCTTCCTGGCGTCGTCCAGGGCTACCTCGCCGGTCAGTAGGCCGGGCAGATCGCATCCAGCCTTCGATATCCCCGCTCCGCATACCGGAGTGGGGATTTTCTGGTGCGTGCCGGCGCTGGTCCGGTTGGTACACTGGGCCACATTGAGAGGCGGGTGCTGTCACCCGGATGGTGTGCCCGCAGCGGGCCGAGAATGGTGAGAGACGGATGACGGAGACGAGCGCACGCGCCGAGACGATTGAAACGACCGCGACCGGGCACCCGAGTGCCCCGGTCCTGGCCCGCCAGGCTGGGATCAACCCGGTCGACTACATGCGCTCGCGCGGCTTCGTCTACGACATCAGTGACGAGGACGGTCTGAGGGAGCTCTTCGAGGCTGGTCCAGTAACCCTCTACCAGGGGTTCGACCCGACCGGTCCCTCGCTGCACGCGGGGCACATGGTCGGCATCATGATGCTCGGCTCGCTGCAGCGCATGGGGCACCGCCCGATCGCACTCGGCGGCGGCGGCACCGCGATGGTCGGCGACCCGAGCGGTCGCACCTCGGCGCGCGAGCTGATTCGCGAGGAGGACCTCGCCAGCAACATCGCCGCGATCACCGTGCAGCTGCAGCGCTACCTCGACTACGAGGGCGGGCAGTTCGGGGACAACCCGGCGGCGGTGTCAATGAACAACGCCGACTGGCTGCTGGGGCTGAAGTACATCTCGTTCCTGCGGGACATCGGCCGGCACTTCTCCGTCAACGAGATGCTCGCCGCCGAGACGTACAAACAGCGGCTGGAGACGACGGGGCTGAACTTCGTCGAGTTCAACTACCGGCTGGTGCAGGCGTACGACTTCCTCTACCTGTTCCGGAACGAGGGGTGCCGACTGCAGCTCGGCGGCTCCGACCAATGGGGCAACATCGTCGCCGGGGTCGATCTGATCCGACGCGCCGACGCCGGGAAGTCGTTCGCGATGGTCTGCCCGCTGGTGACGACGCCGTCGGGCGAGAAGATGGGCAAGACCGGTTCCGGCCTGCGGGTCTGGATCGACCCGGAGATGTTCTCGCCGTACGACTACTACCAGTACTGGGTGAACACCGACGACCGGCTGGTCGAGACGTACCTGAAGATGTTCACCTTCCTGCCGAACGAGGTGATCGACGACCTCACGTCGGTTTCCGGCGAGGCGCTGCGCGAGGCCAAGCGTGTGCTGGCGCTGGAGGCGACGGCCCTTGCCCACGGCATCGACGCCGCGCGGTCGGCGGAGGAGGCGGCAAGGGCGCTGTTCAGCGGCTCCCAGCGCCAGTCGACAGACGACGATTCGCTACCGACCACAACGATCGCGGCGTCCGAGGTCACCGGCGAGTTCACCATCGCCGATGCATTCGTGGCGGCGGGGCTGGCCAAGGGGCGTGGCGAGGCGCGTCGCCTGGCGCAGCAGGGCGGTCTCCGAGCCGGCGAGGACAAGATCGACGACGTCGATCAGCCCTTCGCGACGCTGCTCGGCGGCGGTAACGCCATCATCCTCCGCGCCGGCAAGAAGCGGTTCCAGCGGGTGGTTGTCAGCCAGGCGCCTGACTAAATCCTGTCCATCAGTGCGCAGCCTGTCATGTTGACTACCGGCGCAGCCGTCCATACCATGGCGTTGGGTCGTGTTCGGTTATGTTGATGGAAGTATGGGATGCCCGGCGCGTTCATACCGGGAAGCGAGGAGCGGACCATGGGCGACAAGCTTCGTGTCGTGAGAAGCGGTGAGTTGGAAGCTGGCCCATCGACAACCGGTATGCGGCGGAGCCAGGCGTTCGCCGATGACACCGTCTGGGTCGGCGAGGCGCATACGGCTACCCGGCCAGATATCGGATTGGCACCACCATGGGGAACACACCACGCACGGGTATGTCGTGGCTGGAAGAATCCGCTTCGACTTCGGCCCGGATGGCAACGACTATCTTGAAGCCCAGGCGGGCGACTACTTCATGGTTCCGTCGCACACGATTCATCGCGAGCAGAACCCGGGTGACGAGGAGCAGGTGATACTGCTGTTCCGCACTGGATCGGGCGCGAACGTGACCAACGTCGATGGGCCGGATAGCGCCTGAGTGTTGCCAGTCTCCTTCCCAGTGCTTCAGACTTGCACGCTGTCAAGAAGCGCTGCGTCCAGCGTGTTGGTTCAATGGCGTCCGATCACGGACGTTGTCGGATCACTGGGCGGGCCATGATGGTCCGCCCGTCTTGTCGTCCTGTCGAGTCTGCCGCTGTGATATCCATAACCAATTGACTCGTGCGAGCCGGAAGCGCATGCTGGTGTCGGACCCTACGGATGACGACGGCATCGACGTGGAAGGAAGCGGTCATGGTGACGAAGCAAGGTTCTCTCGATCTCCTCAATGATCCGGTAGCGCAAAACCTACTACACTCGTCGCTTCCAGCACGGCTCGCCTATGTGTGGACCGATGGCACCCCTCGCGTCGTGCCAATCTGGTTTCACTGGAACGGGCAGGAGATCGTGGTCTGCGGGCCGGCTGCTGCCCCGAAAATGCACGTTCTCCACGACGGCACCAAGGTGGCGCTGGTCATTGACACCGACACCATGCCGTACAAGACGTTGTCTATCCGCGGCAGCGTGCACGTCGAGCAGGTCGATGGTGTCCCGCTCGAGTATGTCGACGCCGGGCAGCGTGCACTGGGCGAGCAGGAGGGGAAGGCCTTCGCCGAGAACATCGGCACGATGATCACCCCGATGGCTCGCATCGTTATCCAACCCGAGTGGGTCGGCATCCTCGACTTCGAGCATCGTTTCCCGAACGCTGTCGAGCGCGCGATGGAGCGTGCCCAGGCGGAGTCACGCGCCTGACCGAACGCAATCCAGCCGAGGAGCTTCGGCTGGATTGCGTTCAACTCGATCAGTCCACAATTGGTGGTGAGGCTGCGGACCGGTAGGCGGCAGCGAGGATCCGGTTGGCGGCGAGGCCGTCATCGACCGTCACGCGCGGCGCGGCGTTCCCGCGCCAGACATCGATGAAGTGGGCGAGCTCCAGCTCGAAGCGATTGCCCTCCTCCACCTCCACCTCGATCCACTCGCCGCCCGCTGGGGAGTGCCGCAGCACCATCGTGTCGTAGTCGAATTCCAGCGCACCGCCGGTGCCGTGCACCGCCACGCGCCACTCCGGCACCGCCGTGCGCCAGCTCGACTCGATCACGCCGATCGTGCCTGAGGCGGTCTGCAGCAGCATCGCGGCGGTGTCCTCCGTCTGCAGCGCCGGCCCGAGGTCGGTCGCCTTCGTGCTCGTCATCGCGGCAACGTGCACCGCGTCCCCGATCAGGAACCGGAAGAGATCGACCGAGTGGACGCTTGTGTCCATCATCGGGCCGCCGCCGGACATCTTTGGGTTGGAGAACCAGGTCGAGTCGGCGTCAGCCTTGTAGCCGGCGAATCGATTGCGGAACAGCATCGGCTCGCCGATCGCGCCATCCTCGATCATCTGCTTCATCGTCTCGATCTGCGGCTGGAAGCGGTGACAGAAGCCGACTGTGAAAACCGCGCCGCTCTGGCCCACCATCTCGGCAATCCGCTCGGCGTCCTCCAGCGTGTGCGCCAGCGGCTTCTCGCAGATGATGGCAAGGTTGTTCGCGATGGCGTGCGCCACCAGCGTTGCGTGCGTGAATGGCGGCGTGCAGATGCTGACGACATCGATCTCGCCGGACGCCATCATGTCCTCGGCGGAGCGGTACGGCGTCGCGCCGATCTCTGCGGCGACCGTCTCTCGCGCGGTGTCGTTCAGCTCGGCGATCGCGACCGGCGCCGCGTCGTTCTCCCGCCACGCGCGGACGTGCGTCATGCCGATCGAGCCGACCCCGACGACGCCGACCCGCGGCTTCTTCTGCTCCGTCATGCCGTTGCCCCCGTGATCTCGCGGATCTCGACCGCCTCGCCACGTTGGGCCGAACGCTCGCCAGCCTCGAGGATCGCCAGCACGTCGAGCGTCTGGCTCGCCGGGATCGGTGCGGTGCCGGAGTCGACCATCTCCGCGAATCGCCGCATCGTGTTGGTGTAGAAGCCGAGCGCGTCCTTGACCTCCATGCTGGCATGGCCGTTGGCGCCGTAGGCGGTGAGGTGGAAGAGGTAGGCGGCGTCGCGGAGCGTCTCCACCACCGCCGAGGGACCGTTGTCGTACTCGATGACGGCGATGTCACGCTGCTCGTATGCATGCCGATGGACGCGAGTCGCACGGGCGCTGACGACCGTCCCGAGCATCTCGACGGCGTGGACGCCATAGTTGAACCACTCGCCGGGTCCGACGCTCACCACCGAGCTGAGCGCGCCGATCCGGTCGAGCTCCGGCTGGAACGCTTCGCGCTCGAGGGCGAAGGCGAGGGCAGAGGCGCTGAACACCGGCGCGCCGTGCCGCTCGGCGGTGGCAAAGAGCCGCCGTGCATCCGCCCACGAGAGCGCCATTGGCTTGTCGATGAACGTCGGCACGCCGGCTTCAAGGAACGGCATCGCCAGCTCCGCGTGGTGCGCGCCGAGCCCGGTGTCGTCGATGATCAGCACGCCGTCGACCTGTCCGATCATCTCGGCCGGCTCCCGAACCGTTGCGGGCACGCCATGCCGCTCGGCCAGCTCCGTCACGCGAGTGTCATCATCGCGTCCCCAGAGCGTCGTTACAGCATGATCCGCGACGAGCGCCTGCTCGTCGTCTCTGCCGTTGAGGATACGGAGAAACTGGTCGGCGTGAGATGTGTTCACCCCAACCATGCCGATAGATGTCATCGATTCGATGCTCCCTGTGTGATGGTGTGACACCGGCGCCATGTCCGCCGATACGTGGAAATCTCAGGTGGACCATCACCGACCGGCCCGGGTGTGTCAAGCACGGTTGGGAGCCAGGACCCACATGAGCGCCGTGAAAATCGTCGAGAGGAGCCGCGGTTTTTGGCGTAGACTAGGGGCACGACGTGCGCGGGATGGCGGATCGACTGCTCGGAGGGGCGGGTCGGCTGCATCCGCGCGCTGCAGGTGTGACCCGCATCACCGCTGAGCGGGTCGCCTTATCCCGAAAGGATCACCTCATGACCGATGTCACCAGTACGGTCGATCCGCTCGGCGCCCGCTCGCAGCTGACGACGAGCAATGGCACCAGCGTGACCTACTACCGGCTCCGAAAGCTGGTCGAGGACGGCCTGCTCGACTCGATCGACCGCCTCCCGTTCACGGTGCGAATCCTGCTCGAGAACGTGCTGCGCAATGCTGGCGGCGAGTTCGCCGACGAGAGCCATGTGCGTGCGCTCGCCGGCTGGAAGCCTGGCGCCGGCGAGGAGAGCGGGGAGTTCCCATTCCTTCCGGCCCGTGTGGTCCTGCAGGACTTCACCGGCGTTCCCGCCGTGGTCGATCTCGCCGCGATGCGCTCGGCGATGGCCCGTCTCGGCGGCGACGTTCGCAAGATCAACCCGCTGGTGCCGGCCGATCTGGTTATCGACCACTCCGTGCAGGTCGACCGCTTCGGCACCATGCTCGCCTTCCAGCGCAACGTCGACCTCGAGTACGAGCGCAACGGCGAGCGCTACGCGCTCCTTCGGTGGGGACAGAAGGCGTTCGAGGACTTCCGCGTGGTGCCGCCGGGCACAGGCATTGTCCATCAGGTCAACCTCGAATATCTCGCGTCCGTAGTCGCGACGAAGAGCGCCGATGGCGAGACGGTGGCCTACCCGGACACCCTCGTCGGCACCGACAGCCACACCACGATGATCAACGGGCTCGGTGTGCTCGGCTGGGGCGTCGGCGGCATCGAGGCCGAGGCGGTACTGCTCGGCCAGCCGATGTACCTGCTCAAGCCGGACGTCGTCGGCCTCAAGTTCACCGGCTCGCTGCGCGCCGGTACCACGGCAACCGACCTCGTGCTCGCCGTCACCGAGCTGCTCCGCAAGCACGGCGTCGTCGGGCGCTTCGTCGAGTACTGCGGCACCGGGCTCAGCAACCTCACGCTGGCGGACCGCGCCACGCTCGCCAACATGTCGCCGGAGTACGGCGCCACGGCCGGATTCTTCCCGGTGGACGAGGAGACGCTGACCTACCTGCGGCTCACGGGTCGCGATGACGACCTGGTCGAGCTCGTCGAGCGATACAGCAAGGAGCAGGGGCTCTTCCGCACGGACGACACGCCGGATCCCGATTTCAACGAGCTGCTGGAGCTGGACCTGGGCACGGTCGAGCCAAGCCTCGCCGGCCCGCGGCGGCCGCAGGACCGCGTCGCGCTCGGCAATGTGCGCAACATCTTCCGCAGCGCCTATGAGGAGCAGTTCGCGGGGCTCGACGAGCATGTCGACTATGAGGGCTACGACGAGCAGTCGGACGAATCGTTCCCGGCCAGCGATCCGCCGTCGGCGATGGCGGGAAGCAATTCGCATGACGAGGGCGAGTCGAACGTCCCGATCGAGAAGGAAATGTCGACCGCAACGCTGGTGGCGCCGCCGGCGACCCGCAAGTTCGGCGAGGTCCCGGTCATCATTGATGGCGATGAGGTGCACCTGCACCACGGCTCGGTCGCAATAGCGGCGATCACCTCGTGCACCAACACGTCGAACCCGTCGGTCATGCTGGGCGCCGGCCTGCTCGCGAAGAAGGCGGTCGAGCGCGGGCTGGACACGCCACCCATACGTCAAGACCAGCCTCGCGCCGGGCTCGCAGGTGGTCACCCGGTACCTGGAGAAGGCAGGACTCATTCCGTACCTGAGCGCGCTCGGCTTCCACACCGTCGGCTACGGCTGCACCACCTGTATCGGCAACAGCGGCCCGCTGCCCGAGCCGGTGGCGAGCGCCGTCGAGGAGAACAACCTCGTCGTCGCCTCGGTGCTCTCCGGCAACCGGAACTTCGAGGGGCGCATTCACCCGCAGGTGCGCGCGTCCTTCCTCGCCTCACCGCCGCTGGTTGTCGCGTACGCCCTCGCCGGGAGCGTCGACACGGATCTGACCACAGAGCCGCTTGGCTACGATCCCAATGGCGACCCGGTCTACCTCGAGGAGATCTGGCCGACCGAAGAGGAAGTGAAGAAGGTCATGTCGGAGGCCGTCGACGCCCAGATGTTCAAGGAGGAGTACGCCTCCGTGTTCGAGGGCGACGAGCGCTGGCGCAACCTGCCCGTGCCCGAGGGCGACATCTACGAGTGGGACTCGAGCTCCACCTACGTGCAGGAGCCGCCGTTCTTCACCGAGCTCACGCCGGAGCCGAAGCCGGTGGAGGATGTCGAGAACGCCCGCGTGCTGGCGCTGCTCGGTGACTCGGTGACGACCGATCACATCTCGCCGGCGGGCTCCATCGCGCCGGCAAGCCCGGCCGGGGAGTACCTCACCGAGCAGGGCGTGGAGCGCCGCCAGTTCAACTCCTACGGCTCGCGTCGCGGCAATCACGAGGTGATGATCCGTGGCACCTTCGCCAACATCCGGCTGCGCAACCAGCTCACGCCGGACAGGGAAGGGAATTGGACGAAGCACCTGCCGACCGGCGAGGACATGTCGATCTACGAGGCGTCCGAGAAGTACATGGCGGACGACACCGACCTCATCGTCATCGCCGGCAAGGAGTACGGCACCGGATCGTCCCGCGACTGGGCGGCCAAGGGCACACTGCTGCTCGGCGTGAAGGCGGTCATCGCGGAGAGCTTCGAGCGCATCCACCGCTCGAACCTCGTCGGCATGGGCGTGCTGCCGCTCCAGTTCCTGCCCGGCGAGAACGCCGGTACCTACGGCATCACCGGCGACGAGTCGTTCTCGATCCGCAACCTGGACGAGAACCTGCGCCCGAACGCCACGATCACGGTCGACGCGACGCGAGCGGACGGCTCGACGTTCAGCTTCGACGTGCGGGCTCGCGTCGACAGCAACGTCGACGTGACGTACTACCGCAACGGCGGCATCCTGCCGGCGGTGCTGCGCCGCCTGCTCGACGCCTGATCGTCGCAACGACGCGCCCGCAAGACGGCCCGGTCGCCATCGTGGCGGCCGGGCCGTCGCTGTGCCTGCCTGTCAGATGCCCTCGGGATGTGGTTCCGGCTTGCGGCGCCGCTGAGACGCACTGGTAGAATAGCCACCGCTGTGCCGTGTTCGCTTGCTGGCCACCGCGCCTGACGCGCACCGCATCGTTCGAGGGGGAACGTACGTGTCGGAACGACGCATCGAAGTGGCCGCCATTGTGGGGAGTCTCCGGCGGAACTCGTACAACCGGGGGTTGCTGCGCACCGCCATGCTGCTGCGCCCCGACCGGATCCATCTCTACGAGGTGTCGATCCACGACCTCCCGTATTTCAGCGAGGACATCGAAACGCGAGGCTACCCGGCGATCGTTCGCGATTTCCGGGCACAGCTCGAGCGTGCTGACGCTGTGCTGATCTGTACGCCGGAGTATTCGTACTCCATTCCAGGGGTGCTCAAGAACGCGCTCGACTGGGCGTCCCGGCCGCCGCGTCACTCCATCCTGCGCGGCACGCCGCTGGCGATCATGGGAGCGTCGCACGGGCGCTCCGGCACGATGCGGGCGCAGCTCCACCTGCGCCAGATCGCCGTGGAGATCGGCATGCTGCCGGTTCCTGAGCCGGAGGTCTACGTCACCTTCGCGCCGGACAAGTTCAATCAGCTTGGGGAGCTGACGGATCAAACGTCGCGCGCGCTCGTCAGGGAGATGATGGAGAACCTCGCCGACTGGACCGAGCTGCTGCGAGGGTGATCGATGGCCAGTGTGGAATGACGACGGGAATATGTAGACCCGGACCTCGGTGTCCGGGTTCGTCGTTTCTATTGCACTGCGCTTGCTGCCCGTGATTCGGTGGCGGCGATTGACCCGCCATCCTCAACCACGGATCGGCCAGGAACGACGAACCCCGCACACGGGGTGCGGGGCTACGTGACGTGTATTTGGATGCGAAGAGCTAGAACTCGTTGGCGAAGATGACGATGACGCTCGGGATCGTGAGCAGGACCGTCAGGCCGAGCACCCACCAGAAGTACTTCTTCTCCCGGCTCGGTCCGCGTGACGAGAAGTTCACCGCGATCACGCGCAGGCCGTTCAACGTGTGGTAGATCACCGCGCCGACCAGCATGATCTCCATCGGGATGATGAACGGATGCGAGTAGAACTCCACCGTGTGGTCATAGACATCGCGGCCGAGCCCGATCAGCATGATGTCGAGGATATGCACCAGCAGGAAGAACAGGATGCCCGCACCGGTCGCGCGGTGCAGCGCCCAGGCGTACTGCCCGACATCGCCGTTGTAAATCGTCGCCGCACCATTGCGAATGTTCTGCACGACCCAGACGGCCAGCAGAATGACCGCGATGTAGGTCACGGCGGCAAAGACGTAGAGCGAGTAGCCGAGCGCGTCACCGATCCAGAACTCGCCGGCGAGTGGACCGGTGTTGTTGCTGGCCGCTTGCACATCGAACGTGAAGATGTTGACCAGCCCAAGCACCGTGAAGATCAGGCCGAGCAGCCAGAGGATGCCGAAGGTGAGGGCGCGACCACCGCGCGGGATGAAGTCGGTCAGCGTGAAGCGGAAGCCGACGAGCCCGTGCCACAGCGCGGCGATGAGCAGGATGCTGTCGAAGGTGAGCCAGAGCGTGTTCGACCAGCGGGCGGCGACGAAGTCGAAGTCGGTCTGGGATGGCGCGTTGAGGTAGTGGGTGATGAACATGTGGCCGAGCGCGAAGAAGACGAGCGCCAGCCCCGAGATGCGCAGGAAGTACCAGGCGAGACGCTCGCTCCCGGCAAACCCGGCAATGCCTAACCCGGAACGGCCTTTCGCTGTCGAAATCGAGGCCATACGCGACTGATCCTCCCCGCGTTGAACTGCTGCTGATTCGATGGCCAACACGATGCAACCCGATCCGCCCGCGACCGGGCCACGGCTCTTCTGTCGGCACCGGCATGATGGGTAACATCGCCCCACACGTCAATGGTTCTGCCCAATTGTACGCTGCCTGCCCGGCCCGCGCCGGGGTGATACCCGACGCTTATTCCGAAACGGGTCCAGGCACCGGCTCGCCGGGGATCAACCCCGCGAGAAGCGCGAGATTGCGAAACACGAGGTCGTGGTGTGCTGCGTCATCCGGCACTACGGTGTCGATATCGGCGAAGCAGACACCCAGCTCCTCGGCGATCGCGCCGTCGCGCATGAGCAGCTCCCGATCGAAGGCGGCAGTCACTCTCCGCACGACATCAGGGTCGTCCGAGCGAATCTGCCCGTCCCGCGTGACGTACCCACGGTTTGCATCCGTTGCCGGGTCGATCAGCGGGTACCAGACGGTGTCATGTGTCTCGCTGCCAGACACCGGACTGCCCGCCTTCCTTGTACTCGAGTCGGATCCGCTCGATCGTCATGCCACGGTCGATCGCCTTGACCATGTCGTAGATCGTCAGCGCCGCGACTCCCACCGCGTGCAACGCCTCCATCTCCACGCCGGTCTGTCCCTTCGTGTCCACGCGTGCCTCGATCTCGACGCCGGTGTCATCCAGCTCGAAGCCGATGTCGGCGCGCGTGATCGGGATCGGGTGGCACATCGGGATCGCATCGGAGGTGCGCTTGGCCGCCATGATCGCCGCTACCCGCGCGACGCCGAGCACGTCGCCCTTCTTCGCCCGACCCTCGCGAATCACGGTCGCCGTTTCGGGTGCCATGGTGATCCGCCCGGTGGCGATGGCGATGCGCTCGGTCTCCGGCTTGTGGCCGACATCGACCATGCGCGCGTTGCCCGCCTCATCGAAGTGAGTGAGCCCCGATCCGGAATCTGCGGTAGTGTCATTGCTCATGCGGGTATCTTTCCGACGGTGGTTGTGAAGCCGCTCCGTATGGCGGCATCGGGTCATGGAGGAGTATCACGATGATGAAGAGCAGATCCAGCGCCATGATCGTCATGGGCATCGTCACCTTGATTGCCGTACTGGCCGTGATGTTGCTGTTCGGCATGCAGTTCTGGGCGGCGCTTGCGATCGCGGTGATCGCCGCACTCGTCGCGCAGTGGATCACTGGACGGCAGGTTGGTCCGTGACGTCCAGCACGAAGTCGCTGCTTTACGGCGCGCTGGCGGCCAGTGCCATCCTGCTGGTGGCGCTCTTCATCTCGACGCCAAACGGCGTCACGCTGGCGCTTGCGGTCGCGATCGGGATCGCCGTCGGCGTCTCCACCTGGTATCAGGATAGCCGCCGCTGAGTGGCCTTGATGTCACATCCTTCCCGCAATTGGATCTTGGCGAGGCTGTATCTAGCTCAGACGCTTCACCGGTTGCGAGAGTGTGCCGATGCCGTCGACCGTGATGTTGACGACGTCACTGTCCTCGAGCGTGAACTCGGACGGCGGGATGATACCGGTGCCCGTCATCAGGAAGACGCCGTTCGGGAACGTGTTGTGCCGGTGCAGGTAGAGGACGAGGTCCTCGAAGCTGCGGGCCATCTGCCCTGTGGAGGTGTCGCCCTCGAACAGCACGGAGCCGTCGCGCTCGATCGTCAGCGTCACGGTCAGGTCACGCGGGTTGGCGACCTCGTCGACCAGCGCCACCACCGGCCCGAGTCCGGCGCAGGCCGTGTACATCTTGGCCTGTGGCAGGTAGAGCGGGTTCTCGCCCTCGATCGATCGCGAGGACATGTCGTTCCCGACCGTGTAGCCGACGATCTCGCCGTGCGCGTTGATCACGAGCGCCACTTCGGGCTCGGGCACGTCCCACGTCGAGTCGGCGCGGATGCCTACCGGTTGACCCGGCCCGGAAACGCGTGACGGCGTTGCCTTGAAGAACAGCTCGGGTCGCTCGGCGTTGTAGACCCGCTCGTAGACGTCCTCCTCCGTCGATTCCTCCATGCGGGCATCGCGGCTACGGAGATACGTCACGCCGCACGCCCAGACCTCCTGCTCGTCGATCGGCGCCAGCAGGATCGCCTCGTGCGCCGGGATCGGCGCTGTGCCCGCCTCGCGCGCGGTCCGAACGGCTGTGGACAGATCGTCGCGCGTCATGCGCAGCAGATCGCGCATTGTCGGCGCCTGGGCACCGGGCGGGAAGGGGATGACCTGGTCCCCATCGACCAGCCCTATGGTCGCGTTGGCCGGGTCACCGGTATGGAATCGACAGATCGGCATGGTGAGCGAACCTCCTGAATCCTTGTGGGAGCGGTTTCCGTGCGATTTTGTGCGACTCTATTCTGCCTCGATTCTCGCCACTCTACTTCACATCGCGGTGCTGTCGAGAGGATCGGCCGTTGACTGCACCGCGGATCAGCGACTCGTCCGCGCGGTCGAGGATCTCGGCGACCGTCTCCTCCGGCGTCTGGCGCGCGCTGTCAATCCATAGCCCGAGCTCTCCAAGCTCCTGCTTCAGCTCGTCCTCCAGAAACGCCCAGTGTTCCGCGACCGACTTCTCCTCACGATCCCTGTCTCTCTGCAGCGCGACGTCCCGGCCTGGCGACAGCACGACGAGGCGCAGCGCGAGTCCGTCGAGGAGGCGCTGGTAGTCGACAATGAGGCTGCGGTTCACCACAACGTAGTCGATCACCGGGACGAAGCCGGCGTCCGCAAACGAGCGAGCAAGCAGGCACTGGTTGCGCCTGTTGAGGGCGATCTGGAAGTTCGCCTCATGCTCAGGCTCGGAGCCCGGCCAGACGTCGCCGCTGGCGATCCACTCCTGGAGCCGGTCCCCCTCGATGTTGACGCCTCTCGGGAAGGTCGCCGCCAGCAGACGGGAGACGGTCGACTTGCCGGCGCCCGGGATGCCCGAGACCAGCCATGCCTCGCGTGCCGGCGGGACGTCTGACGAAGTTGAAAGTGGCGGAATCATCACTGCGATACCGCACGTCGCTGCTCGATCCGCTCGGCCAGCAGCTCGGCGAGGTGTCTCACCTCCAGGCTGCGACCCTCGGCGTCCGACGCCGCCGCGCAGGTGCATGATGCAGCCCTGGTTGTCGGTGACGATCGTCCGCGCCCCGGTCGACTCGGCGTTGCCGAGCTTGCGGTCCATCAGGCGCTTCGACACGTCGGGATATTCCAGGCTGAACGTGCCGCCGAACCCGCAGCAGAGCGTGTTCTCGGGCAGCTCGGCGATCTCGTCACCCATCACCCGCTCGATCAGGTGACGAGGCTCCGCGGAGAGCCCGAGCGCGTTGAGCCCCTGGCAGGAGTCGTGGTAGGTGACCGTCCGCCTGGCGCCATCGGCAGCGGCGAGGGCGCCGTCGGGGAGCTTCGCGACGTTGACGAGGAACGAGGTGAAGTCCATCACCCGCGCGGCGAGCCGCTCCGCTCGAGGAAGCCACTCGGGATCGTCGCGGAACTGGTGCAGGTAGTCCTGCAGGAGCACCGCCACACAGCTGGCGCTGCCGGAGACGATGTATTCGGCCTCGACACGCTCCAGTGCGGCGATCGTCTGCTGGCCCATCGCACGCATGTGGCTGAGGTCGCCGGAGTTTTGGTGGATCAGCCCGCAGCAGTGCAGCCCGTCCGGTTGCACCACCTGTACCCCGAGCGCCTCCAGCACCGTCGTGATCGCATCGCCCTGCTCGGGGTAGAGCCGATCCGTCATGCAGCCGGGGAAGAGCGCGACGCGCTTGCCGGCGGCAGCGCTTGGGATGCGTTGCCGTGGGAGTGGAGTGGTATCGGTTCGGTCGAGGACGGGTTCCGGCTGTGGGCTTCGTGCCTGAATTCGCTCGTGGAGCGGCTTGCGAGCGAGCGCGGGCAGGCTGCGCCACCGGGTCTGCTTCTTCAGCACAGGAATGTGCCTGCCCCGGACGAGCCTTGAGCCGCGGGTGAGAGGTAGCTGTGCCCGGCTGCCGATCTTGAACAGGAGGTTGGTCGCGCGCTCGTGCGCGTACGCGCTCAGCGCCACCCGCTTGACCGGCTTGATGCCCTTTTGCTCCGCGACCATCGCGCGCACGTCGAGGATCTGGCGGGGGAGGGGGATTCCGACCGGGCAGACGGTCTCGCAGGCGTTGCAGGAGAGGCAGAGGCTCTGCGGTCCCGCCGCGGCGTCGAGTCCGTGCAGGAACGGCGTCACCACGAGTCCGATCGCGCCGGAGTAGATGTGTCCGAAGACGTGACCGCCGACCTCGCGGTACGGCGGGCAGACGTTCGCGCAGGCGGCGCAGCGGATGCAGTGCAGCGCCTCTCGGAATTCGTCGAGGTCCCGCATCAATGCGGCGCCCGTTGTCGACGAGGACGATGTGCTGCTCGTGGCCCGGCGTCGGACCCTGAATGAAGGTCGAGTAGACGGTGATGCGCTGTGCCGTCGCGCTGCGGGCGAGCAGCCGGAGTTGGCGCATGGCATCGGCATACGTCGGCACCAGCTTCTCGATCCCGGCCAGTACGACGTGCACCGGCGGGATGGACGACGTCAGCCGACCGTTGCCCTCGTTGGTGCACATCATCACCGTGCCGGACTCGGCAACGAGCGCGTTCGCGCCCGTGATGCCCATGCCGGCCCGGAAGAAGACGTCCCGGATGGCGTCACGCGCGGCCCCCACCTGCTCGGAGACGTCCTCGCGGGAGATCTCGCGACCCAGATGCTCGGAGACGACGTCGCCAACCTGCTGGCGCGCCAGGTGGATCGCAGGCATCACCATATGGCTCGGCCGCTCGTGCCGCAGCTGGACGATCCACTCGCCGAGATCGGTTTCGACAACCTCCATGCCGAGGTCGCCGAGGTGGTGGTTGAGCTCGATCTCCTCGCTGACCATCGACTTCGACTTGGCGACGACCTTGACCTGATGATCCGTCGCGATCTTCGCGATGATCCGATTCGCCTCGTCGGCGTCCTCGGCGAGGTGGACGATCGTGCCGGACGCCTGTGCCGCCTCGATGAACTGGCCGAGGTAGTGGTCGATGTTGTCGATCGCCTCAGTCTTGGCGCCCTTCATCGCGTTCCGCATGCGCTCGAACTCGATGTCGGCCATCACGTTGGCGCGGTCACGCCGCCACGACTGCTGGAAGTTGGTGAGGCTCACCGAGAGTCGCTCGTTGGCCATCGCGGCGTCGAATCGCCGCTCGAACGGGGCGTCCTCCTGCGTGGCGGACGGCGGGGTCGTGCTTCGCGGGGCGGTGGTGGACATGCGGGCTCCAGGTATCAGGCGGGGGCGTCGATGACGATGACGTGCAGGCGGGCGGGTCCCTGCACGCCGACCGTCAGCTGCCGCTCGATGTCGGCGGTGCGGCTCGGCCCGGTCACGAGGGTGGCATAGGAGCCGCGCTCGCTGGCGACGGCTTTCAGTGTGTCACCCGCATCGTCGAGCGACGCCGCGAGGTCGTCAAGCGCGCAGACGACGATGAGCGTTTCGGTCACCAGCCCGACGGACCGGTCGGCGAGCTCGCGCTCCACCATCAGCAGGGAGCCGGTCTCCGCAATTGCCTGCCGTGCCACGGAGAGCCCGAACGGCTGGTCGCGCACGTCGGCGGCATCCGTGGGGACGTTGAGGCGCACCCCGGCGGCCTCCAGCGTCTCGATGAGCGACGGCAAGGCGTGTCGCAGCATCGGCGCTGTCCATACTGGTCCGCTGTTTCCGCCGATGATGTTCTCGATCGCCTCGGCAGCGAACGGGATATCAGCAACGCGCTGGCAGCGGCCACCGACCGCGGTCAGCTTCTCCTCGAACTGCTGGTAGAGCGTGTCGGTTGTCTCGGTGGGTGTCTCAACCATCATCCGGCTCCTGCGGCGGGTTGCTCGCCAATAGCGTTGTCGTCCTGAGCCGGCAAGGCGCGTGAGCGCCGAGACGTGTCGAAGGATGACATGGTAGGCGATCCTCATCGCTGCTGACGCGCCTCACCGGCTCAGCATGACGGTTGGGTGGGCGGTTGGTCTGGCTCCCCTACAGCATCGCGCCGATGATCCAGGGGTTGAACTCCTCCTCGCCGATATCCGCCGCCTCGCTCTTGCTCTGCTCGCCGGATGCCACCCGCAGGATCGTCTCGAAGATCTCCTGCCCCATCTCGTCGAGTGTGACGCCATCGAGCACCTTGCCGGCGTTGATGTCCATGTCCGGCTCCTGCTTCGCGTAGAGCTGGCTGTTCGTCGCGATCTTGATGCTCGGCGACGGCTTGAAGCCGAAGGCAGAACCGCGGCCGGTCGTGAAGCAGATGACGTTGCAGCCGCCGGCGACCTGCCCGGTGGCGGATACCGGGTCGTACCCCGGCGTGTCCATGTGGACGAAGCCCTTGCTGGTGATCTTCTCGGCGTAGCGGACGACGTCGTTCATCGGTGTCGATCCCGCCTTGGCGATCGCGCCGAGCGATTTCTCATAGATCGTCGTCAGACCGCCAACCTTGTTGCCCGGCGCCGGGTTGTTGTCGATGCTCGCGCCGAACATCGACGTGTAGTCCTCCCACCAGTGGATCCGCTCGACCAGCTTCTCGCCGACCTCACGCGTCGCCGCGCGGCGGGTGAGCAGGTGCTCGCCGCCGTAGACCTCGCTCGTCTCCGCGAGCACGATCGTGCCGCCCTGCCGCACGATCTCGTCGGCTGCCTTGCCGAGCGCCGGGTTCGCCGTCACGCCGGACCATCCGTCGGAGCCGCCGCACTGGAGCGCCACCATCAGCTCGGAGGCCGGGACCGCCTCGCGCTGCGCCGTGTTCGCCTCCGGGAGGATGTCCATCACCGCCGCGATGCCGGCCTCGACCGTCTTCGCGAAGCCGCCATTCTCCTGGATCGTCAGCACCAGCGGCTTGTGGCCGTTCTGTGAGAGATGGGTCGCCTCGATCAGGTCGTCGGGCTGGTTGACCTCGCAGCCGAGGCTGAGCATCACGTAGCCGGCGACGTTCGGGTGGTCGACGATGTTGGCCATCGTGCGCTGGAGCTGGCCGAGGTCCGGCGAGCCGTAGTGCGCGCCGCAGCCGCCCTTGGTGGGGAAGGGGATCACGCCGTCGACGTTCGGGAACTGCGCCATGATCTCCGGGTGCAACCGGAAGTGGTCCGCCACGCGGCGGGTCGCCGTGGAGGAGCAGTTCACCGTCGCGATCACGGCGACGTAGTTTCGCGTTCCGACCCGACCGTCCTTGCGCCGGTAGCCCATGAAGGTGCGGCGCTGGTCCTCCGGCACGAAGTCGACCGGCTTGACGTCCTCGCAGAAGGCGTAGTCGAGCTCGAGCTCGCCCTGATGCACGGCGATGTTGTGCGTGTGGACGTGCTGACCGCGCTCGATGTCCGTCGTCGCGAACCCGATGATCTGGCCGTAGCGACGAACCGGCTGTCCTTCGGCAACCCGATGGCGGGCGACCTTGTGCCCCGGTGGGACCATGCGGGAGACGACGATGTCCTCGCCGTCGCCGGTGAGGACCGACCTCGGCAGCAGCGGGCTCTTGGCGATGACCACGTCATCGTCGGGGTGCAGCACGACGGCGACGTCGGTGAGCGGAACCCGACCACGGGCGCCAGCGAGGTTGGAGAGGTTGGAGATCTGTGCCATGGGAGGGCTCCGTTCGTGAATGTGTGTCCGCCGCTTGCCTGGCGGAAGCTCGTTCGCAGGGGCGGGGCTCTGTCCCCGCCCGGCCGCCCGAAGTGCGGAATTCCACCGAGCGGATCAACGATGCGGTCGCGCTGCGACCGCCGGGCGACCACAGAGGGTCGCCCCTACGAGACCAACGTCTATCGCGCGGTGAGACCGCCGTCGATGACCATCTGCGCGCCGGTGACGTAGGCCGCCTCGTCGGAGGCGAGGTAGAGGGCGAGCGGCGCGATCTCGTCGGGGCGGCCCATGCGGCCGAGCGGCTGGCGCGCGTGCAGCTGCTTGCGCGTCTCCTCGACCTCGCCCGGCGTGGTACTTCTGCAGGTACGCCTCGACGAACGGCGACTCCACCGTGCCGGGGCAGATGCAGTTGCACCGGATGCCCCGATCGATGTAGTCCATCGCCACCGACTGCGTCATCGAGATGACCGCGCCCTTGGTGGTGCCGTAGGCGAAGCGGCGCGCCACCGCGACCTGCCCGGCGACGGACGCCATGTTGACGATCGCACCGCCCTGCGGCTCCTGGGCAAGCATCTGATCGACGGCCGCCTTCGAGCAGTAGTAGACGCCGTTGACATTGACGCCCATCAGCCGGTCGAAGTCGGCCGGCTCGGTCTCGGTGAGTCCGCCGACCATGCCGATGCCGGCGTTGTTGACGAGGATGTTGAGCTGGCCCGTGCGAGCGACAATGTCGGCCACTGCCTGGTTCGCCGAGTCGACGCTGGTCACGTCGAGATGGAGCGCGAAGGCGCTGCCTCCGTCACCGGCGATCTCGGCGACGACGCTACTGGCGCCCTCGTCGTTGATGTCGCCCACGGCGACGGTCGCGCCCTGCTTCGCGAAGAGCTTCGCGATCTCGCGGCCGATGCCGGAGCCGGCGCCGGTGATGAGGGCGGTCTTTCCATCGAGTCTGAACACGGATTCTCCTTCCCTGGCGTCATCGGCGCGTCGCCGACGAGCAACGGGGTATGTCTCTCGGGCTGGGGCATCGACACTGGTCATCGGCTGTCCCGTATGGTGCTGACGATTGTATACAAAATCACCACACCTGTGAACGGGCCATGCTTCATCCACATCACGACCCTTCCGGCACCGGGAGGCGTGTCGCATGATGTCGGCGTCATGGTTCGCGATCGAGAGATGAGGAGGCGTGCGGTGAGTCGAGTCAGGGTAGGTGTCATCGGGTTGGGCGAGGTCGCGCAGATCATCCATCTGCCGATCCTGCGGTCACTGCCGGAGCGGTACGAGGTCGCGGCGATCTGCGACGTCTCGGAAGGGCTGCTGCAGGCGGTTGGAGATGACTACGGCATCGAGCGGCGCTACACCGATGCCGCCGACCTCGTCGCGCAGGACGACATCGACGCCGTGTTCGTGCTCAACAGCGACGAGTACCACGCCGAGCACACCGTTCTCGCGGCGCGGGCTGGCAAGCACGTGCTGGTCGAGAAGCCGATGTGCCTGACGCTGCGAGAGGCCGAGGAGATCGTCGCGGCGCGGGACGAGGCCGGGGTGCAGGTGATGGTCGCCTACATGCGCCGCTACGCGCCGGCGTTCGTCGAGGCGGTCGAGCAGGTACGGCAGCTCGACCGCATCAACTACGTCCGCGTGCGCGACATCATCGGGCAGAACGCGCTCATTATCGAGCAGTCGAGCAACGTCCATCGCTGCGACGACATCCCCGACGCGGCGAAGGCGGATCGCGCCGAGCGGGCGCGGGCGCTCGTGGTCGAGGCGATCGGCGACGTGCCACCGGATTTGGTGCGCTCCTACCGGATGCTGTGTGGGCTCGGCAGCCACGACCTCTCGGCGATGCGCGAGCTGGTCGGCGTGCCGAAACAGGTGCTGGCTGCCTCACAGTGGAACGGAGGCCGGTTCATGAATGCCCTGTTCGCGTTCGATGGCTACAACGGCACGTTCGAGATGGGTGTGGATCGGCAGCGGCGCTTCGACGCGCACCTCGAGGTGTACGGCGAGACGAAGCAGATCCGGGTGCAGTACGACACGCCGTACATCCGGCACCTGCCGACGACGCTGCGGATCGGCGAGACGGTTGGCGATGCCTACACCGAGACCATCAGGCGCCCGACCTACACGGACCCGTACACGCACGAGCTGGAGGTCTTCCACGACGTTGCCACCGGCCAGGCGACGCCGAAAACCACACCCGAAGACGCGATGGCGGACCTGCGCCTCTTCCGAGAGATCATCGACGTGCTGCGGGCGAGGTGATTGGTGCAACCACCCCCTCGTCATCCTGAGCCGGCGAGGCGCTTGCGCCGAGACGTGTCGAAGGATCTCCGCGCGAAGCGCCGGCACCGAAGGTGCCGAAAGGAATAGCGCTCAATGGGCAGGCAACAACCGCCTGCGGCTGTGCGATTCGCGCGAGGTCCCTCGTTTCACCCTGAAGTCGGGCTATGCGATGTCGTCACCTTTTGACGAGCCCAGCGCGGCGAGCCAGGGGTGGTCGGGCTCGCGGCTGCCAAGGGCTTCCCGCAGCCACTCACGCTGCATATGCGACAGCTCCGGCAGCATCGAACGGAAGTCGGCGTCATCCTTCGGGCGGCGCGTGCCATTGCCCTTGTAGAGCAGCTGGATCTCCGTCGCAATGACCGGCACCCCATCGATCAACCTGCTCAGTGACGACAGCGTCCCGCCGATCGACCAGTCCCGGCGGAAGATCCAGTGCTCCTCGTCGTGATCCATCACCATGAGCTGGAAGCGCCAGGCGGTCGTTCCTTCCTTGCGGCACCAGACATCATGGGCGCGGTCCGGCAGCGATTCCGAAGCCAGCCACGGACGCAGGTGCCCAGGCGGGTCGGATGCGAACAGCTCCCAACCCGGTAGTTGCTGATGCAAGGCGTCGAGATCGCGTCGCAGCACCAGCACGTCGACATCCTCGTGCTCGCGCGTCGTGCGGCCGAGGTTGAGATCGATCGACCACCCGCCAGCGATGCACCAGAACCGGTCCCACTCCGCGAAGAGGGGCACGACCTCGTCCGGCGTGAGGGGATCCCACGGCAGCTCGTGTGGCTCCGTCATCGCACTAGCCCGAGACGACGATGAGGTTGGCGTAGGGCGTCGTGTCCCCGGTGCGGATCGTCGCCTTCGCGTCGTGCCCGAGCCGCTTGAGCTCGATATGGCTAACCGCCTCCACCGGGATGTCGTCGAGCAGCTCGCGCAGCTCCTCGACCCGGTCGGGCGAGAAGCGCGCCATCTCCTCGGTGATGACAACGCGATCAATCACGAACTCCGCGTGCACGGCTCGCAGCACGTCGATAACGGTCGGAATGTCGTCGACGAGCGCGAGGTCGATGCGTTCCGGCTCAGGTGGCACCGGGAAGCCGCGATCGGAGATGAGGAAGTAGTCGGTGTGGCCGGTGCTCGCCAGCAGGCGCGATATCTCCGGGTGGAGGATGCCGCTACGCTTCATCCGATCCGCCCTCCATCTCGGACTGCACGCGCTCGCGCTGGGCGAGGGTGATGCGCTCGCGGTAGTCGGGACCGGGCCGCTTGAAGATCGCGCTGCCGGAGCCCGGCTCGATCGTCACCAGCTCCCAGCCATCGCGGCCCATCTCGTTCAACCGCGACTCGTCCAGCGACGTCGGCGGGTTCCACGCGGTACTCCCATGGCACCGGTCTCATGCCTGCTCCTCGGCTGCCGCCTGCTCGGCCATGTCGACGATGATGCGCTGCTTCATGTCCCGGATGTGCACCTGCAGCGCCTCGATCGCCTCGTCGTAGCGCTTGTCCCGCAGCAGGGTGATGATCTCGCGGTGCTGTCGCAGCGCCACCTCGGTGTAGCCGGGGACGTGGGTGCCCGCCTTCTGGAACACCGCGATCTGCGCCCAGATGCCGTTGATCATCGCCACCAGCCGCTCGTTGCCGGCGTGCTCGACGATGTACTTGTGGAAGCCCTGGTCGACTTCGAGGAACCGCTCGTTCGCGCGGACGATCTCCGCCTCTGTTTTTGCGTTGGCGACCAGCCGATCGACCTCGTCGAGTTGCTCGACGGCCCAGGAGTAGTCCTCGTCGGGATGGCGGCTGACGACAGTGCGCAGGGCCAGCGACTCGAGCGCGGCCCGGATCTCGAAGATCTCGTCGATGTCCCTGGCGTCGAACGAGGTGACGAAGAACCCCCGGTTCGGCTGGGCGCGGATCACGCCGTCCTGCAGGAGCCGGTGGAGCGCCTCGCGCACCGGGGTGCGCGAGACGCCGAGCTCCGCGCTGAGCTTGAGGTCGGAGAGCTTCTCGCCGGGGTGGAGGTCGCGGGAGATGATCCGTGACCAGAGAATGCGGTAGACGTCGTCGCCGAGGTTGCGCCGCTGGATGAGCGGCTGCGGGTTCGCGTTGGAATCCGTGGTGTCTGCCACGATGACACCTTTCGTTGTCGGTGAGCCGACCCGGTACGCTGCCTCCACCGGGACGGCCCGGACATCGGGCCGTCGGAGCCGTGCTCCTTGCCGTTCAAGGGATTGATTTTCGCACACTGTATGCAGAGCACCATAGCAGCGGCCGTTTTCCTCTGTCAACGCCCAGCGCGCGGCGACAATGGCACGCGAACCTGCGAAACTGGAGGTCATTACACCCTGGTCGGTACGAGGCCGGTGCAACGCTGGCGATGCGACGCTTGATGGAGGTAGACGCAAATGGGCGTGGAGCTGGCGAGCCGAATGCAGCGGCTCGGAACGGAGACGGCGTTCGAGGTGCTGGTGCGGGCCCGCGCGCTCGAGGCGCAGGGGCGCGACGTGGTGCACCTGGAGATCGGCGAGCCCGACTTCGACACGCCGGAGAATATCGTCGAGGCGGGCGCGCGTGCGCTGCGTGAGGGCTGGACGCACTACGGTCCCGCCGCCGGGCTGCCCGAGCTGCGAGAGGCGATTGCGAGCTACATCACGAGCTCGCGCGGCGCGGAGTACGCGCCGGACCAGGTCGTCGTCACGCCGGGCGGCAAGCCGGTGATGTTCTTCGTGATGCTGGCGCTGCTGGAAGAGGGTGACGAGGCGATCTACCCCGATCCGGGTTTCCCGATCTACAAGTCGATGATCGACTACAGCGGCGCGAAGGCGGTGCCGATTCCACTGCGCGAGGAGAACGACTTCCGTCTGGATGTCGACGAGCTCGCCTCGCTGATGAGCGACCGCACGAAGCTGCTCATCATCAACAGCCCCGCCAACCCAACCGGCGGCGTGCTGGAGCGTGCCGACCTCGAGGCGATCGCCGAGCTGGCCGTGAAGCACGACGTGATCGTGCTCTCCGACGAGATCTACAGCGAGCTGCTCTACGAGGGCGAGCACATCTCGATCGCGACGATGCCCGGCATGGCGGAGCGCACGATCATCCTCGACGGCTTCTCCAAGACCTACGCGATGACCGGCTGGCGGCTCGGCTACGGACTGTTCCCGGGCGATCTCGCCGCGTCGATCAGCAAGCTCATGGTGAACAGCGTCTCCTGCACCTCGATGGCGGTGCAGCGCGCCGGGCTGGAAGCGCTGACCGGTCCGCAGGACAAGGTGGCGGAGTTTCGGGAGGCGTTCCGGCGGCGGCGCGACCTGATCGTCAACGGGCTGAACGAGATCGACGGCATCTCCTGCCTGCTGCCGAAGGGCGCGTTCTACGCCTTCCCGAACATCACCGGCACGGGCAGGACGAGCCGCGAGTTCGCCGACCTGCTGCTGGATGAGCATGGTGTCGCCGGTCTGGCGGGCACGAGCTTCGGTGCTGCCGGCGAGGGCTACCTGCGCCTCTCGTACGCGACGTCCGAGGCCAACATCGAGAAGGCGCTTGGCCGCATCGCCGAGGCTGTCTCCGCGGTGAAGGTGTAGAGAACGGCTGCCGCGATCGGCGATCCTTCGGATACGACAACGTTGTCATTTCGAGCGGAGTGCCGGCAGGACGCGCAGCGGAGGAATCGGGTCGTTGCTGGCAGGTTCGCGATTTCTCCACTCCGCGTGCTGGCGCACGCTCCGGTCGACATGACAGAGAGCGTCAGCCAGGAGAAGTCTCCTTGGCGTCTATCACCCGATTTCTCCACTTCGCACCTTTCAGGTGCAACGGTCGGAATGACGTCAGTTCATAGGGCACATGTGGGCGACGCGGCGACGGCGTCGTGTCATGGACTGTAGCGCCCATCAAGCGACATGACAGCGCCGTTGTCGGTCAAGCCGCCAGCGCCAGCCGCACGTGCAGCGCGAGGTGGAGGCGCAGGCGCGTATCCGGGTCGTTGAGGTCGACCTTCATGATCGCCGCGATGCGGTCGAGGCGATAGAGCACCGTGTTGCGGTGCACATGCAGCAGCTGCGCCGTCTCCTTCGGGCTGCAGTTCGCCTCGAAGAACGCCTCAAGGGTTCGCACGAGATCGGCCCCGTGGTCCCGATCGTAGGCGAGCAGCGATCCCAGCGTCTCCTCCAGGAACCCCTGCATCTCCGGCAGGTGCTCCGCCGCGAAGATCAGCCGGTAGACGCCGAGCTGGTCGAACAATGTCACCTGCCCGGCGCCTCGCACCCGCTTGCCGAGCATCAGCGCCTGCCGTGCCTCATGGTGCGACTGCCGCACCCCATCGAAGCCCGATCCGACGCGCCCGACACCGACCGACACCGACTCCTGCACGCCGCCTTGCGACAGCGCGTGGTGCACGTCCGCGCGCAGTGCGTCGGCGATCTGCGGCACCTGCGTCGGATCGCTCACCGGCCAGATGATCTCCGCGCTCGAGCCGCGCACACGCCAGAGCACCTTCGCACCTGCCCGCACCGCCGCGCGCTGGACACCCTCCTCGAACAGCGACAATCGTTGCGTGCGCACCCGGCTGATGCCGTCCTCGGTGTTGGAGCGGACGATCAGCGCGACGTGCGGCTGCTCGATGTCGTGCCCAAGCCGCTTGAGCTGCTGCCCGAGCGAGATCTCGCTGCGGAGGGCGCCATCGAGTATCTCGTCGAGCACGTTCAGCTCGACCTCGCGTCGTGCGTGTGCTGCCGCCTGGTCGCGGGCAAGCGTGACCGCACACGCTGCGGCGCCACGCGCGGTGAGCACCTGGTACGCCGCGGTGGCGCCGTCGCCGTCGACAAGGAGCGAGAGGCTGCCAAGCAGTCCGTCGCGACCGACGACCGGCGCGATCACGCGGCGCCATCCATCCATCCCGTCGAAGGTGCCGGTGGCCGGCTCGGCGGCGCTGGTCGTCGCCACTGTGCGCAGCCACGGGCCGATGCGGTCGCGCGTGGCACGCACGAGCTCCTGCATCGACGGGGTGAGCTTCTCGCCGTCCGGGGTGTTCGCGGCGAGCAGCCTGCCATCGCGCCCCTCGACAACGACGGCGCGCTGCGCGAGGCGGGCAAGCGTGGTCACCTGCTCATCGAGTGGCTCGCCGGCGATCGCAAGCTCCATCAGCTGGCGCGTGACCTCCTGCCCGCGGTGCTGGATCGCGCGGCGTTGCTCGGTGATGAAGCGCGCGGTCTGTCGCTCCAGCGGTCCGAGCTCCGTCGAGCGCGGCAGCACCAGCAGGGGGATGCCGACCGCGTTCGCGGCGTCTCGTGCCCGGGCGTTCGGGGTCGTGGTCACGGCGATCGCAGCAACGTTGAACGTGGCGAGCTGCTGGACCGCGTCGGCAAGCGTGAGGCGCTCGTCGAGCTCTTCGAGCACCCGCGGCGGGAGCATGACGATCTCGCCGCCGGAGAGGTGCTCAAAGGCGGGCGGCGCGGAGCGGAGGCGGGTCGCCCAGGTGACCTCGCGATCGAGGTTGGCCTCGCCGGCGGCGACGCGCGTGGTCGCCGGTAGCGCGCCGGTGATCACGTCCTGCACGCTGATCATCTGACTGCCTCCAGGTCGAGCCAGCACAAACCGGTGCGTAGGGGCGGATTCCGGAGGATATCCGCCCGGCGGTCGCGCAGCGGCCGCAAGCGTTCGGCGATCCCGCTGCTGCCTTGCCGCCCTGCCGGCGGCCGGGTCGATATCCTCCGGAATCGACCCCTACGAGTTTCAAGAGATGGACCGTGCCCAGCACGATGCCCCAACGTGCTAGAGATCGCCATAGCGCAGGTGCTCCCATGGGCTGATGTGCGACTTGTACGCCGTCCATTCCGCCTGCTTGACGTGGAGCAGCTGGTCGGCGATGTAGCTGCCCATGGCGTCCCGGATCACATCATCCGCTGCGAAAAGGTCCAGCGCCTCGCCGAGCGTGGTCGGCAGCCGCGGCACGCCGAGCCGGTTCAGCTCGTCGTCGTCGTACTGGACCAGGTGCTCGTCGAGCGGCGGGGTGGGATCCTCGTCCTCGCGGATGCCGTCGAGCGCCGCGCCGATGGTTGCGGCGAAGAGCAGGTACGGGTTGGTCATCGCGTCCGGGCTGCGCAGCTCGATGTCGCTTCGCGCCTCTTCTATGGATGACGGCACGCGGATCAGCGACGCCTGGCTGACACGCGCCCACGAGGCGTGGCGCGGGGCGCGGTGGCCGGCCTCGAGCCGCTTGTACGAGTTGACAGTGGTGCACGCGACGACAGACATGCCGGGAGCATGCATCAGCTGTCCGGCGATCACCCGGCGGGCGAGGGTGGAGATGCCGTCCGGGGCGTTGTGATCGCGGAGGAGATCGCTGCCATCCGGGTAGGACGCGAGCTGCTGGAAGACGTGCATTCCCGAGCCGGGGGCGTCCGGAAACGGCTTCGGCATGAAGGTCGCCCGCAGGTTGCGGCGCTTGGCCACGGTGCGGATCACCTGGCGGGTGGTGACGATCTGGTCGGCGATGGCGATGCCGCCGGTCGGGAAGAGATCGAGCTCCTGCTGACCGGGGCCGGTTTCGTGGTGCGCGCCGCCGACGCCGATGCCCATCGCGGCGAGCGTGTCGACGATTTCGTTGCGGGTGCTCGTGAGCACGTCCTCGCCCACGTCGAAGTAGCCGGCGGCGTCGGTCGCGGGCAGGGGCGGGGTGCTGGCGAGATCGGTGTGCGCCAGCAGGTAGAACTCCATCTCGATGCCGGAGGTGTAGTCGTAGCCGCGGTCGGCCGCGCGCTCGAGCTGCCGCTGCAGGGCGGATCGCGGGTCGCCGGCGAACGCCTGACCATCCCTCCGGAGCACCCAGCAGAAGAGCTGCGCGCGGCGCGGCTCGCCCTCGAAGGGTGTCAGGATCGTCAGCGTGCCTGGGTCGGGGGCGAGGAAGAGGTCGAGCTCCACCTGTCTCCGACCACCGCTCAACGCAGCGCCATCGAACCGGTAGCCTCGCGTGAACGTCTGTTCCAGCAGGTTCACGGGGATCGTGAGCGCCTTGATTCCTCCGGCAATGTCGCTGAACTGCAGGTCGATCAGCCGCACGTCGTGCTCAATGATGCGGGCGATCGCCTCGGCGACAGCCTCCGGGTCGCGATTCATCTGTTCGGCGGGGAGGTGTCCGGATGCTCGAACCATCTGACAGGTCCTCTCGTTGGGTGTGATGGCAGCGTCGTGGGAGGTGCTGCGAGACTTTGTGACATCATGAACGATCTGTGCAAACAGCCTAACCCGAAAGGCACAGTGCCGCGGTGAGCGGCCTGAACCATGAGCCAGATCACTGGAGCGCGTCCGATCGGGTCAGAATTTCTGTCGTCGAGGAGCAACCACAGCGCCTCAGTGGTACGGAGAATACCCCATTTCCTGGCGACTTGGGCGCTGGGTCCAAAGAACACCAGACAGATTCTTGGCGCTCTGTACCTGTTCGGTGGCAAACCCGCGTCTGTACACTGAAGATTCCCACAACGACGAGGTTGTGAGGCGGCACGGCATGGACACCTGGAGGGCGCCAGCGCTCCCGGCGTGCGCCTCGCCCAACCCGTCAGCCCGCGATGACGCACCTCATACATTCATTGAGCACGATTTCACGATTTGTGCACCGCACCCTGTTCGTACGGTTGGCGTTGCAGGCGCCGACGCAAATCGACGGGTCGCGGGAAGATCACAACCTAACGACGTCACAGCGGCAGGAGGAGCCCATGGACGCAACACGACAACGCATCGCGCCGCTTTACTCACCTGACCTCGATCGCGACAGCTGCGGCGTCGGCCTGGTGGTCGACATCCACGGTCGGCCCTCGCGCGGGATCGTCGACAAGGCGCTGGCCGGGCTCGTGAACCTCACCCATCGTGGTGGCGTTGGCGCGGACGCCCGTACCGGTGACGGCGCGGGAATCCACATGCAGATCCCGCACCGGCTCTTCGCCGATGTGCTCACGGAGCTGGGCGCCGAAGGGATGGTGGCTGGTGACTACGCGGTCGCGATGGCGTTCCTGCCACTCGGTGATGGCGTAGCTGAGGGCAAGCGGGTGATCGAGACGTCGCTCGAGCAGCGCGGGCTCGACCTGATCGGCTGGCGCGAGGTGCCAACGGCGCCAGAGATGCTCGGTGAGACAGCCGCGAAGACGCTTCCGGCGATATGGCAGGCGTTCATCGCGCGGCCCGATGGCACGGACATCGATGCCTTCGAAAAGGAGCTGATGGTCGCCCGGCGCATCGCCGAGCGGCGCGGCGCGGCGGCTTCGCTGAAGGACTTCTTCGTCGCCTCGATCTCGGCGCGCGTGGTGATCTACAAGGGCTTCTGCCTTCCTGAGGATCTCGGGCGCTTCTACACCGACCTGCAGGATGAGCGCGTGGAGAGCGCAATCGTGCTCTTCCACCAGCGCTACAGCACCAACACCTTCCCAACCTGGGGCATGGCCCAGCCGTTCCGCTACATTGCGCACAACGGCGAGATCAACACCGTCCAGGGCAACCGCAAGTGGATGATGGCGCGACAGGGCGACCTCGCCATGGACGGCGTGGATACTGATCTGCTGCTGCCGGCCGTTGCGCAGGAGGGGAGCGACTCGCTCAGCTTCGACAATGCGCTCGAGCTGCTGCACCACGGTGGCCGCACGCTGCCGCGCTCGCTGATGATGATGGTTCCCGAGCCGTGGGAGCAGCTGCCGGAGATGGATCCCGCGCGGCGGGCCTTCTATGACTTTCACGCCGGTCTGCTCGAGCAGTGGGATGGTCCCGCCGCGATCGGGTTCAGCGATGGCGTTCTTGCCGGCGCCACCCTCGACCGCAACGGCCTTCGGCCGCTTCGATACGCCATCACCAGCGACGGTCTCTTCGTCGCCGGCTCCGAGGCGGGCACGGTCGAGATCGACCAGGCGAAGGTGGTAGAGAAGGGCCGGCTCGGTCCCGGCGAGATGATCCTCGTTGACACGGCGAAGGGCATCGTCCTTCGCAACGACGAGCTCAAAAAGGACATCGCTCTCCAGCAGCCCTACCAGCAGTGGCTGGACGAGCACCGTGTGAGGCTGGACCCGGCCCCCGAGGCGGATGAGCCGCTGCCGGTGCCAGTCGATGCCGACCTCAAGACGCGCAGTGCGATGACCAAGACCTCACCGGACGAGATCGCGCTCCAGCAGGCGTTCGGTTACACCGCCGAGGATATCCGCCTGGTCGTCACGCCGATGGCGGGCGAGGGCAAGGAGCCGACGTGGTCGATGGGCGATGACGCGCCGCTGGCCGTGCTGGCCGAGCAGTCACGCCCGATCTCGACCTACTTCCGCCAGCGGTTCGCGCAGGTCACCAACCCGGCGATCGACTCGCTCCGCGAGCGCAAGGTGATGGCGCTGGACGCATTCGTCGGCCCGCGCACCAACCTCCTCGCCGAGTCGCCCGAGCAGGCGCGCCTCATCCACCTCAAGAGCCTCGTGCTCAACACCTCGACACTCGATGCGCTCAAGCGCAACGGTGCGCTGAGGGTCGCCGAGGTCTCGACCGCCTTCCCGGCCGACGCCGGCGAGGGCGCGCTGAAGCGCGAGCTGACTCGCATCGTCGATGAGGCCACCGCGGCTGCGCGCGACGGCGCTGGCGTGCTTGTGCTGAGCGACCGTGGTGTCAATGATGCTCACGTGGCCGTGCCGATGGCGATGGCCGCCGGGGCCGTGCACAACGGGCTCATCGCCGCCGGGCTCCGCACGCGGCTCGACCTCGTCGCCGATACCGGCGAGGTGTGGGATGTCCACCAGCTCTGCGTGCTGGTCGGTTACGGCGTCTCCGCCGTTCACCCGTGGCTGGCCCTGCGTGCCGCCGCGGCGCTCTCGGGTACCCGCGGCCATGAGGAGATGACCCCGCGCCAGCTGCGCGAGAACTACCTCTACGCGCTGGAGAATGGCTTCCTGAAGATTTCGGCGAAGATGGGTATCTCCACCGCCAGCGGGTACCGGGGCGCGCAGATTTTCGAGATCATCGGGCTCAACCAGGAGATCGTCGATACGGCGTTCACCGGCACCATCACCCGAGTCGGTGGGCTCGGCTTCGAGGAGCTCGAGGGCGACCTCTACGCGCGGCATGCGGAGGCGTACGCCGCCGAGGCGAAGCGACTGCCGGACCGCGGCCTGATCAAGTACAAGCGGGATGGCGAGAGCCACGGCTACGCGCCGACGATCGCGAAGGCGATCCAGCAGGTGAGCCACTCGCACGAGCCGACGGACTTCACCACGTACCTGAACATGGTGAAGGACCAGCCGCCAACCACCATTCGCGACCTGCTCGACATCACCCCCGCCGGCGAGCCGATCTCCATCGACGAGGTCGAGCCGGAGGCCGACATCATCCAGCGCTTCGTCGTCACGGCGATGTCGCTCGGCGCGCTCAGCCCTGAGGCGCACAAGACGCTGTCGATCGGCATGAACCGGCTCGGCGCGCGCTCCAACTCGCGGTGAGGGCGGCGAGGACCCGCACTGGTACGACGAGCCCGGTCCGGACCGCGGCCACTCCAAGGTCAAGCAGGTGGCGTCCGGGCGCTTCGGCGTGACGCCGCGCTACCTCTCGAAGGCGGACGAGCTCGAGATCAAGATCTCGCAGGGTTCCAAGCCGGGCGAGGGTGGGCAAATCCCGGCCCACAAGGTGACCGAGTTCATCGCGCGCATGCGGCACGCGGTGCCGGGCCTGCCGCTGATCTCGCCGCCGCCGCACCACGACATCTACTCGATCGAGGACCTCGCGCAGCTCATCTACGACCTGCGGCAGATCAACCCGCGCGCGAAGATCGGCGTCAAGCTCGTCTCCGAATCGGGCGTCGGCACGGTCGCCGCCGGTGTGGCGAAGGGGCGCGCCGACTACATCCTGATCAGCGGCCACTCCGGCGGCACCGGCGCGTCGCCGCTGGCCTCGATCAAGCACGCTGGCAGCCCGTGGGAGCTCGGTCTCGCCGAGACCCAGCAGACGCTGGTGCTCAACGGCCTCCGCTCGCGCGTGAAGCTGCGCACCGATGGTGGCATCAAGACGCCGGAAGACATCCTCACGGCGATCCTGCTCGGTGCGGAGGAGATCGGCTTCGGCACCTCGGTGCTGATCGCGGTCGGGTGCGATATGGCGCGGCAGTGCCACCTCAACACCTGCCCGACCGGCATCGCGACCCAGCGGGCCGACCTCCGCGCGAAGTTCGCCGGCACGCCGGAGCACGTGGTCGCGTGGTTCGAGCAGCTCGCGATGCACACTCGCGCGCTGATGGC
This sequence comes from uncultured Chloroflexia bacterium, assembly GCA_963741965.1. Classification (GTDB taxonomy): domain Bacteria; phylum Chloroflexota; class Chloroflexia; order Thermomicrobiales; family UBA6265; genus JACCVC01. The sequence continues at coordinate 1,567,332 of CAVUKC010000002.1, read as the reverse complement.
ACAGCTCGGCATCCGCAAGCTGGACGATGTCGTCGGACGGACCGACCTGCTTGCGCGGGCCGACGTTCAGGGGCGCGGCAAGCTGCTCGATCTCAGCGGGCTCCTCGCGGAGCCTGCGCCGGAGGACCAGCGCCGCAAGACGCTCGAGATCGACCACCATGCTGAGCGGACGCTCGACCAGGACATCCTTGCCGAGATCGCCGACATGGTGGCGCAGGGCGAGTCGGTTGAGGTTGCGCGAACGATCCGCACCGAGAACCGGACGGTCGGTGCCCGCATCGCCGGGCATCTCACGGTGCTGCGTGAGAGCACCCCGAGCCCGATCGGACGGGTGACCTGCACCTTCGAGGGCAGCGCGGGTCAGAGCTTCGGCGCGTTCAATGTGGCAGGGCTGCGGCTGCGGCTTTACGGTGAGGCGAACGACTACGTCGCCAAGGGCATGGGCGGCGGCGAGGTCGCGATCATGTCACCGAAGGAGGCGACGTTCGAGGAACCGCAGACCATCGCCGGCAACACCATTCTCTACGGCGCGACCGGTGGCACGCTCTTCGTTGCCGGCGCCGTGGGCGAGCGCTTCGCGGTCCGCAACAGCGGCGCGACGGCGGTCGTCGAGGGCGTGGGGGACCATGGCTGCGAGTACATGACCGGTGGCAAGGTGGTTGTGCTCGGTGAGACAGGTCTCAACTTCGGCGCCGGCATGACCAACGGCGAGACGTGGGTCTGGGATCCGGCGGAGTGCTTCCCGGGAAGTGTCAACCCCGAGTCGGTGGGCGTGAGGCGCGGTGAGACCGAGGAGCTGGCCGAGGTTCGCGCGCTGATCGAGCGGCACGTCGCGGCGACGGACAGTGACCGGGGCCGGATGATTCTCCAGAACTGGGAGCGCGAGTCGCGATCGTTCTGGCGCGTCGAGCCGCTGGCTGCCGTGGAGATGGCGCGGCTCGAGGTCGACGCCGAGAACGAGGCGGAGACCGGCACCGGCGCCGCGGACTAGCGACCGCACCACAATCGTTGTGGAGATGAATGCCCCGGCAGCTCGGATCCGAGCTGCCGGGGCACTGTGGTGTCTGTCGCTGGCTGATACCGTGCTTCAGTCCCTGATGACGGTAGACAGGTGTGAGGCGGAGCAGCCTGGCGGTGATGGATCGACGCGAGCCACGGATGGCCGAGATTGTGTGAGCTGGAGATCAGCGACATCAACCCGCAAGCACGACGTGTGCCGAGCGGTTTCTGGTGCGATGACGTCTTGCCTGTGACGGCATGGGAGGTGCCGGAGCAGCGCAAGGTGTTGCCGTTTTCGGTTCAGGAATGGATCGGATGTGAGTTCCCGGTCTTGAGAGTATCAAAGGACATTGCGCGGAAGCAGAACGAGAAGCATCGAGATGTTTTATCCATGTACGAAGATTTCAATCTCGAGTCATGGGTGTTTGTGAGACAAGCGATTGATGGACGAGGACAACGATGGGAGTTCGTGCAGTTCGTGGAGGAAGAGGACGGAACTCGGTGGCCCCTGATGACCGTATTGGGAGAGGATTCGTCCGGCGGGATCAATCTCGTCTCGATACACCGACGAAACACGCGTTGGATGGGCAAATTGCTCAAGGGCCAGTTGGGGTTCGTCCAACGAGAAAGGTAACCTCTGCCCGGTACGCAACTTCCGGGGTCTCCTTCCGGCGTCAGGGAGCAATTCTCCTGCCACAGAGGTTACCTTGATCAAGAGTATAAACCGCGATCCGATTGCCCATCGTGGGTGAGTATCTCCGCGAGCACGACAACTGATCCCGGGCAATAGACCAAGGTGGGCCGTAGATTGTGCCCTGTGTTTCTCTACCGCACCTTGCCCCGGGCAGCTATCTTCCAGGTGTCGACGATGTGACCGTCGCGGACGATCAGCATCTCGTCCATGAGATTCACCGTCGGGCAGATGTGGTTCGGCACGACTTCGACGCGGTCGCCCACCTCGAAGCCCTCTTCGCCCTCCGGCAGCTCGACGACGCCGTGCTCCTCGCTCAGCTTCGCGATGATCGCGTCCGGGTGGCCGACGATGTAGCCGTGACCGGCGTGCGCCTTGCTCGGGTCCATCGCCAGTGACTTCGAGCCGGTGTCGAGTACGGCGCGATCGGGCGCCGGTCGGCTGACGACCGTCGCAGCGAACCGGGCCGCCATGTCCTCGACGCCGAAGACGCCGTAGCGGAGCGCCGAGTTGTCGTTGAACACGTACGTCCCCGGGCGCATCTCGGTCACCCCCTTGACGCGCGGCGTGTAGAAGGCCGCAGGTGACGATCCGACGCTGACGATCTCAAGATCGATGCCTGCCTCGCGAATCGCATCCGCGGTGGCGACCAGGTCCTCGCCGGCCTTCGTCGCGATACGCTCGATCTCGCTCGGGTCGGCGCTGTTCGCGTGGCCCTCGTGCGTCATTACACCCACGAGGTGCAGGTTGGGCAGGCGTGCCACCTCCTTCGCCAGCGCGAGCGTCTCCTCGCCGTAGCGGACGCCGCTGCGGTTCTGGCCGGTGTTGACTTCGATCACGACGTCCATGTGGACGTCGAAGTTGGACATCGTCTTCGAGAGCAGCTTCGCCGCCGCCAGGGAGTCGATCGCCTGGATGATTCGCGCCTTCTCCATCAGCTTGACGAGCCGCTCGAACTTGCTCACCCCAACGGTGGGGTAGGCGATGAGCACATCCTGCACGCCGGCCTCGTTGACCATTACCTCGGCCTCGCCGACCTTGGCGCAGGTCACGCCGATGGCTCCGGCCGCGATCTGCAGGCGGGTGATCTGCGGCGTCTTGTGCGTCTTGATGTGCGGTCGCATATTCACGCCGACGCTCTTCGCGAAGGCCGCCATGCGGGAGATGTTGTTGTGCATGATCTCTTCGGAGACGATCAGCGCCGGGGTTTCGACGACAGCGTCGGCGGCGAGAATCGTTTCTGTTGCGGTTGTTGGAGCGACCATTGCGGGGCAGCCTCCTGTGTTCTGGGCATGGTGTGCCTCAATGCGGATTTCCCGAGGTGTCGGGACCCCATGGTACACGCATTTCCGGCGGATGTGGCTTGCCTGGAACGTGAACGGGTGCCGCTGACTGGAAGTGACGGGGCGCGGTCGCTATCCGACGAAGCGGGCGAGCTTGTCGAGCGAGGAGCGTGTGCCGGCGTCGTTGTCCTCCGGCCGGACGCCGGACGGCAGGTTCCGGAAGGCCATGGTCACCTCTGTCCGGTCGCCTATGGCCACCAGCGTGACCTCCATGGTCATCTCGCCGGCGAGCGCGGGATTCTCGGTATCGAACGTGATTGCCTCGACGATGCGAGAGGGCGGGTCCAGTGCGACGAACCGGGATGTGTAGCGGTCCTCACCGTCCGAGAACTTGCCGGGGTTGTTCGGGTCGGGTGTTCCATAGAACAGCGACATCGTGTACCCGCCGCCAACGCGGAGATCGAAGTGGTGCATGGTTGCCGTCATGTCGCCAGGGGCACGCCAGCTGACGAGCGCATTGGGATCAGTGAACGCCTTGTACACCGTTTCGCGTGGAGCGTTGATCACCCTTGTCGCGTGCGTGCCGGCGCCCTGATCAGGATGCGTCATCGCTGTCCTCCGGTTGCAGCCTCAGAACCCGCGCGAAATCGGCCAGCGGGCGCCACTGGTGTCGATCCAGCGCCCCTGCGCGGAGGAGCGATGCACACCATCGATGATCTCCTGCACGCGGGCGCCGTCCTCGAAGGTCGGCACGTGCTCCGGCATCTCACCGGTGCGGATCGCCGAGATCCAGTCCATCGCCAGCAGCGCGGTGGGCCGCGCGAGGATGTGGGCGAATTCCGGCATCTTGCGGTTCTGCGGGCGAGGGATGTCGATCTCGAAGAGCCCCGCGTCCTGACCCCGCGCGCCCCAGAGGGCACCGTCGCCCTGGAGCAGCAGCATGCCGTTCGAGCCCGAGAGCGTGATCTCCTCGCCAGCGTCGGACACGGCGGTGGCGGAGACGTGGATCGTCGCGATCGCCCCGTTGTGGAAGCGAAGCATCAGCGAGAAATTGTCGTCCGCGTCGACATGCGCCATCTCGGCGGAGTCCGGCAGGTGGCGGTGCGGCACCATCGTTGCCGTCAGACCTGCAACCGCCTTGATGTCGCCGAACCACCAGCGCAGCAGGTCGATATAGTGCGAACCGGACGCCGCGAGCATGCCGCCGGCCTTCTCGCGCTCCATCAGCCAGCTGAACGGCCGGCCGTTTGGGTCGGCGAGGCTGGAGCGGTAGACCACGATCGACGCCGACTGCGGTTCTCCGATGAAGCCCTCGTCGATCATCGTCTTGACGTGCCGGCGGGCCGACATGTACCGATACTCGTGGTTGACCACGGCGGCCACCTGAGCGGTCCGCGCGAGGTTCACCATGTCGCGGGCCTCGGCGAGGTTGCGCGCCATCGGCTTCTCGCAGAGAACGTGCTTGCCGGCCTCGATCGCGGCGATACCGATTGTGTGGTGCAGGTAGGGAGGCGTGGCGATCACCACCGCGTCGACGTCCGGGTGGTCGACGATCTCGCGGTAGTCGTCGGACGGCAGCTCGATCCGGTGCCGGTTGGCGATCTCCTTCGCCCGCTCGATCCGGCGGGAGCCGATCGCGACGATCTCGGTGCCCTCGAGCTGGCGAAACACGGGGATGTGGACTGCGGCGCCGATGCCGGTGCCGATGATGGCGACACGTACCGGTCGGTCCGGATCAACCTCAACGCGCAGCGGGGAGTATCGTGCTGTGTGTGGCATGTAGGACACGGGACTGCACCTCGAGCGACGTGATGACGGTCGGCAGAGCTGGCTTGGAACGACGCGCGCGGCGTGTGGCGGGCAGGTGGAGAAACGTGCCAGACTTCCCATCCGTAGGTGCCAAGGCTACCACAGTACGGACACTCCAGAGATGACTGAAACCGGCCGCATCGGCGGCGCGACGGGCGGCAACCGGGACACCGGAATCGCCCGGGAGCACAGGAATCATGCGGATTTACACAGCAAAGGGCGACCAGGGCGCCACCGACCTGCTCGGGGAGCGTGTCGGCAAGGATGACCCGCGCATCGACCTCATGGGCGCACTCGACGAGTCCACCTCATCGATCGGGTTGGGGCGGGCCAGTTCCTCTATTGCCGCCTGGCAGGAGCTGCTGATCCAGGCGCAGCGCGATCTCTACCAGATCATGGCGGAGCTGGCGTTCGTCGACGAGCTGCGCCCGGACGCCTACCGGCTGCCTGCCGAACGAGTCGCCTGGGTCGAGGCGTCCATCGCCACGGTGGAGGCGACGGTGGAGCTGCCGCCGCAGTTCGTGATTCCGGGCGACACGGTCGCCGGCGCTGCGCTGGACGTCGCGCGCACGGTGGTCCGGCGGGCGGAGCGGCTTGCCGTTGGGCTGGACCACGCCGGCAAGATGCCCAACCCGGAGATCCTGCGGTACCTCAACCGGCTGTCGTCGCTGCTGTTCATCGTCGCCCGCGCCGAGGATCTGGCGTCGAATGACGGCCCGCGCCTCGCGAAGTCGTAGCGCGTTTGTGGACCCGGCGTGGGCTCGCCCGAATTCCTTGTCATCCTGAGCCGGCAAGGAGCCAAAGGCGACGCCGCCGTGTCGAAGGATCCCCCGGCGAAGCCGCTGCCCGCAGGGCAGAGTGACTCTCCAGACTCGCTGTTCCTTGATTCGGCACCTGCGGTGCCGGCGCATCGCGCGGGGATGCTTCGGTACGGTTCGGCACTCTTGCACCTCACGTCTCAGCATGACGATCAGGTGGAAAGGCCACGCCATGGCCAAGAAGCGCTCCGAACGGGCCTTTCCCTGCAGGCGAGCCCGTGCCATGGCGTCATCCTGTCCGGTCCCCGGCGCTTGCTCTGATCGGGTTGGCCCGACTTTCCTGTATCCTGATCACAGTGAATGAGATGCCGGGCGGCAGAGCGCCGCCCTGTTCATGACCACCGAACTTATGGAAGGCGACAGCACCCATGCGGATGGCGCACCTGTTTGGACGAACGCTTCGCGAGGCACCGGCGGACGCGGAGATTCCCAGCCATCAGCTGATGGTCCGGGCCGCCATGATCCGCCCGCTCGGTGCGGGGCTCTACAGCCTGCTGCCTCTCGGCTACCGCGTCATCCGCAAGGTCGAGCAGATCGTGCGCGAGGAGATGGATCGCATCGGCGGGCAGGAAATGCTGATGCCGGTGGTGCATCCGTCCGACATCTGGGAGCGCTCGGGCCGGTTCTACGACGTCGGGCCGGAGATGACCCGCCTCAAGGACCGGGCCGACCGCGATCTCGTGCTGGCAATGACGCACGAGGAGGTCGTCACCGACCTCGTCTCGACGGAGATCAACTCCTACCGGCAGCTGCCGCAGATCGTCTATCACATCCAGACCAAGTGGCGCGATGAGCCGCGCTCGCGCGGCGGTCTCATTCGCGTGCGCGAGTTCACGATGAAGGACAGCTACTCGCTGGACACGGACGCGGATGCCCTCAACACCGGTTACGAGAAGCACGCCGAGGCCTACGACCGTATTTTCACGCGGCATCGGCCTCGACTTCATCAAGGTCGGCGCGGACGTCGGCATGATGGGCGGTTCGAAGTCCGAGGAGTACATGGCGTTCTCACCGAACGGCGAGGATACGCTCTTCATCTGCCCGAACGGCGACTACGCGGCGAACCGCGAGGTGGCCCTGTTCAAGCGCGACGAGCCTCAGCAGGAAGAGCCCCTGCCGATGGAGCTCGTCGAGACACCGGACACCGATACCATCGCGAAGCTCGCCGAGCTGCTGGACGTCCCGCTGAGCCGGACGGCGAAGGCCGTCTTCTTCACCGGAGAGAGCGGCAGGTTCATCTTCGCCGTCGTTCGCGGTGATCTCGATGTGAACGAGACCGCGCTGCGACAGGCGACCGGCGAGGCGACGCTGACCCCGGCGACCTCCGAGCAGATTCGCGCGCACGGCGCCGAGCCGGGCTACGGCTCCCCGGTCGGCGTGCACGACGCCTTCATCGTCGTCGATGAGAGCATCGAGGCCTCGCCGAACCTCGTCGCCGGCGCCAACAAGCCGGGGTACCACGCGAAGAATGTCAACCTCGGGCGCGACTATCAGGCGGACATCGTCGCCAATATCGCCTCGGCGTGGGAGGGCGCGCCGTGCCCGGTCTGTGGCACGCCGATGAAGCTGGAGCGCGGTATCGAGGTCGGCAATATCTTCCAGCTTGGCACGCGCTACACCGAGAAGATGGGCGCGACCTACCTCGATCGGGATGGCAAGGCGCAGCCGGTGGTGATGGGCTCCTATGGCATCGGAATTGGTCGCAACGCTGCTTCCGTGGTGGAGCAGTGCCACGACGATCGCGGCATCATCTGGCCGATCTCGATCGCGCCGTATCAGGTCTCGCTGCTGTCGCTCGGCAAGGAGGATGCCGTCATCGAGGCTACCGACACGCTCTACAAGCAGTTGAAGACCGCTGGCGTCGAGGTGCTGTACGACGATCGCACGGATCGCCCCGGTGTGAAGTTCACCGACGCGGAGCTCATCGGCAACCCGATCCGGCTCTCCATCAGCAAGCGGACGCTCGAGGCAGGCGAGGTTGAGCTCCGGCTCCGCACCGAGAGCGAGTCGACGATGGTGCCGATGGACGAGATCGTCGACCGGGTCAAGGCGATCACGGCGGAGCTCCTCGCGACGCTTGATCCGGATCGCTGACCATGACCGATCGCGACCAGGGGTTTCGTCTCGAGGTTCGAGAGCGCGGATGGCTGACGGGGCTCGTGCTGTCAGGTCCGTTCGAGCTCGCCGAGACGCGCACCGCAGAGGCGTGGGAGTCCCTGGTGTCACGTGTCGATGCCCTGCCGGAAGCGCTCAACCGCAACGAGTGGTTGAGCGCCTGCCACATCCGCGAGACGGAGCTGACCTGCTACGTCGGCATGACTGGTAGCCAGCCGGTGACGGAGCTGCCGGGCGACCTGGTGAGCATCCAGATTCCGCGCCACGAATACCTCGTCGCCAGCCATCGCGGCAGTCGCGAGGAGCTGGGCAACCTCTACGCGGCGATGTTCGCCTGGCTGCTGCGGGAGGGGCGGGAGGTCAACCGCGAGATCCTCTGGCTGGAGCGCTACACCGCCCCGTACCGGCCGGGCGACGACCTCAATATGGAAATCTGGCTGCCGCTTCGGGAGCAGGGAGGCTAACTGAGAGCGGATCGCGAAACGGCAGCAAGAAGTCAGGGGATTTGGTAGAGGTGATCCGCACCGCCGGGTACCACGGTCGGTGACAGACGCTGGTCCATGGTCGCAAGGTGGGCGCGGTTGGCAACCGCCAGGGCGAGTAGGTATGTATCCGTAATCTGGCTACTCCGCTTCAGCTCATGACGATGCACCCTGTTTCCATCCAACAGGCTCACGTCGTCGGGTATAAACGCGTGCATGGTCGCATCCATCAGGAGTTGCAGCCGCTCGGCGACGACGCTGGGCGAGAACAGGGTTGGTCCGTATCGCGCTCCACTCATGATGCGTATCGTTCCGTTTTCGACGGTGGGACAGGTCAGCCAACCTCGCTGAGCACTGCCGATAAACCAGCCCATCGCGCGAGTGTGGTGCACATGGTTGGCGTCGAGCAATGCGATCAACACATTGACATCAAGGAGATAACGCATCAGGCAAGCTCATCCCGAAGACAATTGACATGCTCGAGCGTGACCATGGGCTCGTCAGGACGTTCAGGGAACGGTGTGAAGTTTCCTGGATAGCGCACCGGTTTGCGGTGGGCCGCCGCCCCGTGACGGATCAGGAGCGAAACCGCCTGCCCCAGGGTTATCCCCGACGCATCCGCTTGCTCCCGTGCGATTGTCAAGGCATCGTCATCGATGGTGATAGTGGTTCTCATGTTTATCGCTCCTTGGTGTCAATTCGACGCATCACCATGGTAGCATCAGATTGGCCGTATCGTTCTTGAGGCATCTCTCCTGTGGTGCAGGTGGGCAAGTGGCGATTCGGAAACACCGTGCCACGTTTGCAACGTTTCGCAGGATGACTCTGTTACCGCGACATAACGGCCATCGTGGTATGCTGAATTGGACTTGACCGCTGGAGATGCCCCGAATCGGGGTGTTTCGCGTGTCCCTCCACCTGACCTCCGAATCCAGAGCACCTTTCTGCTGACCGTCCTCGTGCCCACGCGCACGTCACCCCCGGATGCCTGATGCCCATGACCGACACCGCCCTCGCGACCCGAGCCGACCTTCGCAATATCGCCATCATCGCGCACGTCGACCACGGCAAGACGTCGCTCGTTGACGGGCTGCTCAAGCAGTCCAACATCTTCCGCGACGCCGATGCCGCCGGCGAGCTGATCATGGACTCCAACGATCTCGAGCGGGAGCGCGGCATCACCATCCTCTCCAAGAACACGGCGATCATGTATCGCGACGTCAAGATCAATGTGATCGACACGCCGGGTCACGCCGACTTCGGCGGTGAGGTCGAGCGCGTGCTCGACATGGCCGACGGCTGTCTGCTGCTGGTCGACGCCGCTGAGGGGCCGATGCCGCAGACACGCACCGTGCTCACCCAGGCGCTTGAGCTCGGTCTCCGCCCGATCGTCGTGATCAACAAGATCGACCGCAACAATGCGCGCATCGACGAGGTGCTGGAGCTGATCAACGATCTCTTCCTCGACCTCGCCGTCGAGCCGGAGCAGCTCGAGTTCCCGGTGCTCTACGCGATCGCCCGCGACGGCAAGGCCGGCTTCAGCCCGGACAGCCTCCAGCCGAACCTTCAGGGCCTGCTGGATACCATCCTCAACGTGGTGCCCGCGCCAGTGGTCGACGAGGAGGCGCCGTTCCAGATGCGCGTCACCTCGCTGGATTACGACGCGCACCGTGGCCGCATCGCGATCGGCCGCATCCATCGCGGGACGCTCCGTGCGGGCGATGTGCTTGCCCAGGTCGGCGAGGACGGCATTGTGGACCGACAGCGCGTCTCCTCGTTGATGACCTTCGAGGGTCTTGGCAAGCGGGATACCGAGCTGGGTCGCGCCGGCGAGCTGGTGGCGATCACCGGCTTTTCGGATGTGAAGATCGGCGAGACCATCACGCACCCCGAGCACCCGGAGCCGATGTCACGGGTCCACATCGACGAGCCGACGCTGAAGCTGACGTTCGGTGTGTCGACCTCGCCGTTCTCCGGACAGGACGGCCAGTACTCGACGTCGCGCCAGATCGGCGAGCGCCTGCAGCGCGAGCTGGAGACCAATCTCTCGCTGCGGGTGGAGCCGACTGACCAGCCTGATGTGTTCGCGGTGTCCGGCCGCGGCGAGCTGCATCTCTCCATCCTGATCGAGACGATGCGCCGCGAGGGGTACGAGTTCCAGGTGTCGCGGCCGGAGGTCATCACCCGCGTCACGGACGACGGCTCGGTGATGGAGCCGCTGGAGGAGCTGACGATCGACACGCCAGAGGCGTTCGTCGGCACCGTGAGCGAGCTCGCCGGCTCCCGCAAGGGCCGCATGCTCGACATGGTGAACGATGGCAAGGGGCATGTTCGTCTCGTCTATGCGATCCCCACGCGCGGTCTCATCGGGCTCCGCAGCGCGCTGCTGACGGCGACCAAGGGCAACGCGACGATGGGCTCCCGTCTGCTGGAGTTCGAGCCGTGGATGGGACCGATCACGCAGACGCGCAGCGGCGCGCTGGTCGCCTCCGAAGCGGGGCAGGCGCTGACAAACGGCCTTGCGAACGCGCAGGAGCGCGGCGTCACCTTCATCGGCCCCGGCACCGAAGTCTACGAAGGGATGATCGTCGGGCAGCACGCGCGACCGGATGATCTCGTCGTCAACGTCTGCAAGGGCAAGAAGCTGACGAACATCCGCTCCAGCACGTCGGACATCGCCGTGCGGCTGACCCCGCCGACAGAGCTGAGCCTGGAGCAGTGCCTCGACTTTCTGCAGGACGACGAGCTGCTGGAGGTGACGCCGAAGGCGTACCGGCTCCGCAAGCGGCTGCTGACGCAGGACGCCCGCGCCAAGGCGCGCAAGCGCGCCCAGCAGGCGGAAGCCGCCCGGGCGTAGCCAGCGGTATCGCGAGAGAACCCGACCCCCCGATTGATCTTGACCGGCAACCCCGCACTCCCGTGCGGGGTTCGTCGTTGGGTGCCATAGCGATCCCGCACACGAGGTGTGGGGCTACAGGATCGGCCCTTGATGCAGGGAATCGGCGCTTCGCCGCGCTATGACGCCGTCGCCGCGGCGTCAGCAGCGTGTTCGTCCGGTGAGGGGGCATTCTCGCCCGCGGTGATCTCGATGGTCGGGCTTGTGGCGAGTGCGGTAAGCGCGCCGACAACGAACCCGACCTCCTCGGGCGCGACTGCGAAAACACCGCGGTCTTGCGGGACCACGATCCCGGCCGCCTGTAACACGTTGAGATGGTGGTACGCGGCCCCCGATGTGCCGAGCTCGAGGCTGCTGACGAGGTCGTTGACCGTAGCGGGTTGCTGAAGGAGGGCCACGAGGATGGCGAGCCGCTGCCGGTGACCGATCGCGCCGAGGCGCTGCGCGGCAAGGTCGATGTCGGCGGGAATGATGGACTCGACCGTCACGTTGTCCATGTGCCATCGAACGCGACGCCCGCCATCCTGGTTGTCGTGGAGCCGAAACACGCCAAACGTGCTGATCGCGCCGAGCGAGGTGCCAGTCTCGGCCTGACGCTCGAGCCGTTCGAGCTTCGGGTTCCGTTGCTTCCGGGACCCGTTCGCGGCCGACTCCGCCGCCCGCTCGACGCGGACGTGCTCCTTCAGCGCCCACACGGCTTCGGAGAGCGCCTGGACGTCCGCGCGGAGCTTCTCGACGGTCTTGCTCGTCTTCTTCGCCATGGGCCGGGTCTCCGTATTCGGGGGTGCGGGTCGACGGGATGCCCTCCTATCCTAATACGGAACTCCGGAGCCCGGCGTTTGGGTCGCTCTGCCGGGCCACTACATGTCGTGGTCCCCGGCGGTGTGGAGCTCGCCCGTCGATGCGCCGTAGGCGCCGGTGGTCGCGGGATTCTTGCCCTTGAACATGGTGAACAGCAGCCAGAGCGCCGGCACGAGGAAAATCGCGCCGACCGCGTAGGTCCACAGGGCAACGACCAGCATCGACCGTGCGGCCGCGGAATTCGTGACCGTGAGGTCCGGCACAATCAGGTACGGGTATTGCGCCAGGGCCCACCCCGCGATGATCACCGCAACCCACACGATCGCCGCTACGCGGGCGAGCTGAAAGCGCCGATACAGGACGCCGAGCCCGCTCGCGGCGGCCGCCAGCACGGCGACCGGCACCACGGTGACGATCTCGCGGTCCATCATGCCGTCCCAGATCACCGGCGCCTGCGACCGGGTCAACGGGAGGGCGATCACGGAGAGTGCGGTGAAGACAGCGCCCGCGATCAGCGCGCGCTTTCGGAAGTCCTCCTGCAGCTCGCCGCCCGTCTCGACCGAGAGGTAGACGGCGGCGAGGTAGGCACAGACCGTGAGCGCGAGCAGTCCCACTACGATGGGAAACGGGCTCAGCCAGGTCGTCCAGAGGCTGCTGGTTACGCTGCCATCCTCGACCCGGATATCGCCCGTCGCGACGGCGCCGGCCGCCATCCCGAGCAGGATCGGCGTGATCACGCTCGCCCCGGCGAACACCCGGCTCAGCACCGCACGCGCTGGCGTGACGTCCGACGCGTACGCCCGGAAGACGAAGGCCGCGCCTCGCGCCGTGATGCCGACGAGGATGAGCGAGAGCGGGACATAGAGTGCGCTGCTGATTGCCGCGAAGACGGGCGGGTAGACCGTGAAGGTGAGCACCACCACAAAGATCAGCCAGACGTGGTTCGCCTCCCAGATCGGTCCGATCGCCCGGGCGATTTCCTTGCGCTGATCCTCGGCACGTGGCCCGGTGGCGAACATGTCCCAGACGCCGCCGCCGAAGTCCGCTCCGCCGAACACGGCGTAGAGCACAACTCCAACGAGCAGGATCACGCCGTGAACGAAGGTCAGGTCGAAGGTGACGTCATCCCATGGCATGGCGGGACTCCCTCGTGGTGCGGTGCGCGGCGTCGTACGGGTGTGGCTCGTCGATTGGTGGCGGTGTCTTCGCCAGCCGGAGCAGCAGCCAGGTGAGCACGGTGGCGAGCAGCACGTAGAGCAGCGTGAAGCCGCCGAACGCGGCGAACTGGCCCGGTACCTCGGTGACGGCGTCCTCGGTCCGCATCACGCCCTGGATGATCCACGGCTGGCGGCCGACCTCGGTGACGACCCATCCGGCCTCGATCGCGATGAACCCCGCCGGGGTGAGCGCGAGGAGCGCGCGCAACTGCCATTTCGACGGCTCGAACCGCTTGCGTCGCCACGAGGTGAACACGATCCAGAGGCTGCCGAAGATCATCGCGAAGCCGAGCCCGACCATCATCTGGAAGCCGAGGTGGACTGGTCGCGGGTCGGGCTGGTCCGACATCGGGTAGTCGTTGAGCCCGGTGACCTCGGCGTCGAAGTCCCTGTGAGCGAGGAAGCTCAACAACCTGGGGATCTCAACGCCCCAGCGTGTCTCCCGCGTTCTCCGGGTCGGGCCAGCCGCCGATCGTCAGCCCCGCGCCGGATTCGGTCTCGAACTGGCCCTCCAGTGCGGCGAACTTGACCGGCTGGTTGTTGGCGACCCAGTGGGCGCTGATGTCTCCCGAAATCGCCTGCGCGATGGAGAAGGCGAGGCCGAGTGTCACGGCAAGCTTCATTGCGCTGAGGTGGTAACGGTCGCGCCGGCCGCGCAGGTAGCCGAAGGCGTACACACCTGCCACGCCGAACGCGGTGGAGGTGTACGCCGCCAGTGACATGTGGAGCGCCTGCTGGAACCAGGCGTCGTTGAACATCGCGGCGATCGGATCGACGTTGGTGACCTCGCCGTCGACGATGTCGAACCCGGACGGGCTGTTCATCCAGGAATTGGCGGCGACCACGAAGATTCCCGACAGCAGACCAGAGATCGCGATGGGAATACCCGCCAGCCAGTGGACCTTCGGTGTGAGCTTGTCCCAACCGTAGAGATAGATGCCGAGGAAGATCGCCTCGAGAAAGAAGGCGAAGCCCTCCATCGAGAACGGCATGCCGATGATGCCGCCTGCGTACGCCATGAAGCCTGGCCAGAGCAGCCCGAGCTCGAATGACAGTACCGTGCCGGACACCGCGCCGACCGCGAAGAGGATCGCGAAGCCTTTGGACCAGCGTCGCGCGAGCGCCAGCCAGGCGCTGTTGCCGGTGCGGAGATACAATCCCTCGGCGATCACCATCAGCAGCGGCAGCCCGATACCGAGTACCGCGAAGATGATATGGAAGCCAAGTGAGGTGCCCATCTGCCAGCGGGCGGCCATGAGATCGCTCATCTTCCCTCCCTGATACGGCGCGCGGCGTCACGCCGGGCCCGAGGCAAGTGTATCTGTCCCTCCATCGTGCCATCTTGCCGCAGTGTCGTGAACCGGTCACTTCTTGTGACGCCGTGCACGATCCGCTGCCCGGCGATCCGGAGCGGCTGCCGCATCGCCCCGCCGGGGACCCCGTGCTGGTACAGAACTTGCACCTTCCTGCAGCCAGAGACGGCAAATTCCGATCGATACGCACGCGCGAACACAGGAGACATGAGAGACCATGGCGAACACAAGCAAGTCGATGGATGACCTCATCGCGGGGCTCAACGAAGACCTGGCGGGCGAGTACAACGCGATCATCAGCTACCTGCAGTACTCGGCAAAGGTGAACGGGCCGTACCGGCCGCAGCTGGTCGATTTCCTGCAGGCGGAGATCCCCGACGAGCAGCGGCACGCCCAGTACCTGGCGGACAAGATCGCGTCCCTCGGTGGCGATCCGACGGTCGAGCCTCGACCGGTCAAGACCTCGAACAACACGCGCGAGATGCTGAAGTTCATCTACGAGGCCGAAGCCGAGACGGTCAAAAACTACCAGGAGCGCATCGATCAGGCGGAGGCGGCCGGTGAGACCGGGCTCAAGGTGCAGCTCGAGGACATGCTCAACGACGAGACGAACCACCGCGACGAGGTCAAGAAGATCCTCGACGGCTGGGGAAGCTAGCGGTTGCTGAGGCAGGCGCTGCGATGCTCATGCTGGAGAAGGTGGCCGGGTCGCAAGCGCGACCCGGCCACCGGCGTCATGCGGTCCCGTGTGCTCGCCAGAGCCTGATCAGCTCGGTGTCATGCGGGAATGCCAGCTCTGGGAGATCATCCAGCGGGAACCAGCGAACCTCCACGAGGTCATCAGCCGCCTGCGGCTCGCCGGTGAATGTGATCGCCGGATAGGCCGCGAGAACGACCGTCTCACCGGGCGCGGACACGAGCTTCAGAACCGGTCCGAGCTCGACCTCCAAACCGGTCTCCTCCAGCGTCTCGCGCCTGGCGGCTTCCTCAACCACCTCACCACGCTCGACGAAGCCGGAGGGAAAGCTCCACCGACCCGGCTGGCGGGTGTGCTCGCCACGCTTGCCCAGCAGGATGCAGTTGCCCTGGCCGATGAGGACGGCCACAGCGAGCTTCGGGTCGAGGTATGTGGTCGCGCCACAGGAGGTGCAGACCGGTCGCATCGTGCCGTCCCGGTGCATCTCCTCGGTTGGCGATCCGCAGCGCTGGCAATACATCGAGGCGGCTCCTTCCGTGCATCGCCTGTACCCTAGCATGAACACGCGTGCGATTCCGGACAGAGACCGAGGTGAAGCTCCATGAGCCATGAGCGATACGACGCAATTGTCATCGGTGCCGGGCAGGGGGGCGGCCCCATCGCCAGCGCCTTCGCGCGGGACGGCCGCAAGACCGCTCTCATCGAGCGCGCATACGCGGGCGGCACCTGCATCAACACGGGCTGCACCCCAACCAAGACGATGATCGCCTCGGGTCGCGTCGCGCACGTCGCCCGCCGCAGTGCCGAGTACGGCATCCACACCGGCGAGGTGACGGTCGACATGGCGGCGGTGCGGCAGCGCAAGCGAGACATGGTCGAGGATTTTCGCAAGGGGAGCCGCTCGCGGATCGAGAACACCGAGGGACTGGACTACATCGAGGGCGAGGCGCGCTTCACCGGCGAAAAGACGCTCGAGGTGACGCTGAACGACGGTGGTACGCGTACGCTCCTGGCCGACACGATCGTGCTGGATGTCGGGGAGCGACCGCGCGCGCTCGACATCGAGAACCCGGACGGCGTCGATGTGCTGAACTCCACCACGGTGATGGAGCTGGGTGAGGTGCCTGATCACCTTGTGGTGATCGGCGGCGGCTCGGTCGGGCTCGAGTTCGGGCAGCTCTTCCGGCGGCTCGGCGCCGACGTCACGATCGTGCACCACAGTGAACGGCTGCTTTCCAGAGAAGATCCGGACATCGCCGATGCCGTCGCGGAGATTCTGCGGGAGGACGGGATATCGATCGAGCTGAACGCCAGCCCGACACGCGTCGTCAAGGGCGAGAACGGAGTCAGTGTCACCATCGAGCGAAAGGACGGCTCGACGACTGTGATCGACGCATCGCACGTGCTTGCGGCGGCGGGTCGCGTGCCGAACACCGACTCGCTCGATGTCGAGAACACGGGGCTCTCGCTCGACGAGGGAGGTTACCTCGAGACGGGCGACCGCCTGGAGACGCCGGTGGAGGGCATCTTCGCGATCGGCGACATCCGGCCGGGACCGAAGTTCACCCACATCTCCTATGACGACTACCGCATCCTCAAGGCGAACCTGATCGATGGTGGGGACCGAACGGTACACGATCGTCAGGAGCCGTACACGACGTTCCTCGATCCGCAGCTCGGTCGCGTCGGACTCTCCGAGGGGCAGGCGCGAAAGCAGGGTGTGCCGTACAGGGTTGGGAAGATGCCGATGAGCAGTGTCGCCCGTGCGATCGAGACGGGCGAGACGCGCGGCTTGATGAAGGTCCTGGTACACGCCGAGACGGATCGAATCCTCGGTGCGGCGGTGCTCGGTCCCGAGGGCGGTGAGATCATGGCGATGCTGCAGGTCGCGATCATGGGTCAACTGCCGTACACCGCGCTGCGCGACGGCGTCTTCACCCATCCAAACCTCTCAGAGGCGCTCAACACCGTCTTCAGCAGCCTCGAGGACCCAAGCTGACATTGCCAGTATGGAGATTCTCGGCCCGCTCGTCCGGCGGGCCCGGGCCTCCGTACAGCACGAGTCCGCCCACGGAGGGGCGGCCACCCCCATGGGTCCCATGCCCTCGGCTCCGAATTTCGTGGATGGCACCGGTGCCGTTCTGCGTTACGATGCCGGTGCGAAAGCGACGACAACCCGCCAATCACCAGCAGGAGATCGACATCCATGCGGACGCTCATACGCGCCAGCCACATCATCGCGCACCAGAACGGCGAGCACCGCCACCTCCAGGACGGCGTCATCGTCGTCGATGGCAACGAGATCGCGTATGTCGGCAGCAGCTACGACGGGACTGCCGACAACGAGATCGACGCCACCGGCATGGTCGTCACGCCGGGTCTGATCAACACCCACGCGCACCTCTACGAGTCGCCGCTCGACAAGTCGTTCGTCGAGGACAAGGGGCCGCGCCAGTTCTACGGCTCCGGCCTCTTCGAGTACCTCCCTGCACGATCAGCGGCAGGCGATGCGTCCACCGCGCGCGCCTGCATCGCCTTCTCGATGGCCGAGCTGATCCGGAGTGGCACAACGACCGTGATGGAGCTTGGCTCCTACGGCGACGACGTCGCGGAGCTGGCGACCACCGCCGGGCTGCGCGCCTACATCGCGCAGGGCTACCGCGACGGCCGCTGGTTCACCCGCGACGGCAAGCGGGCAGAGTGGGAGTGGGACCACGAGGCGGGGCAGGAGGCGTTCCGCAAGGCGGTCGAGTTCATCGACCGGGTCAACGGTACGGCGAACGACCGCATCCGCGGCTTTCTCTCTCCCATGCAGATCGACACCTGCTCCGAGGAGCTGCTCAAGCAGAGCCGCCAGAAGGCGACCGAGCTGAGTGTGCCGCTGGCGCTCCACGCCTCGCAGTCGGTCGTCGAGTTCAACGAGATGACCCGCCGCCACGGGCTCACGCCGATCGAGTGGCTTCGGGAGATCGGCTTCCTCGGGCCGGACGTCATCCTCGGCCACGCGATTATCCTCGGCGGCGGCAGCTGGGCGAACTACCCCGCGGACGACATCGGCATCCTCGCCGACACCGGCACCAACGTCGCGCATGCCGTCTGGGTATTCGCGCGGCGCGGCATCGCGATGGAGACCTTCTCGAAGTACCAGGACCGCGGTGTCAACATGACCCTCGCGACCGACACCTCGCCGCAGTCGATGCTGGAGGCGCTCCGCTGGGCGGCGGTGGTCAGCAAGATCATGGACCGCTCCACGGAATTGGCGACCGCGGCGGACGTGTTCAACGCCGCCACGCTCGGCGGCGCGAAGGCGCTCGGCCGCGACGATCTCGGCCGGATTGCGCCGGGCGCGAAGGCAGACATGCTGTTTTGGGCCGGGCAGAGCGTGTGGATGACGCCGCTGCGTGATCCCGTGCGCAACATCGTCTACAACGCCGAGGCCGAGGACATCCGGCATGTCATGATTGACGGCGAGATGGTCATGCAGGATCGCACGCTGGCCAATGTTGACGAGGAGCAGGTGACCGCGGATCTGCAGGCCGCCGCCGAGACGATGTGGTCCCGACTGCCGGAGGGCGACTGGAACCATCGCACCGTCGACCAGCTCTCGCCGAACGCGTACAAGCCATTCGAGGGATAGGGGCATTTGACGGAGATCACCAGCGCGACAGCTCGCTACCAGGAGCGGATCGACCAGTACACGAGTGAGCACGGCGCGGTGCAGGGTCGCTGGAGCCTCCTCGCCAACGTTCGCCTGGTGCTCTTCGTCATCCTCGCCATTGCGACGTGGCAGTGGTACGCGGGTGACAGCGCCGTCGCTGGTGTCATCGCGCTGGCGACGCTTGCCGCGCTCGTGCCGGTGATCGCGCTGCATCGCCGCCTGCGTCGCCAGCGCGATCGGTTGGCAGCGATTGATCCGCGTGAACGAGCGGTCGCGCGACCGTGCCGCGCTTGACTGGGACGCTGATCTCCCCCGAAGCCCGATCTCGCCCCCACCTCCGGAACACCCGTACGCACGTGACCTGAACATCACTGGCGCGGAGTCGTTGATCACCCGCCTCGGCACGCCGGTGACGCTTGGCGGGTGGCGAACGCTGCAGGGATGGCTGCTCGAACCGGCGTCGCCGGCTGTGATCCTCGAGCGGCAGCCCGGCGTGCGCGAGCTCGGTGAGGCAATCGACCTGCGACAGAGCGTCGAGCAGGCAGCTGGCGGGCAACAGACGGATCCCGAGGACCTCGACGCGCTGCTCGCCTGGGCTGAAGACACGAGGGTGCTTGCGGGCAAGACCTGGCTCGTCGGGCTGGGCTGGATCGGCCCGCTGGCGGTGCTGGCGCTCGCGCTCGCGCAGGCGACCGGCACCGTCGCGATGCCGTTGTGGGTGCTGGCGCTGGCGTTCAACCTCGTGCTGACGCAGCTCGTCGCCGGGGGAGTGGTGGCCGACGTCGATCGCGTCGGTCGCGTCGCGAACAGCCTCGCCGGGTACCGGGCGATCGTCGACCACCTCGAGCCGCATGCCGGAGAGGCGCCGCTGCTGCGGTCAATCCATGAGCGGCTCTTCGGCAGCGAGCAGGGCGGGGCGGGTCGCATTCGCCAGCTCTCGCGTGCAACGTCGTTCATCATGCCGCGCGGCTCGCTGCTCTACATCCCGCTGCAGATGGCGTTCGCATGGGATATCCATGTTGCCGCGGCGCTCGACCGATGGAAGGCGGCTTCCGGCCCGCGGCTGCGATCGTGGTTTGACACCCTCGGCGAGTGGGAGGCGCTGGCCGCCCTCGGCGTGCTTGCCTGGGACCACCCCGGCTGGGCGATGCCGGAGGTCGCTCCCGAGCACGATCGCCTGGCTGCGACCAACCTGCGGCACCCGCTTCTGCAGGTCGACATCGCCGTCGGCAACGACGTTGAAATCGGGCCGAGAGGCACCTTCCTCTTCGTCACCGGCAGCAACATGTCCGGCAAGAGCACGCTGCTGCGCGCGGCTGGCACCAACGCCGTGCTCGCGCAGGCGGGCGCGCCGGTCGCGGCGGACAGGATGGCGCTGCCGCTGGTGGAGATCGTCACGACGATGCGTGTTGAAGATTCGCTCGCGCACGGCGTGTCGTTCTTTCTCGCGGAGCTCCAGCGGCTCAAGCAGGTGGTCGATGCGGCAGACGACGCTGAACACCGGCCGGTGCTCTACCTGCTCGACGAGATCCTGCAGGGAACCAACACCGCCGAGCGGCAGATCGCGTCGCGCCGCGTGCTGCACCACCTCACCACGACGAACGCGATCGGAGCGGTCTCCTCGCACGACCTGACCCTGATCGAGGGCAGCGAGCTCGATGACAACGCCGTCGCGGTCCACTTCAGCGAGACATTCAGCGAGGATGGCGATCGTCCGAAAATGACGTTCGACTATCACCTTCGTCCCGGACTCGCCACCACGTCGAACGCGCTGAAGCTGATGCAGATGCTCGGGTTCCCGGAGGAGTAGGGGCAGACCTGGAGGGTCCATCTGCTGCCGTTATCCTGTTCTGTCTCCGTGCGTTCCCTACAGACATGTGGTTGCCCATGCACATGAGTGCTGATAGACTCCGACCATGACGGATATGTGCACGAAGGTGCACACGTGAGATGAGGTATCAGCGATGGCCCAGATGACAGCGACAACTCGCCTGCAGGCGGACGAGCGTGACTGCGAGGTCGACGCAATCCATCCGTCGGCGGTGATGGCCGCGAGGCGCGCGCTCGGTGACGCGCCGCCAGCCGCCGGCGTGGCGACCCTGTTTGCCATCCTGGGCGATGCCACCCGAATTCGCGTGCTGAGCGCGCTCTCGGCCGGCGAGCTGTGCGTTTGCGACCTCGCCGCCGCGACCGGCGTCAACCGCAGCACGGTGTCGCACCAGCTACGGGTGTTGCGGGAGCACCGGCTGGTGCGGCGGCGGCGGCAGGGCAAGGTCGTGTACTACGCGCTGGACGACGACCATGTGGTCCAGCTCCTCGGCGTGGCGGGCACGCATGCGAGCGAGGCGATCGATCAGCCGGAGGAGGCGTCCGCATGACAGACACGCAGGCTCGAACGGACGGGGCGAGCACAGTCGTCGATCCGTACATCTTCGATGTAGCCGGTATGGACTGTGGCGATTGCGCGCGCAGCGTCGAGCGCGTGGTCGGCCAGCTGCCGAACGTCGGCAGCGCCTCGGTAAGCTTCGCCTCGGGCACCCTGACCGTGAACCGCGACGGTGGCGCCGCCAACCACGATGACTTCATCCGGACGATCGGTGGCGCGGTCGACCGCGCGGGGTACACCGCCACACTGCGAGACCAGCAGGGCCCAACCCGGGTGCCGGCAACGCCGTGGTGGCGGCATCGCAAGCTCATCCCGGCGGCGGTCGCGGCGTTGCTGTGGCTCGCGGCCTTCGCTCTCGAGCATGTCACCGACCGCACTGTCCCGGCAGTCGCGCTGTACGCTGTGGCCATCATCGCCGGCGGCTATACCATCGCGCGTGCCGGTGTCACAGCACTGCGGGCCGGGCGCATCGACATGAATGTGCTGATGTCCATCTCGGTGATCGGCGCGGCGATCCTCGGCGAGTGGTCCGAAGGCGCGATGGTGGTAGTGCTCTTCTCGATTGGCACCACGCTGCAGGCGGTGACGTTCGACCGCACCCGCAACGCGATCCGCTCCCTGCTCGACCTCACGCCGCAGGAAGCGCGTGTCGTTCGGAGTGGTATCGAGACAACCGTCGCGGCTGCGTCGCTCGAGGTCGGCGATGTCGTGCGGGTGCGTCCTGGCGAGCGGCTACCGGCCGACGGCGAGGTCATCGACGGCACATCGGCGGTCAACCAGGCGGCGATCACCGGCGAGTCGATGCCGGTCGACCGAGGCCCCGGCGACGATGTCTTCGCCGGCACGATGAACGGGTCCGGCACACTGCAGGTGCGGGTGACGAAGCGAGCCGCGCAATCGATGCTGGCCAGCATCGTTCACCTTGTCGAGCAGGCGCAGTCCAGCAAGGCGCCCTCACAGCAGCTGGTGGATCGCTTCGCGTCAGTCTACACACCGATCGTGGTCGTGCTGGCGGCGCTCGTCGGGGTTTCGGGCGGTGTCATCAGCGGGGACTGGTCAACCTGGGTCTACCGGGCGCTGGTGCTGCTCGTGATCGCCTGCCCGTGCGCTCTGGTGATCTCCACGCCGGTGTCGATTGTCTCCGCGATCGGCGCGGCGACCCGCTCCGGCACGCTGGTGAAGGGCGGCGCGGCGCTGGAGGCGGCCGGCCGGGTGAAGACCGTTGCCTTCGACAAGACCGGCACGCTCACACTCGGCCGACCGTCAGTCATGGCGATCGTTCCGTATGGGGACAGCGTCGAGTCCGAGATTCTCGGGATGGCGGCGGCGACCGAGCACGATTCGGAGCACCCGCTGGCGCGTGCGATCGTGGCGAGAGCGCTGCACGATCGCGTCGATCTCCCGAAGGCGACCAGCTTCGAGGCGCTGCCCGGCCGCGGGGCTCGCGCCATGATCGGTGACACGGAGATCGTCATCGGCAACGACCGGCTCATGAGCGAGGTCGGCGTCGATGACGCGTCGATCCACTGGATCCGGGAACACGGTGATCGCTTCGCCGCCTCGGGTCAGTCGGTGCTGTCGATCGCGTCGGTGTCCGGCGGTGTACCCGCGCTTCTCGGCGCCATCGCCGTGGCCGATCGCGTCCGTCCCGGCGTCCGCGCGTCGCTCGATGCGCTGCGACATGAGGGCGTCGAGCGGATCGTGATGCTGACAGGTGACCGGCGTGAGGTTGCGGAGCACATCGCCGCCGAGGCCGGAGTGGATGAGGTACGGGCCGAGTTATTGCCGGATGAGAAGGCGACGGTCATCGCGGAGCTGCGGGAGCGGTACGGCGCACTCGCGATGGTCGGTGATGGCATCAACGACGCGCCGGCGCTGGCGGTTGCCGATGTCGGCATCGCCATGGGCGTTTCCGGCACCGATGTCGCGCTGGAATCAGCGGAGCTTGCCCTCATGCGAGACGATCTCTCCGCGATGGCGCGGCTGTTCAGGCTC
Source organism: uncultured Chloroflexia bacterium (assembly GCA_963741965.1). Classification (GTDB taxonomy): domain Bacteria; phylum Chloroflexota; class Chloroflexia; order Thermomicrobiales; family UBA6265; genus JACCVC01. Next base: position 1,544,172 of record CAVUKC010000002.1, on the reverse strand, counting down.
TCGCACCGCACGGTGGCGATCATCCGGCAGAACGTCACCCTGTCGATGGTGACCAAGCTGCTGGCGCTGTTGCTGGGCGTGCTTGGATTCGTCAACCTGTGGATCGCGGTGCTGGCCGATGTCGGCGCGTCCATCGTCGTCACGCTCAACGGGCTGCGCCTGGCACGGATCGAGCCGGCAGAAACGTCTGTCACGCAAGATGCCGAGGCACACGCGGCGAGCTGCGGCCCGGCTTGTGCCTGCGGGGAAGAGCATGACCGCGATCGCGCCGAGGCTGCGGACTGAGCCGACGCGTCGCTCGAACTGACCATGGCACGAGGGCGGCATTGTTGCCGCCCTCGCTGTGTTTCAGGCTCGATCGACGTACTTGCCGTGTTCCGGAACGGCGATCTCGTCGAAGCGCTCGGCGAGTCTCCGCAGCCCGAGGCGAAGTTCCTCGCCTCGTATCGCGCGACCATGACCGGTGACCGCGATCTCCGGCTCGAGGTCCGCAAGCATCCGGACTGACGCCTTCGCCGAGGCCCAGTCGGGCGTGAAATACATCGGTGGCCCCTGGATCTCCGTCTTCTGTCTCAGCACCGCGTACGCGGACTCCTGATCCGTGGTGATGAAGGCGTCACCGGCGATCAGTGTGTTATCCGATTCCCGCCAGAACGAGACGTGGCCCCGCGTGTGTCCCGGCGTGTGCAGCCAGCGCCAGTCCGGCAGTTCTGGCACCGATCCGTCAGCGGGCAGTGGGCGCAGCCACTGTCTGACATCGACCGGCCCCTTGGGATAGAGGTGCGCGAGGCGTGCCATCATGCCGCCTCCGACACCGGGGTCAGGGTCGGGGTAGGATTCCGACCCGTTCAGGTATGGCAGCTCGCGCTCATGGGCGTAGATGGGCACGTCCCACATCTCCGCGAGATCCTTCAGGTTGCCAACGTGGTCGAAATGCCCGTGGGTCATGAGGATCGCCTGCGGTCTCGCGTCCTTCCCGAACCGATCCTCAACCGCGCGCGTCATGAATCGCTTCGTGCCCGGGATGCCGGCGTCGCACAGCACCCATGTGCGTGCGTCGCCTATGTAGGCGACATTGACGATTCCGAGTCGCTGGTAGGCAACGTTGCTGGTCACCCCATGTACGGAGCCGTCGGTCTCGAGGTCGGCAATCGCTTCGTCCGGAACGCGTATGTGCTTGCCCATGCTTTCCTCCAGTCGATCAAAACCGCATCTCTCGCGGTCGATCGCCTGGGCATCGCATGACCCATACCCGCGACTACTTGGCCGAATCTGCCCGCTACTCGTTTGCCGCGGTCGCCAGAGGCTCCTTCTGGCGTCGTTCCCTCGCACTAGCGGCACAGGCGATGAACCGCTCGACATCGTACAAAGCCGCCCTCGCGGCGGGGTTGGCGAGCGGCGGGTACATCAGATCGAAGGCGTGCTCCGTCCAGGGATATTCGATGTAGGCGACCGGGACGCCGGCGGCCACCAGGGCCCGATGGAGCCGCCGCGCCGCCTCGAGTGGCACCACGGCGTCGTGCGTCCCCTGCAGCATGATGGTCGGCGGGCACGCCGCGCTCACGTGGTGGATCGGTGACGCCAGGTCCTCCATCTCGGCGCTTTCACCGGGTTGGACGCCGAGCAGGTTCTGGACGAGCTGACGGACCGATGGGCCAGGAGGCGACTGCTCCGCGCTGAGCGTTCGCCCCATCATCAGCCGCATCATGGCGTTCTCCAACGTACCCGGCTCGCGCCGCTGCCATGTATCCGAAGGTGCGGGGCCGGATGCTTCCTGGCCGAGCCAGCGCTCGACGGCGGACGACATCTCCGGGATGCCGTACCAGGAGACGACGGCCATCACGCTGGTGTCGATGCCTTCGAGCTCCGTCGGTTTCAACCTCGGGTCTTCGGGCGCGTAGGCGGCGAGGAGCGCGATGTGCGCCCCGGACGATCCGCCCATCACGACGATCTGCTCAGGGTCGACGCCGTAGCGGTCGGCGTTCGCCTTGATCCATGCGACGGCGCGATGGACGTCGCCAACCATGCCGACGACATCCGTCTCCGGGCAGCTGCGATGCCCCGCGTCGATGATCACATGCCCCTGCGCGGTGAGCTGCCGGAAAAGTGGGCGCGTGAGAACGTCCTTGTCGAAGAAGTGCCACGATCCCCCGTAGAGGTAGATGATTGCCGTCCCGGTCCGCTCAACACCGTCCGCGGGCTCCCAGATATCGGCGAGCAGCTGGCGATCCGTGCCGGGGATGGTCCAAAAGGGCACGTCGCGCGTCCATCGAGGCGCGGGCGCCTTCGGCAACCGCCACGACAGCCGGTGCCGGATCATGGCTCGCTCTACCGCTGGCGTGATCAGGTGGCGCCAGCTCTCACCGAACGCCCGCTCGAGCTCGTTGTGCGGCGCGGTGACCATGCGGATGTACCAGGCGCCAACGCCTGCGCCCAACACTCCGGAGAGCGTCGCGAGCGGAGAGCGGCATCGCACACCGAGCGCGGCAGCAAGCGTGCCGATCATGATCAGCGCCGGGGACTGCGCTGTCGCGGTCGATTTCACCATGAAGCCCTGATAGGTGTTGACAGGGCGTGCCACCAGAGCGGCGAGAGCGACCGAGAGCAAACCGAGAATCCTCGCGAGCATCTTCATGGCCCGAACCTCCTGACTCAGTCGTCAGGCTGCGGCGCTCGGCGGCAGCCTTTGTCGAGAGGACGTCGAGCCGTGCGCTGCAACCTGATCGAGACCGGTCGGTTCCAGACTACGCCTGACCAGGTGTTATGGAAATATGATTCGGCAGTCGATCACCATTTGGGGTCGATCAGATCTCGACAACCATGCCGTCCCACGCCGGCTCATACCCTCGCGCCCGCGTGAACTGCTCAAGCTCGTCCGGCGTCGGGTGGCTATGGTGGGCAAAGTGGGTCGCAATGAGGCGGGTGTCATCACCGACGATGCCCGCCCGGCGCATCCGCTCGATCTCCGCGACGAACGAGTCGCTTGAGTGATGGACGCGGCTCGCCTCACGATAGCCATGGTTGTGATCGAGGATGACGGTGTGGAAGGACCAGCCCTCGTCATGTACCCGCTCCCACACGCCCTCCGGCATCGTACCGGTATCCGTGCCCCAGAGCAGCGCCGGGCCGTCGTCGCGCCTGATGCCGAAGATGTGGGCGTCCAGACCGGGTGCGTGACTGGCCGGGATTGCGAGCAGGCGGTACGGGCCCAGCTCGACCGTGTCCCAGTCGCGATGGAGCACGAGGTCGGTCCGCAGGGTGGGATAGTGGTCGCGCTGGAAGTCGTCGATCTCCCGCGCCCACCCCTTCGCGACCTCGCGGAAGCACGCCGCCGTCACCGGTGACACGGTGTACTGCATGTGATGCGCGCCTTCGACCATGCAGTGCGTGGAGCGGTTGAAGAAGTTGCCGGTGTAGAAGTGGTCCTCGTGCGGGTGCGTCTGGGCGGCGTAGCGGATGCCGGCGAGCGGGATACCGTGCCGGTTGCTGGCGGCGTTGAGATCCGGGCCGAAGTCGATGAGGAAGACGTCATCGATGAGCGCCGACGACCGGTAGCGGATCGCCTTGCCGCCGTGATGGCGGGCCGCCTCGCAGTGCTCGCAGAGGCAGAACGGGTCGGGGTGGCCCTCGGCGGACCCGGTGCCGAGAAAGGTCAGCTTCACGGTGGACATCCTTCACAGTCGCTCGATGGACGTGCCGCGTCGTCGCGCGGCGTCACCATCCTCACCAAACGTGAAGCGACGTCAAGGGCGGGAGACGGTCAGTCGGCTCCGGGTGTTGCCACCTCGTCGGCCGCCGGGGGCTCGATGCTGAACGAGCCGTTGATGTCATAGATGTCCCAGATCATGAAGTGCATCTGCGCGACCATCATGATGCGGAGCGGGTCACCGGTGTCCCGATCCACCCACCAAACGAACCATGCCTCGCTCTGACCGTCCTTTTCGGGCAGGAAGAAGGTGATGATCTGCGCTTCCCGGCCGTTGACCGTCTCGGTGCCGCCGAGCTGGATGTTGGTCGCACCCTTGTAGATCTCGGCGCGGTCGGCGAACGACGCGACGTCGAAGCCATCCACGCGCTCCCAGGTGTCCATCCCGGCTCGCGACCACATCCTGTCGCCGATAGCAACGCGGGCTGCGAAGTCATGCTGCGGTGGCGCTGGTCGCGTGCCGTCGGTTCGGTCCCGATATGCCGCTGCGTACTCGGAGTGCATCGTCTGCGCCGCCGGCTCGGACGGTCGGCTGGTGAGTGCGAACCGCGTTACTACGAGCGCGTCCGCGCCGCTGCCGAGGCTCTCCCGCCACTTCGCCGCGCTCCACGACGCGTAGGACTCGAGCGCCTTGTTGTAGATGGCTTCGGCGTCGGGATCCGAATCCGGCAGCTCGACCGCGCTCGCGCCATGCACGCTGGGGTCGGGCAGCAGCGCGTAGAGCTGCGCCTCCGCGCCCACGTCGCCTGTGTCGAGGGTGATGTGGAACGCATACCACCCGGCGTCCGTCAGGTTGAGCTGGTCGGCATGCCACGTCGCCGGCTGGTCCTCGCCCGGCGTCATCTCGAGGTCGAGATCGGACGCTCCCTTCGCGAGCGTCCTGGAGGTGAGCGTCAGGTGGCTGGCTTCCGTGATGCCCGGCAACGGGGCGCCCTCGAGGTCGGTGAGAGCAAGGGTGAGGTCGTTCGCACCGGGAGCCATCGGGCTGATCGAGAGGTGGGCCACGCCGATCGGGTCGCCGGTGGCATGATCGGCCCCCGGCGCGAACAGCCAGTCGGTGATCGTCATCGGCAGCAGGGTGTCCATGTCGCCCATCTCGCCGCCGTGGTGGTGGCCGGAAGAGCTCTCGCCCTCCTGGCCGACCACGTCGCTGCAGCCGGCCATCAGGAGGACTGCCAGCGCGGCCAGCACGACACGGGCGGAGAGGTATGCGCGGTGAGACGAGGAGCGTGGAGATGTCACGGGCGATCCCTGGGTCGGGGACGTTACTCCCGCTGGCGCGGATCGAGCGCGTCGCGGAGTCCGTCACCCACGAGGTTGAACGACAGCACGGTGATGGTGATGGCAACACCCGGCGCGATCGCGATGTGCGGGTAGTTGCGGATGAACTCGCGACCGTCCGACAGCATCGTACCCCAGGACGCGGTCGGCCGTGAGACGCCGAGGCCGAGGAAGGAGAGCGCCGACTCGAGGATGATGATGCCGCCGATCGCCAGCGAGGCGATCACGATCACCGGGCCGAGCGCGTTTGGCACGATGTGCCGGAAGATGATGCGCCGGTCGGCAGCGCCCGACGCTCGCGCTGCGAGGATGAAGTCGCGCTCGCGCAGGCTGAGCACCTCGGCGCGGACGAGCCGCGCGTATGACGCCCACACGGTGAGCCCGATCACCACGACCACGTTGCGCAGGCTCGGACCGAACACGGCCGAGAGCGTCAGCAGTAGCGCCAGCAGCGGGAAGGCCATCAGCGTGTCGACCAGCCGGGAGAGTACGAAGTCGACGCGGCCGCCGAAGTACCCTGCCGTGGCGCCCACCGTGACGCCGATGGCGACCGCGATCGCGGTCGCGCCGATGCCGACGATGAGGGCGATGCGGGTGCCGTAGATCAGCCGGCTGAGGATGTCCCTCCCGATGTCGTCGTTGCCGAGCCAGTAGCTTGCCGACGGTCCGGCACCGCGCAGAGGTGTGTTGATCTCGGTCGGGTCGTACGGCGCGATGAGCGGCGCGAAGATCGCCAGGATGATGAGCAGCGCGATCAGGCCGAGCCCGATCAGGCCGGGACGGTAGCGCACGAACCGGCGCCAGACGCGGCTGCGCTCGCTCCGGTGCGCCGATACCTCGGCGATCTCCTCGAGGGAGCCCGCCGATCGGCTGGTGACGTTGCCTGCGGTGGTCGTGCTGCTCATCGGACACGCACCCTGGGATCGATGATGGCGTAGGTCAGGTCCGTCAGGATGTTCATCACCACCACCACAATGGTGAGCAGGATCACGATCGCCTGGACGACCTGAAAGTCCTGGGACTGGATCGAGTCGAAGAAGAGGCGGCCCATCCCCGGCCATGCGAACACGGTCTCGACCACGATCGTGCCGCTGAGGATGAAGGCGATGCGGTAGCCGATGATGGTGACGACGGGAAGCAGCGCGTTGCGAACGATATGGCGGAAGATCACCGCGCGCTCGCCAAGCCCCTTGGCGCGGCTGGTGGTGACGTAGTCCTGGCTCATCACCTCGATCGTCGCGCCGCGGGTCAGCCGTGCCAGCGCCGCCATCTCCTCGATGGAGAGCACGATCACCGGCAGGATGTACGCCTTCCAGGAGTCGGCGCCATACGGTGGCACCCATCCGAGGTTGACCGAGAAGACGACGATCGCCATCAGCCCGATCCAGTAGTTCGGCACGGCCACCCCAAGCGTCGAACCGAGCATGCTGCCGTAGTCGAACCACGAGTACCGCTTGATCGCGGCGAGCACGCCGATCGGGATCGCGATCCCGGCGGAAATGAAGAACGAGAGGATGTTGAGACGAAGCGTCATCTGCGCGGCGTCGAGGATCATCTCGCTGATCGGCACGCCGGGGCGCATCATCGAGGTGCCGAGGTCACCGGTGACGAGATTTGTGATCCATGTGCGGTACTGTTCGACCGGTGAGTCGTTCAACCCCCACTTGTCACGGATGGCGTCGAGCTGCTCTTCGGTGATGTAGGCGTCCTGCCCGACGAGCAGTCGCACCGGGTCGCCGGGCGCCAGCTGCATCACGGTGAACGTCAGCACGCTCACCAGAAAGATCACGAGCACCCCCTGCAGCACCCGCTGGACGATATACGTAAGCATGAATGGACCTCGCCCCAAAACGCGTCGTCTAACTCGGGGGCCAGCATAGCAGATGCCGGCGCCCGTCACGACGCCGGCATCCATCCTTCGGCAGGTTTGGCTGGGAGCTGGCTCGCGGGCCGCGTCAGTCCTCGGCGCGCCAGAGCTCGAACACGAACGGGTAGACGTTGTCCGACTGCAGCACCTTTTCCGGAAGGCCCTTGATCGACTTCGCATAGAAGGCGTAGTCGTTGAACACCAGCACAAACAGGAACGGCACCTCGTCGGCGACGATCGCCTGGATCTCCCTGTAGATCTCGACGCGCGCCTCCTGGTCCTGCTCCTTGATGCCCTGGAGAAGCAGCTCGTCGACGCGCTCGTTGCTGAAGTTGGAGAAGTTGTTGGCGCCGTCGGAGCTGAGCGTCGAGCGCGCGTCCGGGTCACCGCCGCTGCCGCCGTAGACCCAGTTGAAGAGGGAGGCGTCCATCTCGCCGTCGGTCATCGCCTTGAGGATGATGTCGACCGTCGCCTCCTGCAGCTGCATGTCGACGCCGACTTCCTTGAACCACTGCTGCGCGATCTCGGCCTCGGGGCGTCGCTGAGAGTCGCCGGTGATCGTCACGCAGGTGAAGGAGAGCTTCTCGCCGTCCTTCTCGCGGATGCCGTCATCGCCCAAGGTCCAGCCTGCTTCTTCCAGTAGCTGGTTGGCGGTGTCGACGTTGTAGTCGTACGTCTCGACGTCCGCGTTGTAGTACTTCTCGTGCTTCGGCGAGAGGTTGGACGTGGCGAGGGTCGCCTGGCCCTGGAAGATGTCGTTGATGATCGCTTCCCGGTCCATCGCGTGCATGAGCGCCTTGCGCACCTGCTTGTCCCCGAGGATCGGGTGCTCGTTGTTCAGCGGGAAGTGGTTGATCGCGTTCTGCACCGTCTGGAATACGGTGAAGTCGCCGCTATCGATCAGGTTGGTGTTGTCCTCGGCGTTGAGCGCCCAGATCGAGTTGTCCGCCTGGCCGGACTCGAGCGCCGCGAGGCGGCCACCGGCCTCCGGCACGACGTCGAGCCGGAACTCATCGAAGTGCGGGCGACCTCGGAAGTGGTTGTCGAAGGCCTCCAGCACCGTGCGCTGCTGGGCGTTCCACTCCTTGAGCTTGAATGGCCCGGTGCCGACCGGCTTGGCGGAGAACTCCTCCTCGCCGATCTCCTTGTGGTACTTCGATGGGTAGATGAAGAGCTGCGCTCCGCCAATCATGAAGGTGACGTCCGGATCCGTCAGTGTGACGACGACGGTGGAGTCGTCCGGCGCCTCGACCTTCTCGACGAGCTCGGTCGCGCCGGCGCGGGTGGAGCCGTTGTCCGGATTCATCACCCAGTCGAACGAGTACTTGACGTCCGCCGAGGTGAACTCATCACCATTGTGGAACTTCACACCCTGGCGCAGCCGGAAGGTGTAGGTGAGCCCGTCCTCTGACGCCTCGTAGGACTCGGCCAGTACCGGCACCAGCTCGAGGTTGTAGTCGAGCTCGTACATGGCGTTGAAGATCTGCGTGATCGCAACCCACTGCACCGTCGGGCCGCTCTGCTCCGGACTGAGACCCGCGATCTCCTGATGCCCGAGCGTGATGAAGGTGCCGCCCTCGACCGGGCTGTTCTCCTGCCGGGTCGCCGCGTACGCGCTGGAGTATCCAGCGCCGCCGGCGACGATGGGAATGAGACCCGCCGCCATTGCGCGAGTGAGGAACTCGCGCCGCGACGACGTCGATCCTCGCAGCTTCCGTAGGCGGCTCCAGCGTTCCTGCTCGTGTGCCTCGTTTCGCGTCATCTTTCCCTCCCTGACTTCCACGGGTCGCCGCGTATCGACCTGGTCTCGCCGTATTTCCCCAGCGGAAACCGGGCCAGCCCCCGCTGGCCGCCGTGGCTACACCGAATGTCGTTGCGATATGGCCCGTATTGTGGCACAGGCTGCGGGCACGGACAACGCGCAATTACCCCTTGCCTGCCATCACCTTGCCCCGCCAGCCTGTGTCCCGCGACCAAGGCGCCGTCACGCCTTCGAGCGACCTCCTTCGACCGCGCCCACGGATGCCGGGTAGTACCACGGGTCGGCCCCGCCCTCGAGCGTGCCGTCGTCGTGCCGCAATACTCCGGTCGGCGAGGCGAAGTCGCCGGTCATCCGGCTCGGGTCACGCACGGCGACATCGTGTCCGAGTGCCCTCAGCGCCTCGATCGTCGCTCCCGGCAGCAGCGAGGACGCCACCAGCAGCGGTGTGGAGATGTCGATCACGGGCGCGTCGATCGCCGCCTGCATGCCCATGCCGTGGTCGAGCACGTTCAACGTCACCTGGGTGTTTTGGAACGCGATCTTGCGACCGCCGCTCGAGCCGATGGTGGCGCGCGCCTGCTCCCCGGCCGAAACGACCAGCGGTGCCATGTTCGACAGCGGGATCTTGCCTCCAGCAACCGAGTTGGGTCGGCCCGGCTCCGGATCGAACCACATCATGCCGTTGTTGAAGAGCACGCCGGTTCCGGGGACAACCACGCGGCTGCCCCAACCGGCCAGCAGTGTCTGGGTGATGGACACAACGTTGCCGTCACCGTCCGCCACGCTCAGGTGCGTCGTGCTGCCGTCCTTCATGTACTCCTGCACGGAGGCGGCGAGGTCGTGGGTCACGCCGAGCTGCTCGCGGGTACCGGCGCATGGCTTGCCCGCCGGTCCGTCGCTGATGCCGTTCGCGATCGAGGCGATGTAGTCCTCGCTGAGGAACGCCTCCCACGGAACGTCAACGTGCGCCGGGTCGCCGAAGTAGGTGAACCGGTCGGCGTAGACGCGGCGGCCGACCTGGGCGAGCCGATGCAGCGCCTCCGGCGCGTTGTGCTCCCAGGCGTGTGCGCCGAGGCGATCCAGGACGAGCATCATCTCCGCGATGGTGCTGCCGCCGGACGGCCCGCCGACGGTGTGCACCACATGGTCGCCGTACCGGACCGACCGGGCATCCGCCTCCCTCGCGTGATAGTCGCAGAAGTCGTCGGCGGTGTGCGTGCCGCCGTGCTCTCGCATGTGGCTGGCGAATGTCTCGGCGATCTCGCTTTCGTAAAACCAGCGCGGGCCGTTCTCGGCGATGCCGCGCAGCGTTCTGGCGAGATCGGGGTTGCGGATCTGCGTCGGAGTCGCCTGCTGCATGGTGACCGGGGCTCGTCCGGCCGCGTCCAGGAAGATCGCCGCCGTGGCCGGGAAGCGGGAGAGATTCGCGATGTCCCGGCTGATCGTGTTGGTCGTGTGCCAGGTGACCTCGAAGCCCCGCTCGGCGATCTCGATCGCCGGGGCCATCACCTCGGCGAGACTGAGTGTCCCGTATCGCTCCAGCGCCATCGCGAGCCCGTCAACCGTGCCGGGAATCGCCACCGAGCGGTGACCGACGACGTTCGCGTTGTCGACCGTCGATGGCCACCCGAACAGCGAGGCGTCTGGCGCGGTGTTGGCAAGCGGGAACATGTCCTCCGTGGCGCCCGCCGGCGAGAGCATGGGGTACTCGATGGCGATGCTGCGCCCCTCGCTCGCCAGCCATGCGACCAGAAAGCCGCCGCCGCCGAGCCCGTTCATCCACGGCTCGGCGACACCGACCGCGAAGGCGGTGGCGACCGCCGCGTCGATGGCGTTGCCGCCGCGCTCGAGCATGGCGAGGCCGGCCGCGACGGCGTCCGGGGCCTTGGCGGCGACGATGCCACGCGTGCTGGTGACGGCCGGTCGGGTGACGTGCCACGGACTCTGGCTGGTGGTCATGCGCTCTCCCCTGTCTGTGTGCTGGCGTGGCGCCCTGCGGGCGAATGTCGGTGGCAGCATCGCCGAGGCGGGCATCGCTGTCCAGATCGCGGTTTGACCCGCCGGGTCCCTGCCCCATACGATGAACCCACACGTTTCGGCGGTATGGGCGGGAATGCCCGTCGATCGCGCCCGGCCGGCGAGACAGGAGGATCGCATCATGCCCGACAACGCATCAATGGATCGTCCACGCTCGCTGACCCTGGAGGAGTTCGTCTCCGACGCGACGATGGACGACGTCCTCGACCTGTCGTGCCCCGGTTGTGGCGCGGACCTGCTCGGTGACGAGCTCTTCGACTCGCACCGTGTCTGTGGGAAGTGCCATCGCCACTTCCCGATGCGTCCGCGTGAGCGGATTGCTCTCCTCACCGATGCGAACAGCTTCGTCGAAATGAACCAGGTGCTCATCTCCATCGACCCCGTCCGCTTCGGGGACGTGAGCCAGGGGGACGCGGTCGACAGCGATGCCCTCGCCGAGGCGGTCGTGACCGGGACGGCGACCTTCGGTGGCCGTGAGGCGGTCGTCGTGGCGATGGACGACGCGCTGATCGGCCCCATGCTCGGTGCCGTCACGGGAGAGAAGGCACTCGCCGCGTTCGAGCTGGCGCAGCAGCGGCGCATCCCCGTGGTGCTGATGATCTCCGGCGGCACGGCCCGGGTAGACCCGGGCGCGCTCGCGCTGGTGCAGCACAATCGGCTCGCGGCGACCTTCGCCCGGCTCCATGTCTCGGGCGTGCCGGTGATTGGCGTGGTGACGCACCCGACGTCAGCATCGATGTTCCAGAGCCTCGCAAGCCACTGCGACCTGCTTGTCTCCGAGCCAGGCGCGAGAGTCGGCGCCTGGGGCGGCCTCTCCGCCGAGGCAGCGGGCGACCCCACCACGCCAGAGGATTTGATGGCGTCCGGCCTGCTCGACTCCGTGGTGAGCCGGGTCGCTCTGCGCGGCTTCCTCACCCGCATCATGGATGTGATCACCGACAGCGGCGGCGGAGCCCGCTTGTCACCCCCGCCACGCACGGAATCGGCGCTGCCGTCTTCCCGCGAGGCACTCGCCGCCGCCCAGCGAGAGGCGCGACCCACCGCGCGTGACGTCGCCGCGAGCATCTCCTCGACCTGGATCCCTGTTCGCGGCGACCGCCTCGAGCGCGACGACGACGCGGTGATCGGCGGCATCGCCCGGGTGCAAAACACGTCGCTGGTGGTGCTTGCATTCGACCGCAAGGCGGGGATGCCGACGCTTTCGTCCGTCCGCAAGGCAACCCGTCTGGCGCGTCTCGCGGGGCACCTGGACCTGCCGCTGCTGATCCTCGTCGACACACCTGCCGCGGCGTTGCGGCAACAGGAGCCGTTCGCGGTCGGCCAGGCTTCGGCGCAGCTTGCCTCCGTGCTCTCGCTGCTGCCGGTCCCGGTCGTGTCGGTTGTGGTCGGCGTCGCGGCAGGGCCGTTCGGGCTCGCCGCGCTGCAGGCGGACCGCGTGCTGATGCAGACGAACGCGGTGATGTGCAACACCCTCGCCGAGAGTCGTGTTCCCCACGTCGGGCGGCGGCGAATGCTGGACGAGGCGGGCATGATCGCGCCGGCGCACGAGTGCGTGCGGCTCGGCATTGCGGACGCGGTGATTGACGAGCCGCGACCCGCGGCCGATGTCGATCCGGAGAGCGCCAACGCGGCGGTCGGGCTCGTGGCGATCGCCACCATCCGGGAGATCGGCGCGTTCGGGCAGCGCCGCCTGCTCGACCGCCGCGAGCACCGGCTGCGCACGCTCGGGCAGTCCACCCCGGCGGGCCGCGCCGCGGCGAGCCATGAGCTGATCGACCTGCAGAACTGGCAGCAGTCGCTGTCGGAGACGATCGATGACTGGCGCGAGCGGTGGGAGCAGCGGCGGCCGATGGCCACGCGGAAGCCGATCCAGCGGCCCGACCTGGGAGAGCTGGCGGCGCGGCTGCGCGCTCGTCGCACCGAGCTGCTGGAGCGCACCGGCATCCAGGAGCGACTTGCCAACCTTGAAGACGAGATCCGGGCCAGGCAACCTGGCCGAGACCAGGAGAGCTCCTCGGAATGAAACACCTTCGGGTCGTACAGATAGGCTATGGGACAGTCGGCGGCGCGGTGCTGGAGCAGATCGTGGAGAACCGCGCGCGGTGGCGCGAGCGCCTCGCCCTTGATGTCACGGTGGTGGCGATCGGCGGGCGCAAGGGAGCAGTCACGGTCGATGTCGAGCACGGCATCTCCGACGACGACTGCCTGGACCGCATCCGCGAGCGTCGCGATGGCACCACCCCGGCCGGCCGCCTGACCCCGTGGGACGCGGTGATTCACCAGGCCACCGCGCATGCCCACGCCGTGGTGCTGGACGCCGCCGCCGGCCCGGACACTGCCACGTACGACGCGATGGCGCTGGACCAGGGCGCCGGTGTGGTGCTCTCCAACAAGGCGCCGTTGGCGTTGCCGATGTCCGACCCAAGAAGCCGGCTGCTGTGGCGTGAGGCGCGCTCGAACGGCCGCCTGCGCTATGAGACCACCGTGGGCGCCGGGCTGCCGGTGATCTCCACGCTGCAGACACTGCTCGACACCGGTGACACCGTGATCGAGATGCAGGGCATGTTGTCCGGCACGTTCGGCGCCATCTTCTCCGATGTTGCTTCCGGCACGCCGTTCTCCAGGGCCGTGCGGATCGCCAGGGACGCGGGGTATACCGAGCCGGATCCGCGCGATGACCTCAGCGGCCTCGATGTCGCACGGAAGGCGTTGATTCTGGCGCGCTCCGCGGGGCACGAAGTCAACCTCGACGGCATCGACGTCCGCTCCTTCGTGCCAGACGATCTCGCGGGTGGCTCGGTGGAGGAGTTTCTCGCCGGTATCGAGCGCATGAACGATGAGATCGGCAACGTCGCCGGGGAAGCAGTCGCGGACGGCGGCACGCTCAAGTACGTCGCCACGGTGGGCGCGGACGGCCAGATCTCGGTCGGGCTGCGCACCGTGCCGGGAAACACCGTGCTTGGCGCGCTCAACGGGCCGGAGAACGTCGTTTCGTTCCGCACGATGCGCTACAACCAGTACCCCACGGTCGTGTCCGGGCCGGGCGCCGGTGCGGCAGTCACCGCCGCCGGAATGGTCGGGGACCTGCTGCGCGTGGGATCCCAGCTTCGCTAGAAGGTCACGACTGCGACGCTGCTTCCGGGTTGGCGACCACGCCGTTGCGACCCTGGCGCTCCGCCAGCAGCCAGTGCTGCAGGGGGCCCTCGCTGACGGTGAGCCCGTCCACGCCGAGGCTGATCAGGAGGTCGGCCTCGGCGCGTGTGGTCGCTCCCCATGACAGCACCGTCGCGCCTATCTCGTCGAAGCGCTTCATCAGCGCCGGTGTCACCAGGTTGCGATGGATCGACACGGCGGGGTAGGGCAGCTGTTCGATGCGCGAGAAGATCGCCGCGCGCTCCTTCTCGTCCCCGACCGAGTAGATGCGATGCACGTCCGGCGCATCCCCCAGGCGGTCGAGGTGAATCCAGAAGCGCGTGCACATGATGATCGGGTGCTCCGGGAAGTCCTCGCGCATCGTCGAGATGATGCTGGGCGCGAGATTGGGATCCTCGCCCTTGAGGTCGAACATCACCGGCATGTCGACTGGTGTTTCCCCGAGCAGCTCGCGCAGGTGCAGGCGCGGTGTCCACCCCGGCGCGAGCTCCCAGCGATCCCAGAGGATCGGCAGGGGGCCGAGCGTCTTGAGATGCCGCACCTCGAGCCTGTTGCGGTAACGCCAGACGTCCGCCTCGATCATGTCGGCGCCCCGCCGGATGGCGCGTTCCAGCTTTGGCAGGTGGTTGCCGGCGCGGTGCGCGATGACGAATGGCCGGTGATCGGGAAGGGCGGGGTGGAAATGCGGCACGACCGTGGTTCCTTTCGATGTGGTGGGCGGCTGGCGGGGCCGCTGCCTGTGTCCCGTAGAGGATACTCGCGCCCGGCGCAGCGGCGCGAATGGGCCGGTGATGTGCCGCATGACTGGTACACTTTTCGCGTCAGAGATCGATGGCTGAGCGCCGTCCCTCGTGGCGCGGCAGAGCGCGCTTCCGTGGCGCCGGCATCCCTGGAGGCAAGTGATGGCATCCGAACAGTCGAACGGCTCCGTGACGGAGGAGCAGGACGGTCAGTTCTCGACCGTCTCCGACGACATCCCCGTCACCGTCTACAAGGACGGCCCCGAGCGCCACGCCCGTGAGGCCACCGAGCTGCTCCGCCGTGACGCCGGCGATGTCAACGCCGAGGTCGTGACGATGGAGCGCTCGGGTGCAGAGCGTGTTGAGGGCGAGCGGGTGACGATGACCTCATCCGGCGCCAGGACGCTCTCGGCGCGATCCGCGCAGCTGGAGAACTCGGGCGCGATCACCGCATCGGCGGAACGCATGGTGCTTCAGGGGTCATCGGCGATCGTCGCGACCGCGAAGGAGCTGCGCGCGGCGCGGAGCCGCATCGGTATCGCGACCGCGGAGCGCATCGTCGCCGAGCAGGATGTCTCCGCCGGGATGCTGACCGCCGGGGAGGTGAAGGCGGCGGGAGATGTCCGCGCCACCTTCCTGATCGCCGGAGATGTCAGCGCCGAGGGCGATGTTCAGGTCGCGTTCGATGCAACCTCGGCGTTCGCGCTTGGCGCGGGGATCGCCGCGGCGCTGTTGATCGTCAAGGGACTGCTGCGCCGGGTTCTCTAGCCCGGCAGCGCATGAAGGAGAGTGGATCGATGAACAAGCTGGTGTCATTCGTGGTTGGCGGCGCGCTCGGCGCGGCCGTGGGCGCTGCTGTCAGTGCGGTGCTCGCGCCCCAGAGCGGTGAGCAGTTCCAGGCCGACGTGCGTTCCACGTTGCAGGAAGCGAAGCTCTCGGGCGAGGCGGCCGAAGTCGAGGCGAAGGAGCAATTCCGCGCCCGCTTCCGCGCCAAGGTTGGCGACCCCAATGCGCTCGCCGAGAAGGCCTGATCTCCCGTCAGAAATCGACAAGGACAGTTCATCTTGCACTACCGTGTGGGGATTGTAGGAGCGGGACAGCTTGCGCGCATGATGGCGCAGGCCGCCATTCCGCTCGGGATCGAGGTGACGCTGCTCGCCGCATCGGCGGAGGATGGCGCGGCGAAAGTCGTCCCGAACGTTATCGTTGGCGCGCCGGATGATCCGGATCGTATCCGCGAGCTGGCGAGTCGCGTGGATGTGGTCACCTTCGACCACGAGCTGGTCGACGCTGATCTGCTGGAGGCGCTCGAGGCTGAGGGGCACCGGGTGTGCCCATCCCCGACGGTGATGCGGCTGGCCCAGAACAAGCGTCTCCAGCGGCAGACGATGAGCGATGCGGGGTTGCCTGCGCCAGCATGGTCGCCGGTGGAGAACCTCGATGATCTCGAGCGATTCGGCACGGCACACGGCTGGCCGGTGGTGGTGAAATCCGCCCAGGGTGGCTATGACGGCCGCGGTGTCTGGGTGGTGGAGGACCGCGCCGCCGCCGCGTCCCTGGTCGAGGAGACGGCGCCGAGTGGCGTCGAGCTGCTCGTGGAGGCGCATCAACAGCTCCAGGGCGAGTTGGCGGTGCTGGTGGCCCGCAACCCGGACGGAGCGTGCCAGGTATTCCCCGCGACAGAGACGGTGCAGCGGGACGGAATCTGCCACGAGCTGCACGTGCCGGCGCGGTTCGGGCCAGAGGTATCCCACGCCGCGGAGGCGATCGCCGTGAAGATCGCCGAGCGAATCGGTTCGACCGGCATTCTTGCGATCGAATTCTTCGTCGTCGACGGGCAGGTGCTGATCAACGAGCTCGCGCCACGACCCCACAACTCCGGCCACTGGACGATCGAGGGTGCGGAGGTGTCGCAGTTCGAGCAGCACCTCCGTGCGGTGCTGAACTGGCCGCTGGGAACGACCGACCTCATTGCCGGCGGCGTGATGACACGAAACCTGCTGGGACCGGAGGATGGCGGCGATCCATTCCGCCGCATCCCGGCCGCGCTGCGCGCCGCCGACGCGCACATCCACTGGTACGGAAAGGACGCGCGTCCCGGCCGAAAGATCGGCCACGTTACGGCTCGCGCCGGCACGCTCGCCGAGGCGGAGCGCGCGGCGAATGCCGTCTGGTCGGTTCTGATGCACGGAGAGGCAGGGGAGGCGTGATGGACCAGGCTGTGGTTGGCGTCGTGATGGGCAGCGACTCGGATTTGCCGACGATGCAGGCGGCGGTCGAGGTGCTCGAGGAGTTCGGTGTGCCATGTGAGGTGCGGATACTCAGCGCGCACCGCACGCCGGACGAGATGTTCGCCTATGCCCGCGAGGCCGCGGACCGCGGTGTCCGCGTGATCATCGCGGGAGCCGGTGGCGCTGCCCACCTGCCGGGCATGATCGCTTCCGCGACGCCGCTGCCGGTGGTCGGCGTGCCGGTTGTCGCGACCCCGCTCGCCGGTGTCGACGCGTTGCTGTCGATTGCGCAGATGCCGGGTGGCGTGCCCGTCGCCACGGTGGCGATCGGCAACGCGAAGAATGCCGGCTTGCTGGCGATCCGCATCCTCGGGGCAGCCGACCCCGAGATTCGACAACGCATGGAGCGGTATCAGCAGCAGATGGGCGACACCGTCCGGGCCAAGGACCGCGCCATACGCGAGCGCGCCTGACTCTGCACTTTTCCCTTGCGGGGCCATGTCCCGGCGAGCTATGTATCCACATATTCGCGCAGATACGGTATCCTCGCCATATGAGTACGCGTCTGTCGTCAAGCGATAAACGGTGTGCCGTATCGGCTGCTCGTCGTCAGGGCCAGCAGACACTGCGATGAGGCAGGAGTTACTCCAGCGATGCAGGACAGCATGGATTCGCGGGACGGTTCCGCTGCAAGCAGCGGTACACGGTACACGATGTCCGAGGCCGCCCGGATCAAGGGGGTCTCCTACCATACCGTGTCACGCGCCGTGCGCAGCGGGCGCCTGTCGGCGCAGCGGCTCGGTCGGATGGCGCTGATCTCGGAGCGTGACCTGCGGGAGTGGCGCCCGATGCGCGAGCGCGCCCCTCGCAAGTATCGTCGGCCCGAGCCGGGCACCGAGGCGCTGCCCGCGCGGCCCGTGCTGTCCGAGCCGGATCTCGGTGCCCACTACACCGACCGGCTGGTGCTGGCCAGCGAACAGCTTCTGGAAGTCGCTTCCGCCGAGTCGACGGCACAGTTCGGTGATTGGCTCGCGCAGTGGCTGGCGACCACAGTGCGCATGGACACCGCCGTGATCTGGCGGATGGACACGCAGCGGGGAGTCGCGGAGCTGTACGGCGCCCATGGTATCGACAAGGACACCATCCCGCGGCGGCTGGCGGATGGCGCTCTGGAGCTGCTTGGGCAGTTGGTGGAGCGTGACGCGCCGGTGGTGCTCGATCGCAAGG
The DNA here is from genome assembly GCA_963741965.1 of uncultured Chloroflexia bacterium. Taxonomy (GTDB): domain Bacteria; phylum Chloroflexota; class Chloroflexia; order Thermomicrobiales; family UBA6265; genus JACCVC01. The sequence goes on along the minus strand of CAVUKC010000002.1, from coordinate 1,526,168 downwards.
CGCTGCAGCGGCTCGAGGCCGATCACTGGCTGCCATCGATCAATGGGGGCCACGCCGTGTTCATCCCGTTGCGCGCCGGCAGCCGCTGCGCCGGATGTGCGGTGACCGTCTCCGGCGACGCTGTCGACCCGCTCAGCGGCAGCGATCGCGCGTTCGCCCAGCGGCTGGCGGCTCAGGCCGCGTTTGCCATTGAGCATATCGAGATGCGGCAGATGACGAGTCGACAGCGGCTGCTGACGACCGTCTCCGTGTTCGACGACCTGCCGATCCAGCTGGTGGCCGTGGATATCCACGGGATGATGGTTTACGTCAATCGTGAGTTCACGTCGACATGGGGCGAAACCGCGCAGTCCCGGTTCGTTGGGCGCCACTTTTCGCATTTTGTGCGCGAGTATCGTCGGGAGACGCTCGATGGCGTCGAGGTGCGGCTGGAGGATCACCCGCTCACGCGCGCGCTCAGGGGAGAGCGGGTCGACGACATCCGCACCCTGGTGCCGGACGCGCTCGACACGTCGCGCGTGTTCTCGCTGTCGGCACGGCCGACCTTCGACGAGGACGGGAACCAGTCCGGCGCCGTGCTGACCGCACAGGATGTCTCGGCGGAGTTCGAGGTTGCGAAGGCGGGCGAGAAGTCGCCGCTCGCGATGCTTGCGGAGGCGCGCCGCCGTGTCGAGCTGCTGGCCAGGCTCTCAAACGAGATTGCCCAGCGCCGGGACGCAGACGACATCTTCGACATCGTCGCGTCGGGGGCGGCGGAGGTGCTGAGCGCGGACTTCAGCCTCGTGATGACCCCCGCCGCGTCCAATCACATGGTGATCCGCGCCACCCACAACATGACCGAGGGATACGTTGGGCGAGTGATGAACCGACTCAGCTTTCCCAGCGTGCTGCTCACGATGGCGCAGCGGGACCTGATGTACGTCACCGATGAGGAGGCCGGTCCTGGGGGGCGGGAGATCCTTCAGAACGGCGGGGCGCGCGCCGCGCTGCTGATCCCGCTGGTTGACGGCGACGATGCCCTCGGCGTGCTCGCGGTCCACTACACCGACGTCGAGAGTCTCCGACGTGTCGATCCCGAGCTTGCGCGTGCCGTCGGTCGCCAGTGCGGCCATGCGGTGCAGCTGCGCAACGTCGTCATCGAGCTGGAGGCGTCGCGCCGGCGCCTGCTGACGACACTGGACCAACTTCCCCAGGCGGTCGTCATCCTCGACGAGCCCGATGGCCACATCGCCGCGATGAACCGCGAGGCGCAGGCGCTGTGGGGCCCGAGCGCGGAGTGGCTCGGTCAGCATGTCAGCGATATCGCCATGCTTGACGACCAGGGCCGATCCATCCCGTCGGAGCGCCATCCGTTCCTTCGACCGCTGCGGACGCGCCGCACCGAGTTCGGCGTGCCGCTCATCACCCGGGACGTTCAGGGGCAGCTGGTCGACGTACTCGCGAATCTGGCGCCGGTGATGAGCCGCGCCGGAGATCTCCGGGGCGCCGTGGCGGTGCTGCAGCCGCGGGAGCACTTCAAGCCGATCGATCAGGCCAAGGACGAGTTCATCTCCGTGGTCGCGCACGAGCTGCGCAACCCACTCACCTCGCTGCGCGGCAACCTGCAAATGCTGGAGCGCCGCCTCAAGCGCATGGAGACGCCCGAGGCGGAGGGGGAGATGTCGCGGGTCTCGGGCGTGATTCAGCAGGTCGACAGGATCGGGGATCTGGTGAGCCGGATGCTCGATGTCTCGCGGGCCGACCTCGGCAAGCTCACGATAGACGTTGGCGATACGGATGCCGTCCGGTTGGCCAGGAGCGCGATCGCCGATATCGAGAGCCAGATCGATGGGCGCCGCGTGACGCTCGATGCGCCGGATGCGCTGCCGGTCCGATGGGACAGCGTGCGGGTGCTGCAGGTCATGGTGAACCTGTTGACCAACGCGGTGCGGTACGCGCCCGATGGCGATATCGAGGTGTCGGTGCGGGAAGCCGATGACGATCATGTGACCATCTCGGTTCGGGATCATGGCCCGGGTGTGCCGCCCCGGCTGAGACGCCGGCTGTTCAAGCTCTACTACCGCTTTGACGATGGCGAGGAGACTGAAGACGGGCTGGCGGTGCAGCAGCGCGGGCTCGGTATCGGGCTGTACATCAGCGCGCGGCTCGCGCTGGCGCACGGCGGCGAGCTCAGCGTCGATGATGCCGAGGGTGGCGGAGCAGTGTTCACGCTGTCCTTGCCGCGCGTGGCGGGCGGAAACTGAGACCCTCTCAGCTGGTGCCGCGGGGACCGGCCACACGTCGATCGTGGGCAATTTCGCGCCTCTCACGGAGGCACGGGCCCATCCACTGGGCGACGCTTGCAGCGAAGATGACAAACGGGCCGACCCAAAGGGTCGGCCCGTCTGGATTCATTCTGAAGCAACTGATGGTCAGTCGGCCGGGGCGGCGACCGCCTGGCGCTCGCGGCGCTCTTCGAGCGGCAGCGCGCGCTGGGCGCCCTCGGGCAGCGTCTCGATCGCCGCGCCGATGAAGTCACGGAAGAGCGGGTGCGGCCGGTTCGGGCGGCTGCGGAACTCCGGATGGAACTGGACGCCAACGAAGAACGGGTGGCCCGTGATCTCCATGATCTCGGCCAGTGTGCCGTCGGGCGACGCACCGCTCACGACGAGACCGTTCGCGGCCAGCTGCTCGCGGTAGTCGTTGTTCACCTCGAAACGATGGCGATGCCGCTCGTCGACATGTGCGGCGTCGTATGCCTTGCCCGCGGTCGTTTCCGGCACCAGCTTGCAGGGCCAGAGCCCGAGCCGCATGGTGCCGCCCATCTCGACGCCGCGCTGGCCGGGCATCAGGTCGATCACCGGGTGCGGTGTCTGCGGGTCGATCTCTGTCGAATTCGCGCCCTCGAGTCCGAGGACGTTGCGCGCGAACTCGATCACGGCCATGTGGAGCCCGTAGCAGAGACCGAGGTACGGGATGTTGTGCTCGCGGGCGAGCTGCACGGCGCGAACCTTGCCTTCGATGCCGCGCGGCCCGAACCCGCCTGGAACCACCACACCCGACACGTGCCGGAGCACCTTCTCCATCTCGATCGGAGATGCTGTCTCCGAGTTCACCCAGTCGATCTCGATATTGACGTCGTGAGCGAGCCCGGCGTGCATGAGCGACTCCGCCACGCTCAGGTAGGCGTCGTGGAGCTCCACGTACTTGCCGACGAGGGCGATGCGGATGGTCTTCTTGTCGTTCAGGATCCGCTCGACCATGTCGGTCCACTCGGCGAGCTGGGGCACGGTCGGCAGGCCGAAATGGTCAGCGACATAGGTGCCGAGTCCGGCCTCCTCGAGCTCCAGCGGAACCTCGTAGATCGTCCGCGCGGTCGGCATGCCGATTACCGCCTCGCGGTCGACGTCGCAGAAGAGCGCGATCTTGTCGCGCACCTCGTCCGGAATTTCGCTGTCGGCGCGGGAGACGATGATGTCCGGCTGGATACCGAGCGATCGGAGCTCGCGCACGCTCTGCTGGGTCGGTTTGGTTTTCAGCTCGCCGGTGGCGCCGAGCTTCGGCAGCAGCGTGACATGGAGGTAGAGGCAGTTCGCGCGGCCGAGCTCCCGGCGCATCTGCCGGATCGCCTCGATGAATGCCTGCCCCTCGATGTCGCCGACCGTGCCGCCAACCTCGCAGATCACGACGTCCGACTCGTGCTGGCGGGAGGCGAGCCGGATGCGGCTCTTGATCTCGTCGGTGATGTGGGGGATGACCTGGATGGTGCCGCCGAGATAGTCGCCACGGCGCTCCTTGGCGATCACGCTGGAATAGACCTGACCGGTGGTGACGTTGGAGGCGCGGGAGAGGTTTTCGTCGATGAACCGCTCATAGTGGCCGAGGTCGAGGTCGGTCTCGGCCCCGTCGTCGGTGACGAAGACCTCGCCGTGCTGGTACGGCGACATGGTGCCGGGGTCGACGTTGAGATAGGGGTCCAGCTTCATGATCGAGACGCTGGCGCCGCGTGCCTTGATCATGCGGCCGAGAGACGCTGTGGTGATACCCTTGCCGACTGACGACGCCACACCACCGGTCACGAAAATGTACTTCGGCATCGGTTCTGCTCCATCCGGGCGCACTGTGCGCCGGTTCCTACGCGGTGGGACTCGGCACGATGAAGGTCATTGCCTCGCCGAACTCGGTACTTCGGATCGAGATCTTTTCGACTGGGTCCGGCAGGTCGATGCCAAGGTGGCTCGCCAGCTCGTCGACCGGCGCGCGTTCCGTGTCGCCCTTGCCTGTAGCGAACTGCATCGGGATCACCACGTTGGGCTCGATGGCGCCGATGATCTTCGCGGCCTGCTCTGGTGAGATGATGCCATCGCCGTTGCCAGCGGGAATGAGCAGCACGTCGATGTTGTCGAGCGCGTCGTTGAGCTCGCTGTTCAAGCCGTGACCGAGATCGCCGAGATGGGCGACCCGCATGCCTTCAATCTCGAAGACATAGATGGTGTTGTAGCCATTCACGGCGCCCTTCTGGTCGTCGTGGTAGCTGCGGAAACCATAGACGAAGATCTCGTGAATCTCGTACTCGCCGGGGCCTTCGATGAGGCTGTACTCGTCCTTGATGCCCTTGAGGTTCCGGTGCTCGGCGTGGTCATGCGAGATCGTGACGATGTCGGCGGTGGGCTTGCTGCTGAAGGGGTAGCCGGTGGAGCGCCCGGGTGGGTCGGTGATAATCGTCCCTTCCCGGGATCGAATGCGGAAGCCGTTGTGGCCGTACCAGCGGAAATCCGCCATGGTGTGTGTCTTCCTCCCCGAAACGGTGCGGTATGGCTCGGGAAAATCGGCCCAGACCGCCGTAGCTCGGAACAATGGTCAAACGACCCTGCGGGCACAGTGGCGCAGGATCCGTGGCAATGCAGTAGCGTCGTCTGTCGTCGATGGCGATGACAGGCGACCGCCGCGTATGCGTTTCTCAAACAAGGGGGTATCGGGATGGCGCCGAGTGACGTATGTCCTCCCGCAGCCTCCTTCACTGTACCACACGGCGTACGTTCATGAGGGCGACGACTGTGTGCGCGGCACGTGTTTCGAAGGAGCACGACGTTGGGTACGGCAATCTGCGATTCTGCCCCGATTTGGCCGGGGCTTCGCTGAGTCGGTGGGCCCGGGCCGCCGTGCCCTGGCGCGTCGCCCGTGCCAGCTTCCGAACCGCGACCTCACCTCCGCGGCAGTTCGCTGGCGAAGCGGGCCATGCCCATCTATCACGATGACGTCGACGGAAGTGCCCCGCCCGCCCGCGGAGGGACCGGGCCCACCATTGGGTGACGGAGGTTGAGCGGTATCTCATGCAGCCCAAAGCTACGGCATGTCGTCCTCCGGGACCTCGCCGCGCTCGAGCTCGTCCATGACCTGCTTCGCGATCTGCCAGGAGTACCCGCGACGGGCGAGGTAACCCGCTGTGCGCTGGCGACGGCGGTCGGTCTCCTGCGACCGCTCCTTGCGCCACTTGTCGGCACCGAGCCGACGCGCGTCCGCCAGCTCGTCGATCTCGGCTTCCTCGATCGTGGTCTCGATGATCTGCCGGTCGACGCCCTTCTCTCGCAGCTCGTGCGCCAGGGCTCGCCGGGAGCGCGGCCGCCCGCTGGAGCGCTGCTCGACCCACGCCGCGGCGAACTGCTCGTCGTCGAGGTATCCCCAGTCAGCGACCCGGCGGATGGCCTCGTCGACTGCCGCAGCGGTGTACCCCTTTTGCCGCAGGCGCTGGCGAAGCTCCCGCTCGGAGCGGCCGCGGTGCGTCAGCAGGTTCAGCGCTGTGTTGATGGCACGGTCCGGCTCGTCGGCGTTGCGCAGACGCTCGATATCGGTCCTGGAGAGATGATCTCCAACCGACACCGGATGCTCGGAGAGGGCGCGCACGCTCATGCTGAAGGCGTACCGGCCGTCGAGGTAGATGTTCATCCGCTCGGCGGTTGCCTGCTGCGGCGAGACGCGCGTCACGGTGCCGCTGGTGGGTGGCTCACGCCTAGTAGGGGATTTGCTCGACGTCATCGTGCGACTCACTGCAGCGTGGGCACTTCTCGGGGATCCATGCCGGGTACAGCTCGTTGAGGAGCCCAAAGACCTCGTGGCCCTCGATGTCCGGCTCCGCCAGATCCCAGAGGGTACCGATGCCGATGATCTCCCCGCCACGTGCCTCGATCGCATCGCCAAACTGTCGCAGCGTCTCGCCACTGACGACAAGGTTATCGACGAGCAGGATTCTCCTGCCATCGATCAACGGCTGCAGGTTATCCGCGATGTGCGGCACGCCCCCACGGGTCGGGGTGGCGTGTACGACCTTGGCGCGGGGTTGCAGGAAGTAGGCGATCCACTGCGCCAGCGCCGCGCCCCAGATGCTCGGTGTGGCGACGGTGTCGATCTTGGAGGTGAAGAACGCCTTGGCGAGCGCGTAGCCCATGCGGCTGGCGGACTCGGGATCCGCGAGCAGGCGGTCGCGGTCCAGCAGGGCAGTGGTATGGCGTCCCGAACGGTATTCGAAATGGCCCTCGCGCAGCAGCAGGTCGCGCTTGAGGTATTCGAGGACGGTCGAATTGAGGCGCCCGGCTGCCGTCACCATGGTCGCTTCTCCCTGAGCTGGGCCGCGTCGGTGGCGGCCCGTGCGGTCCGCGGATGCGAAACGTGAGATGGCGCCAGTTTAGCATGCGACCAGCGGCGCTCCGGTGGTATCGGTGTCAGGCGGAGCGATTCGACATTCGGCTGGTGAGCGCCCGGAGCGCGGCCAGCGCTATCGGCTCGGCGCTCGGGGCGAGCGCATCGAGGGCGAGGACCGCGTCACGGTGGTATGTCCGCACACGCGTCTCAACCATCGCCTCGATGCCGTAACGCTCCAACATTGCGAGAACGCTGGTGACGTCTTCCTCTGTCACGCGGTCGCCGCCGAAGATGGTCTGGAGCGCCTCGCGGTCGGCGTCGGTTGCCGCCTCTCGCAGCAGTAGCAGCGGCAGCGACTGCTTGCGCCGACGGATGTCGTCTGCCGTGTCCTTGCCGGTTTCTGCGGCCACGCCCCAGATGCCGAGGGCGTCGTCGCGGATCTGGAAACCAAGGCCCAGCGCCTCGCCGAACCGGCCGTACACGCTGGCGGCGGAGCTGTCGGCGCCACCGAGCAGCGCCCCGGCCCAGGCCGAGAATTGCACGATCGCGGCAGTCTTGCCGCGAATCATGGCGAGATACTCGTCTGGCGTGGTGGCGCTCTGGCCCTCGAAGCCGAGATCCAGCACCTGACCGCGGACGATGTCGATCGTCATGCGGTTGAAGGCGCGCGCGATCTCAAGCTGCTGTTCCGCACCAATGCGGGGAGATGCACTGCGCAGGACGCCGATCTGCGCGGCGGCGAAGAGGCCGTCTCCGGCGTTGATCGCCTGGGCGTCGCCCCATACCCGCCAGACCGCCGCGCGGTGGCGCCGGTTGGGACTTCGATCCTGGATATCGTCGTGGATCAGGGTGAAGTTGTGCAGCAGCTCGATCGCAGCGGCGAGCGGCGCGGCTTCCGTGATTGTGCCGCCGGCAGCGACGCAGGCGAGGACGGCGAGCAGGGGGCGCATGCGCTTGCCGTGGAAGCGTGCCTGCTCCTCGGGAGGTACCGGTGCTCCCGCGGGCGTAACGAGCCCGAAGTGATACCTGGCCATCCGGTGGAGGAGGGGTGCGCTTCCGTCGAGCTCGTCCAGGAGCGCGCTGATCTCCCGCTCGACCGCCGCTCCTGCGCGTTCATGGAGCGACTGGCGCTCGCTTGTGGCTGTGGTGTGCTGTGCGTTTGTCAAAGTTCTCCCCGTCCGACGAGAGGCGCCGCCGAGGCACCGGCTGGTCGTCATCCAGAGGGTAGGATACCCCGCCACAACGGGGTTGTCGGCGGCACCGTGAACGCTACAGTGGATCGGTCCTTCATAGTAAAATAGCGATAGTACGAGAAACGTACGTGCGAGGTACCCATTCCCTCCACTGGCACGTCGCCAACGATGTCGGCTCCGGTTGGCGTCGCTGAGGCGCCTAGAAAGACAACGGGAAACCTCAATGTTCTACTTCGACCCCATGTACTTCGTGTTCATGCTTCCCGGCCTGCTGTTCATGCTATGGGCGCAGAGCAAGGTGAAGGGCAACTACGGCAAGTACTCCAAGGTGCGAAACAGCGCCAACGTGACCGGCGCGCAGGCCGCCCGCGAGGTCCTGAACAGCCAGGGGCTGCAGGACGTGCGGATCGAGCAGATTCCCGGTGAGCTGAGCGACCACTACGATCCGCGTGACCGCACCCTGCGGCTCTCGCAAGGTGTCTACGGCGTGCCGTCGATCGCCGCGATCGGCATCGCGGCCCACGAGGCCGGCCACGCGATCCAGCACGCGAAGTCGTACGCGCCGCTGAAGTTCCGCACGGCGCTGGTGCCGGCGGTGACGCTCGGCTCGAACCTCGGCTTCATCGTCCTGATTGCCGGGTTTTTCCTCGGCATCGTCGGACTGGCGTGGGCCGGTGTCGCGCTCTTCGCGCTGTCAACCCTGTTCGCGCTGGTGACGCTGCCGGTCGAGTTCGACGCCACACGGCGCGCGAAGGCGGCGCTGGTGCAGGTCGGGCTGGTCGATAACGGTCAGCGCGGCGGCGAGGAAAGCAAGGGCGTGGCCAACGTGCTCGACGCCGCGGCGTGGACGTACATCGCCGGCTTCGCCTCCTCGGTGCTGACGCTGCTGTACTACGTGATGCTCGTCAGCGGCATGCGGCGCAGCGACTAGCCGCGTCACAGGCAACCAGAACACATGCGCCCGGCCGGAACCCTCCGGCCGGGCGTAGTCATTCTTTGGGCATCTTCCCGAGCTATGGCGACAAGTGCGGCGAAGCTACCCGGAGACGAGATGGAAGCACGAGTAGTCGAGCCGCTGGTCCGCGGTGCTTGCGATGAGCGAGAAGCCGCGCTGCTCGAGATCGAGCTGCGCCACCAGCGCTCGCACCTCGTCCAGCAACAGCGCGAGCTGGGTCTCCGATGGCACGTAGCTGTCCGTGTTCGCGTTCTCGGGAATCGCGAGCCGGAGCACGTGATGGACCGGGCGCTCCGGATGCGGATGCGGAGACACGTCAACTGTGGTGCCGGTCGCCATCGATCCAGCGACCGGCAGGAACGGATGCACATCGTCGCCGCAGACGAGGTGCGCGTGGAGTTGCCCGACGTCCTGATATCGTCCGCCGTTGACGATCAGGCTCCGGGCGCCGTTGCCGCCACAGATGGTCTCGGAGGCCACACGAGCCTGCCGAAGCACGTCCAGGATGATGGGCAGCTGCGCTGGGGTCGCATCCAGCAGACTCGGGATACCGACCTTGGGCACCAGCAGGATATGAATGGGCCAGCTCGGTCTCGGGTGGTAGAACCCGACGATCACATCGGTGTCGACCACTCGCCGGATCGGCAGGAACGCTGACAGGTGCGCGAACGTGACGCGCACGACGGGATCGACCAGGTCGTTCCGGGCGGCCCGGAACAGGATGCCGGAGAGCAGCCGGCGGCCACGGTCGATGGCGCGTTCAGGCACGACGGCGGATCACTCGCGGTGGCAACAGCGGGTAGTGTCGAGTCATTCGACAATGTCCGTCTGCGCGAAGGTGTTGCCGGGGAAGATGAAGAAGAGCTGCAGGCGGTCGCCGCCGGTGTTGTGTATGCCGTGAACCTCGCCCGCCGGAATGTGGACGGTGACGCCAGCCTCGATAGGGCACGTCTTCCCGCTGAGCGACACCTCGCCGGTCCCTCCCGTGAAGAGCAGAACCTCCTCGACGGGGTGCGTGTGCAGCATCAAGCGCTCGCTTGGCTCAAGCCACAGCTGCCCGGCGTACAGCTCGGTCGACCCGGTGGTGCCCGACACCAGGTGCCGGATGGCGAGACCGCTCGGGCTGCGCTCCACCGGCAGGTCGTCATTCCTGACACGCGTGCTCATCAGCCGATCTCCTGACGAATGGCCTCGCGGCCGCGATCGAGCGCCTCCAAATGCTGCTCGATGTCACTGTACCCGCCCTTCATGGTGTTGAGCGAGATGTGGGAGACGCCGAAGTTCTGCCATCTCGCCGCCTGCGCTCGCCACTCGTCCGGCGTGCCGCTCGACACGGTGATGCGCGCCTCGATGCCGAACGTGGAGCGATCGCGGCCGGCACGGTCGAGCTCGTCGAACAGGATCTCCATCATGCGGTCCATCTTTTCGCCCGGGACGCCCTGCGGGAAGAAGCCGTCGGCGATACGGGCCGCACGCCGGATCGCGACCTCGGCGCTGCCGCCAATCCACACTGGGATCGGTCGCTGCACTGGCAGTGGCAGGATGCCTGCATGGTCGATGTGATGCCATGTCCCGTCGAAGGTGATCGTCGGCTCCTGCCAGAGCGCCCGCATCACCTCGATCTGCTCCTCCATGCGCTTGCCACGGGTATGGAAGTCCTCGTTGAGCCCGTCGTACTCCACCTTGTTCCAGCCGATGCCGACGCCGAGCCGCAGTCTGCCCTGGGAGAGGAGGTCGAGGGTTGCCGCCTGCTTGGCGACGAGGGCGGTCTGGCGCTGCGGCAGGATCAGCACGCCGGTGGCAAGCTCCAGCCGGCTGGTGAACCCGGCAACCCACGAGAAGAAGCTGAGGACTTCGAGAAACGGGTCAACGCTGGAATAGGCACCGGACCAGCCCGGGCGCACACTGGTGTCCGCGCCGAGGACGTGGTCGTAGGCGAGCAGATGGTCGTAGCCGCCGCGCTCGAGATGCTCGGCATAGCGACGAGCTGCTGCGGGGTCAGCCGGTAGCTCGATCTGCGGCAGCACCGCGCCGATCCGCACGGCGTCGCGATTCATGGTCGCGTGATCTGGCATGAGGGGGAGACACCTTTCTGTGCGCTTGTGCGTAAGCAAAGGTAGTGGCTGGCCGCCTGGAATGGCGGCACTGTCACGGTGCGGCCGTGTCGGCCGGACGTCAAGAGACAAATTCGCGCGAGTTTGACATTATTGTACGGACGACGCGGCCAACACGCTCGATGAAGGACCTTCGCCGCGTTGTGATGAATTGATGGAGGACTCTTGATGAGGAAACCGAATCCCCACCGCCTCACGCGGCGGCGCCTTGTGACGGGCACCGCGGCGCTAGGTCTTGCCGGGCTGGCATCGCCGATTGCCGCCCAGGAGCAGCCACCGGTGATCGAGCCGATCGAGCCGGGCGAGAGCCAGACCCCCACGGACACCGCGCCGGAGACGCAGCCGATCGGGCCGGAGGGGCAGCCTTCGGGGCAGATCGAGCAGATCGCGCAGCAGCAGGCGGGTGAGTACTACGCCGAGACCGGCCACAACATCGACGATCCCTTCCTTGAGGTTTGGCGCCAGGCCGGCGGGGTCGAGGTGGTCGGCTACCCGCTCTCGGAGGAGCGGTTCAACCCGGACACCGGCGGCGTCGAGCAGTACTTCGAGGGCATCGTGCTCGTCAACGCACCCGATGCGAACGGGCAGTGGGTCACACAGGGGTTGCCACTCGGCGACGCCACGATCAACAGCCTCGCGCCGGCGTCGGCACGCACGGCGGTGAGCGGGTGCGCCTCTGGCTTGAGCGATTGTCAGTTCTTTCCGGACACCGGACACACCGTCTCCGGCGCGATCGCCACGCAGTGGACCAGCGGTGGCGGTGCGTTGCTGTACGGGCTGCCGCGCTCGGAGCCGTTCCGCGCCGACAACGTCACCCGGCAGGTGTTCGCGCATGCCGTGCTGGACGCGGACAGCAACGGCAAGGTGAGCGCGTCGCCCGTCGGTCGCAGCATCGTCGAGGACCTTGGGCTCCAGAACGACCCGGCGTTCCTGCCGGCGCCGCCGACGCTCGGCACATCGACCCTCGTCAGCGCCAGCGACGGGCTGCGGCTTCGCTCCTCGCCGTCGATGGACGCGGAGGTGATCGCCGTGCTGGACGACAACGCGGAGTTCATCGCCGTCACCGGCGCGTCGGGTGACTGGATCCCGGGATATGCCGACGGCTACTCGGGCTATGTCTCGGCGGATTACCTCAAGGCACGGGAGCAGCTGCCGACGGTCGCGGTCGGCGGCGAGTGGGACACCAGCGTTTGGCAGGGCGCCGCGCTGGCGGAGACGAACCTTCGCAGCGACCCCTCGACCGACGGCCGTATCCTGAGCACCATTCCGTACGGCGATGCAGTCACCGTGGTGGATTGGGTGAAGGGGGAGCGCATCGACGGCGGCTCCGACACCTGGGCACGGCTGCAGGACGGCAGCTACATGTTCGAGCGTAACGTCGGGCGGGCCGGACCGGTCGAGCCGACGCCGGTACCCTCGGACGCGCCGACGTCGGGCCGCTGGGTGGACTGCAACCTGACGCAGCAGCTTGTCGTCGCCTACGAGGGGCGCACGCCGGTGCGCGTCATCGTGACCACCAGCGGCAAGCCGGGCTGGGAGACGCCCGTTGGGTTCTTCGCGGTAAACAACCGGATCGCCAACGAGACGATGGAGAGCGGCTCCATCGGCGCGGAGGAGTTCTTCAAGCTCGAGAACGTGCTCTACACGCAGTACTTCACGGATGTCGGGCACGCGCTGCATTTTGCGTGGTGGAAGACTCCGGAGACCATCGGTCGACCGGGCAGTCACGGCTGCCTCAACCTGTTGCTTGAGGACTCCGAGTACCTCTGGAACTTCTGCGAGCTCGGCACTCCGGTGTACACGCACTACTGATCGGCCCAACAGCTTGAGCCACTGAGCGACGGGCGTCCCATTTGGACGCCCGTCGTTTCGTCGGTGGCCTCCTGCCTTGCTCGCGACACACCTCGCGTTTTCCTGCATGGCCGCGAATGACGTACCATTGGGGGATTATGACGACGGTCGCGTCCTGACTGGGCGGTCGTCGTCAGTGTCCCGTAGCGAAAAGTTGATCGACGCGCGGCACCGTTCGTGCCGGGTCGGCGTCGGCTGGAGGTTTGCATGGCCGGACGGCCCAAACCCTTTTCGAGCGAGTGGACGACGGCACCCCCGCAAGAGCCGGATCCACCACGACTCTTCTCCGACACCATTCGTCACGTCATCCTGGCCATCGCGAGGCGGCTGCCCAGCGAGCGCTCGCTCTCGATCTGGGTAGTGCTCATCCTCGTGATCGGATCGCTCTGGTTCGCCGGTCCGCGGGGTCAGGCGCATCTCGACGAGCTGGCGGCGATGCGCCAGGGCGCGACACCCACGCCGGTGATCGACTGGGAGCAGCAGGAGGTAACCTCGTCCTCGGCGTCGATCTCGACGGACTCGCTCGATGTTGCCGAGGAGGCAGACACGACCGCGTCGCTGCAATCAACACCGCCGCAGCTCCAGCTCGGGGTCGACCAGGCGCCGACCTCGGAGACGCTCACACCGGACGGACTGCTCCCCGCGAACCGGATCCTGACGTTCTACGGCTTCCCGGGAGACAAGAACATGGGCGTGCTCGGCGAGTACGACATGGAGACGGTCCTGGTGAAAATGCGCGAGCAGGCGGCGGAGTACGAGGCGGCCGATCCGTCGCGGCCGGTGCTGATCGGCATGGAGGTGATCGCGTCGGTTGCCCAGGCGGACCCGCAGGCGGACGGCAGCTACCTGCTTGACACGCCGAGCGAGACGCTCGATGAGTACGCCGCGTTTGCCGAGGCGAATGACATCCTGCTGTTCCTCGACGTGCAGATTGGCCGGCGCACGGTGCAGGCAGAGATCGAGGGGCTCCGGCCGTGGCTGGAGAAGCCGTTCGTGCATCTCGCGCTCGATCCGGAGTTCGCGATGCGCGAGGGTGAGGTGCCCGGCGAGCACATCGGACAGATCGATGCGAGCGACATCGCACTGGCCCAGACATATCTGGTCGATCTCGCCACCCAGGCGGGTCTGCCGCCGAAGGTGCTGATCGTGCACCAGTTCCACTACACGATGATCGAAAACAAGGACAAGGTCACACCGATCGCCGGCGTCCAGCTGGTGATCGATGCGGACGGATGGGGCACGCCAGCAGAGAAGAAGGCGACCTACGACGTGGTTATCGGCCAGCAGCCGATCGAGTTCCACGGCATGAAGCTCTTCTACCAGCAGGACGTGCCGCTGATGACGCCCGAAGAGATTCTCGACCTGAAGCCGGTGCCCGACCTTATCATTTACCAGTAGGAGCCGCGCCGAGCGGCGCAGGGACCTGACCGAGGCGGCCGGCGGTGCCGGCCCGCGAGATGGGGTGGAAACGATACATGGGAAAGATCTTTGTCCTCGGCGAGGACGGGATTGACGCGCTGTTGCGCTCGGCGCTCGTCGGACGCATCGCCTGTTGCGCGCATGACGGCGGGCGGCCCTACCTGGTGCCGATTCCGTTCGGGTATGACGGCGAGGCCGTCTATTCGATCAGCGGGCCTGGCCGCAAGCTGGACATCATGCGCGAGCAGCCGGCCGTGGCATTCGAGGTGGATGAGGCGATCGCCGAGGATCGCTGGCGCTCCGTCGTGGCGGATGGCGAGTTCGAGGAGATCACCGACCCGGTCGAGCGGGACCGCGCCATCCGGATCGTCGCGCCGTCGAATGGCGTGGCGAGCGTGACGCCGGCGTCGGTCGTGTATCGCATCCGCCTGACACGGACGTCGGGCCGGTTCGAGGTGCCGGATCACGAGGCCGCGGCCCACGAAGGCGCCGCCCGCTGACCCAATGGAGCCCGCCACAACTTCATAAACCCCGTCACAGATGCACGTTGCGCCGCATCTGTGACGGGGTTTGTCGTTTGCTGGTCCCATTCTTGCACGTGCTGCACTCGACGGAATATGGAGAGACCTGACAGGTCATGTGAGTCGATGTTCGGCAAGGAAGCGGTGTTCGGGCGAGCCGCCGGCTTGGCGACCTCGCCAGCGCGGGAAGGCTCGCCGCGCGAAGACCGCGACCGGACATCGGCGGCGAGGTGAGGAGTACACGATGGCAGACGGCAGCTCCGGCCAGGCGGGAGCCCTCCCGGTCGAGTCGATCGGACAGGACTATCGCCCAAGAAAAGGCGCCATGGCGTGGTTGAGGAAACACGGGCTCGAGATCGCCATGGCGGCGCCATTGTTCCTCTACATCCTGTTCTTCATGTTCGTGCCGGTGGCGCAGTCGATCTACTTCAGCTTCGTCGAGAAGGGCACCCACTCGTTCACGCTGGGCAACTACCGCGACATCGTCAACCGCAGCTCATTCGGTGACGCCTTCACCAACACCCTGGGCATCACGCTCATGGGTGTGACCATGGAGATGGTGGTCGGCATGGTGATCGCGCTGATGCTCTCGCGAGCGTTCAGCGGGCGCGGGATTTTCCGGTCGGTTGTGTTGCTGCCGCTCGGCGTGCCCACGCTGGTCTCCGGCGCGGCGATGATCTACTTCGTCGGCTTCAACGGCTACCTGAACGAGTTCCTGCTCGACCTCGGCATCATTGATGTTCCCATCTACTGGCAGCAGAGCGGCATTCGCGGCATGTTCGTGATCGCTCTGGCTGACCTCTGGAAAACGATCCCGCTCGTCGTGCTCATCCTGCTCGCCGGGCTCGAGGCGATCCCCGGTGACGTCTACGAGGCGGCAGGGGTCGATGGCGCTGGTGGCTGGCAGAAGTTCTGGCACATGACCATCCCGCTGCTGATGCCATCGATCACAATGGCGCTGATTCTCCGCGCGATCGATGCCTTCCGCATTTTCGACATCGCGATGGTGCTCGCCGGCGAGGCGATCCCGGTGATGAGCTCCTTCGTCTACACCGACTACCGTGCCGGCAACACCAATACCGCGGCGGCCGCGGCGGTGATCCTGCTGTTGATGATCGTGGTCTTCGTGATTGCCTACATCTTCCTCGTCGAGCGACGCGCAGGAGCGGACGAATGAGCGCAACACAGGCACCGAACGATACGACCTACAAGAGACCGGGCAAGGGGTTCCCGTGGGGAGACGTCGGTTTCTGGGCCCTGGCGATCCTGGTTTCCATCGTCCTGCTCACGCCGATCTATGTCCTGATCAAGGTCTCGCTCAGCGACCTGGCCCAGGCGACGGCACCCAGGCCGTCTTACCTGATTCACGACCCAACGCTGGAGAACTGGCGGCGCCTCCTGAACTGGGAGCAGCTGCGCAGCCCGATGCTGCACAGCTTGCTGGTGGCCACCGCGACGGCGATCGTCGCGATCCTGCTGGCCGCGCCGGCGGCGTATGTGATCTCACGGCTGCCCCGAGGTGTCCGCTACCTGGTGATCCTGAGCGTGCTGTTCACACGCATGTTCCCGGAGGTGATCATCGCGACGCCAATCGCCTCCAACTTCTTCAGCTGGGGGATCAACGACACCAACCTTGGGCTGACGCTGGCACACCTGATCCGCGCGCTGCCGCTGGTGACGTGGATTCTCGTCGGCACCTTCGAGTCGATCCCGTTCGATCTCGAGGAGTCCAGCGCCGTCGATGGCGCCGGCAAGATCAAGACACTGATCCGCGTGGTCTTCCCGCTGGCGGCGCCGGGGATCGCGGTCGCCGCGATCTTCGCCTGGCTCGACTCCTGGAACGATCTGCTCTACGCGATCTACCTGTTCCTGACGGAACGCACGCTGCCGCTTGAGGTCTACTACTATGCGAACCGCGGCAACGTTACCGATGTGGCAACCTACTCGGTCATTCTGACTGTCCCCGTCGTCATCGTGACCCTCTTCCTCCAGCGCTGGATCAAGAGCGGGTACATGAGCGGCGCGGTCAAGGGATGATCGCGGCATGATGGTTGCGGGGCGTCAGATGGCGACCCGAAACGTATTCATCCAAGGAGGATCTATGCAACGCAGGACCAACAACTGGCAGCACGGTGTGGCACAGCAGCTCGTCGACGAGCACCTGGGCGGCGCCATGGACCGACGCGCCCTGATTCGACGCGCCGGCATGCTGGGCATCAGCATTCCGGTGCTCAGCTCAGCGCTCGGCGCCCGAGGCGCGATCGCCCAGGATGCCTCGCCCGCGGCGGGTGAGGCTCCGCAGCTCGGCTCGTACGACGGAACGACGCTTCGCGTCTCGATCGCGATGGCGGAGTCCGAGGCCCAGGTGTTTCGCGACGTCGTCGTCGAGGGGTTCAAGGACGCCACCGGTGGTGACATCGAGGTGGTGAACATCGAGTCCGAGGACGTCGTCCGCACGCTCGAGGCACAGGTCGACTCCGGCAACATCCAGGTCGACCTCCTGGCGCAGGACAACAACTCCCTCGCCCCGCTGGTGGACCGCGATCTGGTGGAGGAAATTCCCGAGGCAGAGGATGTGATGCCCGCGGAGACGATCGAAGCGCTGAAGGAGGTACTCAAGTTCAACGACACGTACTACTTCCTGCCGGCGCGTCCGAACGTCCAGATCACCTACTACAACTCGAAGAAGTTCGAGGACTTCGGTGTCGAGCCGCCGAAGACATGGGACGACCTCATGTCGGCTGGCGAGACAATCAAGGACAAGGCCGGGGTCGGCCAGGTGTCGATCCAGGGTGAGGCTGGCGGCGCGGTCGGCGTGACCGTCACGCAGTTCCTCTGGCAGGCCGGTGGTGATCCGCTCGAGATCAACACCGAGGCCGGACAGCAGGCCTTCCAGTTCATGCAGGATCTGAAGCCGTACCTGACGCCGCAGTACCCGACGGCGACGTTCGACACCACCAACACGTACATCCTCAACGAGAGCGTGGTGCTGGCGCAGAACTGGCCGTTCGGCGTCAACGTCATCGTCAAGGACGGCGGCAAGACCGAGGTGCTCACCTACGCAGGTTGGGAGGGGCCGGAAGGCAACGCGCTCGTGCTCGGTGGTGACGTGCTCGGTATCGCCAAGGGTACCGAGAACCGCGACATGGCGCTCGACTTCGCCCGGTTCTGGATGTCGCTCGATGTCCAGCAGAAGCTGACGGCGCAGAACGGTTGGCCGGCGATGCGCAGCGATGCGCTCGGCGCGGTTGAGGACTGGCAGCAGCCGTACTTCGAGACGGTCACCGAGGCGCTCAAGCTGACCAAGCCGCGCCCGAACGTGACCTACTGGACCGATGTCGAGAACATCCTGACGAACGCGTTCAACGACATCGTCACCAACGGCAACGATGTCGCGGAGACGCTGGACAAATATCAGGAGGAGATCGACGCGCTGAAGAACGGCTAGGTCATTGCCTGTCACGACCAACCCCGCCCCGGCACCTGCCAGGGCGGGGTTTCTCTCTGCGCGACGCCCGCACATCATGCAGGTTCGTGGCGGGCGGACAAAACCTGTGCAAAACATGGCCCGATATAGGCGCGGTTGTGCAGGCGCACTTGACGGTTGCGCTTCTCAAAGGGTAGAAAAGGCGTACCTGGTTCATTGACGAGACGCGCAGGCAGGGCTCTCTGCCGCAATAGATACATGGCAGGCGCAGTGCCTCGCGGTTCTCAGTACGTCTGTGGAAGCGGGCCCGCTGGATACAGCGGTGGCAAGTCGATTCATGTACAACAGGAGGAATCCGTGAAGGGTTTTCGATACAATCCGAATCCGGTGAACAACCTCTACCGAGACGCGCTGCACGGCCGTCTCTCGCGCCGCGAGATCATGAGGCGGGGCTCCGCGCTCGGTCTCAGCGCCGCGATGATGGGGACCATCCTCCGTGCTGAGTCGGTTGGCGCCCAGGGCACCCCGTCCGCGGAGGCCACGCCGGGCTGGTCGATTCCCAGCGCCGATGACATTCTCGCCGAGGTCGAGCTCAACACGAGCGACTTCAAGGGCGTGAAGTTCAACTGGGTCGGCGGTTCCGACGGTCCGGGCACCCCGTACGAGGAAGCCCTGATCGCCCGCTTCAACGAGATCACGGGCGCCGAGGCGACGCTGGTCAAGGGCGCCGAGTCCACCACGGACCGCCTGCAGTTTTACCTGCAAACGTTTGCCGCGCAGTCGGGCGACATCGACGTTGCGCAGATCGACGTGATCTGGCCCGGTATCCTCTACTCCCACGCCGTTGACCTGAGCGACTCCATGCCCGAGGGCGACTTCTTCGAGCGGATCGTCGCGAACAACACGGTGCAGGACACGCTCGTCGGCATCCCGGTGTTCACCGACGCCGGCATCCTCTACTCGCGCACCGACCTGCTCGAGAAGTACGGCTACGACGCCCCGCCCGAGACCTGGGACGAGCTCGAGGAGATGGCCCAGAAGATCACCGAGGGCGAGATCGCCACCAGCCAGGCGTTCACCGGCTTCGTCTGGCAGGGCAACGCCTACGAGGGTCTCACCTGTGACGCGCTCGAGTGGCAGTACTCGCAGGACGGCGGTCAGATCATCGACCCGGACTCCGGCGAGGTGACGGTCAACAACCCGGAAGCGATTGCCGCGTTCGAGCGGGCGGCCGCGTGGGTCGGCGGCATCTCCCCTGAGGCCGTGACCGGCTACATGGAAGAGGACGCCCGCGGCGTGTGGCAGGGCGGCAACTCCGCCTTCATGCGCAACTGGCCGTACGCCTACGCCAACGGTCAGGAAGAGGGCTCCGCGATCAAGGACAAGTTCACGGTTGGCGTGCTGCCGGCCGGCGACGGCGGCCAGCACGCGGCGACGCTCGGTGGCTGGCAGGTCTTCGTCTCGAAGTACTCGCAGAACCAGGACGCGGCGAAGGAGTTCGCCAAGTACTGGGCCAGCTCGCCGATCCAGAAGTCGCGCGCGATCGAGCGGGCGAACCTGCCGACGATCGGCTCCCTCTACGAGGACGAGGATGTTCTCGCGGCGCAGCCGTACTACGAGTCGATGTTCGACGTCTTCAACGGCGGCGCGGTGCCGCGCCCGTCGACGGTGTCTGCGGACCTGTACAACGACGTCTCGATTGCCTACTTCACCGCCGTGAACCAGATCCTCTCCGGCGCCGATGCCGCCTCGACCGTCGAGGACATGGCGTCGGAGCTCGAGGACATCATGAGCGAGTTGTAGGTCCGGGAACGATCTCGGGACCACCTGACGACGATGTGAGGCGGTTCTGCCGGGTGGGAGCAACGCTCCCACCCGGCATCCCCATCCCGAGCAGCACCTACCCTTGGGGGAAACTGCGATGTCCGATCAGCAAGCCGCGCAACTCCCGGCAGCGGCGGAAGCAGAAGAGTCGACCGTACGTCGCGGTGGCGCGTATCGCGATCGCGGCACGCTGGCGAGACAACAGGAACGCCTGGGGTGGCTGCTGGTCCTGCCGTGCATCGCCGTGGTTGGAGTGGTCGCGCTCTACCCGCTCTTCGAAACCTTTCGCCTGAGCTTCACCAACACCCGACTCGCCAGCCCGCGCGAGCCGCGATACGTGGGGTGGCAGAACTACACCGACACGCTTCAGGACGACAAGTTCTGGCACGCGATGCAGAACACCGTCGTCTTCACCGTCTCGTCGGTCGTGCTGGAGACGCTGCTCGGCATGATTGTCGCGCTCGTCATCCACTCCAACTTCCGTGGACGCGGCATCGTGCGCACGTCGATGCTGGTGCCCTGGGCGATCCCGACGGTCGTCTCCTCGCTGCTGTGGCAGTGGATGTTCAATGACCGCTACGGCGTGATCAACTCCGTCCTCAAGCAGCTCGGACTGATGGACAAGGGGCGGTTCTTCTCATGGACCACTGATCCGGGGACAGCCCTCGGCGCGGTGATTGCGGTCGATGTCTGGAAGACGACCCCGTTCATGGCATTGCTGTTATTGGCGGGTCTGCAGGTGATTCCCTCGGATGTCTACGAGGCCGCCTATGTGGACGGCGCGAGCAAGATCCAGCAGTACTTCCACATGACGCTGCCGCTGCTCAAGCCGGCGCTGCTGGTTGCGCTGATCTTCCGCACGCTGGACGCCTTCCGCGTGTTCGACATGATCTACGTGCTGAACGGATACGCGACCGACTCGATGTCGGTGGCGGTGTACACCCAGCAGATGCTGATCGGCTCCCAGCGCATCGGGGAGGGGTCTGCACCGGCGGTGATCATCTTCCTGTGTGTCGGTATCCTCGCCGTGATCTACACCCGGCTCATCAAGGTGGAGGACGCGTAAGATGGCACTTCCCGCCACCCAACCCAGTCACATTCGCACCTCCGCGGAGGAGCTCGACAGGATTCGCAGCAAGTATCGGCGCCGATCGAAGTTCACGGCGGCAACGGTCGTGAAGCGGACGCTCTTCTGGCTGCTGATCGTGTTCATCCTCATCTACACGCTGTTCCCGTTCTACTGGGCGGTCGTGACGTCGCTCACACCGGATACCGATCTGTACATCTACCCGGTCCACTACTGGCCGGTCGCGCTGACGTTCGAGCATTACAAGGACGTGTTCAACAACGGCGGCTTCATGAAGGCGCTGCTGAACTCGACGATCGTCTCGTTCGGCACCGTGATCCTGGCGCTGCTCTTCGGCACGCTGGCCGCCTACGCGATGGGCCGGCTGCGCTTCCGCGGTCGCACGCCGGTGCTCTACCTGATTCTCTCGATGACGATGTTCCCGGCGATCGCGATCGTCGGCTCGCTCTTCCAGTTCATGCAGCGGTTCGATCTGTTCAACACGCTGCATGGCCTGATCATCGTCTACCTCACCTTCAGTCTGCCGTTCACGGTGTGGGTGCTGACGAACTTCTTCCGTGCGATGCCGCCGGAGCTGGAGCAGGCAGCGCTGGTCGATGGCGCGTCGCCGATGCGAGCGCTGTGGGACGTGCTGCTGCCGATGGCGATCCCGGGGCTGGTGACAACCGGCCTGCTGGCATTCATCGGCGCGTGGTCCGAGTTCCTGTTCGCACTGACCTTTACGCTCAACGACGACGCGCGGACGGTGCAGGTGGCGATCGCGACCTTCACCGGCAACCAGCAGTTCGAGCAACCCTTCGCCAAGAAGATGGCGGCGGCCGTGATCGTGACGCTGCCGCTCCTGATCGGCGTGCTCGCGGTTCAGCGCCGGATCGTCTCCGGTCTCACCGCAGGCGCCGTCAAGGGATAGTCGATCCCGACAATCGACGCGAAACAACGACCGCCCGGAGCGTACCTCCGGGCGGTCGTTGTGTCTGCAAAAGCGTTGATGCACTGGAGTCGCCGAAGTGGGCTTGCAGGGCCCGTTCCATGTTGGAATCTTGGCCAGGAGGGAACGGATGTCACCATGCCAGATGCATGTATCTACGCCCCCGCGATGCGGGCGTAGCGGGTCGGCTCGCGCTCCATCTCGGCCTGGATCCAGTCGGTGTAGACCGCCAGCCTCACGTCCCCGTAGTCCGGGTCGTGCCACCGGTTGCGGCGCTCTTCCGGGTCCTCCCGCAGGTCGTAGAGCTCGCCCTCGTCCAGCCCTCGGTAAACCGTCATCTTGTAGCGCTCGGTGACGAAGGTGCGCAGGTGCACCGCCGTCGGCTGGTGACGGTTCTCGCAGATCGCCCAGCTCCGTGCGGACTTTGCCTCGCCAAGCCAGACCGCCTTCTGCGAGACGCCCTGCATCGTTCCCGGCGCCGGGATGCCGCAGATGTCGAGAAAGGTCTGCGGCAGGTCGACGACACTCTGGATTGCGTTGCTCGTCGCGCCTGCGTTCTTCTGACCCGGATACCGGACAACGAACGGCACGCGGATGCCGTCCTCGTAGTGGAACGGTCCCTTGGCCGTGAGCCCGTGTTGACCGAGGTAGTGGCCGTGGTCGCTGGTGAAGACCACCACGGTGTCGTCGGCGATGCCCAGCCGGTCGAGTGCGTCGAGGATGCAGCCGATCTGGTCGTCCATGAAGCTGACCATGCCGTAGTAGATCGCCATGCGGCGGCGCAGCTCGTCCTCCGGCATGAGGTGGCTGGAGAAGCCGTGGTTGCCGAACCCGGACTCCTTGAGATGCGCGTAATCCGGCGTTTCCTCCTGCGTCATCCGCGTCCACGTCACCATGTGCTCGAGCTCGGCGGGGTCGAGCGTGCCCGGCTCCATGTCCGCCGGGTCGTACATCGACGCCCACGGCTCCGGCACGAGGTAGGGCGGGTGGGGATCATGGAATGACGACCAGATGAAGAACGGTGTGCCGCCGGCGACATCTCGCTCGATCGCTGCGATGGTTCGCTCGCCTGTCCACGTGGTGTAGTGCAGCTCCTGGGGAATTGGCCAACTTCCCTCTGGTTGCTCGCGTCCGGGGCGGTACTGCGCGTCGAGCGAGGTGAAGTATCGCTCGTAGTCGGGCACGCCCTTGTCGCGCATCCAGAGGCCGTAGTGCTGGCCAACGTGCGACTCATCGGCGTGGTTGCGGGCGATCTCGATGTGGTCGAAGCCGTACCACGGGCCGGTGAAGTCCTCCCAGAAGTCAAGGTCCTTGAGCGTCGGCTGCGCTTCCAGCGACGTCTGCTCCGGCAGTGACTTCAGCGGCTGGAAGTGCGCCTTGCCGATCAGCGAGGTGTGGTAGCCGTGTTTCGAGAACGTCTCACCGACCGTTGGGATGTCCTCGGCGAGCTTGACGCCGATGGTCCACGCACCGTGCCAGGCGGGGTACTGGCCGGTGACGATCGACGCCCGTGTCGGCGTGCAGACGGGGGAGGGGACATAGGCGCGGTCGTAGCGGGTGCCTTCGGCGGTGAGACGGTCAAGGTTGGGCGTGCTGATCTTCGGGTTCAGCGAGCCGAGCGTGGTCCAGTGCTGCTGGTCGCTGGTGATCAGCAGGACGTTCTTCGGGCTGGGCATGGGACCTCCGTGCAGATAAGCGCCATCTTGTAGGGGCTGGGCTCAGTCCCAGCCCGGTGGTCGCGTAGCGACCACATCTGTCGCGATGCCGTCAACTTTGCCGCCTTACGGCGGCCGGGCGGCCACAGAGGGCCGCCCGTACGAGTCGAATCTCCAATCGTGGATTGCAGCCTATCGCGTTTTGGTCGCGATGTCGTCGGGCCAGTGGAGCTCGACCCCGCGATCATCGACGAGATGTCGCTGGAGGTCACCCAGGCGCCGGTCATCGTTGCGAATCGCGGACGGCGAAACGTCCTGATCCAGCGACGCGGCGGCGAGTGTTCCGGCGACGTCGCCGATCAGCCACTCGACGGGGTGAAGGCGGTAGCACCCGTTGGTGATATGGGTCGTGCCGATGTTCTTGCAGGCCGGCAGGAGATTGGTGACTCGTTGCGGGATCAGCGCGCCGAGCGGGAGCTCGAACGGGTAGCTGGAGACGTCGACATAGGTCCGCTGCCCGGTGGACGGGTGGAGGTCGATGCGGTACGAGCCGATTCCCACGGAGTCGTGGTAGCTGGCGGCACGGTCGTGCCCGGCGCGCGCCTCGACCCCGACATCCTGCTCCGTGATCGTGTATTCCGCCGCGATGCGCCGCGCCTCGCGGATGTATGGCGCCAGCGCGAGCCCGTCCGGGCCGTTGCCGGTGATGTCGGAGCGGAGACGAACCTCCGGGTAGCCATAGCCACCGTCGTGGCGTGGCGCCTCGGTCTGAATCCAGTGGAGCAGCGACAGGCTGAGCTGTCGGCAGTCGAAGAAGCGCTGGTCGGCGGTGTCGTCATCGACGCCGATCACCGGTCCCTCGAAGTAGTCCTGCATCGGCCAGTTCACAGCGATGATGTCGGAGTCGAAGGTGCCTGGCGCGAACTGCTCCCTCGCGACGATGCGCCGGTAGTGCCAGAGGTCCCAGCTGCCTTCGGGGCCGAACAGCGGCAGATATCGCGTCTCCAGCGTCTCCGGGTGGACGTCTTCCCAGCCGAGCAGCGGCCCTGGCCAGAAATCCGGCTCGAAGGATCGCCAGTGCAGGTAGCTGTCGGGCCGCTCGATGATGTTCTCGGTACCCGGGCTCCAGTCGATCGCGAAGCACCAGGTGATCGCCTGCTGGTCGAGCGGGTCCGGCTCGCCAGCCAGCGCGTTCGGCTCGCCGGTCTGCGCCTGGCTTTCGGAGCCGATGATGTGCTCGACGTCACCGAGCTCCAGCAGGTCACCCATCTCGCTGGCGTCGATCACCATGGCCGCCGCGACGGTCGCCTGGTCGCCGTTAACGTCCGCGAATGTTACCGCCTCGATACGGTCGCCGCTGGTCTCGACCGCCACGGGCGACCACTCCAGCATCACCTGGATGCGCCGGCTCGACTGCCATGGCAGCAGCATCGCCTCCAGCACGGCGAGCGAGACGCGTGGCTCGTGGCAGATGCCGCTGACCAGCCCGAGCCCCGGATTGAGATGTGGGATCGCCCGCGCATCATCGGTGATCGGGTAGGCGTGACGGTAGGTGTCCCGCACCATGCGACGGTACCGAGCGTAGGAAGCGCTCCCTGGATGGTCCTCGATCCAGGGATGCTCGTCCGGCGGCACGGCCTGCGAGGTCGACTGCCCGCCGACCCAGCGCGTCGGCTCGGTGAGGATCACGTGATAGCCGTGCTCGGCTGCCGACAGCGCCGCTGCCACCCCGCCGAGCCCCGCGCCGACGACGAGGACGTCCGTTGCGATCTCTGCGTGTGTCATGGGTGTGCCTTGAAGTCCTTCAGGTCGAACTGCAACCGTGAGCGGTCGCGCCAGGTGTTGATCCCGAGGGAGCCGACGAGGTCGACGGTATCGGCGCGCATCAGCTCGCCGCTGCGGTGCGCGGCGTTCCAGAAGACGCACTCGATCTCGCGGTCGCCGTGCCGCGCGCGGAGCTTGAGGTGATCGCCGCCGTTGCCCATGGTGGTGTACTCGGCGACGCGCGCGCCGGCGATGCGGAGGTTCGGGATATCGTTGTCCCGCCCGCACGGCTCGAGGTCACCGAGCGCGATCGCGGTCTCCTGCGAGATGTCCTCCGGGTTGAGGTCGGCGTCGATCGGCAGCAGCTGCGGCGCCGGGATTTCCGCCTCGGTGCCGAGCACGAGCACGGCCAGCTCCTCGGCGAACTCGTCGAGTCTGTCCCGGCGGACGCTGATCCCGGCCGCGCCGCTGTGGCCGCCGTGGCGGACGAGCATGTGGTCCAGCTCGTTGAGCATCGCGCCGATGTTGACGCCGGGGATGGAACGCGCCGAGCCCTTGAGCACGCCATCGTCGCAGGCTTCGAACAGGATCGATGGCCGGCCGGATGCCTCGGTGATCTTTGACGCGATAGTCCCGACCATGCCGGCGGGCCAGTCGGACCCGCTGGCGATCAGCACCGGCCAGTCCTCCCAGTCCGGGTTGGTGAGAATCTGCTCGACCGCCTTCTGCTGGATCGAGGCGGCGAGCGACTTCCGCTGGCGGTTGACGCGCTCGATCTCGAGCGCAAGCCGCTCGGCCTGTGCCGGGTCGTCCTCCATCAGGAGGTCGTAGGCGAGCCGCGGGCTCTGGAGCCGGCCGGCAGCGTTGAGGCGAGGTGCGATCGAGAAGGCAATGTCGGCGGCGGTGAGGCCACGCAGGTCGCGCTCGGCGACCCGCGCCATCGCGCGGAGACCGGGCCGGATCGAGCGACGCAGCACGGCGATGCCATCCCGCACGATGCTGCGGTTGATGCCGATCAGCGAGGAGACGTCCGCGACCGTGCCGATCGCGACGAGATCGAGAAATGCTCGCTCGGTGCGGGCAGGCGGGTCGGCGATGGTGACGCCGTCCTGCGCGAGCGCCGAGACGAGCAGCCACGCGACGCCGACGCCCGTGAGGTCCTGATATCGCTCGTCGCCGCCGAGCTGCGGCGAGACGACGATCGCGCCTTCCGGGGGCTCACCGTTGATGCGGTGATGGTCCAGCACGACGACGTCCATGCCGGCCTCTCGCGCGGCGTGGATCGCCTTGTGGTCGGAGCTGCCGCAGTCGACGGTGATCAGCAGCGTCGCGCCCCAGCGTGCCGCCTCGCCGACGCCGCGCAGGCTGACGCCATACCCGTCCGATCGCTCGGGCAGCAGGGTGAGGATGCGGTCCTCACCGAGGTGTGGTTGCAGCGCCCGCGTGAGCAGCGCCGCCGAGGTGACACCATCGGCGTCGTAGTCGCCGAAGATGGCGACCTTCTCGTCGCTGTCCAGCGCCCGTGTCACGCGCTCCGCGGCTGCCTCCATGTTGGGCAGCTCCCACGGCGAGGGTGCTGCAGCCGAGGTGGTGCTGGTGAACTGCCGGGCCGTTTCAGCATCCCGAATGCCGCGCTGCCACAGGATGCGCGCCAGCAGCGGGCTTGCGTGGAGCGCCGCAAGGTCGGCGTCGCCCGGTATCGATTCGGGCTCGATCCAGTGCGGTGTCAGCGAGGGGCGCAGCCGGTCGATGGGGTCCCTCATGATGTCACCCTGTGCTGCATCGCCTCGCGCATGGCGGCGCCGAGCGCATCGCGCCGGGAGAGCTGTGCCTTCGGGTCGCGAATCGGGATGCGTACCCACTTGCCGCCGGAGAACAACTTGTCGCCGAACGTTCGCGGCACGACGTGGAGATGGAAGTGGTCCACGCTCTGGCTCACGTGCGTGTTGTACCCGCTGAAGGAGCCGTCGGCGTCGAAGGCGACCTCGACGGCGCGGTTGAGCGCTGCCGCGCGCTCGAACAGCGGGCCGATCACATCCGCCGGCATGTCCTTGAGCGTGACGTAGTGCGCCTTCGGGATCAGCAAGGCGTGACCCGGCTTGAGCGGGCGGTGGTCCAGCACACCGACAGCGACGTCATCCTCCCAGAAGACGTTCTCGCGGTCGGCGTCGCCGGCGATGATCCGGCAGAAGATGCAGCTGGAATCGGTCGGGGAGGGCATCGGGGTTCCCAACAGGAAGGCAATCCGAACCGGAGCGCGTCGCCCCGATCCGGATTGTCACCAGGTTTCGCGCTAGCGCTCGATCAGCAGCGTCACGATCTCGAACGGCCCGATCTCAAAAGATACGGTGCTGCCATCGAGTGTAATCTCACCACCGTCGGCTGGCTCCTCCAGCAGCGTGACGCGGGTCACCGATGTTGGCTGGCCGGCGAGCTGAAGCGTCGCGCGGCCACGCGAGCCGTGCGGCTCGTAGACGCGCAGCACGGTGCCGTCGTTGTCGTGCGCCTGTTTGAGCGCGGCCAGCCCGAGCTCCGCGCCGGTGCTGGTGACGAAGCCGTCGCGCCCGGTGGCGCCCGACGCCGCGGCGGTGACCACCATCGGCGCGTTGAGCGTGCGCGCCTCGCGGGTGACGCCGCCCTCGACCCAGTCCCCGGTGTGCGGGAAGAGGCTGTAGGTGAAGTGGTGCTCGCCCTCGTCCGCGAACGGGTCGGGATGGAGCGGTCCGCGCACGAGGCTGATGCCGAGTGTGCTGCCGAGTGCGTTGTGCCCGTACTTGGCGTCGTTGAGCAGCGCCACACCGTACCCCGGTTCGGAGATGTCGACAAAGCGATGCGCGCCGACCTCGAAGCGGGCGCGCTCCCAGCTCGTGTTGCGGTGTGTTGCCCGCCGCTGGACGCCGAACATCGTCTCGAAGGTCGCTTCGTGGCTGCGCACGGTGGTCGGGAAGAGCGCGCGCACGAGCATGAGGCGCTCGTGCCAGTCGATGTTCGTGTCGATGTCGACGCGGCTCGATCCGGCCAGCAGGCGGTAGGTCTGCACGAAGCGCGAGCTGCGCCATGTGCGAGTGACGCGCACCGCCGCGCGCAGCGGGCCCTCCTCGACGACCTCGATGCTGTCGACGCCGTCGATCTCCATGCTCGCGTTCTCGTAGGTCTCGTCGATGTCCCACGCGTCCCAAGACCGAGGACGGTCGACGTACGCCCATAACTGGTTACCGCGGTCGCTCAGTGTCTCCCGTCGCGCGCGCTTGTCGTAGACGCGATGCAGGGTGCCGTCCGCGCCGATCTCGACGATGAGGACGTCGTTCTCGAGCGTGGTGGCGCCTTGGTCGGAGGTCACGCCGACGCCGAGGCCGCGACTCTCGTGGTGCGGCTGGCCGGGATCGACCGTGGCGGTCGCGAAGCCGCCGAGCGTCGTGCCCGGATCGTGCACCAGCACGCCGCGCTCGACGTGCTGTGACGGGAGCGAGCCGGCATCGGCGCCCTCAGGCAGCAGCGCGGTGAGCGGGCGCGCGTTGATGTCCGGGTTGCTGATCGCGAAGGTCTCCGCGCCGGCGCCGGTGAGGGCGGCGAGCGCCTCGTCCCGCGCCGTGATCGCCGTCGCGATGACCGCGCGCAGCTGCGGGTGCGTGTCCTGGTAGACCTCGTGGATCGAGGAGCCGGGCAGCACGTCGTGGAACTGGTTGAAGAGCAGGTCCTGCCAGGCGGCGTCGAGCTTCGCGGTGGGGAAGTCGTGCCCGCCGAGCGCGGCGATCGCGCCGAACGCCTCGGCCTCGACGAGCCGGTGCTCCGCCTGCCGGTTGAGCTGCTTCACCAGCGCCTGCGTGGTGAGCGTGGCGCGGTGCAGCTCAAGGTACATCTCGCCGTAGTAGGTCGGCAGACCCTCGCGCGGCAGCGACTCGTAGAACCCCTCGACGGTGCCCATCTGCAGCTTCGGTAGCACCGGGTAGTCGCGGATGCGCTCGTAGTTCTGGAGCTGGTCCTCGCTCGGACCGCCACCGCCATCGCCCCAGCCGAAGGCGAGGATCGTCTCGTCCTGGATGCGCTTGCCGATGAAGTTCTGCCACGTCTCCCAGGTGTCGCGCGGGTTGATGTGGCCGTTGTAGCCCCCGTTGGTGTTCAGGAAGCTGTGCGCGAGCACCCGGCTGCCGTCCAGCCCTTCCCACCAGAAGAGGTCATAGGGGAAGTGGTTGTCCTCGTTCCAGTTCAGCTTGGTGGTGAAGAACCCGGTGATGCCGGCGGACAGGAGCAGCTGCGGAATGCCTCCGGAGAACCCGAATACGTCCGGCAGCCATGCGACCTTGTGTCGCCTGCCGAAGGTGCGCTCGAAGTAGCGCTGGCCGTAGAAGAGCTGGCGAGCCCACGCCTCGCCGCCCGTCACCTGGCTGTCGGGCTCGGTCCATGAGCCGCCGACCGGCTCCCAGCGGCCCTCCGCGACGCGCGCCTTGACGCGCTCCAGCAGCTCGGGGTCATCTTCTTCCATCCACCGGTAGGCCTGCGCCGACGACTGGTTGAAGGTGAACTCCGGGTACTTGTCCATCAGCCGCAGCATGCTCCACCAGGTGCGGCGGACCTTGCGGCGCGTCTCCGCGACCGGCCAGAGCCATGCGAGATCGATGTGGGCGTGGCCGGTGAGGGTGAGCTTGCCGACGGGCGGGTAGCGGTCCTTGATCTTCGCCAGCCCCTCGGCGATGACGTCGCGAGCGCGGTCACATGCCGCGAGCGCCTCCTCCGGCAGTGGCTCCAGCGAGCCGTGCGCCGGCGGGATGTGCCAGATGCCCCGAACGAGCACGTTGCCCTGGAACCCGGGCTGGTTGTAATCGCCCTGCCCGACGCTGCCGGTGTTGCCGCCCTCGACATCGCCGGAGACGTAGCGGACCTGCGCGGTGGCGGTGTCCGTTGGCCAGGAGGGCGCGAGCTCACGATAGGCGGCATCGACGAGATCGAGGAAGAGAGGGAACGCCTCGTGGTCCTTGATCTGCTCCGCGGTCTCGATCAGCATCCGCAGATCGGTCTCGAGCGCGCGCACCCGGTCATGTGGGACGACGAGCATCGCCCGCGAGACGGCGGGGTTGGCGACGTGCGACCCGAACATGCCCTTGGGCACGACCTCGGCCACGATCTCGATCGTCTCGCCGCCGCTCGCGCTGGACGCGACCTCGAAATCATGGTGCAGGGGGTTCAGGCCGGTCGAGTATCCCGGTGTGAAGGTGACGAAGCCCTCGCCGCCGAGCCAGAGCTCGGCCTCGACGCGCTCGCCAGCCCAATCGGAGGGGATCGTCGCGGTCGCCGAGAGCGTGACCGGGGTGTCGACGCTCGGCCACGCGTCACCGGTGGAGAGCTGATGCGTGGTGCCGTCGGCGCCGGTGAAGGTCCAGCTCGAGATCGGGGCTGCAGTTGCATTGCGCCAGGAGCGAAGCTCGCCGAGCCAGCGGGCGACGCGCTCGTATCGTCGCTTGTCGAATCGCTTGAAGTCGTCCAATGCACCCTCCAAATGGAACCCCGGGCACGAGACCCGGGGCTGCCTCACCCGATCGTTTTCGGGCAGTCTAGTACGTTGCTGGTGAGAAGTGTAAGCAGGTTACTTGATGCTGCCGACGGTGATGCCCTCGACGAACGCCTTCTGGAAGAGCAGGAACATGACGATCACCGGCAGCACGATCAGCGCCGACGCCGCCATCAGCAGGTTGAATTGGACGTCGTAGGCGTCCTGCTGCTGGAAGAAGGTGAGACCGATCGAGAGCGTGTACTTGCTCGCGTCCTGCAGGTAGATCAGCGGCCCGAGGAAGTCGTTCCAGGCATGAATGCCGGCGAAAATCGCGATCACGCCGATGGCGGGCAGCGTCTGCGGCAGGATGATCTGCCAGAAGATCTGAAACTCGTTCGCCCCGTCGATCCTCGCCGCGTCGGAGAGGTCCTTCGGGATTTGCAGCAGGAACTGGCGCATCAGGAAGATCCAGAATGCCTGCCCGAAGAACATCGGCAGCACCAGCGGCCAGTAGGTGTTCAGCAGGTGGAGCCTGGCAAAGATGTCGAAGAGTGCCACGATCAGCACCGGGAACGGGACGAAGACCGTTGCCAGCACGACCAGGAACACCTTGTCGCGACCTGGCCATTCGATCCGGCTGAACCCGTAGGCGATGAGCGGGTTGGAGATCACCGCGCCGAGGATCGTCAGCGCCGTGATTGCCGTGGTGTTCCATGCGAAGCGCCAGAACGGAAACGCCTCGGTAGCGTCCTTGAAGTTCGACCAGACCGGGCTGTGCGGGTAGAGCGACGGTGGATAGAGCGTCAGCTCGTCGTTACCCTTCAGCCCAATCACCAGCATCCAGTAGAACGGCAGGATGAAGAGCGCGCACATCAGGATCAGGATGATCCGGGGGATCACCTGTTGACCGAAGATCCGTGATGTCTTCGCCCGCGCCGCGTGGCGGCCCCGGACCTTGGGAGTGGAGTCGGACGTCGATGTCAGTGTGGCCATGCCATGCCTTCCTTGCGCTTGCCGGCTACGTGACGTCGTAGTGCACCCAGCGGTCGGATGTGAGGAACACGAAACCCGCGATTGCGAAGGTAATCACGAAGAGCACGACGGCCATCGCCGAGGCGTAGCCCATCTGCCCGCCATAGCGGAAGGCGTTGTTGTACAGGTAGTAGACATAGAAGGTGGTGGACTGCGCGGGACCGCCCTGGGTGATGATGTAGGACTGCGTGAACACCTGGAGGCCAAGGCTGATGCCGAGAATCAGGTCATAGAGGATGATCGGCGTCATCAGTGGCAAGGTCACGTTGCGGAAGCGTGACCATACCCCCGCGCCATCGAGCATCGCCGCTTCATACAAATGTTGTGGAATGCCCTTCAAACCGGCAAGGAAGATGAGTGCGGCCTGCCCCGCCCCGAATTGGGCGATCATGACGATGCCGATCTTGGCGTAGGAGGGGTCGCCGAACCAGTTGGGTGGGTCGAGCTGCAGGCGGCGCAGGAACTCATTGACGATGCCGCGGTTCGGGTCCAGCAATGTGATGAAGATGAACGAGATCGCGAAGAGGGGGAGCACGGACGGCAGGAACAGGATTGCCCGGTAGATGGGGATTTCCGGCAGGGGCTGGTTCATCGCCAGCGCCAGCACCATCGCGACCACGACGCCGATCGGGACGGCCAGCCCGGTGTAATAGGCGGTGTTCCAGAGACTCTTGATGAAGAGCGAGTCATCCAGCATGTACCGGTAGTTGTCCAGCCCGATCCACAACGGGTCACCGAAGCCGCCGTAGCGCGTGAAGCTCAGGCGCACGGTGTACCAGATGGGATAGATGAGGAACGCCAGGAATCCGAACAGCCACGGCGAAATGAACAGCATGGCCAGCAGGAAGTTCTTGCGTTCCAGGCGGGAGAGCGAAAATCTCCGTCGCTTCACAACTGCACTCGGCTGGTTCGTCGGTATCGGAGAAGAGGTGTCCACCGGGCGTACTCCCGGACCCGGAACGCGCGGGGCGCCGCTGGCGGCCGCGTGTTCCGGGTCGAGGCCGGGAGGGATGGCCTACCCCTCCCGGCTGTTGAGCATGAGCTAGCTGACGGGGCAGAACGGACCCAGGAGCGCCTGGGTGCTGTCCTTGGCCTCGTTCAGGGCGGGCTCCGGCTCGTCCTCGTTCAGGTAGATCTTCTGGAATGCGGCCGTGAGGTCGTCCCAGTACTTCGCGCCCACTGGCAGCGGCGGCCGGTTGTGCGCCGTCGGGAGCAGCTGCTCCACGAAGAAGAGGTGCCGCTCGTCGTAGAGGTCCTTCTCCTCGCCAAGTGCCTTGATGGTCGGGATATGCGCGGTGTCCTTGGTGTAGGTCCGCTGTCCCGGCTCGCCACAGGCGTAGAGCATGAACTTGATGGCGCCATCCGGCTCCTTCGCGCCCTGCGGGATCACCAGCGACCAGCCGCCGGCCCAGGTGGCGGACTCGTCGCCCTCGTTGGGAACGGGGAGCCAGGTGATGCCGTAGTCCATGTCCGGCGAGTAGTTCACGTTCGAGGCGATCTGCCAGTCACCGGTCACCATCGTGGCGAGGCGGTTCTGCGTCCACGGGCTCTCCTGCGGAGGCGCGCCGGGCTTCATCGCAGCCTGGATGAACGCCTGCACCTTGTCCGGGCCGAGCTCGGCGCAGTAGTCGTAGACCCACTGCATCGCCTCGATCATCTCCGGCGTGTTCGGCGTGACCTCGCAGTTGTCTTCATCGAAGAAGTCCGCGCCCCACGAGAAGCCATAGGTGTAGTGCCACGCCTGGTTGTAGTACGGCACGAACCCCATCTGGTCGAAGTTGTCGCCGCTTGAGTTGTCCTTGTTCGCCTTGGCGGCGGCCTCCTTGAGGGCGTCCCAGGTCATCGGGCCGTTGGCCTGATCGAAGGGCTCGAGGTCGACACCGGCATCGGTCAGCAGCGTCTTGTTGTAGTAGAGCGCGCGGACGTCGGTGTCGAACGGCAGTGCGAACGGGCTGCCGTTGTAGGTCGCCTCCTTGGCGGCGAACTCGATGTAGTCGGTGAGGGCCGGATCGACGTCGTTGTCCTGCAGGAGCTGCGTGAGGTCCTGCAGCAGGCCGTTGGCGGCGCGCTCGGCGACGATGAACCGGTCGAGGTAGTAGCAGTCCGGGCCGGTGCCGCCGCGGACGGCGGTGATCAGCTTGGCGGAGTCGGTGACATCTCCCGGCGGGATCTGCTCGAGGGTGACCTCGGTGTCTTCGCTCTGGGCGTTGAAATCGTCGACGATCTTCTGCTGCGCCTCGAGGGAGTCCGCGGTAGACGCGGTCCACATCGTCACCGGAGCCTTGGACTGCCGGGCGACGATGTTCGGGACGTGAAACGCGCTCGATGCCACTGCGGATGCGCCTGCAGCCGCGGCGGCTCCCTTCACGAGCTTGCGTCGATTCACACGGAGTGTCATGAACGTTTCCTCCTGGCGTACCAATCAGGACGGCGCCCGCCGTCCCCGCGATCCATGCACCGCACCGGAGTAATCCAGCGTCCGAGCCCTGGTGCAGTGCGAAGCCTCTGCTGCAGCGGTCACCGGGACCAGGTGCAGCGTCTCGACCGACATGCCCCCTTTGTGACTTGGTGGTGCCGCGAAATGACACCACGAACCGATACGTGCATACGGGTCCCAGATTCACCTGTTGCGTGCGCGGAACGCTGTAATTCGTACGGTATACATGGGAGTTGGCACTGTCAACCTCCTGAACGCGATAGCCATACACGTTCGGTGCTGATGTGGCGGTCCTCGCCCGCATTGGGTACGCTGCTGTCGATATCCTGCGCCGCTGACGACCGTCGCTGGCGCGAACTCCCACGGAAGAGGATGCATGGAGAAGCAAGACGGTTCAGTCGTGGAGCTGCGCGCGATCACGGTCCGGACCCCGGAGAAGAAGGACCTGGTGCGAGACATCACCTGGCGGGTGATGCCTGGCGAGCGCTGGGTCGTGCTTGGCCCGAACGGGGCAGGGAAGACCACGCTGCTGTCGGTGGTCGGCGCCGAGCGGCACCCGAGCGCGGGGTCCGCGAGCGTGCTGGGCGAGCCGTTCGGCCGAACCGACATGCGCGAGCTGCGACGGCGGATCGGGCGGGTCGACCCGGCCGCCCGGATGCTCGACTGGCTCACCCCGCAGGAGGCGGTGCTCACTGGCCTGCGCAACACGATCTGGCCGAAGTGGGAAGACTGGACGCCGGAGGACTACCGTCGCGCGGGCGAGCTGCTCGACCTCGTCGGCTGTGGTCGGTTCGGCGATCGCGAGATTCGCACGCTCTCCCATGGCGAGCGCCAGCGCATCCGCATCGCTCGCGCGCTTGTCGCCGAGCCGGAGCTGCTGCTTCTGGACGAGCCGGCGACCGGTCTCGACTTTCCCGCGCGGGAAGCCCTGCTCGCCTCGCTGGACAGCCTTACCGACTCGCACCCCAAGCTGCCGACGATCATGGTGTCGCACCACCTCGAGGACCTGCCCAGCTCCGTGACGCATGCCTTGCTGTTGCGTGACGGCGGCATTCTCGCGCAAGGGCAGGTGGAGGAGATGTTGACCAGCGAGCTGATCTCGGCCTGCTTCGGCTTTCCCATCGACGTGCACACCTGGGAGGGACGATGGACGGCGCGCGCCTCGGCGGGCTGGACACTCGATGGCCGGCCAGATGCCGATGGGCAGTCCGCCGCCTCGATCGAGCAGGGAGCCACGCGGTGAGCGTCGGCATCGGCGCAGCCGTGCTGGTAGGCTGACTCGATGCAGCACAGGCAGTTGGGACACGATGGAGGAAGGCGATGGGCAGCGACACGCGATTGGCGAATGCGGAGGATGGTACCGGCAAGACGAGCCGGCGCGCGTTGATCGGCGCGATGGGCGCCGCCGGGCTCGCGACACTGGCGCCTCGCGCCGCCACCGCACAGGGAGGGTTTCCGTGGTGGCCGTCGTCGGATCTCGACAGTATCTTCATCTATCCAGCCGCCGATACCTGGACCGCATCGCCTGAGACCGAGATCAGCTTTCGCAACGTTACCGAGGGTGAGCTCGGCGCCGTCTCAGTGGTTGGCTCCGCCAGCGGTGGGCACTCCGGGGTGATGGCTGCGCACGCCGACGGCTACGGTGTGAGCTTCCTGCCGGACGCCGCCTTCGATCCGGGAGAGGTGGTCACGATCCATGCCGAGGCGAACGGTGGCAGCGCATCCGTGACGCACCGATTCGGCGTCGTCCGGCCCACTGACCTGCCGCCCGCTCCGACCGAGCACGCCGTTGAAGGTGACGACGATCCGGTTCACGCCTGGCGGTCGCGGCCGGACCTCGAGCCTCCCGTGCTGGACATCACGACCCCGGCGACCGGCACGGCCGAGGGGTACATCTTCCTGTCGATCAGCATCGGCAACGGCAAGCCCGGTCTCGCCATCGTCGATGAGACGGGCGAGTACATCTGGTACAACCCGCCGCGCGTCGGTACGGAGTCGGTGTACAACCTCGCCGTCCACCAGTACCGCGGCGAGCCGGTGCTCGGATGGGCCGAGGCTGCCTCGCCACGCGGCTATGGATTCGGGCACTTCGTGCTCGCGAACGCCGCCTACGAGCGCATCGCCGAGATCCGCACCGGCAACGGCTACCCGGGAGGCGACGTCCACGACCTCATCATCACCCCGCGCGACACCGCGGTCGTGGGTATCTACCACCCGGTGGAGTGGGATCTCTCCTCGGTAGGCGGCTCGCGCTACGGCACGGTGCTCGACAACATCGTGCAGGAGGTCGAGATCGAGACGGGACGCGTGCTGTTCGAGTGGCACAGCCTCGACCACGTCGCGGTCGACGAGTCCTACAAGGCCGCCGACGGTGACAGCGCTACACCTTTCGACTACTTCCACCTCAATTCGGTCTTCGAAGCCGAGGACGGCAGCCTCATCATCTCGGCGCGCCACACGTCCACCATCTACAGGATCGACCGGTCGACCGGCAAGGTCGCATGGCGGCTGAACGGCCGGCGCAGTGACTTCCAACTCGGCGACGACGCGTCGTTCGCCTGGCAGCACGACGCCCGGCTGCACCCCAATGGTCAGCTCTCGCTATTCGACAACGCGGAGATCGACCAGGCGCTGGAGGCGACGACCTGGTCGCGAGGGATGGTGCTCGATCTCGACATGGACGCGATGACCGCCACGCTGGCGCAGGAGTACGTCCACCCGACCGAAATTCTCTCCGTCAGTCAGGGCGATCTGCAGCTGCTGCCCAACGGCAACGTATTCGTTGGGTGGGGGAGTGCGCCGGTCTTCTCCGAGTTCAGCGCGGACGGCGAGCTGATCTTCAACGGTCGCTTTCCAGTCGGTGCCAACTCGTATCGCGCCTATCGCCTGCCGTGGAGCGGGGAGCCGAGCGCGCGCCCCGACATCGCCGTTGCGCGTAGCGGAACAGGCAACGTGGTGGTATATGCCAGCTGGAACGGCGCGACCGAGGTGGCCACATGGCGCGTGCTGGCGGGCGACCAGCCCACCAACCTGATCGAGGTGGCGACGGCCGGGCGCG
This sequence comes from uncultured Chloroflexia bacterium, assembly GCA_963741965.1. Lineage (GTDB taxonomy): Bacteria > Chloroflexota > Chloroflexia > Thermomicrobiales > UBA6265 > JACCVC01. Next base: position 1,488,797 of record CAVUKC010000002.1, on the reverse strand, counting down.
ATGGGTTCGAGACGCAGATCGATGCTCGAACTGATGCCGCCTATGTGGCCGTGGAGGCACTGAACGCGTCCGGCGCGATCATCGGCGCGTCCGACGCGATGCCGACCGGAGCCTGATCCCCGGCGGCGAGCTCTTGCGGCTTCCGTGACGGCGGTTATGCTGCTGCCAGCAATGCAACACGCCGTATCACGGGCGCAACGCGCGCCGAGCGGGGATAGTCAGGGCAATGGCAATAGACGCAGCGCGGACGAACGGGCAGCAGTACGACGTCGTCATCACCGGCGGGCAGGTGATCGACCCGGCGAATGGAGTCAGTCGCGTCACCGACGTGGCGATCCTCAACGGTGTCGTCGCGGCGGTGGACGACGGCATCGATGCCTCGCGGGCCAGGAGACGGATCGACGCGAGCGGGCAGATCGTCACGCCGGGGCTGGTCGACCTCCACACCCACATCTACTGGGGTGTGACCTACTGGGGTATCGAGGCGGACCCGGTCGCGGCCCGCACCGGCGTGACCACCTGGCTCGACGTCGGCAGCGCCGGCGGCTACACCTTTCCGGGCTTCCGCGAGTATGTCGTAGAGAACACCCAGGCGCGCGCCTACGCGCTGCTGAACCTCTCGTCCATCGGTCTCGTCGCGCCGACGTGGGAGCTCGCCAACCCGGACTATCTCGACGTCGATCTCGCGACTGGTGTGGTGGAGCGGAATCGCGATCTCATCCTCGGCATCAAGGCGCGCATCGACAACAAGACGACTCGCGGTACCGGCATCCTGCCGATGAAGAAGGCGCGGGAGCTGGCGGATCGCGTTGGGCTGCCGCTGATGACGCACATCGGCGCCTCCCCGCCGACGCTGCAGGAGGTGGCGGAGTACCTGCGTCCCGGCGACATCCTCACGCACTGCTTCACCGGCCGGGACATGCGGATCATCGGGCCGGACGGCAAGGTCGACCCGCAGATCAAGGCGCTCAAGGACCAGGGCATGGTGCTCGACGTCGGGCATGGGACGGGATCGTTCGACTACGAGGTCGCCGAGGCGATGCTCGAGCAGGGCATCCCGCCCGATGTCATCTCGAGTGACATCCACCAGACGGCGATCCAGGGGCCGATGTTCGACCTGCCGACCACGCTCAGCAAGTTCATCAACCTCGGCATGCCGCTCGACGATGTGATCGCCGCCGCCACCATCAACGCCGCGAAGGCGATCAAGTTGGACCACGTCGGCAGCATCGGCGTCGGCGACGTCGCTGACATCGCGATCTTCCGGCTCGAGGACGGAGCATTCGCGTTTCACGACGTCTCGATGAAGGAGCGGTTCGGCTCGAAGCTGCTCGTCAACACCGCCACCCTGATCGATGGCCACGAGCTGCCGCGCATGATGGAGCGGGAGCTGCACTTCTGGGCAAAGGTGCCGGAGGAGCAGGAAGGCGCCGTGCATCCGGCCAGCAGCTCTCGCGTCGACCTCCGGGACCGACGGCGGCGCCGAGTGATGCAGGCAGACCTCGCGCAACGGGATGCCATCCGCTTCGGCGTCTACCTCCGGCCATCGCTGGCGATGTCCCGCGCGCAGATCGAGCTGCACGAGGTCGTCGCGCACCAGTACGGCTCCATGTGCGCCGGGCGGTTCATGCCGCATGCCACGATCAAGGGCTTCTACCGCTCGGATGCGACGGTGGACGAGATGGTCGCGGCGCTCGACCCGGTGATGGCGAGCAATCAGCCCTTCGAGGTCACCAACGGCGGCCTCATCACCATGGGGCGTGGTGGCGTCGTGATCGATATCCAGCACGACGGCGCGGGCGAGCCGAACGCGGCGATGGTGGCGCTCCACCGGGGCGTCTTCGGCGCGGTGCGGCCGTTGGTCCACCCCGACTGCGCCTTCACGCAAGGTGAGCCGGCGCTCGACGCGTTCCACGCGCACCTGACCGTGATGATGGGCGATATCCCTCGCGGGCTGGAGGCGGAGATCCTCGAGTTCCTGCGCGATGCGGAACCTGTTGGCCCAGGAGCGTTCACGGCGGAGCGCCTCCACCTGGTCGCGCTTCGCAGTGACGCGTGGGACGGTCGGTGGTGGGAGACGATGCGCTGGACGCTGCTGCACTCCTGGCGCCTGGGCGGCGAGAGCGTTCGGGTGAGCGAGCCTGCGTGGAACCTGCCTGGCTGAGACGAGAAGGGGAGGTATCCACGCTGCCAGGTTGGTACACTGTGCCAACATACCCGTACACAGGGGCGTACGCCGTCGTGGTCCCGTGTGACGTTTCACCCGGACCTTCGAGGGCACGCATGATCTCCGCCTTTCTCCCCTCCGATCTTCCTGTCGGTGTGTTCGATTCCGGCCTTGGCGGCCTCAGCGTGGTGCGGGACATCCGCAAGCGACTGCCGAACGAGGAGCTCATCTACTACGCCGACAGCGCCTATTGTCCTTACGGCATCAAGACGCCGGAGGAGATACGCGCCCGCTCGGAGACGGTGGTGGCCGAGTTGGTGCGTGCCGGCGCGAAGGTTATCGTCGTGGCCTGCAATACGGCCAGCGCGATGGCGATCTTCGCGCTGCGCGAGGCGTTCCCGCACATTCCGCTGATCGGGCTGGAGCCGGCGGTGAAGCCCGCCGTGGAGCGAACGCACACCGGCGTCGTCGGTGTGCTGGCGACGCCACGTACCGTGGCCGGCGAGCGGCTGGAGTGGCTGATCGAAACCTACGCCGGCGGTGTCGAGGTCTATCGGGTCGCGGCGACCGGTCTCGTCGAGCTGGTTGAGGCAGGCGTGCTGGAAGGTCCAGATGTTGACGCCGCGCTCGCGCCGCTGCTGGACCCGATGATCGAGGTTGGCGTGGATCAGGTGGTGCTCGGATGCACGCATTACCCCTTCCTGCGCGCTGCGATCCAGCGGTACGTCGGCGCCGGCGTCGCGGTGATCGACAGCGGCGAGGCGATCGCGCGCCGGCTCGACGTCGTGCTGGCCGAACGCGCGCTCCACACCCGCTCGGACGTGCGTGGGACGATTCGCTTCGCGACCAGCGCAGATGCAACTGTCGTCGGGCCGATCGCACAGGAACTCGTGGGCGAGCCGATCATCATCGTCGACAGCTTCGCACCGATGCCTCCGCCAGCACGGCCCGTCGCGCCGGACGTCGCTGCCCAGCACGCTCCCTGACCGGCCACACCAGGACAACGGCTCAATCTGGGACACGACACACCTCCTGCGGCATGCGCAATGGCATCCGTGATGCGACGTCGGTCGGGTCGCGACATTCGCGACGCACCGTACATGGCGCATCTCCATGATGCAGCGCAGTCAGGAGGGCCTGGCTATGGTTACGAGAAGGAAGGTACTGACCACGGCCCCCGCCGCGGCGGTGGTCGCGATCGCCAGTCTCTGCCAACGAGATGTCGTCGCGAATCAGGCAACGCCCGCGGGGCAGGAGTACAACCCGGAGATCGATCCGGCGAGCTTCACCAGCACGATCGACAACCCCTACATGCCGCTGACACCCGGGACGATCTTCGTCTATGAGGGGCGGAGTGCGGGCGCTCAACAAAGCAACGTCGTTTCGGTCACGAGCGAGACGCGAACGGTGATGGGCGTCGCATGCGTTGTGGTCAACGACCGGGTATTTGAGGGCGATACGCTTCTTGAGGACACCAACGACTGGTACGCGCAGGACGCGGACGGAAATGTCTGGTACTTCGGCGAGGACGTCAAAAGCCTATGAGGACGGCAAGGTGAGCACAACCGGATCCTGGGAAGCTGGCGTCGATGGTGCCCAGCCGGGCATCATCATGGAAGCGAACCCGCAGGTCGGTGACACCTACCGGCAGGAGTATTACCCCGGCGAGGCGGAAGACATGGCCGAAGTCCTGGAAACAGGCGGGTCCGTGACGGTTCCCTACGGCAGCTTCGATGATGTGCTGGTGACGAAGGAGTGGACGCCGCTGGAGCCGGACGTGGTGGAGCACAAGACGTATGCGCGGGGCATCGGCATGGTGCTGTCCGAATCCGTTCAGGGCGAGGAGGAGCGGTTCGAGCTGGTCGACGTGCAGACCTCCAGTGGGACGCCGGCGGCGAATGCCTCACCGGTTGGCTAAATGGGCTGCCTTCAGTGACGGCGGGGTACCTTCTGGGGCTACTCGACCTCCAGGAGGCGAATCGTGCGCCATCCGGAGAGTGCCATGATGTCGCGGACGCCCCACGGGCGGATGTCCATGCCCCGCAGGCTGGCGAGCGGATACCACTCCACCATCCACGCTCGCTCCAGGCTCTCGACCTCGAACGATGCCGGCGTCACCTCGAAGTAGTGCTCCAGGAGGTGAAACGCCGCCCCTTCGCGCTCAAAGCGGTTGTTCGCCGTGAAGCGATAGACCATCGTCTGGACATCGATGGTGGTCTCCTCGGCCAGCTCACGGCGCAGGCCCGTCTCCAACGGCTCGCCGAACGCCAGCTCTCCGCCCGGAAAGAAGGCGTAGGACCCCTCATGCGTGCCCCGCTGGAGCAGGATGTGGTCGTCGAGGATCACCAGCGCCCGGACCGCGACCCTGATCTGGCGGCGGATGGCGAGGTTATCGAAGAAGCGGCGCTCGATCTCCCGGGAGTCTCTAGCGCGAGGAGGCATCGATGATGTCCGGATGCATCTTCGGCATCGCCCGGTAGTTGCGGTCCGTGACATCGTGCAGGTCTTCGACCTGCTGGTCGTCGAGGATGAGCGACTCCTGGATCACCTGGTCCATCGTGTTGACGAGGATGATGTCGAGCTCGCCTCGGACGTTCTCGGGGATGTCCTGCAGGTCGCGGCTGTTGTCGATCGGCACGATGAGCCGTCGCAAGCCGTGACGATGTGCAGCCAGCGCCTTGTCCCGCACGCCGCCGATCGGCAGCACGCGTCCGAGCAGCGAGATCTCGCCGGTCATGGCGGTGTCGCTGCGCACCGGGCGGCGGGTGAGCGCCGAGATCACGGCGGTCGCCATGGTGATGCCGGCGGACGGCCCGTCCTTCGGCGTCGCGCCCTCCGGCAGGTGGATGTGCAGGTCCAGCTTCTCCTGGAAGTTGTGGTCGATGCGGAGCTCGTCCGAGCGCGAGCGCGCGTAGGAGAGCGCCGCGCGGGCGGACTCCTGCATCACGTCGCCGGCACGGCCGGTAATCGTCAGGCTGCCGTGCCCCGGCATCGTGGCGACCTCGACGGGGATGATCTCGCCGCCGATCTCGGTGGTGCCGAGTCCGATGGCGAGCCCGACCTGGCTGCCACCGAGGTCCTGTTCGAAGCCATACTTGCGCGGGCCGAGGAACTCCTCGAGACGATCCTCGTCCATGCCGACGGTGCCGTTGGGATCCGTCTTGCCGCGCACCACCATCGTCGCCACCTTGCGCAGCAGCTGCCCGACGGTGCGTTCGAGCCCGCGCACGCCGGCCTCGCGGGTGTAGCCGCGTATGATGATCCGCCACATGTCGTCCGGGATGTCGATCGACTGCTCGGTGAGGCCGCTCGCCTGGAGCTGCCGGCGGAGCAGGTGCTGCCGTGCGATCTCGATCTTCTCGTCCTCGGTGTACCCGGGAACCTCGATCATTTCCATGCGATCCCGCAGCGGTCCGGGGATGTGCTGGGCTGCGTTCGCGGTCGTGATGAACAGAACCTGCGAGAGGTTGTACGAAAGGTCGAGGTAGTGGTCGGTGAAGGTGGCGTTCTGCTCGGGATCGAGCACCTCCAGCATCGCCGCGGTCGGGTCACCCCGGTAGTCGGACGCGAGCTTGTCGATCTCGTCCAGCAGGATCACCGGGTTGACCGCCCCGGCCGTCTTCATCGCGGAGATGATACGCCCTGGCATCGCGCCGATGTAGGTGCGGCGGTGACCGCGAATCTCGGCCTCATCGCGTACGCCGCCGAGCGAGACGCGCACGAACTGCCGGTTCATCGCTTCCGCCACGGAGCGGCCGAGACTCGTTTTGCCGACGCCCGGCGGACCGATCAGGCAGAGAATCTGCGACGCGGTGTTGGTTCCCGCCTGCGAGGTCAGCTTGCGGACCGCGAGGAACTCCGAGATGCGCTCCTTCACCGACGCAAGGCCGTAGTGGTCGGCGTTGAGCACGCGGTCGGCCTCGTCGAGGTCGATGCGGTCCTCGGTGCACTCCGTCCATGGCAGCGCGAGCATGGTGTCGATGTAGGTGCGGGCAACCGTCGCCTCGGCGGAGACACCGGGCATGCGCTCGAGACGCGTGAGCTCCCGGTTGAGCTTCTCGCGGACCGGCTCGGGCATTTGTCGCTCGGCGATGGCCGTGCGCAGCTGCTCGATCTCGTTGCCCTCGCCGCCACCCAGCTCGTCGTGGATCACCTCGAGCTGCTGTCGCAGGTAGTACTCGCGCTGCGACTTGTCCATGTTGTCGCGGACGCGGTCGCGGATCTTGCGCTCCAGCTCGACGACATCGAGCTGGTCGGTGAGGCGCGCGCCAAGGCGCTCGAGGCGGACGATGGCGTCCGTCGTCTCCAGCAGGCGCTGCCGACGCGGCACGTCCTCGAGGATTTGCGTGGCGAGCATGTCGGCGAGATGGCCAGGGTGCGTCGCCTGGTCGATCATCTCCAGCACCTCGCTGGAGAGCGTGTCCTTGGCCTCGGCGTAGCGGTGCGCGAGCTCCTGGACATGCTCGATCATGATCCGCGCTTCGTGCGGGTCGAACTGCGGCTCGGCCAGGTCGATCGGCATCACGGTGTAGAAGGGGCGATCGTGCCGGAACTCGGTGAGTCGGACACGGTTGATCCCCTCCAGCACCACCTGGAAGTTGCCACCCTGCTGGCGCTCGGCTGACAGGATGCTCACCCGCGTGCCGATGTCGTACATGTCCTCTGGCTCGGGATCATCGATGATCGCGTCCCGATGCGTGGTGACGATGAGCTCCTGGTCGCCGGACAGCGCCTCCTCGATCGCATGGATCGAGCGGTTGCGGGCGATCAGCAGGGTGACGACATTGCGGGGGAAGATGACGACGTTCTTGAGTGGGAGCAGCGGGAGCCGTCCGTCTTCGGGGATGCTGGGTTCGGGTCCGTCGAGACGGATTGGGTGTTGTCGCATTCGACGACATGCCTCCGTTGAGGTCCTGATCGGTCCCTGGCTGGTCTCCGGTGATCGCACCTGGACGGGCCGACACGTGCGACTGTTGCGCGCCTCATGATACCCCACTGTTCGGACACGATGCTAACGTCACGGTCTGCTTCTGGAGGTGCGCTCCTCGCCGTGCTCACTGCGCTGGCGGATGGCGTCCAGCATCAGGTCGACAACCTCATGGGGATCGTCAGTGATCGTCATCAGCGCTTCGTCGCCCGGCGAGATGTTGCCGCCGGCACGCACGGTATCGACGATCCAGTCGTGCAGTCCGCTCCAGTAGTCGGAGCCGAAGAGCACCACCGGCATCGGATCCATCTTGCCCGTCTGGATCAGCGTCAGCGCCTCGAACAGCTCGTCCAGCGTGCCGTAGCCACCCGGAAAGTAAACGAAGCCGCAGGCGTACTTGGCGAACATCGTCTTGCGGACGAAGAAGTATCGAAACTCGAGCGGGAGCGTGACGTACCTGTTGGTGCCCTGCTCGAACGGCAGGTCGATGCCGATACCGACCGACTCGCCTCCCGCCTCGGCCGCGCCACGGTTGGATGCCTCCATCGTTCCCGGCCCGCCGCCCGTGATGACCGTGAACCCGGTTTCAGCGAGCAACGCGCCGACGGTCCGGGCGGCCTCGTACATCGGGTGGTCTTCCTGGGTCCGAGCCGAGCCGAAGATGGTGATGGCAGGGCCGATCTCGGCCAGGCGGTCGAAGCCCTCAACGAACTCACCGAGGATGCGCAGGACCCGCCACTGGTCGGCGTGGGTGAACGCGGCGGCAGCCTTGCGGTCGTCATCGGTCCAGCTCAACAGCTCGCGATCGTCGTTGGGTCGCTCGCGGTAGGCCCGTCGTCGCCGCGGCTCGACGTCCTCGCGGCGCCTGGTGTTCGTGCTCATGATCGGAAAATCCTCATCGCTGGCAAGCGCCTCCGCAGCCATCGCGGAGGCAGTGTCGCGGGCCTGCGGGGGCCGTGCGGGTACAATCCAGTGGAAATGGTAACGCGGCGGGGAAGGGGGGACGGTTCAGGATGTTGGTGCGCCACGTGAGACGCAGCGCCCGATGAGATGGGTGCGATTGGGGACGCTGCTGATGCTGGCGCTGGTCGTTACCGGGTGTGGTGGTGATGTCGCCACGCCCGAGCCGACCGCGGTACCAACCGTCGTCCCAACGGCAACGCAGGATCAGATCTCGCTCGCGCAGGTCGTATGGGCGACGGCGGTCGACCCGGCGACCGGTGCCCCCGTAGACCAGCTTGCCGCGTTGCCGAACACCACGCCGCAGGTCGTGGCCGCGGTCGATGCCGGTACGCTCCCGGCGGGCGTCACCTTCAAGGCGTCCTGGACGATAGACGGCGATCCGCTGTCCGGAATCGATACGCAGCCAGTCGTGGTGGATGCCCCGCGCGAGCGCGCATGGGTCACATGGACGCTGACATGGCAGTCCGACCGACCATGGCCGCTTGGCACGCTGGGTATCACGATCGAAGCGAATGGCGAAGTGCGGACGAGCGGCGAGATTCCGATTGTGCGGGCTGGCGAGTAGGAGTCACCTCCCCGCAGGTTTCACGGCGCCACAGCGCTCCGGCGCGAGGTTGCATCTGCCGTTCGGCGGTGGCGCGGCACGCCGCGAGGGTGCTACCCTTTGCAGGGACAACGAGGCAACCGGAAGCATCCTGGCGTTCGACACACTCGGCACCAGAAACATGGCAGGATCACCCCATGGAGCCGACCCAACCACAACACGACCCACCCTGGCATCGCGAGCCTGAATCGTGGACTGCACGCGAGGTTCTCGCCGAAGCGCAGGCCGATGCGAGCCGCGCAGCAGCTGCATCGATCCCGTTCGTTGTGCAGGCCGGCGGCGCGCTGCTCATGGTGGAGGCGATGGACGACGGCTGGACCGTGGCCACACTCCAGTTCGATCTCGCCTCGTGCTCGTTCCGGGAATCCCGGCGCGCGACCTACACGTGGCCGCGTGAGGCGTTCGGCGTGCTGTTGAGCCGGCTCGCGGGTGCTGCCGTGGACGAGGACGCCGTGGCGGACCTCACCGAGGAGTTCGGCGCGTGGCTGGGATCACGGTTCTCACGAGATCGTTGCGATGGGCGAGTTTCCTGCTGACCACAACTGAACGCTGACGGTGCATGAAAGCGGGGCGGATCCATCTGGATCCGCCCCGCTTCTCTCTCGTTGATGGCGCTGCCGGCGCTACTCGTCGTGCGGCAACAGCCCCGGGTCCATCTCTCCCGCGGGGATGCGCACCCGGGTGATGTTCTCGAAGGGCGGGATCGGACAGGTCCAGCCGGTGTTGTAGGCACAGTAGGGGTTGTAGGCCATATTGAAATCGACCACCAGCGAGCCGTCCGGCTTCGCCTTGGGATCGATGTAGCGCCCGACCGCGTATGACTCCTCGCCAGCCGTGCCGTCACGGAACGGCATGAAGTAGCGACCGCGCTCGGTGTCCTTGAAGACGGTGAGCGTCACCGGTTGCCCGTCCGACTCGAAGTTGATGCGACCGACGCGGACATACTCCTTGACCTCGCCGTTCAGCGTGCCGACCTGAATCTTGTCGCCGATGCCCTCGCCGCTGTCGTCGACGTCCAGCGTCATATTGAGGTCCGGGTTCTCTGGGAAGTACCGCAGCCCGTCGAACTCCGACTTCTGCTCGTCGGTCAGCGGTGAGTTGGCGTGTTCTCTGAAGAAGGTGTCGCGGCGCTCTCGGTAGCCGGCAAGTCTCGTACTTGTGCTCATGTGCATTGGTCCTGATGCGAATCTCTGCCAAAAAGGCCGAAGAATCCAATACTTCACTACGTATAGTATAGCGCCCCCGTCAACCGCGGTGCGGTAACGGGGGCGTGGAGCGGCATGCGAGAACGAGTCTAGTGGCCGTTCTTTTCGTAGCGCTCGCGCGCTTCCTCGAGCACCTTCAGGGCGTGGTCCCGGCCGTACCAGCCGAGCACTTCGGTCTCCTTGTCCTCCAGCAGCTTGTAGGTCTGGAAGAACGTCTCGATCTCACGGAGCCAGTGCGGCCCGACATCCTCGAGGCGGTTGTAGTGCGAGAAGCGCGGGTCGCCCTCCGGGACGGCGAGGACCTTGAAGTCGCGGCCGGCCTCATCGGACATGTCAAGCCCGCCGAGCGGCCGAGCCTCGATCATGCAGCCTGGAAACGTCGGCTCCTGCACGAGCACGAGGATGTCGAGGTGATCGCCATCCTCGGCGAGCGTGTTCGGCACCCAGCCGTAGTCGGTGGGGTAGTGGACCGACGAGTAGAGCACGCGGTCGAGATGCCACACACCGGCCTCCTCGTCGTACTCGTACTTGTTGCGGCTGCCGCGAGGGATCTCGATAAAGGCGGAGACGAGGACGTCCCCGGACGCCTGCGAAGCCTCCTCGGCCTTCTGGTGGATCTTCTGCGTATCCTCCGCGACCCTGCCCGAATTGGCGCCGTTGGCGATCTGGTTCGGGGTCACTTCCTCGTTCATGCCTTCGTGTACTCCATTGCGCTGTCGGCGCCCCACATCAGGCATCGTCTCGCGAGCGCTGAAGCAGGCCGACACTGTAAAACTCGTAGGAGGCCGCCTGGTCAGGTACATCGACCAGATGCACGGTGAACCGGCAGGGAACACCGTTGTCCGGCAGATGCTCGGCGAAGTACCCAGCGTAGGCCTCCGCATACGCCGCCCGCAACCGTTGTTGCTCGGCCGCGTACCCGGCCGGGTCCGTGAGCGGACTCGGGGACTTGGGCTGGCAGCCGAATGCGTGCATCTCGATGAAGTCGATCTCACGCAACGAATCGGCGATACCGGCGTCCCTGAGCCACTTCTCCCAACTCTGGAAGACCAGTGGGATCTCGCGGGTCGGGTCCATTGTGACCAGCTCGTCCAGCCCGAGGACCCCCTTGGCCGAGTAGCCGCCGGTGAGTCCCGCGAAATGGATGCGCAGGTCGCCATCCGCCTGCTCCTCAGTCACGAGGGCTGAGAGCACGGGACGATCGCCTTGATAGTAGTATGTCAGCTTTCCACGCTTCTTGACATTGAAACCCACGGTTTATACACCCTTTCGATCATGACTTCCCACCCGCGGACCGTGCGTTGTGCGGACAGGTTTACGCAAGTTGAAGGCCAGCCTGATGCGCGATGTTCCGGATGCCGGCGATCGACGCCCGGCTGGCAGCCTCCTTCTCCTCGTCGGTTCTGCCGACATGCGTCTCCAGCGAGAGCGCACCATCGTAGCCGGCCTCGGCCAGCGCCCGGAACTGCCCGAGATAGTCGATTGCGCCCTCGCCCATGACGACGAATGTCGGGTCCGGGGCGATCGCCTTGGCGTCCTTGAGGTGGACATGGTGAATTCGGGGACGAACGTGCTCGTACCCATCGGGAAATGGCACCGATCCGACCACAGCCTCGTTGCCGGGGTCCCAGATCATCCCGATCGTCTCATCCGCGATGCGATCGAGAAACCACGCGGCCTCCTCGCCGGTGGCCGCGGTGCAGGCGTGCTCGTTCTCGAACCCCAGCAGGACACCTGAATCGTGACAGATGTCCGTCGCCTCGATGAGTGCCTGCAGGGCGGGTTGATAGAGGTCTTCAGGTTCTTCCTGGCGCCAGAAGTTGAATGCGCGCACCAGTGGCGCGTGTAGCCGGTGCGCGATCGTGATCGAGCGCCGCAGCACGCCAAGCTCCCGCTGGTGCGCGGCCTCGTCCTCACCCCAGTAGTCGCACTTGAGAAACGGTGAGGCGATGCCCACCACGTCGATCCCGCGACTGCTGAGCGCGCGCGCGATTGAGTCGATATCGGCGTCGTCGTGCTCGACGATGTTCGTGCCCGCGATCCCACGCAGCTCGACGGCAGAAATGTCGAGCTCTGTGCATACATCGAGAGCGTGATCGAGGTCGCTGCTGATTTCGTCCGTGATCACCGACAGGCGCGGCATGGTCGCTCTCCCCCATTGCGTTCGAGTGCTTGCCGAATGCTATCGACATCGACTCCGAGGGTCAACCGGTTGGCGACCGACCAGCCCGCGCGCTCATGCCATGTAGAACACGGGCTTGAGCATCCGCAAAGAGGTGTCGTCATCCGGGTCGACCGGTGTGGCGAGGTAGTCGCTCATGAACGCCTGCCAGCGGCGGTTGGCGTCGCTGTCGGCAAGGACGCGCTGTGCGGCGTCCCAGTCTTCGCACTCGAGATAGCCGAACAGCTCGGGGCCATCGGCGAAGATGCTGTAGTTGCGATACCCCGCCTCATGCATGTCCGCGAGAAGCTCGGGCCAGACCTCCTGATGGAGTCGCGTGTATTCCTCGACCTTGTCCTCCCGCACGCGGAGGCGAAACGCGATGCGCTGCATAGTGACATCTTTCGATGGATGCGAATCGTAGGTGCTCGGCTCTGGTCAAACCCGGCGGTCGCACAGCGGTGGCAGCCATTCGACTCGTGGTCACCACGGCGTGTTGCCGCGCTGCGACCGCCGGGCTACCACCGATTGCCGCTCCTCCGAGATTCGTTGCGACATGGCTGAGCTGACCGCCATGCTCAGCTCTTCCCGGTCAGCAATGCTTCCTGGATGGCGATGATCCGGCTGCGGAGCTGGTTATCCGTGTGGAGGTCCTTCTCGATCTTCTCGATGCCGTGCAGCACGGTCGTGTGATCGCGCCCCCCCAGCGTCCGACCGATCTCGACCAGCGAGCTCTCGGTTTCCTCGCGGAGCAGGTACATCGCGACGTGCCGCGGCCGCACGATCTCGCGCTTGCGCTGTCGCCCGAGCAGGTCCTTCTCGGGGATCGCGAACTCGGCGCAGACGGCCTTCAGCACATCGGCGGCGGTGGTCGTGCTGCGCCGCTGCGAGATCGACGCGTCGGTGAGCGCCTCCATCGCAAGGGGGACATCCAGCTTGCGGTTGTAGAGCTGCGCCATCATCAGGATCTTGTTGAGCGCGCCCTCCAGCTCGCGGATGTTGGTCTGGTCGCGGTGGGCGACATACTCGATGAGGTCGTCGGGAAGCTCCACGCCCAGCTCATCCGCCTTGGTTCCGATGATTGCGGTGCGCATCTCGTAGTCCGGCAGCTGTACGTCCGCGATGAGCCCGCCCTCGAAGCGGGAGCGGAGCCGGTCTTCCAGCGCGGAGATCGACTTCGGCGGGCGGTCGCTGCTGATCACCACCTGCTTGCCGTTCTGGTAGAGCGCGTTGAAGGTGTGGAAGAACTCCTCCTGCGTGCTCTCCTTGCCGGCGATGAACTGGATGTCATCGATCATCAGGATGTCGATCGTCCGGTAGCGCGCCCGGAAATCCTCCATCTTCTGCGCGCGAATGGCGTTGATGAGGTCGTTGGTGAATGTTTCGGAGGAGACGTAGACGATGTTGAGGTCCGGGTTGTTCGCGACCGCGCGGTGTCCGATTGCGTGGAGCAGATGCGTTTTGCCGAGCCCGACCCCGCCGTGGACGAAAAAGGGGTTGAAGGTGCCGCCGGGCTGGTCCGCCACGGCGAGCGAGGCGGCGTGCGCGAACCGGTTCGATGAACCGACCACGTAGGTGTCGTAGGTGAGGCGGGGGTTGAGGCCCTGTACGCCCGGCCGGGTGAGCTCGAGCTGCCTGGTGCCAAGGGAGGGATGGTCCGGCTGCGGGGAGCGATCCTGACCGTCGCCGGTGCGCCGGCGCTGTTGCGCACGCGGTGGGCGCGGCCGGGGCCGTTCGATCTCGGAGCCGGAACGCACCACGAACTCGACGCGCAGCCGCTGCCCCGTCAGGGAGTGGATCGCTCGCTCGACCGGGCTGGCGTACCGCGATTGCAGCGTGGATGCGGTGAAGGCGTTTGGGGCGCTGACGATCGCCTGATCATCGTCGACCATCTGCAGGGCGGTGTGCCGGAAGAAGTTCTCGTAGGCATTCCGGTTGAGCTCCTGGCGAATCTCGGCGAGTACCGCCTGCCAGAGCTGTGCCGCTGCGATGCTGTCGTCGGTTCGTGCGGGCCCGCTGTCTTCCGGGCCGCCCTGATCCACCACTGCCGCTCCCTCGCGCCCACGTGCCACGGTGCGGGTCGCCACTTCCATCATCTCTGCACACCCCAGTATACGTGTACGTACGCCCTTTGCATCAGCGTACCATACGGCACCGCGAACCAGTAGCGCCATGCCTGCGTGATACACTCGAATTCGGGAAAACGACCGTATTCCCGGTCGATTCGGGCCCACGATGACATCCAGAACGCGACCGGGACAGGCAGAGTACGCGCATGGCATCTTGTGCAGCGAGACATCCGGCGGAGCTGACGCCGGACCGCACCATCGACATCGACTCGCTTCTGAGCGAGGCCAGGATCGGCCCGCGAGACGGCGCCGGCAAGACGGCCGTGGTCGCCATGAGCGGCGGCGTCGACAGCGCCGTGACCGCGCTCGTGATGCGCGAGCGTGGGTACCGCGTGGTGGGGATGAACCTGCGTCTCTTCTCGCCGGACGATGAGGATCATCGCGCGAACCCGTGCTGCGGCATTCCCGCGATGGACGACGCCCGCGCGACCTGCGCCACCATCGGCGTGCCTTTCTACGCGATCAACATGGAGGTCGAGTTTGGCGAGGCTGTGATCGATACCTTCGTCAACGAGTACGCCGAGGGCCGCACGCCCAATCCCTGCCTCGAATGCAACCGGCACGTCAAGTTCCGGCACCTCGTGCAGCGCGCGCGGCAGCTTGGCGCCGACACGCTTGCGACCGGACACTACGCCCGTGTCGCTCATGGTGATCCGGGCAACGGCGCGCCGCACCGGCTCTACCGTGCCGTCGATGGGCGCAAGGACCAGAGCTATGTGCTCTACACCATGTCGCAGGAGCAGCTCGGCTACATCCAGTTCCCGCTCGGAGGCTTGACCAAGCCGGAGACCCGGCAGCTGGCGCGCGCCTTCGGCCTGCCCGTGGCGGACAAGGCCGAGAGCCAGGAGATCTGCTTCGTCGGTAACCGCTCCTACGCGGACTTCGTCAGTGCCCGCCGTCCCGACGTGACCCGCCCGGGCGAGATCGTCACCTCCGAGGGCGAGGTCATCGGCGAGCACCGGGGACTGGTCAACCATACGGTGGGGCAGCGACGCGGCATCGGCGTCGCCGCGAAGAAGCCGTACTTCGTGCTGCAGCTGAAGACTGATGAGAACCGGCTTGTTGTTGGCAGCCGCGAGCAGGCGGAGGCGAGGGCGGTGGACATCCATACCGTCTCGATGGCGTCTGGTGCGTGGCCGGACAGACCGTTCGAGGTGGACGCCGTCGTTCGGTATCGCGGCAAGCCATGCAAGGCGACGGTAACCCCCGGAGAACCGGGCACGCGGCAGATGACCGCGGTGTTCCACGGAGACAGCGGTCCGGTCGCGTCGCCGGGGCAGGCGATCGTGTTCTACCAGGGAGACGAGGTGCTCGGCGGTGGTACGATCTCGCGGGTTGCCCGCCGTGACGCGCTCGACGACGAGGATTCGGACGGACGCGCGCGCGTCCCGGCTGGTGACTCGCTAGTGGCGCGGAACGTGCGAGAACGCATGTAATACGAGACGAACGCGTTGGTCTGGCGCCGGAGAGGCGTGACCCAGGGGAGTGCGAGACGTTATGGAGAACGCCAAAAGCAAGGGCATCTGGGCCGGTATCGGGGCGCTCGTGCTCTTCATCGTCGTCGGGGTGGTCCTGTACCTGCTCGGTGGCGACGATCAGTCTGCGCTGGAGAAGCTGCGCGACATCGCTGTGATTTTCATCGTGCTGGCGTCGGTGCTCATCGTGATCCTGCTCGCGGCGATCACCGCCGCGCTGGCCTTCCTCGTCCTGCAGATCAAGGATCGCGTGATCCCGCTGCTGGAGGAGGCGAAGGGTGGCATGAACCAGGTCACCGGTACCGCAGCGCGCATCAAGAGCACGACCGAGTTCGTGACGGAGGAGGCGGTGCGGCCGTTGATGAACCTCACCGGCTCGATCTCCAGGATGCGGACGATGCGCAACACGGTGACCGGCAAGGAGCGGAAGCCGAGCAAGCTGGCCAAGAAGGAACACATCACGGACTAGGCGCGGCGATGACGCAGCGCGTACGGAAGGACGAATGTCATGGGCATGGTCGGCAAGAGCAGGAAGAAGCAGGCGAAATCCCGCCTCAAGGAGCTCGAGAAGCGCTTCGATTTCGACGTGAAGGATCTCGAGAAGCGGTTTGGCAAGCTGGACCGCAAGGAGCTTGAGAAGCGACTCGCGAAGCTCGACCGCAAGGACCTCGAGGAGCGGCTCAACATCGACACCGACGAGCTTGCGAAACGGGTCCGTGACCTCCGGCCGGCGCGCCGGGAGCAGGAGAACGAATCCGCCTCCGCGGGATTCGTTGCCGGGCTGGTGGTTGGCGCGATCGTCGGCATAGTGCTCGCCATCGTCTTCGGCAAGAAGCAGAACGGCGAGGTGATGGACCAGTTCGCGCAGCGGGCCGAGTCCCTGCGCGACACCGCCACCGAGAAGTACCACCAGGCCCGCGGTGAGGCGGCGGAGCAGGCTGACGCTGTGTCGTCGCAGTTTGGCGATGACGCCGCAATCGAGCGTGAGGTCAACGGCGATGTCGTCGAGAGCGCTCGTGACGCGGTGGATTCGGCCTCGGAGGACATTCAGGAAGCGGTCGACGACGTGAAGGACACGCCCAGTCAGGGCTAGCGGCGCACCGAAACCAGACATCACAGGCAAGGGTGGCAGCGCCCGGAGCATCGACGCTCCGGGCGTTCGTGCATGCAGCACAACCCGGTTGGCGCAAATGCGCCGTTGACGATCCGGGGCCGGTTGTCTACGCTTCGAGAACCTTGTCGAGAACACGATGCCACCGGACTGCCGGGTGCGATGCCCAGGTGAGACGTGATGCGAGGAGACGCGCGTGGAACGAGGTCATGTTCGGTTTCGCCTGTCGGTGCTGGCGGCCGTCGTCGCCGTCCTGCTGGTCGTCGCCTGCGGGCGGGCGACCGACAAAGAGATCGAGCAGGCGCTCGGCATCACCCCGACACCCACGGTCGATGCTGCCGTGGCGGCCCGGGAGACCGAGGCGGCGGCAGCGCAGGCGGCCACGCCGGCCGACGAAAATGCCGGCGTGGCCGCGCTCGGGCGCAGCAAGTTCCAGTTCAATTGCCAGATGTGCCACTCGGTAAGCGGTTCGGCGCCGGACCTGCTGGCGAAGGGAGGGCCGGGCGCGAATCTGGACTACGCCACGCTGTACCCGATCGTTCGCGAGGGCGAGGGGCACTCGCCCTCGCCGGGGCCGATCCCCGAGTTCAAGCTGACGGATGCGGACATCGCCAACATTGGGGCATACATTCGCGAGCAGGCCGCACCCTAGCGCGTGCGCTGGCGAGCGAGCGGCCCATCGGGCGGTACAATCTCGGTGACGTCGAGCAGGGTGGCGCGCGCCGGCGCGCTGCATGGAACGGACACCGACACCCGTGGTTGTATTCCCGATCATCTCAGCACTCCTGGCGGCCATGTGCGCCGCAGTCATGGGGCGCGACGCGCTTCGGCGCCCGCGTCCGGACAAGTACGCCTGGCTCATCGCGTTCGTGATGTTCGCGCTCGCCGCCGGGACAGATGCATACGGGCGGGAAGTTGGCTGGAGCGAGATGCTCGCCCGGCTGTACTACATGACCGGTCCGGCGCTGGTCGTCGCCTTTCTCGCCATCGGCGAGCTCTACCTGCTCTTTCCGTCCCGGATGGGACGGTTCGCGCCCGGCGCGGCGATCCTGTTCACGGCCGTCTGGATGACGCTCGTCATCGATGCGCCTATCGACGGCGCCCGCCTCGCGGACGAGGGCTGGGAGGCGATCGATCGCTCCGGCGCCCTCAAGATCCTCGCGATCACGATTAACTCCGTCGGCACGCTGATCATCGTCGGCGGGCTGATCTGGTCTGTTTGGAAGTTCAGACGGCTCGGCACCTACCGGAACCGCATGATCGGCCTGCTGCTGATCGTGGCGGGCACGATCGCCGTGGCGATGGGTGGCACGCTGACCCGGCTCGGGCACTATGAGTACCTCTACATCGCGATGTCGATCGGTATCGCGCTCATTTTCGCCGGTGTGTTGCGGACGCGACGGCCGGACCGCGTTGCCGCGACTGCGGACACCGCCATTGCGCCGTCGAGCGGCACACCGCAGCCGGCGGACGTATCCCGGTCCCCGCTGACCGCGGAGCCCCAACTCACGGAGGAACTCGGCTTTCTGGTCGAGAAGGTGCTGGGTGTCGATGCCGGCGTGATTCGCCAGGTATGCGCTGCCTGGAGCGTGGAGACGCGGAGTGACCCGATCATGACCCGGCGCGACGCGAGGCAGGCGTGGCGGCTCCGCAAGCATCTCCCCGCGAGCGCGCAGGATCGCTTCGATGCGCTCCCGGTGCCGGAGCGACGCGCGGTGGTCGAGCTGGCCGCCGAGGTGCTGCAGGTACCCGCGCTCGTTCGGGTGGATGACACGCCGCGGCCGGGCCACGAGGCGATGCGGCTGGAGGGATAGCCGGACCCGATGCGCAACGACTTCACTTCGCGTGTGGTGGCAATCCTGACACCTCGCCGATGACCCCTGTGGTAGAAACAGAGGAGCGAACCGGGAATCAGGCGATGACATTGCGCGGGGCCGCACCGCCGTACCTGCTGTGATCGCCATAACCGGCAGGCCAGCCAGCCGAATCATCTCGCCGTGAATCGAACAGGACCACCCCATGGCGTGGGTAAACGACCCCAACCCAGCGCTCGCTGTGCTGTTCGCGGCCATGCTCGCCCCGTTGCTCACGGTAATCGTGGGGTACTGGGAGCCGCGCCGGGTCTCGATCATGGCGGTCTTCTCAACCGCCATCGCCTTTCTGGTGGCGCTCTGGGGCGCGGCAGGCGACGGGGGAAGCTGGTCCGGGATGTGGATCACCGCGTGGGACGCCCGGTTCTTCGTCGCGCTCGACGGCCTGGCGAGCATGTACGCGCTGCTCGCCACAGGCATCGGCCTGCTGGTCGTGCTCTATGCCGCTGGCTACATGCCGCTGCATCGCGAGCATACCGGTCAGCGCGCGGTGGACGACGTTCGCTTCTACGGTTTCCTGCTGCTGTTCATGGCCGCCATGGTCGGACTGGTGTTGGCGCAGGACCTCCTGCTGATCTTCATGTTCTGGGACCTCACGGCGATCGCTTCGTTCTTTCTCATCGGCTTCGACCGTGACGACGAGGAGTCGCGCGAGTCGGCATTGATGGCGCTGCTGGTGACCGGCATCACCGCGATCGGCGTGCTGATCGGCGCGGTGCTGCTCTGGACCGAGTACGGCACGTTCTCGCTGCCGCTGATCTTCGAGGCGGCGCGGTCGTCATCGACAGTCACGTGGGCGGTCAGTCTGATCCTCGTCGGGGCGCTGGCCAAGAGCGCGCAGTTCCCGTTCCACTTCTGGCTTCCGCGCGCGATGGCCGCGCCGACACCCGTTTCATCCTATCTGCACTCGGCGGCCATGGTCGCGGCGGGCGTGTTCCTCATCGGTCGCATCTACCCGCTCGTGGCCCTGGATGACACGCTCCGTGACGCCCTGGTGGTGATTGGTGCGGCCTCCATGGTGGTCGGCGGTGTCGTGGCGCTGACGCGGGACGGGTTCAAGCAGGTGCTCGCGTACTCGACCATCTCGCAGTACGGCTACGTGGTGCTGATGTTCGGGTTGGGCGGGACCTACGGGGTAGGCGGCGCGACGTTCTACGTCATCGCCCATGCGATTGCCAAAAGCGCGCTGTTCATGACGGCGGGCGCCGTCACGGAGGCGACCGGCGAGTCGACGCTCCACAACGTCGGAGGGCTGGCGCGGCGCATGCCACTGCTCGCGGTTGGCAGCGGCTTCGCGGCCATGGCGATGATGGCGCTGCCCCTCTCCATCGGTTTCTTCAAGGATGAGCTCTTCTTCGCCGCCGCGACGGAGACCGGCCGTGGAATGCAGCTCTTCGCCGTGATCGGTGCGGCGCTCAGCTTCGCGTACATCGGGCGGTGGTGGACCGGCATGTTTCTCGGCGAAGAGACAGGCGCGGTGCGACCGGTTCCCGTGCTGCTCGTCTGGCCGGTGGTGGCGCTCGGCCTGGCTGCCATCGCCGGCGGAATCGCGGTGGGACCGTTCCTCGAGGTCGCGGTGGACGCGGCGGCGGTCAGTGCCGGGCATCCCATCGAGCTGCACCTCGCGTACCACCTCGACTCCCGCTCCGAGAACGTCATGGCGCTGGCGGTGTTCGCACTCGGCACGGTCGTCATGCTTACCCAGCGAGCGTGGCGCCAACCGTTGCGCGCTCTCGTGGCGTCGGCCGGCGCGATCGGGCCGGCGCGGATATATGTTTACCTGCTGCGCGGGTCCAACCGCCTCTCGGACAGCGTGCACCGCTTCGAGGTGCGTGACCTTCGGAGTCGCATCGCCACCATCCTCGCGCCGGCGGGTCTGCTCGTTGCCATGGCGGTGATCGTCACGCCGACGCAGGGCGCCTTCAAGATCGGCGATGTCAGCCGCGGCGACGTGCCGCTGATCATGATGGTGGCGGCCGCGGCCGTGAGCGGCGTCATCGTCACGCTGCCGCGCGATCACCTCCGGCTGGCGCTCACGCTGTCGTGCGTCGGTTTCAGCCTGGCCGTGGTCTACGCGTTCCTTGGGGCGCCGGACGTCGCGCTGGTCGCCGTGTTGATCGAGACGCTGTTCTCGGTCGTGTTCTTCGGCATGCTGGTGCTGATGCCGCGCTCGATCCTGCGGTACGAGACGAGCCTGCGTCCCGAGCGCCGGCGTGTCTCCCGTGATGCCGCGCTGGCGACCGTAGCCGGCGTGATGGCATTTCTCGTCGCCTGGGGCACACTCTCGCGACCGTCGGCGTCGACCACGGTGATCGAAACGCAGAGCGAGCAGTCGCCACTCGCGCACGGGTACGATGTGGTGACGGTGATCCTGGCGGACTTCCGCGGCTTCGACACCATGGGCGAGATCACGGTGATCGCAATCGCCTTCCTCGGCGTGATCAGCCTGATACGGGCGGGGAGGCTGCGATGACGACGACCGTGCTCACCAGGATGGTCGCCCGCATGATTCTGCTGCCGGTCTACCTGATCGCGATCGGCATCATGGTGAAGGGGTACGCCGATACCGGGGACGGGTTCTCCGCCGGTGTGATCGCCGCGCTCGGCGTGGCGCTGCAAATCATGGTGTTCGGGCCGCAGGAGATCGACCGCCTGCCGCTCGTGCGATACGCCCCGGCGGGGACGTTCGCCGGTTTGGCGATCGCGCTGTTGACAGCGTTCGTGCCGGCAATACGGGGGCAGGCGCTCTTCACGCACTGGCCGCCTGCCGGTGAGGAAGCGCTGCACTTCGGCACGCTGGAGTTCATCACCGCTGTCGCCTTCGATGTCGGGGTCTTCCTGATCGTGTTCGGGTTCGGTGTCGGCATCATCGGCGCGATCGCGCGAGCAGAAGTGCGCATGCTGCGGGCCGAGCAGCGGGCGTCGCGGGGCGACGGCAGGCGGGAGGACGCGCGATGATCCTGATCCTCTCCCTCGCGGTCGCGGTCCTGTTTGGATCGGGCGCCTACCTGTTGCTCAAGCACGACCTCATTCGCCTCGTGATCGGCATGGTGCTGATCGGCAACGCGGCGAACCTGTTCATCATGGCGGCTGGCCTGGAGCGTGGCGACGCGCCGATCTACCCGCTGCCGGGCGACATGGCGGATCCGCTGGTGCAGGCGATGACCCTCACCGCCGTGGTGATCAGCTTCGGGGTGACCGCGCTGGTGCTCAGCCTGGCGTACCGCGTGTACATGTCGCACTCCTCGGTCGATATCCGGGAGCTCTCCCACGCGGAGGAGGAGCAGGCAGATACGGACGACAAGGTCGGCGAGCCGGATCCTGACGAGCTCGGGTCGATGACGCTCGGTCACGATGCGATGCGTCAGGGCCCGCGCGATGCGTTTCAGGAGGTCGAGTCATGATCGTGCTTCCGCTCGGCATCCTCTGGTTCGGCGCGGTGCTGCTCGCGGTGCTCGATGGCACCCGCACCAAGAACGCTGTGCTCTCGATCGCGATCATGGCGATCGCGATGGCGGCGACCGTTGCCCTCGGTGTCGACGTCTGGCAACACGGTCCCAGGGAGTTCGTGGTCGGCGGCTGGGAGCGGGGCATCGGTATCGCGATGCGCGTCGATATGCTCGGCGTCATCTTCGCTGTGCTCTCCCAGGCGGTGCTGCTCGCCGCGCTCGTGTTCGAGACGGCGCAGGGCATCGGCACCCGGATCTACCCGGCGATGGTGGTGTTCATGGGGGTCGGGCTCACGGGGCTCTTCTTTACCGGAGACGCCTTCAACTTCTACGTCTTCTTCGAGATCGCGATGATCTCCGCCTACGTCCTCGCCAGCTACGGCGAGACGCCGCGCCAGTTCCGCGCGGCGTTCATCTTCACCGTCGTCAACCTGCTTGGGTCGGTGCTGTTCCTGATCGCGATCGCGGCGCTGTACCACACCACCGGGCGGCTCGACATGGTGGGGATCAAGGCACAGATCCCGCTGGTGGCGCAGAACCCGGCGATTCTCATCGCGACGCTGATGTTCGTTGCGTTCGGGGTCAAGCTCGGGCTCTTCCCGTTCCATTTCTGGCTGCCCGCGGTCTATACAGGCGTGCGCGCGTCCGTCGCGGCCATCTTCGCCGGGGCGCTGGCGAACATTGGCTCGTACGGGTTGCTGCGGTTCGGGGCGGACCTCTTGCCGCGCGAGCTGGAGCAAGGGGCGCCGGTGCTGATCGTGCTGGGCAGCGTGAGCATCATTTACGGCGGCGTGCAGGCGATTTCCCGGCACTCGGCCAACGAGGTGCTCGCGTACTCCTCGATCGGGCAGGTCGGCTACATCATGATCGCGCTGGCCGTGGGGGGGAAGGTTGGGATTGGCGCGGCGATTCTCTACGCGGTAATCAACAGCCTGAACAAGACGCTGCTGTTCCTGTCCGTCAGTCTGCAGGGCTGGCTGGTGGGCGCCGCGTTCGTCGTTGGCGCGTTCAGCGTCGCCGGGGTTCCTCCGTTTGCAGGATTTCTCGCCAAGCTCGTGATGTTCCAGACCGGCATGGCGGGGGATTCCTGGCGGATCATGGCGCTGGTCTTCCTCGGCGGGGCGCTCTCCTTCCTCTACATGTTCCAGCTCTACCGCCGGAGATTCTGGGTGCCCGAGGTCGACAGGGAACCGTCGGCAACCCTGCCGCAGGTGATCGTGGGAGTGATGGCGGTTGGGTTGCTCGTTGTGGGTGTGTACCCCCAGCCGCTCATCGACGTCACCGGTGACGCCGTCGATGCGATCGTCGCGCAGACCGGGCAGGTGCGGCCATGATCCTGATCGCGATCGTGCTTGTGCTACTCACCGGTGTGTATGCGCTCACCCTGGCGAGCTTCGCATGGGAGGACATCGCGCTTGGGCTGGCGTTGGCGACGGTGCTGCTGACGCTGCATCGCCACGTGCTGCTCCCGCGACACCTTCAGCCGGTCGGTCGAACGCTGAGGGCCGTGGCGATGTTCCCCCTGTTTGCGTTTATGGCGATGCGGGAGATCGTCATGGGGTCGATCACGGTCGCGGCGTTTGTGCTCGGACTCCGACAGCTCGAGCACCCGGGCATCGTCGCCGTGCCGATCGGCGCGCGCACGCCCACCGGAGTGGGGATGTCAGCGATGATCCTGACAATGTCACCGGGCTCGTTTCTCGTCGACGTCGACTGGGATGAACGCGTGATGTACATCCATGTCATGGACGCAAGCGACCCTGACATGGTGCGCGACGACCTTCAGACGTTCTACAACCGGTATCAGCGGCATGTGGTGCCATAGCACGCGGGGAGGGGTGTGGCGATGAGCGAGGTGACCTTTTACGGTGCCATGATCTGGATGACGGTCCTGCTGCTGCTGTCCGTGGTGCGGGTGATGCGCGCGCGGACGGCGATGACGCGGATCCTCGCTCTAGACGCGCTCACGCTGGTGCTCGTGGCGCTGCTGGTGCTGTACTCCACAACGACGGAGACGGCATACTACCTCGACGCGGCGATCCTGCTGGCGCTGCTCTCGTTCCTGTCGACGCTCGCGGCCTCACGCTACTACAGCGAGGGACGGATCTTCTGATCGACAGCTCGGACCAGAAAGGGAGCATCGGCGCATGGTGACGAACGTGCTCATGGAAATCCTCGTGGTGCTCGGCCTGTTGTTCATGACCCTCGGCATCGTGGGCATGATCCGAATGCCGGACATCTACACGAAGCTGCACGCGGCGAGCAAATCGGTGTTTCTGGGCGTGATTGCGCTCGCGCTGGCGGCGATGCTCGTGGGCGGCGAGACGATGATCATGCGGCTCGCGCTCCTGTGCGTGCTGGTGTTGCTCACAACACCGGTGTCATCGCACGCGATCGGTCGGGGTGCGTACCTGCACCATGAGCGCATGGTCACACCGGGCGCGCTCGACGAGTCGGAGCGCCATCTCGCGAGAGAGGCATCGCGCGAGCCGTCGTGGCGCTTGTAACACCGGGCAGAACCCGGAGAGGGAGGGAGTGTATGTCACAGCCAGCATCAGAGCGACGGTCGTCGGCAATCTCGGTTCAGTGGACACCGCGGCTCATCGCATTCATCGTGCTGCTGATCGTGCTGCTGATCTTCGTCGCGCAGAACTCCGAGCGCGTAGACGTCTCGTTCATCATCTGGGACTTCCGCATGCGGCTCGTGTGGGCCCTGCTCGGGTCCGCCGTCGTTGGTGTCCTGCTGGGTTGGATGGTGCCGCGCGTCTGGCCGCGCCGCCGCCGATAGGTCAGGGCGCCGGCTGAGTGTATTCCCGAGCCTTGTAGACCGGGATCCCGTCGATCATCGTCTCCAGCTCGTAGTACTGGCCGACCTCCTGCCAGAACGTTCGGCTCGCGTCGGGGTAGGGGCCGGGCTGTCGCGTGCTGACGATGTAGAGCGGGCGCTCGGGACTCCGGATGATCGACATGATCTCGCTGTAGGATTCGGGAAGCGCCCGCAGCTCCTGGTCGTAGAGATGGCGGTAGGCCGCCGGCCGGTCGGCCAGGTAGTAGATCGCCGCCTGGTCGAACGCGACGAAGATCGGCGTTCCCGGCTCGCTGTGCTCCTGAATCCAGCTCGCGACGTCGTCCTGGGCCTGGTAACCGGGATGCGAGAAGAGGCGGTTGGACATTGCCTCGGTCGAGCCGAGCGCGACGACCCAGTACGGCGACAGCACGACCGCTACGCTCGCCACCGCAATGACGATCGAAAAGGTCCGGCGCACCGACCTGACCGCGCTCGCGAGCATGCCCGCGAACCAGATCGAGAATGGCGCGGCGATCTGGATGGCGTAGTGTGCCCACCAGTCGCCTCCCATCGCGATTCCGGTCAGTGACGCCAACACCCACAGCCGCAACACCATGCCGACGCGGTCGTCGGGCACGGCAAGGTGCCGGTTCGAGCCCGGCTCGCCGGCGTGGCGCAGCGCGTGTCGCAGGCGGCACCAGGACTCCCGCGGCGACGGGAGTGTGATGGCGCCGGGGAGGGCGCGGATCGCACGGGTCAGCACTCGCCGGTGCGCGATCATCGCAACCGCCGCGACGAGAACGAGCAATGGCAGGATCCTCAGCATCAGCCGTGTGACTGCGGCGACATGGTGCGTCAGGCCAACGGTGGCGCTGCTCTGCATGGTGAGACGGTACGTCACCGTGGCGTAGAGAAACTCGCTCCAGCCGAGAACCCACCCGTGGACGAGCGCGGGCATGCCGATCATCGCCAGCCCCGCGAAGAGCCAGATCGCCGGGGACTTCCAGGCGCCGGGCACATCGGTGCGGGTGGTGGCGACGATGGCTATGAGCACCACCGGCACCATCACGATTCCGGATGGCTTCAGCATTGTCGCCACGCCGATCAGCACGCCGGTCAGCAGCATCCAGTGGGTGCTCCATCGCGTCTCCATCGCCTTGATCAATGTCCACACCGACCACGCCGCCGGGAGCATCATGAACATCTCGGCGTTGGCGGTATACCCTTCGAGGCTCGGTGACCCGGACACTACGACGAAGAGCATTGCAGCGATGGCGGGTACCGGGTTGGAGCGCCATCGGCGGGCGATGAGCCACACGGCGATGGCCGTACCGCTGGCGGAGATCCATGCGGCGAGCCGGATGGCTGATGTACCGGTTCCGAGTGTCTCGAAGACGATGGCATAGAGATAGAAGATGCCTTGCGGTCGGCTGATCCAGAGATCGTGGTAGAGCCGTCCGGTTCCGTCGAGCCAGCCGCGGGTGGCGTAGGCATATCCACCCTCGTCGGCGATCATCGGCATCTCCAGAAACGGAATCCGCACCAGCAGGCCGAGGAGGCAGACGAGCGCGAGCCAGGCGGCATCGAGCCAGGTCACGGATTTCGCCGGGCGCGGTGTGGTGCCGGTCGTTGCCTGGGTCGAGGTCACCGGGACGCGCCGGTCAAGGGGCCGGGCGTCATCCACGCGCGCCCGCGCCCGCGCCACTGAGCAGCTGTGGTCCGGTCGGGGCGGCGCTGCCCGACTCCGGCTCCAGGGAGATCGAGACACCGCGGAAGCTGCCGACGTCGGCGGCGATGAGCGTGAAGCCGATGCCCTGATCATCGACCGTAAAGGTGCTGCCCGGGATCGGCTCGCCCTCGTCCGGCGGCAGGAACCAGAGCTGGTATGCCATGCCATCCTCCAGTGCCGGCAGGTTGACGACGTTCAGCACGCCCGAGCCGCTCGCGGTGAGGAACATCGTGCCGCTGGCGTTTGTCGGCCCCTGTGCCGTGGGCGAGAGGTCGTAGACCGCCGCCGTTGCGGACTCGCGCAGGCGTGCCTGCTCTTCCGAGAGAGCAGCGATCCGACCGTTGGCGTCGCTCAGATCGCTCCGAAGTGATGCCGCCCACACCGCGAGCACGATGCAGCCGGCCACGGAGGCGATCGCGATGATCCACGGCATGGCATTCGGTCCGAGCAAGGTTGGCGTTCGGGCCGTCGGTTGTGATGGTGGCATGACGTGGCGTCCTCGTCCGCGGCCGAGCGCCGCGAGGGGTGATCCGGTCGGCTCTGGATACTGTACCGATTATGGCCTCACTTCGTCCGGCGAGCCTGTCCGGACAGTTGGTAAATGTTGTACGACCGGGTAGGATACAGACCAGCAAGTATCGATCACGGCCACCAGTCATGGCTGGCGAAGGTGCTGAGGGGAAGCAGCGAGCGTCAGCCGGTGGCCAGCGTTCGGTGCTGTCAGCGTTGTCTCGAATGGCTGGAAGGAATGGGATGGTGAACACGTTAGCTCTGCGGCGCGCGGTGGGGATGGCACTCTGCGCCATGATGCTGGTAGCGACCACGGTTGGAGCGGGGGCGCTACCAGCCGCTGCCCAGGAGGACCCGACCGCGACACCGGGTCTTGACCTGAATCTCGATCAGAATGCCGGGACCGCCCAGAACCAGCAGTCGGGCGAGTCCACGACAGTGACGCCGACGCCCGTGGTCGGTTCAGCGTCCGGACCGGGACAGGTGAACCCGACGCCAGCGCAGCAGCAGACGCAGGCTTCCGCTCAGCAAAGCCAGCCGACCGCGCAGCAGGCGGGGGGCGCCACCGATGTGCCGGTGCTGGCCCAGGGGCTGATCTACCTGGATGGCGGCGATGTCATCTGGCAGGCGCGAGAGGTCGAGCTTTCCGGCAGCGACACGACAACAGGCAATGCGCGCATTTACCTCCAACGCACCGGCGAGTCGATCATCCGCAACGACCTTACCGGCAAGCGCACTCGCCTGGAGGTCGGCGAGGCCTACTTCGCCGCCGCCGGCGACCCGTACACCACATTCGCCGCCGGCAGTGGCAGCTCCGTGGTCTGGGTATTTGAGATTTCCAACAGCAATCAGGTTGGGGACGGTGCCTTCTATCTCAGTCCGAACGTGACGGCCTACGGCGAGGCGGTCTACGACTACGAGCTGTCCCGGAACGTTGTGGCGGCCGGCGAGACCGCACAGTTCCCCGGCGGCGACGGTCCATCCCTCCTTGTGGTGCTGTCCGGCGCGGTGACGGTGACTGCCGGCGCCGGTCCCGCCGAGCTGGCGGAGAAGGATGGCCTGGTTGTCGATGGCAGTGCCACCGTGACGGGGCCGGAGAGCGGCGAGGCGGCCTACCTGACGCTCACCGTCGGGCCGAAGGTCTCCGACGAGAGCGCCGCACCGCCGGCGCCGGCGAGCGCTGCCGACACGGCGAGCGATACGACTGCGGGGCAGACGCAGACCACCGCGTCCAGCGATACCTCGGACACGACCAGCCAGGCAGCCGAGACCCCGGCGGCCAGCGCCGCGCCGGCGGAGCAGAGCGCTGACACCGGTGAGTTCGTTACCAGTGTGCAGGTTGGAGCGAAGGAAGGCGTCGGTGTGACGATGTACGCGGACGGCGTGCTGGTGTTCGACGGTTGGCTCGAGCCGGGTGAGTGGACCGAGTTCTACACGGGTAGCAACTTCGAGGTTTACACTACGTCCGGTGAAAACACGCTCTTCAAGAACTCGTGTGGCGGTGATCCGTTCCTCATGGGGTACGAGACCGGTGACGCGCACTACTTCCTCGCGGCTGGGCCGCAGTCCTGCGCGCCTGCGGGGTAGCGCGCCGCGGCCACTCGAACGCACGAACGCCATTCCGGACGCTGTCCGGGATGGCGTTCTTCACATCTTGTCAGGAACGTACGCACACAAATGAGGAAAAGTCTGTAGAGTAGAACCACGGCAAGTGCGGGGTGGCCGCATCTCCAGTGAGGGATGACGCCCTGGGGAGTGCCATGGGAAGGAGCGCTCGTGATGTTGAAAGAGTTCCGCGAGTTCATCATGCGGGGCAACGTCATTGACCTGGCGGTCGCTGTTGTTATCGGCGCGGCGTTCGGCGCGGTGGTGACGGCACTGGTGGAGGACTTCATCACGCCAATTATCGCCGCCATCGGCGGCCAGCCCGATTTCAGCGGGCTGACGTTCACCATCAACGACAGCGTGTTCATGTACGGTCACTTCATCAACGCGCTGATCTCGTTCCTGATCATTGCTGCCGTGATCTTCTTCTTCGTGGTGAAGCCGATGAACGCACTCATGGAGCGTGTGCGCCGTCGCGAGGTCACACCGGACCCGACCACCGGTGTCTGCAACTATTGCAAGACCGAGATTCCGCTGGATGCGACCCGCTGCCCGAACTGCACATCCGAGAACCCGCTCGTCGCGGCCGCCTGAGCCGCCGCGACGATAACGAATGCCCCGGGTCGGTGAGCGGTAGCCGATCCGGGGCGATTGTCATCGCGCAGTCGGAAGCACCGTCAGGCGTAGGCTCTGACCGGCTGCTCGTCCTCGACCAGGAAGCCGGCGTCCACCGCCGCCTCGAACTGCTCGGCGAACAGGCTGATCTCCCGACCCTGGAGGTCGAGGAGCACGATGTGCAGCATGCCGAACTCGTCGCGAGCGGTCCGGTCCACGACCAGCTCTGTTGTCGAGAGCGGAGTGGCAGGATCGGTGGCGCGGTAGCGGGCGCCGACATGAACGGTGGTGGCTAACTTCAGTGTCGGAATCATCGTCGATCTCCTTCGTCGAGATGCTGGTTGATGCCCCATTGCATCTTGTTGGGCCAGCTGCTACCAGTCGGTGGTGGAGTGGCTCCGTTCGGCGCTCGAGTGTCCATGCCGGTCGCATCGGCTCAACGCCTTCGTGAACTATTTCACATTGTTGATACAGCCGCCGTGAAATCCTGTCAATAGCCTTGTTCGTGCATCGATGCCGGTATTCGGACAGGATGCGTTCCGGAATGGCGCCAGAGCGGGGCAGGAACGTATCCTGTCCGTGGCACAACGTGTGCAATTCCTCACGTGACCGCTACACTGGTAGCGGAAAACGGCCCGGGCCGAGCGTAGGGCGCTGGCACGAAATCCAATCCCGACACCCCGGACGATCCCGACCTGCGGCGCCACGGCTGCCACCCCAAGCAGTGATCGATAACTGGCCGCGGAGACGCGGCTCGAGCGTGGAGATATCCAGACAATGGCGAATGTGGAGGCGCATTACACGGCGAGCCAGGGCATCACGTCGACGATCCAGGACTACGTGACCCTGACCAAGCCGGGCATCCAGACGCTCCTGCTCGTGTCAATGCTCGGTGCGATGCTGGTGGCGTCCGACGGCGTTCCTCCCTTTGGGCTCGTCCTCGCCATGCTCGTCGGCGGTTCGCTGACGTCCGGCGGCGCCAACGCGCTGAACTGCTATATCGATCGCGATATCGATGCTCGCATGAGCCGCACCCGGCGCCGCGCAACCGCGACCGGCAGGATTTCCCCTGCTGCCGCGCTCACCTTTGGCCTGACCATCTCCGTGCTCGGCACGCTCTTGATCGGCCTCGCCTCCAACTGGCTCGCCGCGGGGCTCTCCGTTGCCGGCAACCTCTACTACGTGCTCGTGTACACGCTCTGGCTGAAGCGCACGACGCCACACAACATCGTCGTGGGCGGCGCGGCCGGGGCGGTTCCGCCGCTGGTCGGCTGGGCGGCGGTGACGGGTGGGCTCGCCGCGCCAGCGTGGATTCTCTTCGCGATCATCTTCTACTGGACCCCGCCGCATTTCTGGGCGCTGGCGCTCCTGAAGCAGGGAGAGTACGGTCGCGCGAACGTGCCGATGCTTCCCGTTGTCGCCGGTGAGGAGGCCACGCGGCGGCAGATCTTCCTCTACACGGTATTGCTGAGCGCGGTGTCCCTGCTGCTCGTGCCGTTCGGGATGGGGTTGATCTACTTCGTTGGCGTGATTGCGCTCGACGCGGCCTTCCTGTGGTACGCGTGGCTGCTGCTGAGCGACCCGAGCAAGGCACGAGCGCGGCAGACGTTCTTCTACTCGCTCTGGTACCTGGCGCTGCTGTATGTGGTGCTGGTGGCCGACCGCATCGTGCTGGGGTAGGCCTTGATGGCACAGTAGGCGTACGTGCGGGTGGCTCACTGAGAAGCCGCCGCCGAGGCAGGGGATCCGATCGCTGGAAGAGCAGTGATCGGATCCCTTTTTGTGTGCCGACAACTCCGCGAGTGTTCCGCGATCAGGCCGGCGAGATCGCCGTTGTCGCACCATCTCGATAAAGCCACCATACTCATCCACGTGAGCAGGAACAGTGTCCGGTGCTTCAGGCATGGTGGAGAGGATGGTACGAGGTGCAGATGGCGTTTCATGGAGGTGCATTCTGGGATGCGGTCGGCGCCAGATTCGGTGACCTCGAGCGGATGCAGCACATTGTCAGTGCCGATGTGCTCGATGCCTGGTTCGACCCCTCTCCCCGAGTCGTCGAGCGCGTTGCCCAGAACCTCGCCCTGGCCCTGAAGACCTCGCCACCAACCCATTGCCAGGGGCTCGTTGAGACGATCGCCACTGTCCGTGGCATACCAGAACAGCACATCGCCGTCGGTGGAGGCTCATCGGACCTCATCTTCGCCATGCTGCCCCAGCTTGTCAGCGCGCAGGACCATGTCCTGATCCTTGACCCGATGTATGGGGAGTACGCACACGTCCTCCATCGTCTGATTGGTGCCACGCTGCATCGTCACGAGCTCCAGGAGGAGGCTGGGTTTTCGGTTGATGTGGACTCTCTGATGGACGACATCAGGATTGTTTCCCCATCCGCGGTGATCCTGGTAAACCCCAATAGTCCCACGGGACAGGCGGTGGAGCGGAAACAGATCGAGCGCCTGGTGAATGCGTTCCCCGCGACGTTGTTCGTGATCGACGAGACGTACATCGAGTACGCCGGCGCGGCGATGTCCGTTGAGCGGCTCACCCTGGATGTTCGAAACCTGATGGTCATCAAGTCGATGTCGAAGGTGTTCGCGCTGAGCGGCGCCCGTGTGGGCTACGCTGTCGCGCATCCTGATCTGCTGGAGTCGGCTGCCAGGTTCATCCCGCCGTGGTCTGTGAGCCTGCTGGGCCAGATCGCGGCGGTGGAAGCACTTGGGGATCCGGGCTACTACGACGCGCGGTACCGGGAGACGCACGAGCTGCGCGAAACCATGGTCGCCTCGCTCGTCGACCTGCCACTCACGGTCTACCCGTCAACCGCCAGCTTCTTCCTGACGCGCCTCCATGCCCATTCTGCAGGCAAGGTACTCTCCTCCCTCCAGGAGGATGGCATCTACCTGCGCAGCTGCGATTCCATGAGCTCGCGATTCAACGACGACTACATCAGGGTCGCGGTGAAGGATGCGTCGCCCAATCGACGGGTTGTCGATGGCCTTCGCAAGGCACTTGGCGATGATGGATTGCGACACGACGGTGGAGCACTCAGCGCGGCGCAGCCTCCGTGTCTCCAGCAGCCGGTTGGCGCTCGGCGGAATCCTTCGCGGCGCGACGGACGCGTGTGACCTCGTCGTGCGCAGCCTGCTGGGGCTTCGGCAGGTACGCCCCGTTCGATGCCTGCAGCACCGGCGCGACGACGTCCTCCACGCGGATCAGGTTGCCGGGAGAGACGAACACCGGGTCCTTGCGCGTCGCTCGCGTGCGCACGGCGTAGCCGACCACCTCGCCGTGGCGCAGGATCGGCGTGGCGGATCCAACTTCCCGCTCCGGCTGGGTCCATTTCATTCGTAGCGGGCGCTTGGCAATGCCGATGGTGGGTGTCTGCGCGAGCAACCCAAGATGCGCGGCGATGCCTATCCCGCGCGGATGGGCGATGCCGTGGCCGTCGCTGAAGATGAGCGCTGGCTCGTGCTCCACCAGCTCCAGCGCACGAATCAGCACCGGCAGCTCGCGGAAGGTGAGTAGCCCGGGGATATAGGGGAACGTGATCGGCATCTCCGCGGTGCGGACCTCGACCACCTCCAGCTCGGGCCATGTCAGCACAACGGCGGCCGCGAATGCTGTCGTGGCCGCCGCTGTCTCCAGATACGAGTTGTCGACGCCGAGGACGACGTCACCGGGCTCCAGTTGAAGCGGCCGCGACAGGTCGAGCCGGCCGACCATCTCATCCTGAACTGCGCGCGCCTCCGCTGGCGTCAGGTCCCAGCCGTGGAGGCGCTGGATCTTCACGTAAGAGCCTCGTCCGAGCCGACCTTCATCAGGGCTTCCAGATCGAGCTCATCCTCTTCGAGCAGCTCGCCGTTACCGTCGACCGACTGCAGACCGATGCCGAAGTACGTGAAGCCCTCCCGCTTGATGCGGGCGGGGTCGTAGATGTTGCGCCCGTCGAAGATGACCTTCTGCTTCAGCTCGCGGCGGAGCAGGTCGTAGTCCGGGCTGCGGAACTGCCGCCACTCGGTCGCGATAATGAGCGCGTCCGCGCCCTGCACGGCGTCGTCCCGGGAATCGCAGAGCACGAGGTTCGGGTTGTCTCCATAGAGCGAGGCTGCCATCTTCCTGGCCTCGGGGTCGAACGCGCGCACCGTGGCGCCAGCCGCCCAGAGTCCCTCCATCAGCGTGCGGCTCGGCGCCTCGCGCATGTCGTCGGTCTTCGGCTTGAACGCGAGACCCCACATCGCAAAGGTCTTGCCCGCGACGTCGCCGTCGAAGTAGTCGAGGATCTTGTCGAGGAGTACCTGCTTCTGTCGCTGGTTCACGCGCTCCACGGCGCCGATGAGGCTCGCGTCGTACCCGACCTGCGCGGCGGTGTGCTCGAGCGCGCGGATGTCCTTGGGGAAGCACGAGCCACCGTAGCCGATCCCGGCGTAGATGAAGTTGTAGCCGATGCGGGAGTCCGAGCCGATGCCGATGCGGACGTTCTCGATATTGGCGCCGACGCGCTCGGCGATGTTGGCGATTTCGTTCATGAAGGAGATCTTGGTTGCCAGCATCGCGTTCGCCGCGTACTTCGTGAGCTCGGCCGAGCGGACGTCCATGACCATGATGCGATTGTGGTTGCGGTTGAACGGCGCGTAGAGCTGGCGCATCACCTCGATCGACTCGGGCCGGTCGGCGCCGATGACGATGCGGTCGGGACGCATGAAGTCCTCGATCGCGGCGCCCTCCTTGAGGAACTCCGGATTGCTGACGACATCGAAGGGAATCGCGACACCGCGCTTGTCGAGCTCGGCGGTGATGATCTCGCGAACGTGGTCCGCGGTGCCCACGGGCACGGTGGATTTATCGATGATGATCGCCGGCGAGCTGAGGTGCTGGCCGATGGTGCGGGCGACGTTCTCCACGTACTGCAGGTCCGTGGACCCGTCCGCCTGCGGCGGGGTGCCGACCGCGATGAGGATGAGCTGGCCACGAGCGATGCCCTCGGCGGGGTCGGTGGTGAACGTGAGCCGTCCAACCCGGCTGTTCTGCTCGACCAGCTCGCTCAGGCCGGGCTCGTAGATGGGCACGTCACCGCGGCGGAGGCCCGCGATCTTGGCCTCGTCGATGTCGACGCAGCAGACGTTGTTGCCGCTCTCGGCGAAGCAGGCACCGGTCACCAGGCCAACGTAGCCGGTCCCGAAGATCGTCAGGTTCATGTCATGTCTCCTGGATGAGCCATAGCGAGGGAAATCGACTCAGTTGCGTTCTGTCAGGTCCCTCGCGCTCTCAGAGGTGAAAGGTACCAAACCTGCCAGGCTGGCTGCACGATGTTGCCACTGAAGGCATCAGGAGAACAGGCACAGGACAGCCGCCCCTTCTCAGAAGGGGCGGCTGTCTCCTCGGTCGCTCTTGCGGCAGCGCTAGTCGCGGTGCTTTACCGGGTTCTTGAGCACGCCGATGCCCTCGACCTCCACCTCGATCGTGTCGCCGTCCTTCATCGCGCCGACTCCGTGTGGCGTGCCGGTCATGATGATGTCGCCCGGCTCGAGCGTCATCACGTCGGTGAGGTACTCGATCAGGAACGGCACGTCGAAGATCAGGCCACTGGTGTTGTCCGACTGCCGGACCTCGCCGTTCAGCCTCGACTCGACCTTGACGTTGCCGGGATCCAGCTCCGTTTCGATGCACGGGCCGAGCGGCAGGTAGGTGTGATAGCCCTTGCCGCGGATCCACTGCTGGCCGGCGTACTGCTGCACGCGATCGGAGACATCGTTGCCGCAGGTGTAGCCGAGCACGTAGTCGAGCGCGTTCTCCTTCTTGACGCGCTTCGCCGTCTTGCCGATCACCACCACGAGCTCAGCCTCGTAGTCGATGTTGTTCTCGGGGTAGGCCAGCTCAACCGCCTGGCCGGGACCGATGATGGAGGAGGTCGGCTTCATGAACACGACCGGCTCGGTCGGCACCTCGCGCGTGGGGTCGTTTTCCTTCACATGCAGCAGGTAGTTGAGGCCGATGGCGACCACCTTGCCCGGCTGGATGGGCGGGAGCAGCGTGACCTGGTCAACGTTGCCGACCTCCTCACCTTTGCTCAGGCCCTCGAATACATCGCCGCTGGCGGCATACACGGTCGAGCCTTCGAGAATGCCGTACGCGGCGGCGCCGTCCTTCTGGTAGCGAACGATCTTCATGGGTCGTCAGACTCCTTCCCCAAAGGGTTGCCGGACCGGCGCGCGGCCCGCTGGCGTGTGTTGGTATGTCCGGATGATTGTAAACGCAGTGGTTGATCCACGCGACAGCGACGCCCCCGCACGACGGTACACTTCCCGTACGGATACCCGCAGCTCGTGACCCGGTCACGACTTCTGGCTGGAAATCAGTGATGCCCGATCTCTACCTCCGCCTCGCAGGCGATGAATCCGACCCGGATGACCAGGCTCGGCTCGCGCCGCCGCCGATCGACGACGCGCCGGCGATATCGCTGCTCGAGTGTGCCGAGATCTCCGGCGAGACGCTCGTACCGTGGGGCTCGAATTACACCTTCGCTGTCGCGCTGCAGGCTCCCGACAGCGAGAGGGTGGTGCAATTCGGCATCTACAAGCCGGTGCGAGGCGAGCGCCCGCTCTGGGACTTTCCGAGCCGCACGCTGTACAAGCGGGAGCGCGCCTCGTGGGTGCTGGCCGATCTGCTCGGCTGGCAGGTCGTGCCGCCCACCGTCATCCGCCATGGACCGCACGGGATCGGCAGCCTCCAGCTCTACGTCGAGCCGGTCGAGGAGATGGGCGAGGACGAAGCGATCGCCTACTGGGGTCAGGAGACCACGGAGATCGAGCGGCTGGTGCTCTTCGACCTCCTTGCCAACAACGCCGACCGCAAGCTCACCCATTGCCTTCTGGATGTCCATGATCGGATCTGGGGCATCGATCATGGATTGACCTTCAACGTCGTGCCGAAGCTGCGCACGGTGCTGTGGCAGTTCGTCGGCGACCCGGTCTCGCTGGAGCTTCTGGGGGACATCGCGCGCGTTCGAAATGATGAGGAGACACTTCGCGAGCGATTTCGCGGCCTGCTGATGCGCGAGGAGATCGAAGCGCTCATTGACCGGTTCGACACCATCATCGCCAGTGGCCGGCACCCGGTGCTCGATCCGCACCGCAACGTCCCCTACGGCTGGTGGTAGGCGACCACTGGCCGTACCAACCCATGCCGCGTCATGCTGGCGCCAGCATGGGCTCGCCCGACTCGATCTCCGCCCGCGTTGTGGCGAGGCGTCGCCGGAAGATCGGCAGGGTGAGCGCCATGATCGGACTCGTCGCCGCCATCGCGCTCCACACGAATGTGAGACCGGCATCGCTCCACCGCACGCCTGCCATGGCTATGACGACCCCTGCCCACGTTGCCGCAATATTCAGCAGCATTGGCGACCGGGCATCCCCAAGCGCGCGCAGCGAACCGCCGTATACCGACTGAAACGCCCATGCCGGCAACGAGACGGCGAGCGCCATGAGCGCGCCGTCACCGTGATCAATCACCCCGGCGTCGTTGGTGAACGCGCTCATGATCTGCCGTGCGAACAGCAGGAACAGGAATCCGGCCACCAGGTTCCACACGAGTGACCACTTGATCGAGATTCGTGTGGCGGCGAGCGCCGCGGCGGGGTCCCGCGCACCGATGCTCTGGCCCACCAGGGCTGTTGCCGCCGTGGCGAATCCCATTCCGGGAAGCAGCGCAATTGAGAACGACGTGAAAATGATCTGCTGGGCCGCGAGTGCGTCCGTTCCGATCAGCGCAACGATCAGCACCAGTGAGGTGATCCCGGCATTGGTGACCATGCGCTCCAGGGCGGTCGGCACCCCAACCTGAACGAGTGACCGCGCCGTGTCGAGCGTCGGGCGCCAGCCGGTACGACCGGCGAGCGATACCGCCCGATGGCCCGACAACAGGACCCACGCGAGAATCGCGGCGCCCGTGGCGCGGCCGATCACCGAGCCCCACGCGCTACCCGCAACCTCGAGCCGCGGGAACCAGGCCACGCCGAAGACGAGCAGCCACGTGCACAGCGCGTTCAGAATGTTGGCGACGAAGGATGCGTAGAGCGGGGTGCGGCCGTCGCCGGCACCTCGAAGCACCGCCCCGAAGACGAAGGTGAGCAGCACGATGGCCATGCTGCCGCCGGTGATCCGGAGGTAGGTGGTGCCCGTCTCCGCCACATCCGGCGACGCTCGGAAGATGCCGATCAGCGCCGGCGCGAGCATGTACCCCAGGATCGAGAGCGGTGTGGCCACTACAAGCCCCCATCCGACCGTCTGCCGGGCCAGCCGGTTCGCCGCATCCTGATCGCGGGCACCAATGGCACGGGAGACGACCACCGTTCCGCCGACCGCGACTGCGCTGATGATCGAGAGCATGAAGAAGACGACTTCGGAGGCGATACCAACGCCCGCAAGCGCGGTGGCGCCGAGCGTGGCGACGATCAGCGTGTCGACGACGCTCATGGCCGTCTGGAGCAGCTGCTCTCCGATAATCGGGATGGCAAGGCCGAGCACCCGTCGCTCGCTCATCGCAGCCGCACCGTCCTTGCCCGCCACGGCGGGGTGCTCCGATGATGCGCTCTCCTCGGCCATGGGGGAGTACCTCGTGTCGTGCTGGCGGGGCGGCTGCATGCGGGTCTGAACCGGACGCGGAGTTTACCACGCGCGACGCTATACCGGTGTGGGGGGCGGCAGGCCCGCGTTGAGGTCGAGCGTGGTGGTGGCGAGGCGCTTCCGGAATGCAACGGTGTTGATCAGCGCCGCGATCGGACTGGTGACGAGAAAGGTGCTCCAGACAAGCGTGAGGGAGCCGTCGAGCCAGGTGACTGCGATCCAGGCGAGTGCCACGGACAGCCACATCGAGAGCGCGCTTGCGAGCATCGGTGTGCGGGCATCGCCCAGCCCGCGTAGCGAGCCGCCATAGACGGTCCAGAACGTCCAGAAGGGAAGGCTGATGGCGAGGGCCTTGAGCGCGCCGTTGCCGAACCCGACCACGGCGTCGCTGTCTGTGAAGAGGCGCAGTATCGGCTCGCTCAGCAGGAAGTAGACCGTTCCGCCCGTCGTCATCCAGATGAGCGACCACCGCGCCGATATCCGGGCTGCCGCGCGCGCTCCGTCGAGGTCACGCGCGCCGAGACTCTGACCCACGAGCGCGGTGGCGGCGGTCGCGAACCCGAACCCAGGCAGGAAGGCGATCGACAGCGCGTTGAAGCTGATCTGCTGCGCTGCGAGCGCATCGGTGCCGATCAGGGCGACGATTGCAATCATCGTGGTAAAGCCGGCGGACATCAGCATCTGCTCGATGGCGGCGGGAACGCCCAGCCGCATCAGTTGCCAGGCGGTTGGAGCATGCGCGCGCCACCCCTGCCGGCCGGCCAGCGAGATGGTTCGGCGTCCCGAAAAGAGGAACCAGAGCAGGATCGTCGCGGATACCGAGCGGCCGATCGCCGCCGCCCAGGCGCTACCCGCCACCTCGAGCTGTGGCAGGCCGAGCTCGCCGAAGATCAGCCCGTAGGCGAGGACGACGTTTACCGCGTTCGCCACGAGCGAGGCGCGCAGCGGCGTCTGACTGTCTCCCGCGCCGCGGAGCACCGCACCGCAGACGAAGGTCATCAGCAGCACGATGATCGTGCCGCCGGTGATGCGCAGATAGGTCGTCGCCTGCTCCGCGACGTCGGCATCGGTGTGGAAGATACTGACGATGGTGGGCGCGAGGGTGTAGCCAAGGATCGCGAGCGGGATCGACAGCAGGAGCCCCCAGAGGATCGTCTGCCGCGCGAGCTCGTTGGCGCGCTCGATGCTGCGCGCGCCGATCGCCTGCGAGACCAGCACGGTACCGCCGATGGCGATGGAGCTGAGGATGGCGATGGCGAAGAAGACGACCTCGAGCGCAACCCCGACGCCGGCGAGTGCCGCCGAGCCGAGCGCGGCGACGAAGAGCGTGTCGACCACGCCGACCATGGTCTGCAGCAGGTTCTCGCCGATGATCGGCAGCGCCAGGCGCAGCACGCGGCGCTGGCTCATGTCCGGGAGCGGCGTAGTTGCATGTCCAGTGGGATCCAGTCCCGGGGTCGAGGCAGTATCAACCATGCCGCGTGTCTCGCACCGTGCGGCGCCAGCCATTGGGGCTGCCGCGGATCGTAATGGCCGATGGGTCCCGACCATGGCGAGGCGGCGATGGTCATGTCTCGGGTAGCGTACCAGCGAGGGCATGGCACACGCCATGCTGCGTTCGAGGCGCAGCAGGTGGGTGCGTGGGAGGGGAATGCACTATGATTCCCGGAACAGCGGTGTGTCGCGCGCCAGTCGGGGGTGGGATTGGGCAGCGAGTGGCGCATCAGCTCCCATCCGATACCGATTCCGCTTGTCCGAAACCGAGATTGTGATAATATTCGCAATCGAAAGTGGGGAGTCGATCGTGTCCGACCGCTTTGGCCCGGAGGACGTCAAGGAATTCAGCGCGTTGGGCGCGGCCCAGGGGCTTGGCTGCTCAATTGTTGCGTCGCTCATCATCTTCATTGTGGGCGGGGTCTTCCTCGATCAGTACTTCGATACAACCCCGCTGTTGACGCTGATCGGTGTGGCGGTGGGTCTTGTCGCGGCAGGCTATCAGCTGTATGAGCTGACGCTGGTCAATCGCAAGGATCGACCGGCCGGACCGCTGGGGCGGACACTCGAAGCAGGTCTCTCCCGGCGCAAGCGGCCAGCCAATGACCACAAGGACAGCGGTGTACAGTAGCCAACACAAACCGCATGGGCGGTTTTTCGCGTGTCAAGGCAATCGTCAGGGGAGCGGGTGACAACACCCGGCACGATGAGGAGAGACGGCGAATCCTATGGAAGTCCACGTTGAACTCGCTGCGGAGACGCTCTTCAAGTTAGGTCCCGTCCCAGTCACCAACTCGATGCTCACGATGTTCCTGGTGATGGCGGGCGTGCTGATCGTCTTCACGCTCGTTGCGAAGCGCGCCACGGCGGTGCCGACGCGCGGCCAGGGCATCATTGAGCTGATCATCGAGTTCATCCTCGATCTCGTCGAAGGAAGCGCCGGCAAGCGTGTCGGGCGTCGCATCTTCCCGCTGATCGCCGGCATCTTCATCTTTATCCTGTTCGCCAACTTCTCAGGCCTGCTGCCGGGCATGGGTACCATCGTCCTTGTCGAGGATGAAGAGGATACCCACGCCGAGGCGGCCACGACCGAAGATCACACCGCCAACACCGAAGAGGGCGATGTCGCCCAGGCCGCGGTGGACGAGGCCAGCGCCGCCACCCCGGATGCGGACGAGGAGCACACCACAGGCGTGGTGGCCGCCTCGACCGACGAAGGCGGTGACGACGGCCATGAAGGTCCGGTGCGCACGCCGATCTTCCGCGCTCCGACGGCGGACCTCAACATGACGCTCGCCATGTCGCTGCTGACCTTCGTGATCGTGCAGATCGCGGGCATATCTGCACATGGTGTCGTCGGTCGCATCAAGCACATGGCCGATCCGCCCTTCCTGTTCCCGATCGAACTCATTTCCGAGCTCTCCCGCATCATCTCGTTGTCGGCTCGTCTTTTCGGCAACGTCTTCGCGGGCGAGATTCTGCTGGGCGTGATGTACGCGATGGCCAACGCCATCAAGATCGCCCTTATCCCAGTGTTGTTCCCGGTGGTATTCATGGGGCTGGAGGTGCTGTTCGGCACGATCCAGGCGCTCGTGTTCGCACTACTCACCTTGATCTACATCATGCTGGCGTCCGCCGGTCACGACGATCATGAGCCTGAAGAGGCGCATGAGCCGGCGGCTGCCACGACTACTCCCGGAGTCGCTTCGGCGTCCACGGGTGACTAACTATTGCGAGTATTGTCACTCCCCGGGGGTTCCCGGGCGAAGTGAGAGTGACGAGAGCTCGGTGAGCTGGTTTCTTTTCGAGAAACGGCGGGCAGCATGGTGCTGTTCCGCACAGGCGTAAGGACGGAGCCGTCGGGTTAGGACGACTGGCCCCGGCAGGAGGAGACGTTACGTGTTTGACGGAATTACCGACATCTCAGCAGTCCCGTACATCGGCGCGGCAATTGCCATCGGGTTCGGCGCAATCGGCCCGGGCATCGGTATCGGTCTCGCGGTGAAGGGCGCGATGGAGGCACTCGGTCGCAACCCGGAGGCTGCCGGTGACATCCGCACCACGATGATCATCGGTGCGGCACTCGCCGAGGCCGTCGCGATCTACGCCTTCGTTATCGCCATCATCATCCTCTTCGTCTAGGCCTCGAACCGGTCGATGGTGGCGCCATGGTGGCGCCACCATCGTGGTACATGGCCCCCTGCGGGGAGACGAGAGGTGAGCGCGGCTCCCGCAATCGGAGCCTCACGCGAAGGAGTGGCGAATGCTGGCGGATCTCGGAATCAATGGATGGCAACTGCTGATCCAGCTTGTTGCGTTCATTGTCTTCATAGCCCTCCTGTGGAAGTACGCGGTCGGGCCGATCACCAACGTGCTTGACGAGCGTCAGGACAAGATTCGCGAAAGCATGGAAGCGGCTGAGCGAATGCAGGCCGAGCTCAAGGACACCCAGGCTCGGAATGAGCAGGTCCTGCAGGAGGCGCGCCGCGAGGCGCAGGACATCGTTTCCACGGCACGGACGAATGGTGAGCAGATGATCGCCAAGGCTCGTGAGGAGGCTGCCGCACAGTCGGACGAGTACCTCGAGCGCGCCCGCGGCACGCTGCGCCAGGAAACCGAGCAGGCGCGCCAGCAGTTGCGCAACGAGGTTGCCGACCTGGCCGTAATGGCAGCTGGCCGAATCGTCCGGAAGGAGCTCGATCCTTCGGCGCAGGCGAGGCTGATCGAAGACACGCTCGCCGAGGCGGGCTCCAGTTCGCAGTCGGCATAACCCAAGATGGTAAGCAGAAGGCAGCAGGGAAGAGGCGACTCAGCCAACTGCCTTCTGCCTCCTGCGTACTGACGATCAGTGACGCAAAGGACAGGGAGCGAACGAGCGATGGCAAGCGGAGCAGCAAGACGCTACGTTCAGGCGATCGTCGAGATCGCTCGGGAGCAGCAGCGGTTCGACGCGTGGGAGCAGGATCTCCAGCGACTCGCCGCCGCGGTGGCTGAGCCGCTGGTCAATACCTACCTGCAGAACCCGAGCGTTCAAAATGCCGACAAGAAGAAGGCGGTCGATGTCATCCTGAAGGACGCGCAGCCGGAAGCTCGGAACCTCGCGTACCTGTTGGTTGAGCGTCGGCGTGTCGGGATCATCCCGGAAATCGTTGAGGCGTTCACCGATGCCATCCTCGCCGAGCGCGGCGTTGTGGTGGCAGATGTGACCACCGCGGAGCCGCTCGACGAGCCGGCGCAGGCGGCGGTCCGGGAGCGCCTCGGGCAGCTCGTCGGCAAGACAATCGAGCTTCGGACGCATACCGATCCGGAGATCATCGGCGGCCTGATCGCCCGCATCGGCGATGAGGTCATCGACGGCAGCGTGCAGACCCGCCTGCGGCATCTGCGGGCCCGGCTGAAGGCTTCCTGATTCGTTCAGGAGCGATGGGACCGGTCCGCGGTGGGCCGGGGTTGAAGTTCGTAATGGCACGAGCGCAGACAGGAACCGCGCGAAGCGGCGCTGATGTCGCGCAGAAACGGAGCGATCATGGCGGTACGCGCGACCGAGATTAGTGATCTGCTCAAGCAGCAGATCCAGGGATTTACCGAAGACGCCTCGATCACCAACGTCGGTCAGGTGATCAGCGTTGGTGACGGCGTCGCAACCGTGCACGGCCTGACCAAGGCCATGCAGAGCGAGCTGGTCGAGTTCACCAAGTCCGGCACTCGCGGTCTCGTCCTCAACCTTGAGGAAGACGCGGTGGCGGTCATCGTCATGGGTGACTACACCGACATCGAAGAGGGTGACGAGGTTCGTACCACGGGCCAGGTCGCCTCGGTCCCCGTTGGCGATGCGCTGTTCGGCCGCGTGGTGAACGCGCTCGGCGAGCCGATCGACGGCAAGGGACCGATCCAGACGGAGAAGGTGCGCGATATCGAGCGCATCGCGCCGGGCGTGATCAAGCGTCAGGACGTCGACACCGGTCTCCAGACCGGCATCAAGGCGATCGACGCCATGACCCCAATCGGTCGCGGGCAGCGCCAGCTGATCCTCGGCGACCGCCAGACGGGCAAGAGCACGATCGGCGTCGACACCATCATCAACCAGCGTGACAGCGGTGTGAAGTGCATCTACGTCGCTGTTGGGCAGAAGCAGGCGCAGGTCGCGCAGATCGTGCGCGTGCTTGAGGACAATGGCGCGATGGATCACACCGTCGTGGTCGTGGCCTCGGCGGCCGATCCGGCTCCACTCCAGTACATCGCCCCGTTCGCGGGTACCTCGATGGGCGAGGAGATCATGGAGAATGGCGGCGACGCCCTGATCATCTACGACGACCTCACCAAGCACGCCCAGGCCTATCGCCAGGTGTCGCTGCTGGTGCGACGCCCGCCGGGACGCGAGGCGTACCCCGGTGACGTCTTCTACCTGCACTCGCGTCTGCTCGAGCGCTCCGCTCGGATGAGCGAGGAGCTCGGCGGTGGCTCGCTGACCTCGCTGCCGATCATCGAGACGCAGGCGGGCGACATCTCGGCGTACATCCCGACGAACGTGATCTCGATCACGGACGGCCAGATCTACCTCGAGACCGACCTCTACTACGCTGGTATCCGCCCCGCGATCAACACCGGTCTCTCGGTGTCCCGCGTCGGTGGCGCCGCGCAGATCAAGGCGATGAGCAAGGTGGCCGGCACGCTTCGCCTCGACATGGCGAACTACCGCTCGCTGGCGGCGTTCGCGCAGTTCGGCACGAGCGACCTCGATCGCTCGACCCGCCGGCAGATCGAGCGCGGCCAGGTGATGACCGAAATCCTCAAGCAGCAACAGTACAACCCGCTTCCCGTCGAGGAAGAGGTGGCGATCCTCTGGGCCGGCACCAGCGGCCACGTGGACGACGTTCCCGTCCCTCGTGTTCGCGAGTTCGAGGCGCAGTACCTCGAGTTCCTGCGGACCTCCCACAGCGACCTGCTGAAGGCGATCGTTACGGAAAAGCGGCTTACGGACGAGATCGTCGCGCAGCTGGAGAAGCTGACGAAGGAGTTCAAGTCCA
This sequence comes from uncultured Chloroflexia bacterium, assembly GCA_963741965.1. GTDB lineage: Bacteria > Chloroflexota > Chloroflexia > Thermomicrobiales > UBA6265 > JACCVC01. The sequence goes on along the minus strand of CAVUKC010000002.1, from coordinate 1,444,346 downwards.
CCAACGACTACGGCGCGACCGAGCCGGCGACCGCATCGGCCTAGGCAGGAAGGAAAAGGCGCAGTGGCAAGCCCACGAGAAATTCGGCGCCGGATCCGCAGTGTCCGGAACATGTCGCAGATCACGCGCGCCATGGAAATGGTGGCTGCGTCGAAGATGCGTCGTGCTCAGGACCGCGTGACCGCGAGCCGCCCGTACAGCGAGCGGCTGCGCGAGTTCATCGCCGATCTGGGGTCGCAGCAGATGGACGCAGAGGAGTTGCGTCGCTATCCGCTGCTGGCGGAGCGACCGGTCGAGAACGTCGGCCTGATCGCAGTCACACCCGATCGCGGGCTCACCGGCTCCCTGAACGGCAACCTGCTGCGGCGTGCCGCGCGGTTCATCCGGCAGGAGGCGGAGGGGCCGGTTTCGGTGATCGCGGTCGGCAAGAAGGGTCGGGACTTCATGGCCCGGACCCGTCAGAACCTGATCGCCGACTTCATCGGTCTGGGCGACGCGCCACTACTGGACGACGTCCGGCCGATCGCCCGGATTGCAATTGACGAGTTCCTCGCCGGCAACGTCGACGCGGTGTACATGGTGTTCCCGCGCTTCGTCAACACCTTGACCCAGACACCGGACGTGGTGCAGATCCTGCCGATCGTCCGGCCCGAGGGGCAGTCCGAGAACGTCGACTACATCTTCGAGCCCGATTCACCGACCGTGCTTGAGGAGCTGCTCCCGCGGTACGTCGAGGTGCTGATCTACCAGGCGGTGCTGGAGAACGTCGCATCGTTCTACTCGGCGCAGATGGTGGCGATGCGGAACGCGACTGACAACGCGAAGGAGCTCTCGTCCGAGCTCGATCTTTCGTACAACAAGGCGCGGCAGGCCCAGATTACGAACGAGGTCGCCGAGATCGCCGCGGGCGCGAACGCCTTCCGGACCTAGGTACAAGGACACGCTGGGGCCGGGGGCTGTCATCATCGCCCGGCCCGGACCGCCTGCGGTCCGAGCGCGATGGTGGCATGAGACGCGACGCATAAGGCGGCGCGGCGAGGCGGCGTGAGGCCGCGCTCCCGGGCCCAGTGAGAAACGAGGTTACGCACAATGGCTGCACCAGCAGTTGCTCCAGAAACCAAAACGGAGGGTGCGACGGGGACGATTGTCCAGATCACCGGTGTGGTCGTCGACGTCGAGTTCCCCGCCGAGCAGCTTCCCGAGATCTACAACGCGCTCGAGACCGAGCTGAACGACGGCACGCGCCTCGTGCTCGAGGTGCAGCAGCACCTCGGTAACGATCGCGTCCGCGCGGTCGCGATGAGCACCACCGACGGTCTCCGCCGTGGCACACCGGTGCGCGACACCGGCACGGCCATCGCGGTGCCGGTCGGCCCGGCGACGCTCGGTCGCATCTTCAACGTCACTGGCGATGCGATCGACGAGCAGGGCGAGGTGAACGCGGCGGAGTACCGTCCGATTCACCAGCAGCCGCCTTCCTTCGAGGAGCAGGCGACGTCGGTCGAGGTGCTCGAGACGGGTTCGAAGGTCATCGACCTGATCGCACCGTTCACCAAGGGCGGCAAGGTCGGCGTCTTCGGCGGCGCCGGCGTCGGCAAGACCGTCATCATCACCGAGCTGATCCGCAACATCGCGGCAGAGTTCGGTGGCTACTCGGTCTTCTGCGGCGTGGGCGAGCGCACTCGTGAGGGCACGGCCCTCTGGGGTGAGCTCAAGGAATCTGGCGTTCGCGACCAGACCGCCCTGATTTTCGGCCAGATGAACGAGCCGCCAGGCGCCCGCCTCCGCGTCTCGCTCACCGGACTGACCATGGCCGAGTACTTCCGCGACGAGGGTCGCGATGTGCTCGTGTTCATCGACAACATCTTCCGGTTCGTCCAGGCCGGCTCCGAGGTCTCGGCGCTGCTTGGCCGCATGCCGAGCGCCGTGGGTTACCAGCCGACGTTGGCAAGCGAGATGGGCCAGCTGCAGGAGCGCATCACCTCAACCCGCAGCGGCTCGATCACCTCGGTGCAGGCCGTCTACGTGCCGGCCGACGACTACACCGACCCGGCGCCGTCGTCGGTGTTCGCCCACCTCGACGCGACGCTGTCGCTCGAGCGGTCGATCGCCGAGCGCGGTATCTACCCGGCTGTCGATCCGCTGGCATCGACCAGCCGCATCCTCGACCCGCTCATCATCGGCCAGGAGCACTACGATGTCGCCCGAGAGGTCCAGCGCGTGCTTCAGCGCTACCGCGACCTTCAGGACATCATCGCCATCCTCGGTGTCGAGGAGCTGAGCGACGAGGACAAGCAGACGGTCGAGCGCGCGCGCCGCATCGAGCGGTTCATGTCGCAGCCGTACTTCACCGCCGAGCAGTTCACCGGAACGCCGGGTCGTTTCGTCCCGCTGGCGGAGAGTGTGCGTTCCTTCAAGGAGATCCTCGAGGGCAAGCACGACGACAAGCCGGAAGCCGCGTTCATGTACAAGGGCGGCATCGACGAGGTCGTGGAAGCCGCCGAGCGGATGGAAGCCGAGAATCGCTAGTCGCGCTGACCGGCGTCACGATCGCATCGTGACGCCGGTCGGTTTGCCCAAGGAGGCTGAACATGGCGAATCTCTCGGTGGAGGTCGTGACCGGCGAGCGCGTCGTCTACGAGAACGATGACGCCAGCATGGTCGTCGCCCCCGGCTTCGAGGGCACGCTGGGCATCCTGCCCAACCACGCGCCACTCGTGACCCTGCTCAAGGAGGGCGAGCTCCGCATCAAGTCCGGCGGCGACGAGGACTCCCTCGCGGTGCATGGCGGTTTCCTGGAGATCGTCCACAACCGCGTGGTCGTTCTCGCCGACACGGCGGAGCGGACCTCGGATATCGACATCGAGCGTGCTGAGGCGGCACGCGCCCGCGCGGAGGAGACGCTCCGCAATACGAAGGACCGCGAGGACATCGCCGAGGCCGAAGCTGCGCTCCGGCGCGCGATCGTCCGGCTGCGCCTGGCGCGGGGCGGGCGCGAGTACGCCAGGAACCGTCAGCAAGGGTAAGCGCTGCGCTCACGCACGAACTGCAGAATGCTGCACGCCCCAGCCGGTCACGCATCGGCTGGGGTGTCGTTGTGTCCGTTCATGTCTTCTCCTGGCAGAGCGTATACTTTCCGAAGCGATGCCGGGCACCACTGATGCATGTCGCATCACCGGCTCCACCTCCCATCGCTTCAAGGAGTCCCCAATGGGAAGAGCCGTGCTCTCCACCACGCAACCCGACACTGACGAGCGCCTTCTCAAGATCCGGGGCGGCCACCCGCTCCGCGGCGAGATCACCATCAGCGGCGCCAAGAATGCCGCACTCAAGGCCATGGCCGCCACGCTACTCACCTCCGAGGAGGTTGTGCTCAACAATGTGCCGATGCTGGCCGACGTGCTCTCGATGGCGGACCTGCTTCGGGCGTTCGGCGCCGAAGTCGAGGTCGAGCGTGACTCCGGCCGTGTCGTTGTTCGCGCGCGCGAGATCACGCGCACCTCGGCACCGCCGAGCCTTTTTCGCCCGACCCGTGCCTCGGTGGTGGCGGCTGGCCCCATGCTTGCCCGCTGCGGCGAGGTCTCGTTCTTCATGCCCGGTGGTGACCAGATCGGCCGCCGGCCGATCGACGTTCACCTGCGTGGGTTTCAACGCCTCGGCGCGAAGATCGAGCACCGTGGCGACGAGATCATCGCGCAGGGCGGCAAGTTGCGTGGCTCGCGCATCTACATGGATTACCCGAGCCACACCGGCACCGAGAACCTGCTGATGGCGGCGACCCTGGCGACGGGCAAGACGGTGATCGTCAACGCGTCGGCGGAGCCCGAGGTCGTCTGGCTGGGTCAGCTCCTCAACCGCATGGGGGCCCGCATCAGCGGGCTTGGATCGCCGATCCTGACCATCGACGGTGTCGAGCGGTTACGGGGCGTCTCCGACTACATCCCGCCGGATCGGCTCGAGGCCGGCTCGTTCGCGATCGGCGCGATCATGACCGGTGGTGAGGTGACGCTGCGGGACGTGCGCGAGTCGCACATGCTGCCCCTCACGGAAAAGCTGCTCGAGATGGGTGCCGAGGTGTGGCACAGCAACGAGCTGATGCTCATCCGCGCCGGCCGGCGGCTCAAGGGCGTCGACATTCAGACGCTGCCGTTCCCCGGCTTTCCCACGGACCTGCAGGCGCCCTTCACCGCGATGCTGACACAGGCCGAGGGCACCTCGCGCGTGCATGAGCGCGTGTACGAGGACCGTCTCCGCTACACCACAGAGCTGCTGAAGATGGGTGCGGACATCCGGGTCGAGCGTATCGGCTCGACCGGCGAGCTGTTCGCGACCTCGGCGGAGATCCACGGGCCGACCAGACTTCGCGGTGCGCGCGTCGCGGCGATCGACATCCGCGCGGCGGTCTGCATGGTGCTCGCCGGGCTGGTCGCCGATGGGGAGACCGAGCTCGAGGAGGTCTATCACATCGACCGCGGCTACGAGAACTTCGTGGCCAAGCTGAACTCGCTCGGCGCGGACGTCGAGGACACCGATCCGCAGATGTAGTCCGAAGCGACGGCCCCGCTGGCTGCCCTCACGATGGTATCGCACGTCAACTGCGTACGGTCTGTCGCCTTGTACGTACGAGGGTGCCGTGGGATGATAGTGGGAGATACTGGCGGCCGGCAGGCTCCGGCGAGACAGGGGACGTGCCCGAGTGTCATCCCGCATTCTCATTGTTGAAGACCAGGAAGATGTCGCCCAGCTGATCGACATCGTTCTGAAGAACGAGGGGTATACGGTCGCGATCGCGCGCGACGGTGCCCAGGGCCTCATGCTCGCTCGCGACTGGAAGCCGGACCTGATCCTGATGGACATCATGCTCCCCGGTGTCGACGGCGGCAAGCTGATCTCCCGCCTCCGCAAGGAAGCTGAAACCCGCGATCTTCCCATTATTGCGATGTCGGCGAGCCGTACTCTTCGTGACCGCACCCCCGAGCTCGAGGCCGACGCCCTGCTGGCGAAGCCGTTCGACGTCGATGCCCTCCTGGTTCAGGTGCAGTTCCTGCTGTCGCGAGAGCGGGGGGACGACCAGTCGTGACGTCGCGGCCTTCGGCTGCGTCACCATCGGACACCACATCTTCCGCACCCGTCCTGGTGGTCATTCCAACCTACAACGAGCGAGAGAACCTCCCCGAGATCGTCCGGCAGCTGCTCGCGCTCGACGATCGCTTTCGCGTGCTCGTGGTCGATGACACCTCGCCGGACGGCACGGGCGCCGTCGCGGACGATCTCGCCGAACGATCCTGCGGTCGTGTGGATGTGCTGCATCGCGCACGCAAGCAGGGACTCGGCCGGGCCTACATCGCCGGGTTCGAGCGCGCGCTCGCCACGGATGTGCCGGTCATCGCGCAGATGGACGCCGATCTTTCGCATCGCCCCGAGGACCTCAAGACGATGGTGGAGGCGATGACTGACGATGTCGATCTCGTGCTCGGCAGCCGCTACATCGCCGGTGGCGCCACCGAGGGCTGGCCGTGGCACCGCCGGATGATCAGCCGCGCGGGAGGATGGTATGCGGGCGTGGTGCTCGGCGTGCCGATTCGCGACCTCACCGGCGGCTTCAAGGTGTGGCGGCGTGAGCTGCTCCGATCGATCGATCTGGAGAGCATCACCTCGGACGGCTACAGCTTCCAGATCGAGACGACGTACCGAGCGGTGCGCCACGGCGCGCGCGTCGCTCAGGTTCCGATCCTGTTTCATGACCGCGTCGCCGGAAAGTCCAAGCTCTCCCGACGGGTCGTGCTCGAGGCGGCGTTGCGGGTGTGGGCGTTCCGGTTCGGGCGCTGATCCTTACCTGCAGCCGCGTTCGGCGATCACCTCATCGATAATCCCACGGATTCGCGCCTGAAAGTGACGGACGTCGAAGCGATCCGCGTGCTGCTGGATTGCCTTCGTGTCCCACGATCGCTCGGACACGCGTTGCATCGCATCCGCGAGGGCGTCGATGTCCCCGACAGGCACGAGAATCCCGGTCTCACCGTCAACCACGGTCTCCAGCGCGCCGCCGCCGGCCGCCGCGATGACCGGTCTCCCCGCGGCCTGCACCTCCACGGCGGTCATGCCGAAGTCCTCGACACCTGGCAGCAGCAGCGCCTGGCACTGCTGCATCGCATCCACCACGAACTGGTCTGCCAGCGGCCCCATGAACTCGACCTGCGGGCCGGCGATGCGCTTGAGTGAACGCTCCGCGCGTCCGGTTCCGATGATCCGCAACGGCTGGCCGGTTCGGTTGCTCGCCAGGATCGCGCGGTCGATCCACTTGTGCGGCACCAGGCGCGATACGACGAGAAACCACGGCTGGACGGGCTTCTCCATTGTTGGCCGGAACTGCCGGGTGTCGATGGGCGGGTGAACGATCTCGGCGTCCCGATGCCACACCTCCCGGATGCGTCGCTGCACCGCCGCCGAGTTCGCGATGATCCTGTCGGGCACCTGCGCTGCGGCGACGTCCTGCCGCCGCAGCCAGGCGAAGAGATGGGTCGAGAGCCAGCCGAGCGGCGCGGGCATGTCGGCGGCTTCGAGATAGTGCTCGTCTCCATAGAGGAAGCGGGCAGGGGAGTGGCAGTAGACGATGAAGGGTATGCCCGGTGGCGGTGCCGCGTGGTGCGCCCACGCGCTTGTGTCGGCAATCACCACATCGGCGTCGATCGATCTCCCCAATCGCCGGAACATCCTGGGGTAGAGAGGCAGCCAGGCGCGGTGCGTCCGGGCAGCGAGCGGGATGCGTGAGAGGGAGCTGGTGGTCACCGGCCAGAGGCGCATCGGTGGTGGCAGTTGCTCCGGGACGTAGAACGAGGTGTAAACGTGCCGCGGACTGTCCGCATATGTGGCGTACAACACGTCGAGAACCCGCTCGGCACCGCCATACTGGGTGAGGTAGTCGTGGACGAGGGCGATGCGCAATGGTGGCTCCCGTGAGTGTCGCCGGATGGGTGTCATCACCCGCAGCAAGTATACGAATGCAGGGGGAATCCGCGTATGAGCGTAGCGATGGGCGTGCAGGATCGACCGGAGGAGGCGTTGACGCGCCGGGAGGCGCAGGCGATTGCCGTGGCCGCGCAAGGGCTGGCCGCGCCACCGCCGCGACGCCGCATCCGGCTCGCCGACCTGCGGCAGCTCGTGCACGACCTCGGCTGTGTCCAGCTCGACACGATCAGCGTCATCTCGCGCTCCCACGAGACAGTCGCCTTCAGTCGGCTGGGGCCATACGACGTCGGCCTCTGGGAGACGCTCTACGAGCCGGAGCACGCCATCACCGAGTACTGGGCGCACGCCGCCGCCATCGTCCCCATGGACGAGCTGCATCTGTACCGCCCGGAGATGGAGCGGTTCCGGCAGGTGCTTGCGACAAAGTACGAACACCAGCAGCCAATCCGCGAGGCGGTGCTCGCCCGGATCCGCGAGGAGGGTCCGAAGGCCTCGCGGCACTTTGAGGCGCCGGAGGGAGCCACCGCGAAGGCGTGGGACTGGTACGGCGTCAAGCCCGAGCGGGAGGCGCTCTCCGATCTGTGGTCCGAAGGATCGCTGGTGATGCGGCGTCGGGAGAGCTTCCAGCGGGTGTTCGACGTGACGGAGCGGCTCGTACCGGATCTCTGGGAGCGGCAGGTGTGCCGGGATGAACGCGATCTCATCCTCGGCGGCAAGGCAGCGCGCGCTCTCGGAGTGACCACGATCGGCTGGTTCATGGACTACTTTCGCACGGGCGGCCGCTACCACATGCCGCGGGCAGAGGCGAAGCGCACGGTCGCCGCGCTGGTCGAGCAGGGGGCGATGGTTCCGGTGCGGATCGAGGGTATCGACGAGCCCGCCTGGCTGAGCGCGGATGCAATTCCGCGACTGGAACAGCTCCGCACGCGGCGAGGCTGGCCGACCCGGACCACGTTGCTGTCACCGTTCGACAACCTGGTCTGGAATCGCTCCCGTGACGAGCAGCTGTGGAGTTTCTACTACCGGTTGGAGTGCTATACCCCGGCACCGAAGCGGGTATACGGCTACTACTCCCTGCCGATCCTCCACCGGGGCCGGCTCGTTGGTCGGCTGGACCCGTCGTTCGATCGCAAGTCACGTCTTCTCACGGTCAAGGCGTTCCACTGGGAGCCACGCGTGCGGCCGACCGAGGGCATGCTTCGGGCGGTATCGAGCGCGATCGGGGAGTTGGCGCTGTTCCTCGGCGGCGAGCCGGACCGGTGGGTGGTGAGCGGTTACCCATCCGAAACGGTGCCGGGCATATCGGTGATTGGGGATTCACAGCCCTGAGCATGCTGTAACTGTCAGGCGAGACCGATCGGTGGTACGGCAATCGTGCTGGGCCCGTCCGTTCGCACGGGTGATGCATAGGCCGGAGATTGTGGCCGCGCAGCAGCCACCGAGCTGGGACAGCGCCCAGCTGCTACGATGCTGCGCGCGTCATCGGCGGACGATCGCCCCAGAATGGGCATCACCTGTCTTCGTGGGCGGGCCCAGGACGAGCCTGTCCCAGGTAGCGAGAGCCTACTCACTGGCGGCGCCGAAACCGCCTGCCGTTGCTTCCCGTGCGCGAACCTGTGCGTCCGAGCGCGGTGCTCCACGTTGTGCCTGGGCAGTTATCCCTCGTCTTCCTCAGCCTGCTTCAGGAGATCCTTGTCGTCGGTGAGGGAGAAGGTCGAGAAGGTGTAGGAGCGCCCGCCGGCTGTCTTGCCGGTCTTCTGGCCGCGCGTCAGGATCGGCGGGGTGCGGTCGGCGAGGTCGTTCAGCAACCGACGCACCTGCCACTCGCTCAGGCGGGGAAGGATGCTTTTCGATACGAGGTGGTTGAGGATCAGCCGGAAGGACAGGTAGCCCTTCTTCTTGCTCTCCTGCAGCTCACGCAGCGCATTGAGGAGGTCTCGTCGCTCCTCCTGGCGCAACGACTCGAGTCGAACCGTCGAGCCGTCGTCGGTGCTGTCCTCCGAGCTATCCTCCGAGATATCGTCGTCGAGCAGCGCGTCGTCAGCGGCGACGGTGGACGGCAGCGTTGCATAGCTGTTTCCGCCGGAGGTGGTGATGGCGACGTTGCCGTGCTGCTGCGCCGCATCCAGGAAGGTGCTGAACGGAACGCCGTACCACACGCGCGGCTTGAGGTTGTGATCCTGGCTGAGCCAGTGGCCCAGCTCCTGGAAAAGAACCGGCTCACCGTTGCCGTGCCGCGCGAGCGCGTCCTGCACGAGCCGGTATGCTTCCTCGGCCGGCGGGTACTCCTTCGCCGTCGGAGTCAGCACGGTCTTTTGGTCGTCTGGCTGCGGGCTTGTCGATTTCTGCGCGGCTCGCGTCTGCGCCCGGCGGTGCACCGAGGGGTCGAGGTCGCGCTCGTACAGCAGCACAGAGTCAGCCGCGGCGGAGAGCATCCGGCTCATGGCCGCATCCACGCCGATCACCACCACCTTGCGGCCCTGCTGGCGCAGGTAGTTGAGCGGGTGGATAAGGTCGCCGTCTCCGGTGACAATGACGTAGGTTCTGATGTTGGAGGAGCGGCCGCACGTCTCGACAGCGTCGACAGCCAGGCGCACGTCAGCGCTGTTCTTGCGCGTCGGCACGTAGACGAGGTCAATGCCCTGTCGGTACAGGTTTTCGGCGTCGATACTGAGGTCTGAGGAGGTCCACGGCGCGTATGCGCGTGCGAGCACCAGACGCCCGTGGTCCTGCGCCTCCTGGATGATCAGGCTCATCTTGGGTGTGGTCAGGTCGAAGTGGCGCTTCAGGCTCACCTGCAGGTTTTCATAGTCGATGAGCAATGCGACATCGCCATCGTCCGAAGACTGGCTCGATGTCGACGATGCGTTGCCGTGTGACTGCTGTGCGGACACCCGTATTCCTCCCTCAACCAACCGTTCGTGCCGGTTGTATCTGGTACGAGGGTACAGTACGCGAGCCTATTTCGCGATGCAGCGTTGTATTCATCGAAAGGACATTCCCTCCATGACCGAGTTGCCGGTGACGATCCGAGAGCGCGATCCTCAGGTGCCGCCCCGCGTGTTCGATACACATGTCCATTTCCCATGGGGAACCGACCGGGACGTCGACGCCACCACAGATGAGCTGGCCGAGCTCGCGGAGCAGCTGAACATCGTCCACATCGCGCTGCTCGGCAGCCGATGGGGCGACTACAACGACCGGGTCTGCCGCGCCATCGAGCGCTACCCGGACCTGTTCATCGGCATGTACGGCGTCGAGCTGGGTGAAGACACACCGGAGTCGATCCAGGACGCCCACGACCGGGGCTTCCGTGGACTCAAGATCATCCACGCGCTCAAGCCCTACGACGATCGCTCCTACTGGCCTGTGTACGAGAAGGCCGAGGAACTGGGCATGGTGACGCTGTTCCACACGGGGGTGGTCGGCGGCGGTGTCGATTTCCGGGATACCGATCCGTTCCACCCTGAGGTGGTCAAGCGGTCGCGCTATTTCGAGAAGCGCCTGCGCGGCCAGGGCTTCTCGTCCTCGCACATGGACCCGATCCTGCTCGACACGCTCGCATTCACCTTCCCGCGACTGCGCATCATCGGGGCGCACATGGGCGTCGGGCAGTACGACTACGCCTGTCACATCGCGCGGTGGCGTCGAAACATCTTTTGGGACATGTCCGGCGGTGAGCTCGTGCGACGGCACATCTTCGAGCGCCGGCTGATCGGCCAGGAGGTCTCGCCCATGAAGGTGCTGTTTGCCTCCGACTGCGGCATGGAGAAGATGGGCAACGAGATTGCCGATTGGGCAGCGATCCTCGACCTCATGCGGCTCACGCTGGAGGAGCGCGATCGCATCTTCTACGGAAACGCAGCCCGCATCTTCGGCGTGGATGAGTTCGAGGGAGTCACGAATGAGTCAGCCTACGATGCGATCTGGAACGAGACCGACAGCGATCCGCTTCGATAGTGATGTACCGCGTACGTACGCGGATTTGTAAGTCATGGGTGTGACTGGCATGCTTGCCGGGGTATTCGTCAGGCCGTATCATTTGCTATGTAAGGATGCTGCCCCCTGACAATGCGGTCGGGTACGCGGGTGTGTGACACGCCAGCCGGCGCGGCACCGAACACGTTAACAACTGAATCCCCGAGCAGGTCGGGGAAATAGAGCTAGGAGCGACGTCGATGGATGGCTTGTTGTACTTTTCCATCGGGGCTGTGCTCGTGGCTGGACTTACCTTTTTCGTGACCTATTTCTGGCTGGACCGGCGCGCGAACTCTCGTGTGCACATGGCGCAGTCAGAAGCTGATCGCATTGTGGAAGAGGCGGAATCCAGGCGTAGAGACACAGTTCTCGCGGCAAAGGATGAGGCGATTCGTCTTCGAGGCGATCTCGACCGGGAGCTGACGCAGCGCCGGAAAGAGGTCGAGCGTATCGAACGACGGATCGAATCGAAAGAAGAGAACGTAGACAAGAAGGTTTCTGGTCTTGAAAGCCGGGAGAAAGCGGTGCGCAAGGCTGAGGAACAGATGTCCCAGTCGCGCGAGACCTGGGATCAGGAGCGTGCCCGGCAGCAGCGAGAGCTGGATGAGGAGCGCGCGAAGCGCGTGACCGAGCTCGAGCGGATCGCCGGGTTGACCAGCGATGACGCGAAGCAGGAGCTCGTGCGTGAGGTCGAGACGGAGGCGCGCAACATGGCGGCCCGCCGGCTCCACGAGGTTGAGCGCGAGACACGAGAAGAAGCCGACCGTCGCTCGCGGATGATCCTGGCGACAGCGATCCAGCGGATTGCGTCGGATTATGTCGCCGAGTCGACGGTCTCCGCGGTGCCGCTGCCCAGCGACGATATGAAGGGCCGCATCATCGGCCGTGAGGGACGCAACATTCGCGCGCTGGAACAGGCGACGGGTGTCGACCTCATCGTTGATGACACGCCGGAGTCCGTCACGGTGTCCGGGTTCGACCCGGTGCGCCGCGAGGTGGCCCGGCGGGCGCTCACCAAGCTGCTGCAGGACGGTCGGATCCATCCAGCACGCATTGAGGAGATCGTCAGCAAGACCCAGATGGAGCTCGAGCAGATCATGCGCGAGGAAGGCGAGCGCGTTGCCTACGAGGCGAACGTGCCGGGCCTCCACCCGGATCTGATCAAGCTGCTGGGGCGGCTCAAGTTCCGAACCAGCTATGGGCAGAACGTGCTGGCGCACTCGCTCGAGGTGTCGATGATCGCCGCCAACCTGGCGGCCGAGCTCGGCGCCGACGTCAATGTCAGCCGGACCGCGGGTCTGCTGCACGATATCGGCAAGGCGGTCGACCACGAGGTCGAGGGCCCGCACGCGCTCATCGGCGCGGATATCGCCAAGCGGCTCGGGCGCTCCAACCGCATTGTGCACGCCATCGCGGCGCACCACGCGGAAGAAGAGCCCAAGACGGTCGAGGCGTTCATCGTTGCCACGGCAGACGCCATCAGTGGCGCCCGGCCGGGTGCTCGGCGCGAGATGGTGGAGACGTACATCAAGCGTCTCGAAGCGCTGGAAGGCGTGGCCAACTCCTTCGAGGGAGTGGAGAAGTCGTTCGCGATTCAGGCCGGGCGTGAGGTCCGGATCCTGGTGCGGCCGAACTCGGTCGATGACCTTGGCGCCAACCGGCTGGCCAAGGATGTCGTGAAGAAGATTGAGGAGACCCTGGAGTACCCGGGCCAGATCAAGGTCACGGTGATCCGGGAGACGCGTGCTGTGGATTACGCACGCTAGACGACGGCGCAGGCTCACCAGTACCTGTGGCACAAGGGCGGGTTGGAAACCATTCCAACCCGCCCTTGTGCGTCTGCGGTCCAGTTCTCCACCACGGCGCCGCAACGCTGTGGACGGCGCTTCAGGTGGTTACCTTCGGGAGATCCGGAGGGTGCCAGCGATCACCATCGACAGGGCGGCGAGCGCCAGGAGCGTGAGCGCGAGAGGAGAGATGAGCCAATCGGTGGATGTGGCGGTGCCGACTCCGGCTGACGGCATCTGATGCATGGCGGTTGCCTGATCGGGTTGCGTCGCAACAGATGCGGTGCCGAGGGTGCCGCCGCTGATCTCGCCGCAGACGAGATAGTGGGTAAGCTCTTCGGCAGACTGGTGAACCAGGATGACATAGTCGCCCGTTCGAAGCGTCTCCAGGGAGACCTCCGCGACGTCCGTCTCACTCACCCCCTGGTCGTTCACCGGGCTCAGGTCAAACGTCTGCAACGGGTAGAGCGGGTTTGGATCGAAGTTGTCGCATGTTCCGGTATGGATATGTGTCGGATGGTTGCCGGCCAGCTCCTGCCCGGTGAGGGTCATCGAGACATGAACGCCGCCGGAGTCGGTCTCGGTCAGGACGGCGTTTCCGGAAACGCCCGAGCCCTGATACTCCTGTAGCTCCACCGTGAGGCTCGCCCCCGTCTCCTGGGCGCTGGCTGAGGTGAACAACAGGGCGACGGGAAGTGCTGCCAACAACAGGATTGTGGTCGGGATGATTCTGTAAGCCCTCATGGTGACCTCCCTGATGACGAGTGCATAGCGTTTGCCCGCTGTGTTCGGGGAGCGCCCCGTAACGCAGTGGCAACTGTCTTGCCGCTCATGTTCGCGTGCCGTCCGACAACTGTAGACTGGCACGAAGATGTACCCTACAATCTAACATAAATATCGATGTGCATAGCCCCCGATCGCAACTGCGTGGGAGGTCACCGGTGCAGTGCCATTGCCGCCATGTCGCCGTGATCATCTCCACCGAGCGTTGCCTGCCATGATCCATCCGCGGGTGCTCGCCCTGCTCGCCCTGCTTGTCGCGCTCGCGCCACTTGATCTCGGCGGAGCGCTGCGACTCGATGCTGGTGTGATGCAGGCTGCCTCCGCACAGGTCTTCCGCGGGAATCCGGCAAGAACCGGAGAGCAGCCGGGCCCAGCCCCTGTCGGCGAGCCAGTGTTGCGCTGGCGCGTTCAGACTGGGGGTGGCGTGATATCTTCCCCGGCGGTCGTGGACGGGACTGTCTTCGTGGGGAGCAACGACGACAGCCTGTACGCTATCGACGCCAGAGATGGATCCGTTGTCTGGACATTCGGAACTGAAGGAGACGTTGCTTCGTCGCCTGCAGTCAGCGAGGGCGTCGTATACGTCGGGAGCTTCGACGGCAACCTCTACGCGCTCGACGCTGGAGATGGAAGCGAGCGCTGGCGATTCGATACGGGCGGCGCGGTCTTGTCGTCACCGGTTGTCGTGGGCGACACGGTCCTTGTCGGCGGCGGTGACGGCGCGCTCTACGCGCTCGACGCCGGGGCGGGAACCCAGCGATGGCGCCTGGCGACCGGAGGGCGGCTGTACTCGTCTCCATCGCTGGCAGACGGAGTCGCGTATATCGCTGACGCGGACGGCACGCTCTTCGCGATAGACGTGGCGTCCGGAACGGTACTGTGGCGGTTCAACGCCGGCAGTCCCGTCTATGGATCGCCGGCCATTGTGAGCGGCCTTGTTCATATTGCGAGCTTTGGCGGGCAAATCTTCGTCATGGACGCTGGCACGGGCAGTAGCCTGTCGCGATTCTCAGCGAACGAGCAGATCACATCGTCCCTAGCCGTCAGCGGCGATTTCATCTATGTGACCGATCGGGCCGGTAGGATCACCGCCGTCAAGCGATATGCCCCGAGTGCGACATGGAGCACTGAAACCGGTGAGCCGATCGGCTCGTCGCCCAGTGTTGCCGACGACATGCTCGTCGTCGGCAGCGGGGATGGTCGTCTCTACGCGCTTTCGACAACCGATGGGGAAATACTCTGGACGTACGAGACCGGAGGCGATATTGCGTCATCGCCCGCCGTTGCTGATGGAGTCGTGTTCTTCGGGAGTCGGGATGGCTATGTCTACGCGCTGGGTGGCTCCTCGAGGACCGAGTCCTCGCCGCCGGCGGTAATGGCAACGCCGACCGTACAACCGAATGTGCCAATCGCCTCGCCTGCGACGGAGTCGGACATGGCAACGCCGATCCCAACAACGTTGCCGACACCCCAGCCGACCGCCACCGATATCCCCGAGCCCACCGCGACCAGCACCCCCGAGCCAACGGAGACGCTGACGCCTGCACCGACGTTGACGAGCACTCCCGAGCCCACAGCAAGCAGTACCCCGGCACCCACCGATACACCTCTGCCGCCAACGGTCACCCCGACGCCCAGCCCGACCACGACGCCAACGCCGGAAGCGACCGCCACGACGACCCCGGAGCCGACGATTACGCCTGTACCGACGAACACGCCGACCCCCGAGCCGACAGATACCCCGGAACCGACCGAGACGCCGGTACCGACGCCAACCGCCACCAACACACCTTTGCCAACGAATACAGCGACGAATACTCCTGTACCCAGCAACACGCCAACACCAGAACCGACCAATACCTCGACGTCCGTGCCGACGGCCGAACTGACTCCGCCGCCGACCGCCACACTGGTTCCGACCCCAACGGTCGTCCCGACCCCTACCGCAGTACCGTCCACAATGCTGGGAGGTAACCCAGCGCACACCGGCGAGCAGCCTGGCCCGGGTCCAGTCACCGCGCCCGAGACGGCGTGGTCAGCTTCGACAGGTGACGTCGGATCCACCGCCGCCGTGGTGGACGGAAGTGTGTACTTCAGCACGCTTGACGGCTCGGTTACTGCACTCGACAAGGACTCGGGCGTCGAGCGGTGGCGGGTCAGCATCGGCACAACCACATCGTCGTCGCCAGCGTTTGGAGGCGGCCGGCTCTACGTCGGCAGTGATACCGGCGACCTGTTTGCGCTGGACCCCGAGACCGGAGCTGAGCTCTGGCGGTTCTCCACTGGTGCAGCGGTGTTCTCGTCCCCCATTGTTGCAGGCGATGTCGTTTACGTTGGAAGCTGGGACGGCTACCTCTATGCCGTTGACGCCGAGTCGGGCAGCGAGCGCTGGCGGTTCGCGACCGGCGCGGAGGTGTATGCATCTCCGGCGGTCGCTGACGGCAGGGTCTACATCGGCGCCGTGGATGGCCGCTTCTCAGCCGTTGACGAGGGCACCGGCGAGCTCCTGTGGCAAGTGGACCTTGGCGATAATCTCATTGCATCGGCTTCGGTCACGGGTGGCGTTGTCTTCATCGGCGATGGCGCCGGAGCCGTGCACGCCCTGGATGCAACCTCCGGCGAGGAGCGGTGGGTATTCCAGACGGGCGACCTCATCGCATCCGCCGTCGCGGTCGTAGACGACACCGTGTTCGCAGGCAATGACGGGGGATCTTTGTACGCAATCGATGCTGCGAGCGGAGAGGAGCGCTGGACGTTCACGGCCGGTGACGCTGTGTACGCATCTCCGACGGTCGCGGATGGGGTCGTGTACATCAGCAGCCTCGATGGAGCAATCTACGCGCTGGATGCGCAAAGCGGTGAGGAGATGTGGCGGTTCACGACGGATGCCGCTCTCTATGCCTCGCCGATCGTCGTCGACGGTACGGTGTTCGCGGGGAGTAGTGGAGGTATCTTCTACGCGCTACGCGAGGCTTGACCGTTGCCGCGAGTCCGATGCACGCATGGTCGAGGCGACAGGCGCAGGGAGCACAACCGTGCTGCCTGCGCTCGAAAACAGCGACTCTTTTGGGGAATAACCTCGGCTTGTTTTGGAAAAGGCATCCAGCGAGCCACGGTGCTGGTCGTCGTTTGCACGTGGTTCGCAGGTGTGCGCGCTGGGGAATTCCTGTCAGCTCTTTCCCGCGCACCTGCCGGCAGACAGGCGCATTCCGCCGGCATGAACATCACTACATGACACTTGCCGTTCGTGGCGGGGTTTGTGGCGCGTTCGCACTTGACGTGTAATGATGGGGATAACATCGTAAACTCTCATTTCAGAGGGAATTGTTGGCACAATCGTCAACGCTTCTCGCCACGGTACCGAGGGGTGTCTACAGGCGTGTCCGGTGAACGGACCGCCCGCAGCGCACACAGGGGAAGACGGTACCGGCGACATACCTGCACCCGAAAATCGGGTTCGTGAGGACACTTTGGGGAGGGCCTCACTCATGAATCGTTTCTTCAGCAAGCTCGACCTTCGCGACATCAAGATCGACCCGCGAGAGTCGCACTACCCGCCGGACGGCGACGAAGTCGAGGCCGCCGAGGTCGAGGCAGCCGCCAGCGATGCGTCGGCGCACGAGGACCGTGTTGCTCTCGAGCCGGAGACGGCAGCGAACGAAGAGCCTCTGGCACCGGCAGCTCAGAATGGCCATGCGGTCGTCGAGGCACCCGCACCTGTATCCGAGAACGGGCATGCCCCGGTGGAGGCCGTCACCAGGACCTATGCCCATGAGCAGGGCGACGAGGTGCTCAAGGTCTCGGCCCGGTCACGGCCGAGCGCGGTCGCCGGCGCGATCGCTGGCGTTGTGCGCGAGTACGGACGCGCGGAGGTGCAGGCGATCGGCGCCGGCGCCACGAACCAGGCCGTCAAGGCGGCCGCAATCGCACGCGACTACCTCCTCGAAACGGGCATCGATGCCGTCTGCCTGCCTGCGTTCATCGATGTCACCATCGAGAACGAGGATCGCACGGCGATGCGGCTGGTGATCGAGCCGCGGTAGCGCCCGGCAGGACTCCCATGACCGAACCAGCTTCTGCGCAGCACAACCGGCAGGACGAGGCAGCGTTCTGGCCGGTTGATCTGCATGCCCACACCACCGCCTCCGATGGCACCGTCGCGCCGGCCGATCTTGTGGACCTCGCCGCAAAGCGTAGCCTGCGCGTGCTCGCCATTACCGATCACGACACCGTCGACGCAATCGACGCGGCGTCGCGGCATGCTGCCGAGGCGGGCGTCCTGATCGTGCCCGGCGTTGAATTGTCGACAACCGAGCGCGGCGCAGAGATCCACGTGCTTGGGTACGGTGTCGATCCGACCAGCGTATCACTGCGTGCAGAGCTCGATGCTCTTGCCGCGGCCCGCTTCCGGCGCGTCCAGAAGATGATCGAGAAGCTGCATGACGCCGGTTATCCCATCGATGGCGACGCGATTCTCGCGCAGGCCGACGAGGGCTCGATCGGACGGCCGCACGTTGGACGCGCGCTGATGGATCTTGGCGTCGTGGCGTCGGTCGACGAGGCGTTCGAGCGATTGCTCAAGCCGGGCCGACCCGGGTTCGTGCCGCGAGAGCCGTTCACGGCAGAGCAAGCCGTGCGCCTGCTGGTCGAGCACGACGCGGTGCCTGTGCTGGCTCACCCGTACTCCACCGGCGACATCCATGCCGTGCTCGACCGGCTGATCCCGCTCGGCCTCAAGGGTATGGAGGTCTACTACGGCGAGTACGACCCTGATCAGCGAGCGGTGCTGGGCGATATCGCCGCGTCACGCAGCCTGATTGCGACCGGCGGATCGGACTATCACGGACCGAATTTCCGCGAGGGGCGCGAGCTCGGCACCGCGCCTGTGCCAATGGAGGTATTCGAGCGCCTCCGCGATGCTGGGGCTCGGCTGTGAACGAGCGGTTTGCTGGCGCCGTGATCGTCGCCGCCGGCCGCGGCGAGCGGTTCGGCGATACCGGCAAGGTGCTCGCCCTTGCGGCGGGACGGCCACTGCTGGCCTGGAGCCTCGATGCGGTGTGCCGCAGTGAGACGATTTCCGAGATCGTCGTCGTCTGCGGCGAGCACACGCGGCCAGCGATCGAGGCACTCGCCGCGGAATATCGCGATCGCATGCCGGTGCGGACCTGCCTCGGAGGTATCCACCGGCAGGACTCCGTACGCAACGGGCTGGACCGCCTGGACGCCGAGTCTCGAAGTCGCGGTGATTCACGATGCCGCCCGCCCGCTCGCAACGGCCGCCATGTTCGACGATCTCGCGCTGGCGGCTCGTGAGCACGGCGCGGCCATCGCGGCGGTGCCCGTCACCGACACGATCAAGGAGGTCGACGGCGACCGCATCGTCGGAACCGTGCCGCGTGATGTGCT
The DNA here is from genome assembly GCA_963741965.1 of uncultured Chloroflexia bacterium. Lineage (GTDB taxonomy): Bacteria > Chloroflexota > Chloroflexia > Thermomicrobiales > UBA6265 > JACCVC01. The sequence continues at coordinate 1,425,423 of CAVUKC010000002.1, read as the reverse complement.
TCGCGCCGCGCAGACGCCGCAGGCATATCGTATCGACCTGCTGCTGCGCGAGATGGACCGGGCCGATACCGCCTTTACCGATGAGGCCGGCTTGCTCGAGGCGGCCAGCGTGCCGGTCGTCGTCCGGCCCGGTGACCATGCCAATATCAAGGTCACGGTTCCGGAGGATCTCGTGCTGGTGGATGCCCTGTTGCGCGCGCGCGAGGCACGAGGAGACGCCCATGTACCGACCTGACATCCCGCGCACCGGTATCGGCTACGACGTACATCGGTTCGCCGAGGGGCGGCCCTGCATTCTCGGTGGGGTCGAGATCCCGCACGAGCGCGGGCTGCTGGGCCACTCTGACGCCGACGTGGTGTTGCACGCCATCGCCGACGCGCTGCTGGGCGCGGCCGCGCTCGGCGATATTGGTCGGCACTTCCCGCCATCCGACCCACGCTGGAAGGACATGGACAGCAGGCAGATCGTCGAGCGGTCCGTCGAGCTGCTCGGTGAGGTGAGCATGGAGCCGATCCACGTCGACGTCACCGTGATCGCCGAGGCCCCGCGTATCAATCCGCATCTCGAGCGGATGCAGGCATCCATCGGCGCCTGTGTCGGTCTGCCTGCCGCTGAGATCAGCGTGAAGGCGACGACGAACGAGCGGATGGGGTTCGTCGGTCGAGAGGAAGGCGTCGCCGCCATCGCGGTCGCGACCATTGCCGCGACGGTCGAGGGGTAGGGGACCGATGCGCATCCTGATCCAGCGTGTGACGCGCGCCAGCGTTACGGTCGAGGGTCGCACGGTCGGGAAGATCGGGCCGGGCATGGCGCTGCTCGTCGGGATCGGGGAAGGGGACACGCCCGACATCGTTCCGGCGATGTGCGAGAAGGTCGCCAATCTGCGCATCCTGGACGATGCGAATGGACGCATGAACCGCTCGGCGCTGGATGCCCTGAGCGCCGGGCAGCGACCGGGTATGCTGGTGGTGTCACAGTTCACGCTCTATGGTGACCTTCGGAAGGGCCGCCGGCCGAGCTACAGCCACGCCGCCGCGCCGGACACCGCCTCACCCATGGTCGATGCCTGCGCGGCCTGGTTCCGCGACGCCGGGTTCGATGTTGGCGCCGGAGTGTTCGGCGCCGAGATGCAGGTGACGCTGACGAACGATGGCCCTGTCACGCTTTGGCTCGACTCGGACGACATGAAGCGGCCCCGCAAGGCACAGGAGGAATCGCGCCATGCCCGACCCGCGCGATGAGGCGAAGATGCCGCCGATCCCGGACGGCGGGCTGTCGGAGTCGATGCCGGATTGGCTTCGGCGACCACCCGCGTGGCGGACGCTCGAGGACGCAGACGTGGTCCAGACCAGGCCTGCCGTCGCCGATCGCCTTCCGGAGCCGGATACCTCGGTCATCGATCCCCGCACATTCCTCATCGACGACGACCTGCCCCTGTGGCTGCGCAACATGGGCCGTGGCCTGCGCACCCGTCGCGAGCTGCCTGGCGACGATGACGCCGTTGAGGTGGAGGCGCGGCTTGACGAGGCGACCGGCGAGAATGGGGAAGCGACGAGTGTGCCGACCCACACGACTGCACCTCGCAGCGCCAGTCAGCCGGCTAGTCGCTTCGTGCCGCGCGCCCCGACGGTGATCGCGCCGCCGCGCGCCGCAGCACCGATGGAGCGAGTGGGGCAAGTGACGCAGGGATACCTGCGGGAACCGTCGCCATGGTGGCAGGGTGCGCCGATGGTGCTCCTGTTGAGCGCGCTGCTACTCGCCGCGGTGGTCGTGATCGCGTTCCTGGCGTTCTACTGAGCTGGCGCTGCGCTCGTGGCGCGATCGATCTCCATGGCCATCTCCGCCAGCCGCTTCTCCAGCTCCGGGACCGAGGTCGCGGGTAGCTTGCAAGCCCCTTCGCGGCAGAGCCACGCGGCACTGCCGCCATCCTTGCCTGACCGCTCCCGCATCACGGGATACCGCTCCACCGTGGACTCCGCCAGATCAGCGGCGGCATGCGCGGTCACAAGCACGGGGCTCGGGTAGCGCAACGCGGTTGCCGTGAGGTGCTGGTGGGTTGCCGTTGATGGATCACCGCCGATCACAAGCGTGTATACCGGGCTGGAGAGACGCTCCATCACCGCGAGGTACCGTCCGAACGCGCCTGGGTGCTGGATGACGAGATCCGCGAGCCCGGCGAGGATTCCCTCGGCGCGATCCACCAGCTCGGAGCGGCCAGTAAGGGTACCCAGTGTGAGGAGGACGTCCGCGGCGACGGAATTGCCGCTCGGGGTGGCATTGTCCTGAATCGATTGCGGTCGGACGCTGAGGCCGGTGCCGGTTTCCGGGGTGTCGAAGAAGTCCGGCCCGCCCGGTCGGCCGAGGATCTCGATCGCCGTGTCCATGAGCGCGACAGCGGCATCGAGCCATTGGATGTCTCCATCCGCCTGGTGAAGGCGGACGAGTCCGTCGGCCAGGAAGGCATAGTCTTCGAGCACGCCGCTGCCGCGTCGCTCGCCGCTGTTCCACGTACGCCAGAGGGTGCCGTCCGGGTTGCGGAGATGCTCCAGCAGGAAGGCGGCAGCCTGCTGGGCTGCGGTGAGAAAGCGGGGGATGCGAAGCGTCGCGCCGGTGCTCGCCAGAGCGCCGATCGCCAGGCCGTTCCATGCGGTGACGACCTTGTCGTCCCGCCCGGGGCGCACGCGCCGGCGCTGGTGATCCCGGAGCACCTCGATACCGGTGTCCAGTGCCTCCTGGGCCGCCTGCGCGGTGTCGCCGGTACTCGCGGCGATCTCGTCGATCGATGCGTCGAGCGTGAGGATGTTCGCGCCCTCGAAGTTGCCGGTCCGCGTCACACCGTAACGCTGACGAACCACGGTCGCGATGTCCTCGGGAAGCAGCTCATCGATCTCCGCCTCCGACCACGTGTAGTACCTGCCCTCCTCCCCGTCGCTGTCGGCATCGAGCGCGGACGCGAGCCCGCCTCCGGGCAGCTGCATCTCCCGGAGCAGCCACTCGCCCGTCTGGACGGCCACCTGCGCGTACCTTGCCCGCCCCGTCGACCTCCACGCGTCCAGGTAGGTGGTCATGAGCTGGGCGTTGTCGTAGAGCATCTTTTCGAAATGGGGTACGACCCAGTGGGCGTCCACCGAATATCGTGCGAAGCCGCCGCCGAGCTGGTCGTACATGCCGCCGGCAGCCATGCGGTCGAGGGTTGTCGTCAGCATGGTCCTGGCCCGGTCGTCGGCGGTCCGCTGCTCATGGCGCGCAAGGAAATCGAGCGTCGGGGCCTGGGGGAACTTCGGCGCGCCGCCGAACCCGCCCCAGATCTGATCGAACGAGTCGGACAGCACGTCGACTGCCTCGGCGGAGATATCCGGTGAAAGCACGCCGGTGGCGGGTCGCGCACGGTTCGTGTCCTGCAGATACCTGACGACGCGGTCGGCGTTCTCGAGCAGCTGCTCGCGATCCCGCGCCCACGCGCTCACGATCGTTTGCAGCACGCGGGGGAAGCCGGGCATGCCGCGCGAGTCCTGCGGTGGCCAGTATGTGCCTCCGAAGAACGGCACGCCATCCGGCGTGGCGAAAACGTTCAGCGGCCATCCACCCTGGCCGGTCATCGCCTGCACAGCGGTCATGAACACCGAGTCGACATCGGGGCGCTCCTCGCGATCGACCTTGATGTTGATGAAATGCTCGTTCATGCGCGCGGCGATGTCCGGGTTCTCGAACGACTCGTGCGCCATGACGTGGCACCAATGGCAGGCGGAGTAGCCGATGCTGACCAGCAGCGGCTTGTCCTGCCGGCGAGCCTCGTCGAGCGCGGCGTCGGACCACGGCCACCAGTCGACCGGGTTGTCCTTGTGCTGCTGCAGGTACGGGCTTGGCTCACTCGCCAGTCGGTTCGGCATGGTGTGCTTCCTTCCCGGGGTGGGGAGCGCTGGTTATAGTCATTTGCTCCCGGGCGTCGTGCAATTCCCGAATGGTGTGCAGCACGATCGATTCCATTGGCATGTGCATTGCACCGTGCGCTGGAACTCGGTTTGGAGGGCACACTATCGGGAGCATCGATATGGACGGATTCCGTTTCAGGACCCAGGCGCGTGTGACAGGCGCCGATGGAGTTGCCATCGGATCGCTTGTGGACATCGATGAGGCCACCGAGCCAGCGTCCCTGGTGGTGCGGCTCGACAGCGATGACCGGCTCGTTCGGATTCCCGTCAGCCAGATCGACGTCGGGAAGACGAACAACGAGGAGATTATCGCGTTGGTCCCGGGCAGATCACTGGCAGCGTCGTACGCGCCGGACCATGCCGAACGAAGGCAACAGAAGGTCGAAAACGTGTCACCAGACATCGTTCCAGCCGATACCGGACATCATCGCACGATTCCGCTGGTCCAGGAAGAGCTGGACGTGCGCAAACGGGACTTGATGCGAGGTCGCGTTGTGGTCACCAAGCGGGTTGAAACCTTCACCCATGATGAGCCGGTCGAGCTCGTGCACGACGAGGTCGACGTTCAGCGTGTCCCGATGGATCAGGAGATCGACGAGGCACCGCGCATCCGGGAGGAGGGGACAACGACCATCGTGCCGGTCGTTGAGGAGGTGCTGGTGATCGAGAAGCGCCTGCGTCTGGTTGAGGAGGTGCGCATCACGCGCCGGCAGGCACGGAACCAGACCACGGTGCATGAGGAGCTGCGTCGGGAGGTGGTTGACGTCACGGCGGAGGAACCGAACCAGGGGGAGACCGACTAGCGGTCGGGGCTTCGACACGGAGAGCGGCGGCACCGGACTCCCGGTGCCGCCGCTCCTGACTGTCCGCTGTGAACGTGGTGATCAGGCACGGTCCCTGTCGACCGTCTCGCCGTCTACCGTCACTTCCTCACGGCGCACGGTATCCGACACCCGCTCGGTGTGCTCCTCAGCAACCTTGTCGATGTCGACTTCGCCCGTGACGCGGGTGCGCTTCTCCACGTCGACCTCCTCGCCGTGAACCGGCACCTCAATCGACTCCTCCTGGAAGACGTCCTCGCCCGGCGCGGCGTCGCGATCGACTTGCCGGTGGCTCACGTCGACACGCTCCTCTGTCAGGGGCACATCAACCGACTCCTCTTCCTCGATCACGTTCTTGTTGACCTGGACCGAGCCGCGATCGACTTCGCGGCGCCCGACGACCAGATCCTCTTCGTGTACCGGGATGCTCACGTTGTCCCGGTCCTCCAGCGTGCTCTCAGTGGTGGCAACGGTGTCATCGTCCGACGGCACGTCCTCGAGGTCGTAGCCTCCGCCAGCGCCCGGCTGGGCTGTCGTGTTCACCTGGTTGAGGTCAGCTGCACGGGTTTCGGCTTCTGTCCCTGCCAGCGTGGTGGTGGCCGGTGGTGTGTTCCACTGCTGCTCGAGCGCCTGATCCTTCGTCACGTTGAGATACACCGCTCCGTCGTCGAACGTGGCAACGGCGCTGACCGGGATGTAATGGTCCTCGGGGAAGAAAAATCCCTTGCGGACGACGAAGTGGTCCTGTTCGACGGCGTCGATCTCGCCGATCTTGTCGTTGTCGGCGCCGTAGACATCCATACCCTTGCGGGGCCGGAACTGGGTGAGATCGCTATCCATGATGATGACCCTCCGCTGCGGCGCATTTGCGCCTCGTCGGTGACACCTTCGAGTCGGTGTCATGCGCCGGGCGAACGCAGAGGGCGTGCCACGCTTCTCCGTTGTGGACGTGCGGTGTGATCAGCGGACGCGAAGCGGGGCCCGGCTTCTGCCGGGCCCCGCTGTGTCTGCTCGCGTGGAGCGAGCGTCTTACGCGTAGTGCTTGTGTCCGCCGGTGATATCAACCGTCTGGGGCTTTCCGCCGAGGAGCTCACCGCGGGACCACGGAGTGCCGAGTGCCGGGAGGATGTAGCGGTCGAGACCGAACCAGCCAGCAACCTTCCAACCGAGGACCAGGAAGACCGTCAGGGCGAACATCACCGGGTTCGAGCTGATGGTGCCAGCGAGCACGAAGCTGATGTTCATCAGCGATCCGAAGAAGGCGGCGATACCGACGAGGGCACCGAAGATCAGACCGACCCCGACCATGAACTCGCCGACCGCGATCAGCTTGGCGAACCAGGTGTACCACTCGTGGTCCAGCATGAACTGCAGGAAGTCGTGGTACCAGCCGTACGCAGCCTTGCTCGACCCTTCGGGCCCGCCGGTGAGCGCTCCGGTCCAGAACCCCTTGAGACCCGTGCCACCACTCATCCAGGCGTCTGACTGGAGCTTGTGGTGACCAGCGGCCAGCCACTCACGACCGACGTAGAACCGCAGCGGCAGCCAGAGGAGCGACAGGTAGGTGTTGCCGAGAATGAGGCGCCAGAAGGACGGATCCTGGATTTGGCCAGGGGTTTCGGGGTCGCGCCCGAGGTGAACCTCGATGCCCTCTTCCGGGGTGCGCATCGCCTGCCAGACACCGGCGGCGATGATCAGGGCGAGGAACAGATAGGTATAGAAGACCCCGTCGATGAAGGACGTCTCGCCACGCTCGTTTGCCTGCGAGAACCAGGGACCGCTGAGATCGAATCGCGTCAGGCTATCGAAGACCCAGGTGAGGAGTACGAACAACGCCACCGCGATTGCGGTCATGGCGTAGGTCGCGTTTCGAGTAATGCGCATCACGCACCTCCCAGTCGCCTTCCCGGCGACCGCTGACGCTCCTCATCGTTCGGAGCGTCCCATTGAAGCTCGTCCGTGGCAGGTGTTCCGCCCGTGTCCCCTGGGGGACATCTCCTCCGGGCCGTTCGGTTCGTGCCCGGGGTGTCGGGGGCTGCCCTGACACTGGAAACATTACCGGGTACCCAATGTCAGACACGTAAACGCGGCATCGCTTCCATCACAAAACCATGACAACTTGCCGTGACCATCGAGTGGAGATGGTGGGGAGCCGAAACACCAGTGAATGACAGGCGATCCGCCGGTCCTGCGGTGCGCGACGGACGCCGTCACGGGCCTGGCACGACCTGCCGGGAAGGATGACACGCACCTGTAATGACTGGCGCAGTGGTGTCTCGCGCCTGTGACGCGTCCTTCGCTACCGTGTGGGTGATCGGGGCAGATGCCCCGCTGTGCAACTGGAGGCTCGCCATGAACGGCATGTTCGAAGGAAAGGTTGCCCTCGTCACGGGGGCCGGGTCTGGCATCGGCCGGGCGACGGCGATCGCGCTCGCTCGACACGGCGCCAGCGTGGTCGTGGCCGACATCGACCCTGTGGGCGCGAAGGAGACGACGCGCATGATCACGGGGGCCGGCGGTACTGCCAGTTGTGTCCGCGCTGACGTCTCCCGCTGGACAGATGTAGAAGACATGGTGACCACCACCGTCGACCGTTACGGACGGCTCGACATCGCGTTCAACAACGCCGGTACCGAGGGGGTCGCTGCTGCCACGGCCGACGCAACGGAAGCGGCGTGGAAGCAGGTCCTCGACATCAATCTCACGGGAACGTGGTTCTGCATGAAAGCCGAGATTCCGAGAATGCTGGAGCACGGCGGCGGTGCGATCGTGAACTGCTCGTCAATCGCCGGGCTCGTGGGCCTCGCCGGTTCCGCGGCGTATGTCGCCAGCAAGCATGGCGTGGTCGGTCTGACGAAGGCCGCCGCGCTGGACTACGCCACGCAGGGTATTCGCGTCAACGCCGTCTGCCCTGGTGTGATCGACACGCCGATGGTCGAGCGCGCGACGCACGGGCAGGAGCAGGCGAGGGCACAATTCGCGGCGTTGGAGCCAGTTGGCCGGCTGGGGCGGGCGGAAGAGATCGCCGATGCGGTACTCTGGCTCGGCTCGGACAGCGCATCGTTCGTGACCGGTCAGGCGATCGCGGTCGATGGCGGCTGGGTCGCCCGATAATCACGAGACGATCGGCTTCACCAGATGTACGACGCCCGCGATCATGAGATCGTGGGCGTTCGGTGTCTCTTCAGGCGCAGGCTTCGGAGCGGGCGAACGCGCTCCAGCGGTGTGCGATCAGGCGGACGTCCAGCCGGCATCGGCCGGGATGATTGCGCCGTTGATGTTCTGCGCTGCGTCGGACGCGAGGAAGAGCGCGAGCGATGCGATGTCCTCGGGCTGTCGGGCTGAATGAAGCTCGGGATGAGGGCCGCGTACTCCCCGGCACGCGCCGCGCCCGCGGGCTCGAGCCGCTCGGGTGGCATCGTCTCGGCAACGCGATCTGCCCGCGGTCGAGGCGATATTGACGATGGCCCCACCACCGTTGTCCAGCATGTGGTGTGCCGTCCGTCGGCTCGTGAACATGGGCCCGTCGAGGTTGATGAGGCTCTCCGCTGTCGCCCGGTTCGCTGATGTCCCCCTGGCTGGCAACGACACTGCCGCCCGCCTCCTCGATACCCCGCCTGGCTGCGTCGAGGCTCAGGACGGGTCGGGAGGCGGCTCGAGGCGGTAGCCGATCCCGGGGAACGTCTGGATGAGCGTGCCGCCATCACCCTCGCCGTCCGGCTCCAGCTTGGCCCGGATGCGGCTCACCCACGTGCGCAGGTAATGCACCTCGTCCCGGAACTCGGGGCCCCAGATGCGACTCAGCAGCTCCCCGTGCATCATCACCTTGCCTACGTTCGCGCCGAGCTGGGAGAGCAGCTCCCACTCCGTGCGGGAGAGCCGCACCTCCTGCCCCTTGACCGTGACGACGCGGCGCTCGAGGTCGATGACCACCGAAGGGTAGGTGAGTACCGACTGCGCGGGTGCGGACGCCGCCCCTTCGGTTCGACGCAGCACGGCAGCGACCCTGGCGGATAGCTCGTCGGGGTTGAACGGCTTGGTGATGTAGTCGTCCACCCCGCTCTCAAAGCCGCGCAGCTTGTCGTTGTCGCTGCCTCGCGCGGTCAACATGATGACGGGCATCGTCGTGTACCGCCGGAGCCGGCGCAGCGTCTCGAACCCGTCCATCTCGGGCATCATGAGATCGAGAATCATCAGGTCGGGACGCTCCGAGTCGATCAGCTCGAGCGCGCTGGCGCCGCTCTCGGCGGTTATCACGCCATACCCATCCGCCTGCAGCTTTGCGCGGGTCAGGCGAACGATGGCCGGCTCGTCATCGACGACAAGTATCAGACGTTTTCGCATGGGTTTTCCTGTTGCTCCCTGGGACAACGCCCGCGTCACCCCTCCGCGAGGGGCAGGATGATCGTGAAGGTCGAGCCCTTGCCGACGCCCGGTGACGTGGCCGCGATTGTGCCGCCCTGCGCCCGGATCAGATGCCGGCTCAGGTAAAGCCCGAGACCCATTCCGCGTATGGCGGGGTCCGCGCCCGGGCGACGGAATCGCTCGAAGACCCGATCCAGATTCTCCGGGGCGATACCAACGCCCTGATCGGAGACGGAGATGTGCACGGCGCCGCCGTCCGCGTGGATCGCCGTATGGATGGTCGTCCCCGCGGACGAGTACTTCGCGGCGTTTTCGTACAGGTTGGTGATCACGTGGCCGAGGAGCTCCGGGTTTCCCTCCGCCAGCGCCACTTCCGGCGGGAAATCATGGGTGAAGGTGAATCCAGGTAGCCGCGCCGCTGCCTCGCTCTCCTTGCGCGTGACGAGCTTCCTGACGAGGATTGGCTCCGTCTCCGGATCCATCTGGCCAGCCTCGATCGCGGTGAGCGTCAGCATGTTGGAGAGGGTTCGGTCGAGTCGCTCGCTCTCCCGGACGAGATCGCCGAGGATGTCCTGCCTCGTCTCGGCGTCAACGCTGTCGCCCTGGTTCGCGAGCAGATACGCGCCGCCGTGGATCGCTGTCAGCGGCGTGCGCAGCTCGTGGGAGACGAGCGAGAGGAAGTCGTCCTTGAGCTGCTCGGCCTCGCGGATGCGGGTAATGTCCTGGAAGACGATGACGACCCGGGTGATGGCGCCTTCACTGTCGCGCAGCGGAGCGGCCTGCGCGAGCATGGGGACCGCGCGTCCCTTGGCGGTAACAAAGGTACATGGCATGTTGCGGACCATCTCGCCGCGCCAGGCACGCGCGCCGGGCCACTGCTCCTTCGGTAGCGCCGAGCCGTTGGTGTTCAACACGTGGTAGTCGCGTCCGGCCTGGGTGGACCGCAGTTCGAACTCGCGGGAGTCCAGCAGCAAGGCGCGCGCCGCGTTGTTGACCGTCTCGACATACCCCTCCAGCGAGCTCTGGATGAGCACGGCGGAGCTCATGCTGTTGAGGATGACTTCGAGGTGGTCCCGCTGCTCCTCGGCGCGACGCTGATTCTCCCAGGCGGATGCGAAGAGGCGCGCCCGATCGATTGCCTGGGCGGCGTGCACCGCGAGGATGGTGAGTGCTGCGAGATCCTCGTCCGTAAACTGGTCGCTTTCGGTCGGCTCGGTCAGGTAGAGATCGCCGAGCACCTGGCTGCCAAGCTTGATCGGCACGCCGAGGAGCTTGTTCATCGGCGGATGGTTCGGCGGAAAGCCAACCGAGCGCGGGTCGGCGGCGATGTCTTCCACCATCAGTGGCGTGCCGTCCGTGATGAGTGCGCCGATCAGTCCGTGCCCCTGGGGGATATCGCCAATCGCGATGCGCTCCCGGTGCGAAATGCCGGAGGTGATGAACGTGTGAACCCTGCCGTGCTCGTCGGCTACACCGAGCGCCGCGTATCTTGCCGGCACCACCTTGCGGGCGGAGTCGGTGATGCTTTGCAGGACGCTATCCGGGTGAAGCTCGGACGCGATCGCGAGCGCAGCCTGGTAGGCGGCCATGATGCGCGGCGTGCCGGGACTCGTCTGTATGGCGTGCTGCATGTCATCCAACCGGCGGCTCCGTTGTCTTTAGATGGAAAAGGGGCCACGAGAATGGCCCCAGCATACCATTGTGACCGGAATGGCACGGTGTCTCATGCGGTGAGGGCCGCGTTTCCCGATGGATGCCGCTTGATGCTGGCTGTCCGCGTCCGCACCAGGAGCACCGGAACGGTGGCGCGACGCGTGATTTCCTCGGCCACACTGCCGAGGAACCAGCGCGCCATGCCGCTGCGTCCGTGCGAGGCGAGCACATACAGGTCGCCTGGTCGCATCGCATCGACGAGCTCCTGGATTGCGACTCCGTGGCGCACCTCGGTGGTCGCGACGATGCCACGCTCCTCGAGCGAGCGGGCGACCTCCCCGAGATAGGCGCGTGCCTGAACACGCTCGTCGTCGAGTTGTTCGGTCATCGCCTCGCTTTCCATCATCGCGCCGTAGACGTAGGTGAATGATGACGCCGGAAACTCGACCACGCGGATCAGGTGGATTGTTGCTCCCGTGATCCTGGCCATCCCCTCCGCCGTGTCAATGGCCTGCTCCGCCAGATCGGATCCGTCCAGTGGAACAACGATTCGCTTGTACATCGCCGCCTCCTCGAGGTGCCGGCAGCTGGGGCTGTGGCACCCGCCGTGTCCGGTGTTCTGCAATCAATGGACGCATTGTGATCGCTCGGGCATGACAGCCGTATCAATGCCTCCCGCATCGCATGTCGAAATCGTTACAGAACGTCGTGAAGATGCTGTCGCGTCCGACGGCTCGGCTCAACCCGAGGCTGGATGCAAATTTCGATGCCTGAGCTCATGGTTGATGAGGAACGACCATCCCCGAATCTCGTTCCAGTCGCGAAAGTCGCCGCATGGCGCGCGAATGAGCCGAACGATCATGCGCTCGGCCAGACCGAGCGCGCCGGGATCGAGGCGGCCGTGGAAGACGGTGTGGTCCTGGACGTCCATCAGCAGCGAGAACGCCTCGATATCAGCTGGCGCGGATGCCAGCTGTCCTCCGAGCGGTCCACTACTGAACAGCCAGACGGGAAGATCGGATAGATCCGCCTGGAATCGGTCGATGAATGCCCGTGCCTCGGCAAGCCAGTGACCCATGTAGATGCCGCTGCCGATAATCACGGCATCGAGATCGAGCAGGTTCTCGATCAGGTCGGCGCGAGTCGCGGCCACGTGGTGCCCCTCGGTTCGCAGCTGGTCGGCGATTGCGTCGGCGATGTCCCTGGTGCTGCCGTGCCTGCTGGCGTAGGCGATGAGGATGTTCATGATGGAAGCTCCACGGTGGGGCCAGGTTGTGCCGGGAACGGGTGTGACGATCCGACTACTGGCTCGTGGTGGCGCCTTCGCTCAGGGCGCCACCCTGCCTCACTCCAGCGTATCGCCCGAGGTGTGGCAGGCACGACCGACTCTCGCATCCAGGCGTTACAACCGCATGACAGTACGCATGCTGACGGTGTTTGTCACACACCTGCAACGCGTGTGCGCCCGCTGACGTCGCGGCTGTAACGGGAGCGTGGGTAGGCTCCAGGTGCGGGACGGGCTCAAGGCTTCGCCTTCGCCCGTCGCTTCCACTCTCCTAAAGGAGCACACCATGAAGCGATGGATCCTTGCAGTTGGAATCGTTCTCTCGTTCATGCTCATGCCGGCGCTCGCCTCCGCGCAGACTCCCACGGACCCTGACGAGGGGTTCATCTTCCGCGCGAACGGCGATGTCACCGTCGCACCCGACGAAGTCATTGGGACCATCATCGTTGCCAACGGCGATGCGATCGTCCGTGGCGAGGTGACGGATACCGTGATCGTGATCGGCGGTGACGCCACCATCGAAGGAACCGTTGGTGGTGACGCGATCGTGGTCGACGGCACGCTCTCGCTTGCACAGGACGCGACAGTCAAGAACGTGACGTTGGTCAGCAGCACGCTCGACCGCGCGGACGGTGCGACCGTTACCGGCAACATCGACGAGGAGGACAACTATGTGAGTCTCGGTTGGGGCGCGGCGGTTTTCACCCTGCTCATGTGGGGTGGCGTGACGCTGGCGCTGCTGATCGCGACGGTGGTCTTCGCTGTGTACGGTGGCCGTCAGCTCGCCGCCGCCGGCGAAACCCTGCGGCATCAGGTTGGCATGTCGATCGTGACGGCTCTCGCGCTCTGGATCGGGTTGCCCATCATCGCTGTGCTGGCATTCATTACCGTCATCGGCATCCCGCTCGGCATTGCGATCTTCCTCGTGGTGATGCCGGCGCTCTGGTTCCTCGGCTACCTCGTGAGCGGGTCGCTGCTCGGCGAGGCGATCATGCGGGCGTTCAGGGGCGGTGAAGCGACACAGCAGCGATGGCTCACGGCTCTGGTCGGTGTCCTGATACTGCAGCTTGTTGGGCTCATTCCCGGGCTCGGGCCCGTGATCGCGGTGCTGGCCGGGCTCGGCGGCGCCGGCGCGCTGGTGTTCTGGCTTGTCGGTCGGCATCGGGAGGCGCGGCCGATTGTCGCGCAGCAACCCCTCCCGCGTCCCGCTGACTAGACGGCTCATTCCACTCGTCGCGAGAATGCCTGCCCTGCTCGATTCGAGCAGGGCAGGCAGCTGCATGCCGTATGCTCGTGTCATGCGAACCATCGTTTCGTAGGTGCGGGGAGGAACCGGTGGCAAAGAAAGACGGGAAGAAGAGGTCGGGCGCGGGCGAGGAGTCTCTCGGGCTGGAATCGACGCGGCTGGCGTTCGTGGGTGCCGGCGTGATGGCTGAATCCATCTTCGCGGGTCTGCTCGCCAAGGGGATGCTCCCGGCTGGAAACATTGTCGCGAGCCATCCTCGTGAGGATCGCCGGCGCCGGCTCGAAGAGCGCTACGGCATCCGGACGACGGCGTCCAATCGCGAGGCTGCCGATGGCGCGGACCTGGTGCTGCTCACGATCAAGCCTCAGGTGCTCCGCCAGGTGATGTCCCAGCTGCACGGGCAGCTCAGCCCTCGCCAGGTGGTGATCTCGATCATCGCGGGCGCCAACCTGAGCAGCCTGCGTCGCGGCCTCGGACATGACGCCGTCGTGCGAGTGATGCCGAACACGCCTGCCCAGATCAGCGAGGGAATGTCCGTCTGGTGCGCGACGGACGAGGTCTCCGAAACGCAGCGGGACGACGTGCGTGCCGTGCTCGGCGCGCTGGGCGAGGAGATCGAGGTCGAGACCGAGAAGTACGTGGACATGGCGACGGCGCTCTCGGGCACCGGTCCAACCTACGTCTTCCTGATGATGGAGGCGCTGATCGACGCGGGCGTCCACATGGGGTTCCCTCGCCATCTCGCCGAGGAGATCGTGTTGCAGACCGTCTCCGGATCGGTGGCGTTCGCACGAAGCTCGGGCAGGCACATGGCGGAGCTGCGAAACATGGTTACCTCGCCGGGAGGGACGTCCGCCGAGGCGATCTACCAGATGGAGAAGGGCGGCTTGCGAACCGTGCTGAGCAAGTCGGTCTATGCGGCGTACCAGAAGACGCAAATTCTCGCCGCCGAGCAGGAACGCCGGGACGACTGAGCCGCGGCGAGACTCCAGCCTGCTACCGCGCAGGCGCTTCCGCGGCGACGTCGGGATGGGTGATCCGCTCGCGAAAGAAGTCGAGTGTGGCGGCGAGACCGTCTTCCAGCGGCACCGTCGGCATCCAGCCCAGCAGACGAGTCGCCTTCGTGATGTCGGGTTGGCGGCGCTTGGGGTCGTCCCCCGGCAGCGGGAGATGCGTGATGCCGGCCTCCGAGCCAACGAGCGTGGTGATGCGGGTCGCGAACTCGAGGATCGTGTGCTCTTCGGGGTTTCCGAGATTGACGATCTCCCCGGCGACTCCATCCGTTTCCATAAGCTGCATCAGGCCATCAACGAGATCGCTCACATAGCAGAACGATCGCGTCTGTTCGCCGGTGCCGTACACCGTGATTGGCTCGCCCTGCAGGGCCTGGACGCAGAAGTTCGGTACGAGGCGGCCATCTGCGGGGTGGGAACGGGGACCATAGGTGTTGAAGATCCGCGCGATGCGGGCGTCGATGCCACGCTGCCGCACGTGCTCCATCACGAGACCCTCGGCGAAGCGCTTTCCCTCGTCGTAGCAGGCGCGCGGGCCGACCGGGTTGACATTGCCCCAGTAGTGCTCCACCTGCGGGTGCACCATCGGGTCACCGTAGACCTCCGAGGTCGACGCCTGCAGGAACCGGGCGCCGTGTGCTGCCGCGAGATCGAGCGCGTTCCATGTGCCCTGCGAGTTCACCCGCATCGTCTCCAGCGGATACTTGCTGTAGCCGCGTGGGCTCGCGGGGCTGGCGAGGTTATACACCCGCTCGAATCGCGTGGTTGCCAGCTCGCCTCGAAGCGGCATCGAGATATCCTGCTGCACGATCTGTAGCCGGGAGTGCTCGGCGATGTGCTCGAGATTGGCGCGGTGCCCGGTGAGGAAGTTGTCGGCGACCGTCACCTCATGCTCCTGCTCCAGCAGGCGATCGACGAGATGACTGCCGATGAACCCGGCCCCTCCGGTGACCAGTATTCGCATCCGTTGACTCCCATCACTGGAGGTGACCGATTGACAGAGGCTCCAGTGTAGTCTAGCGAGCGCGTTTTCGGGCCGAGGCAAACGCGGCGAGCAACAGCACCGCGAGGGAGGCGAGCAGGAGCGCCATGCGCGGGCCGGTATCGCTCGAGGAAGCGCCCTGGCCGGTAGCAGGCAGCACGCTTACCGGCTGCGCCGTGGGCGTTGGATCGACAGTCGGCGAAGTGGTTGCCTGGGTGGGCTCGATCGTCGGCGTGACACATATGTCCTCGCCAGCCTGGGCGAATGCGCGCTCCTGATTCGGTGCCGAGAAGGCGAGCGGCACGTCCGTCGGTGTATTGGTGGCGGTATCGGTCGGCGGCACCGGCGTATCCGTCGGCGTGTTGGTTGGTGTGTCCGTAGGAGGCACCGGGGTATCGGTCGGGGTGTTCGTGGGCGTATCTGGTCGGCCGTGCTCGTGGCGGTGTTCGTGGGTGTATTAGTCGGCGTATCGGTGGCGTGTTCGTCGGCGTGTTCGTGGGCGTATCGGTCGCCGTGCTTGTCGCGGTGTTCGTCGGTGTGTTGGTTGGGGTGTCGGTCGCCGTGCTGGTGGGAGTGTTCGTCGGCGTGTCGGTCGCTGTCCCAGTCACCGTGCCAGTCGGCGTCTCGGTTGCAGTCCCCGTCGGGGTGTTGGTCGCCGTATTCGTGGGCGTGTCGGTCGGGGTGTCGGAGGGCGTGCTGCTTGGCGCTTCCGTTGCCGTGCCGGTGGGCGCGTCCGTGGCTCTCGCCGTTGCCGTGACGGTCGGTGTGATGCACGGGTCGACGGTCGCCGTCACCTGGGCCGCGGAGACCCGCAAGGGAAGGGGCACGATCATGACAAGCATCAGCCAGCCAGCGACCAGGAACCATGACCGGTATCCAGAGGACGACCGTTCCATCGCGCCACCCCCAATATCGCCATCGACAAGGCGTCGATTTCTGCATGATATCAGTCACTCCGGAGATTGAAGGCGTCCCATGCGGAGAAGTGCTAGTTTCAAGCGTTCGCGAGATCGTCGTCGGAGATCGGAACCGGTGGTACGATCTTCGCATCTGCCGATGGATATCTCGCTGGCCGGTTGCGCTGAGGGCGTGGCGAGTAGAGAGACGGTTGCGTGGTGCGTCGTACGGTCAGGCATGGGTGCACTCCGCGCCGGTCCGGTGCCAGGGTCCTGCCTGTTCGTGCCGCACGTGCGCGGCGGGCTGCCGATCGCTCAGCGCTCCGCATCGGCGGCTTGTCCGTGTCGCACCGCTTGCTGCTGGCTCTGATCCTCCTTGCCGCCGCCGCGGTGCGCTTCGCCGGCATTGGCTGGGGCGCGAATCACTACCAGCATCCCGACGAGCGCTTCATCACGATGGTGCTCACCGGCATCTCCTGGCCCAATGGCATCGCCGCATATTTCGATACGGCTCACTCGCCGCTTAACCCCGCCAACAACGGGTACGGTGGCTACCTCTACGGCACGCTGCCGCTCTTCCTGACCAAGCTGCTCGGCAACCTCACCAATCATGTCTCGTATGGCGATGCTCACCTGCCGGGCCGGTGGCTCTCCGCGACAGCCGACCTCGGCACGGTGACGCTCGTGTACTGGATCGCGCGGCGGCTCGCGACACCGATGGCCGGGCTGATCGCCGCGACCTTGCTGGCCTTCACGCCGCTCCACATCCAGGCGTCCCACTTCACCACCACCGACGCGATCTCGGCATTCTTCGCCGTCGCGTCCTACGCGGCGGTCCTGCAGGCGTGGTCGCGGCGCTCGTGGCGGTGGTACGCCCTCGCGGGGCTCTGCGTCGGCATGGCCGTCTCCAGCAAGCCGAACCTGCTCATTGCCGCCGGGTTCCTCGCCGTTCCGGTGCTGGAAACCGTGCGCCTCCATGGCGTGCCGGCGCTCAACCCGCGCTGGCGTCGGCGGCGCGGCGTGCCGATCGTTCCCGCCGTCCTTCTCGCGGGCATGGTGAGCGCGCTCGCGTTCCGCGTGGCCCAGCCGTACTCGTTCGTCGGCCCGAACATCTGGGACGTCCGGCTGGAGCCGATCTGGACCGATACGCTCCGCTACTGGCGCGACGTGCAGGCCGGGTACATCGACATGCCGCCGAGCGTGCAGTGGGCCGACCGCGCGCCGATGCTCTTCGTTCTCGACAACCTGGTGCGGTGGGGCATGGGCCCGGCGCTCGGACTGGTCGCGTTGGGCAGCCTCGTCGCGATCGGCGATCCGCCTGCTGCTGGCTCGACGGTGGCCGTCGTGGTGGATCCTGGCGATGGTTGTCTGGGTGGCGTGGCACCTCGTCTTCTTCGGGACGGGCTTCGTCAAGGCGCAGCGATACCTGCTTCCCGCGTACCCGTTCCTGATCGTGCTCGCCGCGGTGCAGCTGGACTCGCTGGTGAACGCTGGGCGGTCGCTGCCTCGGCCATTGCCCCTCGCCCGGGCCGCTGCTATCGGGGCGTCACGGCGTGCGGCGATACTGCGCAAGATCGGCGTGGTGCTGGCGGTGCTGGCGATCGCAGGTACCGCCTTCTCCGGTCTGGCGTTCACCACCATCTACTCGCGGCCCGAAACGCGCGTGCAGGCATCCGAGTGGATCTACGACCATGTCCCGCCCGGCAGCGTGATCGCCAACGAACACTGGGACGACGCGCTTCCCCTCTCGCTGCCCGGCTACCCGGTCGGCGCGTACCAGGGCGCGCAGCTGACGTGGTACGACGGCGACGACGAGGCCAAGCTGAGCCGGATCATCGGCCAGCTCCACCGCGCGGACTACATCGTGCTCTCGAGCGATCGGCTCGTCGGCACGATCCCGCGCCTGCCGGACCGCTACCCAATGGCGACTGCGTACTACGACGCGCTCGTCGCCGGCGATCTCGGCTTCGATCTTGTGGCGAGCTTCTCGTCACCGCCGGAGCTGTTCGGGATCGAGCTGGACGACCGCGGCGCTGAGGAATCGTTCTCCGTTTACGATCATCCGTACGTCCGCATCTTCGAGAAGACTGACCGGTGGTCGACCAACGACGCATGGTATTTGCTGCATGACGCGCTCGGCGATGGCGGCGTGAACCGCCGGACGATCGACCCAACCGAGGCGCAGATGACGCTCAGCGAGCACGATCGTGACGTCTATGCCTCGTCTGGGACCTGGTCGGACATGTTCGATCCGGCCGATCTGGCCAACGCCATGCCGATCCTCGTCTGGTACCTTGCGCTGCTGCTGGTTTCGCTGCCGGCGGTGCCGCTGCTGTGGCGGCTGTTCCCGAACCTCCCCGACCGTGGCTATGCCATCGCGCGGGCGATCGGGCTCTACGGCATCGGCTGGATCGTCTGGTTGCTGGCGAGCACCCGCGTCATCCGGTTCGGTGTGCCCGGCGTCCTGATCGCGATGCTCTTCGCGCTGGTGCTGGCCGGTGCGTGCCTGTGGCGAAGGCATCTCGCCTTCCTCGCGGACATGCGTGCCCGCTGGCGTTGGGTCGTTGCCACCGAAGCGATCTTCCTGATCGTGTTCGGCGCGATGGTGCTGATCCGCATGCAAAACCCCGATCTCTGGCACCCGGCCAGGGGCGGCGAGAAGCCCATGGAGCTCGCGATGTTCAACGCGATCCTCCGCAGCCCGTGGTTCCCGCCGTACGACCCGTGGTTCGCCGGCGGCACGCTCCACTACTACTACTTCGGCTACGTGCCGTGGGCGGCGGTCAGCCGCGCCACGGGCATCGTGCCGGAGACGGCGTTCAATCTCATCATCCCGTCCATCGCCGCGATGCTCGCCGTCGCGGTCTGGAGCGCCGCGGCGGCGCTGATCTCGCACGCTCGCCGGATGGGGAGCAGTGTCGCGGGGTGGCGGCCGATCCTGCTGGCGTTGCCTGCTCCGGTGCTGGTGCTCGCGCTCGGCAACCTGGACTTCGTTCGGCGTCTCGGCAGGGGCGAGTGGGGCTATACCGCGATGCCGGCGTGGCTCGCGCCGCTCGGCGACGTCGGCACGGTGATCTGGGGCATCCGGGATGCGCTTCTGGAGCAGCGCGACCTGCCGGTCGACGCGTACTGGGCACCGAGCAGGGTGATCCCGTCGACGATCAACGAGTTTCCGTACTTCACGTTCCTGTTCGGGGATGTCCACGCGCACATGCTGGCCATGCCGGTTACGTCCGCCGCGACGGTGGTAGCGATCGGCATCGCCACTGGCTGCGCAGAGGGCTTGCCGGGGCCGCGCCTGCTGGATACCTTCGGCGGCTGGAAGCGCGCGCTGCCTGTGGCGATACTCGCCGGGTTCCTCCCCGGCGTGCTGCTCGCAACCAACACCTGGGACTATCCGCCCGTGCTCGCGCTGCTCGGCATCGCCGTCACCGCGCGGGCGCTCGCCGCGCGCGGGCTATCGGCGCCGTGGGTTGCCTTCCGGGATGCGGCGCTGGTGCTGCTCGTGGTCATTGCCAGCGGGCGACTTCTGTTCCTGCCATTCCTCCGCCACTATGGATCGATTTCGGCGCAGGTGCTGCCAGGCATCGAGACCACCGCGCTGGGCGACTACCTGACGATCAACGGCGTGATGCTCCTCGCGGTGGTGGCGTGGCTCGTGGCTGAGCTGGCGCGCGCGCTCGGCATGGTCGCCGCATGGCGCCGTGGCCGCACGATCGCATGGGCGGTCGTATTCGCGTTACTGGCGATGTTCGTCATCGCCACGAGCACCGGCGTGACATCGCTCTTCCTGTTGGGGGGCCTTGCCGTGGTGGCGATCTGCGCGGTCGCCCGGTATCGGGACCCTGCACATCTCACGACGCTCGGCATGATCGGGCTGGCACTTGGGGTCGGGCTGGTCGCCGAGCTCGTGCGGCTGGGCAACGATGTCGGGCGCATGAACCTCGTCTTCAAGCTCTATCTGTATGCGTGGCAGCTCCTCGGTGTGAGCGCCGCGGTCGCGATGGCGCTCGCAATCGGTGACATGCGGCGGCTTGCCGGCGGCGCCCGCTGGAGCTTGCCCCACCCACCCTGGAGACCGCTCGCAGGGCTGGCGGCGGGGCGGCTCTGGCTCGCGGCAATGGCGATACTCGTGATCGGTGGGCTGAGCTACCCAGCGCTCGCCACCGGACCGCGCCTGCGTGATCGCTTCGCTCCTCTGGAGCCGTCGCTGGACGGGTACGCCTACATGCAGGTCGGTTCCTGGACCGAGGTCGACCAGTCGGGGATCGCCCACACGTTCCCGCTGGCTCCCGACCTGTCCGCGGTCGAGTGGCTGCGGGCGAACGTGCAGGGCTCGCCGGTGGTGCTCGAGGCGCAGCTGCCCGCGTATCGCTGGGGTGGACGGATCAGCAGCCTGACCGGCCTGCCAACAGTGCTCGGCTGGACCTGGCACGAGATCCAGCAGCGGCCGGGA
Organism: uncultured Chloroflexia bacterium; assembly: GCA_963741965.1. GTDB lineage: Bacteria > Chloroflexota > Chloroflexia > Thermomicrobiales > UBA6265 > JACCVC01. The sequence goes on along the minus strand of CAVUKC010000002.1, from coordinate 1,404,773 downwards.
TACTGGAACGAGGTCAACGAGCGCGTCGGGGATGTCTCGGAGATCTATGGCAGCCCGCGCGGCTTCGACCACATCCGACCGCTGCTCTCCCGCTACAACGTGCGTCTGATCTACGTCGGGCCGCTCGAGCGCGCGCTCTACCCATCGACCTCGCTGGCGAAGTTCGATGCGGCGGCACGGGAGGGCCAGCTCGAGAAGGTCTACGACGTCGACGGTGTCACGATCTATGAGGTCTCCGGCAGCGATATCCTCCTCGATCAGGCCGGTTGATCGGCTGGCGGCACATCATCTGCGACGCCGCGAGCGACAGAGTCGATTCGCGATTCCCGGAAACCCTTCGCTGGAGATGCTCGCATGGGAAAACATCCGCAGCTTGGGCTGCGTGACCAGTGGTACAAGAACGCCATCATCTACTGCCTCGATGTCGAGACCTTCGCCGACTCGGATGGTGACGGGATCGGCGACTTCGCTGGACTTACGCAGCGTCTGGACTACCTCGCCGGTCTTGGCGTCACCTGCATCTGGCTGATGCCGTTCTACCCGACCCCGAACCGCGATGACGGCTACGACGTGATGCAGTACGACGCGGTTGACCCTCGCTTCGGATCGGTCTCGGACTTCACCCAGTTCATGGTTGAGGCGGGGGAGCGCGGCATCCGGGTGATCATCGACCTCGTGCCCAACCACACCTCCATCGATCATCCGTGGTTTCAGGCCGCCCGGGCCGACCCGGACTCGAAGTATCGCGACTACTACGTTTGGCGCGAGGACGATCCCGGTGACACCAGCGACAAGGTCGTCTTCCCCGGCGAGCAGAAGGGCATCTGGACCTACGACGATGCCGTGGGCGCGTGGTACCTCCACAATTTCTACTGGCACCAGCCGGACCTCAACTTTGCGAATCCCGCCGTGCGTGATGAGTTCAAGAAGATCATGGGCTTCTGGCTTGAGCTTGGTGTGAGCGGGTTCCGGATCGACGCGGCGCCGTTCCTGATCAATCTTCAGGGCATCGACCATGGCGTGCTGGACATGGACATGGCGCATGTGTTCCTCGAAGAGCTGCAGGACTTCGCGACCATCCGCAAGGGCAACGCGATCCTGCTCGGTGAGGTGGATGAGGGGCTGAGCACCATCTCCGACTACTTCGGGGGTGGCAATGAGCTGCAGGCGCTGTTCAACTTCCCGATGAACCGCTTCACCTTCCTCGGGTTGGCCGAGAACAGTGCGGATCCCATTAACTTCGGCCTGGCGCAAATCCCGACCATCCCCGGCAAGGGGCAGTGGGTCAACTTCCTGCGCCACCACGACGAGCTCAACCTTGCCCGGATCACGAAGGAACAGCGTCAGACGATCTTTGAGGCATTCGGTTCCGACCCGAAGTACCAGGTCTTCAATCGCGGGCTTCGTCGCCGCCTCGCGCCGATGCTCGACGGCGACGTCGCGCACCTGCGGCTTGCGTACAGCGTGCTGTTCAGCCTGCCCGGCGCGCCGATGCTGTTCTACGGCGAGGAGATCGGCATGGGCGAGCAGCTGGAGCTCGACGGACGGATGGCGGTCCGGTCGCCGATGCAGTGGACCTCGTATGGCGAGGGCGGTTTCTCCGACGCGCCGCTCGACCAGCTGGAGCGTCCGATCCTCACCGAGGGCGAGTATGGCTACCAGCAAACCAGCGTGAGCCACCAGCGAGGCGATCAGGGCTCACTACTTAACTGGCTTGCGTCGCTGATCCGGGTGCGGAAGGAATGTGGCGAAATCGGAACCGGCCCGTGGTCGCTTGTGAAGACCGGCGATGACGCAATCTTCGCAATCCGGTTCGAAGATGACGACAGCTCCGTGGTGGTGGTCAATAATCTCTCGCCCGAGCCGCGCTCGATCGCGCTCGACATCCCGGAGGAGGAGTGGGCCAGAACGACGGACCTGCTCACGGACCGCGCGTATGACCCGCTGGTCGAGAAGAAGGGGCGCATGCGCATCAGCGGCTACGGGTTTCGCTGGATGCGCATCGGCGGCATCTACTGACGCCAACGGCGCGTTCGAACGAGGTGTTGCGCGGACGCGCTTTCGGGAGTGTCCACGCATCCAGCATTCATCGCCTTCATCGGCATGGGAGCCGGCGGATCGGCCTACGATTGACGCTGCCCCTTATCATCGCTCACCGCTCGCTCGTAGGATTCCAGCCGCTGGCGCTGGCGCCAGCCAAAGGTCGCCCGGCGCACCGCCGCGGTGTCTTCCAGGCTGGCTCCGAGCGCGCCCGCCAGGGTCGCGACCGACGCCGTCACCCATGCGGCGGCGGCGTAATTGAGCGGCCCGACCGGCTGCTGGATCTTCGACTCGAGCAGCGACGGCGGCATGAACACCGCCGATTCGATCAGCAGCATGATGTAAATCAGCACGTAGGCGAAGATCACGCCCGATGCGATCGTCACGATCGTGGTCACGTTGTACAGCGTCGTCAGGTATCCCGACATTGCTGGCGCGGGGTGTTGCCATAGTCGGTGCGTCGTGATGATCCAGGTCGCGAGGATGGTCATCGCCAGCAGCATCAGGCCGGTGAGCCTCCATACGGTGTAGGCCGCTCCCAGCTCCCACAGCGACGTGAAGATGAGGCCGTATGACCCGGTGGCGACCGCGGTCACGCCGGTTTTCTTGAAACTCGGGAACGTGTTCCAGGGCTTGTTGGCATACACCATTCCGCCCACCAGCCGAGCCTGTCCGAGGATACCCGGCGCGACATAGCGATTGCCCTCGCTGGTGGTGGCCGCGCGCCTGGCGACCCCTGGATCTATCGCCCGCCCGGAGTCGTCGTTCTCTTGTGGAGCGCAGAGATCATGTACCAGCTGGATGACCAGCTCGCGCGTGCGTCGGCGGAGCGCGAACGGTCCGAGCGCCGGAATCGAGATCCAGGCCGCGCACCGCTCGTTACTGCTGGAGGCGATCACGATCTGGCCGTCCCGCCTGAACGGGATGTCGGTGATCGCAATCGCATAGTCCCACGCGTTCGCGTCGTCCACGCTGCCCAGCGCCTCGAAGAGATCGGGCGAGTCGGTATCCGTGCCGGAGAGCGGATTCGTTCTCACATGGACGTCCCAGGGGGCGCTGACGTCAATCTGCTGGCTGAGGTCATCGGCGAGGTTTTGGCTGATGTCGTTGGCGATGTCTTCCGCAAGCCCGGGACTCGGCACGAGGCCGACGGTGATGGGGTCGTTACCGCTTGCCTCGCGGCCGGTCGCGCGTGCCGATCGGCCAGCTGAGCCACCTGGTGGCACCGTGTTCGTTGTGCTCGGCATCTCCGTGTCCAGAACATACGCATCAGAGAAGCACGTCGAGCGGATGCCCGACGTGCGGCGGCCCACGCCGCGTTTGAAGCGTCGCAAGAGCGGTGCCGGGTGTCCCGATGTCAGGCGTGCCGCAGCAACGGAAGGCGGGCACCCCACTCGGCGATGAGCGCTTCCATCTCGGCGTCGCCGCCGGGAAGGTTCATGGTCGGGATCAGCGGCGGGCGCACCCCGCGCTGCTGGAGCACTGCCGCCGTCTCAACCACGATCGCGTTGATGAGCGTGACGCCGACCACGGTCGATGCCCCGCCGGCACGGGTCTCCACGCCCGGTATCGACACGAGCGCGTCGCCCGCCGGCACGCGCGAGTCGATTGTGAGGTCGGTGACGTCAGCGAGACGCCTGCCGCTCTCATGCCGTGACGGTGCCTCGAGGTAGGCCTCGTCCGAGGTGATGGAAATCGTCTTCGCTCCCCGTGTCTGGCTCTCGAGCGCGACCTCAATGGGCACTGGATTGACACCGGAATTGCTGACAACGATCACCACGTCACCCTGTTCGATGTCGTGCGAGCCGACCACCACCTTGCCGTAGCCTGGTGTGCGCTCGAGGAGGGTCGCGTTGACCATCCCGAAGAACGTCAGATTCGCATCGAGCATGGGGTTAAGCGGGAGCAGGCTGCCGGCCCGATGGAATACCTCCTCGGCGACCATGTGCGAATGCCCGCTGCCGAACAGGTGGACGATGTTGCGCCGCTCGATCGCGTCGGCCATCCAGGCGGCGGCGGTGTCGATCTGGCGGCCCTGGGTCTGGAGGATTTCTTCCACGATATCGTAGACGCGGCGGAGGTAGGTGCGGTAGGCGAGGGACACGATGGGCTCCCGGCTGCATCGGCGGATTGCGGATCGGCCGCGAGGGATGTGCCCCCGCGGCCTTGCCGTATCCTGCACCGGGTGACCGCAATTGGCAACCGTGGAACCGGCGGAATCGCATGCAGCCAGACCGGCGCTGCCCGGTGCGCGGGCGCGGATAGTGCGATAGGGTAAACGGACGATTTATGGAGGATGCCGGGAGGGCTATCGATGACCATACCTGTTCGCGCACTGGGCAAGACCGGTGTTGACGTTTCAATTCTCGGAGTCGGAGGCGCGCATCTCTCCAAGCCGGAGGAGCAGGAGGCGATCCGCATCGTCCATGAGGCGATCGACGGTGGCGTGACGTTCATGGACAACGCCTGGGAATACGGTGACGGCGAGTCCGAGCGCCGAATGGGCAAGGCGCTGGCGCAGGGCGGCTATCGTGATCGCGCCTTCCTGATGACCAAGGACTGCGCCCACGATCGCAATGCCGAGCACTCCATGCAGAAGCTGGAGGAGAGTCTGCGCCAGCTCCAGACCGATCACCTCGACCTCTGGCAGATCCACGAGGTGGTGTGGGATGACGATCCAGAGCGGATCCTCGCGCCCGGGGGCTCGCTGGAGGCGCTGGTGAAGGCGAAGGAGCAGGGAAAGGTCCGCTTCATCGGCTTCACGGGTCACAAGTCGCCCCACTTGCACCGCCAGCTGCTCGAGAGCGGCGTGCCGTGGGACACGGTCCAGATGCCGATCAATGTCTTCGACGCGCACTTCTCGAGCTTCCAGCACAAGATCCTGCCGATGTGCCTGGAGCAGGGGATCGGCGTGATCGGGATGAAGAGCAACGCCGGCGGGCACATCCAGAAGAGCGGCTCGGACATCCTGCCGGAGGAGGGGCTGCGGTACTCGCTCGGGCTGCCGGTGTCGGTCGTGGTCTCCGGCATGGATTCTCTGGAGGTGCTGCGCAAGAACATGGCGGTCGCCGACGACTTCACACCATACGGCGAGCACGAGATCGACGCGCTGCTGGAGCGTGCCCGGCCGCTGGGGGAGCAGGGCCGGTTCGAGCCGTTCAAGTCCTCCCACGCCTACGACGGCGCCGAGGGGCGCAAGGACCACAACTACCCGCTCGACGCGGCCGATTGAAGCGATGAGCTGACATCGATCAGTGGCAAGGGGGCGGTCGAATTCGACCGCCCCCTTGCTTCGCTCCGACTGTTGTATCTCGCGAGGTCGATTACGGCTGGCCGCCCTGGCCTTGCAGCGTGCACTGCTCGAACAGGCTCTGTGGCGCCTCACCGAAGGTCAGCTGGACCTGGGTCTCCTGGCCATCGCGGAGCACGGTCAGGTTGACGGTGTCACCCGGCTTGTAGTCGAGCAGATGCGACGACAGCGTTGAGCTCGGTGTGATGTCATCGCCCTCGATCTGGAGGATGATGTCGTCCGCCTGGATGCCGGCCTGTTCGGCCGGTCCGCCGCTCTCCACATCCTGGACGTACAGACCGTGGTCAACGGAGAGGCTGTTGGCCGAGGCGATCTGCGGGTTGAGCGCGGTGAAGGTGATGCCCAGGTACGGCGCGCTGATGCCGCCGGTCTGGACCATTTGGTCCACCACGACCTTAACCGTGTTGGACGGGACGGCGAAGAAGAGCCCCTGCACCGGCTGTCCTTGCTGGCTCGGAATGCCGAGGGTGTTCACGCCGATGACCTCTCCCTTGAGGTTGAACAGGGGGCCACCGGAGTTGCCCGGGTTGATCGCGGCGTCGTGCTGGATCAGGTCGGTGTAGTTCTGGCAGAGCCCTTCCTGGCCGAGCTGGTTGCGATTGAGCGCGCTGACGATTCCGGCCGTTACCGTATTGCCGAACTCGCCGAGCGGTGAGCCCATTGCGAGGACCGACTGTCCCGGCTTGAGCTGGCTGGAATCGCCGAGCGAAACGGTGCCCGGAACCTTTGAGGCGTCGATCTGGACGACCGCGAGGTCATCGCGCGGATCCTGCCCGACGAGCTGGGCATCGATCTGGGTGCCATCGTAGAGAATGACCTTGAAGCTCGTACCCTGTGTGACCACATGCCAGTTGGTCACGATGTGTCCCTGGTCATCGATGATGAAGCCGGTGCCGGCGCCGGCAGGAACAACCTGATTTTGACCGAGACTGTTGCTCACGGTCTGCTCGTTGATAACGGTGACGACAGCTGGAGCGACGTGATCGACGACCTGCACGGGCGTCATCTCGTCCCCGACGGTCGGGGGCGATGCGGTGGACTGTGCCGCCGCGGCAGGTATGGCGGCGAAGAGCCCGAGCACGGCCATCAGGAGTGCCTGGACTAGAAAGAGGTGCGAACGACGTTGGTGCATGGGGATTCCTCCACAATAGGGTCATGTGGCCCGCGAAACACGTGTGACGAACTCCATCCCACAGCGCCTCAGCTCGCAACATTCATTCCACTGCCTTGGGGAGCGCCCGGGAATTCGTCCACCACGACCACATCCTTTGGCGCCGCGATTGGCTCGGGCGAGTCAGGGTAGTGCCACACCGTCGTTTCCACCACACCGCCCGCCTCGCGCACGATCTGACACGGGTGGTCGTCCTTGTCGAATGCGATGCGGTAGTCGATCCCTTCTCTTTCCGGAGACGTCGTCGTGAAGTGGTAGACAAGGCACACGCGATCGTCCACCTCGATCTCGCCGGCAGGCTTCGCTGGCAGCGCCCGTGTCTCCGCGGAGAAGGTGGCGAACGGGAACGCGGGAGGCGTGGTGAGGTACGCAACGCGCTCCGCCAGCGCGGTGTCGGCCGGCGCCTGGTCCGGGGTGAAGCTGATCCAGGTGTCCGCGTCCACCTCCGGGTAGATCGACGATGTAACCAGCGTTCCCCGCATGTAGATCGTGCCGCCGGTCGCGATTTCCTCGGCCACGACGGTGTCACCGTTCGTGGTGACGACATGGCGGTCGTTGGGAAGCAGGACCGTCTCCCTGGCGACGCTGGTCGTGGCGGAGGACCCGTCGCTCGATGTCTCCGTCCTCGTCTCTACGGTCCACGCCTCGACGCCATCCCACGCGGCGCTGGCATCGCTCAGGAGCGAGCCCACCGCGATATCGGTCGGACCGAACGCGATCGCCGTTGCGGTCGCCGTCGGTTTCGGCTCGAGCGTGCTGTCGTAGCTGCATCCGCCGAGTACGAGGGCGATGGCGACACCGAGCAGAACCAGACGCCACCGTGGCGGGAAGATGAACGTGCTCATGGGGCAGTGCTCATGCGGTTGCGCAACCCTTTCTCCTGTCAATCCTGAGCCTAGCAGACCGGACGGCGAGCGACATCTCACGGACGGCGAGGTCGCGCGTCGTTTTGTTACGAGGCGGCTGGAGATCGGTTCCTGTCGCACGCGCAAGGAGTGAGGCGCAATGATCGCAATTCGACGTCTGATGATCGGCGGATGGGGCGTGGAAGCTGGCCTGCGTGTGCGCGTGATTCATCCCTCACAGCGCCGGGAGGCTCCGAAGCAGCCTCTCACGATCGCGGAGCGGGCCATGCATGAGGCGTCCATCCGTCGGGCCGCCGAACGGAGGCGAGCCGAAGCCGAGATCCGCTGGTACACCATCGGCGGCGTCTAGTATCGAGGTGACACCATGGAGCTGCTGCTGTTCTGGGTTGTGTTGATCATCGTAGGTGTGCTCGCAAACCACTTTGGCGCGGACACGCGGCACCTCTCCGGTCGCAACTGGTGGTAGTGCGAGACCGCATTGAGTCGCTGCTGCCGTATCGTTTCAGCGTTCATTGCTTTACAATGGAAAGTGACAAGTGAGGCGGCAACGGCGCCGCCCGGAAGGGAGTCAATGATGACAGGTTTCTTGCTCGTAGTCGGCGCGTTCGTTGTGCTGGATGTACTCGCGCTTCGATTCGGAGCGGATTCGCGGCGATTCGACCGTCAGGCGGGAGCCTGGTGGTAGGTTGACACCCGCAGACAATGCACGTGGGACACCCGGGCGAGCGACTCGCCCGGGTGTTGTCATGTTGATCTTTCGCCGGATGGCACCGCCCGAATAGTCGGCCCCTATGCGTCCTCGTCGGTGAGCGCGGTGATGACCTCGGCCAGCGAGCGGAGCCGATCACGTACCTCGCGATCCCTGGCGATCCTGGTTCGATCGGCGTGGCTCAGCGCCTGCGCCAGATCGCCGACTGACTTCGTGACGCGGCTGGCTGCGTAGCTCGGGGCGCCCAGCGTGATCGCGATCTCCTCGAGCGCCGCCCGGTCATGCTCGTGACCCTCCGCCACGTCTCTCAGGGAGCCGAGCAGGCGGTCGATCTGGATCGCGCGTGCGTCGTCATCCGCGTTGATGGCGAGGTCGAGCAGCTCGGCGATGTGCTGCCGCGCCTCCGGCTTCGACGTTGCGAGGCGAGGCGACGTGCGCAGCGCGCGTCCGACGCGCGTCGCGACCTGCGAGGGAACTGCCCGTTCGACGATCGCGTCGGCGAGCTCCTGCTGGTAGGCCGGCGGCAAACCCTGCAGCGCGCGTGACTGCTTCTCGGAGAGTGCTCCCGCGCGAATGTGATCCTGCGCCTGACCTGGCAGCTTGCTGGTGTCGAGCAGCTGAAACAGCCGCGAGCGACGGATACCCACCTCCGCGGCGACATCTTCCCACGGCGCGTCGTCCATCTGGTCCTTGAGGATCCGGAGCGCCCGGGCGCGATCGACGGCGTTGAGGTCGTCGCGGACGATGTTCTCCATCAGCTGCTGGACGAGGCGACGGCTCTCCGGGACGTTGCGTACGAGCGCTGGAATGGTCGTGCGCTTTGCCAGCGTCGATGCGCGGTAGCGGCGCTCGCCGTGGACGATGATGTACCGGTCGCGCTCGGCGTCGTACCGCACCACGATCGGCTGCAACACGCCTTCCTTGCGGATGCTGGCGGTCAGCTCCTCGAGCCGTTCCTCGTCGAAGTGCTTGCGCGGTTGCTCGGGGTCCGCCTCGATGCGCTCCAGCGCAATCTCCTTGGCCTCGGCGAGGTCCTGCACACCGACCGCCTGCGGGCGTGTGTCGCTGAACAGCGCGTCCACGGTGAACTTTCGGCGGGAGCGACCGGGCCGGGCCGGCTTCTCATCGGCAGCAGGCGCAGGTTGGCGCTGGCTTGTCGATCGGCGGCTCTTGCGGCCGGTGAGGATGTCCTCGAACTCGTCGGGGGAAGAGCGGTCAGGCATGGCGCGCTCCCCCCTGGGTAGCAATGGCGTTGCCTCGCTCGCCCAGCAGCCACGCGCCGACGTCTCGGTACGCCGCGGCGACGCCGGAGCGAGGCATGTAGTGCAGCACACTGGTCATCTCGGCGGTCGACTCCGCACCGCGGACCGAGAGCGGGATGGACGGCAGCAGGTGCAGCTCCGGGAATTGCGACTCCAGAGTCGCCAGCATGTCGATGGCGAGGCGCGACGAGTGGTGCACCTTGGTCGGCAGGAAGCCCAGGATCTCAAGCTCCGGGTTGAGCCGGCGGATGCGGCGCAGGGTGTCGAAGAGCCGCTGCAGCACCATCACCGAGAGTGGGTGCGGCTCGATCGGGATGATGAGCTCGCGGATGGCCACGAGGATGTTGATCGAGATGATGTTGAGCGCCGGCGGCGAGTCGATCAGCACGAAGTCGTAGGCACCCAGCTCCGCTTGCCGCAACCGATTGTCGAGCTGGCGCTCGCGCTCGAGCACGTTGAGCAGCTCCATCTCGGCGGCGGCGAGGTCCGGGTGCGACGGCGCGATCGAGATGTTCTCGATCGTGGTCGGCTGGACCACGTCAACGATGCCGACCGTCTCATCGAGCAAGAGGTCGTACACCGACATCTCGAGCGCGGCAATGTCAACACCGAGCGCCATCGTCAGGCTCGCTTGCGGGTCGAGATCGACCACCAGCACGCGCTGCCCGCGCTCGGCGAGCGCCGCGGCGACATTGAGGGTGCTGGTGGTCTTGGCGGTGCCACCCTTCTGGTTGAAGAACGCGATGATTCGAGCCATTGCGGGTTCGCCGTTTCGTGCGGAATGGTCGGGATCGAGCGGGGGAGTCTGGCCCCACCGACAAGGGTAGCAGCTACTGTCCTCAGGCGGCGCCCGCCTGGGGCTCCGGCTCGGCCCGCGGCGACGGCTCGCGCCACGGCATCGGCAACGGCCACGGCAGCGCGCGGTTGATCAGCAGCGCTGTGCCGATGATGATCCAGCCGCCGACAGCATCCGACCAATAGTGGTTGCCGGTGACCATCACGGTCGTCACGATCATCGCCACGAGCAGGACCGCGAGCACACGGCCGACGATGCGGAACCGTCCGGGGAACGCAACCCACAGCATCATCGCGCCGATGGTGGTCCAGCCGACGTGCATGCTCGGCATCGCGGCATAGCGGTTCGCGGTGACGAGACCCGACTCCGAGAAGTAGTTTGGCCCGTACACCACAAGCGTGTCGACGAAGTCAAAGCCGTAGTCCTGCATGAAGCGCGGCGGTGCGAGCGGGAAGATGAGGTACCACGGGAGCGCCAGCAACATGCTGAGAAAGAACACGCGCCGCAGGTAGAAGTAGCGCTGTGGAGCGAAGAAGAGCAGGATCATCGCTGTCGCGTAGAAGATCCACATGAACCATGCGTAGAAGTAGTTGAACACCATGATCAGGTCGCCGCGCTCGATCACCCAGTGCTGCAGGTGGACCTCGAAGTTCGCGTGCAGGCTGCCCTGAAAATCCAGGATTCGCTCCGCATTGTCGAACGCGACGCTCTCGGCGCGCGGGATATAGATCCGGCGGACCACCTTGTAGAGCTGGAACAAGATCAGGAATAGCACGATCTGCCCCGCCCCAAACAGCACCAGTCGCGGCAGGTCGCGGAGCCTCGGCAGCGAGGGCTCGCCCTCGTCCGTCGGTGGGGTGAGGAGATCGCGCCGCTCCATCAGAAGCCTCGCAGCTTCGTCAGCCTGATCCGGATCGGCACGGCGTACTCGTCGGCGAACTGCTGCGGCGTGTAGCCGAGCCGCTCGATCGACTCGCGGTACTTCTCAACGTAGGCCGGGTTGTCGCTCGCCGTTGGCGCGTCGCGATCGATGCGCGCCTCGCCGGCGAAGATCACCACGTCTCCGCCGGAGGGCGTGGTGTTGAACGACAGCGCCACCGCCGGCCGCGCCTCGATGTTGCGAACCTTCGGCTTGTCGCGCTGGGAGTAGATCAGCACGTGGCCGTCCGGCTCGGCAAGGAACCAGACCGGGCTCGGCTGCGGCGTGCCGTCGGATCCCTGCGTCGTCAGCCAGATCACGATTTCCTCGTCGAGGCGACGCTGGACGCGCGTGCCGAACTCGGTCGACGTGTCGATGAGAGGCATACCCTATCCCCCTTTGTTCCAAACGTGCGAACTACATGCCTCCAGGTCGGTAGTTCGGCGCCTCCCGCGTGATGGTGACATCGTGCGGATGGCTCTCCTTGAGCCCGGCGGCGGTGATCTGCACGAATTGCGCGTTGGTACGAAGTGCGTCGATGCTGCCCGCGCCGGCGTATCCCATCGCCGAGCGGAGCCCACCCACGAGCTGGTAGATCATCGTCGAAAGCGGCCCCTTGTAGGCGACGCGACCTTCGATGCCCTCAGGAACGAGCTTCTGGACATTGCCGATGTCTTCCTGGAAGTAGCGATCCTTGGAGAACGAGCGAGCGCGCATCGCGCCGAGCGATCCCATGCCGCGGTATTCCTTGTACCGCTCGCCCTTGAACACCATTACCTCGCCGGGGCTCTCGTCGAGACCGGCCAGCAGGCTGCCGAGCATGACGGCGTGGGCGCCGGCCGCGATCGCCTTGGCGATGTCTCCGGAGAACTGGATGCCGCCATCCGCGATCAGCCGGACGTTGGTTCCGTCCAGCGCCGTCGCGACGTTGTGGATGGCCGAGATCTGCGGTACGCCGGTGCCCGAGACGACACGGGTGGTACAGATCGAGCCGGGCCCGACGCCGACCTTGACGGCGTCCGCGCCCGCGTCCGCGAGCGCCTCGGCGGCCGCGCCGGTCGCGATGTTCCCGGCCATGATCGGCACCGAGAGCGTCTTGCGGAACTGCTTGACCATGTCGATCACGGATTGGGAATGGCCATGGGCGGTGTCGACGACGAGGAGGTCAACCCCCTTGGCGACGAGCTCCTGCGCGCGCTCGACGGCGTCCTTGCCGACACCGACCGCGGCGGCGACCCGGAGGCGGCCTCGCCCGTCCTTGGTGGCGTTGGGGTACTGAATCTTCTTCTGGATGTCCTTCACCGTGATCAGCCCGGTCAGGTTGCCGTTCGCGTCGACCACCGGCAGCTTCTCGACCCGGTGCCGGTGCAGGATCGCGCTGGCCTGGTCGAGGGTGGTGCCCTGCGGAGCCGTGATCAGGTTGTCCTTGGTCATCACGTCGCCGATGCGCCGGGAGGTGTCGTCGATGAAGCGCAGGTCGCGATTGGTGAGGATGCCGACGAGCTTGCCCTCGTCGTCGGTAATGGGCACGCCGCTGATGTGATAGCGCTCCATCACCGCTTCCGCGTCGCTGACGAGCTGGTTGGGTGAGAGCGTGACCGGCTCGACGATCATCCCCGACTCGGAGCGCTTCACCTTGTCGACCTCCGCCGCCTGCTCGGCGACGGAGAGGTTGCGGTGGACCACGCCGATGCCGCCCTCCCGTGCCAGCGCGATGGCGAGCCGCGCCTCGGTCACCGTGTCCATCGCCGCCGAGAGGACGGGGATGTTGAGGGAGATGTCGTCGGTGATCTTCGTCGCGGTGGAGACCGTCGCCGGCAGCACCTCGGAGTGCGCGGGCAGGATCAGCACGTCATCGAAGGTGAGACCGAAGCCGGTGAACTTGTCGACGCGCAGGAGCCCGTCCGTCCGGCCGTTCTCGGTGATACCGGGCGAAAGGTGCGTCTGCTCGGGGATCGTGGTCTGGGACATGAGCTACTCCTGTGTGCGGTGACGGCGCGATCAGCTGCTGGTGGTGAGTCGGTCACGGAGCTCCCGGGCGACGTCGGCGTATGCCGCGGCCCCCCGTGATGACGGGTCGTATTCGGCGATGACCTGGCCGAAGCTCGGAGCCTCGGCAAGTCGGACCGAACGCGGGATAACGGCAGAAAACAGGTGGTCGGGAAAGAAACGGCGGACTTCATCGACGACGTGGCCGGAGAGCCTGGTGCGACCATCGTACATGGTCATCAGGACGCCGAGCAGCTGCAGGTCCGGGTTGAGGCTGCGACGGATGAGGTCGATGGTCCCGAGCACCTGACTCACCCCCTCCAGCGCGAGATATTCACACTGCACCGGGATGACGACGGCGTCCGAGGCGGTGAGGGCGTTGACGGTGAGCAGGCCGAGCGACGGCGGGCTGTCGATGAGAATGACGTCGTACCGGCGCTTCGCGTCGTGGAGCGTGTCGGCGAGGCGGTGCTCGCGACGAGGCTGATCGACAAGCTCGATCTCGGCGGCTGCGAGTTCTGGCGTGGCGGGGAGCAGGTCAATCCGTTCCCGCGCCCCGGGGATGATCGCCTCGTCGGTATCCGCGTCGCCGGTCATGGCGTCGTAAAGGGTTGCCTCGAGCGCGTTCCTGTCGACGCCGAGCGACGATGTGGCGTTGCCCTGCGGGTCGATGTCCACCACGAGCACGTGGTCGCCGCGCTCGGCGAGCGCCGCGGCGATATTGACCGTGCTGGTGGTCTTTCCGACGCCGCCCTTCTGATTGACGAACGCCACAACGCGCCCGGGACGTTTGCTTTCGCGCGTGTCCTCGTCTGCAGTCGTGGCGTTGATCGTGTCAAAGGTCAAGGCTGGCCTGTCGTGGAGAGCTACACCAGCGGAGCGCGACCCGCTGGTGGCGTGCGGTCGGCAACGAACCGGGCGGTGACGCTCGTTCGTTGCCGAATCCTAGCACGTCCCACTGGTCCCATGCTTCCCCTGTCCGTGCATGTGTCTCGCCGATAGGGACGCTCGGGCAGCGCACCTGCGGGGCTGCCGAAGGGTATCCGCGCTGGATGCATCCGGACACGTGAGGTGAGCATGAACCGCCGTGGATCACGGATCTAGCTGGAGGCGTTCTCCGTGTCGGGGCGTGGGTCCGGGCTCGTGAAACCATCCCGGTTCGGCATCACGACCTTGGGCAGCGTGTCCTGATCCATCACCTCGTCCTCCGAGATGATGCCGTTCGCCCAGAGCAACCATGCCGTCAGGGCATAGTACTCATCGTCGGTCAGGGTCTGCGGCGCGCTTGCGGGCATGGCGCGACGGATGAAGTCGAACACCGATGTTGCATAGGGCCAGTAGCTGCCGACCGTCTTCACTGGCGAGTCAGTGTCCAGCGATCCGATACCGCCCACCAGCCGTGGGGCATAGTCGGTGCCTTCGCCCTCCGCGCCGTGCCAGGCGGCGCCGTATTGTTGGAAGAGCTTCTTGCCATCCGCGACAGTGCCGCTACCTTGCGGCAGGCCTGTGCCATCGGGCTTCACGTCGATGTCCCAGCCAGCGATCTGCTCTTCCGACGCGGGCTCGCCGAAGCCAAACTGCGTTGTGTTATCCCCAAGCACTGGTGACCTCCCCATTCTCACTCACGGCCCACGACTTGATGCCGTTCATGTGGTAGGTGGAATTGGTGCCGCGAACGTCGACAAGCTGCTGCATCGTGGGCTGGACATAGCCGGTCTCATCTGTCGCCCGGCTCTGGAGGCGTGCCGCTTGGCCGTCCCACATCCATGGATAGCGGAAGCGGGTGAGCGCGATGGAGCGAACCGGCTCCTGCAGCGTGGCGTCCTCCCACGTCTCTCCACCGTCCGTTGAAATCTCGACTCTGGTGATCTTGCCGCGACCTGACCATGCAATACCCGTGATCTCGTGGAACCCCCTGCTGGAGATCGTTTGTCCGCCCGAGGGGTTCGTGATCACTGACTTGGCCTCCATCACGAACGTGAACTGCCGCGCTGTGCCGTCGGGCATCAGATCCGTGTACTTGGAGGTTTCCTCGCGTGTTTCCCACGGTCCATCGCCGGCCTTCAGGCGTCGCAGCCACTTGATGTTCGAGTTGCCCTCCCAGCCTGGCAGGACCAGGCGGAGCGGGTAGCCGTTGGCGGGCCGGAGTGCCTCGCCGTTCATCGCATAGGCGAGGAGTGCGTCGTCCAGCGCCTTCTCGATGGGAATGCTGCGGTCCATGCCTGCGGCGTCCGCTCCTTCGGCCAGCACCCAGGTAGCATCCGCCTGGAGGCCGACCTCCTGCAGAACCGTCTTCACCGGTACGCCGGTCCACTCTGTCTGGCTGACGAGCCCAAAGCCCTCCTGGACGTTAGGGGCGATGGAATCCTCGGTCCACTCGCTGCCCGAATTGCCCGAGCACTCATGGAAGTGGATCATGGAGACCGCGGGGAACCGCTTGAGGTCGTCCATCGTGTAGATGGTCGGCGTGTCGACCATGCCGTGGACCATCAATCGGTGACGCGTCGGATCGATTTCCGGAGTGCCGGAGTGGAGCCGCTCGAAGAAGAGGCTGTTGGGCGTCATGGTGCCGTGGAGATCCGCGAGAGGCGAGCGGCTCGAGGTCGAGCCCGGGCTTCGAACCACACCGTTTTCGTAGGGCGAGCGTTCGCCGTACTCGGACGGCAGCGGACCCCAGTTCTGCATCCACGGTGGCACATCCGGCGGCAGCGCCGGCCCCTGCACCCCTTCGCGCGTCCACGGGGCGGTGGTGGCGGGTTCCGGTGGCTCAGGGGTGGGAGCGGCAGCATCCGCTGGCGTCGCCTCCGGAGTCGCTTCCTGCGCCGATGCGGGGCGCATGCTTGCGGCTCCGAGAGCCGCGGCACCGCTCCACTGGACGAGGTTGCGGCGGTTCAGGCGGAATGCGTCACTACTCCCCTCTGGATCATCCTTGTCGATCGGTGGAACGGGATCACGTGGACCGGATGGCATTGGGCTGGTCTCCTTCTGCAGGCGACGGACGAACATCGCACGCGAGCCATATTCTGTTGTCGACTGCCTTGTCCTGATGCCGTCAGCCTATCCCTCGCGCGGCTGTGGGTCAATAGGTCGGGAGAGCCAGTTCCACGTTCCTCTCCATGGATTACTTGACCACGGTCACCGCGGTGCCGATGGGGGCCCACTGGTAGAGGAAGGCGGCGACGTCGAGCGGCAGGTTGACACAGCCGTGGCTCATCCGCTGGCCGAAGTTGTTGTGCCAGTACGCCCCGTGGAGCGCCTCCGCGTCGTAGTTGATGTACATGACGTTCGGTACGTCCTCGACGTCGTAGGGGACGCCACTGCCTTCCGTCGTCCCGACCGACAGCACCTCGCCAGTCGAGCTCGTGAATCCGGTCATGTCCTGCTCGGGGAACTTCATGCGGACATGGAAGGCGCCGACCTCGGTGTGGTTGGGCTCGATGCCGGTGCTGACGAGCGTCTGGAGGACGATCTGGTCACCCTCGTAGGCGGTCAGCGTCTGCTCGCTGATGTCGACAACGATCGAGCGTCGCCCTTGCAGAGTCGTCGTGTCGACGCCAAACGGATTGTTCGCGCTGATGAACAGGCTTTCGGAGTATTCCGGCAGGCCGGTGGTGTCCGCCGCGGTGGTGTCGATTCCGAATCTCTCCGGATTCTCGCGCGGCAATGCTGCCGGCATCACCGCGCCGTCGCGGGCCATGAGCATGCCGTTCTGGTAGATCTGCACCATCACGCCACGGTGGCGGAACGGCTCCGAGATGGGCGAGCCGAGGTAGAACCAGCCCTCGTGGCTGTCGTACCACGCGCCGAAGTCACCAGAGATGCTGTATCCCGTCTCGCTGCTGAGGCGTCCGCCCTCATTCCATACCTCGTTCTGGCGCTCCTCGCTCCAGGAAGCGGGTGTCGCGCGGGCGATGCGACGGTCGCCGGCGACGCGCCGACCGTCGGCGCGGACGATATCACGCTGGGTGGTGTATACCGTGGACCCAATTGGTTGCAGGCGCACGGTCGGATCGTCGGTCCAGATCGTCTCGGGCAGGAACTGAAAGATGCCTCGCTCGAACGCCTGGCTGTAGTACCCGTTCGGCGCGAGATACGGCTCGGAGATGGGGTTGCCGTACACCGTCGCGCCGCCGTTGACGCGCCAGTAGTCCAGCATGGTGCCCTGAAGCGTATGTCCGGTCGCGGGGATCGCCACCGTCAGATCGGACTGTCCCCTGTCCGGAGGCAGCAACTCTGGAGCGATGTCGTACTCGTGCAGGCCGGGGCCGCCGGTGCCATCGGAGCGGCTCGCGAGCGCGGCTGGCTGCGCGATGCCGGCTCCGATCAGCAGGGTGAGCAGGGTGATGGTCAGACGAGCCATCGCTCTCGAAATCGGTACGGACGCCAGGCGCATGCTCCAAAGTCTCCTTCCCCAGGGCGGGCACGACGGTGTCCGACTCCCCAGTCACCATGACATACGGGATCGGCACGGATTCGGATTGCGGGACGGGAACCGGGCGGGTATTCGTCTGCTACCGCACGACCTGGCGGACCGCGTTGATGTCATCGCGGAGCCGGGTCGCGGCGGCTCGGGCCGCGTCGGCGAAGTCATCGCCCGATGATGCATACATGATGCCACGTGATGACGAGCAGAGCACGCCGGTACCGTCCGGAAAGAGGCCAGCGTGAAGGGAAGCGTCGAGGTTGCCGCCCTGGGAGCCCAGTCCAGGGAGCAGGATCGGCAGCTCGGGCGCGACCTCCCGGATTTTGCGCAGCTGGTCGGGGTACGTGGCGCCGACCACGAGGCCGACGGTCGCCGGGTAGCGGCCGTTCCACTCCGCCGCGCGGCTGGCGACATAGTGGTAGAGCGGCTGCTCGCCATCGTCCAGCAGCTTGTCCTGCAGATCGCCGCTGCCAGGGTTGCTGGTCTTCGCGAGCACGATCACGCCCTTGTCGCCGCGTTGCAGGAACGGTTCGAGGCTGTCCTCGCCGAGGTAGGGGTGAACGGTGATGGCGTCGACGTCGAGCTCGTCGAACCATGCGGTCGCGTAGGCATCGGCGGTGGAGCCGACGTCGCCGATCTTGCAGTCGAGGATCACCGGGGTGTCCGAGGGGACCATGTCGCGCACGGTGTAGAGCGCGTCGAGCCCGTCCGCACCGTAGGCGAGGAAGAAGGCGAGGTTGGGTTTGTAGGCGAGCACGAGATCGGAGGTGGCGCCGACGAGGCGCTCGCAGAACTCGATCACGCCGTCGGCGGTGTCCGGGATACCGGCCGGCATCCGGCCGCGCGCTGGGTCGAGCCCGATGCAGAGCAGGGAGTTCGCCTCCCCGGCGCGACGGGTCAGGCGAGCACCGAAGCTCTGGTCGCTCTCGGGCGGGCTGAAGTTCGACATGGGCACCTCGCACTGTGACTGCAAACGATCGCTCACCACAGTATATGGACGCACGGAACGCGATGTCGTTACCATCGACCGGATAAGGTTAGCCCGTGGCGCCGTGTGACAACGGGGAACACCTGTTACGTCCAAAATCGTCGTGCTAGAGTGGGTGTACGGACACTACTGACAGGGTGCCAGACCGTGCATCTTTCCGGAGTGGCCGGGCGGCGGACGCGGCTACGCACCATGGGTGCCGGTACCCAGAGCCGTCGGGGCGATCAGCCAACGCGCGGAGGCGAATGTGGCGACAGAACACCAGGAGAACCCATCGGCAGGCGCCGGCATGTGGACCGGGCCGATCCCGACGCTCGGGGACGTCTTCCGCGCTCGCCGTGCGATCGCGCCGTACCTGGCGCCGACCCCGCTGCTCGAGGCGGAGAAGCTCAGCGATCGGTTGGGCGTGACAACCTATGTCAAATGTGAGAATCTTCAGCCTATCGGCGCGTTCAAGGTTCGAGGCGGGCTCTATCTGCTGAGCCGCCTGTCGGCCGAGGAGCGTGCGCGAGGCGTTGTCGGCGCGTCCACTGGCAACCACGGCCAGTCGATCGCCTACGCCGCGCGAGCCTACGGGGCGAAGGCGACGATCTTCGTGCCAGAGGTCGCCAACGAGCTCAAGGTCGCGTCGATGGAGCGACTCGGCGCGACCGTGGTGAAGCAAGGCGCGGACTTCGACATTGCGTTCGACGCGGCGCGGGAGTTCGCCGAGCGAGAGGGCGCGCACTTCATCCACTCGGCCGACGAGCCGGACCTGATCGCCGGTGTGGCCACTGCCACGCTTGAGATGCTGGAAGCGGTACCCGATCTCGACGCGATCTTCGTGCCGATCGGCGGTGGCAGCGGGCTCTGCGGCGCGACCCTGGTGGGCAAGGCGCTCAACCCGGCCATCCAGGTGGTCGGTGTCCAGTCCGAAGGCGCCCCGGCGGTCTACGAGTCGTGGCGGGATCGCGCGCTGAAGGTGCTCGACCGGTCCGACACCTTCGCCGAGGGCGTGGCGACGCGCAAGGCGTTCGCACTGCCCGCGGCGATGCTGTGGGACAAGGTCGACGAGATCATGCTGGTGTCGGACGCAGACCTCCGGCGCAGCATTCTGACATTACTGGAAACGACGGCCATGCTGGCCGAGGGCGCCGGGGCGGCATCGCTTGCCGGGCTCTATCACCGAAGACGAGATTTCGCCGGCAAGAAGGTGGGAATCATCCTCTCTGGCGGCAACCTGACACTCGAGAGCCTGCAGGAGGCTCTGACGAAGGAGCGAGCGTGGTGAGCACCTGGATCGAACGATTTGCCGGCAAGGGACGCCGGGGCGGCAACGGCGTCCTGGTGCAGATCGCGCGCGAGGTCGTTGGACGGAAGCGCTCGCTGCAGGGGGCGATCAGCGAGGTCCGGCACCCCGCGGTGCTCGACGCGCTCTCTGACGACGAGTTCGCGATTCTCGGCGAGATCATCGAGGAGCGGGTGAAATCCGACCGCGAGTTCGCCACCGTGCTCGCCCGCCTCACCCATGCCGCCGCACACGCCAAGAGTTTCGACCGCGAGACGGTCGATGCGGCTCTTTTGCTGGACGCGCTCCTGCCGGCGGACGACCCCGCCCGAGATCGTGAAAAGCTTCTTCGCGACGCCTACCGCGCCGCACAGCGGGCAGGCTACGTTCAGGGCGGTCGCCGCGCGCTCGCGAGGCTCGGCCAGCGCGCCGCGCAGGTTGGCGAGCCCGAGCGCGCTCGGGTGCTCCTGCAGCAGCAGCTCGACCTCGGCCCGGATACCGCTGACACCGAGGACGAAGTCGACTCCGCCATCGTGCTCGGCGATCTGCTGCACCGCGATGGTGACACGGACGGTGCGCTCGATCACTTCCAGCGCGCCTCCGGAGCCGCGGACAAGCTCGGCTACGTCAAGGGTCAGGCGGAGGCACTGGTACGCGAGATCGACCTGAGCCGTGGTCGGGTGAGCGATCAGCAGCTCGTGGATTTGCAACAGCGGGCCCTGCGAGCGGCCAACGACAACGGCGACTCCGCGCTCAGCGCGCACCTGTTGATCGACCTCGCCGAGATGGAAGCGCGTGGCGGCAACCTCGGAGCGGCGGTCGAGCACCTCGAGGCGGCACTCGGCCTCGCTCGACAGCTCGGCGATCTTTCCATGGAGAACCAGGCGCTCGAAATGCTCTCGGTTGCGGAGCGACAGCTCGGTCGGACGGAGGCAGCGGTGACGCGCGACGCCGACCGTGTTCGCATCGGGGCGCAGAGCGGCTCCCCGTCGGCAGCGCGGGACGCGATTGAGCATGGCACCCAGTTGATGGAGCTGCACCGCACCGATGAAGCGCGAGAGGTCTTCGAGCAGGCACTGAAGATGGCCGAGCAGCACGCTGACGAGGAGCTGATGGAGCGCGCCCACGGTGGTGTCGGGATCGCGCTCACGCAGCTCGACCGGCCGGCGCAAGCGCTCGATCACCTTGCGGACGCGCTCGATATGGCGCGGGCGCGAAACGACATCCGTCGGGAGGCGCAGTGGCTTGCCGCCATTGGCGAGGCCCTCTGGCGATACGATCAGCCGCGCGAAGCCACGAAGGCGCTCCAGGAGGGGATTTCGGCGTCACGCAAGGCAAGTGACCCCGGCATCGAGGCGGGGATCCTGCTCCTGCTCGGCGGCATCTTTGGCGATCAGCGCCAGTATGCCGAGGCTCGTGCCGCCTACGAGACAGCGCTTGAGCGGTTCGAAGCACTCGGAGACGTGGAGAGCCAGATTGCGGCGCTGTCGTCGCTCGGTGCCATGGCGGTCGAAGCGCGCAGGACGGACGCCGCGATGCGGTACTACCAGCAGGCTCTCGATCTCGCCGACGCGCGCGACGATCAGGAGGCAGCGGTTCGCCTCTACGGGCGCATGGCCAAGGTTGCACAGCGGGTCGGCGAGCTGGACGCCGCCATCGACGCTCTTGAGCAGGCCGCCGGCCTGGCTGAGGAGCTTGACGATCCGGCGCTGCTCAACACTGTGCTGCAGCGGCTTGCCGTGGCGATGGACAGTGCCAACCACCCTGGGACCCTCGACACCTACGAGACGGCCCTCGAGCTCGCCCGCGAGGTCGACGACGTGTATGGCGAGTCGATGATGCTCGTGAACATCGGGGCGCGTCTGCATGGTTTGGGCGAGGATGCGGAGGCGATAGAGGTGCTGGAGCACTCACTGGCGCTTGCCGACCAGCTCGGGGCCAGCGGAACGCACCTGCGCTCGCGCGGTGAGGCGGTGCTGGCCGATATCGAGCGGGGAAGCGCCCCGGCCGCGCCACGCTCGCGCCGGCAGCCCCGGGAGCGGGCCGAGGCGCCGTCATTCGAGCCGAACGGAGGCTACCCGGCCGGATCCGAGCAAGGCTACACCAGCTCAATGGCCGCGCATCGGTAGGTTGACGCGGCAATGCGGCTCTCGACGCCCGGCCATCGAGGCCGGGCGTCGTCGTGTCCGGCAGTGACGCGCTTGCCATGTGCCGGTTTACACTCGAACGTGCGATCGCGGGAGTACCCGATCGCCGTACTGTGAATGTCACCCGCGCGCCGTGTTCGATCTGTTGTCCGGCTGCGCGTTTGATCTGGAACATCCTGCATGACCTTGCCACCGCCACTCGCCGTCGGGTTTGCCGTCGCCGGTGGTACACCAATCAACGCCGGCGCGTGGGCCAGTGTCGACCTCGACGCCTTTGTGGACCAGCGCTCCCGGGGCATCGTGGTGGCGACCGAGCCGGTCGAGGCGGACGGTCAGTCACTCGAGGTGGCACGTCTTGCCCGCGAGATGATCATCGCCGAGCTGCGGGCCATGGACGACCTGCCGCCTGACGAGGCGATCGGGCGTGCCTTCGCCGCCGTCAACGGCATGCTCTTCGACGAGGGGCAGACCAGCCCGACACGCGGTTACGACCGCAAGGTGCTGATTGGCGCCACGGCGGTGCTGCTTGATGGCCATCGCTGCACGATCGGTCATGTCCCGCCGGGCCAGATCCTGCTGATCGAAGACGCCCTGGCCTATGCCGTCCCGGACCTCGGTTCGTGGATGCCGGACTATGACGTTCCGGATGAGCAAACAACGCCGCCGGAGCCGCTCGGGTATACGTCCTGGACGGCGCCGATCCTCGCGCAGACCGAGCTCTCGGACGGCGACGTCGTGATGATCTGCACCGCGTCGCTCGCCGAGGCACTTGCGATCGATCTCGATGAGACCGGCATGCGCGTGCAGGACCTTGCTGGCTACCATGGACGCTCGCCGGATCGAGTGCTCGACATTTACAGGGGACTGCTGATCGCTGACCGCATCGAGGACGGCGCCGCGGTGGTGATCGGGTTTCCCCCGCGTCCGGGCTCGTTTGGGGTCGTGACGCTGGACGATGTCCGCTGGCGGCTGCGGGAGCGCCGGCGACGCACGCGCGCGCAAATCCGAAGCCTGCTGCCGCGGCGGGTACGGTCGATGGGCCGGCCGAGACCGCGCTCAGTGCCACGCGTGGCGGACGAGATGGATACCGATGGCGAGCTTGCCGACGAGCGGGTCGTGGAGATCGCCGGCAACGAGCAGGAACCGTCGCGCTGGATCCGCGCTCGTTCGCGGCTCCGTCGCCACAACCCGGCCGAGACCTGGAGCTCACCCAGCCAGGCCAAGCAGTACGGCCTGCCACGCACCCATGGCGTACAGGTGCACCGGAGTGTCACAGTCGACCGTGGCGAGTCGAGCTGGCGTGGGATGCTGCCCCGCACACCGGTCGCGGCGCCCATCATGATCCTCATCGTGCTGGCGATGATCGCCGCGCTGTTCTACGGCATCTGGTCGCTGCGTCCCGACACCGGAAGCGAGACTGGCGCCGCGGTAACGGCGCTGCAGCAGGTGGATCAGAACATCCTCGCCGCCGAGAACTCAACCAGCCGAGAGGACACGGAGCAGGCGCTCGAACTCGCCCAGTCGGCGCTCGACACCGCCAGGGACGAGGGAGCGCAGGCTGAGGAGATCGCCCCACGGCAGGCAGCCATCACCGCCGCGCGGGACCAGATCGACAACGTCATCCGCGTCAGCAACCTCGCACGCATCGGTACGCTGCCCACAGGGCTCCACGGTGGCGGCACGGACGCTGAGCTGACAGGCGCGGGCCTCTTCCTCGTAAATGGTGGTCTTTATCAGATTCGGACCGATGAGCGACAGGTGATCCCGATTCTCGAGCAGGGTGAGACGACGGGAGACGTGGAGGTCGGCAAGCTTTACGGTGTCGCGCTGGACGCGACCGGCCTGCATGTCACCGACGGCGTGCACGCGTTCACGCTGCAGCCGGACGGCGACTGGAAGCCAGTGGCATTGAAGGACATCAACGATCTCGGGAGGTGGGATCCCGGACCGGTTGGCGCGTTCGGTGGCAGCATCTACATCCTGGAGACCGAGTTTCGCAACATCTACCGTTTCGAAACCGAGGCGGGGAGCAGCGCCGAGCCGCACGACTGGGTGCTGCCGTCGGTGCGGCCGGATCTCGTCAACGCCGTGGACATGGCGATCGATCGCAACATCTACGTGCTGCTGGACAACGAGGACTCGCCGGACGAGGTGTTGACGTACAGCCAGGGTGACCTGAAGGAGCGTGTGGAGGTGCCCTATGCTGGTGACAGCAAGCCAACCTCGCTCCTGATCGGTCCCGCGACGCGGTACCTCTACGTCGCGGTGAAGAACGGAGATGATGGCGCCATCGTCGTCTTCGATGGTAGTTCCGGTGACGCCTGGCAGCTGAAGATCCCGGCGGACTTCTCGGCATCGGAGGCCGATGTCGCGGCGCCGTTCGAGGGGTTGCAGGACATTGCCGTCGACGAGGATTCCGGCACGCTCTACCTTGTCAACGAGGACGCCGTGTGGACGGCGCAATACCAGCTCCCTGTTGATGCTACCGGCACGCCGACGCCACAGCCGGAGACGCCAGCGGCATGACAGACGCCAAGCGCCCTCCCGAAACTCCGGGAGGGCGCTTGGTGATCGTGCGACGGGCGACCGTTATTCGAAGTAGGCCGCGTTGACCTGCTTGAACTGCTCGTACTGCTCGGGCAGATCATCCTCGAAGAAGATCGCCTCGACCGGGCAGACCTCGGCGCAGACACCGCAGTCGATGCACTCCGCCGGGTTGATGTAGTACTGCTCGGCGTCGTCATCCGAGTGAATGCAGTCGACCGGACAGACTTCCACACAGGACGCATCCTTGGTCCCGATGCAGGGTTGCGCTATGACATACGTCATGGCTCAGCTCCTTCCCAAACTGGGATATGGGTTTAGGTGATGGGACAAGTCTGGGCCCGCTGCCATCCGGAAAACGCTCGTCACTGACGAACTTGCAGGCACTCCGAGTATAACAAGGTGATGTGCCCCTGCAATCGTCGCGTGGAGGCGAGAGCATGCACCGTTTGGCGACCTCATACCAGCAAGGCGGGCGGCGGTTCGTGCATCGTGCACACACGCCGCGTGAAAGGATTGAATTGATGACGGATGGCCAGATCAACCGCGCGCTCGGCATGACCGAAAACGAGCTGTACACCTACCTCGACGAGCTGTTGCACGAGGAGGCGGCAGAGGCCGCCGAACAGAGCGGCAAGTCGGTTGAGCAGGAGCTGGACAGCCCGGGTTTCCACGCTGTCGGCGCGGCGGCGACATACGCGATCAAGCTGATCGAGGCCAACAACGCCTTCGTCACCAGGCAGCTCCTCGACGCTGGCGTCCTGTCTGCCGGCGAGGGTGAGTAACATCCCACTCGCCTGATCGGCGCCGGATGCGCGTGTCGATCCGTGCTGGGGAAACGACATGACCCCGGCTCGCCAGGCACGAGCCGGGGTCATGGTGTCAACCGGATTTGGGCCCTACCGGAATTTGAGCGCCCGCCAGGGATCCGGCATCTGCTCGACGGGGACTTCGATCAAGGTCGGCTCGTCCGCCTTGATGGCCTCGCGCAGCTCCGTCTGCAGCGCCTCCGGAGAGCTCGCGCGTCGACCGGTCACCCCGAACGACTCCGCCAGCTTGACGTAGTCGGGATTTGCGAGGTGGCTTGCGATGGTGCGGCCATTGAACGAGACCTGCTGGATGCGGCGAACATTGCCATAGGCGCTGTCGTTGAACACGATCGCGACCGTGCCGATCTGATGCAGCGCCATGGTGGCGAGCTCATTGAGCGCGAAGCCGAAACCGCCGTCGCCGTTCACCGAGACGACCACCTTGTCCGGGTTGCCGACCTTGACGCCGAGCGACGTCGGGAAGCCCCAGCCCAGCGTGCCCTGGTAGCCGGGCGTGATGTATGTCCGCGGCTGGTACACCGGGAAGCCGATGTTGCTCCAGTAACCGATCTGCGTCATCTCGCCCACGAAGATGCCGTCGTCCGGCATCTCGTTGCGGATCGCCCATGCATAAGCCGACTGCGGCTGGATCGCATCCAGCCTGGCGCGGACGGCCTGCTTCAGCGCGGTCAGCTCCTCCTCACGCGACGCGCGTGTGCGGTTGTGCTTCGCGACACGCTCGGCGAGGGCGGTAAGTCCGGCCTTGGCGTCCGCGACGATGCCGACCGTGACGTCGTAGTTGCGGCCGACCTCTTCGTCGTCGATGTCCATCTGAATGACTGTGCGTCCCGGCTTCATGCCCCATGGGTATGTGGCCGGCTCGATCATCCGAGTGCCGACGCAGAAGATCACGTCGGCGTTGTCGATGAGCGTCATCGCCGAAAGCGAGCTGTGGCCGAGGTAGTGACGGTCGGAGAGGGCGCCCTTGCCGTTCGGGGACATCACCACCGGCGCCTCCAGCATCTCCGCCAGCGCCTGCAGCTCACCCCACGCCTCAGAGCCAAGCACGCCGCCGCCCGAGAAGATGAGCGGGCGCTCGGCGTTGCCGAGCAGCTTCGCCGCCTCCTCCAACGTGTCCGGGTCGCCCTCGGGGCGCTCTCGCTCCGGGGCGGGAGCCATCAGCGCCACGGTGCCCTCCGCGAACAGCGTGTCCGGCGGCACTTCGACCTCCACCGGGCGCACCCGGCCGTCCCACAGCGAGCGGATCGCGCGGTCCACGAGGCCAGGGATTTCCTCCGGCTTCACGGCGCGCTCGGCGTGCTTGGTCACGGAGCGGATCATCTCAAGCTGGTTCGGAATCTCGTGCAGCATGCCGCGGCCGACGCCGATCAGGTCCGACTGGATCTGGCCGGTGACGCAGAGGACCGGGCTGTTGCACGCATAGGCGGTCGAGAGCGCCGCTGTGGCGTTCAGGAGACCCGGCCCCGGCACGACGAGGCAGGTGCCGATGCGACCGGTCGTTCGCGCGTAGCCATCGGCCATGTACGCCGTGGTCTGCTCGTGGCGTGGGTGGATCACACGGACGTCGCCGCGCTCCTGGGCGTCGTAGAGCGCGTCGAAGGCGCCGTCGAGCTGCACGCCGGGCAGCCCGAAAATGGTGTCGATCCCCTGGCGAAGAAGGGACGCGACCAATGCCTGCCCGCCCGTCATGGGCTTCTCCACGGCAGGTGCCTCACGCGAGCGATCCTGAACCTCAACCACCTTCACGTTCCTTCCTGAGTGCGAGTCCCCGCGCTGTCAACTGTCCGGTCACGGCGGGATGGAGCATACCCTGTGGTATCCGGGGGAATTGTACCCGTACCTGGGCTCGGTGGATACCTGCGCCCGGCCGTGGTGACGCTCCCGCTACGACACCCAATACCAGGTGGCGAACTGCATCGCGAGCAGCGCCATGAAGATTGCCGAGAGCGTCGCGAGCGTGATACCGACCGTGCGGTTGCGGACCAGCAGCGCGACCACCACGAAGAGCGGGAACATTGGCAGCACGAAGCGCGGCATCGACATCAGCGGGTGCACGGAGCTCGGGCTGAACAGCGGGACGATCAGCGGCGGAAGCACCAGCGCGAAGTAGTACAGCGGGATCCGCCGGATACCGATCAGCACCAGCGCGAACGCGCCGATCGTGACCACCAGCTCCAGCCAGTCCCCACGCGCGAACGTATCACGGAACGCGTGCGAGGTGATCGTCGACCATGTCGGCGAGTCGAGCAGTGTGTGGAACCAGGTCCAGTCGACACCCTGATGGACCTGGGGCTGATCGACGTTCGGCACGTGCGCGGTGCATCCGACCGTTGCACATTCGAACGTCTCCCATGGCATCGCTGGGAAGCGGTACCACTGCCACTGCACGTTGATCCAGTCGTTGAACTTGAGTCCAACCGTGGTGAGGTGCCATCCGAAGATCACCGGACCGAGGACAGGCAGTGCCGCCGGGATGATCGAGGGGAACCAGCGGCGGATGTTGGCGCCGTACTGTTGCAGGAAGATGATGCCCATGGGCGCGAGCAGCATGATGCCCGCCGAGCGGGTGAGAGCCGCCAGCAGGCCGATGCCGCCGGCTAGCCACCAGTTGCCCTTGCGTGCCGCCAGCAGGCAGCCCACGGTGAGCAACAGGAAGAGCGATTCGGTGTACACCGCCGAGAAGAAGAACGCCGTCGGGAAGAGCGAGAGCGCCCAGAGCGTGCGGCGCGCGACGTGGCGATCGAGGTCCAGGGAGACGAGCCGGTAGAGGACCACAAGCGCGAACGCGAATGCGATGTTCGAGATGATGTAGCCGACGCTCTCCGGCGAGAGTCCGGAGAGCGCACTGCCCCAGTCCATCAGCCACGGATAGAGCGGCCAAAAGGCGGCCTTGGCGGTGTTTCCGGCATAGCCCTCGATCGCGACGAGCCGATACCAGGAGCCATCCCACTGGCGCATCGGCTCCACGATCAGATGCGCGAGGCCGCTCATCGGACCCAGCTTGATGCCGTACGCCCAGCTCTCGCCGTCGTGGGTGCCGGGTGTGCTCGGCCGGACTGTGCCGTACAGGAAGGCGAGCGTCGCCGGGACCTGCGCGATGAGCCAGTGCGCGACGAAAACGACGAGCGGGAAGCTCCACAAATCCGGCGGAGGCTTCCTGCGGCCGCGACGCGACGCCGGACGCGGCGGGGAGGTCGGCTCGGTGATTTCTGTCGCCATTCGGTCGCTCTCGGGATGGGTCGTCGGGACGTGAAGCGGTGCGCGCTGAATCGCGCTCGGGGAATGATGCCACATGGCCGCGCCATGATCGCCGCGCTCACCTTGGCATATGTCATGCGTCTTCCGGATAAGCATGTTGCTTCACAAGGGATGACAGGGGCGCCGTCGGCGCCCGAGGAGGACAGGGTTCATGAATGCGAAGTCACTGATCGGAATGACCGTCTTTGCCATCGAAGGCGGCAGGAACCTCGGCACCGTCGAGCGGTTGCTGTTCTCGCCCGAGGACATGTCCGTCACGGGGTTCGTGGTCGCGCGGACAGGCGGGGTCATGGAGGAACCGGAGCCACAGCGGGTGCTCGCGCGGGAGAACGTCAAGGCGATCGGTCAGGATGCGATCACCGTCGAGTCGGAGAGCCTGCTCGATGTGACGGCGGACGGCGAGCTCCCGGCAGGCACGGTCGCGTTCGACCAGATCGAGAAGGAGCGCGTGCTCACCGAGAGTGGTGACGAGATCGGGGTGGTGAACTCCCTTGACTTCAACGACGGCGATTTTCGGCTGGAGTACCTCGAAGTTGGCCGCGGCTTCCTCAGCGGCAGCAGCATGATCTCCGTTGACAAGGTGCTTTCCGTAGGTGAGGACGTCATTGTCGTCCGGGACGATGCACTGGACGAGGTGTCCGGGAACGACGCCGATGACGAGCTCGCGGACGACGAGACAGACACCACCGTGGTCTAGGTTGGTCTGCTACACGTATGGTCTGACCCTGTGTCGATCCGGAATTCCGGATCGACACAGGGGCGAAGCTCTGGCGCTGATGGCTGCCTCTCGATGATCAGGCGCTGACTCCGGCAGCCATCGTGGCTCCGTCAACGGTGACGATGTCGCTGTTGCCGTCTTCGTCCTGCACCACCTGCCATACCGTGTCGAATACCGGCGACTGCTGCACGTCGTCCACGTGCGAGATGATGAACATCTGCCGGAAGTACTCGTGCGAGTGCTGCCCGAGAAGGGTGAGCACGCGCTCGCGGCGCTCGGCGTCCAGTGAGCCGAAGACCTCGTCCAGGACAAGGAACCCAGGCGGGTTCGTCGCCTGCGAGCCGACCATGCGGGACAGCGCCAGCCGCGCGGCGAGCGCGATCGCGTCCCGCTCGCCGCCCGAGAAGGTCTCCAGAGCAAACTTCTCGCCGGTCCCGTCATACACCTCGATGCCATAGTCCTCGTCGAACTCGACGCGGTCGTAGACGCCATCGGTCATCTCCGCGACGACGTCGCTGGTGATCTCGCTGAGGCGAGGGGAGAGGTGTTGCGCCACGAACTTGTCGAACTCGGAGAACTCGCTATACATCAGGTCGAGCTCGTCCCGAAGCTGGCGCTTCGTCGCCGCCTCCTCGGCGAGGGTCGCCAGCTCGGCCGTCTCGCGCTCCAGCGTTTCCAGGCGATACCCCTCCTCACGGGCGGCGCGATCGGCGATGTTCAGCTGTTCCCGCTGCTCGCGCTCCGCCTGTCGGGCTGCCTGCAGGTCGGTTGTTACCTGCCGATGCGCGGCAGGATCGAACCCGACGGACTCGCGCTCTTCCGTCTGTTTCTCGATGCCCGCGGTGAGGTCGGCGGTCTGCTGTCGCGTGGCGCCCAGGTCATGCTCGAGCTGCGGCCGCCTGGCGAGCTCGCGGTCGATCTGCTGAACGGCACTCGCCGCGCTGCTCGCCTCGCCGTGTCGCTCAACGACCTGACGATACTGAGCCGCGTCCCACTGAACGTCGGCGAGCTCAGCCAGGTCGCGCTCGTGCCTGGTGCGAGCCTCCTGCGCGTCGCTGATCGACCGCTTCAGCATCGCCAGCGGCTGCGTCGTCTCGGCCATCGTGCGAGCGGCGCGCACGGCCTGCTCCGCGTTCTGGACCGCGTCGGCCTGCGGTGGCTTCGACATCTTTGCCCGCACGAGCACGCGCTGGAGCGCATCGCGGGCGCTGGCGACGGTTGCTTGCTGCTGCGTGATGTATTCCTTCGCGGCCGCGAGGCTACTCCGGCACTGCTGGATCTCCTTCTCGCGGGCCTGTACCTCCTTCTGCTCGCCGGCGAGTTGCCGGAGCGCCTGCTCCGCGTCAGACACCTGCCCGCGAGCCTGGTTGATGGCGGCGTCATGTTCGGCGATACGCTGTCGTAGCGTGCTGATCACCAGCTCGGCCTCGCCATCGGTGAAAGGGCGGCCGCACGTCGGACAGACATCGTCGAACTGCTGCTGCTCGAGGCGATCGGCGAGCTCAACGGCCCGCCCCCGCTGCGGCGTGACCGACGCGATGGTGGCCCGGGCCGAGCTCTGCGCCGCGCGCGCGGTTTCCTGTCGCCTCTCCAGCTCGGACCGGTGGTCGGCGGGGTCACCTTCACGCATCAGGCGATCCAGCTTCGCCTCGACCTGCTTCTGGCGGTCGAGATACTTCTGGAGTGTGACGGACTCCTGCTCGATGCGCTGCTGCTGCGCGACGGCGTCGCGATAGCTCGCCAGGCGCGCCTCGCCGGCGGCAATGTCGACCACGCTGGCGATCGCGAACAACCGATCGATGCCGTTGAGCGGGTCGTTGTTGTCGTTGTCCGACCAAGCCCAGTCGCTGTTCTCGGTTGCGCCCCGCGTGCGATCGACCAGCGCGCGGAGGTCGACGATCGACCGCTCGATCGTCTGCCCGCAGCCCTGCATCTCGCCAAGAATTCGCTCGCGTGTGTGGAAACGCTCTCGCTCCGCTTCGAGTCTCGCTCGCTCGGCGCGAAGCTCCGGCTCACGTGTGGCCATGGCCGCCAGCGAGCCGCGTTCGGTCTCGCGCTGGTCGAGGTGTTTGAGCTCGCGCATGAGCTGCGCCTCGCGGTCGATGGCGTGCTGGCGACGCGTCTGCAGATCGCGCAGCTCGGACTCGATGGCGTTGTGCCGGTCGCGGAGCTCCTGAAGGGCGTG
Organism: uncultured Chloroflexia bacterium; assembly: GCA_963741965.1. GTDB lineage: Bacteria > Chloroflexota > Chloroflexia > Thermomicrobiales > UBA6265 > JACCVC01. The sequence goes on along the minus strand of CAVUKC010000002.1, from coordinate 1,373,351 downwards.
CTGCCGCTTCTCCAGCGCTTCGGTGGAGGTCTCGGCCGTCTTGAGTGCCTGCTCGGCCCGCGTGAGCGCCTCGCGATGGCTGGCGATGGACGCCTTCACCGCCTCGGCCTCCGCCGCGAGGTCGCGACTGTCGGTTCTCGCGTCGTACTGCCGCTGCAGGGAGTCGGCGTCTGCGCGAGCCCGTGACCTGTCCTCGGCGATCAGCGCCTGCGCCTGCTTGATCGTCTCGAAGCCGAGCAGCTTGCCGACCTCGCGCCGCCTTTCGGCTGGGCGCAAGTTGTCGAAGAACCCGAGCTCCTTCTGCCGCGTGAAGAACGTGGCGACGAATGCGCCGTGTCCGAGGCCGATCAGGCGCGTGGAGATGTACTCGGTCACCTCGCGGGTGCCCTGGACCACCGGCTCTCCGCCGCCTATCTCGTTGATTCGGTACACCGTCGCCTGCGTGCTGCTGCGCTTGAGCACGCGTTCGACCTCGTACACCTCATCGCCGCGGTTGGTCGTGAGCTGCACCACCACGCGGACCTCGCCGCCGGTGCCACGCGGCCGTATGTCCTTGTTGGAAATCGAGGTCGGCTTGTACAGGCACCACTCGATGGCCTCGAAGATGGTCGTCTTGCCGACGCCGTTCGCGCCGACCACGCCGACCGTGGCATCCTCGGCGACCGGAAAGGTGTGCTGGCCGCGGTACTGCTTGTAGTTCTCAAGGGTGATCTGCGTGATGATCATGCGCCGGCGCCCTCCGCCTGGCTCTCGTTGACGATCTTCTGGGCATCGTCCAGCGCACGCGTGCCGCGCTCCAGGAACGTCGTCGCGAACTCGGCGGAGTAGTGCTCGCCGCGCCGCTGGGCGACGAACTCGGCAAAGAGCGTCTTGAGGTCCTGCATCGTCGCGGTGTGGTCGATCTCCGCGCCAGCAGGCGCGTCCGAGGGAGCCTGACGCGCCACTGTGAGGTGGAACGTCTTTCCGTGCGACTCGCGCCGGAGCCGTCGCTCCACCTCGCGATAGGTATGCCGGTCAGCGTCGCGCACCTGCACGCGGGTTAGTGCCTCGGAGTCGTCCAGCTTCTCCAACTGCCCGAGCACCTCGTCGACCATCTCACCGGTGGAGAGGGTGTCACCATACACCGGGTTGAGCAGGTGCATCGGCCGCGACCGAACGTCCCGATGCTCGGTGTCCACCTTGCCGTCCTCGTCCATATCGACGATGCGGTAGCCGGGAGTGGCTTCGTAGTCTCCCCAGCCGAACCGCTCGGTCGATCCCGAGTACCACGCGCTGGGAAACGGCGAGGTTGTGATGTGGTAGTGCCCGAGCGCGATGTAGTCGAACGGCGCCTCGAACAGCTCGTTGTCGAGTTCCTGCTCGCCCGGCTCGGTGACGCGGCCCGGCTCGAGGATGCCGCTCACCATACCGTGCGTCACCAGCACGTTCCGGTATTCCGGAATCGCGTAGACGACCGGCTTGTCCGGGTTCGTCAGCGCCCCGTGCGGCACCGCCTGCACGCGTAGCCCGAGATTCTCGAAGAGATGCTCCTCCTCCTCGTACCCGGCGAAGATCCTGATCTCCGGCAGGGCGACCTCCAGCACGCTGAACACCGACCCGCCGGCTCGGTAGCGCGGGGTGTCGTGGTTGCCGGCGATAACCAAGGATGGAATGCCCGCCCGCTCGATTCGCCGCATCTCCATCACGAAGTGGCGGACAGCGTGCCAGTTCGGCCGGCTCTGATGGAAGACATCGCCGGCGTGGATGACGACATCCACGTCCTGACGCAGGATGTCGTCGATCGCCGCCGAGAATGAGCGCTCGACGTCGATGGCGCGCTGGTTCCTCCCCGTGAGCGGGTCCTGTTGGGGCAACGCCCGATAGCCAAGATGGGTATCGCTGATGTGCGCTATCCGTATGGCGCGTGTCATCGGTTGTTGGCCCCGTACCGCGCCCGATTCAGCAGCTTCTGCGCCTGGCCCCACGCGCTGCCCCGGTGATTCCCGCCGGAGTACTCCCGCCGGATCTTCATCGTGACTTCAACGATCCCCTCATCGAGGATGCCGTCACAGTGGGTGTTCACCTCGGCCCTCGATGGTCCAAAGTCGCCCATCAACGACTGCAGCAGGGTGTGGAGCGCGTCGGCAGGGCGACCCCGGACGCTGCTGACCTCGCTGCCGAAGATGCGCTGCCCGTCGATGCCGCGGATTGTGGGTGGCATCGGGAACGCGCCGAACAGCGGCTCGCGGAAGTGCGCGTGCCGGATCAGCAGCCGACCCTTGGGCAGGCCGAGCAATTCCGACTTCGACGTTTCGGAGATCGATCGGTACGCCGCATTGATGATCTCCTCGTCGCCGACGCGACCGTAGAGCGATGTGCCGCAGTTGCCGAGGATTTCGCCGTCGACGCGCGAGCGGAACTGCTGCGCGCCGAACAGCACGACGTTGAGGTGCCGGCCACGCGCGGCGATGTCGACCAGCGTGTCCCGCACGCCGCCCTCGCCGCCGGCGGGGGCGTACTTGTTGAGCTCGTCGACGAAGACGATCAGCTTGTCGACGCCGAGCTCCGACTTCTCCGCCATCTTCCAGACCGCGTTGATGATCGAGGTGACCAGCAGCTCCTGAGCGGTCGTGTTCGCCTGCGAGATGTCGATCACCCGCAGCTCCTGATCGACGAAGGGTGAGTCTGCCGTCGGGATCGCCTTCGAGCGTACCTTGCCACTGGCGAGCAGGCCGCCGAGCTTGTCCTGCAGACCCTTGAAGCGGTTCTGCGCCTTGCGGATCGTCGCCTTGTGGTGACCCTCCCAGTAATCGCCGGCTTCTTCGCCCCGGAAGTGGTCGTCGATCTTCTTGAAGAGCTTGTCGAGCTCGTCCACCGAGTCCACGCCGCGCTCGCGCATCTCGTAGATGAAGCCCATCAGCTTGTCGTCGAGATCGCCGTAGCTGAAGATCTTGTGTGGGTAGTAGAGCGCCGTCTCCAGCGACCACAGAATCGGGAAGACGTTGTCCGTCTCGCCGGGCGCGGTCCGCTCGGTGTTCAGGCGGCTGTGCTCACCGAAGCCGTCGAGATCGACGTAGCCGGTGCGGCTCTGTGGCTCGTGGCCGGGCTTGAACGGCGCGAACATGCGCACGTTGCCGAACGCTTTCGGCTCCAGCCCGAGCGCGTCGTAGGCGTCGAGATCGTCCTTGCCGAGACCGTGGTTGCCGACCTCCCGATACGCGGCCGCATGCTCGGGTTGCGGCCGCGCAGGCTTGTCGAGCCAGAGCAGGTCCGGGCCCTTCACGTTGAACATCAGCGCGGCGACCTTCTTTCCCTCGCGCTCCAGCGTCTGGAACGCGGAGCTGATCAGGAAGAGCGCGTGGCTGGTCTTGGTCGCCAGGCCGGACTGGCCGGTCCAGTTGGCGTGTCCCGCCTCCGGGCCGAGCAGGTAGTCCTCGTCGAGGAAGATCGGTGTCCGCTGGAAGCGCGGCCGGCCCTGCTCATCCTGCACGACACCGTCGGACACATCCCGCTCGTAGTTGCCGTTGGTGTGCATCAGCGCCGGGATCGGCTGCCCGGAGAAGTTCTGCCTGCCGAGCGCGAACTCGATCGCCTCCTGCGTCGCGAAGTAAACCGGCCCGTTGATCACCGGGCGCTTGGAGACGACGTCGTCGCGGTAGTGCCGGGTCGCCAGCACCTTCGCCTCGAACACGAGGATCTCCGGCCGCTGTGTCGCGCCGATGTCGGCCAGGCCGAGCTCGACGTGCCGATCGAAGTAGTCGTCCATGAACGACTGCATGTCGGAGTAGCGCCGTGGCTCGTCGACAACGGCCACCACGGCCGCTTCCTCCGAGAACCCGACCACGATGTGCCCGACGTCGAGCGTGAGCGCATCGTCGTCCGCCCAGAAGTAGAAGACGTGCGAGCCGGAGGGCTCCTTCTCGCTGCTCACCACCCGGCCGATCTCGCCGGTGGTGGTGTCGATGAAGGACCGGAAGTCGTCCGTCGTCCACGCCCGCGGCTGCTCCGACGAGCCGTTCCGCGACAGGGTGCTGGTCGTGAGTTCGAGCTCTTCCATGGTGGGAATCTCCGACATTACGCTGGCCATCCAGCGGTGATGGTCTGTATGCGACGCTTCAACATGCGTTCGAGCAGGTGGATCGGGTAGAGCAGGGTCGCCCAGCGGGCATCGGACGACGCTCGCGGCGCGCGCTCGGCGAGAATCCAGGACGAGATTGAATCAGCGAAATCGGAATCGGCCAGGACCGCCGGCGACTCCAGCCGGATGAGACCGTGCCTGGCGTCCTGTCCGGTGGCGTTCTGCATCCGCAGGTACCACATCGCGCGGTCCCACTGCTCCCGGTCCTCGGTGTCGACCAGCGCGTAGGCGCTCGTCCGGTGGCCGATCCGCAGGTCGTACAGCGCGATCGCCTCCGCGCCATCCAGATGCTGCGCCTGCGCGTTTTTCACCAGTCCGATTGCGTTCGCGATGTCGGCGTCGAGACGACCGTCAACGACGATCCAGCCGTCAGGGTCATGCGGCGCGATGGTGCCATCCCACAATCGCAAAAGGTCCATCTCGACCTGCGCGCGGAGGTTGCTCGCGGTGGTGAACGCCTTTTCCAGGCAGTGCGTGTATCCGCTCACAAGCCGCTCATAGACACCTGGGTCGTCCCGATGCTCGTTTTCGAAGGGATCGGTGACGCGCTCGCCCATCTCCTCGAGCAGGTCGACGATGCGGTTGAGGGAGGCGTTGCGGGTGTACCGGGGGACAATCCAGCTCGTCCGCGTCACGAGCGTTTCCTCGCACAGGCTGATCTCGGTCGGCGACGTGCGTTGGAGGATGCCCGCGGCGGTGACGGAGGCGATCACCGGCACCGTGCCAACGCGCCACACGGGGAGTGTCTTCTGGCTGCCGTCGAGGAAGTACCGGATCGGCGACCGGCCATCGTGCCGCTCGACCTTCCGCGCTTCGATCGGGCCCTCAAGGCGCCGGATCTCGCCCGTGCGCCCCTCGCCGCCGCCCGTCCCGAGGGAGATCGTCGGGTCGAGCTCGAGTGAGGTCGCGCGGGACATGTCGGTTACGGCAAAGTGACCGTCCGCGAGAATCTGCGTGATGGTGCGAACGAGCGCCCGAAGGCTGCTGTGTTGGGTCGCGGCAGATTGCACATTGTCCTCCCATGCGGATCCATGTCGAACAAATGTACCACTAACCGCACCTGTCCGTACAGTAGGTTCACGGCATTGAGGGGCAGGGGAGCAGGATCTCTGGGAGCGACACCAACCGGTACCCCTGCGCCTGCAGGTCGCGGATGATGTTTGGCAGTGCCAATGCCGTCGACTCGTCCGTTGCCGGCCCGTCGAGATGGAATTCGATAATCGCCCCGTCGCTGGCGTCGCCCATGACGCGAGAGTAGACGCCGTCCGCCGTTTCCGCGTCGGTGTAGTCCGCCGCGGAGATGGTCCATGCGACGGGCAGGTAGCCTTCGCGCGAGATCACACGCTGCACGCGACCGTCCGAGTCCGTGGCGTACGGGGTGTAGTAGCGAGCCGGGGGATAGCCCAGCACCTGCTGGATCGAGTCGGCGCTGTCGCGAATTTCGCCGGCGATTCGCTCGTCGGTCGCGTCGGTGAGGAAGAGCTGCGTATCACCGTGGGAGCCCACCACCGCATTGGCGTCCCGGGCAAAGCGGCTCAGGTAGTCGGGATAGGTATCCGCCCACCACCCCATCGCGAACAGCGTCACCGGTGCCTGCGTCGCGGTCAGTGTGTTGAGGATCGCCTCCGAGGGCGCCTCGCCGATGCCGGCATTGAAGATCAGCGCGACCCGGTTGCAGCCCGGCACACCGCTGCGAATGAGCTCGGCCGGCTCGTCTCCGACGCTCAGGAACAGTCGGTACGCCCAGCCCTCGCGTCCCTGCCATGCGACCGGCACGTAGCCACCGACTTCCTCACCAGTGATCTCGACCGCGTCTCCAAGCGTCGCCGTACCGACGATCTGGCAGGTGAGCACGGGGCAGTCGCGGAGGTAGAGCGCATCCGTCGCCGTCACCGTCGCCACCTGGCTGTCGGGCTGGCTTGCCGCGGCCGCCGTTGCCGGGGCCGACGCCAGGAGCAGGGCGACAATCGCCAGCCAGATCAGCGGCTCATGGCGCGGATGGCCACTGCCTGATCGGCGGCTGGATCGATCTTCGAACTTCGACGACACCGTGCGTCCCTCCTCGCGTGGTCATCGTGACATTGGTGCTCGCGCACCGTGGGCTTCCATGGTGGCACATATCCGGCCGGCGCGGAAAGGCGCGATGGTACTCTTCACCGAGGAGTCGCGAGGACGTGCCTGCCTGTCGTTTCATTCTCTTTACAGGCAATCTCGCGCGGTTCGAATCATCCGGGGAGACACCACAGATGGCACAGGACAACGACGGCGCGTCCGGCGTGGTGAAGGCGTGGGGAGGGCGATTCGCGGACCTTCCCGACGCGCGCCTGGAGGCGTTCAACGCCTCGGTCGGCTTTGACATCCGGCTCGTGCGCGAGGACATCCGCGGCTCGATCGCGCACACTCGCATGCTCGGCGCACAGGACATCATCCCGTCGGAGGACGCATCGGCGATCGAGGATGGTCTCTGGCAGATCCTGGGCGAGGTCGAGCAGGGCAGCTTCGCGCTCACCATCGCCGATGAGGACGTCCACACCGGCGTCGAGCGGCGCCTCCGGGAGATCGTCGGCGGGGTCGCCGGCAAGCTCCACACCGGCCGCAGCCGCAACGACCAGGTGATCAACGACGTCCGCTTCTGGACCCGCAGTCGCCTGACCGAAATCGTCGCCGGGCTCGGCACGCTCTGCGAGGCGCTGCTCGAGCTGGGCGAGCGCTACCGGGACGCGATCATGCCGGGGTACACGCACCTGCAGCGGGCGCAGCCGGTGCTCGTTGCCCACCACATGCAGGCGTATGTGGCGATGTTCCAGCGGGACATCGAGCGGGTCCAGCAGGCGTGGGCGCGGACGAACGTCCTCGCGCTCGGCTCCGCCGCGCTGGCGGGTACGACGTACCCGATCGATCGCGAGATGGTCGCAAAGGATCTCGGTTTCGACGACGTCTCCGTCAACAGCCTCGACGCGGTCTCCGACCGCGACTTCGTGATCGACACGCTCTCCGCCTGCGCGCTGATCGGCATGCACATCTCACGCCTCTCCGAGGAGATCATCCTCTGGACATCGGGCGAGTTCCGTTTCATGGAGCTGGCCGATCGCTTCTCGACGGGCAGCTCGATCATGCCGCAGAAGAAGAACGCGGACATCGCCGAGCTTGGCCGCGGCAAGAGCGGCCGCCTCTACGGCAACCTGATGGGGCTGCTGACGATCACCAAGGGGCTGCCGCTGGCGTTCAACAAGGACCTGCAGGAGGACAAGGAGCCGCTGTTCGACAGCGTCGACACGGTGCTGGCCATCCTCGACGTCTTCCCGCCAATGATGCGCTCCGCGACCTTCCGGGAGGAGACGATGGCTGCCGCCGCCGTCGCCGACTTCACGCTGGCCACCGATGCCGCCGACCTGCTCGCGAAGCGTGGCGTTCCCTTCCGCGAGGCGCACCACGTGATCGGCTCGCTCGTGGGCACCTGCATCGCCCGCGGCAAGACCTTCGCCGATCTCACCGACGAGGAGTGGGCTGCCATTCACCCGATCTTCGGCGAAACGAAGCCGCCCATCGATGCGTGGACGAGCGTCGCCGGTCGGGACAGCATTGGCGGCACATCTCCTGCACAGGTGGAACGTACGCGCGGGATACAGCGGGAGGCCGCTGATCGCGCGCGCGAGTGGGTGGAGGAGCACCGCGCGATCGAGACGAGCCTGTTCACGCGGGCATGAGCCTGCGCCTGCCACTCGATACCGACCAAGCAGCTTCACTTCCGGGGAATACCGACGTGGCACCAGACCTGTCCAACGCCGCTGACATCGTCAGGCGAGCGCTCGATCGTGCAGCCGATACCGCGCCACCGAGGGCGACATACCGGCTGCAGCTCAACCACACCTTCACCTTCGATGACGCGGCGGAGATCGTGCCGTGGCTGGCGCGGCTCGGCGTGAGCCATCTCTACGCCTCGCCAATCTTCACGGCTGCGCCGGAATCGATGCACGGCTACGATGTCGTCGACTACGCCACGATCAATCCCGAGATGGGCGGGCGCGAGGCGTTCGACCGCCTCGTCGCCGCCTGTCGCGAGCACGACCTGAGGATCATGGTCGACTTCGTGCCCAACCACATGGGCATCGAGGGCGGTGCGAACGCCTGGTGGCAGGATGTGCTGGAACACGGCCCGGCCTCGCCGTACGAGAGCTATTTCGACATCGACTGGACACCGGTGAAGGCCGAGCTCCGCAACAAGGTGCTGCTGCCGGTGCTCGGGGACCAGTACGGCGTCGTGCTCGAGCGCGGCGAGCTGAGCCTGCGTCACGATGCCGGCTCGTTCGCCGTCATGTACTGGGAGACGCCGCTGCCGGTCAACCCCGCGACCTATCCGACGCTGCTGCGCCCCGTGCTCGAGCGGGTCGGCGAGATTCTTGACGCGGACGACCTTGACCGGCTGGAGCTCGAGAGCATCATCACCGCCTTCGAGCGGCTGCCCGAGTTCGACGAAGCCGCCGCGCCCGGCGAGCCGGATGCCCGCTACCGTGAGCAGTTGGTGACACGTCACAGGCTCGATGCGCTCGTGCAGCGCTCGGAACCGGTGCGGGAGGCGCTCGAGGCGGTGCTCTCCGAGGTGAACGGCACTGCCGGCGACCCGCGCTCGTTCGACCGCCTCGATGCGTTGTTGGAGGCGCAGAACTGGCGCCTCGCCTTCTGGCGCGTGGCCGGCGAGGAGATCAACTACCGCCGCTTCTTCGCCATCAACACCCTTGCCGCTATCCGTCAGGAGGAGCCGCGTGTCTTCCGCGAGACACACCGCCTGCTGATGGAGCTGCTCGCCTCGGGCGCCATCGACGCGGTTCGTATCGACCACCCGGACGGCCTCTGGGACCCGGAGGGGTACTTCTTCGACCTCCAGGCGGAGTACATCGCGGTGTCGGGGCTGGTGGAGCAGGGCGTCGACCCGGTCGACCTCTACGCCGACGAACATGCGGAGACGCTCGATGCCATACGGAGCGAGGCCCGCGCCGCCGTGGTGGGCGCCGCCGCCGAGCGGCAACGGTGGCCACTCTACGTGCTCGCCGAGAAAATTCTCGAGCACGGCGAGGCGCTGCCCGACAGCTGGGCGATCGCCGGCACCGTCGGCTACGACTTCGCCAGCGCGGCAACCGCCCTCTTCGTCGAGAACGGCTCGCGCCAGACCTTCGATCGCATCGTCAGCCGCTTCACCGGCGATGCCGTTCGATTCCCAGATCTCGTTTACCGCATGAAGCACCAGATGATGGATGAGGCGTTCCAGAGCGAGGTGATGGTGCTCACCAGCGCGCTCAACCGCATCGCTGAGAATGACCGAAGGTATCGCGACTTCACGCTCAACAGCCTGCGTACGGCGCTGACCGAGGTGATGGCGTGTTTCCCGGTCTATCGCACCTACACCACCTGTGCCGAGCTGGGCGTGGAAGATCGCGATCAGCGGTACATCGAGGAGGCGGTGGTCGCGGCGAAGCGGCGCAACCCCGGCATCGATCCGTCCATCTTCGGCTTCCTGCAGGACGTCCTGCTGCTGCATGTCAGCGAGGAGCCGGGAGCGATCGCTCGCTTCAACCGGCGGTGCTACTTCGCGATGAAGTTCCAGCAGCTGTCCGGGCCGGTGATGGCGAAGGGACTGGAGGACACCGCCTTCTACCGGCACAACCGGCTCGTCTCGCTCAACGAGGTGGGTGGCGATCCCAGCCGGTTCGGCATCACGGTCGATGAGTTCCACCGGCAGAACCGGCAGCGCCTGCGCCGGTGGCCGGACGCCATGGTCAACTCGTCGACGCACGACACCAAGCGCGGCGAGGACGTCCGCGCGCGCATCAGCGCGCTGAGCGACGACCCCACCGGCTGGCGCGCGGCGATCAACCGGTGGTCGCGGCTCAACCGCAAGCTCAAGCGCCTGAACGAGGGCTCGCTGGCGCCGCACCGCGCCGACGAGTACGTGATCTACCAGACGCTCGTCGGCACCTGGCCGCTGGAGGGCATCCGCAACGCCGACCGCGCTGTGTACAGCGAGCGGCTGCAGGAGTACATGATCAAGGTTGTGCGGGAGGCGGCCAGGTTCTCGAACTGGATCAACCCGGACGAGGCGTACGAGGGCGCGCTGCGGGGGTTCATCAACGGCATGTTCAACCTGCGGCGGTCCGGGCGGTTCCTCGACGACATTGAATCCTTCGTCAATGACAGGGTGACGCTCGGTCTCTCGAACGCGCTGGGCGCGCAGGTGCTGAAACTCACCAGCCCGGGCGTGCCGGACATCTACCAGGGCACGGAGGTATGGGACGACAGCCTCGTCGACCCGGACAATCGCCGCCCGGTGGATTTTGACTCAATCTCGGCTCGCGCCGATCGCTACGACAGCTTCGAGGGTGCCTGGGAGCAACGGGCCGACGGCGCCGCGAAGGTGATGCTCACGCAAGCGATCCTCGATCTGCGCGGCAGGTCCCCCGACCTGTTCAGCGCTGGCGAGTATGTGGCCGTGGAGATCCAGGGTTCGAGCGGCGTTGCGTATCTGCGCGCGCTCGATGATCAGGCCGTTCTCGTCGTGGTCGGGATCGGCCAGCGTGGGCTTGCGGGCGGAAGTATCGAGCTGCCGGAACGGTACCGATCGTTGGCATGGCGAGACGTGCTGACTGACCGTTCGGCCGATCTCGCCGATGGCACGCTCGCGTTCGAATCGGGCCCAGGTGAGATCCCGGTCCGGGTACTGCTAGGCACATCGTCGTAGGGATAGACCACAGTTCCCCCGGCCGCCGTCAGGCGGCAATGCGCCATCGCCCGCCAGATCAACGCTGGGGCCGCGAAGCAACCACAGGGCGACCCTCAGTGGTCGCCCTGTGGTTGCCCACAAGGACTTCAAAATGACAAAGAACTCGTGGCGCATGCAGTCGGGCGCCAACATCACCCCGGACGGCATCCAATTCGATCTCTGGGCGACCAACGCCAGCTATGCAGATGTTGAGTTGATCAGGAGCGACGAGGTCACCTGGCATCCAATGGAGCCCGGCGATGACGGTCGCTTCTCAACCACACTCGCCTACGCCGTCGCGGGAGATCGCTATCGGTTCAGGCTGAACGGTGGCGACAGCTTCCCCGATCCATACTCCCGATTCCAGCCCGAAGGCGTCCACGGGCCGAGCGAGGTGATCGACCCGTCGACCTTTGCCTGGAGCGACGATGGGTGGGCGGGCCTGACGGCAGACGGGCTTGCTGATCTACGAGCTGCACGTCGGCACGATGACGCCCGAGGGTACCTTCGATGCGCTTATCGGCCAGCTCCCGTACCTTCGCGACCTCGGTGTCACCGCGATCGAGCTGATGCCGGTCGCGCAAACGCCAGGCTCACGTAATTGGGGGTACGACGGTGTCGACATGTTCGCTCCGAACCACAATTACGGGCGTCCCGACGATCTCCGCCGGCTGGTCAACGCCGCGCATGGCGTTGGTCTCGGTGTCATCCTCGACGTCGTCTACAACCACCTCGGCCCGGAGGGCGCGTATCTCTCCGCGTTCTCGTCAGAGTACTTCAGCTCGACACACGAGACAGCCTGGGGTGCCGGTCTCAACTGGGATGGAGCACAGAGCCACTGGGTAAGGCAGTTCGCGATCGACAACGCCTGCCACTGGATCGCCGAGTACCATCTCGACGGTCTCCGGCTCGACGCGACTCACGCGATCCTCGATGACGGTGAGAAGCACGTGGTGCACGAGCTGACCGAGGCGGCGCGGGCCGTCGCCGGCGAACGCTCCATCGTGGTGATCGCCGAGGACGAGCGGCACGACGTCACCAGGGTCCGGCCCGGCGATCGCGGCGGCGAGGGGCTGGATGGCGTCTGGGCGGACGACTTCCACCACGAGGTCCGCGTGCTGCTGACAAACGCGCATGAGAGCTACTACGCGCTCTACGATGGCACCACCGAGGACATTGCCCATGCCATCACCAATGGCTTCGGGCGCGAGGAGCCAGAGGCAGCGGCGCAGCCGGATCGCTCGGATGCCACCTCGGCATTCGTCTTCTGCATCCAGAACCACGACCAGGTCGGCAACCGCCCGTTCGGCGACAGGCTGAACCACGAGATCAGCCCGGACCGCTACCGAGTCGCATCCGCGCTGCTGCTGTTCGCGCCCGAGACGCCGCTGCTCTTCATGGGACAGGAGTTCGCCGCGTCGACACCGTTCCTCTTCTTCACCGACCACCCGGAAGAGCTCGGCAAGCTGGTCACGGAGGGGCGCCGCAGGGAGTTCGCCGGGTTCAAGGCCTTCGATGACGAGCGCATGCGGGAGACCATACCCGACCCGCAGGCGGAGTCGACGTTCCTTGCCTCGAAGCTTGATCTCACCGAGCGCGAGCGCCATCCCCGGTGTGGTGGAGCTCTACCGGACCATGCTGCATCTGCGGCGCGACGACCCCGTGCTGGCCGTGCAGGACTTCGAGCGGACCGATGCGTTCGCACCGAGCGCGCAGATCGTTGTGCTGCATCGCTGGAACGACACTGAGCATCGCGTGCTGATCGCCAACGTCGGGCAGGCGGTTGAGATGCCCACCGGGTGGTTGGAGCAGGTCGAGGGTGGCCCGACCGGTGACTGGTCGCCCGTGCTGTCGACGGGCGAGGAGCGGTTCGGCGGGGAAGGGCAGCACCCGCAAATCGATGCCCTCGATCGCTCCATGGCAATGCCCGCGCGCACTGCCGCAATCTACCGGTTTGCCACCGACTGATCCTCTTCCGAACCCCAACACGGACGTATAATCCGTTGCGCCCGATAGCGGCCCGCCGGCTCCAGCCGGCGGGCCGTTCGTGAGCTGCGATCTTCGGGGGTATCGTGATGTCCGATTTCGAGAATCTGCCGACCGATTCCCAGACTGGGGAGGTCCCGTCGCTGCTCGAGCAGCTCCGCGAGGCCGTTGCCGACGGCGACGTTGCGGCGGCGCGTGCCTCCGCCCGCCGCATGCTGGAAGACGATGCCCTCGCGATGCTCGAGGATCTTCCGCCGGAGGAGCTTGGCCGTCTGTTCGCCGTTCTCGGGGACGAGTCCCTCGCGACGCTGGTCGGGAGGCTCGATGAGCGTGACGCCGCCGGCGTCCTGGCAGAATGATCGCTCCGCAGGCTGCGGATATCCTCGAGGAGATCGACCCGGACGACGCCACCGACATCTACGCCGAGCTGGAGCAGAGCGACCCTGCCGCGGCGGGAACCATCCTGATGGAGATGGAACCCGACCAGGCGACGGAGATTCGGGACCTCATGGCGTATCCGTCGGACACCGCCGGCGGCATCATGACACCGGCATTCGTGGCAGTGTTCCCCGACCTGACCGCCGATCAGACCGTGCGGGCCCTCCGGCAGGTCGCCGAGGAGGCGGAGACGGTCAACTACGTCTACGTCATCTCCCGCGAGGACGAGTCGCTGCTCGGCGTCCTGCCGCTGCACCGGCTCGTGTTGAGCCGGCCCGACACGCTGGTCAGCGACCTGATGACGACGGACGTCGTCTCCGTGCCGGTCACCGCCGATCAGGAAGATGCAGCCCGGCTCGTCACCCGGCACGGTCTGCTCGCGCTACCCGTTGTCGACGGCAGCAACCGGCTGCTGGGTATCATCACGGCTGACGATGTTGCGGACATCCTCGAGGCGGAGGCGACGGAGGATGCCGAGCGACTCGGTGGCTCCCAGCCGCTGGAGTTGCCGTACGCCCGTGCGGGTGTCATGCTCCTCGTCCGGCGGCGCATCGTCTGGCTGCTGCTGCTGTTCGTCGCCGAGGCCTACACCGGCACCGTGCTCCGCGCCTACGAGGACGAGATCGCGCGGGTGGTGGCGTTGTCATTCTTCATCCCGCTGCTCATCGGCACCGGCGGCAACATCGGCAGCCAGGTGACAACGACGCTCGTGCGCGCGATGGCCGTCGGCGAGGTGCGCCTCCGCGACGTTGGCTGGGTGCTGAAGAAGGAGATCGTCGTCGGCCTGATTCTCGGGTCAGTGATGGCGGTGGTTGCCTTCGGCCGTGCCGAGTTCCTCGGCACCGGACTCGATGTCAGCCTCGTCGTCGCCACGACGATCGCCGCGATCACACTGTGGTCCGCCACGGTCGCATCGGTGTTGCCGCTGCTGCTTCGCCGCCTGAAGATTGATCCGGCTGTCGTCTCGGCGCCACTGATCACCACGCTGGTGGACGGCACCGGTCTCGTCATCTACTTCACCATTGCGAAGTACTTCCTCGACCTCTCGTCCTGAACCTCAAAGGGTGTCCTGCTACCGGTTCCTGAACCAGATGGACGCGTTGAGGGCAGCCGCGAAAGTCGTCCAGGCGAGGTAGGGGACGAGCAAGATCGCCGCCAGCTTCGAGACGCGCCAGAACGCGATCACCGTCATCAGGATCGCCACCCACAGGAAGACGATCTCGACCAGCCCGCCGAGCGGCGAGCGCATGCCGAAGAAGACGATGCTCCAGAGCGTGTTGAGGCCCAGTTGGATGCGGTAGATCGTCCTGGCGTTGGTGCTGTTCTGGCCGTCGCCCCGCTGGCTCACGATGAAGTCCGCGACGCCCATCATCAGGTAGAGCGTGGTCCATGCCGGCCCGAACACCCAGCTCGGTGGGGTGAATCCGGGCTTCTCCAGCCGGGGGTACCACGAGCTGACGCTCGATGATGTTGCTGCACCGCCGATCCCGGCCGCCAGCGCCGGACCGATCAGCGCCCGGAGCAGCTCCGGTAGTTGATCGGGAAGCGCTGGTGCATGGGCGTTGCGGGTCTGCATGGTGGTTCTCCTGAGGGTGGTCGCGCGTTCGGTTGCTCTCGCGTCCAGTGATGCACGTCACGCGCCAGCATTGCCGGGCTGTGTAGCGAGTGAGGCGGGGAGGCGGAGCGCCATCAAGGCCGTGGCGACGAGCCCACCGGCCCCGCCCAGGACCAGCACCAGTCTCGGCCCGGTGGCATCGAGCAGCGGGCCGCCGACCACATACGACACGCCCGCGGCAAGCCCGATGAAGCCGTACACATTCGCGAACGCACGTCCCTGCATGTCTGGCGGCACAACGCGCTGGACGATCGTGTTGACACCGACCTCGACCATGCTGATCCCAAGCCCCCGCACCGCCTGGAACGCGAACGCCGCCGGGATTGACCATGCTATGCCGGTGAGGAGGTTGCCGCTGCAGCTGACAGCGAATCCCGCGAGCGCCATGGTCACCAGTGACACTCGCCCGCCCACGCCGGCGATCGTCGCGAAGCCGATCAGCAGGCCCGTTCCGGCGCCGGCGTAGAGCAGGCTTGACGCGGCCTCACCGCCGCCGAGCGCGTCCTGTGCGAGGAACACGAGCGAGACGTCGTCCGCACCCGTGAACGCGACCGCGGCGCAGAATCCGATCGTGAGGACGCGGAGCGGTCGAATGCGCCAGAGCGCCCGGAGACCCTCCTGCGCGTCACGGAGGAACGAGAGGCGTGACCCGGCATCCAGCGGCACCGCCGGCAACGATGGCAGACGGCTCAGGAGCATCGCGGACACGACGAATGTCAGCGAGTCGGCGACAAGCATCCCCCGGATGCCCACGAGCGGCAGCAGCGCCGCGCCGACCAGCGGCCCGATCAGGTCGAAGCCGTGCGTGCCGAACCCGAGCGCGGCGTTCGCGTGCTCAAGGCGGTCGCCAGGAACGAGGCTGGTGACGGCGCTTCGCGATGCCGGCTGGAAAATCCCCGCCATGATCGTGCGCAGAGCGACGAGCGCGAGGATGGCAACGAGCGGCATGGCTACCAGCGCGATCGTCGCGATTGTCGCGCCCTGCATCAGCTCGCTGGCGATCATCAGCCGCCTGCGGTCGAGGCGGTCGCTGAGTGCGCCGGAGAAGGGGCTGAGCAGCGTCGGCGTGAAATCGCCAACCAGCAGCAGGAGGGCCACAGCGGAGCCGCTCCCCTCAGTCCCAGCCACGTATAGCAGCAACGCGACGCCACCAAGCGAGTCACCGATGAAGGAGATGCTCCGGGACAGCCAGAGATCGCGGAAAGGTGCGTTCTCCCGCATCAGCGCGACGGCGCCTGTGGAGGTCTCCTGCATGGCCATTGCTCACGTCCCTGCAGCTCAGCGGGTCACGGTAACCGCACGGTTTGGAAGGGCTATCCGGCCAGAATCCGGCTCAGCTCCAGGCGCTCCTCAGTTTCGTCGTCGACGGGCACGTGCGAGACAAGCACCTCACTGATGCCTTCGCCGACGATCGCCTCCAGCCGGCCCCGGATCTCCTCGGGCGAGCCGGACACCGTGAGCGCATCGATTGCCTCGGGAGATGTGCGGTTGTCGCTTCCGACCGGCAGGCCGGCCGCTTTGAACATGCTCGCGTAGAAGGGGAGCGCGCCGTACCCGCCGAACTGCCGGCCGGACGCCTCGAGGGCCCGGGACCGGTCTGTCGTGACGGCGACCGGGACATGGGCGATGAGCGCAGGCGTTGCGCGGTTCGCTGCCGCTGCCGCATCTTGCATCGCCGGTAGAGCGGTCCCCACGAGGTAGGAGATCGGAGCGACCCAGCTGATCGCTCCATCGGCAATCTCACCCGCCAGGCGAAAGGCATTGGGACTCAGGGCGGAGGTCATGATCTCCGCATCAACGCGGACGTGGTCCTGCTGGCTGGGAAGCGAGACGTTGAAATACTCGCCGTGGAACTCGACCTCGCCGTCCTGCAGCAACGCCTTGAGGATGGTGACGTATTCTCGCAGGTGGCTCAGCGGCTTGCCCATCGGGATGCCGAGCCGGCCCTCGATCGTCGGGCGGTGGCTCGGTCCGACCCCGAGGCGAAGCCGGCCCGGCGCCAGGCTCTCGATGACGGTCGCCTGGTTTGCGAGAACGGTCGGGTGGCGGGGATAGGTTGGCACGATCGATGTGCCGAACCTGATGGAACTCGTGGTAGCCGCTGCCGCCGCCATGAGTGTCAGCGAGTCCGGTCTCGTGCCGCCAGCGGTCTGCCAGACGGTCGGCACGCCGGTGTCGTCCAGCTCCTGGATGAGCTCGAGGTCGCGTCGCGAATCGGATGTGGGCGGGACGGCGAGCCCGCCAGCCAGCGCGGTCATGGGCACTCCTTGGGAACTGGATTCTCGACCGCCTCGCAGCTGAGGCCGGTTTGCTCGGAGAGCGACAGGGCGGACCACGTGGTCCGCCCTGTCCTCCGGCTGAACTCTCAGGACACGTCGATCGTTCTAGTCGGCTGCCTGCGACGAGCCACCCTGCGCGTCCTGGATCGCCTGCCAGATCTTCTGCGGCGTCAGCGGCACGTCGAGGTGGCGGATGCCGAACGGCTCCAGCGCGTCGATCACCGCGTTGGCCGTGGCCGGCGTCGCGCCGATCGTCGCCGCCTCGCCGATGCCCTTGACGCCCATCGGGTTCACATCGGTCGGTGTCTCGGTGTGGTGCGACTCGTAAGTCGGGAAGTGGTGTGCCCGCGGGACGGTGTAGTCGTTCAGCGTGCCGGTGATCAGCTCGCCGGACTCGTCGTAGTGCATGTCCTCCAGCAGCGCCTGGCCGATGCCCTGTGCCAGGCCACCGTGAACCTGACCCGTGACGAGCATCGGGCTGACGATCGGTCCGCAGTCGTCGACGGAGATGTACCGGTGCCACTTCACTTCGCCGGTGTCCGGCAGAACCTCGACCACGGCGAGATGGGTGCCGAACGGGAAGGTCGTGTCGGACGGGCGGAAGAAGTCGGTCGTCTCGAGCCCGGCGTCGATCTCCTCCGGAAGGTCGCCGCTGTAGGCGAGGTCCGCGATCTCGCCGAGCGTCACGCCGCCCTCGGGAACGCCCTTGACACGATACGTGCCGTTTTCGATCTCGATGTCCTCAATCGCCGCCTCCAGCATCTGCGCGGCGATCCGCTTCGCCTTCTCCTGGATCTTGTTCAGCGAGATCATCAGCGCGGCGCCACCGACAGCGAGACCGCGGCTGCCCATGGTGCCGTTGCCCTGCGGCGTGTTGCCGGTGTCGCCGTGGTGTACCACCACGCCCTCGAAATCCGCCCCGATGGTGTCGGCCGCCATCTGGGCGAATGTCGTCTCCTGGCCCTGACCGTGCGGGGAAATGCCGGTGAAGATCGAAACGTCGCCGCTGGGCTCCACGCGTACCGTCGAGCTCTCGTACGGACCGAAGCCGCAAATCTCGACATAGGAGGCGAGCCCGATGCCGAGGTAGCGTCCCTGCTGTCGGGCCTCTGCCTGCTGCTCGCGCAGTGCCGCATAGTCTCCCAGCTCGAGCGCCTTGTTGAGCGGCTTCTCGTACTCGCCGCTATCGTAGCGGAGGCCGGTGAGCGTGCGGAACGGAAACTGCTCCGGCTGGATGAAGTTCCTGCGGCGAACCTCCACCGGGTCGAGACCTGCTTCATCGGCGACGAGGTCGGCCACTCGCTCGATGTAGTAGGCGGCTTCGGGCCGGCCGGCGCCGCGGTAGGCGCCGTTGCCGCCGGTGTTCGTGTAGACGCCGGCGACGCGGTAATCCAGCGCCGGGATGTCGTAGCAGCCGGTCGCCATGATCCACGTCGAGCTGCCGAGGTCGAGACCCTTGGGGTAGCCGCCGCAGTCGACGTAGACTCGGGCACGCAACGCCAGGATCTTGCCGTCCTTGTCCGCGGCGGCCTCCATGTCGGCCCACTGGTTGCGGCCGTGGGAGCTGGAGAGCATGTTCTCCGAGCGAGTCTCGATCCACTTCACCGGCCGGCCGAGGGCCCACGCGGCGGCGGTTACCACGTAGTCCTCGGGGTAGGCGCCGATCTTCTGCCCGAAGCCGCCGCCGACCTCCGGTGCGATGCAGCGTACCTGTGCCTGGCTCAGGCCAAGTGCCTTGGCGATCGCGTTGCGGTTCCAGTGGGGAGCCTGGGTGCTCGTCCAGAAGGTGAGACCGCCGCTGACGTGGTCCTTCGTTGCGACCACGCCGCGCGGCTCCATCGGCACCGCGTTGACGCGCTGGCTGCGAATGCGCTGCTTGATCTTCACGGGGGCGGAAGCGAAGGCGGCCTCCACGTCTCCACCGCGCTGGCCGCCGAAGCGAACGGCGATGTTGTTCGGCACGTTGTCGTAGAGCTGCGGCGCGCCGTCCTCCATCGCCTGGAATACGTCGGTGATGGCATCCAGCGGGTCGATCTCGACGTCGATGAGCTCGGCGGCATCCTCGGCGATCGCGCGGGACTCGGCGATCACGACGGCGATCGGCTGGCCGACGTACCGGACCTTGCTCTGCGCCAGCGGCGTGATGGGGGGAACGGGGATCTCGTCGAACTCCTCCTCCATCGAGTCCTCGCCGGTGGTCTCACCCTTCGTCTCCGCTTCGGCGTTGACCAGCACCTTCACGATGTCGTCGTAGGTCATCGTCGCGATGACGCCGGGCACGGCCTCGGCGGCGGACGTGTCGATGCTCGTGATCACGCCATGGGCGTACTGGCTCCGCGCGAAGGCGAGGTAGGTCATCCCCGGCAGCTGCACGTCGTCGACATACGTCGAGGCGCCGGTGATCAGGCGAGGATCTTCCTTGCGCCGGACGCGGGCGCCGACCATCTTGCTGAGTACCATAGTTTGCTGTCTCCACTATCTCGCCACCGGCGGCCCGTCGGTTGTCCGAAGGCTCGGCGGTGTACTTGCGGCTGCAACGTGGAGTCAATCTTCACCTGCGCTCGGGTATCCGTCAACGTTGATGCTGACGGCCGAATCAGGTGGTTTCCTGCGCCTGATCGCCACGCGCGGCACGTCCGACCGGTTCGGTGCCGGCGTCGTCGATCGAGAGCCAGCCGTTGCGGAGGGCAGTGACCACCGCCTGGGTGCGGTCGTTCACGGCGAGCTTGCGAAGGATCGAGGTGACGTGATTCTTGACAGTCTGGGCGCTGATGCCCAGTGAGTAACCGATCTCGGCGTTTGTCAGGCCGGTGCTGACCTTCTTCAGAATCTCGAGCTCCCGATCGGTCAGCGGCATGAACGATCCCGGGATGCGCTCCTCGTGGTGATTGGTGCTGCGGAACTGGTCCAGCACGCGGGAGGCGACGTAGGGCTTGTTGAGAAGCTGCTCGTTGATGACGTACTCGCCCCGCGCGCAACGGCGGACCATGTCATGCAGTGACGGCTCGTCGATCGAGCGCCCGGAGTAGGCCGCGGCGCCGGCGCGGATCGCGGCGAAGAGCTCGTCATCGTTTTCCTCCCGCGTGAGCACGATCGTCCCGACCGCCGGTGAGTGCCGCCGAAGATCGCCGGCGAGCTGGACACAGGACATTGCCTGTATCGGTGTCCCCGCGATGACGATGTCCGGCGACGTCTCATCGATGTGCCGGTACGCCTCGTCGCGAGAGTCGGTGTCCCCCACGACCTGAAAGTCCGGGTTGGCGCCGAGGCTGCTCACAAGGCCGCGCCGGAGCAAGGGCTCGCACTCGACTATCAAGACCCGTATCGCCTGATCCATCGTCACCGTCCCAGTTGCCTGCCACAACCCCCAGAGGCCCGCCAACCCACATTGGCACGAAATGTAGCGGTTCCCTCGTTCATCCTATCAGGAACTGCGGTGCGTGATGCTGAGATTCGGTGTCACATTGGTGAATCGGACTCGTCAGTGCGACGTTGGGTGGGTGCCCAGCCCCGCCGGCGGCGTGGAGACGCGCACCATTCCCGTCACCGCGATCAGTGTCAGCAGGTAGGGGAATGCGAGTAGCAGGTCGGTCGAGATCGGGAAGTCCGGCGTCGCCTGGGCCTGGATCTGCACCGCCTGCGACGCGCCGAAGAGCAGCGAGGCCAGCATCGCCCCGAGCGGTGTCCACCCGCCGAAGATGACCGCCGCCAGCGCGATGAAGCCCCTGCCCGCCGTCATGTCCAGCGTGAAGTAGGAGAGGTCGCCGATGGAAAGGAACGCTCCGCCGAAGCCCGCCAGCAGGCCGCTGGCGATGACGGCTACGTAGCGGTTCCGGGTGACGTCGATGCCGACGCTCTCCGCGGCCTGCGGATGCTCGCCAGCGGCCTGCAAGTGCAGTCCCTGCCTGGTGCGGAAGAGGACGAAATGCACCACCGGCACCAGCAGGAATGCTACTGGCAGGAGCACGTTGACGCCCGACGCGAGGTTCGGCAGCTTGTCGACCGATGCCGAGCCGCCTGCCTGCCCCCAGATGCGCTGGATCAGGAACGCGGTGAGCCCGGCGGCGATGAGGTTGACCGCGGTTCCCGCCACGATCTGGTTGCCACGCAGCGTGATGCTCCAGTAGGCATGGATGCTCGCCGCGACACCGGCACTCAGCACGCCGATGACCAGTCCGAGCCACGGGCTCCCGGTCCACCATGTCCCCGCCACGGCGAAGAAGGCCCCGGTCAACATCATCCCTTCGAGGGCGATGTTGATGACGCCCGAGCGCTCGGATAGCACGCCGCCGAGCGCAGCGAAGAGCAGCGGTGTGGTCATCCGCAGTGTCGCCGTGACGAGTGCCATCGTGAAGAAGTCGCTCAAGGGTTGTTCCTTCCCCGCCCGTTGTCATTCCGACACGAGGACGCAGTCCTCATGTCGAAGAATCTCTTGCTCAATCGCATTCAGCCATCGCCTCCTGAGCGCAAGACCCTTCGAGATGCTTCGGCTTCGCTCAGCATGACAGCAACTCCGTTTTCAGATGCGCCCCGCGGACATGCGCGGGCCAGACAGGCGTCGCAGCCCCGGGATGCGATTGGCGGCGGCGAACGCGGCGACGGCGAGGATCACGAGCCCCTGCAGCACGAGCACGATCTCCTTGGAGACCTCCGCCTCGCTTTGCATTGCCGGCGCGCCGGCGCTGAGCGCGCCGAACAGGAGCGCGGACGGGATGATGGCGAGCGGGTGGTTCCGCCCGACGAGACCGACGGCGATCGAGGTAAAGCCATAGCCCGGCGGGTTCGCGTAGTGGCGGCCGTGCAGACCGAGCGCCTCGCCCGCGCCGGCGAGACCGGCCAGCAGGCCGGAGATCAGCATCGCCATCACGAAAATGCCGCGCCACGAGATGCCCGAATAGTTGGCGGCACCGCGCGAGAGCCCCACGGTGCGCACCTTGAAGCCGAACGATGTGCGGAAGAGCAGGTACCACAGCACGATCGCGGCGACGACTGCCACCACGATGCCAGCGTGCAGCCTGGTGCCGTCGAGAATGATCGGCAGTCGTGCTGTCGGCTGCGCCTTGTTGGTCGCCTGGAACTGCGGATCGACCGGCAGCCAGTCGCCGAGCTTCTGGATCGAGTAGTTGATCAGGCGGTAGGCGAGGTAGTTGAGCATGATGGTCGTGATGACCTCATGCGCGCCGGTGAACGCCCGCAGCACGCCGGGAATCGCGCCCCAGATGCCACCGGCGACGGCGGCCGCGAGTAGGGCCAGCGGCAGGTGCAGCGCGGTTGGCAGCCCGAGGTCCCAGGCACCGACGATGCCCGCCGCGAGACCGCCGATCACCAGCTGCCCCTCGATGCCGATGTTGAACAGGCTGGCGCGGTACGCGATGGCGAAGGCCAGGCCGCCGAGGATCAGAGGCGCCGTGTAGACCAGCGTCTCGGCGATCGCGTACTTGCCGTTGAAGGCGCCGTTCATCAATGCAACGTATGCCTCGACCGGATCGTGCCCGGAGAAGAGGATGATCAGCGCGCCGACGGCCAGCGCCGCGATGACGGCGAGGACCGGTCCGATTACGGCGAGCGCCACCTGTCCGCGATCACCCTGCGACGTGCTACTCATTGGACGTTCGCCCTCCCATCAGGAGCCCGAGCTCGGTGCGAGAGACCTTGCCGTTGACGAAATCGCCGACGATGCGTCCCTGGTACAGCACATTGAGCCGGTCGCTCAGGTCGAGCACTTCATCCAGATCGAACGACAGCACGAGCACCGCCTTGCCTCTGTCTCGCGCCGCGATCAGCTGACGGTGGACGAACTCGATCGCGCCCACGTCGAGCCCGCGGGTCGGCTGGATCGCCAGTAGCACATCCGGCTCGCGCTGGAGCTCTCGGGCAATGATCAGCTTTTGCTGGTTGCCGCCCGAGAGCGTTCTGGCGGAGACGTCCGGACCCGGTGCGCGCACGTCGAAGTCTTGCATCATCTCGCTCGTGATCTGACGTGACGCTCCCCGGTTCACCCGGCCGCCGGTAACGAACGGCGGGCGCCACGTATTGCCGAGCAGGACGTTCTCCCACAGCGGAAAGTCGAGCACGAGACCGCGCTGGTGCCGGTCCTCGGGGATGTACGACAGGCCGTGCCTGCGAAACGTGTTCGGGTTGGCACCGGTGACGTCGTGCCCCTGGAGCACCACGGTACCGGAGTCAGGCGACCGGATGCCGGAGAGAACCTCGACCAGCCACGACTGCCCGTTGCCTTCGACGCCGCAGACGCCGAGAATCTCGCCTCGCCGCAGCTCGATGTGCTCGACATCGAGGAGGTGCCCACCGTGAGGGCCGCGCACGACCAGGTGGTCGCCTGTCATCACCGTCTCGCCGGGCGTGCCGGGGGTGCGGTCGACCTGGAGCACGACCTCGCGACCGACCATCAGCTCGGCCAGCTCGGCCGGCGACGTCTCCGCCGTCACCCGCGTGCCGACCGTCTTGCCACGACGGATCACGGTCACGCGGTCGCTGATCGCGGCGATTTCCCTCAGCTTGTGCGTGATGAAGATGATTGTGCCGCCGTCTTCCTTCAGACGGCGCAGCACGCCGTAGAGGTCTTCTACTTCCTGCGGGGTGAGCAGCGCCGTTGGCTCGTCCAGGATCAGGATGCGGCTGCCCTGATACAGGGCGCGCAGGATCTCGACACGCTGCTGTGCGCCAACCGGCAGGGCGCCAAGGCGGGCGTTCGGATCGACGTCCAGCCCGTACTGGTGTGCCAGCTCAGCCACACGGCGTGCCGCATCGTCGCGGTCGAGCACGCTCGCAGCACCTTCGGAACCGAGGATCACGTTCTCGGTGACGGTGAAGCGAGGGATGAGCATGAAGTGCTGGTGCACCATGCCGAGCCCGGCGTCCACCGCTTCGCGCGGGCCACTGAAGGCGACCTGCCGGCCGCCGACGTAGACGTTTCCCCGGTCCTGCGCGTGGATGCCGAACAGAATGTTCATCAGCGTCGACTTGCCCGCGCCGTTCTCGCCCAGCAGCGCGTGGATCTCGCCCTGACGAACGTCAAAGGTGATGCCATCGTTGGCGACCACGCCTCCGGGAAAGCGCTTGACGATGTCGCGCATCTGCACGGCGATGGTAGTGGAGCCGGTCGTCGGGACGGGCGTGCTCATGGGCGCGTAGGGGAGGGCACCCCGATCGCTCAGGATGCCCGTGGAAGCCGCTGCTAGCCCGCGGGCGTAGCGGCGGGGCTCGCGGAGGCCGCGGAGCTCTCGAGCACGACGGGCTCGAACGTCTTGAACGTGTCGTCGTCGACAGGCGGCACGAGTTCGCCGCTCGCGATCGCGTCCGAGTAGGTCTGGACGGTAGCCCTGATGTCGTCGCCGACCGAATCGTGGTAGGCAAAGATCCCGACGCCGTCATCGGCGATGCCGAGGTTCTGAACGCCGCCCTCGAAGGCGTCGTCGACGACCTGGCCGACCACGCGCACCACCGCCTCGTCGATTCGCTTGGCGACCGCGCAGAGCTGGAATTCCGGGCCGAGGTGGCTCTGGTCGGCGTCGGCGCCGATCACCCACGCGCCCTCGCCCTTTTCCTTGGCGGCGTCGAAGGAGCCGATGCCGCTGCGTCCTGCCGCGGCCAGCACGATGTTGGCACCCTGGTCGTACTGCGCCAGGGTGAGCTCCTTGCCGAGCGTCGGGTTCTCGAAGTCATCGGCGTAGCTCACGAGCACTTCAACATCCGGCGCGGCCGTCATCACACCGGCACGGTAGCCCACCTCGTAGCGCACCACCGGCGGGATGCGGACGCCACCGACGAACCCTACCTTCTTCTCAACCGGGTCAGCGAGGAGGCCCGCCGCGACGCCGGCGAGGAAGGCGCCCTCCTGCTCCTTGAAGAGCACCGAGGCGACGTTGTCGGCCTCGACCACGGAGTCGATCAGCATGAACTTGTCGTCGGGGAACTGCGCCGCGATCTCCGCGACGGCGTCGGTCAGGAGGAAGCCGACCGCGACCGAGAGGTCGCTCTCCTGAGCGGCGCGCGTGAGGTTCGGAATGTAGTCCGCCGCGCTCTGGCTCTCCAGCACCCGCCAGGACACGCCGTACTGGTCGGCGGCCATCTCGCCGCCCTTGTTGGCGAGGTCGTTGAAGTTCTGGTCACCCAGCCCGGCCGTGTCGGTCACGCCTGTGACGGTAATGTCCGACTGCGCGGCGAGCGCGCCATGGCGCAGCACCGGCGCGAGCGCGGCCGTCGCGGCCGACCCGATCACGAGCGTGCGACGGCTGATCGATCGAGAACCCAGTGAGAGCGAAGTCATGAGCGCCTCCATGTAACCGGGCGCGGCGCACGGTCAGCGAAGCGCCCCTGTCGACTCCCAGCGCATGCGTTTGGCTGTCTTTGCGCGCTGAACGTACGGAATACTAGCACGGTGCCTGTGACCCACGATCGGGCAGGCGGGCCAATGCGCGGTTCGCGCTCCCGCAGGATGCGCGTTCCATGACAATCGGCACGGTATCCTTGGTCATGCGATGCGCCGAGTCGCCGTCGCTCCCCGATTCTCCGAACACCGCCAGACGACAGGTTTCCTCCCATGACAGACGATTCCCGCGCGATATTGGCCGATCTCATCGGCCGCCAGCAGGATCCCGAGCCAGCCCCGCCCGCACAGGACCGGCCGCGATCAGCGGCGCGCTTCGGCCAGCACGAGCGACTCTGGCTCGTGCTCGCCGCGCATTTGCGCGGCCTTGAAGATGCCGGTGTGATCGATGCCCGCTCGGCGCACTCGATTGCAGGCACCCTCGAGCGAGCGGCGCGAGGAGACGATCGCGCTGTCGGCTCGCTTCGCCGCCGGGCCGGCGGCATCGAGGAGCGGGTCGACGCCGGTCTTCCCGCCGAGCTGGTCGGGGCGATCGCGCTGGGGATTGCCGCGGAGGACTGGACCGCTACCGCTGTTCGGGTGGGGCTGCGTAACGCCGCGATCGCCGCGGCCAGCGCCGCCGCGCGCATGCAGGGTGGCATGATCGCCATTGCGGACCTGCACTCCGTCTCGCTGATGCAGGGGTTTCACACCGGGCAGCCCGTGCAGCCGCTCACCTTTGGGCACCTTCTCGGCGGTGCGATCGGGCCGGTCAGCGTGGACATCGCGCGACTCGAGGCAGCGCTCGATGCGCTCAACCGCAGCCCGCTTGGCGCCGGCAGCATGTCCGGCGAGATCGTCGGTGGTGAGCGCGCCGACACCGCGAGGTGGCTCGGCTTCGACGGCCCGATCCCGAACACGTTCGATGCCGTTTCCAACGTCGAGGACATCGCCGCCACCGTCGATGCCACCGCGGCGATCGCGGCGTCGGTCGCTCGCATGCTGGACGAGCTTGTCACGCTGGTTCGCACTGACCCGCAGTCGATTGTGTTCGGTGACGACTGGATGCGCCAGGACGCTCACCTGCCGGGCTTCAGCGCCGCTGAGGGGCTCGTGACCCTCGCCGCCGAGCTGCGTGCTGTGGCCGTCGCGGCACCGGCGCTGGTCGCCCGCCTGCGGGGCCTGCCCTACGGACCGCTCGGCGCCGCCCTCGACTGGATCGACCGTGACGTTCCAGATGTGCTGAAGCGGGCCGAAGACCTGTTCCTGCGCGTCGAGACACTGTTCCGCGCCGAGATGACGGTGAACCGGGCGTATCTCGCGAACCGCGCCGGTCGTGCCTACACGACCTCGAACGACCTTGCCGCGTTCCTGATGACCGAGGAGCATCTGCCGCCCGCTATCGCCAGCAACATCGCTTCGCTGACCATGCGGCGCCTTCGCGAGGAGAGCGTGGAGATGAGCGCGATCACGCCGGAGATGCTGGATACCGCGGCGATGCTGGTGATCGGCCGCGAGCTGAAGGTGGAGATGGAGACGCTCGGCCGGTGGTTCGCTCCGCGGCGCTTCCTGGAGCGCCGTCTCGTCGAAGGCTCGCCGGCGCCGTCGAAGACGCGCGCATGGCTGGAGCAGGAGGCTACACGTAACCGCAAGGCGACCGATGCGTTTGCAGCGCGAAGCCAGCGAGCTCGTGACGCGGAGGTGGGCATCCGGAAGTGGGTCGAGGACAAGGCGGCCGAATCGGACGAGTAGGCGACACGTAACGAGCGAGACGATGTCCACCAAAGACAACGTCGGTGGCGCGGCCAGGTCGTTCACGACGGCATCCACGGTGTGCCGGCTCGGCCACCGGGCGCTGCCAACATCGCGCAGGGCTCGGTTACAGGACGATGTCGTGCAGCCGTGAGAGCAGGGCCAGCGTATTGGCGGTCGTCCACGGTCGCCATGCAACGCTGTAGGGCGTCGGCCAGCCGCCATCATCTTGCTGATCGGCGAGTGTTGCGTCGATCACCGTCACCAACTCGTCGTGCTGCAACCGTACGATCACGTCCGGCCCGCCACCGACGATGTGCTCCAGGGCGTGCTCGGCGTCACCGAATGAGTTCGACGCGATGCCGCGTGCCACGCCTGCCGCGAGCGCGTCCAGCCAGGTCTCCCGGTTCGCGACGTCGATATGCGCGACATACTCCACAATTGGCAGCATGGCGTAGAAGTCGCCCGACCGCGCCGCGTCCAGCGTGGCCTTCTCGTCCCAAAGCCGTGCAACGCGCTCGAGCATTGTGGGTGTGGCGATGCCGAGCGCGTGCGCCAGTCCCGCGACGTTACAGGCCGGGTTGAGGTTCGGGAACTCCCAGGCGGCAAACCACGGTGCGAGGTCGTGCTGGTAGACCTCCGCCGGAAAGTGCCAGTCGCCATCTTCGTGCTGATGTGCGGCATACCATGACCCGAGCCGTGACTCGATCCTGGCGTTGGGCCGCTCTCGCAGCGAGAGAAGTACCTGCATGGCCAGCCGACCGGCGAAGGCGTTGCTCACCGGGGCGGCGATGTCTACCTCCAGCCCGCTGAATCCACCATCCGAACGCTGGTATGCGGTGATCTCCCGCTGTACGGTGTCCGCGGGGCCATCATGCCAGCGATGATCGACCCACGCCACGCCGAGCGGATACCCGGCGTCGTGGAGAAACGGCACGGCACGGTCGGCTGCCTTGTTCACTCGCCTCAATCGGGTTTCGGTGAACACTGGCTCGCTCACGGCTCACTCCTCATCAAAATCGGGCTCATTCTCGGTTTCGATGAGCTCTTCATCGTCGTCGGTAACCTGCTCCATGTCGACGATGGGCGTGAAACCGAGCGCCAGCGACTGTGCCACGATGCCGCGCTTCAACCGGCGGATCGCCTGGCCCAGAGACTCGTGCAACGGGTGCTCGGGCTGCACATCGCCGAGCATGTCTCGCACCTGGCGCAGGAGATCAATGGTCTTGTTGAAGGTGATCACGAGGTCGCCCTCGGAGAGCTCGAGTGACTCGCCGATCTCCGCCATCGTCGCGCCACGGCACCACGCCTGCGCGGCCCCGTAGAAGGCGGGGTTGTGACCTTCCGAGATGAACAGCCGGTGATCCCGCTCCTCGCCGATGATGTCCCGCTCTACATCCTCCAGCTTCTCCCGCACTTCGACGAGGTTGCGGGAGAGCGTGAAGTGGTTGGGGTAGCGGTACTCGCGGTCGAAACTGAACCAGGAGAACAGCTCGGCAAGCTCGTCCGGGCTCAACCGATCGAGCAGCCCGCGGTCGATCAGCTCGCACAGGATGAGCCCGTCGTTGTCGAAGATATCGGCCAGCATGTCGGCCTTCGGGGTCGGGTACCCCTGCCGGAGATAGCTGAAGCGGTGGAGGACATCGCGGATGCCACGGATAATGTTGCGGATCCGCAGCTCCTCCGCCAGTGACTGCCGCTCCAGACCTTCGATGAGCTGGGCGCGCTCCTTGGCCAGGCTGTCACGCTGGCGCTGGTATCGCCGGTGCTCCTTCCGCCGCTCGCAGGTGTGGCACGGGTGCGCCTCACGCGCCTCGGTGACCGATTCCAGCTCCTCCGTGGCGCCCTTCCACGTGCCCTCCAGCGCCGTGAGCTCCTCGGCGCGCCGCGCCCACTCCGCCTCGCGATGCTCCTTCGCCAGCTGGTCGAGATTCGGCACCTCCGCGCTGCCGAGTGTCGCCAGGAGGGCGTCCCTGTCGGCATGCTCCAGCGCGGCAGAGGCATCGGTGGCGGTGGGCGGCTCCTGGAGCGCGTCCGGCAGCTCGACATGGAGGTCGGTGAGGTAGTCGATCTCGCGGTACTCACCGAGGGTGACGACGGATGCGTCGTTGAGCCCCAGCGCGATGCCCACGCCGAGATCCTGACCGCGCCCGAGGAAGACGAGCCACCCCTTCTCCTGGTGATGCATCACCAGGCCCGGCCGGGCCGAGCGAAAGGTGCGCCGGATCGCCTGGCGTGTCGGACGCGGCCACGGCGAGGACGTTTCCGTCGATCGCTCGGCGTCCCGCAGGTCGCGCCTGGCGCGTCGCTCCTGGGTCTGCAGCGATTGCATCACGCGCGAGCGGGTGGAGTAGTCGTCGAGCAGATCGTCGCCATCCGGGTAGCCAATCAGGCAGCCGGTCGGCACGCCGTGCAGGTCGCTCTCGACCTCGAGGATGTCGTGCTCGATCAGCCGCGTGCGCTGGTTCGCCTGGTACTGCGCGAGGCTGCGCTGCAGCATCTGGCGCACGCGCTCGCCCTGCGGCGGATCCCAGAGATTGAGTACGGTGTTGTAGCGAATCGCGAAGGCGGACTGCACCGGCAGCAGCGGGCCGGTGGCCACCTCCAGCATCTCCCGGAACGAGATCCACGGCGAGTAGGGGATGACCACGTGCCCGAAGGCATCCATGCCGCGGCGGCCCGCGCGACCGGCCATCTGCTGGAACTCGTTGGGGATCAGCGTGCGCTTCTGGCGTCCGTCCCACTTCGACATCCGGCCCACCACGACCGTTCGCGCCGGCATGTTGACTCCGAGCGCGAGGGTGTCCGTCGCGAACACAACCTGCATCAGGCCGCGCGAGAACAGGACCTCGACGAGCTGTTTCAGCACTGGCAGGAGGCCAGCGTGATGGAACCCGATGCCCTTTTGCGCGAGGCGCTGGATGACCTCGACCTGGTCGAGCCGGCGGTCCTCCTCACGCAGGCTCTCGATATACGTGGAGAGGATGTGCTCGATCTGCGCGGACTGGTCCGCCGTGATCGCGAGCGGATGCATCGTCGCCAGCCGCTCGGCATACGCCTGGCAGTCGTTCCGGCTGAACAGGAAGTAGATCGCCGGCAGGAGGCGCTGCTTTTCAAGCTGCTCGATGATCTCGTGCGGTTGTGGCTCGAGCGCGTCAGCCTGCTCGCGGCCCCGCCGCCCTCGCCCGCCTTGTCGCCGGAGCTCGCCGCCAACCCGCGAGAAGTCACCGACGTGCTCGCCGTTGTGGTCGACGACGGGATGGATCCGGTTCTCGTGGAAGTAGTACAGCGCGAGCGGCACCGGGCGAGCGGTGTGGGTGACAAGACGTACGGGTCGGTGCGTCCGCCCGATCCAGCCCGCAATCTCGTCGGCGTTGGTCACCGTCGCCGACAGGCAGATGAGCTGGATGTGCTCGGGGCAGAGGATGATCGACTCTTCCCACGTTGTGCCGCGGTCCGGGTCGGCGAGGTAGTGGATCTCGTCGAAGATGATCGTGTCGACGTCGTCCAGCTCCCACGGGCTCTGCAGCAGCATGTTGCGGAGGATCTCGGTGGTCATCACGAGCACCCGCGCCTCGCGGTTCTCCGTGATGTCGCCGGTGAGGAGCCCGACGTCGTCGCCGTAGATGCCGCGCAGGTCACGGAACTTCTGGTTCGAGAGCGCCTTGATCGGCGCTGTGTAGAGCACCCGGCCGGTGCCGCGGAAGGAGGCGTACACGCCGTACTCGGCGACGACCGTCTTGCCGGAGCCCGTCGGTGCCGCGACCATCACGGAGTCTCCGCGCTCAAACGCCTCGATCGCGGTGCGCTGAAACTCGTCGAGCGGGAACGGGTACATGCCCTCGAACTGGTCGATCCGCGCCGTGATCGCAGGATCCACCGCCCCGGCGACCGGATGGACGAGAGACTCGTCCTCCAGCGCGCTGTCGTGCACCACCGGGATGTTCGTCGTTACGCGCGGTTCCGTCATGGTCCGTCTTTCCGTGATCGCTCAGCTCATTGCAGGTAACGGTGCAAGGTGTACGCCGCCCTCGCCGTCGGGATGTCGTTGGTCACCAGTCGCCCGTGCCAGGCTCGCCCTTGAACGGCCCGACGATCTCCGAGGTGACCCAGCCGCCGTAGAAGTCGCCCGGTTGCGGCGTCACGACCTCGCCGTCCACCGTGCACTCGTCGACGCGGCTCGGGTAGAAGGCGATCGCGTGCTGGATCGACTCGAAGCCCGGTCGTGGCTCGGGGTAGCACCACGCGGCCGAGCTCGCGACGCTATCGCCCACGCGGACATCGTAGTAGTGCGCGTCCCCCTTGAACTCGCACCACGTCTGCGCCATTGTCGGCTCCAGCAGCTCGATGCGAACATCCTCAGGCGGGATGTAGAAGACCGGCGGGTGGCTCGTCTCCAGCACGCGGTGGGCGCGATGTGTTTCGGCGACGATCTCGCCGGCGAACCGAACGACGATGTGGCGCGCGTCCGGTTCAACGCGCGGCGGTCGTGGGTAATCCCACACGGACTCCTGGCCCTCGGCGACGGGAGATGGCTTGGGTAGCGACATGCTGCTGTACTCTTTCGGACTGGTGCGAAGCGTGGTCGTCATGCTGCTGTTATAGCCGATGCGCGCGGGCGGGCACGTGTTCCGACCACGGGAGAGCCGGAGATCGCCGTATGAACGCTGGAATCAACACCGCCTTGCGCGCCTCCGGTGGCGGGTACCGTCAGACCGGTGTGAGCCGCTACATCAGCGAGCTTGTCCGGGCGCTCGAGGCGACCGCGGCGCCGGAGGACAACCTGGTTCAGCTCGGCGGCCGGTGGGACGTGGCGGCCCGAACCGCCCCGGCG
Organism: uncultured Chloroflexia bacterium; assembly: GCA_963741965.1. Taxonomy (GTDB): domain Bacteria; phylum Chloroflexota; class Chloroflexia; order Thermomicrobiales; family UBA6265; genus JACCVC01. The sequence continues at coordinate 1,341,250 of CAVUKC010000002.1, read as the reverse complement.
CGGATCGTCTGGGAGCAGACCGTGCTGCCCGCCAAGATGCAGCGACTCAGGCTCGACGTCATGCACGGCCCGGTGAACTCCCTGCCGGCCGCGACGCGGGTGCCGCGTGTCGTCACGATCCACGATCTCGCCTTCTTGCGCATCCCCGATCACGTGCCGGCGGCGAGACGGGCGTGGCTCAGCGGCGCGATCCGGCACAGCGCGAGAGCGGCCGATGCGATCATCGCCGTTTCGCAGCAGACGGCCAACGACCTTGTAGCATGGCTCGGGATCGACGACGCAAAGGTTCGCGTCGTTCCATTGGCGGCTGCGCCCTCCATCAGGCGGCTGACCGGTTCCGAGCCGCGGGTGTTCAGGATGAAGCACGGTATTGATCGCCCGTACATCCTGGCCGTTGGCACCCTTGAGCCCCGCAAGAACCTGCCGATGTTGCTTCGCGCGTTCGCCTCAATCAAGGACGACATTCCGCATCGACTGGTCGTCGCCGGGCCTGAGGGATGGCTGACGGGCGGTCTGCACGAGACGATCCGTGACCTCGCGCTCGGGGATCGGCTACTCATGACCGGCTTCGTGTCGGATGCGGAGCTCGGCGGCTGGTACAGCACGGCCGATCTCGTCGCGGTGCCGTCCTGGTACGAGGGGTTCGGGCTGCCGCTGCTCGAGGCGATGACCTGCGGCACGCCGGTACTTGCGTCGGGGGTGTCCGCGCTGCCCGAGGTCGGTGGAGGCGCCGCGCGTTACGTCGAACCTGCCGACCAAAAGGCGTGGTCGATAGCGATGCTGGACCTGCTGCGAGATGAGCAGGAGCGCGGTCGAATGGCGGTGGCCGGCCTCGCGCGGGCGGGGTCGTACTCGTGGGAGCGCACCGCGCGGCAGACGTGGCAGGTATACCGGGAGGTGACGCGGTGAGCGGTCTGACGGTCCGCGATATCGGCGAGTTTGGGTTGATCGACCGGCTGATGGCTGCGTTGCCAGAGGCGGCCAGGGCAACCCGCGACGGTGTGCTGGTGGCGTCCGGGGACGATGCCGCCGTGCTGCGGCTGCCGGAGGGACAGGTGCAGATCGTTACCACCGACGCACTCGTCGAAAATGTCCACTTCCGGCTCGACTGGACCGACTGGGCCAGCCTTGGTCACAAGTCGCTTGCCGTCAACATCTCCGATGTCGCCGCCATGGGCGGATTGCCAACCGTAGCCGTCGTCACGCTGGGGCTCCGTGGCGACGAGTTGGTGGCAGACCTCGAAGCGATGTACGAGGGGATGGGCGCGCTCGCGGAGCGGCTCGGGACGGTGGTCGTCGGCGGCGATATCGTTCGCGTGCCAGATGAGCGGCTGGTGTCGGTGACGACCCTCGGGACGGCACGCGAGGGAACGGTGCTTCTGCGATCCGGAGCGAAACCGGGAGACGCGATCGGCGTCACCGGTACGATCGGGGCGTCAGCCGCCGGGCTCGAGATTCTCAGAAATCCTGAATCGTTTGCGGGACGCACCACGGCGGAGCGCCTCGTGCGGGCACACCTCCGCCCCGAGCCGCGCGTCGACGCCGGGCAGCTCCTGGTTGAGCATCGTGCGAGCGCGGCAATGGACCTCAGCGACGGGCTCGGCGGCGACCTGCCGAAGATACTCAACGCCAGCCGCGTCTCCGGCGAGATCGAGGCCGAGCGGTTGCCCGTGATCGCGGCGGTTCGCGCGCTTTTCCCGGAGCGCTGGTTCGATCTTGCCTTCCGGGGAGGTGAGGATTACGAGCTGCTGTTCACCATTCCCGAGGATCGCTGGGCCGCGATGGCGTCCGACGCGGCGGAGCGCGGCATCACCGTCACACGAATCGGCATGATCGTCGCGGCGGAAGGATCGCCGGCGCTGTACCTGCACCATCCCGACGGCACCCGCGAGCAGCTGCCTGCCGGTGCGTTCGACCACTTCGGGTAGCGCTGCTCAGTCCTGTCGCTGGTTCGCGGGGTTAGGGGCCGGCGTGCTGCTGCCGTTGCTGCCAACTTTCCCGCGCAGCCATCGCGTGAGCCGGCGGGCGCGCGACGGAGCCAGGATGTAGTCGTCGCCCAGGTGGCGGATGCGCTGGTACCGATGCCTGACGAGGTGCCGAACATCATAGCGGCGCAGCTCGTCCAGCTCGGCGGTGATCGCGCGCTCCACGAGCGTGGCGGCGAGATCCGGGTCGGCTGACGCGCCACCGTCGGGCTCGCGGACGATGCCGTCAATCATGCCGAAGGCCTCCAGGTCGCGGGCGGTGATGCGCAGCGAGGTCGCAAGCTCCTCGGCGCGACCCGGGTCATGGTAGAGAATCGCGGCGGCACCCTCCGGGGCGATCACCGAGAAGATCGCCCGCTCCTGCATCAGCACCCTGTCGGCCACCGTGAGCGCCAGCGCGCCGCCGCTCCCGCCTTCGCCGATGACCACGCTGACGGTCGGGGTCGGCAGATCGGAAAGCAGCGCCAGGTTCTGGGCGATGGCGGAGGCAAGGCCCTCCTGTTCCGACTCGATGCCGGGCCACGCACCGGGGGTGTCGACAAAGAGCACCACCGGAAGCCGCCACCGCGCGGCCAGTGACATCAGGCGGTGCGCCTTGCGGAACGCGGCGGGGCGAGGGTGGAGTGGCGCGCGCTCGGGGCAGCTGGAGTGCCCGCGGTCGAGCCCGATCGCCATCACCGGCATCGCGCTGATGCGGCCGATGCCGCCGATCACCGCCGGGTCGTCCGCCGAGAGCCGGTCGCCCGCGAGCGCCCGGAAATCGGCGACGATGCGCTCGATGTACGCCGTCGAGGAGGGGCGCTCTGGTGACCGGACCTCGCGGGTGAGCTGCCAGGGGTCGGGAAGCTCTTGCGCTGGGTCGGCTTGCCACGTCGCGAGTGGCCGCGCTTCGCCGTCCCGGCTCGTATGGCTGTCGCGCCAGACGCCGAGGATCGTCAGCAGTGTCTGCCGGAGCTCGGTGCGCGGTATGACCGCGTCGATATGACCGTGCTGCAGCAGGTACTCGGCACGGTGGCTGCCCTCCGGCAACGGCGCGCCCATCATCGCCTCGGCGACTCTCGGACCCGCGAAGCCGATCAGTGCCTCTGGCTCAGCCAGGATGATGTCGCCCAGACTCGCGAACGACGCGAAGACGCCGCCCGTGGTCGGATCCGTCAGCACGCTGATGTACGGCACGCCGGCAACCCGCAGGCGCTTGATCGCCGCAGATGTGCGCGCCATCTGCCAAAGCGAGAACATGCCCTCCTGCATGCGGGCGCCGCCACTGGCGACCACGGTGATCAGTGGTCGCCGCTCGCTGATTGACGCCTCCGCCGCTGCAGCGAGCTTTTCGCCGACGACAAGGCCCATGCTGCCGCCCATGAAGCTGAAATCCAGAACGGCGATCGTGACGGGGATGCCGCCGATGCGCGCGGTGCCGGTCACCAGCGCATCGCGGTGCGCGTGTTCCTGCTGCTGATGGATGAGGCGGGCCCTGTAGGCGCGGGAGTCGCTGAACGCGAGGGGATCGCCGGATGCGAGCTGGCTGTCATGCTCGGTGAAACTGCCGTCGTCGATCAGCGCCGCGATCCGGTCTCGCGCCGGCATGCGCAGGTGCAGATTGCAGGAAGGGCACACGCGCAGCCGCCAGCTGCGGGTGCTCTTCGGCAGGATCGCGTTGCACCGCGGGCAGTGCTCGGGCGGCGCCGACGGTATGGTGGTGTCGGCGCGCTCGGGGTTTCCCATCCATCCGAGACGGTAGAAGAGATGCCGCGCACGCGGGCGGCGCTGTTCGGCGCCTCCAGCTTCAGCCATGTCCTGTGCTCCATTGCGGTGGTCCCGTTCGACTGCTCCCATGGTACGGCATCATGTCGTTGGTGACCGTATACGACTTCACCGGTGGAGCATTTGCAAATCTGATAGGATTGGTCGGGATTGAGAGGCGGACCGATGCGGTCCGCGGTTTCACGGACGTTTTGCAGGTTGAGAGCGAGTTGAGATCTTGGCGACGACACATCCTGACAATGACATCGTGATGGAAGACGAGTTCCTCCTCACCGCGCTTCGGAACCGGCGCAGCATCAGCAAGGTCTCCCCGGAGGAACCGCCCGAGGCGCTCATCAGGACGATGCTCGAGGCGGCGACGTGGGCGCCGAACCACTTCCTCACGGAGCCCTGGCGGTTTTTCGTGCTGCGTGGCGATGCGCGGAACCGCCTCGGAGAGGCGATGGGCGAGGCCGCCGCCGCGCGGGAGGACGACCCCGTCATGGCGGAGGCGGCACGCACGAAGATGGCTCAGAAGCCGCTGCGGGCACCGTACGTGATCGCGGTAGCCGTGGAGCCGGACAGCCGCGAGAAGGTGTTCGAGATCGAGGAGATCGGCGCGACCGCCGCCGCGACGCAGAACATGCTGCTTGCCGCCGAGGCACTCGGACTCGGCGCGATCTGGCGCACCGGCTGGGCCACGTACACGCCGCAGGTTCGCGAGTTCCTCGGGCTGAGCGAGCGAGCGACGGTGCTGGGCTTCGTCTACGTCGGCTACACCGCTGTTCCGGCACCGGAGCGGGTGCGGAAGGCGATCGATGACGTGACCACCTGGATGGAGTAACTGGGGTAATGCGCACGTCGACTTCGATCACCAGCCAGGCGCGAACGGTCGTCGGCGGTGAATCCATGCGCGAGTTGGGCCGCGAGCTCGGTGCCAGCCTGCGCATCGGCGATGTCGTCCTTTTGCACGGCGATCTCGGTGCCGGGAAGACGACGCTGACGCAGGGCATCGCCGCGGCGCTCGGCATCGAAGCCGCGATCCAGAGCCCGACGTTCACGTTGATGTCGGAGTACAACGCGACGCTCGCCGACGGTTCCCGCGCGACGCTGTACCACCTTGACCTCTATCGCCTCGATGAGCCGGACCAACTTGAAGATATCGGCTGGGACGAGGTGATTGCGCCGGTCGACGGTGTGACCGTGGTGGAGTGGCCCGAGCGGGCCGGGGACTGGCTGCCGGATCGATACATCCTCATCTCGATCGCCTATCGTGACGCCGAGAGCCGCGAGGTTACGATTTCAAGCCGTGCAGCGGTTGATGGCTCGTAGTGCACGAACCGTATTCAATTCCCGCGTGAGGAACCGGCAAGGCACGTGAAAACCGGGGATGGCGCTGCGCCATCCCCGGTTTCTGCATCGAGTGCCTGTGCGTGGGTCGTGCTTGTGGGATCTACCCCTCGACCGCCTTCAGCTGCTCGATCACCGGCTTGGCCTCCTCCTCGAGGCTGCCCTTCGCCTGCTCGAACGGTCCGGACGGATCGGACTTTGTGAACGTCACCTCGTCGATCGCGCCGCCGATGATGTCGTTGCCGTTCGGGATGTAGATGCGGGCCGGGTCCTGTGGCTTGGTCTTCGGAAGCTGCTCCACGGCGGTCTTGGCCTGCGGGTTCTCATCGAAGAACTTCTGCATTTCCGGGCTCTCGATCGCGGACTTGCGGACCGGCATGTAGCCCGTGCGCTGTGACCAGAACGCGGTCGACTCCGGCGAGGTGGCGAACTCGATGAACTTGAAGGCCGCCTCCTTCTTGGCGTCCTCCGCACCCGCGAGCACGGAGAGTCCGGAGCCGCCCGTGCAGCAACCGAAGGTCTCCTTCTCCGGGATGAACGCGGTGCCCCAGTCGAACTTGGCGTTCTCGCGGATACCGCCCATCGAGCCTGTGGAGGTCATGATCGCCGCGAAGAGACCGGTCTGGAAGTCGACCACGTGGTCCTCGGACGTTGACGCCCAGCCATCCTGCACCGACTTCAGGAAGAAGTTGCCGGCATCGATGCCCTCCGGCTCAGCCATCTTGATGTTGAAGTCGGCATCGCTGTAGGCGCCGTTGAACGCCCAGATCACGCACTGGAAGTACCAGGAGCTGTACCCGGCAGCGTTCGGATGGCCGAACGCGTACTGGCTCACCTGGTCACCGTCCTTCTTGACCAGAGATGGAGCTGCTTCCGCGAAGTCATCCCAGTTGCCAACGACGCTCTCGTCGATGCCCGCCTCGGCGAAGGCATCCCTGTTGTAGTAGAAGAGCGGTGTCGAGCGCGCCATCGGTACCCAGAACTGCTGGTCCTGGCGGCGCCCCTCGTTCCAGAGCGAGTCCACGTAGTCGGCGGTGTCGGTGCCATTGGCGTCGATGTAGTCGTTGAGCGGCTGAAGAGCCTGGTTCAGGTAGAACTTGAACCACCAGATCTCCGAGAAAGTCGCCATCGCGGGAACCTGGCGCGCCTGCAAGGCGGCGGTCAGCTTCTGCGCCGTCTCCTCGTAGGTACCCTGGAACTCTCGGACGACCTTGACATCCGTCTGGGACGCGTTGAACTGATCAACGAGCTCCTGCTCGGTGTCGCCGTTCGTGCCGCTCTGCGAGGCCCACCAGGTGACCTCGAGAGGGCCGCTCTGGATCACGGCGGGCGCTGCGAACACGCTGCTGGCCTTCGTGCCGAGCGCGGCTGCGGCGCCCGCGCCGGCGGCTCCCTTGATGACGGAGCGACGATTGATGCGAGTCGTGGTCATGTACTGAACTCCATTGTACGAGCGTATCGAGAGACCGCCGGTAGGGCGGCTCCCGTCATTTCGGTTTGCGATACATGTCGCCGTCACACATATAACAGGCCCGACATCGGTAGACAACCGATGCCGGGCCTGCGTGCCGGGGATCCTACCCCTCGACTGCCTTCAGCTGCTCGATGACCGGCTGCGCCTCTTCCTCGAGCGTCGCCTTGACGTCCGCGAAGGCGTCGGCGGCGTCGACCATGTTGACGGTGATCTGCTCGAGACCGCTGCCGATGATCTGGTCACCGTTCGGGATGAACACGCGCGCCTCGTCCTGTGGCGCCGTCTTCGGCAGTTGATCGATGGCCGTCTTGGCCTGCGGGAAGTCTTCGTAGAACGTCTTCATTTCGTCGCTATCGACGGCCGACTTCCGGACCGACATGTACCCGGTGGTCTGTGACCAGTAGATCTGCGACTCCGGCGAGGTGGCGAACTCGATGAACTTGAACGCCGCCTCCTTCTTCGCGTCCTCGGCGGAAGCGAGAATGGAGAGCCCGGAGCCACCGGTCGGGCAGCCAAACTGGTACTTCTCCGGCAGGAACGCGGTACCCCACTCGAAGGTGGCGTTGTCCCGGACGCCGCCCATCGAGCCGGTGGAGGCCATGATCGCCGTGAACAGACCCGTGTTGAAGTCGTTGACGTGATCCTCGGTGGCTGTCGCCCAGCCGTCCTCGATCGAGGCGCGGAAGAAGTTGCCCGCTTCGACGCCTTCGGGCTCGTCGATGAGGATGTTGAAGTCCTCGTCGCTGTAGGCGCCCTTGTACTGCCAGATCACGCCCTGGAACAGCCAGGCGTTGTACGACGCCGCGTTCGGGTGGCCGAAGGCGTACCGTGTGGTCTTGTCGCCTTCCTTGACCATCAGCGCGTCGGCGTTCTCGACGAAGCTGTCCCAGTTCGCGACGACGCTCTCGTCGACACCCGCCTCGGCGAAGGCATCCTTGTTGTAGTAGAAGAGCGGCGTGGAGCGCGCCATCGGGATCCAGTACTGGACGTCCTGGCGCACGCCTTCGTTCCACAGCGGCTCGAAGTAATCGTCGACCTCAACGCCATTGGCCTCGACGTAGTCGCTGAGCGGGGCGATCGCCTGGTTCAGATAGAACTTGAACCACCATACGTCGGACAGCGTGGCGATTTCCGGAACCTGGCGCGCCTGCAGGGCGGCGGTCAGCTTCTGCGCCGTCTCCTCGTAAGTGCCCTGGAACTCGTAGTTGACCTTCACGTCCGTCTGGGATTCATTGAACCGCTTGACCAGCTCCTGCTCGGCCTCACCGTTCACGCCGCTCTGCGAGGCCCACCAGGTGACCTCGACGGGACCGCTCTGGATCACGGCGGGCGCCGCGAACGCGCTGCTGGCCCTCGTGCCGACCGCGGCTGCGGCGCCGGCGCCGGCAGCTCCCTTGATGATGGAACGACGGTTGATCTTCGTCCTCGTCATGCGTGAATCCTCCTCAGGTGCCGAGACCGGCACCACGCGGTAGCGTTGCCTCGCCAGCGTCGGCGATGGCGCTAGCCCTTGGTCGCACCGGCGGTCAGACCGTCGATGATGAACCGCTGGGCAAACATGAAGACAACCAGCAGTGGGAAAACCACAAAGAATGTGGCCGCCATGATGACGCCCCATTCATTGTTCCCTTCTGCATCGAAGAGGTAAGAGATGCCGACCGTCAATGTTCGCATGTTCTCGGTATTGGTGATGACGAGCGGCCAGAGGTAGTCGTTCCACTTGCTGACGATGGAGATCAGGCCGAAGGTCACGATGACGGGTTTCGCCATCGGCAGCACGATGCCGGTGAGGATGCGCAGGTGGGTGGCGCCATCGACCTTCGCGGCGTCGATCACCTCCCTCGGCAGACCGAGGAAGCTCTGCCGCAGCATGAACGTGCCGAAGGCGACCGATGCGCCCGGCAGGATGATCGCCTGGTAGGTGTTGATCCAGCTCTCGCCGAAGAGATCGAAAATCGTCGAGCCGAAGAACACGTAGTTCGGCAGGATCGTGACCTGATTGGGGATCATCAGCGCTGCGAGCAGGATCACGAAGATCAGGTTCTTGCCAGGGAACCGCAGATAGGCAAGGGCGTAGGCGGTCAGGGTCGCGTTGATGATCTCCAGCGCGGCGCCTGCGAACGTGGTGAAGATGCTGTTGATGTAGAACTGCCCGAATGGGGCCGCCTGCCAGGCATCCTTGTAGTTTGCCCAGCGCGGTGACCTCGGGATCCAGTCGGTGTTGGTCGAGTAGATCTCCTGCGTGGTCTTGAGCGAGCCCGAGATCATCCAGAACAGCGGGATGCCGATGACCAGGACGAGGAACGCCATGGTGAGGTAGCCCAGCATCCGCTGAAGCATTTCCTGCTGTCGTGTCGAGAGACTACCCATAGTGCACCTTGTTTTCCGAGAACTTCAGCTGGATGAGCGTGACACCCATCATCAGCACGAACATCACGAGCGCCGCCGCTGCCGACCGGCCAGCGTTGAAGGCGATGAAACCCTGCTCATAGACGTAGTAGATGAGCGTGTTGGTGGCGTCGACAGGACCGCCGCGGGTCATCACGCGGATCACGTCGAACGACTGGAAGGTACTGAGGATCGATGTGACCACGAGGAAGAAGGCGATCGGGGAAAGCATCGGCAGCGTGACGGACCAGAACCGCCACCAGACGTTCGCGCCGTCGATCTTCGCCGCGTCGTAGAGATCCTGCGGGATCGCCTGGAGGCCGGCGAGGAAGATCACGGCGGTGAAGCCGAGGTTCTTCCAGACATAGACAATGATCACCGCGGGCATGGCCCATTCAGGACGGTTCAGCCAGTCGGGCGAGCCGATTCCGAACCAGCCGAGGATTTCCGCGAGGATGCCGAAGCGAGGGTCGAAGATGTACGCCCAGACGATGCCGATCGCCGCGCCCGAAAGCATGTACGGCGCGAACACGATCGCGCGGGCGCCGTTGCGCCACCGCAATCGCTGGTTGAGCAAAAGCGCGACCAGCAGGCCGAGGAGCAGCGAGAGCCCCACCGCGGCGATGGTGAAGTAGAGTGTGTTCCAGAGGACCTGGTGGAACTTGCTGTCCTTGAGCAGGTATTCGAAGTTGTCTGTTCCGACGCCGAGTCGCACGGGCGCCAGCATGTCCCAGCGCTGGGTGCTGAGCCGGATATTCTCGATCATCGGCCAATATGAAAACAGGCTGAACAGGAAGAGATTCGGTCCTGCAAAGAGGAGGAACAGCACCCAATCCTTGCTCAGGATGTTCCAGTTACGCTTCGGCTCGGCGACCTTGAAGGATTGACCCTGGAAGGTCGCAACGCCCGACTTGCCTGTGTCTGCCATCCTCATCCCATTGTGTCCGGATACCCCTCGGCATCGTCTCGCATGTGTCGGTCACATGTAGCCGCGCAAGCCTCACTGAAGTGGACCGGGTCGTCGAGCGTGCTGCCCGGGATTTCCAGCCTACGGTCACTGCAAAGGAACTTGGCGAACTCAATGTTAACATCCTACATCCTACATCGACACGATGCCTCCTTGCCGCCCAATCCGGGCTGGATGCTGGCGATCGATACCTCCTCCGAGCGAGCAGGGATCGCCTTGCTGCGGGACGAGGACCTGCATGCATGCAGCTGGCCGGCGGCGAGGGCGCAGACCACACAGGTGCCGCTGCGCGTCCATGATCTGCTTGCAACGGTTGGCATTACCCCGGCGGATCTCGTCTCCATCGCGGTAGCCAGTGGACCTGGCACGTTCACCGGGCTGCGTGTTGGCATGAGTCTCGCAAAGGGGTTCGCGATCGGCGGTCGTCTGCCGATCGTCGGCGTGCCGACGCTGGTGGCGACGGCGCAGCCGTGGGTGCAGGCTGGCGTGGCCGTGGCGGCCGCGTTGCCGGCCGGGCGAGGCAGGCTGGTCTGGCAGTGTTTCCGTCCAGACCATCTGGATGACGATGAGGCGACGTCACCGGTGAACGGCACTCCCGACGAGCTGCTCGCGGCTCTGCCTGAGGCCGGCGTCGCGGCGGTGGTCGGCGAGCTGCCGCGATCGCTCGCCGTCTCGCTGGACAGCGCCGATGTCCCTGTGCTTGCTGATCCGGGTCAGGACGCTCGCATCGCATCGGTGGCACTGCTCGGACGGTACCTCCTGGAAACGGGCCATCCGGACGACCTTGCGACGCTTGAGCCGGTCTACGTGCACGGAACGTCACGCGTGTCGCGTCCCGTGCGCGATCGGCCAGCCTGACCGAGGGCTGCGTAGTGTTGAATCTGGCCAGCAGTGGACAGGTGCCCGATACTGGAACGTAGCGATGTTATCTGTCGAATCGACACCTCCGGGTGCCAAAGTGAGGGCTTTGTTGAGTACGGAAACCATGTCACGGGACCAGATAGCCGGCGCGTCTCCCCAACAGCTCTTCGCGTCGGTCGACGAGCTCGAGCAAGCGCTCCAGGCCAGGAACTACGTCACCGACCGCGGGTTGGCGACCACGCTGTATCTCACGCTCACGATGCGGAAGCCGCTGCTGCTCGAGGGTGAGGCCGGTGTCGGGAAGACCGAGATCGCGAAGGTGCTCGCGGACATCCTCGACACCCCGCTGATTCGTCTGCAGTGCTACGAGGGGCTCGATGCCAGCTCGGCGATCTACGAGTGGGACTACCCGCGCCAGATGCTGTTCCTGCGCTCCCTGGAGGCGACGCACGGGCTCGACCGCGAGGAGGTTCGCAAGGACCTGTTCAGCGAGGAGTTCCTGCTGAAGCGGCCGCTGTTGCAGGCGATCGATGTCGCGCACGACAAGGCGCCGGTGCTGCTGATCGACGAAGTCGACCGCGCCGACCAGGAGCTGGAGGCGTTCCTGCTGGAGCTGCTTTCCGACTTCCAGGTGACGGTTCCGGAGCTCGGCACGCTGCGCGCAGAGCATGTGCCCATCGTCATCCTGACTTCCAACCGGACGCGGGAGATCCACGACGCGCTGAAGCGCCGCTGCCTGTACCACTGGATCGACTTCCCGAACTTCGACAAGGAGTTCCGGATTCTCTCGGCAAAGGTGCCGGAGGCCAGCGAGCGGCTCGCGACACAGATCTGCACCTTTACGCAGGGGCTACGGGACGTCGACCTGTTCAAGTCGCCCGGCATGGCCGAGACGCTCGACTGGGCCGCGGCGCTGCAGGCGCTCGGCAGCAGGGAGCTTTCCGACGAGGTCGTCGAGGAGACGCTCGGCGTGATCCTCAAGTACCAGGAGGATGTTGACAAGGTGAGCGGTGATCTCGCTCAGCGCCTGGTCGCGGATGCACTTGATGCCACAAAACAGCCAACCACTTAGCCAGTACAGCGAGCGACACAACCGGCAGACGGCAGACCGTGAGGTCAATGCTGGCACCGTGCGCGCGAATCTGCTCCGGCTGGGACGCAGGCTGCGCCAGGCCGGCATGTCGGTCGGGCCGGGTCAGATCCTCGAGTTCGTCGATGCGCTCGATCGCGTGTCACTGGCGCGCTATGACGATGTCTTCTACGCCGCTCGCGCCACGCTGGTGACGCGTCCCGAGCAGCTTCCGGTGTTCAAGGCCGAGTTCGACCAGTTCTGGTACGACCTGCTTCAGGAGCGGATGATGCCGCTCGAGGAGTACCTGACCAGCGACGAGGAGCGTGCCGGCAAGCCGCGTCCGGGGGACAAGCCCGACGAGCACAAGAAGAAGGGTCAACCGGGCTCGTCTCAGGAGTCGGAGCACAGCGTTCTCGCCATCGAGGGTGTGGACGAGGGCGGCGATATCGGCGACACCGAGGACTATGAGACGCCGCCCGAGGACGTGCTGCTGTTCAGCGCGCGCGAGGCGCTACGCAAGAAGGACTTCTCCCAGTTCTCCGACGAGGAGATCGCCGAGGCGCGGCGCATCATGGCGGACATGTCCTGGCGGTTGAGCACGCGCGAGACCCGTCGCAAGCGTCGAGCCGTCCGCGGCGACTTCATCGACTATCGCCGGACCCTGCGGCAATCCATGAAGCAGGGCGGCGTGCCGATGGAGCTCAAGTACCGCAGCCGCAAGCACCGGATGCGCCCACTGGTGCTGATCTGCGACATCTCCGGGTCGATGGACCGCTACTCCCGCATGCTGCTGCGCTTCGTGCACGCGCTGGAGCACGGCCTGGACGCCGTTGAGGTGTTCGTATTCGGCACTCGCCTGACGCGCATCACCCGCGAGCTGCGGAAGCGGGATGTCGACCAGGCGATCGAGGACGTGGTCGCTTCAGTGGACGACTGGTCGGGTGGCACGCGCATCGGCGAGGCGATCAAGACGTTCAACTACGAGTGGAGCCGCCGGGTGCTTCGGTCCGGAGCCACGGTGGTGGTGATCAGCGATGGCTGGGATCGCGGCGATCCTGATCTGCTCGGCGACGAGATGGCGCGCCTCCAGCGCTCCTGCCGGCGCCTGATCTGGCTGAACCCGTTGTTGGGCGCGCCGGGATACCAGCCGCTGACGCAGGGGATTCGCGCGGCGCTCCCGTCCATCGACCACTTCCTGCCGGTCCACAATCTGAAAAGTCTCGAAACACTGGCCGAGCTGCTCGGCGAGTCGGATGAGCAGCCGCCGCGGCGACGCGCCCGGAAGGTGACGTCGCAACGGGTGGCTGCTCGATAGCGAGGTGTCACGATGGCGGAATGGCCACCAGAAGTCGATAAGTGGCGTGAGGAAGGCAAGCAGGTCGCGCTTGCCACTGTCGTCAATGTCATAGGCTCCGCGCCGCGTCCGATCGGCGCGCGCATGGCGGTGACGTCGAAGGGGCAGCTCGCTGGCTCGGTGAGCGGCGGCTGCGTTGAAACCGCGGTCGTGCTGGAGGCGCAGCAGGTGCTCAAGCACAACGCGCCGCGCCTGGTGGAATACGGCATCTCCGACGAAATGGCGTGGGATGTCGGCCTCTCCTGCGGGGGCACCATCGAGGTGTACATCGAACCCATGGAAGGCGGGTCATGACGGAGGCGCACGGAGCAGGCGCGATCTACGACGAGGCACGGCGGCTGGCGAGCGAGGGGCAGGTCGCGCTCGTCGCGACGGTCGTCGAGGGCGAGCAGATTGGCAAGAAGGCGCTGTTCGCCCCGGAGCTCGTGCGGGGAACGCTCGGCAGCGATGACCTGAACCGATCGGTCCGGAAGACGATCGCGGCCAGCGGCCAGAATCCGGCCTCTGGTCTGCTTGCGATGGGTGACGACACGCGGGTATTCCTTGACGTGTTCGAGCCGAAGCCGCAGCTGATCATCTTCGGGGCGGTGCACGCCGCCCAGGCGCTCGACTGGTTTGCCCGCAAGCTGGGCTATCGGGTCGTGGTGACCGACGCCCGTCGTGCCCTGGCCACGCGGGATCGATTCCCTGATACCGATCAGCTCCTGGTGGCGTGGCCGGACGAGGCGTACGAGCAACTCACGATCACACCGGTGACGGCGATCGCGATCCTTTCGCACGATCCGAAGTTCGACGAGCCGGCGCTTCTCGGTGCGCTGAAGACCGACGCCCGCTACATCGGCGCCGTCGGCAGCCGCAAGACCAACGAGGAGCGCCGTGAGCGGCTGAACGCTGCCGGCGTCTGCGACGAGCAAATCGCCCGCATCCATGGTCCCATAGGGCTGAATATCGGTGGATCGACCCCGGAACAGATGGCGATCAGCATTCTTGCCGAGATCATTGCCGTGACGCACGGGCGGGACGGGCAGAGCCTCTCCGCGATCAAGGGTGCGATACGTGGTGAATGAGCAGCGTGTGTTTGCCCTCGTCCTGGCTGCGGGGACGTCGAGCCGGCTCGGGCGGCCGAAACAGCTGCTTGAGCTGGACGGCAAGCCGCTGGTCGCGCATGTCGTGGAGGCCGCGCTCGCCGCGCCCATCGATGGCGTCGTTGTCGTGATCGGTTCCCACGCCTCGGAGATCGAGCTGGAGCTGCGCAACTACCCGGTGTACCGGGTCTTCAACCCGCATTTCGCGGAAGGGCAGGGCGCGTCGATGGCGGCAGGTGTTCGCGCGATGCCATCGACGGTCGATGCCGTAGTAATGCTGCTCGCCGACATGCCGCAGATCGAGCCCGACGTGATCGGTGGCGTGGTGGATCGGTGGCGGGCCACCCGCGCGCCGGCCGTCGTCACGCAGTACCGCGGCGGTCGCGGGCATCCGGTGCTGTTCGATCGAAGCGCGTTCACCGAGCTCGCCCGCCTCGAAGCGGATACTGGCGGCAGGGAGGTTCTGAGCGCGCTTGGTGACCTCGTCGAGGTGATGGCCGTGGACGCCGACGGCCCGCCCTGCGACGTGGACACCGACGCGGATTGGGAACACCTCAAGCGCGAATGGTCGAGGGATCACGACTGACTGCGAAGCGTGCATGAACGCGACATGACCACGCCTCTGCCGCGATCGCGGCAGAGGCGTGGTCATGTCTGCAGATTCTCGCTTACGAGAAGAGCCCCTCATCCTTCATCCGGCCGATGACGCGGTCGAACGCCGCGATGGTCGCCTCGATGTCCTGCGAGTCGTGCTCGGTGCAGATGAACCCGCCGGCGTGGAACATGTGCACGCCCTCCACCAGCATGCCGAGCTCGAGCGTCATGCTCAACGCGGTGCCACCGCTCTTCTTGAGCACCTCGGTGTCGACGCCGTCCGGCGTGTGGAGGTCGCCGTCCGGGCGGTTGGTGCAGGTCGCATCCAGCGCCACGTGGAACACGGAGCTCTCGCCCCAGGCAAACCCCGGCGCGTCGTACTTGTTCAGCACGCGGTTGAGCCCGGAGCGCAGCGTGGCGGCATGTCCGTCGCAGTAGTCATGGATGGTCTGGTCGTCGACCTTGACGAGGCAGGTGTAGCCGGCCGCCGCGGCCAGCGGGTTCGCGTTGTAGGTGCCGGCCTGCGGGACACGGCGATTGGCGTTCCAGCCGGCTTCGTCCTTGAACAGCATGGTCTCCATGATCTCGCGCTGCCCGGCGACCGCGCCGCCCGGCATGCCACCCGCCACGATCTTCGCCATCGTGGTGAGATCGGGCATGACGCCGAAGCGCTGCTGCGCGCCGCCTGGCGACCAGCGGAAACCGGTGATGACCTCGTCGAAGATCAACACGACCCCGTGCTTCTTCGTCAGGTCACGCACGCCTTGCAGGAACTCATCCTTGAGCGGGATGGTCGCCCATGACGCGCCGCTCGGCTCCAGGATCACGCCGGCAACGTCGCCCTGCACGAGACGTTCTTCCAGCATGGCGAGATCGTTGGATGGGATCACTGAGACCGTGCCGAGCGTCTCGGCCGGGATTCCCGGGACCGTGACGTTTTCGAACGGCGGCTTCTCGCCCTTGAGCGCGTAGTCCTGCCAGCCGTGGAAATGCCCCTCGAACTTGAGGATCGTTGTCTTCTGCGTGTACCCGCGGGCGATGCGCATCGCCAGCAGGGTTGCTTCGGTGCCGGAGGCAGTGAAGCGCACCAGCTCGGCGGACGGGATCAGCTTGACGATCTGCTCGGCCCAGCGAACCTCGCCCTCGTGGCCGGCACCGTGATGCGTGCCCTCGGCGGCCTGGTTCTGGAGCGCCTCAGTGATCTCCGGGTTCGCATGTCCGAAGATCAGCGAGCCATGGCCGACGGCGTAGTCGATCAGGTCGCGGCCATCCACAGACGTCTTGTGGGATCCCTTCGCCGCGGCAACGAATGGTGGGAACGGCTTCAGGTATCGTCCGTCGTGGGTGATGCCACCGACGATCACCTTGTTGGACCGCTCGAACATTTTCTGTGAGGCGGCGAATTCCTGCTGATAGTCGTCCAGAATGGTGCGCGTCGGCATGCCTGGGTTCTCCCGGTGGAGGCGACGAACGGGGTCGCGCCAGTGATAGTCGCTCTGTTACGGGCACTATATGAGCCAATCCGGATTCCTGCAAAACACCCCATCGGCTCGGGCATGACCGCGCGATCGGGCGGGGTAGGGTTGCCGTCGTGCGGTAAACTATCGGTCGTATGAGCAGAGGCGCGGACGCGCCGGTCCCAGGCCAGCGATCCGCCATTCGCGATGCACCCACGGCGAACACCACCTTGTCAACACCATCGATCGTCATAGTCGGATCCAACCACGAGTGCGCGTCTGTCGATCTCCGTGAGCGAATGTCGTTCACTGGACAGACGCTCGCTGATGGACTTCACGCGCTGAGCGAGCGTGTGGATGAGGGCTTCATTGTCTCCACGTGCAACCGCACGGAGCTGTACGTGGTGTCCGATGACCCGGCTTCGGGGCGTGACCGGGTGTTCGATTTCCTCAGCCGCTACCACAATGTGCCTGCGCACGTGCTGAGCGACATGTCGTACGTCCACACCGATGCCAGCGCGATAAGGCACTTCTTTCGCGTCGCCAGTGGGCTCGACTCGATCGTGCTCGGCGAGCCGCAAATCCTGTCCCAGATCCGTGACGCGCTCGATGCGGCCCGGGAGGCAGGGAGTGTCGGCCCATACCTTCAGCGTCTCGCCACGGACGCGCTCAAGGTCGGCAAGCGCGCCCGCACCGATACCGGTATCGCGCGGAACAACCTCTCGGTCAGCCACGCGGCCGCCGCGCTTGCGGCCAGAGAGCGACCCGACATCGATGACCTGCACGTCACCATCGTTGGCGCTGGCAAGATGGCGTCGATCGCGGCACGGGTGCTGGCGGCCAGGGGCGTGAGAAAGCTCACGATTGTCAATCGGTCGCTGTCGAAGGCCGAAGCTCTGGCCGACCAGCTCGGTGCCGAGGCGCGTCCGTTCGACCAGCTCGAGGCGGTAGTCGCCGTGAGCGACATCGTGATCACGGCGATTCTGACCGACGAGCCCGTAATCGTGCCGGACATGCTTCAGGGCCGCGCGACGCCGCTGCTGCTGATCGATCTTGGCGTGCCGCGAGTCGTCGACTCGGCATGCGGGTATGTCGCGAACGTCGAGGCGCGGGACGTCGACGATCTCGAGTCCGTGGCGAGCGAGTCTCGGCAGCGCTACAGCCACGAGATGAACAAGGTCGAGCAGCTCGTCGACCATGCCACTGATCAGTACATCGACTGGACGCACAGCAGGCGAGCATCGGAGGCCATCGCCAGGCTCCGGCACCGGGCAGACGACGTCCGTGACCGCGAGGTCGAACGCGCCCTGCGCCGGCTCGGGCACCTTTCCGAGCGCGACCAGAACGTTGTCCGGGCGATGGCGAAGGCGCTGACCAACACGTTGATGCACGAGCCCGTTCAGTCCTTGCGATCGGCGCCATCCAGCGAGGACATCCGCAGCGTGCTCGGGACGTTCGGCATCGAGCCGGACGCGGACCGCTCCTGATATCGTCCGGCGTTTCGCGATCACGTAATCGATTCATCCAGGGGAGTGCAATGTCGTCCAGGACACCATCATCGACGCTCACCATGCCCGATTTCACCCGGTCCGCGAAGGCCTATGCCGATGCGCAGCGAGTGATGCCCGGTGGCGTGAACAGCCCGGTGCGGGCGTTTCGCGCCGTGGGCGGCACGCCTGTGTTCGTTGAATCCGGCTCGGGTAGCCGCTTCACGGATCTGGATGGCAACACCTTCATCGACTACGTGCTGTCCTGGGGCCCGCTGATTCTCGGCCACGCGCATCCGAAGGTGGTCGAAGCGACGACCGAGGCACTTCGCAAGGGCACGAGCTTCGGCGCACCGACCGTCGCG
This sequence comes from uncultured Chloroflexia bacterium, assembly GCA_963741965.1. Taxonomy (GTDB): domain Bacteria; phylum Chloroflexota; class Chloroflexia; order Thermomicrobiales; family UBA6265; genus JACCVC01. Next base: position 1,323,068 of record CAVUKC010000002.1, on the reverse strand, counting down.
GAGACGCGCCTCGCCGAGCTCATCGTCAGCCGCGTGCCGTCGGTCGACATGGTGCGCCTCGTTTCCTCCGGCACCGAGGCGACGATGAGCGCGCTACGGCTCGCCCGTGCGGCCACCGGGCGTGACAAGATCGTCAAGTTCGCCGGCTGCTACCACGGGCACGGTGACATGCTGCTGGTTCAGGCTGGCAGCGGTGTGGCGACGCTCGGCCTCCCGGACAGCCCCGGTGTGCCGAAGGGCGCGACGCAGGACACCCTCGTGGCTTCCTACAACGATCTCGGCAGCGTCCAGGCGCTCTTCGACGAGCACGGCGACGAGATCGCCACGGTGATCGTCGAGCCGGTGGCCGGCAACATGGGCATGGTCCCGCCGCAGGACGGCTTCCTTGAGGGGCTACGGGAGATCACGCGCAAGCACGGCGCGCTGCTGATGTTCGACGAGGTCATGACGGGCTTCAGGGTGGCGCCGGGCGGTGCTGTTGAGCGGTACGGCGTTGAACCGGATATCGTCACGTTCGGCAAGGTGGTTGGCGGCGGGTTCCCGCTGGCTGCCTACGCCGGCAAGCGCGAGATCATGGAGCATGTCGCCCCGGCCGGCTCGATGTATCAGGCGGGTACGCTCTCCGGCAACCCCGTCGCGACCGCGGCCGGCATCTCAACGCTCGAGGTGCTTGGTGAGGAGGGCGTCTGGGCGTTCGCCGCGGACCGAGCGAACCAGCTCGTCGCGGGACTGCGCTCGGCCGCGAGCGAGGCGGGCGTGCCCGTTCAGGCGAGCAACGTCGGCACGATGGCCGGCATCTTTTTCAAGGATGCCCCGGTGACCAACTACGAGCAGTCAGCGGTGGACGATGGTGGCCGGTACACCGCGTTCTTCCAGGGGCTGCTGAAGCGCGGCGTCTACCTCGCGCCATCACGGTACGAAGCGCTGTTCCTGTCGTCCTCCCACAGCGAAGACGACGTCGCCCTCACGATCGAAGCCGCCGCCGAGGCGATGCGCGAGGTCGCCGCAATCGCGTAACACCGAGTGTGGACGAACGCGTGGGGCCCGGGCCAGTCCATGTGAGCTGGTCGTTGGTCGGATTCGGACCTACTGCGCATCGGTGACGGCATACAGGACGCCGTCGCGCGCGCCGAAGAAGACGTATCCGGATACGATCGCTGGCGGCGCCTCGACGGCGTCGCCGGCGAGGTAGTACCACAGCTGGTCTCCCGAGGCGGCATCGATGCCGGCGATGCGATTGCCGCCGGCGATCACGATCTGCGACCCTGCCCGCACCGGGCCCGCCTTGACGGGGCCGCCGGCGGACGCGAACCACCGCACAGCGCCCGATGCCTGGTCGAAGGCGTAGAGACCACCGTCGCTGGAGGGCACGTACACCGATCCGTCTGCGGCGGTCACGGTGAGCTCGGACGTCGTTTCCAGGGTGACACGATCCCCACCATCCTCGAGACCGAGACCGTGGAGCTGCCCGTCGGCAGTGACGATCCACACCATGTCTCCGGTGATGACCGGTGTCGTGTACACCGAGGCATCGAGATCGCGACGCCATGCCTGGCGCCCTGTCTCCGGATTCATCCCCACCACGCGACCGCTGTCCGTGCCGACGACGAGACGGCCACCGCCGACGCTCGGGCTGCCGAAGCTGATGCCGTCCGTGGCGGTCTTCCACAGCTCGGACCCGTCCTTCGCCGAGAGCGCGTAGAGCCATCCCTCCTGACTCACGATGTAGACGGCGCCGCCCGCCACCGTTGGCGAGGCGGTTCCTGCGTACCGGATCGTGGTTTTCCACACGATCTCGCCGGTGTCCGCGTCGACCGCGAGCGTGTCGAAGCCGGCGACGAGGTACAGCGTGCCGTCGCGATACGTTGGCGTCGTGCGCTGCACGTACTGCCCGACTTCGAGGCGCCAGCGCTGCTGTCCGCTCGCCGCATCCACGGCGTAGAGGTAACCACCTCGGTTCGCGACGAAGACGGTGCCGTCGGCGACGACCGGCGAGGCGAGAATCTCGCTGCCGGTGTCGAACCGCCAGGCAAGCGCCGGGTTATCCGCTGGCGGGGGACCAGTCATCTCGCCCGAGTGAGCGGCGTCTCCGAGATAGGCCAGCACATCACCATCGATGGCTCGGGTGCCCGGCGTGGCGACCGGGGATGCGACGGCAACGACCGTCCTGGTGGGCTCGGACGTAGCGGTGAGGACCGCCGGCTCTGTCGGTGGGTTGCCTCGCGTCACCACCAGCGCGACGAGGCCGATCGCGGAGGCGGCGAGGATGAACCCGGTTCTCCGGATGGCGTCGCCGTCAAAACGCATTCGATAGAGCCCGGCGGCGGTCGAGAGCAGCCCGGCAAGCCACGTCGCCAGCCGCAGCGGCGTTGGGATTTGAAAGACGGTCGCGACCAGCAGGAGTACCACACCGGTGATGATGAGGCCGGTACCCGCATCGGGCGCGAACTGGCGGCTCCGGCGCGCCTCGTCGGACTCCTTGCGGATCCGTTCCTCCATCGCGCGGACACCGCTGTGGGGATCCATCGATGGCGACGTGCGCACATCGGCGATATTCGCCGCGCACCCGATGCAAAATCGGTTGTGCTGCTGGTTTTCGGTGCCACATTTCGGGCACACCCGCACCATCGGGACGTAGCCGGTCCAGTTCCTCGCGAAGTGGTCGCGACGGCTTTGCCGCCGCGAGCTGCCGCCGAGTGGTGTCGTGGAGGGATCCCTGGGGTTCGATGCTGACACGGTGTCGATGTCCTCCGCTGATATGCCTGAGTGTACGGCATCGGCGATCGCCCGATCCGTGCAGGGGCACGGGGGTGATCGCGGGCCAGCCGGTGTATGATGCGCCATCGGATCCGACCGGTCGAACGCAATCCAGGTGCGAGCGCATGCAGCGAACAGAGCCACTCTTTATCGTCAATCCGGCCGCTGGGAACGGACGGGCCGTGCGCGCGGTATCGACAATCGCCGGGGCGTTCCGCGGACCGGCCAGGATCGTCGAAACGACTGGTCCAGGCGATGCCGAGGAGATCGCGAGGGCGGCCGCGGATGCCGGTGCGGGGCCGATCATGGCCGTTGGCGGTGATGGCACCGTCCATGAGGTGCTCAACGGCGTGATGCGCGCCGGCACGCGCCCGCCGGTGGGCATCGTACCGGTCGGTGGCGGGAACGATCTCGCCCGAGGGTTGGGTCTGCCTTCGAATCCCGCGAGTGCGGCTCGCGCCGCCTGGGATGAGGACACGGGTCAGATCGACGTCGGTCTCTGCAACGACCGGTATTTCTTCAATGTCGGTGGTGTCGGGCTGGACACCACCGTGGCGCAGGCGGTGAACCGAAAGCGCGGTGGGCTGGCACACGGCAAGGCTGGGTACATCGCGCAGGCGCTCGTCGAGCTGAGCCGCTACGCCAATCGTGAATACACCTTGCGGCTCGATGATCGGGAGATTGCCTCACGGTCGCTGCTCATTGCCGTGGCCAATGGGCGGTACTTTGCCGGAGGCATGAAGATTTGCCCGCATGCGGACCCAACAGACGGATGGCTTGACGTGTGTATCGGGGGTGACCTGACGCGACTCGAGACGCTGGGCCTGATGCCCGCGATATATCTCGGGTGGCACGGGCGGCACCGGAAGGTGGCGTTCCACCGGGTGCGATCGGCTCGTATCGACGGACCGGAGGGTACCGCCGTTCAGCTCGACGGTGAGATCAGCGCGACCTTGCCCGCCGAGTTCAGCGTGCTGCCGTGCGCGTTGCGCATCGTCGGCTGGCGTGGCGGCTCCGGCCGTTACGTGTAGGCATACCGCTGGAAGGGCCAGGGTGCACCAAAATGATCAGCGCGCTCAGGGAAGGGAGACGCATGTCATTTCGACCGGAGTACCCGAAGGGTACGAGTTGGAGAAATCGCGAATCCGCTCGCCACGACGCGATTTCTCCACTCCACCCTCGCTGAAGCGTGTGCGTGGCTCGAAATGACACTTTGAGGCTATCAGGTGAACCTGGTATCAGCCCTTGCGTGGTTGGGCGACGCAGATGGTCCAGGGGAGCGATCCGGTGAGCTGCACGACATCCATCTCCTGATCGACGAAGCGTCCGAACGCCTCGCGGGACCAGAAGTTGCGGTGGTCAGGGTCGCTCCCCTTCGGCGTGACGTCGAGGTTCTTGCCACGCGCGGCGTTCGAGAGGCAGAAGAACGGCTCGTGCGGCACGCTCAGTACAACCGCCCTGCGAGCCACGCGAGCGAGCTCGGAGAGCGCTCGGGGCGCGTCGTGCAGGTGCTCCAGCACCTCGAAGCAGCCCACCACGTCGAAGCTGTCGTCGTCAAAGGGGATGTTGTAGATGTCACCGACGAGGAACGTCGCTCGCGGGTTGCGCTGCTGCGCAAGCTGGACCGACGGCTCGTGGGGGTCGAAGCCCGTGAGATCGAGCGCCGGCATGGCCCGCAGGAAGATCTCGGCGGTGAAGCCCTCGCCGCACCCGGCGTCGAGGACCGTCTGCGGCTGAAGGTCCGTCACGATCCCGGTAATCTTCGCGTGGAACCGGTCGATCAGCGCCTTCTGGATCGGGTTCGGGTTGGTGTGCTTCGCGAAATTGCTGGTGTCCACGTCCTTCGGGGGCGTGTACAAATAGGTTTCGCTGATGCTCATCCGCTCGAGGTCCTTTCATCGTCGATCGTGTCAGGTATGTCAGTTGCGACCTTCGGCTGGGAGTTCAGCCAGATCCGGTTCAGCCCGAAGAGTATCGGGATCGCGGCGAAGAGTGCAAAGCGATAGATCAGCGCGGCGGCGAGGATTGCGTCAGCTTCCGCGCCGAGACCGGAGAGCCGCGCGACGACGTACATCAGACCCTCGCGCACGGCGGCACCACCCGGGATTGGGCTCAACATGCCCACCAGGATCGGCACCGATGTGAACCCAAGCACGAACGGTGCCGAGACGCTCACGCCGAGCGCGGTGATCAGCATCCACAGCACCACACCCTGCATGGCCCAATAGACGATCGACACGATCAGCGTGCGCGCGGCATCCGCCGGTCGACGGCTCGGGGCGGCAATGATCGTTCGCCCCATCTCCGTCAACTTGCGGCGGAGTCCTGGTCGACGGAGCGCGAGGACGCCGACCGCGACGATCAGTATGGCGAGCGCAACGCCGGCGAGCAGGTATGAGGTCGATGACGCCGCGATCTCGTCTTTGACCGCTGTGGGAGCGCCATCGGCGATCAGGATCCACACCAGCCCGCCGGTGCCGAGCACCGCCACATCGAACCCGATCTCCCATAGGGCGATGGTACCGGTCTGGTTGGCGTCGAGCCCCAGCGCCCGTTTGGTGAGCGCGGCCCGCGACGGCACGGCGAGACCGACCGGCGCGGCGTAGTTGATGATCACGGAGGTGAGGAATGCCTCCGCCGCCTTGGGCAGGTTGGACGACCCGCCGGCCATGCCAACCAGCATGTGCCAGCGGTAGGCAAGAACCCAGAGACTGGCGAGGTAGATCGGCGCGGCGAGCGTCAGCAGGACGATGTCGGCCTCGCTGACGGCGTCGACAACACCGTCGAGCACGCCGGTGAGGTAGAGCACGCCGACGGCGAGCACGAGGCTGATGACGAAGATGGCGCTCGTCGGCACGGCGAGCAGCCGCCCGAAAGCGCCTCGCCGTTCCTGGACAGGTGTGGTCGGATCGGCGTGGCGCGTGTCTGTCACGCGCGGGACGTCCCGGTCAGGGCCGGTCGACGGGAAAGGCCCACTGTCTCGCGCAGCGGCAGCTGGTCCGGCTCGCTCGCAACATGTGAGCCGTGAGCGAGGAACTCGCCGAGCAGGCCGAGGCCGAAGAACTGTGCGCCGATCACCACGAGCAGCACGGAGAGCATAAGCAGCGGCCGGGTGCCGATCGCCTCGTTGAACGCGAACTTCTCGATAACCAGCCAGATGCCGGCGAGCACGCCGAGCAGCATCGAGAGGAGTCCGGGCAGTCCGAAGAGATGCATCGGCCGTTGCCGGTACTGGGTCAGGAAAATGACCGTGAACAGGTCCAGGAAGCCCTTCGTCAACCGGGACCAGCCATATTTGGAGGATCCCCACTTCCGCGCGTGGTGCTTGACCGGGAGCTCGGCGATCCGGAACCCCTCGGCGTTCGCCAGTACCGGCGTGAACCGGTGCAGCTCGCCGTAGAGGCGGATGGACTGTGTCACGTCGTGCCGGTAGGCCTTGAACCCGCAGTTGAAGTCGTGGAGCGGCACGCCAGAGCTCTTGCGCACCGTCCAGTTGAACAGTTTGCTGGGCGCCGTCTTGCCGAGAGGGTCCTTGCGGCGCTGCTTCCAGCCGGAGACAAGGTCATAGCCCTCGTCGAGCTTGCTGAGAAAATTCGGCAGCTCGGCCGGATCGTCCTGGAGGTCGCCGTCCATGGTGACCACCACGTCCCCGCGCACGATCCGGAACCCGTTTGCGAGAGCGCGCGCCTTGCCGAAATTTCGCCGGTGGCGAACCCCGACGACACGCGGGTCAGACTCGCTGAGCCGCGTGACGATCTCCCACGTCGCGTCCTCGGAGCCATCGTCGACGAACACGATCTCCCAGGGAAGCGCGATGCGCTCCAGCTCCTCCGAGAGGCGCTGGTAGAGCTCGTCGAGGTTGCCCTCCTCGTTCATCACCGGAATCAGGACCGAGATGGACGCGATGGGAGGCTCGCTCACGTCGGCAAGCATCGCTGCGTCATCACGCTGCGCGGAGAACGACTGCGTGCGTTCGGAGACGCCTGAGGCGACTGTTGGAAGTTGTTCCCTGGAAACTGCCGTCATCCGCTGCTGTACCCCCCTGGGGTCGCCCGGTCCACGAAATGGCGGGCAAACTGACGGGTTGACTATAGCCGTCAGTGTTGCCCGCCTGCAAACGCGCGGAGACCGGTCGTTCGCCGCTGTACCTCAGGAGTGCTCGGTGCCGTTGGGTGACGGGGATGAGATGTCGGAGCCGGTCATGCCCATCTTGATCTCAACCTTGTCGCCGTTCCTGCTCATGACATAGATGCGAGCGTATCCGGAGATCGGCTGGTCGAACACCAGCGGCTGCACCACCTCGCCGTCCTCGCCGACCTGGAGGCTGGCCACGAGGACCCGGGAGCCATCGCCCTCCTCGCACCAGACCTGGTGGACCTGGGTTGGGTCGAGGTTCCACGCCACCATCAGTGCGTCCGCCTTTTCCGGATCGGCCAGCAGCTTGCCTGTTGATTGGCACTTGGCGCACTCGGAGTGCATTGAGAAGGTCTGGAAGCCGTCCGGCAGCAGGGCCGTGAGCGCGCTCGACCGGCCATCGCCGCCTCCCTGATCGTTCACCTGATCCTTGAGCTCGAACGACCACAGGGTCATGACCAGGAGCGCAATCGCGAGCGGAGCGACAAGCAGCTGGCTCCAGTTATAGGACGTTCGGCCAGACGGCTGTTCCTGAGCGGACGGCCCCGCCGACGAGCCCTGCGGCGGCTCGGCAATGCCGGCCGCGCCCATCTGCTCCTCCGCGATTCGCAGCATGAGGCTCCGCTTCGCTGCCGCGGAGGGGTTCACCGGTGCGAGCGACAGGGGAAGCAGCGAGGCGATGTCACGGATCGCCACCCCCTCGCCGCGGCACTCCGCACAGAAGGCAAGGTGCCGCTCCACCGCGCGGGTTTCGGCAGCGTCCAGCGCGCCGAGCGCCCAGCCCTCGAGCTCTTCGCGGACGTGGTCGCATGTCCAGTTGGGTTGTGGTTGCGGTGAAACGTGACGATGGTCGTTCACGCCATCTCCACCTTTCGTTCTTCCATCTGCTCTCGGAGCTTCCGCATTCCGAGGCGCATGCGCGTCTTGATCGTTCCCAATGGCACGTCCAGCATCTCGGCGACCTCGCGCTGCGTGAGCCCCTTGAAGTAGGCAAGCTCGATAGGTTGCCGCTGCGTCTCCGGCAGGGTGGTCAGCGCGTCGGCGACCTCGTCTCGAAGCGCGCCCAGCCAGGCGTGTTCCTCGACCGAGCGGTCACCGTCCTCTACCATCGCCAGCCTCGCGACCGGATCTTCGAGGTCGGCTCGTTGCGGTCGCCGCTGGCGCTTCCGGAGCTCGTCGATGGCCATGTTGTGCGTGATGCTCAGGAGCCATGTCACGAACGAGCCGCGGTCCGACGAGTAGTTGCCGGCCTGCTTCCAGGCGCGGAAGAAGACCTCCTGCGTGAGCTCCTCCGCGGCGGCTGGTTCGGACAACATGCGGACGGAGAATGACATGACGACTCTTGCATAGCGGTCGTACAGTTCCTCCAGCGCACGGCCATCGCCGGACGCCGCCATTGAGCACAAGTCCGAATCGTCGGCCTTGGCGAGCGCTCCGCCGAATCGCATCTCATCGGAGGTCACGAGCCTCGCCTTCCTGTACGCGGCTCCTGGTCGCCGGTGGTGGTCGACTGCTCATATGTACGCGGGATGCGGTGGCATGGATGCATTGTGGATCGCATCGAAGGTGTCCCCCGCGACGCTGTGAGACAGGGATCTCCGCGTCGCGTCTTCTTGCACGGCAACGGAATGGGCCGGCGTTGCGGCGAGGGCGCCGCCGGCAAGACCATACCACGACCTGCCGATGGCACGGCGCCGGACAGTCGACGCGTCATCGGCGGGATCATTCGGGATCAGGAGAAGGACCGGAAATGAAACAGACAGCATCTGGAGTCATCGAGACACTGCATGGCATCGAGGTGGCGGATCCGTATCGCTGGCTGGAGGACGGCGACGCTCCCGAGGTGCGCCAGTGGATCGAGCAGGAGTACGCGCGAACCCGCGCGGCGCTCGACGCCATCCCCGGACGCGACAAGCTTCGCCAGCGGCTTGCCCCGTGGTACGACGTCGAAACGGTGGTCCAGGCAAGGCCCGCCGGTGCGGCGAAGGTGTTCTACCTGCTCTCGGGCGGTGGCCGGGACCAGCGCCTGCTGATGCTTTGGGATGGCGCTGAAACCCGGGTCGTCTTCGATCCAGTAGCGGAGCGTGCGGACGGACAGCTCGCGATCGACTGGTGGTACCCGTCGAAGGACGGCCGTTACGTCGCGTACGGAGTGTCACTGAACGGATCCGAGCGTAGCACGCTCCGGGTGCGCGACGTCGACACAGGCGAGGACCTGAGCGAGCACATCCCGCACACGCGGGCCTCATCCGTCGCGTGGCTGCCAGATTGCAGCGGGTTCTTCTACACCCGGTACCCGACGCCGGGCACCGTGCCGGCCGGCGAGGAGGTCTACCACCCATCGGCGTGGTTCCACGCGCTCGGAACGCCGGTTGACGCCGACCGGCCGGTGTTCGTGGACCGGACGGGCCCGCAGGACCACCTGTCGCTCCATCTTGACTCCAGCGGTCGCTGGCTCACCGCCATTCTGAGCCACGGCTGGTCGGAGACGTCGCAGTACGTGGCGGACGTCAGCGGCGACGGCGGGGAGTTCCTGCCGGTGACGTCGCTCATGGGCGCGAAGAGCGTGCCGATCGGTGATATCGGCGGGCGGATCGTGATCCACACCGACCGCGACGCGCCGAACGGCAGCATCGTATTGCTCGACCCATCGAATCTGGAAGCGTTGCCGGAGGTGCTCCTGCCCGAGCAGGAGGATCTGGTGATCGAGGACGCGGTGATCGCGCTCGATCGTGTCGTGGTCCAGGGGCTGGAGCAGGGGAGGGGCGTGCTGCCGGTCTATGACCTCTCCGGGCACCGGCTCGGAAAGGTGCCGCTGCCTGTGATGGGCCAGCTCTTCTCCACCGTCGGTGACGCCGACTCGCGTCGGGTGCTCTTCGGTTTCGAGGGGTTCCTCCAGCCGCCGATGATCCATCTGGTCGATGTTGACAGCATGATGCCCGCACCGATCAGACAGGTCGAGCTGCCTGGAGAGATCGGCCCTGACGACGTCGTCACCGAGCAGGTCTGGGTAACCTCGAAGGACGGCACGAAGGTTCCGATGGCGATTGCCCATCGCCGTGACCTCGACCGCTCTCAACCGGCGCCCGCGTTTCTCACGGGGTATGGTGGCTTCGCGATCACGCGCGGCGCCCAGTTCTATCCTGCGATACCGGCGTTTCTCGCTGACGGTGGGGTGATCGCCGGGCCGGGTCTCCGCGGTGGGTACGAGTTCGGCGAGCGCTGGCACCGGGACGGCATGCTCGAGCACAAGCAGAACGTGTTCGACGATTTCATCGCCTCGGCGGAGTGGCTGGTCGAGCACGGCTACACCACGCCGAAACAACTCGCCATCGGTGGCGGAAGCAACGGTGGCCTGCTTGTCGGCGCGGCGTTGACCCAGCGGCCGGACCTGTTCCAGGCGGTCTGGTGTAGCGTGCCTCTGCTCGACATGCTGCGGTTCCACCGATTTCTCATCGGACGGCTATGGGTGCCGGAGTATGGCTCGGCTGACGACCCCGAACAATTCGAGTGGATTTACCGATACTCGCCGTACCACAACGTGCGCGAGGGCGTGGAGTATCCGGCCGTGCTGTTCACGGCGGCGGAGTCCGACAGTCGTGTGGACCCGCTGCACGCCCGAAAGATGACAGCGCTCCTGCAAGACGTCGTGGGCGAGCGGCCTGACCGGCCGATCCTCCTGCGCACCGAGGTCGGGGCGGGTCACGGCGCAGGCAAGTCAACCGCTCGGCGGGTGGACGAGGCCGTCGACCAGTGGAGCTTCCTGCGTTGGCAGCTCGGCATGGAGCCGGAATCCAGCCGCTGAGGTGATGTTTGTCTGCCGCTATGGCCGAGCGGCAGCGCTCCATGCGCCGGAAAGCGAACCGAACGAGCGATTCGATACGTGGTCGGTTTGCGTGATGAGCTGGTGCTTGTGCGCAAGTGCCGGATCGGAATCGGGGAAGTCCGCGCGGTAGTGACCGCCTCGGCTTTCCTCCCGCTTGAGTGCCGAGGCGGCGATTTCGGTCGCCAGCAGCAGCATGTCGCTCGTGATCCGCGCGTCCAGCGTTCCATCGGTGAGCGCTGGATCGCTCGCCAGGTCCCGGAACGCGTCGAGTGCCACCGTGAGCGACGCCGCTGACTTCACCACTGAGACATGATCCCGCATCGTCTCCTGAATGCGCCGACGGATGACGAGATGGGTGCCTTCATCTGCTGAGCGTGAAGGTACAGGGGCCGGGGCAGGTGCGGAGGTTGGCAGCTCCAAATCCCGTGGCCCCAGCGATCGTGCCGCCAGACGGCCGAACACCAGCCCCTCGAGCAGCGAGTTGCTGGCGAGCCGATTCGCGCCGTGGACGCCGGTACAGCTCACCTCACCGACAGCGAGCAGGCCCGGAAGGGAGGTGCGTCCATCCGGTGCCGCGGCGATGCCGCCCATGAAGTAGTGCGCGGCCGGTACGATCGGGATGAGGTCGCGCGCGAGATCGAGCCCTATCGCTGCGAGGTGCCGGTCGATCGTCGGGAAGCGATGGCGCGTTTCGGTCGCGTCGAGATGCCGGAGGTCGAGCCATGCAGAGCCTCCCGCCGTCATCTGCGCTTGTATCGCGCGCGCCACAACGTCCCGCGGCGCCAGCTCGCCGCGCGGGTCGATCGCCAGCATGAACCGCTCGCCGGCGTCGTTGCGCAGCCAGGCGCCGTCGCCGCGCACCGCTTCGGAGATGAGGAACGGCTCCTCGCCGGGCACGTTCAGCACGGTGGGGTGAAACTGCGTGAACTCAAGGTCGGCGACGGTGACACCGGCTCGCAGCGCGATCGCGATTCCGTCCCCGGTCGCGCCGGCGGGGTTCGAGGTGACGGCCCACAGCCTCCCGGCGCCGCCGAGCGCGAACACGGTGACCGCGCTCGCTATCGAGATTTGCCGACCGTCGGCCGTGACCAGCTCCGCGCCGACACACCTGCCGTCATCTACCCGCAAGTCGATAACCGAGGTGTGTTCGAGAACGGTGAGATCATGCCGGTCATCGATCTGGCTGACGAGGGCGCGCTCGATCTCCGCGCCGGTGGCGTCACCTCCGGCGTGCAGCACGCGCGAGCGGCTGTGCGCCGCTTCCTTGCCGAGCGCGAGCTCACCACCCTCACGGTCGAACACCGTGCCGTTTGCGATCAGCCAATCCACGGCATCCTTGCTGCTTTCCACCAGTACGCGCGCGGCATCTTCGTCGACGAGTCCCGCGCCGGCCTCGAGGGTGTCCTGCAGGTGCAGCTCGGGCGAGTCGGTATCGCTGACGGCCGCCGCGAGTCCGCCCTGCGCATACCGCGTATTGCTTTCGCCGAGCGCGCCCTTGGTGACCAGCGTCACTCGCGCGGGAATCGGCAGGCTGAGCGCGAAGGTGAGACCGGCAACGCCAGCTCCGACGATGAGAATGTCGGTTGTCGCGGTGTCTGTCAGGGTGACACTGTCCATGGTGCTGATGGCCGAATCTCCGGTGAGATGTCACGAGAGCCGAGTGGGATCCGATCCCAGGGTCGACTTAGTGTATCACTGACACGAAGTCCGATACAGCGCCAGCCCATCAGCGCAGATCGAGGAATCCGCGGTCGGTGACGCGAGCTGCCGGGATGACGGAGAGCCCGAGGAAGGCGAGCTGTCCGAACGGCGATGCCACCGTGGCGCCGAGCGATTTCGCCGCGACCTCGACCTCCTCGTATGCCTGCGCGACCGTCTCGAGCGGCTGGTCCGACATGAGTCCGGCGATGGGGAGGGGGAGGGCAGCGATCACCTCGCCGTCCGCGACGACCGCGAGCCCGCCTTGCATCTGGGCCACTGTCGCCACCGCCGCGAGGAGATCGATATCGCTCGCGCCGGCGCCCATGATGTTGTGCGCGTCATGGCCAATCGAGCCGGCGATCGCGCCGCGACGGAGGCCGAGCCCGACAAGCATGCCGACGCCGACCCGACCCGTCTCGCGGTGACGCTCGATGCACACCAGCTTCACGAGATCCCGATCGGGATCCTGCATTGCATGGCCATTCACAGTCGGCGGATCGACCTCCACCGCGCGCGTGACGATCTGATCGGGAACGAGGCCGACGGCAAGGCGGGCGCGGTCTGCGGGGAGTCGCAGGTCGGAGAGGTAGATCGGCGCCACCCGCACTGTCTGCATCAGTGCAGCGGGCGGTTGGTTTGGCTCCGGCTCGCCGCAGAATGATCCGTCGCGCGCCACCTTGCGGCCCTCGAACCATGTTTCGCGCACCCGAATGCTGGACAGGTCGTCGTCGAGGACGACGAGGTTGGCGTCGTAGCCGGGCGCGACCGCGCCCATGTGTTCGAGCCGCCAGTAGTCGGCCGCGTTCCAGCTGGCCATGGTGAGTGCACGCACCGGGTCGAGCCCGGCGGCGATCACCGTGCGGAGGATGTCGTCGATGTGGCCGTTGTGCAGGAGATCGTGCGCGTCGCGGTCGTCGGAGGCGAAACAGCACCGACGCCAGGTGGCGTCGTCGACGAGCGGCAGCAGGTCGAGCACGTTCTTTTCGGATGACCCTTGCCGCAGCATCAGCATCATGCCGGCGTCGAGCTTGTCGCGCGCCTCCTCGAGCTCGGTCGACTCGTGGTCGGAGCCGATACCTGCGGCCGAATACGCCTGAACCGCCGCCCCGCGAAGACCGGGGCTGTGGCCGTCTCGTTGCTTCGGGCCGGCGGCTTGCAACTTTTCGAACACGTCTCGGTCGCCAGCGAGCACGGCGGGGAAGTTCATCATCTCGCCCAGCCCGGCGCACTCCGGCCAGGCGAGCATCTGTCGGATATCGTCGATCCCGAAGGTCGAGCCGGGGCTTTCCCGCGGGCTGGCCGGCACGCAGGACGGCGCAGTCCACCGGATTCGCATCGGCAGGTCCCTGCCTGCTTCGCGCATCGCCTCCACGCCCGGCATCCCGGCGACGTTGGCGATCTCGTGCGGATCCGCAACCACCGCGCCGGTGCCATGCGGCACGACCGCTCGCGCGAACTCCGGCACCCACAACATCGAGCTTTCGATATGGATGTGCGCGTCGATGAACGACGGCGCGATCACGGCGCCTTCGAGTTCGACGATCTCATGAGCTCGGCAATCACCGCCGACCGCCGCGATCACGCCGTCAGCGATGGCGACGTCCGCTTCCACGAGGCGCTGGGTGAAGACGTTGAGCACCTTCGCCCCGGTGAGGACGGTGTCCGCTGGCTCCTGTCCCTGTGCGACCCGTATACGCCGCCGCCACGATTCATACGATCGCTCCGTAGCCACTCGCGGGCACCTCCTTGTCCGCTCCAGCAGTGCTAGCCGAGCTCGCTCTCGATCAACGCCACCAGATCCTCGATTTCCGGCAGGCGCTTGCGGATGTAGGCGGGGATGTCGGCCGCGCGGTGAAATGGCATCTCCACCGTCTCGCTCACCGCCACGCCCTCGATCGTCTCGTCCCACGACGCCGACTGATGCTCCTCCAGATACCCCCGCGCGATGCGAGGGATCTGCAGCCGGGCGAGCCGGGAGCGTGACAGGCGCCGCCAGGGCGAGTCCTCGTCGGCGTAGAGTCCGGGCGACGACGCCTGCATCTCGATCTCGAAGCCGTCCTTGCCGATTCGCACGTCCGCGCGGCCGAGCTCGTCGTCGACCGCGATCGACCATCGGTTCGATTCGTCGATGGTGCCGTAGGCCCAGAACCCGTCGGCTCGCAGGGCCTGGCGCACCAGCTCGAGAGTGGTCTGATCCTCCTGGAGCCGATCCGGCTCGGGGGATTCGGGGGTGATGTTGCGTTCGTTGTCGGACACGGACTGGAACTCCTGATGCTGGACGCGAACGTGGTGTCGCGCCGGGTATCGATGCTTGTGCGGGATAGTGTGCCGCATGACAACCGGGGATGCGATACCGACGCGCACGGGCCAGTAGTGTTGACGTATGGCGCAAAAGGCGGTTATGTTTCTCCCCGAATGGCAAGGCAACGTACACAGAGCGGCGACGAAGCTGCGCTGGCCCTCGCACTATGCGGGAGGTCGGTGCCTACGGTGTATCGCACGTCGTGGTCCGGGTTCCCAGGGATGTCCCCTGGCGGAGTACGTGAAGTCCGACGAGGTTCGGGCTGAGGAGGATGCAGGGCATGGTTGACCCACGGTTGCAGACACTGGTCGAGAAGCTCAACGGCGGCGAGATCGATCGTCGGACGTTCATGGTACGGGCGGCAGCGCTCGGATTCGGCCTGGCCGCCACCCAGATGGCGATCTGGGACGTCGCGGCGCAGGAAGGGACGCCGGAAGCAGCCGGCGGCGAGCTGACGCCGGAGAACCTCGGCGTCGAGGGAATCGAGCACAGCACCGATACCAGCAAGGGCAAGATCAATCTCTACTCCTCGTGGCCAATGACGGGCGCGTCGGAGCAGATCGGTGGCGACTCCGCGGCGGCGATCGCGTATGCGGTTGAGGTCTTCGGCGGCGCGGCGGGAGGCTTCGAGATCGTCTACGAGCCGCTCGATGACGGGATCGCGGCCAACAACGGCTCGTGGGACGCTGCCAAGGAGGCCGAGAACGCCACCATGGTCGTCAACGACGAGGATGCGGTGGCCTACATCGCCACGTACAACTCCGGCGCGGCCGAGGCAGCGATTCCCGTCACCAACGAGGCGGGCATGGCGCAAATCTCCCCGGCAAACACCGCCGTCCAGCTCACCAAGGACGCGGCGACCAACCCAGAGGGCTACCCGGAGGTGCTGTACGAAACCGGCAAGCGCAACTACATGCGGGTGGTGCCAGCTGACGACATCCAGGGCGGCGCGGGAGCGAACTACGCGTTCAATGGCCTCGGAGCGAAGTCGGCATACGTGCTGCACGACAACCAGACATACGGGCTCGGTGTCGCGACAGTGTTCCGCAACACCTTCGAGGAGCTCGGCGGCGAGATTCTCGGCTTCGAGGCATTCGACCCGAACGCGCCTGAGTACCAGGCGCTGATGACGAAGATCGCCTCCACCGGTCCGGCGATGATCTATCTCGGCGCGATCGTCAACCTCAACGCGTCGCAGCTGCTGCAGAACATGCGCCTGCTGATGCCGGCCGACCAGGTGGCCTTCATGGGTCCGGACGGGCTCATCAACCAGGCGTTCATCGATGGCGCGGGCGATGCGGCCGAGGGCGCCTACATCACCTTCGGCGGCCTGCCCCCGACCGAGCTGGAGAACCAGGGCGGCGCCGGCGCCGCGTGGGTGCAGGGGATGCGGGACCGGGTAGGCCACGAGCCGGACGCGTACTCGGTGTACGCGTTCGATTGCGGCGTGCACGTGCTCCAGGCGATCGACGCGGTGGGGGAGAAGGATCGCGCGAAGATTCTCGATCACATGTTCAGTGTCGAGAGCTTCCGCGGCCTGCTCGGTACCTACGAGTTCGATGACAACGGCGACACGACGTCGTCGATCATCTCACTCAATCAGGTCAAGGACGGCCAGATCGCCTACCAGGAGACGATCGGGCTGCCGGAGTAGGAACGCTCGGGAAAGCGGGCCGGCATCGCCGGCCCGCTTTCTCACGTTCACATAGTTGCCCCGGCGCGCTACCGGCGCCCAGGCTCGGCACGCGACCGGGCGCGCAGGACCGCCCGGCAGGGGATGGTGACGAGACGCGATGGACTTCCACTGGACGCTGTTCTTTCAATTTCTCATCATCGGCCTTGCCACGGGGTCGCTGGTCGCGCTCGTCGCACTCGGCTATACACTCGTTTACGGCATCATCGAGCTGATCAACTTCGCCCACGGCGAGGTGTTCATGATGGGCGCGTTCTTCGCTGCCACCGTGATCACCATCACCGGTGTGACAGGTGAGGACTCCGCTGGCACCATCATCGCGGTGATGCTGGTGGCACTTGCCGCCGCCATGATCTTCAGCGCGGCGCTGAATCGCGGCATCGACTGGATTGCCTACAAGCGCCTTCGCAACGCGCCACGCCTTGCGCCGCTGATCGCCGCTATCGGCGTCAGCTTCATCCTGCAAAACCTCGGTATCTACTGGAAGGGCTCGAACCCGTTCGCCTCGCCCCAGCTGATCCCGTTCAAGTGGCGAACATACAACGTGCTCAAGGAGTGGCCGGTCCTGCGTGACTGGTTTGCGGACTCTACGCTCCGGATCACGCTGATGGACCTGTTCGTGATGGCGGTCACGATCCCGCTGCTGATCGCGCTGTCCTGGTTTGTGTATCGCACCCGCCTCGGTACGGCGATGCGTGCCACCGCGCAGGACCGCGAGGCGGCTGCGCTGATGGGTATCGACATCAACCGCACCATCGGCATCGCCTTCTGGCTCGGTGGTGCGCTGGCGGGGGCCGCGGGCCTCGTGGCGCTGCTCTACAACAACTCCGCGCGCTTCAACATGGGGTTCCAGTACGGGCTCTATGCCTTCACGGCCGCCGTGCTCGGTGGCATCGGCAACCTTGGTGGCGCGGTCGTTGGCGGCATCCTTATCGGCGTCATCTGGGCGATGAGCGATGGCTTTCTGGGGCTCTATATCGATGGCTGGGGCAGCCAGTGGACGAATACGGTGATCTTCTCGATCCTCGTGCTCGTGCTCGTTTTTCGGCCCGCCGGGATCTTCGGCGATACCACCACCGAGAAGGTGTAGCGAGAGAAAGGGTGTCCTGATATGGCAGTGTCCGCACCAGCGGCCCCATCGGTCGCTGCACGCGCCGAACGGTGGTTCCAGCGTCGCCGCGAGGAAGATCGTCAACGACTGCGGTGGGTCGTCATCGGCGCGATCATCGTCGCCGTGTACCCCTTCGTGGACGAGCTGTTCGGGCTCGGGTTGATGGGTAGCCTGATCCCGATGTTCGTCTTCGTGATTCTTGCGATGGGGCTCAACATCGTCGTGGGGTATGCTGGGCTGCTCGACCTCGGTTATGTGGCGTTCTTCGTCATCGGCGCCTACACGATGGCGTTTCTCACCTCGCCCAACTCCTACTTCGTGCAGCATGACTGGGTTCCGGGGATCCTGCAGCACTTCTGGCCGGCCATGCTGCTCTCCTGGGTGGTGGCGGCCATCTCCGGCGTGATCATCGGCGCGCCGACGCTGCGCCTGCGAGGCGACTACCTGGCGATCGTGACGCTCGGCTTCGGCGAGATCGTGCCGGATTTCTTCACCAACGCCGAGGGCATCACCCGGGGACCGCGAGGCATTGGACAGATCGCCAACCCGACGACCATCCCGCTGTGGAGCGACACCGAAATCCGGTTCACCACACAGAACCAGCACAACTGGTTCTGGCTGATCCTGGTCGTGGGCCTGATCTCCCTGTTCATGATCACGCGACTCTACGACTCGCGGCTGGGCCGCGCCTGGCAGTCCGTGCGCGAGGATGAGATCGCCGCGGCCAGCATGGGCGTGAACCTCGTCAAGACCAAGCTCTGGGCGTTCGCGCTTGGCGCATCGTTCTCCGGCTTTGCCGGCTCGATCTACGCCGGCTATGTCGGCGTTGTCTACCCGGACCAGTTCCAGTTCAGCGTCTCGGTGATCATCCTCTGCATGGTCATCCTCGGTGGTCTCGGAAATATCTACGGTGTCATCATCGGCGCGATCATCATCGGTAGCTTCGATCGCATCCTGGCGGAGAAGCTCAGCACACCGCTCAACTGGATCGGCGACCAGATCGGCTGGGACGCGATGGCGAACCACAGTCTCACGTCGGACCGGTTCCTGATCTTCGGCCTGTCGCTGGTGCTGTTGATGCTCCTGCGGCCGGGTGGACTCTTCCCACAGCGGGCACGCGCCGCCGAAATGGATCCAGAAAGCACCGACATCACCGCACAAGAGCAGGACGACCTCGCCGACGCGACCGGTCGGGTGTAGAAGGACGGACAGACCCATGGTTGCACAGGCATCCCCGGCGGCACCCAGCGAGGACGTGGCCGGTACCCAGCCGATTCTCGAGACGCGCGCGGTAAGCCGTCGCTTCGGTGGCCTCGTAGCCGTCGATCAGGTGTCGATCACGATCCCGCGCGGGTCAATCTCGAGTGTCATCGGGCCGAACGGCGCAGGGAAGACGACGCTTTTCAATATGATTGCCGGCATCTACCGGCCCTCCAGTGGCGCCATCCTCTTCAACGGTGACGTGCTCAGCCGGGCAAGCGACGCTGGCCGCGCGACGTATCGGCGCCCGGACCAGATCATGGAGCGCGGTATCGCGCGGACGTTCCAGAACATCC
Organism: uncultured Chloroflexia bacterium; assembly: GCA_963741965.1. Lineage (GTDB taxonomy): Bacteria > Chloroflexota > Chloroflexia > Thermomicrobiales > UBA6265 > JACCVC01. Next base: position 1,303,988 of record CAVUKC010000002.1, on the reverse strand, counting down.
GCCTCTTCGCCAACATGACGGCGCTCGAGAACGTGCAGGTCGGTATGCACTGTCGCATGAAGGCGAACGCGATCGGGGCGATTCTCCGGACGCCCTCTGTTCGAGAGGAGGAGGCTCGGTCCCGCACTCGGGCGATTGAGCTGCTCGACTACGTAGGGCTCGGTCAGCATTCCGAGGCGACGGCCAGGAACATGAGCTACGGCGATCAGCGCCGGCTCGAGATCGCGCGGGCGCTGGCGAGCGACCCGAAACTGCTGCTGCTTGACGAGCCTACCGCCGGCATGAACCCTCAGGAGACCGCCGGCATGACCCGCTTTTTCGACAAGATGCGGCGAGATCTCGACCTCACCGTGTTGCTGATCGAGCACGACATGAAGGTCGTGATGGGCATCTCCGACCACATCAGCGTGCTCGACCACGGCCAGAAGATTGCCGAGGGGGCGCCTGCCGACATCCGCGCGAACGAGCAGGTGATCGAGGCGTATCTCGGCCGGGACGCGGAGCAGACGGCAGAGGCGCTGGCGCAGCGGCAGGGCCGCACGCTGGTGGCGCAGGACGATTCCACCGAGGTGACGAACACATGACCGCGATGCTGGAGCTCGACGACGTTCACACCTATTACGGGCATATCCACGCGCTCAAGGGCATCTCCATCAACGTCAATCAAGGCGAGATTGTCACACTGATCGGTTCCAACGGAGCCGGCAAGAGCACGACGCTGAAGACGATTTCCGGCTTGTTGGCGCCACGCACCGGGCAGATCCGCCTGCAGGGTCAGGTGATCAGCGGCATGCCGGCCCACAAGGTGGCCGGGCTCGGCGTGGCGCAGTCGCCGGAAGGACGCCGCATCTTCCCGCGCATGTCAGTGCTGGAGAACCTGAAGATGGGCGCCTTCGTGAACGGCAGCCCGAAGGACGAGGATCTCACCCGCGTTTTCGACCTCTTCCCACGGCTGCAGGAGCGAACCAGCCAGAATGCCGGCACGCTGTCAGGTGGTGAGCAGCAGATGCTCGCGATCGGACGCGCGTTGATGGCGCGCCCGCGCATGCTGTTGCTCGATGAGCCGTCGATGGGGCTGGCGCCGATCCTCGTCGAGCAGATCTTCCGGATCGTGCAGGACATCAACGGGCAGGGAACGACCGTGCTGCTCGTGGAGCAGAACGCGCTGATGTCGCTCGCGATCGCGCATCGCGGGTATGTCATGCAGACGGGCGAGATCGTGCTCTCAAACGACGCCCACACGTTGATGCGGGACGAGGGCGTGCGCAAGGCGTACCTCGGCGAGGAGTAGAGGGGAGGAGCGCCGGGCTCGTGTCGGCCATGCGTCGAACAGGCGATTTCCGATCCGAAACTCACGGCAGTGGTTCAGGGCCTGTGTCTGTCGAGAGGTGAGGTTGCGTGTCCGGATCCCTCGCGAGCCTGACGAGCGAGCGCGCTGCCTCCCAGACCAACACCAGCAACACCGGCCCGAGCATGATCGCCAGGTTGATCGCGTTGCGCACGAGCCACTCCGGCTCCGTCCAGTTCTGCACCCACCCCGAGTATCCGTACGAGAGCAGCATGCCGGTCGAGAGCGCGATCGCCCGAACCAGTGGCGTGCCCAAGGGGAGCGTCACCGCCAGCGCCACGATCCAGATCGCGTACCAGGGCCGGAGGTTCGACGTCGCCAGCAGCAGGAACCAGAACAGCTGCTCGAACGCGATCCGCGGCAATGCCTCCGGCCGCCGCCAGGCAGCCACCGCGCCGAAGACGGTGACGAGCACGATCACCACCGAGCTGAGCTGATCGAAGACCGGTCGCGGGTCGAGCCCCCAGCCCCATTCGTTGTTCATCGCCTCGAACAGCAGCACGGGTGAGGTAACCCACACGCCGCGCTGCGACTCAATCGCGTCGACGGTGCCGCCGATATCGAAGTACGGCACGAATGCCACCCAGAACACACCGAGCGACGCCACCGCGGTCTGAAGGGCGACCCGCCAGAGCTGCCTGCCGACGCCGTGGCGCGCCACAATCGCCGCGATGGCTGCGGGGATGAGCATCACCGCGACCACCTTCAGCAGGACGGCGGCACCGAGCAGCGGCAGAACGAAGCCGTCGTGTTTCCGGCACCAGCACCACAGCGCCGCGACCAGCAACAACGCCAGCACCACGTCGTTGTGGGCATTGGCGATCCCCTCCCACAGCAGGATCGGGCTCCAGAGCCACAGCAGCGCGGCAGAGACCGCCCGGCGCGGCTGCACCGCCCGGGCAATGTCGTACACCAGCCAGGCGGTCCCGATGGCGCACCCGGCCATCAGCACCTTGTAGAGCAGCACGGCGGTGCGGATGTCCTCGCCGTCGAAGGCGGTGAACGGCGCGGCGATACCGTTCCAGAGCGGTCCGTAGGGAGATGGGCTTGTGGACCACTCCTGCGACGCGTACCGGACGTATGGATCGATGTCCCAGAGGCTTTGCGGCAGCGCCGTGGATGGGTTGAGCCCGTAGTCGGAGAAGAGGTGTGACCGCGCGGCGTAGATATAGACGTCGATGGCGGTTGCTGGGTAGACGAAGACGAAGATGACGATGATGGCGGCGCTCGTGATAGCGACCGGCAGCCAGACCTGGTCCCAGGTCGTGCCGTCGGGTGTCGTGGCTGCATGGAGCCACGCTGCAGTCATCAGCGCGACGGCGATGAGGAAGACCACAAAGCCGGTCGCGCCATGCGCCGATATCTTCCAGAGGTCGACCAGCTCGCGCGCGTTGGGGAGATAGGGAAACTGCCACAACAGCAGCGCACCGGATACGAGCACGGCGGCGCCCGCCAGCCACACGTGACGCCGTGCATCTCTTGGACTGGGTGCGGGGTGTTCACGCATGTGCTGAGTCGTTCTCTGCGTCGGCGGACAATGCTCGCGAGTCTACCGCGGCTGGCCATCGGACGAAACACGTGTTTGTTGTCTATCCGGAGGATGGGGCATACTCGCTGCATGCCTCGAGTCCCGTTCAATCGTCCGATGGGGAGCCTGACAACGGGGGTATTGAGCGCATCATCTTCAGGACGCAGGAGCTAGACGACAACATGGTCATGAGCCAACCAGCCTATACGGTGGAGCTTCCGGAGCGGATCTCCCGGCTGAACGATCTTGCATACAACCTTTGGTGGACGTGGAGCAACCCGGCACGTCTGCTCTTCAAGGAGCTGCATCCCGTGCTGTGGGATGTGGTGGAGCATAACCCGGTCCACTTCCTGCACCGTGTCGAGCGGCAGCGGCTGGACGCCGCCGCCAGCGATCCAGGGTATCTCAGCCGGTATGACCGCGTGGTGGCGGCGTTCGACCGCATGCTCAGCCAGGACGCCTCGACGACCTGGCTTGGCAAGCACCACCCGGAGCTGGTGGACAAGACGGTGGCGTATTTCTCCGCCGAGTTCGGCCTGCACAGGGCGCTGCCGATCTACTCCGGCGGCCTCGGCGTGCTCGCGGGCGACCATGTCAAGGAAGCCAGCGACATGGGCGTCCCGCTGGTCGGTGTGTCTCTGCTCTACCGCAAGGGCTACCTGCGTCAGCGGATCGATCATCATGGCTGGCAGCATGATGTCCCCGCCGATCTCGACCCGCACGCGGAGCCCACCACGCAACTGCTCAACAACGACGGAACGCCCCTCCTGATCGAGGTCGACCTGCACGACGGCACCGGGCCGCTGCGGCTGGCCGTCTGGAAGGTGCAGGTGGGCCGTGTCCCGATCTACCTGCTCGACTCCGATGTCGATGGAAACCCGGAGTGGACGCGGCAGCTCTCCTCCCGGCTCTACGGCGGCGATCGCGAGCATCGCCTGCGGCAGGAAATCGTTCTCGGCATCGGCGGTGTACGCCTCCTGCGCGCGCTCGAGGTGGATCCGGTGTACTGGCACGCGAACGAGGGGCATGCCGCCCTGCACATGGTGGAGCGTGTGCGCGAGCTGGTGACCGAGGGCACTTCGACCGCCGACGCGATCGAAGTGGTGCGCCGCTCGACGGTGTTTACGACCCACACGCCGGTACCGGCGGGCCACGACATCTTCGCCGACGAGATGATGGACCGGTACTTCAGCCAGTACTGGAGCGAGCTGGGTGTCGACCGGGACGGCTTCCTGGCGCTCGGCCGCGTTGAGGGCGAGGACGGGTTCAACTTCACCGCCCTGTCGATGCGTCTCTCGGCGCACATCAACGGTGTGAGCGAGAAGCACGGCGAGGTCTCGCGCGAGATGTGGGCAAGGCTGTGGCCGATCGAGGACAAGAACGATGCGCCAATCAAGTCGATCACCAACGGCGTGCACATGCGCACCTGGATCTCGCCGATCCTCCGGCAGGTCTATGACCGGTACCTTCCTGCGATCTGGCGCGAGCAGCAGGAAAACCCGCTGGTGTGGGAGACGATTCACAACATCCCGGACGACGAGTTCTGGGCGGTGCATCTCCTCGCCAAGCAGGCGCTGATCGACGAGATCGACGAGCGCGCACGCCGGCGCTACGCGGAGGGGCAGTTCGACGCATGGCAGGTGCTCTCGTCCGGTGCGTTCCAGAACGCGCACGTGATGACGGTAGGCTTCGCGCGACGGTTTGCCACCTACAAGCGTGCGACCTTGATCTTCCGGGACATGGACCGTCTGGCGCGCATCCTCACCAACCCGGACAACCCGGTGCAGATCGTCTTCGCAGGGAAGGCGCACCCGGCTGACGAGGGTGGCAAGCGCCTGATCCAGGAGATTTACACCAAGGCGCGAGATCCGCGTCTGGCCGGCCGCGTAGCCTTCGCCGAGGACTACGAGATGGGCCTCGCCAGCCTGCTGGTGGCCGGTGTTGACGTGTGGCTGAACAACCCGCGCTTCCCGCTGGAGGCGTCTGGCACGAGTGGCATGAAAGCCGCTGCAAATGGCGTCCTCAACTGCAGCATTCTTGATGGCTGGTGGATCGAGGGCTACAAGGCAGACGAGAGCAACGGGTGGGGTATCCCGCCGTCCGACCTCGAAGGCGAGGCTCAGGACGAGGCCGAAGCGAACGCGATCTACGAGACGCTCGAACAGAAGGTTGTCCCGCTCTACTACCGGCGGGATGCCGACGGGCTGCCGAGGGATTGGATCGCGCGGTCGAAGAACGCGATCAGCAGCCTCGCGCCGCAGTTCTCCACGCGCCGAATGCTGATCGACTACATCGAGCAACAATACCTGGCGGCGGCTGCCGGAACGCCGGCTCCAATCGAGCCGCGCCTGCTGGTGCCGGCCGCCGACTGAGCTCGGTGAGACCCGTCTCTAGCGTCACGATGCCCGGTGTGCTGGCACAGCTCACCGGGCATCGTCTTGTGTCTCCGTGGCGATACACGATGTTCCGGTGGAACCGTTGCCCCGCTCGCTATCGCGTCGGCGGGGCGAGCAGCACGCGTGCGTCGTCACGGATGGGTGCCCGGTGCGGGGCGAGCAAATCGACGGTTTCGTAACCGACCACCGCTTCGTACAGCAATCGCTCGCGGTCGGTCGCCGCTCCGTGGCGCGCCTTCCAGTCCGCAACGTCATGCCTGCCAAGGCGCGTGGCCCAGCTCCGACGCTCGTTCCAAAGCAGCGTCGCCAGCGAGACAACCGCCAGCGAGAGGGATGTCGCCAGCGCGAGATCGGATTCGCCCAGCACCGACAGCACCAGGCCGACGGCGCCGAGCGCGAGCCCAACCGCCGATACGGTGCGCAGGATCATCGTGAAGACAGGCGACCTGGGATCGAACAGGCCCGCCCGCGCGAGTGAGTCCTCGAGGTACCCTCGCGCGCCTGTCCGCCGCTCCAGCGATCGAACGAGGTTTCTCGGCGTGGTGGAGATGCCTTCGCGCGTCATGTCGCTCGCCTCCGCGAACACAATCGCGTCGACGCCCGTCGTGGTCGCTGGGTCGGCTGCTGGGAGGTACTGGCCATCTTCGAATCGCAGGAGACCGCGATCTGCCGCGTCGAGCACCATGCCGGCGAGCACGGCGTGATCCACACGCCCGCGAGTCGTCGCGGCGGCGAGCAGGGCGGTCACGGGCGCCGGTGAGATTGCGCCGGAGCCTCGCCAGGTGAGGAACGCGGCGACTGCTGCAGCGGCGAGCACCAGTGCGGTGAGAGCGCCGAACGCGAGCGCCCCGATCGGCTCGAGCAGATCGCCCAGGCCGGTCTGCAGATCGGTTGCGGGCTGATCCGGGGTCGGCAGGAAGAGCTGTGTCCACTCCACCCACGTCGCGCCCTCGATCACCGCTTCACCGATCTTTCCTTCCTCAATGAGCGGGGCCATCTGTACGCCGATGATGTAGTCGAAGCGCTCCGGTGTGATTCCGCCTTTGGGATAGAAGTCCGGACCGGTCACGAAGGCAACCTCGGTCTTCGTGTGGTCCTCCGGGACGATGACGACCATCAGGAGACCGTCTCCGGCCCCTTCGGTCGATTCGACCGGGGTCTCGTCATACCGGTCCTGCGCCACCTCATCGGCAGGTAGGTCGTTGCCCAGCTCCTCGCGGGACACGACCCAGATCGACCACGGGATGCCGTAGGTGCGCGTCTCGCGGACGACATGATCGATCGAATCCTTGTCATCCTTCGTCAGGAGGTCCGCCGGTTCCACGGCGAGCGGCTCGGTAGTGGTGGCGACCGGCGCGAAAATATCCCAGCCGTTGTGCTCGGTGGAGACGGTCCGGTAGAGGAGCGATCCGAGGATGATGGCGACGGCGACGAGCATCGCGCCGAACAGGCTGAGACTGACCTTCAGGGGCATCACTGCGATCCTGTCTGGATGGGACGATTCGTCGTCGAGTCGGTGAGCGGGCGCTCCTGAGGAGCCGGGGCCGAACTGTCGGTTCGACCGTCGTGAACGGGCACGTGAACCCCTGGAATCGTGTTCCACACGGTCCCGGCACCGCGATTGGCCAGGTACTGCCAGATCAGCTGTACTCCCAGCCCCCCGGTCATGGCGACCGCGAGCGCAACCGGCAGGTGATAGCGGTAGAAATCGACCTTCATGCCGACGACGATCGCGCCGACCTGGCCGACGCCGATGAAGGCGGCCAGCGCGGTGCCCGAGGCGAGACCCCGCCGATACACGAGCCAGGCGAGGACGCCACATCCGAGGATCGCGAGCGGCAGGTCGATGCCCCAGATACTCGTATCGACACCGAACCAGCGCAGCGCACCCTCGGCCAGGTTGCCGGTGGTGCTGAACTGCCATGTGAGGCGACTGTAGATGCGCTCGAGCGCCTCGAAGGGGTTGGCGATGCCGACGTCTGGCCATGCCGCCGACTGCTCGTCCATCTCCTGCGCGCGCAGCTGGAAAAGGTTCCACGTGCGTTGGATCGGCGAGGGCCAGAGGTACGGGTAGCTGATGACGAAGGTGGCCAGCGCGATGATCGGCTGGATCACGAGAAGCTGGCCGAGACGTCTCGCCTTTGCGCGGTCGACCAGGTTCCAGGATGCCAGCACCAGCAGCGCCGCGCCGTAGATGGCGATCGGGAAGGCGAGCAGCATCGGTGAGAGCTTGGTCGCGCCGCCGAGCCCGAGCAGCACGCCCAGCACGAGCGCGCGGGCTCGGGTGGGGCGTTCGGCGAGGCGGATCGCCGCGAGCAATGTGAGTGAGATGAGCAGGATCAACAGTTGGTCGGAAAGCGCCTGGCTGGAAATCCAGATGTGCAACGGGTGCAGCGCCAGCAGGAGCGCCGCGGCTGTCGCGGCCACGAGGCCGCTGATCGCGCCAACCGTGACGAACACCACCACCACCGTCAGCGCACCGACCACGGCATTCGTGCGCCGGGCGGCGGTGAGGTCGGCAGGCTCCGGCATGGCGCCGCCGATCTCGTTCCACTCGCTGCCGTAGGCGAAGTCCCACACCCCGTTGGTGACGGTGTCACGTCCCTGCAGCAGGAGCCCAAGACCCATCAGGTAGCTGCCAAGGGGTGGCTGCCCACGTGTGAGGTACTGATCCTGCCAGGTTGGGCCGAACGGGTCCGCAAGATCGGTGAAGTAATGCGCGCGGTTGATCCATCGCGTTTCGTCGGGATGGAACTCCGTTGAGTCGACGTGCGCGAGGTTGATGGTCAGCGAGAGGATAAAGAGCAATACCGGAAAAAGCGCCATCGGACGGATCCGCACCCGTCGGGTCCCGGTGGGGCGCCCCGCTTCCCACACCGGCTCCGCACGGCGGTCCGTGGCGATGCCACTCATGATGCCACCTGCCGGGACATGGCGTGTGACGCGCCGTCGGGATCTCGCCGAAGCCAGCCAGCAGTGGCGATGACGCCGAGAGCCAGCGCCGAAAGCACGCCGGTACCACTCTCGGTCCAGACCGCGAGTGCGGCGATGACGATCGCCAGCACGGGCATGGCCCACATCAGCGCGAGGTCGAGATTGCGTCCCTCGATCGCCGGGAGGTCGAGCCACCTGCTCCAGCGAGCAAGGGTGGCGGCAACTCCTGCCAGCCCGACGATGGGAGCCAGCCAGCTGACGATGCGGTGCAGGACGGCGAGCGGACCTGACAACTCGCCCTCGGGCGCGGGGTCATAGATCGAGTGATAGACGAGCCGGCGAAGCGAATAGAGGATACCCTCGTAGATGTAGCCCTGCTGGGCGTACCCGTCCAGCCAACGCTCGTGGATCGTCCTCGCCACCTCCTGATTGACCCCGAAGCTGGGCAGGGCGTTCTCACCCCATGCCATCACCGTGAAGACGTGCTTCTCCTCCGAAAGATCGACGATGACCAGCATCACCAGCCCGTCGGCGGCTCCCGGTGACGACTCGACGCTCCACTGCGTGCCGATCTCGCTGGCGTACGCGACGGCGTCGTCCGGGGTCATGTCGCTCGCCTGTACCAGAATGACCGCCGGAATACCGAACCGTTGAAGCCGGTCCGCATCGGTCTCGATGGAAGCCTCCTGGCCGTCATCGAGGAGGTTGGCGTAGTCGTAGAGGTGCCGTGATGCCACGGGCTCGGCTGGCTGGCCGACACTGCCGGGCGCGGGCTCCTCGTTGGGAACCTCCTGTGCGGCCGTGCTTGCTCCCAGCGACAGGCAAAGTATCAGGAGCGACAGCAGCGAGATGGATCGCCGTGCGCCTGTCATGGCTGCGTAACCTCGCGGGCTCGGGCGCCGGGAGATCGTGCTGATGATGTGCCCGCCATAACCGCGCCGCGCTCCCGGATCGCATGCCACACGGTCTGCGTGAGGAGACCGACTCCCGTTCCGGCGAGGATGGCGTTGCCGAGGACGATGGGCAGGTAATAGCGCTCAAAATCGGTACGCATGGCGAGAACAATGGTGGCGGTCTGCACCACAACGACAAGCGTGACGATCAGATGCCCGCTGCGGAGCGGAAATTGCGCCGAGACCACCGCCAGCAGGACCGTGCCGACAATGGCGAGGATGAGGTCGAGCGGGCTGATCGCCTGCGCGATGTCCCCGAGGCCGATCTTCGTGAGCATCCACTCGGTCGCGCTCCATCGCTCCGCGAGACTCGACCACGTCTTGTGGATCGCTTCGCCGGTGGTCTCGACAGCGAACTGTGGGTAGAGGCGCGCCTGGTTCTCCATTTCGTTCTGGCGGAAATCAAGCAGCTTGATGGTGTTCTCGATGGGATGCTGCCAGAGGTATGGGTAGACCGCCACGAAGGTGATCCCGGCGATCACCGGCACCGCGATGAGCATCCAGCTCAGGTGGTCGGCACCCGGGATGATCGAATACCAGGATTCATCCGCCCGTCGGGCGCGCTGGTTCTGAAGCATCGTCCAGACCAGCATGCAGGCGCCGACCCCAGCGATCACGAAGGCGAGCGCCATCGGCGTCAGCTTGTTCGCGCCGCCAAGTCCGACGAGGATGCCGACCGCCAGCGCCTTGAACCAGCTCGGCCTGCGCATCAGCAGGATCAGCGCGAGCAGCAGACCGGCGAGCGTGAGCGTGAGGGTCGTGTCGGCCAGCGCCAGCCGGTTGTGCCACGATTGCAGCGGGTGAAAGGTCAGGATCGTCGCCGCGACCACACCGCCCACCGCATTACTCAGCAGCCGCACGGCAAGGAAGACGACGACCACCGCGACCGAGCCGAGAAAGACATCGGTCCGTCGGCCGGTACGGAGGTCATCCTGGGTCGGATACATGCCGTTGGCGACGTTCCACTCGCCGCCGCGCCGGTACTCCCAGGCGCGGTTCGTGTCCAGATCGCGCCCTTGGGCGAGCAGACCGAGACCCATCACGTAGGAGCCCATCGGGGGCTGGCCACGGGTGAGGTACTGGTCGTTCCATGTCGGGCCGAAAGGATCCAGCAGGTCGTCGAGGTAGTGGGCACGGTTGAGCCAGCGACTCTCGTCGGGGTGGAATGCCGTGCTGTCGACGCCACTCTCGTAGTGCACGAAGGCGATGACGAAGAGCAGGAGAGCGAGCATGGCCGTGAGCGCGCGCTGCGAGGTGGAAGGCGGATGCCATGGTTGAAACACGCTGGAACGCGTCTCGAGCTGATCGGCATGTGGCATGGTGGAGCCGCTCTCGTGTGCCTGCATGTGCATCCTGGGGGTCCGACCGCCGCCGTCATGATCAGGCGGCCCTGGGAGAACGATCGTCGCGTCGTGCCGTGTCCACACTGGCAAACTGACACACCGTGCCCTATTGTGCCACGATCAGGGTACGGACGTAACGATAGACCGGCGATGACGAGAATCGTCAATTCGGCGGGCCGGGCTGGCGCGCGGCACCAGGAGGACAGCATGGCGGATCAGAAGGATGAGCGACGGATCGACTCGGTGCTCATCGCCAATCGCGGCGAGATCGCCGTGCGTGTGATCCGCGCCTGCCGTGAGATGGGTATCCGCGCCATCGCGATCTATGGCGATGGTGATGAGGACGCGCTGCATGTGCAGATCGCGGACGAGGCCCGACGCATCCCCGAAGGCCCCGGTCTGGCCTACCTGCGCCAGCAGGCGATCGTCACGCTTGCGAAGGAAAGCCGACGCCGACGCGGTCCACCCCGGCTACGGCTTCCTCGCCGAGAACGCCGCCTTCGCGGATGCCGTGACCCAGGCGGGATTGACCTTCATCGGGCCGTCGGCAGAGTCCATCCGGGCGATGGGTGACAAGGTCGCCGCGCGCCAGATCGCGACCTCCGCCGGGGTGAGCCCGGTGCCAGGCACCACGGAGCCGGTGGCGACGATCGATGACGCCATCGCTGAGGCCGACCGGATCGGCTATCCGGTCGCGGTCAAGGCATCCGGCGGTGGCGGGGGCCGAGGGTTCCGTGTCGCCCGCGCGCCTGAGGAGCTGACGCGTGCCTTCGAGGGCAGCCGGGGCGAGGCGGAGCGGTACTTTTCCAACCCGGATGTCTATCTTGAGCGGTACCTGGAGCACCCGCGCCATATCGAGGTACAGGTCTTCGGCGATACCTGCGGCACGGTCATCGCCATCGGTGAGCGTGACTGCTCGGTACAGCGCCGGCACCAGAAGCTGATCGAGGAGGCGCCATCGCCGGCGGTCACGCCCGAGCTGCGAGAGCGGTTCCTGGAGGCCTCGGAACGGCTGGCGTCATCGGTCGGCTATGTCGGTGCGGGCACGATCGAGTACCTGATGGACGCCGACGGCTCGTTCTATTTCCTGGAGATGAACACCCGGATTCAGGTCGAGCATACCGTCACGGAGATGGTCACCGGCGTCGATCTGGTCAAGGAGCAAATCCGTGTCGCCGAGGGGCGACCGCTGAGCTTCGGCCCGGAGGTTCGCGAGACGCGGGGTTGGGCGCTCGAGTGCCGCATCAACGCCGAGGACGCCGGGCGCGATTTTGTGCCGACGCCGGGCACGATCACGGCGTATCGCGAGCCGGCTGGCTTCGGTGTGCGGGTCGACAGCGCGATGGTGCCCGGCGGCGCGATCCACGCGGGCTACGACTCGCTGATCGCCAAGCTCGTGACATGGGGGCGGGACAGGGACGAGGCGATCGCGCGGATGCAGCGGTGTCTCAGCGACTATGTCGTTGAAGGTGTGCCGACCACGATCCCGTTCCACCAGCTGGCGCTCGCTGACGATCAATTCCGTCTTGAGGGCGCGACGACGACCTTCATTACGGAGCATCCGGAGGTGATTCCGCCTGCGACGAGCGCGGACGCGCCGGCCGAGGTCGAGCCGCAGCACCGGGAGCGCCTGATCGTCGAAGTCGGCGGGAAGCGGTTCGATGTCGTCGTCCACGGTGGCGACGAACCGCGACAAGCGCAAGGCAGCGCACGTCGAGATCGACCAACGCGCCACACGGGCGGAGGCGGTGCGGCCACCGGCGGCGGCGATGACCTGCTCAGCCCTATCCAGGGCACTGCGATTCGCGTCGAGGTCGAGGAGGGCAGCCAGGTGAGCCCCGGCGACCTGATCTGTGTGGTCGAGGCGATGAAGATGGAGAACGAGCTGACCGCACATCAGGGCGGCACGGTGAGCGCTCTCAACGTTCAGGTCGGCGCCGGCGTCAAGGTCGGGGACGTTGTCGCGACGATCACGCCGACGTAGCTCTGGTCTCGCCATTCCCACGACTCCCGGACCGCCCCTGCACTTCCAGTGCAGGGGCGTCTTGCCGCTGCCGCCCGTGCGGCAACCGGCGGCGCCTATGTGTACGTACATTCCTTGCTTCGTGGGTGGACAGGTGGTGCGTGAGGACGTATGCTGTGGATAATGGTGGGGAGAAGTGGGGATAAGTGGATGGAGTTGTGGATAACTCGCCCGATCCCAATCACAGCTCCCGAGAATGCGCCCCGCAGCGCATCGCCCCGCTGAAAGCGACCCGGCATGTTCCTTGGGCGATTTGCCCACAACCTGGACACCAAAGGCAGGCTCGCCGTGCCGGCCCGGTTTCGCGCGTCTCTCGAGGAGGGCGTCGTCGTGACCCGAGGCATGGACCGCTGTGTCGCGGCGTACCCGATGCCGGTCTGGGAGGAGCTCGCCGGGAAGATTTCCGCATTGCCGATGACCGACCCGAACGCTCGCCAGTTCCGGCGAATGGTGTTCGCCGAGGCGGCCAACCTCATGCTGGACAGCCAGGGCCGCATCGTGGTGCCGCCCGAGCTGCGCGCCTACGCCGGGATCGACCGCGAGGCGGTCATCATCGGCGTGCACACCTCCTTCGAGATCTGGTCTCCCTCCGGATGGGAAACGATGCAGACGCTGGTGAACGACGAGGGCGACGCCATCGTCAGCCAACTTGCCAACGTGCTGTGATGGGCTCGAACACGACCACTTCCGGGGGGAAGCGTGGAGAGACTCCTCCAACGAGCCATCCAGCCGCCGGCCACGTCCCGGTGCTCCTGGAGGAGGCGATCGAGGCGCTTCAGATCCGGCCCGGTGGCACCTACCTCGATGGCACATTTGGCGGGGGCGGGCACTCGCGGCGCGTCCTGGAGGCGAGCGCGCCAGACGGCAGCCTCGTCGCTGTCGACGCCGACCCGGCCGCGATCGAGCGCGCAGAGGTGTTGCGCGGGTCGCTCTCGCTCCCTGACAGGATGGTCATTCTCCATACCAACCTGCGCGACCTCGATACCGCCCTGCATGAGGCACATGTGGAGCAGTTGGATGGTGCATTGCTGGATCTCGGGCTGTCGTCGTTTCAGCTCGACACGCCGGAGCGCGGCTTTTCCTTCCGCTTCGACGCGCCGCTCGACATGCGCTTCGACCCGACGCGCGGCATGAGCGCCGGTGAGCTGCTCGACACGCTGCCCGAGGAGCAGATCGCGGACGTGCTCTACCAGTTCGGTGAGGAGCGCCGCTCGCGCAAGATCGCGCGGGACATCGTTGCCGCGCGAGAGACGGGCGAGACCTGGACCACTGGTCGGCTGGCGGCGCTGGTCGAGCGGTCGATCGGCCGCAAGCCCGGCAGAGGTCTCCACCCGGCGACACGAACCTTCCAGGCATTGCGCATCGCCGTTAACGGCGAGCTCGACGCACTGGTGCCAGCGCTGAACGCGATTACCGACCGGCTGCGTCCCGGAGGACGGCTCGTGGTGATCGCATTCCATTCGCTCGAAGATCGCATCGTGAAGCAATTCATCGCGGAGGCGGCGCGCACCTGCATTTGTCCCCCCGAGCAGCCAATTTGCACGTGCAATATCACGCCGAGATTGAAGCGGGTTGGGAAACCGGTGCGGCCCGCCGTCGATGAGGTCGGCACGAACGCGCGCAGTCGCAGTAGCATCATGCGGGTGGCCGAACGGGTCTGACTCGAACCGCTCCAAACGAACTGCCGGATCGGGGTAAGCTTGCGTCGAGTACGGACGGTTAACGGGAAAGCGTGTTTACTGGATGTTGAGCTATACGTTGGACGAAGTGCTCACCGGCACGGGCGGGTCGCTGCATGGCGAGCTTGCGCGTGATTACCGGTTCACCGGGCTCGTCCGGGATTCCCGTGAGGTCGGGAGTGGGGACCTCTACTGGGTGATCCGCGGTGAGCGTCTGGATGGGCACGACTACGTGTCGCAGGCGGCCGAGGCGGGCGCCGCAGCCGCGGTGGTCTCTCGACAGGATCTCGACGGTGTGCCCGAGACGTTCCCGCTGGTTGTCGTGGACGACACCATCGCCGCGCTGCAACGATTTGCGACCTGGAAGCGCGGTCGGATGCATGCCGACGTGATCGGCATCACCGGCAGCGTCGGCAAGACCAGCGCGAAGGAGTCGATCGCCGCGGTGCTTGGCGAGCGCGGCACCGTGCATCGCAGCAAGGGCAACTACAACAACGAGATTGGACTGCCACTCTCCATCCTCGAGGCGGACGACGACGTCGACATGCTGGTCCTCGAGATGGGCGGCGCATACGCCTTCGGCGAAATAACCCAGCTCGCCGGGATCGCACATCCGCGCGTCGGAGTAGTCACCAACATCCACCCGGTCCACCTCGAGAGGATGGGCACCATCGAGGCGATTGCCGAAACCAAGGCGGAGCTTGTTGACGCCCTGCCGGCCGACGGTGTCGCGGTGCTGAACGGTGACGACGCTCGTGTGCGGGCGATGGCCCCGCGCGCGAAGGGGCGCGTGATCTTCTACGGTCTCGGCCCCGGCAACGTCGTCCGGGCGACGGATGTCGAGTCGGACGGCCTCAAGGGCACGACGTTCTGGCTCGAGGTCGACGGGCAGCGGCATCACGTGAAGGTGCCGCTTGTTGGCGCCCATGGCGTTCAGATCGCGCTTGTCGCGCTCGCGACCGGCTACGCCTTCGGCATGCACATCGCGGAGATGCTGGTTGGCCTGCAGAGCCCAGGTGTTCAGGTGCGGCTCGTCTTCGAGCGCGGCCCGGGCGGGTCGCAGATCATCGATGACACGTACAACGCCAGCACACCGTCGGTGCTCGCCGCGCTCGATGTGCTGCTGGACGTGCCGGCGCAGCGGCGCATTGCCGTACTCGGTGAGATGCGCGAGCTTGGGGACGTCAGCGAGGAGGAGCATCGGGTCGTGGGGCGCCGTGCCGGCGATCTCGTGGACCTGCTCTACACGTATGGCGAGCTTGCCGCTCCCCTCGCCGAGGCGGCGCTGGCGGCACCAAGAGGGGAGCGGGCACCGCTCGAGGTGCGATCGTTCCCGCTCTCGGACAAGGCCGAGCTCACCGAGTCGCTTCGCAAGGAGCTGCGCGGCGGCGACGTGGTGCTGATCAAGGGATCCCGGGGACTCGAGATGGAACATGTCGTATCTGCCCTGCGCCAGCGCCCCGATGACGTAGGGGAGAGCGGTCGATGATCGGATTGCTTCCGTACCTGCTGACCGGCAGCGTGATGCCGGCGGATCCCAACGAGAACATGGCGGTCTCCCTGTCACTGGCGGCGCTCTCGTTCATGGTGACGGTGA
Organism: uncultured Chloroflexia bacterium; assembly: GCA_963741965.1. GTDB lineage: Bacteria > Chloroflexota > Chloroflexia > Thermomicrobiales > UBA6265 > JACCVC01. The sequence continues at coordinate 1,288,187 of CAVUKC010000002.1, read as the reverse complement.
TCATCGGACGCCCGTTGATCACCGCGCTGCGACAGCGCGGCATTGGCAAGAAGATTCGTCTCGAGGGACCGGAAGCGCACCTGTCGAAGACGGGGACACCGACCATGGGTGGTCTCATGATCTCGGCCACCACGGTGATCGTCACGCTGATCTTCAACACCTACGGCCGCCTCTCCATGCTGTTGCCAGTGGTGGTGCTGGTAGCTGCCGGTATCCTCGGGGCCGTTGACGACCGGATGAATCTCGTCGGGGGCCGCTCTACAGGCATGACCGGGCGGTTCAAGATGCTCTGGCTCACCCTGTTCGCGCTGGTGGCCGCTGTCGTGCTTCACGCGCCGGACCCCTTCGGACTCGGGCTGCACCACATGTACGTCCCGTTCATGGGTCGCTTCGACATCGGGCCGCTCTACGTTCTCGTTGCCATGTTCGCCATTATCGGCACGTCGAACGCCATGAATCTGACCGACGGTCTGGACACGCTGTCGGCCGGTACCGCCGCGATCGCCTTCCTTGCCTATGGGATCATCGCGTACAAACAGGGGCAGCTCGGCGTCGTCACCTTCAGCTTCACCATGTGCGGCTCGTTGCTCGGGTTCCTCTGGTTCAATGCGCACCCTGCGCAGGTCTTCATGGGCGACACCGGCTCGCTCGCTATCGGAGCTTCGCTTGCCGTCGCAGCATTCATGACGGGACAGTGGCTGCTCTTGCCGATCGTCGGGTTCGTCTTTCTCGCTGAGGCGGGATCGGTCATGCTGCAGGTGACCTACTTCAAGTTCACCAAGGGCAAGCGCATCTTCCGGATGACGCCGCTGCACCACCACTTTGAGCTGATCGGCTGGTCGGAGACGCAGATCACGATGCGGTTCTGGTTGATCGGCATGATGGCGGGGCTGCTCGGCGTCGCGCTGGCGCTGCTCTAGGCCGGAGGCATTATGGCGACAGCGGACGATCTTCGCGACAAGCGAGTGACGGTGGTCGGGCTCGGCGTGCTCGGTGGCGGCGTCGGCGTCGCTCGCTATCTGGCAGGCCGGGGTGCACGGGTCACGGTGACCGACATGCGCGACGCCGAGGCGCTGGCTACGTCGGTTCAGGAGTTGCACGGGCTGCCGATCACCTTCCACCTCGGCGGCCACGAGATTCGCGACTTCCTCCCGGATGGCGCCGATGTCGTGGTCCGCAACCCGGGTGTGCCGCGCGATTCGGCGTTTCTCACGGCGGCGCGCGATCACGGCGTGCCGATCGAGATGGAGATGTCGCTCTTCTTCCGCGCGTGCCCGGCACCCGCGATCGGCGTGACCGGCACCAAGGGCAAAACGACGGTCTCGACGCTGATCGGCGAGATGCTGTGCCGCTGGAATCCCACCAGCGTGGTGGCCGGAAACATGGGCATCTCGGCGCTCGCGGCGCTCGACCGCATCACTCCCGACACACCGGTGATCATCGAGCTCTCAAGCTGGCAGCTGGAGGCGATGGACGAGCATGGACTCGGCCCGTCGATCGCTGTGCTCACCAACATCTACGAGGACCATTTGACCCACTACAACGGCTTCGAGGACTACGCTTCCACCAAGCGCTCGATCGCCCATCATCTCTCGCGCGATGATGTCGTGGTCTACAACGCTGACCAGCCCGACAGCGCGCGTATTGTCGACGTCACGCGTGGCCGCCTGATGCCGTTCGGTCTTCATGCGCAATCCGGTGATGGAGCGTGGCTCGATGGTGATACGCTTCTGGTCCGATGGAACGGCGAGGAGGCTCGGTACGACCGTCCGGCGCAACTCGCGTTGAGCGGACCGGCTGGTGTCGCGAATGCGCTGGCGGCATCTGCGGCGGCAACGGTCCGAGGCGTGCCGAGCGATGTGATCGCGGCCTCGTTGCACGCGTTCGAAGGTGTGCCGAACCGGCTTGAGCACGTGACAGCATGCGCCGGCGTGCGGTTCATCAACGATACGTCCGCCACGGCGCCGGTTGCGGCGGCGGCATCGATCCGCCTCCTTGCGACCCAGCCGGGTTGCCTTGCCGTCATCGCCGGAGGGGCCGACAAGGCATCCGACTTTGCGCCGCTTGCCGAGGCGATCCGGGATACGGGCGTGCGCGTGGCGCTGGTCGATGGGACGGGCACGACCCGCCTGCGGTCTCGACTCTCGGAGCTGGGGGTAGAGACGGCGGTGCCGCACGCCACCTTCGAGGATGCCTTCGACGATGCGGTGGGCGGTCTCCAGGCTCCTGGAACGGTGGCGCTCTCGCCGGGATGCGCGAGCTTCGGCATGTTCCGCAACGAGTTCGAGCGCGGAGAGCTTTTTCGCCAGCTGAGTCGCGCGTGGTGCGAGGGACGTGCGCCGAACGGCGTCTGACGTCGGGGATCTACGAGGGACAGGGAATCAGTCGTGCAGCAGTTTCAACCGTCCACCATGACCGATCTGCCACCGATACCGGCGCGGTTCCACTTCATCGGGATCGGCGGCATCAGCATGAGCGGCCTCGCCCGCATCCTGCATGACTGGGGATACGCCGTGTCCGGTTCGGATCGTGCTGGCTCGGCTGTCACGCAGCAGCTGGAGAAGCTCGGCATCCGGGTCCAGATCGGTCACGACGAGATCGAGCTGGCGGGTGAGGCGGATGTGCTCGTGGTGACCCCGCGCGCGATTCCCGGCGCGCCGAACGAAATTTCGGCCGCGGTCGCGAACCAGGCCGAGGTCGTCCGGCGCGGGCAGCTGCTCGGGATGATCGCCAACGCCCGCCTGACCATCGCGGCGTCCGGCTCTCACGGCAAGTCGACTATTTCCGGCATGCTCACATCCGCGATGACGACGCTCGGGCTGGATCCGTCCTACTCCGTTGGGGCGATGGTCGGCACCACCGGCCGAAATGCGGACTCCGGCAGCGGCCCGCACATGATTGTCGAGGCCGATGAATATGACCGCGCCCTGCTCTGGCTTCGACCAGAGGTGGCGATTATCTCGACCGTCGCCTTTGACCATCCGGACTGCTTCACCGACCAGGCTGATTACGACCAGGCGTTCATCGATTTTGGGATGCGCGTCCGGCCTGGTGGCACGCTGGTGATCTCCGCCGATGATCCGGGCTGCCGGCGCGTGCTGGCGGAGATTGTTGCCAACTCGGATTTTTCGGGAAAGGTCGCGACCTTTGGCGAGCAGGATGGCGCCGACTGGACGAGCCGCCGGGGCGTGGACGGCTGGGTCGTGATCCCGCCGGACGGGACCGAGCATCCCATCGAGCTTCAGGTCCCCGGCGCCCACAACGTCGCAAATGCCACCGCCGCGATCATCGCGATGGTGTCACAGGGCGTCGATATTGACGATGCGATTCGTGGCGTCGAGTCGTTCAGCGGCGTCGGGCGGCGCTTCGAGCACAAGGGAACGGTCGACGGTATCGACGTGTTCGATGACTACGCGCATCACCCGGACGAAATCCGGGCCACGCTCGCGGGAACGCGGGATCGATATCCTGGTCGCCGCCTGGTGGCATTGTTCCAGCCGCACACGTTCAGCAGGACCGCCCTGCTGCTCCAGGAGTTCGCGGACTCGCTGGATCTCGCCGACGTGCCGGTTCTGCTGGATATCTACCCCGCGGGCGAGGAGAACACCTGGAACGTGACCTCAGCCACGGTGGCTGGACGCATGCGGACCGAGACGCCGGTGCTCGCGACACCGGATGACGCCGTCGATTGGCTCCATGCGCACACGCGCCCAGGCGACATCGTGCTCACGCTCGGTGCTGGCGATGTGACAGTGGTGGGCGACCGGCTGGTGGATACGCTGCGCAAGCGCGAGCAGGTGAAGCCGATGGCGCAGTCACTGGCGGATCCTGCGGAGCCGTCAGCCGCCGCTACGAGAGCCAGGGCTGGAGGCACGATTCCGCTTCCCGGTACGGATGTGTTGATCCGAACCGATGTCGATATGTCGTTGCACACGACGATGCGGCTGGGTGGCCGCGCCGACTTTCTGGTGCGCGCATCCACGCCGGACCATATCGAGGCGGCAATTGCGTGGGCGAATGCCCAGGAGCTCCCTGTCACCGTAATTGGAGGCGGGAGCAACCTGCTTGTCGGAGACGGTGGCATTCGTGGCCTCGTGATCGTGGTTCGCACGCCGGGGCAGAAGGCGGAATCACTGGTCGCGGTCGAGGACGATGGCGATGCGGTGATGCTCCGGGTTGGCGCACAGGCGCCGATCAGCTGGCTGGGGCGCTATTGCGCCGAGCACGGGTGGGCCGGTATGGACTGGGCGGTTGGGCTGCCCGGCCAGATCGGCGGCGGGACCGTCAACAACGCCGGCGCGCACGGGACCGAGATCAAGGATCACCTCGTCGCCGTCGAGGTCATCGAGGACGGTGTGCTGCGAGAGTTCGATCGAACGTGGCTCAATCCGTCGTTCCGGATGACGCGCATCAAGGGCACACCTCGGCCTCGCCCCTGGATTGTCACGAGATCGATGTTCCGACTGCCGAAGGGCAACCGAGAGGAGCTGCTCGCGCTCGCAGACGAGCACGCGGCGTTTCGCAAGCGGACGCAGCCGACTGGAGCCTGCTCCGGCTCCATCTTCGTGAACCCCGAAGGGGACTTCGCCGGTCGTCTGCTGGAGGAGGCCGGTGTGAAGGGCATGCGCGTCGGGGCGATGCAATTTTCCGACAAGCATGCCAACTGGATCATCAACACGGGCGGAGGCACCGCTCGCGAAGCCTGGGAGCTCATCGAGAAGGCACGCGGTATCATCCTTGAGCGATACGGCATCGAGCTCCGCACCGAGATCGAGCGCGTCGGTGAGCAGACTGACGGCATGCCGGCGACAACCAGCAGCACCACCACGGAACAGGAAGACTAGATGAGCGAAGCCCCGCACGGACGCAAGGTTCGCGTCGCCGTGATCTTCGGCGGCCAGTCGGATGAGCACGATGTCTCCATCCGCTCGGCGCGCACCGTCATGAACGCGCTCAGCAGTGACAGGTATGAGGTGGTGCCGATCGGCATCACTCGCGATGGCGGGTGGATCGTTGAGGGTGATCCGATGGCGGCGCTGGTGCAGGCCTCGGAGGAGCTCTCGCTCTCGGAAGGTGATCAGGTGGGTGCTGTCGGCGAGGTCGAGACGGTCACGCCGGTGGCTGGCGCGCTTGCACTCACGGGGAACAGCCACCGGCCGATCGACGTCGTGTTTCCGGTCCTGCACGGGCCGTTCGGTGAGGACGGCTCGATTCAGGGTCTGTTCGAGGTTGCGAACGTGCCGTACATCGGCTCCGGCGTGCTTGGTTCCGCCGTGGCGATGGACAAGGCGATGACGAAGCACGTGCTGACGGAGGCGGGCGTGCCCCAGCTGCCGTGGAAACTGGTGACGCGTGGCGACATCCGCGACAATGCCGATCTCGTGGTAGAGAGGATCGCCGATTCACTCGGGTTTCCCTGCTTCGTCAAGCCGGCAAACCTCGGCTCGAGCGTTGGCATCTCCCGCGTGAACGCGCGCGACGGCCTGTTGCCTGCGCTCCACGAGGCCGCCTACTACGACCGCCGGGTGGTGGTGGAAAAGGGCGTTGACGCGCGGGAGATCGAGCTCTCGGTGCTCGGTAACGACGAGCCGATCGCGTCGGTCGCGGGCGAGATCGTGCCGCGTGGCGAGTTCTACGACTACAACGCCAAATACATCGACAACACCACGGAGCTGGTGATCCCCGCCAAGCTCGATCCCACGTTGCTGAGCTTTCTTCAAGAGATGGCGATCGACGCGTTTCGTGCACTCGATCTCGCGGGTCTAGCGCGGATCGACTTCTTCGTCGAGCGTGGAACTGACCAAATCTATCTCAACGAGGTGAACACGCTTCCCGGTTTCACGTCGATCAGCATGTACCCGATGCTCTGGGAAGCGAGCGGGGTCCCGATCGCTGAGCTGGTCGACCGGCTCACCGGGCTGGCCCTGGAGCGATACGGCGAGCGGAAGCGGTAGGAATCGAGCCTGAGCGCCCACGAACGGCGCAATGTCAAGGGTTTTCGGCCCTGCATGCTATACTCCCTGCGATGTGCGTACACCCCCGCCATGGTTCGTGGTGATCGAAGAGCCCAGAACGCGGCGGTGGCCCGCATCAGCGCCGCATGACCGGATTGGTCGGCGGCTCTTTCGCATGAGTAGTGAGGCAGTGTGGCGCGTCCGCGTCGGCGGTGTCTCGTGTGGATGGTGAAGGGACGATGCAATCCCGCGGACAAGGTCCAGCTCGAGGGCAACAGGGAAGGGTGCAGGGTGCCCCCGGAGACGAGCGTGCCGCCCGTCATGCGGCGCCCGATGAGCGACCGCTGATCGACGACGGCGGCAGCACGACCAGGTCGCGGTGGAGCTCCTCCGAAGAATTCATCGAGGCGTTCGCGCGGATCAAGGTGATAGGTGTTGGCGGCGCTGGCGGCAACGCCATCAACCGCATGGTGGGTTCTGGCGTCGAGGGCATCGAGTTCGTCGCGGTCAACACCGACGCGCAGGCACTGATGAACAGCCGCGCAACAACGGTCGTGCGCATCGGCGACAAGCTCACGAAGGGGCTGGGTGCCGGGGGGCGACCCGAAATCGGTGAGCGTGCTGCCGAGGAGAGCGCCGAGGCGCTTGCCGAGGTGATGCAGGGCTCGGACATGATCTTCATCGCCGCTGGCATGGGTGGTGGCACCGGCACCGGCGCCTCGCCAACCATCGCGCGGCTCGCGAAGGACGCCGGCGCGCTCACCGTGGCCGTGGTGACCAAGCCGTTCGGCTTCGAAGGCGGCCGCCGCCGCCGGTCCGCCGAAGAGGGGATCGAGCTGCTCCGGGAGACGGTCGACGCGCTCATCACCATTCCGAACGAGCGTCTCCTGCACATGGTCGATCCAAAGACCACCGTGAACGAGGCGTTCCAGATCGCAGATGACGTGCTTCGCCAGGGTATCGCGGGCATCTCCGACCTTATCACCAAGCCGGGCGTGATCAACCTCGACTTTGCCGACGTGAAGACGATCATGCAGGAGGCTGGCTCCGCGCTGATGGCGATCGGGTACGGCGAGGGGCCGGACCGCTGCATCAACGCGGCCCGCGAGGCGATCGAGAGCCCGCTGCTGGAGATGAACATCCAGGGCGCCAAGGGCGTGCTGTACAACATCTCTGGCGGCGAGTCGCTGACGCTGTTCGAGACGAGCGAGGCTGCCGAGGTGATCCGTGCCGCCGCCGACGACGATGCCGAGATCATCTACGGTACCTCGATCGACGAGTCGCTCGGTGATGCGGTCATGATCACGCTTATCGCGACGGGCTTCGACGAAGTCGGCGCGGTCGATCAGTACAGCTTCGACCGTGGCACGAGGGATCGGGAGCCGGTGGCCGAGCGTGGTCCGTCACGGGGGAGTAGCCGGCCGAGTGCCGGTGGCCCTCCGGTCACGCCGGACGACGACTGGGAGAGCGAGTCGTCGATCATCAAGTTCCTGCGGGATCGATAGATCGCCCGCGGGAATCCCCGGAAAGAACCGGTGATATAGCATGCGTTGCCCATACTGCCGGACACGGGATTCACGAGTCATCGACAGCCGCGAGCTCAGCGGCGGCGATTCCATCCGTCGCCGGCGCGAGTGTGTCGCGTGCCACCGTCGCTTCACGACTTATGAGCGCGTGGAGACAGTGACGCTGACGGTGGTGAAGAAGGACGGGCGTCGCGAGCCGTTCAGCCAGGACAAGCTGCGCCAGAAGATCCGCGTCGCGCTCACCAAGCGCCCCATCAGCGAGGACACGCTCGACAGCATTGTCAATCGCGTCGAATCAGTGGTGATGCAGATGGGGACCAAGGAGGTCTCGTCGGCAGAGATCGGCGAGGCCGTGCTGCGCGAGCTCAAGGCGACCGATGAGGTTGCCTACATCCGGTTCGCCTCGGTCTATCGCGAGTTCGCGGATTTGGAGGATCTCCGACGGGAGGTCGAGGGGCTCGCCACACCGGCGGACGCGCGCAAGATCGTCAACGACCGGGACGCCTGAATCTGGACATGAAAACGGGGGCCGGTTCTTACCGGCCCCCGTCGTTCAGTCCGTGTTGGCCTAGCCCATGTGCGGCTTGAGGCGCTCCAGGATCATCTGCTTCGGCATCGCGCCGACGATCTTGTCGACCGGCTGCCCGTTCTTGTAGACAACCATGGTCGGGATGTTGAACACACCGAGCTGTGAGGCATGCTGCTGGTTCTCGTCAACGTTTACCTTGACGATCTTCACCTTGTCGGACTCCTCGGAGGCAATCTCCTCGAGGATCGGGCCGACCATGCGGCACGGACCACACCACGGCGCCCAGAAATCCACCAGTACTGCCTTCTCGGCGTCGCTGACTTCGGTCTGGAAGGTTGCATCAGTTGCGGTAACAGGCTTGGACACGAATTCCTCCATCATCACGAGTGAACGGCTCAATACTTCCCTAATGATACCATGGCGGACGGGATTGCGACGCCATATTTGCACCGTGCTGCGCCCGAAATTCGGAGAGTTGTGGTGACAACCACCAATCGGATTGAACTCCCACTCAATCTCCCCAGCGTCGCGTTCGATGCTGGCTTTCTCGACCTTCCCCCTTCCGGCATCGGCGCCTACGTGGAAGGGCTGCTGTCGGCCTTCGCACGCATGGACGATGCCAACGTGACACCGCTGCGGCAGCCTGCCAGCATGCGGCTATTCGGCGACCGGCCGCGGCGTCTCCTCTGGGACGCCGCGGGGGTGGAGATCTCGCGATGGTGGTATCAGCGAGATGTTGACCTGCTGCACATTCCCGCCTTCAGTGCCCCTGTGTACACATCGGTTCCGCTTGTAGTAACGATTCATGATGTGATCCCGTTCGTGCTGCCCGAGTATCGGGCATCGGCGGCCATGCGGCTCTATCTGGCGCTCATGCGGCGCACGGTGCGCCGGGCACAGTTGGTGCTCACGCCGTCGCACGCGGCCGCGCGCGACATCATCGATGTCCTGGGAATCCGGCCTGACAGGGTCGTGGTCACGCCTCCCGGCGTGGACCCGGCGCTGCGTCCCCCATCCGACGCCGAAGACGTTCGAGCATCTGTCAGCGGACGCTTTGGCATTGGCGGGCCGTACCTGTTTCACATCGCGGGGTTCGACCGTCGCAAGAACGTGCCGCTGTTGGTGCGTGCCTTCGCCGCGGCGCTTCCGTCGCTTCCGGGCGACACCACGCTGGTCCTCGCAGGCGCGCCGCACAGCGACAACCCGGCGGTGTTTCCGCCGGTCGAGCCAGTGATCCACGAGCTCGGCCTGGAGGACCGTGTCGTGCTCACCGGCCGGGTGACGAACGACGAGCGGCGCCTGCTCTACCAGGGCGCGTCTGGATACGTCACCCCATCCGCGTATGAAGGGTTCGGGCTCACGCCGCTCGAGGCGATGGCGAGCGGCGTGCCCGTCATCGCCGCGAACCGCACGAGCCTGCCGGAGGTGGTGCATGATGCGGGGTTGCTTGTCGAGCCATCGGTCGACGCGCTCGCCGGGGCGATCGTGCGCCTGATGCGAGACGACGCGCTGCGAGGTGAGTTGAGGCGGCTTGGGCTGGTTCGCGCGGAATCGTTTACCTGGGAGCGAACCGCGGCGTTGACGCTCGCCGCCTATCGTGACGCTGTCCGCTAGCCGCCGTTGCTGTCCAGCAGATCGCAACCGGAGTAAAGGAAGATCTGCAGGATGACCTCGCCCGAGGGAGAGGTATTGGGCAGGGCGATGCCTTCGAACGCTGTCTCCCCGAAGACATCCGGCATCGTGCTCTGCAGCAGCTCGTTGAACCGGTTGGAGAGCTGGACACCCTCGCCCAGGTCAGGCGCGCGCGACGACGTCAGCACAAAGCCCGCCTGGCATCCTTCGGCATCGTTGTAGGACTGAAACGTCTGTCGAATCTCCTCCTCCGCCTGGCTAGTGGCATCTTCGTCACCGGACAGCACGCCGTTGAGATCCACCTGGATCGTCTCCTCAACCGAGTTCGGGCTAAGCGATCCCGGTGCCGCCACCGCCACATACGCGGTTGCGGTGGCCGAAAGGTTGTCTTGCTGGGACTGGAGCGCCGCCTGTTGCGCCTGGCTGGTGGCGAGCGCATTGGCGTTCGATGCGTTGGACGCCTGCAGCGCCTCGATCGTGGCCATTGTGTTGGCGCCGGATGCCGCTTGCTGTGTCGCCACCGCCGCGATCTCGGCCTGTTGGGTTGCCTGCTGATCGATCTGGGCAGAGACGGCGGTCGCCTGCGCCGAGATCGTGGCGAGGTCGGCGTTGAGCGCCGCCTGGTCGGCGTCCGATGATGCCGCCTGGGTCGAGAACGCGGCGATCGTCGCCTGCGCCACGAGCGCATCTTCCGTCGCCGCGGCGTCCCGGGTGGCGAGGTCGGACTGGGACATCGCCGCTTCGGTGGCCTGGGCCTGCGCCGTCTCCGTGGCGGCCATGCGCTGCGACTCCGCCGCGTTCTGCTGCGCGACGGACGTCTCCTGCGCCATTGCGAGGTCGTTCTGCATCGCCTCTTGTGTCGCCTTGTTGCTCGCCTGTTGCGCGGCGAAGGACGCCTCCGCCGTCGCGAGCTCGTTGGGTGTCGCGGTCGGTGTCGGTGTGGGCGGAGGGGTGCCCACAGTGTTGGCCACGAGGAACAGCATCGCCAGACCGAGCAGGAGATCGGCGAAGAGCCATCCACCCAGCACGATCATGTCGCGGCGATTGCGTCTGCGGCGTCGGAACGGATTCATTCAGGTCTCCTGGAAGGACGCTGTGGGAAGAGGGGACCTATCGCGTCCAGCGGCGAGGTGTGCGCTCATCCTCGAGCGCGGAGCGCTCGGCGTCGATGCTGGTGCGGAGCGCGGCGGCGAATGCCTTTTGCAGGTTCTCGGTGGTGGGGACCTGCTGAGCGGCGCGGTTCAGCGAGGTGGTGAGCTGTTCCAGCCGCTGGGCGAGGCGGGAGATGTCCTCGCGGGCCTCCCGGTTGCGCTGCGCCGTTGTCATGCCCGCGGCACCGAGCTCGCGGGTCGCACCGGTGATCTCCTCCGCCAGCTGGCCCTGCTGTTCAAGGAGCTGGGTGAGCGATCGCGTCTGTGTCGCGGTTCGGCTGGCGAGCTCGCTGAACGTCCCGCGGATGTCCGAGATGTCGGTCGTGAGGGACGCGAGTGCCTCGGCGATGCGCTGGTTCTGCTGGGTCGTGGTGGCGATGGTTGAGGCGAAGTCCTGCGTGGAGGAGCTGTCGCGGGCAAGCGCGCCTGTCAGCTCTTCGCTGGTGTCGACCAGTCGCTGGGCGAGCTCGCCGATGCCGCGGAGCGCCTGGTTCGCCGCTTCGGCGATGCGGTTGGCGTTGTCCGCTCCAGACATGGCCGCGTCGGCCGATTCCGAGATCGCGGCTGCCGCTTCGGCGAGCCGATGCGTGACAGCCTGGTCGCTCTGGATGGCGGACGATGTGAGCTGCTCCAGGTTTTGCAGGCTGGAGAGTAGCGTCGACTGGTGGCGTCCGGTTGTCGCGACATCGTTGCCGAGCCGCTCCACGGAACTGTCGAGCGATCGGGAAAGTTGCCGCAGCTCGGCCAGCATGCGGTTGGACTGCTCCGCACCGGCGCGCATGCTGCGGGCGAAGAGCGCGAAGTCCTGGAACTCTTCATGACGCTGATCGGAGATCTGTGCGAGCCGCCGGCGCTCGTCGTCGATCAGGCTGAGAATCTCGCGGCTGTTGTGGTCGAAACGATCGGTGAGGGCGGCGACGTTCCGCGCGAGCTGCGACGGCTGCGCGGCGCGGTCTCGGGCGAGCATGACACCGGCTTCGGCGAGGATGTTGTCGAAGGTCGAGTAATACTCGGCCGCGACATTCTGCACGGCGTCCTCCTGCTCCTCGCGGCGCCCGTGCGCGTAAAAGGTGAGCAGGATGATGACGAAGATGACCGACGCGTCGACGAGCGCGATCGTGGCGAACGTTGGCGAGAGGATGCTCGCTTCGCCGCCGAAGCCTTGTTGCCAAAGCAGGAGGAACGGCTGGCCAGCCTCGTCCGGATTGGCCGAGATGTACGCCGCATAGTCACGAGACGCCTCGGCGAGCGCGAACCAGGTGAGGAATACCGGCAGCAGCACGAGCACGTTGCGGATCTTGTCCGCGAACTCGATCAGCTTTACCTTTTGCTCACCGACCTTGCGCAGCCCGTACTCATGGGAGAGCCGCTCGATATTGAACGCGTGGTTCAGGTCGACAGCATTCCAGCGTGAACGATCGCTCGGCGTACTGACCGCGTTCGCGAGATCCCGCAGGCGACTGGCGGAGCGGCTGTCGATCTCGCCGAGCGATGTGGCGAGATCGTTGATATCCCGCGCGAGGGCGGCGTGCTCGCTGGTGAGCCGCTGGCTCTCCTGCGGTTCCATCTCGGGAGCCTGACCGTTGGGAACCGCCGGACTCTCGGGTGTCGTCGTGCTGGCTGTGGTGCTCGATTCATCTCGCGTGGTACGAGTGAATCGCGATTGGGTTGGCACGGGATGAGGCCTTTCTTGTCTACAGGATCACGTCTCCCACCCCCGTCTGGCGACATCGCGCACAGTGTATGTACACTGTACCATCTATCATGCGTGCGTGAAGACGGATGGATTCCGCCACGCTCGCCGCATCGAGGGGCTGCGCATGCTCGACATCACTGCATTCTGCAACGCGCTGCAACAGGGCAAGGTTTCGTTCGTGGCGTCGCTTGGCGTCGGTCCGTACATCGACACGGACGGCGCGGTGGTCGCAATCACCGGCGATGACGCGGTCGTGTTCCCATTGGGTACCGCAAGCGGCGGGCCGAGGTATGCGCTGCGGCTACCGCTGGAGCATGGCAGCGGCGGCATCTGGCCGCGCCGGTACGCGGACATCGCTGGTGCGACCGGGGCTATCACCGCGTTTCTCCCGGACGAGATCACGATTCTGGATGTCGACGACGTTCCCGGCACCGGTGTCGCCCTGCTCTACGACTGGGTGCCAGGCGAGACACTGACGCATCGCGTGACGCGCGCCCGGCAGCGGCACGATCGCGACTCGCTCGCCGAGCTGCTTCGGCCGCTGGCCGATCTCGCGGACGCGCTGCGCGTCAGCGGGGTGGTACATGGTGACATCTCGCCAGGCAACGTTATCGTGCGTCCGGATGGCGGCGTGGCGATCATCGACCTCGACCGCGTGGGCGTGAAGGGTGAGGACTCTGGCCTGGAACCGCGACGACGGGCGGGATACCGGATTCCACGTGGCGGGGGCGCTCCGGCCGAGGAGGATGCGTTCGCGCTGCTCGTCATCATGACCTCGTGCGCAATCCTCGCCGACAGCTCCGCGCCGATTGACCACGAGCACGCGGCAGAGGCGTCACATCCGACATTGCTGTTCTCGTCCTGGGATCTCATGGATCTCCAACGGTCGCGGCTCGTCAGGGATGTGGACCAGCAATTGACGCCGATCTCCCGCGGGCTGCTCGAGCTCCTGACCACTGCCTCCAGCGGACCGCCCAGCCGGATTCCGTCCGTGCTCCGTGACGCGGTGCGACGGATTCGTCACCATGCCCCCGAGCCGCAGCTCGATCCTCGTATCGAAGCCGAGCCAGCGCACGGTTGGCAACCGGTCCTCGCTTCACCGGCCGCGGCCCAGCGGCCACGGATCACCAGTGCTCGAGCATGGGAGTCCCCAACCGAAACGCTGTCAGTGTCCTCGAATGACACGTCCTGGCCCGAGCCCCAGCCAGCGATTGCGGAGCCCCGGGACACCGTCGATGCGGTGGATTGGTCGCTGCCTCGAATCGACGACATCCTGCAGCGGCTTCGTACCTTGCCCTCCGTCGAGGGGCGGAGCGCCGGTGTACGCAGGCGCTCCGAACGAACGGAGCGACGACGCCACACGGTGTCGGAAGAGTTGCACCGAGCGCTGCGCGAAAATGACCGGGCCGTGCTGGTTCACCTGGCGATGAGTGGGGCACTGGCGGAGCTTGGGGACTCGGACCGAACGGAGCTCCTTCAGGTGATTCGGGCGCTGGCCCACGATTCCATCGCCCGGGCGATTGCCACGGATGACGATGGACTGATCGTGGCTGCTGTGGACGAGTCGGTCTTCCAGCGCGAGACGGATCTCGACCCGGCGTTCCGGGACCGCGTGCGAGCCGCACGTGACCGGATGCGTTGGGCTGATCAACTGCACGATGCTGTCCGAGTGAAGGACGCGCGCGCCTGCCAGCTACTCGTCAACGAAGCACCAGAGGACGGTGTCGAACGGGTGCCCGAGGCGACGAGGCAACAGGCGGTGCGGCTGGCCGAGCAACGCGCGGCGGAGGTCGCTGCCTCGGACGCGCTGCGCCGGCGGGACGCCGACGGGCTCGCGCGCGCTCTTGGCCAGCTGACGTGCGTCCGGCCGACATGGACCGATGTCGTCGATGCCGGCGCCGTGGTGGAGCTGCTCAGCGAAGAGCAAATCGAGGAGCGCCTCGTCCGCGAGCTGCAGGGCGGCGGGCTCAGCGACGAGCATCAATGGATGGCGGATATCGTCATCGCCGCTGGCCGATTGCCAGAGGTCACGCGGATGGCGGGGCTGACGCCGCGTGACGTCGACGCGATGATCCACAAGCCGATCTCGCGGGACACAAAGCGGGCCGGCTCATGACCGGCCCGTTGCAGGGTTCTGATTCGCGTCGTTAGCCCAGATCCGGTTCGGCTGGCTTCTCCCACGCGCCGGACTCGGCGCTACGGATCACGGCGTCGAGGACCGCCTGGTTCCGGAACCCGACCTCGAAGTCCGGCTGCGGGTGTTCGCCCTTGCCGATGCCTTCCAGCAGGTCGTTGATGACGTGCACGAAGGTGTGCTCGTATCCGATGATGTGCCCCGCCGGCCACCAGGCCGCGGTGTAGGGGTGGACGGGCTCGGTCACGTTAATGGTGCGGAAGCCCTGCAGTCCTTCCTCGTCGTCGACGAAATAGACCTGGAGCTCGTTCAGCCGCTCGAGGTCGAAGACGACCGAGCCCTTGGAGCCATTGATCTCGAAGGTGTTGCGGTTGCGTCGGCCCGGCGCGAGGCGGGTGACGTCGAACGTGCCCATCGCGCCGCTCTCGAAACGTGCGAGGAAGCTGGCGGCGTCATCAACCGTGACGTCGCCCATCTCCTTCCCGCTCGATGCCGAAAGCCCCGAGCCGCCGGTGCTTTCAACCTCGATCGGGCGTTGCTTGATGAACGTCTTTGTTGCGCCAACGACCTCGGTGATCGGACCGATCAGGAACATGCCGAGGTCGGTGATGTGGGCGGCGATGTCGCCGAGCGCACCCGAGCCGGCGAGCTCCTTCTTCATGCGCCAGACGAGCGGAAACTCCGGATCGAGGATCCAGTCCTGCAGGTATTGGGCGCGGAAGTGCCGAATCTCGCCGAGCCGGCCTTCGTCGATGAGCCGCTTGGCGAGCTGCACCGCCGGCACGCGCCGATAGTTGAAGTTCACCATGTTGACGGTGCCTGCCTTGCGGGCGGCCGTCAGCATCTCCTGCGCCTCCTCAAGCGAGTTGGCGAGCGGCTTCTCGCAGATGACGTGCTTGCCCGCCTCGAGCGCGGCGATCACGATTTCCTTGTGGTTGAAGCCAGGTGTTGAAACGTCGACGAGCTGGATGTCGTCGCGAGCGACGAGGCGGTGGTAGTCCGTCTCGTATCCCTCCCAGCCGAGCTGCTCGGCGGCCTCTCTGACTGCTTCCTCATTGCGTCCCGAGACCGCCACCATGCGCGGCGTTGGATCGACGTCGAAAAAGTGGGACACCTGCCGGTACGCATTGGAGTGCGCCCGACCCATGAACTTGTAGCCAACGAGGCCTACACCGATCTCTGCCATGGTCATGCTCCCTTAGCTGCGCTGAAAGGCGGCGTCGAACGCGACATCGGATGGCACCAGGTCGAGGCGCTTCACCATCTGGACCGACTCGGTGGCGCCCTGGATCCGGTTCATGCCGGAGTCTTCCCATTCGATCGAGAGCGGCCCGTCGTAGCCAATGTCGTTGAGCGCCCGGAAGACACGCTCGAAGGGCACGCCGCCTCGACCGGGCGAGACGAAGTCCCACCCCCGCCGGTGGTCCCCGAACACGAGATGCGAGCCGAGGATGCCGTTGCGACCATCGAGCACGCGAATCGATTCCTTGACGTGCGCGTGGTAGATGCGGTCTGCGAACTCGTGGACAAATGCGACGACATCGACCATCTGCCAGTAGAGATGGCTCGGATCGAAATTGATGCCGAACGCCTCGCGATGCTCGATGGCTTCCAGGGTTCGCTTTGTCGTCCAGAAGTCGTAGGCTATCTCCGACGGGTGGACCTCCAGCGCGAACTTCACGCCTACCTCGTCGAAGACGTCAAGGATCGGGTTCCAGCGGTCGGCGAAGTCCTGGTAGCCGTCCTCGACCATGTTCGGCGGCACGGGCGGGAACATCGCGAGCAGGTGCCAGATCGACGAACCCGTGAAGCCGTTCACCACCGGAACGCCGAGCTTCGCCGCCGCCCGGGCAGTGTCCTTGATCTCCTCGGCCGCGCGCCGGCGCACGCCCTCCGGCTCACCGTCGCCCCAGACATGTGGGGGCAGGATGCCCTGATGGCGCTGGTCGATGACCGCGTCGCAGACCGCCTGGCCGACGAGGTGGTTGCTGATCGCCAGACACTGCAGGTCGTTCTTCTTCAGGATTTCCCAGCGAGAGTCGCAGTAGTCGGGCTCCGACAGGGCGCGTTGGACCTCGAAGTGGTCGCCCCAGCAGGCAAGCTCGAGCCCGTCGAAGCCCATTTCCTTTGCCTTGGGTGCCAGCTCCTCCAGCGGCAGATCGGCCCACTGACCGGTGAACAGGGTGACTGGTCTTGCCACAACAACCTCCTTCGTCCGCGCGTTCATTCGCAGTGATCGTGATGCCGAGTGTCCTATCGGCGATGGGGCATGTCAACGTGGGTCGTGTCGGGCGGGCGTGGCGGGGCAGGGTGGTAGAGTTTCGGGAGCAGGAATCGACCGACAAGCAACCTGCGTACGGATGCAGCGTGCCGGCAAGCGTGCCCGGGCAACGGGGTCGACAGGTAGATGAGTCAATCCGCTCCAACCGGTGGACACCGGACCATCATCGGGAATCGATACAGTGTGGATCTCGATCACCCGATCGGCGTCGGCGGCATGGCGATGGTCTACCGTGGCTTTGACCTGCAGTCACGCCGTCAGGTAGCGCTGAAAACGCTCCGCGCCGAGTACCAGCGCGACCCCGCGTCTCGCCAGCGGTTTCGCCGCGAGGCGCGCGCGATGGCGTTCGTCAACCACCCCAATCTCGTCACCATCTACGATCTCTACGAGGAGCGTGACGGGTCGTGGGTGGTGATGGAGTTCGTTGACGGCGAGACGCTCAAGGAGCTGGTGCAGCGGGACGGCCCGTTGCCTCCCGAATCCGTGGCACTCATCCTCCAGCAGATCGCCAACGCGCTCTCGCACATCCACGAGCGCAACATGGTGCATCTCGACATCAAGCCGCAGAACATCATGGTCACCGACAGCGGTGAGGTGAAGATCATCGACTTCGGGTTGGCGCAGCCGCCGGGCGCGCACATCGAGGCTGGCGGTGGCATGGCGTTCGGCACGGTTGCATATCTCGCGCCGGAACAGGCGCGGGGCGACGCCGTGACCGTCGAGACGGACGTGTACTCGCTGGGATGCGTCGTCTACGAGCTGCTCACCGGCCAGCTGCCGTTCGATGCACCGGACGGGCCGGACCAGAAGCGCCAATTGATGCAGGCACACCTGGAGGAGCTGCCGGAGGCGCCATCGGCGGTCCGCCCCGAGCTGCACTTGCCAACGTGGGTCGATGATGTCGTTGGCTGGACGCTGCTGAAGGATCCGCACGAGCGTATTCGCGACGTTCGCACCTTCGCCCGGCTCTTCCGCGCCGGTCTCGAAGGGGAGGCGATCAGCGAGGCTGATCGCACCAGCGTGATCCACGCGCCCGCGCAGCACACCGAGCGAGTGCCGCTGCGCCGCCTTCGGCTTCACCGGCGACCGCCGCGCCGCGCGCCGGATGAGGACGAGCTCGACGAGGATGACCTCGGCGACATCCCGGAGCTGCGCGAGGACCGGGCTGGCACGCTTCAGCGCATGTACCGTCGCGGCGGTCGCATGGCGAGGCGATCGCGAAGGCTGCGGCGCCTGCTGTGGCGGGTCTTCTTCGTGCTGATGCTCGGCACCATGCTCGTCGGACTGATTCTCTTTCTGCGACGCGGTCCGGAGGCGCTGGTCCACAACTTCCTCAGCGTGGCGCCCGGCACCGAAACCTCGGTGATCGTGGATCGGCTCAACGTGCGCGCCGGCCCGACCACCGACGCGCAGCTTCTGGGGTCGCTGGCGCAGGGGACCGAGGTGCGGGTTACCGGGCTCTCGGAGACGACCGGCGATCTTCGCTTCTGGCCGGTGGAGACGGAGATAGA
This sequence comes from uncultured Chloroflexia bacterium, assembly GCA_963741965.1. Taxonomy (GTDB): domain Bacteria; phylum Chloroflexota; class Chloroflexia; order Thermomicrobiales; family UBA6265; genus JACCVC01. The sequence goes on along the minus strand of CAVUKC010000002.1, from coordinate 1,269,773 downwards.
CGGCGCCACCGTGTCGGGGTGGGTCTGGGACGGCGGTCTCCGGGCAAATGCCTGGACCGGCCGGCTCTCCTGGATGCAGGACATCGTCGAGCGGGTGCAGTCGGTCCGGGAGCGGGTTGCGAACGGCTGGGATCGCGTCACCGGGGTGCTGCCCGGCGTGATCGATCCCCGCACTGCCAGCCTCGGCTGAACAACTGTGTAGCACCTGAACGCCTGCGCGAGACCCGTGTGCCAGTGGGCGCGCACCGTGGCGCGGCGGTTCCTGATTTCCCTGTAACGATGGGCCGGCAGCGGTGCTTCGTGTGGCCCAAGACACCTTTGGTTCCCCGGGATGCGGGCGCAACATCGCTGCGGCCGGGACTTAGTGTCATGTTGACAATTACTCGGACGCGACCTAAGCTTCACCGAGATGATTGCGGGCATCCATGCCCATGGCCGAAGTCCTGACGCTTCGGCGGGAGAGCGCCTTTCATGGCCCACCAGTCCAGGACCGGGACCGCAACGATGTGGCCGACCACCGAGACGACGTCCGACGCGCCGGCCACCGAGCGCAAGTTCAAGACGCTGTGGCTCTCGGACACCCAGCTCGAGCCAGACAGCTGCGTGCCCGAGGAGGGGACCGGCGCGTACGACCTGCTCACGCGCTACCACCAGCACCCCGGCCACCAGGAGAAGATCCCGACCGAGTACTTCAAGATGGATGCGGTCGAGCGCGACGCGCGCATCTTCGCGCTGAAGGCGGAGCTGGGGGACCGGCTGACCATCCTCGGTCACCACTACCAGCGTGACGAGGTGATCCAGTTCAGCGATTTCCAGGGCGACTCCTACAAGCTCTCCCAACTCGCCGCCGAGCAGACTGAGGCGGAGTACACGCTCTTCTGCGGTGTCCACTTCATGGCCGAGAGCGCGGACATCCTCGGCGCGCCGCATCAGAAGGTGATCCTGCCCAACATGGAAGCCGGCTGCTCGATGGCCGACATGGCCAAGGGTGAGGACGTCACGGCCGCCTGGGATGCGCTGGTTCGCCTTGGCGTCACCGGCCTGGTGCCGGTCACCTACATGAACTCGACCGCCGAGATCAAGGCGTTCTGCGGCCGCAACGACGGCATCGTCTGTACATCGTCGAACGCGACCCGGGTCTTCGACTGGGCGTTCGAGCGTGGCGACAAGATCTTCTTCTTCCCGGATGAGCACCTGGGCCGCAACACCGCGGTGAAGAAGGGGATTCCGCAGGACCAGATGGTGGTGTGGGACCCGTTCCAGCCGCTCGGCGGGAATACCGAAGAGCAGCTGCGGAACGCGCGCATCTTCCTGTGGAAGGGGTACTGCAGCGTGCACGCGCGGTTCTCGGTGGATCAGATCGAGAAGGCCCGCGTGGACTATCCGGACGTCAACGTGGTCGTGCATCCGGAGTGCCGGCTCGAGGTGGTCCAGGCCGCTGACATGGACGGCTCTACCGAGTACATCATCGACGTGATCCGCAAAGCGCCGTCGGGGACGACGTGGGCGGTCGGCACGGAGATCAACCTGGTGCGCAGGCTTCAGGCGGAGATGCCCGACAAGACCATCTTCTGCCTTGATCCGGTGATCTGTCCGTGCTCGACGATGTACAGGATCCACCCGGCATACATCCTCTGGGCGCTCGAGAACCTCATCGAGGGCCGGGTCGTCAATCAGATCACCGTCGATCCGGCGGTCGCTGAGGCGGCGTCGATCGCGCTCGACCGGATGCTTGCGGTACCCTAGCGGTCAGGCCATTCGCGCGTATCCAGGGAGTTGTTCATGCTGATTCAGGCTGGCGAGACCGCTCCGGACTTTGAGTTGACGACCTCGTCCGGGGAGTCGTTCCGCCTCTCGGACATGCGCGGATTCTCGCGCATGCTGCTCGTCTTCTACCCGAAGGACATGACCTCTGGCTGACGTGATCAGCTTGCCGCCGTGCGCGACAACCTCACGTCACTCCAGAAGCATCAGATCGAGCCGATAGGCATCAACCCCGGCACCGCCGAGAGCCACCAGCAGTTCCGAGACGAGCTCAAGCTGCCTTTCGAGCTGCTCGTCGACGACAGGCTCGACGTCGCGACGAAGTACGGCGCGGTGAAGGAGGACGGCTCCGGAAACTCGCGGTCCGTCGTCGTGGTGGGCAAGGATGGAACGGTCATCTTCTCCGAGCCAGGCGCTCCCGCAATGGCTCGGATCGTCAACGCGGTAAAAGCTGCGTCCGACGAAGGCTGATCCGTACATTCAGGCAACCCACGAGGCCGCTGGCGATCATCGCCAGCGGCCTCGCTCATCTTCCCCGTCGCCGCGGTAGCGCCGCATCCAGTAGTTCCGGACGTGGAAATATCGGCGCAGCGCGATCTCGTCCTGCCTGCTCAGCGGTTGCGAGGTGTCATACCGTGGCGCGCCGCGAAGCTCGGCGTTGGTGATGCGCAGGAGTACCGGGTCCTGTTCGGCGTCCACCAGCTCGGCGGGAACGGCGATCAAGCGGCGGGAGCCCGGCAGCCGGCCGACCCTCACCACAATGTAGCGGGGGATCGTCCGCCGCAGCTCGGCGTCCGAACCCGGCTCCTCCCACACCTGTGTCTCGTAAAGCACATCCGCGACCGCCCCGACCGGCCTGCCGAGGCGGCTGACCACGGTGCGGTTACGGATGGAGCGGTCGAAGTTGGCGAAATAGTCCGGCTCGTTGAGACCGCGCAGCGGCGCGACCGCATCCGTGATCACGACCGGCCCGCCTCCAAGCGGACCCGTCATGAGGAGACGGGCGGCGATCGACTGGATGGACGACTCCGTGTGGGTGAGCCCGATATGAACCGCCGTGTTGCTGGAGAATATCTCGTGCGCGGCCCGGAGCACCGGCGCCTGCTCCGATGTCACCGCGATCAGTGGCGATCCCGCCACGACGCGGTGCTCGACATAGGTTGCCTCGTCGAGATCGAAGCCGAATAGCGTCAGCGCGCGGGTAAGCTGCCGGTTGGTGGCTGAGTAGCGGGTCTCGGGAAGGTCGCTGGTATCGACGTCGTGTGCCTCGCGGATGCTGGCGAGCATCACGCCAAGCGGACCGGCGACAAGATAGCTTGCGCGGTCCTCCGGCAGGATCAGCGATGCCAGTCCCTGGAGCCAGCCGCCGACCGCTTCGAGCGCGGAGGCCGCCACGACGCGCGACAACAGCGTTTCGCGGCTCGTGCGGGCGCGCGGGTTGCTCACCTGCTCGCGCAGGATCACGGAGATTTGCGCGGAGGGCTGGTCCGACCGTCGCAGGGTGGTCAGCGCATGCTCGGCATCGATCGTGTCATCGAACAATGCGATGATCGTGCGAACGGGCTCGACTGGCTCGCTGCCATTCTCGCCGGTGTCCGTATTGGCGATGCGGGCGCGAAGCTCGTTCATTCGTGCTCCCGCGGTCCCTGAAGGCGTGGTGTCGGGTCGGTGCTGACCAGCGGTCCCCGCCAGCGCTGCTCGCGGTCGTTGTGATCATCCGGCTGCTCCGCGAAGGGCGAGTTCAATGCCGTCGCGGAGAGCGGCGTGATGTCCATGGTCCGAAGCTCGGTGGTGATGATGTCGTCACGCAGGCGCAGGAGGTTCTGGATCACGACCTGGGTCGCGGCGCCGATCGGGATGGCCAGCAGCGAGCCGATCGGCCCAGCCAGCGCGTTGCCGGCCAGTACCGCCAGTACGACGGTGAGCGGGCTCATGCCCACCGCGTTTCTCATCACGCGCGGCACGAGTATCGCACCCTCGACCTGCTGCAGGATGAACGCGACCAGCACGACGAGCGCCGCCTTCTCCGGCGAGTCGGAGAGCGCGATCAGCGCGGCGGTGCCCCCGCCGATGAACGGGCCGATGAACGGTACCGCCTCCGTCAGCCCCGCCCAGATGGCCAGGGCGAGCCAGAATCGCAGGTCGAGGAAGTAGTAGGCGATGCCGGAGCCGAGGCCGATGATCAGCATCAGCAGCATCTGGCCGCGCGTCCAGCCGCCGATCTTGTACTCGATCTCATCCCAGATCGAGTGCACCCGCTCTCGCTTGTCGTAGGGGATGAGCCCGAGGACGAGCCGCTTCAGGGTCGTTTTCTCGGTCATCCAGTAGTAGGCGACGATCAGCAGGGAGAAGAGCGAGAGCATGACTCCGAACACCGAGGTCGCCAGTCCAAGTGCCTGGTCCTGGCCAATCTGCGGGCCGGAGCGCAGCTCCTCGTAGCCGTTCTGGATGCGCCAGAGCGTCTGGTAGGAGGTGCGGCGGGCGAGGTCGTTGTCGATCTCCAGCGCCTGTGCGCGGAGGTTGTCGAAGATCTCCGGGACGGCGGCATCGAATGCCGTGACCTGTCGGACCAGCACCGGCACGACGAGGTAGACCGTGACGCCGATGATCGCGAAAATGCCCAGATAGACGATGAGGATGCTCTGGCCGCGCGTGAGGCCCGATCGCCGAAGGCGGAACACCAGTGGCTCGATCGCGGTGCTGAAGATGATGCCAAGAACCAGGAGCACAAGGATGGAGCGGGTTTCCACAAGGAGCCACACTGAAGCCAGCACCGCGAGAACGGCCGCGGTGTAGAGCATGGCTCGAATGGGTGAGAGGCCGCTCGTCACGTCTGCTCCTTCGGGGCGTCTCGCCCGACAGATGCGCAAAGCCGGGCACGTGCACGGTGCGCCCGGCTTTGATTCTACAGGCTTTCGATGTGTCGCGTTTCGGAGTCGGTTACGCTCAAGCGGGGCGGTTCACGAAACGGTCGGCATCATTGGCGGGCGCCTCGAGCTCGCTTCGAAGTTCCTCGTACCCCTCGCGGCCCATCAACGCGTACGTTGCGTTCTTGCCGGCCTCCACGCCAGGTTGGCCAAACGGGTTGACGTTGTAGAGTGCTCCTGCCATTACGGTCTGGAGCTCCAGGAGGTAGAACAGCTCACCCACGATGCCGGCATCGATTGTCGGGACCGTGATGGTGAGGTTCGGCCGCTCTGCCTTCGCCAGCGCCCACGCCGTCGCGGCGCGCTCCTTGTCGAGGAGGTCGCCAAGCTCGCCCCCGTTGAGGTAGGCGAGGTCCGGCATGCTCTGCGGCGGGGCTGGCAGGTTGACCGTGTCGCGGTATGCATCGATGGCGATCAGCTGGATGAGCTTGTCGTTCGGGCCCTCGGTATAGAGCTGGATCTGCGAGTGCTGGTCGATCGCGCCGAGCGACTTGATCGGCGTCTGGCCGGCGTAGACGACCTCGTTGTCCACCGAGAGCTTCTTGCCGAGGCTTTCGGCCCAAAGCTGGCGAAACCAGTCCGAGATGCCGAAGAGCGCATCGGCGTAGGGCATCGTCACGAGCATTGACTTGCCGTGCCGGGTGTCCGCCAGCCAGGAGATGGCGGCAAGCAGGTACGCCGGGTTCTCCAGCACGTCGCCGGTCTGGCAGCGGGCGCGCATGGCCGCTGCGCCGGCGAGAAGTCCGTGAATGTCAACACCGGCGAGTGCCGCCGGGATCATGCCCACCGCGCTGAGCACGGTCTGCCGCCCATCGACGCCCTCCGGGACCGGGAAGGTACGGTAGCCCTCCTGGTCGGCGAGCTTGCGCAGGAGTCCGCTCTCCGGGTCCGTCGTCGCGACGATCTGCTTCTTCGCCTGCTCCTCGCCAACCGCCTTGATCAACGCGTCGCGGGCGACCAGGAAGTTGGCCATCGTTTCCGCCGTCTGGCCCGACTTGGTGACAACGTTCACGAGCGTCCGCTCAAGATTCACCGTTTCGAGCGTGGCGGCGATCTTCTCGGGATCCGGGTTGTCGAGGACGAAGATGCGCGGTCCGCCGCGGCGCTCCTTCGGGAGCAGATTGCGGTACGGATGCGTGAGCGCCTGGATCGTGGCGATCGCCCCGAGCGAGGAGCCACCGATGCCGATCAGCAGGTAATCGTCGTACTGGTCGCGGACCTCGTCGGCGAAGGCGACGATCTCGTCCGCCAGCGCGGTGTTGTCCGCCAGGTCCATCCATCGTTGCTCGCCACCGTCGTGCTCGCGCGCGAGCCGATCGTGCTGCTCCGAGACGGTGCCGGCCAGCTCCTGAAGCTCGGATGGATCGATCCCGTGATCCGTGCCGACCGCGGCGCTCGTGGCATTTCGGTAGTCAATGGTCAGGCGTGATTGCTGCTCTGACGTCATGCCCGCGTTCTCCTTTGGACTGTAAGGCGATTGCCAGGTTTCCAGACAGCTCGCCATCCCATTCGTTTTACCGAGACCGATAGTAGCACCGGGCGTGCCAGCGCCGACTCCGGACGGGGACTACCGGTCCGCGAGTGCCGCCAGCTCGCCCACGGTGATGCCGACAACGGGGGGTCTCGCCGTCATGGGCGTGGCGTACGCACGCTCGGCCTCGGCGAGGAGTGCGCGAATGGTCCAGAGGCAGTCGCGGCCCTGGCACACCGCCATGGCGGCGCGGGTCCGCCTCTTGACGTCGTTGACCGTGGTGGCGCCATGGGCGATAGCCTCGCGAACCATGCCGATGGTGATGCCTTCATCCGGGCACGCCAGCGTGTCGTCGGTGGTTTGTCGCGGAAGCTCCGGGAACCCTCCTGGCTCCCACGGAGGGCGACAACGGGGGATGGAGACGGGAATCGGACCGCCGCGCGTCCGCTCGGCGAGGAGCCGCCCGGTCTCGTACGCGGCCGTGTTGGTCGCCTCCTCGTCGTTGCTGATACCGGCCGCATCGCCAACGACGGACAGCAGCGTCCCCTGGGCGGCGATCACCGAACCGGGAACGATCACGTCGCCACCGGCAGAGGCCGAGAAGAGCGTCGGCAGACCGGTCATCCGGGCGAGCACGTTCTCCGGCTGCAATCCGTTGTCGAGAAGCACCACCGAGGTCCTGACGATGTTCTCGCCGATGGTCACGGACCTGACCGTACCTTCGCCGTTGATCACCACGGGCGATCCGCTCGCCAGGCTGGTGTCGGCGACGATCGTGAGGTGGCTCAGGTCCGGCGCGCGGCCGCCGAGCCCCGCATGGGGCCCGCGGAGCACAACCACCTCAGTTCCGGCTTCGAGCGACCTCGCGCCACGCCACGCGCCGATCACGCCGTTCAGGTGCCAGCCGGGTATCGGCAAGGGAAGATCGATACCGCCAGTCGCGATGATGATTGCGCCGGCGTGGCATCGCTGGTTCCAGACAGGGGAGGCGCACACCACGGTGCCGTCTGGGAACACGCCCCATGCCCGCGTGTTGTAGAAGCAGCGCTCGACGCCGCCGCTTGTCGGAGGCGAGCTCCTGTCGATGCCGACGGCATTGAAGCCGACCTCGCGAGCGGCATCCAGCGCGATGCGCCCCGTGGTGCCGAGACCAACGACCAGCACATCCGGGGACGTGAGGTTCTCCGTCAGATTGGACACCGTCGTACTCCTTGCTGAACTGCGCGCGGCGCCTGCTGCGGTGCCTGTGGTGGTCGTCCTGTCGTGCCCGTTGCAGGGTCCGTGACGGGTCGCTGCGCTGGTATACTCTGCCCACAAGCCTACCAGCCTTTTCGTCGCAATACGCAACGAAAACAGCGCTACGTGACAACTGTTCAGGAGGATGCCTTCGTGAGCGTAAGGACGGAAGATCAGACCACGGCAACATCGCCCGAGGCGATTGAGCAGGATGCGCGCGAGCATGTCTGGATCCACTCGAAGTCGTGGTCGGAGGTTGCCGAGGATCAGGGCCTCAAGATCTTCACCCGCGGCAAGAGCTCCACGATTTGGGACGTGCACGGCAAGGAGTACCTCGACGGTATTTCCGGGCTGTGGGTGGTGAATGCCGGCCACGGTCGCGAGGAGATCGGCCGAGCGATGGCCGAGCAGGCAGGCAAGCTCGCGTATGCCTCCGCCGAGGCGTTCACCACCGAGCCGGCTGTGGCGCTTGCAGACAAGCTTGCCCAGATCACGCCGGGCGACCTCTCGCGTGTCTACTTCAGCTCCGGCGGGTCCGAGGCGGTGGAGACGGCGCTCAAGATCGCCAAGCAGGTCCAGGCGATGCGTGGCTTCCCGCGCAGGTACAAGATCATCGCCCGCCGCGGCTCCTACCACGGCATGACCCACGGTGCGATGAGCCTCACCGCCGCCCGCGAGGAGAAGTACTTCGGTCCGTTCATGTACGGCGTGTACCACGTGCCGCACCCGAATCGCTACAAGAGCGACTTCGGCCTCGAGGGCGAGGACGCGGACATCATGGCGGCGAAGTACGTCGAGCAGGAGATCATCAACCAGGGACCGGAGACGGTCGCGGCGGTGATCGGCGAGCCGATCTCCTCGGCCGCCGGCGTGCACGTGCCGTCGAAGAAGTACTGGCAGATGCTCCGCGAGATCTGTGATCGCCATGGCGTGCTGCTGATCGCCGACGAGGTCATCAACGGCTTCGGCCGGACTGGCACCATGTTCGCGACCGAGCAGTTCGACTTCGTGCCCGACATCATGACGATGGCCAAGGGGCTCACCTCGGGCTACGCGCCGATGGCGGCGACGGTGGTGCGGCCGTCGGTGTTCGAGTCGTTCAAGGAGCAGGCAGACGTTGCCATGGGCCACCTGCTCACGTTCGGCGGGCACCCAGTCGTGGCTGTGGCAGCGCTCACCAACATCCAGATTTTCGAGGACGAGAACCTGGTGGAGCGCGGCGCCGAGATGGGCGTGTACCTGAAGGAGCGGCTCGAGGAGCTGCGCGCGCACCCGACGGTGGGTGACGTTCGCGGCGTTGGCCTGCTGCAGGCGATCGAGCTGGTGAAGAGCAAAAAGACCAAGGAGAACTTCCCGAAGACGCACCCGTTCGCGAAGCGGGTCAACGGGATGCTCGCCGATCGCGGGCTGATCACCCGCGTACGCGAGCCGATGCACTTCGCGCCGCCGCTGGTGGTGACGAAGGACGAAATCGACCGAATGGTCACGATCGCCGACGAAGCGCTGACGATTGCCGAGAACGAGTACGCCAAGGACATCGAGGCGTAGAGGCTTCGCTGCACGTTACGCACACGAGAACACCCCAGCGGTTACAGCCGCTGGGGTGTTCTCGTGTGCGTGCATCGAGTTGCGGGACGTGCTCGAACCTATCGCCCCTTGCGGGCGTTGAAGCAGTTGCGACAGTACACCGGGCGATCGCCTCGCGGAATGAACGGCACCATCGTGCTCGCACCGCAGTCGGCGCACACCGCTGGGTATCGCTCACTGGACGAACCGTTGCTGCCGTCGCGGCCGTGACGGCGCTGCCGTCGATCCTTCGACGTTCCGGAGAGCGCGCTGGTTGCGTTCCCGAGGATATCGCCGTTGCGCTGGGCTCGTCGCTCGGCCCGGCACTGGGGGCACCGGCTCGGCTCGGCCATCGACTGTTCCTCGCGGAACCGTCGCTCGGCTGCGGTGTAAAGGAACGGCTGGCCGCAATCGGCACACATCCGCTGCTGATCCTCGTGGTTGGACATGGTGTCCCGGGAGGGGTGCATCAGCCTTCGATCTCGTATCCGGCTTCCTCGATCGCCTCGCGCATCGCGCCGGTGTTCACCACCGCGTCATGCTTGACGACCACGGTCTTGGAATCGAGGTTGACGTTGACCTCCCAGACGCCGTCCACCTTGAGCAGCTCGGACTTCACCGCGTGCTCGCAATGGGCGCAGCTCATTCCGGGTACCTGAAATCGGTGTTCGGTCATTGACATTCGCGATCCTCCTGAGGGAACGATACGACGGCGCCGGTGCCGTCTGCGGCCCATACGCCTCTAGTTTACGTCAGTGGTGTGCGGTGGTTGGGTAGCGCTCCGATACATCTCTCGGACGATGTGCTCGAGTGAGGTCTCGCTGATCGCGATGTCGCGCAGCTCTCCCACCGTGGTGAGCCAGCGGACGGCGCTGCCGCTGGTCCAGCGCTCGGTGGAGAACCGCGCGAGCAGTCGGGCTGGTCCCTGACGTTCTACCGCCACGCCTGCGGGAAGGGCGTCGGGCAGCAGGCTCGGCTCGGTGACGAAGTCCGCCGTCACTTCGATCCGATCCGCAAACCGCGCGTGGAGCGCATGCGCGCTGCCGTCGAACTGCACCTTGCCGCTGTCGATCACGACCACGCGGTCGCAGAGATGCTCGATATCTCCAAGGTCATGGGTGGTGAGGAGCATCGTCGCATTGCGCTCCTCGTTGTAGCGCCGCAGGAACGCCCTGATGTGGTCCTTGGCAAGGAGATCGAGACCGATCGTCGGCTCGTCCAGCACCAGCAGTTCCGGGTCGTGCAGGATCGCGCCGGCCAGATCGCCGCGCATGCGCTGCCCGAGCGAGAGCTGACGCACCGGCGTATCCATGAAACGGTCGAGATCCAGCACCTCCCGCGCAATGTTCAGGTTCTCGCGAAAGCGCTGCTCCGGTACGCGATACATGTGTCGCAGCAGCTCGAGCGAGTCGCGAAGCGGCAGGTCCCACCAGAGCTGGGTGCGCTGGCCGAAGACGACACCGATGCGCATGGCGAGCCGCTTGCGCTCATCCCACGGCACCATCTCCAGGACAGACACCGAGCCCGAGGTCGGCACGAGAATGCCGGTCAGCATCTTGATCGTGGTCGACTTGCCAGCACCGTTTTGTCCGATGTAACCGACCATTTCCCCGCGGCACACCGAAAAGCTCACATTTGAGACGGCGGACACGGCGTCGTAGTCTCGGCTGGCAAGGGCGCGGAGTAGCCCCCGCCGGGCGGACGACTGCGCCCGGCGGCGAAAGGTCTTCGTAAGGTTGTCGACGGCGATGATCGGCACTTCGGACATGCGATTCCCTTCAGGTCTCTAGCTGCCGGTCGAGTGGTAATGGTCGAGTCCTATTCGCCAGAGCGCGGCGATCCCGACGACGAATGCCAGCGTGAGCAGGGGTGCGAGCACGGGCACGAACGGTGCGACGCCAAGCGGGTCCGGCTTGCCGAGCAGGATGAGCGTGGGGTAGTAGATCACCATGCCGACGGGGACGATCCAGAGGAAGATCCACCGGAACCATGACCGGTAGATGTGCATCGGGTACTGCGACAGATCGGAGCCGCCGTAGCTGATCGCGTTGACCATCTCGATTGATCCGACGGTCCAGAAGCTCACGATCGCGCCGAGCGAGAAGATCGCCACAAAGAGCACGACGCCGCAGACCAGCGCCATCGCGAGGAGAGCGAGATGGGGGACGGTCACGATCGGGTCAGCCCGAGCCCACGAGTAGGCGAGGAGCCCGGCCCCGATGAACAGCTTGCCGATGTGTCTGAGCGAGACGTCCAGCAGCATGCCCTGCAGGTAGATCGACATCGGTCGCGTCAACAGCTTGTCGAAGTCGCCGGTGCGTACGTGGTCCGGGATCAGGTCGAGCCCGTTCTGAAGCGTGTCGGCGAGGTCGAACACGACCGCGCTGAGCGCGTAGAGCAGCAGCACCTCGCTCAGCGTCCAGCCGCCGAGGGACGGGAAGCGGTGGAAGAAGATGACGATACCGAGGACCTCTATGGCGATGAAGGTCATGTAGCCGACCATCTGCAGCCCAAACGAGCCACGGTAGTGCGCCTGGGCGCGTACCCGCATCGTGGCAATGCGCCACGCGAGCGGAAGCTCATGTCGGAGATCGCGGGCATTATCCACCATGCACCACAAGCTTCTTCTCACCTTGCCGGAGCAATGCAATGCATGCGACACCGAGGACGCCGACCCACATCACCTGCGTGCCGTATACCGCGAGCGCGCTGCCCTTGCCGAGATAGACGGTGTTCGGCGCCATCATCACCGCCTGGAATGGGAGCACCTCGGCAACAGTGCGCAACGGCGTGGGAAAGAAGTCGATCGGCATCGCCATCCCGGAGAGGAACGTGCCAATGGACATCGAGGTGGCCGCGACGCCGCGATGGTCGATCAGCCAGAAACTGGTCAGGTTCAGCAGCAGGCGGATCGAGAAGCTCACCCACACAGCGAGCGCGACCGCGATCAGGAACCAGAATCCCTGGAGCGCCGTCGCGGGTAGCGCGATGTCGAACAAGAGCCAGCCGACGAAGAGCGTCGGGAAGAGGCGCAGCAGGATCGCGACCGTCGCACGCCCGGCCTCGCGGCCCAGCCAGAGGCCATACCAGGAAATCGGTCGAAGGAAGTCGCTCGCGATCGCCCCGGACTGGATCGACTTCGAGACTTCCCACCACCCCCAGATGTACACGGGCATGATGAGGGCCTGGTTGATCCAGATCAGCGTCACGGCGTCGCTGCGTGACCATCCCTCCACCGACGGGGCGTCCAGCGACCCGTAGAAGCTGATCATCACCGACGCGAGGATCACACCGAAGACGCTGTTCGTAAACAGGCCCGCGACGGCTGCCGTGCGGTAGGCCAGGTTCTGGCGGAACGCGAGTCTCGCGATCTCGACATAGACGCGCACGGGAACCACTCCTGTCAGCGAATGCTGCCGGTGAAGGGCAAGATGCGGGATACTGTGGGGAGAATGGGTCGTCAGGGTCCAACAAGCTGGGCGCGTTCGGCAAGGCCACTCATGGTACCACCATGACCGTGCCCGCACAATACCCGAATCCGGAAACGACAGGAGCGCACATGGCAACGGCGATGAACGAGATCCCGACTCGCGACCAGATCGCGATGGAGGACACCTGGGATCTCTCGACGATGTACCCGAATAGCGCGGCGTGGCAGACCGCGGCCGAGGAGATCCCGGCGCTGATCCAGCAGGCGGCTTCCTTCCAGGGACGGTTGGGTGAGGGGCCCGTGGTCGTCGGCGAGGCGCTGAAGGCGCTCAACACGCTGCAGGAGCGGCTCTCCATGCTCGTGGTGTACGCGAGTCTGCGCCGCGACGAGGACACCACGAACACCGAGGCGAACGCGCGGTACGAGCGAGCGGTGGCATTGTCCATCGGCGCGAGCCAGGCGCTGGCGTTCGTTCAGCCGGAGCTGCTGAGCCTCGAAGCCGATGCCTTGCGGCAGCTGGCCGAGGCGGAGTCGCTCAAGACCTACGCGCACATGTTCGACGACCTCGACCGCCAGCGGGCGCACGTGCGCTCCCAGGAGGTCGAGGAAGTGCTCGCGCAGTTGGGCGACGTGACGCGTACCGCGTCGGAAGCGTTCAGCGCGCTCGATAATGCCGACCTCGAGTTCGGTGACGTTGTCGACGAGCACGGCAACACCGTCGCGCTTACGAAGGGACGCTACTCGCTGCTGCAGGAGAGTCAGAACCGGGACGTTCGGCGGCAGTCGCACGAGAGGATGACCGAGGCGTACCGGTCGCACGGCCACACGCTCGCGAGCCTGTACGGCTCCTCCGTACGCAAGGACGTGGCGGCGGCGCGAATCCGTGGCTACGAGTCGGCCCGCGAAGAGGCGCTGTTTGACGACAACGTGCCGGATGCCGTCTACGACACGCTGATCGAGGTGATGAAGAACTCCAGTCCGGTGCTCCAGCGGTACCTCGCGCTGCGCCGGCAGGCACTGGGGCTCGACGGGCTCGAGCTGTTCGACCTGCGCGTGCCGCTGGCGCCGGAGTCAACCCGGCACTACGACTACCGCGAGGCGGTCGATATCGTGCTGCAGGGCGTCCGTGCGCTCGGCGACGAGTACGTGAGTGACCTGCGTGCTGGCTTCGAATCGCGCTGGGTGGACGTCCACGAAACAAAAGGCAAGCGGTCAGGCGCGTACTCATGGGGAGCCTACGGCGCGCCACCCGTCATGCTGATGAACTGGAACGGCACGCTGTCGGACGTGTTCACGCTGGCACACGAGGCCGGGCACGCGATGCACAGCTTCTACTCGCAGCGCGCACAGCCGTTCCACCTCGCCGGATACCCGATCTTCCTCGCCGAGATCGCGTCCACGGTCAACGAGGTGCTGCTCACCTGGGATCTGCTCGGCCGGGAGGAGGCCCAGGACCCGGTGCAGCGGTTCGCGCTGCTCAACCGGTTCGCGGACACCTTCCACGGCACCGTCATCACCCAGACGATGTTCGCGGATTTCGAGCAGCAAGCCCACGCGATCGCGGAGGCGCACGAGCCGGTCACGCTGGATGCGCTGAACCAGCTGTTCGGCCAGCTGCAGGAGACCTACCTGCCGGGCGTGAACATCGACGATCTGGCGAAGGTGCGGTGGAGCCGCATCCCGCACTTCTACCGGGCGTACTACGTCTATCAGTACGCCACGGGCATGTCGGCGGCGATCAACATCGCTCGTGCCGTGCGCGACGAGGGGGAGCCGGCGCAGAAGCGGTATCTCGACATGCTCTCGGCGGGCGGCTCGGACTACCCGATGAACATTCTGAAGCGCGCCGGTGTTGACCTGACGCAGCGGCAGCCGCTGGAAATCGCCGTCGAGGAGTTCGAGAACACCATCGCGGAAATGGAGACGCTCGCGGAGGATGGCGTGCTGCAGCGCGCGGCGCAGCTGGCTGCGGAGCAGGCAGAATCCGATCAGGGTGCGTAGGCGTACAACAGCTGGAACGCGGCGGCCTGGAGGACGAAGCTGCCGACGGCGATGCCGACTCTCATCGAGCGTTTCGGGAAGCGTCGCAGTGTCCGGCTGAGCAGCACGACGAGCACCCCGGCGACCGTGCAGGCGGCGAGAAAGCCGATCAGCAGGAGCGGGTCCGGGTCGGTGCGGCCAGGAGCGGCTATCTCGAGCGAGAGTCGCACGATGATAGCCTGGGCGAGCACCAGCGCGATGTTGATCTGCGCTACGCGCTCGATCGGCTCGGCCAACGCCCGAAGCATCGGATTGAGATTGCGACGAGATCCCATGACTCACCCCGCGCCGGTTGACTCGGATGCGCTCCGATTGCATGGTACCGGGAAACAGCCCGCCTCGCATGGCGGCGAATCACGCGAAATTGACGAGGGAACGAACATGCTGGAACGAATCGAACGGTCGGGCGTAGTGGCGATCGTCCGCCTTGATGACTACGGGCCCGCGCCGGAGATGGCTCGCGCGCTCGCGGATGGGGGTGTGGAGGCGATCGAGTTCACCTACACCAACCCGGCTGCGGGCGAGGCGGTGCGCGCGACCAAGGCCGCCCTCGGCGACGCAATGCTCGTCGGGGCCGGCACCGTGCTCGATCCGGAGACGGCCCGTGCCGCGATTCTCCAGGGCGCGGATTTCATCGTCACTCCGACGGTGCAGCTCGACACGATCAAGCTTTGCAATCGCTACAGCATTCCCACGGTGATTGGCGCATTCACGCCGACCGAGATCCTTGCGGCGTGGGAAGCCGGCGCGAGCGTGGTCAAGGTCTTCCCGGCATCCGTCGGGGGGCCGCGCTATCTCAAGGATGTCCGCGGGCCGCTGCCGCACGTCAAGCTGATGCCGACCGGAGGCGTCTCGCTCGAGAACGCCGGGGAGTTCATCAAGGCCGGAGCGGTTGGCATTGCCGCCGGGAGCAACCTCGTGGATGCGAAGACGGTCGCGGACGCAGACTGGGGGACACTGACGGACCGCGCGCGGCAGCTTGTGGAGGCGGTGCGTGCAGCCCGCGCGTGACCGTCTGCAATTGAAGGGTTGGGTAAACTGGGAGGCTGAAGCACATCAGCCGACGCTCCGCGGGTGCGGTGGCGACTACATGGGGCAGCACGAACATGACTGACGAGCCGATTCGACTCCCGCTTCTGAAGCGCCTCGCCGAGCAGGCCATGGCGGACGCTGCGTTTCGGGAGGTTGCGCGCGAGGACCTTTCACAGGCGCTCTCGCAGTTCGGCTATGACCTCAACGACCGCGAGCGCGCCTTCGTCTACCGGTTCCGACAGGCGCTCGAGGAGGCGAACGTCGACCTCAAGCTTGCCAAGGAGGTCGACCTGGACGCCCTGATCGACGCCGATGACCCGGACGGGCTCGATCGGCTGATCACCAGCATGGAGCAAATGGACTGATCAGGCTGATCGGAACCAGCCGTGAATTCGCTCGGCGGTCATCCCGTTCCCGAGCAGGGCAAGCAGCGCGACGCGCGCCTTCTGCGACGTGAGGCGCGATGCCGGGACGACGCCCGCCTCCATGAGGTCGTGCCCTCCGCCCGAGGCACCGCCCGTGCCATAGACCGGCGCGAGCGGGCCGCCGATGCACCGCGTGGTGAGCACCACCGGAACCCGAGCTTCAATCAGACGTCGGATGCCCGGCAGTAGCTCTCCCGGCACGTTCCCCGCGCCCGATCCCTCGATCACCACCCCATTGACTCCCGACTCTCGGTACCAATCGAGCACGGACGCATCCATGCCGGTCCAGGTCTTCACGATCGGCACATTCCCGGATACCCGCTGCGAGCTGAGTGGGTGTCGCTCCGACGGCGGTCTGAAGAATTCTGTGCTTGCCGCGGTGACCTCACCGATTGGACCGCCATGCATCGACTGAAACGTTGCCGGGTTGACGGTGTTCGTCTTGGTGACGTAGCGAGCGTCGTGGATCGTCTCGTTGACGACCAGCATGGCGCCGCGTCTGGTGGCATCCGACGATGCCGCAACCCGCACGGCGTCGCGCAGGTTGCGAGGACCGTCCGGGCCGGACTCGGAGAGATTCCGCATCGCGGCGGTGAAGACGATTGGCTTCTCCGAGGGGTTCATCATCCACGCCAGCATCGCCGTTTCCTCGACGGTGTCGGTGCCGTGGGTCACCACGACGCCGCTCACCTTGCCCCTGGCGAGCTCTGCGACCGCGTGCGTGATGAGATCCACCATCATTGCCGGTGTCATGTTCCAGCTGTTCACGGCTGCCTGCGGGAAGGCGGACACCTCGGCGATCTCGCCGAGGTCGGGGACCAGCCGCAGCAGGTCATCCGGTGTGGCGGCGGTTCGCACGGCGCCGGTGACGGGGTCGCGCAGGCTGGCGATGGTGCCGCCTGTCGTCAGCACGACGACGTGTGGCCTGCTCACGACCGCGAGTCGGGCGCGAACGTGCCGAACAGGCGATCGCCAGCGTCACCGAGGCCCGGCCGGATGAACCGGTTCTCGTCGAGCTGGCGGTCCTGCCGGGCGAGGTAGATCGGCACGTCCGGGTGCGCTGAGGAGACCTGCGCGATTCCCTCCGGCGCGCCGATGATGCCGACGAAGGTGATCGCGCGCGCTCCCCACCGCTTCAATACGGTGATGGCGTCGCTGGCGGACCCGCCGGTGGCGAGCATCGGGTCGAGCACCAACACGATGTCATCCGGGCACTCGTCCGGCAGCTTGTTGTAGTAGGGGACGGGCTTGTGCGTCACCTCGTCGCGATACATGCCCAGGTGCCAGACCTCGGCGGAGGGTAGGGCATCGACCGCCGCCTCGACCATGCCGATGCCGGCGCGGATGATGGGCACGAGCCCGATGCGCGCACCGATGCGGTGGCCGGTGGACGCCTCCATTGGCGTGCGGTACTCGACCCGCTCCAGCGGCAGGTCCGCCGTGGCCTCGTACAGCAGCAGCCGCGTGAGCTCGCGGACCAGCTCGCGGAACGTTTTCGAATCGGTGCGCTCGTCCGACAGCAGGGTGACCTTGTGCTGGACGAGCGGGTGCGAGCTGACGTGGACCTGACCCATCTTCTCCCCTTGCCGTGCTGGACCGCGTGCAGGTATCGGCGGCTTGGCTAGTCGTTTGATTGGACCGACGTGTCCAGGTACCCCATCTGCCGCAGTAATCCGAAGCCTTCCTCGGTATGGCCCGCCGGGTTGTACTCCAGGCTCACCCAACCCGTGTAGCCGGACTCGTCAATGACCGCGAACAGCTTTTCGAAGTCGAGCTCGCCCGTGCCTGGCTGATGCCTGCCCGGGACATCGGCGATCTGGATATGGTCGAGGTCGCGGCCATGCTCCGCGATGATCGCGAACGGGTCCTCGTCCATGCGGATCGCGTGGTAGATGTCAAACTGCAGACCCACGTTGGGATGCTCCAGCTCCGCCAGCGCGGAGAGCGCGGTCGCAGTGTCGGGGATCGCGAAGTTGGGGACATCGTGGGTGTTGACCGGCTCGATCGTCAGGCGCGTGCCGACGGTCTCGAGTGCGTCCGCAGCATAGACGATGTTCTCGAGCATGGTCCGGCGTGTTGCCTGAGGGTCGGCGGTCTTCCCGACGAGGCAGTTGATGCGACGCGGCTTCAGCGCCTCAGCGTAGGTGACGGCGAGGTCGACCCCATTGCGGAACTCCTGCTGACGGTCGGGTGCGGCGGCGATGCCCCGGTCTCCACCGGCCCAATCACCGGCCGGAAGGTTGTACAGCACCAGGTCGAGGTGGTGGTTGCGCAGCAGCTCGAGCACCTCGTTGGCCTTGAGCTCGTAGGGAAAGAGCACCTCTACGCCGCCAAAGCCGTTCGCCGCGGCGCGGCCGAAACGGTCGGCGAGCGGGTACTCGTTGAACAGCATGGTGAGATTGACGGCTAGCTTCGGCATCGTGACTCCTTGCGTTGCGATGGGCATCCGGCAACCCGGATACGTTTGACGATGCTCCCATTGTGCCAGCTTTTCGACCGTCCCGGCAGCCGTCGCGCCGGTGACGGTGGTGTGTCACACTCATGGGCGACAGGTGGGCAGGACCGTGCAGAGGGTGCGAATCGATGGTGTTGCGCGTTGACAACGTAGGCCGGCGGTTCGGGTCGACGGTGGCGTGCGACGACGTGTCGCTCTCGGTCGATGCGGGAGAGGTGGTCGTGCTTCTCGGTGAGAACGGTGCAGGCAAGTCGACGCTGCTCTCCATCGTCGCCGGGTTCGTCGCGCAGGACCGTGGCACGGTGTCCGTCGCGGGAGAGGTCCTGCCGCCCGGCGATCCGGGCCGAGCGCTCCAGACAGGCGTCGGGACGGCCTTCCAGCATTTCTCGCTTGCCCCCGCGCTTCAGGTCAGCGAGAGCTTCGAGCTGGCGCGAGTCGATTCAGATGAGGCGAGACGACACCTCCCGGAGAGCCTCCGGTTCGATGCCCGCATCGGTGATCTGACCGTGCCTGAACGGCAACAGGTCGAATTCCTGAAGGCGCGATTGCTCGCTCGGCGGGTGCTTCTGCTCGACGAGCCGACGTCGCTGCTCGGGGACAACGACGCGCTGCGGGTGTTGCGTGATATCCGGGAGGCTGCCGCCTCGGGCGCGGCGTGCGTGTTCGTGACACACCGGCTGCACGAGGCGTTGGCGGTGGCGGATCGCATATTGGTGATGCGGCACGGCTATGTGGTGGAGCGGATGCGGCGACCAGTGGCCGGCTGGCCGGAAGGCACGAGGGCCGATTTGCTCGCTGCGATGTTCGGCGACGCGTGGGTCAGCGACACGGACGAGGACGCAGAGCGCCCTCCGGCGATCCCGCATGGCGAGCTGGTTTTTCGAGGTTTGCCTGGGCCCGGAACGATTGACATATCCCTTGAGCCGGGTCGCGCGCTGGCCGTCGCCGGGATCGCCGGAAACGGGCAGCAGGAGCTCGTGGCGCTGCTTTCCGGAGGCACGGCGGCGCGGGTCGTCATCCGGAATGACTCTGGTGAGCGGGTTCTCGAGGGTACGCAGCTGCGACGGTGGATCGAGGATCGCGTGGCGGTAGTGCCGGAGGACAGGTTCCTTGAGGGCGGTTCCACGGCGATGCCGCTGGGCGACAATCTCGTGCTGCGGGATCTTGCTTCCGGGCGGCTCTCCCGATGGGGCTTCGTCAGCCGCCGCGCGATGCGGGCGCGGGCGCGGGCGATGATCGCGGAGTGGGGCATCCACCCGTCCGATCCAGGCGTGCCGTTCGGCACCCTCTCGGGCGGCAATGCGCAGCGCGTCCTGCTGGCCCGGGCGCTTGATCCGCTTCCGGACGTGCTTGTCGCGGTGCGGCCCACCCATGGGCTCGACCACCATTCCGTCGAGATGGTCCGCGCGCAGCTTCGGGAAGCGACCGATGCTGGTACGGCGGTGGTCACGATCGAGCAGGAGCTCGATGATGCCCTCAAGCACGCCGATAGCATCGCGCTGATGTACCGCGGCCAGCTCTCGCCGGCAATTCCAGCCGACCAGGCGGACCGGGCCGCTCTGCAGGCGATGATGGTGGGCGGATGGGGCGAGTGATGGCGGCCACGCTGCGCGGTCCCGTCGGGGCGGTACTGGTCGCGATGCTCGTCGGGGCCGCGTTGCTGTTTTCGACCGGTCACGATCCGCTCGCTGTCGGGTCGGCGTTCCTCGATCGAGTCGTCATGCGACCAGCCGGGCTCGAGGAGTCGCTGGTCGCGATGACGCCGATTCTGATTGCCGCGCTCGCGGCCTGGATCGCGGCGCGGCTCGGGTTGTGGAACATCGGTATCGATGGTCAGGTGGTTGCCGGCGCGCTCGTCGCGGGAGGGCTCGCCCCCACGCTCGATGGTGTCCCTGCGCCGATCATGTGGGTGATCGTCACACTGGCGGCGATGCTCGCCGGGGCGGCCTGGGCGCTGATTCCCGCTGTTCTGCGGTCGCGCACTGGCATCAACGAGATCGTCACGACGATCATGATGACCTACGTCGCCTTCTCGCTGGCATCGTGGCTGATCAAGGGGCCACTCAAGGATGACGCGCACGTCGCACCTGCGACTGCTGCGGTCGAGATTTCACGGCGGCTGCCCAGAATCGGCGATACTCGCGTCCATCTCGGCGTCGTCATCGTCGTCGCGCTTGTGTTTCTCGCGTGGGCGCTCGCGCGCTGGACCGTACCCGGCATGCTGTCCAGACTCGTGGGTGAGGCGCCGGCAGCGGCGGCCCGACTCACCGTCCCGGTCGGCCGCTACCTCGTCGTCGGCTTCCTGCTGAGTGGCGCGGTGGCCGCGCTCGCCGGCGTGACGGAGGTTCTCGCGATACGCGGGGCCGTGCAGGGGGACTGGCGACCGTCGTTGACGCTGCCCGCCTTCGCGGCGCTCTTTCTTGCGCGGCGGCACTCGCTCGGGCTGATTCCGGCGGCGTTCCTGCTCGGGATGCTGGCCTACGCGTCGACGGTGCTGCCACGATCGACGGAGGTGTCGCCCGACTTCTTCCCGATGATCGAAGGCGTGCTGTTGATCGCGCTCGCGCTTGGCGAGTGGCGCCAGCGACGTGCGCATGGGGATGCACAGGCAATGGCCGTGTCGGAGGATCGGCCATGACGGTGGTCGAGACGCTGCTGATGGCGTCGGTGCTGGCGTCTGTGCCGCTGATGCTGGCGTCCGCCGGCGAGGCGATCGGGCAGCGAAGCGGACTGCTCAACCTTGGCGTCGAGGGGATCATGCTCGGCGGTGCGCTGGCGGCGTTCGTGATAGTCGAGGAAACCGGCTCGTTCGTGCTCGGGCTGATAGCGGGCGCTGCCGTCGGAGCGCTGGTCGGCCTGGGTTTTGGTGTCGCGGCGGCACGCCTCGGCGCCTCGCAGATCGTGCTCGGACTCGGCATCGCGCTGGCCGGCGAGGGCGCGACCGGTTTTCTGTTCCGCGAGCGGTATGGTTTGAGCCAGCCCTTGTTGCCTTCCGGGATGTCCCGTCCGTTCGATGGTATCGAGTCGGTCGCGGTTGTGGGTCCGATGCTGTTCGGTCAAAAGTGGTTCGTCTACGTGGCCTGGCTGCTGGTACTGGGGATCGGCGTGGTGCTGCGGGCGTCTCGCGCCGGGCTTGTGCTCAAGGCGACGGGTGACTCGCCGTTCGCGGCGGAGGCGGCCGGAGTCGATGTGACCCGCGCGCGGATGCTCGCCGCCGTGCTGGGACAGGCATTGGTCGGACTCGGTGGCGCGGCGCTGGCGGTCGTCGAGGTCGGGTTCTTCACGCCGGGAATGACGGTTGGCATTGGTTTCATCGCCATTGCCGTTGCGATGATCGGACGTCAGGATCCGTGGCGCATCGCAGGTCTTGCGCTCGTATTTGGCATGATGCGCGGCCTGGGCACGGCACTCCAGCTCACTGACCTGCACATACGCACGGAATTCCTCGACCTCATCCCGTATGTTGGCGTGATCCTGCTCGTGATGCTGCTGGGGAGACGGGTTCGCCTGCCCGCGGCGCTGGGGCTGGCGTATCATCGGGGGGCACGCGGGGAGTAGGGGCATGAGCGTGTGCCCGCCCCGGCGCACCGATCCGACAGAAGGGAACACGTGCATGGTCTGGTTCAGGCATCTCCTCGGTCTCGCGGTCCTCCTCGGCGTGCTCGCGCCGTCAGCGGCAACGCCGGC
The DNA here is from genome assembly GCA_963741965.1 of uncultured Chloroflexia bacterium. Lineage (GTDB taxonomy): Bacteria > Chloroflexota > Chloroflexia > Thermomicrobiales > UBA6265 > JACCVC01. The sequence continues at coordinate 1,247,740 of CAVUKC010000002.1, read as the reverse complement.
CGGGTCTGGAACGGAAGTCGACAAGGTCGCGATCGTCACGCCGGCGAGCCGCTCGAACCAGGGATGGGACCAGCAGGGTGTCGACAACCTTGTCGCCGTCGGCAAGGAGCGCGACATCGACGTCGAGGTAGTCGAGAACGCAGGGTACGAGGACATCACACCGGTCCTGCGCGATCTTGCCGACGACGGCGTTGACCTCATCATTTGCCACGCCTCCGGCTACCAGACCGTCTGCCCCGAGTTCGCGCAGAGCGAGGGCGTGCCCGTGGTCGTGATCGAGAATCCGGATGCCGTGACCGAAGGGCTGATCTCCGACATCGAGACCCAGGCCCAGGAGGTGTCCTACCTCGCCGGCGTGATGGCCGCAAAGGAGACCAAGACCGGCAAGGTCGCGGTTGTCGTCTCGGGTGAGCCGCCGACCTGGAACTACATGTCCGCCGGGTTCGCCAAGGGCGTCAAGGACACCGATCCAAAGGTGCAGATCATCTACAGCGTGATCGGCGAGGCGGCGTATGACGACGCGCCGAACGCGCGCCGCACAACCGAGACCGTGATCGCCGCGGGAGCGGACATTGTGTTCGGCATGGGGGATGGCGCCAGCTTCGGCATGATCCAGGCAATCCGCGAGCATAACGCGGACGTCGAGCCGGATCAGCAGGTGAAGTTCATTGACGTGATCGGCGACAAGTCGGCATCGGATGCCGCCGATTTCCTGATGACCTCGGTCCTTTTCGACTACACCGGCGCCTACAACCAGTTCATCGACGACATCGAAGCGGGCACGTTCGGCTCGGTCTACACCATGGACCTCGAAAACGAGGGCGTGCGCCTGCTCGACCCGCCTATCGATATCGACAAGGAGACGCTCGACGCGGTCGAGACGGCGAAGCAGGGGATCATCGACGGCACCATCGAGGTCCCGGCGATTTCCGACGCGGGCGAGCTGGCGGACTTCCTCGACAATCTCGACAAGGGACAACAATGAGCGACAAGCGAACCGCCTGGCCGCGCATGACCCTGGCATCGGGTCCCGTTGACGTGCCGCAGGCCACGCTGCGGGCGATGCAGCGACCAGTGGTGTACCACTACGACCCGGTGTTCATCGAGGAGTTCGGTCGCGTCACGAAGCTGCTCAAGCAGGTGTACCAGACAGCGCACGACGTCGTAATCATGCAGGGCGAGGCGGTGCTGGCCCTCGAGGCGGCTGCCGCCTCGCTCGTGCGCCCAGGTACGAAGGTGCTGAATCTCGTCTCTGGGGTGTTCGGCGACGGTTACGCTGGCTGGATCGAGGCATATGGGGGCGAGGTGGTTGAGATCCGCGTCCCATACAACGACGCGATCGATCCGGAAGACGTTCGCCGGGTGCTCTCGGAGCAGCCGGACATCAGCGTGCTTGCCGCGGTGCACTGCGAGACGCCGTCCGGCACCATGAACCCGATCGGCGAGATCTGCACGATCGCACACGAATTCGGCGTGCTCACCATTGTCGACACCGTGTCGGGGCTCGGCGCGGAGTCGTACTCACCGGAGGCATGGGGCGTCGATATTGCCGTCGCGGGTCCACAGAAGTGTCTCGGGGGCGTGCCGGGGCTCTCCCTGGTGGCGGTGAGCGCGCGCGCCTGGGAAGCGATGGAAGAGGTCGACCGTCCCCTGCGCGGCAGCTACCTCTCTCTGCTGGACTGGAAGACGTCATGGATCGAGCAGCAGCGGTTTCCGTACACGCCATCCGTGTCGGACATTCACGCGCTCGAGTCGACACTGACATTCGCGGTCGAGGAGGGGATGGACGCGATGGCGTCACGCCACCAGCGCATTGCCACGGCAGCGCGTTCCGCGGTGCGCGCGCTCGGTCTCGAACTCTGGCCGGCTTGCGAGGAGATCGCTGCGCCGGGGTGCACGGCGGTCGCCGTGCCAGACGGCACAACGGCCGAGGCGATCATCGGCACGATGCGCTCGCGCTATGGCGTGATGGTCTCCGGCGGGTATGGTGAGCTCAAGGGACAGCTCGTTCGGCTCGGGCACATGGGGATATCGGCGCACCCGACTGCCCTGTTCGCCCAGCTGGGCGTGCTTGAGCGGACGCTGCTCGATCTCGACATTCCGGTGACGGCCGGAGCCGGCGTCGGAGCCGCTATAGAGGCGCTCTCCGGCTGGAACGACGCTGCCGCTTCAGCACCGTAGAAGCCAGCACCGGGGAACGGCACGCCAAACGCTGCCAGGGTAATCAACCGCTCGCGTCGACGTAGTCGTCTTCTTCGGCTGTCCACAGCCGCCAGTAGATCACGATCTCGATCAGGAAGAGGGAGGTGGTGATGATCGCCGATGCGACGCACCACTGGCAGATCGCGTTGATCTCGAACAGCTCGAGCCAGGTCAGCCAGGCGGAGTAGAGCGTTGCCGCGGCGGTGATGCCGAGCGCGGCCGTGCTCGCTGGCACCGCGAGGTCCGCACGCTGGATACGCAACACCGCGAGCGCCAGTATGGTCAGGTACATGAGCAGACCGAAAATGGCAATCGGTATGCCCATCAGCGTGGCGTAGGAGCTCGTTTGCACGATCTCGCAGCCGCCCGTTCCGCAGATCAGCGCTCCGAGATCGTAGTGCACCCGGATGAGGTATGCCGAGATGCCCGCACCTGTGACGCTGAGCAGCAGCGATGCGAGGAGCGCGGTTCGTGGTGCCATCAGCTTCCCACCGGCTTGCCCTCAAGCGCGTCGTTGAGCTGCTGTTCGAGCGTGTCGAAGCCCTGCGCGGTGTAGCTGACGATCTGGTCGTTGATCAGGAAGGTGGGCGTGCCCTGCACGCCCCGGTCAATGCCGTCCTGACGTATCTCCAGTACCTCGTCCTCCTTTTCACCGGAGTCCAGGCATTGGGTGAAGGCATCGGTGTCGAGGTCGAGATCTGCCGCCGTCTGCTTCAGCATGTCAGGCGTAAAGATCCCGGAGTTCTCGGCCCCCTGCGCGGCGAAGAGCGCTTCGGAATATGGCCAGAATGCTCCCTGATCGCCAGCGCACATCGCTGCCTCGGCTGACTGCATTGACTCGTTCTCGGGCGAGTCGGCGGCGACCCCCACGGCGTTGCTGATGATGGGCATGGGCCGCCATTCGACGCGCACGTCACCCTGCTTGACGAAGGTGTCGATGACCTTGGGCAGATCGTTGTCGTCGAACTGCTTGCAGTATGGGCACTGGAAGTCGCTGTAGACGACGAAGTTCACCGGCGCCTCGGGGTCACCCAGAAATCGACCCTCCGCGGGAATGTTCTCGAAGCTCACCGCCGGGGGTGGGGTGGGCTCGTCCTGCTGGTTCAGGAGGATCAGCGCGACGACAACGATGACCGCGATGGCGACTGCGCTACCTGCCCAGATGAGCAAGCGGCGCTGCCGTGCCTGCCGGCGCGCCATCACTTGCCTGGCCGCCCGTCGGTTCGCCTTCGATTGCCGCTTGCTCGTATCGGTCGCAGACATGGATGGACTCCCGAGTCAATGGATTGCGACACCAGTTCTCCGTCAATGGTAGGCGATTCCATCCTCCGGCTCTACATGTTCATGCACCGACTACGTCCCGAATGCTCGAATTTCCATCACATTCGCCAGTGCGACCGCTATACCACCGTACAATCGTCTCAGGATGTGCCCAACGTGGGAGATAATCCGTAGAAGCGCGCGTGTGGACAGCGAGAGGAGACGGCGTCATGGTCACCGAGCAAGATATCTCCGGGGCTGAAGCGGGACGCGGGCGATTCGCGAGCATACTGGTGCCGGTAGACGGTTCGCCGCAGTCCGAGCAGGCGATCGCATATGCGGCGCAGTTTCGGCCCGATGTGATCCTTTTGCTGCGGGTTGAGGCAGAAGAGCCGGGCCTGGTCCCGGACGCAGCCGATGCGTTCATGGCGTGGCAGCGCGAGCATGTCGATACGGTCGCTGCCGATCTCGCCAGGCTCGCCGACGCGCATGCGTCCGCCGCAGGGGAGGTGCGGTCGCTCGTGCGCTACGGCAACCCCGCGGACCAGATCATTGCCGAAGCGCTGGACCACGACCTGATCGTGATGAGCTCGAGTGGCAAGAGCGGTGCCGGGCGCATTCTGTTCGGCAGTGTCGCCGATCGCGTGGTGCGTCACGGCGTGACACCGACGGTCATCGTGCGAGCTCGCAAGGACGGAGCCGGGCAGGACGCTCCCCAACGACTCGTCGTGCCGCTCGATGGGTCCGAGCTTGCTGAGCGGGCGGTGCCGATAGCGATGCGGGTGGCCAGGGCGATGTCGCTACCAGTCCACCTCGTTCGCTGTGTTGGCATGGACGACGTCCTCCAGATCGTTCGTGAGCTTCGCGCCAAGGGCGACCCGTTGCTCGAAGGCGCTGGCGATGATCCCTACGAAGACGCGCGGGGGCGGACGGAAGCGATTGCCGCGGAATATCTCGCGAAGGTGCGCGAGCATATGGCACGCGCCGGCGTCGACGTGACGACGGACCTCTTGCAAGGGTCTGCGGCGTTCGAGCTGCTCTGGAGCATTGACGCGTCGGACCTGGTAGTGATGACGTCGCGTGGACGAGGCGGCTATCAGCGCTGGATGCTGGGGAGCGTGTCGGAGAAGCTGGTGCGGGAGGCGAAGGCGCCGGTGTTGCTCGTGCCGGTGGGAAGATCCATGGATGCGCCGGCGTCGACGTAGCGGTGTGGTGGGATGGGCAAAGGGGCGGCGCCGCCGACACGATGAGCCTGGACTCAGGAGCCGGTCACAGGAGCGAGCGATATGCGTGTGATCGGCGCGGCAAATCTCGGCCTCCGGTTCGCGCTTGAGATCGCGATGCTTGCTGCCTTCGGGTATTGGGGTTTCGTGTCCGGAAGGACGACGGCCACGAGCCTGTTGCTCGGTATCGGCGCGCCCGTTGCCGCGATGGTGATCTGGGGGGCGTACATCGCCCCCAAGGCTACTCGGCGGCTCGCCGACCCCGGTCGTTTGGCGATTGAGATTCTGCTCTTCTCCCTTGCGGGGATCGCACTGGCGACGGCGGGACGGGAGGCTCTCGCGACCACCCTGGTGCTTCTCGCGGCGGGCAACGTCTGGCTCCTGATCAGGCTCGGCCAACGATAGACGCCCAGGCGCAACGAGACCGGGATCGGCTCGCCGATCCCGGTCTCGAGTTGTACGCCGTCTGGATATGCGGGCGTTAGCTGGCGATTGCTACTTCTTGTCGCCGGTGAGCTTGTCGAGGCCGTCGCTGACCGCCTCCTTGGCGTTACCCAGGGTTTCCTTGAGCTTGCCCTCGCCCTTGTCCGCCTTACCTTCGGCGCGAGTATCCTCATCGCCGGTAACCTCGCCGAAGCTTTCCTTCGCCTCGCCCTTGGCCTGGTCGAACTTGCCCTCGAGCTGGTCGCGATCTGCGTCGGTCATGGTAAGCACCTCATTTCCACAAACGTTCCGACGACCGTGCCTTGCTGCACGGTCTTGATTTCGGTAAAGCACGTTTCGTGCCGTCGGGTCTGCCGCGGGTGAGCCATGCGCGGGTTTGCCACGTGCTCATTCAAGCGGACCTGGGCGGCGGGCCAGCCATCCGGCAAGCGCGAGCAGGAGCGATCCACCGGTGAGGAGAATGAGGTTGAGCCCGAGCGCTCGGTGGCCGCCGAGTGGACCGGTTCCCGTGGCTGGCATCGAGATGACCTGCGTTGCTTCCCCGGCGCTCGGCATCTCTGGGGATGAGGACAACTCTTGCGGCGGGATGTTGTACCAGTCGCACGCGACCTGCGCGCCCGGGTCCAGTGTGATCGCCACCGCCGCGCGACCGTTGCGCCGGTCGTCAATCGGGACCGAGGAGTTTGCGGCGTCGGAGCAGGACACCCGGTAGTCGGAGAAGTCGCCGGTCATGACTGCTTCAGCAATCGTATATTCGCCTGCGGGAAGGTTGTCGAATGAGACCGTGCCGAGATCGCCGCTCGTCGCTGCGGTCTGGTGCACAGGACCATCGATGATGATGTTGTCACCGACAATGCCGTTGGCATGACACGCGTCGAGGAGGGATCGGTCGCCGATGTCCTCGGGGCAGGCTGAGACATGGACCTCGATGATGCCCTGGTCCTGCGCGCTGGCGCCGGCCGGTGCGATGCTCGTGCCCGCTGCGATAAGCAGGCTCAGGAGGACCAGGAATCTCGAGATCGTGGTGACCATCGCTGGTGCCCCTTGCTTGCCGCGACACTGCGCCGTGACTGGAGCGGACAGAGAAGCGGGGTGGGCACCTGCCCACCCCGCGCCCCGTCTATCGAATCGAGACCTTCTTTGCTTCGGATTCGGAGGCGGTTGGTTTCGGCACGTGAATTTCGAGCACACCGTCGTTGTAGTCTGCTGTGATCTGCTCGGAGCTCACACCCTCGGGCAGTGGGAAGCGGCGGTAGAAGGAACCGGAGAACCGCTCCATCCGGTAGTACTTGTCCTCCTTGACCTCTTCCTCGGTCTTGCGCTCGCCCTTGATCACAAGGTCGCCGTTTTCCACGGAGACGTCGATGTCCTCCTTCTTCACACCTGGGAGCTCCGCCTTGACGACGAGGTTGCCCTCCTTCTCATAGACATCCGAGGAGGGGGCCCATCCCTCGCCAAGGGAGCTGGTGTAGCGACGAAGCGGGAACATCGACGGCAACCGGCGGCCGAACATGCGATCCATCTCGGACTCGAGCTCGGTCAACATGGAAAAGGGGTCCCAGCGTCGCGGTCGTGTCTCGGTGGTGGTAGCGACGCTCTTGTTGCCATTCCTGTCACTCATCGGAATCGCTCCTTTCGCGATGAACGCGTGACCATGGGCGCATTGCGCCCGACGGCCCCATTGTAGGAGCGAGTTGGTGACAACTGTGTCACATTGTGACGGTCAGAAGTTGCAGTCGCGTGGCAGGAGATCGCCGCCACACGACAAACGACGCCTCCGTTGCGGAGATGCGCAGCGAGAACCGAAGGTCCATGCGAGTCGATTGGGTGGGGAATGGGGAAAGGGTGCGGACCGGCCATTCGCGAGGTGACCGGTCCGCTAGGGGAGTGTGGTCCCGGACCGTGTGGAGGTCCAGTGACACCATCTTGCCGGATTGGGGAGAGGCGAGAAACATACGAACGGGTGAGCTTTGAATCACTCATTCGGGTGAGACACCGGCATGGAGATGAGTTTGCGTCGGGCACGCAAATGGATTGCCGCTGCGCTCGCTCCACCCGACCATCGGATGCCGTCCACCGAGGGTGTTGCGCCGGTGTGGTGGGGCACGCACGCATTCGCCGGAATGGGGCCACCCGGGTGGCTAGCCCAGATCCTCCTGGCGAAGGAACCCGTAGCGCAGGGCGTACAGCACGGCCTGAAGACGGGAATCGACGCCCAACTTGCGAAGGATTCGGGCCACATGACTACGCACCGTCTCTGGGCCGACGAAGAGGTGATCAGCAATCGCCTGGTTGTCCAGCCCGACGGCAAGTGCCCGCAGAACATCCGCCTCCCTTGCGGTGAGCTGCTCGAGTGCCTTTCGCGCCTCTTGCGATCTCGACTGCACATCGGCCGCTTCGCGAAAGAGCTCCACAGCTTCGGTCGGGGTGATGAGTGGCTGGCCACTGCCAGCCCGCCTGACTGCCGAAGCGACTTCCTCGACCGAGCTCGACTTGTGTACCAGGCCAATGGCGCCGGCGGCGACCGCGAGGGCGCGGCTCTCTGGCCGTTCGCTCCCGGTAAGGACAATGGCAGTGGCTTGGGGATGCCGTACTCGCAGCTCGCGGATCAGCTCGATCCCGTTGGTCCCGGCAAGGTCCAGATCTATCAACGCGACATCGACCGGAACGATGTCGAAAACGGCTCTCGCTTCGTCGAGGCTGCCGGCCTGACCCGTCACGTGAAGGTCGGGCTCGCGGTCGAGCATAAACGCCAGCGCGCTTCGGAACGACACGTGATCATCGATCACTATCAGGCGGATCATGATGAACACTCCAGATCGAACCTGAATGTCGCGCCCTGGCCGGGCGTGGACACCAGCGTTAGGTCGGTCCCGTGGCTTCGCAGGATGCGCCTGGAGAGGTACAACCCGAGCCCACGGCCAGGGGTTGGGCCACCGGTGGGCGATTGACCGCGCCCGAACTTCTCGAAGATGCGTCGCTGATCCACGGGGGCGATTCCCTGGCCCGTGTCCGTGACCTCGATGACCACGTGACGATCCTTTTCGCGTGCGCGGATCGTGACCCTGGTCCCGCGTGGCGTATGTTTCACCGCGTTGTTCAGCAGATTTCGCAGGACCTGTCCGATTCGTTCCGGGTCAGCCAGTACGTTGACCGATGTTTGCTGATCAACCACGAACGGATGGGAAATGTCCACAGACCGTGCGTATGCCGCGGCATTGTCGATGAGCGACTGCACGGGAACACACCGGACGTCGGCACGGAAATCGTCTCGCTCAATCTCCGCTGCCTGGCGAACGTCCTTCACCAGTGACTGCAAGAGCCTGGTTTCGGATGCTATCGTGGCAGCGGATTCCTCGCGTACCGAATCCGACACATTCGGGAGCGATACGATTTGCGACAGGTTGGAAATAGCTGCGAGTGGAGTCGCCAGCTCGTGAGCGACCATGGACGTGAAGTCGGCTCTCAGCTGGGTCAGGTCCTCAAGCCGGCGGACGTGTTCCTGCTCCGCGGCAAGCAGGGCCGCGCGCTCTGCCACGACGCGGCGAAACTCCATGAGCCCCCCGACCACAATGGTCGCTGCCACCGCGAAACGGATCACGCTGGTTCTGGAAAGGAGTGAACTGTACATTGACGGCCAGAAGATCGTATGGAGCTGAGCGCCGGCGAACAGCGCGACGGACACGAGGAGCCATGCGCCGAGCGCCGGATCCTGGGCGCGTCGTGCTGCACCGACCGCCACTACCAGGCTGATCGCAAATGGCACCAGCGCCATCGCCACGTACGTCGTGGTGAGGCCCGGGAATGAGGTATTCGCTCCCGAGACGATCGAGTCGAGCTGGGAAAGTTGCAGGTGATGCGAGCTGATCGTCGTCTCGAGCTGCGGCGTGTCCGGCGCTTCCCGGATGAGACTCTGGAGGGAGATGAGGCTCGGCAGATGCGTGGCGATGAAGGGAATCAGCGCGACGAGAAGCGTGAGCACGGAACCGCAGATAAGCACGACGCTCCGCCGAGGTGAAGGAGAGCGCTCCGGAACAAGTCCGACCGCCATGAGCATGACGCTCACGGTTCGTACGAACAGCGAGCCATACATCGCCACGGCAAGCTGCTGAGTGTCCGTGATTGCTGGGTACAGGATTCCGTAGACGAAGGTGCCCACACTGAGCATGAGGAACCCGCTGGCTACCCAACGCATCCGCACCATGGCCGACTGTGTCGGTGTGATGAAGAGGACGAACGCGCCGAAAAGCTGCCCGATAGCCAGGAACGCCTCGAACCCGCTCTTCGCCGCGGGCGCGTGCACGACGAACCGCACCGGGTCCAGAATGAACACGAGCAACAGCCAGCCCGCGGATCCGAGGAGCGAGGCTATGACGATCAGCGACGCTGATCGGTGGCTCGCACTCAAATCCTGCCGGTCGTGGCCATATAGGCCATCCCGGCTTCGAACCAACAAGTTTTCGAAACAGCCCCGATCCAAGGTGGTGTTGGATGCAGTGCGGCCATCCATGGCGGCTCCCTCTCGAGCCAGTCGGCAATGCCGCAGGTTCATATGATGCCTTGGGGGCGCAATATTCTTCGCGCGACGGAAGTGGTCCCGTCTACTGTGACGCTATTGCCCACGAACGACGCGCGAGAATTTCAGGTATCCCTCCTGCGATCATACTCGAAGCCTGACGTAAAGGATAGAGGTCATATCAATTTATAGTCGAACGACTATCCGTCGACGCTGACACCGAAGAGACTCGCGCACTTCTTGAGGCTGTCGGAGGCGGCGCCCTTAAGCAAATCCTCGCCCGAGCCGTCGTCGAGCGCCTGGACTCCCATGGCCTGTCGCTTGCCGAGCTCCGGAATCTCCAGCTCGCCGACGACGATGCTCACCTGCACCTCACGGGGCTCGCTCTTGCGCGTCGCCTCGTTCCAGCGGTTCAACAGCATCAGCTCGCGGTCGCGCGACACGAGCCGGAAGTTCCAGCTGTTGCAGGCGCGGTTGAGGCGGTCCACCACGGCCGTCACCGGGAGATAGGGGACCTGTCGGCCTCCACCGATCTTGCGCTGCTGAATGACTTCCGTCCGGAACCGGCGGCCGAGAAGGTCGAGGATTTCCTCGGCCGAGCGCTCGCCAGTTGGCGTCAGCTGGGTAAGGTTTTCGACGGCCATGGGCATCTGCTCCTTATGGTGAATCGGCGAAACCGTGACAGGACCCGGCGGCATTCCGGGTGCATGAGGAACGTCGTCGGGTCCCGGTCACGATACCAGTATACCGGAAAAGAGAACAAATGTTCGTATCAAATGGTGCCTGTGCGACACCGGCCCCAGCACCGTTCTCGGCTTTCGTGGAGCATCCGCAACGGCGGTTGCGGTGCGTCTCATGCGCCCGCGAAGCGTCGAACGGGCCATGTGGCACTGGTCCCGTGGGCTCCCTTCGAACATGGTCGCTCGATTGTTCGTTCGGACTGCTACATGATCTCCAGCGCGTTGCGAATGATCAGGTACGTGCCGACGACGACGATGAACACCGCGAACGCTCGTGAGAGGCGCCGGTCGTCGACTTCGCCTGCCACCCGCCCACCGACCGTCGCGCCCACAAAGCCACCAATGACGAACATGCCGGCGAGCGCGAGATCGATGTCGCCGGTGCCAAGCTGAGCCACCATGCCCGCCGCGGAGTTGATTGTGATGATGGCCAGCGACGTTCCGACGGCCATGCGCATCGGGAAGCCGAGCACCAGCACCAGCGCCGGGACGATCAGGAAGCCACCACCCACCCCGAAGAACCCGGTCATCACCCCCACGCCGAGCCCACTCGTCAGGATCTTCCACAACGCGGCGTCATGATGGCTGGTTGCGTTGTCGACCTTGGGTTTGCGGCCGAGGATCATCCGTCCCGCGACGATCAGCATCAGGATGCCAAAGAGCAGGAGCAGGACCGGGCCGGAGACGAGGCGGTTGAGCGCCACGCCGGCGAACGCGCCCGCGATGCCGGCGCCGCCAAACAGCAGGGCCGTGCGAATGGACACGCGTCCGGCTCGGGCATGCGGTACGGTGCCGATCAGGGATGTCGCACCGACAATGGCGAGCGACGTGGCCGTTGCCTCGTGCACGCCTTGTTCGAGGACGTACACGAGGATCGGCACGGTCAGGATCGATCCTCCACCGCCGATCAGGCCCAGCAGAAGTCCGATGATGGTGCCGAAGATGATGGCAAGGAGGATCGTCATGGATCACTCTCCGCCACCGCAGCTCAGCGGCGCGATCTGGGAGCCGTCGGCCCGTTCCTTTTCCTTCGCGGACGAACCGATCTCGCGGAAGACATGATCGAGGTTGCAGGTCGCGCCTCTGTTGTATGGCAGCTTCGACAGCGCTCGCGCCATCGTGCAGGTATTGGTCACCGCGGACACGAACAGCCCGAGCCCGACGCTGGCGGAGATGGCGGTGAGAGGGCGCCATGCGAAGAGGCCGCCGACCGCTCCGGCCAGCGTGATGCCCCCGGCGATGCCGCGCACCTGCCGTTCCATGTCCCACCGCTGCGCGCCACGGTTCACCGGTAGTCCGGCTGCCTCCCACGCCGTCAGGCCGCCGTCGAGGACGTGGAGCCTGGGGAGATCGAACTGCTGCAGTGTTGTCTCGGCCTGGCTGGCACGCATGCCGGATCGACATACCAGCGCGACCGGCCCGCCGACGGCGCCACTGAGCTCCTCCGCGTGCTCGTGCAGCAGATCGAGCGGCACATTGTGGCTGCCGGGAATATGGGTTGCCTCGAACTCGGCTGGTGTGCGCACGTCGACGATGATGACGTCCCGCCGCTTCTCCCTGAGCTCCACGAGGGCCAGGGGAGTGATCGAGACGGGCAACGTGTCGAGGGTCTGCGTAACGTTCATGAATCTCCTGTACTCCATGGTCGGGACCGTGCCGCAGACCTGGATTGCTACTTGATGGGGATCGTCGATAATCGCTCGGGCGCAATCACCTCTGCGCATCGGACGATGCTTTCCAAACGGAAGCCCCATCCCTTGGTGTAATACTATACCCCCCTACCCTATTATCACGCTAGTGTGCAGTATCCTCGTGGCGTGATGCGCGAGAGCATGTTGCCGGCCGCAGGCGGAGGAGCGACAGCGATGACAACGATGGAAACCGCGGTCCAGCGCCATGATCGGATGGTGAACGAGGAACGGGATCAGGCCGAGCGTATCCGCTCGGATCATGGCGGCGACGCCGACTTGTGGAAGCCAGGCGCGCGTCGGTTCGGGCTCGCGGAGGAAGGCGAGCATGTTGCCGTGGCCGCGTTGGCCACACTCACCGATCCAGCGGCACGGGTGATCGATGTCGGTGCCGGTGGCGGACGGATCACGCTACCGCTGGCCATGCGAGTGCGGGAAATGGTCGCCGTGGAGCCGTCGCCAGCCATGCGGGAGGTGTTGCAGGCCGAGGCAAAAGGGATCGGCGTCGCGAACCTCACGATCGTTCCAGAGACGTGGAAGGACGCTGACGTCGGTCCAGCGGACCTTGTCTACGCCGCGAATGTGACCTATGGCGTGCTCGACATTGAGCCCTTCCTGCGCAAGCTCGACCGAGTTTCGACCCGATATGCCGCGCTCGTGACGTTCGCCGATCCACCACAGCAAGTGGTGGCGCCGTTTTGGGCATACGTGTATGGAGAGGAGCGGCTGCGGTTGCCGTGCAGGGACGAGCTGGTCGAGGTTCTGCGGGAGCTTGGCGCCGATCCGCGCCTGAAAGAGTTGCCAGCACAAGCGCCGCGGCCCCTCGGCACACGTGAAGAAGCGTTCGATGAGCTGCGACGACGGCTCTTCATTGGACATGGGAACGCGCTGGAGCATCGGCTCCACGACGCGATTGACGAGCTGACCGAGGTGCGTGACGGTCTGGTGTGGTCACGGCTCGCCGAGGCCAACGAGCGTGCCGTGATCTGGTGGCACGCTGGGGCGATGGCGTTGTCCAGCGACGGGTGACCACCGATTCCGGCACGTTGTAGCCGACAATGCTGCCGGGGGCGCCTCACGCGGTCGGCGTTGCACCTTCGGGCGCTGCCACCGGAGATGCCGCTGGTGTGGCAGGCAGAGGCTCCATGATGATGTCGACGCGGCCGCGCGTGTCTTCGAACCACAGGTTCCAGAGTGCGTCGAGACTGTTGCCGGAAGCGCCCTCGAACGCCCGGAGCAGATCCACTGGGGATCGCGACACCAAATTGCTCCGAGGCGACATATGACGCGAGTGCCTCGAAGAACGCCGCGTCGCCGATTTCGGCTCGGATCGCCGCGAAGCCGAGACCAGCCTTCCGGTAGTCGGTGGAGTAGTAGGTGAGCGCGTCCGGGAAGGCACTGGTGGGCTGGTCGACGATCTGGTCGCCACCGCTGACGAGCATGGTTGCGTAGCGCACGACGAGACCGTTGTAGAGATGCGAGGCGGCGACGTCGACGCCGTAGACGCGCTCGAAGTAGATCACCGCGCTGTACTCGGCCAGACCTTCATCGAGGAATGCGTGCCGGTGCGGGTTGCTCCCCACCAGCCCGTACCACCACTGATGTGCCACCTCGTGGGCGACGAGGAACTCGATCGCGCCGGGACGTGACCCCGCATTGACCGGATCCGCGTAGAAGTCCAATCCCAGCGTGATCAACTGCGGGAACTCCACTCCAACCATGTCCGGCACGGCGACCACGTCGAGCGTGGCGTATGGGTAGGGGCCGAAGAGGTCGGAGTAGACGCCGAGCGCCTGCGCCGCCCACTCGAGCACCTGGTCCGCGCCTGCACGATCGGCAGCCGGCGCGTATGACGTGACGATCACGCCGTCGACGACCACCGCGCTGACCTCGAGGTCTGGTTGGGCGAAGATGGGAAAATCGCGCGCCGGTCCGGTCACGTAGCGGCGCGTCAGGTCCGAACCGTCGTGTGTTCTGCTGAGTTCCACACCCGGAGTCACGAGCACGAGATTCTCCGGCGTGGACAGCGTGACATCGTACAGTGCGGTGTTGCTGAACGTGATGTCGCTCCACGCCGCCGGAGGCTCCGACTCCCATCCGGTTTCCGGGTCGAACCCCGTCAGGATCGGGAACCAGTGTGCGAGGGACCATTGCTCGGTTTCCGGGTGGTAGCGGAAGAGACCGCTGTCGTCGGGCGGCGCGATCGGCACGGAGGTGCTGAAGCGCATTGAGACGTGTGTCGTCTCGCCCGGCATGAGCGACTGCCGGAGTGGGACCCTGATCAGGATGAGGTCCGCCTGCTCCGGGGCCGGGGTAGCGACCGGTGTTGCGGATGGCACGGAGTAGAGCGGTGGCGCCTCGGCGCTCGCGGGCCGACCGTCAACGGTCAACGCGTCGATTGTCATCCTCCCAGTGTCGTATTGCCGGAGGTTCGGGTAGAGCCGGAACTGCAGCTCGTCGAGCGGTCTTCCGGTTTCATTCACGTAGTTCAGCTCTTCGGTGCCGACCACGGTCGGGACACCAGTGGACTGTGATTCGCCGGGCAGGGATGCTCCCGGCGGCAGGAGCGTCGCCCGTATCGTGTAGCGCGAGAGGGTTCCGTCGGTCTCGTTGATGATCTCCTGGCGCATTTCCGGACGGATGGCGGCATAGAGATCGTCGCCCGTGCCGACGGGTGTCGCTGCCGGAGTGGCGATGCCGCGGGTCGCCGGTTTCGTCGGGCCGTGCGCCGCGGACGCGAGCCCGGCGATAGCGACAACCATGGCGATCGCGATGAGCACGATCGCGGCCCGCATGTCACGTCTGGACATGTCCCATCTCTCCCCGGTCCCTGGCGCGGCGAGGTCACCGCTCTGGACTGCTGGCATTTCACGAAAACCGACTCTTTTGTATCATACCGGTACGAGGACTCACGGAGCGAGACCAACGGGTGGGAGGCGGTGTGGGGCGAGCAGTGATCGCGTTGCTGGTGGCGATGGTCGTGCTCATTGCGCCGGTGGCTGCCGAGTCAGAGCCGCGCTACGAGGCGGCATGTCCGACGGGCTCGGCGCAAGTGGTGCTCGATCCCGGGCACGGTGGTGACGACCCGGGCGCCCTGTTCCCCAAATGGGGGCTCTACGAGAAAACACTGACCCTCGAGATCGCTCGACGTGTCGAGGCGATTCTTGAGGGCGAATACGGATACACCGTCGCGCTGACTCGTGAGGACAACGCCACGGCGCTCGGCAACACCGAGCGGGGCGAGATCGCGAACGCCTGTGGCGCAGAGGTTTTCGTCGAGATTCACCTCAACGCCGCGTGGGATCGATCCGCCGACCGGGCGCAGACGTTCTGGGCGGAGCGCCAAAAGGATCTCGCCTTCAGCATGGTGATGAACGACTCGCTGGCGTCGCTCGGCATCCCGACGTGGGAGGTTGAGCGGTTCGACAACGGCGGGCTCATCCGCGCGAAGATGCCGTCCGTGCTGGTCGAGTCGGTCTTCCTGACCAACGATCTTGAGGCGATGGACCTTGCGAACGGCACGCGGCAGGAGAGCATCTCACAGGCAATCGCAGGTGGGATCGACACCTGGCTGACGCTGACGGGAGGGCGGTGAGCTGTGCGCAATCGTGTAGCCATCTGCGTGCTCCTGGCGGTGCTCGCGGTTGCGGTCGCGCTGGGAACATCGGCGGAGCCGGCGACGCCTGTTCCGCTCGAGGCGACGCCGGTTGCCAGCCCCGTTCCCGTGCTTCCTGTGGCGTTCCCGGCCGATGCGCTCGTGTACGGCACTTCCTACGGCGAGTGGACCGCGCGCTACTGGCAGTGGCTGCTGAGCCTGCCGGTCGACGCCAACCCAGCGCTGGACGCGAGCGGTGCCTCCTGCGGGTACGGACAGTCCGGTCCCGTCTTCTTCGTGCCGCCGAACCTGCCACCGTGTACCGTGCCGGCCGGGACAGCAGTGATGGTCCACATTGCCGGTGACGTCTGTTCGTCGCTTGACCTCGATCGAAGCCTCGGTTCCGAGGAGGAGCTTCGCGCCTGCGCCGCCGAGGAGGCAGACCGGTACGCCAACATCGCCGTGCAGGTGGACGGCCAGCCAGTCGGCGACATTGCTGAGTTCCGGTTCGCCTCGGCGGAGTTCCCGTTCGTCGTGCCCGAGCCAAACATTCTCGGCGCGCCAGGTGGCATCGGTCTCGCCGCGTCGGACGGCTACTGGCTCATCCTGTTGCCTCTGGCGCCGGGCGAGCACGAGGTCACCGTGCATCTGGAGCTCGCCGACGGGCTTGTGTTCCCCGACGAGTATCTGCACCTAAGGGTGGTCGAGCCGTCGATGGCGACGCCGACGGGCTGAGCTCGCGCTGGTCGGTATCGCTACTGACCCGTTCCAGGCTGCCCCACCGAATTCTGCTCACGTATCCCGATTGACAGCGGTTCACGTACTGGTACCGTGAAGTCAGAGGAACCTTGTGGGAATCGATGGATGAGGTGAGGGAGAGACGATGGGCGAGGGAAGGGAGCGGCGCACCGGGCAAGAACCGGGAGCGGCGCAATCTGCGATGCGTGTGAACAGGCGGAGATTGATGCAGACTGCCGTCGCCGGTGCGGCCGCGATGCCCATTGCGTCCCGTGTGGCGGCGCAGGCAACCCCGGTGCCAGCGCGGGGGAGTCAGTTCGCTCCGATCGGAACTGACGCCTACGAGACATGGGATGAGCCGTGGGTGTGGCGCCCCAGCGACTGGCCCGGCCAGCAGCTCGATCTCAACGTCGTCGAGAATGAGAACCCGGGCGAGACCGTCGGGTTTGGCAACCCAAGCGCCGTGCTCTTCTCGTACAACGGCGCGACTCCTGGTCCTACGATCAGGATGCGGGGCGACGAGACGCTGCTCGTCAAGCTCCGCAACGTGCTGGGCCAGAACTTCGGCACGACGTTCGTCGGGCCATACCCGGATCCGAATGCGCTGCCGAAGGGCGTCTCGCAAGATCGGGTGGAGGAGAAGGCGAAGGCCCTCGGCAACTTCCACCACGACTACTGCCTTGGTGAGCACACCAACGGCGTCCACTCGGAGCGGGTGACCAATCTCCACTCGCACGGCCTGCATGTGCGGCCGGGACGGAACCCGGACGGAACACATTCCGACAACGTCATCCTGCGGATCATCCCGCAGCAGGACCTCGAAAAGCGCGAGGAGCAGGCGGCGACTTCGGATTGCGACTGGCTGCGCGATCCCGAGCAGGTCGGGTTCCTGCGCGACGACGAGACCACCGGCTTCGCCGACTACGAGTTCCGCATTGGGAACGTCCAGCAGGAGCTGCGCGAGGCAGATGGTCTGCCGCCGCAACCGCACCCGCCCGGGACGCACTGGTACCACCCGCACACGCACGGCGCGACGCACAACCAGGTGTCGAGCGGCATGGCGGGCTTCCTCATCGTCGAGGGCGACGTTGACGAGGCGATCAGCCTCGAGCTCGCCGGCGTGCGTCACCCGGACCCACAGCAGCGGACGGGACCGTACGACTACCGCGAGCGACTGATGCTCATTCAGCGCGTGTTCGTCACGGCGAACGACCCCGATGCGCCGACGAAGAACCTCAAGGGCGGCGGTGCGTGCGAGCTCGGCTGTGAACGGAGACCAGACCGCCGAGGTGATCACCATGCGGCCCGGCGCCATCGAGCGGTGGCGCGTGCTCAACGGCTCGGTCGACGGCCAGGGGTACAAGCGGTTCATGGTGCTGAAGGGGCAGTACGAGATCCAGCGCACGCAGGCTCCCGGAGGTGGCCAGATCGCGACGCTGGTCAAGGTGCGCGCGAACGGGGACGCGACCCCCGCCAGCCGCGCCGAGGTGTCCGCGGACAAGCAGCAGCTCTACCAGCTGGCGTTCGATGGCGTCACGCTCGTCGAGGGCGATGGCGACGACGCCCGCTACACCATCCAGGACCTCGCGAACCAGAACGCCGGCACGGAAAACCCGCTGGATCGCCCGGTCGAGGGCAACCCCAACCAGGCGATGCTCGCCAATGTCGAGGCATGTTTTGTAGACGGCGACAGCGTGCGCAATACCTTCGTGCGGCCGAACGAGGTCTACCTCGCACCGGGCAATCGATCCGACCTCTTCTTCAAGGCGCCTGGGCTGTCGGGCAACGCGCCTGCGGAGGTGTACACCGTGCTGGCGCGATCGGTTGTCGTTCACGCCGACAATTACCAG
This sequence comes from uncultured Chloroflexia bacterium, assembly GCA_963741965.1. Classification (GTDB taxonomy): domain Bacteria; phylum Chloroflexota; class Chloroflexia; order Thermomicrobiales; family UBA6265; genus JACCVC01. The sequence continues at coordinate 1,229,484 of CAVUKC010000002.1, read as the reverse complement.
AGCTCGCTGCAGGCGGCATACAGCAGCGGTGATCCTGTCTCCGTGCCAGAGGACGTCGTCGTCGCGCACGTCGTTGTGGCGGAGGAGTCCGACGAGGCGGATAATCCCCTGCCTGCGATCCCGGACTACGACGTGATGGGGCTGGTGGACGTGCTGCCGGCGGTGCCGCAGTACCTGCGGCCGATCGATGAGGACGAGCTGCGTATCGGGGATGGCGGCGCCGGTGGTGTGGCAGCACCGGACGCGGGGCTTCCCGATCGAGCGGGCAAGTACCGGACTCGAACCATCGTCTACTCGGGCTGGGGAGCCGCCGATTTCCCGCTGGTCACGACCGAGGGCGACAGCGAGACCGCCCGGAATTTCCGCGCGTTCATCGAGCGAGACCAGGCGGCTGGCGGCACGCTTGAAGACCTGCGGTACGCGAAGCTCGGTGACAGCGGCGAATACATGCTGCTGGCACCGAACATTCGCACCATGGCGATCACGGGATCAACATCACCGGACATCGTCGACGACTCCGATGAGCTCTTCCCGATCACGGCCGGCATGGGCCGCAAGTTCAGCCCGAACGATCCTCAGCGCCCGCGCATGCTCGAAAACACCGGGGAGGAGTGGGCAATCTACAACTACTCGATCAGCCTGTGGGCCGACACGTCGAAAACGGACGCCGATACAACCGGTGGGCACTATCCCGGTGAGCCGCTGACACGGGCAGAGGGGCAGGCGCGATTTGCCGCGCAGCCGGCGGATGCCAAGACATGGTCGCTCCAGACCAAGGGCGTCGACCACCCGTTCCACATGCACCAGAACCCGTACTGGGTAACGCGCGTCGAGGTGCCAGACGAGAACGGCGATCTGGTCAACATCCTCGACCAGCCCCGATGGCAGGACGTCGTCTGGGTGCCCAGGAATGGCGGCCGGGTCGTCTTTCGGTCGCGCTACCCGGACTTCGTCGGCCGCTTCGTCAACCACTGCCACATCCTCCTGCACGAAGACAACGGCATGATGCAGGTGGTGGAGGTGACGCCGTTCGCCGATCAGGCGAACTACGAGCTGAAGGACGCGATCGCGGCGCCCGACGCATCCGGTGAGGAGGTGTCAGCGGTCTACCCGCGATACGACCAGGCGCGGGCGTGGCTGCAGAGCATGCAGTTCGTGGACATCAGCCACGAAACAGGTCAGGCGTTCCCGGGGTTCGTGCTCGGACCACCGCCCGGCGACGAGTAGGGACTCGCACGAGTCGAACGACAAAACACCGCTTCGGAGATCAATTCCCCGAAGCGGTGTTCGCAGTGGGCCCCCAGGGATTCGAACCCTGAACCTGCGGATTAAGAGTCCGTTGCTCTGCCGTTGAGCTAGAGGCCCACGCGCAAGAGTAATGCAGGTCGCCCACGGTTTCAAGGATTCACGGCAGGAGATTTCGCGTTCAGGCGCGAGCAAGCACCGGCAGCTCGGCGTAGACGATGTTGGCGTTGTAGATCTCCGGGTTGCCGTCGGTGTACTCGGGCAGGAACTCGGCCGCCCAGGCCGTCGCCGCGGCATTCGACTCTTCGGCCGACTCCGCCGAGTCGTAGAGCGTCACGGCCACGAAGCCGCCCTCGGTCGGGTACCAGAGATACCCCTTGAAGCCCGGCAGACCCGCGACGATGGGGAGGAATCCCTCGGTGGCGAGGGCGACGAATTCGCGCGGGTCGGTGCCCGGCTTGCTGGTGTGCACGCGCAGCGCCACGTAGCCCTCGGTCATGGCAGCCGGCGATGCCACAGGAACGGCGCTGTCGCCAGTCGGCGCGCCAGCGATGAGGAGATCGCCAGCCCACTGGCTTGTCTCGACCACCTGCCCAACCTCACCGAGGCCGCCGACGAACTCGGCGGCGAGATCGTCGAATGCACCTGACTGGCCGGGCTCATCGAATACCACCACGGAGAGACTCTGGCTGTCACTGTCGATCACATCTCCGAGCACGTACCCCTCGTACCCGTCGAGTGCCTGAACATCGGGAATGAATGTGTCGAGTACGGCGTTGTTGGTCGCGTCCCGGTCGCTCGCCTCGGCGAGGGTGCGTACACGGATGCTGACGTAGCCGAGCGTGCTACCGGTGGCCGGCGTGGCGTCGCCATGCCCCTCGTGCGCCATCGCCGCGGGGATGCGCGATGCGAAGATTCCGGCGGCAATACCCACCGTGCCGGTAGCGACAATCTGTCGACGGGACAACCGTTGGAAGGACATGGACACTACTGCTCCCCAGGCGAATGCAGCCTGATCGATGCGAAAGGAATATACGTAGACCCGACGGGAAGTGTACCGTCAGGAAGCCGCGATGTCACCGGGATTTCACGACATGTCCGACTCTGTGGTGGAAGCAGGCGCGTGTGGGGCCGGACGAAGAGGCGGGGTGGCCACATGTGGCCACCCCGCCTCTTCGTCGTGCTGGTTACCTGGCGGCTACAGAGCCGATGGCTCGTTCGTGTGCCAGTCGGTCGCCTGCTCGTAGGCGTGCGCGATCGATAGCAGCCCGTGCTCGTCGAACGCCTTGCCGAGGAACTGCAGACCAACGGGGAGCCCATTGCTGAGGCCGCAGGGGACCGAGATGCCGGGGATGCCCGCCATGTTCGCCGGGATGGTGAACACGTCTGCGAGGTACATCTGGTACGGGTCGTCGGTGCGAGCGCCGAGACCGAACGCGACGGTCGGCGAGGTCGGCGCCACGATTGCATCCACCTGCTCGAAGGCCTGGTCGAAGTCGCGCTTGATCAGCGTGCGGACTTTCTGCGCCTTGACGTAGTAGGCATCGTAGTAGCCGCTGGAGAGCGCGTAGGTGCCAAGCATGATCCGCCGTTTCACCTCCGGCCCGAAACCCTCACCGCGGGTGCGGAGGTAGGTTTCCTGCAGCGTTGCCTCTTCCTTGCGGTTGCCGTAGCGGATGCCGTCGAATCGGGCGAGGTTGGCACTCGCCTCGGCCGGCGCGGTGATGTAGTAGGTCGCCAGCGCATACTCGGTATGTGGCAGAGAGACGTCGACCAGCTCGGCGCCGAGATCGTGCAGTGTCGCGACGGCGGCGTCGAACGCGTCGGAGACGCCCTGCTCCATACCGTCGACGGTGTACTCCCTGGCGATGCCGATCTTCCTGCCCTTGAGGTCGTAGGCGAGGTCGGCGGTGAAGTCGGGCACGTCAATCTCAACCGACGTCGAGTCCGCCGGGTCCTTGCCGGAGATCGCGTTGAGCATGAGGCCTGCATCGCCCACGGTGCGGCTGAACGGGCCGATCTGGTCGAGGCTGCTGGCGAAGGCGATGAGCCCGAACCGCGAGACACGCCCGTAGGTGGGCTTCATGCCGACGACGCCACAGAACCCGGCCGGCTGGCGGATCGAGCCGCCCGTGTCCGAGCCGAGCGAGAGGACCGCCTCCTGCGCCGCCACCACCGCGGCCGAGCCGCCGCTCGAGCCGCCGGGAACGGTATCGAGGTTCCAGGGGTTGCGAGTCGGGCCGAAGGCGGAGTTCTCCGTCGAGGAGCCCATCGCGAACTCGTCGGTGTTGGTCTTGCCGAGGAAGACCGCGCCGGATTCGCGGAGCATCCGCACGACAGTCGCATCGTATGGGCTCACGTATCCCTCGAGGATCTTCGAGGCGGCGGTCGTGGGCGCGTCCGTCGTGCACAGGATGTCCTTGAGCGCGATCGGAATGCCGGTCATCACGCCGGCTGTGCCATCCGCCAGCGCCTTGTCGGCGGCGGTCGCCTGCGCACGGGCGACATCGTCCATGATGTGCAGGTAACCGTGCACAGCGTCATCGGTGGCGTCGATCCGCTCGAGGTGCGCCTCGGTCAGCTCGACCGCGCTGATCGCCTTCGAGTCGAGTAGCTGTCGTGCCTCGGAGGCAGTGATGCGGGTCAGTTCGCTCATGCCCCCTCCTCGTCGATGCTTCCGAGCACGGCGGGGACGGCGATGAATCCCTTGTAGTGACGCGGTGCGAGGTCGGTGACGACGCTCTGATCGAGGGATGGCGCGACCGAGTCGTCACGCATGACGTTGTCGACTTCGATGACCTGGGCGGTCGGGGAGATGGCCTCGGTATCGAGCTGATTGAGCACCTCGATGTGGCCGAGGATCGATGACAGCTGATCCCGGAGCGTCTCCATCTCCTCGTCGGTGAGACCGAGGCGGGCGAGGGCGGCGACGTGTTCTACGTCCTTGAGCGACAGGCTCATGGATCCTCCCGTAGTAGTTGCTGCAGCGGCACAACCAGCCGGCGATCGCGGTGTCGCTGACGCCTGCCGGACGTGCGGATTTCCTGCCGGAGTCTAGCATGATCCCGGTGAGTGACCGCGTGGATGGATCCGTGTCAGCTCGCTGTGAACCGGGTAGTGCCGCCGACGATCGTCTCGCGAACCTGAAGCGACCGATCCCAGATTGTGATGTCGGCGATCGCGCCGGCGCGCAGCACGCCCCGGTTGTGCTCGCCGATAACCCGGGCGGGAACAGCGGTTGCCATGTGGAGCGCCTCGGGAAAGCTGGCGTGCGACCACGACACGAGGTTTCGCACGCAGGCGTCCATGGTGATGATCGAGCCCGCCAGCGTGCCGTCGGACAGCCTCGCCGAGGTCTCATCGACCGTCACCGTCTGCCCGCCGAGCCCGTAGTTGCCTGGCTCCAGCCCGGCGGCCGACATCATGTCCGAGACGATCACCATCCTGTCGAACCCCTTCGCGATCAATGCCAGTCGAACCATGCCGGGGTGGGTGTGCACGCCATCCGGGATGATACCCGAGGTGATCCGCTCGTCGTTCAGCGCCGCGACCATCGCCCCGGGGCTGCGGTGGTGGATGTTCGACATGGCATTGAAGAGATGCGTGGATTTGGTTGCGCCAGCATCGACGCCCGCGCGGAACGCCTCGTAGGTGGCGTTCGTGTGGCCGAGCGAGACGACGATCCCAGCCTCAACGAGCCGCTTGATGCGCTCGAGATTTCCCTCGCGCTCTGCGGCGAGCGTGACGAGGCGGATGCCGGTCTGCTCGAGCCAGTGGTCGATGATCGCGTCGCTCGCCGCCTCGATGTACTCGAGGATGTGCGCGCCCTTCTTCTCCGGCGCGAGGAACGGGCCCTTCGAGGTGGTACCCGAGCGGCGTCGCGCCCTTCGATACGTCGATCTTGCCCCAGGCGTCGAAAACGCCCGGGTAGAAGCTCGCCGGCGCGGTCACCACGGTCGGAAGCCACGACGTCACACCGGTTTCCGGCAGCCACGCGGAGACATGGTCGATTGCCTCGGTGGTGTTGCCGATCTCGGCGCCGTTGCCGCCATTGACCTGAAGATCAATGAGGCCGGCGGATATGAGCTCGACGTCCTCGACGATCACTTCGGAGCGCGAAGTTGCCGTTATGCTCGTGGCCACGCTCGACGCTGGCGATGCGATCCCCGTCGATCACGAGTGTCGCCGGCTCCATGTGCATTCCGAGCTGAGCGGTGCCTCGCAGCACTCGTGTGCTGGTCATGACTGTCCTTCCGTGGTGTCTCGTGCCACCGCCAGCGCGACGCTGACGGCGATGTCATCGACGGTTCGGATAGATGGCGTGACGGTGGACGGGTCGAGGTGCGACTCGACCCGCTCGCGAACGATCGACGTGCGAAGCAGCAGCCCGCCGGTGCCAGCGACGGTCGGTGGCTCGGCGAACGACACCCTCCGGAGGAGCGACTCGACCAGCGCGGCGAGATCGTCTCCCGCCTTGTGCAGGATGCCGAGCGCAACCGCATCGCCGCTCTCCGCCGCCTCGACCACCACCGGCGCGGAGGCGGCGATGTCCGCCTTCTTCACGGCCTGGTCGTAAACCTTCGTGATGAGCTGCTGCGGACGGTCAGCGTTCCACCAGTCGGTCAGGCGCTTGGTGAGCGAGGTGGCTGGGCCGCGGCCATCCGCCTCGGCGGCGACGGCTCGGAGCGCGTCGACGGCGACGATGTACGCGCTGCCTTCATCACCGAAGATGTGACCCCAGCCTCCGGAACGGGCCGACTCGCCCTGCTCGTTGCGAGCGAACGCGATGGAGCCGGTGCCGGCGATCAGCGCGATGCCGGTGCCGGTTGGCGTGCCGGAGAGCACCAGCTCGCCATCATTGGTGATGCGAAGTTCGCTGAATCGGGGCGCGAGCGCGGCCATGAACGCGTCGCGGTCTTCCGGCCGGTCCGCGCCGGCCATGCCGATCCAGCCGGCGGCCACGCGATGATCGCTTCCAGCCTGCTCGATTGCGCGGTCGAGCAGCGATTGAATGACCTGCACCGCGCGGTCGAGCCCGACAACAGCCTTGTTGCTCGTCTCGCCCTGGACGCGGGCGAGCAGGTTGCCGTCCGCATCAACCATCGCAAGGTCGGTTTTCGTGCCGCCGCCATCGATGCCAACATACACGCAATTCCCGGTCATCGAAGGGTCTCCAGTGCCTCGCGGATGACGCCTCCGGCCGCGTCGAGGTGTTTGCGTGCCTCGTCCGCCGGGATGCCGAGCAGCTGCATCACGATCGCCGTCTTGACGTGGTTCCCCGCTCGCTCCAGCAGGGTCGCCGCTTCACTCTCAGGTAGCTCCGTGGCCGCAGCGACGATACGGATGGCGCGGTCGCGCAGCTTCTGGTTCGACGGCTGCACGTCCACCATAAGGTTTCCGTAGGTCTTGCCGAGCCGGACCATCGTGCCGGTGGTCAGCATGTTGAGCACCAGCTTCTGCGCGGTGCCCGCCTTCATCCGCGTCGATCCGGTGATCGGCTCCGGCCCGGTGACCGCGGCGATCTCAATGTCCGCGACACGAGAGATGGCGCTGCCAGCGACGTTGCTCAGCGAGATTGTGGTCGCGATCCGACCTCGCGGGCGTACTCCAGCGCGCCGACCACAAACGGCGTGCGTCCGCTGGCGGCGATGCCGACGACGACATCCTTTGCCGTCAGCTCGACCTCCTGCATCGCGCGGGCGCCCTCCTCGCGACGATCCTCGATGTTCTCGACGGGGTGCCGCAGGGCATGGTCACCACCGGCGATCAACCCGACGACCAGCTCCGGCGGGGTGTTGAACGTCGGCGGGCATTCGGATGCGTCAAGCACGCCGAGCCGACCGGACGTGCCAGCGCCGATGTAGATCAACCGCCCACCGTTCCGGACCTGCTCGGTGATTCGGTCGATGCTTTCGGCGACGGCGGGAAGCGCTCGCTCAACCGCGGTGGCGACGGTGGCGTCCTGCTCGTTGAGGCGGTGCACCATCTCGATCGTCGATAGCTGGTCGATGTCGGCGGTAGCGGGGTTGCGCTGCTCCGTCGGGAGCATGCCGAGGCTTACCTCTGACTGATTGGTGGTCATCGGGCAACTCCTGTCGGCGCTATGGCGAGCGGGCCATAGATCAGGCCCGGATCGATCTCGCGGACGAACGCGGCGGTTTCCTCCGACCACCGGTCGAGCATCGCGCCGATGTCGCCGCCCGCGTCGATTGTCTCCCGCAGCTCCGATCCGCCGGCGAGCCGGTCGATGAACGCCACGCCGTTAAACGTCACCCAGGAGAAGCTGTCTCCTGCGTATTTCCGGGCCTGCTCGAGGAGGGTTGGGCCAAACGCCATGATGGCCGGATCGTGGTCGCCATCGGCGTGGATCTGCACGCCGTGGCACGGCTGGCTCTCGTGCTTGGAGAAGGTGGGCACGAAGGTGGTCGGCCGAAACAGGTAGCCAGCAGGCCCGGCGGTCTCGAGGTCCTCCGCAAAGCGGTAGGCATCGATCGCCGGGTCGCCGATCTGCTCGAAGGGCCGCGCGGTGCCACGTCCTTCGGAAAGCGATGTGCCTTCGATCAGGCAGGTTGCGGGATAGAGATGCGCGGTGTCGAGGGTCGGGAGGTTGGGGGAGGGTGGCACCCACGGCAGACCGGTCTCCTGCCACCGCATGCCCCGATCCCAGCCGTCCATCGGCACCACCTCCGGCGGCGTGCGCCCGTCCTGCCTCGCGAGATGGATGAGAATCTCGCCAATGGTGCAGCCGTGGGCGATGGGCAGGCCTTCGAGCCCGACGATCGAGCCGCACCCGGCCCCAACGCGGTTGCCGAAGGCACCCATCCACGCGATGGGGTTCGGCCGGTCGAGCACAAGCACGCGCACACCGGCCGCGGTGGCTCGCCGCGCCGCGCTGTTCGCAGTGGCGATGTAGGTGTAGTACCGGGTGCCGATGTCCTGCAGGTCGATCAGGAGGACGTCGATGTCGGCGAATGCGTTCTCGGCGACGGATCGGTCGTGTGAGTAAAGACTCGTTACGGGAATCTCCGTGCGAGCATCGATGCCATCACCGATGGCGACGCCGGCCTGCGCGTCGCCGCGAATGCCGTGCTCGGGCCCGAAGAGGCGAGTCAGTTGGATGTCTGGGTGACGGTGCAGGAGATCGATTGCCGATCGCAGTCGCCGGTCGACACCGGTCGGGTTGGAGAGCAGGCCAATGCGATCACCCGGCTGCAACCATGCGTCCGGGTGATCGAGCAGTTGTTCAAGTCCGATTGTGACGGTCATTGTCGGGCGAGCACCAATCGTTCACCGCGGGAGCGCAACGCCTGCTGCAGCGTCTCGCGGGCACTTCCCGCGTCCTTCCCGAGATACGTCGCGTCGACAGTATCCCGAAGTTCGGACGATTCCTCAAACACCGACCCGCCGTAGCCGATGAGCGGCGCCCGATCACCAATGAGACTTGCCCTGACCGTCGCGATCGTGTCACGCAACGTCTCCACGGAACCCGCGGATGGTGCTGACAGCACGATGGCGTCCGGCACGACGCTGGTGGCCGCCTCGACGAGCTCGTTCCCCGGCAGGTTCGCGCCGAGGTAGATCACACGGAAGCCGGCACGCGAGAGTGCGAGGGATACGATCAGCAACCCGACCTCATGCATCTCGCCTGCGACGCCGCTGGTGATTACTGTCGGCTCGCCCAGCTCAGGCTGCGAGGCGTTGAACAGCGCGGAGAGCTTCCGCATCAGGAAGGACGTGCCAAAATGCTCGACCGCGACGCAGATCTCCCCGCGTTCCCACATGTGCCCCAGCTCGACGAGGGTCGGCTGCGCGATCTCGAGGCAGACGCGGTCGACACCGTAAATGGCCAGCGCCTCTTCAGTGACCTGATTGGCGTACTGGAGATCGAAGCGCCGGAAGGCGTCGGTGAGGCAGGCCTGAAGATGCAGCATCCCGGTGCCGTTTGCGGCAGAGGGTGTGATACCTGGCTCGTCCGCGATGACCCCGGAATCGAGGCGCCGGCGAGCCATCGAAACGGCGCGGGAGATGGCGACGCCCTTTTCGGTCATCTCCTTCAGCCAGCGGACGATGGCGATGTCCCGCTCCGAGTACAGTCGGTGATTTCCGGCGGTTCTGGCAGGCGCCGGCAGCCCGTGGCGGCGCTCCCATGCGCGGAACGTATCCGCCGGAATCCCGGTCAGTTTCTCCACGGCACGCGTGTTATATTCGGGCACAGTCTGATGATTGAGGAGGTCATCCACTGGGGCGTCGACTCCTTGCTGGATGTCTGTACACGGGCTGTCTACCTTTCATCCTAGAATTGCACACCTGACTGGCGGGCAGTGATGTCGAGGCTACAGGCAAACCATCGGGAACCGGCTGTGCCCGAGACCGGGCCGTGGTCGATGGCCGCGCGGCGCCTTTCGCTGCTCGCGTACATGGTGCTCGCAGTGCTCCTCATCGTCGCCTGTGCGGACGACTCCGACAACCGACAGTTCGCCAACGAGCCGGTCACGCCACGACCGACAGCCACCGCCACTATCGGGACACCTGAGACAGCGCATCCCGTCGCGCCTGGTGTCCCCGAGGCCTCGCCCGAAGTACTCGTCGACCGGCGCGGCGCCCCGTCCACGATCTACGCGCTGGTGGACGGCACCCTCTGGTCGTTCGATAGCAGCACCGCTCGCGAGATGACCACAGAGCGCGTCCTTGCCTTCGCTGCCTCCCCCAGCGGTAGCCAGGTCGCCATGGTGACGCTACGGTCGAGCGCCGCCGCGACGACGTTCGACGTCACCGTTCTGGACGCAAACGGCAGCGTCAGCCAGCAGTTCGACGACGTGCTGCGTGTCGAGCCGAGCGCGGCCACCCCGGCTGCAGGCTTGCAGGAGGCGGATGCGGTGCACCTCAGCTGGGCACCGCAGGGACGTCGCGTGCTGCTCGCGCATGCCTCGGGCAGGCTCATCGATGTGCCGTTCGACGGACAGGTCCGGGAGATCCGGACACATTCTCCGCTCGATGGCCTCATGCAGGCGGAGTGGTCCCCACGCGGCGATCAGATCGGAATCGTCCGTCGTGACAGCGACGGCAACGGAATGTTGGGCCTCATCGATCCAGGCCAGGATCCGGCGCGGATGAACGTCATCGCCCCGGTTGAGGGGACGAGCGGTGGTGAGAAGTCGGTCGAGGCGTTTGCCTGGCGGCCCAGCGGGGAGGGCGTGCTCTTTCTGCAGGGGCAACGGCGCGACGGCGATATTGTCAACGCGCAGCTCCAGCGGTGGGACCGCGACACCAACTCCGCGCGCGTGATCGCGACCGGCGGACAAGGCGGTCCGACCGGGTCGATCACCTCATTCACCATCGCGCCGGACGGCAAGGCGGTGGCCTACACGATCGCATTCCGGACGAATGACGGTTGGACGTTCAACGGGCTCTACGTGCGCTCGCTGCGCCAAGGGCAGGTGTACGGCGTGCCGGTGCGCGCGGACGCGACCATCACCACCGTGCGCTGGATGCAAGACGGCCTCGCGTGGGGAATGGTTGAAGATGATCCGGCCACTTCGGCGGTGGTGTTCCAGCGGATCGATGGTACCGGGCATGTAGCGGATCTCGGTGCGGTCTACCGAGCCGGTCCGGCGACGCCTTCCGCCTCGCCCGTAGCGCCACCCGCTGGCGCGTCACCGGTTGGCGCATCGCCGATCGCCATACCCGCCGGCGCGTCACCGGTTGCGCCTTGGCGACGCCATTCGCGACGCCGAACGCGAGCCCTGTGGCGTCGCCGGCGGCAACTCCGGCGGAGTGAGTCCGGCGCGACGGGTCAGGGCTGAGGCCGAAGCCGGCTGAGCGTTGGCCGACCCTATCCCTCGTCGTCGACGATCACTGCGTCGAAGATATTGATCGCCGCCTTGATCCGCTCCTCATCGATGTCCAGTGAGCTCACAGCGGACGGCGTAGCCCGGACGTCTTCGTCAAGTTCGTCGTCGGGCTCGTAGAACGGCATCGGGGGAGGCGGTTCGTGATCCGCATCGTCGTCGTCTCCGGTGGCGCTGGGCGTCGCCGACGTGGATCCCTCGCGGTCCGACGATACCTGCTCCCGGTGAGGCGGGGAGGGTGACGCCTCGCGGCGCGGTGGGGCAGCGGCGGGTGCCTGCGAGCGAAGCGCCTGCGCCTCGTCTCGGGAGACGCAGAGCACGGTCAGCTTCTTGCCGATCTGCCGCTCGATCACGTCCTCGATGATGCGTCGCGTGTCGTCCTCATTGAGGCGCTTCTGATGGAACGGGTACGCCGCGACAAGTGTGAGCTGGGCGCCTTCGACGTGCATTGGGTCCGCCTGCTGCAGCAGGGCCTCGGTGCGGCGGTTGAGAGCCTTCACGTCCATGCGGATGTTGTCCCATTTTTCGACCACCAGCTCGAGATCGCCGTGGGCATCGGGGGTGGTGGTTGCCACGGTGGCCGAATAGGTCGCGCCAGCGGCGGGCGCCGGCTCGGCAATGCGATGGGACGTCGTTTCATCCGGGTTCGGGGCGGGCGTCGATTCCGGCGCCGACTGTTGGGGGCGCGGCTTCGGTGCCTCCTCCTTCGGCATGGTGGCACCGCGTACCCGGTCGCGGAGGGATGGGCCAGAGCGCGGTCGCGGTGGCGGCACAGGCTCCCCGGGTGCCGACGGAGCTTCCTGCTGGCGCGTCTGCTGTGCGGGAGAGCCCGCGTTTGCCGGAGCGGTGGGTCCACCGGTGTTCGGCGAGCACGCCTGGACGAGCGCCAGCTCCATCGGCAGCTGGACAATCGCGGCGTGGCGCGACTTGTAGTCGATATCGGCGAAGGTGCCCGCTACATGCGCCAGCTCAGACAGCTCGAAACGCTTCGCCAGGTCTCTGGCGATATCGTCGGCATCCGGGCTACCCGAGGCTCGCTCCAGCATGAGCACCCTCAGATACCCAATGAATTGCCGTCCGAGCTGGCGGATGTCTTCGCCGGCTTCGACGGCGTCGTTGATGATCGTCAGGCCCGCGCCCGGGTCGCGATCGGCGATGGCGCGGACGAGGCCCTCCACGCGGTCGTTTCGACTGACGCCGAGCACCGTACGCACCAGCTCGATCGTGACCCGACCGCCTTCAGTGTCCGCTTCCTCGCGGTAGACCGCGACCTGATCGAGCAGGCCAAGCGCATCGCGGAGGCTGCCGGTCGCGTGGCGGGCGATGGTGGCGATCGCCTCGTCATCGATCTCGATGCCCTCCATCTCGGACACCTGCCGGAGACGTGCGCTCATCGCGTCGATACTGATGCGGCGGAAGTCGAACCGCTGGCAGCGGGAGACGATCGTTTGCAGTAATTCTTCCGGATCGGTGGTCGCGAGCACGAACCTGGTGTGCGGTGGCGGCTCCTCGAGCGTCTTCAGGAAGGCGTTCGCGGCTGCGCCGGTGATCTGGTGTGCCTCGTCAATGATGTAGAACTTGGACTTCAGCATCGTCGGAGCGTACTTGGCGCGCTCGCGCAGGTCGCGGATGTCATCGATGCCACGGTTGCTGGCGGCGTCGATCTCGATCACGTCGGTCGTGGCGTTGGCGTTGATCGCGATGCATGCCTCGCACGCGTTGCAGGGGCGGTTCGCCGGGTCGGGATCGAGGCAGTTCACTGCCTTGGCGAGAATGCGCGCGGTCGTCGTCTTGCCGGTGCCGCGCGGACCGCAGAAGAGGTAGGCGTGCGCAATGCGATCGAGGCGAATGGCGTTCTTCAGCGTGTTGACAACGTGGTCCTGGCCGAACAGCTCGTCCGTGGCGAACGACTGCGGGCGGTACTTGCGATAGAGCGAGAGCGATTGCCCTCCTGGCGCGCCGGGCTGGCGCTGGCCAGTCTGCGACGTCGCTGGCTGGTCCGTGTCAGCGGACGCGCCGGCGAGTTCTTCGACATTGAAGAGGGAATCGGTCATGGTTGAATGAGCCTCGGTTCGTCGTCCGGCCCCCGTCTGGAAGGGTGCCAGCATGTGTGCATCAGGCTGCCTGAGTATACCTGTACGGACAGTACCGCTCAATGGAGTTGCTCGATGGGGACGCTCTACGTCGTCGCCACGCCGATCGGCAATCTGGATGACATGACGCCGCGCGCGATCCGGACGCTGCGGGAGGTTTCGGTGATCGCGGCGGAAGACACGCGGCACAGCGCGCGCCTCCTGCAGCGCTTCGGCATCGACACGCCGATGGTCAGCTACCACCAGCATAACGAGGCGCGTCGCGTCGCCATGTTCCTCACGGCGCTGGCCGATGGCGATGTTGCGCTGGTCACCGACGCTGGCACACCCGCGGTCTCAGATCCCGGTGCGGTGCTCGTTTGTGCGGCGCATGAGGCCGGTTGGCCGGTGGTTCCGATCCCTGGCGCGTCATCGCTGGTGGCTGCTGTCAGTGCCTCCGGTCTTGTCGATGGACCGTTCCTCTTTCTGGGATTTCTGCCGCGCACGGGCGAGGATCGCCGGAATGCGCTCGGACGCGCTGTCGCGGCCGGTGTACCGGCGGTCTTGTTTGAGAGCCCGAACCGTCTCGCCGCTACGCTTGCCGACCTCGAAACCTGGTTCGGCGATGTCGACGCTGTGGTGGCGCGTGAGCTGACGAAGATCCACGAGGAGGTGCGGCCGGGGAAGGTGTCGAAGCTGCGGCAGCATTATGCCAGTGAGGAGGCGCGCGGCGAAGTAGTCATCGTGATCGGGGCAGAGGGTGCCGCCGATGGGGATGGAGCGGAGGACGTCTCCGCGCTCGCGGCGCGTTTGCTGGCGGATGGCATGAAGCCGAGCCGCGCGGCGCGCGAGCTCGCGAAGATCGCCGGGATCTCAAGCGAGGAGGCATACGACCTGGTGAGGTCAGTTGGGCAAGAGCCTCGGGACGGGTGAGGCCCACACACATCGGGTCATGTCGACCAGGCGCCGCGGGCACGTGTGGGGCCATGGCGTTGTAGCGGCCGACAATGAGCTTGACAGACAGCTCGATATCCCCACTCCGCGGCTTTGCCGCTTCGGTGGACATGACAGCACTCGAGCACTACTGCCGAACGAATGCCAGCTTGCGATGGTGCATGCGGATGCTCTGGAGGATGCCGACCATGATGAGGTTCGCCCAGAGCGAGGAGAGCCCGTAGCTGACGAACGGGAGGGTGATACCGGTCACCGGCATGAGCCCAACATTCATCCCAATGTTCAGGAACGCCTGGAAGAAGATCATGCCCGAGACGCCGACGGCGATCACCTGACCGAACTGGTCGCGTGCAACCTCTGTCACCTTCAGGCACCGCCACAGGAAGATCACCTGCGCGAGGAACAGCCCGAGCATGCCGACAAAGCCGAACATGCCGCTCGCATGCGCGAAGATGAAGTCGGAGTCACGCACCGTCAGAAGGTTGAGCTGGCTCTGCGAGCCACCGGCGAGCCCAGCCCCGAATATCCCGCCAGCGCCGATGCTGATTCTTGCCTGCAGAATCTGGAACCCCTCCGCGAGAGGGGCGATCTCCGGCTTGTAGGAGACGATAAACCGGACCTTCTGGTAGTCGGCAAGAACAAATTGCCAGGCGATGAATCCGATCAGCGGGAGACTCACGATCAGGAGCAGGATGTAGCGGAAGCGGGTTCGCGCCACCAGGAGGGTGCTCATCCACATCGTGACGTAGACCATGGTCATGCCGAGGTCGGGGCCGATCAGCACCAATCCGGCAGGCAGGGCGACGATGAGGCCGGATGTCAGGAAGTTGACGAAGGACTTCATGTCGTCACCGCGCGACGCGATGAACGACGCCAGCGCGATCAGCGTGGTGATCTTGACGAACTCGGACGGCTGGAACAGGAAGAACCCGAAGTCGAACCAGTTCTTCGCGCCACCGAGCGAGATGCCGGCGATCTGCACCGCGATGAGCGAGAGCACGCCGAGGCCGTAGAGGGGCCAGGCGAGGGTGTTCAGGAAGCGGTAGTCGATCGAGGCGGTGACGAGCATCACGATGAGCCCGACCGCGCCGAACACAGCCTGGAAGGTGCCGCTGTTGTCGAACGTGGTCAGGGGCGGCAGACCCACGGCGCTCCAGATCGCGAGCACACCGAACCCCATCAGCACCAGCATGGTGATGAAGAGAATCGAGTCGAAGTCGCGCCACCGGTCGCGAGCGATGTCGCCCGGCTTGACGTTCATATAGGAGTGACGGAATGCGGCCATGGATGTCAGTTAGGGGAGTGGGGCGCGCAGGTGCCCGGTCGATGACGACAGAGCACATGGTAACAGGTCGCGGGGGCAGGTCCGTCCCGTGCTATTCTTGACGGCGTGACCGGGCCGTGATCCGGTTTCTTTTGTTGCCCGGTTTTCCTTAGGTAGATGGCTTGCATGGCTGACGAGTTTTTCGATACCGGCTCACCGACCGACCCGGATGTGCAACGGGTGCGCGTGGAGGCGATTGGTGAGCCCGGACAGCGTCGATTCCGCCTGATGGCGGTGATTGACAGCGAGACGCATATCATCTGGATGGAGAAGCAACAGCTCCAGGCGCTGGGAATGGCGATCGAGCAGCTTCTCGAGCAGGTGCCTGATGCCAACGTGCCGATTGCGGACGGCGGTTCCGTGATCGAGTTCGACCAGAACACGCTGCACCAGTTCCGGGTCGGCCGGATCGAGCTCGGCTACGACGTGAGCAACCAGCTCGTCGTGGTCAGCGCGTTCGATCTCCAGCAGGAGGACACCGACGAGTCCGCCGCCCTGGTGCTGAGGTTGAACCTTCAGCAAAGCACGGAGCTGAGCACCGACGCGGCGCTGATTGTCGCTGCCGGGCGACCGCTCTGTCCGATGTGCGGACAGCCGATGGATCCGGAGGGGCATGTCTGCCCGCAGCAGAATGGCCACCTTCCACTCTCACTAGACGACAGCGACTCGCTCGAGGACCTCTAGCGAGTCGAAACCGATGGATTGTGAAGCGGTTGACAATCCCGACAGCGGGCGCGTAGTATGATTCAACGCAGGGAACGGCCTGCGATTTGCCGACTTGCCTGGTCGAACAACCGCGAAGGGCACGAATTGTGACTCCTCGATCGATTGCCGACATCGTACTCGTACTTATTTCGCTCCCGACAGGGAGCATTTGGTGTGCGGGGAGACAGTAAGCCGGCAGGCAACAACGAAGAACGACACGCGACTGGCCTCCCCCTCTCAACGGGAGGCCTTTTTGATGCTCCTGACCAACGGCGCGAAGGATGCAGCTGACGGTCTCCCGAAGTCCAATGGCGGATGTGGCGGGAGACAGACAGGGGATCGGATGATCCCCCGGACCTCGAGGCAACGGTGCCCGGGCGACGGAACACGCATTCACACTCACGCGCGGCGAGCCCGATCACGCACTGGCTCGCCTATCAGGAAATGGAGCATCAGATGGTCGCAGCCACACGCGCGTCTCGGGAGCCCGCACCGGGGACGAAACCGGACACCGACGCCGCACCGGAAATCCTGTCCGGCGCGGAGATCACCTGCCGGGCCCTCGAGGCCGCCGGCGCCACAACGGTCTTCGGTTACCCCGGCGGTGCGGTGATCCCGCTCTATGATGCGATTCCATCTTCGAACCTCCACCACGTGCTGGTGCGCTTCGAGCAGTGGGCCGGTCTTGCGGCCGACGCCTTCGCGCGGGCAACCGGTGAGGTCGGCGTTTGCATCGCGACGTCCGGTCCCGGCGCGACCAACCTGGTTACCGCGCTGGCGAATGCCCAGCTTGATTCCGTGCCGATGGTCGCGATCACCGGTCAGGTCGCGCAGTCGCTGATCGGTCGCGACGGCTTCCAGGAGGTCGACATCACCGGCGTCTCGCTGCCGGTCACCAAGCACAACTATCTCGTGCAGCGACCGGAGGACATCGCGCCGACGATCCGCGAGGCGTTCTACCTCGCGAAGTCCGGACGGCCGGGCCCGGTGCTGGTCGACATTCCGAAGAATGTCTTCGTTGCGAAGACGGAATACCACTGGCCGAGCACGGTCGGGCGCAAGAGCTACCAACCCACCACCAAGCCGAACATCCGGCAGGTTCGCCTCGCCGCCGAGGAGATCTCCAAGGCGAAGAAGCCATTGATCATGGCTGGCCACGGCATCATCCTCAGCGGCGCGCGGCAGGAGTTCCAGCAGTTTGCGGAGAAGTCCGGCATTCCGGTGATCTACACGCTGCTCGGGCTCGGCGCGATGTCCGAGATGCATCCGCAGTCGCTCGGCATGATGGGCATGCACGGGCACCGCCACGTGAACCGCGCGCTCGAGGAGTGCGACCTGCTGATCAACATTGGCGCTCGCTTCGATGACCGCGCCACCGGCCGCCTGAGTGGCTTTGCGCCGAACGCGCGCGTGGTCCACGTCGATATCGACCCGGCGGAGATCGGCAAGAACGTCGAGACGCACGTGCCTGTCGTGGGCGATGCCCGCGAGGCGCTGACGATGCTGCTCGAGGAGGTGACCGAAGGCGACCACGGCGCCTGGATGACCTGGATTGATGGGCAGCGCAACCGCGTGCTGGAGGCGGCGCTCGAGGACCGGCCGGAGTGGCCGGAACCGTATTCGATCATCAAGGCGATCGCGGAGGCGACCGACCACGAGGCGATCGTGACGACGGACGTCGGTCAGCACCAGATGTGGGCCGCCCAGCAGCTCGGAGTCAAGCACGGCGAGCGGTGGATTACCTCCGGCGGTCTCGGCACGATGGGGTACGGCCTGCCGTCAGCCATCGGCGCGAAAATGGGTCGGCCGGATCTCGAGGTGTGGTCGGTCGTCGGCGACGGCGGCTTCCAGATGTCGTTCAGCGAGCTCGCCACGGCGGTGCAGGAAAACCTCGACATCAACGTCGCCATCATCAACAACGGCTATCTCGGCATGGTTCGCCAGTGGCAGGACCTCTTCCACAACCACAACTACTCCGAGGTCCGCATCAGCGCGCCGGATTTCATCCAGCTTGCACAGGCGTTCGGCGCGACCGGCATCCGCGTGATGACCGACGATGAGATTCGCCCGGCGATCGAGAAGGCAAGGTCGATCAAGGGGCCGGTGGTCATCGAGTTCGTGGTCGAGCCGGAAGCCAACGTCTACCCGATGGTGCCGCCCGGCGGCAGCAACTCCGAGATGGTGCACGACCCGCAGTGGACGCCGCACGAGGAGGACGTCTAGCCATGCAACACGCACACACACTCGCCGTGCTGGTCGAGGACCAGCCCGGTGTCCTCAACCGGGTGGTTTCGCTGCTGCGCCGCCGCTCGTTCAACATCGACTCGATTACGGTCGGGCACTCCGAGCAGCCGGGCATCTCGCGCATGACGCTGGTCGTGCGCGGCGAGGACGCCGAGGTCGAGCAAGCCACCAAGCAGCTGTACAAGCTGCTGGAGGTCATGAAGGTGACCGACCTGCCGGACACCGAGGCGATCACCCGCGAGATGGTGATGGTCAAGGTGGCCGCCAAGGGACAGTCACGCTCCGAGATTCTGCAACTGGCGCAGGTGTATGGCGCGCGTGTGCTTGACGCGACGCCGAACACCCTGATGATTGAGGCGACTGGTGACGAGCACCAGATCGATTCGTTTTTGACGATGATGCGCGTGTTCGGCATTCGCGAGATGGTCCGAAGCGGCAAGATCGCAATGTCGCGCACCTCGGCCGGTACCCGCTCAAAGGCGGACGTATCGACCAACGGGGTATACGCCGTCGCCGACTGAGATTGAGTGAAACCGGGAGGCCACAACGCCTCCCGTTTCCATGAGCAACGCACGTCCACTGGTCCGTGATGGTCACGGCCCGCAGACGAAAAGGGCGCGAACGCCCGAGGAGGATTCAATGCCAGCAACGATCTACTACGAGACCGACGCGACTCTTGCGCCGCTTCAGGACAAGACCATCGCGGTGATCGGGTACGGGTCGCAGGGGCGGGCGCACGCGCTCAACCTTCGCGACTCCGGTCTCAATGTTGTCGTCGGGCTGTACGAGGGCAGCAAGAGCCGCGCGAAGGCGGAGGCGGACGGCGTTCGCGTTGCATCGGCGGCTGACGCGGCGAAGGAAGCCGACGTCATCATGATGCTGGTGCCGGACCAGACGCAGAAGAAAGTCTACGAAGAGTCGGTGAAGCCGAACCTTGGCGAGGGCAAAACCCTCATGTTCGCGCACGGCTTCAACATCCACTTCGGCCAGATCGACCCGCCCAAGGGTGTCGATGTCACGATGATCGCCCCGAAGGCGCCGGGCCAGCGCGTGCGCGAGCTGTACGAGGAGGGCATGGGTGTGCCCTCGCTGGTGGCCGTCCATCAGGACGCGAGCGGCCATGCGAAGGAGCAGGCGCTCTCCTACGCGCGCGCGCTCGGCTCGCTCAGCGCGGGCGTGCTCGAGACCACGTTCGAGGAGGAGACCGAGACCGACCTCTTCGGTGAGCAGGCTGTGCTGTGCGGCGGCGTCTCCGCGCTGATTCAGGCGGGCTTCGAGACGCTCACCGAGGCTGGCTACCAGCCGGAGAGCGCCTACTTCGAGGTGCTGCACGAGCTCAAGCTCATCGTCGACCTCATCTACGAGGGCGGTCTCACGCACATGCGCGAGGTCGTTTCCGACACGGCGGAGTACGGCGACTACTACGCCGGTCCGCAGATCATCACCGGAGACACGAAGCAGGCGATGAAGGACCTGCTCGGCAAGATTCAGGACGGCACGTTCGCGCGCGAGTGGATCGCGGAGAACGAGGCCGGTCGCGAGAAGTTCCTGCAGATGCGCCAGGAGCACACCGACCACGACGTCGAGCGTGTCGGCAAGCAGCTCCGCGCGATGATGCCGTGGCTCAAGAGCGGCAAGGCAGCCCGTGAGGACGCGAAGGCGGCAATGGGCACGACCTCTTAGCTGAGGTCCGGACGCCCTCCTGCGGACACCAATTCCGGCCGACGTGGCCGAGAAGGAAGGCAGTTTGAGATGAGCGATCGAGAGAGCAACGTAGGTATCGACCAATCCCGTGTCATCGTGTTTGACACGACGCTTCGCGACGGCGAGCAGTCGCCGGGCGCGACGCTTACCACCGACGAGAAGCTTGAGGTTGCCGATGCGCTTGTGGCTCTCAAGGTCGATGTGATCGAGGCTGGCTTCCCGGCCGCGTCGCCTGGCGACTTCGAGGCGGTGCGTGACATCGCGCGTCGCTCGAAGGGGGTCACCATCGCCGGCCTGGCGCGGGCGAACGCCAGAGACATCGAGCGAGCGGCGCAGGCGGTGCGCGAGGCGGAGAGCCCGCGCATCCACACCTTCATCGCGACGTCGGATATCCACCTGAAGCACAAGCTGCGCATGACGCGCGAGGAGGTGTTGCAGCGAGTCCGGGAGATGGTGGCGTTCTCGAAGTCCTTTGTGAGCGATGTCGAGTTCTCGTGCGAGGACGCGACTCGCTCCGACTGGGAGTACCTGGTGCAGGTCTTCCAGGCGGCGATCGAGGCGGGTGCGACCACGATCAACGTCCCCGACACGGTGGGCTACACGACGCCGAACGAGTTCGTGGGCCTGATGCACCATCTGAAGGCGAACGTTGAGCGCATCGACGACGTGATCATCTCGGTCCATTGCCACAACGACCTCGGGATGGCCACCGCCAACACGCTGGCCGCCGTTGGCGCCGGCGCGCGCCAGGTCGAGGTAACTGTCAACGGCATCGGCGAGCGGGCCGGCAACACCGCGCTGGAGGAGGTCGTGATGGCGCTCCAGACGCGTGGCGAGCAGTTCGGCGGCGTGCGAACGGGTGTCGAGACCACGCGCCTGGTGCCGGCCAGTCGCCTGGTGGCCGGGCTGACCGGACTGCAGGTGCAGGTCAACAAGGCGATCGTCGGGGCCAACGCCTTCGCGCATGAGGCGGGCATCCACCAGGACGGCATGCTGAAGGAGCGCACGACCTACGAGATCATGGATCCGCAGGACGTCGGCTGGGAGGGCACCCGGCTGGTGTTGGGCAAGCACTCCGGCCGCGCTGGGTTCCGGAACGCGCTCAAGGAGCTTGGGCTGGTTCTCGAAGAGGATCGAACCCAGGACGTTTACGAGCGGTTCCTGGAGCTGGCTGACCGCAAGAAGCACGTGACCGGCGCGGACATCGCGGCGCTGGTTGCGGACGAGGTCGCCGGTGAAGATGGTCGCTTCGAGCTGGTTCGCTGGAATGCGGCGATCGGCTCGGGCGGCGCAGCGACCGCGTCGGTAGTGATCGGCCAGGATGGCGAGGAGCTGTCCGGCGACGGCGAGGGCAACGGACCGGTCAACGCGCTCATGAATGCGATCGACAACGCCGTGAAGCTCGAGAACGAGCTCGAGTACTACCACGTCGAGGCGGTGACCCCCGGCGAGGACGCCCAGGGCCAGGTGCACGTGCGCATCCGCGCGAACGGCCAGATCTTCACCGGCCACGGATTGGCGACGGATATCGTCGAGGCGAGCGCCAAGGCGTACCTTGCGGCGCTCAGCCACCTCGAGCAGGACCATCCGGATACGGTGTTGATGGGCTCATCGACCTCGCGCTGGAGCTAGGAGATGGCCGACCCGGAGATACCCGCCGCACGGCGTGACGTCGTGTGGCAGCAGGACGGTGCGGTCTCGAACTACCTCGCGACGTCGCGACAGGCGATCCCGCTCGCCAACGAACAGCTCGACGCGATGCTGCGCGTCATCGACGCGTTCGGCGTGCCGACGCGGTCGGTGCTCGACGTGGGTGCCGGTGACGGCGCCGCCGCGCTCGCGGTGGCGCAGCGGTTCCCGGTCGAGCGGGTGACGCTGGTCGACTTCTCCCAGCCGATGCTGACGCAGGCGGTGCACCGGTTCGCCGGGGCGCCGCACCTGACGGATATCGTCGATGCGGACCTGATCGACAGCGGGTGGCTTGCGCAGCTGCCCGCCGACGTTCCGGCATATGATCTGGTCGTGTCGCGCTATGCGATCCATCACCTGCCGCACGAGCGCAAGCAGCAGCTCTACGCCGAGATCTTCGATCGGATGGCGCCGGGCGGGCTCTTTTTCAACATCGAGCACGTTGCGTCCGTCTCGCAGGTCTATACGGATATCTTCGAGGGTCTCATTATCGAGGGCATGGTGGCGACGAGTGATGCCGGGCTCGACATCGAGCGGGCGACTGCCGCCTTTCGTGCCCGACAGGACGCACAGACCAACATTCTCGCGCCGGTCGACGACCAGGTCGGCTGGCTGCGGGACGTCGGATTCGTCGATGTCGACGTGATCATGAAAGTGTTCGAGCTCGCGGTCATCGTTGCCCGCCGACCGGACGTTACGGAGTCGTGACGCGACCTTCGCGTCACCGTGATGCCATGGAGGAATACGGGTGACCAAGCCCAGGACGCTTGCCGAGAAGCTGTGGGATCGCCACGTGGTGCATTCCGCGCCCGGCGAGCCCGATCTGCTGTATATCGATCTGCATCTGATTCATGAAGTGACCTCGCCCCAGGCGTTCGACGGGCTTCGCCTCGCCGGGCGGACCGTGCGCCGGCCCGACCTCACGGTCGGCACTGCTGACCACAACGTGCCCACGATCGGCATCAACCAGCCGATCGTCGACCCGATCTCGCGCAAGCAGGTCGAGAAGCTGACCGAGAATTGCCGCGAGTTCGGCATCCAGCTCTATCCGATGGGGCATCCGGGTCAGGGCATCGTCCACGTCATCGGGCCGGAGCTCGGGTTGACGCAGCCGGGCATGACCATCGTCTGCGGCGACAGCCACACATCGACGCATGGCGCGTTCGGTGCACTCGCGTTTGGAATCGGCACGAGCGAGGTCGAACACGTTCTCGCTACGCAGGCGCTGCCACAGAGCCGTCCGAAGACGATGGCGATCACCGTCAACGGCGAGCTTCGGAACGGCGCGACCGCGAAAGATGTCATCCTCGCGATCATCGGCAGGATCGGCACAGGCGGCGGCATCGGCTCGATGGTCGAGTACCGCGGCTCGGTGATCGAGAGCCTGTCGATGGAGGGCCGGATGACGATCTGCAACATGTCGATCGAAGCCGGCGCCAAGGCCGGCATGATCGCGCCCGACGACACGACGTTCGCCTACGTCGAGGGACGCCCGTACGCACCGAGCGGCCAGCTCTGGAACGAGGCGCTGGACGACTGGCGCTCGCTGCCAACTGATGCCGGTGCCGAGTTCGAGCATGAGGTCGTCCTCGATGGAAGCGCGATCATGCCGCATGTCTCCTGGGGCACCAACCCTGGGCAGGTGGTGCCAATCGACGGGCGCGTTCCCGATCCCGCGGATTTCGAATCGCCGGGTGACATGGACTCCGCGCAGCGGGCGCTGGCGTACATGAACCTCAAGGCGGGGACCGCCATGCGCGACATCCCGGTCGACAAGGTGTTTATCGGAAGCTGCACAAACTCGCGCATCGAGGACCTGCGGTCGGCGGCCGAGGTCGTTGCTGGCCAACGTTTGGCGAGCAACGTGCAGGGCATGGTGGTGCCGGGCTCTATGCGCGTGAAGGCGCAGGCGGAAGCTGAGGGGCTCGACCGCATCTTCAGCGACGCCGGGTTCGAATGGCGCGCGGCGGGTTGCTCGATGTGCCTCGGCATGAACCCGGACCAGCTGCAGCCGGGCGAGCGGTGCGCCTCCACCAGCAACCGCAACTTCGAGGGCCGGCAGGGCAAGGGTGGGCGCACCCACCTGGTGTCGCCACAGGTTGCTGCCGCGACGGCAATCGTCGGAACATTCGCCACGCCCGCCGACATCCTGACAGGAGTGCGCTAGTGGATCCCATCACGAAGATCGAGGGTCGTGCGGTCCCCCTGGATCGCAGCGACGTCGATACCGATCAGATCATCCCGGCGTCGTACCTGAAGCGCGTCGAGCGCACGGGCTTCGGCGAGGGGCTCTTTTCCAGCTGGCGCGAGAACGACAAGAACTTCGTCCTCAACCGGCCCGAGTTCGAAGGCGCCAGCATCCTCGTCGCGGGTCCGAACTTCGGCGTAGGTTCCTCTCGCGAGCACGCCGTTTGGGCGCTGATGGACTACGGCATCAAGGCCGTGATCTCGCCGCGGTTTGGCGACATCTTCCGCAACAACTCGACGAAAAGCGGGCTTGTGCCGGTGCAGGTTGATCCGGAGTTCGGCGCCCAGCTTCTGGAGGCAGCCGCCGAGCACCCGTTCCTCGAGATCCAGATCGACATCCGGAATCGGACGGTGTCGGCGCCAGCGGTCGGGCTGCAGTCGACCTTCCCGCTCGACGACTTCACGCAGTACCGGCTGCTCGAAGGACTGGACGACATCGGGCTGACGCTGCGGAACGAGGACAAGATCACCGCGTTCGAGGCACAGCGACCGTCGTACAAGCCGCGCGTCGAGACGGCCGAAGCGAGGTAGATGTCACTGGACTGCTGCAGCCAGTAACCACTGACACGTCATTTCCACCAAGGCGCGCATGCGCCGCGTGGAGAAATCACTACCGTAATGGCTGCCGAGTTTCGAGTCTTGGCAGCCATTGGGCAAGAGGTTTCTCCTCTTCGCGTGCTGGCGCACGCTTTGGTCGAAATGACACCATGGGTGTATTTGAAGATAGAGACCAGGGGAGGGTTCATGCAGGCAACGATCGTGACGTTTCCGGGTGACGGAGTCGGTCCGGACGTGATGGCGCAGGCCGTCCGCGTGCTGGAGGCAGTGGGCGAAAAGCACGGCCACGCGTTCACATTCGACGATCGCAGGATCGGCGGAATCGCGATCGACACCCACGGCACCCCGCTTCGCGACGAGGACATTGAAGCGGCGCGTACCGCCGATGCGATCCTGCTCGGCGCGGTCGGTGGGCCGAAGTGGGATGACCCGTCGGCGAAGGTGCGGCCGGAGCAGGGGCTGCTCAAGATCCGCAAGGCGCTTCGTCTGTACGCGAACCTCCGGCCTGTCACCCTGCAGGAATCGCTGATCGACGCCTCGCCGCTCCGCCCGGAGCGGGTGCGTGGTACGGACCTCATCGTCGTCCGCGAGCTGACCGGTGGGCTCTACTTCGGCAAGCCGTCCCGGCAGTGGCGCGAGCGCCGCGGCCGTGCCGCTGTCGATACCCTCATCTATCGCGAACATGAGATCGAACGGGTGGTTCGACTTGCGTTCGATCTGGCGCAGGGACGAAAGAAGAAGGTCACGAGTGTCGACAAGGCGAACGTCCTGTCGTCGTCCCGGCTCTGGCGCGCGATCGTCACCGAGGTCGCGGCCGATTACCCCGACGTTGAGCTGGAGCACATGCTGGTCGATGCGATGACGATGAAACTCATCCAGGCGCCGTCGAGCTTCGACGTCGTCGTCACCGAGAATATGTTCGGCGACATTATCACGGACGAGGCGTCGGTGCTTGGCGGGTCGATCGGCCTGTTGCCATCCGCGAGCCTCGGTGCGCCGCGAGAGGGGCAGCGCAGGAACGGGCTCTACGAGCCGATCCACGGCAGCGCGCCGGACATTGCCGGCAAGGGCATCGCCAACCCGGCGGGGATGATTCTCTCGGCGGCGATGATGCTGCGGCTCTCACTCGGTCTCGAGCAGGAGGCGGAGGCAGTGGAGGCCGCCGTCGCCGGTGCGGTCAATGACGGCGTGCTGACCAGGGACCTTGGAGGCGACGCATCCACGGAGACCTTCGGCAGCGCGGTGGTGGAGCGGCTCGCCGCATCGTAGTTCGCCGAGAATCAGCATGGCCCCGAAATGAGACGCGTGCCGCGGCCAGCCAGCGCCGCGGCACCGTCTCGCTCGTCTCGGCCTGGAGGGCGCCCGTCAGATAATCTCGGTGGGACCGCCCTCGCGGATCGCGTCGGCGGCGCCACGCTGATGCCCGAGCTCAAAGCGGTGGAGCACCGTCGGTGCCGCGAACGGGTCGCTGGTGGAGAACTCGAGGATATCGAGAGACTCCGCCATGAAGCTGCCGAACCTGCGGTCCCGCCATGGGGCCATGCGGGCCGGCAGTGATCCCATCGATGAGGCCGATGTGTAGTGCCCCAGCACGATGTGTGGCAGGTATGCGTAGTCGTCGGCGAGGTGGAGCAGCAGGAAGTCCCGCAGCCGGTGATGCACTCGGTAGCACCAGCCGTCGTCGTACACGTCGAGGAACGGAGTGTCCAGAAACGAGTTGAACCCACCGATCTCGACGTGGAAGCGCGGGAAGTCGCACATCGGCAACGTCGCGTGGTGGATGAACTCATCGATCAGTGCGCGGGACGTCTCGTCCGGCCGCCTTGGCACATCGACAATTAGCCCCATCTCCTGAATTGGGATGTGGAGGGACTCTGTCGGATAGAGCTGCACGAACGGCATCTGCTCGAGAAGCTGTCGCATCGGTGCGATGGCCGCTGCCAGCCCGACGTGTGCCGGAATTCGCAGCGCGAAGACCGCAAACGATTCGGCACGCTCCTGACGCGCGTTCAGGGCTGGGAGCCCAGACCGCACGTCGTCATGCTGCCGGAGCGCCTGCCAGATGTTGCGGAACGCTTCTTCCTGGCGGGCGGCGATCGACGGCCACCAGCGTGACCGTCGGCGCAGTCCGCCAGGATGCGGCAGGTGGGTGCGGATCGACCCGGCCATGACGGTGTCCTAGCGGCCCGAATTGTCGATCGAGATGATCTCGATGTCGAGCAGCCCGCCCGGTGTCGCAGCCTTCACCTTGTCGCCCTTGCGCCGGCCATCCAGCGCCTTGCCGATCGGGGAGGCGTTCGAGATGAAGCCCTGGCTCGGGCGTGCCTCCGCCGCGCCGACAATGGTGAAGGTCTCCTCGTCGCCGTCCATGTTCACAACGACCTTGCTGCCGAGACCTACCGTACCGTTGTTGGCGCTGCCGGCCTCCCGCTTGATCACAACCGCGTTGCGGAGCGTGTTCTCGAGGTCGGAGATCCGCTTTTCGATCATCGCCTGGTCCTGTCGGGCGGCGTCGTACGCAGAGTTCTCCCGAAGGTCGCCATGCGAGCGGGCGTCCGCCACGGCTTCGATGATCTTCGGGCGCTCCACCTCCATCAGCTCCTTGAGCTCTTCCTGCAGGCGGACGTGACCCTCTTCAGTAATCTCAATGCGTTCCTTGTCCATGGATTTCGCCAGTTCTCCGTCATATCGGCATCGGGGCCGAGCGTTCATCGGTCATGGCAATAGCGAAAAGCCGGGTGCATGGCCCGGCTTCACGCATGCTTCGAACTGCAAGAATACGATGCGGGTCAAGCCCTCGCTAATCCACCTCGAAGGTTGCTTCGATCTCCACCGGAATCTGGTTCGGCAGCGAGACGAAGCCGATAGCCGAGCGGGTGTGGCGCCCTTTTTCGCCGAGTACCTCGACGAGCAGATCGGAGCATCCATTGATCACCTGCGGGTGACTCCCGAAGTCCGGCGCGCTGTTGACCATGCCGAGCACCTTCACGGTGCCGGTGATGCGGTCGAGGTCGCCATCGAGTGCCTGCTTCGCGGTGGCGAGAATCTGGAGCCCGACTTCGCGCGCCGCCTGATACCCCTCATCCGGCGTGACATCGGCGCCGACCTTGCCTGTGGGCGCGGAGCTGCCAGGCCCCGTGCCGGAAATGAACAGCAGGTTGCCGGTTCGCTTGAACCGCACGTAGTTGGCCGCAGGGTTGATCGGCGCTGGCAGCTCGATGCCAAGCTCCTTCAGACGGTCGTCTATCGCTCCCATGATCTCCCTTTCCCTGTATCGCTCGAATGCTTGTCGCCCTAGCGCCCGCCGAAGAGCTTCGTCAGCCGCTCGATCGTCTGCACGAGCGCATCATCGCTGGTCGCAAAACTGAAGCGGACATGTCCCTCGCCGGACTCGCCGAACGCGACGCCCGGCACCGCGGCGACATGGGCTTCCTCAAGCATCTTCGCCGCGAGGTCGGTCGATGACAACCCGGTCTCGCGACCGTCGACGAAGGCGTAGAACGCCCCCTCTGCCGGTGTCCACGAAAGGCCCTGGATCGCGTTCACGCCATCGGCGACAAGCTTCCTGCGGCGATCCCAGGCGCTCACCATCTCGGCGATGACGTCCTGTGGACCCTCGAGCGCGGCGACACCGCCCGCCTGGGCAAAGGATGTGGCGCAGGTGATCGCGTGGCTGTGGATCGTTGCCATCTTCGAGATGAACGGCTTGGGTCCGGCGACATACCCGAGGCGCCAACCCGTCATCGCGTACGCCTTGGAGAGACCGTTGAAGGTCAGTGTGCGATCGCGCATGCCATCGAGGGTGGCGATGCTGATGTGCTCGTGCCCGTCGTAGATGATCTTCTCGTACATCTCATCGGTCCAGACGAGAAGGTCATGTCGACGGGCGACGCTCGCGACCGCGTCGAGCTCCTCCCGGTCCATCACGTGACCAGAGGGGTTGTTCGGTGAGTTGATCAGGATCACGCGGGCGTTCGGCGTGACGCGCTCCTCGAGCGTCTCCTCGGTGACGCGCCAGTTTGTGTCCGGGCTGGTCGGAACCGGCACGACATTGCCGCCCGCAAGCTCGATCTGCGGCGCGTAGGAGACCCATGCCGGCTCGATCACGAGCACATCAACACCCGGCTCGACCATCGCCATCGCTGCCTCGAAGAGCGCCGCCTTCCCGCCCGGAGTCACGAGGATCTCGCCGTTCGGGTCGTAGCTGAGCCCGTTGTCCTGCCTGAGCTTGCTCGCGATCGCCTTGCGGAAGGCGGGCGTGCCGGGGCTGGCGACGTAATGGGTGTCGCCGCTGTTCATGGCGTCGATGGCCGCCCTGCGGATGTGCTCGGGGGTGATGAAGTCAGGGTCGCCGCCGCCGAGGTCGATGACGTCGATTCCCTCGGCCTTGAGCTGTCGCGCCTTGTCGGATACCGCGAGCGTAGGGGAGGGAGCCGCGTTCCTGACGCGCGCCGCGATGAAGTCGGTTTGCTGCCGTATTGCCATCACACGACCTTTCCACATATAGTGAGAACTGGACTCTCAATCAGGATCCGGCGACAAGCGCGTTGTGTGTCGTTCAAGTCTACTGGTTCTTCAGCACGCAAGAGCATGCGACAGCAGGCTGTCACGTCGGTTCGCGTTTACCGACGGTGCCTGTCTCGGGATACCACTCGCGAAGCTCGCCGACTTGCGGACCACGTGGATCAGGACTGCCGGACCATTGCTTCACCGGAGGCGTACCAAACCCTCGCGGGAGCGTTGGATCGACGCGGTTCTCCATGGCGATGTCGCCTTGGAGTTGCGTCATCTCTGTCAATCACATCCGTCAGTGCGCCTGACGGTCAACATGCGGGAGGTACCGGGGTGAAAGGCACAGGGAGCAGGTTCTTCGGTTGCGCTGCGATCGTGATGGTTCTGGCCATGATGCTGAGTCCCGCCGTCGCTGGCGCCCAGTCAGCGGGCTCGGAGCAGATCATCACCGGACAGACCCTGTCATGGACGGCGGATTGGGCCCCGGAACCCGACGTCAGCGTGTCGGACCAAAATCTGGAGCTCTTCGCGCTGAGCAGCGGCTCGACGGTCGTCGGGTACGGCGGCACTGCCGTGGCGGTACCGGGCGACCAGCTCCGGGACATCCTGCTGGAGGGGTTCGCGACAGAGGGTTCACTGAAGGAAGTAGACCGTGGCCAGTACGACAATGTCTCGTACTCCATCGATCTGACGGGGAGTGGCGACGTCGCGCTCGCGATCTTCACGCTGGTGGTGGAGAACCCGACCACCACCACGATCTCGGTGCTTATCGACGGGCCGTCAAAGTTCGCGCCCGCGATGGCCTCCGCGCAGTCCGGGATCACGGTCGACGGGGTCGCGATCTTCCAGGGTGTTGACGGCGCAGCGATGCAGCAGACGATCACTGCCGCGGGTGGAACGGTGACGCAGGCGCAAACGCCGACCGTCCCGTCTCTACCGAGCCCGACGCCGTCCGGCGGGCTGACGATTCCTTCGCTGAACACCACACCTGTCGCGCCGGCACAGACCCCGACACCAGCTGCCCAGGCGCCCGCGAACGCCGTGTCTCTGGCATCGAGCGGCGTGGAGCTTCGCTATGGCGACGCGTGGTCGATTCAGGCGCAGGACGATGCGAGCGTCTCGCTGGTCACGTCCGCCGCGCCGGCGGCGCTGATCACCGTGCTGGACCTTGGACCCGTCAGCGGTGCCATGGACGCACCGACGCTGGCGACGGCTGTGCAGGGGCAGGTGGCCAACCTGTCGGATGCCGAGGTCGTTGCGGCACTGAATCCCACACCGAGCCGCGTCGTCATCGTCTATCGCGACCCCGATTCGAGCGGTACCCTCTACCGGATTTACGACATCGATGTGAGTGCGGTGTCTACGACGGCTGTGACTCTCGTGGTGGCCGAGAGCGATGTTGACGCGGCGGTGGCGCTCGTCGCCAGCAGCGTGCAGGTGAGCGGCAAGCCCGTGATGACAGATCTGAAGCAGCTCGTGCCACAGATCTTCCCCGCTGGCGTCTGAGACATACCCGTACAGTCGAGGCGCGAAAACGAACCTCCCGTGCCGATCGGCACGGGAGGTTCGTTACGTTGGGTTCAGTTGCAGGCCGACCTTCGAGCGGTGTCCGCTGAGTTGGTGCGGAATCGGATTTAGCACTCGGAGCATGGCGATTGCCAGACGGTTGGCACTCCACCCTTGCAGAGTGCTAATCGCTATGCTAGGCTGGATTCGCAATCGAAACCCGGGGCGGCCAGCGGCCGCGGCCGATTTCGTTTTGAAGAGTAGCCCAGCGGGCGCACGCAGACGTTTCAGGAGGTTTTCAAGACCATGGCGAGTTCCACGCTCAAGCCGCTCGGCGACCGGTTGGTGATCAAGCCTGCCTCGCGCGAGGAGACCACCGCGAGTGGCATCGTCCTCCCGGACACGGCGAAGGAGAAGCCGCAGCGCGGCACCGTGATCGCGGCCGGCGACGGTCGGCGCGATGACGACGGCGATCGCATCCCGATGGACGTCAAGGTTGGCGACCAGGTCATCTTCGCCAAGTACGCCGGCACCGAGTTCAAGCTCGATGAAGACGACGTGCTCATCCTCTCCGAGAAGGACATGCTGGCGGTCATCGCCTAGTCAGCCCGATTCCCACCGAACGCTGTCCCATGACACTCGATCACATCAGGAGGAACCACTGTGCCAAAGGTACTGGAGTTCAACGAACAGGCACGCCAGTCGCTCAAGGAGGGCGTTGACGTCCTCGCGAACGCCGTGAAGACCACGCTCGGCCCGAAGGGCCGGAACGTCGCGATCGACAAGAAGTTCGGCGCGCCGACGGTCACCCACGACGGTGTCACCGTCGCCAAGGAGATCGAGCTCGAGGATCAGTTCGCCAACATGGGCGCCCAGCTCCTCAAGGAGGCGGCGACCAAGACCAATGACGCCGCCGGTGACGGCACCACCACCGCCACCGTGCTCGCCCAGGCGATCGTCCACGAGGGCATGCGCAACGTCGCCGCCGGCGCGAACGCGATGATGCTCAAGCAGGGCATCGACCTCGCCGCCGACGCGATCGTGGGACGCATCCGCGAGCTCGCCACCGAGGTGAAGGGCAAGGAGGAGATCGCCCAGGTCGCCTCCATCTCGGCCGCCGATCCGGAGATCGGTGACCTCATTGCCGAGGTCATGGACAAGGTCGGCAAGGACGGCGTGATCACGGTCGAGGAGTCCAAGGGCCTCCTGTTCGAGACCGAGTTCACCGAGGGCATGCAGATCGACCGCGGCTACATCTCCCCGTACTTCGTGACCAACACGGAGCGCATGGAGGCCGACTTCGAGGACCCGTTCATCCTCATCACCGACAAGAAGATCTCCTCGATCCAGGACATCCTGCCGACGGTCGAGATGGTCGCCCGCCAGGGCAAGGCGCTCGTGATCATCGCCGAGGACGTCGACGGCGAGGCGCTCGCCACGCTCGTGGTGAACAAGCTCCAGGGCCGGTTCCAGAGCCTCGCGATCAAGGCGCCGGGCTTCGGTGACCGCCGCAAGGAGATGCTCCGCGACATCGCCGCGCTGACCGGCGCCAGGTGATCTCGGAAGAGGTCGGCCGCAAGCTCGACAGCGTCACCGCCGAGGACCTCGGCTCGCGCCCGCCGCGTGGTCGCCACCAAGGACGACACCACGTTCGTGGACGGCCAGGGTGCCAAGGAGGACGATGAGGGCCGCGTCGCGCAGATTCGCGCCCAGATCGAGAAGACGACCTCGGACTTCGACCGCGAGAAGCTGCAGGAGCGGCTCGCGAAGCTCTCCGGTGGCGTGGCCGTGATCAAGGTCGGCGCCGCGACGGAGACCGAGCTCAAGGAGAAGAAGCACCGCGTCGAGGACGCGCTCAGCGCGACCCGCGCCGCCGTCGAGGAGGGCATCGTCCCGGGTGGTGGCGTGACCCTGATCAACGCGATCAGCTCGCTGGACGGCGTCGAGGCCGAGTGGTGACATCAAGACCGGTGTCAACATTCTGCGCCGCGCGCTTGAGGAGCCGCTCCGCGGCATCGCGCGCAACGCCGGCCGCGACGGCTCGGTCGTGATCGAGATGGTGCGTCGCCTCCACGAGGACAAGAAGGACACCAACCTCGGCTACGACGTGATCGGCGACGAGTACGTGAACATGCTCGACGCGGGCATCATCGACCCGGCGAAGGTCACCCGCTCCGCGGTCGAGAACGCCAGCTCGATCGCCGGCATGATCCTCACCACCGAGGCGCTCATCTCCGACAAGCCGGAGAAGGAAGCCCCGATGCCGCAGATGCCGGGTGGAGGCATGGACTTCTAGTCCGCCGCCCTGCAATCCGAGGCAAGAGAAGAGCGGTCCGGCACATTGCCGGACCGCTCTCTCTGTATGTGCGAAATATGCGGGCTTTGGCCGCTACCTGAGCGCTATTCCTCTCCGCCCTTGCCGGGCTCGACATCGCCCCACATCGGCGTGAGGATTTGCGGGAAGATGCGCCGGTCATACTGCTCGATGATGATCGCCTGCGTCGGGCACGCGCGGGCTCCGGCGAAGATCTGCTCCACCGTCGCGGAGCCATCATCGTCGTTCAGCACGGCGACGCCCGTCTCCTCGTCCAGCGTGTAGACGCCCGGCGCGGCTCGCGTGCACTTTGCGTTGGCAATGCAGCGGCGTGGGTCGATCGTCACCTTGAGTCCGCGCTTGGGGTCGGGCTGGTTCATGCGTCTCGTTACTCCTCGATCGGCGACGTGGCAGGAGACCCTGACGGGACCTCCGTGAAGACCGTCCTTCGTGTCTCAACTGTAGCGCGGCCGCTGGTCTGCTCCGCGACTTTCGCTTCGAGACCGGGCACGTCTGCAGGTTCCACGGTGATCGTGATCGTCACCGCTTCGGCGTACGCCACGTCATCGGGCTCACGGCCCTCGGCGCGAAGCGCATTCTCCAACCGGCCGGCATCCTCGAACGAAGTGACGATTGCCACCTGGCTCAGCTCCCGCCGCTCCACGATGCCGACCTCGTCGACCGCCGTGGAAACAGCCTGCCCGTACGCGCGGATCAAGCCGCCGGCACCGAGCTTTGTGCCGCCGAAGTAGCGTGTCACGACGGCCACGGTGTCGGTCAGCTCACGCTTCTGGAGCACGTTCAGCATCGGCACGCCGGCCGTGCCCGACGGCTCGCCGTCGTCGCTGGTCCGCTGGCTGTCACCGCGATCACCGACGATGTAGGCGGAGCAGTTGTGGTTGGCGTCCCAGTAACGCTTCTTGATGTCCGCGATGAAGGCGCGCGCGTCGTCGTCGCTCGTTGCTCGCCCGATGGTGCAAATGAACCGGGACTTCCTGATCTCGATTTCGATCGAGCCGGACCGCGCCACGGTTCGGTATTGGGTCAGCATGCCTCGATGACCTGTCACCCTCGTATCACGGGCACGGCTTGTGCCCCGTGTACCAAGTGTACCTGCCGGCTGTGGTGCCAGCGCTCATCATGAGTGCGGCGCCAGCGACGGCAAGGCGATTGCGACACCATGCGGGTGTTGACACCGATGGGGCCACCTGTTGCACTTGTCGAGGCAACACTGTCACGGTCGCAGCTGGCGGCGACGGTCAATCTGGTTTTCGTTTCTGGAGGATTTCTGGTGAGTGTACACGCGGGCGACGTCGATGTCGCCTTGGTAGGCGGCGGCATCATGAGCGCTACGCTCGGCACGCTGCTTCATCGCTCGCGGCCGGATTGGTCGATCGTGGCATATGAGCGCCTGGAGGCGGTTGGCGAGGAGAGCTCGTACGGCTGGCACAATGCAGGGACCGGTCACGCGGGCCTGTGCGAGTTGAATTACACGCCAGAGCAACCCGACGGCTCGATCGACACCACCAAGGCGAAGGTCGTCAACGCACAGTACCAGGAGTCCCTTCAGTTCTGGGCATCGCTGGTGAAGGAGGGGGCGATCTCCAAGCCGGAGTCCTTCATCACCAGCGTCCCCCACATGAGCTACGTCACCGGCGAGAAGGACGTCGACTTCCTTCGCAGGCGGTACGAGGCGCTCGCTGGCGAGCCGCTGTTCGAGGACCTGCGCATCACCGAACGCTTCGACGAGGTCGCCGACTGGGTGCCGCTGATGGCGGAAGGCCGCGATCCCTCGCGGGCGATCGCGATGACGAGAAGCGACGAAGGCACCGACGTCAATTACGGTCGGATGACGAAGCTGCTGTTCGACGCGCTGGTGGCGGAGGGTGTCGACCTGCGGATGAACACCGAGGTCGCCGGGCTCGATCGGCAACAGGACGGCCGGTGGACGGTCACGAGTCGCGATCGCCGGACGGGCGAGCGGCGCAGCGTGAGCGCCCGGTTCGTGTTCATCGGCGCCGGTGGCCGCGCGATCCACCTGTTGCAGCAATCCGGCATTCCGGAAGCCAAAGGGTACGGAGGGTTTCCGGTGAGCGGGCAGTTCCTGCGCAGCACCAACCCGACGCTGGCGCACACGCACCAGGCCAAGGTCTACGGCAAGTCGCAGGTGAACGCGCCACCGATGGCGATGCCGCATCTCGATCGCAGGATGTTCGATGGAACCCCCGGGCTGCTGTTCGGTCCGTACGCGGGCTTCTCACCGAAGTACCTCAAGCACGGGGCGTGGACCGATCTCTTCCGCTCGATCAAGCCCGACAACATCCTCACGATGCTTTCAGTGGCCAGGGACGAATTCGACCTCACCCGGTATCTCATCAGCCAGGTGTTGCAGAAGCATGCCTCGCGCATCGAGGTCCTGCGCGATTTCATCCCCACGGCGGAGGCAGAGGACTGGGAGCTCATCCATGCGGGCATGCGCGTTCAGACGATGAAGCGGACTGAGACGAAGCGCGGCGCGATCGTGTTCGGCACGGACGTCGTGGCAGCGGGTGACGGCTCGATCGCCGGGCTGATGGGCGCCTCGCCGGGAGCGTCGACTGCTGTGTCGATCATGCTCGACGTGATGCGGCGCTGCTTCCCGGCGGAGTTCAATGCATGGACGCCGCGGCTCCGGGAGCTGGTGCCGTCGATCGATCATTCACTGGTGGACGATCCGGTGCTTCGTCAGGAGGTTCGCGGGTTCGTCGAGAACACGCTCAAGCTCACCGGCGAGAGGGCGACGACCGCGGCGTAGACGCAGTCAGCTATCCCGTGTCTTGCGTGCAGCCAGGTCACCTGGTGCTGGCTGGAGCCGGTGAACACAACACGAGTGAGGGAGAGACAATGCCGAGCGGTGCCGTTTCGGAACGATACCACCCGATCCTTGAGAGCACGGCCGTCGGGCATCTCGCGACGATTGGGCCCAGCGGCGAGCCGCAGGTCAACCCCGTCTGGTTCCTCTGGGACGGCGAGTACGTGCTGCTCAGCGTGAAGGCGGAGACGGTCAAGTACCGCAACGTGCTGCGCGATCGACGCGTGGCGATCTCGATCTCGGACCCCGAGAACTCGATGCACTACGTGGAGGTGCGCGGAGAGGTGACCGCAGTCGAGCTGTATCGCGATCTTTCGTTCGTGAACCTGCTCGCGCGGAAGTACACCGGGCGAGACATGCCGGACAGCGAGGATGGCAAGGAGCGGTACAAGCTCACGGTTCGCGTCGACAGCTGGACCGGTCAGTAGGCCGGGCCAAGGGTGCGGGCGGCGGGATTCGAACCCGCACGGGTCGCCCCAACGGTGTTTAAGACCGTAGCGTCTGCCATTCCGCCACGCCCGCATCCAACGGCCACGGTCAAGCATACAGGCAGTGGAACGCCGGTGATGGCATGATGCCATCACCGGCGTTCTGCTGATGACTATCCAACGACCGCTACCTGAATATCCTGGGCACTGAACTGGCTAAGGATGGGCACACCGCTAGCCGTGATTGATTGCGCGCTCGGCAGCGCGGTATCGACTACCGAAACGGGAGCGCTGAATCGCAGCATGACCAGTGTGCTGCCGTCCACCATGATGTACTCCTCGTAGTAGATGCGCGGGATGAGTCCCGACCTGTCCACTATGACGATCCCACCGCGATCCGCCGTGGCCGTCGTGAGCAGAATCTCTGCGTTCGGTCCGTATAGCTCAGTGGCGGTTCCCGGAGCGGATGCAAACTCCACGATCTGCTCAACACCCACCCCGAAGAAGGGGACGGTCTCCAGTACAACCCAGGTGGCGTCGTTGTTTGACTGCATCAGGTAGAGGTGGTCCACCTGCCGGGCTGGGTCCGTCGAAATTGGCGGGTTCATCGAGGTATCCAACGTCCACGTGTCATCCCAGAGAATCTCGACGCCGAATTGCGGGCTGACGTAGTGCCCGTCGGCAACCAGTCCGGCGTCCGACAGCGATCCCTCCTGTTCCGAGGCGACCGCTGCCGTTGATGCCGGAATGGTGGTTGGTGAGCCTCCCCACCCCTCGAGTGGTACGCGACCGCCGATGCGCACCGTCGCCTGGTAGGTGACTATTGACGCATCGACATCCGGCGTTGCGAGCGCAACTGTGACGAGCACAATGGTCTCTTGGCCGTCGAGGAAGATCACCTCGTTGACCATGTCAATAGAGTCAGCTGAGCACTGCACGATGCAGTTGTTCGGATTGACGATGGGAGGTTCGATCTGCCAGTCGGTCACGCCAGCAGGCGGCTCCGAAAGCCAGGCTGCCCAGTCGTCCGGGGTCATTCCCTGACGTTCCATCGGCGTGAGGTTGATGAATAGCCCGATTGACGGATTCATGAGCATGAGCGTGTTCTCGTTCCGAACCCCCGCGGATTCCCATCCCTCTGCCCACTCGACGGGAACCCCAAACACGGGGTCGACCCACGAGTCTATCGGCACGAACGCGGTTTCAGCCCGCTCCGGCGTCGATCCGACGGGTGGCCGCGCGGTTTCCAGGGTGGACTGCAGCCCAGTTCCGTCCACGCCGAAGAGCACGGGCTCGGAGTCAATGGCGATCCCAGCCTGCGCGAGTGCCACAGCGTCGGCAAACCCGGCTATCGGCGCGAAAACCATGGTCATGGTGGCGTTTTGGTTCGCCAGGCGTCCCGGTCATCGTGGCGATGGTGAACGCCCCGAAGGTCGTGCCGTTCATCGGGACGGAATCGAGCCAATAGGAAATCTGCCCGGAGCTACCCTGGTCTATCGTTATGGCGAGCTCGGTGTTGCCGCCGAGGTAGCCGAACACCAGCGAACGTGCCTGTTCGGGCTGGAAGTCGCCCATGCCGACGACCCCGATTGCGTCTTCGCCTCGCAGGAACACCATATCGACCGCGTCGCCAGCGATGAGACTCCCGTCGTCGAACGTCCACGGCGGGTTCCAGGTGACGGTCTGGCCGGTCGCTGCGACATAGGTTGCGTCGTTCACCAGACCGGTGTTCTGAAGGGCGGATGCGTTTTCATGGAGGGCGGGCAGCAGCATGCCGACGAGAAGCATGACTGTGGTGACGAGTCCAACGCGCGACGGGAACTGCTGCAAGCGAACATCGTTGTTCATTGCGTTCTCCTGTCTGCCATTTGGGCTCGCCGCCTGGTCGTTCGAGTCCGGTCGTGTGCCTCCAGACCAGCGTACGGCTCTTGGGTGTCAGCGGTATCACTGATCTCGACGGGTTCGCATCAGTGTCGTGACAGTTTGAGCCGGGATTCCCGATTTGGGATGGAGGTCGCCAAACAGGCGGAGTTACCAGACACGCTCCGTGGATGGCGAAAGACTGTTCCTCACGGTGCGAGGAATGCGGCCCATCTTGGCGCTCCAGGAGTCTTCCGCAGCGGGGCTGAGGTCTTCGGCGACCGTCTGGATGATGGTCTTCGCTGCAATCGCGAGTGTGGGTGCGCGGTAGCCTGCGAACCATCGCGCCAGGCGCAGCTCGGCGGTCGTCCTCGGTCGCACCGCACGCAGGTGCTGAGTCAGCATTCGGTCAGTCCATGCGCGCGGGGGGTCGCCGCCCTGGAAGGACGCGATCGCCTCGATGGTAGACCGCCAGATGCCGCCGAGCCGCCACCGCTGCGCGAGTGCCGCCAGCGTGTCAGGGTCGCTTTCCGAGGCCATCACCGCGACATCCACGAGATCGATCACGCGGCGAAAGGGCTCGTGCTGCCACGAGTGCGCGGCGAGCAGCACCGCGTGATGGGCTGGCGAGACCGTCATCACGCCGTCGACGCCGAGTACGGAGGGAACGGCAGCATCGAACAGCTCGTTGGGGGATGCCGCTGGTCCAGCGTGGCCATCGCGGATGGTCGTGGATCTCCATCAACAGCGGTGTGTTCGGACAGCGGAGGGTGGGGAGATGCTCGTCCTGCGCGCTGGTGATCTCCTCGCAACCGGCTGCCACGAGCCGGCGTTGCGCCTCGACCGGGTCCGGCACCAGCAGATCGAGATCCGCGAACGGCCGAAGCGCCACGCCAGGATACCGAGCGGCCACCTCGGGACCCTTGAGCACCAGCACTGGACCGTCGAGGGCGCCGCGCACCATGGTGAGGGCCGGCTGCACGGCAAGGTCGACGATCGTCGCGGCGCGCTGGTGGTCGACCAGTGTTTCGGGTACGGCATGACCTGTTTCTCGCCAGCGTTTCGCGGCCCAGAGGTGAAGACCATGCGAGCGAAGCGCGTCGACGTCACGTTGCCGGTCCACGATCTGGTCGAGGACATCCCACATGGTCACGGTGTCGTCTGACCGAGCAGCTCGAGATCGATCAGCTCGTTCACAAGTCGGGCGACGTCTGTTACGGCAGCTGCCGGCGTGACGTCGAATCGTTCGACGATGGCGTTGACGGCGCCATCGACGGTGCCCCCGCCCGAGAGCTCGGACCAGATCACCGCCCCGGTGCCGTTCAGGCCCAGATATCGGTTCGTGCGCGTATCGAGAATGATGATCTCGTCCTGCACCGGCCGGGCCTGCACGTGCGCCGGAATGTAGTAGGTCGTCACAGCCGTGTCTCCTTTGCGATGTCCAGCAGCTCCTCCGCGGAGAGCGATCGTGGTGCGGCGCCATACACCGGGACGCGCTCCGCGATGGTGTGGACGAGATGGAACCGCCGCTCCACCTGGCCGGCGTGGGTGAGGAGCGGGTTGTAGACGTTTTGCAGAAGCGCCGCGACCGCTGCCGTGCCTGTCAGGCGGGCGCATCGCTCGTATTCGTCGGAGTGGATGACTACGGCGCCGAGCGGTGCCGGATCGGTGCAAGCGACGGGACGAATGCGAGCCTTTCCGCCTGCATCTGCCACGGCCCCCGCGGCGGCGTCTGCGGCAAGAACCCGCATCCACTGCGGTCCCGGGATCAGGCGCAGCGCTTCATCGAAAGCCAGCAGATCGTCCGTGACCAGTGACCAGCCGTGTGCGATGAGTGCCCGCGCGGCGGTGGTCTTGCCGCTGCCGGATTCGCCCATGATGGCAACCGTTCTGCCGTTGAGCGCGACGGCTGCCCCGTGCAGTGCCTCCTGCCCGCGCGACGCGAGGAGCACCGACCATGCAGCAGGGATGAGCAGGTGAAGCGCCATCTCGATGTCGTCCGAGTCGATCACGACCCGGTTGGACATCACCGCCATTCGCACGCCGTCCCATGCAAGAACGATTGCTTCGCCGTTTCGGTAACACGCGAAGCGGAGTGGTTCGTCGGTTTCATACAAAAGCATCCCGCCGATCGGGACAGGCCCTGTGCGTATGCGCACATCCGCGGGGCATGGCGCTGCTGGCAACGGCAGTGGTAGCTCCGATGCCACGGTCATGCCGAACAGCTTGTAGTGGCGCTCTGGCGTTTCCACGTCAGACTTCGTCCTCGCCCCGTCGATCGAGGATCGGGAGCGTGACACCGTTCCCGGGGCGGATCGCCGCTGATCCGCCACGGGAAGCTGGGTGATTCGAAAGCCGGCGCTGGCTACTTGCCACCCTTCGGCTTCGGATCATCCTTCGGCTTGCCGGGTCGTCCTTCGGCTTGGGGAACTTCTTGGGGCCGCTGCCGGCGAGTGCTGCGTGAGGCGCGGCGGCGATGGCGATGACAGCTGGAGCGCTGTACGCGGCCCTTCGTATGACGGTTCTTCGAGAGTGTCCAGACTGGAGCGCCTGGGCCAGTTCGTCCTGTATCATCGGATACTCCTTGCTTGTGTTCACATCCACCGGTGTGGTGGCATTGGTCCGGGATCTGGCAGGGGACCGATACACAGACCTATGGCTCAAGAGAGCGCGAGCCGCACGATGGCGATGCTCATGGGTACGGTGACTGTCGATTCCCTGGATGCCATGATGGCAAGGTGGCTCGAGGAAGTCATCACCCGAACGGGGGACATTTCGGGCACGATCGCGTGCACTCGGGTGTAAACCGGCCGGTTGAGGGGACGGAACGACTCGCAGGGCACCGGTGAAGGATGGACACGAGGTGCGGAACTGGCGTGAGTGACGCATTCGGGGACATGCAACAACGGCCGGCACCTAGGTGCCGGCCGTTGTTGCATGTCCTGTGGAGCGGAAGACGGGATTCGAACCCGCGACCTTCTCCTTGGCAAGGAGATGCTCTACCACTGAGCCACTTCCGCGTGGTGCCGCGCCCGACGGCAGTAGTGATGATAGGCCGCCGAACGGGGCAGTGTCAAGGATGGCTCAGGCTGCCGCCCCTGCGAGCGCGTCGGCCGCGGCATCCAGCCGTGACTTGACCTCGACGGCGATTTCCTCCAGCTGTGGCGAGTCGCCTGCGGCCGAGAGCATTGCCTTCGGGTCGACGAAGGTCACGTATCGCCGTCCGCCTTCTTCGCGCACGACAACGTTGCAGGGCAGCAGCAGACCAAGGTCGATGTCCGCCTCGAGGCCCTCGTTCGCGAACTGCGGGTTGCACGCGCCGAGGATGACGTACCGCTCGCGATCGACGCCGATCTTCTCCTTGAGCACCTTGTCGACCTCGATCGTCGTGAGCACGCCGAAGCCTTGCTCCTTGAGCGCTCCCGTGGTGCGTTCGACCACCTCGTCGAACGGCGCGTTAACCTCCACCATTCGTCCGTATGCCCGATCCGTCATGGTGCTGCTCGTCATCGGTGATCCTCCGTCTCCTGGACCGGCGAGCGGAAGACTCCAGCTCGCTGTGTACCCATACTTTACTTTCGATAGTATTGCATGGATGAGTTGTCGAGTCTGGCATTGCTACCTGACTCGATGTGCCTGCAGCAACTTTCGCGCCGCCACGCTCGCCGCAGCATCAGACGGGCGCACCTGGGCGGGGGAATGGTTCGCGATCATGATCGCTTCAGGACACGAAGCGAAGCGATTTCGGGCAATGGCCGATTGTAAGGCGCGCTCTGGCGGCTGAGGTTGTCCGCGGATTGACACCGCGTTCGCTCGAGGTTCGGTACACTAGCCGGCGACTTACCGGCACCTCGTGCGGAGCTTCCCAATGACGCAACGTCCGTCCATACCCGACAGCCTCGTGCAAGCGGAGTGGCTTGCGGAACAGCTCGACAACCCCAGGGTGCGCGTCGTCGATATCCGCGGCGCTGTCACGACCGAGGACCTTGGCGGCGGCCGCCAGCGCGCAACATACGCCGGCGCACCGGAACGGTACGCCGAGGGCCACATCCCCGGCGCCGTGTTCGTCGACTGGACCCGGGACATCGTCGACCTCAACGGATCGGTGAAGGCGCAGATCGCGCCGCCGGATGTCTTCACGGCGGCAATGGAGCGAATCGGCGTCGGCGACGAGACGGCGGTCGTGGTGGTCGATGACACGGGCGGGCACCTCGCGACACGCCTGTGGTGGGCGCTGCTGTACTACGGTCACGATGAGGTCGCGGTGCTCGATGGCGGCTTCAGCCGATGGGAGTCGCTCGGGCTTCCGGTCACGACGGAGGTGTCGACCGTACTCGAGGCGAGGTTCACGCCGCGTCCCCGTCCCGGGCTGCTCTCGTCGGTGGACGACGTCCGCCGTCTGATCGAGTCGCGGGACCGGCAGCTGCTCGACGCGCGTGACGAGGGCATGTACTCGGGAGCGAAGCAGCGAGGCTCGCGTGGTGGTCACATCCCTGCTGC
Source organism: uncultured Chloroflexia bacterium (assembly GCA_963741965.1). Lineage (GTDB taxonomy): Bacteria > Chloroflexota > Chloroflexia > Thermomicrobiales > UBA6265 > JACCVC01. The sequence continues at coordinate 1,186,923 of CAVUKC010000002.1, read as the reverse complement.
GGTCAACGTCCCGGCTGCGTCACTCATCGGTGAAGACGGGCGGTGGAGGTCCGCCCAGGAGATCCGGGCGAGCGCCGAGCGGCTCGGCGTGTCACTCGACCAGCCCGTGACCGCGTACTGCAACGGCGGCGTCACCGCCACGCAGCTGCTGTTCGGGCTGCACCGGGCCGGCGTGCCGCTTGACCGTATCAGCAACTACGACGGGTCGTGGAATGAGTGGGGCGAGCGAGAGGATCTTCCCGTGGAGGGGAACCGCGATCTGTTTCGTGCCGACGCCACATAAGACCAACTGAACCGCACCAGTACATGGTACGAATGCCACGCATGAGGTTGACGCGTGATCCATATCCGATAAGATTGGTATGGATTCGCTGGCGCGTTGTGCGTCAGCCGGCATCGGTGCGGAAAAGGGCAAATGGCAATACAGCCACGCAATGAGAATTCGAGCGAGGAGCAATGGCTCACTGTGCGGGGCGCACGCAAGTCGTATGCGATGCGCCCGGTGCCAGTGGCCGCGCTCCGAGGCGTCGACTTCACCGTGCAGCGCGGCAGCTTCGCTGCCATCCTGGGTCCCTCGGGATGCGGCAAGTCGACACTGCTCAAGATCATTGCCGGGATCGACCGGCAGGATGCGGGTGAGGTGTGGCTCGCCGGCCGCCAGCTCGCCGGGCAAGACGTCCACCTGCCGCCGGAGCGACGTGACATCGCGATCGTGCCGCAGGAGGGCGCGCTCTTCCCGCACTTGAGCGTTGCGGACAACGTCGGATTCGGTCTCCGCACGAACCGGCTCTCACCTCGCGCCCGGCGGGAGCGGAACGACCGGATCAGCGAGATGCTGGAGCTGGTCGGTCTCGCTGATTATGCCCGGCGGCGGCCAGAGGAACTCTCGGGCGGTCAGCAACAGCGCGTGGCGCTCGCACGGGCGCTCGCGCCGTCACCGAAGCTGGTGCTCCTCGACGAGCCGTTCTCGGCGCTCGACGCCGGTCTGCGTGAGGAGCTGCGCGTCGAAGTGCGCGACCTGCTCGCACGCACCGGGACGACCGCCATCCTCGTGACACACGATCAGGAAGAGGCACTCTCCCTGGCGGACCGCGTCGCCGTGATGCGAAACGGCCAGGTGGTGCAGGTCGGCTCTCCACTCGAGATCTACACCCGTCCGGCAGATCCAAGCATCGCCCGGTTCGTGGGCGACGCCGTGCTGCTGCCGGCGCACATCGAGACCGGTACCACCGCGGTAGCCGCGTGCGCGCTCGGCAGGCTGCCGGTGTGTGAAGCCTGCCAGGCGATGGGCCGCGGACCTTGTACGCTGATGCTCCGTCCGGAGCAGTTCGTCATCGACCCGAAGGGCACCCCTGCCCGTGTTCTTGGATTCACCTTTTACGGTCATGGCGGCAAGCTCGCCCTGGCAATGGGGGAGGACGGCGCCGGAGCTACCGTTATGGCGCGCATCGGCGAGGGCGTGTTCCCGAAGATCGGCGAGATCGTACGCGTCCGCGTGGTCGGTGATGCGGTCGTTTACGCCGACACCACCGGAACGCTGCCTGCAGCGTCGGTTCTGCCAGCCCTGCAGGATGCCGAGTCGAGAGGCGTGTTGCCTGCCTTGAGGATGCCGCACGACGCTGTTCCCGGGCCACTGACCAGCGAATAGCGCCACGTCCTCTCGGCGAGCGCTTCCGGACGTGGCGATGATCGGGATCCGGAGCCACTGACCCCGCACGTCCATGGCCGCCCTCTCAATTCCGACTTGTCAGATCGGATATGGTTGACGATACTGGACCGCGTGAGCGGTGTCCGGCCGGAACCGCGAGCGCCCGAGATTCGATCCTGGTTCGAGCCAGCCGGCTCGCCAGGCCATCACACCGACATGGCCGACCCACTGCCGGCCCGGCCAAGGAGCAGTTTTGATGAGTGAGTTGCGCAGGAACCGGCGATCCGTACTCAAGATCGGCGCTGCCGCGGCTGGAGCTGCAGTTGTGACAGGCTGGGAAGCTGCCAGTGCGACGGTTGAGCCGGAGGGCGAGGAGACGGAGAGCACGACCGTCGGCGCTACCCCTGGTGCTGAAGGCGGTTCGTTGACGGTGTACTCCGGACAGCATGAGGACCTCGTGGTGGCATTCGCCGAGGGATTCAACGCGGCGACCGGCATCTCCGTCGAGGTGCGCTCCGGCGGCGATTCCGAGCTCGCAAACCAGATCATTGAGGAGGGCGACGACACCAACGCCGACCTCTTCATCTCCGAAGAGCCCACCCCGATCGCGATGCTGGATGCCGAGGGTGTGCTCGCGGCGGTTGATCCCGAGGCGCTGGCGAAGACCGATGAGCGGTTCAACCCCGAAAATGGCAACTGGCTCGCCTACGCGCTGCGCTCGCGCGTGATGTTCTACAACCCCGACGTGATCGCCGAGGACGAGCTGCCAGCCAGCGTGCTCGATCTGGTCGACGAGGAGTGGAAGGGCGCGTTCGCATACGCCCCCAGCGGCGCCTTCGTCGCGGTGACGAACTACCTGATCAACTCGGTCGGCGAGGACGAGACGTTCTCGTGGTTGCAGGGAATTGCAGAGAACGGCGAGAACCTGCTCAAGAATGGGGCGGTCCGCGACGCGGTCGAGGCCGGTCAGTACGGGTTCGGGCTGAGCAACCACTACTACTGGTACATTCTTGCGAAGGAGAAGGGTGGCGAGGAGAACCTGGCGTCGCGGGTGCACTGGGTCAAGGGTGAGGACGCGGGCGGTCTGATGCTCGCGTCGGGCGTCGGCATCCTCAAAGCCAGCCAGAAGCAGGACCTCGCCCAGCAGTTCATCTCGTGGCTGGCCGACGCCGAGGGTGGCCAGAAGATCGTCGCCGAGCAGTCGCCGCAGTTCCCAACAGCACCGGGCGTCGAGAGCAGCTACGACCTGCCGGCACTGAGTGAGCTCGAGCCGCCGACCTTCGACCAAGGTAGCCTCAAGGACGCCAAGAAGGCGCAGGAGCTGATCATCGAGGCGGGTATCGTCTAGCGGTGTCGGAGTCCGATGACCTGATCCCGGTGAATATCGCTGCCTCTCAGGGTGCCGAGGCGGAGGGCGCGCAGCGCTGGAGGTCGTCCATGCGGCGACCCCCGGCGCTGCTGCTGTTGCCGGCGGTCATCGTGGCAGTGCTCGCGCTGCTTCCGGTGGCGTACCTGATCGGACGAGATGGAGTCCACCCGGCGCGGCTGCTTGACATGCTCGACAGCCCGACCACGGTTCCCCTGATCAAGAACACCATCTGGTTGGTGGTTTGGGTCACTCTGGGCACGGTGGTGATCGGTGTCCTGCTGGCCGTGCTGGTGACCGCCACCGACCTGCCCTGGCGGCGCTTCTGGATGGTGACCTTTACGCTGCCGCTCGGCATACCGGCCTTCGTCTCCTCCTACACCTGGGTCGCTGCCGGATACGAGTGGTTTCCGCAGTCGACGTTCATCTATGGCCTCCGCGGCGCGGTGATCGTGCTGGTGCTCTCGCTGTATCCCTACGTGTACCTGCCAACGGTGGCATCCCTTCGCGAGCTCGACGCGAGCCAGGAGTGGGTTGCGCGGGCGCTGGGGCGCGGTCCTGTTCGTGCCTTCGTCGAAGTCACACTGCCGAGGCTGCGCGGTGCAATTTCCGGCGGCGCCCTGATCGTGGCGCTGCACATGCTCGCCGAGTTCGGCGCGCTGGAGCTGCTCCGCTACCGCACCCTGACGACGGCCATCATGCAGCGGGCGACGGTGCTCGGCTCGCCGGATTCGGCCCGGGCGCTATCGATCGTGCTGGCGATCGCGGCGCTGGCGCTGCTTGCCGCTGACCTTCTGGTGTTCCGCGCATCTTCGAGCCCGGTGCGAGTGGGTGGTGGCGTGGCGCAGGAGCGCGTCCCATGGCGACTCGGCGCCTGGAAGGCACTGGCGATGCCGGTCTCCGCCGCTGTCGTCGTCGTTGCCCTCGGTGTGCCGCTGTACGGGATGATTCGTGGCGCGTACGAGATCGTCGCGGGGCAGGAGATCGTCGACTGGTCCGCCCTCGGCGCCGCGACCACCACTACCGCGGAGTACGCGCTCGCGACGGCGTTCGTCGTCGCGCTGGCGGCGCTGCCGATCAGCCTGCTCTCCGTCCGCTACCCGGGTCGACTGATGGTGGTGGTCGAACGAGCGGCGTGGATCGCGCACTCGCTGCCCGGTGCCGTTGTCTCGTTGGGCCTCGTCTTCTTCGCGGTGCGCTGGCTGCATCCGCTCTACCAGACGAGCGCATTGCTGGTGGCCGGCTATGCCGTGCTCTACCTGCCGATCGCGATCGGCGCGCAGCGCGTCGGGTTCCAGCACGCCACCGAGAGTTATGACCGGATCGCCCGCACGCTGGGGCGAGGGCCAATCGGTGCCTTCCTTTCGGTAACGCTGCCGCTGGCGATGCCTGGGATCGTGGTCGGGCTGATGCTGGTGATGCTGAATGTGGCCAAGGAGCTGACGATGACGCTGCTGCTGCGTCCTACGGGCTCGCACACGCTGGCGTCGAAGCTCTGGACGACGACCAACGGCGAGGTGCTGGACTTCACCGCCGCGGCGCCCTATGCGATCACCATCGTGCTGGTGACGGCGGTACCGACCTACCTGCTGGTTCGCAGCAGCCTGAGTCCGTCCGGGAGACGCTCCCGGCGCTGATCGGCGTGTGCGACGCAACAAGGGCGGGATCATTTCGATCCCGCCCTCGTCGTTCGGTGCCAAGGGGCAGACTCGAACTGCCGACCGCACGATTTTCAGTCGTGAGCTCTACCAACTGAGCTACCTTGGCGTGTGTTGTGATCTGACCGGATTCGTCCACCGGTGGGCGATAGAGGACTCGAACCTCTGACATCCACGGTGTAAACGTGGCGCTCTACCAGCTGAGCTAATCGCCCTCGAGCTGATCCACCGTATCCGACCGAGGTGCCCAGGAAAGGATTTGAACCTTCACGCCCTTATCGGGCACTAGCCCCTCAAGCTAGCGCGTCTGCCTGTTCCGCCACCTGGGCAGGTGACCGCCGCCCTTGTGGGCAGCGAATGGGATTATAGGGCGATGGCGGTGCCAGCGTCAACTTGATCGCGGGCGTGGCGTACGGTTGCAGGGAGCGAATCCAGAGGCGCCAATAGCGCGACCGCAGGGGTCACGATGCGTCGTTTGACTGGGGAGAGAGGGTGGCAGGTATGGTGATTGGAGGGTTGGCCGAAGCGTGCGGGGAACGCGTTGAAGCGGTGGTACGTGCGAGCGATGCTCCTGGGGTTGCCGTCACTGTGCTCATGGACGGCCGGACGCTGCTCGATGTGGGGGTCGGGCACGCGGACATGAACGGAGCACGTCCAGCCGATGCCCGCCTGAGCTATCCGCTTTACAGCATCACCAAGCTGGTGCTGGCAACGGCGGTGATGGCGCTGGTGGAGCAGGGAAGGCTCCGCCTCGACAGCGCGGTCGTCGAGCTGGTGCCGGGATTCTCCTGTGATGACGCGATCGAGCTCGAGCACCTTCTCAATCACACGTCGGGACTTCCGGACTACGGCGCGCTTCCCGAGTATGCAAACGGGCGTCAGGCGCACGCCGGACGAGCCGTGGTCGGACGACGAGTTTTTTGAGCGCACGATGCGCCAGGGAATGCTGTTCGCGCCGGGGGAGGGGTGGTCCTACTCGAATCTCGGCTACATGCTGGTGCGGCTCGCCGTCGAGCGAGCCACGGGGCAGTCGCTGCGGGATGCGCTGGACGACCTGGTGTTCGCGCCACTCGATCTCCGGAGCACGCGCGTGGTCGCCACGGTTGACGAACTCGCCCATCTCGCGCCCGGGTACAGCCGCCAGCTGGATGACGACGGCGGCTTTCACCTGGTCAACGGCCGCTACCATCCCGGTTGGGTCGCGCATGGACTTGTCGCGTCCACGGCGGCAGACAGCGCCGGGTTCCTCGCATGTCTGTTCGGTGAGCGCCTATTGGACAAGTCATCACTGGAGCGCATGCTTGCGGCCGTGCCGGTTCCCGCCAGGCATCCGTGGATCAGGGAGCCCGGATATGGGCTCGGCGTCATGGTCGATCGCAACCCGCGGAACGGAATTGTCGCGGGCCACGCCGGCGGCGGACCGGGATTCGCGACCGCCGCGTTCCACTTCTCCACTATCCACGGCCATCGACTCACCGTTGCCGGGTTGGCCAACAGCGACGATGGCGACCTCGGCACGCGGGCCGTTTTCGAGGTTGCCGAGCTGGTGTCGGAGCAGCTTGCCAGTCATACGGAGGTTGACCGGTGATCACGTGCCGATCGATCCTTTGCGTTGCCGGGGAGCAGGATGGTCCGTGGTACCATCCCAACGAGTAGGCCAAACAATCGACGGTGGGCGGCGTTGCCCGCCGAAGAGATCGGTGTCTGCCTGTGCAGGGATCGGTGGAGGATCATGGCGAGATGGCAAACGACGTCGCACGACGCGCGGGGCGGTCGAAGGTCACGGTCGTTGGGGCCGGCATGGTCGGTGGCACGGTCGCCCAGCTGGTCGCCCAGCGAGACTATGCCGATGTGGTGCTGATCGACATTGTCGAGGGGTTGCCGCAGGGCAAGGCGCTGGATCTGATGGAGGCCGGGCCGGTGCTGGGGTATGACTCCACGCTCACCGGCGCCAACAGCTACGAGGCGTCGGCCGACTCAGACGTGGTGGTGATCACCTCGGGGATCGCGCGCAAGCCCGGCATGAGTCGTGATGACCTGTTGAAAACCAACATGGGCATCGTGGAGTCAGTCACGCGCGAAGTCGTAGCGAGCTCGCCGAATGCGGTGATTATTGTCGTCTCCAATCCGCTCGATGCCATGTGCCACGTCGCCTTCGACACGGCTGGCTGGCCGCGCGAGCGCGTGATCGGCCAGGCGGGCGTGCTCGACTCCGCGCGTTTCCGGACGTTCATCTCCATGGAGCTCGACGTCTCGGTCGAGGATGTGTCGGCGTTCGTGCTCGGCGGCCACGGCGATACGATGGTGCCGCTCTCGAGATACTCCACGGTGGCCGGCATTCCCATCACGGAGCTGATCGCCGCGGATCGCCTGCGCGAAATCGAGCAGCGCACCGCGGACGGTGGAGCCGAGATTGTCGGGCTTCTCAAGACGGGCAGCGCCTACTACGCACCGGCAGCGTCCGTCGTGGAGATGGTGGAGGCGGTTCTGCTGGACAAGAAGCGCATCCTTCCGACGAGCGTGCTGCTGCAGGGCGAATACGGCATCGACGGTCTCTACGTTGGGGTGCCCGTCAAACTTGGCAAGAACGGCATGGAGCAGATCATCGAGATCTCGCTCACGGACGACGAGCGTGCGTCGTTGCGAAGCTCGGCTGATGCCGTACAAGGGCTGGTCGATGCCATGAAGCGGCTGCGCAGCGAGAGCTAGCGCAGAATCATTCCATCTTCCACAGGAACGGGTGCTGCGTGAGCCGTGGCACCTGTTGTGCTTGAATGGGTGTCGGTATGGCCGGGTGGAGCTCACCCCGGCGTTTTCGTGTGATCATCAGCGGAGGCTCACCACCTGATGCCAAATGTCCTTGGACCATTGAACACCGTTCGCAGCTTCATGAATGTCGTCAAGGAGGTTGACTTCGACGAGGTTCGCGGTCGCGCCGAGACGGCGCCGCGGCTTCTCCTGGCGACCGACAGCTCCGATCGCGCCGAGCGATTCATCTCCAATGTCCTGGGCGAGGACTCGCACCGGTTCGTCGATGTCCGTACCGACTGGCACGATGATGTCGACACGTCCCGCTACGACATCCTCGTGGTCGTCGACCCAGCGGGCACGGGCGTCCTGAAGCAGGTGAAGCAGGCCGCCGGCGACGAGGCATCGCGCAAGGTGCTGTTCGTGAGGTCGTCGGAGCCGGAGATGACGGCGTCCGAGATCACCGCCGCGCAGGATCTGATCGTTTCGCTCAACTACGATCTCACTGTGGCGCTCGGCCGAAAGTTTCCCGAGCTGAGGCTCGCCGCGGTCAAGGAGATCGTCGACGACACGGCGAAGGCCAACGCGCAATTCGCGTTGGTGTCGAACGCACCGGCGATCGTCCCGTTCATCGGTGGTATCGTCGCGGCTGGCGCTGACCTGATCGTGCTCACCAAGAATCAGGTGATGATGGTGTTCAAGATCGCGGCGGTGCATGAGCGTGACCTCAACAACCAGATGGCGCTGATGCGAGAGCTCGCGCCGGTGGTGGGGACGGGCTTCCTGTGGCGGACCATCGCCCGTGAGGCGGCGTCGTTCCTGCCGCTCGCGGCGGGCACGGTGCCGAAGGTGGCGATCGCCTTTGTCGGAACGATGGTGATGGGTCGCGCCGCCGACTACTACTATCGCTTCGGCAAGAAGCCGACCAGGGAGCACCTCAAGGCGTTCACGGAGCGGGCCGCGCAAAGTGTCTCGCGGTTGCAAATCAGCAAGGGTGACGAGCAGGAGGCGACGGATCACCAGGCGCAGCCTGAACCGGACTCCGTAAAGATAGAGGTTCAGTAGCGCCCAACATGCGCGAAACGACGAAGCGGGACCAGAAATGGTCCCGCTTCGTCGTTTTCTCGGTGGGGAATGCCGAATTACGCCGAGGCGATGTCCAGCGCCGAGATACGCTTGTTGAACTGTGGCAGCTTGAGCCCGAGGAGCGCGGCCGCCTCTGCCCGGTCGCCGTCGGAGGCGGCAAGTGCCTCCTCAAGCGCGGCATGCTCGACGTCATCCAGGAGGTCGTCGAGTGAGGTGCCACGGCGGACCAGCGTGCCGATGTCGAAGAGCCGGCGGCTATCCGCGCCGAAGAAGCTGATGTGCTCCGGCGTGATGATCGACCCCTGCGCCATCACCACCGCGCGCTCGATCAGGTTTTGCAGCTCTCGAACGTTGCCGGGCCAGTCGTACTCCATAAGCTGATCCATTGCCTGCTGGCTGATCCGGGTAGGCGCGGAGCGCGGCGTCGCCCGATACTTGTTCAGGAAATGCTCGACCAGCAGCGGGATGTCGTCGCGTCGGTCGCGCAGCGGCGGCAGGTAGATGGCGATGACGTTGAGTCGATAGTAGAGGTCCTCGCGGAAGCGATTGGACTCGACCTCCTGTTGCAGCACCTTGTTGGTCGCTGCGATCACGCGGGTGTCGACCTTCACCGAGACGGAGCCGCCGACGCGCTCGAACTCGCGCTCCTGCAGCACGCGAAGCAGCTTCTTCTGCGTCGAGAGCGTCATCTCGCCGATTTCGTCGAGGAAGATCGAGCCCTTGTTGGCAAGCTCGAACCGGCCCTTGCGCTGGGCCATGGCACCGGTGAAGGCGCCCTTCTCGTGGCCGAACAGCTCACTCTCGAGCAGGGTCTCCGGGAGCGCGGCGCAGTTGACCTTGATGAGCGGGCCGCGGGAGTAGCTCGACGTCTGGTGCAGGATCGTCGCGATCAGCTCCTTGCCCGTGCCGGTCTCGCCGGTGATGAGCACTGTCGCGTCGGACCGCGCCACGCGGCCGATCGTCTTGTATACCTCCTGCATTGCCGTGCTGTTGCCGATCAACAGGTCGTTGGGGTCCGGCTTGTCGAGCCGCGACGAGAGCTCCTGAACCTGATCCGACAGCTGCTTGCGGTCGAAAAACCGGCGGATCGTCAGCATCACATCGTCGAGGTCGAAGGGCTTGGTGAGGTAGTCGTACGCGCCGCCCTGCATCGCCTGGATGGCGATGCTCGACGTTCCGAAGGCGGTCATCATGATGATCGGCAGCGGTCCGTTGTCCGGCTGCCTGATCTCATTGAGGATGTCCATGCCGCTCTTGTCGGGCATTCGCACGTCCATCATGATGAGTTCGGGCGGGTCGTCAGAGGAGAGCGCCTCGACCACGGCGGAGCCGGTCTCGGCCTCGGTCACCTCGAACCCCTCATCGTCCAGCAGGTCGTGGAGGACACCGCGGATCGCGGCGTCGTCATCGACGATCATGATTCTGGGCATGTGAAGCAGCGTTTCCTTTTCGATGTTGTGCAGTTCGGCCCGCATTGGCTGACCCTATTATCCGTCATTCCGGCATTCAAGTATACGATGTTGTGCCGGTTGGGCGACGGCACAGCGGGGAGGGAGTGGTGCGCATGGACATTCGGCGGGTGGTACTGATCGGGTTCAGCGGCGCGGGCAAGAGCACGGTCGGTCGAGTACTGGCGGACCGCCTGGGTTGGCGCCTCATCGACACGGACGCGGAGATCGAGCGCCGTGAGGGGCGGTCGATACCGGAGATCTTTCGTGATGATGGCGAGTCTGCCTTTCGTGCGATCGAGCAGACGGTGTTCAGCGAGGCTGTCGGCATCGAGGGTGTCGTGATCGCCACCGGCGGCGGCGCTGTCGCGAATGAGCACGCGTGGTCCGGGTCGATGCTCGGCGCCCGCGACACGCTGTCCGTCTTCCTCGATGCGCCGGCGAAGGCGCTCCACGAGCGTCTGGTGGCGCAGCAGGCCGCCGATGCGTCCGGCGCGGCGCGTCCGATGCTCGAGGGCGACGACCCGCTTGCGCGCATCACCGAGCTCAAGGAGCGGCGTGCTCCGTGGTACCGGCGCGCTGACGTCGTCGTGCCAGTCAACGGACGGGCGATTGAGGAAGTCGTTGACACCATCGCCGATGTTGCAGGAGCTGGACCAGGGCGAACCGTTCATATCGACGTACCCGGTGGTGTCTCGGATATCTCGATCGGTCCAGGCGCGATCACCGGGCTTGGCCGATCGGTCAGCGAGCGCTGGCCGCGGGCCAGGCGGGTGTGGGTCGTGGCTGATGAGAATGTTGCCCGCCACCACCTGGCTTCTGTCGTGGCGAGGCTCGGTAGCGACCGTGAGGTTCGCACGCTGACCTTTCCCGCGGGCGAGGCGAGCAAGTCGATGGCCGGTCTCGGACGTCTCTACGATGGCCTGCTGAACGGTGGTATCGAGCGAAGCGACGTGATTGTGGCGCTGGGCGGCGGTGTCACCGGTGACCTCGTTGGATTCGCGGCGGCCACGGTGCTGCGCGGTGTGGGCCTCATCCAGGTGCCCACCTCGCTGCTGGCGATGGTGGACAGCAGCGTCGGTGGCAAGACCGGCATCAATCACTCGACGGGCAAGAATCTGATCGGCGCGTTCTACCAGCCACCCGCCGTGCTGATCGACCCTGATCTGCTCACCTCGCTGCCGGAGCGCGAATACCGCTCTGGCTGGGCAGAGATCGTCAAGCACAGCCTGATCGAGCCATCGACCCCCGCCGGCGACAGCGGGCTCCTCGCACTCCTTGTCGAGAACGCCGACCGCCTCGCCGAGCGCAGGTCCCCGCTGGTGCCTGCAATCATCGCGCGCAACGTGGAGATCAAGGCGTCGGTGGTTCGGGCGGACGAGCGCGAGAGCGGACTGCGCGCCATCCTGAACTTCGGTCACACCATCGGGCACGCCGTCGAGGCGGCGGGCTACGAGCTGCTCCACGGAGAGGCCATTGCGGTCGGCCTGCACGGCGTGATGCGGCTTGGTGAGACCCTCGGTCGTGTTCCACGCGAGCGTGTCGATACGGTTGTCGATCTGCTGCGCCGGTTTGGGCTGCCGACCGAGGTGACGGCCGACGCGGACCGTGTGCGACAGCTCATGCTGAGCGACAAGAAGCGGGTAGCTGGAGAGCAGCAGTGGATCCTGCCGCTCGCTGGGGGCGGCGTGTCGATCGAGCGTGCGATACCTGACGAAGCGGTCAGCGCGGCTATCGCGGCGGTAATCAGGGGCTAGTCCATCCCTGAGTACCATGTGCTATTCTCTTGACGGTAACTGGCGCCGTACCGGCAAGCCGGCCTGTTGCGGTGTGTCCGCCACGCCTGGAGGCACGGTAGTAGCGGTTGCGGCGATTGTTTTCGCACCACACGGAACGGGGGTCTCTCCGCGTGACAGATTCACCACGAGTCATGGTCAGCGCGTCCATCGCGTTCGACCAGATCATGTCCTTCAACGGCTCGTTCAAGGATCATATCCTGGCCGAGAAGGCGCACGTCCTCTCGGTGAGCTTTCTCATCGACAGCCTCAAGAAACACCGCGGCGGTGTTGGCGGCAACATCGCGTACTCGCTCGGGCTTCTCGGCGAGCCGTCCGCCCTCGTGGGCTCGGTCGGTGAGGATTTCAGTGAGTACCGGCGGGTCCTCGAAGACATCGGCGTCAATACCGAGAGCGTGGTCGAGGTCGAAGGCGACTACACCGCATCCGGTTTCATGAACGCCGATCTTCATGGCAACCAGATCGTCTCCTTCTACCCCGGCGCCATGTGGAAGTCGCGGGAGATCGATGTGACCCAGATCTGCAATGCCGCCGAGTACGGCATCGTTGGCGCGCATGACCCCGAGGGCATGATGCGGCACGTGCGGCAGGTGGCGGCGTCGAGCGCAAAGCTTGTCTTCGACCCGTCCCAGCAAATCCCGATCCTCACCGGCGAGAATCTCGCGGAGGGCGTGGAGCTTGCGGACGTCATGGTTGCCAACGACTACGAGTACTCGATGATCGAGCGCAAGACCGGACTCTCCATTGATGACGTTCAGCGCCGTGTCGAGCTCACCGTAATCACCTATGGCGAGAAGGGCTCCGAGATTCGGCACGGGTCGGATCGCGTGCACATTCCCATCGCACCGCCGGAGAAGGTTACCGACCCGACTGGCGGCGGCGATGCCTACCGCGCAGGGTTGATCAAGGGCCTCCTGATGAGGCTCGATCTCGATGTGGTCGGTCGCATGGCGGCGCAGGCGGCCACGTACCCGATCGAGAACTACGGTACGCAGGAACACCAGTACGACGTTCCAGGCTTCATCGCCCGGTTCGAGGCATCGTTCCCTGATTTCGCCGGGCGCCTCCGCGAGGAGGATATGGTCTCGGTGGCTACTATTTGAACGATCGCGCGCTGACCAACAACGCGATTCGCATTACCAGTCGGGCGGCAATCGCCGCACTACGGAGGAAATAGACTCGATGGCATCAACCGCTACAGAAGCCCGCAATTTCGACATCAAGGACCCGTCCCTCGCGCCAGATGGCCGGCGTCGCATCGACTGGGCAGCCCGTGAGATGCCGGTGCTGGCCCAGATTCGCGAGCGCTTCCAGAAGGAGCAGCCGCTGAAGGGCGTGCGCATGCTCGCCTGCGCGCATATCACCACAGAGACCGCGAACCTTGCCCTCACCCTCAAGGCCGGCGGCGCAGACGCCGTGCTCTGCGCCAGCAACCCGCTCTCGACGCAGGACGATGTCGCGGCGGCGCTGGTCGACGCCGGCATCCCGGTCTTCGCGATCAAGGGCGAGGACGCCGAGACATACGACCGGCACATCCACTCGGCGATCTCGCACAAGCCGAACATCGTGATCGATGACGGCGCTGACGTGATCGCGACGATCCACAAGCACTACCAGGAGCTGCTGCCGGACATCAAGGGCGGCACCGAGGAGACCACCACCGGCGTCATTCGCGAGCGAGCGATGGAGAAGGCCGGAGTCCTCAGGTTCCCGATCGTCGCGGTCAACGACGCGGACACCAAGCATTTCTTCGACAACCGCTATGGCACCGGTCAGAGCACGATCGACGGCATCCTCCGTGCGACCAACGTCCTGCTCGCCGGCAAGACGGTGGTGGTCGCGGGGTACGGCTGGTGTGGCAAGGGCATTGCACTCCGCATGCGGGGACACGGGGCGCAGGTGATTGTGACCGAGATCGACCCGACTCGGGCGCTGGAGGCTGCAATGGACGGCTTCCGCGTGATGGAGATGTCCAACGCCGCACCGCTGGCGGACCTTGTCGTCACCGCAACCGGCAACATCAACGTGCTCGACCGCGATGACTTCGAGGTGATCAAGGACGGCGCGCTGCTGGCGAACTCCGGTCACTTCAACTCCGAGATCAACCTCAAGGCGCTGGGCGAGATGGCCGGCGAGGGGCGGCGCACGCTCCGGCCGTTCGTCGAGGAGTACAGCTTCAATGGCAAGCGGGTGATGGTGCTCGGCGAGGGCCGCCTCATCAACCTCGCGGCGGCCGAGGGGCACCCCGCGAGCGTTATGGACATGAGCTTCGCCAACCAGGCGCTTGCCGCCGAGTACATCACGAAGGAAGGCGACTCGCTCGAGAACAAGGTCTATCAGGTGCCGGAGGAGATCGACAAGGAGATCGCGGCCCTCAAGCTGACGGCCATGAACATCACGATCGACACCCTCACGGATGCGCAGGCGAAGTACCTGGACTCGTGGGAGACTGAGTAGACCGGAGCTGCTGCACCCAAACTCAGTTAGCGTGCATCGGGGCCGATTGCCGGCCCCGATGGCGAAGGAAACAGTTCATGGCCACGACATTCGACACCGCTGACCGCGTCCTCTTCACCTCCGAATCGGTGACCGAGGGACACCCCGACAAGATCTGCGACCAGATCTCCGACGCCGTTCTCGATGCGGCGCTCACCGATGACCCGAACAGCCGCGTCGCTTGTGAGACATCAACGACGCGCGGTCTCGTGTTCGTGTTCGGCGAGATCACCACAAACACCTATGTGGACATCCAGGAGATCGTGCGCGAGGTGCTCACCGACATTGGGTACACGCACTCCAGCCATGGTCTCGACGCCGACACCTGCGGCGTGTTCGTGTCCCTTCGCGAGCAGAGCCCGGAGATCTCGGCCGGCGTCACGACGGCGCTCGAGCGCCGTTCCGGCGAGAACGGCGACGCTGACGATCTCACCGGCGCCGGCGACCAGGGCATGATGATCGGTTACGCGTGCCGAGAGACGCCCGAGCTGATGCCCCTGCCGATCTCGCTGGCGCACAAGATCACCCGCCGCCTCGCCGAGGTGCGAAAGAGTGGAGATCTGCGCTATCTGCTCCCCGATGGCAAGAGCCAGGTGACGGTGGAGTACTCCCACGGCAAGCCGGTTCGGATCGACACGGTCGTCGTCTCCACACACCACACGAGGGACGTCGAGAACGCGCAGATCGAGCGCGATGTCATCGAGCACGTGATCCGCGCCGTGGTGCCCGAGGAGATGCTTGACGACCGAACCCGCTTCCTCGTGAACCCGAGTGGTCGCTTCGAGATCGGCGGACCGGTCGCGGACGCCGGCTTGACCGGGCGCAAGATCATCGTCGATACCTACGGCGGCATGGCGCGCCATGGTGGCGGCGCCTTCTCCGGCAAGGACGCCACCAAGGTTGACCGCTCCGCCGCGTACGCCGCTCGGTATGTCGCCAAGAACGTCGTCGCCGCAGGACTTGCTGACCGGTTCGAGCTGCAGATTTCCTACGCGATCGGCAAGGCGCAGCCGGTGTCGATCATGTGCGAGACGTTTGGCACCGGCCGCATCGCGGACGAGGAGATAGAGTCGCTGGTACGCCGGCACTTCGACCTTCGCCCGGGCGCGATCATTCGCAACCTCGATCTCCGCCGCCCAATCTACCGGCAGACGGCGAGCTACGGACACTTCGGCCGTCATGACCTCGACCTCCCCTGGGAGCGAACCGACAAGGCAGAGGCGCTTGCCGCTGCGGCGGGTATTGCGCAGGCGGCACCGGCTGACTAAAGTGCAAGCGGGGATGCCACGTTTACGCTAGATGTCGGTATCCCCGCCTGCATCCATCACGCCGTCGGGAGTCGGTCTCCGCATGAAACTCATCGTCGCGATCATTCAGGCGTACGACGCCGACAGGCTGCTGCGCGTCGTAACGTCCGCGGGGTTTCGCGCTACCAAGATCGTCAGCACTGGCGGTTTTTTGAGAATGGGAAACGCGACCATCCTGATGGGCGTCGAGAACGAGCGCGTGCGCGAGTGTCTCGACCTGGTACGCGCGAATTGCGAGCCGCGCGCAGAGGTGGCGTTCGACCCGACCGAGCACGAGTTCATCGAGTGGTTCCCGATCGGTGTCCATGATGTCACTGTGGGTGGCGCGGTGGTATTCATCGTGCCGGTGAGCGCGTTTTACCAGATGTTCCCCGATCGGACCTCGCTGGAGCAATCGTCGTGAAACTGCGCGAGCGATGGCGAACGAGCGCCGCCACGTGGGGCGGGGCGGCCTGGCTGGTGCTGCAGCAATTCGGCGTTCCCGCTGCGTCTATTGCGATGCGGGAATCGGCGATCGTTCGCGTGGAGGATGCCGAGCAATTGCTCGAGGCAAGCGAGCGGCTCCATGACGGACGAATCCTGACGGTGCCGATGGATGATCACCGGCACCGTCAGGATGGTCGAGAGAATGTCTTCGCTGGCGTGAGCCCGAACTAGACCGCGACCGTCTGGACCTCCTCGGCATCGTACCGCGCGCTGTCAGGAAGCATGGGACCAAGGATGTGCTGGATCGCCATGATGTGGGCGCAGGTGCTGCCGACCATGTGCGCCTCGAAGGTGTGGCACGAGCAGTGCCAGCCGTGCTCATCAAGGGATACGGTGTACGTGTCGTGACTTCCCTCGAAGTCCGCCGTGAAGGCCTGGAAGGTGATGCGTTCCGGTTCCCGCGCGTATCGATGGGCCTTTTCAATCTTCCCGATCATGCTGGAGTTCATCGCGCTCTGCTCCTTGTCGATACCGAATCCCAGTGGATCCGACGTGACCCGAGAGAAAGACCTTGATCCGGGCATCGGTGCGTTGTTGTGCTGCCGTTGCGGGGGACGGCAAAAACAAAACGCACCCGGCAGCGGTAACCGCGCGGGTGCGTCTCAACCATATGTGCCTTTCAGAACCTGTGACATGGGTACCTCCTTCGCCCCACGTGCGACGCCCGGATCACGAGCCCAGGTTGTTAAGAGCGAATTGTACCAACCGGCTACCAGTCGTGCCAGTACGCCGGTGAGCGGAGCGGAGCGGTATGGCCCTTTCGGAGATCACCGTGGCCGTGCTCGTCGGCGGGCGCAGCCGTCGCATGGGCAGGCCCAAGGCGCTCCTGCGCCTCGACGAGGGCGGGCCGACCATCATCGAGCGTGTGGTGATGCGCGTATCCAGCATCGCCGCTGACGTCGTGCTGGTTGGTGCCCACGAGTGGCAGCTGCCGGCCGCGCTTGCCGCTGATGCCACGCGAGTCGGACGATGGGCAGGGTGCGGCCAGCGGCCTGCTGGCGGCGTTGCGCTATAGCCGCCATGACCTCTGCCTGGTGGTTGGCTGCGACATGCCGTTTGTCGATGCGACTGTGCTTGCGCGGATGGTGGAAATCGCCCGCGCCAACTTCGTCGGGGTGGTTGCCGTGGACGATCACGGTGCCCATCCACTCCACGCCGTGTATCGAGTTCCCGATGTGGGACGAATCGCTCGGATGGTCGACGCGGGCGAGCGGTCGCTGACCGCGGTGACAGACGCACTGGGAATGTACCGATTCGATCTGCGCGAGGAGAGCCTGAGCGCCAGCTGGTCGGCTTTCAACGTCAACACGCCGGACGAGCTCGAGGTGGCCCGCTACCACGCTACGGAGGAAACGCCTGATCGGTGACGGTATACTTTTGCAGGTACGGCGGAGGGCGAAGCATCCAGGAGGATGGGCATGGCACCGAATCTCGATGCGCTCAATGTGATCCAGCGCGTTCAGCTCGTCTGGGGACTGCTGAAGGACGAGCGGGTCTCGCCGTGGGTGAAGAAGATCGGGCCGGCCGCGATCATCGCGTACGTGATATCCCCGATCGACGTGATCCCCGACTTCCTGATCGGACCCGGTCAGATTGATGATCTGGGCGTCATTGCCGTCGGACTGCTTCTGTTGCTCCGCATGCTCGTTCGCTTTGCTCCAGACGATGTGGTCAACGAGCATGTGAGCAGGATCACACGGAACGGATGGAGCGACGAATCTCGCTGGTCGGATGGCGAGACGACGATTGATACACGTGGCCGAGTCCGCCGGTAGTGGCGCGGCGAAAGGACCGAATGACGATGGCACCACCGCACAAGAAGACATCACGAGCCGCGGAGCGACGCCGACAGCGGCGTCAGCGTCGCGAGCAGGGAGCGGCCGCTCCGCAGCGATCGGCGCAGGCGCCGAGGATGGCGCCGCTCTCCATGGATCCGCGCAAGCCGCGCACCATTCCATCGCCGGTGTCGCCGACTATGCGGCTTGACGCCGAAGCGGAGTACACCTTCGTGCGCCGGGACCTTGTCCGGCTCACAATCTACTCGGTGCTGTGTTTCGTGCTGATGATCGCGGTGCTCTTCCTGGTCGAGGGCTGACGCCGGGGCCTGATAGTCGGGTGCGCACCCCGTTCGGTCTCTACGCGCGTCCCTCCAAACCGGTATCTGCCGTGCTCACCACGTCGTGACAGGCGCGATGCCGCCCCGACGTGGCGTGTGGCGGCAAAGATTACGACGACGCCCGCTGGCCGATTCGGCCAGCGGGCGTCGTCTCTGTCGTGTAACGGTTCGATCGAGATGCTACATCTCGTCGTTTCCGGACTCCTCGTCGGAAATCGAAGGGTCGACATACGAAGCGGCCTCATCGTCGATCTCGCGATCGTCGTCGTCGGACTCGTCTTCCTCGGCCTCTTCATCTTCCTCTTCGGCATCCTCCTCGTCACCAAAGGAGAAGTCGGCCTCCTCCCGCTGCGACAGAATCTCGCGCTCGCGCATCAGATCCATTGTTGCTCGACTCTGGCGCGGGAGCCCCAGCTGCCCGGCCATCGCGGGATCCTGGTGCACCTCGCGGAGAATGAACCGGAGGCTGTGACCAGACATGCCGAGCGCGTACATCTCGTAGCGGTTGCCTGCCTGGAGAAGGTCGATCAGGCGCTGCGCGATGCGCTGCTCGAGCTCGCCCAGGATCTTGCCGGTTCGACTCGAGACAATGACATGGCCACTTTCGACAGTGAAGGTGAGCTGCTCGCCCGGGGAGACCGTCGCCAGCTCGGGGTCGTCCGCTGCGCGGATCAGCTCGTCAACCCACGTCTTGCCGACTTCCTCGACGAACACGCCCGCGCGCGGGGACGGGATGTCCTCCTCACTCGCGCGATCAGCGACGTCGACGTTGGCCAGCATCTCGAGGCGCTGAAGATTGCGCCGCGCGATCATGTTCGCGGGGTCGGCGTTGAGCGCTTCGGAGTAGGCGTCCCACGCTTCCTGGAGCCGGCCGAGCTCGATGAGCGCGCGCCCCTTGCGATTGAGAGCCTCGGCGTTGCGCGGGAATCGCTCAATGAAGCGAATGTTGATATCAAGGGCCTGTTCCCAGTCACCGGTGAGGGCAACATCGCGGGCCTGCTCAACCATCTGGCGCTTCGTCTGCTGCTTGGTCTGGGTCTGCTGCGTATCGGTCAAGAGGTCATTCCTTTCGAGTCGAGCGCGCGGTGTCGCGCTCCAGTCTCATGTCGTTACAAGCGAAGAGTCAATGAGGCTGGCCAACCGCCTCGCCCATCAGGAACCACGGCGATGTACGCGTGATGCGCACGTTCACCAGCCTGCCGGTGAGCTCACGGGCGTCGTCGAAGTGCACCAGGGTGTTGCCCCGGGTCCGGCCAGTCCAGCGACCGCGGGCCTTGCCTTCCACGAGCACCTCGTAGGTCTCGCCGAGGCGTCTGGCGTTGATCTCCGTGGCAATACGCTCCTGTTGCTTCTCCAGCGTCTGGTGCCGGTGCAGCTTCTCCTCATGCGGGATGTCATCTTCCCAACGTGCGGAAAGCGTACCGGGACGCGGAGAGTACATCGCCAGGTGGACCTTGTCGACCTTCGTCTGCTCCAGCATGTCGTAGGTCTGCATGAACTGCGCCTCGGTCTCGCCCGGGAACCCGACGATGATGTCGGTCGCGACGGTGGCGCCCGGCATATGCTGGCGCGTGTAGGCGATGCGTTCCATCCAGAGGTCACGCGTGTAGGTTCGCCGCATCCGGCGGAGCACCTCGTTGTCGCCGGCCTGTACGGGCAGGTTCATGTGGTCGCAGGTGGTGCCCAGCTCCGCCATCGTGTTGATGAGCTCATCGGACATGTATTTCGGATGCGAGGTCAGATAGCGGAGCCGATCGAGCCCGGGCACCTTGTCCACCTCGCGGAGGAGTCGGGCCAGGTTGGGGTGATCCTGCAGGTCGTGGCCGTAGGCGTTGACGGTTTGCCCGAGCAGCGTCACCTCACGGACACCAGTGTCGACGACGCGCCGGACCTCCTCGACGATGTCGTTGAGCGGGCGGCTGGTCTCCTTGCCGCGACGGTACGGCACGATACAGTAGGAGCAGAGGAAGTTGCAGCCGTAGATGATCGGAATGTAGGCAGTGACTGCGGCGGTGCCCGGCTCCTGTTGTGGCAGGTAATAGTGCGGGAGCTGCTGAAGGTCGTCTTCCAGATCGGACAGCTCCGGCACCACCTGCTCGAGCTTGTCGAAGTCCGACGGGTCGAAGAAAAGGTCGACGTGCGGGAAGGTCTCGCGCAGCTTTTCCTGCTGCTTCGTGACCATGCAGCCGGTCAGGACGAGGGGCACCTCGGGGCGCTCGCGCTTGAGGCGAATCAGGTTGTTCAGCTTGCCGGCAACCTTGTCCTCGGCGGCCTGACGAACGACGCACGAGTTCAGGACGACGATGTCGGCATCGTCCTCACTCCTGGTTGGCTCATAGCCAACCTCCTGGAGCATCGCGGCGACCTTGGCGGAGTCCGCCTCGTTCATCTGACAGCCGATGGTCCAGATGTAGAAGCGCTTGCCGTTGCTGGGCAACCGGGAGGGGCTGGTCTTCGGCTGGATTTGGATGGGTGGGCTGGTTGACACGGGAATCTCCAGACAAATACGAACACTCCAAAGCGCTCTGCGGTTGTACGCAGAGCTGCCCGGTGCCTCGACACATCAGTATAGCGAAAAAACGAAGGATAGCGCGGACCGTCGCCTGCTGGTCAAAACTCGCCTGTACGTACACTGATTCACGGCCATCACGGATGGTAGGCTAGGAGGCACATGACAGGTACGCACGACCGCACTTGCCCGCCTGAAGCGCCACCTTGAGACATCGGAGATTCCCCGTGTTCACCCGCACAATAGCCAGAGTCTCTGCCGTTTTCCTGATGTTGGCGATGTTGATCACATCGCTCTCCATCCATTCGAGCGTCGCCGCGCCTGCCGCGCCGAACGATGACACGCGGGCCACGGCGCAGAACGTTGACTGGATGACAGCGGATCAGGCGGGTACGCTGGGGCTCGACTTCACGGTGCTGGTTCCGTCGTGGATTCCCGCGCCGTTCGGCGGAGGGCCGTCGGTCGAGGCGGGAGGTGGGTACTACAGCCTTTACTGGATGATCCCTGGTGGCGACCCGACGTTCCTCCAGGTCACGGGCGAGGTGGGTGGCGCGTTGCCGGCCGGCTCCCCGGCGGATCTCAACCAGCAGCTGTCGGTGAATGCATCCGTACAGGGCTACGACGCCATCCACGACGTGACGTCGATCTACGATAACGTCTGGTGGGTGGCAGGTGGGGTGCTCTACACCGTCAGCAGCAAGAACATGACCGGCACGGACAGCCTGTCGCTGGCGAACTCACTGGTCGCCCTCGAGGCGCCTGTAGCGCAGGAGCCGGCACCGGAGCCGACCAGCCCGCCGGCCCAGCAGGAAGCACCGAGCCCGACTGGCTCCATCGACAACATCGGCTCGGTCGAGTCCGGTGGCGAGGTCTCCCTGCAGGTCTGGCCGAGCGATGTGGGCACGCTCCGCGCGACTGACGGTGCGTTCTCCGCCTCCGGAGCGTCATTCATCACCGACCTCACCGGCGGCGCGGTCTCCTGGCAGGCGCCATCGGTATCCAGCGATACCACGGTCGAGTTCACTCTTCTCGACGCGCAAACCGGCGAGGTGACCGCATGGTCCTCGATCGTGGTCTACCCGACATCGAGCGGTTCTACCTCGACCTCCGACACCTCCGGAGCGACCAGCCAGACCACGACCCAGCCCGCGTCCGGCTCAACGAGCGCCGAGCAGGCACCTTCCGGCGGCACCGGCGGGAGCAGTGAGCCGTCCACCTCATCCGACGGGACGGGCGGTGTTGACGCTCCGACCGCGACGCAGACGCCCGAGGCTGGCGGCACCAACGGGTCGGTTGCGTCAGATGGCACGGCCGGGCCGGAGATCCCGCGCACCGGTGACGGGACCGGTGGCAGCCGCGAAGTGTACGTTCCGTAAGAGGACCGATCCTTATCCATCGTGCCGATCGTCGCGCCGCAGCCGTTGGAACCAGGCAGCGGCACAGCACTCGAAGGATAGGTGAGGAGCGGGATGGGCCGCCTGACGCACCAGCGTCAGGCGGCCTTTCTGCGTGTGGCCTCGCGCGGCGTGGAGGGCTCCAGCAGCACGACGAAGCGGGTTCCCCCGGTCGGTGCGTCCTCGATCTCGATCTTGCCATCATGCGCGTGGGCAAGCTCGGCACAGATGAACAACCCAAGCCCGAGGCCCGGCATCGCGCCTTCAGATGCCTCCCGGCGCCGATAGAACGCAGAGAAGAGCTGGTCGCGCTCCGTTTCCGGGATGCCCTTGCCCTCATCGGCGACTGAAATCTCAACGTTCCAGCCCTCGCGACTTGAAGGACCAACGCCGACCGTGATCGTGCCGCCGTCGGTATACTTGATCGCGTTCCCCACGAGGTTGTCGATGATTTGATGGATGCGGTCCTCATCGACCTCCGACGTGTGCGAGTCCCAGTCGGAGTCGAGGCGGATTGTATGCCTCGCTGCAGAGGTGTTGGCTGAGTCGACGACACGCCGCGCGATGGCGACGACGTCCGAGGGCGCGCGCTGGATCGTCAGGCGACCCGCGCGAAGCCTGGAGACGTCGAGGAGGTCGTCGACGAGCCTGGTCATGCGGTCCGTGTGCCGCTGGAGCGTCTCGAGGTATGCGACATGCTGCGCGTGCCCGCCCTCGTTGGCGAGGTCCCGCGCCACCACCTGAGCGAAGCCACGGATCGGCGTGAGCGGCGAACGAAGCTCGTGGGACACGATCGAGACGAACTCGTCGCGCATCCGCTCGGCCTCCTTGAGGGGCCGAACATCCTGAAACACGCCGACGACAGCATCTATGGAGCCGTCGTCCGCCCACAGCGGCGCCGCACTGCCGATCACGGGCAGCGGGTCTCCACCCGGCTGGTGGACAGCCAGCTCGACCCCGGTGACCGTTTCTCCGCTGAGCAGGGCGCGGTTGACCGGCAGCTCCTCCGGTGGCGTGTCGCCAACGATGCGAAGCTGGTCGATCCGCATCGAGAACGGATTGCCGGTGGACGGCAGCCGGAACATGCGAGCGGCGGCGGCATTGGAGGCGACGATGATGCCCTGTGGTGGACGAACGACCATCACGGCCTCGGGCATTGTCTGGATCACTGCCTGGAGGCGGCGGTGGGAGTCCGAGATCTGACCCAGCAGCTCCTCCTGAGCATCGGCGATGCTGGCGGACTCCATAAAGGCGACGGCACGGTGGGCAAGCGCCTCCAGCCTGGCGGTGGCGGTCTGCGCGAAGCGATAGGGCGCGTAGAGACCCACCCACGCCACGCCGACCACATGATCTTCCGGGCCGATCAATGGCACGCCGAGCACCGAGCGCACGTGAGGGTTGACCTCGACCACATCGCCGATGTCCTCTGGCATCAGCGTGCTCGTGTCGTTGATCGCGATCGGCCGCCGCTCCTTGGCAACCCTGCCGACGAAGCCGTCGCCGTACGGCAGCTCGACCGTTGGCAGGAGGGAGCGACCGACTTCCTTGTCTCCCCCGTAGGTGACTGCCTGCACAAGAGCGGTCGAGGCGTTGTCGGTCAGGTAGATCGCACCGGCGGAGGCACGGTTCACGCGGACCATGGCGGTGAGGATGTTCTCGAAGACGGAGACGTACGCGGCGTTGTCACCGGCTGGCCGCTGGGCGGCTGCGATCTCCACCGCGTTGAGCGCGGTGTTCGCGGCGCGCATCGCGGCGGCGTCAAGCCGCGCGCTTGCCTGATCGTACTTCAATCGCTCGACTGTGGCGGCGACCGCGCTGGCGAGCATGAAGAAGAGCAGCAACACCACCACGTCACGTGGCGAGATCCAGAAATCAAGCTTCCACTGGCCGCCGAGCAGCGTGAGATCGAGCATCAGGATCGCGACGAGGATGGCCGTCACGCCGCCAACCCAGTCCGCCACGTAGGTGGCGAGCATCACGGCGACAACGAGCAGTGGCGCGACCAGCGCCGGGTCGACCTCGGCCGCGAGCAGGGCAATGACAAAGAGTGGAACGGCGATGATCGACGCTGAGAAGACAAGGCGCCACAGCTCGACTCGAGCGTCGCGCATCGAGGTGACCTGGTCGCTGCCGATCGAGGCCCACCGGCGAATCGAAACAGACGACGATCGCATGTTTTGGCTCGTCGTGCGCCCGGCCGCGCGCAGCCGCTCCCACGTCTCGGGCGCCATGCGGGCGCGAGCCCAACCGATGATCCAGGGCTCTCGCTCGTCTTCAACCGGTGCGTTTGGTTCCTGTCCCATGTGGTCCCCGGCGCTGCTGGATGATCAATTCGCGAATGTGCGGCGCTGTCCCATCTCGGCAAGCTCGCCGTCGATGATCTCACCGAGAATGCGAATGCCGTCGCGAATCTCCTCGTCACGCGCGAACGAGAATGAGAGTCGCAGGGTGTTGCTGCCCTGCCCATCGACGAAGCAGGACTTGCCTGGCAGGTACTCCACACCTCGCTCGCGCGCCTGCGTTGCCATCTCGGTGGTGTCGATCCCGTCGGGCAGGGTAACCCAGATGAAGAAGCCGCCCTCCGGGTGCGTCCAGCTCGCTCCCTCGGGAAAATGATCCTCGAGCTCGGCGAGCATGATATCGCGCCGGCGCGTGTAGATGGCCTTGAGCTCCTCAATGTGGTGATCAAGGTGCTCGGGTATCCATTGCGCGGCGACATACGTGCCGAAGACGTTGGTGCTGCCATCTACCTTCAGCACGCCCATCTTGTTGATGAGAGACTCATGGGCAACCACCCAGCCGAGGCGCATGCCCGCACCGAGGGTTTTCGAGAGCGTGCCGAAGTAGAGCGTGGTGCCGCGGTCGTCGAGGGTATAGATCGGCGGCTGCTTCTCGCCGCTGTACCGAAGATCGGCGTAGGCATCGTCCTCAAGGATGAACGTGCCGTACTCATGGGCAAGCTCGACGATGCGCTTGCGCCGTTCGAGCGTCGTGGACACGCCGGACGGGTTCTGGAAGTTCGGGATGGTGTAGATGAACTTGGGCGTCACGCCCTGATTTCGCAGTCGGGAGAGCGTCGCTTCAAGCGCGTCCACATCTGTACCCTGGTCATCCACCGGAATCCCGACCGGTCGAGCGCCGGCATTGCTGAACGCTCGTACGGCTCCCATCCACGTTGGCTGCTCGGTGATGACCGTATCGCCCCAGTCGACCAGGGTCTCGATCGCGAGACCGATCGCCTGGCTGGCGCCCGCGGTGATGAGGATGTTGTCGCTGGTCGCCTCGATGCCGAAGTCTCGCTTGAGCTTGGTCAGGAGAATCTGCGCGAGGTCGCGGTTGCCGAGGCCATGGCCATACTGCAATGCCCACTCGCCATCGCGCTCCAGCGCTTCCCGGGTTGCCTCGATCACGGTGGCGGCGGGGAGGGAGTCCCGATCGGGGAACCCGGCGTAAAAGCTGATGATCTCGGCGGACTTGCGGGGATCGCCCATGCGGAGACCGGGCAGGTCCTTTCCCCGGCGGCTGATCAATGACTCGAGCGGTGTGGCCTGGACGGTCGACATCGGAACGGGCTCCTTGCAGGGTTGTGACGGCACGGCACTCCTCGCATTGTACGTTCGCCGATTGCCTCTGGCCAATGGCTTGTGCACTGCGCCCAACAGGGGCGGTTCCGCGGGCATCGAGCGTGACCGGTACCGTAGTAGAATCATGCGAGGGCAAGCCCAGGCAGCGGCATCCGCCCTGCAGGCAACGTCGCCACCATCACCACCACCCAGCATGTGCAGGAGAGAGAGTCTTGGTGAGTCAAGTGACACCAGTTGAAACACAGGCAAGCGGTGGAGGCGAGCAGGACCGCATGTTCGACATCACCGTGATCGGCGCGGGGCCAACCGGGCTGTTCGCGGCGTTCTATGCCGGGCTGCGAGGCGCGTCGGTGCAGGTGATCGACTCTCTTGAGGAGCCGGGCGGCGCGCTGACCGCCATCTATCCGGAGAAGTACATCTACGACGTGATTGGCTATCCACGCGTGCTGGCCAAGGACTTCGTCGCCGCCTGCGTGGAGCAGGCGATGCGGTCGGATCCCACGATCCACCTCAACGAGCAGGTGCAGGAGCTGCTGCCGCAAGATGACGGCACGTTTGTGCTCCGGACGAGTCGGGCGGAGCGTCGCAGCCGGTCGGTGATCATCGCCGCGGGGGTAGGTGCGTTCGAGCCGACCCGCCTGACCGCGCCCGGCGTGCAGGACCTCGAAGGGAAAGGTGTTCACTACTTCGCCAAGCGTGTGGACGACTTCCGTGACAAGAACGTCGTGATCGTCGGTGGTGGCGACTCCGCCGTCGACTGGGCAGTGACGCTGGAGCCGATCGCGAAGAGCGTGAAGGTCATCCACCGCTCGAAGTTCCGCGCGCACGAGGCGACGGTGGAGGAACTCGAACGCTCCTCGGTGGAGCTTCACTACCCCAAGTGCGAGGTCACCGAGGTGCGGACGGGTCCAGATGGTCGCATCGGGTCTCTGACATTCAAGAACGGCGAGGGCGAGCTGAGCGACCTTGAGGTTGACGAGCTGATCTGTGCGATCGGGTTCAAGGCCGATCCGGGACCGATGCGCAGCTGGGGGTTCGAGCTCCAGCGAAATCAGATCCTCGTTGACACGATCACGATGGAGACGAACATTCCGGGCGTGTTCGGCGCGGGAGACATCGTCGCCTACCCGGCGAAGTTCAAGCTGATCGCGACAGGCGCCGCCGAGGCGGTGACCGCGGTGAACCACGCCGTGACATACGTCAACCCCGACGCGCGGCTCGATCCGGGCCACTCCACGACGATCATGGAAAAGCGCGCAAAGGAAGCGGCCGCGACGTAGACAAGCGGCCCACCAGAAACGGAATCGCCCCCGGCAACGTCACGTTGCCGGGGGCGATTCCGTTTCTGGTGGGCCAGCAGCTACCGTGGCCGACCGATGCCCATGCGCTCGCGGACGAGCTTCATCTTCGCCATTGCGATCTCATTCGCCTGTTCAGCACCGCGCGTCAGGATGCCCGAGACGTAGGCCGGGTCCTTGTGCAGCCGATCCAGCTCAGCCTGGATCGGCGAGAGGTGCTCCACCACAACCTCGCCGAGCTCCTTTTTGAAGTCGCCGTAGCGCTTGCCCTCGAAGTGGTGCTCGACCTCCGCCGTGGTCTTGCCGGTCAGGGAGCCATAGATCTGGATCAGATTTGTCAGCGCTGGCTTGTCGGGCCCGGCGGTGATTGTGTCGCCGGAGTCGGTCACGGCTCGCCGGATCTTCTTGCGGATCACGTCCGGCGTGTCCGAGAAGAGGACGTAGCTCGCGTCGCGACCCGAGCTCTTGCTCATCTTCTCGGCTGGATTGTCGAGGGCCATGATTCGCGCGCCCTCAGTCTTGATATCCGCCTTCGGCATCACGAATGTCTCACCGTAGCGCGCGTTGAAGCGCTGGACGATGTCGCGAGTCAGCTCGACGTGCTGGCGCTGGTCGTCGCCGACCGGCACCTCGTCGGCGTCGTAGAGGATGATGTCGGCGGCCATCAGCACCGGGTAGCTGAACACGGCGGCGGAGACGGAGTCGCCCTTGCCAGCGGACTTGTCCTTGAACTGCGTCATGCGGCGGAGCTCACCGAACTGCGTCACCGAGTTCAGCAGCCACTGGAGCTCGGAATGGGCCGGAACATCGGACTGGACAAAGAGCATGCACTCGTCCGGGTCGAGTCCTGACGCAAGGAGGGTGCTTGCAAGGTCGAAGATGTTCCGCTGCATTTCGTCGCGGTCTGGGTTGTTGGAGAGCGCGTGAAGGTCGACGACGCAGAAGATGCTGTCGCTCTTGGGAATCTGGTTGACCCAGTTCCGGATGGCACCCAGGTAATTACCGAGATGGAAGTTCCCGGATGGCTGGATACCGGAGAAGACCTTCACCTTTCGGTCGGCATCGGTTGCCAGCTGGCTGGGGGCCCGGTCAGGAGCGTCGGTCACCATGTCACTGCGTCCTTGTCGTCACATGCGGATGCTGAAGAATTCCTGGCAGCGTTGCCGCCAGAAGCTTACCAAACGGTCTGGGTGTGGAAACGGGGATCCGCGGGATCTATCGAGCGCCAGCGGGGCTGAGCAGGACCGACTCGCCGACTGCGGTGTCCGCATCGGCCGGGCACTGATCGGCAAGCCAGGCGGTGCCGAACTCACGCATGGTTTCGATCACCGGGAGCAGCGCGGCTCCCTTGTCGGTCAGCTCATACTCGACGCGGGGAGGCACCTCCGCGTAACACCGGCGCGTGAGCACATCTGCCTCTTCGAGCCGCTTGAGGCGCTCGGAGAGCGTCTTTGGGCTGATGCCGGCGAGCGAGCGCTCGAGCTGGCTGAACCGCTGCTCGCCGAGGGCGAGGTCCCGGAGGATCAGCGGTGTCCACTTGTTTCCGATCAGCTCCGCGGTGCGGGCGACCGGACAGCCAAGAAGTTGCTCTGACGAACGGCTCATGCGGGAGGTCCTGTCTGTTTCCTTGGGTGGAGACCTGCTCCACGACATAATACTTCACTAATGATAGCAGAGCTCGCCGGTTGGATCAATTGCCGGCCGTGACGAGTGTGTACGAGCGCCTATACTTCGCTGGGACGAAAACGGCGCCTGGCATGTGGCCAGGCGCGACGTGCGGGATGTGGACGGAGCGCTTCTTCACCATGGTTCGGTTTATTGCCTACGTCGTCGCGACAGTGGTTGCCACGCTGGCGCTCGGCACAATTTCGGATCGGCTCATCTCATTCGACCGGGCCGAGACGGTGCTACTGTTTGGGGTCGTGCTCGGCCTGATCAACGCGTTCATCAAGCCGGTGGTGAAACTGCTCACGCTCCCGCTGACCTGCCTGACCTTTGGGCTGTTCGCGGTCGTTACGAACATGGCCCTGTACTGGCTGGGTGCCTACGTCACGCCTAATCTCGAGGTGTCGTGGTGGGGCGCGTTGATCGGCTCGCTGCTGGTGAGCGTGACCTCGGGCATCATCTTCACGGTTGTCGATGAGTAGGTATCGGCAGGAGTGGGGTCCTGCCACGCGCAAGCGCCGGTTCGACGAGCCGGCGACCATAGGAGTGATTGCCGACACCCATATCTATCCGGGCGGTCGGCGGCAAATCCCGGCCGGCGTGTTGCGTCTGTTCGAGCGCGCGAGGCTCGATCTGCTCGTGCATCTGGGGGACGTCAACAGTCGCCACGTGCTCGAGGAGCTGTCGGAGATCGCACCGCTCATCGCCGTGCCGGGGAACAATGACGACCCCGAGCTCCAGTACATGCTGACCGAGACGACGCGGTTCCGGGTTGGCGAGCGGACCTTCGGTGTGCTTCATGGGCATGGTGGCAGGACCGCCCGCGACGAAGCGGTGCGCAAGTTCGTGGGCAAGGTCGACTGCGTGCTGTTCGGACACAGCCACAAGCCGCTGATCGACCAGGTCGATGACACCATCCTCTTCAATCCCGGCTCGGCCACGGATCGACGGTGGAACGAGCACTTCGGCGTTGGTCTGATCCGGGTGGTGGACGGTGTGATCCACCCGGAGCTGATCGTGTACCAGGACCCAGACCATCTCGACAACATCGATGTCAGCACCATCGGTGGCACACAAGGTGAGGAAGAGGCGTGAGCGAGCGACACGACGACCCCAGGCTGACTGACGGCAGGTGGCTGCGCATTCCGGGGCCAACCCCCGTCCCGCCAGCCGCGCTCTCGGCGATGGCGAGGCCGATGATCCCGCACCGTGGCGCAGAGATGCGCCAGCTTGTTGGTTGGCTTCGCGCGAGGCTGCAGGAGGTGCACCGGACACAGGGCGACGTGATGGTGTGGTCCGGCAGCGGCTCTGCCGGATGGGAGGCGGCGCTCACCAACACCTGCTCGCCGGGGATCGCGTCGTCGCCACAGTTACCGGCGACTTCGGGCGACGATTCGCCGACGTCGCGGAGCGTCTTGGGTTGAATGTGACGCGCGTCGAGGTGCCGTGGGGCACCGCTGTGACCAGTGAGCAGGTCGCCGAGACGATGCATCAGACGGGAGACGTGCGTGCGGTGTTGGTGACGCACAACGAGACGTCGACCGGGGTGAGGAACCCGCTTCAGGAGATCGCCACGGTTGCGAACGATGCCGGCGCGATGGTGCTGGTGGACGCGGTCAGCTCGGCGGCGGCGATGCCGCTGGAAACCGACGCGTGGGGGCTCGACTGGGTGATCTCCGGGTCGCAGAAGGCGTGGATGTGTCCGCCGGGTCTGATGATCGCGGCAGTGAGCGAGCGTGCTCTCGCCGCAGCTGATGCGTCTGGCTACCATCGATTCTTCTTCGATGTGCGGACCATGGCGAAGGGCTTTCGCACGGGCCAGGTGCCGACCACGCCATCGATCCCGCTGCTGCGGGCGCTCGAGGTTGCGCTCGGCATGATGGCCGAAGAAGGGATCGAGGCCATGTGGGAGCGTCAGGCGGCGCTCGGGGAGTACCTGCGCCAGGCGGTCAGGGGGATCGGGCTGCAGCTGTACGCCGACCCAGCCGTCGCGTCCGCGTCGCTGACGGCGATCCGGCCGCCGGAGGGGACGACGGCGTCCGAGATGCGTGACCTGATTCGTCGCGACAGCGGGATCGAGGTGGCGATCGGGCAGGGACCAGAAGCGGAGGCAGTGATCCGGGTCGGGCACATGGGTTGGACGCACGAGCCCGAGATCGAGGCGACCGTTGAATCCATCGCTCGGGTCGTTCATAATCGCTAGGTTGACCCCGCGTTGCCAATGGCAGGAAGCATCGGTATACTTGTGCAATACATCCTCCCTCGGGCGAAGCACTGTCGGGTGTCAGCTTGTGGTGAGGTTTCGCGTGTGTATTCGGTTTTTAAGGAAGGTCTATGGACGGTACTGACGTTCGTGAGCAAGGCAGTGTGAACGGCGACACGGAGGAGACGCAGGCCGCGTCGAACGATGCAGCCGGGAGCGACGTCGAGCAGGAGCTCGATGGTGCCTCGCTCATGGAGCAATTCCTGAGCGATCCCAGCCATGACTACAAGACCCTGAAGTATGGGGATGTCATGGAAGGCATCGTGATGCACAAGGATCGGGAAGAGCTGCTGGTGGACATCGGCTCCAAGGCGGAGGGCATCGTGCCCGCCAAGGAGTACTCCAGCCTCTCCGACGAGGAGAAGGAACAGCTCGGGGTTGGTGACACCATCCTGGTCTTCGTGGTGCAGCCCGAGAACCAGGAGGGCCATCCCGTCGTCAGTATCGACCGTGCCCGCCAGGAGAAGAGCTGGCGTCGGCTGCAGGAGCGCCACGAGGCCAACGAGGTCATCGAGGCGGAGGTCACCAACTACAACAAGGGTGGTCTCCTGGTGAACCTGGACGGCGTGCGCGGCTTTGTGCCGGCTTCGCAGGTCACCGAGATCCGCGGCGGCGATGAGTCGAGCAAGCAGGCTGACATGGCCCGCCTGATCGGCACGACCCTTCCGCTCAAGGTCATTGAGATCAACCGCCATCGCAACCGGCTCATCCTTTCGGAGCGCCAGGCCGTGCAGGAGCGGCGCGACGCGATGAAGGAGAAGCTGATCCAGGAGCTGACCGAGAGCGAGGTTCGCACCGGCACGGTCTCTTCGATTTGCGATTTCGGCGCCTTCGTCGATATCGGTGGCGCTGACGGCCTCGTCCATCTCTCCGAGCTCTCCTGGAGCCGGGTTCGCCACCCGAGCGAAGTGCTCAAGGTTGGCGAAGAGGTGCAGGTCTACGTCCTCGGCATCAACGCCGAGGAGAAGAAGATCGCGCTCTCCATCAAGCGCACCCAGCCGGAGCCGTGGAGCCGCGTGGCGACCAGCTACGAGGTGGGACAGCTCGTCAAGGGCACGGTGACACAGCTCGCCAACTTCGGTGCGTTCGCGCGGATTGAGGACGGCATCGAGGGCCTCATCCACGTGTCCGAGCTTGCCGAGGAGCGCATTCAGCACCCGAAGCAGGTGGTCGAGGAGGGCGAGGAGCTCATCCTGCGCATCATCCGCATCGACCCGCAGCGCCGCCGCATGGGCCTGAGCCTTCGCCGCGCGCTGGACACGCCGGACTCCGAGCTGGTGAGCGTCTTCGGTGACGAGATCATCGAAGAGCGTGACGCCCTCGCTCGCAAGGTTCGCGCGAAGCTGGACGCCGAAGGCCTGACCACACAGGCTGCGTCTCCGACGCCGGAGCAGATCGCGGCTGGTGAGGTTCCGGTCGAGCTCAGCGAGCTGGACGAGAAGGCCGCAGGCGAGGCGCAGGTCGCCGCGTTCGAAGAGCGCCGCCGACGTGCCGAGGATGCCGAGCGAACCCGCCAGCGCCGGCAGGAAGAGCGCCGCCAGAGCCGCTCGAGCAGTGGCAGCGACTTCGCCGGTGGTGACATGTCCGCGATGGCGATGGCATTCGCCCAGGCGGGAGCGAGCGACCTCGACGACCTGATTTCCAACACCGAGCAGGAAGCTGGCGAGGCAGAGACGGGTCAGAGCCCGAGCGCCGCCGGTGACCAGGCCTCCGCCGAGGAGACGCCGGCGCCGGAGTCGAGTGAGACCAGCGATGCGTCGCCGGCCGCCGAGCCGAGCGACGCCGCCGAGGAGACCTTGGCTGCTGAGTCGGGCGAGACGGAGGCGGCAGATTCTCAGGACGCGAGCGCCGAGCTCGATGCTTCCGAGACCTCCGCCCAGCAGCTTGCTGACAACAAGCAGGTCGAGAACCCGGTCGGTGAGGACGAGAAGATCACCGACGCGGGCTCCGAGGCGGACAAGACGATCGTCGAGAAGGGTTCAGCGGACGACGGCGATGAGGTCCCGAACCCGGAGACGGAAGAGACCGAGAACCCGCAGCCCGGCGAGGAGCCCAAGGAACAGGAGTAACACTCCTAGCCATTCGGGCAGGGTGATCGCCACCCATCGCTGTGATACAACCATGACAACGGCAGGCGCATATAGGGCGCCTGCCGTTGTTGGCCATTATGGAGAGACGGCAGAACGGATCGCGTCTGATGGACGTAGAGAATGACACAACCGTCGATCGATAACGCCGGAACACCCCTGCAGGTGTTCGCATCACGGGAGAGCTCTGGATGGCGGAAAAGTTTGACAAATTCACGGATCGTGCCCGCAAGGTCCTGACGCTCGCCCAGGAAGAAGCGCAGCGGTTCAACCACAACTACATCGGCACGGAGCACCTGCTGCTGGGCCTCGTCCGCGAGGGCGACGGCGTGGCGGCCAAGGTGTTGAACAACATGGGCGTGCAGCTCCCCAAGGTGCGCTCCGCGGTCGAGTTCATCATCGGCCGGGGCGAGGGCATGATCATGGGGGAGATCGGGCTGACTCCCCGTGCCAAGAAGGTGATCGAGCTGTCGGTAGACGAGGCCCGGCGCCTGAATCACCACTACATCGGCACGGAGCACCTGCTGTTGGGTCTCGTCCGCGAGGGCGAGGGAATCGCGGCGGGTGTACTGGAGAGCCTCGGTGTCAACCTTGAGAAGGTGCGTTCGGAGGTCATGCAGGTCGTGAGCCAGAGCACCTCGGGATCCGGGCAGCAGCAGGGATCCAAGCAGCAGACCAAGACCCCGTACATGGACGCGCTCGGGTTCGACCTCACGGAGGCGGCCCGAACCGACCGGCTGGGGCCGCTCGTCGGGAGATCGACCGAGATCGACCGCGTGATGCAAATTCTGTCGCGACGCACCAAGAACAATCCCGCGCTGATCGGTGAGCCGGGCGTCGGCAAAACGGCGATCGTCGAGGGCCTCGCCCAGCGGATTGTCTCCGGCGATGTGCCGGAGCAGCTGCAAAACAAGCGGCTTGTGGCGCTGGACATCGGCGCGCTGGTCGCGGGAACCAAGTACCGGGGCGAGTTCGAGGAGCGGCTGAAGAAGATCGTCAACGAGGTCAAGGAAACCAAGAGCATCCTCTTCATCGACGAGCTTCACACACTCGTCGGCGCGGGCGCGGCCGAGGGCGCGGTGGATGCCGCGAACATCCTCAAGCCGGCACTGTCCCGTGGGGAGCTGCAGACGATCGGGGCGACCACGCTCGATGAGTACCGCAAGTACATCGAGCGGGACGCCGCCCTGGAGCGACGCTTCCAGCCGGTGCAGGTGAACGAGCCGTCGATCGAGGAGACGGTGGAGATCCTGCGTGGTGTCCGCAAGCTCTATGAGGACCATCACGGGCTCAAGATCAGCGACGACGCACTGACCGCCGCCGCGAGCCTCGCTGCCCGCTACGTCACTGACCGGTTCATGCCTGACAAGGCGATCGACCTCATCGATGAGGCGGGGTCACGGGTCCGGATGCAGCGGTCGGTGGCGCCACCCAGCCTGAAGGAAGCCAAGGCGGGCCTCGCCGCGCTCCAGAGCGAGCTCGGCGCGGCGGTCGATGGACGGGACTTCGAGCTGGCAGCCGAGCTGCGGGACCGCGAGCGGAAGCTGCGGGACCGCATCGAAGAGCAGGAAGAGAAGCTCTCGACCGAGCAGGCGTCCGAAGAGGCCTACGTCACCGAGGAGGACGTCGCGCAGGTCGTGTCGATGTGGACCGGCATCCCGCTGGTGCGCATCGCCGGTGAGGAGTCCGAGCGCCTCCTGCACATGGAGGACAATCTGCACGAGCGGATCATCGGACAGGACGAGGCGATCACGACCGTCTCGAAGGCCGTTCGTCGCGCCCGCGCGGGCATCAAGGATCCGCACCGGCCAATCGGGTCGTTCATCTTCCTCGGTCCCACGGGCATCGGCAAGACGCTCCTCGCGCGCGCTTTGGCCGAGTTCATGTTCGGTTCCGAGGACCACCTGATCAAGATCGACATGTCGGAGTTCATGGAGCGGCACTCGGTCGCCCGGCTCGTCGGCGCACCTCCGGGCTACGTCGGATACGAGGAGGGCGGTCAGCTCACTGAAGCGGTCCGGCGCAAGTCGTACTCGGTGATCCTGCTCGATGAGATTGAGAAGGCGCACCCGGAAGCATTCAACATGCTGCTCCAGATCATGGAGGACGGCTCGCTCGCCGATGCGAAGGGCCGACGGGTGGACTTCCGCAACACGATCATCATCATGACCTCGAACGTCGGCGCTGAGGAAATCTCACGTGACCTGACGCTGGGCTTCACGATCCAGCAGGACGAGGAGAACAGCCGCAAGCGCGAGTTCGACACGATGCGCGAGAAGGTGATGGCGCGGCTGAAGCAGACGTTCCGGCCGGAGTTCCTGAACCGCCTCGACGCCACGATCGTGTTCCACTCCTTGAGCAAGGATCAGATCCGGCAGGTTGTGGAGGTCGAGCTCGCCCGCGTGCGGAAGCAGCTGGGGGAGCAGGACATCACGCTGGACATCACCCCGGCGGCGATGGACCTGATCGGCGAGCGCGGGTACGACCACCACTACGGTGCCCGCCCGCTCCGCCGCGTGATCCAGACGCTGATCGAGGACGAGCTGGCAGAGGGCCTGCTGGATGGCAAGTTCCTCGGCGGCCAGACGATCCGCGTGGATACCGATGACGATACATTGAAGCTCACGCCGGTGGAGGAGCTTGCGCCAGTGTAGGCGCGCCCGTTAACTGAGTGCGTGAGGCCGCAGCGCCTGGACGGTGGCAAGCGTTCCACCGGCCGGCGCTGCGGTGCTGTTGAAGGGTAGGGATTGTGCCGAAACAACGGACAACGTGGATCTGCCAGGAGTGCGGGACCTCGAGCCCGGCCTATCTCGGCCGCTGTCCCGGCTGCGGCGCCTGGCACTCGATGGTCGAGACACTCGAGCAGCCAGCCGCGCCGGGGAAGTCAGCGAGGATCGGCACACGCGCGGACGCCAGCAAGCCGGTGAAGCTGCATGAGGTCGATGTGTCGACCAGCGGGCGCATCGAGCTGTCGATCCAGGAATTCAACCGGGTGCTGGGCGGCGGAATCGTCCCCGGCTCGGTCGTGCTGATCGGTGGCGACCCCGGCGTCGGCAAGTCGACCTTGATCCTCCAGGCGGCAAGCGACCTCAGCGAGCGTGGCATGCCGGTGCTGTACGTCTCAGCAGAGGAGTCCGCCCAGCAGGTGCGGGTGCGTGCCGATCGGATGGGTATAGACGGGGAGTCGCTCTACATCCACACCGAGGTCGATCTTGACGCGATCATCGCCGCCGCCGAACAGTTGAACCCGGGGCTGGTCATCGTCGACTCCATTCAGACGATCCAGTCGGCGGACCTGGAGTCAGCGCCGGGTACCGTGTCGCAGGTGCGGGCATGTTCCAGCCGGCTGTCGAGCTGGGCAAAGCCGCGAAACACGCCGGTATTTCTGATCGGGCACGTCACCAAGGAGGGCACGGTGGCCGGTCCACGCGTGCTCGAGCACATGGTGGATGCGGTGCTCTATCTCGAGGGAGATCGGTTTCACCAGTATCGGATGCTGCGGGCGGCGAAGAACCGCTTCGGTTCCACCAACGAGATCGGCGTGTTCGACATGGCCGACAGCGGCCTGCGTGAGGTGCGGAACCCCTCGGAGGTCTTCCTCGAGGAGCGCAACCAGATGGCGCCGGGGTCGGCGGTTGCTGTGACCCTGGAGGGGTCGCGACCTATCCTGCTGGAAATCCAGGCGCTGGCGGCGACTACCGCGTTCGGGCTGCCGAGGCGCAGTGCGACCGGTTTCGATACGAATCGGCTGCACCTGCTGCTTGCTGTGCTGCAGCGGCGGGTGGGCATGGCGCTCGGCAACCATGACGTGTACGTGAGCGTGGTGGGCGGTCTCCGGGTGAATGAGCCGGCCGCCGATCTCGCCGCCGCGGTCGCGATCGCATCGGGGATGCGCGACGCGCCGGTGCCGGCCGACACGGTGTACATCGGTGAGGTCGGTCTCTCCGGCGATCTCCGCATGGTGCAGCAGATCGACCGGCGGCTGCAGGAAGCGGCCCGTCTCGGGTTCCGTCGCGCGATCGTCCCCTCCCGCTGGAAGGACACCGGGCAGCCGGGACTCGATGGTCTCGAAGTGGTCGGCGTTCGGACCTTGCGCGAGGCAATCGTGACGATTCCCGGCATGTTTGGCTCGGGCCGAGATGTCGACGGGGACGATTGATGAGCATCGATGCTATGGCTGTCGATCAGCGAGCTTGAGGATTTCATCCAGCAGGCGAGACGCGGCGTCTGGGGCGCCGACCGTTCGCGCGGCGTCGCTCATCCGCTGAAGTCGCTCAGGGGATCCTGCGAGATCGAGAATCTCCTTGCGAAGGCGCTCGGGAGAGGCGTCGCTCTGGTCGAGGACGATGGCGGCGCCGGCGTTGGCGAGCATCGCCGCGTTCTTTCGCTGCTCATCGCCCCACGTGCCGGGAAGCGGGATGAGGATGGAGGGCAACCCGACCCGGGCGAGCTCCGCGACGGTCCCGGCACCCGCCCGCGCGAGCACGAGCGATGTCATCGCGTAGACATCGGCGATCTCGTCGCGGATGAACTCCGTGACGTGGTATCGACGTTGCAGGGTCTCGGGCCATGTCTGCCGCAGCGCGGTGAGACGGACGACGTCGTCGTTTGCCCCGGCCGGCCCTGCCTGGTGGAGTACCTGTACATGCTCGAGAAGGTCCGGCAGGAGCGCCTCGACGCGCGTGTTGATCGGGCTGGCGCCGCGGGCGCCGCCGGTGACATACAGCACCGGCAGCTCGTGGTCGAATCCGAAGTGATCGAGCCCGGCGACCCGCGATCCATTGAGGATCGACGAACGCACCGGATTGCCGGTGACGACAACGTGGTTGTGTCGCTGGCGAGCGAGACGCGCTGTCTCCTCGAAGGCGACCGCGAAGACATCGGCGAAGCGAGACGCCATTCGGTTCGAGACGCCGACCTGGGCAGTTTGCTCGTGGGTCAGGATCGGTGCCATGCGGGAGCCGGCCAGCACTGTCGGGAAGCTGACGGCGCCGCCGGTACCGAAGATGACATCCGGGCGGAACTGCCGCAGCTTCTGGAACGCCTGCGCGACCCCGACCGGGATGCGCATCATATCCGTGACCGTTTCTATCGCGAGGTACCGGCGAAGCTTGCCGGTCTGAATGGCGGTGAATGGGATGGTGTTCGCTTGCGCGATCTCGGCCTCGACGCCTGTGTGACCGCCGATCCAGAGTAGCTCCACGGGAAGTTGCCGACGCCGAATCTCTTCGACCACGGCCACGGCAGGCAGCACGTGCCCCCCGGTTCCTCCACCCGCGATCACGATACGCAGCGGACTTGATTCCTTGCGGCTGGTCGGTGCGGACATCCCTGATGCTCCTGTCGGTTCGGCCCCATATCTTCGGACAAAAGTATAGTCGTCTGCCGTGCCACAGGGCCGTGATACGCTTCCCGAAAGGAGTGCCGCGTGGACGAACGCTTGCCGAACGATGTCACAACCCGATCGCTCGTGCTGCGCATTGCTTCTGTCGCGGTCGTGGCGGTGGTCGCCAGCCAGTTGGTGAACACGATCGTGACGGATCATCTCGGTCCGGGCGCCGATCGCCATGCCGTGTGGATTGTCGGGGATGACATCGGTCTCGAATATGTCCGGAATACTGGAGCGGCGTTCGGGATCTTCCAGGGAAACGCCGAGCTGCTTGCCGCCATCTCGATCGTCGTGTCGATCGCGCTCGTCGTGCTGATGCTGGGCGAGATATCGAGCGCGTTCTGGGCCACGCTCGCCGCCGGTCTCACGGTGGGCGGCGCCCTGGGTAACCTGATCGGACGCACGGTGGACGGCTACGTCACGGACTACGTCGCCATCGGCCCGTGGCCGCGGTTCAATATCTCGGATTCCGCGATCACCGTCGGGATCGCCATCTTCGTTGTTTCTCTGGTGTTCGAGCGGTCATCGTATCCGACCTGGGACGACCAGGATGTTGAGGCGGGCCATGGTGAGGCTCGTGGTGGAGGGGAGCAGTGTGGTCGAGAAACCTGAAGTAGTTGCGTCCGAGACGTTGGAGACGATCGAGCTCGCGCCGTCGGACGAAGTCCGAAATGAGCGACTGGATCGCTTCATCGCCGCGGCCGTTCCGGAGCTGAGCCGGTCGGCCGTCCAGGCGCTGATCGACGATGGGCACGTGCTGGTCGACGGTGTGCTCCGCAAGGCGTCGTTCAAGGTGACGCCGGGCGAGCTCGTCACTGTGGAGGTTCCGCCGGTCGCACCCGAAGAGATCGAGCCGGAGAACATTCCGCTCGACGTCCTCTTCGAGGACGACGACGTGATCGTGATCAACAAGCCGGCAGGCATGGTGGTTCATCCCGCGCCGGGTCATGCCTCCGGCACGCTGGTCAACGCGCTGCGGTATCGCTGGAACGAGATCAACGAGCACGGCACGGAGAGGTCGGGCATTGTGCACCGGCTCGACAAGGACACCTCTGGAGTCATGATCGTCGCGAAACATAACGCGGCGATGCAGGCTCTGCAGGCGCAATGGCTCAACGGAGCCGTACGCAAACGCTATGTGGCGCTGGTGTACGGCTCTGTCGAAGAAGAGGAAGCGGTCATCGATCTGCCGATCGCGAGAGACCGAACCGATCGCAAGCGCATGTCCGTCGACCGCGAGGGACGCGAAGCGCTGACCATCGTCGCGGTTCGGGAACGGTTCTCGACGGCGTCGCACCTCGATATCGACCTTCGAACTGGCAGGACGCATCAGATCCGCGTGCACATGGCGTATATCAAGCACCCGATTCTCGGCGACGCGGTGTACGGCACCGGCGGGTCCAAAGAGTTGTCGAAGCGGCTCGGGATCCGGCGGCAACAACTGCATTCCGCCACGCTGCGCATTGCACTACCGTCCGGTGGCGAGCCAGCAAGCTTCAGTGCCCCGATGCCCGACGACATGGGTCGTATTCTGGAGAAGCTGCGAACCGAGGATGGCATTGATGCCTGACCTTTCGACCCGCGAGTCGCGCCGTTCGCTTATCGAAAGCGCGTTTCACCATGGCATCCAGCGAGTTGCGCCGGATGCCGCGGTACGGATGGTCCTGCAGCGAGTCGATGAAGGTCTCACCATCGAGGGCGAGCGAGTGCCGGTCGCTGGTCGACTGGTGGTGGTCGCGATCGGCAAGGCTGCGCCGACCATGGCTCGCGCCGCCCGAGACGTGCTGGGCGATCGGATCGACGCTGGCTTTGTACTGACCAAGGATGGCCACCTGGCCGAGCCAGTTCCATCGTTCACGGCGTGGGAGGCGTCTCACCCGGTGCCAGACGAGCGCGGTATCGACGCTACCCGCGCGATCCTCGACGCCGTGACCGACCTTACCGCCGATGACGTGGTGATCGCGTTGATCTCCGGCGGCGGGTCCGCCTTGTTCGAGGCGCCTCGGGACGGACTCAGCCTCAGCGATATCCAGCTAACGACGGATCTCCTCCTCCGGGCGGGTGCCCCGATCCAGCATCTCAACGCGGTCCGCTCCGAGCTGAGCCAGGTGAAGGGCGGTGGCTTCCGGCGGCGCATCGGCGCGGCGCGTACCGTATCGCTCATTCTCTCTGACGTGCTGGGTAACTCCCCGGACATCATCGCCAGTGGACCGACCGTGTTTCGCGCACCGGATCCGGGTGGGGCGCTTCAGGTACTCAGGCGTTATGACCTGCTCGATCGAGCACCGAGGGCCGTCACGGCACATCTTCACCACGCTGTCGACACAGGTGATAGCGCCGGCTCTCAGGCGGGGGATCGAGACCTGTATCGGATCGTCGGTGACAACGAGCGTTTCGTCTCGGCGATCCAGCAGTATTTCGAAGATGCTGGACTGCGGGTGGAGCGAGCGTGGCGCGAGCGGGAGGGCGAGGCGCGCGAGCAGGGAAGGCTTTGGGTCGATACCGTTGCCGAATCTCGCTCCGATGTCGTTCTCGGTGGAGGAGAGATGACGGTCACGGTGCGCGGTGAGGGCACCGGCGGCCGCAACACCGAGCTCGCGCTGGCGGCGGCTCTCCACCTAAAGCAGCAAGGCGTCGAGGCAACGGTTGCCAGTCTTGCATCCGACGGGCAGGATGGTGGCGTCGACGCGGCGGGTGCCATTGTCGACCAGCACACTGCAGGTGAGCTTGAGCGAGCGGGTATCGATCTGGAGGACGCGCTCAATCGCAACGACAGCGGAGGCGCACTGGGAGCGGTCGGTGCGCTGCTTGTATCGGGCCCGACCGGTACCAATGTGAACGACGTATACATCGGCTTGCGCCACGGTGACCAAGGGAGCGAGCGCATGAAGCCTGGAGCGGAGATGAGATGAACGGCGCGGAA
Source organism: uncultured Chloroflexia bacterium (assembly GCA_963741965.1). Lineage (GTDB taxonomy): Bacteria > Chloroflexota > Chloroflexia > Thermomicrobiales > UBA6265 > JACCVC01. The sequence continues at coordinate 1,145,656 of CAVUKC010000002.1, read as the reverse complement.
CTTCTGGTCCAGACCCTGCGCGAACACGGGGTTGAGCATATCTTTGGGCTGCCGGGCGACACCGGCATGGCATTCTACGACGCGCTCTATCACGAGCCCGGCATCACCCACGTGATGACCCGCGATGAGCGGTCGGCGTCCTTCATGGCGGACGTGTACGCGCGCGTCTCCAACCGGCTCGGGATCAGCGAAGGCCCGAGCGGCGGTGGCGCGACCTACATCGTCCCGGGCGTGGCGGAGGCGCAGGGCTCCGCGATTCCGGTGATGTGCATGACCTCGGACACGCCGATCAGCCAGCAGCATCGCAACGTGTTGACCGAGCTGGACCAGGTGGCCCTTTTTCGCCCAATCACCAAGTGGACGGAGCGCGTGCCGACCGCGGACGCGATGGGCGACGCCGTTCGCCGTGCGGCGCGGATGTCGCTCGGTGGACGACCTGGCGCCTCGCATCTCTCCCTTCCATCTGACGTGCTGGAGCAGGAGGTGTCGGTTGGGATCGATCGCGGAGCCGAGGACCGGCTCAGCGATAGGCTCCCGGCGTCGCGGCCGAGGGCAGATCGGGACGAGGTCGAGCGGGCAGCGGAGCTGATTGCCCGAGCCGAGCGGCCGGTGATAGTTGCGGGTGGTGGGGTGCTCGCCTCGGAGGCGTGGGACGCGCTCACCCATCTGGCTGAGTCGTGCGGCATCCCGGTCGGAACCAGCATCAATGGCAAGGGCGCGATAGCGGAGACCTCGCCGGTGAGCATCGGTGTGGTGGGCGCCAACGGCGCGCGGTCCTATGCCAATGCATGGGTGGCCGAAGCTGATCTCGTCCTCTTCATCGGTACGCGGACCGACTCAACCACGACGGCGGCGTGGACACTGCCGAAGCGCACGGCACCGCCGGTCACGATCCATCTCGACGTTTCGGAGCGCGAGATCGGTAACAGCTACCCGAACGGCGCGATGCTGCTCGGTGACGCGCGTGCCACTCTCGAGGATCTCGCGGATGCTCTGCGAGACAGCGCGGACTCGCTACGAGCGCGGCATGCCGATCGAATCGCGCGAATCGAGGCTCAGCGGACCCAGTATTTCGACCAGATCGGCGCGGCTGCCCGATCGGATACCTGGCCGATGAAACCGCAGCGGGTGGTGCGAGCAATGCGCGAGCTGCTCGACGACGACGTGGTGATTGTCGCCGATCCGGGCACACCGACGCCGTACCTTGGCGCGCAGTACCCGTTGCGGCGGTCGGGGAGGACTACGGTCATTCCGCGTGCGCACGGTGGCCTCGGATACGCGCTGCCAGGTGTTGTGGGCGCGGCCTTCGCCGCCGGCGAGCGGCGAGTGATCGGCATGATGGGCGACGGCAGCTTCGGCATGTCGGTCGGGGAGCTGGAGACGATCTCCCGGCTCAACCTGCCGATTGTGCTGATTCAGACCTCCAACCAGGCGTTCGGCTGGATCAAGGAGCTGCAGCATCTCTATCACGGGCAGCGCTACTACTCGGTGGACTTCAAGGGGCTGGCGTACGCGGACATCGCGCGCGGATTCGGCCTGGATGGCGTCGATGTGACGAATCCAGATGGATTCGCTCCAGCGCTCCGGGAGGCGCTGGCTTCCGGTAAGCCGACCTTCATCAACGTGCAAACCGAGGCGCAGATGACGGAGACACCGCCGGTGTCGCCTTGGGAGGAAGCAGTTGCCGCCACATCCTCCCGAGCCGATGACTAGCGCGGTGCTTGCCGCCCCGCCGATGCTGCTTGATGTCGACACCGGTGTCGATGACGCGCTGGCGATCGCCTTCGCCGTCCGCGCCGGCGCGGTGCTGCTCGGCATCACCACGGTTGCGGGGAACGTCAATGTCGATCTCGCGACCGACAACACGCGCCGCGTGCTTTCCTATCTCGGCGCGGACTCGATTCCGGTTCACCGCGGAGCGAGCCGTCCGCTGGCGGTGACCTATCGGAACGCCGCGCACGTCCATGGCGAGAACGGCCTCGGCGGTGTGGAGCTCGAGCAGGGCCGGGCCCCGGAGTCGGGTATCAATGGCATCCAGGCGATCCTCGACGCGGCGGATCGTCACGCCGGCGAGCTGGTAATCGTTGCAACCGGACCCCTCACCAACATCGCGATCGCGTTGAGCCTTCGTCCTGCGCTCGCGCGACAGGTGCGGTCGCTGGTCGTTATGGGAGGGGCGTTTTCCGTAGCCGGCAACGTCACGCCGCATGCCGAGTTCAACGCCTACGCTGACCCACATGCCGCCGCACAAGTCTTCTCGGCGGATTGGGTCGACGCAGTTGCCGTGGGGCTCGATGTGACCCACCAAACGGTGCTTACCCGCGAGCAGTGGGCAGCGATCGAACCCTCCGGCGGTTCGGTAGCGGGTCTCGCACGGCGCATAGCGGAGCGCACGTTTTCGGAGCGCGGAATGGATGGCTTCTACCTGCACGATCCGCTTGCAATGGCCGTCGCCCTGGACAGGTCGCTCGTCGAGACGCGCTCCGGCGAGATTGTGGTAGCGACGGACCATGAGCGGCAGGGCTCGACGACGGTAGTCGGTTCAGGGCGGATTCATGTTGCGACTGCCGTCGACGCGACGAGATTCGAGTCGAGGTTTGCGGACGCGCTTGCTATCCCGTCGCGCCATGGCAATCAGGGGATCTGGAAGGCTGAGTAGCACACCACCAGCGAATGGTGACGCAAATGCAACAACGCCGGCCCTGAGAGCCGGCGTTGTTGCATTTCACTTCTGTACAGAGGGATCAGGCTGAACGAGAAACGGTCATGTCGAGCAGCTCCTGCAGCTGGCTGCGGGTCTCGAAATCTTCGACCACGTTGAGCCGTGCGGTGGCGCTCTCGATGTATGTTGCCGCAACGTCGGACGCCCGCTCGAGGGCACCGGACTCGCGAATGGCGTCGACGATCCCATCGATGACCGTGTTGTCGGTCTCGTCGCCGACCACGACGCGTTCCAGCGTTTCCAGCTCGTTCGAACCCGCCGGGAACGTCTCAGCGAAGAGCATGGTCGGCAGCGTCACGACACCTTGGCGCAGGTCGTTGCCGGCTGGCTTGCCGAGATCCCTCGAGTCGCTGCGGAGATCGAGCACATCGTCGATGATCTGGAACGCCATGCCGATGTCGGAGCCGAATCCGCGGATCTGCTGAACGTCCGGCTCGTCGGCGCCGCCGAGCACCGCGCCCATCTCAGCCGCGCCGGCGAAGAGTGATGCCGTCTTGCCGAAAATCCGCTTCAGGTAATCCTCGCGATCCTGCTGGAGGATGTGGGCGCTCAACATCTCGCGCAGCTGACCGTCGCAGATGTCGCCGAGCGACGACGCGAAGATCGACACGACGCGAGTGCTATCTGTTGCGGCGGCGAGGATTGCGCTTTGAGCGAAGAGGAAGTCGCCGATGAGGATCACCGAGCCAGTGTTGAGCTTTGAGTTGAGCGTCGGCTTGCCGCGACGGATCGCGGCGCGGTCGATGCTGTCGTCGTGAACGAGTGACGCGGTGTGGAGGAGCTCGACACCCGCCGCAGCGGTGACAAGGCGATCACGGTCATAGGAGAACGCCTTGCCAGCCAGGAGGAGAAGCAGCGGGCGGAGTTTTTTGCCGCCTGCCTGCACGATGTCGCTGACCATGCCGGAGACGATAGGGAAGTCTATATGGGCGGCTTCAGCCACTCTGTCCCGGACGAGATCCAGGTCCTCGCGCATGGCTTCAAAAACGTTCGACGTCTGGACGCTCACGGTGACTCCCCACTCGGCGTCTCCACCCGTGCACGCTGTGAGGGGGAGAACAGGCAAACTACGGGCGATTATCCCCGTTTCGAAACATGGGTGTCAAACCGCAAGGGTGGCGCAAATGCTCAGCGCTACACTCCGCGAAAGGGTTACCAAGAGTCGGCTCACGTGGCATGAGGACCTGTCTCCGGGACCGATATGTCCGTCTCAGATCACTCTGGACTTCCAAGTGATGTCCAAATGGCGGTCAACGGGAGCCTTTCTCGCAGGGTCGCAGCGTGCTTGTGCATGCGGCCCGTGTAGCCACGTCTGGGCTTGCCCTCCCGCCTGCCGATGTCGTATCGGTTTCGATTCACGGCGGCGTGATCGCTCTGAACCAGGGGTTCGTCTACGCGGCCACGCACCGTGCCGGCGTGCGATGATGACGGCTGGAAGGAGGCGTGCGTGATCGACTCATCTCACCCGGCGGTAGCGCGGCGCATGTCAATGCGGACCGCCGCTGCGCTTTTGAGGCTCACCCGCCCGCAGCAGTGGGTGAAGAACGCCGTGGTGCTGGCGGGACTCGTGTTCGCGGAAGCGGCGAACCAGCCGCGCGCCGTCGCAGAGGCTGCTGCCGCCCTGGTGGCGTTTGTTCTCGCGAGTGCCGCGGTGTATGCGTTCAACGATCTTCGCGACGTGGACGCCGACAGGCTGCATCCCGATAAGCGCTTGAGACCTGTCGCAGCGCGGGATGTGTCGGAGCGGGTGGCCATCCGTTTCAGCATCGTGCTCGTGGTGATCGCACTCGTGGTCGGGTCGCTTGTCCATGTGCTGCTTGGCGGGATTATCGGCGCCTATATCGCGATGATGGTGGCCTACACCGTCTGGTTCAAGCGCATTCCCATTCTCGACGTGACGGTGATTGCCATCGGCTTCGTAATGCGAGCCGTCGGTGGGGCCATCGCCGTCGACGTGCCGATTTCCCCGTGGCTCCTGCTCTGCACATTCCTGTTGGCGCTCTTCCTCGGCTTCGGGAAGCGCAGGGCCGAGAGTGTCTCGCTGGGGGACAGCGCGGCGCGGCATCGGGCAGCGTTGCAGGGGTACACGTCCCAGTTGCTCGACCAGCTCGTCGGGATCACCGCGGTCAGCGCGCTGGTGACGTATGCGGTGTATACCGTGGTCTCGACCAGCACGCCGCGAAACGATTCGATGCTCTTTACCGTGCCGTTCGTGGCCTTCGCGATCTTCCGCTATTTGTTCCTGATATACGGCCGCGGTCTTGGCGGCAGCCCGGAGGGACTTCTCCTGCGGGACCGATGGCTACTCGGTTCCGTGCTCCTTTGGGCTGTGGTTGCGCTGGTTTTGGTGAAGTCTGGTGGGCACCCAGCGGAATTGCTGCATTGAAATGACAAGAGTTGATACAGTCCGTAGCAGAGAGTTGCATCGGTTGCTATAATAGAACGAGTAATCGAGAAGGCGCTGCGTCGATTGTGATCGGTGCTGACTCATTCGGATTGACTGTGGAGGAATCATGATCGTGATCCGTCGTGGCCGGGCGCGCCAGTCGACGCGAAGGCCAACCGATATCGACGATGTGGTGCGGAGCCTGGTATCGGGACACCGATCTGCCAGCACGCGGTCGCTGCAGGTGTGGCGACCGGCGCTCGATGTGTATTCGACCGTGGATTCGTTCGAGGTCGTTGCCGAGATCGCTGGCATGCAGGGTGACGATATCGAGGTGGTTGTGGAGGGCGACGTGCTCGTGATTCGAGGCGTTCGCCAGCGCCCGTCAACTGACCAGTGCCTGTCGTACTACGAAGCCCGCATTCCGTTCGGGCCGTTCATCGCGGAGGTCGTGATCCCGTTCGAGATCGATTGGGACGAGACGACCGCCGATTACCGTAACGGTCTTCTGAGTGTCTCACTGCCGCGGCGGCGGCCGCGAACCGTGGAGGTTCGCCAGCGGGGGCAATCGGGTGCGGATGAAGGTGAGACCAATTCATGACACAAGATGAACTGAACACACGAACGAACTCTGAGACCGAGGTGGTCGACGAGCAGGTAACGCCGGAGGACACCACCTCCGGTGCGGGTGAGATGAAACCGGAGGTTGCCGGACCCGAGACGGACGACACCGACGAGCTCGTTCTTCCGCTGCTGCCCCTGCGGGGCACGGTCGTCTTCCCGCAAACGCTCGTTCCTTTAGCGGCGGCGCTACCGCGCTCGCTGCGGCTGATCGATGATGTGATGTCTGGCGATCGCACGGTTGCGATGGTCCTGCAGAAGGACGCTGAGAACGAAAACGCCGGTCCGGACGACATTCTCGAGGTCGGCACCATCGCCACGATCCATCAGATGATGCGTGTGCCTGACGGCACGGTGCGACTGGCGGTGCAGGGCGTGGATCGGATGAAGGTCCTCGAGGTCGTGCAGGAGGAGCCGTTCCTCAAGGCGCGCGTGGTACGCGTGCCAGAGCCGGATGAGGCATCTGTCGAGCTCGAGGCACTCTCTCGCAACGCCATCGACCTGTTCCAGCGGCTGGTGGGCCTGGTGCCACACCTGCCGGAAGAACTCGTGACTGCGGCGCTGAACGTTGATGACGACCCGAAGCACCTCGTCTACCTGATCGCCTCGAACCTTCGGATGGAGGCGGAAGAGCGCCAGCGGCTCCTCGAGATCGACTCGGTGACCGAGAAGCTGCGCGAGCTGAATGCCTTCATCACCAAGGAGCTCGATGTGCTCGAGCTGGGTCGGAAGATCCAGACCGATGTCCAGGACGAGATGTCCAAGTCGCAGCGGGAGTACTTCCTGCGCGAGCAGATGAAGGCGATCCAGAAGGAGCTCGGCGAGGACAGCGAGACCGAAGCAGAGGTCCGCGAGCTTCGCGAGAAGATCGAGTCCGCCGGCATGCCGGAGGAGGCCGAGAAGGAGGCCCGGCGCGAGCTGGACCGCCTCTCCAAGCTCCCGCCAGCCGCTGCCGAGTACGGCGTGATCAAGACCTACCTCGATTGGTTGACGTCCCTGCCATGGAACGTTACGACCGAGGGCGAGATCGACATACGAAAGGCGCGGGAAATCCTGGACGAGGACCATTACGGCCTCGACCGGATCAAGGACCGCATTCTGGAGTACCTCGCTGTCCGCAAGCTGAAGCAGGACGCCGCGACCGAGGAAGAGCCGCTCGTGCATCGCGAGCCCATCCTGTGCTTCGTCGGTGCGCCAGGCGTCGGCAAGACGAGCCTGGCACAGTCGATCGCCCGGGCGCTTGGGCGCGAGGTGACGCGGATGTCACTCGGCGGCGTGCGGGACGAGTCCGAGATTCGTGGGCACCGGCGGACGTACGTCGGCGCGATGCCGGGCCGGATCATCCAGGCGATTCGCCGTGCCGGTTCCAAGGATCCGGTGTTCGTGCTGGACGAGGTCGACAAGCTCGGCAGCGACTGGCGGGGTGACCCGTCGTCGGCGCTGCTGGAGGTGCTCGACCCGGAGCAGAACGACACGTTCCGCGATCACTACCTGGACGTTGCGTTCGATCTGTCGCAGGTGATGTTCATTGCCACCGCGAACTTCATCGATCAGATTCCGGCGCCACTGCGTGACCGGATGGAGATCCTGGAGCTCAGTGGGTACACCGATGAAGACAAGAAGAACATCGCCCGGCGCTACCTGGTGCCGAAGCAGATGAAGGCGAACGGGCTCAGGGATGTCAGCGTCGAGTGGGACGACGAGGCGCTGATGGAGATCATTCAGCACTACACGCGGGAAGCCGGAGTCCGCAACCTCGAGCGTGAGATCGGCACCGTTGCGCGGAAGCTGGCGACGAAGCTGGCCTCCAGCGAGGAGATTCCCGAGCGAATCGGCAAGCCGCAGATCCGGGAGTTCCTGGGTCGGCCGCGATTCTTCTACGAGGAACGCGCGGCCCGCACGGCGCTCCCCGGTGTCTCGATCGGTGTCGGGGTGACCGGTTTCGGCGGCGACATCATGTTCATCGAGGCGACGCGAATGGCGGGTCGAGGCTCGATGACGATCACCGGGCAGCTCGGGGACGTGATGAAGGAGTCCGCCTCTGCGGCGATGGCCTACGTGCGATCGCGCGCCAAGGATCTCGGACTCGATCCGCGGTTCTACGAGAGCTCGGACATTCATCTGCACGTGCCCGCCGGCGCGACCCCGAAGGACGGCCCGTCGGCCGGCACGGCGATGACGACGGCGCTGGTGTCGCTGCTTTCCGGTGTGCCGGTGCGCGACGATGTCGCGATGACCGGCGAGATCACGCTGCGTGGGCAGGTGCTGCCCGTCGGTGGCATCAAGCAGAAGGCGTTGGCGGCTCAGCGGGCCGGCATCACGACCTTCATCCTGCCCAAGCGGAACGAGGTCGACCTGGATGAGCTCCCCGAGGAGCTCCACAAGGACATGACGTTCGTGCTGGCCGAGACGATGGACGATGTGCTCAAGGCGGCCATGCCGGAGGAGTTCTCAGAGCGAGCGAAACACTTCGAGCCTGACAACGCGAGCACCGCGGGAGCCCTTGAGCCAGCGCAGACGGTGGCATAGTCGGAAGACCGCGCAAAGACGAACGGCGGCGGATCATTGCGATCCGCCGCCGTTTTTTGCATGTGCATCTGCTGGTCAGTCCGCAGCGGCGACCGGTTTCCTGCTGGCCTCGACCAGACCGGTGAAGAAGACCGCGTGGTCCTTGAAGTTCAGCGCAAGCATCTCCGGGTGCCACTGGAGGCCGATGCCGAACGACATGCCGGGATGCCAGACCGCCTCGATGGTGCCGTCTTCAGCACGTCCCGCGATACGCAGTGGGGAGGGCACGGCATCAAGTGACTGATGATGAAAGGAGTTCACCATGAGCTCATCCTTGCCGAGCAGCTCGCTCACCGGGTTCGGCAGGTTCTCGAGCGTAACGCGGTGTGATGGCTCGTGCTGTGTGAAGCCGGCCTTCTGCTGCGCGTGTACGACCTCGCCGGATGTCACCGCGGGCACGTGCTGGTGGAGTGAGCCGCCAAACGCCACCCCCATGACCTGGATGCCACGGCAGATGGCGAGCGTCGGGAAGTCGCGCTTTGCCGCTTCGCGCATCAAGGCGATCTCGAAGGCGTCCCTGCCTTCGTCAACACCGCCTGTCTCCTCATGGCGATCCTGCTCGAAGTGCTCGGGATCGATATCGCCACCTCCGCTGAGGATGATCCCATCGAGCGCGTCGAGGACGACCGTTGGATCGTCTCCGACCCATGGAACGATGACCGGGATGCCGCCCGCCTGCCACACCGATTTCACATACGTATCCGAGAGGCAGTAGCGATAGAAGTCGCCATGGTCGAAATGCGACGTGGACGGTGTGGGGGTGATGCCGATGGTTGGCCGGCGGTTCATGGCGGTCCTTTCACAACGAGCAGGAGGATGGGCGCAGCGAGCTGCAATGCCCCGATTATAGGGATGGCCGGGCGACCTGCCCATAGGCCAAGGCTGCAACCAGGACCAATACCGAGGCGCAGTCGGGGGTTTAGCCCATCACCGGCGCCCGCATCGGAGATGATTTCATGATTGACCGCTGGATTCCCTTGACAGCCCATCGTGTGACCCGTATAGTTCACGAGCGCTCGAGAGAGCGCCCCCCGGAACGGGCCGGGAGGCGGAGACAGCACCGAGAGGTGCTCGAAGCCGCCCGAACGGATTCCTTGACAGGGGCGGACGGGTCGGATAGACTTGTCTGGCGCTCGAAACCCGAGCGCGACACAGAAAGGAGCTCTTCCGAAAGCGAACTGGACAACCAGTAAGCGCTCTCGCCGAAAGGCAGGAGTATCGGGAGAGATCGCCCCGCCAAGCGGGGTGGTTCCATGTTCGGAACCAAGCACATTGACAAGCAGGCAGGCTACCGGAAGGTGGTGTGCGAAAGACGGAGCAGACCGCCGAGGGGAGACTCTCGGTGGACCCAAGCCAGACCAGGTGAGACAGAGACTGGCTGACCCCAGCGAAGGCCGGTGGCGATCGGTCGGGGTTGGAGAGACAGTGACAAACGACGCAACTTGGTGGAGAGTTTGATCCTGGCTCAGGATCAACGCTGGCGGCGTGCCTAATGCATGCAAGTCGAACGGGGTCACCTTCGGGTGGCTCACGTGGCGGACGGGTGAGGAACACGTGGGGAAGCTGCCGTGCGCACGGGGGTAGCCCGCGGAAACGCGGGGTAATTCCGGATGTGCTCGCGTCCCGGGTAGGGGGCGTGAGGAAAGGTCTTCGGGCCGGCGCACGAGGCACCTGCGTCCGATTAGCTGGTTGGTGGGGTAACGGCCTACCAAGGCGATGATCGGTAGCTGGTCTGAGAGGACGATCAGCCACACGGGGACTGAGACACGGCCCCGACTCCTACGGGAGGCAGCAGCAAGGAATTTTCCGCAATGGGCGCAAGCCTGACGGAGCAACGCCGCGTGCGGGATGACGCCTTTCGGGGTGTAAACCGCTGTTCGTGGGGACGAAGCACTGACGGTACCCACGGAGGAAGGCCCGGCTAACTACGTGCCAGCAGCCGCGGTAATACGTAGGGGCCGAGCGTTGTCCGGAGTTACTGGGCGTAAAGCGTGCGCAGGCGGCCTGCCGCGCCCGGCGTGAAAGCCCCCGGCTCAACCGGGGAGGGTCGTCGGGGACGGGCAGGCTTGAGGACGGCAGGGGCTGGTGGAATTCCCGGTGTAGTGGTGAAATGCGTAGAGATCGGGAGGAACACCCGTGGCGAAGGCGGCCAGCTGGGCCGGACCTGACGCTGAGGCACGAAGGCGTGGGGAGCGAACGGGATTAGATACCCCGGTAGTCCACGCAGTAAACGATGCAGACTAGGCGTGGGGGGACTTGACCCCCTCCGTGCCGGAGCTAACGCGGGAAGTCTGCCGCCTGGGGAGTACGGCCGCAAGGCTAAAACTCAAAGGAATTGACGGGGGCCCGCACAAGCGGCGGAGCGTGTTGTTTAATTCGTCGCAACGCGAAAAACCTTACCAGGGCTTGACATGCACCTGCAGGCTTCGGGAAACCGGAGCGGCCTTCGAGGGTGGTGCACAGGTGCTGCATGGCTGTCGTCAGCTCGTGTCGTGAGATGTTGGGTTAAGTCCCGCAACGAGCGCAACCCTTATGGTCAGTTGTGATTTTCTGGCCAGACTGCCGGGGGCAAACCGGAGGAAGGTGGGGATGATGTCAAGTCAGCATGGCCCTTACGCCCTGGGCGACAAACACGCTACAATGGCGCGGACAGAGGGTAGCCAACCCGCGAGGGGGAGCGAATCCCAGAAACCGCGTCTCAGTTCGGATCGCGGGCTGCAACTCGCCCGCGTGAAGCTGGAGTCGCTAGTAACCGCAGATCAGCATTGCTGCGGTGAATATGTTCCCGGGCCTTGTACACACCGCCCGTCACGTCATGAAAGCCGGCAACACCTGAAGTCGGTGGGCGAACCGCTTGCGGGCGCAGCCGCCGAGGGTGGGGCTGGTGATTGGGACGAAGTCGTAACAAGGTAGCCGTAGCGGAAGCTGCGGCTGGATCACCTCCTTTCTAGGGAATCATCCCGATGGTTGAGCACCGTGGTTGGTGAGGCGGCACATTCTGGGCACCGGTCCCGGGGCGACCCCACGCGCATGGCGCGTGCGGGGCCCGGCAGGGACGCCAGGGGTGGCGCGGAGACCCGGTGACCGGGTCTGGGCTTGGGGGGTCTGCTTCGTCTTCGGCACAGCATCCTGCGGGAGGCTGCCGAGTGCCACAGCGCCGGGCGCGTAGCTCAGGTGGTGAGAGCGCGGCCCTGATAAGGCCGAGGTCCCTGGTTCGAGTCCAGGCGCGCCCACCTTCGGAAGAAGGGGGCCGTAGCTCAGCTGGGAGAGCGCCGCCCTTGCACGGCGGAGGTCCGGGGTTCGAGTCCCCGCGGCTCCACGGCGACTGTGGGATGGACATTGATAACGGAGAGTGACGCCACTGGCGTTGCGAGCGTGGAGGCACCGATTGGGGCTCTCCGCGCGCACCACGAAGACGGCACATGAGAGCACCGGGGCGAAACCCGGAAGATGAGCACACGGTGGATGCCTAGGCGTCACAGGCCGATGAAGGACGTGGCCACGCGGCGAAACGCGTCGGTGAGGTGCTGGCAACCGGCGACCCGACGATCTCCGAATGGGGCAACCCCCCGCCGAAGGGCGGGACCGCGGCAACGCGGAGGGAACCGGGGGAACTGAAACATCTCACGTACCCCGAGGACAAGAGAGGATTCCCGTAGTAGCGGCGAGCGAACCGGGAGGAGCCCAAACCGTGCGTGCGTGAAAGGCTGCTGCCGATGCGCGTGCGGGGTTGAACGCGATGTCTGGAGGCCACAGCAGAGGCCTCGCAGGGACCGACACCGGGAGCGGAACGCTGCTGGAACGGGCGACCGAAGCGGGTGAGAGTCCCGTAGGCGAACCGGGGTCGGGCCGTGTGGGACATGAGCGTGAGTACCACCGGACACGAGAAATCCGGTGGGAAGCGGGGCCGCCCACGGCCCAAGGCTAAATACCTGAGACGACCGATAGTGCACCAGTACCGTGAGGGAAAGGTGAAAAGCACCCCGCCGAGGGGAGTGAAACAGATCCTGAAACCGTGTGCTTCCGGCCGGTCGGAGCCCCCATGCGGGGTGACGGCGTGCCTTTTGTAGAATGAGCCAACGAGTAGGTGCATGTGGCGAGGCTAAGCCAGCGGACAGGTGGAGCCGGAGCGAAAGCGAGTCTTAACGGGCGACGAGTCGCATGCAGCTGACCCGAAACCGGGTGATCTACCCATGGGCAGGGTGAAGCGAGCGGAATACGCACGTGGAGGCCCGAACCCGAGTCTGTTACAAAAGGCTGGGATGACCTGTGGGTAGCGGTGAAATGCCAAGCGAACCCGGAGATAGCTGGTTCTCCCCGAAATGTATTTAGGTACAGCCCGCGCTTGAGGGCCGCACCGGAGGTAGCGCACTGATTCGGTGATGGGGCTTCCCGCTTACTGACCCGAGTCAAACGTCGAATGCCGGTGAGGCGGAGTGCGGAGTGAGACCGTGGGAGCTAAGTTCCATGGTCGAGAGGGAAACAGCCCAGACCGCCGGCTAAGGTCCCGAAGTCCAGACTAAGTGGGCAAGGTAGTCGCGGCGCAGAGACAACCAGGAGGTTGGCTTAGAAGCAGCCATCCTTGAAAGAGTGCGTAATAGCTCACTGGTCGATGCGCGGCGGCGCCGACAATCCACCGGGGCTCAAGTCTGGCACCGAAGCCGCGGATGGCGCAAGCCATGGTAGGGGAGCGTCGTCATCAGCCGAGAAGGGGAGCTGGAAGGCGACCTGGAGCGGTGACGAGTGCGAATGTTGGCATGAGTAGCGAGAGGGGGGTGAGAAACCTCCCCACCGAATGCCCGAGGGTTCCGCAGCGATGCTTATCAACTGCGGGTGAGGCGGGCCTAAGCCGAGGCGGAAACGCGCAGGCGATGGACAGCCGGTTCAGATTCCGGCCCCACCGCCAACCGTTTGAGTGATGGGCGATCCAGGGAGCTAGGTCCGGGGGCAGCGATGCCCTCCAAGCTGGTAGGGAGTTCCGGGAGGCAAATCCCCCGGGGCGATGACCGAGAGGTGAGTGGAAGGTGTGGCCTGCGGGCCGGCACCGGACGGATTGAGGCTGGACTGGCGAGAAAAGGCTCTAGCGAGGTTGGTGGTGCCCGTACCGCAAACCGACACAGGTGGGCTGGTAGAGCATACCAAGGTGGACGAGAGAACCGTCGTCAAGGAACTCGGCAAATTGGCCCCGTAACTTCGGGAGAAGGGGCGCCCCGGTAGGGTGAAGCGGCATGCCCGTGGAGCTCGAGGGGGCCGCAGTGACCAGGCCCAGGCGACTGTTTACCAAAAACACCGGTCCGTGCAAACGCGAATGAGCGTGGACGTATACGGGCTGAGACCTGCCCAGTGCCGGAAGGTTAAGGGGAGGCGTGCGAGCGGCGAACCGAAGCCCCGGTAAACGGCGGCCGTAACTATAACGGTCCTAAGGTAGCGAAATTCCTTGTCGGGTAAGTTCCGACCCGCACGAAAGGTAGAACGATCTGGGCGCTGTCTCGACGGCGGACTCGGCGAAATTGAAGGACCGGTGAAGATGCCGGTGACCCGCAGCAGGACAAAAAGACCCCGTGCAGCTTTACTCCAACTTGTCGTTGGACACGGACGCCGGTTGTGCAGGATAGGTGGGAGTCGGTGAAGGTTCCACGCCAGTGGGGCCGGAGACGCTGGTGAAATACCACCCTGCCGGTGTTTGTGTTCTCACCCGGGCCAGATTCCTGGCAGGGGACCGCGGCTGGTGGGGAGTTTGACTGGGGCGGTCGCCTCCCAAAGCGTAACGGAGGCGCCCAATGGTTCCCTCAAGCCGGATGGCAATCGGCTGGAGCGCGTAAGGGCAGCAAGGGAGCTTGACTGCGAGGCTGACACGCCGAGCAGGGACGAAAGTCGGGCCTAGTGATCCCACGGTACCGAGTGGCAGGGCCGTGGCTTAACGGATAAAAGCTACGCCGGGGATAACAGGCTGATCCTGCCCAAGAGTTCATATCGACGGCAGGGTTTGGCACCTCGATGTCGGCTCGTCGCATCCTGGGGCCGGAGAAGGTCCCAAGGGTTGGGCTGTTCGCCCATTAAAGCGGTACGCGAGCTGGGTTCAGAACGTCGTGAGACAGTTCGGTCTCTATCCGCTGTGGGCGTAGGATGTGTGAGGGGGGCCGTCCCTAGTACGAGAGGACCGGGATGGACGAACCGCTTGTGCGCCAGTTGTCGGACAACCGGCATGGCTGGGTAGCAACGTTCGGAATGGCGAACCGCTGAAGGCATCTAAGCGGGAATCCGGCCCCGAGACGAGACATCCCAGAGCCTTCGGGCTTGAGAGACCCCCGGCAGACCACCGGGTTGATAGGCGCGAGGTGGACAGCGGGCAACCGACTGGAGCTGACGCGTCCTAATGGTCGAGGCGGGTTTCCTCCCGGCTCTGCCGGTCTTCGTGGTGGGCGCGGAGGGGTCGAACGACCCCACGCAGAGACGATGCGGGGTGCCCGTGGCCGAGAGCGTACTGGCTCCACCCGGTCCCATCCCGAACCCGGTCGTGACCCGGTACAGCGCCGGAGAGTACTGTGGCGGCGACGCCATGGGAGGCGAGGCCGCCGCGGGCGCCCCGCATCGTCTTGTCGCGGGGTGGAGCAGTGGCAGCTCGTTGGGCTCATAACCCAAAGGTCGGAGGTTCGAATCCTTCCCCCGCTACCAGGATCGAGGAGATTCAAGCCCACAGGCTATTGCCTGTGGGCTTTGTTGTGTTCGCCCTCATAGCGCCTTTGGGCCGTCGTTTCGCGCCGCTACACGAGGCGGAGCTGCCGCGTCGGCTTTCGTTCCCGTGCCAACGCAATGTTTGACGTTGGCTTGATCAGCGGGAAGGCTGCTTCGAACTCGGCATCGTCCGGGAACAGCGGCCTGTAGCGCTCGGCGACCTCGCGCAGTCTGCGGAGCAAAAACAGCGAGTTCTCGTCGTGGTTGTAGTCGGCCGCGAATCCGAGCGTACCGTCGTTTCGCTCGTAGATCTCCACGCGCTCGCCATATCGCCAACGACCCGGTGTCCTGTCGAGGAGCGCCTTGATCCGCGTTCGATTGCCGATTCGGTCCTGCCGCAGCATCGTCCACTGGCTGATTTCCTCGACCGGCAGCGTCCGCTTCTGGAGCGCCTCTGCCAACTCAAAGTAACGCGCTCGCACCTGTCCCTTGTCGTCTTCGAGAAAGGCTCGTGCGGCGACGCGGATGAAGGTCTGGAAGCAGCGCTCCAGCGATCTGCTGCGGAGCGCACTTCCCGTGAGCAGCACCGAGCCGTCGTAGTCCATCAGAGCATAGGTCTTGATCTTGAGCGAAAGCATCCTTTGGAAGCGTCCGTCGTGGGCCAGGTGTATCCCTTCCGGCAGGCGGTCACTGATGTCCTGGATAAACGCCTTCTCTTGCTCTTCGGTACCGACGGTGTCCGGCGGTGAGAAGTACACGCCATCTGTGTCGACCTCGATCGGCACGGCGCCGAGTTCCCGCAAATGCCGAACTACATCCTGGATCAGGTTCTGACCTTGCATGGTGACGTGTTCTGCTGCCTGATAGTCATTGAACGATCCGGCACCAAAGCCAAGGTAGCCATAGAACGAGTTGATCAGAATCTTGAAGCTGCCCTGCAACCCGTTCCAGGTCGCCCGCTCCTCGCCGCTGGTCGTTTCCACTCTCCGTTTCGCCTCGATACGTCGCCGGGTGAGGTCGCGCAGGAGCACGGGAAAGGCGCTCAGGACGTCGTTCTCGGACGCGATCGACTCGCGGATCATGATCGAGGGATACAGACTCTCGACATCGCACTTCACCACCGGACCGAAGGAACCGCTTCGGACCAGGTCGACGTAGCCGCCGGGATACGGTCGTCCGGGGGCGGGGCGGGGGATACTATGGCCGGCGGCAAGGTAGGAGCGCAGCATCAAATCGTCGATCTTCTTGCCTGTGCCCGTCGATGCCGAGCGCTGGTACGACATCGGCAGCATCTGTGCCTGGTAGAACTCAGTCGGCATGATCACCCGTGACAGCATATCGACATCCCGCACGTCGTCCATGGCATATGCGGCAAGGCGCTCTCGCGCTCGCTCGCCGCTGCGCCACATTTCGGCAATCGCCGTGCGGTCGACAAAGGTGCGATCTTCGCGCTCGAGACCCATGTCGCGAATGACGTCCTTGAGTCCGTACCTGCTCAGCTTCCCGGCGACATCGAACCGCTGGATCTGGGTATAGGTGTCGATGACGTGGCGTCCATGAATGAACACCTGCTGCTGTCGGCGGAAGCCTTCGATAATGCGAGGCGCGGACCCGTTGCGCCCGAACCGCAGTGGGACGCCCGCCACGCGTGCCCGGTGCACCAGGTAGGGCATGTCGAACCGATTGATGTTGTGGCCCTCGATGACGTCCGGATCGAGACGCGTGATGACCTGGTTCAGGCGCTCCAGCAATTCCGCCTCGGTCGATTCGCGCACAAGAACCTCTTCGTGACCCCCCTGCCGTATCGAGACCATGATGATGCCCGCGTCCGGTTCGGACGGGTCGAGCGTCAGCGTTTCGAGGTCGATCTGCATGCGTCGCAGATCGGCATACTCCATCCCCTTGAAGAGCGTCAATCCGGACCGCATCTGGAATTGACCGGTCAGCGACTGTGGTCCGATGACGATATCCCGGTCGATTCCTTCCTGGTTCGTCGCCGACCGGTACGCTTCCCACGACGCGAACGTAACGAGGAACCTGAATGGATGCCGGCCACGGAGCTCGGCGACGTCTGCGTCTCCGCGCCCTCGGAACGGACGGAGGTCGCTCGAGAGCAACCACGGGCTCGTCACGCGACGTTCCGTCTCCGTTCGCCCGCGTGAGGTGTGCTTGAAAAGGACGACCTCGTTCGATCCGTGCGGCTCGATCGCGACGACACGTTCGGTGCCGTCCGCGCCGAAGAGCAGCGTGGAGGCGTCTTCGGGAAGCAGCGTATCGCGCTCGGATAGCAATGGATGGAAATGGTTGGCGACCGGATCGAACATCGTGGGGATCGTCCTCCTGAGCCGTGCAAGAGCACAAGGATACGATGGCAACGCGGCCGCGCGCCTGTTGGTTCGGAGCGCGTGCTACGCTGCCGTGTCACGTACAGGCCACGGATGCTGGTGTACGCTTGCAGGAGTCGCCGGCCGCGCAGCTGTGCAGGTCCTGAAGAGCGACAGATTCGTTGCAGCGAAGGTGAACTATGGCTAACAACAATGGCCCACAGAGCGGAGGTCGGTCAGCGATGGCCGCCGGCGTCGTGGTCGGCGCCGCCGCGCTCGTGTGGGCAGGAAAGCGGGTGCAGGAGTTCGCTGCGACCGATCGACCTGAGGGAATGGTGAACTGGCAGCGCGCACTCGACATTGCCCTGAACATGAACAAGGAAAACGCGCTGACCGCCACCGAGCGTGCCGAGCTGTCGGCGGCCTACGCGCGGCTCGTGGAAGCCTGCGTGCCACTCATCACGGAGTACACGCAGACGACGCTGCCGGAGAGCGCGCGGGAGACCTACGCGTTCGATCGGGTCGATTGGATCCATGCGAACCTCGCCGGGTTCCAGCGCATGTTCGCACCGATCGAAGACCTCGACGCAGGACCGGGACGGAGCCGTAACGTCGTCTCGAAGTTCATGGGTGGCGTCAACCAGACGGTGCTCAGTTCCGAGATCGGGTTGCTTCTCGGGTACATGGCAAAGCGCGTCCTCGGGCAGTACGACCTCGCCCTGCTCGGCCGCGAACCGGTGAGCTCGGGCAAGCTGTACTATGTAGAGCCGAACATCCGAGGAATCGAGCGGAAGCTCGACCTGCCCAGAGACGACTTCCGGATGTGGCTCGCTCTCCACGAGACGACGCACGCGTTCGAGTTCGAAGCTTACCCGTGGGTGCGCGAGCACTTCAACGGGTTGCTCGAGCGATACATGGGGTTCATGCGGCAGGATGCGGAATACCTCCGACAGGGCGTCGATGGCGTGAAGGTGCTGCTCAAGCGAATGCGCGAGGGCAGAAACGGTGACGGGGACGATGCCGGCAGCTGGATCGAGTCGTTCATGAATGGCGAGCAGCGGGAGCTCTTCACCGAGATGCAGGCACTCATGACGGTCATCGAGGGATACTCGAACCATGTGATGAACGCGGTGGGTCGAGACCTGCTGCCGACCTACGATCTCATCTCGAAGCGGTTCGAGGAGCGCCAGAAGCAGCGCTCCACAGGTGAGAAGCTCTTCGCGCAGCTTACCGGTCTCAATGTGAAGATGGAGCAGTATCGCCAGGGCGAGACCTTCGTCAACGCCATTGTTGAGCGGCACGGTCGTGAGGCGATCGCGCGGCTGTGGGCGGGCCCCGAGTCGATGCCCACGATGCCGGAGATCCGCGAGCCCGAGCGGTGGAGCGATCGCATCTTCGGATAGCGGTGCCATCTCGAACGCAGAACTGCCCCGGACGGCAGCGCCGTCCGGGGCAGTTTGACGTCCGGGTCAGTGACGGAAGTGGCGACGGCCGGTGAACATCATCGCGATGCCGGCGTCGTCCGCGGCGTCGATCACGAGTTGGTCGTTGACGGACCCTCCCGGCTGCACCACCGCCGTGACGCCTGCCTCGATGCCTTGCTGGATGCCGTCCGGGAACGGAAAGAAGGCGTCGCTCGCCATCACCGCTCCACGGGCCCTGTCTCCTGCCTTTCGTGCCGCGATCGCGACGCTCTCGAGGCGGTTCGGCTGTCCGGCTCCGAGTCCGACGATCGCTTCGTCGCGGACGAAGAGGATGGCGTTGGACTTGATCGCGGGTATCACGCGCCATGCGAACTCGAGATCACGCCGCTCGGTTTCGCTCGGCTCTACCTTCGTGACGACGCGCCAATCCTCGGCTGTCTCCCGCGAGAGGTCCGGCTCCTGCACGAGCAGGCCGCCTGCGACGGGGCGAACGTCGAGCTCCGGGATGCGCGCGCCGGCGCGGTTTGGCAGACGGAGTATCCGCGTTGCCTTCTTCTTCCGCAGCAGTTCAAGTGCGTCTGGCCTCGTAGTCGGGAGCGATGATGATATCGAGCTTCAGCTTGCGCATCAGCTGGGCGGTGTCGAGATCGACCATGCGGTTGAGCGCCACGATTCCGCCGAACGCAGACACGGTGTCGCCCTCGAATGCTGCCTGATAGGCATCGGCGAGCCGCTCGCGGACGGCCAGGCCACACGGCACGGTGTGCTTGACGATCGCAACGGCGGGCCGATCGAAGAGCTGCGCCGCATTCCAGGCCGCGTCAGCGTCGAGGTAGTTGTTGAAGGAGAGCGTGTCGCCCTTGAGCTGCTCGGCATCAAGGAGCCCGGGCGCGTGCACTCCTGGGCGCAGACGTGTGTACACCGCCGCTCGCTGATGGGAGTTCTCCCCGTACTTGGGCGTTAGTGCGCGTCGAAGCCCGATGGTGAGCTCGTCAGGGAAAGGATCATCCTCGCCACGTAGCCATTCCGAAACGAGGCTGTCGTACGTCGAGACGTGCGCATAGGCTTTCGCGGCGAGCGCGCGTCGAAACGACTGCTGATCCGGTATCGGAGCGTCCAGCGCCTGCAGCAAGGCATCGTAGTCGGCCGGGCTGGTCACGACATAGACGTGGTCGAAGTTCTTGGCACCGGCACGGACCATCGCCGGGCCACCAATGTCGATGTTCTCGATAATGTCTGCCGGTGATGCACCGGGCGTAGTGACGGTGCGTTCGAACGGGTAGAGATTCACGACCAGGATGGAGATCGGCGTGATGCCGGCAGCGTCGATCTGCCGGCGGTGCTCGTCCTTCTCCAGCCGGGCGAGGAGCGCACCATGAACAGCTGGGTGCAGCGTCTTGACGCGACCGTCGAGCATCTCCGGAAAACCGGTCACATCGGCGACGGAGGTCACCGGGATGCCGGCGTCGCTGATGGCGCTCGCTGTGCCGCCGGTCGAGAGAATCTCGATGTCGCGGTCGCGGAGCGCGGTCGCGAGGGCTTCGATGCCCGTCTTGTCGGAAACGCTGAGCAATGCGCGCATGGTGCTGGCTGGATCTCCTTACGGCTGTGGTGCAAGCAACGCCGGACGTCCGGTGTCTTTCACAAACCTAGCATGATTCCCGGCGATCCGGACCGCCGGAGGCCACCCGCCCCGCGTCAGGTCGAGACGGGTCTCTTTACAGCATTGAAACTGAGACGGATTCCGGCAGGCTACTCGATAATGTTCTCATCCATGAACATGTGCGCAGCGATCAGCCAGTCGCCACCTGTTCGGTTCAGCACGGCGAGACTGTGGTTCTTGCGAAGCGGAATGACCTCGTTCTCGCCGACCTGCTGGTTGGCGATCTCCTGATAGGTCCAGCCTACCGCTGCGTCGTTGGAGATGATTCGGACCGAGCCTGACGGCTCGCCGACGTTCTCTCCGGAGTCAAACCCGCTCTCTCGGCTGAAGAGCTCGGTCAGCTTGGCGTGTATCGCTTCACGACCGACGACCCAATCGCCGAATGCGTTGAGCCACTCGGCGTCTTTTGCGTACACGGTGGCGGCCATGTCGGCATCGCGCATCGCGAAACCTTTGGCCATCTGCATCAATACTGTGCCTACAGCCTGTTCATCGGCACCGACGGGTTCTGGCGAGCCCTGCTGCGCGAGCGAATCGAGGGGGGTGGTAGCTGCTGCGATAGCGGCGAGGGCCGCTCCCTTTACGGCGTGACGACGGGTAGTATCCATGTCGAGCGACATGCGTTCCTCCATGTGCAATGAACCAGTAGCTGGTTTCGATCTTCCCGGGAGGATGGTAACAGATGTCCTGATATCGCCCAGGATCTGCTCGACGATCACGCAATCAGGCGGTAGCGGTGGTCTTTCGTGCCGGGCGGCCGCGGCCTCCCCGCTGAACCATGGTTTCTGCGGCTTCATGGTCGGGGACGCCCTGCGCGAAAATGGCGCCGATGACGGCGAGCAGTGCCGCCGCGAGGAATGCGGCCCGGTAGGCTGCCAGGTTCGGTTCGCTGGTGCCGTCGCTCGCCACTACCACGGCGCCAACGGCCGACAGGACGGTGCTGAGAAGCGCCACACCGAGCGCCGAGCCGAGCTGCCGCTGCACGTTCGTCAGCGTGGTGGCCCGGCCCGTCTCTCGTGCACTCACGGTGGCGAGACTTGCCGCCTGATTGGGCAGGAAGAGGAACGCCATCCCCGAGCCGAGCGCGAACATGAGGAATCGGATCACCCAGAGACTGGTGTCGCGATCGATGAATGCCATCAGAACGATCGCCACAGCCACCCCACCGAGCCCGGCCGACATCATTCTGCGCGGTCCGACATGCGGATAGATCCGCGCCACGAGCTGGGTCGATGTCACCACGCCGATCGCTTCCGGCATGGTGGTGAGACCCGTCTGCAGCGGGCTCAGACCGAGTACCTCCTGCAGGAACAGGGGCACGAGAAACAGCACGCCGATGAACGCACACGAGCCGAAGAACGACACCGTGAGGGTGGTGCGAAAGAGCCGGTTTCGCAGCAATCGAAGCTGGATCATCGGCTCGGGCCGCCGAAGCTCCGTCGCGACAAAGAGCATGAGTGAGACGACGCCCGCCACGAGGGTTGTGATGATGAGCGAGGAGCTCCAGCCATGCTGTGGGCCTTCACTGAGCGCGTACATCACCAGGGCGAATCCAGCGCCGCCGAGAAGAAAACCGGCGAAGTCGAAACCGCCCGTGTCCTCTTCGCGATGCTCCTCGAGGAACACCATCCCGAAGGCGAGAGCAGCAAGGCCGACCGGCACCTTGACGAAGAATATCCACGGCCACGACCAGGCTTCGAGGATCGCTCCGCCGATGATCGGGCCGAGCGCGGGCCCGAGGATGGTGGCGAACATCAGGATCCGTCCGACACCGATACGCTCCTGCGGCGGGAAGGTGCGGTAGAGCATCGCCATGCCGACGGGCGTCAACATGCCACCTCCGACGCCCTGGAGAATGCGAAATGCGATCAGTTGCTGCATTGTCTCGGCGAAGCCGCTGATGGCAGATGCACCTGTGAAGATGGCGAGCGCGGTGATGAACGTCCGCTTGGTGCCGAAACGATCTCCGACCCAGCCGGACACGGGAATGAAGACCGCGAGGCTCACCAGGTAGGCGATCACCACGGATTCGATGGCGGCCGGGCTGACGCCGAACTCCTTCGCGAGCGTTGACAGCGCGACGTTCACGATCGTGGAGTCCAGCGTGTTGAGAATCATCGCGCTGACATACACGATCGCAACGACGACTTTCTGATTGATCTTTCTCGGTGCTGTCAATGGGTGTTCCGTTCGCGCCAGGTCGCTGAGGGACCTGAGCTCAGGCTCCCGCCGGCATTCTAGCCGGAACGGAGCGCGTGGAACACAGGTTGTTTCATCTGGAGGTTGCCGTCAGGGGGGGTGGGCACTCCAGGAGCCTCATTGTTCGGAAACGAACGCTGCGACCGGTTTCCATGATCGAAACGCAAAACGGGGCCGGCATATGCCGGCCCCGTTCGCGCTGCTGAGACTATTGCGTCCTGCGGACGTAGAGGTAATCCTGCTCGGGATCGGCCCACGACTCGACCTTGAGGCCGTTCCCCGAAGCGATTCTGCCCACCGATGTCTTGAGACCCCGCATGCTCTTGCCCGAATCCGGCTGGAGACGCAGAACTTCATCCTTCTTCAGCCGATTGATCGCGCTGAGAATCTCCTGTGTCGACTTCGACACCTTCTTCGGTGGCGGCGGAGCTTCCGTCGCCTTTATCGTCTCTATCCTTGGCACTGTTGCCCCCTCTGATTCGACGAAACATCGCGTAGATTGTACATGATATTCGGAGGAAATGTCTCGTTGTGCCGGATCAACCATTAGCGCCAGAGTGCGGGTGAAGAAACGGGTAATCAACGCATTGTGCAACGATGGAGAGTTTGGAGAGGTGACGAGGTGTCGCGGTTTGGTACGTTCAGCCACTCGGTTGCTGGGTGTGTTTGTCGCCAGGAAGGTGGCAAGTGAGGTACCCCAGGCAGGAATCGAACCTGCGACCTACCGCTTAGAAGGCGGGTGCTCTATCCGCTGAGCTACTGGGGCGAGAGTCTTCTGCGAATGGCAACCTGATGCAACCGAGCGGGCGGCCGATTCCGCGCCATTCCTTACCCTGGAGTGTACCAAAAGGAGCGATTGCGCCGGGGTTTCCGCCTCTGCGACAGTCATCGCAATCGCGCCTATTGGATCGCAGGCCGGTTAGCTCCAGGTGAAACCCTCGGGCGGGTAGGGCGTCTCCGTCGCCAGGTCGATCTGTGCCGAGTACTTTTCATCGATGGCCGCTCGAATCGCCCGAGGCTGCATACCCGCGTTCAGCATATCGATCACGTCACGCGTGACCTGCAGGCAGGTCCCTCAGGTGGGCGCCATTGAGTCGAAGGTGATCGAGCCGTCCGCATGCACCTCCTTGATGTAACAGTCGCGGTTGTTGCGGTGACCGCTCCCCGTGCAGCCGCAGAAGCACGGGATGTAGCGCATCAACCCGCCACTGGTGACATGGAAGGCGTATAGCTCCTGGACCTCCTTCGAGTCGGACGTGACGAACGCTGGCCAGACCACCTTAGACATGTCGCCGTCCGGTTCTTCGGACGGCTTGAATGTAGAGAACATCGCCTCGTAGTTGGTCTTGAACGAGTGTTCGGCGACCTCGCCGGAGCTGCTGGTGACTGATTCACCTGTGCCGCCACATGACGCGAGAAGCGCGGCCGCAGTTACGCCGCTGCATGCAGCGGCGAATCGCCGTCGGGTGAGTGATGGAAGATGGCTGTGGGGCATGGGGCCTCCCTTCCTGAACACTACAGAGCTCGATCGGTCCGGTCGGATCGCGCCATGAATGAAGCCGCGTCAGCACCAAACCTCGGTATCACTATAGGGAACCGAAAATCAGAAATCGCGCGCTTTTGCCGCCTTTTTCGGATTGATATGGAGCTGATATGACATTGCCGGAAATGACAGGTTCTGGGCACGGCGCGCTCGCCAACGACCCTGCGAATCCCCTCGCCGCCATGCCAACAGGCGACATGGTTGCTGAAGTGGCGGTGATCGTCACGCACGATCCGAGCATCGCTTCGCGGGCGGTCGGTAGGGCGATGATGTTCGATGGATTATTCACCGACGACGGACGAGAGGCACGCACGCTGCATCAGGCGTCGGCGGGCTTTCGCCGAAAAGTACCCCAAGCGAGCGGGTGCCTGGCTATTGGCCTGAAACTCGCTGCACAAGGTCCGCATGAACGCACCAGGCCGGGCGGTAGAGCCCGGCCTGGTGCGTTTGATTCGGTGATGCGGAGCCGTCTAAATCGCTTTGAGCAACGCGATCGCACCGTGAGCGGCGTGCCCGAACGCGTGGTTCACCGCCGGGTAGACGCCAGGCTCGTGGAGCGTGAACTCGACGGCGATGCCGTCGCCAGGTCCCACGCTCATCGACTGCTGTCCCACGATCTTGTTGATCGGGTTGGCGTTGAAGTAGGCCGCGTCGAAGATCGCGCCAACAACGTGGAACGTGCAGTGGACATTCGGACCCGCGTTGACGACGAAGATGCGGATCGGCTTGCCGACCTCGACCTCGATGGGCTCGTCCACGTACTGGGTGGTGTGGCCGTTGAAGGCCGTGTAATCCATGCTTCCGTTGCCGAGCATCTTGTTGTAGTCCATCGTACGGACAGAGCCCTCTTCACCCTGCAGGTAGAAGTCGCTCTGGATCAGCACGATTTCCTGCGCCTCCGTTGGCCAGTCATCCTTGGGCCGCACGATGATGGCGCTGTACATGCCAGCTCCGATATGCATCAGTACCGGTGCGGTGCCGCAGTGGTACATGAACGCGCCGGGGTATCGGGGCGTGTACGTCCAGTTGAACTCCTCGCCGGGATTGACCGTCTGGTAGTTCACGCCAGGATCACCCTCGGCGGCGTGAAAGTCGACAGAGTGCGCGACCGAAGCGCTCTCATCGACGGCGATGGTGAAGTCGATCTCGTCACCCTCGAATGCGTGCAGCACCGGACCCGGCACGGTGCCGTTGAACGTCCAGGCCGCGTAGGCGACGTCCGGGGCGATGTACAGCGTCCGATCCTTCGCGGTGATCGAGTACTTCTTCGGACCCGGCTCGATCTGGCGGAGCATCGGGTCGAACCGGGTGAAGGGCCGGACATCGTCCGGTGTCGGCGCCTCGCTGCCCGTCGTCGGGGCATTCGGATCGGAGCCGACGTACCCACCTTCCGGAGTCGCCATGCCATCGTGGTCCTGGGCGGCGGCGAGCGCCGGGATCCCGAAAGGAAGTGCGACGCCAGCTCCGAGCCCGGTGCGAAGCATCTGGCGGCGGTCGATGGTGGAGCCGAAGGATCGAATGGTGCTCATGGACATCTCCTTCATGGTATGGCTGCTCAGGCGCCGATCCGAAGTGCCTCCCGTTCGTGCGCCGACCTATCGCGTGTTTCAACGGTACCAGTGTCCCAGCCCGGCGATAACGTCGTAGTGTCAGGTCGTGACACGACATGGCAACTTCGTGACAATTTCTGGTCAGCTCGTCGCCTTCTGGATCAGCCGCTCGCCTCGCGCTCCTCAGCTGTCGGCTCCCGTCTCGCGGTCTTGGCCTGCTCGCGCAGCTCGTCGACGAACATTGCCATGTGCTGCGAAAGCCGCTCGCCGACCGCGTTGAACGTCAGCATCGTCACCTTTCTCTTGCCCACGTTGGTGACGGCGAGAATATCCCCGTTGACACGAGGGAGGGCGCCCTCGGGACCGCCCATGATGAAGATCTGGTTGGGACGGCCGGAAGGCATCACGCGGTAGCCCCGCTCCCCGAACCACAACTTTGCGGTGGAGAACACTTCGTGCGATGGCGCGCGGCTCACGGCTTTCCTGCTGAACGCAGTTCGCTCCATCTCCGCGTTGAACCGCGCTCTGGCGTCGCTATCAGTCATGCGATCAGAGCCCGTCGAGGCTGACACACTCGCCTGGAGCGAGCGGCATCACCTTTGCCTTCGTCTCGGACTCCACCCGCATCTTGAACTGACCGGCGTCCTGCTCGATGGGCGGGAAGGTGTTGTAGTGGCACGGGATCACCGCCGTCGGATGCAGGAACGTCACCGCTCTGAGGGCATCGTCCGGTCCCATGGTGAAGTGATCGCCGATCGGGAGCAGCGCGAGATCGAGCTGCTCGTCGCCAATCAGCTGCATGTCGAGGAAGAGTGCGGTGTCGCCGGCGGCGTAGACCGTCCTGCCGCCGAAGCGGACGACGTACCCGGCGGGCACGCCTGGTGCCACGACGGTGCCATCGGGAAGCTCGTACGAGGATGTGTGCCACGCGAGCGTGAACTTGGCCGTGCCGCCCGGGAACGCGATCGTGCCGCCGTGGTTGCCGCCAACGGTGTTTTCAACGCCCTGGCTTTCGAGCCAATTTGCGAGCTCGAAGGTGGCGATTACCTTCGCGCCGGTGCGTTTCGCAATGTCGATCGTGTCACCGACGTGGTCGCCGTGCGCGTGCGTAAGCAGGATGGCATCGGGCGAGACGCTGTCCGGGCTGGTCGCGCAGGCGGGGTTTTCGCTCATGAACGGGTCGATCAGCACGGTGTGCTCGCCGTCCTCCAGCATGAACGTCGAATGGCCGAAGTAGGTCAGATTCATCGAGCGATGTCTCCTTCGTTTCGTCTTGACGCCTGTTGCGTTTGGACGTGCAACATCGGTGCCGAGGACGCCGCTACGCCTCGTGAACCGTTTCGCCATGCAGAACTGTGCGTCGGACCGCGATGCGGTCGATCGACTCGACGTCGGCGGCGGTCGGGTCTTCCGACAAAACGACGAGATCGGCCAGCTTGCCGGGCTCGATCGATCCCTTGATGCGCTCCTCGAACGACCCGTACGCGCCGCCCATGGTGTAGGCGTACAGCGCGGACTCCACGGTGATCGCCTGCCCCGGCGCCATGTCGTCGTTGTCCTGGGTCTTCCTCGTGACCGCCGCGCGCAGGTTCACCATCGAGTCGCACGGCGTGACTGGCACGTCCGAGCTGAGACTGAACCGGATGCCGGCCTCCTGGAAGCTGTGCAGTGGGTACGCGAGCTCGAGCTGTCGCTCGGTGAAGTTTCGCAGGTAGGAGTCGCCCAGATAGTGGACGAAGGTTGGCTGCGGCGCCGCGAAGATACCCAGCCGGGACAGCCGCTCAAGAATTTGAGGCGTGCACATCCCGCAATGCTCGACGCGGGCGCGATGATCCGATGACGTGTCGTTGCCGAGTGCGTGCTCGTAGGCGTCGACGATCATCGTGATCGCGCGGTCGCCGATGGCGTGGGCGGCGAGCTGAAATCCGGCGGCGTGGGCCGCGACGAATCGCTCGTTCAGCTCCTGCTGGTCGTAGTAGGCGATGCCGCGGTTGTCCGGCTGGCCGGGATAGGTGTCGAACATGGCGGCAGTGCGGCCACCACCGCTCCCGTCCTGGAACACCTTGGCGGGCCCGATCCGCACCCATTCGTTTCCGAATCCCGTCTGCACGCCCAGCGACCTGAGCGTGTCGAGCATGTCGTCGATCAGGTGCATCGTGTACACCCGAAACGGAATGTCGCCCGCGTGGGCCAGCTCATGGTAGGTGGCGAGTTGGTCGGCGTTCGTGATCGCCGCGTCGGCGGCGCTCGTGATTCCCTGGCTGGCGAAGACCCGGCCCGCGGCGAGCGCGTGTTCCTTCAGCTGCTCTCGCGTCGGCTCGGGCACCACATGCTGCACCAGTTTCAGTGCGGTCTCGCGCAGCAGCCCGGTCGCGCGGCCGTGCTCGTCCCGGTCGATCTCGCCGCCCTGCGGGTTCGGCGTGGCATCGTCGATGCCGGCGGCGATGAGCGCAGCCGTGTTCGCCACACCGAGGTGCCCGCAGGTGCGCACGAGCAAGACCGGCCGATCGGTCGTGACGGTGTCGAGCTCGTCGCGGGTTGGGTGACGCTGGATATCGAGCCGGGTGTCGTCGTAACCGCGACCGTGCAGCCAGCCGTCGCCAGGTGTGGCGGCATGCTGCGCCCGGAACGCATCGAGAATCTCACGCAGCGATGACCGTGCGCGGGGCGACGCATCCACCTGGGAAAGGCTCTCGCCGAACTTGAGTGGATGGGTGTGGTTGTCATTGAAGCCGGGCAGGAGGCAGCCCCCGTCGAGGTCGACCGTCTCGACATCATCCCCAGCCAGCGATCGAAGGTCGTCGGTCGTCCCAACGGCGCGGATGATGTGCCCGGTCACCAGGAGCGCCTCGACTCGCGGCTGATCGGGGTTGCTTGTCAGGATGGTTCCGCCGGTATAAAGGGTCGATTTCAACACGCTGCTCCCGTGATGTCAGGTGGCGTTCACGCGGTCCCAGACCACGTTGCCGTCGGCGATGGTGTAGTCCACCTTTGCCTCGATGAGGTGATCAGGCTCCATGGCACGCAGATCCTGGTCGAATACCGTGATGTCGCCGAGCATACCCGGCGCCAGCTGGCCCCGGTTGCGCTCAGCGAACGCTGACCAGGCGGCGTTGACCGTATAGGCGCGAATCGCGTCTACCACCGAGATCCGCTCCTCGGCCCACGCGTCCTCGCCGAGCCTATCCTTCCTCGTGACCATGGTCTGGATACCGATCAGCGGATCGACCGGGACAACCGGTGCGTCGCTGCTTGCCGCGGCGACCACACCGAGCTCGGCGTAGGTCTTCATCGCGTAGGCATAGCGGAACCGGTCTCTCCCGAGATTCTGCTCGTAAACCGGTCGGGTGTAGTGGAGGAAGCTGGTGCCCGGAATCGGCACGACGCCCAGTCGCTTGATCCGCCGGATCGTGTCGAGATCGACGATTGAGCAGTGCTCGATGCGGTGGCGCGCATCGGGTCGCGGGTTGGCTGTTTGTGCTTCTTCATAAGCGTCCAGCACGAGGTCGATCGCGGCGTCCCCGATCGCATGGATGCCGACCTGGAAGCCGGCATCGTGCGCGCGGCGCACCTTCGCCTTCAAGTCTGCCGCGGGCATCATCCAGAGCCCATAGTTGTCCGGATCTCCCTCGTACGGTCGACGCATCCTGGCCGTGCGGCCGCCGATCGACCCGTCGCTGAAAAGCTTCGCGGACCCGATGCGGAGCCAGTCGTCGCCGAACCCTGTGCTGATACCGAGCGCGATGAGATCATCGAGCGTCTCATCGATGATCATCATCAAGTAGCTGCGTACGGGCAGCGAACCTTCTCGCCAGACGGATTGGTACGCGCGCATCTGCGCGCTGGTGCGAATGCCCGCCTCCGTGACAGCGACGACGCCGTGCCGGACGAATTCCTGCCCTCCGGCAACGATCGCCTCGGCTATCTGCTGCTGGCTCGGCTCGCCGCGGACGTCGTCGACCAGGTTGGTCGCGTTTTCCCGCAGCACCCCGGTCGGCTCACCATGCTCGTCTCGATCGATGGCGCCTCCATCAGGATCCGGTGTGTTCCGATCGATTCCTGCCAGCGC
Organism: uncultured Chloroflexia bacterium; assembly: GCA_963741965.1. Taxonomy (GTDB): domain Bacteria; phylum Chloroflexota; class Chloroflexia; order Thermomicrobiales; family UBA6265; genus JACCVC01. The sequence goes on along the minus strand of CAVUKC010000002.1, from coordinate 1,115,912 downwards.
GAGTGCGCGGCTGTTGACGGCCATGATGTGGTGGCAGCTTCGCCAGATCGCGACCGGATGGTTCGGCGCTGCCTGGTCGAGGTCGTGCCGGTTCGGGTGGCGCTGCTCGGTGAGCGACGCCTGGTCGTAGCCCTGCCCGATGATCCAGTCACCTGCCGCCGTCTCGCGTGCCCGCGAGCCGATGCGATCCTGAATATCGTTGATGGATGCCACTCCGGGGGCGGTGACATCGACCTCGAGCAGGGCGAAACCGGTCATCATGGTGTGTGCGTGAGCGTCAAAGAGCCCCGGTGTCGCCATCCTTCCATCGAGGTGGATGAGTGGCGTATCCGACGGCATCCGATCGCGAACGTCCTGCTCGGACCCCGTGGCCACCACGATGCCATGGTCGATGCCCACCGCGTCGACGACCGGACTCTCCGGCGACATGGTGAGAATCGGCCCGCCGTGAACAATGAGGCTACCTGGCATGCGTGCTCCCTTGTCGTTTCAACTCGTGTGCTGGTCAGCGAGCGTGGCTCCTGTCCACCGCCTCGGCAACGCCGGAACCGTTGGTGATCCACACGTCGCCGGCGCCGATCGCCTCGTCGAGGAATCGCTGGACCGTCTCGAGATGTCCGGGATGCCCGGCGATCTGGGCGGAAAGGAACAGGGTCATCATCTCGCCACGCGTCCGAACGGATTGCAGGCTGAGCGAGATGTGCTCGAGAAAGGCGCTCGGTGGCGACGGGCTCGCGGTTGAGAGCCATGTCGCGTCGTGCCAGTAGGGGCTGTATGGGATGACAACTCGGTCGTTCGGCGTGATTTCGGGAAACGGCGCTCCGGAGCCATCGAGGAACCACAGGTCCTGCTTCTCGAGGGTTATTGTCGGCAGACCGGCGAGCATCACCACACCCTTCGGTATCGATCCGAGGCGGTCCTTGCTGGCAGACCGTGCGGCGGAGAGATCGGCCGGCATCTCGAAGATGTGTGCGGCGGCGTCGTAGCGGTTGCCAGAGGGCACGCGAAACGCGTCGTCGGCTTCCGGGTCGACCACGAGCGTCGGTGAGACGTCGAGGTCGGCCATCGTTGCCAGCAACCGCTCGACCGCCGCCTCATTGGCGAGCGGTGAGGGGAGTGTCCAGGGCATCATTTCCGGGTCGAGATCAACGAAGATCGCGAGTGCGGCGCGGTGACCGGCGGGCCAGCTGTCCGGCCGGTACAGCTTTCGGGTCGGTTTTGGCATGGATTGCCTCCTCCGTGGACGTGCGCGGGTTGGTTTGCCAGAAGCCTAGCCGATGGCCGCGTCCAGCGCCTTCGAGAGGTCACTGAGGATGTCATCCGGCGCCTCGATGCCGACGGAGAGCCGCACCAGGCCATCCGAGATGCCGACGCTGGCTCGCTCCTCCGGCGTGAGCGCCCGGTGCGACGCCATCGCGGGGTAGAGCATGAGCGTGTAGACATCGCCGAGCGTTGTCGCCGGCACCACCAGCTCGAGTGCATCCATCAATCGGAACACCTCGCCCTGACCAGCCTCAGCGATCTCGAACGCGATCATCGCCCCGCGCTGGTCACTCGTGAACTGGCCACCCGGATTGGCCTTGGTATCCGGGTAGATCACCCGCGCGATACGCTCATCCTGAGCGAGCCGCGCGGCGATCTCCGCCGCTGACGCGCACTGGCGGTTGAACCGCAGCGGCAGCGTTTTTACGCCTCGCAGCGACAGCCATGCGTCCATCGGGGAGGGGATCGCGCCGAGCATCTTCGTCTGCTCTCGCAGCGCCGCGATCGTGTCCGTTGACCCCGCGATCACGCCCCCGGTGATATCGCCGTGACCGGCAATGTACTTGGTCGACGAGTGGATCGACATGGTTGCGCCGAGCGCCACGGGATGAACGAGCAGCGGTGTCGCGAAGGTGTTGTCGATCAGCACCTTGGCACCGGAAATGGCTGCGAGCTCGACGAGGCGTGGGATGTTCGCGACTCGAAGAAGCGGGTTCGAGATCGTTTCTGCGAGGATCGCGGCGGGCCGGTGCTCGCGAATCGCGGCTTCCAGTGCGCCTTCATCGGTGATGTCGACGAAGACGGGGGTCACGCCGAGCTTGCGGAAGTGGTCGCGCAGCACAGAGAAGCTGGCGCCGTAAATGTCGCGCGACGCGAGGATCGTGCTGCCCGCCTCGGCGAACAGTGCCAGCGCGGCGTAGATGGCGGCCATGCCAGACGACATTGCAATGGCGTCGTCGGTGCCCTCCAGCCGTGCGACGGCCGTCTCGAACGCACGGGTAGTGGGGTTTCCATATCGAGTGTAGACAAAGTCCGGAACTTCGTTGCTCAGCGCGCCTTCGAGTGTTTCGGACGATGCGAAGTGGAACGAGGACGTCATGAAGACCGGTGTGGTGGTGGACATCGCGCCGGACTGGTAGGACCCTTCGCCGGCGTGGACGGCGAGGGACTCCACGGACCAGCCGGAATCGTTGCGCGTTCGTGGTGCCAATTGTCAAACCCTTCGAAATGCGGCGAAAATGGCGTCGTTTGTCTTCGGCGACATTGTCGCAGGAATGCCCGCGTGGCGAAATACCGGCGGGTGCACGATGGAGAAGGGACGCGCATGGCAACGTCACCGCAGCACTGGCTCGCCGAGGGGCCGGAGTTCCGACCGGATCGCTATTACCGCTACGACGACCTGACCGCGATGCTGCATCGCTGGGCGGACGCGCACCCAAACCTCTGCCAGGTGTCGAGCGCTGGCCAGACGTGGCAGGGCCGGGAGATCTGGGCCGTCACGCTGACAAACAGGGAGACTGGGCCAGATTCGGAGAAGCCCGCCACGTTCGTCGACGCCAACATCCACGCTGGCGAGGTGACGGGTTCCGCTTCGGTGCTCTGGCTCATCGACCACTTGCTGGAGAGCTATGGCAGTGATGACGATGTCACCCGGATGCTCGACACGTCGGTGCTCTACGCCATACCGCGCATCAACTGTGACGGCTCGGAGGCGTACCTGACGTCGGCGGCGTTCATGCGCTCGTCGCTGAGACCGTATCCGGACGAGGAGCAGCAGGACGGGCTGTACCAGAAGGACATGGACGGTGACGGGTGGGTGACCACCATGCGCATCAAGGACCCGAACGGGCCATGGAAGATATCCTCGCGGGATCCGCGCCTGATGGTGCCCCGCGGGCCGGATGAGTACGGCGGCGACTACTACTTCGTCCTGCCCGAGGGGGAAATCCAGAACTGGGACGGCGTCGAGATTCCCATCGCACAGGCGTTGATGGGCCTGGACCACAATCGCAACTTCCCGTTCGAGTGGGGTCCGGAGGATGTGCAGCCGGGCGCTGGGCCGTATCCGCTCTCCGAGCCGGAGACGAAGGCGGTTGCCGACTTCATGCTGGCACACCCGAACATCTGCGCCAGCCAGCACTTCCACACGTTCTCCGCCGCGATCCTGCGACCATCGACCCAGATGCGCGACGACGACATGCCGAGGTTCGATGTTCATATCTACAAGTCGCTCGGGGCGCTGATGACCGAGGACACAGGCTACCCGTGCATCTCGATCTACGAGGATTTTGCCTACGACAAGAAGAAGGCGATCCGCGGCTCGGTCCTTGACTGGGTCTACCAGACCTTCGGCGCCTATGCGTACTCGACCGAGCTGTGGAGCCTCTGGGGACAGGCTGGCATCGAGCCAAAGGACCTCATCACCTACATGCGCGACCGTCCCGAGGAGGACGATGTCGCGATGCTGAAGGTGCTCGATGAGCGAGCCGACGGGCACGGGTACCAGCACTGGAGACCTTTCGTGCACCCGCAGCTCGGAGCGGTGGAGATCGGCGGGTTCGAGTTCAAGTTCTCGCTCCAGAACCCGCCGGGGCCGATGCTGGAGGACGTCGCCAGCAGGAACGGCCGCTCGGTGATGCGGCTCATGGGAGTCGCTCCACGCATCGTCTTCGCCGACGCACATGCCGAGCGGGTGTCCGACGGTGTGTACGCGGTATCGGCGATGCTGCAAAACACCGGCTTCCTCCCTACCTGGCTGAGCGAGTATGGCAAGAAGACCCGCCAGATTCGACCGATCAAGGCGAGGATCGGCCTGCCGGATGGGAGCTCGCTCGTCTCCGATCGGGACGAGATCGATCTTGGCCAGCTCGACGGCCGCGCCTCCAGCTACGAGTCGTTCAGCTTTTTCCCGCGCTACGGAAACATGACCCGCAAGCGGGTATCGTGGGTCGTCAGGGGCGAGCCAGGTACGGTAGTGTCCCTTCAGGCTGAAGCGACGAAGGGCGGTGTCGCGACGACGACGGTAACGCTGCCCGAAGCGTAAGGACGACCGCCTTGAACTCGGCGCGCGAATTGGAGAACAGGTTCCTCGGGTCCTTGCTGGGACTGGCGATCGGCGATGCCCTCGGCATGCCCATCGCCGAGCTCTCGCGGGAGGAGGCGCAGGCTCGGTACGGCGAGATTCGTGATTACCAGCCGCGCAACCCTGGACAGGACGACGAGATTCCGGCGGGGGAGATCACCGACGAGACCGAGACGGTGCTCTGCGTGGTGGAGTCGATGACGGTCAACAACGGCCAGGTCGACCCCGAGAACATCAGCGCCCGTCTGATGTATCTGGTCGATGGTCCTTCGAGGCACTGGATGCCCGAGGAGATGCGTGTGGGGATCGAGCGCGCGGCCGCGCACGACGGCGTTCACCCGAACGTCGACAGCGGCCGTCCGACGCTCGCCGCGGCTGTTCGTGGTGTTCCCATCGGTCTCTTGCATGCGGTCGGCGGCTTCGATGCGGACAGTTTCCTCGCCGAGGTGCGCCAGGTCGCACGGCTCAGCCATGGCGGGACGGATCAGGAACAGCTGGTTCTCGACGTGGCGACCGAGGTTGCGAACACGATTCGTGACGAGCCGGTCGGCCCGTTCGAGCTGGACGGCGTGACGGACGCGGTGGTGCACCAACGGGAGGTGATCCGGTGGGTTGCAGGTGAGGTGCGCGACGGCCAGGCATTCGAGTCGATCGTTCTCACCGCCGTGAACGAGCATCGGCCGGCGGACAGCGCCGGTGCGATCGCCGGGGCAATCGCCGGCGCCGCCCACGGCGCCGCAGATATCCCTCAGCACCTGATCGACGGGCTGGAGGCACGGGTCTATCTCAGCCTCGCGGCTCCCTGGTTCTACCGCACCGCGACGCGGCGAGCCGGTACGTTGATCGACCTGCGCCAGGTCTAGTGCGTCCTTCAACCAACTGGCAATCGTCCGACCAGAGTGCCAACCGGTTTGCCTGACCCGCTATACTTCTCGCAGGGAAGAGCCTGCGGAGTCGCTCTGCAGGACGTTCGACGTTGCGCTCCGGATGATGAATTGATATATGGCTGAGAAACGTGACTATTACGAGGTGCTCGAGATTGAACGCTCCGCCACGGAGGTCGAGATCAAGCGTGCCTACCGCAAGCTGGCCCGCAAGTACCATCCCGACATCAACAAGGACGACGGTGCCGAGGAGCGGTTCAAGGAAATCAACGAGGCCTACGAGGTGTTGGCGAATGGGGAGCGCCGGGCGGCATATGACCGCTTTGGGCATGCCGGCGCCAGCGCTGGCATGGGCGGCGGTGACCCGTTCGGAGGCTTTGCCGGCTCGCCGTTCAGCGACCTCTTCGACAGCTTTTTCGGCGGTGCGGCCGGCGGGCGTCCCTCGGCGCCACCGCGCGGCTCGGACATCCAGGTCTCGATCAACCTGACCTTCGAGGAGGCGGTGTTTGGCACCGAGAAGGATGTCGAAGTAGATCGACTCGAGACGTGCGACGTCTGCCACGGCACTCGCATGAAGGACGGCAAGCAGCCGCAGACGTGCAGTAACTGTGGCGGCTCGGGTGAGGTGCGGCGCGTTCAGCAGACCATCCTGGGGCAGTTCATGACCTCAGGGCCGTGCCCGACGTGCCATGGTGAGGGCGTGATCATCACCGATCCGTGCGATGCCTGCCGCGGCCGCGGCCGCCGTCGCCAGTACCGGACGATCTCCGTCACCGTGCCCGCGGGCGTGGATGACAACGCCACGCTCCGGCTCACCGGTCAGGGCGAGGATGCGCCGGGCGGCCGTGGTGGCCAGCCGGGTAACCTCTACGTCAAGGTCCACGTCAAGACGCACAAGGTGTTTGAGCGACACGGCAAGGCGATCCACTCGCAGGTGGGAATCAACGTGGCACAGGCCTCGCTCGGTGACGAGGTGGAGATCCTCACCATCGACGGGCCGGTCATGTTTCGTATCCCGGCTGGCACGCAGTCGGGCCAGCAATTCCGCCTCCGGGAGAAAGGCGTGCCTGACTTGCGGGGCGGCGCGCGTGGCGACCAGATCGTGACGATCCAGGTGGTCACGCCGCAGCAGCTGACCGAGGACCAGCGCGCGCTGTTCGAGGAGCTGGCCGCGAGCCTCGGCAGCGACATCCAGCAGCAACCGAACAGCAAGGGGTTCTTCGGGCGCATGAAGGACGCGTTCGGCGCGAAGGTGTAGACCACGCCTGGAGCATCAGACTCATAGCGAAAGACCCCCGCTGCACGCGCGTGCAGCGGGGGTCTTTCGCTATCTTTCTTCGACGACGATCTCGCCGGTCATGCCGGCAAGCTCGTGAGGAAGGCAGACGTATCGGTACGTCCCCGGCGTCTCGAATCGTATCGACCACGACGCGCCGGGCTGCACGTTGCCCGAGTTCCAGGGATCGACACCAGCGGGCAACGACACCAGGCCCGGGTCCTTCACGAGGCCCGGATCCCCGGTGGCCGTGTGGACCATGCTGTCACCGGTGTTGCTGAACACGACGACCGTTCCAGGGGTGATGGTGACACGTTGCGGCTCGAACGTCATTTCGTCGGTCATGCTCACCGTGACTTCGCGATCACCGTCGGCGCTGCCGTCGGCCCCGCATGCCGTTATGGTAGCTGCGCCGATCACGGTGACCAGGCCGAGGGTTGAGCGAAGCAAGGCGCGTCGTGACAGCGTGGGGTCATGCGAAGGCGTGTTGGTTTCAGCGTTGTCGTTCATGTGCATCGCTACTTGATGATGAGGCCGGTGACGAAGAGCACCGCCATGCCGGCCATCAGGCCGCTGAAGGCCGTGAACGGCATCGGGTCACGACCTTCGCGCTCCGTCCACACGAGCTCCCTGCCGATTTGCCATGCCACCTGGAACACCGCTCCCGCGCCAATCGCGAGGAAGAGCAGGGACCAGATCGGGTCGATAGCGAGCCCGCCGATCCAGGCGCCGACGATCGCCGGCGCACCGGCCACAAGCGCAAGGATCGCCAGATATCCAGTTCCGGTACGCTGCTTCGCGAGCGGCACGACAACGCCCAGGCCCTCGGTGATGTTCTGGATGATGAAGCCGATCACGAGGAACGTTCCCAGCGCGGCCTCTCCCAGGGCGAAAGCCGCGCCGATAGCGAGGCCCTCGCCGAGGTTGTGAAGTCCCATTCCGACGGCGACCATCGAGGCGAATCGTCGTCGTCGCTCGTCGCCTGACACGTCCGCCGTGAGCTGTCGCCGGCCCACGGCGTCCAACAGGGCCACCGCGCCGGTGACACCGATCGCGAGCACCCCGAACCCCTGAAGTGCACCGGAGACGACCTGAGCCAGCTCGAACGCCTCGAAGAACGCATCGACGCCGAGGAAGATCAGCAGCCCGACCGTCGCGGCCATGAGGAACCGCATGGTGCGCGAGCCGATCGAGCGCAGGACCGGCAACCAGAGCATGCCGAGGACCACGGGGATCACGCCGACGTAGACGCCGACGAGTGTGAGGCTCCCGAGGGTGGCGCCGGAGGTCGTCTCCGTCTCTGTCGCGACGCCGATCTCTGTCGTGAATGGGATGGAGTTCTCCGTGAAAAGCGTGATGGAGTAGGCCTGCGCATCGATCCAGGGGTAGTCCAGGACGATGGTGGCCTCTTCGAGGCGACCGAGTGTCCTGTCCGGTTCCATCCGGAATGGCCAGATCGCATCGTTGATGTTGACGTAGCTGAAGGTGATGTCGTCCGGGCTGGTGTTGCGCACCCCAATCCTGATCTGGTTGCGATCGAGGGTGTTGCTGGTGAATTGCACGCTCTCGAGCGGAGCGGCCGGCTCGATCTCGAGGCCGGCTCCATCGGTCCAGATGAAGAGACCAATGACGGCCGCCAGCAGGATGAGCGGCGCGACCACATAGATCGTCTTCATCCAGCCAGGCATCGTGCCCGCCGGAGCGGGTGTGGTGGGCGTGGTCGCGTCCATGGCTACTCCTCCACCACGATCACGCCGGTCCAGCCGAGCTCGGCGAACTCCGTCTTGTGGGCATGGAACATGAACCGGCCCGGGTACTTGTAGGTGAACTCGAGGATCCCGCGCTGGCCCTGCATCTGGGCGATGGTGTCGGTGAACTCCGCCGGCGTGCGGCTGGTCCCAGTTGGGTAGTAGTTGAAGAAGTTCGCGTGGAGATGAAACGAGTTGATCGCGTCGTATTCGAGCAGGTTGGCGAGGAAGATGCGGACCGTCTCCCCAACGCGGATACGAATGGGGCTCCTTCCCATGTCGTAGTGGAACGGGATGGTGTTCACCGTGTAGATGTCGTTCTGTTGGTCGAAGTCGAGGTCGAAACCCGCCATCACCATGGCGAACTCGTGAGCGACCTCGTCCCATGGATCCGCTGGGTCGACGATGAACAACCCATAAAGCCCCTTGGCGATATGGTCGGCGAGAGGAAAGGCGTGACAGTGGTAGAGGTGGACGCCGAACGGCTCGGCGTCGAACTCGTACACATAGGTCTCGCCGGGCTGGATGAGTCCTGATCCGGCATCGAAGACGCCGTCCATGTTGCCGGGGTGAACACCGTGGAAGTGCATGCTGTGCGGGTGATCGCCGGCGTTGGTGAAGGTGATCCGGACGCGGTCGCCCTCTCGGCACCGGATGGTAGGCCCAGGGACGCGGCCATTGTACGTCCATGCTGGGTAGTAGGTGCCGGGCAGGAGCTCGATGTCCTTGTTGAAGGCAACGATGTCGTACTCCCGCAGAGTCGTGCCATCGTCCAGCTCCGACTCCGTGCCCCAGTCGAAATCGGTCAGGATGTCGGTTGGATCGAAGCCATTGGCAGCGTGGTCCACGTCTCCTTCGATGCCGGGCATGAAGATCGGGTGACCGCCAGGTGCCGACCCGCCATGGGTGGCATGGTTGGAGCCGGCCTCGGGGGATGCTTCCTGCAGGCTGGCACCGGCCGATGCAAGCCCGCCACCGGTGGCGAGCGCGGCTGCGCCTAGCCCCGCCTGCCAGATCCTGCGGCGATCGACCGCGTATCTCCGCAGGGCTGCTCGTACCATGTGCGCGTCGTCGCTCGTCGTTCGGGTATGGCTCATGCGCTCCCTGCTGTCGTGACGTCCTGCATGGGTGACATTCGTCTCCAGCCCTCAAGTCGCTGGATTAGTCATCGCTAATTTAGCTTAGGCTAATTATACCGATCAGGCAAGTGGCAGGTGAGGACGGCGAATCGGTTCAATTGCCCGAAACCTGCAGCAATGGCACTCTGGAGCCGTGGAACGCACTCGGTGGATAGCATGCGGCGGTGCATCTGTACCGCAGCATGTTGACGTCGATCGGTCTGGGGCGATACGATCACAGCAACATAGCCTTCGGGGTTTGGTGAGACCGTCGAGATATGACGGTCAAGTCCTGACCGGCGGTACAGCCCGCAAGTGGACGTGAGAGCACGGACACACGATCCGGTGAAACTCCGGAGCCGACGGTAAAGTCCGGATGGGAGAAGGCGTTCAGTTGAGCCAGGTAGCAGTGCGCGCCTGTCTCGATTGCCGCTCCGCATCGATGTGTACCCGAGGGCCTTCGGCCTCCGGGGTTTTTTGTGCCCCGGAACGTTCATGCAACGGTCGGAGGTCCTTGTCGGTCACAGCTTTGGCGGGCGGGTCCCGGTATCGGTGACCCGTGTGTCCATGAGCTGTCGCTGGCAGACCTTCAACTCCGGGAGTCACATCATGGTTCGCCTGGCCATCCGGGCACTCGCGACACTCATCGGCACCATCCTGCTCGCATCGAGCGGCATCTTCCTCCTGATCCACCTCTCGGGGGATCCGACCTATGGCTTCCTGCCGGTCGACACCTCACCCGAGATCCGCGAGGCGGTCCGCGATCGGCTCGGCCTGAACGACCCGCTCTGGAAGCAGTACCTGCTGTTCATGCAGGATGCCTTCACCTTCGACTTCGGCTACTCGTGGAGCCTTCGGCGGCCCGCCGCGGACGCCGTGCTGAACGCCTTCCCGTCAACGATTCTCCTCGCCATGCTGGGTACGGCCGCCTCCGTCGCCGCTGGCGTGAGCGTCGGTGTGGCGACCAGCCGGCGCCGGCATGGCGCCTCCGAGTGGCTCATCTCCGGCGCGACGCTGGTCGGGCTTGCGATCCCTGGATTCTGGCTTGGCACGCTGCTCATCCTGCTTTTCGCGGTCAGGCTTGGCTGGCTGCCGTCATCCGGAAATCAGGGCTGGCAATCGCTCGTGCTGCCGGTGATCGCCCTGAGCCTGCATCCGGCATCCGTCATCGCGAGACTGGTGCGCGCGAACATGCGCGACGTCAGCGGCGCCGCCTACGTTCGCACCGCGCAGGGCAAGGGGCTCCCGCGCCGCACGATCCAGTGGCGACACATGCTGCCGAACGCGATCATGCCCGCGGTGGCCTATGTCGGGCTTCACGCAGCGGCGCTGATCGGCGGCACCATCGTGATCGAGTCGGTGTTCGCCTATCCAGGCGTCGGGCGACTGGCGCTGCAGGCCGCGCTGGAACGTGACATGCCCGTGATACACGCATTCGTCGTCTTCGCGGCGATGCTGGTCATCGCAGTGAACCTCACCGTGGACGTCATCGCATCGACGATCGACCCGCGGCTCAGCCTCTCACCGGGGGTGGCGCATGCAGCCGGATGACGCCATCTCAATCGGCGCGATGCCCCTGGAGCGGGAGGATGACCGGGAGCCGGCCGCGCCTCGGTCGCAGGTGAGCTCACGGCCCTGGAGCTGGTTGCCGCTGCTCCCGCTCGTTGCGTTCATCACCTTCGCGCTGCTCGGTCCGTTGGTGATTGCCGCGTCGCCGACGGAGCAGGATCTTCTTGGTCGCCTGCAGCCGCCAGTCCTCGCCTGGCGGCTCCTGGACCCACCCGCTCGGCACCGACGGCCTCGGCCGCGACCTGATGGCACGGCTCGCCGTCGGCGCGCGCTTCTCGCTGCTCATCGGCTTCGTCGCCGCCGTGAACGCGGCGGTGCTCGGTGTCGGGCTGGGGGCGTTCGCTGGCCTCACGGGCGGCGGCGTCGACCGTGTCGTGACTGCGATCGTCACGGTGATGATGGCGATTCCCGGCATCGTGATCGGCATCGTGATCACCGCCGCACTGGGCCAGGGACTGGTCAATCTCTTTTCGATCCTGCTGCTCGGAGGATGGATCGTCTACGCGCGTATCGTGCGCCTGCAGGCACACGCACTCGCGCGTTCGACCTTCGTCGAATCGGCGTATGCCCTGGGCGCGTCTCGCTCCCATGTCCTGCGGTACCACATTGTGCCGAATCTGCTGCCGACCGTGCTGGTGCTGTTCGCGCAGGGCATTGGGGCGGTGATGGTGTACGAGGCCACTCTGACCTATCTCGGGCTGGGACTGCCGCTCGACACGGTGACGCTCGGAAGTCTCGTGCGTGAGGGGCAGCAAGTGCTGTTCTCGGCGTGGTGGGTGGGCTTGTTCCCAGGACTGCTGATCGCGCTGGCCATTGTCGGATTCAATTTCGCGGCCGATTGGGCTCAGACGCGGCTCCGCGTCGAACAGGTGTCCGACGGAAATATCTAGGGAAGGGACGTGGTTACGTGAGCAATAGACATCGATTCGACAGGAGAACCGTGATCCGGGCATCGGCCATGGGCAGCGCCGCCTGGGGGCTGAAGACCTCTCCCGGTGTGGCGCAGACGCCGGTGGCGCTTCCGAATCAGCTCGTCGTCGATCTGGATGGGGAGGTCGACGTGTTCGACCCCGCACTGACCTACACCACGAGAGGGTGGTCGATTGTCCATTCGATCTACGACGCCCTCGTCGACTTCGCGTCGGACGGCTCGGTGGTGCCGCTCGCCGCCGAGTCGTTCACGACCGCCGATGCCGTCACCTTCGACGTCACGCTGCGAGAGGGCATGACCTTTCATGACGGCAGCCCTGTGACGACGGCCGCAATCACGCGCTCCATCGAGCACATGCGCGCATCGGAGTCTCAGGTCGCCGATACCATCAGCGTGGTGGATCGCGTCGAGGAGATCGACGAACTCACCGCACGTATCGTCTGCTCGGAGCCAGCCGCATGGCTGCCGAGCCAGCTTGCCGTGTGGCAGGTACTGCTCCCTGAGGGAGCCACGCCGGAATCTGTCCAGTCCGCCCCAATCGGCTCGGGTCCGTACCGCTGGGGCTCGTTCGAGCCGGGCAGCCAGGTGACGCTCCTGCGCAATGACGCTTACACCTGGGACTCGCCCAAAGGACAGGCAGTGGCCGACGAGCTCGTCTACCGCTTCGTGGCGGAGTCATCGACCCGCGTAGCGGACCTGGCGACCGGGCAGGCCGACCTCATCGCCCGCATCCCGCAGGAGCAGGCGGCCGGGATCTCGTCCGACAGCGGCACGGTCGAGGTCGCCCACATCCTTGCCACGGCGTTCGTCCGCATCGCGACCGACGTGGAGCCGTTCGATGACCCGCGCGTGCGGCAGGCCCTGAACCACGCAGTGGACGTGCAGACGATCGCGTCCGCGCTCGAGTCGGAGGACAGCAAGCGACTCGCCTCGTTCTACCCCGATGAGCGAGCGCTGGGATTTGACCCCGATCTCGAGCCGTTCACCTACGACCGCGACAAGGCCAGGTCGTTGCTGGCAGACGCAGGATATCCTGATGGATTCGACACGAGCATCGAGGTCTCTGGGCAGGCGAGCGCGATCTACGCCGAAGCGATCGCCGCGCAGCTCGGTGAGGTCGGCGTGAATACCCGGGTGGTCGTTGCCGAGGCGGGCACCTTCAACTCGGGCTGGGGAGACGCGGAAGCGCCGCCATTGCGGTATGCATCCTGGCGGCCGATGTACGACCCGAACACGTTCCTCAGCCTCGTCGTTCAGAGCGATGGCTATCTATCCCGGTACAGCAATGCCGATGTTGACCGGCTCATCGCCGAGGCAGCATCGGAGCCAGACCGCACGGCGCGTGACGAGCTGTATCAGGAGCTCGGGCGAACGCTGAAGGACGACCCGGCGGCGATCTACCTGTGGAGCCCGGTGACGCGCTACGGTGTGTCGCCCGAACTGGAACGATGGGTCCCCCGCGGCGACGACTATATCCTCCTGGTCGAATCCAGCTTCGACGATGCCGAGTGATGGCAGCGCCTGGAACGTCGGTCTCAGGCGAGGGGACCGGTGAAACCCCGCGAGCGCGATTCGCGGGCGAAAGGAACACGAATATGCCTCTTTCCGGATTGATGAACCGTCGCGCATTCACTGCCGGCATCGCCGGCGTCGCGATTGCTCCCGCACTTCCATGGATCGGCAAGGCGTCGGCACAGGAGGACCTCGCGTCGTCGCTGGTCATCGACCTCGACGGCGAGCTCGAGAGCATCCACCCTTCCCTGGCGTATTCAGGGCGTGACTGGTCCGTGGTGAACTCGATCTACGACTCGATCCTCATGATCGACGGCAGCGGGGCCGTGGTGCCCCTCCTCGCGGAGGACTTCGCGACCGACGATGCGAAGAGCTTCGCTGTCACGTTGCGCTCCGGTGTCACGTTCCACGATGGCACTCCGGTCACGGCCGACGTGCTGCGCGGGTCGTGGCAGTTCCTGATGGATTCCGGATCGTCCGTGACAGACCTGTTCGCGGTGATCTCTGACGTGACGGTGAACGGCGAGCTCGATGCGACCATTGTCTGCGACTCGCCGGCGCCCTGGTTGCCCGCGCAAATCGCAACCTGGCTGATGCTGGTGCCGCCTGGCTACACCGAGGAGCAGGCACTCAGCGAGCCGGTCGGCACCGGGCCGTACACGCTCGCGTCCTACAGCCAGGGGCAGGACATCGAGCTCTCCCGCTTCGCGGACTACCAGCTCGGTGAAGTCAAGGGCCAGCCGCTGGCCGAATCGGTGACGTTCCGCTCCGTGCCGGAGGCGTCCACGCGCGTCGCCGATGTGGTCAGCGGCACCGCGCAGATCGCGGATCACATCTCGGAGGACTTCCGGAGCGAGGTTGAGGGGCAGGGCGCGACCGTGCTCGATGACCCGATCGTCGGCTCCCAGTGGATTCGGATCGCCACGGACGTGAAGCCCTTCAACGACCAGAAGGTGCGTCAGGCGCTCAACCATGCCGTCGACAAGCAGTCGATTGTGGAGGCGTTGCTGGGTCCTGGACACGAGGCGCTCGGGTCCATCTTCCCGGACGACCGCGCGCCTGGATACCTGAAGGATGTTGCGCCTTACACGTACGATCCCGATCGTGCCAGGCAGCTGCTGGCGGACGCCGGGGTGGAGGAGGGAACCGAGCTCGCACTGGAGATCACCCAGTCGGCCCGGAAGGACATTGCCGAGGCGATCGCGGCCAATCTGGAGGACGTCGGGTTTTCGGTCGAGGTGGTCACGTCGGACCTCGCCACGTTCAACGCCGGCTGGAGCGATCCGGAGAGACCGGTGCTGCGGATGTCCACCTGGAGCCCGCTCTACGAGCCGCACACATTGCTCAGCCTGGTATTCGTGTCCGGTGGCTACCTCAGCCGGTACAGCAGTGACACGGTGGACTCGCTGTTCGAGGAGGCGTCGACGGAAGCGGATCCGGATGCTCGGCGTTCGCTTCTCGAGCAGATCAATCAGGCGATGCACGACGACCCGCCGGTGATCTTCCTGTGGAACATGACGGCGAGCTATGCCGTGGGTGGCGACGGCGAGGCGTGGGAACCGCGCGGCTCTGACCAGATCCTGCCACTCGCCCTGCCGTCGAGTTCGCGGTAGCTACCCTCCCAACGCATCACATCGACCGAACGCCTGGCGACAGCAACGCGAGAGGCGGACACATTGTCCGCCTCTCGCGTTCGTGAACCTGCGTGATCAGAACAGGAGCCAGCCGGCCAGGAGCCCTACGCCAAGCGCGAACAGTGGCACGGTGGCGACACCGGTGCCGGCGGTCGGGATGAGGATCGCCGCGATCACGAGCAGCGCGATCAGGACCAGCACGTAGTTGCGCTGGAGCGGGGTGAGGCCGAGCATGCCGGTCGGGCGGGCCCACGGGTCGGCGATCGGGTCGATCTGGTCCCCGGCGAATACCTGGCGGCTCGCCCGGATGCGCTCGATCTGCTCGGGATCGTATGAGTGCGACATGGTGTACCTCCGGGAGGCGCTAGAGACCGGCGACTCGCTGCCAGATCTGGACGACGGCGATCTTGACCACTCCGGCAATCACGAGCAGCACACCGCTCAGCTGCCAAAGCGGCGACAGCCCGGCGGCGACGCTGGCAGCAAGCAGCACGATGCCGATGGCGGTGATGGCGTAGGAGACGATCGCGAGGTGCTTCATGGAAATCCTGTCGGTGCAATGCTGACTTGAAGGCAACCGCTCTCTGTTCAACGTACCACGGTCACAGGGCGAACGAGGTGATCAGGATGGCGTGAGCTCAGCCAACGCGATGAGACGCTCGGAGGCGTCGTCGTACGGATCGAGGTCGTAGCTTCCGTAGAGCTGCCACTCGACGAATCCAGCCTTCTCCAGCATCAGCTCGAGCTCAGCGGCGTGGATGTATCGCAGGTGGAATGCAGTTTTGGTCCTGGTGACGGAGCCGTCGTTGAGGACGCGGTCGTACCAGATGCGTGTGTCGAAGCGCTGTGTCGCTGGATGGAGCCGGCGGTGCGACCATTTTTCGACCTCCGTGCCGTCGCTCAATGTCCATGTCCCTTCAAGATGAGGACCAGCAGCGAGGTGGGTGAGGTACTCCGGCGTTGGGTTGAACAGGTCGATCACGACCTGGCCACGCGGGTCGAGGACGCGGGCCGACTCCCGCAGGGCGGTGACTTGCCGATCCTGTGTTTCGAGATGCATCAGCCCGTTGAGTGAAAAGATGCCGACCCCGAACGTCGCTGCCGGTAGCGGCAGCTCGCCGCCCATGTCCGCCTCGATCGTGGAGACGGCGCCGCCGTCGATATCTTTCGAGCGCTCCTCGAGGCGTCGAAGCATCTCGGTTGACGTGTCGACACCCGTGATGTCGAACCCGTCCGCGGCGATCGGCAGCAGGATGCGACCGGAGCCGCAGCCGAACTCGACGATAGGGTCACCGACGATCGAGGCGATGTTGCGCATCATGGCGATGTCGTCGTCAAAGCCTGCGTGCTCAAGGTCGTACATCTCTGCGATGGCGTCGTATGGATTGCGCGGGCGCTGGGTATGCATCGTGTGTTCCCGGTATCGCTTTGCCTGCCGGTGGCGTAGGCCCACGACAGCCCCGTATACTTGGGCGCATGGCGAAGAAGAAGCAGGGCGCTGCGGGTCAGGCCACACCTTCCGGGGACCGGATCGTGACCCAGAATCGGCGCGCATTCCATGACTATGCGATCGGCGAGACGCTGGAGACCGGTATTGTGCTGACCGGCTCCGAGATCAAGTCAATTCGCGAGGGAAAGATTACCATCGGGGAGGCGTACGTGCGTATCCTCGAGGGTGAGTTGTGGCTGGTCGGCGCGAACATCACGCCCTACGAGCATGGCGCCTACGCGAACCACGAGCCAGACCGCCGTCGGAAGCTGCTGGCGCATCGCCGACAGATCGAAGAGCTGGCGGAAGAGGTGGAGCGCAAGGGGATGACGCTGATCCCGCTGCGCGTGCGACTTCGGCGCGGGCGCGCCAAGCTCGAGATCGGTGTCGCGCGGGGCAAGAAGCTCTACGACAAGCGCCAGTCCGAGCGTGAGAAGGACGCGCGGCGATCGATCGATCGCGCGATTCGCGAGCGCGTGTAACTCCTGGATTTCCAACACTTCATTGTGTATACTATTGGTTCCCGAGGGGATGAGCTGTAGTTCGTTCCTTCAGGGACGCAAGGGGATGTCTGGTTTCGACAGGGTCGGCGATCAGGCCATTGCACGTCGGAGGCGCTCGAGGCTCCGTTATCAACGAGCAAACCAATGTAGCTGCGGACAGCAACTACGCTCTCGCTGCCTAAGCCTTAGGCCTCTAGTCAGCGCGTCTGCCCGGACCTCTCCCCGTCGGGACCGGATGCAGGCGACACCAAGATGGGGTGCTGCGATCTAGTTCGTCGGTGCGCGATCGCTCAAGACAGTTCGACTTACCGTCCGTTTGCCCTGTCGATGGGGTTATCGGTCGGGACATGAAAACATCGACTAAACGTGTAGTAGATGTCCGGTACCCGGTTCTGGACGGGGGTTCGACTCCCCCCATCTCCACCGGAAGCAGGAGCGGCGGCCCCAAGGGCCGCCGCTCTTCGCATTTGTGATCGTTGTCGTGCATGGACCAATCAGTCGGCTGCCTGCTCTGACTCCTTGATCGCGTCCTCGAGCAGCCCCCGGATCAGCTCGTAGTCCTCCTCGGGAACGTTGTGCACGTTTCCCTGAAATGCCAGCGTCCAGTGCTCAGCCGGCCATTTCTTCGCGTACGTCATCTGTCGCGCCACCGGCTCGGCGTCGATCCACGCGTCCTCTTCAGCGACAACCTCCGGCTCGGTCTTGACGCGATACGGGTAGTTCTCCGGCGAGCCGTCCCGCTTGGTGTTGTTGCTCGTCCAGATGAGGTCGTCCGCCTCGTAGAAGCCGCTCGTCACCGTCGCCGTTGCAGCGAACATCTTCTTGCCGGTCAGGTAGAAGATGAGCTTGTCACCTGGTTTCATCTGCTCGGCCTTCTTGCGGTGCCTTGACTTGATGCCCTGCACCGTGAAGCCGAGCTCCTTCGTCGCCCGCAGGTTGTCCGGAGAGCTCACCAGAACCCAGTACTGTCGATCCGCCATGCCTTGCCCCTTTGATTCCGCTGTGACCGTACACTCAGGGTCGAGTGTACCCTTCCTTCAGGCGCCGTCCCGGTACCATTGACGCAACACATGGCCGTGCGCCCTCTGTTGACGACGCAATGGAACGTGTCGATACTCGCATGTCGGTGGCACGATGCTCAACGACATGGAAAGGTCTGGTTGACGTGGATCGCGCACTCTTCATCGCGGAGCTCGAACGTATCTGTGGAGCCCCGAACGTTCGCTCTCACCCGGCAGACCTGCTTGTCTACGAGTATGACGGCTCGGTGGATGGTGCGGTCGATACCGAGCGACCCCTGGCGGTCGTGTTGCCTACGACAACAGAGCAGGTGGCGGCGGTGATGCGCGAGGCGCACCGGAATGGCGTGCCGGTCGTCGCACGCGGTGCCGGCACCGGGCTCTCCGGAGGAGCAGTCGCGCGAGGTGGCGGCATTATTGTCGCTCTCACTCGCATGGATCGCACGCTCCGTGTCGATCCAGTCAGCCGCACAGCGCTCGTCGAGCCGGGCGTGATCAACCTCGAGCTGTCGCAGTCAGTGAGTGGCCAGGGGATGTTCTTCGCACCCGACCCGTCGAGCCAGAAGGCGTGCACGATCGGCGGGAACGTCGCCGAGAACTCCGGCGGTCCGCACTGTCTGAAGTACGGAGTCACCACGAACCACATCCTCGGTCTCGAAGTGGTGCTCCCCGACGGCGAGGTGGTTTGGCTGGACGCGCACGGACCTGGAGCCGCCGGTCTCGATCTGGTGGCCATCATGGTCGGCTCCGAGGGAATGATCGGCGTCGTGACCAAGGTGCTGGTGCGGCTGATGCCGAAGCCGGATGCCATCCATGTCCATCTCGCGGCGTTCGGGACGATGGACGACGCTGCCGCCGCGGTGACAAGCATCATCGGCGCCGGTATTCTGCCGGCCTCGCTGGAGATGATGGACCACCTCACCATCGAAGCGGTCGAGCCGGCATATCACGCCGGCTACCCCATGGACGCGGCGGCGGTGTTGCTGGTCGAGGTGGACGGCACACGTCAGGAGGTCGCGGAGACGAGCGAGCAGATCGCGACACTCGTGCGTGAGACGGGCGCGAGCTCGTTCAGATCGGCGGGGACCCCGGCGGAGCAGGAGCTGCTCTGGAAGGGCAGAAAGATGGCGCTGGCGGCGATGGGACGGCTGGCACCGAACTACTATCTGCACGACACCGTGGTGCCGAGAACCCGGCTGACAGAGACGCTCCAATCAGTGAGTGACATATCCCGTGAGTATGGATTGCCGATCGCAAATGTCTTCCACGCCGGCGACGGCAACCTGCACCCGTTGATGCTGTTCGACCGGCGCCGCGCCGGCGATGTCGAGAAGGTGCTCGAGGCGAGCCATGCCCTGATTCACACCACCATCGAGATGGGCGGGGCGCTGTCTGGCGAGCACGGCATCGGATCCGAGAAGCGCGGGTATATGGAGCTGGTCTACACGCACGACGACCTCGTTGCGATGGCGGGAATCAAGTCCGCCTTTGACCCGCGAGAGCTGCTGAACCCCGAGAAAGTCCTGCCAAAGGGGTATATGTGCGGCGAGGTGCGCGCGCTTCACAATCAGGCGATGGCGCAGAAGCACGGCATCCACCCGATGTAGGGAGCGGAGTACGCATGACCAGCCAGCAACTTGTCGACGGGATCGTTCCGGATCGCGTCGAGCGCCCTTCCACGGCGGACGAAATCGGAAAGCTGCTGCAATCGTTCGACCCCGGTCACGCCTGGGTCCTGCCGCTCGGGGGCGGTACGGCGATGTCCGGCGCCAACCCGGTCGATCGCATCCCGGTCGCGCTCGACCTCACCGGTCTTGAGGGAGTCACCGAGTACGAGCCGGCCGACCTCACGGTGTCCGTCGACGCCGGCACACGCTGGCATGTGCTTCAGGAGGTGCTGCGGGAGCAGGGCCAGACGATCCCGCTTGACGTGCCATTTCCTGATCAGGCAACCGTCGGCGGCGTCATGGCGACCGCCTATGCGGGGCCGCGGCGGATGCGCGATGGCTCGCTGAAGGACCTGCTCCTTGGCGCCACGTATGTGCGCGGCGATGGGTTGGTCGCGAAGGCGGGTGGGAAGGTCGTCAAGAATGTCAGCGGGTTCGAGATCACCCGTCTCCTGCATGGATCGTGGGGATCGCTCGCCGTAATCACGTCAGTGAACTTGAAGACGATCCCGATGCATGAGTTCGATCTGACCCTTCAGAGCGAGCCCTCCGATGCTGTCAGCACTGTTGAGCAGGTACTCGCTCTCACCCGGGAGCGGAGCGCTGTCGCGGCGGCGGTGATCGACGGTTCGATGGACTCCGGCACGGTGAGCGTAAGGCTCACGGGACGGCAGGGACCGACGGGCGATCTGGCCAGGGAAATACGCGAGACGTCGGGGATCGCCTGGGCTACCGAGATCGAGCAGTCATCAGATTGGTGGCAGCAGCGAGAGGATCGGCTCGCGACGGATACCCCGGGTCGCGTTTGTATGGAGATCGGCTGCCAGCCTGTCGACGTGCCGAGCGTTGTGCGCGCACTGCAGGTCGGCTTGCCCGGCGCCTCTGGTCTTGACCTGCACGTCTCGCCCGGCTCGGGTGCGATCCATCTCGTGTTCGACGCGGCCGCGATCTCACTATCCGCGTGGCAGCGTATCTGGGCTGAGCACGGTCTCGACCGAACCGCTCGCTGGGCGATCGCGTCGGCGCCGCGCGAGTGGCGCGAAGAGCGAGACGTCTGGGCGATACAGCCGGGTCCACTCAAGATCATGCGGTCGCTCAAGGACGTTTTCGACCCGAGCGACACGTTGAACCGGGGCCGTCTCTGGACCGCTCCATTGGCAACGAAAACCTGACGTCGGAGATCAACAGCATGGCAACAGAGGTGAGTTCCCTCCAGCAGACGGTCGCCGAAGCCGAGCGTGCAATGCATTCCTATTCAGGGCATGACGTGCCTGATGACAAGCTGCTGCGTGATTGCGTCCACTGCGGCATGTGCCTGCCGACCTGCCCGACCTACCGGCTGACCGGCAGCGAGGCGTCGTCGCCGCGCGGACGGCTGTGGATGATGAAGGCGGTAGCCGACAACCGGCTCGACTTGCTGGACCCAGCCTTCGACGAGCAGATGTACCAATGCCTGAACTGCCGGGCCTGCGAGGCGGTCTGTCCCTCCGGCGTGCAGTACGGGCCGCTGGTTGAGGCCGCGCGCTCCCAGCTGGAGCAGCATCGTCCGCGCCCACTCTGGCAGCGGGCTGTGCGGACGGTCGCGATGCGTGTTCCGTTCGACGACATCCGCCGCATGCGCGCGCTCGTGAGCGGTCTCCGTCTGTATCAGAGGAGCGGGCTCTCTTCCCTGTTGCGGCGAACCGGTGTGCTGCGCCTGATGCGCCTTGAGACGCTGGAGGCGATGGTGCCACCGCTCCAGGAGCCGGCGCTCGTCTCCGGTTCCGAATCATGGATACCGACCGATGCCCCGAGTCACGCTCACCTGTTCAACGGGTGTGTGATGAGCACGGTCTTTTCGGATGTGAACCGAGCCGCCGGGAGGTCCCTCGCCCATAACGGGTACGCCACTGACGTGCCTGCCCGTCAGCAGTGTTGCGGTGCGCTCTACGTGCATGCTGGCATGATGGACGAGGCGCGACGCCTCGCGAAAATCAACATCGACGCCTTCGAGCAGGCAGGGGACGGGTCGGTGGTCGTCACCGCGGCCGGGTGCGGTGCGGCGCTGAAGGAGTATGACCACCTGCTGAAGGATGACCCCGCGTATCGCGATCGCGCGAAGGCGTTTACGGAGCGCGTCAGGGACATCAGCGAGCTGCTTGGCACCGCCGATC
The DNA here is from genome assembly GCA_963741965.1 of uncultured Chloroflexia bacterium. GTDB lineage: Bacteria > Chloroflexota > Chloroflexia > Thermomicrobiales > UBA6265 > JACCVC01. The sequence continues at coordinate 1,094,064 of CAVUKC010000002.1, read as the reverse complement.
TCGTCCCACCCAGTGAGAATGTCAAGCTCGACGTCACGTACCAGGAACCCTGCCACCTCGCGCACGCGCAGCGCATCACCGCGCAGCCGCGAAGCATCCTCAGCGCCATCCCAGGGCTCTCGCTCACCGAAATGCGGGAGTCCTCGCTGTGTTGCGGCAGCGCCGGCATCTACAACATCATCAGAGGCGAGATGGCGGACGATCTCGGCGATCGCAAGGCCGCCTCGATCCGTGACACCGGGGTGAAGACGGTGATCACGGCGAATCCCGGGTGCCACATGCAGCTGCGGACATCGCTGCGGCGGAACGGTGTCGATTCCGAGGTGAAGCACATCGCGCAGGTACTGGACGAGGCATACGGGGGAGAGGCGGCGGCTCGGCGAGGAGAATGGGCGTTTGCCCGTCAGAATCGGCCAGTGGGGGCTGCTGACGATTAGTCGTCAGCAGCCCTGGCGATCGGGAAGCGGATGGTTGCGATCGTGCCGGCGTCCTGCGGCACGATGGTAAATTCTCCGCCGAGATCGGCCGTCACGAGCCGCTGCGTGATCCGCATGCCGAGCCCTGTGCTGCTGGCAGGGTCGAATGCGTCGGGGATGCGCTCGCCGTCGTTGAATACCTCGATTATGGCCGTGCCGTTTGTCTGACGCGCGGTGATCCGCACGTGGCCCCGGCTTCGACCCCGGAAGCCATGGTGGATGGCGTTGGCGGTGAGCTCGTTGATCAACAGCGCGATGATCGTCGCCTGTTTCGAGGGCACCCTCAGGCTCGACGGCGGGATGTCGTAGGTGACGGTGAGGCCGGGTGGGGTAAGCGTGCTGTGGGCGTCTTCCGCCACCATGCGGGCGATCACATCGACCGTCGTGCCAGCGAGCCGCGATTCGTCGCTCATGAGGTCGTGGACACCGGCGATTGCCTGGATCCGGCTCACCGCCTCACCCAGCTCGAATGTCCACGGCGCGCCTTCTTCCGAACGTAGTTGCAGTGAGAGCAGCGCGGCAACCGTTTGCAGGTTGTTGCGCACGCGGTGGTGCATCTCCTGCACGAGCGCGGACTTGGTCTGGATGCTGTTGACCGCCTCCTGATACAACCTGGCGTTGTCGATTGCGATTGCGGCGGCATCGCCGAACGCCTGCAGCAGCCCGAGTCTCTCCTCATCGAGGAGCGTGCCCTGTCGCATCCGGAAGCACAGCGCGCCGACCGTCTCGCGGGCGGTGTTGAGCGGCAGGCAGAATACGCTGCTCACGCCATCCCGGTACACAATGTCTCGCGTGCGGGCGACACCAGTGGCGAGAACGTCGCGGACGATTGCATCTCGTGCCGACTCGTCCTCGTGGCTCCGGATCCGGCCGACCCGATATTCGATCGCTGGTCGCGTCGCGGTGCCGCCACCGTCCTCGCTCAGTCGGAAAATCGCCGCCGCCTCCGCGTGGATGAGCTGAACGGCCTGCTCCGTGATCAACTTCAGCACCTGCGTCAGATCGAGTGTGGACGCGATCACGCGGGAAACGCGCTGGAGGGTCGCAAGCTCGTTAAGCTTTTGTTGCAGCTGATCGTCCGTTCGAGCCGATTGGCGCGAGCTGTCAATAGCGACCGCAAGCACGCCGGAAACCGTCTCGAGGAATTCGATATCGTCGTCCGTGAACTCTCGTGGCGCCAGGGTATGCACGCTGATGACGCCGACGAGCCGTTGTTGCTCCTCGACCAGCAAGGGGCTCGAGAGCTGTGAGGAAAACCGCTCATCGGTGAGACCGGGGTGGTTCATGTAGCTGCCGTGCTGTTGTGCATCCGGCGCGACGATGGTTCGGGCTTCATTTGCGGCGAGCCCGACGATGCCCGTGCCGATCTGAAGCGTCACCGCCCCGACGGTCGACGGGTCCATGCCGAACGCCGCGCGGAGCGCGAGCACATTCGTGGCCTCGTCGCGAACGAAGAGGGTACAGGCGTCCATCTCCATCGCACTGGCCACGAGTCGCGTGACCTCTGGCAGCCGCTCGCCGAGCGGCGCGTTGCTGGACGCCGCCCGAACGATCGCCTGAAGACGCAGCAGGTGGCTGCGCGGCTCTGCGGACAGCGTTGTGACCCGCGCGAGCACGGCGGCGGACACGGCATGGTCGATCATGCCTTCGCGTGCAAGCGCGTCGAGCTCCGTTGCGATGTCAGCCACACCACGCAGCCGCTCACCTTCGTGCCTTGCGAGGAGCGCTGCGAGGTCGTCTGCGACGGCGGCGGTGTCCTCGCCGGTCGCGAGCAGTGCAACCAACGAGGATATCGATGTGCGCAGGGGATCGTTCGGTGGTGTCACAGCCATCGCCCTAGAGGTGGTTGTCGAACCACCCAATGAGGTGCTCGAGCCGGGCGACTCGGCGACTCGGTGTACCGGACCTGGACAGCTCGTGACCCTCCTCCGGGATGCGCACGAACTCGACCTCGCGCCCGAGGCAGCGCAGCGCGGTGAACATTTGCTCCGCCTGCTCGATCGGGCAGCGAAGGTCCTGTTCGCTGTGGATGATCAGCAGCGGCGTCCGAATCCTGTCCACATAGCTGATCGGCGAGTGTCTCAGAAGCTTCTCGGCATCACTCCACGGCGTGCCGCCGAATTCGAAGACACCGAAGTCGAACCCGATGTCGCTCGTGCCAACGAATGAATGGAAGTTGGAGACGCACCGCTGCGTTACCGCGGCCCTGAACCGATCGTCGTGCGAGACGATCCAGTTGGTCAGGTACCCGCCGTACGATCCGCCGGTGATGCCGAGCCGGTCAGCATCGACCCAGTCCAGCTTCGACGCCGCGTCGACCGCTGCAATCACATCCGGCATATCGCTCTCGCCCCAGTTGCCCCGCGTGATGGCGTTGAACTCCTCGCCGTAGCCGGAAGAGCCGCGTGGGTTGCAGAACAGCACGCCGTACCCGCGGCTCGCCATCACCTGCATCTCGTGGAACATGCCATGGCCGTACATGGCATGCGGTCCGCCGTGGATCTCGAGGATGAGCGGGTACTTCACCTTGCCGCCCGTTTCAAGGCCCCGTGGTGGCAGCACCCATGCCTGAACGGTGCCTCCGTCCGGCGCCTTCGCCTCGAGCTCGATCGGCTCCGCGAGGTAGACATCGTTGACCAGCTTCTCGTTTGGGTCGGAGAGGACGGTGGCCCGCTTGCCCTTCGCCGTTGATGCATAGAGGCGGAATGGCCGGTTCATCTCTCCGGCGACAAAGACCAGCGTCTTGCCGTCGGGCGCGAGGACGAACTGCACCACACGTTGGGTGTCCGGGGTGATCGCCTCCGGCTTGCCCTTGCCGAGAGGCACACGGTAGATCGCCGTCGCGCCGCGCTCAGACCCGCTTACGAGCAGGGTGTCGTCATCGGCCCAGATCGGCGAGGTCGATGCGCCGGTGCTGAGGTCGCTCATGCCGACGTCTGCGAAGGTGACGTCAATCTTGCTGGTGTGGTTGGTGAGGTTCCTGCCGTCCGCTCCCACGGTCCAGACACGATTGTTGCGCGAGCTTCCCGCAGATGCGTCTTCGTGCCCGATCAACGCGATGCGTTTTCCGTCGGGAGACCACGAGAACGCGCCGAAGAGGGCATCGTCGGGAGCGATGGTGCGAACCTCACCGCCGCTGGTCGGGACGATCTGGAGTGTCTGCGCTGATTTCGAGCGGCGGTCGTCCCGCCGATTGCCGAGAAAGGCGATCTGACGCCCGTCAGGTGACCATGCCGGGGCCGAGTCGTTCGCGTCCGAATCCGTCAGCCGCACCGTGTTCCGGGTAGCGATGTCGATCGCCCAGATATGACTGTACTGCTTGAGGAGCCCCTTGCCGTCACCGCGGTAGCGGATGTCGTGGACGACCACTTCGTCGGCGTGAACGCCAACGGTGACAGGCGCGGTGTAGGTGTCGTCCGGCTCGATGTCGTCCGCGGCGACGAATGCGATGCGGCGGCTGTCGGGCGCCCAGGCCGGGTTGGATGCCCCGTTTGGGTGGGACGTGAGCTGAACTGCCTCGCCGCCGTCCGGCGCGATCAGCCAAACCTGGTTCACCGGCTTCGCGGCGCCGTTCTTCGCCGGAGTGTCTTCCTTCGGGCGGTCGACCTTGCCGGGTCGATTGGAGACGAAGGCGATCTTGCTACCGTCCGGCGACCAGGTCGGCGAGATGTCGCGGTGGGCGCCGGAGGTCAGCTGCCGAGCATTCGACCCATCGATGCAGGCGATCCAGAGTGCCGCCTTGTACGCGTCCGCCTCCTTGTCGAGTGACGTCACCACCCAGACGACCCGCTGGCCGTCAGGCGAAACAGCAGGCTCGCTGACGAGTCGGATGGTGTAAAGGTCCTCGATCTCGAGGGGCCGGTTCGGCGATTTCGGCATGGTGTTCAATCCCCGTGTCCATGAATGGCGGAAGTGTGGCGGCGCGGCTCGCGCCACGATGTCGTTCCGAAAGGATAGGGTATCTCCCTGACGCTGTCCCCTATACTTCTTCGAGCCTGCGGTGGCAACGGTGTCCACCGCGACGGGCTGCTCGAGCCATTCCGGAGAGATTCCAGCCACTTGTCCCGACGCTATCCCCTGGAACCAGTGGAAGAGCCGACGCCTGCCCCTGCTCGATCCGTCGGCCGCGAGTCGATCGCGCTGCGTTCCGCCCGGGTCGTGGCTGGCTGGCTCGTGGAGATCGGGGCGTGGCGGCAGCGGCACATCGACGTCAGCGCCGCGGTTTCCGGTGTCCTGCTGGTGCTGCTGGGCGTGGCGTTGGCATTCAGCGGGCTGACGGCGGACACCTACATGCACCGTGGCGTGGAGACCGGCACGCAGCAGCCGTTCGTGATCCAGCCCACCGGAGACGGGCTGGCGACCAACGCGGATCTCCGGGTGTTCGTCGGCGGCGAGTTCGAGGAAGTCGCCCGCTCGCTTGCCGATGGCGGTTTTCGCTATGTGCGACAGCCCGTCTCATGGTCCGACATCGAGCCGATACAGGGCGAGTATGACTGGGCCGTGTACGATCAGATCTTCAACGAAATGTCGCGCCGCGGGATACGGGTGATCGCCGTGATCGTGGACGCCCCGGACTGGAGCCGCGATCCGGAGACACTCGGCGTCGCGGACGGGCCTCCCGTTGATCCGTCGTCGCTCGGCAGCTTCATGCAGGAGTTTACGGGACACTACGGCGAGGCGGTGCCATACGTGCAGATTTGGGATCAGCCGAACCTTGGCTCGCGCTGGGGAGGTAGCCCGGCGACAGCCGCCGCGTTCCTCCCATACCTCGCCGCGGCATACAACGGCGCTCGGGCGGGAAATTCCGAGGTCGGTATCATCACGCCGGAACTGGCATACCGCAACAGCGGTGACCCGGAACGCGCGGATCTGAACTTTCTCGACGATCTCTATGCCATCGGCGCCGAACCATTTTTCGACATTGTCGGGATCCAGCTCGACGGTGGGTCCACATCGCCCGACGATCGGCGAATATCCGAGTCGCGCCACAACTTTTCCCGCGCCGTGTTGACCCGCGAGCTGATGGTGCGCAATGGCGATGCCGAGACGCCGATCTGGGCCACGTCCTACGGCTGGGCTCGTACCGACGAAACGTCAGAATTCGAGCAGGCGGAGTTCGTGGTGCGCGCGCTCGAGCGGTCCTGGGTGGAATGGCCGTGGATGGGCCTGATGTTCCAATGGGCGTTCTTCGTGCCGGCCGGCTCGGGTGCCGGACCATACGCGCTGGTGCGGGGAAATGGCACCGCCACGGAGATGTATCGGCGATTGGTCGAGCCGGACGTGCTCGACAGGTCGCACGTCGCGGAAACGGGGTTCGTCCCGATGGATGCGGCAAGCGTCTCCTACAGCGGCTCGTGGCAGGATCAGCACCTCGAGGGTCGAACGTTCCGCACCACAAACGAGATCGGCGCTGAGGTGAAGGTGAGCGTTCGAGGGAGCGGTGTCACCGCGATCATGCGCATTGGCCCGGAATCTGGCAATGTGATCGTGCAGGTGGATGGAAAGGTCGTGCCGGGCGGCTCTGGTGAGACGGGCGAGCAGTGGGACATGTACTGGCCAACGACGGTCGACGGTCCGATCGAGCTCGTTTCCGGACTGGACTACGGGGACCACACGGTCACGATCCGCCTGGCGGAAGAAGGTGGCATGACCCTCGGCGGTCTGGTGGTAGAGCGACAGCAACCATTCGTCTGGCCGGTGGTTCTGCTGACGATCGGATCGGTCATTGCGCTCTTCTTCGGCATTCGATCGCTGATCCTGCTGGTCGGCCGGCGGTCCGGCTTCCTTCCACGACCGGAGGACGACGAAGTTTGGCCGGCTCTGCCGAGCATGCCCGACTGGCGCCCGAGCAGACGGCTGTGATGGCGCAGTCGCCAACGTCGGTGGCGTCCCGGATGCCCCTTCCGCAGATGGACGGTCTGCGGCTGGGATTCGCGACGCTGGCCGCTCTCGCCGCGACGGTTGTCGCTGCGCAGGCTCCGGGCTGGAGTCCGGTTGCGACGCTCGCCTGGCTAGCCCTCACCGCCTTTGCGTGGCGGGCACCGGTCCTGGCGATCGCGCTGCTCGCTGTGACGATCCCGCTGCAGGATCGCTATACCGTGCCGACGCTTGTGGGCAATGCCAGCATCACCAGCTTCTTCGCGTGGGCGCTCATTGTCGCGGTAACGTTCTCGATCTGGAGACGACGCCTGGTCATCGACCGCGTCGCTGTTGCCTTCTTCATCACCGTGGTGGTCCTGATCGCCTCGTTCGCCGCCGGTGGGGTCGGCGTGTCGACCTGGTACGAGGAGGTCTATCACTGGCTCCTGCCGGCAATTGTCTATCTGTCGTGCAGGTCCGTGCCGATGGGCCGACGTGATGTGTTGAGCGTGCTCTCGGGGGTGTCCATCGGAGTTGGGATCGTCGCGTGGGAAGCGTTCGGGCAGGCGATCACAGGAAGTGGTCCTGCATCGTTTGAAGTCCACGGGCTCCTGCGCGTCTACGGCACCTTCAGCCACCCGAACACGCTGGCGAGCTACCTGGTCATCGCGTTGCCCCCACTGCTAGCCGTATCGATGCAGGGACCGCTCAGGTCAGCCGAACGACGTGTCTGGGCGTGCCGGGCCGGCGTGGCCGTGGGGATACTGTCGCTGGTGCTGACGCAATCGCGGGGCGGGTGGCTCGCCTTTGCCGCGGCGATGTTCGTGGTGCTGATAATGTCGTCTCGGGACGCCCAGCGCGCCGCGGTGCTGGTGGCAGCCGTGGCGGTGGTGCTTGTCGTTGCGTCCGGCCGCGCCGATGCGCTGCCTGGAGTTGAGCGGTTCGGGACCGTTGCCGTGGTCGAGACGACACAGGTTCAGGTGACCACCGCGACGTGGGGTCAGATGGAGCGGGAGGCGCATTGGGGCGCGGCGATCTCGATGATCCGTGAGCACCCGCTGTTCGGCGTGGGTGCGGGCGAATTTAACGACAACTACCGTGAGCACACCCCGGTTTGGCGCTATCGTGTCGGGCGTGGGCACGCGCACGATGGCTACCTCCACTTTGGCGCGCAGGCCGGGATAGCTGGCTTGGCAGCCTTCACACTGTGGCTTGGTACAATTCTCGTCGCGATCGCACGCAGGCTCACCGGTCGAGGGCGCGGCTCCCGTGCCATGATGGTGGGCGCTCTGGGTTCGGCGAGCGCCTTCGCGGTGCACAGCATATTCGAGTACATCGAGGTCAGGAGCCTGCTCGTGCTGCTCGCGCTCATGGTCGCACTTGCGCTGAATGTCAACGATAGCGACCTCTCGTGTGGCTTCATCCGTGCCCGTCAGACACGTCCCGGCAGTGCATCGTGATGGCCCCGCGGGAGCCGACCGATGCGCAGGGAGGGGATCGGCAGCCGCTCACGCTCGGTCAGCGGTTCCGGCAGCCGCAAACGCTGCTCTCGTTCCTGTTCGCCGCCCTGATCGTCGTCTTCCTCTTCCGGCGGCTGGATATCGACGTTGCCGAGGTTTGGCGGCAGATTCGCACCGCGAACCCGCTGCTGTTCGCGACCGGTGTTGTTGTGTACTACGCCGGCTTCTTCGTCCGTGCGGCGAGGTGGCGGCGGATGCTCGTGCAGGCGGGCGTCGGGGTGGCAGACGGCGTGAGGCTGCCGTCCTCGCGGAGCATGACCGAGATCATGTTGCTGTCCTGGTTTGCCAACTGTGTGGTGCCAGCCAAGCTTGGGGACGTCTATCGCGGGTTCCTGCTCAAGCGGAAGAGCAACGCGCCGTTCACCACGTCCATGGGGACAATTGCGGCCGAGCGCCTCATCGACCTCGTCGTGCTCGTCTCGCTGCTCCTGCTGAGCGGCCTGTTCGTGTTCGGGCGGCATTTTCCGAGCGGCACGCGGACTGTGGTTGTCTACGGTGGAGCCACGGTGCTGGTGGGCGTGATCGCGGTGGCAATTGCCTGGATCCTGCGGGATCACATCCTCGATCGGCTCCCGAGCCGGCTCGTCGCGCCCGTAAGCCGGCTCCAGGTCGGGCTGTTCGACAATCTGCGGAACCCCTGGCAGAGCGCCGGGCTTTCGCTGGGGATCTGGATCGCGGAGGGAGTTCGGTTCTACTTCGTGGCATGGTCACTCAGCGCGATGCTCCCGCCGTCGACGGCGCTCTTTCTTGCGCTTGTCAGCTCGCTGGCGACGGTTTCGCCGCTGACCCCTGCCGGGCTCGGTGTCGTCGAAGCGATCCTCATCTCCGTCCTTCCCCTGGTGGGAGTGAGGGAGGATTCCGCGGCTGCGATCGCGATCCTCGACCGGATCATTTCATACTGGAGCCTGATTCTCGTCGGATTGCCGCTGTACGTGCTGCATGTGCGTCGTGATGTTGCCTCGGCCGTTCAGCAGGAGCCGTCATCTGCATGAGCCGGATACTCGTTGATGCGTCGGCGGCGTTCGACCAGCGGGCAGGAGTGGGGCGATACTCCCGCAACATCCTCGAGCGCCTCGTGCCCACGCTGCCGGATACAGATTGGACGCTCTTTCACGCGCCGGCCCCAGATGGGGCGGGGTGGCAGCCCCCACAAGGCGCTCGCCACGTGCGGTACCCGATTCCGCGGCGCCTGTTCGATTTGCTATCTCCCCGCCTTGGCGTGCCGCTGCCTGTCCGTTCGTTCACGGGGCGGCAGGACCTGGTCTACAGCCCGGACTTCGTCGCGCCTCCCATGCGTGGCGTCCCGCGGATCGTCACGGTGCATGACATCGCGTTCGACACGCACCCGCATCTCGCCACGCCGGGTGTCGCGGCGTTCCTGACCGCAACGGTTCAACGGGAGATGCGCCGGGGAGCGTGGATCGCAGCCGTCTCGGACACGACCCGCCAGCGGCTGATCGAGCGCTATGGCATCGCATCGGAGCGAGTGCGGGTGGTCCCGAACGGCGTCGACCAACGCTTCTTCACCGCGACGCCGCTTTCGGAAGAACGACTTCGGGAACTCGGAATACCCGAGCGCTTCCTGCTCATGGTCGGTACCATCGAGCCGCGAAAGAACCATGCGGCGGTGTTGCGTGCAACCGCGCGCAGGACCCGTGCCGGTCTGCCGGTGGTGGTCGTCGGTCGACCTGGATGGGGAACGGACGACGAGGTGGCAGAGCTGCGGCGGCTTCGGCAGGCAGGGAGGGTCGTGTGGCTCGATGATTTTGCCGACCATTTGCTTCCCGGGTTGTACGCAGCCAGCACCGGCGTGTTGTACCCGTCGTGGACCGAGGGGTTCGGGCTGCCGGTGCTGGAGGCACTTGCCGCCGGAAAGCCGGTCGTGACCGGCAATGACCTGGTCTTCCGTGAAGTCGGTGGCGATCAGGTCGTCATGATCGACCCTGCGGATGACGACGCCTTGCTCGAGGCGATGAATGCCTTGGAGGAAGCGCCCCAGGACGAGCGTGCCGTCGCGGCTCGACGGACCCGCGCGGCACACTTTGGGTGGGATCGATCCGTTAGGATGCTGGTAGAGTTCATTCGGGACATAGAGGAGTTTCACCGGTGACCGATGATGAGAGGCGGGAAACCGACGACCAGGGAACCGGATTGCAGTGGCCGCCATCGCCGAAGACGCAGATCGTTCTGATCGCGCTGGCGTTCGGCTTGCTGAATGTGATCCTGCTCGCCGTCTGGGTGATCGCTCTCGTCATGAGCCGCTGAGCCGATAATGCGAGGACAGAACGATGGCCGTACGAACCCAGCTGTCGCCCATGCCACCGACCGCGTTTCAGGACATTGCCGGGCAGATCACCGATGAGGTCGGCAAGGTCATTGTCGGCCAGCGGAGTCTCATACGAGAGATCCTGATCGCCTTCCTGGCTGGCGGCCATGTGCTGCTCGAGGGCGTGCCGGGACTCGGCAAGACCCGCATGGTGCATGCGTTCGCGCAGGCGCTTGCGCTCGAGTTCTCTCGTATCCAGTTCACTCCCGATCTTATGCCGGCAGATATCACGGGTACGTCGATTCTCAAGGAGTCTCCCGGTGGTGGCCGCGAGTTCGCATTCCAGCGCGGCCCGCTCTTCGCAAACATCGTGCTGGCCGACGAGATCAACCGTGCGACCCCGAAGACCCAGTCCGCCTTGCTCGAAGCGATGCAGGAAGGCACCGTGTCGGTACTTACCGATGTGCACCAGCTGCCGAAGCCGTTCACGGTTCTCGCGACGCAGAACCCGCTCGAGATGGAGGGGACCTATCCGTTGCCGGAGGCCCAGCTCGACCGATTCTTCTTCAAGAGCCTGCTCGGGTTCCCGGGAAGCGATGACCTGCAGGAAATCCTGCGACGCACGGTGGGTGCGCAGGACGCTCATGCCGAGCGAGTCATCGATCGCGAGACGGTCGACACCATGCAGCAGACGGTCCGCAACGTGGTCGCTGCCAACTTCATTCTCGACTACGCCGCCCGCCTGACGCTCGCGACCCATCCGAACGACGAGCGAGCGCCGGAATCGGTGCGTGCGTCCGTGCGCTACGGATCGAGCCCTCGGGGGGCGCAGGCGCTGGTTCTGGGTGCGAAAGTGGTGGCATTGCTGGACGGTCGCGCGAACGTCGATTTCAGTGATGTCAAGGAAATCGCACGTGCGGCGCTGCGGCATAGGATTCAGGTCTCCTACGCTGGGCAGGCCGAAGGCGTCACGCCGGATACGGTTGTCGGTGATGTTCTGAGCCATGTTTCCGCAGAGGGGCTGTGACGGCGAATTCCTTGACCCTCCCAGGGCACCATGGTAGGATTTCTGGCGTTGGAGGCGTGGTGTAGTGGCCTAACATGCAGCCCTGTCAAGGCTGAGATCGCGGGTTCGAATCCCGTCGCTTCCGCTCAAATGACCCTGGTGCCTGACGGTGCCAGGGTCTTGTTTTGTTGGCGGAACAGTCAATATTCGGTCGCCAGCTCGACCCATAGCGGCACCGGCGGCTCGAGCTCGATGTTTCGGCCCTGTCGCACACGTGTCTTTGCGGGCAGCTTTTCGGAGGAGACGGATACCCCGATCGCCTTGAGCGCCTCCGCCAGCTCCGTCGTGTCCGATTTCGGCCAGAGCGTGCCATCCGGCAGCACCACCTTGCCACCGGTCCGCTGTGCGAGGGCGTCCATCATGCTTTCGAGCGGCATCTCCGTCCAATGTTTGATCTCATGCGCTACGGGAATGCTGACCGGGACGAAGGCAGTCACGGATGCGTCGCCGGGCATGCGTTCCAGCCCCTGCCGCTTGAGCGTTGCGTTGTGAGAACCATGATGTCCGACCTTGTAGAAGACGACGCGTCCAAGCAGCTCGGCGATGTCGGGTGTCGCTTGCGCCGCGACGGCCCCATCACGAGGCGTCCATTCCTCGATGTCATCCCACGAAAGCCAGTTGCCTACCTGGGCATCGCCGACGAAGAGCAGGACGGGCCGCTTTTCCCCACTCGAGGGCAATTCGATCGCCAGTACGAGGCTCGTGTTGTTCGTGAGGTTGTCTGCCTGAAGCGCAAAGTCGCTTGCCCCGGCAAGCCAGTCGAAGTCGATCCGCCGCCAGTGATAGACATCGTCACAGTACGAGGCGAGTGCCGGGTATGCGCTGGGGTATTCGGATGCCGCTCGCTGAGCGTCAGAGAGCGACACCCGCCAGGACGCCGCAAACGGAAAGCTCTGCTCGTAGCTCTCCCAGTCCGCCTCCGCCTGCCGCTCGGTGGCTGAGTCGTCGCCTGAGGCGGCATGGTGAGCGCCGTCAACGGTCAGCATTGACGGTCCGAGCAGTGGCATCGCGAATGCGTTGAATGACGACCGGTTTTCCTCCATGGCGCGAAGGGAGAGGGCCGCATTGCGCGCTTCAAGAAGTTGCCGGCGTTCGAGCCGACGCTGTGCGGAGGTTGCCTGACCTTCGCCAGCGCCGATGGAAGCGATTTGAAGGTCATAGGTTTCTCGTTCGCGTGAAGGGCCCGTCTGCCGGAGTCGGGCGTCACTCCTGGGTGGGCCAAGTGCATAGCACACCGCCTCCGTGCCAGGGATCGCTCGTATTTCGCCAGGCTCGCAGAAGACGTGCTTGTCTGCAGCTACGCGCTGCCTGGCGGCGGCAAACGCATCGGCGGCGCTGCTGGACGCCGAAAACGACTGACCATCCACCGGGGCGTCCGACAGGAATGACATGAGGCTGACCGCAAGCGGCTGGTCACCCTCCAGTCCGAACCGAAGGGCATAATCGGACACCTTGGTGAGGGCGAGGCGCTGCTTCTCGAGGATTCGCTTCAGCACCCCAGGGAGGCCATCCGGGTCGTCCTTCTCGGTCCAGGCCATCCACAGGCCGTGAATCGTGATCTCGTCCCATTCGTTTTGCGCCTTGAGAAATCCCGAGAGGTGGTCCCAGTGCTCGTGGGTGATCACGAGCAGGTCGAGATGCCCATGCGTGGTCGTTGCGATGTCCTTGACGATCCGTTGGAGACGCTCCGCATCGTCCGGTGTGCCCATGATCGCGCCGCAATCGATGAGGACATGGACCGGCTGACCATCGCGATCGTCGCCGGTCGATCCGACACGCGGTAGTGAAAGCAGGAAGCAGTCACCGAGACCCTGACCGTACATGCGAATCCGAACAGATTCCTTGTGTGGGCTCGCGGCCTCGTCGCCTGGGGTTGCCGTCTCCGAGGTCCGCGTTGTTGGTCGGGTCATCGCTTGCTGCCTCCTGCACGGTCACCGGTCGCGATATACGTGTGATGCAAGAAGCGGAAGGGCTCGTCCCGGATGGCGATCGCGGCATCGTCGCTGTCAGGGTCGAGCGAACCGTAGGTCTGTGCCAGGCGCTGCAGCGGTTCTTCCGTTGCCTCGCCCTTCCATTCCGACTGCGGTCGCGCGGCTGCGAGGCGGTCCCGCTCCGATTGCCGTCGTACCAGCCGAATCGCGAGCTTGCCGGTGCCGTCACCGGCCGCATCCGGGAGTGATGCATAGAGGCGCTTGTAGATCACGTATCGGATGTCCCATGTGGACAAATCGACGACGAGCGTGGCGCCACCACGGGGAGGAAGTGCTGTGCTTCGGGTCACCCCTTTCAGGCGGTGCGACTGCACAACCTCGAAGATCATCTCGTTTCGGAACGCTCCGTGCGCACCGGTCTTCCGTGCGAGACGGAGATTCGAAACGCTGAAGCTGGCGCCCTTCCGGAGGTCGATGCCAGGCACAAGCGGCTTCTGCGGCATCGATTGCTGGATTTCGGTGAGCAAGCCGTGGATGCTCGCCTGCGCGTCGAGTATGCCTTCGAAGAGCGCGCTTCGACTCTTGCCTGGCTCCCAGACTTCGAGCTGTGACTGCAGCGACCTCAGCGTGCTCTCCCGGCGACTGAAGGCGGTTTGGTTCGCATCACGAAGATTCTGAAGGGGACTGTCAATGGATGGTCCCTGCCAAAGAAGGGTTTCCTCGGAAAGGGTCGTCACATCTCGCGGGTAGATGCCCCATGAGCGGAACGCCTCGATGAAGGCGATGCGAATCCGCCGGCGAGCAGCGGGGGACAGATCGTAGTCAGCCGTGATGAGCGCGCGGAGGAACTCCCCGAACACGATATCGACCGGTGGAAGATAGTCCATCGATCGGATGCATGTGTTGAGGATCTCCTCGGCAGTTTCAGCAGCGGTGACCGCCAGCCGGTTGACCAGGTCCGGATGGATCTGACCGGCGGGAATGATGCCCGTGCCACCCGTGTATAGCCGGAGGAGGTCAGCGATGCGGTCGTTGTAGAGGGCGAGAAAGGCATCGAATACCGCCGCAACCAGGATGCTGCCACGATCATGTGGCTCTCGAATTGCCAGGAGGGCACGCGGATCGGGCCTCCGTCGTTCCCAGACGCCTTGCTGGTTGACGCTTCCGAGCGCGTCTCGCAACGCTTGTCGACCGCTTGCAGCCTGGCCGAACTGCTGCGCCAGCTGGCCCAGGAGGTTGTTGGTTTCGAGATCACCACGCGTGCGTGCGATCTGGTGCCTGAGCACCTCCGGATAGGTGAAGTGCTGGAAGAGCGCGATGATATCCGCGAACGCCTCGTGAAAGGCCCACATGTCGCCAGCGCCCGGCTCGTTGAAGTAGGGGTGTATGCCGTCGACCAGCGCATGCGTCGTTTCATGGACAATGATGTCGTGCGAGAGACACGTGAAGACCATCCCACCGGGATAGTGCTTGCCGCTGTCATCGTCGCTGCCCGGAAAGTAGCCGAACAGGAGCGACCGCTTGGGAGGACTGTAGTGAGCGTTTGCCTCGCGGAGACCGTGCGGGTAGATCCGCAGCCGCTGCACGTAACGGTCGCGCCCACCGCCCTTGCCCTTCGTATCCGGCGTGAAGTACCACCGTTCTTCGGTCTGTTCCTGGAGCCACGGACGAATGGCGGACCAGAATATGGGCCGGCCCAGCGCAAGCTCGAATCGGTTCACGGCCGCCATGGCCACCGCGTACACCATCTGCTGGTGGAATTGCGGGTTGCCTTCTGACGGGGCGAGCCCGTCCTGGGCGATGATGTGGGGGTGGCTGAGATCGACGGGTGCATAGATACAGCTGCTCGCCGGATCGACGTCGACCACCTCGATGTACTCTCCAACAGGACCCGGCTGCAGCGATTCCCACCGGACCGGGACGGTGACCTGGCTGATCGGAACGGTGTTGAGCATCGTTTCCTGGCTCGGGTCGAACGCGTACGCTCGCAGCATGCGGAACGCCGGCGCGGCGGGACCGGTGGATGGCGGCTCGGAATATCGCAGCGCAGTCACTGGCGAGTCGAGCTTTCCTTGATAGAGGGGACGCTCCCGCTCCCGCTCGGCCGTGAGCTGCTGGCGCAAGGCTTGCTGAAGCCGTGGAGAGGCAATGCTGTCGTCGTCCGTTGCACCGATGAGGCGGGCGAAAAGCGGGACAAGCGATTCACCTGGACGCCACATCTGGCTTCCGGCGAGGAGATGTGGATCCGCGGCGATGCGTGCCAGCAACTCCTCTCGAAGATCGTCGACGTCCTCACCGAGGAACCGCTTCAGGAAGGCAGTCTCGCGCTCGGCCTCTCTCGCTACGCGGGCGACGGCGTCCGTTTTCTCGATACTGTCCTTTCGGACCTTGCCGTTCCTGACTGTCGCTTCCACCGCCAGCTGGATCGATGGGCGATAGGTCGAGAGGTCCTCGGTGACCCCCAGCCAACCGGTAAACAGCCCGGTGAGTGTCACAATTGCCCCGGCCGACTGCGCGTCGAGAACGCGACGGAATCGATCGATCTCCTCGCCGGCGGGCAGCGGGTGTTCGAGGAGCGCCTCGGCGTTGGCGATGCCGCTTCCATGGCGCCCCCTTCGAACGAAGTCGGGTGAGGTGTCAGCCGTACTTGCGAGGAGGTACTGGAACGCGACGGGTACCGCGCTCAGATCGCCGCCAAGCGCGTCGGCGATCGTTCGTCGGCCGCCATGGTAGGAGAGCCACAGGGCGGCGATGCCGGCAACGCATGCGGTTGCGTATGACGTTCCCGTGCCCTGAGCACTTGTGAATTCCGGACCGGAGTCGGCGAGCGCGGAGCGGGCCCGCCACACGTCCTCACCGGGAGCGGCGATGTCAACGGTTGCGCCGAGTCCCGAGTATCGCCACGGCTCCTTCGCTGCGTGCGTTGCGGCGACAGCGAGTACCTCCGGGAAGGCGGCCGGGAAGACAACCGTGGGAAGTTTGTTGCCAGCGGCGCTGACAACGATCATGCCGTGCGCCTGCGCTTCTCTGATGCACGCACGCAGGAAGTCCGACTTGACTGGTCCACCGAGCGACATCGAGATCACATCGGCGTCTTGCTCGATCGCATAGCCGATCGCATGCGCGACATTCGAGAAGTCGAAGTGGATCACAGATCGCGACACTCGTAGCGGAAGAATCTTCGCGCCCGGTGCGATCCCGTAGATCTCCTTCCGCGTGCCGTTCGATTCATGGATTCCACTGGCGATGAGGCTCGCCGTGGCGGTTCCATGCCCCGGCGCGGCCAGGGGGTCGCTGTCCAGATCGTCGAACGCGTCGACGATCTGGCCTTCTGGCGCCAGGAATGATCTGCCTCGGCCTTCCCAGTGGTTCCTCATCTCGGGATGATCCGTGAAGCCGGTGTCGGGGTGCGCGACGATGACGCCCTCGCCAGGCGCAAGGTTCGGATGCTGCTCACGCCATCGCGTTAGCGCCGCATCGACTCGGAGCTGGTCCAGGTGCCAGTCAGAATCAGCACTGACTCGTTCGATGCGTTCCATCGTCGAACCGTCATACGGCCAGCCCCAAAGGCCGAATTGATCCTGTGCAAAGCCAGCAGTCGCATCGGCATCCGGATTGGCGACCAGAAAGAGCGGCTCCGCATCCTGGACACCAGGAAGCTCGCGAACGGCACGGACGTGTTCCCAGAATGTACCCAGCGGTAACGGCTCGGCATCGGCCGTCTGCTGAGGTGGTGTTGCTTCGAACCAGCCTGGGAGTCCCTCGAAGGGCGACACATCCCAGCTATCGAGGGTTCCCACCAGACGTTCAGGCAGCTCATGGTCTGGAAGCGAAGCGTCTCCGTCGCTACGGACACGAATCGCGATGCCTCTTGGAACGGGTCGAGCGGTCGCGGACGCCACCTCGGCGTCGACGGAAAAGGAACGGGCCGACATGGACGACCTCCGACTCCCGACTGGCTGAACTCGCTGCCCCTGTCGCGGTGGGGCGCCAGTTGGCCAGCGACTTCGCAATGACCGCTCGGACCCGGGACGACTGGCAACCCTTCGACCATGACTCGTGTTCTTACGTTACATGACGTCATCCAATTGTCAAGCCTATGTCAAGAGACTGAGAGGGATTGTCGGAAGAACCAATGGAGCCGGGGTGCATTCGCTGTGCGCCCCGGCTCCGCGGATTCATGGTCGATGGATTGCCGGTGTCATGCGCCGCTCGGATGAACCGCGGGGCGAACTCTGCGGGCGAGACGCTGTGTGAGACGGCCAGATAGCAGGAGCAGGGTGCGCGCCAGCAGGACCAGGAACCAGGCAAGTCCGATCAGTGACACGGAGAGAAGCAGGACCTGAGAACAGAGCGCCGCCACCGTCAGCCAGTCCGCATCCTGCCACGCGGCGGGGATATCGGTCGCGTTCTGCCGAAACGCGTCCCAGACCATATTCAGGATGCCGGGCACGCGCCGGAGCAGGATAACCATGAAGACCAACATGCCCGGGATCGCCACCACCGTGTACAGGCCGAAGACGGCGCGAACCCACGGCTTGAGATCAGGAAGCCTCTGTCCCTTCCACCTTTTCAGAGGAACCACGCTTCGGACGAACGATCCCATCATTGAGTAGAAGTCCGGCACGCCGGTAAGGTCAGCGAGAATCCAGTAACCATCGAGGCGAACCAGCGGGAAGAACTGGTACAGGGTGTTGATGTTGCTCAACACGACCAGGGCAAGCAGCACCTGGGCGCCGGTGAGGGCATAGGCCGCGATGAACACTGAGGAGAGGATAAGGTCGAAATAGATACCACCGAGCCCGGTGCGGACCCGGCCCCAGCGGCCGAGACGGTAGCTGTCGGTCACATCGGTGTAGAAGGCCGGATCCATGATGTAGATGCCCACGCCGATGCTGCGAGCGCGGCCACCGCCATAGCGCAGCGCCGAGGCGTGCCCGAACTCGTGCCAGAAGCCAGGCAGGATGGCCATAACGAAGATCACCAGCAGGAGTCCCGGTGTGTAGAGCGTGCTGGTGAGCAGCCCACCGATGCCTCGATCCAGGTACATCCAGGCGTGTCCCAGCAGTCCGGCGAGCGCGATGGGGATCAGCACCAACGGGTTGAACAGGTGCTGCAGCCGACGGGCGACCGGTTCGATGGTGTCAGCACTGATCACGCCGCGTCTCAATCCGAGGCGGAGGAGTGACGGTGCCGACTGCGGCAGCGTCGGCAGGTCAGATACGTCATCGGAGACGACCACCATGCCGATCGGCGCCAGGCGCTCCATCACCAGGAACCTCGCGTCGTCAGCATTCATCTGCCACTGCGAGCTGTTCGACACCGCGCTGGCGATCTCCTCCAGCGAGTGCTCGCCGTCACAGTGTTCCGCTGTGCGATACAACAGCTCGGTGAGCTGGATGAATCGGCCACCGATCTGGACCAGCCACATCCCGTCCGCGAACCCGCTGCCGCGCATCTCGCCGAGGAGGTTCACTTCCGGCGCCAGACGCGGACGGAGGTCGACTTGCGCGTCTGGTCCACGTGGTGCTGGTGCGCTGCTCTCGCCGGGAGCCTGGCCCTCCACGCCGGCGTTCGGAGACGCTTCGCGCAGGTTGGTCGAGCGTGTGTCGAGCATGGTGATTCCCTCTAAACGTGAACGGGGACGAGCGCGAATGATCGGTCGTCCCCAGGTCACTGCTGAATCCTCGTCCAGCTCGCACGTCCGGCGCAGGCGAGGTTGATGTGCTGCGAACGGCGACCCTAATAGTTGACCCAGATGTTCCCGAGGTTCCACTGGCCGCTGCTGCAGGTGGCGGTGTTTCCATAGCCGATTCCGCAAACCTGGATGTTGATGTTGTTCTGGATGATGATCGGTACCGCGATGTTGATGGACCAGTTGCTCATCACCTCGCGGGCGGGAAGCTCGATCGCTGCCTGGGCTTCGAGCGTCTCGATGGGGAGCATGTCGCGCGCCTCCTTGATTTGCCTCGAGCGGTTCGAGAAGAACCGCTCGAGACGCGGCAGGCCACAGGGGCCGAAGTCTGGATGTCTAGAACTGGCCGATGATGACCTGGGACTGGTTCAGCTGGCCACCGTTGATGTTCAGCAGGCCGGCCTGGAGGTTCACGTTGCTCTGAACGGTCGTCACGTTCGCCCAGTTGAAGAAGGCGAGCATCTCGCGGGCGGGAAGCTCGATGGCGGTCTGGGTCTCGAGAACGTCGTGCGTAAGCATGGTGTGTTTCCTTTGCTTTGGGGGACTGATGTCAGAGAGAGCCGATGGGCAGCCACAGCCCGTTCACGGACCAGGCTGAACCACTACTAGCCCTGCAGGACGAGGACGCCGGACGAGTTGGCCTGAAGCATGTTGATGTTCAGAGCGCCGAGCTGCGCGTTCAGGTTGCCCTGGTAGGTCGCCACGTTGGCGAAGTTGAACACGCCGAGCATCTCGCGGGCGGGAAGCTCGATGGCGGTCTGGGTCTCGAGAACGTCGTGCGTAAGCATGGTGGATGTACCTCGCTTGTCGTGGTTGCTCTGGTCGAAACCGTCGGCACGAATCGCTGGTGGTCGGTGTGCTCGGGCGGCTGTTGCGAGCATCCGAGGATCTGCGCGAGCTCACGATGGTGATCGCGTTGGGGTTGCCCCGGTAGCAACGGCCGTCGGCTCCTCACAACTGCCGGGCGCTAGAACTGGATGACCGTCACGCTCGAGGCGTTCGCCTGGCCGAGGCTGATGTTCAGCAGACCGAGCTGGCCGCTGACGTTCGACTGCTGGGTGTATACGTTCGCGAAGTTGAACACGCCGAGCATCTCGCGCGCCGGCAGCTCAACTGTGGTCTGTGCGTCCAGAAGATCCTTGGTGAGCATCGTCGTCAACCCTTTCAGGATTGTGGCTCGTTTCCAGCTAACAGGTCGTTTCGCTGGCCGTCAGGTCCCGTGCATGCGTCCACTAGTGGCCTGTCACTACGCTACGTCACGGCGATACGGCGCGCGTCTGCCGACTGGCGGATGTGTCGGCTCCCCCAAATGGCAGAGCGGAGGGCAGGTTCCCGAAACGCGAACAGCCGCGAGCTGGCCCAGGCCAGCTCGCGGCTGTGAAGGGAGGTGGAAGCGGGAGGTTCGGCCTAGTCTGCGGCCTCGCAGTCGAGCTGCGCCATGACGCCGGCAACCCGAATCGAGGGTGCGTCGAAGACGATGTCGCCGCTATCCCAGGTAACCTGCAATGAGCCTCGAGCACCCACGTCGATGTCGCCCCCTTCGGTGTCTGGGTCGATCGTGCAGATGACGGAGCGATCAGTCGATGAGCTCGTGATGATGATCACCGGGCTGCCAGGAGCGAGATTGCTCGCCGCCGTTGTCGACCCACGATCGATAGTGATATTTACACCAGACGAGTCCATTGCGGCAGTGACACTCGTGACGCTCACCGACCGGTTCGTCTGTGCCGACGCATAGGAGCCAGTCGTGAAGAAGCAGGTGAGCAGTACCGCGATACAGGCAATCAGGCGCATCGTAGATTCCTTCCTCTCCAACAAGATGCAGAGCCATCGTTTGGTCACTTTCTGTACATCGACGTGCGGTTGGGTGCTCGACTACACCGTCCGCAGCGGATAGGTGAGAGGGAGCGGTGTCGGAGCCATGTCCCGAAGGAGCCCTCTCAGAAAGGCGTCCACGGCCGGAATGTCGAAACTCCAGAGCGAGAACATCTCTCGTGCCGGGAGCTCGATCGCGAGCTGAGACGTCACATGTGCTGGCGGAGACATCGACACTCCTTGTCACGCTGATCTGTCCCGATGTTCCGGGGAGGGAGGGCAACCATTGAGTGTGGGGCTCGGTTGGCCCTCCCCGGGGTGTGGGAGGAGATCATCGCCGGCGCATGCTGCACCAGCGGAGGCAACAGGCGATTTAGGGCCCCAGCGGCACTGGCATCGTTCTCGAAGGCCAGCGCCCGCGCTCTGGTAGTGAGCATGTGGTGATTATGGTCAGGAGGGGGCCGACGGCACATCCGCCAGGGGGCAGACGCCTTCGTATGCCATCTGGCAGAGGTGTGCCGATGTGCTTGCTCAACGAGCTCGCGACGGGGATGGACGCCGATCGCTACACACGGAATGCATCCGAAAGTTGTCCTTCAGCAGGTGGATGCACCCGTCATCGGACCACCCTTGCAGCCCAGGCCGCGCGCATCGTGCGATCGACACGTGCAGATGCGGCGGAGTCCAGCGCTCGAGATGGCTTCAGCGCGATCGTTGCGTCGGCTGACGATCGCGCTGAAGATGATTTCAATGGACGCCGGGGATTACCAGTCCGCGCTGGACGGCCCGAACCGCGGCCTGCGTGCGGCCGGCCGCGCCGAGCTTGGCGATGATGTGCTCCACATGTGACTTGACCGTGCCGGCGCCGATATGCAGATTGAGCGCGATCTCCTGGTTGGTGAACCCTTCGACCACCAGCTGCAACACCTCGCGCTCGCGTGGCGTCAGCTCTTCCGGTGCGAGGTCGTCACTGTACTTCGACTGGTTCGTCAGCCGTCGCAGGAGTCGCATCGTCATTGTCGGGTCAAGCACCGATTCGCCGTCGAGCAGCTTGCGAATCGTTCGCACGACCTCCTCGCGGGAAGCGTCCTTGAGGATGTACCCGGCAGCGCCGGCACGCACAGCCTTCAGGATGTATTCCTGATCCTCGTACATGGTGAAGATGAGCACCTGGATGCCTGGGTGCCGCGCATGGATCTCGCCCGTCGCGGTCAGCCCGTCCATTCCGGGCATGCGCACATCCATGAGCACCACGTCGGGCTGGTGCCGGATGCACATCGAGATGGCCTCTTCTCCGGTGCTTGCTTCCCCGACGACCACAAGGTCGGGTTCGCCGCCGAGCATGCTGACGAGACCCATTCGCGCCAGCTCATGATCGTCAACAACAAGTATCTTTCCCACACGATCCACCAACGGAGACTCGTACGCCGTTGCCATGCTTCACTCCCTCGCCGA
The DNA here is from genome assembly GCA_963741965.1 of uncultured Chloroflexia bacterium. Taxonomy (GTDB): domain Bacteria; phylum Chloroflexota; class Chloroflexia; order Thermomicrobiales; family UBA6265; genus JACCVC01. Next base: position 1,071,981 of record CAVUKC010000002.1, on the reverse strand, counting down.
GCGAGGCAATTGGATGAGACACCACGCACGGGTCACGAGCCCATTGGAATCGTGACATCGATCGTGGTCCCGGCTCCCACTGCGCTCTGGATAGTGACTGTGCCCCCCAAAAGCGAGACACGCTCACGAATCCCCCCGAGCCCCACATGTTCGCTGCCTGATGAATGGGTTGGCACCCTGGTGGCGTCGAACCCCTTGCCATGATCGGAGATGGTGAGACGAACGGCCCTGTCGGTGCCCACAATGACCACGTCAACCCGGGCTTGGCCCGCATATTTTCGTACGTTGGATAACGATTCCTGGATCACCCGAAGTGTGTCGCAACGGACATGCGATGGCCACTTTCGGTCATCGAAGTCGCCTGCGAAGCGAACGTCCCAGCCGTCATCCCGCATCGTGCTGATCTCGTATCGGATTGCATCATTGAGGTCCAGCTCTTCCAGTGAGGTCGGGCGGAGGTCTGCGATCACGCGGCGAGCCTCTCGCACCGTTTGCCGGGCGAGCGCTCGCACGTGCATCAGTTCCTCGTTCTGATCGCCATTGGCCCCCGAGTAACGGGTGGAGAGCGATTCAAGGTGCTGGTATGTGCTCGTCGCGACCTGCGCCAGCCCGTCATGGATGCTGAGTGCGACGCGGCGCCGCTCCATATCACTTGCCGCCGCAAGTTGCTCCATCGCCCTGTCGAGGCGGAGCTGGCTGTCTGCCAGCTGTGTTCGGAGGCTGATGGTCGTGAGAGCCATGCCGATGCGGACAACAATTTCTCGCATCAGCTCCAGATCAGATTGCGCAAATGGCGACACGTGGATGGGGCGGGTGAACGTCATGGTTCCCAACAGGGAACCGTCCTGTTGGATTGGTACCGAGACGAGCCGCGTGCCGCCCGGAGTGACGTGCCGGTCCGCGTCCCCCGGCCCCGGGCCGAACGCGCCGACGCCCGAGCGAACGTACCAGTCGAGCGGTCTGTTGAGCCCTTCGAGCTCTCGGGACGGCAAGTCATCGAGCGTTGCGCATTGGTCCTGCAACATGCCATGTAGCGACGATACGAGCCACAACGCTTCCTTCTGCTGCGCGTATCGTGGCTTGCCAGTCGCGCCCCGGTCGATGGCGAAGAGCGTGATGTCGCAGGTCGCTGCCAGCAGATTCTCGACTACGGGGCGGACGCTCGTGACGATGAATGACGGGTCCAGGGGGTGGGACGACACCGCCTCCGCAACTCCGTCGGTGACACGTTGAAGTCCCGCGGTGATGTACTGCTCGGTCCAGTCACGGACGATACAGATGCGTGGACCGCCGCGCTGTCCACCATCGCCATTCGCCGATGAGCGAAACACCACCCACCGGCGCTCACCCGTCCGGACTATCAGGATCGAGGCGATCAGCTCGCTGTCATGCCCGCTGTCGGACTCCCTCAACGACGGAATGTCGCGAGCGCGTACCCGTCGACCGTCCTCATGTCGCGCATCGACGCGGCTCAGGATGGAGCTGATGTTCCTGGGCACGTCGGCCTGACCGCCTCTTGCGCCAATAAGCCGGAGGGCGGAGGCGTTGGTGAACATGGTGTTGCCGGAGTTGTCGTGTACGATCACGCCTTCCGGGATTGCCTCAAGGAGGTGCTTCATCGCGTCGTCGATTACTGGCTCGGCGACGTTGCCCTGCCGCTCCATTGCCTTGCCGACCACACCGGCAGTGTCTCGGAGGAGGCGATGTTCCGCCAGTGTGAGCGGGCAGTGTCGGGGCATGATGATCTCGAGCGATCCCGCTGCTCGCCCGTTTACCCAGACCGTGGCGGTGGCATCTACCGAGCTTGAGCCATGGCGCCCGTTCTCCGAAGACACATCGGAGCTGTGTATGATCCGCTCGGATGCGCACGTGCTCGAGGGCACGACGAGTGCCGCAGACCGAGCGCGGAGCGCGTGCCGGAGTAGACTCAGTGCCGATCGGATGGCGAGATCGGTCGGAGTCGATCGCTCACTCTCGCGGAGACGGGCAATTTCCGCCCGGTAGGCGGCCATCCTCCGATTGGCGTGAGTAGTGAAAATCCGGCAAATGTCTGCCGAGACCGTTCTGGGTGCTACCGGGCCACGTCCGGGGTCGATTCCGGACAGCCGCCTTGAATCGGCGCCAGCGGCGACCCGATGCCTGATCACAATCATCGATGGTCTTCTATCGAAGGGCGTGGAGCATTCGGTGTCCCACCGCATGAGCCCTCGCGAGCCAGACGCAACACTGACCATTACCGAAGTCGATACTGTCGGCAGGCTCGCGAACCGCTCACCGGCGACAGCATCGAAGGGCTTGCGCACAGGTTCGGACCCGGGATGGTGCCATTGATTCGACATACGCTACCCCGTCCTGAACTGTGAAAGCAGCTTTAGCAGCAATGCAATCACAAGGCACTGGTTATGTAATACTTCCCCCTTTCTTATAGCAGTCGTCAGACGGCATTGCAATACCTCGCCCTATGTACGTTCGCCGTACCTTTGGGTGGTATCGTTCGAGCAGGTACTAATATACGAATGGAACCATAGGTCTCACCCGGACTGAGCCGCGCCAGGCTCGTGTCGCCTTGGGGGACGATGAAGGTAGAGCCGATGCAATGCCCAGGGAACAGCAAGCGATCCGGCACGATGCGTGACCTCCGGCCGACGACGCGAGAGGAGATCGCCGCGCTGCACTGCACAGTGGACGATCTCCGTCGCATCCTGCGAGATGCACCGTTCTTCCGTGAACTGGGCGCTGGCGAGGTTGATGACGTGGCAGCCATGTTCCACCAGGCGCATTACGCACCCGGCGAGGTCATCCAGCGGGCGGGAGATTCAGCGATACGGCTCTCGATCGTAGCGGCGGGGATGCTGAAGGTGGCTCGGCCGACGCTGGATGGCCAGGATGTCCTCCTCGACGTTCTTGGTTCTGGGGACATCTTCGGTAGCCTGGATCTGCTCGGCGACACAGTGTATGCCGACGACGCGACTGCCCAGACCCACTGTTGCGTGCTGCACGCGTCATCCCAGGTGTTTCGGGCCATGCTCGATCGTTACCCGTCTGTCGCGGTGGCAGCGCTCGCGTTCATTGCCGGTCGCCTCAGCGAGGCACACGAGACGATTGAGCGTCTCAGTGCCAGCCCCGTCGATCAACGTGTCGCAGCTACCCTGCTCAAGCTGGCGGGACGTGCCGGTCGCCCGGACAATGGAGCTCTGGTCATAGACATGCCAATCACGCGCCAGGATCTGGCCGACATGACCGGTGCCACGGTCGAGACAGTGAGCCGCGTGATCAGCGAGCTACGGCGATCCGGGGTCATCGAAAGCGGTCGCAAATGGATCGCTATCACCGACCGCGACGCCCTGGCTGCGCTCGCATCGAGTCGTTCCAGGAACTGAGCGCAGGCGTACAACCGTCATTCACACATCTGCAGGCGCGATCCCCCCGAATTCGTGCCAATGGACCAGTGCTGCACTCGAAATCCGCAACGGGCAGGACACCTCTGGGTGTGTCGCGCGGTACCGAAACGTCTTCAGTTCCTTGATCCAGATCATGTTCCAACTCAACGCAGGTCCATAGAGTGGGATTGGGTGGCATCGCGGGTCACCGCACGATCTACTTGATGGGGCGAACAGACATGAGCACCGAAAGAAGGACGACATTGAGGAGCAGCGACTTGAGCTGCCCATCGTGCGTCGGGAGGATCGAGCGGGAGCTGACGGCGCTGGACGGCGTCACTTCGGCTCGCGTTCACTTCAACTCGGGTCGTATCGTCGTCGAGCACGATGACAGGCGCGTCTCACATGAGGCGCTGGTCCAGGCCGTGGCGAGAGCCGGCTACACCGCGAAGGTGAGGGCCTTTTGATGCATGCGCTAATGTTCATCCGCCGACTCGACCTGACCGCTCGGCACGGAGTCATGGCGCTTATCAGCGGGTTTCTGCTCGCATCCGGGTTTGCTGCGGGAAACGCGGGAATCTCGTCGTCCTGGGGCGAGGCGCTGTATCTCGCTGCGGCGATAGCCGCTGGATGGAGCATCGCTGCGCGCGCCGTGCGGAGCGCGGCCAGGCGAGATGTGACGATCGAGCAGCTGGTCATCGTGGCGGCTACCGGAGCCGTTTTGATCGGCGAGTCGTGGGAAGCGGCGGCAGTGACCTTCCTGTTCGTCCTCGGAGCATGGCTTGAGGCACGCACGATGGCGCGCACGCGGCGGGAGCTCTCGAGTCTCGTCGATCTGGCGCCCGAAATCGCCACCGTCATTCGACGTGGCGCGAGTGTCGATGTCGATCCCGGCGACGTACGGCTCGGGGAGACGGTGCTGGTTCGGCCCGGTTCCAGAATACCCGTCGACGGCATCGTCCGGACCGGCCGTGCCGCGGTGGAGGAAGCGGCAGTGACTGGCGAGTCTATCGCCTCGGAAAAGGTCCCGGGGGACCAGGTATTCGCCGGAACGTTCAGCCAGGACGGGGTACTGCTCGTCACGGCAACCGGTGTTGGCGCGGGGACGATGATCGCGCGCATCATTCAGCAGGTGGAGGAGGCGCAAGATACCAAGGCGCCGGCGCAGAAGACGATCGAGCGATTCGCGCGGTGGTACACACCGGCGATCATCGCTCTCGCGGCACTCGTCGGTGCGGTGTCGCACAACATCGAGACGGCGCTTACGCTGCTGGTGATTGCCTGCCCCGGTGCCCTGGTGATCGCGACCCCGGTCGCCTTCGTGGCCGGCATCGGGCACGCGGCACGGCGCGGCATCCTGATAAAGGGTGGCGAGGTGCTGGAACGAGTGGGCAAGGTGTCCACTTTGGCATTGGACAAGACCGGGACACTGACCGAGGGTCGGCCGGTGCTCACTGATGTGGTTGCGCTTCGGCCCGCGCGCGTTTCGGTCGGCGGGACCGACGTGGCGCCGGAGGCGCGAGAGCTGCTGCACCTGGCGGCGATCGCTGAAAACGGATCTACGCATCCCCTGGCGAGGCCGATCGTCGCCGCCGCGCAGGCGCAGGCGGGAACGCCCGTCCCGCAGCCTGAGGAGGGCGCGACCGTGCCGGGGCTCGGTGTGTGGGCTCGCTGGGAGGGGCGGGAGATCGGTGTGGGCACACCGCAGCTCATGGCCGAGCGGGCCATTCCTGTCAGTGACGACGCTATGGACGCGCTTCGACGGTTCCGTGACGAAGGCAAGTCCGCGATGCTCGTGTCGCTCGGTGACGAGGTCATTGGCGCGCTGGCCGTGTTCGACCGTCCGCGGGAGAACGTGGCGTCACTGGGAGCCTCGCTGGCGAAGGTCGGCGTCCGGCGCGTGATGATGCTCACCGGCGACAACCACCACACCGCCAATCACATCGGCGCCCGCGCCGGAATCCGCGAGATCCATGCGGCTCTATTGCCGGACGAGAAGCTGAACCGGATTCGGGCGGCCCAGCGCGATGGCGAGATCGTGATGATGGTGGGAGACGGAATCAATGACGCTCCTGCGCTCGCAGCAGCAGATGTCGGCATCGCAATGGGCGCCATCGGCAGCGATATCGCCCTGGAGACCGCGGACGTGGCCCTGATGACCGATGACCTCGCTCGCATACCGGAGGCCGTGCGGATATCCCGATCCACGGTACGCGTGATTCGTCAGAATCTGGCGATCGCGATGCTGACAGTCGCTGCGCTGGTGGCGGGTGTCCTGCTTGGAAGCGTGAACATGGCAGGCGGCATGCTGGTCCATGAGGCGTCGGTGTTGATCGTGATTGCCAACGGCATGCGCCTGCTGCGCGATTGACGGATATGTTCCTGCGTGTTGTTGGACGGGAGGGGCATACGTATGCCCCTCCCGGTCATGATGTCGGGCTACAGGCTACCCGTTGCCGATCAGCTCCCGGGTCATGGCAGGAAGGTCTGTGAAGACGTAGTCGGGCACGATCTCGTTTCCGGCGAGATCGTCGCGCGAGGTGACGCCGGTGAGCACCAGCGCGGTGGTGAGGCCCGCACGTTGGGCGGCGAGGATGTCGGTGTCGAGCCGATCGCCGACCATGATGGTCTTGCCCGCGTGGGTGCCGAGCTGCGCCACGGCCGTTGTCATCATCAACGTCTCCGGCTTGCCGACGACGGTCGGCTGCTTGCCGGTCGCGGTGGCGATGGCCGCAATCACGCTACCCGCTCCAGGCATCACGCCGTTTTCGACGGGCAGCGTCGGATCGGCATTCGTCGCCACGAAGCGGGCTCCCTTTCGGATCGCTGCGTTGGCGCGCTGCAGCTTGTCGTAGGTGAACTCGAGGTCGAGCCCGACGACAACGGCAGCCACGTCATCATCGGGGTCATCGGTGATGACGAAATCCGTTCCGTCGCCTATCTGCTCGCTGAGCGCTGGCATGCCGACGACAAGGATATGCGCGCCGTTCGGGAGCTCGCGCTCGAGGAAATCCCGAGTAGCCGTGCCCGATGTCTGGATGTGATCGGCATCGACGGCAACGCCGTATTTCGCCATGCGTGTGACATATTCGTTCGGCGTCGCCATGGAGTTGTTGGTCGCCAGCAGATATTTTCGGCCGCGGGCTTCAAGCGCGTTGAAGATCTCGTTGACCCCCGGCAGCCCCTGCTTCCCGCGGTAAAGCACGCCGTCCATGTCGAAGATGAACGCCTCGGCGTCCTTCAGTGCTACCGGGCTGCTGGCGCCCACAACCTGCTTGTCTGTCACCTGTCGGACCTTCCTCGGTCGAGCGTGTGTCGTGGAGGGGACGCAGGCGCGTCCCCTCAGACGGATTCTAGTCCGCCGTGCCGACCGGTGTCCGCTCGGTGAGGGCGCTCACCAGCGCGCCGTTGAACGCCGGCAGATCCTTCGGTACGCGTGAGGTGATGAGATTGCCATCGATGGCGAGCTCCTCATCGACGTAGTTTCCCTTCGCGTTCCTGATGTCGTCGCGGATCTTGTTGACCGAGGTAACGGTTCGTCCCTCGACCACGCCAGCCGAGATCAGCAGCTGCGGGCCGTGGCAGATCGAGCCGACTGGCTTGCCGGACTCGACGAACTGCTTGGTGAAGGCAACCGCTGCATCGTTGATGCGCAGGTTCTCGGGGGAGCCGCCGCCGGGAATCACCAGCATGTCGAAGTCGTCCGGCGATACCGTATCGAACGTCTCGGTCGCTTCGAGGGCGGCGCCCTTCTTGCCCTGGATCTGCCCCTTCTCGATGCCGATGACAGTGACCGCTGCGCCGGCCTTCTCCAAAGCATCCTTGGGCTCGGTAGCCTCCACATCCTCGAAGTTGGGGGCGAGGACCATTGCCACGCGCTTTCCAGAAGTGCCCATTTCGTGCATTCTCCTTGTACGTTGTACGTAGGGTGGCTCACCAGCCGCCCGTAGGGACCTATCCGCATCATGCCTGCCAACGTGCAGGTGATGCAAGGAGAGACGATGACAGAGGCGACCAAGCCGCGGGAGCAGCGGGCGCTGGAAGAGCGGGTGCTGGCCGAGATCCGGCAAGATGAGGTGATCGCGTTCCACCGATCCATCGTGCAAGCGCCCTCCGTAAACCCGCCCGGGGATGTGCGGGAAGCGCATGCCATTGTGGCCGAGACTTTACGCACGGGCGGGTTCGACACACGTGCCGTCGGCGAGATCGATGAGATGCCGAACCTGATCGCGACATACGGAGATCAGCGCGGGCCGACGCTTTGTTTCAACTCGCACCTTGACGTCGTGCCGGTGGGCGAGCTCGCGGCGTGGAGTCATGACCCGTGGGCGGCCGAGATCGAAAATGGCCGCGTCTATGGCCGTGGTGCTGGTGATGCCAAGGCAAGTGTTGCCGCCCAGGTGATGGCTGGGATCGCGCTCGCGCGCTCCGGCGTACCGCTGAAGGGCAACCTGGTGGTGAACGAGGTTGCGGATGAGGAGGCCGGTGGCGCCCACGGCGCGGCAGTGGTCGTCCGCGATGGGCAGATCACGCCGAGCTGGGTCATCGTTGGCGAGCAGACACGAAACCGCGTCGCAGTGGGGGAGAAGGGGAGTGCCGGCACGGAGCTGATCGTCCGGGGTCGGACCGCGCATGGCGCGCTGCCGTGGGAGGGTGCGAACGCGATCGAGGCGATGGCCGAGATCATCGTCGCGCTTCGGCGCGAGCTCTGGCCGGAGCTGGAGCGGCGCACGCATCCGTTCTTCCACCATTCATCGGCCTCCGTGAACATGATGTCGGGTGGCGTCAAGACCAACGTGGTCCCCGACCGCGCATCAATCTTCATCGATCGGCGGCTTGTGCCCGGCGAGGAGCCGGACGCGTGTCGGGCCGAGATCGAGCGGATCGCCAAGGCGGCGGTGGCGGAAATGCCTGGCATTTCGGTCGAGGTAAGCGGCGCGTTCATGGGCAGCACGTCGAACCCGGTTCCGGTGGATGATCCTCTGGTCCAGGCAATGATCGGCGCCAACGAGCGACTCGGACTCTCCACCGAACCGACCGGGTTCAGCATGGCCACCGACGGTCGGTTCTTCGCCAAGGCCGGCTTCCCGACCATCATCTACGGGCCGGGCGATCCCAACACAGCGCACATCCCTGATGAGTGGGTCGGAATCGACGAAATCATGGAAGCGACGCAAGCGTACGCCATTGCTGCGGTGCGCCTGATCGGCGACTACGACGATAGCGAAGGATAGAGGAACGGTGCCGAGCGATCTTACCGACGTATACGCATATATCGACAAGCATGCTGAAGAGTCCGTTTCCGAGCTGCAACAGCTCCTCCGGCAGCCGAGCGTGGCAGCGCAAAATCATGGAATGACGGAGACGGCGGCGATCGTCGAGGAGATGCTCCGCAGCGTCGGGTTCGAGCCGAAGCAAGTGCCGACCGCCGGCTTCCCGGTGGTCTATGCCGAAAGGTCGGGCGCGAGCGACAGGACGCTGAGCTTCTACAACCACTACGACGTCCAGCCCGCCGATCCACTGGACGAGTGGGACTCCGACCCGTGGGCCGCCGAGGTCCGGGATGGCCGCATCTACGCGCGAGGCGTCGCCGACAATAAAGGCAACATCGCCGCGCGAGTCGCGGCGCTACGGGCGTGGCAGGCTGTTCGAGGTGAGCTGCCGCTGAACGTGAAGTTCATCATCGAGGGCGAAGAGGAGATCAGCTCGCCGAGTCTGATGGACTTCGCGCTGGAGCACAAGGAGCTCTGCGCCGCGGACGCCTGCATCTGGGAGTTCGGTGGGCGGGACATCGATGGGCGGCCGCAGATCCACCTCGGGCTCAAGGGCATCTGCTACGTCGAGCTTCGTGCGAAGGGCGCCTGGCAGGACTGGCATTCGTCGGTAGCGACCAGCGTGCCGAACCCGGCGTGGCGACTGATCTGGGCGTTGAACGCCATCCGAGGATTCGACGGCCACGTGAACATTCCGGGCTTCTACGACTCGGTGAAGGCGCCGACTGAGGATGAGATCGAGGCGCTCGAGCAGATTCCGGACTACGAGGCGAAGCGGCTCGAGGATCTCGGCATAGATGAGTTTCTCGAGGGCAGGTCGGGACTCGACCTCCACCTCCAGGACTACTTCCAGCCGACCTGCACCGTATCCGGTTTCCTCAGCGGATACACCGGAGAGGGCGCCAAAACCGTGTTGCCATCTCGGGCGAAGGCAAAACTGGACATGCGCCTCGTCGCGGACCAGGACCCATTCAAGGTCTATGAGTCGCTCCGCGCGTTCCTGGACGAGAACGGCTTCGACGACATCGAGACGGAGCTTCTCGGCGCGCAGTATCCCTCACGGACACCGACGGACGCGCCGATCGTGAATGTTGTCTCGGAGACCTACGCCGAGCTGTACGGTCAGGAGCCGGTGATCTATGCCACGTCACAGGGGTCAGGACCGTGGCACCAGCTCTGTGGCCAGTTCGGCATCGATGCCTGCACGGCCGGTGTGGGCCACGCGAAGTCGCATGCGCACGCGCCAAACGAGAACATCTTCGTCGATGACTTCATTCTGGGCATCAAGCATATCTGCGCGATCATGGACAGCTTCGCCAAGGTAGGGGAGGACCGATGACAGACCGCGAAGCGATCCAGACTGCATTGGCATACGTGCCTCGCTGGCTTGAGTTCCAGCAGGGCTACATGCCGTTCGTGGGAGCGCAGGTCGCCGTGCGCGTCGAAGGGGAGCTCCTGCTCAGCCACGCCGTCGGCATGGCGGACATCCAAAACGGTGTGCCGCTGACCACTGGCCATCTGTTCCGGATCGCGTCGCACTCGAAGACGTTCACCGGCACAGCATGCATGCAACTTGTCGAGCAGGGCAGGCTTCGCCTCGATGATCCGGTCAGCGCCTACATTCCTGAGATCGCAGATTCCTCGATGGCGAGTGTCACGGTGCGCGAGCTGCTCGCGCACGGATCCGGCATGATCCGTGATGGGGACGACTGCTCGTTCTGGTCGCTGCAGCGACCGTTCCCCGATCGCGATGAGCTGCTCAAGACGATTTGCGAGAGCGGCAAGGTCCTGGAGCCGAACGCGCACTTCAAGTACAGCAACATTGGGTACTCGCTGCTTGGGCTCATCATCGAGGCGGCGTCCGGCTTGTCGTACCGCGAGTATGTGCAGCGGAACATCGTCGATCGCCTTGGGTTGAAGAACACGGGCCCCGATCTGGATGAAGGCCGAAACGACGAGTATGCCAAAGGATATTCAAGCCGGGCGCACGGCCCCGAGCGTGTCCAGATCGAGCACATCGACACCCGGGCCGAGAGCGCCGCGACCGGCTTCTTCGCGAACGCCGAAGATCTGAGCGCCTACTTCCAGGCACACCTCGAAGGAGATGATCGGCTATTGACGGATGCCTCCCGGCGTCGGATGCGGCAGGTCCAGTGGAGGATCTCGGACGAGGCGAGCTACGGTCTCGGCTTGAGCATTACGACCGTCAATGGGCGCCAGTATTTCGGACACAGCGGCGGGTATCCGGGCCACATCACAATGTCCAAGCTCGACATCGACCGCAAGCTGTCAATATCCGTGCTCACGAACGCTGCGGACGGACCGGCGGCGACGCTGGTCACGGGGATTCTGCATCTCATCGATGTGGCGCTGGATGCGAAGCACGAGACAAAGACGGATGTGCTGCCAGCTGACAGGTTGCGACCATTCACGGCGTCACTCGCCGATCTCGGCGGTTTGGTCGACGTCGTGAACCTCGGCGGGCGGCTCTACCAGCTCAACCCGGCACTGGCAAACCCGGCGACCGAAGCCGTTGAGTTGAAGGTCGTTTCGGACACGGAGCTCGAGGCCGTCGGCGACAAGGGGTTCGGCGGCTACGGCGAGCGTATGCGATACACCTTCGACGACTCAGGTGCCGTCGAATGGGTTCGTGGTGTCACCGGTCATCGGCTGGTGCCGGCGGAGCGGTTCATGCTGCCAGCGAAAGTCACGCGTCCCGCATAGTCGGGTGGAAACTCCGCAGTTCGATGTTGCCCGCGAAAGGGCTGGCAACGCGCCAGCCCTTTCGCGCTCATGAGACGCTCTTGAGGTCGAGCGACTTCGAATCAATGATCGAAACGGCAGATGACAGGAACGCACCGATCGGCATCGCCCCAAGATCTTCACCCGATCGCAAGCGCACGGCGACCGTTCCCGATTCTGCTTCGCGCTTCCCGACAATCAGCATCCATGGCACCTTTTGCGCTTGCGCGGCGCGGATCTTCGCCTGCAAGCGGTCACTGGATTGGCCGACCGTCACGCTGACGTTCGCGGCTCGCAACTGCTCGGCGACCAAGTGGGCGTAGTCGACCTGTTCGCCGGTGATCGGGATCACGCGGACCTGCTCGGGTGCGAGCCACGCCGGAAACGCACCGTTGAAGTGCTCTACCAGGATGCCGACGAAGCGCTCCAGCGATCCGTAGATCGCCCGGTGGATCGTGATCGGCGTCTGCAAGGTGCCATCCTTCGCGGCGTAGTCGAGCTCGAACTTTCGCGGAATCTGGAAGTCGAGCTGGAGCGTGCCCATCTGCCACTCTCGCCCGAGTGCGTCCTGCATGAGGATGTCGATCTTGGGGCCGTAGAACGCCCCGTCGCCTTCCTCCACGAAGTATGTGCGACCGCTCTCTCGGAGAATCCGTTCCAGAATCTCCTCCGCCCGGTCCCACGACTCGATGTCTCCCATGAAGTCACTAGGGCGGGTCCCGAGCCGGAAGGAGTAGTGGAGGACGAAGAGGTTGTAGAACTGGTCGACGAGGTCGAGGATGCGAAGGAACTCGCCTTCGATCTGGTCCGGTGTCACGAAGATGTGCGCGTCGTCCTGCCGGAACTGGCGTGCCCGCAGGAGCCCGTTCAGCGTGCCGGACCGCTCGTATCGGTGCAGCGTGTCGAGGTCCGAGAATCGCAGCGGCAGCTCGCGATACGATCGACGCCTGAACCCGTACGCGATCATCGCGTTCGGGCAATTCATCGGCTTGAGACCGTACGCCTCGTTTTTGTCGGGATTGAGGACGAACATGTCGTCGCGATAGTGTTCCCAGTGACCCGACGTCTCGAAGAGCTCCTTTCTGTTGAGCATGGGCGAGACGATCTCCTGGTATCCGTGCGCCCGATGTACGTCCCGCCAGTAGCTGGTCAACCGGTCGAGCAGGGCGACTCCGCTCGGTAGCCAGTAGGGCATGCCGGGCGCGCTTGGGTGGAAGAAGAACAGCTCAAGTTGCGGGCCGAGTCGCCGGTGATCGCGTTGCCGAGCCTCTTCCTGGCGCGCCAGGTAGGCGTCCAGCTCCTCCTGCGTCGGCCAGGCCGTGCCGTAGATGCGCTGCAGCATCGGTCGGTGCTCGTCGCCGCGCCAATAAGCGCCGGCCACGCTCTGGAGCTTGAACGGGCCGATCCTGCCCGTGGACTCCACGTGCGGGCCGCGACAGAGATCGCGAAACGTTCCAAGCGTGTAGGTCGTGATCGGCTCGTCGATTGGGATCTCGCTGATGATCTCGATCTTGTACACATTATTCCGGAACAGATCGATCGCTTCCTCGCGCGACACAATCTCCCGCACGAACGGCTCGTCACATGACTGGAGCTCACGCATGCGCTGCTCGATCATCACCATATCTTCGGGACTCAGCGAATGCGACAGGTCGATGTCGTAGGAGAAGCCGTCTGCGACGGGCGGACCAATGGCGAGCCTTGCCTCGGGAAAGAGCGACTGCACGGCTTCGGCAAGGAGATGAGCCGCTGAGTGGCGCATCCTGTGCAGGGTGTCGTCTCCGGCTTGCGGATCTGTTCGGCCGGGATGTGCTCGGCTCATGGTGGTCTCCTTTCATGGCACAACGTTGAAAACGAAAACGGCCCGGCAGTCCGCGAGGGACGCCGGGCCGCAGAGGGGCGGGGCGTATTTATGTGGTGGTCTCCCGGGGCTGCTGGAGGTCGAGCGACTTCGTCTCGATCACCGGCTGCACCAGGTCGAGGAAGGCGTCGACCGACATCGCGCCCAGATCCTCGCCAGATCGTAACCGGACCGCCACGGCGTTCGCCTCCGCCTCGCGGCCACCGACGACGAGCATGTACGGTACCTTCTGGAGCTGCGCGTTCCTGATCTTGGCCTGCATCCGGTCGCGCGAGCTGTCGACCTCGACGCGGATACCGGCGTCGCGGAGCGTCTGCTCGACCTGCGCCGCGTACTCGGCCTGCTTGTCCGTGATCGGGATAATCGTCGCCTGGACCGGTGCGAGCCACGCCGGGAATGCGCCGGCGTAGTGCTCGATCAGGCCGCCGACGAAGCGCTCCATCGAGCCGAGCAGCGTGCGATGGATCATCGCGACGCGGTGGCGCTCACCGTCCTCGCCGACGAAGTTCACATCGAACCGTTCCGGCAGGTTGAAGTCGACCTGGATTGTCGGTCCCGTCCATGCCCGGCCGAGCGCATCGAGCCACTTGATGTCGATCTTCGGTCCGTAGAACGCGCCCTCGCCTTCGTCCAGCACGAAGTCGAGGTTTCGCTGGTTCAGGGCCTGCTTGAGCTTGTCCGTGGCCTCGTCCCAGATTCCCTCGCTGCCGATCGCCTTCTCCGGACGCGTGCCGAGGTACACCTCAAAGCCATATCCGAAGACATCCGCCATGTGCATGGCGAGGTCGATCACCGCGCCGACCTCGTCGACGACCTGATCATGCGTGCAGAAGATATGCGCGTCGTCCTGCGTGAACCCGCGCACCCGAAGCATGCCGTGGAGCGTGCCGGAGCGCTCGTAACGGTAGACCGTGCCGAGCTCTGACAGCCGCACCGGCAGCTCCCGGTAGGAGTGCACCTGGTTCTTGTAGATCATGATGTGGCCGGGGCAGTTCATCGGCTTGAGGTAGTAATCAACCTCCTCGATGCTCATCGGCGAGTACATGTTCTCGCGATAGGTCTGCAGGTGGCCCGACTGCTGGTAGATCTTCTCTGATGCAATGTGCGGCGTGTAGACGAGATCGTACCCGCGCTTCAGCTGCTCCTGCTGCTCGAATTGCTCCACGAGGTAGCGGACCATCGCACCCTTCGGGTGCCAGAGGATGAGCCCCGGTCCGATTTCCTCGGAAACGGAGAACAGGTCGAGCTCCTTGCCGAGCCGGCGGTGGTCGCGCTTCTGTGCCTCCTCGAGTCGTTCAAGGTACTCGTCCAGCTCCTTCTGCGTCGGCCAGGCCGTGCCGTAGATCCGCTGCAGCATCGGCCGGTGCTCGTCGCCGCGCCAGTAGGCGCCGGCCACGCTTTGCAGCTTGAACGGGCCGATCTTGCCCGTCGATTCGACGTGTGGCCCCTTGCAGAGGTCGAGGAAGTTCCCCTGCTGGTACGTCGAGATCGTCGCGTCCTCAGGCAGCTCGTTGATGATCTCGACCTTGTACGGGTTGTCCTTGAAGATATCGAGCGCCTCGGCACGCGACACCTCGTTGCGGACGTACTGTTCGTTCTTCTTCTGATGCGCGCGCATCCGCTTCTCGATGTCATCGAGATCGTCGGGCGTGAGTGGGCGAGGCAGATCGAAGTCGTAGTAGAAGCCGTTGTCGATCGCCGGACCGATGCCGAACTTCGCATCGGGGAATACTTCCTGTACGGCCTCGGCCATGAGGTGCGCTGTTGAGTGGCGCATCCGGGCGAGCTCGTATTCGCGAGAGTTCTCCGTGTCGACAGCGATGTCCATGTCGTCAATGACAGCGTCGGCGCTTGCCATGATCGTTCTCCCCTGTATCGTGATACAGCGTGTATATGTGAACAGCAAAAAAGCCCGACATCCCCCGCAAGGGACGCCGGGCTGGCGTGGTTCCACCCTCATTTCGACCGCCACGCAGCCGTCGGCCAGTGGTGTCGCTCGTGTGCCCGGTAACGGGGGCGACCGGAGCTCGCTAGTGCCGCCGTAACGGGTTCACGACTCGGCTCGGGGATGGTTTTCCGCCTGCGCTCAGCCGGTCACTCGCACCAACCGTGACGTCTCTGAAGTGAGCAAACAGACGTACTCGTTCCCGTCATCGCCGATGACTGGTATGTGCGGAGTGTAGCGGCGCAGTTCGGGGGAGTCAATAGCGCGCGTGTGGCCGGCGATGGCCCGTCGCTCGTCAGCCTGTGCGCGCACGCTGGCGTCCCATCGGCCAGCGCTGGAACGCAAACGCGCCCCGAGCGCCCAGGATCGCGAGCATCGCCAGCACAGCCGCCGGAACGCTCCCGGCCGCGATGCGACCAGCCGCGACTGGTACCCGCTCCACCGAATCGGCGACGGCGGGGTCCGGGATCGGTCCACCGGAAATGGCGGTGTCGGCCTTCGCCGACCGCTCGATCTCGGCGATGGCGGGGTTCGACCACGTAACCACGTCGCCACCCCACTGCGAGGCCGCTGCCACCGGTTGATCGAAGCCATACTCCAGCAGCACGCGGTTGTCGTCGTACCAGTCGTCAGGCGCGATGCCGTCCAGTGTCACCGCGATCATCCTGCGACCACCGGACTCGGCAACCTCCACCAGGCACCAGCCGGCGTCCTCGTCGTAGCCCGTCTTGCCACCAAGAAGGGACTCGTACGAGTTCATCAGCTTGTTCACGTTCCTGAGGGTTATCGCACCGTTTGAGGTCGTGTAGGTGCGGGCGCTGATTGCCTGCTCGATGACCGGGTACTCGATCGCGTGCTGCATCATCGCGGCGACGTCCCACGCGGAGGAGTGGTGACCCGGCACGCCCCATCCGGATGGCGTGATCAGATGCGTGTTCTGGAGTCCCATGTCGAGGATGCGCTGGTTGAGCAGACCCATGAACCGATCCACTGCCTGTTCCGGGTCCTCGCCCTCCTTGTATCCGCCCAGGCTGCGGGCGATGGCATGCGCGGCGTCGTTGCCGGACGGCAGCATCATGCCGTAGATGAGATCCTCGAGCGTGTAGGTCTCGTTGGGGCCGAAACCCATCACCGTGGCGGATGGGCCGAAGAGGTCGGATTCATCCGTGGTGATGAGCGTGTCTGGCGGCGCCATCTCCAGTGCCTGCACCGCGGTGAAGATCTTGGTAAGGCTGGCGATCGGGACCTCATCGTGTGCGCCCTTTTGCGCGTAGACCTGCCCGGAGGCAGCATCCATCACGATGAACCGCTTGGAGTTGATCTTGAGCTCCGGTACCTCCTGCGCGGAGACGCTCAGGATCGGAGCGAGCGAGAGCAGGATGATGAAAAGCAGAATGGGACGTCGCATGGATGGGGCTGCTACCTTGCCTCGAAGGGGCGGTAACGAAAAGAGCCGACACCTCAACACGAGGGCCGGCTCTGTGGCGGTGGGCGATAGTGGACTCGAACCACTGACCTCCACGATGTCAACGTGGCGCTCTAACCAACTGAGCTAATCGCCCGACAGCACGCGAAGTATAGATTGCGGACCGGTCACGGTCAAGCCGAGATCGCCGGCATATTCGCTTCCGTGTCGAGCGTTCGCGGGCCCCGCGATCAGGGCTCGGTGTAGCTCACGGCGCCGATGCTGAGGTCGCCACTGGTTGGGTCCTCCGCAAACACGAAGGTACCGCGCAGGGTCTCTCCGCCATCGATGAAGTTGAGGCTGAACTCGGCGGTTTGCGGGTCGCCATCGCCAATGTCCAGCTCCGCCTGCACCACCAGGTTCTCGATCGTGTGGTCGCCCGTATTCGTGACTGTGACCGGTAAGTAGAACCCGCTCTCGTCGTGCCGGAGCTGTTCGAGCTGGGGCGCGGTGACGATTCGCGGCGGTTCCTCGCCGCCATGGAGGTAGAGCACGCTGATCACCACAACGATCGCCGCGATGATCGCGACGCTGGTGCCGAGGGTCACCCGTTCCGCAAAGCTTCTGCCACGCTGCTGGCCGTTCTCGCCAGACTGATTGGCGGAAGCCGCCTGTGATGGTGTATCGCTCATATCACCAACCTGCCGGCCGCGCCGCCGACCGTCATCGGCAGCCCAAGAACCAGTACCTGCGTGATAACTGCCCGAATCGGGTCATTGGGCTCGACCTGATCGAAGAGGTACAGCGTGACCGCGGAGACCGCCAGCGAAACGACGTACGCGAGCGTCGTCTCCGTCAAGGGATGTTGGAACGGTCCTTCGGCTTGAGAGCGGTCGAACCCGCTCGCGAACACGATGCCGTAGCTCAACAGGAGGGTGAAGAGCACCATGGCGAGGAGATGAGCATAGGTCACCTCGGCGGCGAGCATCGTGACCTCCTCAGTCGGGGCGATGGAGAATCCGATGAAGATGCCGCCGACGATGGTCGCGAACACGTCGGATGTGAACTCCTGCCAGGCAGGTAGCGCCCTGACGTGGTCGTCGCCCTGACGGCTCTTCTCGTCGGACCGACCGAAGATTTCGTTCGACACTGAGGCGCCGATGCTCAATGGCACCGCCTGGATGACGACTTTGCCGATCACGCTGTCAAGTGGATCGTTGAGCGATACGCGGTTGAGGACAATGAGCATGACGATCGCGGCGATGATCCCGACCGCGACCACCTCGATGGTCTGGATCACCGTTTCTGTGATGCTGCGCTCGCGCTTGAATCCGGCCACGTAGTTGAGACCGAGATTGGCGACGAACGCCAGCGCCAAAAACGCGAGCAGCTTCCACAACTGTGCATACTCGCCGATCCACCACATCTCCATCGTGAAGAGCAAGGGGATGCCGAAAATGTAGGCACCGGAGAAGGCGCGCGTGAAGTTGTGCAACTCCTGTCGCCATGAACCGCCGAGGCTGCCCCTCACCCTGTTCCTCCCGGACATCGAACCGCTCTGGTCAGCGAGTATCACTTGAACTCGGCCAATCGCAGGTTGTGAGCTGCGTTGAAGGCCGACCTGCCCCCGTCAGCCGCCGGTATCACCGCCTGGTCGGGTAACTGCGAATGCCTCAGCCAGCGCCACCAGCTCAGCAGCCGTGGTGACGATTGTTCCACCGCTGGCGTGGATGAAGTACTCGACCTGGAGGTTTACGGTCGCGCCGAGGTTGTCCCCCGCCAATCGCATGTCGGTGCGCAGCCCGCAGATGTACTTGCCACGTGCGAAGGCATAGCCGATCTCCGCCGCGGTACCGGAATCGACATCCACACCATCGAGTATCGCGAAGAGTCCGTCAGCAGCATCGATCGCCTCGCGGTTGAGTCTCCCGATTTCCGCGTTGATTTCGGCGAGCCGCCGTGTTCGCTCGGCCAGACTGTCGATGCCGACTATCCCGGCGAAGGGGTCACCGGTGCCGGGTGGGTCCCACGGGTTGTGTACCTCGACATGCGTGCGAAGTCGCGGCACCAGGTCGTGCATGAACGGCATGGTGGACTGGGCGAAGCCGAGCGGCGACGCAAGGTAAATCGAGGGCATGGCGTGCTCCGGCTGCAGGGGATAGCGCTCACGATGGATCAGTGGCCAAGTCGCGCGACAGACTTCGCGCGAGGATGCCACGTCAACGTCACGGTGCCGAAGCGGTTCATCTGCTCGCGTGTCTTCATGGCGATCCCGCGAAGCGTTGCATCCTTGATCTTCCACTCGCCCTTGAGCTGCCGGATGACCAGCTGGCTGTCACCGTTCACAGTCACCGTGGACTTGGAGGCCGAGCCGTCGAGCTCGTCGGCGAGCCATGTCAGCGCGCGCAGCAGGGTGAGATACTCGGCCTGGTTGTTGGTGACGTTGTCACCGTACTCCTCGGCGGTGTGCGCCAGGACCTTGCCGTCATGGACGACCTCATAGCTGCCGTAGCCCCTGCCCGGGTTTCCCTTCGAGCCGCCGTCGAACACAATCTCGTATGTCGGATTCACAAAACCATCCTTGCGAAGGGTCGGTCGATCGCTCCGCAAGGATGGTACACGGTTCGCCTCGATCGGGCGGCCCGGTGGGGTCAAGCCGCCGCTTCGGCGTCGCTCGCCTCGCGTCGGACGGATTCCGCAATGTTTTCCGGAACCTGCTGGTAGCGGGCGAATGTTGACGAAAAGCTGGCGCGCCCCTGGGTCATCGAGCGCAGCTCGGTGGCGTACCGGAGCGTCTCCGCGGCGGGCGCGTCGGCGGTGATCTGGCTCCAGCCTTCACGGACCGCATCCACCCCGAGCACCTGCCCCCGCTTGCTGTTGATGTGCCCGAGCACGTCGCCCATCAACTCGTCGGGAAGCGTGATGGAGAGCGTGTGGATCGGCTCGAGCAGGACGGGGCTGCCCTGCGCCAAAGCCTTTCGCATGCACTCCTTGGCCGCGATCCTGAACGCCATCTCGTTCGAGTCCACGTCGTGGTAGCTGCCGTCGACCAGCACGGCGGAGACGTTCACCACCGGAAAACCGGCGAGGGGACCGGAGTCCAGCGCATCGCGCACGCCTTTCTCCACGGCGGGGAAATACCCCTTGGGCACGGAGCCACCGACCACGTGCGTGTCGAACGCGAACTCCTCCTCGGTCGGTGCTACCTCGATCACCACGTGCCCGTATTGACCAGCGCCGCCCGTCTGCTTCTTGTGTTTGTACTCGCCGGTCGTTGGCCTGGTGATCGTCTCGCGATAGGCCACTCTCGGCGTCGCGAGGGTGATGGTGATGCCGGATCGCTTCATCAGGCGCTCGGCGGCGAGATTGATGTGCTGCTCGCCCTGACCCATGATCAGTGTCTCGCCCGTGCTTTCGTCGCGCATCACCCGGATACCGGCGTCCTCCGCCACCATGCGCTCCAGGGCGACAGCAAGCTTGTCGACGTCGGCCTTGGACTCGGCGTGGACCGAAAGCGCGATGGTTGGAGACACGCTCTCCATTGGTCGCAACGTGATGTTGGCGTCTTCAGCGACGAGGGCATCGCCGGTATGCACATCGCCGAGCTTGTTCAGCGCGCCGATGTCTCCTGCCGGGATGGATTCCATTTCGATCTGTGACTTCCCACGCAGGGTGAACGGCTTGCCGATCCGCTCCTTGTTGCCGGTGCGGGAGTCGACCAGCGTATCGTGGGCGTTGACGCTGCCCGAGAACACCCGCACGAGCGAGAGCCTGCCCACATGCGGGTCGCTGATCGACTTGAACACCAACGCGGCGGTCGGCACATCAAGCGACGCCTCCAGCGCGACTTCCTCGCCGTCCCGGGTCGCTTTTTCCACGCGCTCCGCAGCGGTTGGCAGATGCCGCGCGATCGCCTCGAGCAGAGGCGAGACGCCGTGGTTGCCGTCGGCCGAGCCGCAGAGCAGCGGAACGACGGAGCCGTCGTCGACGCAGGCGTGCAGCTCGCGGATGATCTCCTCGTTGTCGATCGGCTCATCGTCGAGGTACCGCATCAACAGGTCCTCGTTGTGCTCGGCGATCGACTCGATCAGCGCCCGGCGGTAGGTCTCGCATTCGTCCGCAAGCTCGTCTGGCACCGGGCCACGGTCATAACCACCGTCGCCGTTCGGATGCTCGGTCAGCGCCTCACCAGTGAGAAGGTCGACAATGCCGCGGAAGCTCTCCGCGGAGCCGATCGGGAACTGGATGGGTGCGATCTGCTTGCCAAAGGCATCGCGCAGCGCGGTGAGCGTCCGGTGGAAGTCCGCATTCTCGCGGTTCATGCGGTTCACAAACACCATCCGGGCGAGATTGTGCCTGTCGGCCATCTCCCAGACCTGGGTGGTGCCGACCTCCACGGCCGACGCGGCGTCCACGACAATGAGCGCGGCGTCGACGGCACGCATCGCGGCGAACGCCTCAGCCTGGAACTCTGCGTACCCCGGCGTGTCGATCACGTTGATCTTGAAGTCGTTCCACTCAATCGGCAGGAGGCTCATGTGGATGGAGACGTGATGATCGATTTCCTCGGGCTCGTAGTCGCTGATGGTGGTGCCATCGTCAACTCGTCCCATGCGATTTGTCGCGCCGGTTTCGTACAGCATGGCCTCGGCCAGGGTTGTCTTGCCGGCGCCGGCATGAGAAAAGAGTCCGACGTTATGGATTCGATCCGCGGAATAGGTACGCATCTGCCGTCTCCCTGCGAGTGCGGCATCGACCTGTGGTTGGCCGATGTCGCATAGTGTCGGCCGAACGTCGCTTGTGATCGTGCGGACAGTATAGGCGGCGTAGACGCGGTGCGTAAATGTCGCGAGGCGAGGGGAGTGGTCAAAATGCAGCAAGGTGATGTGGATGTCATGCGGGGTGTCTCGCTCGAAGACGTATTTGAGCTCACGGCGGCGTATGCGAGCATCGACGCCGTATCTGGGCACGAGCAGGACCTGGTGCGGCGGTTGCGAGACGACCTGGCGCCGGTGGTCGATGATGTCTTCGTCGATGCCTTCGGCAACGTCGTCGGAACGCGGCACGGTGAGGACACCTCGTGCTTCACTGATGATCTCCGCGCACTCGGATGAGATTGGCTGTCTGGTCAAGTCGATCGAGGCGACCGGCGCTGTCCGGTTCGTGCCGATCGGCGGTGTCGGCGAGACGCTTCTCGTTGGGCGGCACGTCCGGTCTCGCGGGCATGCGGGAGTGATCGGCAGCAAGGCGGGGCATATCTCGACGCCGGAGGAGCGCCGCACCGCGCCGATGATTCGCGATCTGTATATCGACTTCGGCTTCGACAGCCGCGATGAGGTTCTGGCCGCCGGCATCCGTGTGGGCGACCCCGTGGCCTATTACCAGCCGGTTCAGCGACTCGCCAACTCGAGCAGGATCGCCGGCAAGGCGGTGGACAACCGGATCTCCTGCGCGCTGGTCGTACTGCTCGCGCGGGCGCTGAAGAATGTCGCGCTGCCCGCGACCCTCCACTTCGTCGTCACGGTTCAGGAAGAGGTGGGGCTCCGGGGCGCGAAGATGATCACGCACCGGCTGAACCCGACCGCGGCCATCGCCGTCGACACCATGCCGGCAGGCGGCACGCCGGACGTGTCCGACACACAGGATCTTCCCATGCGGATCGGCGACGGGCCGGTGATCACGCTGGCGAGCCGTAGCGGCAGCGGTGGGGCGCTCGCGCAGCCCGGCATGGTGCGGTTCCTCGATGCCTGCGCTCGCGAGGCTGGCGTTGAGGCACAGCGAGGTGTCTTCTACGGTGGAAACTCGGACGCCGCGTCCATGCATTTGGTCCGATCGGGCATCCCGGTCGGCATTCTCAACGTTGCCCGGCGCTACTCGCACTCGCCGGCGGAGATGCTGGACCTGAATGACGCCATGGGCGCATTTCGCATGCTCGTCGCTGCGGCGCTGTCGTTCACCAGCGACACGGACCTGTCGTTCCTCGGCGGTGAGGCGTAGCGCGGAAGCGCGTCAGCACGCGCCGGTAGGGCCGCTACCGTCGCAGGTAGTCCCACGCCATCCTGAGGCCATAGAGAGTCAGGTGCTCATCGTGGTGGCCGATCATCGGTGAGTGATCGGCGAAGCGGGCGCCGAGTCCGCCGGTCGAGATGATCACCGGCTCTCCCTCGATCTCGGCCTTCAGGCGGGTGATCATCCCTTCGATCAGGGAGAGGTATCCAAACATAAGTCCGGACTGCATCGCCCGCACGGTGTTCGTCGCGAGTGCGTGCTCCGGGAACTCAAGCTCGACCGAAAACAGGCGGGCGGCGCGGCTCGCCATACCTTCGAGCGCGACGGTCAGGCCCGGAGCGAGCGCGCCGCCCACGTACCGACCCTCCTGGTCCAACACATCGAAGTTCGTCGCGGTCCCGAAGTCGATCACGATTGCCGGTGCGCCGTATCGCTCTCTGGCGGCGAGCGCATTGACGATGCGGTCTGTGCCGACCTCTGCGGGAGAGTCGGTGGCGATGGTGATACCGAGGTCCTGGATCGAGGAAACGACGACCGTCGGGGCGTCCAGCACGCCGGTGCCCATCTCGCGGAGCCATTCCGTCACGCCCGGCACGACGCTGGAGATGACGATGCCGGTGATGCGCTCCAGCGCGATACCGTGGCGACGAAGACCAGGCTCGAGGATGGCGTACCATTCATCGGGCATTCGATCACGCCGCGACGACGCGCGCACCGTCACTGACGGGCCATCGCTCTCATCATCCTCGAAGAGCCCGAACAGCGTGTTGGTGTTTCCGACATCCACGGTCAGCAGCATCGACGCTCTCTCCTTGCAGGCCTTGGCCCGAACCCGTCCCCGAGTCGCCCGATGAACAGGAAACAGCGCATGGCGTCACCGGACAGTTACGACGAATCATACGATCCCGGCGAGGAGACGGGCTGGATCCCGACATGGTTGAAGGTGCTGTGGCTCGTGGGTCTGGCCGTCGTGCTGTTCCTGGGTGGCGTTGCCGCGGGCATGCTGATCGAGCGTGAGGCGCCCGATCACGGCGTCACTCTAGGCGATTCCTGGCAAGAGCTGTCGAAGGTCATTGGCTACCTCGAATCGGATTCCTACTATCGCCCGAGCGATTCTCAATCCGAAGCGACCTGGAACCACGAGCTCGAGGCTCGCGCGATCGAAGGATTGCTGCAGGGATCCGGTGACCAGTACGCCGTGTTTCTGCCGCCAAAGGAGGCCGCGGAGTCGTCGGAGCAACTGACCGGCGAGTACGAGGGAGTCGGCGTCTCGATCGCGAAGAACGACCGCGGTGAGGTCGAGGTGGTCAGTGTGATGGTCGATTCCCCGGCGGATCGCGCGGACGTCCGAGTTGGGGATGTCGTAAGGGTGGTGGAGTCGACGCCGATCCCGGACGGCGACGTCGACCTGGCGTCGACCTTGCTGCGCGGCGACGCAGGAACGCATGTGTCAATCCGATTCAGCCGCACCGGCGTTGACCCGTACGAGGTGACACTCGAACGGGAGCGCATCTCCACCGGCGCCAAGACGGTCGGGTACCGGTATTTCCCTGACCAGCGACTCGGGGTGGTGCAAATAACCCTCTTCGCATCGACAACGACCAGCGAGCTGGACGACGCGCTCGCCCTGGCACGAGACGACGGCGCTCAGCGCCTGGTGCTGGACCTGCGGGGAAATCCCGGCGGATGGGTCTCCGAGGCGCGGAAGGTGATTGGCCGGTTTGTGGATGATGGCAATGGACCGGCGCTTCTCGAGGACACCTGGCCGGCCGGCGGAAACATGGTGGAGCTCTCGATTGATGACGAGGGTGCGGTGCGCTTCTCGGGTCCACTGCTCGTACTCGTCGATGAGAACACTGCCAGTGCGGCGGAGATCGTCGCCAGCTCGCTGCAGTACTACGACCGGGCAACGATCGTCGGACAGCCAACCTTTGGCAAGGGCTCCGTGCAGCGGGTCTATGAGTTTGCATCCGGCGAATCGCTTCGACTGACGGTCGCTGCGTGGTTCACTCCCGGTGGTGACCCGTTGCAGGATGTCGGCGTCACGCCGGACGTGCCGTTGCCGGTTGTTGGGCACGTCGCGGATCTCGTCCCGGAGCTGGCTGGCGTCCTTGATGCCCATGTCCAGCCAGGCGGCGGTTCGACGCCCTCGGCGAGCCCGGAGCCAGGCCGCGCGACGCCGGCTGCATAACCCGCACGATTTTTCAAGAATTTTACAGACGCCTAACCTGACCTTTACCGGCGGTCCCTACCATGACGGTAGTGAACGGCACGTTGGCTTCGTTCACGGTGACCGACCCGGTCTGGCAGAAAGGCGCCGCGCCACGTGGAACGATCTGAGCAGCCGATTGTCCTCCTGGTCGAGGACGACCCGACGCTCCGCAGCACACTCGCCTTCAACCTTCGGCGCGAGGGCTACGATGTGCGGCTGGCGGACGACGGCGAGCTCGCGCTGCAGACGATTCGTACGCTTGGCGATCGGCTTGACCTCATCCTTCTGGACGTGATGCTCCCGAAGCTGGACGGCTTCCATGTCCTCCGGCACCTCCGACGGGATGGTCTCCAGGTGCCGGTGCTGATGCTTTCGGCCCGAGGCGAGGAACAGGATCGGATCGATGGGCTCGAGCTCGGTGCCGACGACTACGTCGTCAAGCCGTTCGCGCTCGGCGAGCTGCTCGCGCGTGTTCGCGCGGGGATGCGCCGGCGTGCGGTGCCCGCTGCACGTCCGCCGGGGGTTTTGACACGCGGCCGACTCCGGATCGAACCAGATCGAAGGCGCGCGCTTGCGGGCGGCGATGAGCTGGCACTCCGTCCGAAGGAGTTCGGGTTGTTGCTCGAGCTGGCGATGGAGCCGGGGCGGGTGTTCACGCGTCAGGAGCTACTCGATTCGATCTGGGGCACCGATGTCATCGTGGATGCGCGAACGGTCGACGTTCACGTCTCGTGGCTTCGCGGAAAGCTGCAGAACGCGGGCATTCCCGCCGCCTGGATCAGGACGGTGTACGGGACTGGGTACTGCTTTGAGGTGGGCGACGAGCGTCGCTCGGAAGCGTCATAGGCGGAAATCCTGTCGGCGGTATCGCGCGTCGTGCGTGCCGCCCTCGAGGATCGGGGGCGCGATGGTCGCGCTCCCGGACGGAACTGCTCGAAGGGAGACACGATGGCATTTGGAACAGGCGTGATCAAGCGAGCGAGCGTAGGGGCGCTGTTGGGAACGCTGGCACTCGCTCAGGTGGTGTCCGCACAGGGCGTCACGGAATACCAGCCCCCTGACAACATTCAGGATATGGATGGCGCCATCGCCACCGACGGCTCCTCCACCGTTGGCCCGATGACGGCAGCGGTCGCGGAGGAGTTCCGGGGCGTCGCGCCGAACGTCGATGTCACGGTCGATATTTCGGGCACCGGCGGTGGCTTCAAGCGCTTCTGTGAGGGTGACACCGACATTTCAAACGCCTCCAGGCCGATCAAGGACGAGGAGGCGGCGACCTGCGCGGAGAACGGCGTCGAGTATTACCAATTCCAGGTGGCCATCGATGCGATCACCGTCGTCGTGTCGAGTGAGAATGACTTCATCACCTGCCTGACGGTCGACCAGCTCAACCAGCTCTGGGCTCCGGATTCGGAGATCACCAGCTGGAGCCAGCTCGACCCGTCCTTCCCGGACGAGCCTGTTGCCCTGTACGGTCCGGGTGCCGATTCGGGGACATTCGACTACTTCACCGAAGAGATCAACGGTGAGGCGCAGGCCAGCCGCACCGACTACCAGCCGAGCGAGGACGACAACGTGATCGTCCAGGGCGTCGCCAACGACCCCAACGCGCTTGGGTACTTCGGGCTCGCGTACTACATCGAGAACGAGGGCACGCTAAAGGCAGTCGAGGTCGACAACGGCGACGGATGTGTCGCACCGAGCGCCGAAACCGCCTCCGATGGCACATACAGTCCGCTCTCCCGCCCGCTGTTCATCTACGTCTCGGCTGATGCCATGCAGCGGCCCGAGGTTCAGGAGTTCATTCGCTTCTACGTCGCCAACGAAGAGGCGCTGGCGAGCGACGTCGGATACGTCCCGGTGACCGACGATGTCGTCGCCGAGGACCAGCAGAAGCTCGAAGGGGTGATCGACGGGTCGATCGCGCCGGACAGCGAGGGCGGCGCCGACGCGTCGCCGGAGGCGACTCCTGCGGCGTAGCGACAACACTCGGTCGCTGAAGAGCCGGGGCCGCGTCACGCGGCCCCGGCTCATGCGCACCAGTCGCGTTAACGGTTGGTCAATGTTTCGACCCGTAACTGCATCGTGGCCGCCCCGGCGAGCGCCGATGCACCGGAAGGGATGACGGTGGCACTCCAGCAGACAGTCTCAGCACACACCGCCGATCGACCTCCGATCGATCTCTCGGGTGCACGCAATCGCAATATTGGCGAGATGCTCATCGCGGCGCTACTGTTCACGTTCGCCGCCTTCTCGGTATTGACGACCGTTGGAATCCTCGTGGTGCTCGCGTTCGAGGCGATTGCGTTCTTCCGCGAGGTCCCGATCAGCGACTTCCTCCTCGGGAATGAATGGACGGCACTTTTCCAGGATAAGCAGTGGGGCGTCCTGCCGCTCGTTCGTGGCACGTTGATGACAACCATGATCGCCTTGCTCGTCGCGGTGCCGCTGGGTCTGATGAGCGCGATCTACCTGAGCGAGTACGCAGGGTCGAGGACACGCGAGGTGCTCAAACCGGCGCTCGAGTTGCTCGCCGGCGTGCCAACGATCGTGTACGGGTACTTCGCCTTGACGTTCATCACGCCGGAGCTGCTCGAGCCGATGTTCGGAAAGCAGATCCAGACGCTGAACGCGCTGTCTGCCGGCATTGCGATGGGGATCATGATCCTGCCGATGATGGCGTCGCTGTCTGAAGACGCCATCCGTGGGGTGCCGCGGCCGATCCGCGAAGCGGCGTATGCGCTTGGAGCGACGAAGTTCGAAACCTCGACTCGGGTGGTCGTACCCGCGGCGGTTTCCGGAATTATCGCCGCGTTCATCCTCTCGATGTCCCGCGCGATCGGCGAGACGATGATCGTCGCACTCGCCTCTGGTGCACGCCCCGCGAGCGGCTGGTCTCCTCTCGATGGCATGCAGACCATGACGGGCTACCTTATCCAGGTGTTCACCGGCGACGTGGTGTACGGCAGCATTGAGTTCAACTCGCTCTACGCGGTCGGACTGCTGCTGTTCATCATGACGCTCGTCATGAACGTCCTCAGCCAGTGGGTCGCCCGCCACTTCCGGAAGGAATACCAATGAGCGCCACCACCGATGTTCAGCCGCGTGGAAGCTCGCCCCCCAGGTATCGCTGGCGGCCTCGCGTCGCGGCCAGAAATCGCGCGTCGAAAGGCCTTTCCGCCGTCTTCATGCTCGCCACGCTCTCGGCGGTCGCTCTGCTGGTGCTGCTGCTCGGAGTGCTGGTCTACCGAGGGTGGGATTGGATCAGCCCGGACCTGATCATGAACCAGTACTCGCGCAAGGCGGCTGGATCCGGGTTCCAGGCGGCCATCCTGGGCTCGATCTGGCTGGTGGTCGGCGCTGGCGCGTTGTCGTTCATCGTCGGAGTCGGCACGGCGATCTGGCTGGAGGAATACGCTCCACGAGGCACCGTTACCAACTTGCTGCAGACCAACATCTCCAACCTCTCCGGCGTGCCTTCGGTCGTGTATGGCCTCCTCGGTCTGGCACTGTTCGTGGAAGTGCTCGGCATCGGCCGCGTGCTGCTCGCCGGGGCGTTGACGATGGCGCTGCTGATCCTGCCGATCGTGATCATCTCTTCGCAGGAGGCGATTCGGAATGTGCCCCTCGGGCTTCGGCAAGCGGCATACGCCGTCGGTGCGACGAAGTGGCAGGTTGTCCGCCACCACGTTCTGCCAGCGGCCTTGCCCGGCATCCTGACCGGCACGATCCTGGCGGTGTCCCGGGCGATCGGTGAGACGGCGCCGCTCATTGTCGTCGGCGCCTCCGCCATCGTATTTACCAACCCGGGTGGGGTGATGGACCAGTACACGGCCATGCCGGTTCAGATCTACCAGTGGACGTCACGGCCCCAGAGCGAGTTCAAGGACCTTGCGGCGGCGGCGATTATCGTGCTCATGGTCATCCTCCTCACCATGAATGGCCTGGCAATCTACCTCAGACGGCGACTTGGAAAGGAGCGGTGGTAACCACCATGGCGACCGAGATACGAGACCGTACCATGCCCTCGAGCAGCACCTCGGTGATCAAGCAGAGCGACGGGTTCGACGCCCGCGATTCCATCATCAGCATCCGCGACCTGAACGTCTTCTACGGTGACTTCCACGCGGTGGCCGATGTGAGCGTCGATGTGCCGCGAAACCGCATCACGTCGTTCATCGGCCCGTCGGGCTGTGGCAAGAGCACGGTGCTCCGGAGCATCAACCGGATGAACGATCTCGTCCCGTCCGCACGGGTTAAAGGGAGCATCGTCTACCAGGGCACGGAGATCATCTCGTCGAAGGTCGATCCGGTGGAGGTGCGCCGGCGCATCGGCATGGTGTTCCAAAAGCCGAACCCGTTCCCGAAGAGCATCTACGAAAATGTCGCCTGGGGTGCGCGGATCAATGGCTACCGTGGCGACATGGACGAGCATGTCGAGCGTACGCTCCGGCAGGCGGCGCTCTGGGACGAGGTGAAGGACAAGCTGAAAGCGAGTGGCATGGCGCTGTCCGGCGGGCAGCAGCAGCGGCTCTGCATCGCCCGGGCGCTCGCCACGGAGCCGGACGTGATCCTGCTCGACGAGCCTGCATCGGCGCTCGATCCGATCTCGACGCTCAAGATCGAGGAGCTGCTCCGCGAGTTGGAGAAGAGCTATACCATTGTGATCGTGACGCACAACATGCAGCAGGCGGCGCGAGTTTCCGACCAGACGGTGTTCTTCTCGCTGAACGAGCAGCGACAGGGGGTGCTGGTGGAGTCGGGACCCACCACCAGCATCTTCACCAACCCCGAGGACCAGCGAACCGAGGACTACATCACCGGCCGCTTCGGCTAAAGCAGCAACAGGGCAGGGGCAGGCAGGCGAGGGTCTGGCGCCATCACGGACCATGGAGCGACGACATGACCACGCGAGCGACGTATGCGTATCAGATTCAGGAGCTCAAGGACTCTGTGGTGGCCATGGCGAGCATGGTTGACAAGGCAATCGCGCGCAGCGTCGACGCGCTGAAGACCCAGAACGTGCAACTCGCGCGGCAGGTCCGCGCCGATGACCGTCAGATCAACGACCGCCGCTGGGCCGGCGAGGAGCAGGCGCTGACGATCATGGCGACGCAGGCGCCAATGGCTGGCGATCTGCGCAAGATAGCGGCATGCATGGAGCTGTTCACCGATCTCGAGCGGATGGGAGACCACGCCTCTGGCATCGCCAAGATCGTGATCCAGACGGCGGACGAGGAGCTGCTGAAGCCGCTGGTCGACATCCCCCGCATGGCGCAGATCGCTCGGGAGATGCTCGCGGACGCGATCACGGCGTTCATCGACGGTGACGAGCGCGCGTCCTGGGAGGTGGCGGCACGCGACGAGGAGATCGATTCGCTCTACGAGCAAATCTACCGGGAGCTCCTCACCTACATGATGGCGGATCCGTCCACGATCAACCGCGCGACGCGCCTGCTCTGGGCCGCGCACAATGTCGAGCGCATGGGCGATCGCGTCACCAACATCTGTGAGCGCACGGTGTTCACGGTGACGGGAAAGTTCGAGGAAATGGACGGGTTGGGCAAGGATCAGGAAATCGACGAGTCATCAGCCAACGGTGTGTCCGGGTGATCGATTCGCCACGCAGTGAATACCTCGTGCAGCACGCGAACCACATCCTCGAGCTCGACGGGAGCCTGGAGTACTGCCTGGATGCCCAGGCCCGCCTGCTTCTTCGCGTCCATGCCAGGATCTGAAGTCGCCATGACAATGATAGGCGCCGACGTTCGGGCGGCCCCGTCTGCCGATCGCGACGATGTGCCACGGAGGCGCTCAATCAACTCAATGGCGTCGAACGTGCCGAGGTCGTGATCGATCACGATAAGATCGAACGTCCGTAGCCGGAACACCTCCAGCACCTGGAGTCCGTGGCTGATCACCGACGTCCAGAATCCACCCATGAGCAGCCCCTGCGAGAGAAACTCCGCCAGGTCGCTGTCGTCGGTGACGATCAGGACGTGCGGTCGCTCGTGTTGTCGTCGGGCGTGTTCCCTTGGTCGAAGCGTGGACACGTGGTTGTCCCCCAGTCGGCGTAGAGAAGATTGTGAACCAGTGGAGAGGTTACGAGCATCTGCGCGCGAAACAGCGGCCGGAACGAAAACGCGATGAGCCGGCCGTCGCCATGATCGATCTGCACGATCACTGGCGAGCCGGCGACCGATGACGCATCCGGCATCCAGCCGCTGATCAAGGTATCACGCGCGGCGAGGCGCCCGAGAATGCGGACGGTTGAGCCTCTCCGAAGTGAGAATGTGCCGTCCCGCTCGAACATCATGGGGACCGCCCGATCGAGTCCCAACCCCGTCGCGGACGCTCTGTCGGGGACGAGCCGGAGCAATGCCCCTGCAGCCCGGTTCCGTCCATCGGCGCGGTCACGCGACGTGACGTCGCCCGAGAGCGAGGTTGCGAGCGCACGGCCAGCGGCACCGACGGCGATGACGGTGGCACCCGCCTCGATCAGCAAGCCGAGATCGATGAGGGTTGCCTCATCGATGGTCGCCTTTCCCGTATCCGGAATCAGGACTGTCGTGCAAGGCGCCACGTCGAAAAGTCGTGCCGCCATGTCGATCGTGCCCTCGAGATGCGGGATAGCTCTGGCGTGCAGCCACCACCGTGTCCAGCCATGGTCCGCCGAAGGCGTGTTGCGTGAGCCGAGAAGCACGATGTCGCGCCTGTGGACTGGGACGGCTCCGGAGGGGATCGATGCGAGCCCACGACTGGCCAGTGGGGCGATGCGGCTTCTGTCGTCGAGCATCGTGCTGTCGATGATCCAGCTTCCAGCGTCGACCAGCGCCCCTTCGGCAACCACTCGGGCTGGCACTCGCCACGCACCCGCTGTCTGTGCCGACAGGGCCGCTTCTATCGCGTTAGGTGCCTCATGACAGCGAGCGTCGATCACGAGGTACCGCCCAGCGGTCCTCGTCCGTGCCGCTGTTGCCGGACCGGCCTGCTCAGAAGCAACGGTGATCGAGGCGCCCATGGTGAGCGGAAGATGGTGGGTCGTCACGTCGTAGGGCGCGGCGTTGGGTAGCTCCGGGTACCGCTTCGGCAGCAGCACCGCGGCTGCGAGCGCGCCGCCCGGTCCGTCCGTCGAGACACGTGTCTCGGTGGCGTCTTTGGCGACGCTCAGTGGTATGCCAGCCTCCGTCAGGACGCTGGCCAAACGACGGTTGGCGGATCGATCGATCGCGCGGTAGTCGTAGGGTATGGAGAACGTCGTCGCCGGTTCGGGACGGGACGCGAGCGCATCACGCTGCACTGTGACCCACCGCTGAGGATCCTCTGCGACGTGCCGCAACAGGGATTGCGCGGCTGCGAGGTGGTAGTCCACGATGTCGCGGAGTCGCCAGGTGCCGCCGTGCCACGGGAGGGGCATCGATGTCGAAGGGGTTGTCGGCTGCGGCAGCGGTTCCTCGAGCAATTGTTGCCGCGTGACGTCAATTGGATAGGCGAGCCGGGCGCTCGCGGCCTCTGCAAGGATGCGAATGCCACCGCGATAGTGCTGGATCGCTCGAGATGGCTCCCAGGCATCGAAGTAGCGACCGGTCATCACACCGGCGAGTCCATCAAGCGACATATCTGAGGCGATAGCCTGACCGAGGGATGTCGATGCCGCGACGATGGACGGGTGGATGTTTGGCTCCCAGGGATCGGCATACGGAGGCAGTGCGAAGCGAGGGCCGTAGGGGCTCATCTGGTGCTGGTCCAACGTGACATGCGGGTACCAACGGTCATGGATGGCCTGCATGACTTCGCGCGTTTCCGCGAGGTTGCGGTAGACCCAATCGCGGTTGTTGTCGTGGCCGGCAAATCGATGGTAGAGAAGAGGAGGCTCACTGCCTTCGCTCGTCGTTCGCGAGCTTGCGGTGTGCCACCTGCAGACGAGATCCATCCCGTCCGGGTTGAGTGTTGGCACGATGATGACGGTGATTCGCTTTCGAATCAGCGTTGCTGCCGCGTCATCGGAGCAGGCGAGCCACCAGGCAAGCTCGGGAATACACTGCGGTCCGCCAATCTCGGTTGCGTGGATGCCGCTGGTGACGAGTACCACCGGTTTGGTCCAGTCGGCATCTTCGTGTCCCACGCGCAGTCGCGCGACCGACCGTTGGCGGGCGTCCACCAGGTCATTGAGACTGGTGCCTGCAATGTCGTTGCCGATGTAGACCGCGTTCATCGGCCGGCCCTCCGTGGAGGTGCCGAATTGCTCCACGCGGACGTACGGGCATGAGTCGGCCAGCACGTTGAGCCAGCGGCGGATGTCCCGTCGATGAAGGATGGTTCCATCCGCACCGGGTGCGGCGGTGAACCAGGCTGCCGGGGTGAGATCGGTCACGAGGGATTCCTGTCGTTCGGACGAGCGATGCGGTCGCTCGGGACATTGTGCACATCGATTGATGTTTGAGGAGCGGCGAGAGCCCACATGAACCATTTGCCGCCTGATGTTCGGGCGCTCGTAGATACGTATCTTTCGTGCCTGGGCCTCGAGTCCGAACGGCTGCTGATTACGGTGGATCGCGCCGAGTTCCAAAGATGGCTCGGTCGCAGAGTGAACGCCGCGATCGGTGGTGGGTACGTCTACCTGCCACGCCAGGAAGCCCATGCCGTGCTCATCAACCTGCCGCGCATCGATGTTTCGAAGCCACGAGCGCTCGAGATCGTCGTCGCGGAGGAGCTGTTGCACATGCGCGACTGGATCGATGGCGACCGCCGGCGGCATGCGCATCACGGCTACGATCGCATTGCGTCGCGCGTGGCGGAGCTGACTGGCGCCACGATCGAGGAGGTGCGATCGCCACTGCTGCCACAGGAGCGGCGACCGTACAAGTATCTCTATGCCTGTCCCGGCTGCGGCAGAACTGTCAGGCGTCGCCGCAAGGGTCGGTGGAGCTGCGGACGTTGCTCGCCTGAGTTCGATCCACGCTTCGAGCTGAGAATCGTGCGACAGCTCTCGTGAGAACGAGTACCGGCCGCCTCGTTGCCGGTACACTTCCCGGGAAGAATGTTCCCGACGAGCGTTCGGGCCAGCACCGACGATGAGAGATTAGAGGGATCCGTGCGCTTCATACGCTTGTTCCTGCGAGGATTGAAGGACGCCTACGACCAGTTCGTGATGGTGATGGTGGTGTCGGTGCTGTGGTGGGTCTGCGCGATCCTGATCGTGCCCGGCCCGCCGGCCACCGTCGCGCTGTTTCGCATGATGGACCCCCGTAACCAGGTTGCCCTTCCAGAGGTGCGAGATTTCTTTCGCGTGATGCGCGAGTACTTCGCCACTTCCTGGGCAATCGCCGGGTTCACTGTGCCAGTCGTCCTCGTGTTGATCTGGAACTCGCTGTTCTTCCAGGGATCGGGTTCGGTCTTTGGGTTAATGGTGCCGTTGTGGTTCGTGATGGGCATTATCATCGTGATGCTGATGCTCTACGCCTTCGCCACCGTGGCGGCGATGGAATCCCGGACCAGAAACGCGTTTCGCGGCGCGACCTACCTGATGGTGATGCGCCCGTTTTCATCGGGAGCGTTGATCGTCGGGCTCGTGTTGATCTCGTCACTCCTCGCCGTGCTGGTGCTGCCGATCTTCCTGTTCGGACCGGGGATCGTCGCCGCCGTCGTCAACCGGTTCGTGCTTTCGGGATACAACGTCCAGGTGTTCGACCCCAACAGCCCAACCCAGGAGCGCAGCCACGAGGTCGCCAGCGGCATCGATCATGACGACGGGATGCGCGGCTGGTTCCGCCGGGCGCGAGGTGGATCGAGTCAAGGGCAGGGCCGATGAGCGAGGGTCCGATCGATCGCAAGACCGCCGAGCGGTTGCCCAATCACGGCAGCAAGGCATCGAAGTGGCCGCGCACCAGCCGCCGCAAGCAGCGTATCCGTGATGTTCTCAGTCGGCGGCAGCCATCGCTCGCGGTTGTGCTTGAGGACGTGCACGACCCGCACAATGCGAGCGCCGTGCTTCGCAGTTGCGATGGCGTTGGTGTGCTGGATGTGCACCTGGTGTATGTGCATGAGGAGCCGCCCAGAAAATCCTTCGCGAGGAAGACATCGGGATCGGCGGCGAAGTGGATCCGACTGCACTACCACGACACGATCGAGGCGTGCTACTCGCACCTGCGGGCGGAAGGCATGACGATCTATGCCACCGCGCTCGGGCGCGAAAGCCGCGATCTGTACAGCCTCGACCTGACGAGGCCGTCTGCTCTCGTCTTTGGCAATGAGATGCGTGGCGTGTCGGAGGCGGGTATCGCCGGGGCAGATGTGGCGGTTTACATCCCCATGCAGGGAATGGTCGAGAGTCTCAATATCTCGGTGGCGTGCGCGGTGACGCTGTACGAGGCGATGCGCCAGCGGCGTGTGGCGGGCGCGTATGACGCCCCGGCAATCGAGGCGGACGACATCGCCCAGCTCGAAACGGAGTGGCTGGAAAAGTAGGGGTGGTCAGTCCTGCTCGGGTGGAAGCCGCTCGACCTGCATCCCGGCCGCGAGGTGCGGCGATATGCGGTGCATGGCGCGCTCGCGCTCAATGGTGCACGTGCCGTCGTCGCCTCGCGCGGTGAGCGTGAACTGCACGCCCGGCGCCAGCCCGATTTCCGTGAGGAACCGCAGGTCTTCCGCGTCGCGGTCGCTGACCCGCCGGAGCACCACGATCGAGCCGGTCGGCTCGTCGGCGAGCGTATGCCACTCGACGTTCGGCAGGTCGCCCTGGATTGACGGGATCGGGTCCCCGTGCGGGTCGAACTCGGGATGACCGAGGAGAGAGTCCATCCGCGATTCGAACTCCTCGGAGACATGGTGCTCGAGCCGCTCCGCCTCTTCGTGCACGGCGTCCCAGTCGTACCCCATCGCTTCGGCGAGGTAGAGCTCGAGCAGCCGGTGGTGACGGATCACCTCCAACGCAACCCTGGTGCCCGCATCCGTGAGTCGCGCGCCGTAGTAGCGGTTGTGCTCCACGAGGCCGAGCTCAGCGAGCCGCTTGACCATGTTGGTGACCGACGCCCCTGACAGGCCAAGCTCGCGGGACAGCGCCTGCGTGCCTACCCGGTCGCCATCCTGCTGGAGGCGATGGATCGCCTTGAGGTAGTCCTGCATGGCTGCGCTGATGGCGGAATGCCCGCCATGACGCGCGTGGCTTGGGGATGGCACAGGCTCGGGCACGCCCAACTCCTGGTTGTCGCGCCACCGCCACGGCATGTTCCGTGCGGCGGCGCCGGTTTTCGATGCTGAGTCTCGGCCCTAGCCGAGATCGAAGGGCAGGCCTTTCGGCATCTTGCCCTTCTTCGCCATTTGACCGAACTGGCCCATCATCTTCTGCATCTCCTTGAATTGGGAGAGCATCTGATTGACTTCCTGCCGCTCGCGGCCGGAGCCGCGAGCAATCCGGCGGCGGCGAGAGTTGGTGATCTTCTCGGGATGGCGGCGCTCCCACTGCGTCATCGACTGGATGATCGCCTCGACCTTCTTGTAGTCGTCGTCGGAGATTTGCGTCTTCGCCTGCCTCAGCTGCTGCCCGATGCCCGGGATCATCTCCATCAGCTGATTGAGCGGACCCATCTGCTTGATCTTCTGGAGCTGCTCCAGGAAGTCCTCAAGGTCGAACTGCCCCTTCATCATGCGGTTCTGCAGGCGTTCGGCGTCTTCCTCGGTTGTCTGCTCCTGCGCCCGCTCGATGAGCGAGAGCACGTCGCCCATACCGAGGATGCGGCCCGCGAGCCGGTCCGGGTAGAACGGCTCCAGCGCGTCCAGCTTTTCGCCGGTACCGATGAACTTGATCGGCACGCCCGTGACCGATCGGATCGAGAGAGCCGCGCCACCGCGCGCGTCGCCATCCATCTTCGTGAGCACGAGGCCGGTCACGTCAAGCTGCCGGTGGAACTCCTCGGCTACGCCTACCGCTTCCTGACCGGTCATCGCATCGGCGACGAGCAGGATTTCCGTCGGGGCGACCGCCTGCTTGATGTCGACGAGCTCCTGCATCAGCCGCTCGTCGATCTGCAGGCGACCCGCTGTGTCGATGATTACCGGGTTGTAGCCACGCTCCTGCGCGAAGCGGATCGCATTTCGGGAGATGTCGACCGGGTTGGCGCTGGTGCCCTCCTCATAGACGGGCATGTCGATCTGGCGTCCGAGCGCCTGGAGCTGGTTGATCGCGGCTGGACGGTACACGTCGGCGGCGACCATCAGCGGGTTGCGGCCCTGCTTGCGCAGGTGCAGCGCGAGCTTGCCGGTGTGGGTGGTCTTTCCGGCGCCGTTGAGACCAACCATCATCAGGATTTGCGGCGGGCGGTCCGGCGTGAGCAGTGGCTCGCGCTCAGCGCCGAGAATCGTGATGAGCTCTTCGTTGACGATGCCGATCACCGTCTGAGCCGGCGTCAGCGATTGCAGCACCTCCTGACCGAGGGCGCGCTCCTTGACGCTGGCGACGAACTCCTTGACGAC
Organism: uncultured Chloroflexia bacterium; assembly: GCA_963741965.1. Taxonomy (GTDB): domain Bacteria; phylum Chloroflexota; class Chloroflexia; order Thermomicrobiales; family UBA6265; genus JACCVC01. The sequence continues at coordinate 1,034,683 of CAVUKC010000002.1, read as the reverse complement.
CTTGAAGTTGACGTCGGCCTCGAGCAGCGCGCGGCGGACGTCCCGCATCGCGTCGTCGACATCCTTCTCGGTGAGCCTGCCCTTGCGGCCGAGCTTGCCGAACGTCTCGTTGAGGCGATCTGAAAGTGTTTCGAACATGAGCTAGAACCCTTCCCCCTCGCCGAAGAAGAGCGAGTCGACGTACGTCTCAGGATTGAACTCGGCAAGATCCGTGACCTTCTCGCCGGTGCCGATATAGGCGATCGGTGTGCCGATCTCCTTGGAGACCGAGAAGGCGATGCCGCCCTTGGCGGTGCTGTCCAGCTTCGTGATCATCAGGTCGGTGATTTCGACGGCCTTGGTAAACTCGGCGGCCTGCACGAGGCCATTCTGTCCGGTGGTCGCGTCGATCACCAGCAGTGACTCCTGCGGCGCCTCCGGGATGTGCTTCTGAATGATCTTGCGCAGCTTCTGCAGCTCGGCCATCAGGTTGTGCTTCGTCTGCAGCCGGCCGGCGGTGTCGATGATCAGCACGTCGACACCGCGCTGCTTGGCGGAGGCGACCGCGTCGAAGACGACGGCGCCCGGGTCCGCGCCCTGCTCGTGTGCGATCACGGGCACGCTGATGCGGTCGCCCCACACCTTGAGCTGGTCGATCGCGGCCGCGCGGAAGGTGTCGCCGGCGGCGAGCATCACGCTGCGACCGAAGTTCTTGTGGTACTGCGCCAGCTTGGCGATCCCTGTGGTCTTGCCGGTGCCGTTGACGCCGGTGACGAGGATCACGAATGGCACGCCGCGCTGCAGCAGCTTGATCTTGCGGTTCTGCGTCGCGGCTTCGAGCAGCTTGATCATCTCGAGCCGAAGGATCTCTCTCGCGTCGGCGGGGTTGGTGATGCCGTCACGCTTGATGCGCTCCTGAAGCTCCGCCACGAGCTGCTGGCTCACATCCCAGCCGACGTCGGCCTGGATGAGCAGCATCTCGAGATCCTCAAAGAGCTCCTCGTTGAGCTCACCACGGTCGAACAGGCGCGTGATCTCGCGGAAGGCGCCCTTGCGCGTCTTCTCGAGCCCCTGCTCCACCTTTGCGTCAGGTTCCTGACGCCGCTTGAACATGCGTTTCAGAATCACGAATGTCACCTTTGTGTGTGATGCAGGACAGGGGTCGTCAAGTGTCGAAGGGGTGGTCCTGATCCTCGAAGAAATCGGGCTCAAAGGCACCGTTTCAAGTATACACCGGGCAGTTTCGGCTTCTGAAGGGTCACGACAGATGTGGGGGTTGCTGCTACGATGCCGTGTCAGACGGGTTGGACGGGGAGACAGGGAGGCGGGTGCGCGTGAACCGACGGGAACTGGCGCTCGCGGTGTATGTGCCCACCGTCTTTCTCGCCTTTGCGCAGGGTGTCATTGTGCTCTCCCTGCCATTGCTCGCGAACGAGACGAGCGATGCGTACGGGTTCGCGAGCATCATCGTCTCGGCGGCGGCGCTCGGCACACTGATCGCCGACGTCCCAACCGGGACCATCATGATCCGGCTCGGGCTCCGTCGAACCATGTTGATTGGCTCGGCGCTCGTCGCTCTGTCGACGTGTCTGCTGGCCTCTCCGGCCGATTCCAACATGGTGCTCCTGCTGCGGCTGGTCGCCGGCATCGGTACGGCGCTGTGGGGGCTCTCCCGGTACACGTACATCACGCAGCAGGTCCCGCCCGAGCTGCGCGGTCGAACGATTGCCAGCTTCGGCGGCATCAACCGCATCGGCGTGTTTGCCGGTCCGTTCATCGCAGGCTCGCTGGTGACCGGGTTCGGACTCTATGCCGCCTTTTTGCTCGCCGGCTCGCTCGCCGGTCTCGCTCTGGTCGCCGCCTGGCTGTGGATACCGGTAGATGCCTCGGCCCGCTCGGAGAAACCGCCTGGGCATCCGGACACGGGCGAGGTGCGCGGCACCTGGCGGGCCATCGAAGGGCGCCGCGCCGATGTGCTCTTCGGGGCGCTTGCGCAGGTGCTCGCGCAGGTGGTGCGGCAAGGGCGGCAGTTCCTGATCCCGCTCTACGGCGTGGATGTGCTCGGTCTGGACGCATTTCAGGTGGGGCTGGTGATGACGACGTCCGCCGTTGTTGACATGGTGATGTTCGGTCCGGCCGGCTTCGTGATGGACCGGTTCGGTCGGAAGTTCGCCACGGTGCCCAGCTTCTCGCTGATGGCCGTCGGCGTCGGGATGATCCCGTTTGCAGACGGGTTCGCGGGGCTGCTCGTCGCGGGTCTGGTGATCGGGCTTGGGAACGGTATCGGTTCCGGCACCATGATGACGCTCGGGGCGGACTTCGCACCGCCGCACTACACCAGCACATTCCTGAGCCTGTGGCGCTTCATTGGCGACAGCGGGCAGATGCTGGGACCAATTCTTGTAGGCGTCGTTGCGCAGTTCTTCACGCTCCGGCAGAGCGCCTGGGTGCTCTCCGGTTGCGCCTTGATGTGCGCCTCGATGCTGTTCTTCCTCGTCCGCGAGACGAGAATCGAGCGCGCTACATCCGTCGAGCGACCGCCAGGGGTCGCAACGTGACGCATCGTTATGAAGCCAGGGAGGATAGCTCATGCCACTCGTAGCCGCGGCGATCGCGCCGCACGGTTTTCCGGTCATTCCGGCGCTCGGAGAAGATGCCGAAGGCGGGCTCGAGACCCGACGGCGCATGGCCGAGATGGGACAGCTCTTTCGCGATCAGGGTGTCGAGGCCGTCGTGATCGCGGGCCCACACGGTATCCGGGCCGACGGCTTCTTCGCCATTGTCGACGCTGCTCGTGCGGCCGGCACGTTGCGCTGGGAGGGCAAAACGGTCGAGCTCAACGCGCCGTGCGATCGCCCGCTGATCGAGCGCATCTCGGAAACCGCGACGGCCGACGGCTTGCCGGTTGCCCGGGTCAGCTTTGCAGGTAACCGCGCCGACCAGGCAATCGTCCCGCTTGACTGGGGCGGGCTCGTGCCGCTCTGGTTCCTGGGTCATGACCAAAACGAGGAGGGGACCGGTGATGTGCTGGGCTCCACGCCCAGCGGTCCCGGCGGGCCTCCCGCTGTGCTGATCACGCCGTCGCGCTCGCTTTCTCGCGAGCAGATGGTCGCATTCGGCACGAGTGTGGGCAGGGCCATCGCGGCGGATGATCGCAGGATTGGGTTCATCGCCTCCTGCGACTGGGCGCACACGCATCGCGACGACGGGCCGTACGGCTTCCACGAGGCTGCGGCGCGAGTGGACAGGATCGTCGTCGACGCAATCAGCGGTAATGCGCTCAAGGATCTGATGCGCCTGCCGGACGGTGAGGTCCAGGACGCCGCGATCGACGGCCTCTGGCAGACACTGATCCTTGCCGGTATCCAGGACGTGACCCCGTTCAAGCTGAACCTGCTCTCCTACGAGGCGCCTGCCTACTACGGCATGATCGTCGCGACGGCGGCCGTCAATGGCTGAGCGGCCGCCAGAGGCGACCTACTCGATGATGATGCGGGAGATCCTTCCGGACGAGCGCCCGCGGGAGCGCCTTCGGCACTACGGCGAGCGCTCGCTCAGCACAACGGATCTTCTCGCCATCATCCTGAATACCGGCATCAAGGGAGAGAGCGTGATGCATGTCGCGGGGAGGCTGCTGTCGCAGGCTGGCGGCCTGCGTGGCCTCTACCAGCTTGACTTCGAGGAGTTGGCGGCGATCAAGGGCATCGGCGAGTCCAAGGCCAGCAAGATCAAGGCGTCGCTCGAGCTGGGACGTCGGCTCGCCGCGGCGGCACCAGACGACCGTGTGGCGATCGAGGGACCGGATGATGTCGCGCGGCTGCTGGCGGTGGAGATGGAAGCGCTGCAGCAGGAGCAGCTGCGGGTGGTGCTGCTCGACACCCGCCACCGTGTCCTCCGCACACATCTCGCCTACCAGGGCAGCGTGAACAGCGCGCAGGTTCGGCTCGGCGAGCTGTTTCGAGAGCCCGTGCGACTCAACGCCACTGCCGTGATCCTGGTGCACAACCATCCTTCGGGCGATCCTGCGCCTTCGAGCGCCGATATTGCGCTCACCGTCGAGGCGGTGCGAACCGGCGAGCTGCTCGACATCGCGGTGTTGGATCACATTGTGCTGGGTCATGGACGGTGGGTCTCCCTGAAACGGCTGGGACTCGGATTTCGCGGCGATACAGGCTCGGAGGGTGACAAATGACACTTGGCTTCGGCGTGACCAGCACCATCGATCAGGAGCGGGTGCAGCGCATCGCCCCGGAAGTGGAGGACGCCGGCTTCACCTTTTTCTGGTCCAACGACATACCGGGCGGGTCGTCCTTCGACGTGCTCGCCGCTGCGGCCGGCGTGACCCGTCGCATCAGCCTCGCGAACGGCATCGTGCCGATCGACCGGCTGCCTGCCAGTGAGTGGAAGACGCGCATTGACCAGGCGGGATTGACCGGCGATCGATTCTGGCCGGGCATCGGCAGTGGACGACTGGAGAAGCCGCTGGACCCGCTGCGGGAGGCGATCGACACCATACACGACGACACCGGGCGGCCCGTCGTACTCGGCGCGTTGCGCTCGAAGATGCGGAGGCTCGCAGCAGAGCGTGCCGAAGGTGTGCTGCTCAACTGGCTCACGCCGCAGGCCGCGACGGAGCGCCGCGACGAGATGCGTCAGGTCCGCGAGCAGGCGGGGATCAACGAGCCGTTCATGACGGCGGCGTTCATCCGGGTCGCGATCGGGGACGCATCGATCGAGCGGCTTCGAGGTGAGGCGGACCGATACGAGTCGTTCCCGGCCTACGGCAAGCACTTCACGGAGATGGGCGTCGGCGCGTTCGAGACTGCCGTTGCCGCTCGCTCGGTCGAGGAAGCGGCGCACGGCTTGCTGCCGTTTCTCGATGCACTCGACCACGCGGTTCTCCGGTGTGTGGTGGCAGAGGAGGATGACGCGTCCTATCTGAAGCTCATCGAGGCTGGGCGCCTGGCGCTCTCCAGCACCTGACCGTCGCGACAGTGCAACGTACGCCGCGAGCCGGGTGCTATCCTTTCAACGGCGATGTGGCAATGGCCACATTCTTCATGTAACGAGCGATCCGCATCCTCCAGCGTGGGCCACCGATCAACGATCGGGAGGGTTTTTCGTGTCAAAACAGATAGGGATAGACCTCGGGACGGCGAACGTGCTCGTCTACCTGCGTGGCCGGGGTGTCGTCATCAATGAGCCGTCCGTCGTGGCGATCTCCGCCCGCGATGCCAAGGTCAAGGCGGTCGGGCTCGAGGCGCGCGACATGCTCGGCCGTGAGCCGCGCGACACCATCGAAGTCGTGCGGCCAATGCGCGAAGGTGTGATCGCGGACTACGTCGTCACCCAAAAGATGCTCGAGTACTTCATCAGCAAGGCGTGTGGTCGATTCTCATTCGTGCGCCCGGAAGTGATGATCTGCGTGCCCGCGGGCGTTACCGGTGTCGAGCGCCGTGCCGTTCGCGACGCCGCGCTGAACGCCGGCGCCCGACGCGCATACCTCATCAGCGAGCCGCTCGCCGCGGCGATCGGGGCGAAGATCCCCGTGGCGGACCCGAGCGGCAACATGATCATCGATATCGGTGGTGGCACGACTGAGGTTGCGGTCATCTCGCTCAATGGCATTGTCGTCGCGCGGTCGCTTCGCGTTGGCGGCAACCGGTTCGATGAGGCAATCAGCCACTACGTGAAGCGCAAGTTCAATCTGCGCATCGGCGAGCGCACGGCCGAAGAGGTCAAGATCGCGATCGGGACCGCCATGCCCCTCGAGGAGGACCTCACCATGGAGGTTCGCGGGCGGGACGAGGTGGCCGGCCTTCCGCGGACGATCCAGATCAGCGCCAACGAAGTGTCGGACGCGATCACCGAGCCGCTCGAGGCGATCATCGGCGCTGTTCGAGCCGTGCTTGAGGAGACTCCGCCCGAACTTTCGTCGGACATTATCGACAAGGGCATGATCCTTACCGGCGGTGGCGCCATGTTGCGCAATCTGCCGGAGCTGCTCACCGAAGTGACCGGGGTGCCCTGCTACGTCGCGGACGATCCGATCTCCTGCGTTGCCATTGGCACCGGGCTTGCACTGGAACATATGGATATTCTTCGCGACAGCCTCGAAGAATCATAGGATAGACTTGAACGAAGTCGTAATTTGAGACGAGGCCTTTCGGACTGGGGAGAGACGAATGGACGAGCGAGCGCAGCGGTCACCGAGACGAAGAGTGCTCACACTATCCGTCATGGCGCTGTTCCTCGCGGTCCTCTCGGCATGTGGAACCGGTGGCGGTGATGACGACAACGCGACCGAGCCGGCGGAAACCATCGAAGCGCCCACCGAGGAGACCGTAACCGATCTTACCGGGCAGCCGACGACGGTGGTGGTGTCTTCGCCGGCAGAGCAGACGCTCGGGCCGTCCGGCACGCCGGCGTCTGGCTCGGCATCGCCGACCCCGGCAGTTGTCGTCTCGGCCCCGCCGATCGTCGTCCCGACCGCCGCTGCCACCGAGCCGGGTACACCGCTCGCGCCGGTGACCACGGCAAGCCCGGTGTCTGCGGCAGGCGAAGCGCCGACGCCGACCGGGCCGGCCGGGACTGGAGTCGGAACATCGATTGGCGATGGCACCGGAGGTGCGCCCGCGAGTGCGCCGGAGGCGGAGGTTCCCACTGAAGGCACGCCAGGCGCAACAACACCTGGCGCCGCGGTGGCGACCAGTTGTGATATGCCAAACTACCCGCCCTATACGGGCGACACACCGGCGCAGGTCACGACCAGCGACGTCAACTTCAGAGCTGGTCCCGGTGCGGATTGCGACGCCATCGGCGGCCCGATCGGTGCAGGTGTATCGGTGGAGGTGCTGAGCGATCCGGTCACCCGCGAGGGCGACGACCAATTCGAGTGGGTCGCGGTGACCTTTGACGGTTCCGACGGCTGGCTCGCTACCGAGTTCCTGGAGCCTGCACCCGAATAGCCCGTTCCAACGCTGCCGAGGAGCAACCCCGCATGCCCCACCTGTTTCCCCGAGAGAGCGGTATCCTGCTGCATCCGACCTCGTTGCCCGGTCCGCATGGAATCGGTGACCTCGGCGACGCCGCGTTCCGGTTCGTCGACTGGATGGAGCGAGCGGGCCAGCGACTCTGGCAGGTAATGCCACTCGGCCCGACGGGCTTCGGAGACTCACCGTACGCCTCTCCATCGGCATTTGCCGGGAATCCCTGGCTGGTGTCGCTGTCCTGGCTCGGGGGTGACGGGTTGCTGGAGCCGTCTGACTGGGGCGAGGTGCCGGCTTTCCCGGACGATCACGTCGACTTCGAGCAGGTGGTGCCATTTCGGCGCGAGATGCTTCGCAAGGCGTTCGACCGGTTCCGGCGGGGAGCTGGATCGTCGCAACGGCAGCCACTGAACGCGTTCTGCGAGCAGCAGCGGCGGTGGCTTGACGACTATGCGTTGTTCATGGCCCTCAAGGAGCACTATGAGGGTGCCGCCTGGACCGACTGGCCGGAGGAGACCCGCCTGCGCGAGCCGGCAGCACTCGAACGGATGCGCCAGGAACTGGCCAGCGATGTGCGATTTCACCAGTTCGTCCAGTTCCAGTTTCGCCGGCAGTGGACGGCGCTGAAGGCGTATGCCAACGAGCGGAACGTCCGAATCATCGGCGATATTCCGATCTTCGTCTCTGGCGACAGCGCGGATGTCTGGACGAACCAGACGGAGTTCAAGCTCGATGCGAACGGTCGTACCACCGAAGTGGCGGGCGTCCCCCCTGATCCCTTCTCGGCGACTGGTCAAATTTGGGGAAACCCGGCCTACGACTGGAAGGCGATGCGTGACAACAACTATCAATGGTGGGTGGACCGCATCCGCGTGATGCTCGACACCGTTGACGTTGTTCGCATCGACCACTTCCGCGGGTTCGCCGCGGCGTGGATCGTCCCGGCGGACGCGGAGAGCGCGGTGAGCGGACACTGGGAACGGTCGCCCGGCGCGGACGTGTTCGCCGCGATCGAGCGGGAGCTCGGCGACGTGCCGATCATTGTCGAGGACCTCGGCGTGATCACGCCGGATGTCGTCTCGCTTCGGGAGGCGCTCGGCTTCCCTGGCATGAAGGTGCTCCAGTTCGCCTTCGAGAACGATCCGACCAACATGTATCTGCCGCACAACTATGAGCCGCACACGGTGGTGTACACGGCCACCCACGACAACCAGACTACCGTGGGCTGGTTCCAAAACCGGGGGGATCAGGAGCGCGCCGCCGTGCAGGGCTACCTCGGTCGCGATGGTGCCGATATTGCGTGGGACCTTATACGGACGGCTCTCGCATCCGTGTCGAACACGGCCATCATCCCGATGCAGGATGTGCTGCGTCTCGGTGACGAGGCGCGCATGAACGTGCCGGGACAGGCGCACGGCAACTGGTCGTGGCGAATGCGATGGGACCATATGGACGGCGGGATCGCCGACGGGATGCGGTACCTGGTGGATACCTACGGGCGCGGTGATGCCCACCGGCAACAGGAGCCGAACCCATGGGACTACACCACGCCCGGTACGCAGCATCCTGCAACGGATCCCTTCGCCTGACTCGGCAGGGATACCGTTCTCGCCATGACGCCAAGGAGCAAACTATTGAGCAACGGAGCATTTACATTCGTCCTCCACAGCCATCTTCCCTACGCTCGACAGGCCGGTATGTGGCCTCACGGCGAGGAGTGGGTGCACGAGGCGATGTCCGAGACGTATATCCCGCTGTTGAACGCGCTGTACGACCTCAAGGATGAGGGGCTGAGCTTTCGGATCACGGTCAGCGTGACCCCGATCCTGGCGGAACAGCTCGGCGACGAGCTCATCAAGGATCACTTCGAGATCTTTGCCCAGGAGCGGTCGACGTGGGCGGCGGCCGATATCGACCGATTCGCCGCCGCCGGTGACGAGCGCATGAAGGGACTCGCAGGCTACTACCACGAGTGGTATGACGACATCCTGAAGTCGTTCCGGGAACGGTACGGCAGGGATGTGCTCGGCGCGCTGAAGCGACTGCAGGACGAGGGATACATCGAGATCTCGACCAGCGCCGCGACACATGGCTACCTCCCGCTGCTGAGCAGGGACAGCTCCATCATTGGCCAGCTCAAGACCGGCATCCGCTCGTACGAGCAGATGTTCGCCCGCAAGCCGACGGCGATCTGGCTGCCCGAGTGCGCCTACCGGCCGGCACGGCCGGCTGGCGGTCAGGGCGATGACGTTGCCCGTCCGGGCATCGAGAATTACCTCAAGGCACAGGGAATCAAGGTCTTCTTCAGCGAGACGCACACCGTCGAGGGCGGCAAGCCGGTGGGCAAGGCCGCCGGCGAGGCGATCGGTCTGTACGGTGAGGTGACCCGCAGGTTCCGCGTGCCGGAAACCGGCGAGCTGCAGGACGAGCCGGGGACAACCTACAAGGCGTACTGGGTAGGCGATGCCGCTGGCGACGTGGCTGTGCTCGCGCGGAACAACCGAACTGGCCAGCAGGTGTGGTCGGGTACGTTTGGCTACCCGGGCGACGCGGCATATCGCGAGTTCCACCGCAAGGATGGCGTCTCTGGCATGCAGTACTGGGCGATCGGTGAGCCCGGCACGGATCTGGGCGACAAGCCCCTGTACGACCCGGTCGTGGCCCAGGATCGGATCCAGTCGCACGCTGAACATTTTGCGCACCTGGTCGAGGATCTTCTGAAGCAGTACAAGGACGAGACTGGCGAGGCCGGTGTGATCGCGTCGAACTACGACACCGAGCTGTTCGGCCACTGGTGGTTCGAGGGCGTTGACTGGCTCCGCGAAGTGCTGCGTCGGCTCGCGAAGAGCGATTCGGTCGACCTCCTGTCCGCGACGGAAATGGTAGAGACGTACGAGCCGGACACGGTGGCGGAGCTGCCGGAATCGAGCTGGGGTGCCGGCGGTAACCATTTCACCTGGATGAACCAGGAGACGGAGTGGATGTGGCCGATCATCCACGGGGCGGAGCAGCGGATGGAGTCGCTGGTGGCGGTGAATCCGAATGCCAGCGGTGACCGCAAGCGCGCCCTGGATCAGGCGGCTCGCGAGCTCCTGCTCCTGGAGAGCAGCGATTGGCCGTTCCTCGTGACGACCGGGCAGGCGAAGGAGTACGCGACCAAGCGGTTCCGAGAGCACGTGGAGCGCTTTGAAGAGCTCGCCTCCATTGCCGAAGCAAGGGAATTATCTCAGGAGATGCTGGATCGCCTGGCGGAGCTCGAGAATCGAGATAACCCGTTCAGCGCCATCGACTACCGCGACTTCGCCGCCAGGCAGGGCAAGGCGGCGTAACAGGCGGCGACGTGAACGCCTGAAACAGACGGAAGCCCGGCTCACACGAGCCGGGCTTCCGTCTGTTACGTGCTTGAACGCTGTGTTACGCGGACGGAGTTGCGGTGGAGGGCGTGTATTCCACCGCGTCATCGAAGGCCACCGGCATGTAGCCTGTGAATGCTCCCTGGCGTGTGCCAGTCAGCTCGGCGGACTGAACGAATGCCTGGACCCAGTGGCCGAGGGGAACGTATACGGCACGTTGGATGAGGATGTCCTCCGCCTTCGCGAAGAGCTGTGTGCGCGTCGTCTCATCCAGCGTTGCAAGCGCGTCGGTGATCGCGGTTGCGAACTCCTCGGCCGCGGCCGCGGTGTCGCTGTTCTCCGCGTCGGTGGACCAGTTGAACCAACCCTTCATCTCCGGCGAGGTCGGCATGCCAAGATCTGCGAGTCCGGAGGGCGAGTTTGTCAGCGGCCACCACCAGCGCAGGTCGAACTGCAGGCCACCATTGTCACTTCGGCGTGCCTCGATCTGCTCGGCAGAGAGGGTCGTGTCATGGTCGATAACCAGCCCGGAGTTTTCCTGGATCATTGCCAGCAAGGCTGCTGCCTCATCGATTTCTTCCTGTGATGCGTCTGCTCGCTGGTAGTAGGTGACGGGCGGCATCGTGTCCTCAGTGATCCCGGCATCCGTCAGGAGCTGTCGCGCGGTGTCCGGATCGGGACCGATCGGGTCGGGTGACATATAGTTCGCGGTCTGCTCGAGGACTGGCGGGGTAACGCCGGTAGCGGGGACGAATGTGCCGCCCATGATCTCGGTCGCCCAGCGCTCACGGTCGATCGAGAGCGCCACTGCACGTCGCACGTCCGGGTTGTCGAATGGCGCCTGCCGGTAATCCATGCCGACAAGCATGGTCGTGCCTGAAGGCTCAATCGTGTGGAGTGCGGCTTGAACGGCGGCGTTGTCCTTGAGCGAGCCCCGAAGGGGATCCGGCACGTCGGCGATGGGCAAGGTGCCCGTGGAGAACGCGTCCAGCGCCGCTTGCGCCGCCTGCGGTCCCTCCAGCAACGTCCAGTCCACGGTGGAAAAGGAGGTTGGCAGGTCGGAGGCGCGATCGTTTTGGATCATGCGAATGCGTTCCGGATCGCCGGTCTCGCTGAACATCCACGCGCCTGCCGAAGCCCCAGCGTACGGCGATTGTGATTCCGGTACGCCGTCCAGCGCCGCGACGTCAACCGCAGCCCACACGAACGTCGCGAGATGCTCCGGGAAGAGCGAGTAGGGCTCTTCGAGGTGGATTGCGACTATCCTCTCGTCACGCGCCTCGAACCCGATCTCCTCGCTCTCCCCGGCAACGAACGCCTCGTATCCCTGTACCCGGCGCATGTATGTCGCCATCGGGGCCAGCCGCACGGGGGAGAGCGCGCGCTTCCATCCCGCGATCATCGCGTCAGCCGTTACCGGGTTGCCGGAGGCGAAGGTGGCCTCAGATCGAATCTCCGCCACCCACACGAGACCGTCTTCCTCTGGCTCGACCGACGCGGCGAGCGTGGGGATCACCGCGCCGTTCTCATCGAATCCCAGGAGTCCGGCCCACACGTTGGGCAACAGCACCCAATGCGGCCCCCAATTCGTTGCCCGGTGAGGATCGAGGTCGATCTGGCGGCCGTATGGGTAGAGCGGGATCGTGAGCGTGGGGCCAGCATCGGGAGCCGGCGTCGACTGGGCTGACACCCCCCGACCGTGGATCAGCGCGGTGGCGAGCCCCGCCCCGGCACTCTGGATCACCGCGCGGCGGGATGCTGTCCAGCGAGCGCCCGGGCGGTCCTGCTCTCGTAGGGGTCGTGTCGGATGCATGCGGTTCCTCCGGACGTGTTGGGCGGCATGCGCCGGTCTGCAAGGAGTCGTCTGAGTGCATGAACGCGCGAGCGCCTGTGTCGGTTCCGCCGCGGACGCAATCAGTCGTGTCGGAGCTGCTCGAGATCGACCTGTTCGATGAACCGTGCGAGAAGCTGGACACAGGCATCTACGTCCGCAACGCTCGCGCTCTCGTTGACAGTGTGCACATAGCGACACGGCATGGAAATGGTTCCGGTATACGCTCCGGAGCCGGCGCGCTGGATCGCACCTGCGTCCGTGCCGCCACGTGGCAGCACTTCGAGCTGGTGCGGGATGTGCTCATTCTCGGCGATCGTCCGTAGTGTCTCGATCACCGCGTGATGCGGCAGCTGAGAGCTGTCGAACATCTTGATCGCCGCGCCCTTGCCAAGCCGGGTCACGGCGGCATCTGAAGGCATTCCCGGGATGTCGCCGGCAATCGTGACGTCCAGCGCGATGGCGATATCGGGTCTGAGGTCATTCGCGGCGGTCTGCGCGCCGCGGAGCCCGACCTCTTCCTGCGTCGTTGCCACGGCGAGAATTTCCGCGTTGCCTTTGGTGATCGCACGGACAGCTTCGATCATGACGTACAGCCCGAGCCGGTCGTCGAGCGCCTTGCTCACGACGTTATCGCCCATCCGCACGGTCGCCCGTTCCAGTGTCACCATATCCCCGATGGAAACGGTTGAGGTCACGTCACTGGCAGCCAGTCCGGTGTCGATGAACATATCCTCGAGCTTGATGTCCTTCGAGTCGCCGGGGTCAGCAGGTGGGTTGGCTTTGTCCCCGGCTGGATGACCCCGGGGAGTGTCCCCCCAGCGCGGGTGTGGACAACGACGCGCTGCGCCACCAGCACACGCGGGTCGAACCCGCCCACCGGCTGCAGCCGAATGAATCCGTTGTCGTCGATGTGACGGACGACAAAGCCGATCTCGTCCATGTGCGCCGCGATCATGATGCGCGGTCCACTGCCTCTTCGTGTCGCGATCAGGTTGCCGAGCGCATCGACGCGGACCTCATCGACGAGTGAGCCTATCTCCTCACGGACGACATCGCGTACCGCCTTCTCTCGCGAGCCGATTCCGGGCGCCTGGCACAACCGCTCAAGCAGTTCGATATTCATCACTGACCTTTCGAGTCCCAATGGTTCGTCCTGTGCTGACGACAGTATGAAACAGGGTGGCTGCCCAACGCAGCCACCCTGTTTCCATCGACGTTCGGTTTTGCCTTGGGTTAGTCGCCGATGAGGATGTACGTGGTCGACCCGTTGACGCCATCCTCCTGAGTCGTGGCGATCGCCATGCCGAGGATGTTGCCGTACGGCGCTTCCGTCGCGACCGGGCTGGCGGCAGGTGCGAAGTAGTCCTCGCAGGCCTCGCCATCGAAGTCCTGATCGAGCTCAAAGTTCTCGAACTGGTCAGCGTCGTACGCTGCCTGGGCTTCTTCCTGGCTGCTGTACTCGCCGCATGACGTATCTGCGTCAACGGTCGAGGCGTCCATGCTGCCGGAGATGCCGGTGATGATGTCCATGAGGACCGGCATGTTGACGTAGGTGAGGCTGCCGTACTCGGCCGGCATTTGCTCCATCACCGCCTGGAAGTTCGGATCCTGCGACAGGGGCTCGGCCGGACCATTGACGTAGTCGTCGAGACCGCTGCCGACGGAGATGACGAGCTGCTCACCGAGGACCCCGAACTCCACCTTCTCGAGGCTCGCCGTGTCTGTCCCGCTCAGATCAATCGAGTTGATGGTCGAGCCGTTCACGTCGACCGTCTCGACGTTCGTCTGATCGCCGAGGCCGGCGCCGACGATGAATGCCACCTTGGACATCACATCCTGGACCGCGGAGGCATTGTCCACGTCGCTCACCACGATCGCATCGATGGATGGCACCTCCGCCATTACGTCGTCAATGGTAACGGCGACGCCGAACTCGCCGACAAGATGGTCGATCAGGTCGGTCTTCAGGTTGAAGCCGAGCAGCGACTCCGCCTGCGCGAACACCTGCGCCTGCGATGCCGCGAGATCCATCTCGGCGACCGGTGTGGCGGTGAGATCCTGCCCAGCCATCTCGCTGGCGAAGGCGAGGGCAAGCAGCGTCACGATGCCATGCGAGTCGATGTTCGAGCCGTTGAGCGTCAGCAGGGAGCTGGACGGCACCTTGTCGAAGAACGTGCCATCGAGGGGGGTGATCGTCGGGAACGCCTCGCCACCGGCGACGGAGCGCGTCTCGAGACGGAACCCCTGTTGCTCGGCGGAGAAGGTGAATGCGGTGAACGCGTCTGCAAGGGCGCGTGTCTCGGCCGGAACGCTGTCGAGCGCGCCGGCAGCCTGCTGCTCGGTGGCAGACATGATCGCCGGGCCGTCGATGTAGCCGCTCGCGAGTCGCTCCGTCGGGAGCTGACTCATCAGCTGCGTGTAGGTGTCGACGGTGGAGATGTTCTCGATGTCGCCGTTGAAGGTGTCGACAAGCGGCTGGATGTCCTCGGCGCGCGCCGCGACGACGATGTAGTCACCAACCATGGCGACGGCCTGCGGGTCGACGAAGTCCTCATCCGGAGACACCTGGAGCGACGTGATGGTGACACCACCGTACTCGCTCTCCACGATCTCGCCGGCGCCATCGGTGGCGTCCTGGTTCATCGATGCAAGCAAGCCGTCGTAGTACGACTGCGCTTCAGCGGCGCTGAGAATGGCGGCGTACCCACCCTGATCCAGCGAGTCGGTCGCGGACATCGGGTCGACGCTGACGTCTGCGACGTCCAGCGCGGACGCGTCCGGCAGCGAAGTCACGACGAGGCCGACGCGCGCGTTGGCGGGCAGGTCCTCGGTCGAGCTCATTCCCTGGTCTTCGAGCGCCTGGTTGAGGCCCGCGCGGGTCAAGAGCTCCGACGCAAGCTTCACCTGGTCGGACTCCGTGTCGAGATTCGCTTCGACGAAGAGCAGTGATGTTGCAGGCACGAGGTCGAGGACGCCAGCATCGCTGCTGGTTCCCGTCTGTGCAGCGACGGGGGCTATCGGCGCGACCATCGCCCCGATGACCGAGAACGCGATAAGCGTTGCCAACCACCGCAGGGAGCGAATGGTGTTGGTGGGTGAGCCGAGATCGAGTTGCACAGATATGCTCCTTGTTGCTGCCGGTGGCCGGAACGCAATACAGACGAAACATGGACACTTTCGAGAGACCCGTTCGAAGCGTAAACCGGCGCTCGTGATCCGGTCAACTCACGACATGCCCGGTTTCATGTGCGATCGTCAGGATCGCTCATCCTCGGGCTGGATGCTGCTGTCGATCCCAGTTGCGAGCGACAGTACGATGATGAACAACCCCGCCATCACCAGCGCGATGAGCGCGATCACGCCGATGGTGACCGCCGCCTTGATCAACTCCACCAGGATGTCCACGGTTACTCTCCATTCGCCTCGCGTCCCGCGATGCCGGTATTCAGCTTCACATCGCCCCAAGTATAGCCGCCGCGAAGTGCATTGAAGAGCCAAAACGGCCCCGGTCGCATAACCGGGGCCGTTCTGGCGTAATGCAATTTGAGCCGCGTCAGGCTACGACCGGCGCTTCGGTGAGCTCGCCACTGAGCGAGAAGTCGTTATTCTCGACCGCGAGCGTGACAGTCTCCCCTTCATGGAGGGTGCCGCTCAGGAGGCCGAGCGCCAGCGGATCGAGCACACGCTTCTGGATCACGCGCTTCAGCGGCCGAGCTCCGTATGTTGGGTCGTAGCCAAGCGAGACCAGCAGCTCTCGAGCCTCGTCGGTGACCCGCAGCTTCATGCTGCGGTCGGCCAGCCGCTTCCGCACCTCGTCGAGCTGGAGCTCGACGATATGGCTGATCTGCTCTCGCGAGAGCTGCGTGAAGATGATCGTCTCGTCGACGCGGTTCAGGAACTCCGGTCGGAAGTTCGCGCGCAGCGCCTCCATGACCTTTCCGCGAATCTCGCCGACGTTGCTCTCGTTCATCTGCATGATGGCCTGCGAGCCAAGATTGCTCGTCATGATCACCACCGTGTTGGCGAAGTTCACCACGCGTCCCTGGCCGTCCGTGAGGCGTCCGTCATCGAGCACCTGCAGCAGAATGTTGAAGACATCCGGGTGCGCCTTTTCAATCTCGTCGAACAGGATGACGCTGTATGGCCTCCGCCGAATCACTTCGGTGAGCTGGCCGCCCTGGTCGTAACCGACGTAACCCGGAGGTGCGCCCACCAGCCGGCTCACGGAGTGCTTCTCCATGTACTCCGACATGTCGATGCGGACCATGGCCTGGTCGCTGTCGAACAGGAACTCCGCCAGGGCACGCGCGAGCTCTGTTTTGCCGACACCGGTTGGGCCGAGGAAGATGAAGCTTCCCATCGGGCGGTGTGGGTCGGAGAGTCCGGCGCGCGAGCGGCGGATCGCGTTGGAGACGGCCTCGATGGCCTCGTCCTGACCGATCACGCGGGCGTGGAGTCGATCCTCCATGTGCACCAGCTTCTCGATCTCGCCCTCCATGAGCCTGCTGATGGGGATACCCGTCCAGCGGCTGACCACCTCGGCGATGTCCTCGGCGTCGACTTCTTCCTTGAGCAGCTTGCCACTCGCCTGAAGCCGCGCCAGCTTCGCCTCCTCCTCCATAAGGCGAGCCTCAAGCTCCTTGGCCTGACCGTACTGAAGCTCGGCAGCGCGGTTGTAGTCGTATGCCCGCTGCGCCTGCTCGATGTCGACACGGAGCTGGTCCATCTGGTCGCGGAGCTCCGAGATGGCGACGAGTGCCTGCCGCTCCTGGTCCCATCGGGATCGCAGCGCGTCGCGCTCTTCCTTCAGGTTCGCCAGCTCCTCCTCGAGCGCCTCGAGCCGCTGTCCGGAGGCAGGGTCGGTCTCCTTGCGGAGCGCCTCGCGCTCGATCTCGAGCTGCATGATGCGGCGCTCGGCCTCGTCGAGCTCGACCGGCATCGATGTGATCTCCATGCGGAGCCGGGATGCGGCCTCGTCGACAAGGTCAATCGCCTTGTCCGGCAGGAACCGGTCGGTGATATATCGATCGGACAGTGCCGCTGCCGACACCAGCGCGGAATCGAGGATCTTCACCTTGTGGTGGACCTCGTAGCGCTCGCGAAGCCCCCGCAGGATCGAGATGGTGTCCTCAACGCTCGGTTCTCCCACCCGGACCGGCTGGAAGCGCCGCTCCAGCGCAGCGTCCTTCTCGATGTGCTTTCGGTACTCGTCGAGGGTCGTGGCGCCAATCGCATGCAGCTCGCCGCGCGCCAGCATCGGCTTGAGCATGTTGGACGCGTCCATCGCACCCTCGGCCGCGCCTGCGCCGACCACCGTGTGCAGCTCGTCGATGAAGAGAATGACCTGTCCCTCGGACGCCGAGACCTCCTTGAGGACCGCCTTCAGCCGCTCCTCGAACTCGCCGCGGAACTTCGCTCCGGCGACGAGCGCCCCGAGGTCGAGCGAGATGATGCGCTTGTCCTTGAGGCCCTCCGGAACGTCTCCGCGCACGATGCGCTGAGCGAGTCCCTCGGCAATGGCGGTCTTGCCGACGCCCGGCTCGCCGATGAGCACCGGGTTGTTCTTTGTGCGGCGAGACAGGACCTGGATCACGCGGCGAATCTCGTCGTCGCGGCCGATCACCGGGTCCAGCTTGCCCGCGCGAGCGAGCTCGGTCAGGTCGCGACCGTACTTCTCGAGCGCCTGGTAGGTGTTCTCGGGGTTCTCATCGGTGACCCGCTGGTTGCCACGGATCTCATTGAGCGCACCGAGCACGCGGTCGCGGTCGATGCCGACGCGGTTGAGCAGCGAGGCTGCCTGCGTCCGCTCGCCGCCGAGAATGCCGAGCAGCAGATGCTCGGTGCTGAGGTACTCGTCCCCAAACTGCTGCGCCTGCCGCTCCGCGTCCTGCAGCGCGCGGCGAAGCGCGGGACTGACCACAGCCTCCGCGCTGTACTGGAGCTTCGGCGCACGATCGACGAGCGCCCGGGCTTCGCTGAGCACGGTGTCGGGCGCGAGGCCCAGCCGTTGCAGCACCTGTGGCACGATGCCGTCCGGCTGGTCGATCAGCCCGACCAGCAGTGCCTCGGGCTCGTACTGAGCGAGATTCTTCTCCTGGGTCAGCTGTTGGCCAGCGACGATCGCCTGGCGTGCCTTCTCCGTAAAATTCTGATTAGATGCCATAAATCACGATCCTCCTGGGTCGCCATTGACCCGTCGTTGGTAATGTAGTGAGTGCAGTTACATGTGAGCGTCAGGTTCGCTGTGCGTTTTGCCGTAGCCGCTCTTCGTCGACGAAGCCCAGCTCTATCAGGATTCGATCGATATCCGCCTTCCATGCCCGCCCGTTTGGCGAGCGCTCCATGCTGGTGCGGAGCTGGCGGAGGGACTGGGTGAGCTCCAGCGCGAGCTGCACGCCGGCGAGGTTGAGACCGCGGGTCTCAACGAGGTACTTCACCTGCCGCAGGCGCTCGATATCCTCGTCGGAATACAGGCGAAGGTTGCCCGATGTCCGCGATGGGGCGATCAGGCCCTCACGCTCGTACTTCCGGAGCGTCTGCGGGTGCATCTCGACGAGGCGTGCCGCCACGCTGATGACAAAGAGGGGTTCCGAATATCTCGCGGTCATACACTAGCAACTCCTGCGTCCGAGCGTCTGTATGAATAATACTTCTTGACACGGATTGTGTCAACGTTGGTGGTGCTTCCGCAGAGGCGAGCTGGCTGACTCCTTGCCGGTTGAGCCGTCTCGGCGGGGTGGTGGATAATCGCGGTACATTCAGGAGGTGCAGCCGGGAACCGAGATCGCGTCCCGGCTTGTTGAACTGTCCGGCATCGAAGGGGATCGCGCGCTTTGGCCAACCTGGTAACCGTGGCACGGCTCATCTTGCTCTTCGTTGTCATCTGGCTGATCTATGTCGGCAACGTCCAGATCGTCACGGCGTCCATGCTGCTGATCATCATTGTGTTCGCGAGCGATGGTCTCGACGGCTGGGTAGCGCGCAAGCGTGGCTCGACCTCCACCTTCGGCGCGGTATTCGACATTCTCGGCGATCGCATCGTCGAAAACGCGCTTTGGGTGATCTTTGCCGATCTCGACCTGATCCCCATCTGGATACCGCTCATGGTGCTGACGCGCGGATTCATCGTCGATGGACTGCGCTCAATGTCGTACGCCGAGGGCAAGACGCCGTTCGGCAAGAACAACATGATGAAGTCCGCCGTCACCGAGTGGCTCACCGCCGGACGCTTCATGCGAGCGTTTTTCGGGTGGGCCAAGGCCGCCGGCTTCGTGTTCCTCACCGGTCTGGCTGGTGACGAGCGTCTCGACACCAGCGGCACCTTCCTCGGCGGTCTCTATGACCAGACGTGGTACATCTGGCTCGGCTGGGCGCTGGTCTGGTCCGCCGTGATTCTCACGATTGTCCGCGGGGTGCCGGTTATCATTGATGCGATGGACTACATGCGAAGCGACGCGAGCTCGACGCAACGGTCCTGATCCTGGATTCGAGCTCCAAGCGCACGAACTGAGTGGCACGTGTCCAAGCAGGCTGATTCTGCCAGAAAACCCATCCCGCAGTTCCGCCGCGAAGATCGGCGGGAGTTTCGGTATCTGTTGAGCGTCGGGATCGCGATCTTCCTCTCGTGGGCGTTCTGGCTGATTCCCGGGCCGGTCCGCGGCTGGATCGCCGATCGGTTCGGTGATGCCTTCTACCGCCTGAGCTCAACCTACCCGAAAAACGTTCGCGACAACGTTGAGACGGTGCTCCAGTATGCGGGCGACGCATCGACGGACCCGGAACGGCTGGTGCGTTCAATATTCCGGACGAGCGCCCGGAACTTCATGGACCTGATCATCATCCCGCGTCAGCGTCCGAGCGACTTCCGCTCGTCTGTCTCGCTGGTGAACGGATCGTGGGGAAGCCTGGACCGCGCGCTGGAGGAGGGGAAGGGTGCCATTCTCGTGTCGGGCCATGTTGGCTGTTTCGACTATATCGGGCAGGCGCTGGCAGCGCGCGGCTATCCATTGACGATCGTCACCGGCCGGACCACATCCCGCTTCATCTTCGACGGGGTGACCTGGCTCCGTGGCTCTCGTGGATCGCAGATGGTCGAGCCGACACCGTCCGGTGTCCGCAAGGTCGTGAAGGCCCTGCGGCGCAACGAGTTCGCCGTGTTCGTGACCGATCGGGATTTCTTCCAGAACGGCCACGATGTCGTGTTCATGGGCCAGCAGACCACTCTGCCGCCCGGTCCAGTCCGCATCGCGCGAGATACCGGTGCGCCCGTCATTTCGATCTTCAGCAGGCGCGTGGCGGCGGGGCATGAGCTCTCGATCGGCGAGCCGTTCTGGGTGGAGCGGACCAGCGACATCAAGGCGGATATGGCGACCGGCATGGAGCGGCTCGTGTCGGTGATCGAAGGCGGCGTCATGCCCTCGCTCGACCAATGGGTAATGTTCCAGCGGGTTTGGCTCGAGCGCCAGCGCGTGCCGGTTCGCGTCTTCCCGGTTGGATCACCGCTGGAGAGCGAGCTGCTGGAGCGTGTGGCAACCGCGCTCCCGGAGGTGGACCGGCGGCACCTGCGCAAGGCACGTGAGCAGGCGCCGACCAGCAACCGCCAGTCCGAAGCTAGCGATAGTTGACGAACTGGAGCGCAACCGGCCAATCGCTGGTCTTGAGCATCTGGATCACATCCTGGAGCTCGTCCCGGCTCTTGGCCTGCACCCGAACCATGTCGCCCTGGACCTGCGGCTTCGCCTTCTTGAAGTTGTCCCGAATCTCTTTCGAGATCTTTTTGGCGATCTCGTCGTTGAGGCCTTCCTTGAGCTTCACGACCTGACGGACGCGCCCTCCGGAGGCCTCCTCCTCCTGCTGATAGTCAAGAATCTTGAGTGAGAGCTTCCTGCCGATCAGCTTGGACTCGATGATGTCCCGCACGGCGGTGAGACTGTACTCTGACTGCGTCGTGATCGTGAACTGGTCCTCAGCCTCATCGATCTCCGTGTTGGTGTCCTTGAGATCGTAGCGCGTGCGGACCTCGCGTCCGGCCTGGTCCAGCGCGTTGCGCAGCTCCTGCCGGTCGAACTTCGAGACGATATCGAACGATGAAGAGCTTGCCATCTGTCACCTCCCTGGGATGCTGTGTGCGAACGTCCCGCAGTGTATACCATAGCCGTTGAGGCGCCACTCGCCGGTGAGTTGCGCCGGTACCTCAAGCGGGACAGGCAAGACACGTGCATCGATCGATCGCAAGACGTCTCTTCGGCATTCCCCTGCTCTACAAGGTGCTGCTCGCCAACGGGGCGATCGTTGTCCTCGGAGCCACGCTGGGAACGCTTATCACGGCGCGCACCGTTCACGGAACGAGTGATCCGAACAGCGTGTGGTTGATCGCGATCTTCGCGCTTGTCGGCTTCGTGCTCAGCGTCGCCGTCAATTTTGTGGTGCTTCGGGCCGCGTTCCAGCCACTCGACCGGCTGGCCGAGGTCGCGGAACGGATTCGCAGGGGAGACTTCTCCAGCCGCGTGCGGCCCTCGGCGTTCTCGGATGCCCAACTCTCGCGGTTGAGCGCGTCGTTCAACGAGACGCTCGATGAGATCGAGGCCGACCGCGACCAGCTTCGCGAGCTGACCAGCCAGGTGATCCACGCGCAGGAGGACGAGCGCAAGCGGATCGCCCGTGAGCTGCACGATGACACGGCGCAGCTGCTTTTCGCACAGCTGCTTCGGCTCACCGCGCTGACGTCCTCCGACAACGAGCAGCTGCGTGCGGCCGCCAGGTCGCTCGAAGACTCGACCGTGAACGCGATCGAGGGCGTGCGAAGGCTTGCGCTCGAGCTGCGTCCGCCGGCGCTCGACGACCTCGGGCTCTGGGCCGCGCTCGGGGAGCTGGCGCAGCGTTTCGGCGAGCAGCATGGCCTGTCGGTGGAGTACCACTGGACGGGTTCCCGCGAGCGCCTGCCGGAGGAGCTGGAGCTGGTGCTGTACCGGATCGCGCAGGAAGCGATGACGAACGTCGTCAAGCATGCCCGAGCGACGAGAGCCGACATCTCCGTCGAGCGGAAACCGGGAGAGGTTACGCTAACGGTGACAGACGACGGTGTCGGGTTCGTACCGTCAGTTCCGCAGGTTCGTGACGAGCGCGGTCTCGGGCTCGGTATCTTCGGGATGGTCGAGCGTACGGCGCTGGTGGGCGGGACGCTCAAGGTGGTGCCGGCGAAGCCGAGAGGAGCCTCCATCGTCGCGGTGATTCCGCTCCGGCTGGCGACGCGAATTCTGGAGCCCCCGCAGCGGTTTGACGACGATGCCCGGAATGGCGCGGAAACGGTGCAGGAGATCGACCATGAGTGAGCGTGAGACCACCCGGATCCGAATCCTGCTGGCGGACGACCACGGCGTGGTACGCGCCGGGTTGCGCGCGCTGCTGGAGGCGCAGCCGGACATGGTGGTGGTAGCGGAGGCCGAGGATGGTCAGCAGGCGGTCGCGCTGGCGCGCCAGCATCGGCCCAACATCGTCATCGCGGATCTTTCCATGCCGCACGGCGGGATGAGCACGATTTCGGAAGTCACGAACCTGAACATCGGCACGCGCGTGCTCGTGCTCACCGTGCATGCCGAGGAGCGATATCTCCTGCCCGTGCTGGAGGCGGGAGGATCGGGATATGTGCGAAAGTCCAGCGCGCACACCGATTTGCTCGATGCCATTCGCACGGTGGCGCGCGGAGAGGTGTTTCTGGATCCCGCCGCGACGAAGACCCTGTTGCGTGGGTACCTCGGCAGGGCGCGGACTGGCGACGAGATTGACATCGGCGAGGTGCTCTCGGAGCGAGAGCGCGAGGTGGTGAAGCTCACGGCTGAGGGATACACAGCGCAGCAGGGCGCCGACATGCTCTCACTCTCCCCCAAGACCATCGAGACGTACCGCCACCGTGCCATGCAGAAGCTCGGTCTCACCAACAGGGCGGAGCTGGTGCGCTACGCCCTGAGAGCGGGGCTGCTCTCAGACGATGTGGTGTAGGGGAAAGCACTACAGAAGGTAAGGGAAACCGACATACGCGATCCAGCGGATCGCGAAGCTTCCCTGTCACTGTAGTGGCTCGATTGTTTCTAGACTCGGAAGTATGGCGAGGAGTCTGGATACGCAAGCACTGTTGCTCCTCGGGAACCTGTCGTTCCAACCGCATTATGGACTGGTAGACCAGTCGATGGCGAGGGGGTATCCCATGGCGATGAGCACGCATTCACTACACGACCGGGCCTTCCACACGCAGCATCACGCCAATGGTGGCAGCAGCGTTCACCCTGGCTGGTACACGCACTTGAGCGCGCTCGACGACGTGCCTGATCAGGCGCCGACCGATGTGCTGTTCGACGTCTTCACTCAGATCCTCAAGATCGCCGGCGCACTGGACCGCAGCGCGTCCGATGCGCTGGAGGATCTCAATCTGACGGCCGGCGCTTTCAACGCGCTGGTTGAGCTGGGGAAGGTGGGCGATGACGGTATCGCTCCATCAGAACTTGCGCGCCGGCTGGCGGTGGCACGGCGTACCGCGACGCTCTACGTCGATATTCTCACCCGACAAGGGTGGGCGGTACGAGAGGCGCACCCCGGCGACCGGCGGATGGTCCTGGCGCGGCTGAGCGACAAGGGGCGCGCGCTGCTCGAGCAGGATGGCGAGCGGTACCAGCGTCGCCTGGCCGAGCTCCTTGGTGATATCTCGCCGGTACAGGCCGAACGGCTGCGTCAGCTGCTGGAGCAGGTGACCGCGGACATTCGCGTGTAGAGCGGATTGCAGGGAGTTTGACGCGTAGGGGCGGCCCTCTGTGGCCGCCCGGTGGACGCGAAGCGGCCACGATGGTCACCTGACACCGACAACGCATTGCCGTCCTGCGGGCGGCCGGGAGGACGGGCCTCGCCCCTACGTCGTGGTGCAGCCAACTAATGCGCTTTAGCGGTCCGGCTCGCAGCGGGGCGGTCGGTCAGGCATCCGCCCCGCGAAGCACGACCACACTCCGGCCGGCCACAGTCATCGTGCTGCCCTGATCGAACTCCGCGGCCTCTGTTTCGCCGTCAGGTGAGGCTGTGGAGAGCACCATCTGCCACGCTCCCTGGTCGCAGTCGAGGTTCGGCTCGGGCAGGGTCACCTCGACATCCTCCTCGGACGGGTTCATCGCGATGAACAGCGACGACGTGCGGATTTCTCCGCCGAACTCGTCCGCTTCCTCGAACGCCGTGCCCGAGAGCCGGAAGATCAACGGTTCCTCGGTCGGCTCTGCCCAGTCGTCGTGTCCCATCTCGCTGCCATCCGGGCGGAGCCAGGCGACATCCTTGAGCGCGTTCGGCTCGTCGGGTTGACCGCGGAAATACCGTCGCCGGCGGAGCAGCGGCTCCGCCTTGCGAAGCTCGATCATCTTCCTGGTGAATTCGAACAGCGCCTCATCCGCCTCTGACAGCTCCCAATCCATCCATGTGAGCTCGTTGTCCTGGGCGTAGGCGTTGTTGTTCCCGTTCTGCGAGCGGTTCACCTCGTCGCCGTGCGCGATCATCGGAACGCCCTGCGCCAGCAGGAGGGTCGCGACGAGGTTGCGCTGCATGCGGGCGCGCAGGTCGTTGATCGCTGGATCGTCGGTCTCGCCCTCGACGCCAAAATTCGCGGACTGGTTGTGGTCGTGGCCGTCCTGGTTGTCTTCGCCGTTGTCTTCGTTGTGCTTTTCCTCGTAACTCACGAGGTCACGAAGCGTATAGCCATCGTGCGCGACGACGAAGTTCACCGTGGCGCGCGGACCTCGGCCGGTGTGGCCGAAGATGTCCGATGAGCCAGCCATCCGGTACGCCATGGCGGCGCGATCGAGACCGCCCTTGAGCCACCACTCGCGGACGTCATCGCGGAAGCGGTCGTTCCATTCCGACCAAAGGGTCGGAAAGTTGCCGGTCTGGTACCCGCGAGGGCCGATGTCCCACGGCTCCGCGATCAGCTTGACGCCAGCCAGTACCGGATCCTGGTGAATGGCGTCGAAGAAGCCACTGCCCGGATCGAACGACGGGGATTCTCGGCCGAGCGTCACGGCAAGGTCGAATCGGAATCCGTCGACATGCATCTCCTCGACCCAGTACCGAAGGCTGTCGAGCACCATCTTGAGGACCTGCGGATGGGCAACATTGAGCGAGTTGCCGGTGCCGGTGTAGTCGATGTAGTGCTGAGGGTTCTCCGGCAGGAGACGGTAGTAGGTGGCGTTGTCGATGCCCTTCCAGCTCAGCGATGGTCCGAGGTGGTTTCCCTCGCAGGTGTGGTTGTACACCACGTCGATGATGACCTCGAGGCCCGCGTAGTGGAGCTCCTTGACCATACGGCGGAACTCGCTCGCCTGAACCAGTGGGTCGGTGCTGGAGGCATATCGCGGCTCCGGAGTGAAGTAGTTGAGTGTGCTGTATCCCCAGTAGTTTGTCAGGTCTTTGTCAAGCAGGAACGGATCGTCCACAAACGCTTGAGGTGGCAGCAGCTCAACGGTGGTGACACCGAGGCGCGTCAGGTAGTCGATGCTTGCCTCGTGGCTCACACCGGCCCATGTGCCGCGCAAGGGCTCGGGGATGCCGGGATTGAGCCGGGTGAACCCGCCGACGTGCATTTCGTAGATGACGGACTCGTTCCACGGAATGTTCGGGCGACGGTCGCCCTCCCAGTCAAAGTCCCAATGCGCCACAACACCCTTCGGCACGAGCGCATCGTCCGGGGCGTCGTCGGCAACGGTGTCATCCTGCTCGTCGACGTTGTACGGAAAGACAGCCGGTTCCCAGGTCACGTTGCCGTCGATGGCGGTGGCGTACGGGTCCAGCATCAGCTTGGCCGGATTAAAGCGGTGTCCCTTGCCGGGGTCGTAATCGCCGTCGACCTTGTAGCCGTAGCGCATGCCGACGTGCACGCCTGGGATGTAGACGTGCCACACGTCGTGCGTGCGTTCCTCGAGAGGAACCGTGTGGACCGGCGTTGATCCGCCCGCTTCGTAGACACACAGCGTGACCGACCGCGCGTGCCGTGAGTACACGGCGAAGTTGGTGCCTTCGCCGTCCCAGGACGCGCCAAGAGGCGAGGGACGACCCGGACGTGGTCTCCCGAAATCTTCGCGCTGTGTCATTGAGTTCCCCCACCACCCGCTGTGGCCATGCTTCGCTCGAGTCGGTAGGCTTGCCTACGCCCGGCCCTTCACCGGCGCATCCTCGACCGACTCTGGACCCTCAACCAGGTGGACTTCGATCAGCTCAAAGCGCTCGTCATCGTTCAGGTAGCGCTCTTCGATGTTCCGCGCGGCCATCGCAGCATTCTCCGCCTCCAGCTGGTCGGTGAATTCCTCACCTCCGAGCTGGTAGCGAACGGTATACGTGTTCATAGCAGTATCTCCAGCGTCAAGCTGCGGGTCCGCCTGCCGGCTGTGTGCATTGGTTCTTGGTGTGGCAGGTCGGAGCAGTGGCCCCACCCACTCAGGCGACACCAGTTCCAGTGTACGATGAACCGCCCTCTGTCGCGTCCTTCAGGACACGCAGCGCCGCTTCGAGGTCCTGCGTCCCCTGGGAAAACACCGGTATCATCTCTGCCATCTTCGAGAAATCGAAAGTGCGGAGTGCGTCGTAGGCGGCATCCATCGAGGTCTGGATTCGCGCGACACCATCGCGATACTGTGAGACCAGCGGGCCAGCCCAGACTGGAACGCCATGGTCGTCGAGATAGCGGTCAATGTCCTCGACGATCGCGTCGATGCGCTCAGATTCCGCCCGGAGTGCGAGGACGTTGCGGGAGTGCTCGCTGACCATCGCTTCCACCTTGCGGGAGGACTCGACGAGTGCCGCGAGGCGAGGCTCCATGAAGGCGGTGAAGTCGCTCGTTGCCGCCGCAGGTGCCAGCCTCCCTGCAGTAAGCGGCACCATGGCAACCCCGAGTGTCGTGAGGAGAAGAAGCGGGAGCAGGACACGCCGAATCCCCTGGGTGATGGTCATGGTCGATTCCTCATTGGCAATGTGCGTGAAGCCGAAGCTGGCACCGCTCGTGCTGAGAACGAATGTATGACAATAGCGACGACGCGAACGCGTGATTGAGAAGGGATACCCGAATGACCGTGACGACCGTATCGTTTACCAAGGGCGCGCCACCACCGTCCCCGATCCTGATCGAGAACGTCGAGCCCGCGGTGGATTGCGGTCGGTACCCCGTAAAGCGCGAGGTTGGCGACACCCTCACGGTCTCGGCGGACATTTTCCGGGAAGGGCATGACAAGCTCGCCGCGGTCGTGAAGTATCGCGCGTGGGACGAGGATGGATGGCACGAAGCTCCAATGCGGTTCGTGGACAACGATCGTTGGGAAGGCATCGTCACCCTGACCACCAACACGCGCTTCGTATACACGGTAGAAGCGTATCCAGACTACTTCGAGAGCTGGCGCGACGAGATCGAGAAGAAGCGCGACGCCGGCCTCGATGTGGCACTCGAGCTTCGTGAAGGGCTCCAGCTCTTCGAAGGCATGCTCACCCGGGCGTCTGGGGAAGACACGAACCTGTTGTCCCACGCTGTGTCAGCGGCCCAGTCGGCAGCGACCCAGCGAGATGCGATAGCGCGGCTACTCGCCGACGACGTCGTGGCGGCGGCGCACCGCAACGCGTCACGTGAAGGCTCCGTAACCTCCCAGCCGGAACTTGCTGTCACGGTCGATCGCGTGGCTGCGCGGTTCGCGTCGTGGTATTCGATGTTCCCTCGCTCGGCCGGGACGCAAGAGGGCGTGAGCGCGACGTTCGCGGACGTCGAGGCACACCTGCCGCGCATCGCTGCGATGGGCTTCGACGTGCTGTATTTCACGCCGATCCATCCAATCAGCAAATCCAAGCGCAAGGGGCGCAACAACTCGCTGGTCTCGGTGGAGGGCGACCCCGGTGTGCCGTACGCCATCGGCAGCGACGAGGGCGGTCACGATGCCATCCACCCCGAGCTGGGCACCCTGGACGACTTCCGCCACCTGGTGGAAGTAGCCGCCAGCCACAACATCGAGATCGCGCTCGACGTCGCACTCCAGGGTTCGCCGGAGCATCCATGGCTCAAGGATCATCCCGAATGGTTCTATACCCGGCCGGATGGCACCTTCAAGTTCGGTGAAAACCCACCGAAGAAGTACGAGGACATGTACCCGCTGAACTTCCAGAGCGACTCCTGGCAGGAGATGTGGAAGGAGATGCTGCGGATCATCCTGTTCTGGGTCGATCAGGGAGTGAAGACGTTCCGGGTCGACAATCCGCACACCAAGCCGACAGTGTTCTGGGAGTGGCTGATCAGTGAGGTTCAGCGCGACCACCCGGACGTGATTTTCCTCTCCGAGGCGTTCACCCGGCCCAAGGTGATGAAGGCACTGGCAAAGGCGGGGTTTGCGCAGAGCTACAGC
This sequence comes from uncultured Chloroflexia bacterium, assembly GCA_963741965.1. Lineage (GTDB taxonomy): Bacteria > Chloroflexota > Chloroflexia > Thermomicrobiales > UBA6265 > JACCVC01. The sequence goes on along the minus strand of CAVUKC010000002.1, from coordinate 1,006,128 downwards.
TACTTCACCTGGCGAAACTTCAAGCAGGAGCTGATGGAATACCTTGTCGAGCTCACCCATGGCGACGTCAAGGAGTACATGCGCGCGAACTTCTTCACCAACACGCATGACATCCTGCCGTACATCCTCCAGGAGGGCGGGCGGCCGGCGTTCATGTTCCGCGCGGTGCTCGCTGGCACGCTGTCGTCCGCGTATGGCATTTACAGTGGGTTCGAGCTCTGCGAAAACACACCGGTGCCCGGGAAAGAGGAGTATCTCAACTCCGAGAAGTACCAATACAAGGTGTGGGACTGGGATCGGCCCGGGAACATCGCCGACTACATCGCCAGGCTCAATCGAATCCGTCGCGAGCAGCCCGCCTTGCAGGAGTACGACAACCTCTCGTTCCTGCATGCGGATGACGACAACGTGCTGTGCTACATCAAGGCGTTACCGGAGCAGGGCAACTACGTGATGGTCGCCGTCAATCTCGACCCCTTCCAGGGCCACCAGAGCAATCTGGAGATTCCGCATCATGTCCTCGGTACGGATGCGAGCGACCAGATACGGGCGACGGAGCTCTTCAGCGAGGAGTCTTACCTGTGGCAGGGATCGCGCGTGTCTGTGTATCTTGATCCACAACAGAACCCCGCGACGATCTATTCCCTGAGGGTCTGGGAGCACAAGGATTACGAGGAGCCATGCTTCTAGGTTCGAGGCATGGCGATATCAAGGCGCGTACCGGGCTCGTGCAGCTCGGTAGAGAGAGGATTCAATGCTGAACCGGGATGAGCTGTGGTTCAAGGATGCCGTATTTTACGAGGCGCCCGTGAAATCGTTCTATGATGCCTCCGGGGACGGTATCGGCGACTTCCGGGGGATGACTGAACGCCTCGACCACATTCGGGATCTCGGCGTCGACTGCATCTGGCTCCTTCCGATGTACCCCTCGCCGGGCCAGGACGACGGGTACGATATTGCCGACTTCTACTCGATTCATCCCGACTACGGCACGATTGACGACTTCAAGGAGTTCCTCGACACGGCCCACTCCAAGGGCCTGCGGGTCATCGCGGACATGGTTGTCAACCATACGTCGGACCAGCACCCGTGGTTTCAGGAGGCGCGCAGCGATCCTGAGTCGCCGTACCACGACTACTACGTCTGGTCCGATGATCCGACTCTCTACAGCGACGCCCGCATTATCTTCACGGACACCGAGGTGTCGAACTGGACCTACGACCAGGTCGCCGGCAAGCACTATTGGCACCGGTTTTTCAGCCACCAGCCGGACCTCAACTACGACAACCCCGAGGTGCATCGGGAGATGTTCGACATCGTGCGGTTCTGGCTGAACCTCGGGCTGGACGGGTTCCGCTGTGACGCCGTGCCGTATCTGTACGAGCGGTCCGGCACCAATTGCGAGAACCTTCCCGAGACGCATCAGTTCCTGCGCAAGCTCCGCAGAATGGTGGATGAGGAGTTCCCGGGCGCGGTGCTGCTCGCCGAGGCGAACCAGTGGCCAAGCGACGTGGTGGAGTACTTCGGCACCGACGATGATCCGGAATTCCACATGTCGTTCCACTTTCCGCTGATGCCCCGCATGTTCATGGCGATGCGGCGGGAGCAGCGAACGCCGATCGTCGAGATCATGGAGTCCACACCGGAGATCCGGAACGATACGCAATGGGCGATCTTCCTGCGCAATCACGATGAGCTGACGCTGGAGATGGTCACCGACGCCGAGCGGGACTATATGTATTTCGAGTACGCCAAGGACCCGCGCATGCGGATCAACCTCGGCATTCGGCGGCGACTCGCGCCGCTGCTTGACAACGGGCGCCGCCAGATCGAGATGATGACCTCGCTGCTGCTGTCGATGCCGGGCACACCGGTGATGTACTACGGCGACGAGATCGGCATGGGCGACAACATCTACCTTGGTGACCGCAACGGCGTTCGCACGCCAATGCAGTGGAACGGTGATCGCAACGCCGGCTTCAGCCGGGCGGATTGGGCGAAGCTCTACTCGCCGGTGATCATGGACCCGGTGTATGGCTATCAGGCGGTCAACGTTGAGGCGCAGAACCGGTTGCCCACATCATTCCTGAACTGGACCAAGCGCGTCATCGCCGTTCGCAAGCGCTATCAGGCGTTCGGCCGCGGTGGTATCCGCTTCCTCCATCCGGACAACACGAAAATCCTCGCCTATCTCAGGGAATACGAGGGCCAGATCCTGCTGTGCGTGGTGAACCTGAGCCGGTTCGCGCAGTTCGCGGAGCTCGATCTGAGCGAGTTCGACGGGCTCTCGCCGGTGGAGCTGATGGGGGAGACACGGTTCCCGAACATTGGCCAGCTCCCGTACCTGCTCACGCTCGGACCGCACGCGTTCTTCTGGTTCCGGCTCGAGCGCGCGGAGGAGTAGCGATCGGCATTTGCGGGACACGACGGCAATGGAAGGCGCGACTGATCCCATGATGAGCGAGCAGAACCAACACAGTGTGCAGCACCTCGCCGAATGGCTTTCGGAGCGCCGCTGGTATGGCGAGAAGGCACGAAGCCTGACGACAGTCCAGCCGGTGTTCCGCGCGCGCACCTCGGAGGGGGGCCACGCGGCCGAGATCGAGATCGCTCAGCTCGGTTTCGCGCATGGTACGGATGCGAGCTATCTGCTGTTCCGTGCGGCTTCCGAGCCGGGTGAGGACGGAATCGAGTCGCGAGAGTTTCGCGACTGGCTCCTTGCTGGCTTCGTCGAGGGACGGGTGCTCCAGGGCGAGACGGGTGCCCGGCTTCAGTGGAATCTCATGGCTCGGCCCGACGAGATTCCCACGGGCGATGACGCCTCGTCGCGGGTCTTTCGTGGCGAGCAGAGCAATACCTCGATCGTCTATGGCGATCGCGTGATCCTGAAGGTGTTTCGCAAGATCCGTGAGGGCGTCAATCCGGAGGTTGAAATCGGCGAGTTTCTCACGAGGAACACATCATTCCAGGCGTTTCCTCGGCTCATGGGGACCATCGAGCTCCAGGCGGCCGGTGAGGTCACCACCGTCGCCGCGGCGCAGGCCTACATCCCAAGCGTCGGCGACGCCTGGGCCTGGATCACCGGGCGCATCAACGATCCCGGCGTGCGGCCGGCCACTGTCGAGGCGGCAAAGGTCCTTGGCGCGCGCACGGGAGAGATGCACGTCGCCTTTGCCTCCGGCAAGGAAGACGCGTTTGCGCCGGAGGTTGCTCCCGGCGCGTATGCCGAAGCGGTCGCTTCGGAGGCCCGTCTCGAGCTGCGCGATACCATTGATCAGCTCGAGGCCCGCGGCGTTGCGGGCGCCTCGCAGCTCGGTGGCGCGCTCGATACGTCGCTCGATTCACTCAGAAGTCTCGAAGGCACATTGATCACCCGAATACACGGCGATTATCATCTCGGGCAGGTACTGCGGACCAGCGATGAGGACTTTGCGATCCTCGATTTCGAGGGCGAGCCGACGCGCTCGCTCGCGGAGCGTCGCGCCAAGGCATCACCGCTGCGCGATGTCGCTGGCATGCTGAGATCGTTCGACTACGCCGCCGAGACCGCCAGGCGCTCGGCGGGTGGCGTTGAATCCAACGACATCGACGAATGGTACACGGCGGCGCGAGCTTCATACCTCGACGGTTACGATGAGGTTGTTCGTCACAGCAGCTCGCTCATGCAAGGATGGCGGGCGGGCGGGCGAGATGCGGTCCTCGCTGCGTTCGAGATTCACAAGGCGCTGTACGAAGTACGCTATGAGCTTGGCAACCGCCCGGACTGGCTGGGCATCCCCCTCAACGCGCTGCGTCGAATCGGCAACCTCGCTCCGAACGACTGACACATCACACGATTGCGATCCAACCATGCTCGAGAGCGTCTTCCTCGACATCCTGCTGCTCCTCATCGTGCTGTTGATGACGGCTATCGGCGCCTACCGTGGCGGTTTGCGCGAAGCATTCTCCGCGGCCGGAGTTGTGTTCGGCGTCCTGCTGGCATCAGAGTGGTCGTCCGCCTGGGGCGACTGGGTCGCGCGCAACACGAGCCTCACCCAGGCAGGCGCACGCTTCGCCATCGGAGTGGGATTGCTGCTCCTCGCGACGGCGATCGTCGGGTACGGCGTCGGCACCTCGTTCAACTATCATCCCGGTCCCGGGGGCAGAATGTATGGCGCGGTGCTTGGCGCGGCCAGCGCCATTGTCGCGATCGCCTACGTGCTCACCTGGCTCCGCGACACCATGTTCGCCGGCGACGAGCCGGACGTCCTGCGTGAGACCTGGCTCGCTCGATGGCTGGACGGTGGCGCCGGGACGGTGTTGCTGATCGCAAGTGGCGCCGTGCTCGCATCGGCGTTGTTCGGATCGTTCGTGCGCGAGCGAGATGACGACGAGACCGAAGCTGGTCAGCCGGAATTCGCTTCGAGCGATTGGCGGCCACGGTCCGCGAAGAGTCCCTCGGCTCCGGACAAGGTCGAACCGGCCACCGGCGACACCCACGTGTCGGTTCCCGTCCAGGTTCGACCACAACGGCAGTGGGACGATCGCTCCGGTGAGATGCCATCGCGTGCCGGTCGCCAATGGTCCAACACATGGCCGAGCGACGCGCCGGGCATCCCGGAGGAAGAACGCCCGGTCCGGGCCGGTCAGGTCCAACAGGCGCGGGAGCGTCGCCGTAGCCAGCAGGGCGGTGACGGATCGGGTTCTTCGGATACTCGATAGCGACGACCTACACGTCGTTTGGCAGCTCGATCCTTGATGCATCCATCCGAAGCGTCAGCGGTGTCCGGGTACGAATCGGCACAACCACAAGGTCCGGTCGCTGCTCTCGGAGGTTGGCGAGGTCTTCGTCAGCCGGTGTTGCCAGTGCATCAGCGAAGGTGCCGGCCGGCAGGTGATCGATCTCATCGATTGTGACAAGGCAGGACGCCGCTGTCGGATCAATGGGCAGCCGGTTGAGCGCCGCGCCGGCCCCGGCAATGATGATCTGCGACGCGCCTCGCGAAACCGTCACAAACCATGGGGAAGGCACATTGGGCGTGGAGTATCGCCACGCCCCAAGCACCTGCCGCGCTGGCGTGACGGTGACGTCGCCAAGCCGCAGCTCCATGCCGAGGAGTGACCGTTCGGCGACACTGCCGCCCTGGGGGAGCTCGGCCACGCGGTCGAGCCGCCAACGATCGGCAAAGTCATTCGGGAGGAGCGCGATGCCCTCGTTGGTGGCCAGCAACACGTCGATGCGCTGTCGCATGATGCCGGTCACCAGGTCCGCGAGCTCGGCGATATCGTTCTGGAGCGCACCATCGGCGAGGAGGATTCTCCGGCGCTGATGTTCGATCAACGCGGCGAATGTGCCGGTGGTTCTTGCAACGGTGACGGTGGACAGCTCGTGCTCGCCGAGCGTCTCTCTCAGAGCGAGTCCCCATGCTGACCCAAGCAACGCACCCGCTGTAGCGGTAACGAGGAACTGGCGGCGTCCCAGAGGTGAGCTATCAGGAGTGATCGCCATCACACGCCTCATGGCCTTCGCCGCTCGGTGGAGTCCATCCCATCGTTGCGATGTGGATGTCGAGGTCCATGTGTTCGAGGCGCCGTTCGATGGATCGCGCCTCGGGCTCGTTCGCCACGAAGGTGTAGAACGTGGGACCCGCTCCCGAGAGGGCGACGAATGGGAAACCGGCACGCCGGAGATTGTCTCGAACATTCTCGAGCTCCGGATGGAGCTGGAGCAGCGCACGCTCGAACACGTTGTACGGCGCGCGGGCGGGCAGATCGGGGAGGTTGGCTGCTATCTGCCTCACCACCTCGCCGGATGACCATGTCGAAGGGTCTACGGCCCGGTACATCGCCGGGGTCTTGTTGGGTATGTGCAGCCGGGGCGTTGCGAGTACCACCCAGCGATCTCCACCTGGCGCGGGCAATCGAGTGAGTTGCTCGCCGCGACCCGCCACAAGCGCGACCGGACCGTTGAGGAAGAACGGCACATCGCTCCCGAGAGATCGCGCGATGTCTTCGCTGTTCGCACCCGCGTTCTCGAGCTCAGTCGAAAAGGCAGCCAACGTCGCGGCGGCGTCGCTGCTCGCGCCACCCAGTCCGGCCGCGGCCGGAATGCGCTTGTGCATGGTGATGCGTTGCGGCCGGATTTTGGCGCCCGTCACTCGCATGGCCGCAAGCGCGCGGATCACCAGGTTTTCGCGATCGGGGATCGCTGCGGCGTCAGGGAAGGTCTCGACGAAGTCGGAGGAGCCTTCGATTTCCTCGAAGACCAGGGTGTCGTGAAGGGAGACGGTGCAGAGGATTGAGCGAATTTCGTGGAAACCGTCCCCGCGCTTGCCGAGGATTTCCAGGCCGAGATTGATCTTTGCCGGTGCATGAACAACGCGGCGGCTCATGATTCGCCAAGGTCAGCAGTGGCGAGGCGAACCCAGTCCTCGAAGGAGAGCGCTTGTGGACGGCTGCCGCCGTCGATGCCGATCCGCTCGAACGCGATACCGATCTCATCCTTGCCCATGCCCAACCCGCGGGAGAGCGTGTTGAGCAGTGTCTTGCGCTTCTGCTGGAACGCCATGGTTGCCAGGGTGAACAGCCGCTCGCTCTCCGCTTCCGACAGGACCGGATCCGTCCGGACGGTGAGCCGCACGACCGCCGATGTGACCTTCGGTGGCGGGTAGAAGGCCTCGGCCGGCACGGTGAAGAGATACGTGGGCTCTGTGTGGATACGCGTCGCCAACGTGAGCAGCGAGAGGTCCCCCTCTGTGGCAGTCATGCGCTCGGCGACTTCCTGTTGCACCATCACGATGAGCTCGACCGGTGGGCGAGCTGACTCGAGGAAATGCCGCACGATGACCGTCGCGACACTGTACGGCAGGTTGGCGACGATCCGATAGGGCGCATCCGGCTCGTACAGCTCGGCGGGATCGACCCGGGTGGCGTCGTCGTGGATGAGGTGGAACCGCGGCTGCTGCTCGAAATGGCGAGCGAGCCGAGGAGCGATGGTGTCATCCAGCTCGATCGCGGTCACGTCCGCGCCGCGGTCGAGGAGTTCCTCGGTCAGGATGCCGAGTCCGGGTCCGATCTCCAGCACCCGATCGCCCTCGTGCAATCTCGCTGCATCCGCGATGTGCGTGACTGTGTCCGCGTCCAGAAGAAAGTTTTGCCCCTTTGAGCGGGACGGCCTCACGCCCCAGGCGCGCATGCGCTGGAGCCACTCGTTGCTACGGTCGGACCGGTCCCGCGTCGTCGACATGTTCGCTTGTCCTCAGATGTCGCGGCCGCTGGACAATCGGACACCGCTGCCGTCCTCGACGCTACCGATGCGCCAGATCGGCTCACCAGCATCCCTGAAGGCGGTTTCGAGTGTGTCCGCTTCGGAAGGGTCGATCGCCAGCAGCAGCCCGCCTGAAGTCTGCGGGTCGAATGTCACCGCGATGTCGGATGCGTTGATGCCGAGCTGGATGTCGACGCCCTGCGGCAACGCCGTGAAGTGCTTCTGGTTTCGATGCAGTCCGCCGGCCATCACGCCGGCATCGACCAGCTCTCGGACGTGCGGAAGCACGGGAAGCGCGGCAACCTTGATTTGGAGCTGAACACCGCTCCGATCGGCCATTTCCCATGCGTGGCCGGCGAGTCCAAATCCGGTGATGTCGGTGGATGCATGCACAGAGAACCCAGCCGCAATGTTCCGCGCGTGGAGGTTCAGGCGCATCATCTGCTCGATCGCTGGCTCCAGCTGCGCTCGGGCGATCCTGTCCTGCTTGGCCGCGGTGGTGAGCACGCCGGACCCGAGTGACTTGGTCAGGAAGAGAATGTCGCCCGGCTTCGCACCGGCCTTGGTCCAGATTCGATCCGGGCGCACCGTGCCTGTGACCGCGATGCCATACTTCGGCTCGTCGTCGGTGACCGTATGGCCACCTGCGATGACGCCACCCGCTTCCTGCATCTTGTCCGAGCCGCCTCGGAAGATCTCCGAGAGGATGGACAGGTCGAGGTCGTCGGGGAAGGCGGCGATGTTGAGTCCCATCGTCACCGTGCCGCCCATCGCGAAGACATCGCTCATGCTGTTGGCCGCCGCGATCGCTCCGTACTCGTACGGATCATCGACGACCGGCGCGAAGAAATCGACCGTCTGCACGATGGCGAGATCGTCGCTGAGGCGCAGCACTGCTGCATCGTCCGATGTTTGCAGGCCGACGATGATGTCAGGGTGTGTTGGAATGGTCAGTGGCTGCAGAACCTGCGCCAGCGCTCCGGCATCGAGCTTGGAAGCTCAGCCGGCGCACCTGGCGAGTGATGTCAGCCTGATCTGTTCCCGGTCGTGCATGATGGCAGTCGTCGTGCTCCGCATGGTCGCTGCGCGCCCAAGAGGTCGGCGCTTCATGGCACCATAGTCGAGAACCGCGTTGTCGTCCAACAGCGGAAGAGGGAGGGAATACCGGTGGAGTATCGAACTGCAAACGAGAGCCGGGAGGCCGGCGTGACGTACCATCTTGTGCCGATGCCGGTATGGGCCGAGCGCGGCGCGGCAGATACCTACGTGCCTGAGGCGTACGAAGCCGACGGTTTCATCCACTGCACAAATGGACTTGAACCACTGCTGGCGGTCGCCAACATGTTCTACACGGCCGACGAGCGGCAATACGAGGTCCTCGTCCTCGATGTGAGCCGGATCCAATCCGATGTCCGGTACGATGACGAGGAGCAGGTGTATCCGCACATCTATGGGCCGCTCAATACGAACGCCGTGATCGGCGAGTTGCTCGTCGAGCGCGAGGACGATGGCACCTTCAGCGGCTACAGCCACGGCCCTGCCTGATTGATGGAGATCCATACGCCCGCCGGTTCGACACATGTTTAGCTGGTTCGCACGGATGGCTATCCGGCATCGCTGGAAGGTCGCAGCGACCTGGCTCCTGCTGGTTGCCGTCTCGGCGCCGTTTGCGCTCAAGGCACATGAGTCGCTCAAGGTTGGCGGTTTCACCTCGGAAGACACGGAGGCGAGCCGCGCCAGGCAGGTGGTCGAGGACGAGCTGGGCTACAGTCCATCCAACCTGATCGTTGTTTACGAGAGCGACACGCTGGACGCCGGTGACGACGCCTTTCTGGATCAGGTGAATGCATCACTTGCCGGCGTCGACGATCTGCCGTTTGTCGAGAGCGTGATTGCTCCGTCGCTGGATTCGTCGCTCATCTCGGAGAGTGGCCGGACGGCCTACGCCATCGTGGGCCTGTCGCTTCCGCCGGAGGAGGCGCAGCGCGACGTTCCCGAGTTCGAGGCGGCACTGCAACCGCAGCCGGATCTTCACTATCTCGTTGCTGGCGGCCCCGCGTTCTACGCGGATATCGAGACGGCGAGCCAGCGAGACCTTCGTCGCGCTGAGGTCATCGCGCTGCCGATCGCGCTGGTGGCATTGCTCGTGGTGTTCGGCACGGTGACCTCAGCACTCGTCCCTCTCGTCACCGGCGCGGCAGGGGTCGCGCTGGTGCTCATGGTGATCTACCAGCTCGGCCATGTCTTCGACCTCAGTATCTTCGTGCTGAACCTCGCCAGTATGCTTGGGCTCGGCCTGGCCGTGGACTACGCGCTGTTCGTTACCAGCAGGTACCGGGAGGAGCTGCGGCGCAACTGCAACGACGTTCCACTTGCTATCGAGCGAGCCGTCGAGACGGCAGGGCGCGCCGTCTTCTTCTCCGGCTTGTCGGTTCTCATCGGCCTCTCGGGGTTGATGCTGTTTCCCCTCATGTTCCTGCGATCGGTCGGCGTCGCCGGAGTGATCGTGGTGGCGATCTCCACAATCACCTCGCTGACGCTATTGCCCGCGCTCCTCGCCATCCTCGGCACCCGGATCGAGTCGCTGTCGATCGGCCGTCTCGGAGGTGTCGCCGTTGGCGAAGGCGAGGGCACCGGGAGGTGGTACCGGATCGCCCACGCCGCGATGCGGCGACCGTTCGTCGTCGCGGCGGTGTGCCTCCTCGTCCTTCTCGGGCTTGGATTGCCGTTCAGGGACGCCAACATCTCATCGCCGGACGCGACCATCCTCCCGGAGGACCTGCCGAGCAGGCAAGGCTTCGACCTGCTCAGCGCCGAGTTTTCGGGCGGCGAGATCTCGCCGTTCCTGCTGGTGATGCAATTCGATGATGACCTTCCCACAGCGAGACGAGTGGCGCTGACCGCGCGACTGGAAACGTTGCTTGCGGCGGACGCGCGCGTCGAGCGCGTGCAGGGACCCACTTCCTACCTCGATACACTTGCCGGGCTGCCGGCGAACGCCCGGTTCCTGCTCAGGAACGTCCTCGAACAGCAGGGTGTCGACACGCAGCTCGATCGCTTCTGGTCGGACTCGGCAGCCGTGATCTTCGCGTTTCCGACATCTGCGGCGAACGATCCGGACAACAAGCGGCTGCTGGAGCAACTGCGCTCGCTTCCCGACAGCCAGCAGGTGACTTTCCTCACCACCGGTGGCACCGCCGAGATCGTCGACGTGGTGGACGAAATCTACGCGCGATTCCCGGCCGCCGCCGCGGTGGTCGTGGTGATGACCTATCTGATCCTGCTGTTCCTGTTTCGCTCGGTCGTGCTCCCCGCCAAGGCGATCTTCCTCAATGTGATGTCGATCCTTGCCTCGTACGGCGCGCTGGTGTGGGTATTCCAGGAAGGACACCTGCACGAACTGCTCGATTTCTCGCCGCAGGGATTCGTCGAGGCGTCATTGCCGGTGATCATGTTCTGCGTGCTATTTGGGCTTTCGATGGACTACGAGGTGTTCCTGCTCACCCGCATCCGCGAGGAGTGGGAGCGCACTGGCGACAACCGCGAGAGCGTCGCCCACGGATTGGAGCGCAGCGGCCGCATCATCACCAGCGCCGCGCTGATCGTGGTGGTGGTGACCGGATCGTTCGTCACCGCCGATGTCGTGCTGGTGAAGGCGCTCGGGCTCGGTATCGCGATCGCTGTCGCCGCGGACGCGACGATTGTCCGGGGGCTGCTCGTGCCGGCGACGATGGTGCTTTTGGGCCGGGTGAACTGGTGGATACCGGCATGGCTCGACCGCCTGCTACCCGGCGCCGGCGTTGGCGAGGAGTAGGCGTCCGGCAGCGTGCCTGGGGTACACTGGAAGCGGCACGTGGGATGGAGGGTCTCGCGTGAAACTCGAGACGCACAGGGAACGCAACTGACCTATAATCAAGACACTTCCTGTCATACGTGCACCTCGAGAATCAGGACATCTTCCGCAAAATGCAGCTCATTTGCACCGCATCAGGTGATGTCCAGCCATACGACGAGAATTCAAATCGAGGCCGATGGGGGAAACCGTGGCATCGCTGCACATCGCACTCAACCGCTCAGGTCGTCCGAGACGGCTTACCGGATGGCTTCAGGCATTGCGAGGAATGCTGATGGCTGAGCACACCGCTGAAGAGGAAGACGCGTTTATCTGGCGACGCGGACGCGACGTCGTGCGCCTGCGCCGGGACGGCGAGGGATGGTACGTCACGTACCAGACGACCGGACGGCTGCTCGGTCCGCAGCGCTGCGTTTACGAGGCGCGCCATCGGATCGCCAAGCACGCTGCCTGGGACATGATGGCGCGGGTGATCAACGCATCCAGGGACGAGCAGGAAGGTGTCGAGGCTGCCAGCATGGCGGCGAAGTGGATGCGACGCATCTCCGCGACGTAGCCTGACGTGCCTGAACTGCCTGAAGTCGAAACCATTCGCCGGCTCACCGAAACGCACCTTGTCGGGCACGCTGTCCGATCGTTCGATGTGACGCTTCCGAAGCTGTTGCGGCAGTCCGTGATCGCCGACGCGTCCGTCCTGTTGGGGCGGACGCTTCTTGGTGCCCATCGGCGTGGCAAGGTACTGGACCTCCGGTTCGACGGGGCTGTTCACCTGCTCGTGCATTTCAAGCTCTCGGGACAGCTCGCCATTCAGCTTCCAGACGGGGACCGGTTCGTCGCAGGGCATCCGGTGCCGAAACCTGACGGCGTGTATCCGCACAAGGCAACCCACGCGAACATGACCTTCGACGACGGGAGGTACTTCTGGTACAGCGATGTGCGCCAGTTCGGCTGGTTCAACATTCTGCCTGAGGCGGACGCACCGGCGGTGGTCGAAGCGCTCGAACTTGGTCCGGAGGCAACCGAGCCGGTCGATATCGAGCGATTGCTACGCGTGTTCTCGCGGCGGTCCGTGCCCGTGAAGACGGTCCTGCTGGACCAGCAGGTGCTCGCGGGACTCGGCAACATCTACGTCGACGAAGTGCTCTTCGCGTCCGGTATCCATCCGGCGACGCCAGCCAACACGCTCACCATTGACCAGATCACGAGCATCGCCGGCAATATCATGCCCGTGCTCGCGGAGGGCATCCGGCAGGGGGGAGCAAGAATCGTCCATGGCAAGGCGATTCCGGACAACGGCTTCCCGGCAGCCCATGGCAGGGAGGGGGAGATGTGCGTTCGCTGTGGCTCGATGATCGTCAAGAGCCGGGTCGGCAGCCGAGGAACCTACCACTGCCCCGGCTGCCAGCCTGAACGCTAGCGCTCCTTGGAGACAACGGCGTCATCAGCCACGAAAATCCACATCGCGGTCCAGGTTCCTCACGAACTGGCAGATCACATCGACCGTGTGCTGGACATCGCTCAGGCTCACCATCTCATTGGGGCTGTGCATGTACCGGTTCGGCAGCGAGATCAGGCCGATCGCGGCAGGCACGCCGGATCGGCGAAACGCGTCTGCATCCGTGCCGGTGCTGCGACCCGCTCCCTGGACTGCGACTGGGATGTCAAGCTCTTTAGCGGCGTTCTGCAGCGCGCGGAAGACCGTTTCATTCACGGCAGCACCGCGAGTCAGGACTGGCCCACCGCCAAGTCGGACCGCATTGTCCAACTTCTTCTCCGCGCCGGGGTAGTCGGTGGCGTGGGTCACATCAATCGCGATGACCACGTCCGGTTTGAGCGCGTGTGCGGCGTTGATCGCGCCGGCCATGGTGATCTCTTCCTGGCTGGCGGCGAGCGCTGTGACGCGGTGTTCTACGTCCGGGCCGATCTTGCGCAGGGACTCCAGTGCGACGAACGCACCGATGCGGTTGTCGATGCTTCGCGAGACGAGCAGGTCGTCCGATACCTGCAACGGCTCGACATCGATCACCGCAGGGTCGCCGATCTCGACCCGGGAAGTCGCGTCCGCGCGATTGCTCGCGCCGATGTCGATCCATGCGTCGCCAAGCTGGGTGACCTTCTCCCGGTCGGATGGCTTCAGCAGGTGAGCGGCCTTTTTGCCGACGACTCCGCGCACGGGCCCCTCGCGGCCAGCGATAACGATGCGCTGACCCACGACAACCTGATCATCCCAGCCGCCAATCCGGTCGATCCAGACGAACCCATCGTCGTCGATGTACGTGACGATGAAGCCGATCTCGTCGATGTGCCCCTCGATGACGATATGGAGCGACCCGTCCGGCCGATTCGATGCCCAGGAATTGCCGGAGATGTCGTGCTCCACAACTGCCGCGAAGTTCGATGCTTCCTTGCGCCAGCGGCGTGCTGCCGGTCCCTCGAAGCCTGATGGCGAGGGCGTGCCAAGGAGTTGGCGGAGGAAGGTTATCTGTTGATCGTCGAGCACCACGGAGGGTCCTTTCTGTAGCGAAGATCTCGTCTCGATGTCGAAGCGCATCTTGACATGTTGTATCCCGCTCGGGTAGCTTGGGTCCAACAATCCAGTGAATGCGTTGATCAGAACGAGTACGCACCGCACGTGGATCGCAGCGAGCCGGGTTAGGTGAGATGCCGGTGTGAAGCGGGTGCCGAATGGATCTGTGAGCAATGCCCCAAACGCCGTGATCGGCCAGTAGGCGGCATCGGATCTCCACCGTTACAGGGAGCCGCGTATCGGCATGGCACAGCGCCTGCCCGTACGATCGAGCGGATGCCGGCAACGGCATCAACGAGGGTGGCACCGCGGACCGAACTCCGTCCCTTTCAGGGATGGGGTTTTTTGTGTTTGCCTCGTGTCGCCAGGAGGAACGAGAACATGTCAGGGACCACCGTTTCACAGGCGCGTCATCAGCGGACGATACCTGAAGTCGACAGGGTCAGGAAGATCGCCGCTCGCGGGAGTGAGCGCGGCCTTCGGCGGGTGGCGATTTACCAGGAGCTTCCGGCGGATCTCGAAACGCCGGTCAGCGTCTACCTCAAGCTGACCGGTGGCGCCCAGCGGCCGGGCTTCCTGCTCGAGTCGATCGAAGGCGGCATGCGAATCGCGCGGTACTCCTTCATCGGCAGCGACCCGCTGTATTCGATCACGATGCGTGATGGCCGGATCGATGGCATCGGCGGCGACGTCGCCGACCACTACGACGACCCGCTGGTGGCGCTTGGCGGGATCCTCGACGACTTTCGCTCCGAGGATCAGGGCGACCTGCCCCGCTTTACCGGTGGAGCGGTCGGCTACCTCGCGTACGAGGCGATGTCACGGTTCGAATCTCGCGTCGGTCGCGCGAAAGGCGAGGGGCTCGGCGCTCCGGACGCGCGCTTTCACATCGCCGAGACGCTCGTGGTATTCGACAACCTCGAGCGCGTGATGAAGGTGGTCAGCCACGTCGATGTTGGGGATGAAGCGCGAATCGACGATGCGTACGCCGAGGCCGTCGATCGAATTGCCCAGGTTGTCGCGCGGCTCCATGAGCCGGCTCCGATGCCCGCCACCCAGCCTCTCATCGATGATTTGTCCCCGGTGACGGAGCGGTTCCAGCTCAACACGTCGCCCGAGCGATACCGCGAGATCGTGGAGCGCGGGAAGCAATACATCCAGGACGGCGATGTCATCCAGGTCGTGCTCTCGCAGCGTGTCGATGTGCCGACCCCGGCGCATCCGTTCTCGCTGTACCGAGCGCTGCGAATGGTGAACCCAAGCCCGTACATGTTCTATCTCGACTTCGGCGACCATCAGGTGGTGGGTGCATCTCCCGAGCTGCTGGTCCGGCTCGAAGACGGCGTGGTGACCAACCATCCGATCGCGGGGACGCGGCCACGTGGGGAAACTCCCGAGCAGGATGAGCAGCACGAGCGTGACCTGATGGAAGACGAAAAGGAGCGAGCCGAGCATATCATGCTCGTCGACCTCGGGCGCAACGATGTCGGGCGCGTGGCAAAGCCGGGCAGCGTGCGTGTGCCTCAGCTCATGGAGGTCGAGCGGTTCTCTCACGTCATGCACATCGTTTCCCATGTCGAGGGCGAGTTGCGAGACGGCCTCACAGGACTCGATGCACTGCGTTCGTGCTTCCCCGCCGGCACCGTCTCTGGAGCACCGAAGATCCGGGCGATGGAGATCATCGCGGAGCTTGAGACCGACGCGCGCGGAATCTACAGCGGCGCCGTTGGATACGTCGACTTTTCAGGCGGCATGGACACGGCGATCGCGCTGCGGACGATGGTGGTCCATGACGGTGTCGCCTCGCTGCAGGCGGGCGGCGGCATCGTGGCGGACAGCACGCCCGAGGGCGAGTATGCCGAGAGCTTCCACAAGATGCGGGCGCTGGTGCGGGCGATCGAGCGAGCCGAGGATCTTGAGCGGGTCGAAGCGAGCGTCGATGGAACAGGAGCGCGGTCATGATCTTCATGCTCGATAACTACGACTCGTTTACGTACAACCTCTACCAGGCGTTCACGCAGATCGGGGCCGAGGTAGAGGTCGTCCGCAACGACCGCATCACGGTCGAGGAGGTGGTCGAGCGCCTGGACGAGATCGACGGGATTGTCGTGTCACCGGGACCGTGCACGCCGAGCGAGGCCGGTATCTCGGTCGAGCTGATCCGCCGAATGGCTGGCGTGAGGCCAGTGCTCGGCGTCTGTCTCGGTCACCAGGCGATGGCGCAGGCGTTCGGTGCCACGATCGTGCACGCGCCATCGCTCATGCACGGCAAGACCTCGCTCATCGAGCATGACGGCCAGGGTGTGTTCGAGGGACTGCCGAACCCGTTCCCTGCGACGCGGTACCACTCGCTCACGGTTGATCCGACGACCGTACCGGCGACCTTCAAGGTTACGGCAACCTCTCCGGACGGCGTCATCCAGGGGATGCGGCACCGCGAGCTCGATGTTGAGGGTGTGCAGTTCCATCCCGAGTCGATCCTGACGGTTGCCGGTCCGGATCTGCTGCGGAACTTCATCAACAAGATCGGGCTGGCACGCGAGGACACGCCCGAGCCGGCAAAGGTTCTCGGGTACTAGTCAGGTATCGATGCGCTATATCGGCGCCAACACGAGGCAGAACCAATGGTTGAAATCAAGACAGTCATCCAGCGCGTGGTCGAAGGCGAGACGCTCTCGCGCGCCGAGGCGGCCGAAACCATGGACGCCGTCATGAGCGGGCAGATCACTGGTGCGCAGATCGGCGCGCTGGTCACCGCCATCCGCATGCGAGGAGAGACGGTGGAGGAGATCACCGGCTTCGCCTCCGCCATGCGAGAGCATGCCCTCACCGTGGACGTGGATAGCGACGACACGCCGTTGCTCGACACGTGCGGAACCGGGGGCGACTATTCGAACTCGTTCAATATTTCCACCACTGCCACCTTCGCGATCGCCGCCTCTGGGGTGCGCATCGCGAAGCACGGGAACCGCGCGGCGAGCAGCAAGTGCGGCTCGGCCGATCTGCTCGAGGGACTCGGCGTGCGCGTGGAGCTCACGCCGGAGCAGGTGGCGGACTCGGTGGAGGAGGTAGGGGTCGGCTTCATGTATGCGCCAGCGTTCCACCCGGCGATGAAGTATGTCGGGCCGACCCGACGGGAGATCGGCATCCGCACGATCTTCAACGTGCTCGGTCCGCTGACCAACCCGGCGGGGGCGCGCCATCAGCTCATCGGCGTCGGCCATCCCGAGATCGCCAGCAAACTCGCCGAGGTGCTCGCCAACCTCGACAGCCGGCGCGCGGTGCTCGTCCACGGCGAGGAGGGGCTCGACGAGGTGGGTATCGTCGGGCGAACCGCGATCACCGAGTGGGATGCCGGGCGGGGCACGGTGGAGTCCTCCGTTGTCACGCCAGCCGACTTCGGG
Source organism: uncultured Chloroflexia bacterium (assembly GCA_963741965.1). GTDB lineage: Bacteria > Chloroflexota > Chloroflexia > Thermomicrobiales > UBA6265 > JACCVC01. The sequence goes on along the minus strand of CAVUKC010000002.1, from coordinate 989,098 downwards.
CTGGAGAGCGGCACGCTGGAGGACATCATCGGGGGCGGTGTCGAGGAGAACGTCGCCATCACCCGGTCGATCCTTTCCGGCGAGACCGGCCCGCGCCGCACGATCACGCTGATGAATGCCGGCGCCGGCATCTACGCGGCGGAGGCTGCTCCGTCGTTCGCGGAGGGGATCGAGATGGCGGCGGAAGCGATCGATTCCGGTGCGGCGGCGCGTAAACTGGAGGAGCTGATCGCGTTCACGAACCGTGTGACCAGCGCGGCGATGGAGTCGGCATGACGACCGGTGTGGTGCAGACGGACACCGTCCTCGACAGGATCCTCAAGCAAACCGTGACAGACCTTGCGGAGCGAAAGGCAGCCGTACCCGAGGATGTGCTGGAGCGAGAAGTGGCTGCCAGCGACCGGAAACCGTTGTCGCTTGCGGCGGCGCTCGATCGTGACACCGTCGCGGTGATCGCCGAGGTGAAGCGCGGCTCGCCGTCGCGGGGCATGTTCCCGGCGGAAATCGACCCTGCCCAGATCGCCAGCGAGTACTGCGCCGGGGGTGCCGCAGCGATCTCCTGCCTGACCGACGGGCCGTTCTTCCATGGCTCGCGACAGGACCTCGAGCAGGTGGCAGGTGTCGCACATCAGGCCGGGCTGGTGGTTCCGGTGCTGCGCAAGGACTTTATCGTCGACCGATATCAATTGCTCGAGGCGTGCGTGTGGGGCGCCGATGTGGTGCTGCTCATCGTCGCGGCGCTTGACGATGCGCTGCTCGCATCGCTTCATGCCGAGTGCCCGCCGACCTCGGGCTCTCGGTGCTCGTCGAGGTACACAACGAGGCGGAGATGGAGCGATCCCTCCAGCTCGAGCCGGATGTTGTCGGCATCAACAACCGCAACCTGCACACCTTCGAGGTGGACCTGGAGGTAACAGAGCGCCTGGCGGCTGATGTGCCGGGCGGCACGATCCTCGTTTCCGAATCAGGAATCTTCACGCCGGAGGATGTGGCGCGAGTTGGCGCCGCTGGTGCGTCGGCGGTGCTGGTGGGTGAGTCGCTCATTCTCCAGGAGGACCGTGTTGCGGCCGTGCGGGCGATCGCCAACGTTCCAAAATCACGGTGGAAGTAGGCAACGATGATCGATCTCGACACGGGGCAGCTGGTCAAGATATGTGGCTTGCGGGATGAGGCGGCGGCACGCGCAGCAACGCTTGCGGGCGCCGACATGCTCGGGTTCATCCTCGCCGAGAGCCGACGGCAAGTGAGCCCATCACTCGTTCGAGGCATTCGCGACTCGGTGCGTGGCATCACGGAAACCCCGCCGGTGGTCGTCGGCGTCATGGTCAACCCATCGCCGGAACAGGCGGCCGCGATGGCTGTCGAAGCCGGGATCGACGCCGTGCAGCTGAGCGGGGACGAATCGCCCGACATGCTCGACGCGATCGAGATTCCGGTCATCAAGACGATCCACGTCGCCGCCGGCATGGAGCTCGAGGAGCTGGTCCCAGAGGTGGATCGGTGGTTCGACCACCCGAGAGCCGCGGTGGCGGTTCACGTCGATGCGAAGGTCGCTGGTATGTACGGTGGCACAGGAGAGCGGTCTGACTGGGGTGTTGCGGCAAGGCTCGCGGAGCGTTACCCGACGATTTTGGCGGGCGGGCTGCGGCCCGGCAATGTGTTCGAAGGTATCAACGCGGTACGTCCACGCGGCGTGGACGTGAGCAGCGGGGTGGAAATCGGCGGTGAGAAGGATCACGCGTTGATCGAGGCGTTCATCGCGCACGCACGGCAGGCGTTCGCCGCGCGGGATGGTGGAGACAGCGGTGAGGCGACGGACTAGCGCCTGCCGGCGGCCGAGGCGATGATCTCCGCCAGCCAGCGACGCTCATCGCCGGTGATTTCCTGGGCGACCTGTCGCGAGCGCTCAGGGGTGGAGCGAGCCACCTGGTAGATGCCTCGCTCCCGGGTCATGAACCCGTAATCGACGAACTCGCGCCGTAGCGACGCGACGTCATCATGTGCGCCACGCAGGATATCGTTGACCTCCCGCTCGGTGTAGGTTCTGTCCGGCGCGAACTTCTTCAGCAGGTGCTGCAGCACGACGACCCGCTGCTTACGCTGCGCCGGGATGCTCCTGAGTCGCTCGCCGTCGAAAAAGTTCCTGAGAACCTTCTGACGATAGGCATCAGCCTCGCTCGCGGCCTCCTCGGCCCTCGGCTCTTTGGTAGCGAGGGGTGTGCGCCGCAGGTCGAGCAGCAGCTCGGTGTTGAGGCTGTAGCGCCGCAGGGTAGCGTCCGGGGTCGCCGTCACGATGCCCGCGTCGACGAGCTTGCGCATGTGATGGCTCACCGTCGGAGCGGAGAGTCCAAGCACTTCGACGAGCTCCTTCCCCACGCGCGGACGTTCAGCCAGCAAACCGAGTACCCGGAGTCGCGTCTCGTCGGCGATCACCTTCAGCAGGTGCGCGAGCTCGCGCGCCGAATCGTTTCCACCATCCTCCATTTGTACCTCCTTGAGTTCAACAAGTATCAAATTAGATTATCATCTAACTACATGGAGCATGCAATACCCCGCGTTCTTGTACAGGGTGATCGCCCCCGAAACGCTGACACTCCGGGAGCGCGAGCATGTCGGCCCGCCTCAGTCTGGGTAGAGGGGTACGTCAGTCCAGGACGTTCCGAATCCGCACACCCAGTTCAGGGTATGGAGGCGCTGTCCGGCCAGCCACGCGATCTCTTCGCGGTCGTCCTCGCCGAGCTCGTGGAAGGGGATGCCGTCGACTGTCGCAAAGTCGTCACGGACTACAGCAATGAGCCCCGATGCAGCGACCTCGCTGAGCACGTCGGCCATCTCCTCTGCCGCATCGATAACCTCGACTGCGCGCCAGTGCCACAGCTCCCAGCGCTCGCGCTCGCGCGCGAGTGATTCCTCGCTCTTCATCTCCGCCTGTCGACTGATTTGCCGGAGATCGGACCAGACCGCTGGCACCCAGCTCAGCACACGCTCAGTCTCTTCGGCGGTCATCGTCAGTGGAAGGGCATCGTACGGTAGTGCCTCGAGCGACCAGGCGATGGTCGCAATGCTGGCAAGCGCGTCTTCACAGATGGCGAGATCATCAGCGCCGAGCTCACCTACTGGGCGCGACAGAAGCTGCAGCTCTTCGTGATCGATCCATTCGCCGAGATCCGAGCGGGCCCACGAAGCCAGGTCGAACCGGTCGGTTTCCAGCTCGTAGGCGTCCCTGTCGGTCTCAACCTCGAGGAGTCCCCGGCGAGTCATTGCGGCAAGCACGGCCGCACGACCTACAACCTCGCCCACTGGCCTCGGCTCAATTGTGATCATCTCGTCATCAATGTGATCAGACATGCCTACCTCCCGCTGGCCGTCGCCACCGATGCTGCCCGGTGCCCGATAGCATATCAGCGCCACGGGCTGACAGAAGAGATCGTGTTGGAACGATGCTGCAACATTCGACGTTCTGCCTTAGGCGCAGACGTGACGTCAACACTGGTATCGTGCGCGAGACGGTTCATGGTGTGTTCTCGGTGGCAGGCGTGGCCCAGGCAAGTGTATGAAGGAAGTATGAGCAATGGACGTGAACGAGAACCGCGCTGTGGTGACGACGATGATCGAGCAGGGGATGGTGAGGGGAAACATTGAGGCGGCACTGACCGCCTACGCGCCCGACGTTGCGTATCACAACCCCGTGATGGACGAGATGCCATCATTGCCGCGAGGGCTCGACGGCATGCGGCTGCTGATGGGCGGCGCACGAGCGGCGTTCCCTGATATGACCTACACCGTTGAAATGGTCACTTCGGAGGAGGATCGGGTTGCCGTGCTCTACTCCTGGACCGGGACGCACACCGGGGAGATGGCGGGTCTCCCCGCGACCGGGAGCCCGGTCCACGCGACTGGGGCGATCTTCTGCCGCCTGGCCAACGGCAGAATCGTGGAGCAGTGGGACATCGACGATCGACTCGGTGTCATGCAGCAGCTCGGCGCAGTCCCAGCCGGCACAGCGTCGCCGTGACCTCGACGCTTGCCGGCCCGGCTCCGATGTCATGCGCCGCGGTCAGTCCTCCTGCTCGGGCCGTGCGCCGGGCAGCTGCGGGAACGAGCCGCGGTCTGACATCGACACAAGTCCCTCATGCACGTATTCCACGAGCTTCTCACGCGTGTCGGTGATGTCGTTGTTGCGCATCGTGAGCTGCCCGATCCGATCGGCCGGAGTGAACGAGGAGTCCACCTTCTCCATCGACAGCCGATCCGCGTTGTAGGTCAGGTTGCGAGACTCGGTGTTGAGTACGGAGTAGTCATTGCCTCGACGCAGCCCGATCGTAACCTCTCCCGAGACGAGGCTCGCGACCCAGCGCTGCAGGGACTCGCGGAGCATGATCGCCTGTGGGTCGAACCAGCGGCCCTGGTAGAGCAGCTTGCCCAGCCTGCGACCGCTCTCGCGATACTGGTCGATGGTGTCCTCGTTATGGATGCCCGTGACCAGACGCTCGTAGGCGATGAACAGCAGCGCCATGCCGGGCGCCTCATAGATGCCGCGACTTTTTGCCTCGATGATGCGGTTCTCGATCTGGTCGCTCATGCCGAGACCGTGGCGGCCTCCGATCGCGTTCGCCTCCGTCATCAGTGCTACCTGGTCACCGAACGACTCGCCGTTGATCGCCACCGGCAGGCCATGCTCGAAGGTGATGCGGAACTCCTCGTATGGCACCACTTCGTCCTCGCGCCAGAACGGCACGCCCATGATCGGGTCGACGATGTACATGCTACTGTCGAGCTGCTCGAGATCCTTGGCCTCGTGCGTGGCGCCGAGGATGTTCGAGTCGGTCGAGTATGCCTTCTCCGCTGACATGCGGTAGTCGAAGCCGGCCCGCTGAAGGTACTCCGACATCTCGGCCCGTCCGCCGAGCTCGTCGATGAACTGCTGGTCGAGCCAGGGCTTGTAGATCCTGAGCTCAGGGTTTACCAGCAGGCCGTACCGGTAGAACCGCTCGATGTCGTTACCCTTGTAGGTGCTTCCATCGCCCCAGATGTTGACGTCGTCTTCCTTCATCGCCGCGACGAGCATGGTGCCGGTCACTGCCCGGCCGAGCGGCGTCGTGTTGAAGTAGGGCACGCCGGCGGTGGTGATATGGAAGGCGCCGCACTGCAGTGCGGTCAGGCCCTCGGCGACGAGCTGCTGGCGGCAGTCGATCAGGCGCGCCTGCTCGGCCCCGTACTCCTTCGCCCGGCGCGGGATATCGTCGTAGTCCTTCTCGTCAGGCTGTCCAAGGTTGGCCGTGTACGCATTCGGGATCGCGCCATTCTCGCGCATCCAGTAGATGGCCGCGCTGGTGTCGAGTCCCCCGGAGAACGCGATGCCGACCTTCTGCCCCACCGGCAGCTTCTCAAGGATATTCCCCACTGTTGCCTCCACTGGTGCCCGGCCATTCAGTTGAGTCGACCGGTTCCTCGGGCCGCCACAGGGGCGACGCTACAGAAATCCGAACTACACGTTGAAGCGGAACTCCACCACGTCGCCGGGGCGCATCACGTACTCCTTGCCTTCAGTGCGGACCTTGCCGGCGGACTTTGCCGTCGCCATCGAACCGGCGGCCACCAGGTCGTTGTAATCAACGACCTGGGCGGCAATGAACCCTCGCATGAAATCAGTATGGATCACACCAGCCGCCTGCGGAGCCGTATCGCCCTGGTGGATCGTCCAGGCACGTACTTCTTTCGGGCCCGCGGTGAGGTAGCTCTGAAGCCCCAGCGTTTCATACGCGGTGTGAATGAGCTGGTTCAGCCCGGTTTCACTCACACCGTACTCCTGTAGAAGCTCAGCCGCGTCGGCTTCATCGAGTCCGCGCAGCTCCTCTTCCAACTTCGCGGAGATGAAGATCGCCGGCGATGGCGCCACCAGATCGCGTAGTTCCTGCTGACGGGCCTCGTTCGAAAGCGACTCATCATCGACGTTGAACACATAAATCACTGGCTTGGCGGTGAGCAGATGGAGATCGGAGATCACCTCCATATCCAGACCTGGCAGTGTGGAAAGCAGTGTTCCCTCATCCAGCTTCGCCTTCAAGCCTTCCAGATATTCCATCGCCTCGCGTGCCTTGGGGTTGCCCTTGGCGTCCTTCTGCAGTCGCTGCAGGCGGCTATCGATGGTCTGGATATCGGCGAGGCAGAGCTCGGCATTGATGACCTCGATATCGTCCTTCGGGCTTACCCTGTTGCTGACGTGGACGATATCGTCGTTCTCGAACGCGCGCACGATATGCGCGATCGCCTGGGTGTTGCGGATACTGGCGAGAAACTTGTTGCCAAGGCCCTCGCCACTGCTGGCACCGGCGACGAGGCCGGCGATATCCACAAAGGTCACCGTGGCGGGGAGAATGCGCTCGCTGCCGAACATCTCCGCCAGTATCGGCATCCGGGCATCCGGAACCGGAACGATGCCTGTATTCGGCTCGATCGTGGCAAAGGGGTAGTTCGCGGCAAGGATCTCGTTGTCCGTCAGCGCGTTGAACAGGGTGGACTTGCCGACATTCGGCAACCCGACGATTCCAATCGAGAGGCTCATGTAATCATTCCAGGGCTATGTGAGGCGAGAATCCGACGATGGATGCGTTGGCGCAGTCGACCGGGAGCAGATTTCGTAATTGCGGTGCGATCTCAGGGATATGCGCGCAACAGTCGCCCGGGGTGCACCCCGGGCGCAGGTGTGATTGACTGAACACTAGGCGGGGTTAATGCTCACCTTCACTATCGCGTCGCCGGCCTTGACTTCGACCGGATCGCCCTCCAGCGTGAGAACCCGTTCCACCGTCGTCGCGAGCACCTCACGGGAGATGAAGTCGCGATTCCGCTCGATGGCGTCGGCCGTGGGATCGTCCGTCGAGTAGGTGACGTCGATCGTTTCCTCGATGCGGAGGTCCATGCGCTTGCGCGCGTCTTGCACGCCGCGCACGAAGTCGCGAGCCATGCCCTCCTGGATCAGCTCCTCGGTCAGCTCCGTATCGAGCGCGACCGTCGCGCCGTCACCCTGCGCGGCCGCGAAACCCTCGCGCTTCCGCAGGCTCACCAGCACCTCGGTAGGCTCCAGCTCGAGCACGTCGCCATCGATTTCCCCGAGCGAGATGGGCTCACCGGCGTTGGCCTTCGCCGCCACGACCTCCGCGTCGAGCGCGCCAAGCGCCTTGCGGATGGCGCCGAGCTTCTTGCCGTACTTGGGCCCGAGCACCGGCAAATTCGGCTTGACGTCCCAGGAGACGACATCCGAGAGCTCCTCGAGGGCGCGAACGTCCTTGACGTTGAGCTCGTCGAGGATCTGCTCCTTGAGCCGGACCACCGCCTGCGCGTCGCGTGGATCCTGAGAGTGCACGAGAACCGCGGGAAGCGGCTGGCGGACCTTGAGGTTCGCCTCCGAACGTGCCGCTCGTCCCAGCCGGACCACCTGCAGCACGGCGGTCATGTCGCGCGAAAGATCCTCATCGATCATCTCGCTGTTCGCGACCGGGTAGTCGGTCAGGTGGACCGACGACGGCACGCCGTCCGACACCGACACGACCAGGTTCTGGTAGATCTCCTCGGTGATGAACGGCACGAATGGCGCGAGCAGCCGGATCGAGGTCGTCAGCGCCTCGTAGAGCGTCGCGTACGCGGCGGTCTTGTCGGCATCGCTCTCCGGCTTCCAGAAGCGGCGGCGATTGCGCCGGATGTACCAATTGGAAAGCTCCTCGACGACGAAGTGCTCGATCTCGCGCGCCGCCGTGGTCGGGTCGAACGCCTCAATGCGCTCGCGGACGGTGGCCGTGAGCTGGTTGAGGCGCGACAGGATCCAGCGGTCGAGAAGCGTCCTGTCCTCTGGCGACGGCTGCTGGTCCGGTGTCCAGCCGTCGAGCCGCGCATAGGTGGCGAAGAACGCGTAGGAGTTCCACAGCGGCAGGATGAACCGGCGGCGGATCTCATCGGTGGTGTGGTAACCAAAGTTGAGATTGCTGGACGGCGTGACCGTGGCGAAGAGCCAACGCATCACGTCGACGCCGATCTCCTCGGCCGCGTCGTCGAACCAGATCGCGTTGCCCTTGCTCTTGTGCATCTCCTCGCCCTTCTCATCTCGCATGAGGGCGTAGGTGAAGATGTTTCGCGTGGGCTTCTCGTCGGTGACGATCGTGCTCTCGGTGAGCAGGGCGTAAAACCAGTTGCGGAACTGTCCCGGGAAGCTCTCCGTGATCATGTCGGCCGGGTACCACTTCCGCCAGTGGTCCCTGTCGTGTCGGTAATCGAGCGTCGACAGGGCGACAATGCCGGCGTCCAGCCACGGGTTGCCCACATCGGCGATGCGCGACGCGGTACCGTCGCACTTCTCGCAGGCGATCTTCACGTGATCGATGTACGGTCGGTGGGGGGTATTCCCGTCGAACTCCTCCCAGCCCTCGACGGCGCGCTCCTTGAGCTCCGCTTCAGAGCCTATGACGTCGAAATGGCCACAGTCATCGCACACCCAGATCGGCAGCGCGAGACCCCAGTACCGCTTCTTGGAGATCATCCAGTCGTCCATGTTCGTGAGCCAGTCGAGCTCACGCTCCATGCCGAACGATGGATACCAGTTGATCTCTCGGGTTACTTCCTTGAGTCGGTCGCGGATGCCGTCGATCGATATGAACCACTCGTCGACGAGCCGGAAGACGAGGTCCGTTCCACAGCGCCAGCACACCGGATAGCGGTGGGTGTACTGCTGCGAGCGGTAGAGCATGCCCTTGTCGCGCAGATTTTGTTCGATCTTCGTGGCGACATCGTGGACGTACTCGTCGCTCAGCCAGTCATAGCCTTCGACGTAGTGGCCAAACTCGTTGATCGGTGCGATCACATCGAGATCGTTCGGCCCGGAGAGGGCGAAGTCCTCCTTGCCGGCGCCAGGGGCGGTGTGCACCAGACCGGTACCTTCGGCGGGGCTCACCTCGTCCCAGGCGATCACCTTGTGCCGCGTGTCCTGCTGGGCGGGAAGCTCATCGAAGGGGCCGGCGTACGTCTTGCCAACCAGCTCTCGTGCCCGAAAGCTCGCGGACCACGTCATAGTCGCCCTTGAGGGCAGACTTCGCGGCCTCCTTCGCGACGTAGTAGCGCTTGCCGTCCTGCTCCACGAGCAGATAGGTCAGCTCCGGGTTGACGGAGACGGCAACGTTGGCGGCAAGGGTCCACGGCGTTGTCGTCCAGATCAGCAGCGACGCGTCTTCGTCAATCATGGGGAAGGCGACGAAGAGCGCGAGGTGTGTTCGCTCCTGGTACCCCTCGGTGACGATCTCGTGCTCCGAGAGCCCGGTGCCACAGCGCGGACACCACGGCATGACGTCGTGGCCCTTGTAGATCCAGCCGCGCTCGTGGCAGGTCTTGAGGTAGTGCCAGATGGTGTAGTTGTTCTCATCCGACATCGTGAAGTAGGAGTTGTCCCAGTCCATCCACTGACCGAGGCGGATCGACTGCTCGGTGATTCGGGCCGCGTATTTCCAGACGCGCTCCTTGCACCGCTCGACGAAGTTGGCGATGCCGAAGTCCTCGATCTCGCGCTTGTTCTTGAGCCCGAGCTCCTTCTCAACCTCGACCTCGACCCAGAGACCCTGGCAGTCGAACCCGTTCTGGAAGCGCTGCTCCTTGCCGAGCATGGCGTGATAGCGCTGGAACAGGTCCTTGTATGTCCGGCCCCAGCCGTGGTGCACGCCCATCGGGTTGTTGGCGGTGATTGGCCCGTCGATGAACGAAAAGCGCTCCTCGGCACCGTCGTTCCTGGTCAGGTATTGCTCGACGACGCGGTTCTCCTTCCACCACCGGAGAACGTCCCGTTCGAGCTTGGGGAAGTCGACGGTTGTCGAAACCTCGGAAAATGCGCGCTTGCTGTCAGTTGCCACGTTGCACACCTCATCGCCCCGGTGGGCGCTGCCGTTCTGGTTCTGGTCACAAAAAAGCCGTCCTCGTGCCTGAGGACGGCCAGGGCCGCGGTACCACCTCGCTTGCCCGGCTTTTTGGCGGGGCCACTCGGGATGCCCCCGCAATGGTAGGCATCACGCGCGGTAACGGGCGCACCCGGACGGGCCTACTTGCCTCTGGTTGGCGTTCGGACATCGGCTCGGGAGGGATCGGCGTCGGTCGGTGAATATCCGGCTTCCATCAACCCGGAATTGCTGGGATTCCCGTGTCGTGCCGGTGTCTCCGTCAATGCCTCATATCACCGCAAGTTTAGCATAGCGACCTCGCTCACCGGGCGCGGCTTTGTCGCCATCGGACCTGCAGCATCTTCGCTTTCCGGTAGATGGAGGTGAGGCCGATCAGCCAGCTGAAACCCAGCAGGTAGGAAGCGGAGACATCGGTGAACCAGTGGTGACCGAGGTAGACACGACTCGGCCCGACCAGCGCGAGAAGTGAGCCAAGGAGCCCGACCACCGCCCTGCGGATCAGTTTCGGCTCGATCCAGATGTGCGCGAGGAACGCAAGGAAGCCGTAGACGCCAATGTAGTTGAGCACGTGCCCGCTCGGGAAGCTTGTGCCACCAATTCTGGCGACCGCGACGCGGATCTCGGGGAAGTCCGGGCCTGGCCGCCTGCGCTGCATGATCCGCTTGAACGTGAACGAGATACCGCCCGATCCCCATGCGAGCAGCTGGAAGGCCGCTTCCAGACGGAACCCGAGCGCGAAAAGCAGGGCGGAGAGCGCCGGAGGGATGATGCGGCTCTGCGGCGGGAAACCCGGCCACGACACGACGTGCATCAAACGGTTGAACACCGGGTGGTTTCGCTTTTGCAGGCGGAGCGTGATCGCGGCGTCGGCTGCGGCGCTTTGGTTCCGCCTCACGAGTGTGAAGATGATCCCGAACAGTCCCAGCAGGATTGCTACAATCACCATGCCGTTCCGGCCGCGAGCGAATGCGAGCTGGTCTCGCCGATACTGGGGCCTCAGGAGCGCGCGCTTCCGTGATCTACCTGCCACTTTACTTTCCCCGCAGACTGGATACGATCGTCTTGAGCCGCTTCCCAACAAACGCCAGTGTAGCTACCCCTGCCCGAGCGTGGCCAGTCGGCATCGCGCGTTCAGCTGGCCGGGCTCTCCGGTGGTGGCCCCGGTTTTGGGTGCTGGTCGCCACAATTGTCGTCGGCTATCTTGCCCTCGAGGGCACCTCGCTTGCCACATCCTCGCGCTCTGTGCTCCATGGACTCTGCGCCCAGCGGCCGTCACACTCGTTCACCATTGGCGGCATGCTGTTGCCGTTCGATGCGCGGATGACGGGGATTTACATCGGAGCGCTCGCCGCCTGGTTCGTGCTTGCCGTTCGCGGGAGGTTGCTCTCGGCCGCCACACCATCACGCCCGGTTCTGGCCGTGCTGGCGCTGGCGGTGGTGTCGCTCGCGGTCGATGGCTTCAACGCCATGTTCGTCGACCTTGGAACCTGGCATCCGTACCCACCCATGAACCAGGTGCGCTTCATCACCGGATTCGGCACCGGTGTCGCCATCGTCTCGCTGGAGGTGTGGTTGCTGGGGGGCACATTCTGGAAAATCGGACGGAACCGTCCGTCATGGCGAGGTCTGGTCGATCTCGCCTGGTGCGTGCCGACAATCCTGATGGTGCTCGGCGCGATCCTGCTGGACCTCAGCTGGACATATACGGTGTTCGCGACGGCGCTGCTGGCGTCGGCATGGATCACCGTCACGGGCCTCGTCCTGGTGATCGTCGTTTCGGTTCTCCGTCTGGAGCGCAGAATCGACTCGCCACGAGCGCTCGACTGGCCCCTCGTCGGCAGCGCGCTGCTGGCGATCGGGGTGATCATCGGGCTCGCGCAGTTTCGGTTCTGGCTGGAGCGCGCGCTGGGCATTCCACAGGATTTCGTCGCGATGTCGTTGGTGTTGGCGCCTACTATACTGAACGGGTTGCTCGGCTGGCCGCCGCTCGGTGGAATCGTGTAAGGACGAACTGACGGAACATGCGCATTATTCGACACAATGACTACATCGCGTCGCGCAAGCGGCGTGCCCGGTGGCTGGCCTTTCTCGGCTTCCTCGTGCTGACGTCGACTCTTTGGATCGCGCTCAATCCCACCCTGATCGTTCCCGCGTACATCGCGATGTTTGCAGGGTTCATCGTGTTCAACATGGGCATGCAGCAGGTGGGGAAGTGGTCGCGCAACCCGCGTAACGACCAGTTTCTCGACGCGCTGCTGCGAGACAAGCTGAGCGATCGCTACACGCTCATTCACTTCGCGCCGATCGGCAAGCGCAAGGCCGAGCACCTGCTGTCCTATCCTGGCGGACTGCTCGCTATCACCATGCGCGAGCTCGACGGGACGATTCTCGAGCGCGGCAAGCGGTGGAGCCGCAAGGGTACGGGGCTTCGCCGCATTTTCTCCTTCAGCGGCCCCCAGCTCGGCAATCCAGGCACGGAGACAGACGAAGCGGTGTCAGAGATCGAGGGGTATGTGTCAGAACGACAGCTCGAGGTTGATGTCAACGGCGCGATCGTCTTCTTCCATCCGGAGGTCGAGCTCGACATCCAGGAGCCAGCGTACCCGGTGCTGCTTGGAGACGAGCTGCCTGGCTTCATCAAGGATCTCGAACCGGACCCGACCATCTCGACGGCCGAGATGAACACCCTGCTCGAGCCACTCACCGAGGGCGAAGATGTCGAAGTGCCGCAGGTGCAGACGCGCCGGCGCCCGGTACGTCGCCGCACCGCCTAGGTGAGCGACATGGTTACCTTCGAGCCAACCTGGGGGGTCCACGGAAGCACGGCGGCAGTCGAGCGGATGCGACGCGCCGTCGAGCAGGGGCCGCGTCACGCCTATCTGCTTTCCGGGCCCGATCACATTGGCAAGGCTACCCTGGCGACTGCGTTCGCGGCGGCATTGTTGTGCCCGAACCCGCCTGAGCCCGGTGAGCCATGCCGGGAGTGCTCGACCTGCCGCCGCGTGTTCAGGGGCGTTCATCCCGATGTCTCTCGATACGATCTGGAATGGCAGGCGAGCCAGGACGAGAGTAGCTCAAAAAATCTCACGCTGAACATCAAGACCATCCGCGCGATCAGCCGGCACGTCGCGTTGCGACCAGCCGAGGCACGCTGGCGCGTGATCGTGGTCGATGACGTCGAGACGATGCAGGAGACAGCACAGGAGGCGTTTCTCAAGACCGTTGAGGAGCCTCCATCATTCGTTGTCATCCTCATGCTGTGCACGGACGCGGAGCTGCTGCTGCCGACGATCCTCAGCCGGTGTTCGATCGTACCGATGGCCCCTGCGACCGACGCTGTCGTGGCCAATGCCTTGACAGCGCACGGCGCAGATGACGATGTGGCGAGCCGGATCGCGATCGCGGTGCGCGGGCGTGTGGGGCTTGCCTTGCGCGCGCAGGACGACGAGAGCCTGCTCGAGGTGATGTCGGGGCATGTGTCGGAGTCGGTCTCGTGGATTGCAGGTGACGCCTATGCGCGAGTGGTTGCCGCGTTTCAGCTCGCGGATCGCTACAGCGCCGAACGGGAGATGGTGTTCGACCGGTTGATGGCGACACAGGCCGCATGGCGCGAGCTGTTGATCGCTGCGACTGAAGCGCCTACGGCGGCGCGGCACCCGATCCTGGACAGCGTCGCGGTGCCGCCAGTCGAAAGTTCTCTCCAGGCGATCGTGGCGATCGACCGGTGCATCCGTGATCTGGAGGCGAATGTACGGCCGCGGGCGGCGCTGGCGACGATGGTCCAGGCATGGCCCGAGTTGGGCGAGTGATGAGATACAACATATCCCATGAGCCAACTACACGCGCGATTGCCAGAACCGCCGGTGCCAGCGGTCTTGTTGTGTTTCGGCGGCCGTTGGAGTCACGGGTGGACCCGGCCGAGGGCGATATCGTGTTGCTGCGTGGCGGGGATGGCAGGCTCGTCGCCGCTCGCTACGGTGGCGCCTTCACGGATGATGAGGCGAGCGAAGCCTCGCTGTTCGACCTCACCGGCGTATACGCCGTGGATCCGGATGGCGCTGAGTTGGCATCCGTGACCAATTCTTCCTTTGACCCGGATGAAGGAGAACCATCGGGGCGCCACGACTGGGGCGCATTGGGGCTGCCCGATGGGCCGCGCACCCGGGTGTCGCCGATACATCTCCACCGGGCCCAGGATGATGTTGCGCTCGCGCTCGGAAGCGACGGGTATCGGCGATACGCCACCGACCGGCGCATGTCGATCGGCCCCGGCGATTTCATCGAGGTGGCTGGCCGGACGGGCATCACAATATCGGTTGACCGCCGAACGCGTCACCTCGAGCTGAGGTTCGATGATGGGACGACAGAGACCGTCGGATTCGACGATATCGAAGAACTGGAGCAAAGACGATGACACGCTACATGGTGATACACGAGATGAACGAAGGGTCCGAGGACCACAGCAAGCCCCCGACTCGTTTAAAGGAGCTCGCACGCGATCTGGGACACGAGAGCGCACAGCCGCGGTGGTTGAGCACATTCACGCCAGATCTCAATGACGACCGGATGGTGTCGATGTGGGAGGCTGTGAACGCCGATCAGGTCCGCCAGGCGATCGAAACCTACGGCTTTCTCGATCACCTGACACCGAAGGTCTTCGCTGTCCGTGAGTGGGGCCCGGAAGACGTCCTCGCCACCGAGGATGACGAGTAGCGGCCCAAACCGCCTTTTCAGATTCGGGCTACTGTGGGAATCTGTCTCTATTGATCGGCCGAACCCCCAGGCAACACCGTCACCTGTGACAAGGAGCTGAGAATGGCGACCACATTCAAATCGGTTGGCAAGCGAACGAAGCGGATCGATTCCCCGCCCAAGCTGACGGGCCAGGAGAAGTTCACCGGCGACCTGCGGTTTCCCGGACTGCTGCGGGCGCGGCTGATCGGTAGCGATTACGCGCATGCGCGCATCCTTTCCGTCGATGCGAAGGCCGCGCTCGAGGTTCCCGGCGTTGTGGCCGTGTTGACCAACAAGGATCTCCCGGTCGTTCGCGCCGAGAACGGTGCGTCGCCGATCCAGATCCTCGCCGATGGGGAGGCGCTCTATGTCGGGCATCCCGTGGCGATGGTGCTTGCCGAGACCGACCAGGCCGCGCGTGACGCCGCCGACCTCGTCGAGGTCGAGTATGAGGAGCTCGGCGTTCTCGTCGATCTCGAGAAGGCTGCTGCGGAGGACGCCGAGCCGGTCAGCCACGGTGTCGTTGGCGACTTCGCCGAAGAGGCGGAGATGCACAACGCCGACGCAGGCGCCGGTGCGAGCGTAGAGAATCTGCCGCCCAACGTGTCGAATGCCATCGACTTCAACCGCGGTGACATCGATCAGGGATTCGCCGAGGCGGACGAGATTGTCGAGCTCGACCTGACCTCCGACGTCGTGCACCAGGGCTACATCGAGCCGCAGGTCGCGCTCGCGGTTCCCGAGCTGGGCCGGATGACGATCTACACCAGCACCCAGGCCGCGTTCCACGGCCGGCAGGAAGTGGCGGACAAGCTCGGGGTCGATCTCGACGATATCAAGATCGTGCCCATGCCCGTCGGTGGCGGTTTCGGCGGCAAGTTCGTGCTGATCGAGCCACTCGTCGCGGCGGCGGCGAAGGCGGTGAACCGGCCGGTCCTGCTCCAGTTCACCCGCGAGGACGACCTGCTCACGGGCAACCCGGCGCCGGACTGCAAGATGCGGATCAGGCTGGGTGCGAAGCGCGACGGCACCATCACCGCGCTCGACTCGTTCCTGCTGTTTGACTCGGGTGCGGCATCCGGCTCACCGCTCAGCATCGCCGGCATCCTGCTTGGCGGCTACTACCGCTTCCCGAACCTGCGCATCAAGGGCTGGGAGGTGCAGACGCACCGTCCGAGCTCTGGCTCGTACCGTGCGCCGGGCGCGCAGCAGGCGTCGTTCGCGATCGAGTCCGCGATGGATGAGATGGCGCGCAAGCTCGACATGGACCAGTTCGACATCCGGCTGAAGAACTGTGTGACCGAGGGGGACGAGCGCCCCAACGGCGCCCGCTGGCCGCGCGTCGGGCTCAAGGAAACACTCGAGATGCTCCGTGAGCACCCGATCTGGAAGGAGCGCGAGCAGCGCAGGGCGCAGGGCTCCGGCATCGGGCTGGCCGTGGGTGGCTGGCCGGGCGGCCTGGAGCCGGCGACAGCCGCCTGCCGCCTCGACGGGGATGGCAAGCTCACGGTGATGCTCGGCTCGGTCGACCTGAACGGTACCAACACCACGTTCGCGCAGGTCGCGGCGGAATCGCTCGGCGTCGGTGCCGATCAGGTCAATGTCCGCACGGCAGACACCGATGCGGCACCTTATGCGGGTGGCACCGGCGGATCAAAGATCACGTACACCGTGGGTGTGGCCGTGAAGAAGGCAGCTGACGACGCCGTGCAGCAGATCAAGGAGATCGCGGCGCAGCAGCTCGAAGCGTCGGTGGATGACCTCGAGCTCGTGGACGGCTTTGTCCGCGTCAGGGGTGTGCCGGAATCCGGGCTCTCGCTCAAGGAAGTCGCGTCGCTCGGCATGAAGACGGCCGGCGGGCGAGGCCCGGTACTCGGCCGGGGCGCCTCGGCGATCAGCAACGTCGCTCCCGGCTTCGCCGCCCATCTGGCCGAGGTGAGGGTCGATGACGCCACCGGTCAGGTGAAGGTGGTCAACTACGCCGCCGCGCAGGATGTGGGCTTCGCGATCAACCCGGCCGCGGTCGAGGGCCAAATCCATGGCGGTGTCGCACAGGGCATCGGCTGGGCGCTCTACGAGGGCATCCGGTACAGCGAAGACGGCAGCCCGGATGCCTCCTCGTTGCTGGACTACACGCTTCCACGAGCGGACATGATCCCACCGATCGACGTCCTGCTGGTCGAGGTCGCGTCCGATGAAGGGCCGTACGGCGCGAAGGGCATTGGCGAGCCCCCGGCGATCCCGGGTCCGGCGGCCGTCGCCAACGCGATCCGCGACGTCATCGGCGCTCGGATCACGGATCTTCCGATCCGCCCGGCGGCCGTCCTGAATGCGATTCCGGAGTAGGCGAGAACACGTCCTCGGCAGCGAACATGCGACAGCGCGGTGGTACCATTTTCTGGTGCCACCGCTGTCTATTTGTCAAGCCGACGTGCGCAGAATGAGCCTATGCTGATCGAGATTGCCGTTACCGATTTCGCCATCATCGCATCGACACGGATCGAGTTCGGCCCCGGCATGCACGTGCTGACGGGTGAGACCGGCGCTGGCAAGTCGATCCTGCTGGATGCTCTCGGGCTGGTGCTCGGCGACCGAGCGTCGGCCGATGTGGTCCGCACCGGTGCCCGCCGGGCACGCATCGAGGCGCTGTTCGACCTCTCGGACACGCCTCGCGAGTCGATCGTGGCACTGCTCGAGGAGCAGGGGATCGACCAGGATGGCGAGCAGTTGGTGATCACCCGGGAGATCCAGACGGGTGGGCGTTCCGTCGCTCGCATCAACGGCCAGATGGTCACGGTCGGGGTCCTGAGCGACATCGGGGACCTGCTTGTCGATATCCACGGGCAATCTGATCACTTCACCATTCGCCGGAAGGACGAGCAGCGACGCATCCTCGACCGCTATGCCGGTCTTGACCGGTTGGCTGGAGAGGTGCGCGAGCTTGCCGAATCAGTGAGCGATCTTCGTGGGCGTTTGACCTCGCTGGCGACCGGCCAGCGGGAACGGGAACAACGGCGAGATCTGCTTGCGTTTCAGATCGAGGAGATCGACGAGGCCAGTGTCCAGCCCAGCGAGGACGAAAGGCTGCTCCAGGAGCAGCGAGTCCTCGGGAATGCGGAAATGCTTCGGGAGGAGTCAATGCGAGTCCTGACACTCCTTGCCGGCAGCGACAGCGTGGAGATCGACGGCTCTGACGTGTCGACCGCGCTTCGCCGGGGAGAGCAGGGCATGACCCGGGTTGTCGACGTCGACCCGTCGGCAGCTTCGCTGGGCGAGCGATTCTCCGAGGTCGCGGTACTTGCCGAGGAGCTCGGCCGCGACCTGAGAAACTACGTCGACACCCTTGAGGTGAACGAGGAGCGACTCGCGGAGGTCGAGGATCGTCTCGAGCTCATCCGCACGCTAAAGCGGAAGTACGGCGCCACGATCGAGGGTGTGCTTTCCTACCGTGACGAAGCAGAGCGCGAGTTGCAGTCACTCAGTGGAGACGAGTATGACACCGAGGCGCTGCAGACGCGCCTGGCGTCGCAGGAGTCGCGGCTCGGCGCCCGGGCAGTGGAGCTATCCCGGCTTCGCGGCGAAGCCGCCCGCCGCCTCTCCGCCGAGATCGAAGAGAGTATCTCGTCGCTCCGCATGGGGAACGGTGTGGTGCAGATCAGTGTCGACCAGATTGACGATCCGACAGGGCTGGATGTGGAGATCGACGGAGAGCGCCGCAACGTTCGCTTCGATCGCACGGGCATAGACGACGTTGAGATCCTCGTCGCGCCGAATCGGGGCGAGGCACCGAAGCCGCTCGGCCGAATCGCCTCTGGCGGCGAGACCGCGAGAATCATGCTCGCGTTCAAGTCGGTGCTCTCCGAACACGACGCCACGCCGACGCTCGTCTTCGACGAGATCGACGTTGGGGTCGGTGGTCGCACAGGGCAGGTGGTCGGCGAGCGGCTTCGCGACCTCGCCGAGCGGCACCAGGTGATCGTGATCACGCATCTGCCGCAGATTGCGGCGATGGCTCACCGCCATGCAAAGATTTCGAAGGCGGAGGTCGACAGCCGGGTGGTGTCCGTCGTCGCCGATCTGCACGACACCGAGGTCGAACACGAGATCGCGGCGATGCTCGATGGCGAGCCGGTCACCACCGCGTCGATTGACACCGCACGCGAGATGATCGCGCGATCACAGCGTTACCAGCCCCGTGCGAGGGCCTCCTGACTCGTCTCCGCTATACTTTGAGCACCGGCGCGGTTCCGGGCCGCACGATTGCCCTATACGTCCACGAGAGGAATGACCATGCAGCCGAGCATGAAGATGATCCAGCAGATGCAGACGCGAATGGCCAAGATCCAGCAGGAGCTGGAAGAGGCGACCGTCGAGGGTACCGCTGGCGGTGGGGTCGTGAAGGCGACCGCGAATGGGCAGCGCGCGCTGCAGTCGATCAAGATCGACCCGTCAGCGGTCGATCCTGAGGATGTCGAGATGCTCGAGGACCTCGTGCTCACGGCGGTCCAGGATGCGCTCGAGAAGGCGGCGGCTCTGTCCGAGGAGAAGATGGGCGCGCTTACCGGCGGGATGAAGATCCCCGGGCTGATGTAGCGTATCGAGCGCGGGACACCATCGATGGTGCTGCGGGAGCCAACCCCGTTCTACATGGGCGATGTCGTTCGCCTGCGCAAGCCGCATCCCTGCGGATCGTATGAGTGGGAGGTGGTGCGGCTCGGCGCGGATATCGGGCTGCGCTGCCGCACCTGCCAACGACGCGTCCTGCTACCGCGCCGCACGGTGGAGAAGCGACTGAAGTCGTTCATCGCGCGAGGGCCGGATGCGCCGCCCGACGCGACCGGCACCGGAGGATGAGCGCGACGGCAGAAGCACGCCCACGAGAGGATTCGATTCGCGCTGTTCTTGGAAACGGCGCGTTTCTCCGTCTCTGGCTCGTGCAGGCGATCACCCAGGTCGCCCAGAACATGATCAACTTCTCCCTGCTGTTGCGGGTGAGAAGCGTGGTCGAGGCGCACGACGTAGCGCAGGCGAACACGGCGATCAGCCTGGTGATCCTGTCGTTCTCGCTGCCAGCGGTCCTTTTCGGACCTGTCGCTGGCGTGGTCGCCGACCGCGTCAACAAGCGCATCCTGATGGCGGTGCTCAACGTCGCCCGCGCCGTCGCGGTGCTTCTCTTCCTGCTGATCAGACCCGAGTGGCATCCGGAGACGATCCTCGCGGCGTACTACATCGTCACATTCCTCTTCGGCATCGCTGGGCAGTTCTTCGCACCCGTGCTCGGCGCGACGATACCCATCGTCACGCCACGCAACCAGCTCGTCTCGGCAAACGCGCTCTTCAACCTCACATTCACGGCCGCACAGCTGATCGGTTTCGCCGCGGCGGGCCCGATCCTCGCGAAGCTGCTCGGCATCGACCTGCTGTTCGCGGTGACCGTGGTGATTTATCTCGCCTGCGCCGCCGTGGTGATGACGATTCCCGCTACGCCGAACCGAGAAGCGCCGGCCGACGAGGCAAGCTTCGGCCTGCAGATGGTAGTCGATGACATCAAGGAGGGCCTGGTCTACATTCTTCAGGATCCGATCCTGATGCGGGCGATCGGCTACCTCACGCTCGCGCAGACCACCTTCCTGATGATCGCCGCGCTCGGGCCGGAGTTCATCTCCGGCGTGATCGGTCTTGGCAAGGAAGACATCGGCTACATCGTCGCGCCCGCCGGCCTGGGCGTGCTGGTCGGCGTCCTGATCGTGCCTCGGGTCGTCCGCCGCTTTGGGCGCGGCTGGCTGATCGACATCGCGCTCACCCTTGCCGGTGTCATGCTTGCTGGTCTGGCGGCTGTACGATACATGATGGACGGCATGTGGATCGACGGCTACGCGCCGGTATGGCTGGTGACGATGGTAGCGGCCGCCTTCGCTACCGCGCTGGGCCTCTGCAACGCCTTCATACTCGTGCCCTCGCAGACGATGCTGCAGGAGCGCTCGCACGAGGATGTCCGCGCGCGTGTCTACGCGACCTTCTTCACCATTTCAAACACCGCGTCGTTCGTGCCGATCTTCTTCGCGGCCGCCTTCGCCGACCTTTTTGGTGTGGTGCAGGTGCTCGCCGTGCTCGCGATCGTCATCATTGGACTCGGTGGAACCGCCATGCTCCATCGTCGCCAGGGGGAGAAACTCCGCTGGGAGCGTGTGCGCACCCTTCACAGCGAGGGACCGGACATCATTCGGCCGTAGTGCCGCCGATCAATTCATGCAGGAGCGCCATGCGGACATAGACACCGTTCCGCGCCTGCCGGAAGTAGGCTGCTCGCGGGTCGGCATCGACGTCGGGCGAAATCTCATCGACACGGGGGAGTGGGTGGAGCAGGATTGCGTCCGTCTTCAAGTGGCGCATTGCCTCCGCGCCAATGATGTAATGTCCTTCAGCCGCACGGGCTTCGGCGGGTGTCGCGAACCGCTCCCGCTGGATGCGTGTCTGGTACACCACATCGGACTCGCCGAGCGCCGTGGGCAGATCCTGCACGTCCTCCCACCGCACACCGGCGCTGTCCAGGCTGTTCTTGACATCACTTCCCATCGGCACCGCCGGTGGAGCGACGAAGAGCAGGCGCGTGTTTCGTGACATCGCGAGAAGCAGTGCCAGCGATCGGGCGGCGCGGCCATAGCGAAGATCACCGACCAGCGCAATCGTGAGCCCGTCGATCGTGCCGAGCTCATGGCGGATCGTGTAGAGATCGAGGAGCGCCTGGGTAGGATGCTCGCCCGGCCCGTCACCGCCGTTGACGATCGGTACCGGCGCGACCCGGGCGGCGCGTGCGGCCGCGCCCTGCTCGTGGTGTCGAATCACGATGCCGTCCGCGTACCCTGCGACGATACGCACCGTGTCCTCCACCGTCTCGCCCTTGATGGCCGACGAGAACTCGCGTGCGTTCTCGGTCGAGATCACCTGCCCGCCAAGGCGGAGCATCGCGCTCTCGAAGCTGAGCCGCGTGCGGGTGGACGGCTCGTAGAAAAGCGTCGCCAGGATGCGATCGGCGAGAAGACCGTCACTGGCGCGCACCGAGCGCATCTGGTCCGCTCGCGCAAACAGCTGCTCCACCCATGTCCGCTCGAATTGCCCAACCTCGACGATGTGCCGCACGGATGCTCGCCTTTCTGTTGCCAGCAGCGGAAGATGCCTGTGGTAGATTGCCCGAGAAGTATACGTTGCACTCTGATTCTGCGGTCACCATTCGGAGGAGCCGTGCTCGAGCAACTGACTGACCGGGTTGGTGTCTTCACCGGTGGCGTGAACGTCGGAATCATCAGGAGCGGCGATCCCGGTGGGGTGATTCTCGTCGATACCGGCGCAAACGAGGGCAACGCTCGCAAGGTGCTCCGATTCGTGCGCGAGGAGATGGACGCTACCGTCGAGGCGATCCTGACCACGCATGCGCATGCCGATCACTTCGGCGGGCATGCGTTCGTCACGCGGCGCACAGACGCGGCGGTGTACGCGTCCTCAGTCGAGGCGTCGGTACTGCGGAACCCGGAGCTGCAGCCGATCTTCCTCTACGGTGGGGCCGCCCCACCGGCTGCGCTGCGCGAGCGATTCGTCCTCGCGCAGCCGTCTCCCGTTGACGCCATTGTCGAGCCGGGAAGGATCGAGGTGTCCGGCGTCGATGTCGACGTCGTGCCGTTGAAGGGACACTCACCGAACCAGGTGGGTTACCTGGTCGATGGCGTGTTCTTCTGCGCCGACGTCGTATTCCCCGACGCTGCAATCGAAAAGTACCGCATCCCGTACCTGTTTGATCTCGGCAACCACATCGCCTCGATGAGCGCCGCGCTGGAGATCGAATGCGATCACGTCGTGCCGGGCCATGGCCCGGTGGAGCATGGCATCGCAGAGCTGGTCGAACGCAACAGGGCGATCGTTGAGGAAACCCTCGACGTCATCCGCCTGTCACTCACCGAACCGCTCTCGCTGGAGCAACTCGCGGAGGTTGTATTCGAGCGCATGGACGTGCCGATGCTCGGCCACATCTCCTACTACCTGTTGCGCCCGACGATCGGCGCCTATCTGTCCTACCTCGAAGGGGCAGGGGAGACCGAGCACATCATGGATGGCAAGGTCGCGAAGTGGCGCCGTCGATGATTCTCTATCCTGACTGGCGAAGGTCCTCGTCGACGAGCCTTGCAATGTCATTGCCAAGCCGGACGCTGTAGTTTGTTCCCCGGTCTTCCGGGTAGATCTGGGTGGTGTTGGCGAGGTAAAGCCCCGGCAGCGGCGTCCGATGCGGCGGGATGACGCTCGAGTAGTTGAGTGGCACGATCGGTTGGGCGGCTCGCTCGCGGAACACCCACGTGTTGCGAATCCAGCTCTCGTCGAAGGCCGGGTTGACTCGCTTGAGGTAGGGGACGTACTCGCGGATCAGCTCGCCGTCGGGCAGGCTGAAGTAGGGGTGGTCTGGCTCGAGGTACTTGCTCAGGTAGACGAAGCGACGCCCGCCATACACCGACGGATCGACGAAGTTCGTGTGCTCGATGATGCCGGTGAAGGGCATGTCATCGTCGGCGATATTCAGCCAATAGATGTCCGTGAGCGGTTGCTCGAGCTCGAGGATCGCGACCACCGCCGCCTCGTAGTCGAGCGCGTTGAGCTTGGCGGTGTACTCCGCCGGCAAGCCCGGCACCATCTTCTGGAAGACGGGAGACGGAACCGTGGCGATCATCGCGTCGAAGGTCTCCTGCTCGCGCCGGTCCGCCGTCGCCACGATCCACTTGCCGCTCTGCTCGGAGCGCCCAAGGTCGGTGATCGTTGCTCCGAGGCGCATGTCGACGCCCGTATCTCCACAGGCACGGACCAGTGCGTCGACCATGGTGCGGAAGCTGCCTTCGAAATACCCGAGCTTCTCCTGCTCCAGCGGGTTGGATCGCGAGGTGGTGCGGAGCCAGATCTTGCCCCAAAACCAGACCATCGCGACCTCGGCGTACCGGGTGCCGAACTTTGCGCGGAGCTGGGCGCCGAGCGTCTTGTCGTACGCTCGCTTGCCGAGCGCGCGCTGGAGCCACTCATGCGCCGTGACGCGCTCGTAGGGCTTCCAGTTCTTCCTGTGTTGCAGGTAGAACGTGACCGCGCCAAGTCGAATGCGGTCGATCAGCGGGATGGAACCGAGGCGAAGAACGTCCACCGCACCGTTCAGCGGGTAGATCCTGCCGTCAGTGAAATAGCCCACATTGGAGGGGAGCCAGTGCAGTTTGTCGCCGATTCCGAGCTCCTCCGCCAACTCGGCGATCGCCCGGTCGCTGCGGAAGAGGTGATGGTAGAAGTTCTCCAGCTCCGTGTCCGCGACGGGGAACGTTCCCGCCTGCCCGCCGTACTGGTTTCGCTCCCACAGCGTCACGTCGTGGCCGACTTTCGCGAGGCGGTACGCGGCAGTGAGCCCCGCGAAGCCGCCACCGATCACGCCGATGCGCCGCCGCTCCGTTGTCATGGTTGTCTCTGGCACACTGGACTCCGGAATGGCAGCGAGGTCACGACGAGCTGACACCCTCGATTCCTGGCTCGGAGCGACGGGTGACCCGCCGCCAGGCTCGCTGGATTTCGCCCTCGCTCCAGGCAACGAGCAGCTGGCTCGCGTTGAAGATGGATGAATACGTGCCGGCGATGACGCCGATCAGGAGCGCGAGCACGAAGTTCCGGGTCGACTCCCCGCCGAAGAGCAGCAGTGCCGCCAGGGTGAACACCACCGTCACCGATGTGTTCAGCGACCGCACGAGCGTCTGCACCAGCGAGCGATTCACAATGTCCGCAAGCGGCGCGCCCGGGTCGATCAAGTGGTTCTCACGCATGCGGTCGAACACGACGATCGTGTCATGGACCGAGAATCCGATCACCGTCAGGAGCGCGGTGATGAAGAGGGCGTCGACCTCTACATCCGCCACCACGCCAAGGATGGAGAACACGCCGAGCACGAAAATCGCATCGTGGAGCATGGCGACGATCGCGCAGGTTCCGTAAAGAAGCGGGTTGCCAGTGTTCCGGAATGCCCACGTGATGTAGAGCAGCACGCCAATCGCAGCAGCGAACACGGCGAGAATGGATCGGTTGCGAATCGAGGCGCCGACCGAGGCGCCGACGGTCACCAGCGACTCTCCCTTCGGATTCATCGGCGCCAGCGTTTCCAGCGCGTTGGTGAGCGTGTCCTTCTCGGCTGACGACTGCTGGAGCTCCTGGATCCGGATAAGGTACCGATGCTCATCCTGGCTGCCGACCTGCTGCACCTGTGCCTCGGTGCGGCCGTTCGCGGCGAGCACCGAGCGGATGTCCGAGACATCGACCTCCTGCTCGAACTGGACCTCCCAGGCAGAGCCCCCGGTAAAATCGATGCCGAACTGCAGGCCGTTGAAGATCAGCGAGATGATCCCCGGCAGCAGCAGCACCGCCGAGATCAGGAACCAGATGTACCGTCGTGATGCGAGATGGTTCATGCGTCCGCTCCGGGCGTGGTGGCGCGAGGTCCCGTATTGCTCTCGAGCTCGTCGCGGTCTATCCCGAGCCACTGGACGTTGGGTATCAGTCCGCTCTCGAGCACGACCCGCAGCAACGTGCGCGAGACGAAGATCGCGGTGAACATGCTGACGGCAACACCGACGAACAGCGTCAGCGCGAACCCGGTGATGATCGTCGCGCCAGTAAACTGGCCGAACCAGTAGAGGATGACGCAGGTGATCATCGTCGACACGTTGGAGTCGCGGATCGAGGGCCACGCGTGGTCGAACCCGGCCTCGACGGCCCTTGTAATCTTCCGCCCAGCGCGGAGCTCTTCCTTGAGCCGGGCAAAGATGAGCACATTGGCGTCGACCGCCATGCCGATCGAGAGGATGAATCCTGCGATGCCGGCGAGTGTGAGCGTGACCGGTATGACCCGGAACAGCGCGAACACCAGCGCCGTGTAGATCAACAGCGCGACGACCGAAATGAGCCCGGGTATCCGGTAGAAGAGGATCATGAAGAGGCCGACCGCCGCGAGCCCGAGCACGCCGGCGACGACGCTGCGATCGATCGAGGTCTGTCCGAGCGAGGGACCAATCGTCCGGCTGGAGACGACCTCCATCGGCACACCGAGCGCACCTGCCCGCAGCTGAAGGGCGAGCGTTTGCGCTTCGTCCGCGCCTACGCCCTCAATGATGCCGGAAGTAGAGATGGCCGCGTTGATCTGCGGCGACGAGATCACCGTCTTGTCGATCACGATCGACATCGGGCTCCCGATATGCGTGCTGGTGTATTGGTGGAAGGTGCGGCCGGCGTCGCTGGTCAGCTCGAAGGCGACGGCGACCTGGCCGGTCTGTGTCGTGGTGACGTAGGCGTCGGTCAGGTCCGAACCGCTGACGATGGTTTCATAGACGTTGCCATCGGTAGGGGGTGGGCTCTCGGCTGAAGCAGCGGCGGGCGACGCTACTGGCGACGCTGACGGGGTCGCTTCTCCGGTCGTGGCAGTACTCGGCCCACCAAGGGACGTCGTGACGACGGTTCCTGGCTGCAGGTACTGACCCATGGGGTCGACGATCTCGAGCAACGCTGTGTCCTTGAGGACATCGATTGCCTGGTCCGGATTTTCGACGCCGGGCAGCTCCACGACGATCTGGTCACTGCCACGCGTCTGGACGAGTGGCTCGCTCACGCCGAGCGCGTTCACGCGACGCTCAAGCGTGTCGCGGGTGCCGTCCAGCAGGCGGGAGTCGACCGTGACACCCACGGGAGGATCGGCCTGAAGCGTTACCTGCAGCCCGCCCTGGAGGTCGAGGCCGAGACGGACTGGGTGGTTTTCCCGATAGCTTCCAATGTCCCAGGAATGGCCGGGCATGGCGATCCATGTCGCCAGGATCGTTATCAGAATTACGACGATCAATCTCTGCCACGGGCGAACTTGCACAGTGTCCCTCCGAAGAGCCACGGGTTGAGGTCATCGCGAGTCGTCACGGCTGTGACGGCTGAGCCCCGCACAGTATAGAGCACGCTTCCACGCTCGACGCCAGTTCTCACCGATAGATGTCGTTTTTCTCAATGAATTCAAGAACCGGGCGGGGCACCAGCCAGTCGACCGGCTGGCCCTCCTTGAGGCGCCGCCTGATCACCGTGGAGGAGAGATCAATCGGGACGCTGGAGAACACGTCTGTGCACGCCGCAAGGTCGACCGCGGTGGCGTCCTGAAGCACCCGCGCCGAGTCAGAACCTGGACGCTCGGCGACGGCGAGCCGTGCCAGCTGGAGGATGCGTTCTGGCTCATGCCAACCCGGGAAGTCGCGAAGGGAATCACCGCCGATGATGAACCAGAGCTGGTCGTCGGGGTGTCGCTCGCGAATTCTCGCAAGCAGGTCGCTTGTGTACGAGGGAGCATGCTCGCCAAGATCAACAGGGTCGACACGGAACCAGGGCACACCCTCGATCGCGAGCTCCAGCATGCGAAGGCGAAGCGGGGCGGCTGTCACGGGCTGATTCGGCTTGTGGGGCGGTGATCCGGCGGGGATGAATCGCACCTCGTCGAGGGCGAGCTCGTGCTTGGCACAGGCGGCGATGTGCAGGTGGGCGATATGCACCGGGTCGAAGGTACCGCCGAGCAGACCGATGCGCCGAGGTCTTGTCATTTCGACGCCACCTCAATTGTGTCGCCAGGCAGGGCGTCCATCACCGCCTGCGCCACTTCATTTTGAGCCGTGTCGGTGTTGTCGATCACCAGCGAGCTCTTCAGCGTCAGGTGCGTGGCATCACGGGAGATAATGCGCGGCTCTGGGATCGGCTGCTTGACGACTTTCGTCGACCCAAGCGCCTCGGTCACTCGATCTCGCACGTCACTGACTGTTCGCGATTCGGTCCTGATCGTCAGCTCGACGCGACGTACACCGAAGTAGGTGTCGTTTCGCAGAATCTCGGTGAAGATCGTTGCATTCGGAACGAGCACGAGCTCATTGTCGACGTTCTTGATGTGCGTCGTGCGAATATCGATGCCCTGCACTTGCCCGAAGACATCGCGCACCACAATCCGGTCTCCGACCTTGAAGGGCCGTTCGAGCAGCAGGTAGATCCCGGCGAAGAAGTTCTTGAGCACGTCTTGCAACGACAGGCCGATGGCGACCGTGAACGCGCTGATGACGGCGAGCAGGCCCGTGCCGGAGACACCCAGCAGGTTGAGCACAGGCAGGACGCTGAGGATGCGGATGGCGATGGAGACGAGCCTGCTGACCAGAACCGTGCCGCTCCAGCCCATGGATCGCGTCGAGAGTGCCCGCTGGACCCAGTCCCGTGCGAAACGTGCCAGGTAAAAGCCGCCGACGAGCCAAAGCGCGCACCAGAAGAGCACGGTTGCGACATCGATGACGGGATCGGGGATGGCATCGTAGATCTCGCTCATATGCCTCTCGTCATCTCGAACCCTTCTTCCTCGCTCCCGGATATGCCGTCAAGGCTGCTCCGTGTCAAATGATCGCATACCGGCAATCGGTGGCAGCACTCGGACCGCCACGCTGGCGCTCGCTTCGTACGTACATTTACCATGGCGAGACCGTACCCGGATCGGCTCGCCGCCGGTGCCGCTCGACGATGGAGGAGACCTCCCCGCATGCCGCCCCGCCCTTCGGAAGAGCCCCGTTACATGCCGCAGCCCGCGCGGCGCAATCGCCGTCAGCCGCATGGGCGGCGAGGCGAGGACCTGGTGACGCAGCACGCGCCAACCCGCCAGCAGCCACCGGATGACCGTGTCACGCGAACGGCGTTCGCCGAGGATACCCTTCCGCGAACGGCATCCCAGAGACAACCGGCGCAATTCGTGCTTCCCGGCTGGCGACATATCTCGACTCTGGTTGCCCCGGATATCGTAGCGACCGCGTCGTTCATGCTCTCGTTTCTGGTTGCCAGCGTGACCGGCGAGTTTTCCGTCGCATTCGTGGTACCGCTGATCTTGCCGAGTCTTCTGCTCGCGGCGTTCAACGGAAGCGAAGTGGGGCAGGGATGGCGAGCCTCAGTCGGCGTCAACCTTTCGACAATGCTGGTGCTGTTCCCGTTTTTGGTGATTCGCCAAAGCACCGTTCGGGTCCCCTACCTGGATGGCGCCCATGGCACGGTTTACGCGGCGCTCCTCTCGACGCTCGGTGTACTGGCGGCCCTCACCGGCATCGCGGTATTCACCGCATGGGTGTCCCGCCAGGATCCCGAATCCGCGCCGCTCCTGTTTCTGCCAGCAGCCATGCTCGTGCCGCTGCTGACCAGCGCGACAGAATTCGCGGGGCTCGAGAATGCCTTGCCGGTCACCGGACTCATTTTCGGAATGGCGACGGCCCTCACGCTGATCGCCTCGCTCCTTCCACCGGCCTACACCATCTTCGTCGCCCCGGCGGCGGTCGCGTTCGAGGTGCTGTTCGTGACCCTGGTGCGCCAGGAGCGCATCTTCCCGGTCGGCGTGGGTGAGGCAGGCATGGCGCTGTTCGCGACGGTGGTCGTGGCGGCTATCGGCCTGGTGGTGGTACTGCCGGCGATGAGCGGCTGGATGCGGCAGGTCGACGTGCTGCGGCTCAACCACCTGACAGGCAAGACCGAGGCGTCCATCGCGCGATGAACCAGGATTGGCTCGTTTGCATCGCGGCGAGGGCGGACACAATCCGCGCATATCGAGGAACCGCGAGCATGCGAAACGGCCCTCCAGGTTGAAACCTGGAGGGCCGTTTCGGGTGTCGGGCTGTGTACCAGTCCTAGCTGGCGGGCTCCGCTCCCTCGGCGCCCAGCTCGGACTCCTCGAGATCGCCCAGCTGGGCTGTGCTGGTCGGGTCCCTCGGCTCGATGATTGTCATCGACGCCACCTCCTCGCCGGACCCCAGCTTCATCAGTTTGACGCCCTGCGTCGCTCGTCCGATGCGGGAAACCTGCCGCGCCGCGATGCGGATCGCGATGCCTGAGGTGTTCATCAACATCACGGCGTCCTCGTCGGTGACCATGCCGGCCCCCATGATCTCGCCCGTCCTGTCGGTCAGGCGCATTGCCTGGATGCCCTTGCCGCCACGGCTCTGCACGCGATACTGCTCGATCGGCGTGCGCTTGCCCATGCCGAGCTTCGAGACCACCAGCAGGTCCTTGTCTCCTTCGATCACGTCGAAGGCGATAATACGGTCGTCATCGTCGAGGCGGATACCGATGACGCCGGCGGCCGTGCGACCCATCGAGCGCGCATCCGACTCGTTGAATCGGATCGACATGCCCTTCTGTGTGACCATGATCACATCGCACTCACCATTGGTGATCTTGACCCATGCCAGCTCGTCGCTATCGTCCAGCGTGATCGCCGCGAGGCCGTTCGATCGCACCTGACGGAACTGGTCGAGGCTCGTCCGCTTGACGCGGCCATGCCGGGTCGTGAAGAAGAGGAACTGGCCGGGATCGTGGTTGCGCACCTTGAGCAGCGTCGCGACCTTCTCGTCCGGCTGCATGTTGATCACGTTGACGATCGGCAGCCCCTTCGCCGTGCGGCCGGCATCCGGGAGCTCGTAGACCTTGATCTGGTAGACGCGGCCTCGATTGGTGAAGACGAGCAGAGAGTCGTGCGAATTCGCACTGAGGATGTGCTGGATGCCGTCCTCGTCCCGCATCGTCACGCCTGTCACGCCGCGCCCGCCGCGTCGCTGCGTGCGGTACGTCTCATCAGCGATCCGCTTGACGTAGCCGCGATTGGTGATGGTGACGAGCACGTCGACCTCGGGGATGAGATCTTCTTCGCTCATCTCCCCGGACACGTTCTGGATGCGCGTGCGGCGCTCGTCGCCGTACTTCTCCTTGAGGTCGGTCAGGTCGTCCTTGATCAGCCCGAGGATCAGCTCCGGCTTCGCCAGAAGCTCCTCGAGGCGTCCGATCTCGAGCATGACCTCCTTGTACTCATCCTCGATCTTCTGGCGCTCCAGGGCGGCAAGGCGAGCCAGCCGCATGTCGAGAATGGCATTCGCCTGAATCTCGGAGAGCTTGAAGCCCTTCATCAGGTTCCGGCGCGCGGTCTCGGTCGTCCGCGACCGCCGGATGGTGCTGATCACCTCGTCGATGTTGTCGAGGGCGATCTTGAGTCCCTCAAGAATGTGCGCGCGGTTGCGCGCCCGCTCGAGCTCGAACTCGGTCCGCCGGGTAATGACTTCCTGGCGGTGCGTGATGAACTCCTGCAGCGCGCGCTTGAGCGTCAGCACGCGCGGCTGCGTGCCTCGCTCGACCAGCGCCAGCATGTTGACGCCAAAGGTCTGCTGCAGGGCCGTGTGCTTGAACAGGTTGTTCAGCACCTTGCGCGGCTGCGCATCACGCTTGAGCTCGATCACCATGCGCATGCCCGAGCGGTCGGATTCGTCGCGGAGGTTCGAGATTCCGTCAAGCTTGCCATCCCGCACCATATCAGCGATGCGCTCCAGCAGGTTCGCCTTGTTCACCTGGTAGGGCAGCTCGGTGACGATGATCTGGTTGCGGTTGCCGCGCTCCATCTCCTCGATGAACGCCTTGGCGCGAATGACCACGCGACCACGGCCGGTGGCGTACGCCGCCTGGATGCCTTCGCGGCCGAGGATCGTGCCTCCGGTGGGGAAGTCCGGACCGGGGACAATCGCGTTCAGCTCCTCGATCGTCGCGTCCGGATTGTCGATGAGGTGCGTGACAGCATCGGCGATCTCGTTGAGATTGTGGGGCGGCACGTTTGTCGCCATGCCGACGGCGATGCCGGCGCTGCCGTTGATGAGCATGTTGGGAATGCGCGACGGCATCACGGTTGGCTGCATCATCGTCGCGTCGTAGTTTGGGTACTCATCGACGGTGCGCTTGTTGATGTCCGCAAGCATCTCTTCGGCGATCGGCGTCATGCGGGCCTCGGTGTACCGCATCGCCGCGGCGCTGTCGCCGTCGATGGAGCCGAAGTTGCCTTGTCCGTCCACGAGCGGGTAGCGCAGGGAGAAGCTCTGCGCCATGCGCACGAGCGTGTCGTAGGCGGCGGTGTCACTGTGGGGATGGAAGTTCTTGATGACCTCACCGACGATACCGGCGCTCTTGCGGTAGCGAGTATTGGAGCGCATCCCCATCTGGTGCATGGCGTAGAGAACGCGACGGTGGACTGGCTTGAGACCGTCCCGCGCGTCCGGCAGCGCCCGCTGCACGATCACGCTCATCGCGTAATCGAGATACGACTGCCGCATCTCGGATTCGATGCTGGCAGTTCTGACGTTTCCAATATCCACGCGTCGTGCTCCTGGCTCATTCTCGAAGTGGGTGCACCTCAGTGCGTAACGCCTAATTTTACCAGAAAACCCGGGCTTTTGGCCCGGGTTCAAGGCGTTATGACTACACTGGCGAGCGCCGAGGGCTCACTCCAGCTTGGTGCCGCAGTTGGTACAGAACTTTGCGTCCGGCGCGTTCGCGGTGCCGCACTCCGGGCATGTCTTGCCAGCAAGGTTGGTTCCGCACTCTGGGCAGAATTTCGAGTTGGCGGGAATGGTCGCGTTGCAGTTTGGGCACTGCCGAACCGCTTGCTGCGGCTGCGCCTGTCCTTGCTGGCTTTGCTGGTAAGCACCGCCGATGGCGCCGGCCATTGCCTGGCCGATACCGAGCCCCGCGCCGAGGCCGACGCCGGTGGAGGTGGCATCGCCACCGCCGCCTTCGTTTTTCGCCGCGTCGCCGATCGCCTGGGCGGTCTTGTACTGCGTGTACGCGCCCATATCGCCGATCGCGCCCATGCCGGACCGCTCATCGATCCGCTGCTGCACCTCTTCCGGCGGCGTGATCGCGCTGATCTGGAACGAGATGAGGTCGAGACCAAGCCGGTTGAAGTCGTCCGCGAGCGCGGCGCGCGAGGCGTCCGCGATCTCCTTCGTCATCCGCTGGATGTCGAGGATCGACGTCTGGACGTCGCCCAACATGTCGTTGAACTCGTTCAGGATGATGCTGCGCAGGAAATCCTCGATCGCGGCGGTTCGGTATGCGCCACGGTTGCCGACAATGTCGTTGATGAACACCTGCGGGTCCCGCACCTTCATGCTGTAGGTGCCGAATGCGCGCAGGCGGACCATGCCGAGCTCGGTGTCCCGGTACACGAGCGGCTGCTGTGAGCCCCACTTCATGTCGGTGAACTCCTTCATCGACACGAACCAGACCTCGGCCCGGAACGGGCTGTCGCCGCCGAAGGGCAGTCCCAGCAACCCGGTCAGCAACGGGATGTTGTTTGTGGAGAGCGTGTGGCGGCCGGGGCCGAAGACGTCAAGCGCCTTGCCGTCGCGGAAAAAGACCGCCCGTTGGCTCTCGCGGACGACGAGCTGGGACCCGAGCCGGAACTCACCGGAATCGTCCTCCGGGATGCGGTGCGCGATTTCGTTTGACGCTTCGTTTGGATATTCGATGAGATCGAGAATAGCCATCTGCCGTCCTCTCCACGGTCGCTCGGCCGCACGTTGGCGGGCTCCGTCAGGAGCCCGCCAACGTGCGTGGTATCAGGCGTTCTTTTCCTCAAGGGCTCCTGCTGTATCGGAGGCTCCCTTGCCGCTCTTGAGCGCCTCGAGCTCCTTCTCCACGTCGACGTCGTAGTCAAGCTCGCGGAACTGCGCATCCACCGAGGTGTCCTCCATCTCGATGGTCGCGGCGGCGCGAGCCTCGTTGCTCCGAATCTTCCGCTCCATTCGATCAAGCTCTGAAGAGGAGTCGAGCGGGGAGAGCGAGGTGACCCGATCCGCCACCTTCTGTTGGGCATGCGCACGACGCTGACGTGCGATCAGGCTGTCACGCTGGCTCAGCGTCGACTGGTACTTGCTCTCAAGGAGCTGCAGCTGCTGCTTGAGCTTCTCGACCGTACGCTCCTGGGTCGAGTGCTGCTCCTGGTAGATCGCCAGGTTCTCTGACGCGTCATGCTTGCGGCGAAGCGCCTCGCGGGCGAGGTCATCCTTGCTCGCTCCGACCGCGCGTCGCGCCTTCTCGTTCCATTCCTGCACGAGCTGCTCGCTCTCCTGAACGTCAGCCTCGAGCTCCTTCTCCTGGGCGATCATCGAGGCGACCTGCGCTCGGGCCGTGGTGATGTTCGACTGCATGTCCCGGAGGATCTGGTCGATCATCTTTTCCGGATCCTCGGCCTGGTCGATCAGGTCGTTGATGTTCGCGCGAACAAGACGTGAGATGCGATCGAGAATGGCCATTGGTAATTGTCCTTTCCGTCAGGAAACGCTGTTGCCGGTGCTGAAGACCTGAAGGTCGATCAGCGGAACCCCGGATCCCTCATACGCACGATACCTGCCAGCCACGGCAAGTCCAATCCGAACATTTGCATCGTCGCCGGAACCGGTCACGGTGACATCATACGTCGCCGGCACGCCTGATTCGGTACCCTGTGGGCCCGCGACCGCCGCCGTGGCTGAGGTGCCGGGCTGAGCCGCCTCCGTACCCGTTGCCTCTCGCACGCGCCAGGCCGTGACCTCGGTGCCGTCGTCGACCACGGCCAGCCATTCGGGACCGCTGTCGAGCTCGGCGAGCGTGACCACCGGCTGCCCCTCGCGCGACGTGAGTGCGATATGACCGGTGAACTGGTAGTTGTCGCCGAGGATGGCGCCGGTGCCACCCCGACGGATGCTGAGCAGCTGGCTGGCCTGATC
This sequence comes from uncultured Chloroflexia bacterium, assembly GCA_963741965.1. Classification (GTDB taxonomy): domain Bacteria; phylum Chloroflexota; class Chloroflexia; order Thermomicrobiales; family UBA6265; genus JACCVC01. The sequence continues at coordinate 954,807 of CAVUKC010000002.1, read as the reverse complement.
ACTGATCACGCGTGGCTTCTCGAGAAGCGCGAGCACATCCGGGTCGTTGGTTGGTGATGCCGTTTCGATCACGTCGCCGCGGGCATCGAACAACGTGTTGAGTTCGGCGATCGTTCTCTTGAAACCCTCGAACTCGGCTCGCTCCGGTGCGTCTCCGCCGGCTAGCGCAGTGATCTGCTCGTTCATCTCGTCGACGCGGTCCTGGAACGTGACATCGAACTGCTTGAGCTGGGTGAGAGCGTGCTCGTCGACACTTCGGTCGGAGAAAATGCCGCCGTACCCGTACGACGCGGTCCTGACCCGGCTCTCTAGTTGTCGCAGACGAGCGATGGCATCCTCTACGCTCGAGATCGCATCCAGCTTGCGATCCGCGGCGAGACGGCTTCCGAGACGCGTGAGACTGTCGACAGACTGCGACAGGCCCCGCGCGATCTCGTCACGTAGCCGCTTGTCGTCGTCCCGCATCGACTCCTTGCGCCGGTATCCTGTGTACCCCGGGATCCTGTTGAGCAACCCTTCAATTCGTTCGGTCATCTCCGAGCCTCCTGATAAGAACCGCTAGAGGAAGATTTCCGCGCCGCAGTACGGGCACTTGATCAGGCCCTTGCCTGCCAGCTCGAGCTGGCCGCCGCAATTGGGGCAGGTCGACCGACCGGACAGCTCCTTCGCGTCGACGGAGTAGAGCATGCCCTTGTCCCAATCGACATAGCCGCTGAAGAGCCCGCGGCCCACCAGTGCGTGGAGGTAGTCCTGCACCTTGTCTCGTGTGGAGTTGAGCTCCAGCACCGCATCGTCGATGTTGAGCTGGCCGCGCGTCTTGACCATATCGAGCAACTTGCGCTGCTGACCGATGACCGCCAGCTCGCGGGCTTCGGACTGGCCACGAAGCAGAAGGTAGCCTCCGCCGCCGACGAGGGGGAGGACGATCAGCCCCAGCAGTAACGCCAGGCCGAGCGCCGCGCCAGACCCGCGCAGGTTCCCCTCATTGACACCCGACATGATCCAGACCGTGATCACGATCCCAAGGATGATGCCCGCGGCGATGAGGATTCCTCCGATAACCCGTCCGGAAGCGGCCACGTCGTGACTCCTTGCCTGTTCGCGATACGGCGGATGTTCTACGTTGATTGCCTGAGACTATTGTCGCATATCAGGCGGATCGGTCTGCCCGGTTCAGACATCCCGGAGTGGGGCGGACGTTCGGTCACGCCCCTCGCGATCAGGTCCGGTTTGGGTCAGGCGCGATCGCGAACATGAACTCGCCCTTGCAGGCGACCTCGCCGTCTACCGTCGCGACGCCTTCGCCCGAGCCGATGCCTCGGCGCACCTGCTTGAGCTCGACCTCGAGACGGAGCGTGTCCCCTGGCTTCACCTGGCGCTTGAAGCGCACGTTGTTGATGCCGGCGAAAAACGCGATCTTCCCCGCATGCTCGTCGAGCGAGAGCAGGGCGACCGCTCCCACCTGGGCGATCGCCTCAACGATGAGCACCCCGGGCATGACCGGATAGTCGGGAAAGTGTCCCTGGAAGAACTCCTCGTTCGCGGATACGTTCTTGATGCCCGAGGCGGCCTTGCCGGGCTCCAGCGCCTCGATGCGGTCCACCAGCAGGAACGGGTACCGGTGTGGGATGATCTCGCGGATCGCGACGCTATCGAGAGGCAGCTGCAGCTCCATCGGTGTCTCCAATGCACGCAACGGGTCGAATAGACTTCGCGCAGAAGTGTAGCGGACCCCGGCTCAGCGCCGGAGCGGAGAGGAGAGGCGGATGCGGGTCACGATCATCGGGTCTGGTGCCTGGGGCACGACGCTGGCGGGACTGGCGCATCAGGCAGGTTCGGACGTGACGCTCGTGGCGCGCAATGCCGAGGTCCACCGGGCGCTGTCGCAGGCACGGCGACACCCCGTCTCTCTCCCCGGCTACGAGCTGCCAAGGGCCGTGACCGTGGTGCGGGACGCCATGGATGCGCTCCGCTCCGGTCCGGAGTGCGTGCTGGTCGCCGTTCCGTCGGCAGGCGTGACAACAGTTGCTGAGGTGATCGCGACCAGCGGATACGTGGGACCAATCGTCACCGCCACCAAGGGGCTGGATCCCGTCGGGCTGACGACGCCATCCGAGCGATTGGCCGAGGTGATCGGTGTGGAAGCTCGCATCGCCGCACTCTCTGGACCAAACCTCGCGGGGGAGATCGCGGCCGGGCTGCCGGCGGCCGCGGTGGTCGCGGCTGCGAATGAGGCGATTGCGGACATGGTCCGCACCGCCTTGATGTCGTCGAGATTTCGTATCTACACATCCGACGACATCACGGGCGTTGAGATCGCCGGCGCCTTCAAGAACGTGATTGCCATCGGTGCTGGAATCGCGGATGGACTCTTGGCCGGCCAGAACGCCAAGGCGGCGTACATCACCCGCGGGATCGCGGAAATGGCGCGGCTCGGCATTGCCTGTGGCGCGAACCCGCTCACCTTTGCGGGGCTCGCCGGCATTGGGGATCTGGTGGCGACGTGCAACAGCGAGCGATCGAGAAATCACACCGTGGGCCGAGGATTGGCCGAAGGGCGCGACCTTGCCGAGATTCTCCAGTCGCTGCGGGAGGTTGCCGAGGGCGTGCCGACGACCCGGGCGGCACTCGCCCTCGGCAAGGTCAAGGGAGTTGAGCTTCCCATAGCTGCCCAGATCGCCCGCGTCATGTTTGACGGCGTGCCGCCCGAGAATGCGATCGCGGCGCTGATGGATCGCGATGCGGCGCGCGAGCTGAATTTCCTGCAGTAGAAGCGATTCGCTCCTACGCGCGCCGGTCGATGAGCTGCTCGCGGGCCGGGCCGACCCCGACGTAGCGCACCGGGGCATCGAGGACACCCTCGATGTGTGAGATATAGGCCCGTGCGTTTTCCGGCAGGTCGCTGTATGCGCGGGCACCGGTTGTGTCCCCGGACCATCCGGCGTGCTCGGACCAGACGGGATCAGCGTTCTCGGCATCCTCCAGCACGGCGGGAAGGTGGTGCAGCACCTGGTCGCCCTTGCGGTAGGCGGTGCACGTCTTGATTGTTTCGAAGGCGTCGAGCACGTCGACAAGCGTCAGCGCGACCTCATCCACACCGTTGATGCGGGCCGTCTGCCGGGCCGTGACCTCATCGAACCAGCCGGTGCGACGGGGGCGCCCGGTGGTGGTGCCGTACTCGTTGCCACGCTTGCGAATGAGCTCGCCGGTGTCGTCGAGGAGCTCCGAAGGCATCGGACCGGCGCCCACCCTCGTGGTGTAGGCCTTGAACACGGCCACCACGCGCTCGACCTGCCGTGGTGACACGCCAGCACCCTGGCATGCACCGGCGGCGGTGGGCGATGACGAGGTGACGAACGGGTACGTGCCGTAGTCGATATCGAGCATGGCGCCCTGCGCGCACTCGATGAGAATGTGCTCGCCGGCGCTCAGAGCGTCCTGAACGTCGACCTGGGTTGGTCGGATGTAGCGCGCGAGCCGCTCGGCCCAGGATTGCGCACGCGTGAGGATCTCCCGACCATCCAGCGGCTCCGCCTTGTACAGCTGTGAGATGATCTCGTTCTTCTGATCGACCTCCCAGCGGACGCGGCTCCTGAGCACGTTCTCGCTCATGAGGTCGCCCATGCGGATGCCGTGGCGAGACATCTTGTCGGCATAGGCCGGACCGTTGCCACGGAGCGTGGTTCCGATGCTGAGGTCCTCCCGGCGCTTCTCCTCCAGGCGGTCGAGCTCGGGGTGGTATGGCATCACGATATGGGCGCGGTCGGAGATGCGCAGGCGAGAGGTGTCGATCCCGCGCGCCTCGAGATCGTCGAGCTCGCGGATGAGGGTGTCCGGCTCGACCACCACCCCTGCGCCGATAACACACAGGCAGTCCTGATTGAGGATGCCGGAGGGCACGAGGTGGAGCTTGAACACGCCGGCATCCGTCTTCACGGTATGGCCCGCGTTGCTGCCGCCGTTCGCGCGGACGACCATGCTGGCGCTCGCTGCGAGCGCGTCGGTCAGCTTGCCCTTGCCCTCGTCGCCCCACTGGCCGCCCATAATGATTGTTGCCGTCATCGCTCCTGCCCGTCTGTGCTCGGTGCGCGAGTAAACACGGAAAACGGACGGCCGGTCTGTCCGGCGCGTCCGTTAACCTATTGTCGCAGATTCCGAAGCTCGGTGAAGCGACGCTTTTCTTCCTCGCTCAGCTGCGTTGGGATCACCACTTCCGCGCGGGCCAGCAGGTCGCCGTGCTCGCTCGGCCTGCCAAGCCTGGGCATGCCCTTGCCACGCAATCGGAAGACCTTGCCGCTCTGTGTCTCCGGCGGCAAGGTGAGCGCCACCTGGCCCGTCATGGTGGGCACACGGACCTCGCCACCGAGGACCGCGTCGTAGAGCGGCACCTCGACGATCGTGCGGAGGTTGTCGCCCGACCGTTCGAAGCGGGCGTCGTCCGCCACGGCAACGATCAGGTAGACATCGCCGGCCGCGCCGCCGTGCTGCCCGGGACCGCCCTGACCGCGCACCCGGACGCGCGATCCGGTGCGGACACCGGCCGGGATTTTGACCTCGATAGTCCGGGGCTCGAGGATCTCGCCGGAGCCATCACAGCGCGGGCACATGGCGCCGCGAACCACACCGGAGCCGTCACAGAGATCGCACACCTTCGGAGCGCGCACCGTGAGGCGTCGGGTCGTGCCGCGGTATGCCTCCTCAAGTGCGATGGTGGCGTTGACCTCGAGATCCTGCCCGCGCACCGGTGTCACCGCGCGCTGGAACCCGCCGGGCCTGCCGCCGTCCCGACCGAACAGCAGGTTGAAGAAGTCCGAGAAGCCGCCCGTGTCGCCTCCACCCGTCGTCGTGGTGTAGGTGAAGCCGCCGCCGCCCGGTGAGCCGGTGAACCATTGCTCGAAGTCGCCAGGAGCACCCTGTGGAGCGCCAGGCCCTGGGCCGCTGCTCGCGTCGAACCCTGCGTCGCGGTAGCGCTGCCAGTCCGCGCCGTAGCGGTCATACATCGCCCGCTTTTCGCTGTCGGAGAGCACCTCGTAGGCTTCGTTGATGTCCTTGAATTGTGTCTCGGCGTCCGGGTTGTCCCGGTTCACGTCGGGGTGACTCTCACGAGCTTTCTTGCGAAACGCTCGCTTGAGCTCTTTTTGATCCGCCGTGCGGTCGACGCCGAGGATTGCGTAGTAGTCCTTGAACTGTACCGGAGCCATCCATACACCTTCCTCTTAATGATGCTATGTGCAGTATATAACTTGATACGATCCGACGCAACTACGTGCCTCGGCCAACGAGGGAGCGCAGGCGCGCCGATCCTCGCCGCATACGCGTCCAGAACGAATACAGTGCGAAACCGAAGATTGGGATGATGATGATCATGAGCAAGGGCAGGAAGATCGCGATGATCGCTGTGACGGTCGCGGTGAGATCCTCAACCATGCTGGCGATCGGGTTGCCGACACCGGCGGTCGATGCCGTGATCACGGGTCGCGTACTCATCTTCATGGCGTGGGTCGCTCCCGCCGCGCCGACGCCGACGAGCCCGGCAAACCACACGTTGAGATCGTTCGAGGCATCGGCGACAGCAGCCGCCAGGATGGCGCCGGCGACGGGGCGGATGAACGTGTGCGCGATGTCGTTGACATGATCCGCACCGGGAATCTTGTCAGCGATCAGCTCGATCGGAAGCAGCAGCAGGATGATGATAAGGCCCGGGGTCGACGAGATGACGTCGAATGGGGCATCGAGCTCGATCGCGCTGGTGAACCGGTCAGCCAGCGCGAGGATCAGAAATGGGAGCCAGGCATTGAGTCCGGCAGGCAGAGCGAGTCCAAGAGAGGTGAGGAGGGCGGAAAGCACGGGTTGTTGGCTCCGTTGGTCGGGTCGGCGGTATCGCACCACTACATCGCGAACCATAGCAAAAACCCCGCGCCGTGGGGCGCGGGGTTCCGGGTACTCGCAAGGGTTCAGGCTCGCTATCGGATGGAGCGCACCACGCTCACGAGCTTGCCCTGGACTCGGACGTTGTCCGCCGAGGTGTAAATTGGCTCCATCGTCACATTCTGTGGCTGAAGCCGAACCCGCGCGCCCTCAAGGTAGAATGTCTTGAGCGTTGTCTCCTCTTCAGCTTCGAGCCATACGGCAACGGTCTCGCCGTTCTCGCATGTTTCCTGCCGCTTGAGGATCACGATGTCGCCGTCGCTGATGAGCGCGTCGACCATTGAGTGTCCGCGCACCCGAAGACCGAAGAGGTCGTTGCCACCGTCGGGGGCAAGGTCATGGCTCAGCTCTATGATCTCGGCAAGCTCCGAGCCTTCGAGGTCGCCCGGGAATGGGATCGGCTGGCCGGCGGCGATAGAGCCGATGACTGGAACCTCGACTGTGGTCGGCCGGGAGCCGGTGCGACCGACGATCTCGATCCCCCGGGAGATGTTCCGGTTGCGCCGGATGTAGCTGCGCTCTTCCAGCACCTTCAGGTTGTAGTCCACGACGCTGGTCGAGGAGATACCCAGCTCGTGCTGGATATCCCGGATCGTCGGGGGATAATCGTTTTCGTCGAGGAATTGACTGATGAAGTCAAGTATTGCCTGTTGACGGTCAGACAGCTTTCGCATGTGCCATCCTTCGAGTGTGTCGGGTGGGAGCGGGTAAGGATTCTGGCCTAACCCGACGTTTAGCCCGAGTATAATTCGAACATGTGTTCGTGTCAATCAGGAACGCGCCGCCGCGGCGGGCAATCGGAACGAATAACGACGTGACGCGGTATCGTCGTCCATCGCAGCTGAAGCAGGGAACGTGAGCCAGGTGATCGATTCCACCGTACTCCAGAAACTTGAGTTCAATGAGGTGCTGCGGCGTCTCTCGGTCCACTGCCAGTATTCGGTGGCAGCCGACCTCGCCAGGCATCTGCAGCCCACGCCCGACCGGCGGGTGGCCGCGATGTCGGTCGCGACCACCGCCGAGGCGGTCGATTTGACCAACAACTTCCCGGACTTCACGGTCGGCGGCGCGCGCGACATCCGGGAGCTGGTGCTGAAGGCCGAGAAGGGAGCGCGGCTTCAGCCGCCCGAGCTGCTGCTCGTCGGCGACACGGTCAGTGCGGCGAGACGGCTCAAGCGATCGTTTCTCAAGCTGCCGGACCATGAGGAGCGGTTTCCGAACCTGCTCGAGCTGGTTGGCTCGATCGAGAACGTGCATCGTCTCGAGACGGCGCTTGAGCAGTCGATCGGACCGCGCGGCGACGTGCTCGACACCGCCAGCGCGGAGCTGGCGCGCCTGCGCAAGGCGGTCAGGGTAGCGCATTCCCGCGTCACCGAGCGCCTCCAGAACCTTCGCTCGAGCAGCAGGGTCGGTGCCGCGCTTCAGGAGAATATCGTTACCGTCCGCGAGGGACGCTATGTCATCCCCGTACGGGCGGAGGCGCGCAATGTGGTCCGCGGCATTGTGCACGGCACCTCGGCCAGCGGGCAGACCGTGTTCATCGAGCCGTTCGATGTCGTTGAGCTCAACAACACCTGGCGAGAGCGGCAGCTCGATGAGGAGCAGGAGATCAACCGCATTCTCGACGAGCTGAGTGCCGAGATTGCCGAGCAGGCGGACGTCCTGCGCCGCATGGTGCAGGCGGTGGCGGAAGTCGATCTCGCGCTCGCGAAGGCGCGCTACGCGCGGTCGATCGAGGCGACCCGCCCGCGGTTCCATGACACCTCCGGCGCTGGTCAGCGGGTGCATTCTGAAGATACAGGGCATCCGACGCACCTCGTCCGCCTGGACGACGCACGTCACCCGCTGCTCGACCAGAGCACGGTGGTGCCCCTGACGCTGTCCATCGGTGAGTCATTCAGGGTCCTGATGATCACCGGGCCGAACACCGGCGGCAAGACCGTCGCTCTCAAGACGGTCGGCCTGCTCACGCTGATGGCGCAGGCAGGGATGTTCATTCCGGCGGCGGATACGTCTGAGCTCAGCGTCTTCCCGCAGATCTTCGTCGACATTGGTGACGAGCAAAGCATCGAGCAGAGCCTGTCGACCTTTTCCTCACACATGTCCAACATCGTCCGGATGCTCCGCCAGGTGCGGTCAGACAGCCTCGTGCTGCTGGACGAGCTCGGCGCTGGCACCGACCCGCAGGAGGGATCGGCCCTCGCTCGCGCGCTGATCAGCAGGCTGCTCCAGGCGAGAGCGATGGTGATCGCCACGACGCATTACTCGGAGGTGAAGGCGTACGCCTATGCGACGCCGGGAGTCGAAAACGCCAGCGTCGAGTTCGATGTGGAGACGCTGTCGCCGACCTACCGGCTCATGGTCGGTATCCCCGGCAAGTCCAACGCGCTGGCGATTGCGCAGCGGCTCGGCGTGCCGGGCGAGGTGATCGGGGAGGCGAGAGACATCCTGCACGCGGGCGACCAGCAGGCGGACGACCTCATCAACGACATCCGCCGCCGCCGCGAGCAGGCGCAGTCAGAGCTCTCACAGGCGGAGCGCACGCGCGCTGATGTTGAGGAGCTGCGGCGGCGCGCGGCGCGGGCGCTCCGGGACGCGGAGCAGACGCGGCGGGAGGCGCGCGATCGCGCCACTGACGAGGTCGAGCGGGAGCTGCAGGAGGCGCGAGAGCTCGCCCGGAGCCTGCAGCGTCCATCCCGACCCGGTGGCGCTGAGGGGACGACTCCGGACCAGGCGCGCGAGGCAACGTCCAAGATCGCGGCCGCGCTCGACCAGACGAGACGGATCAGGCGGCAGCGGCAGCAACGGGCGCCGCAGCCTCAACAACGGCGACCGATCCGCACGGGGGACCGGGTTCGCGTTCACTCGCTGGACGCGGCTGCCGACGTGATTTCGGTGAGTGGCGACCACGCCACCGTGCAGATGGGCGCTCTGAAATCTCGGGTGCCCCTGGCCGATCTGGAGCGGACGTCCGGCGGTGGATCGGAGGAGCGCACCGATGGTCAGCGGATGGCGGAGCGACGCGAGGTGCCGAAGCCGGAGATGAACGTCTCCGTCGAAACCGACATCCGCGGCATCCGGGCCTCCGAAGTCGAGGAGCAGATCGATCAGTACCTCCACGACGCCTACCTCGCCGGATTGCCATGGGTGCGCATCATCCACGGCAAGGGTACCGGCGCGTTGCGGAAGGTGGTACGGGATGTGCTGCAGGTGCATCCCGTCGTTGAGCGCAGCGAGACGGCGCGACAGAACGAGGGCGGTGACGGCGCGACCGTTGCGTATCTGCGGGGCAATTCATAGCTGAGCCGGCCGGCACCGTAGGGTGCCGGCCGGCTCAGGTCACGCCGTCTGGGCAAGCTCCGTCGCTTCCAGCGCATCGAGCACGATGTCCAGTGCCTCTTGCCAGGTGTTCCCGAGACGCATCAGACGCAGCCTGATCGTGTTTCGCGTCACCTTGACGGCATCGCCGAGCCGACGCTCCAGCCGTGCGGCATCGATTCGATCGGTGTCGACCGGTCGCAGGATGATCTCGCGCTCGCGCTCCACCATGGAGTCCAGTCCCAGCGCAGCGGCGCGGATGCGCAGCCGGATGAGCGCCAGCAGGTGCTCGATCTCGACTGGCGGGTCGCCAAACCGGTCGGCGAGCTCGTCTCGCAGCTCATCGACCTCTTCAAGCGTTTCCACGCCTGCGATACGTCGGTACAGCGACAACCGCAGCTCCGTGTCGTGGACGTAGTCGTCGGGGATAAGCGCCGTGAGCGGAAGGTCGAGCGTGATCGGTCCACTCTCGAGGATCGGCTTGCCGGACCGGACCTCCTCGATCGCCTGGCTCAGCAATCGCATGTAGAGGTCATACCCAACCGCGCCGATGTGGCCGCTCTGCTCGGCGCCCAGGATGTTGCCCGCTCCGCGGATCTCGAGGTCGCGCATGGCGACGCGGATTCCCGCGCCAAGCTCGTTCGCCTCCTGAATCACCTCCAGCCTCTCTCGGGCCTCGGCGCGCAGTGCCTTGTGGGGCTGGTAGAGCAGATAGGCGTAGGCACGGTTGCTGCTCCGGCCGACGCGTCCTCGCAGCTGGTAGAGCTGGGTGAGGCCGAGGGTATCGGCGTTGTCGATGATGATCGTGTTGACATCAGGATTGTCGACGCCCGACTCGATGATGGTTGTCGCGAGCAGGATGTCGAACTCCTTGCGATAGAACCCGAGCATCACCTCTTCAAGTACCTTCTCATCCATCTGGCCGTGCCCGACACCGATGCGGGCCTCGGGCACGAGTCGCCGGATACGCTCCGCCAGTATGTCGATGTCGTGTACGCGATTGTGGACGATGTAGATCTGGCCGCCACGGTCCATCTCGCGCAGGATAGCCTCTCGCGCGAGTTGGTCGGAGAACGGCGCGACGAACGTCCGGATCGGCAGGCGAGATTGCGGAGCCGTCTCGATCATGCTGATGTCGCGGATTCCGGCAAGCGAAAGGTGGAGCGTGCGCGGGATCGGTGTCGCCGAGAGTGTCAGCACGTCCGTGTCGATGCGGAGCTGCTTCAGGAACTCCTTGTGCCGGACACCGAAGCGCTGCTCCTCATCGATCACGACGAGGCCGAGGTCCTTGAATGTCACGTCCTTCTGCACCAGCCGGTGCGTACCGATGATGATGTCGACCTTGCCCTTGTCGAGATCCTCGAGAATCGCCCGTTGCTGGCGGTGTGAGCGCAGTCGAGAGAGCATCTCCGTCCGCACCGGAAAGGCCGCCAGCCGCTCGCGGAACGTGTTGTAGTGCTGCAGCGCCAGTACGGTGGTCGGGACAAGGACAGCGACCTGCTTGCCGGCGTTGACGGCCTTGAAGGCGGCGCGCATCGCCACCTCCGTCTTGCCGAAGCCGACGTCGCCACACACCAGCCGGTCCATGGCGCTGCTGTCCTCCATGTCCGCGGTCACCGCCTCGATCGCGGACGCCTGGTCGCGTGTCTCCTTCCAGGGGAAGGACTCCGCCAGCTCGCTGTCCCATTTCGTGTCCTCGGGGTAGGCAAAGCCGCTCCCTGCCTCGCGGCGCGCGTACAGCTGGATGAGCTCGAACGCCATCTCGCGAACGGCCCGCTTGACGCGTCGCTTCGCCCGCACCCACTCGCCCGAGCCAAGCCGGTTGAGTGTGGGCGACTGCCCGCCACCGCTGTACCGGGTGACCCGATCGCTCTGGTCGATGGGGACGTAGAGCTTGTCGCCGCGGTCGAAGACCAGAAGCAGGTACTCCCGCTCGACCCCACCGGTCTCCATCCGTGTGAGGCCCTCGAACCGCGCGACGCCATGGTCGATGTGCACCACCGGCTCGCCCTCGACCAGATTCAGCGCGAACGCGCGGTGCTCGGCCGAGCTTCGCTTCGATGTGCGGCGGGTGCGCTTGCGGAACCCAAAGAGCTCGAGGTCCGACCAGACGCCGTACTTGCCGCCTTCCCACATCCAGCCTGCGTCCACGCCAGAGGGCTGAACCTCGATCGTCCCCGGAAGCAGGGGAGAGGGGGACGCTGTCTTCGATGTCCTGGATCGGCGCGGATACATGCCACGCGCCTCGAGCAGCTCGGAGACGCGGTCGACCTGGTCGGTCGCGACGGTGATCCGCCAGCCGGCATCGAGCCTCGCCTGCAGGTCCGTCGCCATCTCGTCCAGGCGTCCGGCGTACACCGGTGGGTTGCCGAACATTGTGGCGTGGAGAACGGTTCCCTCCCGGCTCTCGCCGAGGAGCAACCGCGGGTGGTGCTGCAGGTCGCCGCGCACAGCCGTCCAGGCCGTGGTGGGAACGGTGATTTCGGCCGGCATCTCACCGTTCCGGATCAGCGATGCCTCCAGATCGGCCGCCTGCTGCTCCCACTGCGATGCCGAGAGGTCCACCGCCTGCGGCTGGTCGATCACGATGACCGACGACGCATCCAGGTAGCGCAGCAGCGTGTCAGCAGGAGTAGTGATGTACCCCGCGAAGAGATCGGGTGACGATGGCGTTCCGGCCTCGCTGATGACCTCCAGCTGATGCGCCCAATCGTCCTGCACTTCCCGTCGCATATGCGAGGTGTCTAGGGCGGTGAGCGCGCGATACCCCTCGCGGAGCCGCCAGAGCGGAAGGTCGATGGTCGGGAGCAGCGTGACGGAGTCGAGGCGATCGCGGGAGCGCTGGTTGTGAATGTCGAAGGTGCGGATGCTCTCGAGATCGGTATCGAACAGGTCGAGACGGACAGGCAGCTCCATGGACGGCGGGAAGATGTCGATGATGCCGCCGCGCACGGCGAACTCGCCCGGCTCCTGCACCATCGGCGCTCGCCGGTAACCGATGCGCGCGAGCCAGTCCTGCATCTCGGTGGGGTTGACGCGGTCTCCCGGCTTCACCCGCCGGGTCGCCTCGGCCAGCTCGGCGGGTGCGATGATTCGCTGCAGGAGCCCGGTCACCGGCGTCACCAGGATCGTCCGGTTATCGCTGTTCCGGAGGTCGTCAAGAATCGACAGGCGACGAATCCGCACCTCCGGGTCGTTGACCAGTTGATCGAACGGGTGCGCATCCGGGGCTGGCCATATCTCGACCGAGTCGTCGGGATCGGTGTACTCGCTGATGATGTTGGCGATGTAGAAGGCGCGGTCCATCTGCGAGGTCACGATGATGACATTGCCGTCTGTCCGGTCGATGGCCGACGCCGCAAGCAGGGGCCGCGTCGCGTCGGGAAGATCCTCGACGGAGATACTGTCTCCGCCCGAGACACCGTCGGCGATGGTGTCGAGCAGATCGAGGTTTTCGAGATGGCCGAGGACATGGCTCAGCGTCACGGCAGGCTCCAGCAATCACGACAGCGCACAGGAGGGCAAGACAAAAACCGGACCGGAAGCTCCGGACCGTTGCCACGCGCGACAATAATAGTAGCCGGGTGCAGCAATCTGTGCGGTGTCGCTGTACCGGGATGGTAGGATGCCACCAGATGGCGATAACGCATGCAGCATGAACAGGGAAGAGCACGCCGACATGGACGCTTCACGGGAAACTCAGCTCCGACACCTGCTTCGCGACATGGGATCGGTTGTGGTCGCGTTCTCCGGCGGTGTGGATTCGACCTATCTCCTCAAGATCGCCCATGATGAGCTCGGTGATCAATGCGTGGCCGCCAGCGGGCTGTCCGAAACCTATGCGCCTGAAGAGATGGTCGAGGCGAAATCGCTGGCCGAAGAGCTCGGCGTTCGTTACGAGCTGCTGCCGACGATGGAGCTGACGGACGACCGCTATGCCGACAACACCCACCAGCGATGCTTCTTCTGCAAGCAGGAGCTCTACGGCAAACTGTCTGAGTTCGCAAAGCGGGAGGGTCTCGCGGTCGTGATCGACGGATCCAACGCCGACGACCTCGACGACTTCCGTCCCGGCCTGCGCGCGGCGAGGGACCTCGGTGTTCGCTCTCCACTGCAGGAAGTCGGCATGACCAAGGACGAGATTCGAGAGCGTTCGCGCTCGCTCGGTCTCCGGACGGCCGAGAAGCCTGCCGTGGCGTGTCTCTCATCCCGGTTCTCCTATGGCGACAAGATCACGCAGGAAAAGCTCCAGCAGGTCGCCAGGGCCGAATCCGGCATCCGCACGCTTGGGTATCGGGGCTTTCGCCTGCGCCACCATGGTCGTGTGGCGCGGATCGAGTTCCTGCAGGAGGACCTCGACCGTGCCTTCGCCGAGCGCGAGGCGATCTCCGCCCTTGTGAAGGACGCAGGGTACCGCTACGTCAGCATCGACCTCGATGGCTACCGGGCCGGCAGCCAGAACGACGATCTCCCGAGCACCCTGTTGAAACTCACACCGGTTTCCTGATGCACCCATCGGTGCGAAGATCAATGCGCCTCGCCATCGTTCCTCGGGACGGGGCGGGGCGCTTTCACTAGCTGACGAAGTGCGAAGGAGATCGGACATGCCGGACCGGACAGCCGAAGCGGTCGTCATTGGCGGTGGCGTGAACGGCACGAGCGTGGCGTTCCACCTCGCGAAGGCGGGTCTCAGGGACGTCGTGCTGGTGGAGCGATGGCACCTCGGCGCCGGCGCCACTGGCAAGAGCGGGGCGCTGGTGCGCATGCACTACAGCAACGAGCCGGAGACACGGCTCGCCTACGAGAGCCTGAAGTATTTCGAACACTGGGGCGACATCGTTGGTGGGGATTGTGGATTTCGGCAGGTGGGCACGCTTGTGTATGCCTCGCCCGAGCACCGGAGCCATCTCGAAGCGAATCTCGATGTGCAACGCAAGGTGGGGGTGAGCTCCCGCCTCGTCACCACCGAGGAAGTTCGAGACATCGACCCCTCCGTACAGGTCGAGGAGGGCGAGGTGGTGGCGTACGAGCCCGACTCCGGCTACGCCGATCCGAATGCGACGACGTTCGCCTTCGCGGAAGCGGCGAACGCCATGGGTGTTGAGGTGATGGAGGAGACCCGAGCGCTCGGAGTGGTAATCGAGCGCGGGAAGGTGACCGGTGTGCGGACCGAAAGGGGCACCATCCGGACACCGCGAGTGGTGATCGTTGCCGGCGCGTGGGCGAACCAGCTGCTGGAGCCGATCGGGATCGATCTCGGGCTCTTTCCGCGACAGTCGCGTATCGCGATCTTCCGCTGGCCCATGGATCGCTCGCCAAAGCACCCGACGTTCATCGACCATGCCAACCACACATGGGGACGGCCGATCGATGGTACCTGCACGTTGGGCGGGGGCGAGACAGGTCCGCCGCTTCGCGTCGACCCGGAGGATTACCCGGAAGCGGTGGCGCAGGAGTACATCGGCTTTACGCGAGAACGGCTGGCGAGGCGCATCCCCTCGATCGCGCGGAGCACCGCGCGGGGCAACTGGGCGTGCGCGCTGATGGGCAGCCCGGACTCTCGACCCGTGATCGGCGGGATTGACCAGTACGACGGGCTCTACACCATGGCCGGCGACAACGGGTCATCGTTCAAGACGGCACCGGCGATCGGGAAGTGCCTGACGGAGCTGATGCTGGACGGGCGTGCAACCACTGTCGACCTGACGCCCTTCCGCCCCTCCCGATTTGCCGAGGGAAAGCCGTGGGTCGACGAGTTCGACTACGACCTTGTCGATGCCTCCGTGTCGAGGTAGTGGAGAAGACCGCCGCCGGCGCGTCCAGCGTCGACTGACAGGTCGATCGAGCGGGAGGGCAAGATGCCCTCCCGCGTTCCGTTGCTATCTTGCCATGAGCGGCGGTTACTTCTCGGTATCGATCTGCGCGCGCTGCAGCTTGCCGGAGAAGTCGACGTAGATCGACTGCCACTCGGTGTAGAAGTCCAACGCCGCCGTGCCGGCCTCGCGGTGACCGTTGCCGGTGCCCTTGGTGCCGCCGAACGGCAGGTGGATCTCCGCGCCGGTCGTGCCCGCGTTGACATACAGGATGCCGGTGTAGATGTCCTGCATCGCCCGGAACGCGGTGTTCACGTCCTGCGTGAAGATCGCGGCCGACAGGCCGTACTCGACCGAGTTGGCGATGTCGATCGCCTCGTCCAGTGAGTCTACCGGGATCAGCGACACGACCGGGCCGAAGATCTCCTCGTTCGCGATGCGCATCGAGCGGTCGACGTCGCTGAAGATGGTCGGCTCGTGGAAGAAGCCCTTCTCGAGCTCGCCCTCCGATCGGATCGAACCACCGGCGACGAGCTTCGCGCCCTCCTGCTGGCCGATCTCGACATACTTGTGCACGCTCTGCAGCTGGCTGTCGCTCACGATTGGGCCCACGTCCGTCGTGTCCTTGAGACCGTCGCCAAGCGTCATCTGGCTGGCGCGGGCAGCGAGACGCTCCTCCAGCTCCTGCTTGACCTCGCGATGGACGATCACGCGGCTCGTCGCGGTGCAGCGCTGGCCGGTGGTGCCGAACGCGCCCCAGAGAATGCCGTCGACGGCGAGGTCGAGGTTCGCATCCTCCATCACCATCACCGCGTTCTTGCCGCCCATCTCCAGCGTCACGCGCTTGTTCAGCTTCGCGGCCTCGGTGGCGACGCGGGTGCCGGTCTCGGTCGAGCCAGTGAAGGAGAGCAGTGGCACATCCGGGTGGGAGACGAGTGGATCGCCGACCTCGGAGCCGCTGCCGAGCACGAGATTGACCACGCCGTCGGGGATGCCTGCCTCCTGCAGCACCTCAACAAACCGAATCGCCAGCTTCGGCGTGTAGGTCGCCGGCTTGAACACGATCGTGTTGCCCGCCACCAGTGCCGGCGTCATCTTCCATGACGGGATCGCCATCGGGAAGTTCCACGGCGTGATCATGCCTGCCACGCCGAGCGGCTTGCGCACCGACATGTTGAACTTGTTGCGCAGCTCGGAAGGTGTCGTTTGACCGAACATGCGCCGGCCCTCGCCGGCCATGTAGTAGGTCATGTCGATGGCTTCCTGCACGTCGCCGGCCGCCTCGGTGTAGACCTTGCCCATCTCCTCGGTCATCTCGCGAGCGAGAGAGTTCCTTGCGCTCCTCGAGGATGCGGGCGGCGCGGTACAGGATTTCACCGCGCTTCGGCGCCGGGTAGAGCCGCCAGCTCTTGAACGCCGTGTTCGCCGCTTCGACGGCGGCGTTCACATCGCTGGCGTCGCTCCTGGTGAAGGTTCCGACGAGCTCGCCGGTCGCGGGGTTGCGCCGCTCGAACGTCCTGCCGGTGCCGGACTCCACCCACTTGCCGCCGATGAAGTTCCTGAACAGGTCTGCCACGTCGTTGTGTCCTTCCGAATCGCCGTCGTTTGACCGCGCCTTCGCTCAGTCCGTGTCGTAACCGCCGGGAAGTCTACCAAAGCGGGAAGGTCCGGAATGCGAGACGAGCCACGCCTGTCAGGCGTGGCTCGTCTCTGGACCCGCTCACGGATTCGGAACGTGACGACACGATCGCGACACCGGCGAGCGACCGTCGCCGTCCTCAGTCGGCGCCGTCTCCACGTGCGTGATCAGCGACCACCTGTCCCACGTTGCGTCCGAGCGTACGACCGACCTCGATATCGCTGCGGAAGTGGATGCCTGCCCACAGCCGCGACCAACTTTCCTCGTCCGCTATCTCCGTGAAGGAGTCGGCGGAGCTCGGGAAGAGCGAGCCGAGGACCGTCTCCATCGCGCCGCCGACGCTTGCGTGAGCGGCCGGGTAGCTGGGATGATTCGGGGTGGGAACACGGTGGTCAGCGTCGGGTCGAGCTGGTCGGGCGGATCGCCCAGTAGGCGTACTTGGCGTCCCAGCAGGCGGTGAACACATCGCAGAGTGCTATGTCCATCATGGCGTAGGCACGCGCGGCTCGCGGCGGGTTGTCGTCTAGCCGTGCCTCGAAGAGCTTCTGGCTCATCAGATTGGTGTAGAGCTCGAATGAGGCCCGCCCGCCGTAGTACTCCCAGTAGCTGGCTGTGAGGTTGGTCAGGTTTGTCCGCTCGAACGACTTCACCTCGGCCAGCTCGGTTGCCAACTGGTCGGAGTCAAAAGCGGGCGGCGGACCGGGACGGAACTGGTCTGCGCGTTCCAACACCCAGGTCTGCCAGGTCCCGGCCGTCGGCTCGGCGGGCTTCGTTCCACTCCATTTGCCCGGTTCGTCAGGCACGCTGCCCGCCCACGCGATGTCGGATCCGTCGGCTTGGGCTCGAGCGATAGCGAGCTTGGCTATCTGGCGACCGAGGTCCATGCCAGTCGTCACGTCGCTGGGGTAATCGGTGCCAGCAAGCAGACGCGAGCTGCCGGCTTCCTCCGCAAGCGCGCTGAACATTGCAGCGTCGTCGGGGAAGAGCGAACCGAGCACGGTCGAAGCCGCGCCCGCAGCCACCGCGTGCTCGGACGGGTAGGCGGGGCTGGCGGGTGCGCGGAGCACGGTAGCCAGCGCTGGCATCGCGATGGCGGGCCGCGGGCGATTGAATGTGTATTTGGCGTCCCAGGCGGCGATGGTGGCGTCAGCGACTGCCACGTTGACCAGGGCCAGAGCGCGGGTTGCTCTTGGACCGCCGATACCACTGGTGAGGAGGTGCTGGATCGTCAGGTCATTCCAGCGATATGCAGGGGCACCCGCGTTCCAGTAGGCGATGGCATCGAGGGCGGCATCATCACGCCCGGCGGCCAGCGTCACCAGGTCGTCGAGCTCTGCGCTGGTCGCAGCCTCATCCGGGGGTGGGGCAGGACGGAACTGGTCGCCCGACGACATCAACCATGGTGTCCAGGAACCGGCAGTCGGTTCAATCTGCTCGACATCGATCTCGTTTCTGGATGTGGCGCTGGCATCTCCTCGAGCGGCGACAGCCAGGGCGGTAGCCATCCCGGTGCCCGCGAAACCGCGCAGCGCGGCACGTCGGGATATCGTGGGGATCGCCGCGAACGTCTCGTGGAGTGGTTGCCGTTTGGACATGATCTTCCTCGTTCCTTGATTGGACAAACGCAGGCAGGGTATGTGCGTCGATTGATTCCTCCCTTCGGGGGCAACGCTGGTTGCCTTCAGCGGGCAAGCTGCCAGCGGCCCTGAATCTCGACACACCGCGACAGGGAAGGACAATGCGTTGGTGTGAGCGAGGTCGCCATAAGGCGATCATGCGACGAGGTCACCGATCGCGCATCGACCGTGAGGTTGCAATTCGAGGTGGCCGCAGTGGGCACACAGCTACAACCCGGTTGCAGGTGGGCGATCGCGTTTTCGGAGGGGAGGGCTCAGGCGAGGCCGTGGCTACGGGCATGCGACCTCGCGTCAACGCGCGAGGTGACGCCGAGCTTGCCGAAGATTGTCGAGAGGTGACGCTTGACGGTTGGAACGCTGATGAAGAGGGAATCGGCGATCTCGCGGTTCGTCAGGCCGTCCGCCACCATCCGCAGGACCTCCAACTCCCGCCGCGTCAGGCCATGCGCCGTCGCTTGCACACTCGGCTTGGTCGACATGTTTGTCGACGCAAGAGCGGCGAGAATCGCCTGGGCCTCGTTGCCCGCGATTTCAGGTGTCATGGCCTCTCCTTGCGCCCACGCCGCCGCGAATTCGTCCTCGCCGAGCATCGCACGACCCGCGCCTATCGCTCGCTCGAATGTGGGTCCCTGAGGAAGCTGAAACGGCTCTCCAAGCGCCAGAGCCTGTGCCAGCGCCGCACTGAACAACCGGGCGGCCGCTTCGGGAAGGTCGCAACCAACCGCGAGAACGGCGACGGTGGCCATGCGTCCAGGTGGGGTCGAGGCCTCACCAGCCTCTGGTCCCAGCACGAAGGCTTCGGTGAGAGCGGAGACCGCAGCGGCGATATCGCCACTTTCACAGGCGATGAGGCCAAAAAGCTGCAGCATGGACGAACCGACGAGCACGTTGCCCGATGCGCGAAGCAGGCCAATCCCTGCTTCGCAGTGGGACCTGGCCCGCATCAGGTCACCCTGGCCGTAGGCCGCCGAGCCGAGCGCTTCATGCGACATAGCGACATTCACATCGTTCCCAAGCTCGCTGAACTCCCTCAGCGACTGCGCAATATACGACTCTGCCTCCTCGTACCTCCCCAGGCGCGCCAGGACTTGGCCGGTTTGGCGCAGCATCATCGCTCCGTCCATACGGTTGTCGAGCGTCGGGTTGGCAACGGCGCGGGCCAGCATCAGCGCCTGCTCGAGCAGTTGCAGCCCGTGCTCGTTGTCGCCCTGAATGCTGGTCAGCGTTCCGGCGTGTCCCATCGCCAGCCCTCGAAGATCGGAGGGGACGGCGCTGCCCTGGGCCAGACCCTGTTCCAGCAGGTGGCGTCCCTCGGCAATGTTGCCGAGCGGGATCCAGAGCGGAAACAGCCGGGTCAGCATTCGAAGATTCCGCTCCACGTCCCCGGCCTGCAGCATCCACGCCAGGGCAGATCGGATATTGTCGCGCTCAGTATCGATCAGATGGACTCGTTCGGTCGTGGCTGGCCAACGTGGGGTCGGCGTAACCGCCTCTATCATCGAGTCGAAGTGATCGGCGTGCCGTTGGCGCGCTTCGGTCTCCTCACCGCTGACCGCCAGCCGCTCCAATGCGTATTCGCGAATGGTCTCCAGCATGGCGTACCGCGCAGACGCGACGCCCTCGGCTTCTCCAGATACTTCCGGCAGCACCAGGCTGGCCGCCACCAGTGCCGTCACCTGCTCCAGCGCAGTGCCGTTGTCGTCGGCCACGGCGGTAACCCCGGCAAGGTCGAAGCCACCAACGAAGACGCCCAGGCGGTTAAAGAGGCACTGCTCCGCCGGGGGCAGCAGTTCGTAGCTCCATGCAATCGCGTCGCGCATCGACCGAAGGCGCGCGGGCTGATCGCGAGGGCCCTCGGTCAGCAGCGCCAACCGGCCCTCCAGCAGCGTGCGCAGGGACGCAATCGACAGCGAGCGTACGCGCGCGGCCGCCAGCTCGATTGCGAGCGGCAGCCCATCGAGCTTTTCGCAGATCGCCGCAATAATCGGCAGGTCGGTTGGATTGTCAACGGCATCACGACGTGCGGCGACAGCCCGCTCAACAAAGAGCTGGACCGCTTCCGCGGTGAGGAGCGTATCGATGTCCGCATCGGTTCCATTATTTGGCAGAGAGAGGGGAGCGACGTCGACGACGCGCTCACCGGAGAGTCGAAGCACGATGCGGCTGGTGACGAGAACTGTCAGGCTTGGGGAGGCCGCCAACCAATCCGCCAGCCGTGGCGCGGCATCGAGCACATGCTCGAAGTTGTCGAGGACGAGCAACGCGCGCCGCCCGGTGAGGAATTCCTGGATGCGTGCCTCGATCGTCCTCGTCCCGGACTCTCGAACCGCGAGCGTCTGAGCGATCGTCGCGGCGACCAGGGAGTGACCACGAACCGGTGCCAAGTCAACGAACCAGACACCATCCGGGTACGATACGGCCACCTCCGTCGCGAGTTTCAGGGCCAGCCGGGTCTTCCCCACACCGCCCGGTCCGGTAAGCGTGATGAGTTGGGTGTGGCGGTCACCGAATAGCGTGGCGATGTCCGCCACCTCCGCGACCCGGCCGACGAACGACGTCATGGGCCGCGGCCACGGAACTTCAGGAGCCGTGACGCCTCGCGCGGCCGCGGCCCAGGTGGCTCGCGCCGGTGGTGAGAGCGCGAAGACGACCGCAAGTCGGTCGATCGTTTCCGGCCGCGGGTGTCGGCGCAGCCCTCGCTCCAGGTCGCTCACTCCGCGCGCACTCAGGCCAGCGTGCTCGGCGAGTTCCTCCTGCGTGAGACCGCTGGCCAGGCGCGCCCGACGCAGCAGTGCGCCGAACGATGCTGATACGTCGGCCATTGCCCGTGCCCTCCCACTGTGCGACGTGACAATTGCATGGATGTTGGGGCCCCCAATGGCTGACACCATGATACTCCTGCAGCCAACGTTCGCGTTCCAACTGCGTGCGGTCTGCGTGGGGACTGCGTGCAGGGCGCAGCAAGGCAGGTTGTCGAGTGATGCAAGGAGTCCGAGAGGGGCGTGCACGCTACGTCCGGCGGGAGGTGCCTGACTGGTCGCGGCGCGAGGGGTTCTCAACGTCAAGGAACGAGAAAAGGCTGCACCGTGAATGGGCACAGCCTTGGCTCCCCGACGAGGATTCGAACCTCGAACCTACCGGTTAACAGCCGGTCGCTCTACCGTTGAGCTATCGGGGATCACGTTCGTGATCGAACGATCAGCATTGTACCAAGGGGCTGCAGCGCCGTGCAAGGACGCGCGGTGCATACTTGTCTTACGGACGCTTTCGCGCCATCACCCGAGCGAGCTGACCATGTGGAACCCGGAAACCTATCGCGATACCGACTACGGGCTCGAGCCCGACGAGCCATTCGAACCGGCTGACGACGTCGAGGATGAGCTCGTCCTTGCTGCTAACGAACCGTATATCCAGACGGTACTTGGCCCGATCCGTCCCGAGGAGGCGGGCGTGACGCTCGTGCACGAATACCTGCAGCACAGCGGAGAGGGCAGAGACACCGATCGGCTCGACGATGTGCAGGCGGCACTTCTCGATCTCGAAGCGTACTTCTCCGCCTCGGGCAGGACCATTGTCAGCGCCGCTACCTCTTCGACAGGGCGAGATGCAGGGAAGTTGCGCTGGCTGGCCCGGCATGCGCCAGTACACATCGTCGCGGCTACCGGACATGTCGGCGCTGCTGAGGCGGGCAGGATCATGGCGACCCGCATCGAGGGAGATGTAACCAGCGGGATGGACGGCACTACCTGCCGAGCCGGTGTGCTGACGGTCGCGCGCCACGACGTGGCATCACCACCTGCCCGAGAGGTGATTGCGATGATCGCCGACGTGCACAACGCGCATGGCACGCCGATTTTCGCTGAGTCGCGCAATGCAGCGACCGCCACCGCTCAGGTTCACGCGCTCACGGCCCGCGGTGTCGACCCATCCAGCATTGTGTCGGTGGTTGGCGGCGCGGCGACCGACCTCAGCTCGGCTCGGGATCTGCTTGAGGCCGGCGTATTCCTCGTGTTCGGGAAGCTCGGACACGGCGACGACACTGCTGCAGCGGAGACGATCGCTCGGCTCGTGGACGACGGGTTCCGGGACCAGATCCTGCTCTCCCACGGCTACACGAGCAAATCGCACCTTACCGGATACGGTGGTCGGCCGGGATTGCCCTATGTTGTCGAGTACTTCGCCGTTATGCTATTAGAAGCAGGGCTAGGGGCGCAGGATGTGCGTAGCGTCCTGGTAGACAACGCAGCCCGGGCGCTCTCTCTCCGGCAACGAGCGTGAGGAGGCTTGACCCGGCATGATCGGAGGGAGATCGTGACGACACGTGTCTATCTCGCAGCGGTGATGGTCCGGGAAGAACCGATGCAGGCAAGAGACTTGCCTGCAGAACGCTTCTTCGTCAACGCATCAGAGGTCAAGGAAGTCTGGGTCGAAACCGAAAGCGACAACGTGCCGGATATCGGCAAGGCTGTCGGGTTCTCGCTCATCAGCCCGATGGACATCGGTTTCCGGCGCATCACCGGCACAATCGAGCGAAAGCTCGACAAGACGCGACGGACCTGAGTCGATCTGATCACCCCTTCTTCGGCGTCAGGACGCCGAGCACCGCGCCCAGAACGACATGTCTCCATGTCTCCTGCGCGAACGCCGTCCCACTCTGATAGCTGTCCATCTGTCCGTCCCGAAGCGCGGGATGAAAATCCTCCAGAATCGCGAGGGGATAGAGCAGCGTGTTCTCCAGGAGTGCGAACGTCACCCCGCGAGCCCACATCGGTCCTCGCAACCGGTCGCGAATGACCAGGCGGAACACCGCAGAAAAGACCACGCTGTTGACGATGTGCATCGCGGCGCCGATCGCGATCGCCTGTGACGGTTTCGCGCCGGGCGCGAGGCGTCCGAGCAGCACGCGATCGTCCACCTTGTTGCGAACTACCGCGAGATCCAGCGCCTGCGCGCCGAGAAACGCCGCGCCAGCGGCGATGCCAGCCGCCACAATCTGAACGAGTGTTTTCACGGGACGTACCTCCCTGCCATGCTGCCTACCGCTCGAATTCGGGAACCGGTTTCCGCTTGTGCTCGGACCGCGTCACCATCTCGCGCACCCTCGCCAGCACATCCTCGGGAACCCCCGCTGTCGAGCCGTTCGCGAGTGCATCCAGCGCGCGATCGAGTTCTTCGTACGTGATGCCGATCTCGTCCTCGTCCGTCTGGCCGTCCCACAGACCGGCGGACGGCGGGCGCTCGATTACGGGCGCCGGCACCCCGATCGCCCTCGCCACCTCGCGCACCTCACGCTTGTAGAGATTCGAGATCGGCTTCAGGTCGACGCCGCCGTCACCATATTTGGTGAAGTAGCCGATCATCGCCTCGCTCCGGTTGCCCGTGCCGAGCACCATGCCGCCGACGAGATTGGCGACGTAGTACAGCGTGGTCATGCGGAGACGGGGCTTGAGGTTGGCGTTCGCCAGCTGCTCGGTTGCTGGCGGAACGGGCGAGTCGGAGCCCATCAGCTCGGCGACATCGGTGGATGAGGGGAGCGTCGCAAGCAAGCCGGTTGTCGCAGCCGTGAGGTCCACGGTGATGGTCGGGATATCGAAGGCCTCTGCGACAAGTATCGCCGCCTCGAGATCCTTCGGGTTGGAGGACGACGGCATCATCACCCCGAGCACCCTGCCGCCGCCAACGCCGCGGGCGGCCAGCCCAGCAACGACGGCAGAGTCGATGCCGCCACTCAGACCGATCACGAAGCGTTCGACGCCGCTGCCTTCGAGCTGCTGACGCAGCCAGTCCGAGATGCGGTTTGCCAGGTCGGTCGCGGTCTCGGATGGGCCGGCGGTGCGTGTCGTCTCCATGTCGTCTCCCCGGATGGAATGGAAACGGGGGCAGCGATGTCGCTGCCCCCGCCGTTAGCGCATGTCCTAGATGTGGATCGCGTGGCCCATCGCGTCGTGCGCTGCCTCGCCGATCACCTCGGCAACCGTCGGGTGCGGGTGGATCGCCCAGCCGAGCTCCTGAATGCTCATGTTGAGGAACCGGCCGAGAGCTGCCTCCGCAATGAGCTCGGTTGCGTGCGGCCCAACGATGTGAACGCCGAGGACGTCGTCGGTGTCGGCGTCGACCACGATCTTCGTCATGCCCTCGGTGTGGCCCTCGATGGTCGCCTTCGCATTCGGTCGCATCGGGAACGTGCCGATCTTCACCTCGTAGCCGGCTTCCTTCGCCTGTGCCTCGGTCAGCCCGACCGAGCCGATCTCCGGCTCGCTGTAGGTGCAGCTCGGGGAGTTCAGGATGTCGATCGGTTCCGGCGAGAGACCGGCGATGTGCTCCACGGCGACGATGCCCTGATGCTGCGCCGTGTGCGCGAGCATCTGCTGGCCATTGACATCGCCGATCGCGTAGATGCCGTCCACATTGGTCCGCATCATGTCATCGACCGGGATGATGTCGCGCTCGGTTTTGACGCCAAGCGTCTCCAGCCCGATGTCCTCGATGTTGCCCTGCCGGCCGATGGCGACGAATAGCGCCTCCGCCTCGAGCGCATGCTCCTTACCCTTGGGGTCGGTCGCCTTCATTTTGACGCCGTTCTTCGTGACCTGGATGTCGTCTGCCGTCGGTCGGGCTCCCTGGATCACGTCCAGCTTCTGGCGGCGAAGCGAGCGCTCGACCTGAGAGCGGATGTCGGCGTCCTCATTCGGCACAAGGTTGCCGACCAGCGTGACCTTCGCGCCGTACCGGTGATAGATGCTCGCCCATTCGATGCCGGTGGCGCCGCCGCCACGCACGATCACGCTCTTCGGCATGTCTTCGAGCACGACGGCGTGGTCACTGTTGAACACCCGCTTGCCATCGAAGTCGATGCCCTTGATCGCCCGCGGGCGCGAGCCGGTATTGATGATGATCTGGTCACCGGAGAGCTTGAAGGTGTCTCCGCCGTCCTTCGGCGTTACCTCGATGGTGTTCTTGTCAAGCATCTTGCCGCGACCCATGAACACCGGGATCTTGTGCTTCTTGTCGAAGAGATAGGTGAGGCCGCGGTACTGGCTGTCGACCACGCTGAGTGAGCGCTGCAGGGCGGTGTCATAGTCGAACGAGATGTCTCCGGCGATCTTGACACCGAACTCGGCGGCGGCCTTGACGTCATCGAAGACGCTCGCTGACTTCAGCATTGCCTTGGTGGGGATGCACCCGCGGTGCAGGCACGTGCCGCCCAGGATGAGCTCCTCGACCACGGCGACGTTCATGCCGAGCTGTTTTGCGCGGATCGCCGCGACATAACCGCCGGTGCCGCCACCCAGGAGGAGGAGGTCGTACTTCTGATCCTTGCCGGAGTCAGCCATTGATGCAGTATCTCCATTCTTCACTGAACCGTCGTGCCGTAGCTCGCACGACAGGGTCGCATCCATACCCGACTATTATCCACATTCGCGCCAGTTCGGGCCGCAGACACGCCGCATTTTCGCGACTATCCGATCACCGAGCAAGCGAGTGCCTGGGAGACCGGCGCGATCCATTCGATAGTGCCGGATACGCACCGACAAGCGACACGCGCCGGGCGAGATGTCTCACCCGGCGCGTTCTCTTGTTCCGTGGATTCGGTATGGTCCCGCATCACCTCTCGAGGTTTCGAGTGCCTGTGGGACAACGATTCCTAGGCGGCGTTTCGGGTTGTCTCCTCGGAGCCGGCATCCTTCACGTAATCGCGAAGCGCGTTCACGTCGACTTCGAGCGAGTTGCGGCCGAGCGACCGAACCAGGTTGCGGGACTGCATGTCGAGCAGCTTCCGCGTCACGGTGACGCGGTTCGAGCCAATCATGTTGGCCAGCGCCTGGTGGGTTGCGGACCGCGTGATGCGGAGCACGCCCTGCGCACCGGTTTCCTCACCGACCGCCTTGGCCAGATCGAGGAGGATGGTCGCCAGCCGCACGGAGGTGTCACGGGTGAGCACCTGCTCGATGAAGTCGTGGGACGCGGTCTGCCGCGACGCCAGCGCGCCGAGCAGCTTGCGGGAGTACTCGGGCGACTTCGCCAGCACGGCGCCGACCCGCTCGAATGGGATCTCGGTCACGTCGCAATCGGTCAGGGCATCCGCCGACGTTGCCGGCGCGACTCCCTCGCTCGGCGAGTCTTGCATGAACACTTCGCCAGGGCCGAGGAGACCGAGGACGAGCGTACGATCGTCCTGGAGAATGCGGTACAACCGCACCCAGCCGCTTCGAATCAGGAACAGCGAGCCCTGGCTCTCGCCGGCGAACATCACGGTGTCGTCAGCGGCGAAGTGGTGGCTCGTCACCTTCGCGTCGGAGTGCAGGCTCTGGAGCGTGGGATTGGCTCGTGGGCGGTCAAGCAAGCGGTACATGCTTTTTCCTCTCAAATCCGAGATGCCGGCCCGCCTTGGATGCCTCACCCGGATACGTTGGTACGCGCTAGAACTCATGTACGTATTCTATCGTGTCGCACGACCGTTGTCAACGGTTTGCACAGGTTTTGCCTCGGCAAGAAAGGCGTGAGCAGGGAGTGCTAGCGGTGCGAGCAGTACATCCGCGCGACGCCTTCTCGAATACCGCTCGGTATTGCGCTTATGTCTGATGGATGTAGTCGCAAGACCAGTGCCTCGACCACGGCGAGGCTGGCCGGAAGGACCTGCGCGCGGTCGAGCTGGACAGGGATGCGCTCCATGGTCTCGACTGCATGCCGAGTTGAAAGCCAGTGCTGAACCGCGCTGAGTGCGTCAGGCGTGAACGCCGCGCCCGGTTGCAGCGAGTCGAGCAGAAGCTTCAGGTAGTACCCGGTGCCACCTGGCAGAAGCAGGTGATCTGTCGCGGACTGGGCGATGCCGGCCTGGTCGATCGCCTCCAGCGCGACGTCGCGTGTGTGGTCCAACGATCCGGGAGGCGGAGGGGAGGTGGCGATGTACCGGTCAAACAACATGCCCGAGCCTATCGGCACTGAGGCGGCTGCAACGACTGCCCCCCCGGGTGAGACGGCGATGATCTCCGAGCTTGCGCCGCCGATGTCCGCCACGACGCTGCGATCGCCCGAGACGATCCACGGTCGCGCTCCCTCAATAGTGAGCCGCGTCTCCTCGTCGGCATCGATCACCCGTACGCGCCAGGCGGTGTCCCGCTCGATGCGAGCGATGACGTCCGACGTGTTCGACGCCACCCGAAATGCCTGCGTCGCGACTGCCAGGAACTCAGTCGCCCCAAGCTCCCGCGCCCGGGTCTCGTAGCGCTGCAGGCATTCCACGAGCCGAGCGAGCCGGTCGTCCGCGATAACGCCGGTCTCCGTGACGCGGTATCCAATTCGGACGGTGTCCGCGTCGTCCGCCAGCCTCACGGGCTCCGTGCCTTGGCGGCAGGCGTAGACAGAGACCTTGACGGTGTTGCTGCCGATGTCCACGACGCCGATGCGCGTCGTCTGCCGATGAATACTCATATCTGCCGGTTGTAGCTGGCGGACTCGAGCCTTCGGAACGCCTTCCTCCAACCGGGCATTCCGGACGACTCCATGAGCATGCGCGTCCGCTCCAGCGGGTAGTCGACAAAGTGGTACGCATGGGTCCACCCTTCTGGCTCATCGTCAGCGAAGACCACATAGCGGGGCCGGAGGTCGCCATCGCGCGGGTTCCCGACCGCGGAGACATCTATCAGCGTCGTGTCGTCGATTTTCCGCACGTAGGCGACGTGCAGGTGACCGAAGGCGATCGTGCGGGCAGGTTCCGCGCCGAGGATCTCTCGAACCTGGCGGTCGCTTGCATTGGGCGAGAGGTGACGGTCGACATCCGTTGGGTTGGCGTGAACCACGAGCAGGTCTGTGGACGGGTTCCCATCACCATGCTGATGCGGGACGCGGATGGAGAAGGGAAGCGAGCGGAGGAACGCCAGGCCATCCTCGCCGATCTGGTCGCGAGTCCAGCCGATGAGGTCGCTCGCCGCGAGATCACCACCAAGGACATCACGGTCAGTGTTGCCGTAGATGGCTCGGGCGCCGCGCTCGCGCAGCAACTGAAGCACTCTGGCCGGCTCTGGTCCGCCTTCAACGAGGTCGCCGGCGACGATGATTTGATCGACACCGCGCTGATCGATATCATCGAGCACCGCGTCGAGCGCTGGCGCGAAGCCGTGGATGTCGGACATGACCGCGATCTTCATCGTCTGTCTCCTCGTCAGCTGTCGATGACGAACGTGTCGAACGTGCGTGTGGAAAAGCGTCGCACATTACCGAGCAGGGAGGATGCCATGAAGCGATTTCGTCAGGACCGCCAAGCGGCAAGCAGGGCAGAAGGCGAGATATTTCTCGGGGAGGTGTTCAAACAGGATCTCGTCACGGACGCGGACGCGCCGTCACTGCGTGTGACCGCCATCACGTTCGAGGATGGCGCGCGGAACCGTTGGCACAGGCACTCCACCGAGCAGGTGCTGATCGTGACCCACGGTGAGGGCGTTGTCGAAAGCGACAACGAGACATTCAACGTCTCGGCGGGCGATGTGGTCCTGATCCCGGCAGGGGAGCGCCACTGGCACGGCGCCCGGTCGGGAGGGTCCATGACGCATCTGGCGGTGCTCATGCCAGGCGAAATGACGATCGACGACGGGGCCTGAGCCTCGCCGTCGATCGCATTCAGGCGTCCATAGGTGTTCTTCAGGTCAGTCTGCCGGCGTAGCCATCGGCGTCGCGGTCGGCGCTTCGGCGGTGGCGATCGTGTCCAGCATATCCGCAGTCGGTGCCTTGATGTAGTCCACCGTGGAGCCGTCGAGTTGGATCCGCGTCACCACGCCGTCCGCTTCGAACTGCATCACGTTGTCCGAGAGGTACTCCGGGCTCACGCCCCAGCGCTCGCTCTCATACAGGGCGAGTCCGCGGGCGAACTGGCTGGCGTCGTCGGCGGTCTCCCACTGTGACACCCAGTGGATGGCGTCCTCGTCCTCGGTCCCGGCGACGATGTAGGTATCACCGCCCCAGCCTGCCGCCGCTTTCTCCGCCTGGTCGTCGGACATCGACGTTTGCTGGAACATCACCCGGATCTGGTACTCGCCAAAGGTGTTGTCGTCGAACACGGTCCAGTCGCCACCGAGCGCGCTGCTGAAGTCGACGACATTGACCTCAATCGGTGCTTCCCCGGCCAGGTACTTTTCGGGGTGCAGGATCTGCTCCGTACTCGCGGGCGGGTTGTCGTAGGCGGCGTTCACCGCGTCCCATCCGCCCTCGTCATGGAGCGCCTCGACGAACGTGAAGCCGGAGTCGTATGGGAACAGGAGCGTGTCCGCGAGGATCGGCGGCGCCGAGTCGAGGACGGCGCTGTCGAACTCCATCGAGTCGATCTCCTCGAGGAAGCTGTCCAGCAGGTCCGGGTTCGCGTACAGGTACTGGACCTCGGAGTAGCTCGCGTCGCCTTCGATCAGCGCAGTCACCGCGAGGGACTCATCGTCGGACATGTCCTCGCGACCGAGCTTGTCGGACATGAGGTCGAAGTTCTGGTCCTGAAGTGCGTGCACCGTCTCGTGCGCGTAGGTGACCTCCTCCGACGGGGAGAAGCCGGAGTCGTCGGACGCATCGCGGATCACGACCATCTCGCCGGTTTCCGGGTCGTAGTACCCGGCAATCTGCTCGCTGTAGAGATCGACGCTGAGCTGGCCGAGGTCGATGTTCTCGTCCATCAGCCCGAACGCAATCAGCTCACGCTGGTCGGCGTACTGCTCGTCCTCCGGATAGTCGTCGAGCAGCGTGTCGGCGAGCTCCTGGGAGAGCTCCTCGCGTGACTTGACTGTTACCTCGACCGGATGGAGCGCATCCAGCCCGCGGACCTTCGAGACCACATCGGTGATGTCCTCGATCTCCTGGCTGGCGTCCTGCGCGGCGAGGGCTGGACTGGAAACCAGGAATAGTGCCAGTATGGCGATCACGACAAACGGTCGAGGCAGTTGCTTCACCTGGTTTGCTCCTTGGGACGGTGGTACGGAACCCGAATCGGGGGAATTATTCCACACTCGCGCGGACATTCCGATCACTTGGTGACAACTCGATCCAGGGACCAGGAAGAAAGGACCCCCTTTACACGATGTCTACCGCTACACGGGATCTCCGGCGACTCGCCGAAACCATCTTCTCGCTCAGATTCGAGTCCATGCCGGTGTGGGTCGACGATCACCGGATCGCCTACCTCGACGACCGGTCCGGCGTCGCGCACCTGTTCGTCGGGAACATCTCGACGGGCGAGCGGCGACAGCTGACATCGGGCGTCGAGCGCATTCAGTCGCTCTTCGGCGCGGCGGGTACCAGTAGTGTCATCGTCGGCACGGACGCTGGCGGCAACGAGCGCCAGCAGCTCGCAGTGATCGATCTCGACACCGGCTCGCAGCGACTGCTGACCACCAACACAGACCGAATCCATGAGCCGTACCTGCTCTCCGCCGATGGGACGATGGCGCTGTACCGGACCAACGACGGCGCGAGCGGCGAGTTCTCCCTCTACGCGATCTCGGCTCAGAGCGGACAGGCGACGCGCCTGTGGGATGACGCTGGGCAGGTGCGCGCGCATGCCATGAACGACGACGGCGCCGTGCTGGCCTCTCTACTGACGGCGAACCTCGATGCCGACCTCTATCGCATCGACGCCGACGGCACGCGAACGCCGCTCCTGCAGTCGAATGACGAGTCGTGGATCTTTGACGCCTCGTTCGGCCCTGATGGAGATGTCCTCCTGCTGACCAACGCCGGCAGCGATTACGTGCGTCTCGCGCGCATCGGCGCCGATGGCGAGCTGCGTCCGCTGGTGGAAGAGGAGTGGGACATCGAATCGTTCTCGCTCTCGCCGGACGGGTCAACCGTGGCTTGGAGCGTCAACCGGGACGGCTACTCGGTCGTTCGGATTGCGCCGCTCGCCGCTCTCGATCAGGTAACAGAGGCGGCTCTCCCAGAAGGGGTCGCTGATCGGCTCAGCTGGTCCCCGGACGGTGCGGCACTTGCCGTGGGTTGGACGCCGACGACAGGTCCGGCACGAATCTATACGGTGAGCCGAGATGGCAGCGCGACGACGGCCTTCCCTGAAGAGCAAGACGATGCGGATTTCACCGGGGCGGCACCTGAGCTGATCCATTTCGAGACGTTTGATGGTCGTCAGGTTCCCGCATTCTGGTTCCAGGCCGACGTCCCGAGCGCGCCGGTCGTCATCGACGTGCATGGCGGCCCGGAGAGCCAGCGACGTCCCGGCTTCCATCCGGTGCTGCAGTACCTCGTGGCTTCGGGATTCAGCGTGCTCACCACCAACGTGCGCGGCAGCACCGGCTATGGCAAGGCCTACTCGCACCTCGACGACGTTGAGCGCCGCATGGATTCTGTCGCGGATCTTCCGCACGCTCGCGCCTGGGTGGAGGCGCGCCTTTCCATACCCGAGCCGAAGATCGGCATCATGGGCCAGAGCTACGGTGGGTTCATGACGCTGGCCGCGGTCACGGAGTATCCGGAGCTCTGGTATGCCGCGGTGGACGTCGTCGGCATTGCGAACTTCGTCACGTTTCTGGAGCGAACCGGACCGTGGCGGCGCCGGCACCGCTCGGCGGAATACGGCACGCTGGAGAACCATCGAGACCTCCTGGAACGCATCTCGCCCATTCGCAAGGTCGACGCGATCGCCTCGCCGATGCTCGTGATCCACGGGCGAAACGACCCACGCGTGCCGCTCTACGAGGCAGAGCAGCTTGTCGCGTCTCTCAAGGAGCGTGAGCACCCGGTTGAGCTGCTGGTGTTCGACAACGAGGGGCACGGACTCGCCAAGCGCCCCAACCGTATCGCCGGATACGCCAGAGTCGCAGAGTTCTTTCACGCGCAGGCGGATGGAGCCAGTGCTGAATGACGAAATCGTCAGTGCGATCCATGCCGGCGACCGATGCGACGACCCGTGGCGAGCTCATTGCCTTGGGATTCGAGTCGCGATCGATCCGCGAGGAGATCCGTCAGCACCTCGCTGAGGCGCTACGGGCGGGCACCGACCTCTTTCCCGGCATCGTCGGCTACGAGCACACTGTTGTCCCGGCACTCGTGAACGCGCTGCTCGCCGGGCAGGACATCCTCCTGCTTGGCGAGCGCGGCCAGGCGAAGACCCGGCTGGCACGCAGCCTGACCAGCCTGCTCGACGAGTGGGTGCCCGTACTCGATGGTGTCGACATCCCCGATGATCCGATGAACCCGAGGACGCGGCAGGGCAAGCGCCGGGTGGAAGCCGAAGGTGACAAGGCGCCCGTGCGATGGCTGCATCGATCGGAGCGGTTCGCCGAGAAGCTGGCGACGCCAGACACCTCGATCGCCGACCTGATCGGCGAGATCGACCCGGTCAAGATCGCCGAGGGTCGGTACCTGACGGACGAGGACGCGCTCTCACCAGGCCTCATCCCGGCATCGAACCGATCCGTGTTCAATCTCAACGAGCTGCCGGATCTCTCGGAGCGGATTCAGGTCGGACTGCTCAACATCCTCGAAGAGCAGGACGTTCAGGTACGCAACGTCCGCATGCGTATCCCGCTCGATGTGTTGATCGTGGCGTCGGCGAACCCCGAGGACTACACAAACCGGGGCCGCATCATCACGCCCCTCAAGGATCGCTTCGGTTCCCAGATTCGCACCCATTACCCACACACGGCGGACCTCGAGATTCGTATCGCCGACCAGGAGCGGTCGCCCGTCGCAGGACTCGGGGTCCACGCTGTGGTCCCGTCATTCATGAAGCAGGTGATCGCAATGACGACGCGGCTGGCGCGGGAGTCGGATGACATCTCCTCGCGCTCAGGCGTGTCGGTGCGCGCCACAATTGCCAATTTCGAGCTTGTGGAGGCGAGTGCGGTCCAGCGAGCTCTCCGGAACGGTGAGGATCGGGCCGCGCCCCGCGTCTCCGACCTCGACGCCTGCGTGGAGCCGACGATCGGGAAGCTGGAGTTCGAGCACTACGGCAGCCGCACCGATGACCAGATCGTGCGGGAGCTGTTCGGCGCCGCGATCCATCGCGTCTTCGCCGCGACGGTCACCGACGATCAGGCGGCGCCCATCGAGCAGGCATTCGTCGACGGCTTCGCGATCGACCTCTCCATATCCACACCGGTCCAGTACGTCATCGAGCAGATGCGTCGCGTCGACGGTTTCACAGTGCCATCGGCATGGGCGGAGGATGCGGCACTCGCGGCGTCGTGGTTCGAGTTCGTGGTGGAGGGGCTGGTTCAGCACGGGGTGATCCAGCGGTCTGAGATCGGGTCCACCCGCCGGTATCTCGGCTCGGAGGGCTAGCGATCGTGCCGGTCGCGATTCCAGCTTCACTGGGCGCCCACAGGTACGCCCATCGATTCGGTGAGGATGACTCTCCTTTGCCGACCCTGTCGCAGGCACTGGCGGCCTACGCGAGTGATCTGCTTGAAACCGGGGACGCTCGACTCGCGCTCGAGCGAGCCTTCCGCTGGGGATTTCAGGACGAGAACGGCGACCATATCGAGGGCCTGCAGGAACACCTTCAGGAGCTTCGCCATCAGCGCGACCGGCTCCGCCGGCAGGTCGAGCATGACTCGTTCCTGGACGGGTTGGTGCCGGATCTGGATCGTCTGGACGCACTCGAACGCCGAACAGGCGAGGCGGTTCCCGACGACGGTAGCCCCACCGAACGCCTGGCGGAGGCGCTCGGTCGGGAGTACGCCGACAACGATGCTCGGGCGGCGAGGGACGCGCTTCTCGAGGAGCTCCGGGATCAAGCCGGTGCTCGAGGTGATGCCTCTCGCCGTGGGAGCGGAATGCCGGGCCAGGCAACCGGCGCCATGAGCTCGGCCAGGAGCGCCGCCACGGACCAGGTCCGACGCATGCTCTTTCACGGCGGGGTATCGAGCCCTGGCGAGCGGGCCATCGGAGCATGGAGATCGAGCACAGTCGAACGTGTGGGGCACGATCTGCTGACGCTCGATGAGCTCGATCAGGTCGAGGAGCATCTCTCGGCATTGGAGGGCATCGGAAGTGTGATGCAGCTCAGCGGTGAGGAACTCGCCGACCTCGCGGGGGAGCCTGTGGATCGCTGGCTTCGCGGCTGGCAACGTGTCATTTCCGAAGCAACATCCAGAACGGCACCCGGCCACCAGCTTCACCTGCCACCTGCCGTGGTGAGCGCCATAGGCCGCGATCTGCTGAAAGGGCTGTTTCGAAGCACTGCGGCGACGGTAACCGGCGAGCATCAGTCGATCGTTCCAGGCAACGCGGGTGACCCCGCCGAGGAAACCATGCCCTGGGAGCCGGGGCGCCCGCTCGATCTCGATCTCATCGCGACACTGTCGAATGCGGTACGCCGCAACGGTATCGACCGCTCCGGGCGCATCCAGATGCAGCCCGACGACTTCGCCGTCGTCGAGCGAACCGCCAGTACGTCCGTGACCACCATCCTCGCCATCGACCGCAGCCGGTCGATGGGGCAGAGCGGAGGGTGGACGGCCGCCAGGAAGGTGAGTCTCGCGATGCATGAGCTGATACAGCAGTCCTATCCGCGCGACCGGCTCGAGCTCATTGCCTTCTCAGCCACGGCCGAGCCGGTGAGGGTCGATGACATCCCGGAAATGCGCTGGGACGAGTACGAGCACGGCACGCACCTGCAGGCGGTGCTCGAGCTCGGTCGCCGTATGCTGCGTCGAAGCCGGTCCGGCACCCGCCAGCTCGTCGTGATCACCGACGGCGAGCCTACGCTCGCGAGCATCGGCGGGGAGGAGGTATTCGCATCACCGCCGACCGCGGAGGTGCTGAACGCCACCATGGCCGAGGTGATCCGCTGCACCCGGGAGAGCATCACGATCAATATGGTCATCCTCGGCGGGGACTCGGGCAGCGAGACATTTGCCGAGCAGGTGGCACGGGTCAACGGCGGCCGAATCTTCACCGCGACGAACGAGACGCTCGGGAGTTTCATCGTGCGGGACTACGTGACCCGGTAGCGCACCAGCGTCCGGACGGGTGCGGTATCTTTGTGAATGTCAACTCGGTCCCGCTGAGATGCGGGGCGGACCCCCATGGAGAACCCGCGTGGCGATAGCTGAAGGTCAGTGGAGAGAAGTCGCACTCAGCGATGGCGAGTACCACCAGATTGTGGAGCTCCTCGGACGCGAGCCGACCCTCGTGGAGCTGGGCATGTTCGGCGCGATGTGGAGCGAGCACTGCGGCTACAAGCACTCCCGACCACATCTCCGGCAGCTGCCGACCGAGGCGCCGTGGGTCCTGCAGGGTCCAGGGGAGAACGCTGGCGCGGTCGATATCGGACACGGTCTGGCAGCGGTGTTCAAGGTCGAATCCCACAACCACCCGAGTGCGGTGGAGCCATATGAGGGGGCAGCCACGGGTGTCGGTGGCATCGTCCGCGACATCTTCACAATGGGTGCGCGTCCGATCGCGATCCTCGACGCGCTTCGCTTCGGCTCGCTCGACAAGCCCCGCAACCAGTACCTGTTCTCGCATGTCGTCGCCGGGATCGGCGGGTATGGAAACTGCCTCGGTATCCCGACCGTCGGTGGCGAGACCGCCTTCGATGCGAGGTTCGATGGCAACCCGATCGTCAACGCCATGTGCGTCGGCATCGTGCCGCACGACGGGATTGTCCGGGCGAAGGCGAGCGGCGTCGGCAACCGCATCGTCCTGATCGGCGCCAGGACGGGACGTGACGGTCTTCACGGCGCGATGTTCGCCTCGGTGGACGACCCCGAGGCGTCGCATCGCGGCGTGATCCAGGTCGGCAATCCGTTTCTCGAGAAGCAGCTGATGGAAGCCTGCCTCGAGCTGCTGAAGACTGACGCGGTCGTAGCGATGCAGGACCTCGGCGCGGCGGGCATGACCAGCTCGATCGTCGAAGTCGCGAGCCGCGGTGACGTCGGTGTCGACATCGACGTTCTCAAGGTGCCGCGGCGCGAGGACGGCATGACGCCGTACGAGATCATGCTCTCCGAGAGCCAGGAGCGCATGGTGCTCGTGTGCTCGCCGGAGCGGGTCGACGAGGTCATCAGGGTGCTCGATCACTGGTCACTCTCGGCCAGCGACATCGGCGAGGTCACAGGCGATGGTCTGGTCACCGTTCGAGAGGGTGATGAAGTTGTTGTATCGGTGCCGGTGCGGAACTTCATCGACGACTGCCCGGTCTACCACGTGCCTGCGACCGAGCCGCAGGATGCTCGGGAGCGCCGCACGACCAGCATCGATCCCGCTGACATCGTGGCGGAAACCACCGTCGCCGACGAGCTGCTGACCATGATGTCGCACCC
The DNA here is from genome assembly GCA_963741965.1 of uncultured Chloroflexia bacterium. Classification (GTDB taxonomy): domain Bacteria; phylum Chloroflexota; class Chloroflexia; order Thermomicrobiales; family UBA6265; genus JACCVC01. The sequence continues at coordinate 918,215 of CAVUKC010000002.1, read as the reverse complement.
CAATCTCGGCAGCCGGCGGTCGGTCTGGGAGCAGTACGATCACACCATCCAGACAAACACGGTCGTCGGTCCCGGCGGTGATGCGGCTGTCCTGCGCGTGAAGGGGACCCCACTCGGTGTTGCGCTGTCCATCGACTGCAACTCCCGCTATTGCGATATCGATCCCTACAACGGTGCGAGGCTCGCGGTTGCGGAGGCGGCCCGGAATGTCGCCTGCGCAGGTGGACGCCCGCTCGGCATCACCAACTGTCTCAACATGGGCAACCCGGAGCAGTCGCCTGGCAGCTGGCACCTGCAGGAGAGCGTGCGCGGTATCGCGGACGCGTGCCGCGCGCTCGGCATTCCTGTGGTCAGCGGCAACGTCAGTCTCTACAACGAGAGCGCAGGGACACCGATCCAGCCCACACCGACGATCGGATGCGTCGGGGTTGTGGAGGACGTCACGACGGCGCGCAGCATCGGCTGGCAGGAAGGAGACGACATCCTGCTGCTTTCCGGAAGCCAGCCGACCCTTGGCGGCAGCGACTGGCTCAGTATTCGCGGGGGTCGGGCGGCGGGCGCCGTGCCGGAGCTGGACACCGAGCGAGAAGCGAGGCTCCTTGCCTTCCTGCTCGAGAGCTCAACCAGCGCTACGGTCCATGCCGCGCACGATGTCTCACAGGGCGGTCTGGCTGTTACCATAGGGGAGATGGCACTCGCCGCGGACGTCGGTATAGATCTGTCCTCGGCAAGCACCGGCGATCTCGACCCCATCACCTGGTGGTTTGGCGAGGTCGCGAGCGCCGTGGTCGTAGCCATCGATCCCGCAACCCGCGAATCGTATCTCTCCAGAGCCGAGCGCGCCGCCATCCCGTGCGTCCATCTCGGCACCGCGGGCGGTGACGCCATCACGTTTCACGACGGCTCAATGCTCGCGCTGTCGAACCTGCGAGCAGGGAGCGATGCGGCGCTCACCGTTGCGCTGGAAACATCGGAGCTCGTGTCCGCCTGACCGATCGCGCTTCCAGGCTGCCTCTTTTCCTGAAAGGTGACACATGTTTCCTCACGATCCGTTCGAGCCGGACGGCGACACCCTGCATGAAGAGTGTGGCGTCTTCGGTATCGTTGCACCCGGTGAGGACGTCGCTCGAACCAGTTATTTCGCTCTCTACGCGCTGCAGCACCGCGGCCAGGAAAGTGCCGGGATCGCGACGTTCGACGGCGGAACCATGCACTCGCATCACGGTATGGGCCTCGTGGCGCAGGCGTTCGACGAGCAGGCGCTCTCGCGCCTCCCCGGCTCCATGGCCGTGGGTCACACGCGGTACTCCACGTCTGGCTCGGTGCGCGCGGCGAATGCGGGGCCGATTATCACCGACAGTGACATTGGGCCGATTGCCGTCGCGCACAACGGGAATCTGACCAACGCCCTCGCCCTCCGTGAGGAGCTCGAAGACGCGGGCGAAATCTTCATCACGACCACCGACAGTGAGGTACTTGCGCGGGTCATTGCCCGTGCGCCCGGCGCGACCATCGTCGACCGCATCCGCCATGCGATGACCCGCATGGTCGGCGCGTTCTCGCTCGCCGTGCTGGCCGAAGGACGTGTCTTCGCCGTCCGGGATCCGTATGGCGTGCGGCCGCTGAGTCTCGGCTCGCTAAACCAGCACAAGGTCGTCGCCTCGGAGACGGCGGCGCTGATGACGATCGGCGCCACGCTGGACCGCGAGGTCGCCGCGGGCGAGATCGTCGAGATTCGCGAGGGCGAGGTCGTCTCACACGGTGCTGCCCCGGCCGACCACGAGGCACTCTGCCTCTTCGAAATGATCTATTTTGCCCGGCCGGACAGCGAGATCCATGGGCAGCGGCTGCACCAGTTGCGCCAGAATATGGGCCGTGAGCTCTACCGGGAATACCCCACCGACGCTGACGTGGTCATCGGCCTTCCGGACTCCGCGACGCCGGCGACGATCGGCTACGCGAAGGAGTCCGGCATTCCATACGCCGAGGCGTTGATCAAGAATCGCTACATCGGCCGAACCTTTATCCAGCCAGACCAGCGTCTCCGCGAGCGCGGCGTCTCGCTCAAGTTCAACGTGATTCCGGAGGTCGTGGAGGGCAAGCGGGTCGTGCTGGTCGATGACACCATCGTCCGTGGCACCACCAGCCGTCCGATCGTGAACCTGATCCGGGAGGCAGGCGCCAGGGAGATTCACATGCGGGTACACGCGCCGCCGATCATGTGGCCCTGCTACCTCGGTGTCGATCTCGCGCGCAAGGAGGAGCTGATCGCTGCGCGGATGTCCGTGCCGGAGATCGGGCACGAGATCGGCGCGGACTCGATCGCCTACCTTTCGCTCGATGGGCTCTTCCGAGCGATCGGTGAGAAGGGTTCAGGATTTTGCACCGGGTGCCTGACGGGCAACTACCCGGTTCCAGCGTTCACAAGCCTCGACAAGCTTGCGCTCGAGCACCGTGAAAAACAGCATCATAACGTGGGAGTGGGGACATGACGACAACGAGCGCCACGGACCGGCGAACGGCACTCTACCAGAACCATCTCGACCTCGGCGCCCGCATGGTGTCGTTTGCGGGGTGGGAGATGCCGATCCAGTACACCGGCATTCTCGCCGAGCACAGGGCGGTCCGGTCCGCCGCCGGGCTCTTCGATCTCGGGCACATGGGCCAGGTCGAGTTTACCGGGCCGGATGCCGCGTCGTTCCTCCAGTGGACAACCACCAATGACATCACAACCCTCGAGCCAGGCAAGGCGCAATACTCGTTGTTGCCAAACGAGCAGGGTGGAGCCGTCGACGACATCATCGTCTACCGACGGCCAGAAGGTGAGGCCGGCTATTTCGTCGTCGTGAACGCCGCCAATCACGAACGCGACGTCGCATGGTGGCAGGAGCTGCGGTCCCGTCGGTCGGATCTGGATGTCACGATTCGGGACCTGTCCGACCGTCTCGGCATGATCGCGATCCAGGGCCCCAACGCCGAGCGGATCACCGCCAAAGTCACCGACGCGGACCTTGAGTCGATCGAGTACTTTTCGTGGGCACATGCGACGGTGGCTGGAGTCGATGCCATGGTGGCTCGGACGGGGTATACCGGCGAAGATGGCTTCGAGTTCTACGCGTCAAACGATGACATCGTCACGATCTGGGAGGCGCTGCTGGCCTCGGGCGAGCAGGACGGCCTGATTCCGGTCGGACTTGGAGCGCGCGATACGCTGCGGCTCGAGGCGCGCATGCCGCTGTACGGGCAGGAGCTGGGCGACGACATCAGCCCGTACGAGGCTGGAGTCGGATGGGCTGTCAAGCTGGACGCCGGCGACTTTGTCGGCCACGACAGGATGGCCGAGACCAGAGCGAACAAGCCGCGGAGGCGAACTGTCGGGTTCACCACGATCGGTCGTTCGGGCGCTCCGCGCAGCCACTGCCGGGTGATGATGGACGGGCACGAGATAGGCTATGTAACCAGCGGGGCGTTTTCGCCTACACTTGAGAAGAATGTTGGCCTTGCCCTGATCGAGCGCGAGCACGCCGGGGTGGGCAAGCCGCTGCAGATCGAGATTCGTGGCAAGCTTGTCGACGCGGAGCAGGTGAAGACCCCGTTCTACAAGCGAGAGCAATAGCACAGAGTCCCAGCACACCCCACGTCTGGTTGTGGCCAGACAGGTCGGGGTGAGCTTGCGTTCAAGAGGAGACATCAATGTCAGCACCGAAGGATTTGAAGTACACAAAGACGCATGAGTGGGTCCGCCTGGACGGCGAGACGGCGGTGCTGGGCATCACCGACGCCGCCCAGACCGAGCTCGGCGATATCACCTATCTTGAGCTCCCGGAAGCTGGTGAGTCCATTTCGGCCGGTGAGGCGTTCGGCGTCGTCGAGTCCGTGAAGGCGGCCTCGGATGTGTACTCGCCCGTGGATGGCGAGGTCGTCGAGCGCAACGACGATGCGGTGGACGCGCCGGAGCTGATCAACCAGTCACCGTATGAGAAGGCGTGGCTGATCAAGGTCAAGCTCAAGGACCCGTCCCAGCTCGAATCGCTGCTCTCCAACTCCGAGTACGACAGCTTCGCTGAAGAGCAGATGGGATAGGCGATCCGGGACACCAGCATGGAATCCAGGTGTCCGACCGGAGCGACCGCCATTCGCTCGCGAGAAGCCGCTAGAAGACCAAGGACCAGGAACGTCAATGAGCTTCAATCCTCACACGCCTGAGGATCGGGAGAAGATGCTCTCGACCATCGGGGTCTCCGCAACAGATGATCTCTTCGCACCCATCCCGCGAGAGTATCGATACCCGCACCTCGACCTTCCCCCGGCGTTGACGGAGATGGAAGCAGCCCGACACCTGGAGGAGCTCTCACGGAAGAACTTCGTCCCGGAGGCGGAAGACGTCTATCTCGGCGCGGGTTCCTACCGCCACTTCATCCCGGCGACGGTCGATCACATGATCTCGCGCGGTGAGTTCTACACTGCCTACACCCCGTATCAGCCTGAAGTCGCGCAGGGCACGCTCCAGGTGATCTACGAGTTCCAGACGATGGTCGCGGAGCTGCTCGGCTTCGAGGTCGCCAATGCGTCGATGTACGACGGCGCAACCGCGATGGCAGAGGGTGCGCTTATCGCCGTGTCTTCCTCGCGAAAGCGCGAGAGGATCCTCGTGTCGCCGACGGTGCACCCTGCCTACCGCAAGGTGCTCGAAACCTACATTGAGGGCACGTCGGTCACGTCGGAGACGATCCCGGCGGGGGAGCAGCCGTTCCAGTTCGATGTATCGGCACTCAAGGGCAGGCTGGACGACAGCGTCGCATGCGTGGTGATCCAGTATCCGAACTTCTTCGGCTCAATCGAGGACGTGCAGGCGATCGCCGACGCTGTTCACGAGGCTGGTGCGCTGCTGGTCGTCAACACGACGCCGGTGCCGCTCGCGGTGCTGAAGGCGCCGGGTGAGCTCGGCGCCGACATCGCCTCGGCCGAGGGCCAGCCGCTGGGTGTGTCGCCGGGGTTCGGCGGTCCGTACGTTGGCCTGCTCGCCACAGGCAAGAAGCATGTCCGGCAGATGCCCGGCCGGCTGGCGGGCATCACGACGGACGAAGAAGGCAAGCGCGGCTACGTGCTCACGCTCCAGACCCGCGAGCAGCATATCCGCCGCGAGAAGGCCACCAGCAATATCTGCACCAATCAGGGACTGATGGCGACCGCGGCAACCGTCTACATGTCGACAATGGGCCCGAATGGGTTCCGCGAGGTGGCGGAGCGCAGTTTCCAGAACGCTCACTACCTGGCGAAGCAGGTGGAATCGCGTGACGGTTACACGGTCGCGACACCCGCGCCGTTCTTCCACGAGTTCGTCATCAAGTGCCCGGTTCCGGCGGCTGAGGTGAACCACAGGTTGCTCGAAAGCGGAATCGTTGGCGGCCTCGACCTCGGGACGGTCGACCCGTCGTTGGGAGAGTTCATGCTGGTCTGTACCACCGAGCTTCACTCGCGCAGCTCGATCGATCGCTTCGTCGAGGCGCTCTAGCCGCCCGGCAGGTCCCGGCTGCTATACTGCCCGGAGTTTTCGCGCCAGCCAGCTTGCAGGACAACGCCGTCACCACGCGCGAGTTCGAGGTGCCAACAGCAGACAACGGGGAATATGTGGCTAAACCAATCGTTGCCCTTGTGGGGCGACCCAATGTAGGAAAGTCGACGCTCTTTAATCGGCTCATCGGCGAGCGCCGGGCGATCGTGCAAAACGAGCCCGGCACCACGCGCGATCGCGTGTATGGCTCGACCGACTGGAACGGCGTCGACTTCACCGTCATCGATACCGGCGGTCTCCAGGAGGACCGGGATCTCCCGGAGGATGAGACCGAGCTTCGCCGCCTGATCGCCCGTCAGACACGCAACCAGGCAACCATGGCGATCTCCGAAGCCGACGTCATTGTCATGCTGGTTGACGCGCGTACCGGTCCGACGCCGCAAGACGCCGAGGTTGCCGAGCTCCTGCGCCGATCGCACAAGCCGGTCGTTATCGGCGCCAACAAGGCCGAGCGCAATGACCTGCGATTCGAAGCGTTCGAGTTCTACGAGCTCGGGCTTGGCGAGCCGATCCCCATCTCCGCGTACCACGGCAACGGCACCGGCGACCTGCTCGACCGCATTGTGGAGGAGCTGCCCAACGCGGAGGAGCTCGAGGAAGACGAGGTTGACGGACCGAAGATTGCCATCGTCGGTCGGCCAAACGTCGGCAAGAGCCGGCTGCTCAATGCCCTGCTCGGGCAGGAACGCGCCATCGTGTCGGACGAGCCCGGCACAACGCGCGACACCCTCGACACCGTCATTGATTGGGAAGGCGAGCAGGTCACGCTGATCGACACCGCCGGCATCCGTCGCCGAGGGCGCGTCGAGGAGGGCATCGAGCGCTTCAGCGTCATGCGCTCCATGCGCGCCATCGATCGCGCCGACGTGGTGCTGCTCGTCATCGACGCCACCGAGGACTTCACCGCCCAGGACCTGCACATCGCCGGATACGTCGAAGAGCAGAAGAAGGGTATGGTCGTCGTCGTCAACAAGTGGGATCTGGTCGAGAAGGACTCGAAGTCCATGGACGAGTACCGGGACCGGGCGCGTCGCCAGCTGGACTTCATGCCGTACGCGCCGTTGGTGTTCATCTCGGCCAAGTCCGGGCAGCGAGTTGGCAAGGTGATGGAGATGGCGCTCGACGTCATCGAGGAGCGCAACCGGCGCGTAACCACCGCCGCTCTCAACAGGGTGCTCAAGGACGCGGTCTCGAAGCACGCGCCACCGTCCAAACCCGGCAAGTGGGTGCGCTTCTTCTACGCGACCCAGGCCGACACCGCGCCGCCGACGTTCATCTTCTTCTGCAATGAGCCAAAGATGATCCACTTCTCCTACCGGCGGTACATCGAGAACGAGCTGCGCGAGGCGTTCGGGTTTGCCGGCACGCCGCTGCGGATGTCATTTCGCAGCCGCCACGAGGGCTGAGCATGACGCTTGTCTACGCCCTCCTCGGAATCGCCGCGGCATATGCGTCCGGAAGCGTACCGTGGGGCGTGGTGCTCGGAAAGCTGCTGAAGGGCGTCGACATCCGGCAATTCGGCTCCGGCAACACCGGCGCCACCAACGCCATGCGTTCGCTCGGCTGGCGTATCGCCGTTGCCGTCGCCGTTCTGGATTTGCTCAAGGGCTTCTTTCCGGTACTCATCGCCCGGTTGCTGGGCGCGCCGGCCTGGACGGTCGCGGCCATGGCCGTCGCAGCGACAGTCGGCCACTGCTGGTCGCCGTGGATGAAGATGCGCGGCGGCAAGGGCATGGCCACGGGGGGCGGCGCCTCCATCGCCATGTTGCCCTGGCTGCTGACGATGCTGCCGCTGATGATCATCATCGTGCTGATCACGCGTTACGTCTCGCTCGCGTCACTCATCGCTACGCTCACCGGTATCACGATCGCGTTCATTTTCGCGGCGACGACCGATTTCTCGTGGTTCTGGGCGGCGGCTGTCGGTGTGATCGCGTCGATCATCATCGGCAAGCACTGGGGCAACATCATGCGACTGCTCTCCGGGACGGAGCGCAGGTTCGGTGTGTCGGAGTCCTCAGCGCAGCAGCAGACGTAGCTGGCCGTCAGTCCTCGTACCCGTTCGGGTGCCGCTGGTACCAGTCCCATGCCGACCCGATCATGTGCTCGAGGGTGGATCGTTCTGGGGTCCAGCCGAGAACCTCGCGCGCCCGCGAAGAATCCGCGATGAGCGCCGCCGGGTCTCCCTCACGCCGAGGGCCGTATTCCACCGGAAGCGGCATGCCTGTCACTTTCTGAACCGCATCGACGATTTGCTGGACCGAGAAGCCGGTGGCGGTGCCGAGGTTCATCGGACCGAGCGGCTGATCGAGTCGGTCCAGCGCGGCAATGTGCGCATCCACCAGATCCACGACGTGGACGTAATCACGGATCGCCGTCCCATCCGGCGTGTCGTAGTCGGTTCCGAAGACGGTGAAGTGGTCGCGCTTCCCTTGAAGCACCTGCAGCGCGACGGGAATGATGTGGGTCTCCGGGTCGTGGTCCTCACCACGCTGCTGCGAGGCGCCGGCCACATTGAAGTAGCGGAAGGTGGCGTGGTTGATGCCATGTTGCTGCGAGAATGCCTCAAGCATTTGCTCGACCATCCACTTCGACTGGCCGTATGGATTGATCGGCAGCTTTGGGGAGTCCTCGTGGATCGGAATCCCCGTTGGCTCGCCATAGACCGCTGCCGTCGAGGAGAAGACGAACCGCCGCACCCCGGCATCGCGGGCGGCTTCGAGGATGTGCAGCCCGCCGGAGGTGTTGGTCGCGTAGTACTCACCCGGTTGCTTCACGCTTTCCGGGACGATGGTGAGCGCCGCGAAGTGCATGATTGCCTCGGCACCGGCCATCGCCACGGCCTCTCGCACCGATTGCTCGTCGCGGAGGTCGCAGCGAGCGATGGTTGCGTCCTGGTGAACCGCGGCGCGGTGGCCGCGGACAAAGCTGTCGAGGACGGTCACCTGGTGGCCCTGTGCGATCAGCCGCTCGACCGCCACGCTGCCGATATATCCGCCGCCGCCCGTCACCAGTACCCGCATGCCCACCACCTCTATCTCCTGCGATGTCTCGCCATGAAGGCGCCCGCCAATCGGGAAGGGCGCGTCAGGCACCATGGTACACTTCCGGCGGTCGAAGCCTGGCGCTCATCGCGGATTCCGCCTCCCCGAGCGCATTGGCGAGCCCGCCGGCCGAGCCTGTCCACCGAAATCGACAATGGAGTGCGCGCATGACTGCTTCGGAGTTGCTGGCCTCGTCTGACCCGGAGGTCGCTGCCGCGATACGCAGGGAAGAGCAGCGACAACGCGAGGGCATCGAGCTGATCGCGTCGGAGAACTACGTGAGCGAGGCCGTGCTCACCGCGGTCGGCTCCGTTCTCACCAACAAGTACGCCGAGGGTCTCCCAGGCAAGCGGTACTACGGTGGCTGCGAGTTCGTCGATGTCGCCGAGGACCTCGCGATCGACCGCGCGAAGGCACTCTTCGGCGCCGAGCATGCCAACGTGCAGCCGCACTCCGGCGCGAACGCCAACCTCGCCGCCTACTTTTCCCTGCTGGACCCAGGCGACACCATCCTCGGGCTGACGCTCTCGGAGGGCGGCCACCTGACCCACGGCACGAAGGTCAACTTCTCGGGGCGCTTCTTCGAGGCGCACGAGTACGGTGTCGATCATCAGACTGGCGTTTTCGACTACGACGCGATTCTGGCGAAGGCGAAGGAGGTCCGGCCGCGCGGCATCGTTTGTGGCGCCAGCGCCTACAGCCGCGTGATCGACTTCAAGCGTTTCCGGGAGATCGCCGACGAGGTTGGCGCCTACCTCTTCGCTGATGTCGCCCACATCGCGGGGCTCATCGTCGCCGGCGAGCATCCGACATCCATCGGTCACGCCCACATGACCATGACGACCACGCACAAGACGCTGCGCGGACCGCGCGGCGGCATGGTGCTCACCAGCGAGGAACATGCCAAGGCCCTGGACAAGACGGTGTTCCCTGGCATGCAGGGCGGACCGCTCATGCATGTCATTGCCGGCAAGGCGGTGTCGTTCAACGAGGCGCTGCAGCCGTCGTTCAAGACCTACGTGAAGCAGGTGATCGCCAACGCTCGCGTCATGGCGTCCGCCCTGCAGGAGCGTGGCCTCGACATCGTCTCGGGCGGCACGGACAACCACCTGTTCCTCGTCGATGTCGGCGCGAAGGGGATCAGCGGACGCAAGGCCGAGCGGGTACTCGACAGTGTGGGGATTTCGGCAAACCGCAACACCATCCCGGGCGACACGCGACCGCCGACCCAGGCGAGTGGGCTCCGGATCGGCACGCCGGCGATGACAACCCGTGGCTTCCAGGAGGACCAGTCGGTCCAGGTGGCGGACATGATCGCGCGAGTCATCGAGGCGCCGGAGGACGAGGACGTTCTCAAGCGGGTGCGCAGCGAGGTGCTCGAGCTCACGGCGAGCTATCCCGTGCCCGGCACTGTTCCCAGCAACGCCAGGTAGGACGCCACTGAAGCCCCTGGTGTGAAGACGAGCGACCGGAAACCCGGTCGCTCGTCTTCACACCTGTCAGTTGTGGGAGTGCTCTACTGAAGAAGCAGCTCGAACTTGAGGCGCTCCTCATCGCTTCGGTCCCGCCGATCGACGAACGCCCAGACGATCGAGAAGAGCTGGAGCAGATAGCGACCGAGAACGGCGCCGAGGACGAACCCAACAGTGGCGGCGCCGATGCTGGCAAGAATGAGTGTCAGCAGACTGGTGTTCGACTTCATCTCTGGGTGCTCCTCGGCATCGATCGGGTCTAGGTTCGGATTACTGGATCTCGAGCAATACCTGCGCTTCCTGCCACAACTCCTCGAGGTTGTAAAAAGCGCGGAGCTCGTCGTCAAAGATATGCACGACCACGTCAGAGTAGTCGACCAGGATCCAGCCGGAGCCGGGATCGCCCTCCACCCGCGACGGTCGCACGTCCCGCTTGCTCAGATCATCCATCAGCTGACGTGAGATCGCTCGCAGCTGGCGCTCGTTCTCGCCGGAGGTGATCACAAAGTAGTCTGCCAACGTCGAGATGCCCTTGATATCGAGGACTCGCGTGTGCGCGGCAGGCGTGTCCGCCAGGATGTCGGCAATGGTGATGGCGAAATCGCGGATATTTTCTTCGCTCTCGAGCGCGATCGATGACTGGTTTTGACTCACGTGCACCTCTCATGCATGGATACGGACGGCATCGGCGCCACCTCTGGGGTGGGCCCGGCAGGGATCGAACCTGCGACCAAGGGGTTATGAGCCCCGTGCTCTACCGCTGAGCTACAGGCCCGTCGCGTGTCTCAAGTGTACCCGCGGTCCCGCGCAGCGGCCAACGTGGTGGGTAACACCCGGTGATGCGTCCTTCGGCGAAGGTGTGTGCGGAAGTCGCCGCGCCGGGTATGATCGGATGCGATCGACAGTGAGTGGAAGAGAACAGGGCATGAGGGAACAATCAGAACACGGTGGGGTCTCCGATCAGGACGTTGCCGCATTTGCTCGCATGTGCGGGCTCCCGGTCCCGGCCGAGCGGTTGAGCCTCCTCAGGGAGGAGCTCATTGCGGCGCTGGAGGCCGCGCGCGATCTCGATCCGTCGGCGGAGGGAAGTCCGGCGATGGGGGGTGAGCCATTCGACCCCGCATGGCCATCCAGGGAAGCGAGGCTCCGAGGATGACCCATGAGGAGCTGACGCGGCTTACGCTGGTCGAAGCGATCAACGGCCTCAGGAAACGGTCCCACTCGTCAGTCGAGCTGGTGCGGGCGGTGCTCGACCGTCATCGCTTGACCGAGCCGGTGCTGCACGCATGGGTCGAGCTCAACGCACAGGAGGCGATCGCGCAGGCAGTGGTCGCAGACCGTCGACTCGCGGTCAGCAGCTCGCCGCCACCGCTGCTCGGTATTCCGATTGGGATCAAGGACATCTTCGACATCGCCGGAAAGCCGACCCGGTGCAACTCGCGTCTCATGGATGGGGCCGAGGTCGCGCATCGAGATTCCGAGCCGGTCCACCGGATGCGCCTCGCCGGGGCGGTGCTGCTCGGCAAGACGGTGACGCAGGAGTTCGCCGCTGGCGTGATCAGCGCTCCGGCCCGAAACCCCTGGGATCCGGATCGCATCCCCGGCGGAAGTTCCGGCGGCTCTGCGGTCTCGGTCGCCTCCGGGACGTCCTTCGGCGCACTCGGCAGCGATACCGGTGGCAGCATACGCATTCCGGCGTCCGTGACGGGAACCGTGGGTCTCAAACCGACGTGGGGGCGCCTGCCGCTCTCAGGCGTGTTCCCGCTGTCGTCATCGCTCGACACGGCTGGACCGATCACGCGCACCGTGGCCGACGCTGCTGTCATGTATCTCGCACTGATGAAGCGCCTTCCCGAGATTGGAGCGACTGTCGACGCCCTGAGCTCGCTCGCGCGCAGCACGCCGCTTGCGGGCCGCCGCGTGGGAGTGCTGCGAGGCGTCTTCGCGGAGCGACTGCAGCCGGATGTTGCATCGGCATTCGAGGCCGCAGTTCAGCACATCAGGGCGCTTGGCGCCGACGTAGTCGACCTGGAATGGGAAGACGCGCGGGCGGCACGTGCATCGGCGTTGCTGATCTCGAGAGCAGAATCGGGCGCTGTCCACCACGACGCGCTCCGCCATGATGCGGAACGGATAGGCGAGGACGTGCGACTGCGACTGGAGGTTGGAGCGTTGCTGCCAGCGGACGTGTATCTCCGCGCGCGGCAGGCGCGACACGTGGTGAAGGCGTCGATCGCGGCGCTCTACGCAGACAACCAGCTGGACGTCGCAATCGCGCCCACCCTGCCCGCGACGGCGCCGCTCGCGGCAGACACCAGCGTCGCGTTCCCCGATGGCGCCGTCGAGAGCGCCGGTGCTGCGCTGACCCGCTTCACAATGCCCTGGAATGCAACCGGACAACCGGTGATCACGGTACCGTGCGGCTTCGATGGTGCGGGCATGCCGATCGGCCTGTCCTTCATCGGCAGACCGGACGAGGAGCTCGATCTCTGCCGCGTCGCGAGCGCGTACGAGCGGTCAACCGACTGGCACATGCGTGTCCCGCCAATCCCGGAATCGACTATCACGGAGACGACATGACCGAGACAGTGACCGGCCCGCTCATCGACGAGCTTCGTCAGAACGAGCAGCATGCAGCCTGGCTCAACTACCTGGCACAGCTCGACCCGCCGGATGCTGACATCGATCTTCCGGATGACGCTGCGATGAGCGCAATTCTGCGCGAGCTCGACGTTCCAGCTGAGGACATCCCGACGATTATTGCCGAGCGACCTGACCGGTCGTGGACACCGGATCGCCGATGGCTGTTTGAGCGCAGCGCTCAGTCGATCCTGTCGACGATGGGGTCCGTTGACCGGCCACCGTGGTTTCCATCGCCGCTGAGTATCAGCGGGCTGGAACCGTTCTTCTTCGTGTACGTCTTCGTCGCCGCATTTCCGCACACGAAGCGATATCACGAATCGCGCGGAATCCCTGACGAGCAGTCGCGAGAGATTCTCGCCGACCTTGGGCGCAATGTTCGGGTGCACCGAAAGCGACACGGCGTGGGCGGGCTGGGGGTGTCGTTCTGGCTGATGCTGCACTTCCGTGGTGCGATCTACCAGCTCGGCAGGCTCCAGTTCGAGCGAGCGCGCATGGGAACAGGCATCGCCGATGCGCTCACCGCTACGGGTGTGCCGGCATCGCCGGAAGAGCTCGTGCTGTCTCTTCACATCCCGGATTTCCTCGGGCCGCTCAGTCCCGATGCTGTAGAGTCCTCGGTCGCCGAGGCAAGCCGGTTTTTCGCGGCACACTTCCCCGAGGAGAGATACCGATACGCCGTGTGTCACTCCTGGCTGCTCGATCCCCAGCTCGCTGAGTACCTTTCAGAGCAGTCCAACATTGTCCGCTTTCAGCGAAGGTTCTCGCTCGCCCCGGACGCTCACGACGTTGACACCTCGATCGTGCAGTTCGTCTTCGGACCTGTGCCGGAATCCCCACGGGACCTTCCCGAGCGAAGCTCGCTGGAGCGGGCAGTGAAGCAGCATCTGGTCTCGGGCAGGCACTGGCAAGGACGGAGCGGTTGGTTCCGGCTTACGGGGAGCGATGGAGCATAGCACGGTGTCGTCCAAATGGATTCTGCACGGCGGCCCGTTCAGCATGCCAACCTGCCGTCTGCTGGCATGTAACCTGCACGATTTCCGGCAGCGAAGGGCGTCACTCCTGTCTCGCTCCTCCAGCTCGTGAAAACACATGCATCTGTCAGGGCGACCGATCCCACACAGAGCATCCAGTCCAATACATACGAGCATCACCAGCGATTCCGAACCGCCGAGCTTGCCAGCCGGCTCGCCGAGGGCAATGGCATCGAGGCCACGCTTTGATACGCTGTCGGAGGCGAGCAACCCCTAGAGGAATCGGCTGCGCAGGCGCGGGCCGATCCATCCTGAACCATGGCGAGTGGAGCACTGCATCGCCAAGCGATCGAGTCGATGGCGCGCTCACCAGCGCGGTGCGCCAAGCCAGGAGGACAGTTCATGGAGGCGGACCGACCGCTGCTCGCGATCACGATGGGCGACCCGGCCGGCATCGGGCCGGAAATCATCCTCAAGACGCTCCAGCATGACGATGTCTACCAGCGATCGCGGCCGCTGGTGATCGGCGACCGCGCGACACTCCAGCGGGCCGCGACATGGGTCGACGCAGAGCGGCTCACGTACGACGTGGTCAAGGTTCCCTCCGAGGGCGTGTACCGGCCCGGCACCGTCACGATGATCGACATCGCGTCTGCGCCGACTGGGGGATACGAGGTCGGAACGGTCCAGGCAGAGGCGGGGCACGCCGCGGTCGAGTGCGTGTTCCGGGCGTGTGACCTCGCCATGGAGCGCAAGGTCGACGCTGTGGTGACGGCGCCCCTCAACAAGGCTGCGATGCATGCGGCGGGTTTCCGGTACCCCGGTCACACCGAGCTGCTTGCCGAGCGAACCGATGCCGAGCGAGTGAGCATGCTGCTCGTCGGCCCTTCCCTCCGGGTCGTGCATGTGAGCACGCATGTCTCGCTTCACGAGGCGATTCGACGCGTAACGCGCAAGCGGGTAGGTGAGGTGATCGACATTGCCCAGGAGTCGTGCCTCGCGCTCGGTATCGAGCGTCCGAGAATCGCAGTCGCTGGCCTCAACCCGCACGCGAGCGAGGGCGGGCTGTTCGGCGACGAAGAAGCGAACGAGGTGGTGCCCGCGATCGTCGCCGCACGCGAGAATGGGCTGGATGTGAGCGACCCACAGCCGCCCGACACCGTGTTCCTGCGAGCGTCGCGAGGCGAGTGGGACATCGTGGTGGCGATGTATCACGATCAGGGGCACATCCCGATGAAGCTGCTGGCGTTCGACACGGGGGTCAATGTGAGCATCGGGCTGCCTATCCTGCGAACATCGGTGGACCACGGCACCGCGTTCGACATCGCCGGCACCGGCAAGGCCAGCGAGTCCAGCATGCTCGCCGCCATCGACGTCGCCGTGCAGATGGCCCGATCCCGGCGTGGCTCCTCAGCAGGCAGGTAGTGGCCATGATTGAGGTGGGCATCATTGCCGACGACCTCACCGGCGCTGCCGACGCCGGCGCGGCATTCGCGGCCGCCGGCTTTTCCACGGCCATTCTTTTTGGTCACGAGCCGGGGACCGACGTCGAGGTCGTGATCCGCTCGACCGAGACGCGGGAATGTGGCGCGGAGACCGCTGTAGCGCGCACGGCGGCAGCGACCGAGACGCTCGTCGCCGGCCCGGGAGGTCGTCCCGGTATCCTCTACAAGAAGATCGACTCCGCGCTGCGTGGCCACCCCTGCGAGGAACTCGTGGCGACCATGTCCGCGTCCGGATGCCGGCGTGCCGTCGTGGCGCCCGCATTGCCTGCACAGGGACGCACAACCCGAGACGGACGGGTGTTCGTACACGGAGAGCTCCTCGCTGGCACGCATTTGGGACAGGGAGCGGGAATCTCCGACCTCACCTCGGTCTTTGCGTGTCCGGGCGGGCCACCGGTACGCCACATTGGCCTCGACGTAGTTCGCCGCGGCTCCGCAGCGATTGCGACATTGCTGACTCAACGGGAAGAAGGGATCTGGCTCGCCGACGCGGAGACCGACGAAGATCTGCGAGCGATCGTCGAGGGAGCCGTCGAAAGCGACGTCAAACTCCTGGCCGGATCGGCCGGTCTCGCCGGGCAGATCGCTCGCTCGCTGCGCCCGCCGTCGTGCCGCCTGGCGGCAGCGGTCCGTCCATCCGCGCCTGTCCGACCGGTACTGGTGGTCGCGGGGAGCCGGCATGTGGCAACTGCCGCTCAGGTGGAGGTCCTCGCTGCCGCGGGAGTGCCGGTGGCAACGCCCGACCAAACTCAGCTGGCATGCGGCAATAGCTCGGCTCGCACAATCGTGGATACGCTTTGCACCGCGTTGGAGGATCATGGGGTGGCAGTGCTGTCCACGGTCGGCATGAGCGAAGTGACGATTGATGCCGAGCGGGTGTCCGGGATGCTGGCGGAGGTGGTTCTCGCGGCTTCCCGGCGGGTGTCACCTGCGGGATTGGTCCTCACCGGTGGTGACGTCGCCGCGGCGGTGATCAACCTGTTGGGTGCGTCCCGGATCTCGCTTGCCGGCGAGGTGAGCCCGGCAGTTCCCTGGGGCGTGCTTCGCTCGGCGCATCTGGCTGACATACCGGTGGTCACCAAGGCGGGCAGCTTTGGCCCACCAGACACGCTCCACCGGTGCGTGGCATTTCTTCAGCATCAAGAAGGCTGAATCGATATGGAATTGTGATGTTTTCGCGTGCATCGGCATGCCGGTGGAACGGCTTGCTTTCTATGCTTGAGTCAGCGTTCGACACCGCGTGGTGCACGAGCGGGAAGCTGTCGGAGATGCGTTCCGACAGCCAGCACGAGAGGCTGAGGCATGATGAACACCAGGGAAACCACCACGTCGATCCGGCGAAGCACCATCGACGAGCAGCTTGCCCGCCTTGTCGGGCAGCACGCTGTCCGGAATGTCGATGAAGCAGGGTTCGATGTGATCGAGGACCTCGTCAGGCCCGCCGGCATGACTGTCGAAGATGAGCGCGAGCTGTCGGTGCTGATGCAGCTGGCCGACCCAGGTAAGGACGGAGATGAAGCGGCGGCCATCGATCGACTCGTCACCGCACTCGACCGCGCACGTCAGAGCACGCGTTAGCACAACGTCGTCAGCCGAGCTGCTTCCACACGTCCAACGGCAGCAGCTCGTCCACGCGCTCGATGACCCACGTCGGGTGGTCCTCGGGCGGCTGTGCGGCCAGCATCTCGAGTGTTGTCTCTCCCGTCAGCACCAGCGCCGACGGCATGTGAGCGTCAATCGCCATCCGAATATCGGTCGTGAGGCGATCCCCGACCATCATGCATGCGCCTGGCGCGAGTTGCATGCGATCGAGCGCCGCATCGAGCATGAATCGGTCCGGCTTGCCAGTGTTCTGCCGGAGCGTCGTGCCGGTGCATCCCTCGATCGCCCCGATCACGGCGGCCGCGTCCGGCTCGCCTCGCCCTCCCGGAAACGGGCAGAACCGGTCGGGGTTTGTTGTTACCAGAAATGCTCGTCCGTGCGTGCGGATCGCGTCGAAGGCGATCTGCAGCTTGGCGTAATCAAACGACCGATCGTAGCTTGCGATCACGATGTCGATCTTGCGGGAATCCTCCGACATCCGAATGCCGGCCGCGGCAAGCGCGTCCTTAAGCGGCTGCTCGCTGATGGGGAACACGGTTGCGTCCGGATGGTGCTGCAACAGCCATGCAGTCATGGTGTCCACCGTGTTCAGCACGCGATCCCGGGTCGCGGGGATGCCGAGCCGCTTCAGCTTGGCGACGTAGGCGTCAGGGGAGCTTGTAGGGTTGTTGGAGAGGAAGAGCATCTTTCGATCGAGCGCGACCAGTGCGTCGATCAGTCTCTTCGCGCCGGGTAGCAGCTCACCGCCGAGGTAGATGGTGCCGTCGAGATCGAAAATGTACCCGTCCAACAGTCGGTCAGGTCGCCGGAGCCGGTCTCGCTGTCCCAGTTCAAATTGCGCCGACATGAATCGTCCTCATCCTCCTGGATAGACGTCGTTGCATTCCCTTCCCATCACCGGGCAGCATACACACGTGCCGTTTGCGTTGCTGCACATTTTGCATGCACATATGTGCCACCCTATCGGCCGCTGTTGACACCGCCACGAATGGGTTCGTAGCCTGACAACATGGTGCGTGGGCGCCCTACGGAACTGTAGCAGCCCGCGATGCTCTCGAGAAATGTCCTCTGGGACCCGCATGGAGAAACAGCATGCCCCTACGGAACGACCCGACGCCGCTCGACCAGGCGCTCGCCGGTGCGTCGACGACGCGGAAGGTCGTGATACGGTCAGGCGCGGTAGGTGAGGTCGGCAGCATCGTCTCCGACAGCTGGCCGAACCGGACTGCGGTGATTGTGGCGGACGAGCGGACGTTCGCCATCGCTGGCGACGCGGCGGTGCGCTCGCTGCGGCAGGCTGGGTACGGCCTGGGAGAACCGGTGGTGTTTTCGGCCGCGCCAACGCTCCGCCCGGATATCCGGCATGTCGAACGGATTGTGGCTGAGCTCGGGCCGACGACGCTACCCATCGCGGTCGGCTCGGGCACGATCAACGACCTCACCAAGCGCGCCGCGTTTGAAGCCGGACTGCCGTACGTGGTCGTCGCGACCGCCGCCTCGATGGATGGCTACACCGCCTCTGGAGCGGCGCTGATCGCGGAGGGAGTCAAGCAAACCTTCGAGTGCCCGGCGCCCGAGGCGGTCATCGCCGATCTCGCGATCCTGCGCGACGCACCGCTCCAGATGATCGCCTCTGGCTACGGTGACCTCATCGGCAAGGTGACGGCGGGTGCGGACTGGATCCTCGCTGACGCGCTCGGAATTGAGCCGATCATGCCAGACATCTGGAGCATGGTTCAGGACCCGCTGCGCGGCATGATCGCGGAGCCGGAGCGGTTCTTCAGTCGCGACGAAGAAGCCATCGGTCAGCTGTTCAGCGGGCTGGTGATGACCGGCCTTGCCATCCAGGCGGCCGGGACGACCCGGCCCGCCTCCGGCAGTGAGCACCAGTTCAGCCACCTCTGGGAGATGCGCGGGCTGGAGCACGAGGGCGAGCTGGTTTCTCACGGAACGAAAGTGGCTCTCGGTGCGATCGTCTCCACCTCGATGTACGAGCGCCTGCTGTCCTGGCCACTGGAGGCACTCGACGTTGATCGAGCGGTGCAACGCTGGCCGGACTGGGAGATGTTGGAAGCGGCCATCAGGGAGAGGTACGACCATCCCATGCTCGCCCGGAAGGCGATCGAGGAGTGTCGCGCGAAGTACGTCACGAGACCGCAGCTGCGGGAACGGCTGAACCTGTTTCGCAGCCGGTGGCCGGATCTGAGCGACCGCCTGAGGGCTCAGCTGCTGCCGATCGATGAGCTTCGGGCGCTGCTACGGCGCGCGCAGTGTCCGACGCGTCCGCAGGATATCGGCCTGACGCTCGAGCAGATGCGCGAGAGCTACCTGTCGGCCGGACAGATCCGGCGACGGTACACCGTGTTCGATATCGCGACCGAGGCGGGCGTGCTGAATCGGATTGTCGACGACCTGTTCGCCCCTGATGGGTTCTGGCGGGCGGGATAAGGAGCGTACCAGCATGAATGTTGATCGATACGTGCTTGCCGTCGGCGCGGATACTGCCGGCGCCGAGCTCAAGAATCGGATCAAGGCGGCGCTGAGCAACGACATGCGAGTCGAGGTGGTCGACTATGGCGTGGCGCACGCGGACGATGACACCGCCTATCCGCACATCGGGCTTCGCGTCGCTCAGGCGATCGCCGAAGGCAAGGCTCGGCGAGGGCTCCTTGTGTGTGGCACCGGGATCGGCATGGCGATCTCGGCGAACAAGGTGCCGGGCGTGCGGGCCACGGTGGCGCACGACTCGTACTCGGTCGAACGATCCGTGCTCTCGAACAATTGCCAGGTGCTGACGCTCGGCGCGCGGGTGATCGGGCCGGAGCTGGCAGAACGACTCGTCAAGGAGTGGCTCACGTACGAATTCGACGAGCGGTCGGCCTCCGCTGACAAGGTCGCCGTGATCACGCGGTTCGAGGAAGACGGCATCGGTAGCGGGGCGACGCTTGAGGAAGAGGCGCCTGGCTGCTGACATGGAAGCGCGCCACACGCGATGGCGCGATCACTCCGAGCGACCGAGTCTGGCCAACGCGTGCATCTGATCCTTGGTGCTTTCGTACAAGGATCGATAGATGCTGTATCCCGCGTCGTAGATCGGGGTGTGCTCGGGATTCGGGTCGATGTATCGGTCGATGCGACTCCAGCTTTCCTGCACCGAATCGACCGAGCCGATGAGTCCGGTCGCCAGTCCGGCGAGTAACGCGTCGCCGTACGCGGCGCCGATGGCACGCTCGGGAACAAGCTGGCGCACGCCGGTGATGTCGCTCACGATTTGGAGCCAGAGGTCGCTCTGGGACCCGCCGCCTACGGCGATGATCCGCTCCGGCATCGCGTCCAGCTCTCTCATGATCTCGAGGTGGTGCCGAACGCCGTACCCGACACCTTCCAGCACGGCGCGGTAGAGATGACCGCGGGTGTGGCGAAGTGTCAAGCCCGCGAAGGTGCCGCGGGCATCAGGATCGTGGAGAGGGGTTCGCTCGCCAGCAAAGTAGGGGAGGCAGATGAGCCCGTCGCTACCCGCCGGCACCGTCTCGGCGAGGTCGCAGAGCTGTGCGTAGGCGCTCGCTCCCGTTTCTGCCTCGATCCGCCGCTCGTCGCCGGCGATCACGTCGCGGAACCACTTTGTGATCAGCCCTGAGGTCGCCATCCCGCCCATCATCGCCCGTCGGCCGGGGAGGCTGTACGCCGCCGGCCACAGTCGACGGTCGGGCCGCAGCTCACGCACCAGGTTCATCAGGAAGAACGTGCTGCCGTACATGAGCATCATGTCGCCAGGCTCGGTGACGCCAACACTGAGCGCTTCCGCGGCAACGTCGATTGTGCCGGCGGTCACCGGCGTGCCCACCGCGAGGCCGGTCGCCTTGCTGGCTGCCGTCGTGACGTGTCCGGCTATCGCATGTGTGTCCAGAAGCCGCGGCAATCGGTCGAGATCGATGATCTGGTCGGCATACCTCGCGTCCCACTCGAGCTCGTGGATGTTGAACAGCGGGTTGAACGCCGAAGCGGTGTGCCGGTCGATAACGTGCTCGCCGGTCAGGCGGTAGACCACGTAGTCGCTCGACGAGTGGATTGTCGCCGTGCGCTCGAACAATTCCGGCTCGTGATTCCTCAGCCACAGGATCTTCGGACCGACCGCCTGGCTGGTGAGGGGCATGCCACCAAGCTCAAACAGCGCCTCCTCACCGAAGGTCTCGTTCAGCCACGCAATCTCTGCCGTGGATCGGGTGTCGATGCCGTACAGGACCGCCTGCCGAAGCGGCCTGCCGTCCGCGTCAAGAGGCAGCATGCACGGTCCGATCGCGCTGACGGCCACCCCGGCGACATCGCTGCCGTGATATTTCCCCGCCAGCAGCGCGTGACAGAGCGCGACGAACTCGCCCCACCAGACGCGGTCGGCGTCGTGCTCGGCCCAGCCCGGTCGAGGAAACGCGGTGTCGTGCTCGACCGTGGCCGACGCGAGGATGTCGCCGTCAGGTGAGCACAGCACGCCCTTGGAGCTCGACGTGCCGATATCAACCCCGAGCAGCAGCGATGCGGACATGAATCGCTCTCCTGTGTCAGATTTTCGCGAGATGCGCCAGCAGCAGCGACGGCTCGTCCGATGTCGCCGTGTCCATGCCCCAGGTGACCGCGCACTCGAGGTCCTCGACCGAGTCGCACGGTCCACCTCCGACCCTGAGACCAGCGGCATGCGCCTGCTGGACAAGCGCCGCACTGGTCTCGCGATAGCGGTGCAGGTTCACCTGTGAGCAGCCGAGCCGAAGTGCCGTCTCGACGGCTTCGGGATCGTCAGGGCGGGCGATGAACGCCCGTGCCTGACCCGGGCGCGAGACGCTGGACGATCTCGATCGCGCCCGGATCGAATGAGGTCACGATCGAGCGCCGCTCGATACCGCGCTCGTGGATCTCGCGGAGCACGCCGGCCGTGATCGTTTCGAGCCGCTCCGGCGTGTCCGGCTTGATCTCGAACTGGATCGTGGTGAACGTGGAGATCACGTCGAGCGCATCAGCAAGCGTCGGCACGCCAACCCGATCCGGCCATCCCGGGCAGGTCCCGCGGGCATCCAGCTCGGCAAGCTCGGCGGCGGTGAGCGCCGAAACATCGCCGCTGCCATCCGTCGTGCGATCCACGGTCGCGTCGTGGATGACGACCAGCACGCCGTCCGCCGCCATTCGCACATCGAACTCGACGCCGGCCAGGCCGAGCGACTGTGCGTGACGAAACCCCGCGACGGTGTTCTCCGGCGCTTCGCCCTTTGCGCCCCGGTGTCCGATGATCTCTAAAACCGACATTCGTCTCTCGCTTCCGCTCGTGCCTGATGGCGACCCGACTTCTACCGTACCCGGCAAAGCCGGCTCGCTACCAGCACTCGATAGAATTCGCTTCTCGCTGATTCCAGTTTCAGCCTGCCATCTGTCGTTGCCGGAGCAATGGCAGGATTGTCGAGGGGACGTCCGACGTTGCCGCGTCCACTTCCCAATCCAGGCATTTCGCCAGCGCCTCGGAGGAATTGCATTGGTACCCGACCACACGCAACCCCGCATCATGTGCCCGTAGAACCATGTCCGCCGAGCCATGATCGAGGGAGATGTCAGCCTGCGTGCATCCGAGCTCGAGCGCCGTCTCGAGATCCGCGACGCTGTCGTACCGGCCGATGAACGCACGCGCCTGTTCCGCGTCGATGGCGCCCACTGCCGCGACGGCACGCCGCTCGAACGACGAAACGATCACCCGCGATCCAAGATCGCGGCGTCTGATCGACGCGAGAAGGGCATCGGCCACCTGCTCCATGCGCTCGACGGTGTCCTTCTTGATCTCGATCTGGATCACCGGCATGTCACCGAGCAGATCCAAAACCTGATCAAGCGTCGGCACACCGATCCGCTCCGGCCAGTGCGGGAAGACGGCCCGGGCATCGAGCGCAGCGAGCTCGGCAGCGGTGAAGCTGCCGACGGGACCCTCGGCGTCCGTTGTACGGTTGACGGTCCCGTCATGGATCACGACGAGGTTTCCATCCCGGCTGAGGTGAACGTCGAGCTCGATTGCGTTGAGGCCAAGGGCCACGGCATGGGCGAACCCCGGCAGCGTGTTCTCCGGCGCTTCGTTGCGCGCCCCTCGATGTCCAACGATCTCGAAGGTCCTCACGTCTATCCCGATCTCCCTGCTGTGTCCTGCGGTTCACGACCCACCGTTGAAACCGGCCGCGACGTGGGCCCAGCATACCCGGGGGTCTTCTACCCGGTGCACATCGTATGCTGCACATGTGTGCAGACAGGGCGCGTCCGGTTGACACGCGATCGGGCCGCTGGCTAGGGTACGGGTATCATGAACATTCGCTCACGCACATCTGACCATGCAAATGGGGACATCGTGTCGGTTGCCGAGAACGCCGAGCTCATGACATCGGTGGCACGGCTGTACTACCTCGAGCGTCTGGGACAGGGGGAGATCGCGTCCATCTACGGCGTCTCTCGGTCCACGATCTCCCGCATGCTCACCGCCGCGCGAGAGCTCGGCATCGTGCGCATCTCGGTCGACGAATACGACCCGCGTGACCGCGAGCTCGAGCGTTCGTTAATCGAGCGGTTCGGTCTTCGCCATGCGGTCGTCGTTCGGGCAGTGGATGGGTCGGACGCGGCGACGCGACGGGCGGTCGGCTACTTCGCCGCGCCAGAGGTTGAATCGTGGATCAGCGCGTGCCGATCGGTTGGCGTCGCGGGCGGGCGCACACTTGGCGAGCTGCTGCGCGCCATCAGCCATCGCTCGCAGTCGCACGAGCTCGAAGTCGTTCAGCTGATGGGGATGATCGGTTCCAGCCCGAGCAGTGTCGATGCCTCCGAGCTCAGCCGTGTGCTCGCGAGCCGATTTCACGGAGAGTTCCACAACATCAACGCGCCGGCGTTCGTGGAGAACAAGCGCACCCGCGACCTGTTTCTCTCCCACGCGCAGATTCGTTCGGTGTGGAGCATGTTCTGCTCGCTGAACCTGGCGCTCGTCGGCATCGGGTCGCTCGAGGATTCCGTCTTCGTCGATCGAAGGGTGCTCGATGATCCCGAGCTCAGCCGGATCCGGAGGAGCGGCGGCGTCGGTGAGATTTGCGGTCACTTCTTCGATGCTGACGGGCAGGAATGCGCCTCGCCATATCGTGACCGCGTGGTGAGCATCGGGCTCGATGTGCTGCGAGACAGGAAGGAGGTGGTCGCCGTGACCACCGGCCGGGGGCGTGGCGCTGCCGTAAAGGCGGCGTTGCGGGGAGGTCTCGTGCACTCGCTGGTCATTGACGATGCCGGGGCGAGAGCAGTGCTCGAGCTGCCGTGATGCGATCGCATTGAGATTCTTGACGACGCGTTAACGTTTATAGCGCCACCGGTGTGGTCTCATGGGCAGCGGCGAGCTTGCGCGGTCGGCACAGGCCCCGGCTTCGTGGCGGCAAGCAGAGGGGAGGAGTGAGCGCGCAGGGAACGGGGGTCAGGTGCGCCGTACGCGTGCAGATCCGGATCCTGGTTACACGTCGAAGAGCAACGTCATCCGAGCAGGGGGAGCCTTTCATGACACACACGACACGACGACGGTTTGTTGGAAGCGCGGCGGCTGTCAGCGCGGCGATCGCCGCGGGAGTGCCGGCGGCAAAGGCGGCCGGCGCCAAGGTCACGGCGCCAGCGGTGATCGCGGCGCAGGATGGACCGGTCGAGGTGGTCTTCTCCAACATCTGGGGCACGCCGCCGGGCGGCGACAAGCCCGAGCAGGAGCACCCGGTCGAGCAGCTGATCGACGCCTTCAACGAGCAAAGCACCGACGTCAAGGTGACAGGCCGGTCGGACAGCGGCAGCTACTACGAGGGCCTGCAGAA
Organism: uncultured Chloroflexia bacterium; assembly: GCA_963741965.1. GTDB lineage: Bacteria > Chloroflexota > Chloroflexia > Thermomicrobiales > UBA6265 > JACCVC01. The sequence goes on along the minus strand of CAVUKC010000002.1, from coordinate 893,553 downwards.
GTTGCAGGCGGAGCTGGCGGCGGGCAACCCACCGGCGCTGTGCATCACGCCGTGGAACAGCATCAACTGGGCGGATGAGGGACTCGGTATCAACAACCTCGAGGATGTCGCCGGCGACGAGGTCGCTGAGGTCTTCTCGGCGCTCAAGGAGCAGGTGGTCCCGCTGGTGCAGGTCGACGGCAAGACCAAGGGCGTGCCGTTCGCGTTCTCCACGCCGGTCTTCTACTACAACAACGACATCCTTGCGGAGGCCGGGGTCGACCCGAAGACCATGTTCTCCACGTGGGAGGCCTTCGGCCAGGAAGCGCCGAAGGTACAGGAAGCGCTCGGCGGTAACCCGGTGTTCGGCTTCCTCGGGGACATGCAGTGGACGGCCCAGAGCATCATCCAGTGCAACGGCGGCTTCGTGATGAACGAGGACCTCGAGCCGGTGATGAACAGCGCCGAGGCGATCGCGGCAATGGGCACGATCGCCGAGCTCGACAGCCAGGGCCTGTACGACCGCTCGACGTCGTCCGAGCGCCGTGCGTCGTTCCTCGGTGGGTCAACCGCCTGCTGGATCGGCAGCATCGCCTCGCTCGGCGGACTCCGCACCAACGCGACCTTCGATCTTCAGACCTCGACCTTCCCGACTTTCGGTGACACGCCGCGCAACATGTCCAGCGGTGGCTCGTTCATCGGCATGTACGCGCGCGAGGAAGAGCAGCAGCAGGCGGCGTGGGAATTCCTCAAGTTCGCCCTCTCGGAAGAGGGGTACGCGATCTGGATGCAGACCGGCTACCTCAACGCCACCACCTACGACCTGCCGATCCTCGAGGGTCAGGAAGCCGCCTACACGCAGCTGGATGAAGGCCTCACCCGCGAGACGCCGTGGCCGGGCGCGCGCGGTGGCGAGCTCCTCCAGATTTGGCAGGACTACGTTGCCCGGATCTGGGCGAGCGACATCAGCGCGGAAGAGGGCTGCAACCAGGCGGTCGAGGAAATCAACGCTGTCATCGAGAGCGAGGGCTAGGTCCTCCTTCCGGCGGGTTCATCAGCGAGCGTTCAGGCAATCGAGACACATGGAGGAATGAACATGAATCCAGTCACACGGCGAGAGTTTGTGGGCGGCGCGGCGGCCGCGGGTCTTGCGATCGGCATCGGTGGATCCGCCGCCAGCGCCGCGCAGGACGAGCCAGTCGAGATTGTCTTCTCGCACATCTGGGGGACCCCGCCGGGCGAGGAGGCGGATGAGAAGAAGCACCCTGCCGAGCAGCTGATCGACGCGTTCAACGAGCAGAGCACCGATGTCCAGGTGGTCAGCCAGACGCCCAGCGGCAACTACTACGAGGTGCTGCAGAAGGCACAGGCGCAGCTCGCCGCAGGCGACCCGCCGGCGCTCGTGATCACCCCGTGGGCGAGCATCAACTACGCCAATGAGGGTCTCGGCGTGGTCGGCCTCGAGGAGGTCGCCGGAGACGAGTTCGAGACCGTGTTCGCAAACCTGAAGGAGCAGGTGGTTCCGCTGGTGCAGACCGACGGCAAGACCGTCGGGGTGCCGTTCGCGTTCTCCTGCCCGGTCTTCTACTACAACGCGGACATTCTCGCCGAGGCCGGCGTCGACCCGGAGGTGCTGTTCGAGAGCTGGTCCAGCCTGCTGGCTGAGGGGCCGAAGGTGCAGGAAGCGCTCGGCGGCAACCCGGTGATCGGCTTCGGCACCAACCTCGACTGGCCGGCGCAGAGCATCATCCAGTCCAACGGTGGCCAGGTGATGAATGAGGCCCAGGAGCCGGTGATGAACAGCCCGGAGGCTGTCGCGGCGATGCAGGCGATCGCGGATCTGGACAGCGCCGGATTGTACGATCGCTCGACATCGTCGGAGACGCGGGCCTCGTTCCTCGGCGGCTCGATCGCCGTCTGGGTGGGGAGCATCGCCTCGCTCGGCGGGCTCCGGAGCAACGCGACCTTCGACCTCCAGACCCACACCTTCCCGGTGTTCGAGGGCAAGGAGCGGCGGATGTCGAGTGGCGGTTCCTTTATCGGGGTGTACGCGAGCGAGGAGGAGCAGCGCCAGGCGGCGTGGGAGTTCCTCAAGTTCGCGCTCTCGGAGGAGGGCTACTCCATCTGGATGCAAACGGGCTACCTGAACGCCACGACCTACGACATCCCGCAGCTGGAGGGTCAGGAGGCCGCCTACACCCAGCTCCAGGAGGGGTTGACCCGCGAGACGGCATGGCCGACCGCCCGTGGCGGCGAGCTCCAGGCGATCTGGGGCAACTATGTCGCCAGGATCTGGGCCAACGACATCAGCGCGGAAGAGGGATGCAACCAGGCGATCGAGGAGATTACCTCCGTCATCGAGAGCCAGCAGTAGCGACGGACCCCGCGCGGCGGTTGCCCTGTCGGGCACCAGCCGCGCAGCCGTGATGCCGCCTGCCCATACCGGCCGGGACACCCGGAAGGTATGGGCAGGCGGATCGCGCACCACGAGGACATCTGGATGGCGACCATTCGCACGACAAACGATATCAACGTGCCGACGCGCGCGGCAACGCGACGCGGCCTCAGCTGGCACCGGTTCGTGGAGGGGGCAACGCCCTACCTCCTGATCGCACCGCTGATCCTGCTCATCTCCGTGTTCATTTACTGGCCGCTGTTCTACTCGACGTACCTGTCGTTCTTCGACTGGAACTTCGTGCGGCCGGACAAGTCCTTCGTCGGTTGGGACAACTACACGCGACTTGCCGACGACCCGCGGTTCGCCCGCGCGCTGGACGGCACGTGGAAATACTTCGTGGCGCTGATCCCGATCCAGGTGTTCCTGCCGCTCGGTCTCGCAATGCTGCTCTGGCCGATTCGCAAGGCGAAGGCGCAGTCGGCCTACCGCATCATGCTGTTCTCGCCGACGGTGATCGCGTGGTCGGTCGGTGCGGTGATGTGGCTGTGGATCTTCAACCCGCTGCAGGGCCTGCTCAACAAGGTCCTGTTCGAGTTCGGCGTCGAGCGCATCAATTGGCTCTCGGACCGCAACACCGCCATCTGGGCGGTGATCATCGTCGCGACGTGGAAGGCGCTCGGGTTCCACCTGATCCTCTACCTCGCCGCGCTCGAGGCGGTGCCACATGACTATGTTGAGGCAGCCGCGCTCGACGGCGCCAGCAACTGGCAGATCATGCGGACCATCCGGTTCCCGCTGATCACACCGACCTTTTTCTTCGTGCTGGTGACGACGGTGATCTCGGTGAACGAGGACGTGTTCGGGGCGATCAACGTGCTCACCCAGGGCGGCCCGTTCGAGTCCACCACCAACATCATCTACTACCTGTACGAGCAGGGATTCCAGTACTTCCAGATCGGCGCGGCGAGCGCTGTCTCGGTGCTGCTGTTCGTCGCCACCGTCGCGCTCACATGGGTCCAGTTCCGGTTCGTCGAGAGGCATGTCCACTATGGCTAGCATGGTCACCGCGCGGAAGTCCAGCCGCGCGAAGCAGCGGGATCGCATGGGGAAGTGGCTTGTCCACGTGATCGTGATCGGGATCAGCTTCCTCACGGTCTTCCCGTTCTTCTGGATGCTCTCGACAGCGTTCAAGCCCGCCGACGAGGTCTTCACGAAGGACATCCAGATCATCCCGCTGGAGCCGATCCTGTCCAACTTCCCGGACGCCTTCTCGTACTTCCCGGTAGCGCACTGGTTCTGGAACAGCTTCGGGATCTCGGTACTGATCACGCTCGGCAAGTTGCTTGTCAGCGTGCCGGCGGCGTTCGCGTTCGCCCGGCTGCAGTTCCGATTCGGCAAGTTCTTCTTCGCCATGGTGCTCGCCACCATGATCGTGCCGGGCGTGATCCCGATCGTGCCGAACTACATCCTGGTGTCGGATCTCGGCTGGATCAACACCTGGTGGGGCGTGGTGATCCCGTCGCTGCCGGCGACCGCGTTCTACGTCTTCCTGCTGCGCCAGAACATCCTGACGCTGCCGCAGGACCTGCTGGACGCGGCCCGGCTCGATGGCGCCACGACGATGAAGCTGCTGTGGCAGATCGTGCTGCCGAACATCCGGCCCGCCATCGCGGTGGTGACGATCCTGTCGTTCCTCGGCGCGTGGAACCAGTACCTGTGGCCACTGCTGATCCTGAACGACTTCGAGTCGAAGACGCTTGCCGTTGGCATGCAGTTCTTCTCATCCAACACGGAGTCGGCGCAGCTCTGGGGCCCGATGATGGCGACCGCGACCATCGCGACGCTGCCGCCGCTGATCATCTACGGGTTCGCCCAGAAGCAGATCATCTCCACGTTCGTAACGTCGGGCATCAAGGGCTAGCGCAATCGAAAAACCGGGTAGGGAAGGGAACATCGTGACGGATCGAGAACTGGTAGAGCGGCTGTCGGCGTCGATTCGCGAGGAGGCGGAGCGCCTGTCGGTTGCAGGTCTGCGCGAGCGGTCGGTGAACCGCCGCACCTTCCTGTTCGGGACGACGGCTGCCGGGCTCGCGTTCACGCAGTCGGTGTCCGGCAAGCAGGCGACGCCGGGCGCATCGCCGGTGGCGGACCCGGCAACGCGCGAGAAGCTGTTCTCTCTGGGCATCGCCTCCGGCGACCCACTGCCCGACGGCGTGGTGCTCTGGACTCGCCTCGCGCCCGCGCCATTCGAGGACGACGGCGGCATGGGGACAGCTCCGGTCGACGTCGAGTGGGAGCTTGCCTCCGACGAGACGATGACGACCATCGTGCAGCGCGGCACCGAGACCGCCGTCGCTGACTGGGCCCACTCGGTCCACGTGGAGGTCGCCGGTCTCGAACCGGCGACGGACTACTGGTACCGCTTCCGGGTCGGCGATGTCGAGACCGCGATTGGACGCACGCGCACCGCACCGGCGGCGGGCGCACCGGTCGACAGCTTCCGCTTTGCGTTCGCCTCGTGCCAGCGCTGGGACGTCGGGCTCTACACCGCGTACCGCGACATGGCGCAGCAGGACATCGACCTCGTCGTCCACCTTGGCGACTACATCTACGAGTCGCAGCACAGCAGCCGGGACTTCCTGCGACCCGGAGACTACCCGGTGTCGGCGCTGCTGGAGGTCCGAAATCTCGAGCAGTACCGCGCCCGTTACGCGCTCTACAAGCTGGACCCGAACCTGCAGGCGGCGCACCTTGCCGCGCCGTGGATCGTGACGTGGGACGACCACGAGGTCAACAACAACGTCTTCGGCATCCTGAACCGGGATGAGCCGGCCGCGAAGACACTGCTGGAGCGTCGCGCCGCCGCCTATCAGGCGTACTACGAGCACCAGCCGCTGCGCGCGACGGCGAAGCCGAAGGGACCGGACCTGCAGCTGTATCGCAAGCTGTCGTTCGGCAACCTGCTCGACTTCACCGTGCTCGATGAGCGCCAGTTCCGCTCGCCGCAAGGGAACCTCTGCGACGACGAGACTCGCGCCGCCAACGGCGGGTTCTGCCCGGACTCGCTCGATCCTGAGCGGACCATGCTTGGCGCAGACCAGAAGGCGTGGCTGTTCGACACCATCGGCAAGTCCACGGCAACCTGGGGCGTGCTGGCGCAACAGGTTCCGTTCGCGCGAATCGACAACGACGCCTTCGAGGACGTCGAGAGCTACGGCGGCAAGGAGATGGACAAGTGGGACGGCTATGCCGTCGAGCGGGATGAGGTCGCGCAACACATCGCGGCAGCGTCCAAGGCGAGCGGGTTCAACCCGGTCGTGATCACCGGCGACGTCCATGCGAACTACGTCTGGGACCTCAAGACCGACTGGGACGACATGACCGGCGCGTCGCTGTTCGGCACCGAGTTCGTCGGGACGTCGATCTCGTCGGTTGGCGACAAGCCGCTGGCGGACGATGGCCACTTCAGCACGCAATGCGGCAACCTCAAGGGCAATGCGCACAACCATCTCTACGACAACCATCGTGGCTACGTGCTGTGCGAGGTGACGCCGAGCGAGTGGCGCGCCGACTACCGCGTGATGGAGAACGTCAGCGACCCGGACGCCGCTGCGAAGACGCTGACATCATTCGTCGTCGAGGACGGCAAGCCGGGCGCCCAGCAGGCCGCCGAGTGCGTCACCGACATGATGTAGACATTGAGAAGAATTCGACACAGCCCAACGCACTTCGTAGTGCCAGGCATGATAACAGCCACCCGAATAGGGTGGCTGTTAACTCTAGCTTTACTCCTTGCAAGCCGCGCACCGTCCCCCATACGACTTCGCAATCACCTAAAGGCGACGTGGCTTTGGCCCTTCAGGCCGGGGACTGGTTCGAATGATTCCAACAGAGTGCGCTGGTTGCACGACTACTGTGAGCGATTGGGGAGATCCTTCGCTACTCATCATGGCCCGATGGCTCGGAGTTCAAGCGTCTCCAGCGGGGCGGATATGGGGCAGTCAATTCACCTGAGAAGCGTGACACATCCAACCGCAGTATGAATATGTCCAATATGGGTAGAATATGGCCCAGGGAATACAACTCGAATACGGGCCACCCAAGCTGCGACACAGTTTCTACGCTTGTGCAATGGATGTGAGGAAAGTTCATGATGAATCGGCGGCAGTTTGTTGGAGGAGCTTCAATCCTGAGTGCGGGCGGTTTCCTGCTGTACGCTCAGACCTCCGAGGAGAAGATTGCGGATCTCGAGCAGGTGACCTCACAGCTTGACGCGCGTGTTGGCGCGCTGGAAACGCAGGTCGCTGCCTTGTCAGGAACCGATGGGGCAGGAGGCGAGGCAACGGGGCCTGCAGGTCCTGACGGGCCGGCTACGGTTAGCGGTAATGGCGTCATGGTGTCAGAGAAGTTCGCGCTCGAGCCCGGACGATATCGCGTGAACGCGACGTTGGAGATCGCCGAACAGATCGCCGGGTTCATCGTCATGATGTATGGACCGTCCGGCTACGAAGAGTACTTGTTCAACGAGCTAATCCAGACATCAGGGACGTGGGAAGGATCAACTGTCGTCAATGTCCCCGTGAGTGGCGAGTACTTCGTTGAGGTGTCCAACACCACGGCCGCGTGGACCTTGACGTTCGAGTCATTCTAGAGGTGTTCGAGAAGCGCACCATGACGCCGACCCAACAGGGACACACAAGGTCCACCGTGGCGGTGGACACTACGACGGCCACCCGATGCGGTGGCCGTTTCCGTTGCTATCACTGGCATTTCGTGGAGCGGGAGACCGGACTCGAACCGGCGACATTCTGCTTGGAAGGCAGACACTCTACCAACTGAGTTACTCCCGCACAAGGCCGAGCGCATCTGCGTCGCGGTCGGGGTGAGAGGACTCGAACCTCCGACCTCAGCGTCCCAAACGCCGCGCGCTACCAACTGCGCCACACCCCGAGGATCTGACCCAAGGCGATCGACCTCCGGCTCCGAAGTATAGGTTTTCACGCCCGCCCGGTCAAATCGTGCCGGCGCTGCACCGATGGGTCCCGGGTGTCCAGGGTCACGTGTTCCCAACCACCCGGTAGACCACGGTGTCGCCACTGCGGTACGCGACCTCCAACGTGTCGCCGACCATCTCGTCGAACGTCCCGATGCCGGCGTCGAGGTCGACCCCACGGTACTGCGGCGAATCCTCCATCGGCACGCAGTCGTTGCCGGAAACGACCGGGTAGACCCGCTCCAGCTCGCCAACGACGACGTAGTGGACGTCGTAGCGGTTGAGGATCGCGAGCTTCTCCTCGGCGCTCGTCGAGGCGTAGAGCGTACGCAGGTCGGCGTCTCGCGGCGGCAGCACCTCGCCATAGCGCTGCTGCATCTCGTGGCGCTGCCAGCCCAGGACGCTGGGGAGACCGGTGCCGATCGAGATTCGCGACGAGTTGCACCGGTACGGCGCGAACGCCGCCTCGGCGATCACCGGCGTGCCGGATACCTCCTCGTTGAACCAGTCGATGACATCGCGGTCCTCCGTCGAAGGAGATCGACTCGCCGTTGGTTAGCGGCACGGTCGCATAGTCCATCCACGAATAGGCGTTGAGCGTCAGCCCACCCTCACGCGGCTCAAAGCGCGTGTCGAGGCGAACGCCTGTCGCGGCAATTGGGTAGGCGGCCGACAGCATCAGCACCACCGCGGTGACTGCCGTGACGCCGACCCGGGGGAGCATTCCACTCGCCCGGACACGCTCCCGAGTGGTGATTTGGTGTGCGGGCCAGCCTGCCGAATGCGCTGGCGACGAAGACTCCTGCCGCCGAGCCTCCCGCGATCGCGAGCATGATCCAGATCTGGTTGTAGAACTTGAACACGGTGTTCATCCGCGCCCAGTCGGTCGCGGAGAGATCATCCACGAGGTAGACGATCTCTACACCGGCGCCGATCCCGGCCGCGCCCGTTATCAGGAGTGCGAGGAACCGCACGGCGGCAGACCGATGCCGCAGCCAGACGGCAGCGGAGGCGACAGCGATTGCGACGTACAGTCCCGCCACGAGGCGGTCGCTCGCCACCAGCGCCACGCATGCGATCGCGCCAACGCCGCCGATCAACGGAGCGAGGATGCCCGGCAGTCCGAAGTCGAGACGCGAAACCCGCCGCGCCATGACCACCGGCAGCAGCCAGATGACGCCGACGATCAGCACGGTGATGATGTCGAGCCCGCCTGACCGGTCGGGGTACCGTTCGGCCAGCGCCCATCGGATCAACAGCACCGTCACCAGGCCGGCAAAGAGCGCGCCATGCGCCATGCGCTGGCGGTATCCGGATGCAAGCGCGTAAAGAACGGGAACGGCGGCGGTCGCGACCAGCAGGAGGCCGCCGACATGGGATTCGAGCTCGAGCACCGTGGTGACCGTGCGGACCCGTTCAACGGATCCGAACAGCGCTTCGAAGTGCAGCAGGAATGGCAGGCTGATCAGGAAGGCGCCGACCCCAATCACAGCCACGGTCGCAATGCCTCCGAAGAGTCGACGCGCGAGCGAACGGCTCGGTGCGGTGCCAATGATGAGCCCGCCGACGACAAGCGCCGCCGTCACGGGCAGGTCCCAGGCGTTGGTGGGATAGACGATGCCGAGGGTGATCGCCGAGACCAGCAGCACGGCGATCCCATGCGAGGTTGGTTTTCGAAGGATGTCGGGCGGGTCGAACGCGAACACGGCGGCGAGCGCGATGGCGAGCACGACCAGCGTCATGCCGATGACGTGGGAATGGAGGTCACCGTAGAGCCCGGTGAAGTAGGGGAACTCGGTGATCGTGAAGGCGATCGCGCGGCTTGGCGCCCACACCCAGTAGCTGAACCCGTCGATCGGGCCGGCCGCTCCGCGCAGGTCGGTGAGGAGCTGCGCTGCCCCCATCATGTTGCCGGCGAATGAGACCAGCAGGACGGCGATGATCCCGCTCACCAGACCGCTTTGCCTGCGGCGTGTGAGTCGGTTTCCGATCATCGCGCCGACGCTGAACGTGCCGGAGGCGAGCATCGCCATCACCATCGGCTGGGCCAGGTTGAAGGCGAACTCGGTGGGGATGCCGGTGAGCTTGATCAGGTAGCTGACGAGGTAGAAGCTGTAGTAGTAGTAATTGATGTAGCCCTGCGCGTACCACGGGTCCACCGGCGGGAAGTGCGCGCTGCGCAGGATCGCGTTGATCTGGGCGAACTCCATCGGCTTCTCGCCGCCCCAGTACATGTGCCACGAGTCGGGGTTGATCAGCTTGAACACCAGGAAGATGGCGAAGGTGAGCCAGAAGATCCCTTCCGCCACGCCGATTGCCCGCAGGTTCGGTCTTCTCGCAGGTCGGTCCGGCGCGTCCGAACCAGAGCCAGCACGCCAGCGCGAACAGCAGGAAGCCCGCGCCGACCCACACCGAGCGGTAGGAGAGGACACGCACGCTTGCCAGCCACCACAGCACGGTCGCCGGCACGATCGTTCCGACGAGACGAGTGAGTCCCCAGCCGCCGTCCGGAAACGAGCGAAACACGGTGCGCGCCAGCGGCCACGCCGCGACCTGAAGCGCGATCAGCATCAGCACCCAGGCGATGCCGGCGCCCCACGAGTTCCCGGTGAGCGACTCGCTCCAGCGATAGTCGTCAACCGCCTCGAGATCGGAGACAGGCGTGTCAAAGGTGAGTGGCTCGCTGTCTGGCTCGCGTACCGGCTCCGCCTGTGCGATGGCCGCCGATCCGAACAGCTCCACGAAGCGCTCGTGCGACACGAGTTCGGTTTTTCCATAGATCCGTACCACAGGGTGGTCGTAGTTGATGAAGGTTTCGTCAGCTGAGGCGTCCGGGAACTCCATCCCGAAACAGGGAAGGGGAGGCCTGAAAGGTCTTGATCGGCTCGTACCCGAGCTCGCCCGATTCGAGCAGCTCGTACATGCGGATCTGCACGGCGCGCCGCCACGGGTTCTGGACCATGCCGCGCTCGACGCGGTCGGACGCCAGCACGTAGTAATCCGAGGTCGACAACAGGTCGTACACCTGCTCGATCATCGCGCTCGCGCCGGCGGACTCAACCTCATCCGCGATCCGTCGAACGTCGGGGACGGTGAGCTGGTTGCCGAGCGCAATCTGCTGGCTTGTCTCCCGCAGCGTCTGAGCGAGAGCGGGGCTCGTCGTCATTCCGGAGATAGCCCGCGCCAACTCGGACTGGAACAGCGAAGCGCGGCCATAAGCGGCTGGGACCTGACCTGGAGACGCATTTGGGGACAGCGCAAACGCACCGCGCGTCACGGCGTCCGCGATCGTGGTTGATCCGATGGTGGCCGGTCCGATCGACCGCAGCAGGTGCACCGCCCCGTCCACGTCACCGGTCTGGATGGCGTCGGCGATCTCGTCTCCGTCCGGCAGGTAGCGGAGCGCGGGTGCGAGCCGGGCGATGTCTCCCAGGGTCGGTGTGGAGCTGTACAGGTTGATGCTCGCGTCACCGAGTCGACGCGTCTCGCCGCTGCTTCCGGCACCGACTGAGAGTGGCAGCCGGTCGTCCCAGATCTCACTGGTGGTGACCGAGCCGGGAGCCATGTTCTCCGACATCCAGACCGAGGCGGCGATGCGCGTGTGCTCGCTCGAGGTGACATGTGCGAATGCCGCGCCATACCCTCCGGTCATCAGCATCAGCACCGCCATGAACGCAACTGCCAGCGGTCGGCCCGCGCGGATGCGAATGCAACGGGCGATTAAGATGATGGCGACCGCGGAGGTGACAGCGAGCGCAGGTGCCAGCGGCAGCGTGTATCGTGGCCACTTCGTCTCCGGGACCAGCACCACCACAGTGAATCCGACGATCCAGACGAGAAGCAGGTACGCGGCGTCGTACCGGCGTTTGATCGCAATCCAGCCGAGCAGCAATGCGCCGGTGAGACCGAGCAGCGTGGCCACCGGACCCATCGAGTAGCGGGTCGCCTCGACCAGCTGGTACGCGCCGCGTGCCGTGCCGACATATTGCTGCGTGAATGGCACGTCCCACGTGCCCGACTGAATGTCGGTCTGCGTGCGAAACGAGTCCAGCAGCGCGTCGGGCGCGAGGAACGCGAATGGCTCGCCGATGAAATACACCGCGATGAACGCGACGAGCGATGACGCACCTCGAAGCGCGAGCCGGGCAAGTACGCTCAGAAACGATGTCAGCTGCCATGTCTCACGCAGCGCCACAATGAACATGCCGAGCACCAGGACGCCCGCGAGCGGCGCCGCGGTCGTCTTGGACGCCAGCGCGGCCGCGAGCCAGACCGCCGCAAGCGGGAACTGCCATACCGATCTCGCCTCGACCGCCCGCATCGTGGTGTACAACGCTGCGAAGATGAAGAAGGTCATCCAGGAGTCGACAATGAAGAAGTGGCTCGCCTGGATCGCGACCGGGAGGAATGCGTACACGGCCGCGCCGAGGAGGCCCGCCGCGCGACCGGCCAACCGGGCGGCGATCAGGTAGACGAGGAGCGTCGTACCGGTGTCCAGCAGGATCGAGAGCGCGCGACCGATGTACTCGGCGTGCGCATAGTCACCCCAGTCGTCGCCCGTTATCTCCTGGCCGAGGTTGCCGAGCAGGTCGACGGTGTAGACCGGCAGCGTGCCGTACGCGAACCCGGCGTAGGTGCCGTCCTCGTTTCTCGGGCGTGGGTTGATCGGGCTCGTGTCGGGGTCGAGCCAATCACCCGTCGGCGGCCACGAGAACTCCACGCGTCCCACCACGACATCCGCGACAATATGCCGCTCATCCGGGTGCAGGTAGAGTCCCTGGTCCCAGTCGATTCCGACGATTCTGATAACGAACGCGAGCGCGATGATGGCGAGCAGCGATATCGTCGAGGCGCGTACCGAGCCTCGCAAGATCCGGGGGCCTGGGTTGGTCACGTGCATATCCGGGGTCGATCGATCGATCACGACGGAACGAACTGTACTATTTCAGCACAGAGGAGGTATCGATGCAGCCGAGAATCATCTTCATGGGGACACCGGACTTCGCCGTGCCGGCGCTGCGCACGGTCGCAGCGGCGATTGCACGCGAGCGTCTGCTGGTGGTGACGCAGCCTGACCGCGCGGCCGGACGTGGACGAACGCTGCAGCCGCCGGCGGTCAAGGTGGCCGCGCTGCAGCTTGGTCTTGAGGTGGCGCAGGTCGAGACACTTCGCGACGCAGACGCCCGCGCAAGGTTGACGGAATTCACTCCAGATCTCGTCGTTGTCGCGGCGTTCGGACTGCTGCTGCCACGCTGGGTGCTTCGCTTGCCTCGGCGTGGCTGCGTGAACCTGCACGCATCGCTCCTGCCGAGATTCCGCGGGGCCAGCCCGGTTGCAGCCGCGATCGCATGTGGAGACGAGCGAACCGGCGTCTGCCTGATGGAGATGGAGGCTGGCCTCGATACCGGTGGCGTCCATGCCCGGCGGGAGCTGGAGATCAGCGGTGTCGACACCACCGCATCGCTCACGGAGCGGCTGGCGCTGCTGGCATCCGACCTGATGGCGGAGCATCTCGGCGCCCTCGTCGATGGATCGCTCACGCCGTCGCCGCAGCGAGGTCACGTAATCGAGACGAGGAAGATCGTCAAGAATCATGGTGCGATCGATTGGTCCCGGCCGGCAGTGGAGATCGAGCGGAGCGTCCGCGCGATGTGGCCCTGGCCGCGGGCATGGACGGCCGGACCCGACGGCACGCGCATACAGATTCACGCTGCATCCGTCGAGAGCGACGCGGAGGCGCTCGACCCGGGAACGATCGGCTGCGACGCTGGCGGGATCACAGTCGCGACCGGGGGTGGAAGATTGCGGCTCGAGACGATCCAGCTGCCGAGCAGGCAGGCGCAACCTGCTCGAGAATTGACGCGGCATCCGCTGCTCACCAGTCGCACCCGGCTCGGCTATCCGGAGGGGTTTGACCCGCCGGCACCGTGGATTGTTGACGCAGGTGAGGTGTAGCGCCTGTACGCCGGCGGTGGCTGGCGTACACTTGCCTCATAAACCCATGCTCCCGAACATGGCACGACATACGACAGGAGGCACGATGTGCAGGCGGTGACCTTGACAGTCAATCCCGCGCTCGACAAGAGCACCTCCGTCGACCATGTCATCGTCGATCGCAAGTTGCGATGCAGCGAACCGGCGTACGATCCTGGCGGCGGAGGCATCAACGTCGCCCGGGTGCTGCGAACCCTCGGCACCGAGGCCACTGCCGTGTTTCCGGCGGGTGGGCCGGCCGGCGGTGTGCTGGCAGAGATGCTGCACATCGAAGGGCTGCACATCGAGCCAATCCCGATATCAGGGTGGACTCGCGAGAACTTCAACGTGCGCGAGCTGGCAACGAACCAGCAGTACCGCTTCACACTGCCGGGTCCGGTGCTCTCCGCGCATGAGCTGGGGGCCTGTGTCGACGCCGTCCTTGCATTCGATCCGATCCCGCGGTACATCGTGCTGAGCGGCAGCCTGCCGCCCGGCGCGCCGCCACGGTTCTTCGCAGACGCAGCCAGGCGGATCGCCGCGCACGGGTCGCTGGTGGTGCTGGACACGTCGGGCGAGCCGTTGCGCCTCGCGGTCGAGGAAGGAGCGCACCTGCTCAAGCCGAATCTTGCGGAACTTGAGTCGCTCGTCGGACATCAGCTGCTGACCGAGGCACAGCAGGAGGACGCTGCGCAGTCCGTACTCGAGCGTGGTGAGGTCGGGGCGGTGGTCGTGTCGCTCGGTGCAGGCGGCGCGCTGCTGGTGACGCGCGATGGGCCAACGAGGCTGCGTGCGCCCACGGTTCGCGTGCAGAGCCGCGTCGGCGCCGGCGACAGTATGGTTGCCGGCATCGTGCATGGTCTGCTGCAGGGGAACACGTTCGTTGAGGCGACGAGACTTGGTATCGCGGCCGGGTCGGCCACCGTGATGTCGGAAGGCACGCAGCTCTGCCGACGAGAGGATGTCGAGCGACTGCTGACCGAGATGGCGCGTGCGTGACGTTGGGATCCTGTGACTCCGGGGCAGCGCCGGATGGGCAAGCGGTACGGAGTATGTTTTGCGTATAAGCTGCGTTGTGCGCAAAAAGTATCGCGCACCAGTATTGGGGGACCAGATGAAGAATACACGCCAGCTCGGTGCTGAATCGATTGCCCGCCCGCCCGCGACGTTCCGTGACGCATGAGCGATCCTCGGTGCCACAGACCGAACGGATGGGCTCGTCAGTCTTGAGCTGGATCTACGTCCTTCTTGCGGTCAGCGTCGGCATGACCTCCGCGTTGCAGATCGCGATGCTCGGCGGCATCGCTCGAGAGCGCGGCGGCTTCGAGGCAACCTGGATTTCCATGCTGGCGTCACTGGCCGGCATGGCCGGGGTGCTCCTCGCCACCGTGATCGCCGGCCGGGAGCCGCTTCTCGCCCGACCGTTCAACCGCGCGACGACCTTCGGGTTCTTCGTCGCGCTGATGCTGGTGGCGCTGGTTCTGGCAAGCCGCGGTATTCCGTGGTACCTCGCGCTGACGGGGTTTCTGCCAGTGCCATATCTGCTCGCCGCGTCGTTCATCGGTCCGAGAATCGGGCTCGGTGTTTTTCTCGGGGCGATCATTGCCGGGCAGCTTATCGGCGGCATCGGGCTCGATCATATCGGCGCGTTCGGGGCGAAGCCACGCCCTGTTGACACCGTGCGGCTGGCCGGCGCGTTCGTGCTCGTCATTGGTGTCGTGCTCATCCGCGGCCGGCGTTGACTCCCCTTCCTTTCTCAAGCATAAACATAAACACCGGTCTGGCGAGTCGCCAGACCGGTGTTTATGTCATGACGGCGATGCGTCGCTATCCGTAGAGGTCGTCGACCTTCCCCTGCAGGTAGTTCGTCAGTGGCTCCGGATCGAGCTTCCTGGTACCGAGCACGCGTTCCATGAGGTCCTTCGGCAGGAACTTGCTGCCATGCCGGTGAACATTTTCAGCCAGCCACTCACGCAGCGGCGCAAAGTCGCCAACTCTGAACGCATCGTCCAGGTTCGGAATCTCCGCCTGGATGCGGCTCCACAGCTGCAGCGAGAGCACGTTGCCGAGCGCGTACGTGGGGAAATAGCCGAACAGCCCAGAGCTCCAATGCACGTCCTGCAGGACGCCGTTGGCGTCGTTCGGGACGTCCACGCCAAGATAGTCCTTCATCTTCTGGTTCCACGCTTCCGGAAGGTCCTTCAGTGGAACCGCCCCTGAGAGCATCTCACGCTCGAGCTCGAAGCGCAGGATGATGTGGAGGTTGTAGGTCAGCTCGTCCGCCTCGACGCGGATCAGCGACGGCTGGAGCTTGTTGACGGCGCGGTACATGTCGTCTGCCGACACCGAGCCAAATGCCTCCGGGAATGTTTCTTTCACCGGCGTGATCGCCCAGTCCCAGAACGGGCGGCCGCGGCCGACGAGGTTCTCCCACATGCGGCTCTGTGATTCGTGCCACGCCATCGAGGTGCCACGAGCAAGCGGCGTGCGCTCGAGCGACGGGTCGACCTGACGCTCGTACAGGCCGTGTCCGAACTCGTGCATGCTGCCGAAGAGGGCCGAGTTGAGAAAGTCATCGAGGTAGCGTGTTGTGATGCGGATGTCGCTGATCGCCATCGAGCTGGCGAATGGGTGGTGGGTCTCGTCCAGCCGCCAGTGCGCATCCTCGAAGCCGCACTGCCCGATCACACGCAGCGCGAGCTTCTCCTGCAGGTCCGCCGGGAACGCGCCGTGGACGATCGAGTCATCCACCTTGCCGGCGTTCTCGCGCACTTGCTCGACGAGCGGGATCGTGCGATCTCGCACAACGTCGAACGCTTCAGAAATCTCCTGCGACGTCAGCCCCGGCTCGAACTCCTCGAGCAGGAGATCATAGTCCTCGGCAGCGTCGGGCTGGAGCGTTCGGAAGGCGTCCACGAATCGCCGGTTAACCTCGAGAATTCGCTCGAGCGCCGGCAGGAACGACGCGAAATCGGATTCTGCCCTCGCCTTGATCCAGGTGGAGTATCCCTGAGAGCTCGCCCGGATCGCTTCCGTCATCAAGTCCGAAGAGATTACCGCGGCACGGTCGTACTCTCTCCGCGTATGGCGCACCAGGGAGGCCTCGTCGCTCTCGAACGGGAGGCTGGCCAGCGCGGACTCCGCCTCCTCAAGCAACTGGGCCGTGGTGTCGGAGACGAACATCTCGTGCGCCAGCCGCCCAAGCGTGGCGAGCCGCTCGGATCGAACGTCGGCACCGCCAGATGGCATCTTCGTGCGCTGGTCCCAGCCCAGAAGGCCGGAAGCACCGTTGAGGTCGTTGATCGTCGCGAGATGCTCGCGAAGCTTCGTGGTCGTTCCCGAATCCATGTACTCCTCTTTCACGATCGACGCACTGTCACGAAGCGCGCGCCGCCTGTAGATCGCTCGCCACCCCGGAGCCTAACAGGCTCGACAGGATCTTCAAGCCATCCGAGCCACCCACCAGCGGGTTCGTCGCCCGCTCCGGATGCGGCATGAGACCGAGAACGTTGCCCGCCTCATTCGTCACGCCCGCGATGGCACCGATCGAGCCGTTCTGGTTGGCCTCCTCGGTTAACGAGCCATCTCGCTCAACGTATCGGAACGCAACCTGATTGTTCGCTTCGAGGCGGGCAAGCGTCTCGTCATCGACGAAGTACGACCCTTCGCCGTGCGCGACAGGGAGTGTCAACACGTCGCCAGCGCGCACCTTGCCGAGCCACACCGAGCCGGTGTGCTCGACGCGAATGTGCGTCAGGTGGCAATGGAACTTCAGTGTCGTGTTCCGCAATAGCGCGCCCGGCAGGAGATGCGCTTCCGTAAGCACCTGAAAGCCATTGCAGATCCCCAGTACCGGACCGCCATCCCGCGCGAAGGCTTGCACCGCCTGCATCACCGGCGCGAAGCGAGCGATCGCGCCGGCGCGGAGCGCGTCACCGTAGGAGAAGCCTCCGGGCAGCACGATCGCGTCGATACCTGAAAGCGACGTCTCACGGTAATCCACGAGACGAGCGTCCACACCGACATCGTTGGCGAGTGAGTACAACGCGTCGTGGTCTCCGTTGCTTCCCGGGAAGCCGATAACGGCTACCTTCGGCGAATTCGGCATCACGCTACCCCCGCCTCGGCCGTCGCAGGCTCGGCGGATACGGTGTACGTCTCGATCACCGGGTTCGCCAGCAGCTGGTCACACATCCGCTCGACGCGAGCGATGGCGTCTGTCTCGCTCTCGGCCTCGACGGTGACCACGATCTGCTTGCCGGCGCGAACGTCCTTCACCCCCTCGAACTGCAGGCTGGAGAGCCCTCCCTTGATCGCCTCGCCCTGCGGGTCGTTCACCCCCGGTTTGGGCATGATGATCGCCTTGGCCTTCCAGATGCTCATCCCAGTTCGCCTCCATGCGTATTCGTTTGCTCTCGGGTGGACCTGAGCCGCGCCAGCACCTCGGCGTAGCGACCTCGCGCCTGTTCAATGATTTCAGCCGGCAGCGCCGGTGCCGGCGGCTCTCGGTCCCAACCGGTGGAGAGCAACCAGTCCCGGATGATTTGCTTGTCGTAGCCTTGCGGAGACGCGCCTGGCTTCAGCTCGTCCAGCTTCCAGTATCTTGAGGAATCCGGGGTCAGCACCTCATCGATCAGCGTGAGGTTGGCATCGATGAACCCGAACTCGAACTTCGAATCCGCAAGGGCGAAACCCGCCCGTTCCGCAACCGCCTGTGCATGCCGGAACAGCGCCTTGCTGGTCGTCTCAAGCAGCTCGGTCAGGTTCTTGCCGATCGACTCACGCATGGCGTCGACCGAGATGTTCACGTCGTGGCCCTGATCGTTCTTGGTTGCCGGGGTGAAACGAAGCTCCGGGAGGGGGTCGCCCGCGTTGAGCCCCGTCGGAAGCGGCTCCCCGGCAAGTGTGCCCTCACGTCGGTACTCCTCGAAGCCCGAGCCCGCGAGCCGGGCTCGCACGACGCATTCGATATCGATGCGCTCCGCCTTCCGCACGATCATCGAGCGTCCCTGGAGCTGCTCGCGCTCTGTCGCGTCGAGGTCGAGACCATCAAGCGCGAAGGAGACGACGTGGTTCGGCGCGATGTGCCGGGTTTCCTCGAACCAGAATTGACTGATCTGGGTGAGCAGGCTTCCCTTGCCCGGTATCAGAGTCGGCAGGACGACGTCGAACGCCGAGACGCGGTCCGAAGCGACGAAGAGAAACCTGTCGCCGAGGTCGAAGATCTCGCGAACCTTGCCGCTGCGCCAGAGTGGGTAGTTGCGCAGCGTGACCTCGCCGACTGCTGTTGCATCGGTCATGGGCGTACCCCCTGCAGGAGACCAAGTCGCTCGAACGTCGCGTCGATGTTGCCGAGCTGGTCCCATGGATCAAACAGCCGGTCGAGCTGCTTCGGTTCTACCGCCTGCTGAACGTCCGGATGGTTGGCAATCCGTTCGCGGAACGTCGGACCGTCGGGCTTCCCGGACGCCGCCATCGCCTCCGCCTGCACGATCTTGTAGGCTGCCTGGCGATCCATGCCCGCATCGACCAGCGCCAGCATGACCCGCTGCGAATAGATCATGCCGCCGCTCATCTCCAGGTTGGCCAGCATGCGCTCGGGATAGACGACCCACTCGCCGACCAGCTCGTTCGCCAGGTGGAGCATGTAGTCGAGCACGATGCAGGCGTCGGGGAAGATCACGCGCTCGACCGAGCTGTGGCTGATATCACGCTCGTGCCAAAGGGCGACGTTCTCGTTACCGGCGAGCGCGTACCCACGAAGCAGCCGCGCGAGCCCGGCGAGCCGCTCGGACTCATGTGGGTTGCGCTTGTGCGGCATCGCCGAAGAGCCCTGGTTGCCCTCGCCGAAGGCCTCCTCCGCCTCTGCCACCTCACTGCGCTGAAGGTGCCGGATCTCGACCGCGAACTTCTCCAACGTCGCGCCGATCCCGGCGAGCACGGCGAGAAAGAATGCGTGCCGGTCTCGCTGGGCGATCTGCGTCGAGGCAAGCTCGACGTCGAGGTCGAGCGCGCGGAGAACCTCCTCTTCGAGCTCGGGCGAGACGTGAGCGTGCGTGCCGACCGCACCCGATATTTGCCCAGCCGCGATGTGATCGATCGCCATCTCGAGCCTGACGTGGTGGCGACGAAGCTCGTCGTACCACACGGCCAGCTTCAACCCCAGCGTGGTCGGCTCGGCATGCATACCGTGCGAGCGCCCTATGGTCAGCGTGCGACGGTGTGCAACCGCCTGCCGTCCGACCGTGGTGATCAGCTCGTCCAGGCGCGTGCGCAGCAGCCTGCCCGCGTCCCGCGCCTGCATCGCGAGACCCGTGTCCACGACGTCCGACGACGTCAGTCCGAGGTGGATGTAGCGAGATGCATCGCCGACGGTCTCCCCCGTCGCTCGCAGGAACGCGATCACGTCATGATCGGTCTCGCGCTCGATCTCCTTCATTCGCTCCAGATCGCACGACGCCTGTCGGATACGCTCCATGGCGTCCGCCGGAATGCGCCCTCGTCGCGCCCACGCCTCGCAGACTTCCTTCTCGACGTCCAGCCATCGGTCGATCTTTGCCTGCTCGCTCCAGTTCGCTCCCATTTCCGGCAGCGTATATCGCTCGATCACCCGCTGTACTCCGTTCCCTCGGGGATTGCCGCTGGCGCGGCCCGGTCTTCGTGGTCAGTATACGTGCATATGCGGTTCACTTAGGACGCGTCACTGACGCCCAACGACATGCGGACACAGCATGAGGAAATCATGAAGTTCATCGACACGCACGCCCACCTCGATACCGAGTCGTTCGCTGACGACCTCGGCGCCGTTCTGGCCGAGAGCCGCGCGCGCGGCGTCTCCCGCTGGATCAACGTCGGTTACAACGAGGAGCGTTGGCGCTCGACGCTCTCGCTTGCGAGGCGGACGCCCGGCATGTCCTTCATGCTCGGGCTCCACCCCGGCGAGGCGGACTCGTGGTCCGATGCGCTCTCCGAAAATCTGGCGAGGCTGGCCCGAGACACCGGTCCGGTGGCGATCGGCGAGATCGGGATCGACCTGTACTGGCGTCAGGACAACCTCGACCTTCAGCGCGAGGCGTTCGTCGCCCAGCTGCGCCTCGCCCGTGAGCTGGCGCTACCGGCGGTGATCCATATGCGAGACGCCGACAACGCGCTGGCTGACGTCCTGGAGACCGTCGACCACCTTCCACATATCCACTTTCACAGCTTCGACGGTAACGCGCGTCTTCGCGACTGGGTTCTGGATCATGGGGCAACGATAGGTGTCGGCGGCCTCATTACCCGGCGCGGGTCAGAGGATTTGCAGCGATGGGTTGCGAATGTCCCGCGGGAACGGGTCGTGCTCGAGACCGATGCGCCCTATCTGAAACCGCGCGGCATTCGGGGCACGCGCAACCAGCCGGCTTACCTCGTGAAGGTGGCGCAGCTGATCGCGGAGCTCTGGCATACGAGCGTGGACGACGTGGCGCGAATCACGTCCACAAACGCGGAGCGGATCTTCCAGCTCCCGCAGGAGGACAAGTGATGAAGCGCGTGCTGGTCGCAACGGGGAACACGGGCAAGGTAAACGAGCTGAAGGCGCTTCTGGGTGAAGGTATCGACGTGATCGCGCTTTCAGATGTCGGGCTCGAAGGCGCGGAAGAGACCGGTACCACCTTCGAGCGGAACGCGTTCATCAAGGCCGACCTGGCGGCACGGACGTCAGGGTTGCTGACGGTGGCCGACGACTCCGGTATCGTCGTCGACGCCCTCGACGGAGCACCCGGTGTCTGGTCGGCACGCTACGCAGGGCCCGGTGCCACGGACTCGGACAACCGGGCGAAGCTGTTGGGTGAGTTGGCCGACATAGCGAAAGACGAGCGCGCTGCGCGGTTCGTGAGCGTGATCGCGGTAGTCACGCCGGACGGTCGCTCCAACACGTTCGTCGGCACCCTGGAAGGCTCGGTGGGCCGGACGGAGCGAGGTGCCGGCGGGTTTGGCTACGACTCGATCTTCGAGCTTCCAGACGGCCGAACCGTTGCAGAGCTCACTGCCGAGGAGAAGAATCGCATCAGCCATCGCGGCATGGCGTTGAGAAAGGCGTTACCCTACATTCATTCATTACTTGATGATGAGGCGTAGTGCCGGAAGGATGCGCGGTGATCGCGGCGTACAGCCCACCAACCGAGTTGCGGGGCCTGCCACCCTCGTTTCGTCACTGGCAGAAGCGTTGCTACGAGAATGGAATACCTCCGGTCATCGCCGTGGCTGGCTCGCGTGGCAAGTCGACAGTGGTGCGATTGTTGCAGGCGATCTTCGACCACGCAGGTGTACAGAGCGCCATCTGGACCGACATGGGCGTGGAGATCAACGGTCGACGCCAGTCCAGGGAGATCGCAGGGTGGAACCGAGCGCTCGCTCGACTTATGGAGCGGTCGCTGGATGTAGCCGTGCAGGAGCTTGACTGGAACCTGGTGGCGGCGGTTGGTTTGCCTGACTCAACATATCCCATTGAGGTAATCTCAAATCTCTGCAGCAACAGCCCCCAGTGCATGGCGACCCGCCAGGGAGAAACGGCAAGGCATGCACTCCCAAGAGTCGCACGGGCGGTGCATCCCACCGGCTACCTGTGCATCAATGGTGAGGACTACGCGCTGGAGCAGGCAGCGACTGCATCCGCGGCCGTGCCTATCGTCGTGGCGAAGTCGGACGCCGCTCCCCTCCTCCGACACCAGCGTGAGGCCGGTGGCACCCATCTCTGGATCGACGACGCGGGCAATATCGTCGGTGGGCTAGACGGCGAGTCTGTAAACATCGTCAACATTCACGATGTCCCGATCTGCCTGGAGGGCCGTGCGTCGTTCCAGCAAACCAATGTTCTGCTGGCGTGCGCCGCCGCGCTGGCTACGGGCATTGGATCGGGAATAATCCGGGAGGCATTGCTCGGGTTCGAGAGCGATGTAGAGCATCTGCCAGGGGCGTTCACCAGTGAAAAGGTAGGGTCGATCCAGACCTTTGTCGACCGAGTGATGCCGTCCTGGTTCCTGCGACCGGTGCTGCGTGCCGTCAACCCACAATCGACCCGGCGCCAGATCACCGTGATTGGCGGTCTCGGCACGCTGCCGCTGGACGACGTCTTCGAGATCGGCAGGCTGATCGGCCGGGCACACGGCGCGGTCATTCACCACGGCGACGTGGACCGCCGGCGATACGAGGCGTTCAAGCGAGGAATCGCTCGGAATGACTACCCGCCCGTGCTGCTCCATCTGCCGACAGAGCGACGCGCGATCAACCGAGCGCTTCGTGCCATGAGAGCCGAGGATGTCATCCTCTTTCTCTGCGATGATGACCCGGGACCCGCAATCAGGGCGGTTTCTCGCATCCGCGAATGACACATGGACAACGAGCGTGACCTGGCAGTGGTCATACTCGTTGTCCACGTGGTCCCGGATTGCCCGACAAACCGCCTAATCGGCTGCCTGCGTGGAGATCTCCTGCCGCAGCAAGGAGACTGTCGAGGGGCCGAGAATCGCCTCCAGCTCGCTCTGGAACTCAGCACTCCACTCCACCCGACGGCTGCGGCTTCGAAGACGGATCATCCGCGCACCGCGCGGAAGCTGGAAGTCGATGGCGATCGTTCCCTCGTGGTCGCGGAGCACGCGGTCGATTTGTTGCATAAGGGATATGTCGCTCCAGACGTCTTCCGAGCCCGGTAGCCGCACCGCCACCGTCGGCTCCTGCTCGCTCCGTCGCGGCTCGAACTCCGGCAGGTCTCGCGAGACGACGTCCGCGATGATCTGCGCCTCCTCATTGCGACGGTCGAGCTTGCCCGTCACCTCCAGGATTGCGTCCGCCTCCAGCAGCTCGCCAACCCGATCGTAGGTCTCCGGAAAGCACACCACTTCGATCGCGCCGGTGAGATCTTCCATCTTCACAATCGCCATCGACTTGTTCGTCTTCGTGATGATCTTCCGAATATCGACCACCATGCCGATGAACCTGATCCGCTCGCCCGGAGTCCGCTCGCCCAGCTCGACCGCCTGCGCATAACCATGCGGCAGGCGAGTACCCACCACTTCGTTCAGAGGATGCGCGCTGAGATAGAAGCCGAGGAGCTCCTTCTCCCAGTCGAGCCGCGTGCGACTGTCTGCTTCGGGCACGTCAGGCAGCTTCGTCGACGAAGGTCCCGGCGATGCTGCGGACACCATCCCAAACATGTCCATCTGGCCGCGGTCCGCCGCCTTCTGGCGCTGCTGTGCGGAGGCAATGCTGGTCTCGAGCGCCTTGAGCACCGCCGCACGCTCCCCGAAGCACTCCAGCGCCCCGACTCTGGTCAGGCTCTCGGCTACGCGCTTGCTCACCTTCGACCAGCTCACGGAGTCACAGAAGTCATCCAGCGTCGCAAACCGTCCGTCTTGCTGCTCCGCTCGCGCCTCGATGATGGATTCCACGGCACCAACACCGACGTTACGCACGGCGCCCATCGCGAACCGGATCGCCTCCCTACCGTCCTCCAGCGCCTCCACCGAGAACTCGACACCGCTTCGATTGACATCTGGAGGCAGGATCGCGATCCCGCAACGTCGGCACTCCGCGATGTTGATGACGGTCTTCTCGCTGGTTCCCATTTCCGTCGACATCAGGGCGGCCATGAACTGGACCGGGTGGTGCGCCTTGAAATAGGCCGTTTGCGCTCCGATCACGGCGTAGGCAGCGCTGTGCGCCTTCGGGAAGCCATATCCGGCGAACTTCTCGACCATCTCGAAAATCTGAACCGCAAGCTTGCGGTCAGTGCCGTTCTCAACGGCGCCGTCGATGAACCGCGACTCGTACTTGGCCATCTGCTCGGGCAGCTTCTTGCCCATCGCCTTGCGAAGCCCGTCGGCCTCAGCCATCGAGAAGCCCGCGACGACGTTTGCGATCTGCATCACCTGCTCCTGATAGATGGCGATGCCATAGGTCTTCTCGAGGATCGACTCGACCGCGGGATGGATGTACTCGATCGGCTCACGTCCGTGCTTGCGCGCGATGAAGTCGGGAGCGAACTCCAGCGGACCTGGACGGATCAGCGCCATCAGCGCTGCCACGTCGTCGAAATTGCTTGGCGCGACATCGACCGTCATCCGACGTGTCATCCCACCTTCGAGCTGGAAGACGCCGAATGTCTCGCCCCGCCGGAGCAGTGCCAACGCGTCCTCGTCGTCGAGTGGAACATCCCCAAGGGATATGTCGTGACCGCTCTCGCGCAGCAATGCAATGGTCTTCCCCAATACCGTCAGCGTCTTCAGCCCCAGGAAGTCCATCTTCAGGAGGCCAAGCGCCTCGAGATGCTCCTGTGTGTATTGGGTGGTGACGTCGCCCTCGCTCTTGCCCCCGGCGTGCTGGAGCGGCACCTGCTCCACCAGCGGGTCGCGCGAGATGACCACGCCCGCCGCGTGCGTGGACGAGTGGCGGGCGTGGCCCTCAACCTTCTTCGCAGTATCGATGAGGTCGCGCACCGAGGCATCGGACTCGTAGAGCTTGCCGAGATCCGGCACTGTCTCCAGCGCCTTTGCGATCGTCATCTTCGGATCGGTCGGGATGAGCCGCGCCACCCGGTCGGTTTCGCCGAATCCAAGATCCATCGCCCGCCCGACATCGCGCACGGCCGCCTTCGCCTTCAGCGTCCCGAACGTGACGATCTGGGCCACGCGGTCATCACCATACTTGCGTACTACGTAGTCAATAACCTCGTCGCGGCGGTCATCGGCGAAATCGATGTCGATGTCCGGCATCGAGATTCGGGATGGGTTGAGGAAGCGCTCGAAGAACAGCTCGTACTTGAGGGGATCGAGACCGGTGATGTCGAGCGAGTAGGTCACCACGCTGCCAGCGGCGGACCCGCGCCCCGGACCGACGAGAATGCCGTTCTCCTTGGCGAACCGGACGAAATCCCACACGATGAGGAAGTAGTTGGTGAACCCCATCGAGTCGATGATGCCGAGCTCGTGCTCGATGCGCTCGCCGACCTGTCCGTCGACTGTGCCGTACCTGCGCATCGCCCCGTCAGTGACGAGCTCGCGCAGGTAGGTCGCCGGCGTGTGACCCTCCGGTACGTCGAAGTGCGGAAGCTGGTATCCCTTGAAGCCCAGATCCAGTGAGCACATCTCGGCGATGCGCACGGTGTTCGACATCGCCTCGGGGATCGAGCCGAAGAGTTGCTCCATCTCCTCCGCGCTCTTGAGGTAGAGCTGGGTGGAGTCGCTCTTCATGCGGCTGGGATCGTTGAGCGTGGTGTTCGTCTGTACACAGACGAGGAGATCCTGCGCGGCCGAGTCCACCTCGTCGCAGTAGTGCACGTCGTTGGTGGCGACGAGCGGCAGGTTCAGCCGGCGCGCCATTGGGATCATCGCACCGTAGGCCTTGTCCTCGAGATCAATGCCGTGGTTCTGGATTTCCATGTAGAACCGCTCGGCACCGAAGATCTCCGAGAGTGTGCCGGCGTACCACTCGGCGCGTTCCTCGTTGTGATTCAGGAGGTTCTTGGCGACGGGACCGCCAATGCACGCGGACGTGGCGATGATGCCTTCGTGGTACTGCTGCAGCAGCTCGAGATCGATCCGTGGCCGGTAGTAAAAGCCGTTGAGGCTGGCGATGCTGGCCAGCTTGAGCAGATTGCGATAACCGGTCTCGTTCTCCGCAAGGAGGAGCAGATGGTAGGACTCCCGTTTGCGCTGGGAAATCGAGCCTTCGGCGAGGTAGGCCTCCATGCCGATCATCGGGTGCAGGCCGGCAGCAGTGGCAGCGTTGTACCAGGAGAGCGCCGCGTACATGACGCCGTGGTCGGTTACGGCGAGGTGGTGAAGCCCGAGCTCATGCGCACGCTCGATGTACTGCTCGATCCTGCCTACACCGTCCAGCAACGAGTATTCGGTGTGCAGGTGCAGATGCGCAAACTCCGCCACGATTCATTCCTCTCGCAATTCATCTTGAATGAAGGAGACCTCGCCCCGCGACCGGCGGGGTGAGGTCTTGTGTACCACACGAAGCAGAACTCAGCAGGGACGCTCCGGCGGGGAACAGGGCGTCCGTGGCGCGATCCTAGGCGGCGAAGCTGGAGTCGCCCTGTTTGTCGCCCTTGAGCACGAGACGCGCCTGGTCGGCCAGGACGCGAAGCACCTGCCGCATCGACACACGGTACTCATCCGGCACGTCGGAGTTCTGCAGAAGGTTGAGCACCTCGGTGATCTCTGGCTCACCCGCGAGAAGGCTCGAGACCTCGCGCGGGAGGAACCCTGCAGACACCAGCAGCTCGTCGTGCTGCAGTCCGGAAAGCTCCAGCGCCTCAGCGAGCTGATCCACCGCATCGCGCGTCGGCGTGCGCGCACCGCTCTCGAGTCGGCTCACGTACGAGTGATCGAACCCGGCGCGCTGGGCGAGCTTGCTTTGCGACACGCGCCGAACCTCGCGGAACCCCTTGAGCACTCCACCGAACGACGTACCCGACTCTCGAATCGCAGTGACCATTCCCATTCTCCCCGCCAGAGTAAATCCGAAGGGCCGCGCATGCGCCCCGCTTCCACCGATTGCCAGACCGTCACGCTCTCGTGACCTCGTGGCATCACTATAGCAACCGATTGCCAGCATGTCAACACTAGTGACCGGACACCGTTGCCAACTGGGCATCCAGTGCCTGGGGCGCGAGAGTGGTGGCAGCGCGAGTCTGCAGTTTCGACAGTCAATGGCGTTAACTGTCCTTTGGTTGCGAGCGAGTGGTGTTTGTGTTGCCAGATGTTGTGGACAAGATGCCGGCGGGGCTACGTCACGACCCCACTGCTATACTCGGCGCGGATACAGACTGCGCTGAGCGGGCCACTGGGCGTGACGAGGCGCTCAGCCCGGAGTACCTTCGTGCCGACCGATTTCTCTCGTCCTGTCGAAACCTTCGTGCTGAAGGGGTCACGTCTCGCCAAGCGGTTGCGCGCGGAGATCGTGGCGACACAGCAGCACCTGCTCGCTATCGGAGGCACGGTTCCGCGCCTGGCAACGGTGCTCGTCGGCGATGAGCCGGCAGCGGTGGCCTATCGCTCCTCGATCGAACGAACCTTCAAGCGAGTCGAGCTGGATCAGTCACGCGTGGAGCTGCCCGTGACAACCTCGCCGGACGAGTTCGTCGCACGTCTGCGCCAGCTCAACGGCGATCCGGCGATCACCGCGATCCTCATCCTCATGCCACTCCCGGATCATCTCGACCCGCACCTGGTGCTGGAGAATCTCTCACCGCTCAAGGACGTCGATGGCATTACCCCGACGAACGCAGGACGGCTCCACCTCGGTCTGCCGTCGCTGCGGCCGAGCACCCCAGCCGGTGGCATCGCGTTGCTGGATCACTACGGGGTGACACTCGACGGCGCGAGGATCACCGTCGTCGGTCGGTCCAACGTTGTCGGGCGCCCACTGGCGACACTTCTCACGCACCGCAACGCAACAGTGACGCTGTGCCACAGCCACACCCGCGACCTCGGCGACGAGACCCGCGGCGCCGAAGTCGTCTGTGTTGCCGCAGGGCACGCCAGCCTGATCACGAGGGATATGGTGTCTCCAGGCGCGGTTGTCCTCGACTTCGGCGTCAACGTCGCGGAGGACGGCTCGCTGGTCGGCGACGCGGACTTCGAGGGATTGATGGGGGTTGCGGGGGCGATCACGCCGGTGCCAGGGGGCACCGGGCCGGTCACGGCGCTGACCCTCGCACGCAACACGCTCGCCGCCGGGTTCGCGGCGCTCGGGGGCAACCTCGACCACGTCGAGTACACCCTGCCGGAGGGTCTGCAGCACGAGGTCGACCAGGCAATATCGCAAGGTTGAACCGACTCGGAGGGCCGTGCTACACTGACGTGGCCTCGAAAGGGGTCGGCTGTTGGGGTGTAGTATAACGGTAGTACGCCTGACTCTGGATCAGGTAGTTGGGGTTCGAATCCCTGCACCCCAGCCCATAAGCACAATCCGTGAACCATGAAGCCCCGGCCGATCTGGCCGGGGCTTTCTTCTTGCCGGGTGACTCATGAAGATGAACAAATGCAGCGGGATCATTGCTGCCTTGTACGCCGTGGTCACCCGACCGGCGTGCCAATCTACCAGTCGTGCCCGAATGGGTCGACAATGCGACCGCTTCGCCATCCGTGGTTCTCGTGCATCACCGGCACGATGACGTTCCCACCAGCATCGATCGCCCGTGACATCACCGCGTCGGGATCGTCGACGCTGAGTATCAGGCGAACAGGGCGCTCTGAGGCTCCATCGCCTCCATCAGAACTAATGCCCCTCTGGATCCAGAAAGCCGCCGAGTCGATCTGCGGGCGCGCCACCTCTACCGCACCATCCCCGTTCTCCAGGCGCTCGGCCTCGACCGCATCCAATGCCGCGATGCAGAACTGCAGCGCTGCCTCCGGTGCTCCGACGGCAAGCCACGGCGCGAGCTGCGCCGAGCCACCGGTCGTATCCATCTTCACGCCATCATCCTCCTTCCTGTCCGCCGTCTTCTCGACCGGTTCAGCGATCCCTCTCACAGCCTATCAATGGTCACGACAGCGACGTCGGCGCGCCGGCATCGAAGGTACTCAGGGCATCGAGCGATGGGTGCTCGAGCGCCTCCTCTTCCGCACTCGTCAGGATCGTCTGCGCGTGTTTCGCGGCGAGCGCGTCGAGCAGGAGACCACGATGGCGCGGATCCAGCTCGGAGAGCACATCATCGAGCAGGAAGACGGGCGTATCCCCGGTCAAATCGGTGATAACGTCGGCTTCGGCGAGCTTCAGCGCCAGCACGCCGAGCCGCTGCTGTCCACGCGACCCGAACCGTGCCAGCGAGCGCCCGTCTATCGAATACTCGAGGTCGTCCCGGTGCGGCCCCG
Source organism: uncultured Chloroflexia bacterium (assembly GCA_963741965.1). GTDB lineage: Bacteria > Chloroflexota > Chloroflexia > Thermomicrobiales > UBA6265 > JACCVC01. Next base: position 864,347 of record CAVUKC010000002.1, on the reverse strand, counting down.
TCAGCGTCATTCCCCGGCGGAACTCGTCCTGTCGCAATCGCTCGAGATCCTGCCGGAACGCGTCGTTCGCGCGCGTCACCGCATCCTGCAGACGCGCTTCCCCTGCCATCGCGGCGACATCACATCGAACGCGCGGGTGGTAGGTCACACCGAACACGGCGTTCGCCGACATCGTCGCCGCATGCCGTCGCATTGCTTCGTCGAGCGCTGCGATCACCTGCGCCCGCCTCGCAACCACATAGCCGCCCTCGGCAACGAGCTGCTCATCCCAAAACGAGATTTGCGCGACCGCCATCGCCGCATCGTGCTGCACCCGATCGCGCGCGAAGGACTTCAACAGCCCGTTACGCTGGCGCAGCACCCGTCCGTATCCTGCAAGCTTGCGCATGTAGGTGCGATCCATCTGAGAGATGAGGATATCGAGCGCACGACGGCGATCAGCCGGTGGGCCGATGACCAGCTGCACGTCCTCGGGTGTGAACGCCACGACGGTGAGGTTGCCGACGAGGTCGTGCGCGGTGGTCGGCCGCTCATCGACGAAGAACCGCTTTGACTGGACGGTCTCGCCATCCTCGCCAAGCTCGAGGGAGATGCCGAGGCGGCGCGTGTCGCCATCACCGGTGATCACTGCCTCGATCCTGGCGAACGGCGCGACGCCGTACTCCTCGCCGCTCGACCAGTTCACCACATCGCGGTCGTTGGCGCCGCGGAAGGACCGCGTGGTCGCCAGCATCCCGATCGCTTCGAGAATGCTGGTCTTCCCCGAACCGTTGGGCCCGACGATACGAACGCCGGCGTCGGGGATCGTCAACCGAACGCCGGCGTGACACCGGAACTGTCTGATGTCGAGATGGGTCAGGTGCATGGGCAGCCCGCTGGGCGCCTACTGGCCGCCGATAACCATGGGCATGATGACGTGGCTGTAGGCATCTGTGCCACTCGGTCGCACCAGCCCGGCCTGGTTGGCGCCATTGAGTCCAATCATGACGTTGCCGTGCTTGAGTACACCGAGCACATCCGCCAGATAGCGGCTGTTGAACGCGACCTGCAGCTCGCCGCCAGAAATGCTCGCGTCGACGAAGCTTTCGCTGTTGCCGCGCTCCGCCGCGTTGGCGGTGACCTCCACGCTGCCTGGCGTCATGTCATCCTCGCCGGAATGAATCGCCAGCCGGATGACATCGTTGTTCTCGCGCGCGAAGTAGCTGGCTCGCCGCACAGCGTTCAGCAGCGCGTCACGCCCGACATCCACCCGGGTCGCGAACTCGCGTGGCACGATCTGCTTCACGTCCGGGAAGGTGCCGTCGATCAGCTGGGAGACCCACTCCGTGTCGCCGAAGCGAGCGAGAATTTGCGACTGGTTCGACGTCACGGAAAGTGTCACCTCCTCGTCGAAGTCGCCGATCAGGCGAGCGAGCTCACGGTAAGAGCGTGCTGGCACGATCACGTCGAGCCGATCGTCGACGCTGGTGCCGGAGGGTCCCTCGGACACCGCCATGCGGAACCCGTCCGCGGACGCCAGCATCATGGTGTCGCCGTCGAATCGGGTCAGAACGCCCGCGAGCACCGGCCGGCTCTCGTCGGTCGCCGCAGCGAACTCGACCAGGGAGATCCGGTCTCGCAGCGTCTGAGCATCCAGCGCAACGGTGAAGTCGCCTTCCTTCATTGCCGTGATGACCGGGAAGTCCTCTGGATCGATGCCGTTGATCGCAGCCTTGTCGCGACCAGCGCGGACGGTGAGGGACAGCCGGTTGGGATCGAGGTCGAGCTGCACCTCACCCGACGGGAGCGTGTTCACAAACTCGGACAGCAGCCGCGCGTCGACAGTGATCTGCCCCTCCTGTTCGACCGAAGCGTCGATCCAGGTGGTGACCCCGATCTCCATATTCGTGGCTGCGATCTTGAGCCGACCGTCCTCAGTTCCCATCCAGACGTTGCTGAGCACCGGCAAGGTCGTTCGCGTCGCAACGGCTCGGGATACCCGTCCAAGAGCACGCTGCAGATTTTCCTGGAGACACGATACCTTCACCGGTTTCCCCTCGCTTGCTAACGTCGGCACGGTCCTGCGTTTCGCGGTGAATCATAGCATACGGACACTCTGAACCACCCCGCCAGGCCGGCATGCCGCACTGTACACGCGCACCTGTGACGGATTGACAAACTAGATCATGCGTTCTACTATGGTACAAGAACATTCGTTCTATTGGACAGAACGGAAGCACAGGAGGCTCGAATGTTCAATCCGCAGGATCATCTGACCATCATCGACGGCGGCGCCTATCTCGAGGTGAAGTGGCGGCTGGTGTGGCTCCGTGAGGAGCACCCGGAGGCGACCATCGAGACGGAAATGGTCGAGTCGTCTCGCGACCATGCGATCTTCAAGGCGTCCGTCCGGCTGCCGGACGGTGCTGCCGCCACCGGCTGGGGCAGTGAGTATCGCGAGCAGTTCCACAACTTCATCGAGGCCGCGGAGACGAAGGCGCTCGGTCGCGCGCTCGCGGCGCTGGGCTTCGGCACGCAGTTCGCCGGCGACCTCGGCACGGATCGCGGCGGGTTCGGCCTTTCGGACGCCCCGGTTCGCCTGCTCCAGTTCCAGGAGGACGGCAGCGGTCCGCAGCCGCAGGCAGAGATCAATGCGCCCGCCGCCGAGCTGGAGCCGACGGAGCGTCAGCGCAAGCTCATCGACGTCCTGCGCAGCCAGCTCGCGCTCTCAACCGCCGACCTGGACGAGCTTGCCGTCGAGCATGGCGGCGCGCCGATGAAGTCGATCGGCCGCAAGGGCGTCTCGGCGCTCATCACCGAGCTGCAGCGCATCAAGCAGGAAAAGCAGGAGCGCAACAAGGCCAGCTAGCGCTGGCCCGAGTGACCTATCGCCGGCGCCGGTGCAGGATCGGCGCCGGCGATAGGCATACAAGGCAGGAGCCCATGATCAGGACAGCTTCACTCGCAACTGTTGACGACCTTGAGAACGAGATCGCCATGCTGGAGCAACGCCTGCTGGATGGCGAGCGCCGGATCGTGGACGCTCAGCTGCTCGGCACGGAGACGGGCGCATGGGAAGCGTTCTGGATCGAGCTCCTGCACACATACGAGGCTGTCTGCGACCGTCACCGCCAGCTCTCCGGCACGATGGGACAGGTCGCCGCGTGATCTCCGACGCGGTTGGTCAGGCGGCGACATCGTCCCGCTTGGCGACTGCAACAACGACAAGAGGCGCTTCCATTGTGGAAGCGCCTCTTGTGCGTGTCAGTCTCGTTGAGCGCTAGCTCTCCTTGACAGCCACCTTCTTGAGCTCCACCTGCTCGACCGGCGAGGACGGCTCGCCGCTCGGACTCGGCTGGACCTGCACGTCGCCGATCTTCTTCACCGTTTCCATCCCGTCGGTCACCTTGCCGAAGATGGTGTAGTTCTTCGGCAGTCGGCCGCGCATGTCCTCCAAAACGATGAAGAACTGGCTGCCGTTGGTGTTCGGGCCGGCGTTCGCCATCGCGAGCGTGCCTGCCTCGTAGTCCCTGGAGACCTTCTCGTCCTCGAACTTGTAGCCCGGCCCGCCCGTGCCGGTGCCGGTCGGGTCGCCTCCCTGGATGACGAACCCCTTCACGATCCGGTGAAAGATGGTGTCGTCGTAGAAACCCTCGCGGGCAAGGTTGACGAAGTTGTTGACCGTCTTCGGGGCGTCCTCAGGATAGAGCTCCACGGTGATCGTGCCGTGGGTCGTCTCAAGTTCGGCCGTGTATGTCGAGCCGTCCTTGATCGTGTTCTCGAATGGCTGGTTCCACTGCTGCACGTCGCATACCTCTCTTGCATGGTGGGCAGCGTATCTGCCGGACACCGCCCACAAGCTTACAACGCCTGTCACGACATACCGAAAACTACGCTCCAGCGAGGCCCAACGCCTCAGCGTTTCGCGACAGCGCCTCGATCACGAGGGCGATGTGGTCATCGAGCTCCACGCCCAGCTCCTCGGCACTCTCGCGCATCTGCTCGCGGTCAATTGCCTCGGCGAATTTCCTGTCCTTCAGCTTCTTCTTGACAGACGACACCTTCACGTCTCGCACCGACTTCGACGGCCGTACCAGCGCGACAGCCGAGACGAACCCGCACAGCTCGTCGACGGCGTACAGCGTCTTCCTGAGCGGCGTGTCGCGCGGGACGTCCATGTCCTCGCCGTGGCTGAGCACCGCTTCGACCAGCCACTCGGGGTAGCCCTTCTCCCGCAGCACCGGCGCGCCCTCGATCGGGTGCTGGTCAAGCGTGGGATGTCTTTTCGTAATCGAAATCATGCACGAGTCCGACCAGTCCCCAGGCATCCACATCCTCGCCGGACTTCTCCGCGTAGGCACGCATTGCCGCCTCGACGGAGAGGCAATGGCGCTTCAGGCTGTCGCTGGTGATCCACTCGTCAAGAAGTGCGAGGCCATCCTCGCGCGTCTTTCCCTGCGTGTCCGGGTACGCCATATCGAGCACTGTCTCCATCGTGATATCAACTACAGGATCAGCATCGCATCGCCGAACGAATAGAACCGGTATCGCTCGGCGACCGCCTCCGCATACGCTCGCATGATCCGGTCACGCCCCGCAAGTGCGCTGACCATCAGCATCAGCGTCGATTTCGGCAGGTGGAAGTTGGTGAAGAGCCCGTCCACAAGCGTCCACTCGTAACCTGGCGTGATGTAGATGCTCGTCGGGCCAGAGAACGGGCCGACATGCCCGGACTCCGTCTGCTGCCCGAGCGTCTCGAGCGTGCGTGCGCTGGTGGTCCCGACCGCGATCACTCGCCCGCCACGCGCCTTGCATGCGGCTATCGCATCGGCGGTCGCCTGCGGCACGGAACACCACTCCGAGTGAATCTCATGTTCCTCGGCGTACTCCGCCGTCACGGGCCGAAAGGTGTCGAGCCCGACGTGCAGCGTGACGAACGCGAGCTCCACACCCTGATCGCCGAGTGTTTCAAGGAATTCGTCGGTGAAATGCAATCCCGCCGTCGGCGCCGCCGCGGAGCCGCGCTCGTGGCTGTACACGGTCTGGTAGCGCTCGCGGTCCTTCAGCTCGGTGGTGATGTACGGCGGCAATGGCACCGCTCCGAACGCATCGAGATCGCGCTCGACCTCGGAATCCAGCCGCACGCGCACGAGCCCGGCGGAGTCTCGGCCGCAAATCTCCGCGTGTCCCGGCTCGCCAGCGTCCTCCTCCACGCGCCTCACCACCACGCGCTCGCCGGCATGCAGCCGTCCGAGCGGGTCGTCCGAGCGCCGACCAGACACCATCGTCATCGCGCCGGAGCAGCAGCAGCTCGCCGTGCCCGCCACTCGCGCGCTGGATGCGAAGCCGGGCGGGGATCACGCGGCTATCGTTGAACACGAGCAGGTCGCCGGGACGCAGGTACTCGCGCAGACCTCGAAAGCAGGTGTGCGTGATATCGCCCGAGTGCCGATCAAGAACGAGCAGCCGGCTCGCGCTGCGGTCCTCCAGCGGCACCTGGGCGATCAACTCCTGCGGCAGGTCGTAGTCGTAGTCCGCCATGCGGATCCGATCGGTTCCGGTCTCCCCTGCTGTCACGCGTCCTCCTCGAAGAGCGCCTGCTGTGCCGACAGGTACTCCGGCACCTTGATGCCGAGATGCTGATAGGCAAGGCGGGTCGCCATCCGCCCGCGCGGGGTGCGCTGCAGGAAGCCGAGCTGGATCAGGTACGGTTCGTACACGTCCATGATCGTGTCGGACTCCTCACTGGTGGCAGCGGCGAGGGTGTCGATGCCGACCGGCCCGCCCTGAAACTTCTCGATCACCGTCATCAGAATGCGCCGATCGACCTCGTCCAGACCGAGCTGATCGATCTCCAGCAGGTCCAGCGCCGAGTTCGCGATATCGTCGGTGACCGTCTTCGCCCCGCGCACCTGGGCCACGTCCCGCACGCGCTTGAGCAGCCGGTTGGCGATTCGCGGCGTCCCGCGCGAGCGCTTTGCCAGCGTCCGCGCGCCGTCGTCCGCGATGGCGACATCCAGCACCACGGCCGAGCGCCGGATGATCTGCTCCATCGCGTCGTCGTCATAGAAGTCCAGTCGCAGCACGGCGCCGAACCGATCTCGCAGCGGGCCGGTCATGAGCGCCAGCCGGGTCGTCGCCCCCACAAGGGTGAAGCGCGGCAGATTGATCCGCATCGTACGTGCGGACGGGCCCTTGCCGATGACGATGTCGACCGCGTAGTCCTCCATCGCCGGGTAGAGCACCTCCTCGACCACCCGGTTGAGCCGATGGATCTCGTCGATGAAGAGCACGTCGCCCTGCTTGAGGTTGGTGAGAATCGAGACGAGGTCGCCCTGCCGCTCGATCGCCGGGCCGGATGTCACGCGCAGGTTCACGCCCATCTCGGTCGCGATGATCGTCGAGAGCGTCGTCTTGCCGAGCCCCGGCGGACCGTAGAGCAGGATGTGGTCGAGCGCTTCCTCTCGGGCGCGCGCCGCCTGGATGAAGATGCTGAGGTTGTTCTTGACCCGGTCCTGGCCGATGTACTCGTCCAGGCTCCGGGGGCGCAGCGAGCGATCGAGCCGGGTGTCCTCCTCCCGGTTGTTTCCACTCATCATTCGCGTTGCCTGCGAGCTCTCGGACGCCATCCACGAACCTTTGCTGCTCGGGCCCACCGGCCTTCGACCGCACCAGTTATCCAAAGTATAGCGCGATTAGAACGCCTGTTCGTATCAGCCGCCCGTTCCATCGCCGGTCGGTGTGTCCGAGGCGGGAGACGCCTGAGGCGACGCGCCCGACTCCGGCGTGGCGGCAATGGAGGTCAGCCGGTTTCGCGCCTGTTCCGCGAGGAACGAGTTGGGATCCTGCTCGATCGCGCGCTGGTAGAGGTCTCGCGCCTCGCCATCCCGCGGCGGGTCCCAGTGGATGTAGAGCTCGGCGAGGTAGTAGAGCGCCGCCTGCAGCACGCTGGGGTTGTCCGGCTCCATGCCCAGCACCTTCTGGAACTGGAGCTCGGCATCCTTTTGGAAATTGCCGTCGGCGAGCGCGCGGGCAAAGTCGAGACGGACCGACGGGTCGTCCGGTGCGAGATCGGCCGCCTTCTCGTAGTACGGAATCGCCTCCTGCAGCCGGCCGGAGTTGCCGAGCACGTTGGCGAGCAGCAGCACGGCGTCGAGGTCATCGGGATTCGCCTCGACGGTGGCTATCTGGTCCGCGATCAGGTCGTCGTTGGGGTCAACGATGTTCTGTGCCGGGTCCGGCTCGGAATCGCCGCCGAAGAGATCGTCGAAGGGAATCAGCACGAGCGCGCTGGCCAGCAGGGAGCAGGTAAACAGCATCGCGAGCGCGATGAAGCCGATCTTCATGGTCCGGCTCGTGCCGAGCTGGCGCGTCGCGGCGCGCTGGGGCGCTGGTCGCTTTCGGGCACCGGCACGGGACGTCGGACGGGTACGGGGCACATGGAACTCCTGGTGGGTGCGTCGCGAACGGTGTTCCGACGCAAGGAACAATACCACCATGCTCCCCTTGGCGGCTCCTGACCGGTTTGCTATACTTCGTAGCGCTGTGCGGGAACGGACGCCGACCTAGCTCAGTGGTAGAGCAGCTGTTTCGTAAACAGCAGGTCGTGGGTTCGAATCCCACGGTCGGCTCCATCGCAAACAGCGATGAGGCATGCCGAAGTGGCGGAACCGGCAGACGCGCTACGTTCAGGGCGTAGTGGGGGTAACCCCGTGGGAGTTCAAATCTCCCCTTCGGCACCATGTTGACGCCGGGCCGACCGGAGTGAGCGAAGCTCGCCGGTCGGTCGCAGCACGTTCACATGAAAAGAGATCTTCGGAAGTTCGGGGCATGGTCGCTGGCTCGCGTGCGAGTCAGAGGAAAGTCCGGGCTGCAGAGAGCGAGGGTGCCCGGTGAAAGCCGGGGCAGCGGGCGGAAACGCGCGTTGACAGTCCAGATTGGCACGCGCCTGGCGCGTGAGAGCAACAGAGACCAAACCTGCCACGGCAGGGTGAAAAGGGCAATCCTCCCCGCAGCAATCTCCGATTCGGCCGCCAGCAGGCTGCTCGCCGAGGCCGGAAGTCGAGAGCCGTCACGAAGGCGACGACGTGACCGACGCAAGTCGAGAGAGATGACCATCACGAACAGAACCCGGCTTACTCCCTTCTTTCGATGATCTTCATGGTGCCTATAGCTCAACTGGTTAGAGCGCTTGTCTGTGGAACAAGAGGTTACGGGTTCAAGTCCCGTTAGGCACCCCGAAATTGCAAGGAAAACGGCTACCGAAATCGGTAGCCGTTTTTTGATGCTCCCCTTTTGCTCCCCTGCCGTCGATGATACTCCCCAACCGCTCCCGCTTCTATCAAGCCCCGTCGCCGGATACGGAGTCGTCATGTCCGGATTCTGTGCTAGGCTGACCGCGTGACCACAGGGGGCTAGGAAAGGAAGACGTGTGAAGCGCCTGTCGACGGCTGTCACTGTGATGCTGTCTGCACTCACCCTATCCGCGTGCGGGGTACCGACAGCATTAATGTGACCGGAAGCGTGCTGATAATGGACCCGTCACACTTCAGCGACAACGGGTCCGGCTGTACCGGTGAAGGGTCGTTCACCCGCGTACGCGACGGGGCCACCGTAACGGTCGACGGGGACGCAACCGCGACGCTGTCCGCCGGGGAGATATCGCAGGAAGGGAACTGCCGATTTCTGTTCGAAGTGATGCTTCCGGAGAAGGACGTTCCGAAGCGCTATCAGGTTCAGGTCGCGGGGATGCCACCTGTGACCGGGCTAGTCAACACGGATACGCCGATCTACTGGCAGTCTCCTGATGCGGACGGCTGGGTCACCATCGGCTGGGATTGATGGTTTATAACGACGAAAGGGCAGGGCCGTGGACTACGAACCGTTTCATATTCGGGAGCGCAATCGTCTGCGGGAAGGGCAACCGGTCGTATACAAGTACGACGAACTTCCAGACCGGTTCCGCACCCAGGTGGTTCGGATTCTGTATGGGGTCATCGGGGACGACCGCCAGAGTGGTGGCATCCGGACTGTGCCGACTGACCGGAGAGTCGAATCGTTCGGACCATCCGCCGTTTGGAAAGTCATCGGGACCGTTATTGCTGACGAACTCGGGACAGGTTCCCACGACAGACACGGCGTGACAAACTTCGAAACATACATGTTTCGCTATGAGTTGCCGGTAGATGAGCAGTTAACCGCAATAGAAATTGCGTTTCGGGTTGTGGATAGGATCCCACCCGACTATCAGGAAACTTTCCAGCTACCTATGAATTCGCGAGAAGCGATATCGAAGCTGAACAATCGGTTCAGACGGCACGATCTGGGTTACGCCTTCGAAGTCGATCGGCTGGTCCGAATCGATTCTCAGTTCCTACATGGTCAGGTGGTTGAACCTGCGCTTCAATTATTGGGTGTCGCGGGATTCGAAGGTGCACAGACACTGTTCCTGAATGCACATGAGCATTTCCGACACGGCGAGAATGACGACGCTATCCTTGACGCCGCGCGGGCCTTCGAAACCACCATGCAGCATATCTGCGACGAAATGACCTGGGCCTATCCAGAACGTCCACAAGCGAAACATCTCATCCAAGCGGTGACAGACAACGGACTTTTCCCAAACTGGCACCAGAACCATATGAACTCGCTAAAGACACTTCTGAAAGGTCTGCCGACGGTCCGAAACAAGGAAGCCAGTCACGCAGATACGGAAGGGCAGGACGCGCCTGACGAAATGGCGGCGTTCGCGATTCATCTCGCAGCGTCGAACATCGTCTTCATGGTCGAATCGTTCGAACGGAAGCGTCGTGCATAACCGACTCGACATGGCGAATTGGATTGTCCGCTCCACCACGGTCTGAACCTTTAGCGGAGGCATAGCAGAATGTCGCAGGATAGCTTCAGTGCAGGCCAGGAATCAGCAAACGACTTCTATCTGGAGAGTTATCGCGATGCACTAATTATCGGCGTATCGATTCCTTACGACTTTCTCGATCCCCTATACGGCATCAAGAACGAAGATGGGTTCCGAAAGTACGTCGACGAATGGGAATCCGACATCGTCGACATCCTCGGACCCGCTTTTGATAGATTCCCTGAAGGTCCCCCTCATTTCAAGTTCTACATGATTCCACCGGCAGCCGGGCCGGATACAGAAATCATCTTTGAACTTGCGAAGCATTTCGACGCTGTCGTCCAGTCCATAGACGCATATATAGGTCTTGGTGCACTCCTAATCGAGTTGCTGAAACGACGCGTATCACGACAAAGAGAAATAGCGGAACCCTCCCGACGATATCATGAATATCACTTAACAGACATGTTTGGTGGAATTCGGAACATCGAAGCGATGTGTCTCAGCCATGCGTACGAAAGCTATTACAGTCGGGATACAAGACCAGAGATACAGGTACAGTCTTCGGTACGTCATACCTTCGTTGGCTCTGTGGATCGGCCGACTCCGAACGTCCGATATACGGTCGATGTTCGGTTTGATGAAGACCACTTCCTGTACGTAGTCGCTGCAAGCTGTCGAGTAATTGAGCATATCGGTATAGTTGGTGGAAAGTTCTCGGTATTGCTGCTTCCTAACTGGTACGAGCCACTGGAACTAGGTGCGGAAGGAAAGGCGGATGTCCTTCCCCCTGTTCATGAAAGTTCATCTTGATTGTTCATGGATGGGATACCCGTCCCAGCCATACGTCTTTGCGTTGGACTCCGCGTGTTCCATCACTTCGCGCTGCCGCCGCTCCCGTTCTTCCGCCTCGCGACGCCGTTCTTCCCGTTCCTGCCGTCGTTCGTACGCGTCCAGCTCGTCATCGTCCATATCGGCGGTCGAGTCCGAGCCGTCGGACGCGGCGTCTACGATCATGGCCCGGATTTACAGCGTCGATACCGTCGGGTCGAACCCGTACCGGGACAGGTCGCTATCGTGCCCGTCAAGGTAGGCATCGCGGTCAGCCGGGTCCATGTCATGCAGTCCAACAGGACCAGAGGGAAACGCGTGACGGCGTTCAGGGCCGCTTCGACGGCGGTCAGCCGCTTCAGGTTAGCCGCCTTCAAGCGACCCGCCGTTCGTGCACCAAATTCTATCCCTGCCATGGACGCCAGCTTCCGCTACACGACGCCGGCCTTCATGGTCGTCAACAGCGTGCGCCCGGACCAAGCCAAGATGCAGATCGGCCCGCCATAACCTATTGGGCGCGAGAATATCCTTTTTGACCTGCTGCTCTCTTACACAATAGCAATGACGGTCCGCAGCTGACCCGCCCGTAAAGGCGTCTCCCAATCCAGTGCTATCGGCCAGCACGGCTTGGGGCGAACCGGCCACTTGGGACGGGTCACCCCTTCACTCATCCGGCATGATGGTTTACAACTAGCCCCGGACGCGGGGTCGACCCGACGGGTCAGGCTGTCCGTGTCCAGCTCCTGCACGCGCACGACAGCTGCGCAGTGCACGCCACCATCGTCATGGCTGGGGACGGTGGCGTGTTCGCAGGGAGGGAGGGGGCGCACGCGCGTCCACGTACGTTTCAATACATGGAGGGATACATGTCTTTCGCAAGACATGCCTTTGGGGGAGTGCGCCCGCTGCGGCGCTGGCTGGTCCTCGTGCTGGCCACGCTCACGCTGATCGGGGGAGCGGGATGGCTGGCTCCGACCGATGTCGCCGCCGGACAGGCCGGCACCATCGTCTCCGATGGCGCGCCGCTGTTCGCAAGCAGTGACGACCTCACGGTGCTCGACTGGATGGATGCGGGCACGCGCGTCGACTACTTTTACGGTCCATACGAGTGGATGTATCAGGTCCGCTACAACGGCACTGTCGGATGGACCTGGATGGAAAACGTCCAGCTTGAAGGAGAGGGACCGGCGGTAGGCTCGAGTTCCGCCGAAGCACCGGCCGCCGAGGAGCCCGCCGTCGAGCGATGGATCGACATCGATCGTTCGAGCGGCGCGGTCACGCTCTATGAGGGCGACGGGCCCATCAGCACCCTCTACGCCTCACTGAGCCGGAGCCAGGGCGAGGACTACTACGCCACCGCCACCGGCACGTACTACATCTACGCGATGAACAATGACCTTACCTATACCGATTTCGCCGGCAACTACATCACCGGCTGGGTCGGCTTCGACCCGGACCGCCGCAACGGCTTCCATTCCTACCTGAAGGATGCCAACGGCTATATCGTGCCCGGCGGCGACGGGTACACCGGCGGCTGCGTGGCGCTCGGGCCAGGCGACATCGATGCCCTGTTCAACTTCGCCGAGATGGGCATGCGGGTCGAAGTGCACTGGTAGCGAGGTGCCACGTTGGTGCCGAGTCCGCGCACAACGCAACCGAGACACGGCAGAGGGCGCCCGCGCGGGCGCCCTCTCTTCGCATCCTGGCAGCCCTCACTCGCTCGCCGGCACGCGGTACCCGACGCCCGGCTCGGTGACGATCAGCCGAGGGTTCGCGGGGTCCTCCTCGAGCTTCCGCCGCAGGTAATTGATGTACACCCGCAGCTGCCTCGAGTTCTCCACCGCATAGCCGCCCCACACGCGGCTGAGCAGCTGCCGATGGGTGACCACCTTGCCGCGCTCCGCCACAAGGGTCTGCAGTAGCAGGAACTCGGTCGGCGTCAAATGCACCGCCGCACCATGCTTCGTGACGGTATGCGCGGCGAGATCGATCTGAACGTCGCCGATGGTGACCGGCCCGCTCTCCTCGTGCGGCACGGCGCGACGCAGTATGGCTCGAATTCGCGCTTCCAGCTCCTCGATCCCGAACGGCTTGGTGATGTAGTCGTCGGCGCCGAGGTCGAGCGCCGTGATCTTGTCCTGGAACTGCCCTCTCGCGGAGAGCACGATGATTGGCACCGAGGTCCATGTCCGGGCATCACGGACCACCTCCAGCCCGTCGACATTCGGCATGACGAGATCCAGTACGACCACGTCAGGCGTCCACGTCGCGATGCGCGCGAGCGCCTCCGCGCCGTCGACCGCGAGCTCCACGGCGTAGCCGTGCGCTCGCAGCGCCGTCGACAGTGCGCGACGAATCTGCAGCTCGTCATCGACGACCAGCACGCGCGTTTCGCTCATCCCTCCACCTCGTGTGCTGGGCTGTCACGGGCCTCAAGCGGCAACCGAACGGTCATGGTCGTTCCCTCCCCTACGCTGCTGCTTGCCGTGATGGAGCCCCCATGCGCCTCCACGAGCCCCTTGCAGATCGCCAGCCCCACGCCGGTGCCGACGATGCTCGAGTTGGCCGGAGCACGGTAAAACGCTTCGAACACGTGTGCCAGGTCACCGGGCGCAATGCCACGGCCATGGTCCCGGACGACAACACGCACACCATCGCCCGAGGGGTCGATATCGACCGCAACCTCGATTTCGCTTCCCGGTTCCGAATACTTGACGGCATTGCCAAGCAGGTTCGTCAGCACCTGGGAGACCTGCACGTAGTCGATACTCGCCAGCGGCAGGTCATCGGGGATGTCGAGCCTCACCCGGTGATGCGCAAGCTGCCGGTGCATCTGATTCACCACGTTGTTGACGAGATCGGAGAGGTCGTACCAGTCACGGTCGGGACGAAGCGCTCCTCCTTCGATGCGCGAGAGATCCAGCAGGTTGTCGACAAGCAATGCGAGCCAGTCGGTCGACTCCTCGATCCCCTCGAGCAGCTCCCTGCGGGAAGCATCGTTCAGCTCGATCGTCGTGTCGTGCAGTGTCGACGCCGACATCTTGATGGCCGCAAGCGGCGTCCGCAGGTCGTGCGACACCGCCGCCAGCAGCGCCGACTTGAGCGCGTTCGACTCCTCCAGCGCTCGAGATCGCGTCGCCTCCTCGATCAGCCGGGTGCGCTGCACGGCGAGCGCCGCCTGGTCGGCGAAGCTCTTCAGCATCCGCTCGTCCTCACCCCCGAACCGCCCGCCACCCGGCCGTCCGGCAACCTCCAGCACACCGATCCTCCCATCGCTCGTTTCGATCGGCACGAACAGCAGATCATCTCCCGGCGACACCTCGACGCTCCGCACTGGTGCATCGGGACCATGTGGCGTGAAGACCCGTCGGCCGGCAGTGCCACGGCCGGTAACCACGCCCGTCTCGAACACGCGCTGCGCGACTCGCGTCTCCTGACGGTCCAGCGGCTTCCGCTCAGCCGGCCAGGCGGCACGCTCGGCGAACCGGATCGGTTCCAGCTCATCGGGTACCAGCACGCGGGCAGCACGAGCCCCGTACACCTCGACGACGCCGCGCGCGATCGAAGTCAGCACCTGGTCGAGGGTGACATCGCTGGTCAGGGCCCGGTTCAGGTCGTAGAGCATGGAGGCGCGCCGTGCCTCGCGCCGCGCCTCCTCCGTGTACGCCCGCAGGCGCGCGCCGACCCAGCCGGCTACCACCGCAACGGCGAGAAAGAACAGCAGGCCGAGCAGATGCGGCGTCTTGGCGACAAGGAAGGTGAAGTACGGTGGGTAGAAGAGAAAGTCGGTGAGCACAAACGCCAGCAGCGCGCTGGCGATGGCCGGACCCACACCGTAGCCGAGCCCTACCCCGAACAGCAGCAACACGTAGATCAGGCTGACGTTGGTGACGCCAAGCAGGTCGCGGAGCGGATAGTAGAGCGCGGCGATGATCAGGACGGCGACGGTTGACAGCAGGTAGCCCGCGCGTTCCGAGCGCGCCCACCACTTCGAGCCCACCTCGGCGCCCGCATGCCTCTGCAGACGCGCGAAGTGTCCCGCTCGATTGATGACACGGGATCCTGCATGGAACATCAGAAACTCGCGATGTGGAGCGCCGGTTCCTCGCCTGATACCAAAACCGCGCTGCGTTGACCCATGATACTGCCCGCCGACACCGTGTCCGTTCCCGCAAGATCGAACGCGATGGCAACCACGGGGCCACGCCGTCTGCGCGAAAGAGATGCCGGCTCATTGTCAGGCGGCGGGCGACGCCTCCGGCGTGGCGGATGGCGGCTTCTCGCCAGTCAGCAGCCAGTTCAACTTCGCCTCCACCTCCGCTGGTTCGAGTACCACAAACGAGAGCGGCTCGTCGAAAATGGCGTCATGCATCGTCGCGACATCGCCGGTGATGCTCATGGTCTCGAGCGACTTCGCGGTGCAGGTCGAATGGAATTCCTTGCCGAGGTCGATCAGCGTGGAAAGGTCCGCGTCCGTGCGCACGTGGTCCTCCACCGCATCGAGGAGACGCGGGAGCGCGGTGACCACTTCGAGGTCGGCGCCCTGCCGCAACATCGCGCGGACAACATCCTGCTGGCGCTTCTGGCGGCCGAAGTCGCCGTCATCTCCGCCGCGATAGCGCACGTATGCGAGCGCCTGCTCTCCGTTGAGCTCCTGCTCCCCCTCGGGAAAGTCGCCCCCCTCAAACGTAAAGGCGGTTTCGTTGTCGACGGTAATCCCGCCCAGCTCATCCACCAGATCCTTGACACCGTTGAAATCGATCAGCCCGTAGTGCTCGAAGCTGATGCCGAGCAGGTTCTCCACCACGAGCTGCTCGTATGGGATGCCTCCGATCGCCAGCGCGTGGTTGATCTTCGACGCGCCGTAACCCGGCAGGTCCACGCGCGAGTCGCGCGGGATCGCGAGCATGCGGCAGCTGTCCGTAGCGGGATCGAGATTGAGCACGACGAGTGTGTCCGGGCGAACCCCGACATCGATCGCCTCACCGGGCCTCGCGTCAACACCCATCAACAGCACGAGAACCGCGTCACCGGTGTCTGTCTTCGGGAGCTGGAACGTGTCGTCGGCACTCGGTGTCGCGCTTGCCTCGCCTTGCAGGCTGAACGCCATGAATGCCTTGCCGTTGGTGTACTGGCTGGTGGAGCTGCTCGGCTCCTCGGTCGCCGTTCCAGACTCCGCTTCCTGCGCACGGCGAATCGCCTCCTGAGCCGGACCGGTATCGACCTGGACCTTCTCGTCACCGCCAAGTTGCGCGCCCGTGACAACGGGCGGTGGCGTCGAAACGGAGTTGATCTTGTCGAAGTGCTGGTCGATGTACGCCCACGCACCTCCAGCCAATGCGAGCATTGCGGCAAGCAGCACCAACGGTATGACGACGAGCTTTCGCCGCCACCATGCACGCTGCACCGAGGCGGCGCGCTCTGTTGACGCTTCATGTGTGCCGGTCAGATCCGCGCCGCAAGCTGCACACGTCTGGTCGTCGGGCCGAACGGCGCTCTGGCAGCGAGGGCAAGTGTTTTCCATGCGCATGACACTCCTGGTCTCGGGCAAGTCGCTACTCGGTATCCTGATTTGTCATTTCGAGAGCAGTGAGGAGTCTATCACGCTCGACTCCACCCTCCTCCCGGCTAAAGATAAAACGGTTTGACCTCGGGCCGTCGGGTTGGCATGCATTCTGCGTGCGGCCTGTCCGGCTCGGACGCCTCTGCTGGACCATTACCGGCGTGAAGCTGTCCACCATCACACCCATTACATGAACCGTGCCGCCATCGGCATGCATCCAGGAGATGTTCGGGGATGGCTCGCATTTTCTCCGCCTTCGCCAGCCGGGCCGCTGCACTCGCCGGGCACTGGGCAACTTTCGTCACCGCCCTGATGCTGGTGGCCCTGTGGGCGCTCTCCGGCCCCTTCTTCGGCTTTTCCGACACCTGGCAGTTGGTGATCAACACCGTCACTACAATCAGCACCGGGCTGATGGTGTTCCTTATCCAGAACACGCAGAACCGCGACGCGATGGCGATCCATTTGAAGCTGGACGAGCTGATCCGCGTGACGCGAGGCGCGGACGATGCGCTTATTGTCGCTGAAGACGAGACCGAGGAAGACCTGACCGAGCTCAAGCAGCGCTACGCACAGCTGCTTGAAGCCCACAAGCAGCTGAAGGAGCAGCTCACCACCCGGACCTCGGTCCAGAACACGCGGGCGTGAGTCGATCGTGCTGGACCCGGAACTCAGCCTTCGCCGTGCCGGGTGCCGATCACACCCGGATGGTCGGCTGCACCGTATGAGGTAATCAACCGGGCCGCGATCCATCCACCGAGCAGCGCGCACACGATCATAAGCGCCGGCACGAAGGCGGCAGTGGGCGGCGGATCGGTGCGGACACTCGCCTCGTGGCCCATGAACGACCGCACCGCCGAGCGGGCGATGGCGGTGCCGATGTGCGCTGGCAGATACCACGCCGGCACCAGCGCAGCCCACAGCAGCGGTGTCTGTCGCGCGATCGCCGCCATCAGGAAGCCGGCGGGAATGAAGCCGATGATCGTCGGCACGGCCGCCGACGGCGTGACCACGAACGCGACGGCGATGGTGACGAGGGCAAGCAGTCCCCAGCGCCACACCGGTGCGCCAGCATGACGCGCGGCGACGGTGAGCAGCGCCGTGCTGGCAAACCACAGCAAACCGCCGGCTCCGTTCACAACTCGGCCGGCGGCACCGTCAAGCACGATCGCCACACCCACCATGATCGCGGCGAGCAAAAGCCCGACGATCCCCCACATTGATCGATCTGGATACCGCATCTGTACAACCCCTCGCGCGTGCGTCATCATGTCAATCTTACGTGCCGGCGACGCCAAAGGCAGGCCGGGTCGGGCGTGGCTGCGCGATGGCCAGCCGGCGCCATCGCTGGTATACTGCCGCATGGCGCACCACGCCATGCCCTCGTAGCTCAACGGATAGAGCGCTTGGCTTCGGACCAAGAGGTTGGGGGTTCGAGTCCCTCCGAGGGTACCAATCGTGGTGCGCCGTTTCTGTTCTATCGAGGGCTCGGGAGGTGACCATGCGCGCGTGGGCGATATCGATCGGTTCGGAGCTGTTGGCGGGTCAGATCACCGACACCAACGCCACGTTCCTCGCGCAGGAGTGCGCGGCTGCTGGCATCGACCTCATCCGTGTCACTCAGGTCGGCGACGACCGGCACGCGCTCGCCGACACTATCCGGCGCGCGCTCGACGAGGCGGACGTCGTGGTCTGCACCGGCGGCGTCGGCCCGACCGATGATGACCTCACCCGCGAGGCGATCGCCGAGGTAGCAGGCGAGACACCGAGTCTCGACGATGTCCTGCTCCGTGATCTCAAGTCGTTCTTCGCCAACCGCGGCCAGGCCATGCCGGAGCGCAACGCCAAGCAGGCATGGGTTATCCCATCCTCGCAGACCCTCCCGAACCCGGTGGGGACAGCGCCGGGCTGGTTCGTCACACTCGACACCGACGCGCACAAGGGAACCGTCATCGCGATGCCCGGTGTGCCTCGCGAGATGTACCGCATGTGGCGCGAGCAGGCGCTGCCAGCTCTCCAGAAGCAGACAGGCACCAGCGCGATCCGCTCGGTGACCCTCAAGACCATCGGGATCGGCGAATCCGCCGCCGAAGACGAGATACACGATCTGGTGGTCCGCGCTCGTCCGGTCGTCGCGACCTACGCCAAGGACGATGGCGTGCACATTCGCATCACGGCGACATCCGACTCCGCCGACGAGGCCGAGCGGCTCCTTGAGCAAGGCATCGACGAAGTCCAGGAGCATCTGGGCAGGTACGTCTGGGGCCGCGATGCTGACACGCTGCCCGCCGTGCTGGTGCGAGCGCTCGAGGACGCAAGCGCAACGGTGGCCGTGATGGAAATGGGCAGTGGCGGCGCGTTCGCCGGCATGCTCACGTCAGTCACCAGCGATGACCCGACACACCCGCTTGTCGAGGCGAGGGTGCTGCCGATCGATCTCGCCCTCGATCAGGAACAGGCGGCGGCTCGAGCGCGTGAGGTAGCCTCGCGCATGCGCGTCGAGTCCGGCGCGACGATCGGGGTGGCGATCGTCGTGTTCGGCGGTTTCGACGAGCGGCAGGTGCTCCATGGCATGGCTGCCGTCGCGGTCGACGCTCCGGACGCCGAGAACGAGGTCACGTTCGCCGGGCTCCGAGCGACGATCGAGGACGTTCACCGGCGCTCCGCCATGCACGCGGCAGACCGCCTGCGCCTGTTGCTGACCACGGCGAAGACCCGCTAGCTGGCCTCGCCATCTTTGCCGCGCCACGCGTTCAGGAGCGACTGCTGACGCTCCAGCATGGCGCGGCGGTCAGCGTCGTCCCGGTCGTCCCAGCCCAGAATGTGCAGCAATCCGTGAAGCACGAGGAAGCACAACTCCTCGCTGGTGCTCAAGCCGTGCTCGCGCGCATTTACCGTGGCAGTGTCGACCGAGATCAGGATGTCGCCACCCTGCTCGCCATCATCATCGTCGTAGGGAAACGTCATGATGTCGGTGGGCGACGGATCCCCCAGCCACATCTCGTGGAGACGGCCCATCTCGTCGTCGCCGACGAAGCGGAGCGCGATCGACCAGTCTCCTGAGCGAGCCTCATGTCCAAGCGCGAACGTCAGCAGGCTGGCAATGTCCGCATCAGGCAGTAGCGGCTCGCTTCCCGAGTCGTCCCAGTCGACCGTGACGTCAACGTCCAACCGGACCCGCGTCCTTGTCGACCGTGCTGCGATCTGTGGCGAGCTGCGCCAGGCGGTTCTTCACCGCGTCGGACAGGCGACGACCATCGACACGGCCCTCGGCCGACTTCGAGAGCAGCCCCATGAGCTTGCCCATGTCCTTGGGTTCCTTCGCGCCGGTCCGGGTGATGCCATCGTCGATGAAGGCGTCCAGCTCCTCCTCGGTCATCTGCTGTGGAAGATACGACTCGATGATCTCGAGCTGTGCCTGCTCCTTGTCGGCAAGGTCGTCCCTGCCGCCGCCTCGAAACTGCTCGATCGAGTCACGCCGCTGCTTGGCCTGCGATTGCAGCAGCTGCAGCTCCTCGGCGAATACGAGATCGTGACGAAGGTCGATCTCCTTCTTCTTCACCTCGGAGATCAGGAGCCGCACCGTATCCCGGCGCGCGGTGTCCTTGGCGCGCATCGCCACCTTCAGGTCGTCCTGCAGCCGTTCCTTCAATGAAGCCATGGTTTCTCCTACGCGGACGTTCCCGCCACAGCAAGCGGCCCGAGCGGCGCGCCGCCCATGATGTGCAAATGCAGGTGGAACACCGTCTGCCCTGCTTCCTCGCCGACGTTGGTCGCGATGCGATAGCCGCGGTCCCCCAGCTCCTGCCGACCTGCGGTATTCGCCGCGTCGACAAGGCGAGCGAGCAGGACGGCGTCTCCTTCCGTCAGATCGGCGACGGATGGAATATGACGCCTGGGAATCGCAAGCAGGTGCACCGGCGCCTGGGGAGCGATGTCGCGGAACACGATCACATCATCCGTTTCCAGCACCTTGTCCGACGGGATTTCCCCCGCCGCAATCTTGCAGAACAGGCAGTCGCTCTCCGCCATGCTACGGTACCTTTCGTGCGTTCATCGCGCGCCTGGCGCGAGATACCCTCATTCGTGGATGGAAGTATGCCAGAACTGCCAGAAGTCGAAACCGTCCGGTCCATCATCGAGCGGGAAGTCACCGACGCGACCATCACAGGAGCCACCTACCGCGACTTCCCCGGCGTGACCGGCGACATGGCGCCAGACGTCTTCGCCTCCGTGATCGCTGGGCGCCAACTCTGCCGTCCGGAACGCCGCGGCAAGTACCTGCTCCTGCCCCTCGACGACGACACCGCCCTGCTGGTCCATCTGCGCATGACCGGTCGCCTGCTGGTGACGGCAGCGGGGGCTCCGCCGGTGCGATTCGAGCACCTCGCAATTCACCTCGAGGGGAACCGGGACATCCGCTTCGCGGACCAGCGGAAATTCGGCCGGGTGCTCCACGTGCCGCTCGCCGATGCTCACGCATTTCTGGGAGAGCGACTTGGGCCAGAACCGCTGTCGGAGCGGTTCAATGCCAGGCACCTGCTGGACCGAGCCAAGGGTCGAATCGCGCCGATCAAGTCGTTCCTGTTGGACCAGCGAAACGTTGCCGGTCTCGGCAATATCTATGTCGACGAGGCGCTCCATCTCTCTCGGATCCACCCGCTCACGCCGGCGGGCGAAATCACGAAGTCACAGGCGCTCTCGCTGGTCCGCTCGATTCGCAAGGTCCTTCGCGCGTCGCTCGAAAACCAGGGCACGACGTTCTCGAGCTTCGAGAACCCGTACGGCGAGCGTGGCTCGAACGCGGACTTCCTCAACGTGTACGGCCGCGCCAAAGCTGGTCTGCCGTGCAATCGGTGCGGGCGCCCACTCGCCTGGTTCAAGCTGTCCGGTCGTGGTACCAGCTACTGCCCGACCTGCCAACCGCTCCTCAAGAGGCTCGCCGCCACAAACGATGAGCAGCCGCCGGGCTAGGGCGACTGCTCATCGCTCATGAATGCGGTTAGGCGCCGTCGCCGCCGAAGTCGACCTTCTCGGTGACGTCCGTCGGCCTGTTGAAGGTCTCGTCCGGTAGCTTGTCGACCGCCGCCTTGATCTCCTCGCTGGCGCCGTTGTCCTTCACCGCCTTGACGAGCGCGTCCTTCCTCGCCGGATAGTCGACGCCCTTGAGGGCAGACTGCAGCTCGATGGGGTTGATCTTCGCCATGCCAATGTCCTTTCGGGAACCGTGGAGCCGGGTCGCGACCCGGCACTCCTGCCTGTGGGGCGTATCGAGCCCCACGCGCGGTGTTCGCAGCCAGCATGCCAACACCACTGGGCTCCCCGAACGGCGGCACCGAGAATTTGGTTTTCCCGGACAGGCCAGGCACCCAATCGAAACGAAGCACCTTCCTGCGTGGCGGTGGGATGGCTACGGACGCGGCGAATCGATCATCGCCAGCACCGACTTCGACATCCGGCAGACCACGGTATATGCGGGGTCGTAGACGTTTCCGATGTGGTACTCGACGCTCTCACCCATCAGCAGGCTGATCGCCCGGACATCGAGCCCGTAGTCGGCCTCGAGCCAGCGTGCCATCTCGGTGGTCGCATGTTGCAACGCCTGATCGAGTGGACGCGCGTTCCCGACCGTGAAGATCTCCTCGTCGTTCTCACCTCGCGGCCAGCCGATCACCCAGCCCTTCCTGAGATCGACCGTGAACTCCACTTCCATCGAGGTCTCCACGCCCGTGCCGTTGATCTCGCCATCACCCTGCACCGCGTGGCCATCGCCGAGATGGAACAGCGCGCCTTCGACGAACACGGGCAGGTACACCGTGACACCGGCCCGGAAGCCGCGGTAGTCCATGTTGCCGCCGTGCTCCCCGGAGGTGAACGAGCTAATCGCCTGCCCGCCCTTCGGCGCGACGCCGAAGCTCCCGAGCATCGGATCGAGGGAGAGAACGAGCCTTTCCAGCCCAGCGACCCGTTCAGCCGGCCGCACGGTCCCTGCCTCGGTATCAATCGCCCAGTCGATTCGCGGCGTGTCGGGCAACCGCGGCACGAAGTCGGGATCGACGACGTTCGTGGCCAGTGCCGTGTTGGTCCATCCCGTCGGACGGTTCGGTCGGATCGCGTCGAGCCGCACGACAAGTGTGTCGCCCGGCTCCGCACCCACCACCCGGAACGGCCCGGTCTGCGGGTTCGGACGCTGTCCGACCCGCTCGTTGTTCATGTCCCGCCCGCCAGCGTCGATCGTCGTAGTCACCACGGTGTCGCCGGGCGCAATGTCCAGCACCGCCTCGTGCGTCCCGAAGGTGTTCTGATACGTCGTTGGATGAAACCGATGTGTCGCCATGTATTTCCTTTACTCTCTCAGCGACTACTGCGTCAGCACGGGGCCAGCACCAACGACCAGCGCGACCTATCCCGACCTGGTCACTTGGAATTGACAGCATTTCGATACGGTCGTGTCCCGATTATTACACGGATTTCACGGTGCCGGGGAGACTCGAGCCAATGATCGCAACGAAGCGATCGGGCCTCAGTCGAACGCGGGAAAGTCGCGCAAACGCGACGTTTCAGTCGCTGGCGATGACTCGCACGCGCCCGACGGGCTCCAAGGTTGGTATATCCCCGCAGGGGAAATGGAGGTACCGGTATGTCGGGCGAGATCAGGGAAGTGACAGGAAAGCGGCTCAATCGTCGCTTGCTCCTCGGTGGCGCCGGTGCGGCTGTCGCAGTGCCTGCCAGCGGTGCTTTGCTCGGCGGCATCGCCAGCAGGGCGTCGGCCCAGGACGACAACCAGGACCTCGGCGAGTCCGCAAACGAGGTCATCGAAAAGCGCGAGCTGAGCCCAGATGACGTGACTGCTGCGCTCGAGACCTACATGCCCTCAGGCCGAATGGACGAGTTCCTGATGTTCACCTCGAGCGGCCACGCCGGTCAGGTGTATGTCATCGGTGTCCCTTCGATGCGCGTGTACAAGACGATCGCAGTCTACACTCCGGAGCCCTGGCAGGGCTATGGGTTCAGCAAGGAGACGAAGGCTGTCCTCGCCGGTGGAAAGGTCAACGGCAAGGACATCCACCATGGCGACACCCACCACATCGCACTGAGCGAGACCGACGGTGTCTATGACGGCGAGTTCTGCTTCATCAACGAGAAGTCCCATGGCCGGATGGCCGTTATCGACCTCAAGGATTTCGCGACGAAGCAAATCGTCAAGAACCCACTGCTCATCAACGAGCACGGTGGCGCCTTCGTCACACCAAACACTGACTACATTCTCGAGGCCGATCAGTATCCGACTCCGCTCGGCTGGGAGTACGCGCCCCTCAGCGAGTTCAAGGACAAGTATCGGGGTCTCGTCGTCTTCTGGAAGTTCGATCGCGACGCTGGAAAGATCGTTCCCGAACAATCCTTCGGCATCGAGACCCCGCCCTACTTCCATGACCTCGCCGACGCGGGCAAGGGCCCGAGCAACGGCTGGGCGTTCTGGAACACCTTCAACACCGAGATGGCGACCGGCGGCGTGCTCGAAGGCAACCCACCGATGGAGATCGGTGCCTCCCAGCGCGACATGGATTACCTGCAGGTCGTCAACTACGAGAAGGCCGCCAAGGTCGTGTCCGACGGCAAGGCGGAGAAGATCAAGGACTTCAACGTCATCCGGATGGAGACTGCAGTCGCCGAGGGCCTTCTGTTCTTCGTCCCCGAGCCCAAGAGCCCTCACGGCGTCGACGTCACCCCGAATGGGGAGTATCTCGTGGTCTCGGGCAAACTGGACCCGCACGTGACGGTGTACAGCTTCGAGAAGATCCAGAAGGCCATTGAGGCCGGCACCACCGAAAAGGACGACTTTGGCGTGCCCATCCTTGCCTACGAGGACTGTCTCGAAGCTCAGGTCGAGGTCGGTCTCGGACCGCTGCACTGTCAGTTCGACAATCAGGGGTACGGCTACACCAGCCTCTTCCTCGACAGCGCGGTCGCACGCTGGAAGCTTGGCGGATCCTACGACGATGACGGCTGGAAGTTCGTCGAGAAGGTCCCCGTCAACTACAACGTCGGCCACATCGCGGCCGCGGGAGGCGACACTGCCGAGCCTGACGGCAACTACCTCGTGGCGCTCAACAAGTGGTCGGTTGATCGGTTCCCGCCCGTCGGACCGCTGCTGCCGCAGAACCTTCAGTTGATGGACATCCGCGAGGATCGGAAATTCCGCGCCCTCCTGGACATGCCAATCGGGTTCGGCGAGCCGCATTACGCGCAACTCATCCGCACCGAGAAGATCAAGGCCTGGGACGCGTACCCACAGGAGGAAGGCAAGATCGGCTGGGACGCGATCGCCAACGACTACCACCCGTCTGGAACGGGCCCCGGCGATGAGCACGTCGATCGCCAGGACGGCAAGGTCGAAGTCTTCGGCACGGTCTGGCGCACCCGCATCACCCCGGACAATCTTGAGGTCAATGAGGGCGACGAGGTTACCTGGCACATCACGAATATCGAGAAGGCGAAGGACGCCACACACGGTTTCGTGCTCGCTGGTCAGGACATCAGCTTGAGCCTCGAGCCTGGTGAGACGGAGACAATCACCTTCACCGCAGATACGCCTGGCGTCTACCCGTACTACTGCACGGAGTTCTGCTCGGCCCTCCACATCGAGATGGCTGGGTACTTCCTCGTGAAGCCGGCCGAATAGCGTTCGTCCCCAGGGCGGGGCCGCTGCCCCTATCTCGTCGATTCGCGTCGCCGGGCGACGCGAATCGGCGCCACCAGAGCAAACACACGGTTTCTGTCGTGCAATGACGCATATGAGACCAGAGAGGCAGTCCAATGGCAATCACGACGACAGGTCCCAGCTTCCACGAAAGCACGGGCACCGCGGGTCGGCTCATGGCGAGAGTGCGAGGAATCCACCTCACGTGGCCGCGAATCTTTCTGCTGCTTGCAGCGCTCGTGCTCGGCGCGTCGGTCATGTTCGAGTTCTGGTCGCTCACGCTGCATGCACCGCAGTACCCCGACGGGCTCCAGGTCACTGTCTTCACCCACCAGGTGACTGGAGACGTCAGCGAGGTCGACGGACTCAATCACTACATCGGGATGATGCCGCTTGCTGAGGCCGCCAAATTTGAGCGAAGCATCGCAGGGCCGGCCACCATCGTCATCATTCTGTTTGCTGCTGTCGCCGCATTCCTTCGACCAAGGTGGACGGGACTGCTCGCGGCTGGCGTGGTGCTCTACCCGATCGTCTTTGCGACCGATCTCTACGTCTGGCTGTACAAGGCGGGTCATGGTCTCGATCCGACCGCAGCGTTGAGCAGCAGCATCAAACCGTTCACACCGGCCATCCTGGGCGAAGGAGTCGTCGGGCAGTTCTCGACCACAGCGCACTTTTCAGTGGGATTCTGGCTGAGCGTCATCGCGGCGCTCATGGCGCTCACGGGCATCATCGGCCGGCTGAGCCAAGCAGACGCGGACAAGCGGTCATGAGAATCGGATCTCTCGCGATCCTCGTCGTGGCGCTGCTGACACTGCTGGAATCAACCGTCATTGCTTCGCCGGCGCTGACAACAGCAAAGGACTCGGCTGCCCAGCCATCCGTCCTGACTGACTCCATCGAGGTCTGCCGACAATGTGACATCACATCGCTCAGCCAGGCTATATCCTCGGCGCCCAGCGGCGCGACCATCCTCGTGGAGGGGGGGACCTACGACGGACCAATCGAGATTGACGTTCCGCTCACCATCATCGGCGCCGACCACCCGGTGATAGACGGGCACAACAAGGGAACGGTCGTCACCATCACGGCTCCCTCCGTTACCTTGCAGGGATTCATGCTCCAGAACAGCGGTTCGAACTTCGACAAGGAGGACAGCGCTGTATACATCGAGGACGCTCCGAACGTGAAGATCCTCGACAACGAAATAGTCAACACGCTCTTCGGCGTCAATGTCGCACAGTCTGAGGATCTGCTTATCGCCCGCAATACCATCGCCGGCAAGGATGTCGACATGGGCCTGCGAGGGGATGGCATCAAGATCTGGTACAGCCATCGAACGCGATACTCGAAACGACGTACACGCCTCTCGCGACCTGCTCGTGTGGTACTCCAACGACGTCGTTGTTCGCGACAACACAGTGAAGGAGGGCCGCTACGGCTTTCACTTCATGAACAGCGACAACGGACTGGTAGAGCACAACAGCCTGGTGGACAACTCCGTCGGGATCTACCTCATGTACGGAAAGCAGTTCACCATCCAGAACAATCTCATCGAGGGCAGCCGCGGCCCATCGGGACACGGACTCGGCCTGAAGGAGATCGACGGGGTGGAGGTAGAAGGAAACATCATTCACAACAACCGGATCGGGGTGTACATCGACAACTCCCCGCTCTCACCAGATGTCTACAACCACTTCCGTGAGAACCTCATTGCCTACAACGACTCGGGCCTCGGCATGCTGCCTGCTTCGAGAGACAACGTCTTCACCCGGAACAGCATGATCGAAAACCTCGAACAGGTGACCGTTCTCGGCGGCGGTCCAATCGGGGACAACCAGTGGTCTGTCGATGGGTTCGGCAATTTCTGGAGCGACTACGTCGGTTATGACGCGAACGGTGACGGTATCGGCGATGCTCCGTTCAGGAGCGAGGCGCTCTCGGAGCAGCTCATGAGCAGCTGGCCGATCCTGCAGCTGTTCCGATTCAGTGTGGCGGAGTCGGCCGTGGACTTCGGCGCGCAGGCGGTACCGATGTTCCAGAAAGAGCCGGTCTTCACCGACGAGTCACCCCTCGTCGAGCCGGTTATCCCGACGAACGTCGCCATGCCCGCGCAGGGAGACTACCTGGAGTGGGCCAGGATCTGGTCAATCGGACTCCTTGGGCTGGCCGGTGCGACGGTGATGTGGGGCACACGCGGTCGCCGCGCAACCGAACGCACGCTTCGCGGTGAACACAGATGGCTCCGCGCACGAATCGCACAATCGCCGCTGTTCGGCGGCACACCGCCCCAGGGGAAGGCATCATGATCGAGCTTCGAAACGTCATCAAGCGATACGGCGCGAAGCGAGCCGTCGACGACGTCTCCTTCTCGGTCAAGCCGGGCGAATCACTCGCCCTCTGGGGATCGAATGGCGCCGGCAAGACCACGCTGCTGCGATGCCTCCTCGGCGTGACAATCTTCGACGGCAGCATCACGGTCGACGGCCTCTCCTCATCTCGCAACGGCAAGCAGGTTCGCGGCCGGATCGGATACGTGCCGCAAAGCATGCCCACCTTCGACATGTCGGTCGGTGACTTGATGGTGATGGTAGCGCGTCTCCGGCAGGCGGACCCCCGCGACGGCATGCGACGGATCGAGGAATTTGAGCTGGCGCATACAACGGGCCAGCCGGTATCCAGCCTTTCCGGCGGGATGAAGCAGAAGCTCGCCCTCACCCTCGCGCTGCTGGGCGAGCCGCCGGTTCTGCTGCTGGATGAGCCAACGGCGAACCTCGACGCTCGCAGCCAGGCCGAGCTGGTCGCCCTTCTCGTCGACCTGAAGCGACAGGGGCGCACCATCGTGTTCACGTCGCACCGCTGGAGCGAGGTGCGCGCCCTTGCGGATCGCGTCGTACGGCTCGACGCCGGCAGGCAGGTGGGCATGAGCCCGGTCACGCCCGTCGAGCGCGGCGTGGGAACCGTCACGCTGCGCGTGCCGCTGCCGGCAGAGGTGCTCGACCCCGCCGTCAGCCATCTGCAGGAGAACGGGTTCATCGCCGGGCGCAACGGTCACGCCGTGCTCATCACTGTCGACGCGGAGCGAAAGGCGGAGCCGCTGCTCCTGCTCGCCCGCTCCCACTACGATGTAGCCGACTTCAACGTGGAGGACGATCGATGAGCCTCTCTACCATACGGACCCTCGCTCGGCGGGAGGTCAGCGACGCCCTCCGCAACCGCTGGTTCGTCGCCTACTCGCTCGCCTTCGTGGTGCTCAGCGTGGCGCTCGCGTTCATGATCGTGTCGAGCGCCGGCTACGGCGGCGTCAGCGGCTTCGGCCGGACATCGGCGGCGCTCGTGAACCTTGTGCTCTTTCTCGCGCCGTTGATGGGCCTGTCGCTCGGCGCCCAGGCGCTCTCGAGCGAGCGCGAGCAGGGCACGATGAGCTACCTGCTCTCGCAGCCGGTGAGCCCGCTCGAGTTGTTCGTGAGCAAGTTCATCGGTCTGGCCATCGCGATCGGGAGCGCAATCGTGGTCGGATTCGCGCTCGCGACGCTCACGATCAGCTACATGGGTGGCGGCGAAGGCATGAATACCTTCATCCGGCTCACCGGACTCACGGTTCTGCTCGCGTGGGCGTCGCTCAGTATCGGCTACCTCATCTCGAGCGTCTCAAGACGCACCGCGAGCGCTCTGGGTGTCTCCATCGTCGTCTGGCTCGTGCTGGTGCTCGTCGGCGACCTCGGCCTGATGGGGAGCGCCGTCGTGCTGGATCTCTCACCCGGCACGCTGCTGAGCGCCGTGCTGCTCAACCCGCTGGAGAGCTACCGGATCGCGTCGATCGGCATGCTGCGTGACTCGCTCGAGCTCCTCGGTCCCGCCGGTCTTGTTGCCCAGGACACCTTCGGCACCTGGTCGGTCCAGGTGCTGATCGGCACACTCGTGCTCTGGCTGGTCGCTCCCCTATTCGTGGCCTATCTCCTCATGAAGCGCGAGGAGCAGCGATGAAGCCTCGATCTATCGTGGTCCTGACCGTGATCGCGATCATCATCTCGCCATTGCTCACCGCCTGCGGGGACAAGGAAACCAGCCTGGGCCCACCGAAAATCAACTACGGTGAAGACATTTCCGAAATGGGCATGTTCGTCGTTGATCCCCGGTACACCGTCGCGGCGCTCCCCAAGGAATCCGAGGACTGGATGCTCTTCGACGACATCGGCGAATTCTTCAAGTACCGTGACGCGAACCCGGATGCCGGGCTCCAGGCGATGTGGGTGAACGACTATCAGGATGAGGATTCGATCAAGGCCGAGGACGCCTGGTACGTCAAGAGTGCCGAGATCAAGAGCCCGATGGGTTGGGGCATCGCGGCTTTTCGCGACGAGACCGATGCTGACGCCGCGGCCGCCGAGCTCGGTGGCGTGGTCATGAGCTGGGATGACGTGCAGGCTCGGCAGTGGGCCGGGCCTCCAGCCCCGATGGAGATGGACGGCTCTCCTTTGGCAGCCTCGCCGGTCGCCTCGCCGGACTCCGCTCAATCCTCGCCCTGAAGCTCGCGGACATCACGCTCATGGCGCCGTCGAGCCAAGCAGGCTACACGGGTATGTTGCGGGCCGTACATCGCGTCATGCCTGGGATGCGAGATACTGGATCTGGACGACACGCGGCAGGCACGGGAGGTAGCGCACGATGACCGCAAGCTGGCGCCTTGGAACGATCCGAGGCATCTCCATCGGGCTCCACTGGAGCATGGCGATCGTTTTCGCGCTGCTCACGGTATCGCTGGCGACCGCCTACTTCCCTTCAACAGCACCGGATCTCCCGGACGCCGCCGCCTGGGTCATGGCAATCGTTGCGAGCGTGCTCTTCTTCACGTCGATCCTGCTGCACGAGCTGGGTCACTCCTTCACCGCCCAGCATTACAACCTGCCGGTCGAGAGCATCACGCTGTTCGTGTTCGGCGGTGTGGCGCAGATCGGGGGTCGCGCCAAATCGGCCGAGATCGAGCTTCGCGTCGCGGCGGCAGGCCCGGCGGTCAGCTTCGGCCTGGCCTCGCTGTTCGGCATTGTCTGGCTCGTGTCGCGGGGGACCGACTACATCGCCGCGCCAGCGCTCTGGCTCGGCACGCTGAACCTCATGCTGGGCCTGTTCAACCTGCTGCCAGGGTTCCCGCTCGATGGCGGGCGGATCCTGCGCGCGCTGGTCTGGCAGTCAACAGGCAACGAGACCCGCGCGGAGCAGATCGCGCTGGTGAGCGGGCAGATCGTCGCTTTCGGCATGATGGGCGTCGGTGCGCTGTTCGTGCTCAACGGCAATTTCGCCAATGGCATCTGGCTCATCTTCATCGGGTGGTTCCTGCAGAACGCCGCCGTCTCCGAGGCGACCGGCTCGTCGGTTGAACGGATACTCGAGGGGGCGACCGTGGCACAGGCGATGGGACCGGCGGAAACCCAAATTCCCGGCCGCATGATGGTCCGCCAACTCATCGACGACTACGTTCTGCCGAGTGGCGAGCGCCACTTCATCGTGTCCGACGATGACACGCCCCGCGGCATCGTCACGCTTCGCGACGTGACACAGGTGCCCCAGGATCGTTGGGACTGGACACCGGTCCGGGAGGTCATGCGACCGTGGTCCAGCCTCACGACCGTCCGCCCGGATGCCCCGCTTCAGGAGGCGTTCCGAATCATGGACGATGAGCGCGTGCGGCAGCTGCCCGTGGTCGACAACGACCGCACGCTCGGACTTCTGACCCGCGAGGAAGTGCTCCACTACATTCGGCTCAGGATGGACCTGCAAAAGCGATAGGGTCGATGCGCCGAATTGGCAGCGAAATCAGAACTACCCGTGGTAGTGCGCTCCGACCGGGTCGTGGCCATGCATTCGGCGCCTACGCCGCCGTGCCTTCCGCCGGAGCGACCGTGCCAGCATCGTCCAGCTTGAGACGGCCAAGCACTTCCAGCAGCGCGGCCCGGTGCTTGCAAACCGGGTCCCCGAACTGGCCAGCTTGGCACTCACAGCCCCACGGCGTCACCTCGTACGCCGTCGTGGTACCCTTCGCGCTCGTCGCGATCCACATGCCGCAGCCGGCGAGCTGGCGAACCTGCACGCCCTCCTTGTGGGCACGCTGCAACGCCGTCTTCCATCGTATTTCCGTGTCATTCCGGTTGGTTGTCGTCACCATCGGCGTCTGTCCTTCAGCAACACGCGTCCATCGCGAGCGAGACGTCGCCCGGCAGATTTTGGCCGCACTGTGGCCGTGTTCTTTCTTGCACCCTGTATGTCAATTTTAGCGGTTTTGCCCGTGTGCTCGTGTGCGCACGCACTTCCAGGGATTCATCCCGCCGGTGATAACGGCGCGGAATTCGACCCGGCAAAGCAGACGGCCACCCGGTCGGGTGGCCGCTTCGTTCAAGGTCTTCGTTGGAGCGGGTGATGGGACTCGAACCCACGACAGCCTGCTTGGGAAGCAGGTACTCTACCAACTGAGTTACACCCGCGTCTCTTCCGCTGCGCCAAAGTATATCACCTGAACGTACGGCGCGCACCGCAGCTCCATCACGCCCCGCCGCTCGTCACCAGGTCCGCCACGACCGGGTAGTGGTCCGAGGCGATTCGGGTCGCGCTGGTCACCGGGACCACTACCCGCCGCACGGTGATATCGCAGCTCGCGAAGATATAGTCGATCCGCGCCTCGGGCCCGGTATCGGGACTCGCAGGTATCGTCAGCCCCATCTCACCGGGGTTGGCAACGACCCAGCAATCCTGAAACCCGGACCGTTCGTCTCTGAGAGCGCGCAGCTCGCTGCTCTCCGGAGTAGCGTTGAGGTCGCCCATGATGACCGCGGGCAACCGGCGGTTCCGGACCAGCTCGGCAGTGATCCCTGCACTCTCCGCGCGTTGATCCGCGGCGGCCCCATTGCTGCCGTCGACCTGCAAATGGGTATTGACGACCACAATGTGACCACCGTCCGGCGCCTGCACTACCGCCACCAGCGCCCCGCGCTGCTCCCATCCCTCAGGCGTTGGCAGCAGCACATGCTCGTGCTCCACAATCGGCCAGCGGCTAATCAGCGCGATGCCGTATTGCGGTGAGCCTTCTTCGGGCGGACCGCCGCCGGGCACCATGTTTGCGGCATGACGCCACTCCATGCCCAACTCCTCCGCCAGCCAGCGGGCTTGATCCACGCCACCGCTTCGGTCCCAGAATCGGTCGACTTCCTGCAGCCCGATAATGTCCGCGTCGGCTTCACGGATCGCCCCGGCGATGGTGGCGAGCATGCTCTCTCCACGCATCGCCTCCGGCAGGTCGAAGCTGCCAAACCCGGAGCGGATGTTCCACGACATCACCCGTAGCGCCGATGTCTGGATGTCGGTTGCATCGCTCACTTCCCGTACCTCCCGGTCGTTCCTCGCGGCACTCGTCGCTGCGCTCTATGTTCCTGCCCGGCCACCGATGCGATCGATGAACGGCGGCGCAATGAACGTGGTGATGATCACGACGAGGATGATCACCGAGAACATCTCGTCGTTCAGCACGCCCATCGACTTTCCCGTCGCCGCGAAGATGAGCCCGACCTCACCGCGCGGCACCATCGCCACCCCGACCAGCAGCTTCTCGCGCATGTCGCCACGGGCGGCGGCTCCTGCCACGATCTTGCCGGCGATCGCCGCCACGGCGATGACGATGGCGACCGCATACAGCCCAGGCTGGAGCAGCGAGCCGATGTCGATCTGCATGCCTGTGTAGACGAAGAATATGGGCACGAACACCAGGTTGAGATTGCTGACAAGGTCCTCGACGTGCGAGTGCCGGTGCTTGCCGATGAACTCGTCCATCGCGTCTCGGTCCTTCTCCGCATCGAGCTTCAGCTCCATCAGCTCGCGGAGGTACGAGGGGTCGGAATAGCGATGAAAGTGCACGTCTTCGAGGATCAGTCCCGCGGCGAACGCGCCGATGATCGGTTCCAGACCAAAGAGCTCGGCCACATACCCAAGACCGAGCGCGAGGCTGAGTGCGACCGCGAGCTTCATTCCCACGCCCTCGCTGATGTAGCTGAAGACGCGGGAGATCACCCCGGCCGCGGCACTCCCGAGCAGCAGCGCGCCGGCGAGAAACCCGAACGACTTGGCGGCCATTTCGCCGACCATCCCGGCACTCACCGCTCCACCGCTCGCGAGCGATGAGACGACCGCGAGCACGATGAGGCCGAGCACGTCGTCGATCACCGCCGCGCCCAGCACCGTTTGCGCGGCACGGGTTCTGGTGATGCCGAGCGACCGGAAGACCGACGCGGTGATGCCGACGCTTGTCGCAACCAGCGAGGCACCGAGGAACAGCCGTGCGCTCGTGCTCTCCTCACCGAAGAAGAGCGGCCCGAACACATACGTGCCGAGTGCGAACGGGACGACCACGCCGATGCTGGCGACGAGCGCGGCGTTGAGCCCGACCCGCCTCATGTCGGCGACATTGGACTCGAGTCCGATCGAAAAGAGCAGCAGGAGCGCGCCGAAGCTGGACAGGAAGCCGATGGTGCCGTTGCCGGTGATATCGCCCATCAGGCCCCAGCCGAGGTAGCCGAACAGCGAGAGGACGATGCCGGCCAGCAGCTCGCCGATCACCGCCGGCTGGCCCCATTTCTCGACGATGTCGCCAGTCTTCCCCGCGACGAGCACGATCGCGAACATCAGGAAAACCGTGCCCCAGTGCTCGACTCCCGGCTCGCCCTCCGCCTCCGCCGCGAGCGCGACAGGTGCCAGGGCAAGGAACGCCACAACCGCCAGGGGCAAAGCGAGTCGCCTGTCGAACGATGCCTGCGCTCGTCGCCTCATGCTCGCGGTCCTCGCTCCCACAATCCCTCGCCATCCGAACCGCCACGCGGTCTCATTGCGGCTCGATATCTCCGGACGGTCGCTCCGTCCCTTGGTCGTTCGCCGCCGTCATCCTACACGACAGCTGCCAGGATGTAGAGCGAAGATGCGCACCGATCGCCACAGCCGCCAAAGGTCGATTCGAGCGGGTCTTTGCTCGCGACCGGTCCTTGCCAGTGATTGTTCCCGATTCGTTGACGTCGTCGTCTTTTTCCGGCTATACTCCTATCGCTCTCGGGGACGTAGCTCAGCTGGGAGAGCGCTACAATCGCACTGTAGAGGTCGGGGGTTCGAGTCCCCCCGTCTCCACCCCGATCGAGAATCGAAAACGGCCGAGGCTGAAAGCCTCGGCCGTTTTGCTGTGCAGCGTGTGGACGCCTAGATAGGTTGCGGCGTGAGTGTTCCGAACGAGCCGCCATCGTCGTCGTGCTCGCGACGGTCTCGCCGGTCCTCACCGCGCGCGGTCTCCTGCGCGATCCGTGAGAGCCGACCGGTAGGCGGGCCAACGAGGTCGGGCTTCGGTCGTGGCGAGTCGAACAAGGCTTCGAGCTGCTCGTCCTCGATCGTCTCCTCGCGGATCAGCAGCCGGGCGATCGCCTCCAGCCTGTCGAAGTGCCGCTGGATGATCTCCAGCGCCCGCTGGTGCCCGCGATCCACGATCTCCCGGACCTGCTGGTCGATCTTGTAGGCGACCTCGTCACTGTAGTTGCGCTGCTCGCTGATCTCGCGGCCGAGAAAGACCATCTCGTCCTTCTTGCCGAAGGCGAGCGGACCGAGCTCGCTCATGCCGAACTCGGTGACCATCCGCCGCGCGATCACCGTGGCTCGCTCGATGTCGTTCGACGCACCGGTGGAGATCTCCTCGAAGACGAGCTGCTCGGCGATCTGCCCCGCCATGAACACGGCGATGTCGTCCTCGAACTGGGCCTTCGTCTTGAACAGGCGATCCTCGTCCGGGACCATGCGGGTGTACCCGCCCGCCATGCCGCGCGCGACGATCGACACCTTCCGCACCGGGTCGGCGTGCGGCAACATCCGCGCGACGAGCGCGTGCCCCGCCTCGTGGTACGCCGTCATCAAGCGCTCGCGCTCGGAGATCACCCGGCTCTTGCGCTGCGGCCCGGCGATCACGCGGTCGATCGCCTCGGTCAGCTCGGGCCGCCCGACCATCTTCTTGTTGCGCCGGGCGGCGAGGATCGCCGCCTCGTTGACGAGATTCTCGAGATCCGCGCCGGAGAACCCGGATGTCTGCCGCGCGAGGTTCTCGATCGAGACGTTGTCCTCGACCGGCTTGCCGCGCGTGTGGACCTGCAGGATCGACCGGCGCCCGGCGATATCCGGCCGGTCGAGGATGACCTGCCGGTCGAAGCGGCCCGGCCGCAGCAACGCGGGATCGAGCACATCGGGCCGGTTCGTCGCCGCGATGATGATCACGTTGGTGCTGCTGTCGAAGCCATCCATCTCCACGAGGATCTGGTTCAGCGTCTGCTCGCGCTCGTCGTGCGAGCCGCCGAGCCCGGCGCCGCGCTGGCGACCGACCGCGTCGATCTCGTCGATGAAGACGATGCAGGGCGCGTTGCGCTTGGCCTGGTCGAAGAGGTCACGGACGCGGCTGGCGCCGACACCGACGAACATCTCGACGAACTCGGAGCCGGAGATGCTGAAGAACGGCACGCCGGCCTCACCGGCGACAGCCCGCGAGAGCAGCGTCTTGCCGGTGCCAGGCGGGCCGACCAGCAGCACGCCGCGCGGGATGCGCGCACCGAGCGATGCGAACTTCTCCGGGTACTTGAGGAACTCGACGACCTCCGCCAGCTCCTCCTTGGCCTCGTCCACACCGGCGACATCGTTGAAGGTCACGGTGGGTCGGTTGCTGGAGAAGAGCCGCGCCTTGCTCTTGCCGAACGACATCGCCTGGCTGTTGCCGCCCTGGCTCTGCCGCATGATCAGGAAGAAGATGCCGACCAGGAAGAGGATCGGCAGGAAGATCGCCAAACCGCTGAGCACCGCGCCCCAGCGGCTCGCCGGTTGCACCTCGATCTTGACGTCCTCCGGCGCGATGCCCGCGCTGTCCAGCACCTCGATGATGTTGGTGTCCGGCGGCAGGCGCGTCTCGGCCGTGTTGCGGCCGCTATCCGTGTAGTGGACCTGGACCGTCGACTCGCCCTCCTGCGTCACCAGGTGATCGACCTGGTTCTTCTTGATCGCGGGGAGAACCTGCGAGGTGAAGTCGACCGTATCGTAGTTCTGGCTCGCCCCGCTGAACGCCAGCCAGACGGCCAGTGTGGCAACGATGAGGACGATCCAGATAGCACCACTCCGCAACCATTTCCGTCGTGGCATGCTGATGTCTCCACTGGGTTGGTGATGTGATCCGGAACGGGTGTTGAACGGGCGAGATGTCTCGTTACGTCAACACTTCCAGTATACCAACGTGTCAGACCTCATCGGGTTCGGAGTAGACCACCGGATCGAGCACGGCGACGTAGGGCAGGTTGCGATAGGTCTCGGCGTAGTCGAGCCCGTAGCCGACCACGAACTCGTCGGGGATCTCGAAGGCGACACGGTCGACGTGCACCGTGGCAGCGTCGGTCTTGTTCTTCTTGAGCAGCGCGACAACGCGGATGTCCTTCGGGTTGCGGCGCTCCAGGAGATCCATGAGGTACTGCAGGGTCAGGCCACTGTCGACGATGTCCTCGATGATGATGAGCCGCCGCCCCTCGATGTCCTGGCCGAGGTCCTTGAGGATGCGCACGACGCCGGACGACTGCGTGGACGAGCCATAGCTGGAGATCGCCATGAAGTCGATCTCGACCGGGATCGTCATCGCCTTCATCACATCGGTCATGAACGACACCGCGCCCTTGAGGACGCCGACCAGAAGCGGACGGTCCTTGGCATACTCCTCATCGAGCTCCCGGGCGATCTCGCGAATCGCCTCCTGGAGCTCGTCCTCGGAAATCAGGATGCGCGCTACACCCTCGGCCCGCTGCTCATCCGGCACGGCGAGCTTGCCATTGTCATCCGTGACCTCTACCGTCCGTGTTTGCGCCATTCCGTGCCCTCTCGTTCGGACCGAATTCCTCGTTGACGCCTAGTGTACCGGAGCGCCCTGACGACAGCATGAAACCCCTCGACATCTCGCCGGGACCGTCCTGAGCACCGCAGCCGAGGCGCCATGCCATTGCGACCGCAGCCCCCGCAGGGCGCTCATTCTCTGTCGTCTCGACCGCAGCCCACGAAGTGAGCGCAGTGGAGAAATCGCGTCGCGGGTTGCATTCCGGCATTGACACGGACGACGCGATCCCTCCACGCGCGCCTCCGGCGCTTGGTCGAGATGACAGGGAGGCGGTGCGGTACTCCGGTCGAAGTGACATACTGTGGACATTCTCCCCTGCTCCCGAACGGCTCAGCCGGCACTATCCCCGTGACACAGGGACACATCTTGCGCATATAGAACATATGTTCTAATGTGGGGGCAGCGTTATCCGATCTTGCCATGAAAGGGTGCTTCATGGAACCGCGTATCTCCCTCCTGACCCTTGGCGTCGAGAACCTCGAGCGCTCCCTCGCCTTCTACCGCGACGGTCTCGGCCTGCCCACCGAGGGCATCGAGCAGGACGTCGTCTTCTTCAAGCTCCAGGGCACCTGGCTCAGCCTCTACTCCATCGCATCGCTTACCGAGGACGTCGGGCTCGGTCCGCGCGCCAGCGGCTTCGCGGGGTTCACCATCGCCCACAACGTCCGCACCCGCGAGGAGGTGGACCGCCTGCTGGAGCAGGCGCAGCGGGCCGGGGCAACCATCACCCGCCCCGCCCGGGAGATGCACTGGGGCGGCTACGTCGGCTTCTTCGCCGACCCGGACGGCCACGTCTGGGAGATCGCCTGGAACCCGCATTTCTGGATCGAGTAGCGGCAGCAAGCCGATCGTCCAGCAGACCACACGCTGTTCGCTCGTCCGATCGACACCCGCACGGTGCCGGTCACGCTACCCCCTTGCCAGCTTGCGGAGGCGCCCATGTCCGTTGCCTGTCTCCATATCCCCCACTTCGGCCTGCGGGTCACCATGCTCGCCCAGCCGGAGCTCGACGGCCACCCGCTCATCCTGAGTGACCCACACCACGGCCGCCCGAGCGTGCTCGACGCCACGCCCGAGGCGCGCCAGAAGGGCATCCGCACCGGTCTCTCCCTGCGCGAGGCGACCGCGCTCGTCCCGAACGCCATCGTGCTCGCCCCCGACCCATCGGCGGAGTACGAGCAGATCCGCGCCATCTCCGCCGCGCTCGACACCATCAGCCCGCTCGTCGAGCCCGATCCCGGCGACGCCGGCACCTGGTACATCGACATCACCGGGCTCGGCCGTCACTTCGCCTCTGTGCGCGAGGCCGGCGAGCACATCCTGCGACAGGCCAACCCCAGCCTCCGGCCCCGCGCCGGCATCGCGGTCAGCAAGTTCGCCGCACGGGTCGCCGCCAACCGCAGCGCGCCGGGCGCCGTGACGCTCGTCTCGCCGCGCAAAACGGCCGCCCTGCTGGAGCGCGCACCGGTCGAGCTGCTGCCCCTCGACGCCGACACGCTCCACCAGCTGCACCTGATGGGCATCGAGACGCTGGGGCAGTACAGCGCCATCCCCCGCGCGAAGATCGGCGCCCGCTTCGGCCCCGCCGGCCAGCGCGCCCGGGATCTCATCACCGGCGACGCCCACGACCCTGTCGTGCCGCCGGAACGCTCGCTCACCGTCACGGAGCATCTCGAGATGCCCGCGCCGGCGACGAACCACGATGTGCTGATGTTCGCGCTGAAGCAGCTCGTCCATCGCGCCTTCAGGTCGCCCGAGCTTCGCTACCGGCACGCGCGGGAGATCACCATGCGCGCCGGGCTGGAGCACGACCGCTCGTGGGAGCGCTCGATGGTCTTCAAGGACGCCTACGGCCCGGACCGGCTCGTGCAGGCGATCGGGCTGCGCATGCAGCACCTGGAGCTTCCTGGCCCGGTCGAGACGCTCACCATCGAGATCAACGGCATCGTCGAGACAACCGCGCACCAGGCGATGCTGCCCGCGCTTCGTCCCCGTCACCTCGCCCCGCTCTCGCACGCCGTCTCGATGCTCAAGCAGCGATACGGCCTCTCACCGCTCTTTCGCATCGTGGAGGTAGAACCATGGTCTCGCATTCCCGAACGCCGGCACGCGCTGGTCAGCTTCGACCCCTGAACCAGCCGAGGCAGAATCGATGTCGTGGTCGAGCGCGAGCGCCCGACAGTGCTCGTCGACGGCCTGCACCGGCACCGCATCGAGCAGATCCAGGACACCTGGATCATCGATGACGAGTGGTGGCGCGACCCGATCAGCCGGCAGTACTTCCAGGTGCTGCTGGAGGGCGGCATCGCCCGCACCATCTACCACGACCGCGCCAGCGACACCTGGCACGCGCAGAGCTAT
Source organism: uncultured Chloroflexia bacterium (assembly GCA_963741965.1). Taxonomy (GTDB): domain Bacteria; phylum Chloroflexota; class Chloroflexia; order Thermomicrobiales; family UBA6265; genus JACCVC01. The sequence goes on along the minus strand of CAVUKC010000002.1, from coordinate 825,130 downwards.
TGATAGTCACCGAACGCGGCGATATGTGACCCCTGCACGTGGCCGAAACCCGGTAGGCCCGGGCCTCCGTGCCCGGGCGCTCGATGGCAGACGGGTGAAGCACTCTACAGACGGCGGCATCCATTGCATCGTCACTCCGAGCTTGTCGAGGCACCGAAATGAGGTTCCCGCGCGAAGCGCAGCGCGATTGGAGTCACGTTGCCCATCTATTGGACAGCGATGCCCGGATAACCGTTGGGGGCATCGGACAAGCCCGCCCACGGAGGGGCGGGCCCACCGGGACAACATCGGCACAACCCATCGTGCCCGTTCGTCCCTCGCGTAGCCGAACACCATGGCCCGGGTCGACAAGGACATCTGAACCGGACCGACACGAGGTCGGTCCCTACGCACTCAACACCGGACCGACACGAGATCGGTCCCTACGAAGGATTCGCCCCGCCGGGACCACGATGATATGTACACCGAGCTCCACCTGCACACCTCCTTCTCCTTCCTCGACGGCGCCTCCCAGCCCGACGAGATGGTTCGGCGTGCCGTGGACCTCGGCTACACCGCCCTCGCCATCACTGACCACGACGGCCTCCACGGCGCCCTCGAGTTCGCCCAGCTCGCCGACGCCGCCGGCATCCAGCCCATCACCGGCGCCGAGATCACCCTCGCCGATGGCTCACACCTCACCCTCCTCGCCGAGACGCCGGTCGGCTACGCCAACCTCTGCCGCGTCCTGACCCACATCCACCACGGCCGCCACCCGGCACCGGTCACGCTCCCGGGTGACGAGCCGGTCGATCACAAGCTCACCCCACCGCTGGGCGACTACGCCGAGGGGCTGATCCTCCTCACGGGCTGCCGTAACGGCCAGCTCAGCCGCCTTGTTGACGACAACACCACCTCACGACGCGATGTACGTTCTTCATCAGTACGTCGGCTGGTTCGGTCGCGACAACGTCTTCGTCGAGCTCCAGCAGAACGAGGTCTTCGGCGACACCGCCCGCATCCGCGCGCTTGTCACCCTCGCGAATCAGGCCGGTGTCGGCTACGTCGCCACCGGCAACGTTCACTACCACTCCGCCGCTCGCCACCGCCTGCAGGACGTCCTCGTTGCGATCCGCACCCGCAGCACCCTCGACGGCTGCCATCGCGAGCGCCGCCCCAACGCCCGCTTCGCGCTGCCCACCCACGAGGAGATGCAGCGCCGCTTCGCCGCGTGGCCGGAGGCAGTCTCCAACACGCAGGTGATCGCCGAGCGCTGCGCCTCGTTCCGCATCACCCGCGACCTCAGGTACACCTTCCCGGACTACGACGCCGGCACCGGCGAGACGCCCGACGAGACGCTCGCCCGCATCTGCTGGGAGACGTTCGATCAGCGCTACAGCCCGGACAACCAGAAGGCGAAGGATCAGGTCCGCGAGGAGCTGCGCCTGATCTCGCGGCACAACCTCGCCGGTTTCTTCCTCATCTACCGGGACCTGCTCGAGCTCGCCCGCGAGGTCGCCGCCGAGCTGCGTGGCGGCCCCGTCTCCGGCTCACGGCGCTTTCTCCCACCGGGACGCGGACGCGGCTCGTCGGTCAGCTCGGTCGTCTGCTACCTCATCGGCCTCTCGCCCGTCGATCCGCTCGCCCACGACCTCTACGTCGGTCGCTTCCTCAACGAGGAGATGCCCTCGATCCCGGACATCGACCTCGACTTCCCGCGCGAGATCCGCGAGCGCCTCATCGAGCGTGTCTACGACGTCTACGGCGCCGACCACGCCGCGCTCGTCTGCGCCTTCTCGACCTACCGCCTTCGCAGCGCCGTGCGGGACGTCGGCAAGGCGCTCGGGCTGCCGCTCGCCGACCTCGACCGCATCGCCAAGCTGAGCGAGCCGCGCTCCGCCGACAGTCTCGCCGAGGAGCTGAACCGCCTGCCGGAGTACGCCGCGCGTCGGAACACGCCGCCGTGGAGCTATCTGATCGAGCTGGCGAAGCAGCTCGCCGGCTTCCCGCGCCATGTGACGCAGCACACCGGCGGCATGATCGTCTCCGCCACCCCACTCAACGAGATCGTCCCGATCCAGCCGGCGGCGATGGAGGGTCGCTTCATGTGCCAGTGGGACAAGGACTCCTGCGAGGACGCCCGCTTCATCAAGATCGACTTCCTCGCGCTCGGCATGCTGTCGCTCGTCGAGGAGGCGCTCGACCTCATCGACGAGACCGGCGCCGACCCGGTCGACCTCAGCCGCATCGACTTCAACGACCCCGCCGTCTACGAGATGATCCAGGCGGGCGACACCGTCGGCGTCTTCCAGGTCGAGAGCCGCGCGCAGATCCAGATGCTGCGCCGCACCCTGCCCGCCTGCCTCAACGACCTCGTCGTGCAGGTCGCCATCGTCCGCCCCGGCCCGATCGTCGGCGGCGCCGTCACGCCCTACGTCCAGCGCCGCGAGAACCCGGACTACGTGCCGGACTACGACCATCCGCGCCTCGAGAAGCTCTTGAAGGAGACGCTCGGCGTGATCCTCTACCAGGAGCAGGTCGTGCAGGTAGCAGAGGAGCTCGCCGGGTTCTCCGCCGGGCAGGCCGACCAGCTCCGCCGCGCGATGACGCGCAAGCGCTCCGCCGAGGCGATGGAGGCGATGCGCGAGGAGTTCATCGCCGGCGCGCTCGGGCAGGGAGATGTCGAGCAAGATGTCGCCGAGGACGTTTTCGACAAGCTCACCGGCTTCGCCGAGTACGGATTCCCCAAGAGTCATGCAGCGGCGTTCGCGCTGCTCGCCTACCAGTCGTGCTGGCTGCGGCACTACTACCCGGCAGAGTTCCTCTGCGCCCTGCTCAACAACCAGCCGATGGGCTTCTACGCGCCACATGTGCTCGTCAACGACGCGAAGCGGCACAACATCCGCGTGCTGCGTCCCGACGTGAACGACAGTACTGTCCCCTGCTCCGTCGAGGGCCGGCGCACGGTCCGCGTCGGGCTGGCGTTCGTGAAAGGGCTCGGCGAGGAGGCCGCCAGCGCCATCGTGCGGGAGCGCAAGGCAAACGGCGCCTACCGCTCGCTGGCCGACCTCGTCCGGCGCGTGCCGCTGCGCCAGGAGGCCGTCCGCCACCTGATCGCCGCCGGCGCGTGCGATGGCTTCGGCATGCAGCGCCGCGAGATGATCTGGCAGCTCGGCCTGTTCATCCCGTCGAAGTCGCTCACGAAGGGGAAGAAACACAAGACGGCTGGCCGCCAGCTCTCGCTCGCGCTGCCGACCGAGCAGGACGCCGTCGAGCTGCCACGCACCTCGGCGTGGGAGCGCATGGCCGACGAGTACCGCATCCTCGGCATGTCGACGACCTTCCATCCGATGGCGCTGCTGCGCCCCCGCCTGCCGAAGGGGATGGTCTCCACGCGCGACCTGCATGCGATGGCCGACGGCTCGCTGGTGCGCCTGCCGGGACTGATCGTCTGCCGGCAGCGGCCGGGCACCGCCAAGGGCATCACCTTCCTGCTGCTGGAGGACGAGTTCGACCTGATCAACATCGTCGTCCACCCATGGCTCTACGAGAGGCAGCGGCACCACGTCCGCGCCACGCCACTGCTGGTCGTCCACGGGCGGCTGCAACACGCGAAGAACAACATCAACATCGTGGCGGAGTCCGTCCAGCCGATCGAGGATGTGCAGCTGGTCTACCCGTACGATGGCCGCGACCCGAGAACCGGCCACCCGCTGGAGCACACCGACGAGGAGGTGAACCCGAACGTGATCGAGCTCGTGCACCTCGATGACCAGCGCGACGACGGTCCCCGCCGCCGCGCCGACATCCGCTCCGTCAGCCCGGACTCCCACAACTACCGATGACGCATCAACGAACCGGCTATTGCATTCGAGCGCTGAACATGCGATGGCCCGGCAGGCTCGCCTCTCCGTGGGCGAGCACGTCTGACACGGCGACCCACCGCTGGTGGCCTGGGATCGGCCAGATTGGCCCGCCACACCGCTCCACGAAACCTGACACATCCCCCACTGCCAACACATCTCGATTTCTGGCAGCCTTGCCCACATCTGGCAGGCCCACACGTAACTCACCAACCCACTGACGACCGTGCGAAAAGGCACCGATCACGAAGCAGGCGGGATCAGCTCCAGACGCCCCTGCCCGTACCGCACCGACCAGCCGCCGCCGAGCTCGACCTGCTTGCCGCCCTCGTTGCGACTCGCGAGCACGACCACCGCGTCGACCCGCTCCCTACCCAGGTCACCAGCGAACACCGAATGGAGGATCCAGTGACGCACCACCCGGCGCTGCAGCCCGACCGGCGCGTTGCGCATCGCGTTCCACCCGAGATTGCCGTCCTCGTCCACCATGCGGTGCATCAGCGCATGCGCCGTGTCGTCGAGCGCGGCGTCATCGGCATCGAGGATGTCCGCCAGCGACACCAGCCGCCCGGTCGCACCGGGTGCGATCTCCTCGATCAGCGGCAACAGCTCGTGCCGGATCCGGTTCCGCCGGAAGCCGGGATCGATATTGCTGGGATCATCGACAACCGGCACGCCGGACCGTCCGACAAGCTCGACCAACGCCTCCGGTGGCTCGTGCAGAAACGGCCGCACCACGCGCATCGTTGCACCCATCTCCGCATCGGGAACGGGCAGCACGCTGTCCGCCGCCATTCCGGACAGACCGGCGAGTCCCGACCCGCGCAGGAGGTGCAGCAGCACGGTTTCCGCCTGGTCCTGCGCGTGGTGCGCCACCGCGATCGCGTCAGCGCCGACCTCCTCGGCCACCCTCGCCAGCACCTGATACCGAAACGACCGCGCCGCATCCTCAACGCCCCGACCGGGAAACAGCTCCACCAGCGGCGTCTCGGCGAAAACCACCCGCACCTCCACACCGAGCGAGCGACCGATCTCGACGGCCCTGGCAGCATCCTCGCCCGACCCCGGACGCAACCCGTGGTCGACATGCACCACCGTCAGCCGGCACGCGCCGAGCCGCTCGAGATCCCGCAGCACCAACAGCAGCGCGAGGGAATCCTTGCCGCCCGAGTACCCAACCACGAGATGGGACACAGTGCCCGGAAACGCCTCGCGCAGAAACCTGCGCGCACGCTGAAGAAGCCCCGACTCCTTCGTGATCGAAGGTCGAGGCTTGCGGTCCTGCTGATCGCTTGTCATGGGAGGGTTCCCAGTGTGGTGCCGACGGGTGGATTCGAACCACCGACCGAAGGCTTATGAGTCCTTTGCTCTGCCACTGAGCTACGTCGGCAAACGCGCCAGAACGAATGCTACCAAAGCTCTTCCGGACCGTCAAACACCATCGAACCGGCCTTCATCGGTACGCTACACTCACTGTACGGGCACCCGCCCGAACGCATCCCCGCACGCAGTTCGCAGAGGCTTCGAGGACCCATGCAGACCGACACCCATCCCCTACTCGCCAACCTGAACGAGGACCAGCAGCGGGCCGTCATCACCACCCAGGGCCCGGTGCTCGTGGTGGCGGGACCGGGGTCGGGCAAGACGCGGGTCCTGACCCACCGCATCGCCTGGCTCATCGAGCAGGAGAACACCCCGCCCGAAGCGATCCTCGCCGTCACCTTCACCAACAAGGCCGCGAGCGAGATGCGCGATCGCATCCGCCGGCTCGTCAGCGGCTCGGCGGCTGAGGGGCTCGTGATGGGCACCTTCCACTCTCTCGGCGTCCGCATTCTCAGGCAGAACCCGTACCGCGCCGAGCAGAAGATCAACCTGAAGCCGAACTTCGTCATCTACGACACCGCCGACCAGCTGGACGTGGTCAAGGAAGCGATTGTCCACGAGCGCATGGATCCCAAGCAGATCCAGCCGCGCCGTGTCCTCAGCGCGATCTCGAGCGCGAAGTCGGTCATGAAGACGCCCGACGACGTCACCCGCGAAGCAATGTCCTACGACGACGAGATCATCGCCCGCGTCTATCACGAGTACGAGCGCCGCCTGCGGGACCTCAACGCCGTCGACTTCGACGACCTGCTCACCCTGCCCCTGCGCCTCTTCGACGAGGACCCGACGATTCTCGAGAAGTACCAGGCGCAGTTCCGGCACATCATGGTCGACGAGTACCAGGACACCAACCGCGTGCAATACGTGATGGTGACCGCGCTCGCCGACATCTGGCGCAACCTCTTCGTCGTCGGCGACCCGGACCAGTCGATCTACGCCTGGCGCAACGCGGACATCACCAACATCCTCAACTTCCGCGAGGACTACCCCGACGCCGTTCAGATCAACCTCGAGCTCAACTACCGCTCGACCGGCTACATCGTGCAGGCCGCCGACCGGCTGATCCGCGAGAACACCGACCGCATCGACCGCCCGATCCGAACGCAGAACCCGGACGGCGAGAAGATCATGCTGCGCGAGCTGGCCGACCAGAACCACGAGGCGAGCTTCGTGGTCGATGAGATCCGTCGGATCACCCAGCGCGGTATCGCCCGGCCGGAGGATGTCGCCGTGATGTACCGCACCACGGCGCAGTCCCGCGTGCTGGAGGAGGCGTTCCGCCGCTCCGAGGTGCCCTACCGCATCATCGGCGGCGTCCGCTTCTACGAGCGCAAGGAGGTCAAGGACATCCTCGCCTTCTTCAAGCTGCTCTACAACCCGGCCGACCGCCTCAGCCTCGAGCGCATCCTCGACAACACACCGATCGGCAAGGGCTTCGGCCCGAAGGCGCTTGAGACGCTGCTTGACTGGGCCCGTGACAACGGCACCAACGCCGTCGACGGCCTTGTCGCCCTCGCGCCTTCCGTGTCGCGTGATCAGCGCGTCGACAACCCGCCGGAGATCACCGGCTCGGGCCGCAAGCCGGCCGAGCGCATCGGCTCCACCCTGGCGATCCTGCGCGAGCGCGTGAAGACCTCGACGCTCAGTGAGCTCTTCGACGATGTGGTCGAGGTGAGCGAGTACCGCGAGCAGTACCGTAACGGGACCGAGGAGGATCTCCAGCGCTGGGCCAACGTGCAGGAGCTCCGAACCGACATGGAGCGGTACGACACGCTCGATCCGGACGATGCCCTTCGCGCCTACCTCGAGTCCGTCTCGCTGGTTGCCGACGTCGACTCCATGGACGACAGTGACCTGGGCCAGGTCACGCTGATCACGCTTCACTCCGCCAAGGGGCTCGAGTTCCCGGTCGTCTTCATCGCGGGCGTGGAGGAAGGCTTGCTGCCGATCAGCCGCGCCGTCGAGGCGGAGGCATTCGACCGTCAGCCGATGGAGGAGGAGCGCCGCCTCTTCTACGTTGGTGTCACCCGCGCCCAGCGGCTGCTCTACCTCACCTGCGCCACCACGCGCATGTCGTACGGGCGCTTCGGCTCCAACGAGCCGAGTCGCTTCCTCGCCGGCATCCCGGCCGACACGATGAAGGCCGTCACCCGTCGCGATGGCGCCGGCACGGCCCGCTCGGGACGCTCCACCGGTCGCCGCAGCGGCCCGCTGGCAGGTCGCGTGCAGGCGCCGGTCTCATTCGATCACGTCGAGACACCGACCGAGTCCGAGGTGCTGCCCGACTTCGAGGTGGCCCAGAAGGTGTTTCACTCCAAGTTCGGCACCGGCATCGTCACCGAGGTACTCAAGCTCAAGAACGACGTCGAGGTCGCCGTGGAGTTCAAGCGGCACGGCAAGAAGCGCCTGATGGCCAGCCTCGCGCGGCTCGAGATCGTCGAGGAAGACTGACATGGCGGCGTCTCCGCTCGACCCCCACATCCGGCGGATGCTCGAGGAGCGCGAGCGTACGATTCTGAGCCCGTACGCCAGCTTCAGCGCCGATGCGACGCGCGTGCGGCCGGAGGAGGAGTCGCCGGTTCGCACGGCGTTCCAGCGCGACCGCGACCGCATCATCCACACGAAGAGCTTCCGCCGGCTCATGCACAAGACACAGGTCTTCATCGCTCCGACGGGCGACCACTACCGCACCCGCCTCACGCACACGCTGGAGGTCGCCCAGCTCGCGCGGACCGTGGGACGGGCACTCTGTCTCAACGAGGACCTGATCGAGGCGATCGGCATGGGACACGACCTCGGGCACACGCCCTTCGGGCACGCCGGAGAGCGAGCGCTCGCGGATCTCTTCCCCAACTTTCGGCACAACGAGCAGAGCCTGCGCGTGGTCGACATTCTGGAGAAGGATGGCGAGGGCCTGAACCTCACTGACGCCGTGCGTGATGGCATCCTGAGGCACTCCAAGCCGCGCGAGGCGATCGAAGGCCAGGTATCAGGGCAGCCCTCAACGCTCGAAGGGATGGTCATCAAGGTCGTCGACAGCATTGCCTATATGAATCACGACCTTGACGACGCCATCCGCGCCGGTATTCTCACCGAGCGCGACATCCCTGCACACATCAACCAGGCGCTTGGAACATCGCACGCAGCGCGGATCAACACGCTCATCCTCGACCTGATCGGTAACTCGCGCGTTGACGACAAGAACCGGTCCATCGCCCTTTCGGATGACATGAGGCCCGTCGCCAACGAGCTGAGAGCGTTCCTGTTCGATCGCGTCTACGACCCCATCAACCAGCTCGAAGAGACGCGGCGTGCCGGACAGATCGTCAGGGACCTCTATCGGTGGTACGCTGAGAATCCCGCAGAGATACCGGCAACCATCCCCCGCATGCCGGACGAGCCGCCCGAGCGTCGCGTCGCCGACGCCGTGGCATCGATGACCGATCGCTACGCACTCGAGCTGCACGAGCGCATCACCCCGCATCAGGTCCTCGTTCCGTAGCGCCAGACCCGAATATCGTCGATCGCACCGGGCCAGTGCGCGGATATCAGCACCCGGTCGCAGGAGCACTTGCATGGCACAGGACGCGGTAGCAGAAATCCGGGATCGGATCGACATTGTCGATCTCGTGCAGGAGTACGTCCCCGACCTGAAGCGGGCCGGGCGCAGCTTCAAGGGCCGCTGCCCGTTCCACCAGGAGAAGACGCCGTCGTTCGTCGTCTTCCCGGACTCTCAGAACTTCCACTGCTTTGGCTGCGGCAAGGGTGGCGATCTCTTCACGTTCCACATGCTCATCGAGGGTGTCGAGTTTCGGGAGGCGCTGCGCGAGCTCGCCACGAAGGCCGGTGTCGAGCTCCAGCAGGGCGTCGGCGTCACGCCGAAGCACGACGAGCACCGACGCAAGCTGATCGAGATCAACGACCTCGCCGCCACCTTCTTCCACCACATCCTCGCCAAGGCGCCGCAGGGTGAGCCGGGACGACAGATGCTGAAGGACCGCGACGTCGATCAGGAAATGGTCGAGAAGTTCCGTCTCGGCTTCGCGCCTGACTCGTGGGACAGCCTGCTCAACTTCCTCTCCTCGCGGTCGGTCGACATCGCCATGGCGGAGGAGGCGGGCCTCGTCCAGCCCCGCAAGTCCGGGCAGGGACACTACGACCGCTTCCGCAACCGCTTCATGTTCCCGATCCGCAACCGCGACGGCGAGCTGGTTGGCTTCGGCGGCCGCGCCATCGGCGACGGCACACCCAAGTACCTCAACAGTCCACAGACGTCAATCTTCGACAAGAGCTCGATCGTCTATGGACTCGACCTCGCTCGAGAGGCGATCCGCAAGGCGGAGGAGGTCGTGATCGTCGAGGGGTACATGGACGTCATCGCGGCGCACCAATTCGGGTACGAGAACGTGGTCGCGGCAATGGGGACTGCCCTGACCGAGCCGCAGATCGCGCTCGTGCGCCGAGGTGCGAAACGCATCGTGATGGCGCTCGATGCCGACGCCGCCGGTCAGATGGCGACGCTGCGCGGCCTCGAGACGATGACGCAGTCGCTTGACGGCGACGAGGACGCGCCACCGAACGCGTTCGGGATCGTGCGCATGGAGCGCAAGCACAAGACCGAGATCGCGATCGCACAGATGCCGGTCGGCCAGGATCCGGACGAAGTCATTCGCGCCAACCCGACCGAGTGGGAAGCGTTGGTCAAGCACGCGCGACCGTTCCTCGACTTCACCATCGATCTCCTCACCTCGGATGTCGACGCGAGCGACGCACGCGGCAAGTCAGAGGCGGTCCACCGGATCGCGCCCCTCTTCCGGCAGATCACCGACCGTGTCGTGCAGGCACACTACGTCGGCGAGCTCTCGCGCAAGCTGCGACTTGACGAGCGGCTCGTCCTCTCGGAGATCCGGCGCGCCAACATGGCCGGACGCGAGCGGGCAATGCGCGACGCTGCCTCGGCTACGGTTACGGTCGATGGCCGCTCCCGCGAGCGCACGAACGAGAACTACCTCACCGCCCTGCTCCTGCGTCACCACCAGCTCACCGGCGAGGTGCTGGCGATGGTGCCGCTGGACGACATTCACGATGCCCGCAACCGGGCGATCCTGGAAACGCTGAAGGGCGAGGATGTGGTGGGTATGACCGCCGAGCAGATTGTTGTCGCGCTCGACGACGAGGTCGCCGACCACGCCGACTACCTGCTCGCATCACTGGAAGGGCGTCCCGAGCAGTTTCCGGGGCAGATCCAGTCGGAGACGACGCAGATCCTTGCGAATCTCGGGAGGGAGCGGTTCGGCTTCCTGCTGCGGCAGCTGCAGGACAACCTGCGAGAGGCCGAACAGCAGAAGGACAGCGACACGGTCCAGCTGCTCAAGTCGCAGCTCGCCCATCTCGCCGAGCGTCACCGCACGTTCTACCCACCGGTCAGTCCGTACTTCAAGGACACCCGCAGTCCGGCAACGTGAGGCCGGCACGTGTCGGCCCTCGCCGAGGTGCGTGGGCTCGTCCTGCGTCACCTCAGGGCTCACAACCGCATCATTGGGGGCTGGCGTTTCAGGCCAACGCGACAGTCCAATCACATCTGATACTACGGTCGCCGGCTCCTGCCTACATGTCGCCGGTACGGTCCGTGACCGACACCAGGGACATCGCCAGCGTCTCATCGTCCTCGGGCAGTATCGTCCTCGTCTCAACCAGCACCCGGTCATTGTCGATCCGCGTGTAGACGGGAACATCGGGATCGAGGCGCAGCTGCCGCGCGAGCACCTCAGCGGTCATGCCGGAAAGCTCGATCGACAGCGCCACGCCGGGAAGCGACTGCCCCGGCAGCGACCCGCCGCCGACGAAGTTCCGCGTGTCCTCCGCACTCACCAGCAGGCCACTCCGCTGAAGACGCGTGATGAGTCTGTCGGCTCGGGCATGGAGCTCGGTCGCTGGCACCGACATCGCACGCCACAACGGGATCTCGCGATCCGTGTCGCCGCGGAGGTAGTGACGCAAGGTCTCCGCGATGCCAGCGAGCGCCGTCTTGTCGGCCCGGACGGCCCGAGCCAGCGGCGCTCGCGAGACGACCTCAACCAGTGCCTTCCTTCCGGCGATGATGCCCGCCTGCGGACCGCCAAGCAGCTTGTCACCGCTAAAGGTCACGAGGTCCACGCCGGCCCCGATCGACTCCTGAATCGTCGGCTCGTGCTCGACGCCGTACCTCGCGGTATCGAGCAGGGTGCCGCTTCCCAGGTCTTCGATCAGGAGAGCCCCGGTGGCATCAGCAACCTCGCGCAGCTCGGCGATCGACGGACGCGCGACGAAACCACTGATCGCGAAGTTGCTCGCGTGCACCTTGAGGATGACATCGCCCTCGCCCAGTCCCGCGTCCCGGTAGTCCGACGCATACGTCCGGTTCGTTGTGCCGACCTCGACCAGATCGGCGCCGGACTGGCGAAGCACATCCGGAATGCGGAACCCCCCACCGATCTCAACCGCCTCGGCGCGAGATACGGCTACCCGCCTGCCTCCAGCGAGCGCCGAAAGCACGAGCAGGATGGCAGCGGCGTTGTTGTTGACGACCAGGGCGCCCTCGGCACCGGTCAGGAGCGTGATCAGCCGAGAGATCTCGTCCATCCTGTCGCCGCGCCGACCGGTCTCCGGCTCGATCTCCAGCGCCACGGCCCCGGTGGCCGCCAGCTGCATGGCCTCCGCTGTGGCATCGCTGACGGCGGCGCGACCGAGATTGGTGTGGATCAGGATACCGGTCGCGTTGAGCACCGGCTGATATCGGGAGCGCCGGAACAGGCGCTCGACCCCGGCGATCTCGCGGTCGAGCGCAGTGTTCAGCGCCGACTTCGGGGTCAGCCAGCAGCGCCGCGCGTGTGGCGGCCTGGACCGAGCGCGCCATCTCCGTCGCCAGGACCTCGGTCTCGGTCACTCCCTTGCGGAGAAATACCCTCGCGAGGCTCTGGACGGATGGGATGGCCCGCAGCTCGTCTCGTGTCATCTCCACCTCCGTATCTGTCCAGTTCATGATCTGCCGGTGCAGCTGGTGATGGCATGACATGTACCGCGAAACCGGCGAATGGACAACAACAAAAAGAGGAGCGGTGCGATGCACCACTCCTCGTTCCGTGTCGGGGAGAGAGGATTCGAACCTCCGACCTCAGCGTCCCGAACGCTGCGCGCTAACCGGGCTGCGCCACTCCCCGTACCGGCAGGGAGCATACCACGAAGGGATTCACAGGTTCAACTGTATGGCGGCGAATCCTCGCAGCAAGCATCCCGCGTACGCCGCCAGCGTACGCGGGCGCCCCCTATCCACACCCCCAGGCACCGCTGTGACACTATTTCGACAGTGAGCAAGGCGGTCGCGGACTTATGTTGTCGTATGCAACACTTTTCGGCGCATTGGTGTACATTCACATCCAGGTGAGCCTCTTCTCGAATCGAGCCGTACGGTTATGGTAGGATGCTCGAGGTGCTGGCCCGCGTAGCTCAGAGGATAGAGCGCGACTCTCCTAAGGTCGGCGTCGGGGGTTCGAATCCCTCCGCGGGCACCATCCCGCCATACCCATCTTCAACAAAAACCGGTATGATCCCCATTAGAGGCTGCACATGTGGCTGTGGCCAGGAATGGGCATGGTGCCCTACCCTTCACGTCTCGCGAGGGGTCCATACCGCCCCCTCGCAGAACAGAACAGGGGTCTGTCATGGATTTGCAGATACGCACCAACGGGACGAAGGTGACGGACGGCATGCGGGAGTTCATCGACCGCCGCATGTCCAAACTGGACCGCATCGCCGACAAGGTGGTGGAGGCCCAGCTGGAGCTCCGCACCGAGACGCCACGCGCGGGCCTTCCGACCACCACCGCTCAGCTCACACTCCATACCGGCAGCCACATCCTCCGCGCCGAGGAGCGTGCCGATGACCCCGCGAAGGCGGTTGATGCGGCCATCGACAAGCTCATCGGACAGGTACGCAAGTACAAGGACAAGAAGCGGGCCCGCCGCCGCCAGATGGGTGAGCACCCCATGAGCGAGATGGTGACGGATGCGGAAACTGCCGCGCTCACGCTGGACCCGAACCAGTTGCCGGTCAGTGGTGACGGCCACGTCGCGGACATCCCGGATGAGGATGATGAGGAAGAGGAGCAGCCGCTGCGCGTCAAGCGGTTCTCGGTCAAGCCGATGCTGGTGGACGAGGCGGTCGATCAGATGGAGCTGCTCGGCCATGACTTCTTCCTCTTCCACAACGCGGACGAGGGCCAGATGAACGTGGTCTACAAGCGCCGAGACGGCGCCTATGGGCTCCTGGCACCAACCAGGACCTGATCGCCTCCTGATCGAACGTGAAACAGAGCAAGGGGGGCGCCGGTGACCGGCGCCCCCCTTGCTCGTTTGCTACCCTACTTCTTCTTGTAGTACTTCTTGAGTTTCGGCACCGGCTTGGCGTCCTCCTCGGCCCGGCGCTCGCGCACTTCGCTCGCCCGATCCTCAAGATCGGCCTCGATGCGGGAGAGGTCGTTGTACACCACCGGGTTTGCCCCTGCCACCGGGCTGCGCATCAGCATCCGCACCAGCTGCAATAGCGACCCTGCCGTCGCCGATGACGCCGCCGGCAGCGACGCCCGCTGCATGATCCCGTCGACCAGCTTCAATGTGGTCGGGTTGGCATCCTCATCAACGAGTCGACTTCGGATCTCCTGAAGCCCTTCCTGCACGTTCATTGCACACCTCCCTCCGGGCCCACCGCGGGAGGTCCCGGTAATTTCAGACTGTTGCTCCTGCTATCCTACTCCACCCGAAATCCTCGACCGGACGGCGTGCAGCCCGTAAAGCTGTGTGAGAATACCGCCAGCGCACATCCGGGCCGACATCGCGGCCAATCTCTCAGCGGAGCACCATGACCTATCCAGCCATCAACCTGCCAAAGGCAATGACCATCGCCGGATCCGATTCCGGAGGTGGCGCAGGCATCCAGGCAGACCTCAAGACCTTCGCGGCTCTCGGTGTGTATGGCACATCGGTCCTCACCGCCGTCACGGCCCAGAACACCAGGGAAGTCGCCGCCATTGCGGAAGTGCCCGAGGAGGTCGTCATCGCGCAGATCGACACCGTGGTGGAGGACATCGGCGCGCAGGCGGTCAAGACCGGCATGCTCAGCAGCAAGCGCCTGATCGTCAACATCGTCGATCGTCTCCAGGCGTGGGGCATCCCGCACCTCGTCGTCGACCCGGTAATGATCTCCAAGTCCGGCGTGCCATTGCTCTCGCGGGATGCGGTAGCGACCGTTCGAGACGAGCTACTGCCGATAGCGACGGTAGTCACCCCCAACCTGATGGAGGCCGAAACCCTGACGCGCCTGGACGTGAGGAATCAGGGGCAAATGGAAGCGGCGGCGCGTGCGATTTACGACATGGGTCCCCGCGTGGTCGTCATCAAGGGCGGCCATCTCGAAGGCACACCGGTCGATCTCGCGTACGATGGCGAGGGAATGCACTGGCTGGAGGCCGCTCGCGTCGACACACCCAACACCCATGGCACCGGCTGCACCTTCTCCGCCGCCATCGCGGCGCTGCTCGCCCATGGCTGCAGCGACCTCGAGGCAATCCGCCTGGCGAAGCGCTTCGTCACGAACGCGCTCGAACACTCGTACGCCATCGGCGAAGGCCACTCCCCGGTCAACCACTTCGCGCCGCTCCCGGCGGAGATCGCCGACCGCATCGGGCAGATCGCGTGACACCAGCCGATCTCCGCTCGGCGCTCCAACTCTATCTCGTCGCCGATCCGGACCAATGTCCCAGTGACCTGGTCGTCGCCGTCGACGCCGCGCTCGCCGGCGGCGTCACCGCGGTGCAGCTCCGGTCCAAGCACCTGACGGACCGGGACACCGTCGCGCTCGGCCGGCAGCTGCGCTGTCTGACCACCGACCATCGCGCCCCGCTACTCGTCAACGACCGCGTCGACATCGCGTTGGCGATCGGCGCGGATGGCGTCCACCTCGGCGTCACGGACCTGTCGCCCGCCGATGCGCGCGCGATCTCGCCGTCAGGGTTCATCATCGGCTACTCCCCCGACGACGCAAGCGACGGTGCCGGCGCGGTCGCCGACTATCTTGGCATTGGACCGGTATACGGCACCTCGTCCAAGTCCGATGCCGGCGACGCGCTTGGACTCGAGGCGTTTGGTTCACGGGTCTTCGAGTCACCGGTCCCCGTTGTGGGCATCGGCGGGATCACCGCTGGCAACGCCGCGCCGGTGATGGGAGCCGGCGCGGTCGGCGTCGCCGTCATCTCCGCAATTCTGCGCGAGCCGGATCCTGAGAATGCGGCCCGTCGTCTCCGGGCTGCGATCGATACGCCTCGCTGACCTGCGGCGGCTCCCACAGGCACGCCTTCAGGTCGACGCGCAACGGCGCAATGAACGTGACCCCTTCCTCCTCCAGCAGCTGGCGCATGACCTCCGGATGGCCGAACGCCCACCCCCCGGAGAGGTAACCATCCCGGTTCACCACGCGATGGCAGGGATAGTCCTCCGCATCGCTCGACCGCGCCAGTGCCATTCCGACGTGACGGGCGCGCCGGGGATGCCCGGTCGCCTCAGCGATCCGTCCGTATGTCGTCACCTTGCCGCGCGGAATACGCGCCACCATCGCGAGCACCGCTTGCCGGAACCCTGTCGTCTCGCCTACCATCGCTGTGGATGCCCTTCAGAATGCCATCATCATGCGGTCGTATACTGTAATGAGCTACGGTCGCACGGCTCGCCGGTCGCGACCAGTCCTCAATGTGGAGTCATGTCAGCAATGCGTTCCTTCTTCAAGAAACTCCTGGGAGACAGCTCCCAGCGCGAGCTCGAGGAGCTACAGGTCATCGTTGACGATGTCAACAACCTGGAGGCCGAGTTCGAGGCCATGTCCGATGAGCAGCTGCGCTCGGAGTTCGAGGGCCTCGCCGCGCGCCACCGCTCCGGCGAGGAGCTCGACGATCTCATGCCCGAGTCCTTCGCCATCACCCGCGAGGTCGCGAAGCGCACCCTCGGCATGCGGCACTTCGATGTGCAGGTCATGGGTGGTGCCGTGCTGCATCAAGGGAAGATCGCCGAGATGCGCACCGGCGAGGGCAAGACGCTTGTCGCCACGCTCCCCGTCGCGCTGAACGCCCTGTCCGGCAAGGGCGTCCATCTGGTCACCGTGAACGACTATCTGGTGAAGCGAGAGACCTTGTGGATGGGCCAGATTTACCATCGGCTCGGCCTGAGCGTCGCCTGCATTCAGCACGACGCCGCATTCATGTACGACCCGGAGTTCGAGTCCGACGACGAGCGGATGGAGTTCCTCCGGCCGATCACGCGCCGCGAGGCATACCACGCCGACATCACCAACGGCACCAACAATGAATTCGGGTTCGATTACCTCCGCGACAACATGGCCGTCGAGGCCGAGCGGATGGTCCAGCGCGATCTCAACTATGCGATCGTCGACGAGGTCGACAACATCCTCATCGACGAGGCGCGCACGCCGCTGATCATCTCCGCTCAGGCGGGTGCCGCGACGGACCGGTACTACCAGTTCGCGCAGATCGCGCGCCAGCTCCGCGCCGGCCGCGACTACGAGGTCGACGCCAAGCATCGCAACGCCACCCTCACCGAGGACGGCATCGACAAGGTCGAGCGCCTCGCCGGCATTCCAGAGGGCGAGAGCATCTACGACGAGCGGTACGTCGAGCTGACCCACCACCTCGAGCAGGCGCTCACGGCCGAAGCGGTCTACCACCGCGACAAGGACTACATCGTCCGCGATGGCGAGGTCATCATCATCGACGAGTTCACCGGTCGCATGATGGTCGGTCGCCGGTACAGCGAGGGCCTTCACCAGGCGATCGAGGCCAAGGAAAACGTTCGCGTCCAGCGCCAGAACGTCACCATGGCGACGATCACCTTCCAGAACTACTTCCGCATGTACGACAAGCTTGCCGGCATGACCGGTACTGCGGAAACGGAGTCGGAGGAGTTCTTCCGCATCTACAACCTGCCGGTCGTCGTCATCCCCACGAACATGCCCATGATTCGCGACGACCAGGCAGATCTCGTATTCCGCTCCGAGCAAGGCAAGTTCCGTGCGGTGATTCGCGAGATCAAGACGATGCAGGAGCACGGGCGACCGGTCCTGGTCGGCACGACCTCGGTCGAGAAATCGGAGCTGCTCAGCTCGATGCTGGACAAGGAGGGCATCGAGCATCAGGTGTTGAACGCCAAGCACCACGAACGCGAGGCGGAGATCGTCGCGCAGGCTGGCCAGCCGAACGCGGTCACCATCGCCACCAACATGGCCGGACGCGGCACGGACATCAAGCTCGCCGAGGCAGTCCGGCAGGCCGGCGGGCTCCACATCGTCGGCACCGAGCGGCACGAGTCTCGTCGCATCGACAACCAGCTGCGCGGTCGCTCGGGGCGCCAGGGCGACCCAGGGTCGTCTCGCTTCTTCGTCTCCGTCGAGGACGAGCTGATGCAGCGCTTCGGCAGCGACCGTATCGGCTCGCTGATGGACCGGCTCGGCATGGAGGAGGACGAGCCAATCGAGCATCGGATCATCTCCAAGTCGATCGAGAACGCGCAGACCAAGGTCGAGGGCCACAATTTCGATCGTCGCAAGAACGTGGTTCAGTACGACGACGTGATGAACCGGCACCGTGAGTTCATCTATGGCGACCGACACAAAATCGTCAAGGGCGACGACATCAGCGAGAAGGTTCAGGATCTCATCGAGGCCGAGCTGGAGTCGATCGTCGAGACGCACACCGCCGACAAGACCGGTGATGTCGATCTTCACGCCATTGCCGAGGCGTACAACGCCCTCATTCCCGGAGAGCGACTATCCGCTGCGGACCTCCAGGACAAGGGCAGCGACGCCGTCTTTGACACGCTCGCCGATGACGCCGAGGAGGTCTACAACGAGCTCGAGGAGCAGTTCGGCGAGGAGACGATGCGGACCATTGAGCGGCGCGTGCTGCTCGCGGTGATGGACAAGCTCTGGGTCGACCACCTCACCGCCATGGACGAGCTCCGAGCCGGCGTCGGGCTGCAGGCATACGGCCAGCGCGACCCGTTGGTGGTGTACAAGACCGAGGGCTTCAGGATGTTCGTTCAGCTGCAGCGGAACATTCAGCACGACCTCGTGCGGTCCATCTACCGAGTGAAGCCGGTCATCGCACAGCAGCCGGTGCAGACTCGCATCACCGAGCAGGAAACGACCACCAACGCGCCGCAGGACGACAGCAACGGCACGGCCACCGTTCGCCGCAAGGGTCGAAAGATCCGACCAAACGAGCCGTGCCCGTGCGGGAGTGGCAAGAAGTACAAGCACTGCCACGGTGCGGCCGTGAAGCGCGGCCAGTCCAGCCCGGTCGCGTAGACAACGCGCAACGACACAACACAAACACAAGAGTGGCCCCGGCTGGCGCCGGGGCCACTCTGCGTCGGGACTGCCTTTGTGGAGCTAGGCCGAGAACTCCGCGTTCTCGCCACGCACATCCTGGTAGATCGCCATTCCCTCATGGAAGGCTGACGTCGCGAGCTCGCGCGCCTTGCGCTTCTGGTCGTCGTTGAGGAAGACCTGGTAGAGCACGCCACCGGCGATCGTCAGCCAGAGCAGCAGCGAACCGGCGCTCTTCCCGCCCTCCTTCGCTGACACACCAGCATCGTGCGCGACATCGCGGGCGTGGACCGCCCCGACCTTTGCCCCCTCGGAGGCATCGTGCGCCAGGTGCCGCGCCTGCCCGGCGCTCTCATGGAACAGCCGTTCGGCGTCCTTCGCACGCTCGTCAGCCAGCTTTCGCAGCTCCTCGCGAAGCTCGCTGGCACGCTCCCCGTAGTGCTCTGCCGACTTCTCGAGCGTCGGCTTCGCCTGCTCGTATCGCTTTTCGAGCTCCTTCGCCTCCTCCTCGAATCGTTTCCGTGCTTCGGCGGCGACTACGGCCGCCGTCGCTCCCGCCTTCTCCAGTGACGGTTTCACGCGCTTGTCCAGCGCCTCCTGGCCAAAATCCTCAAGCTTGTGCAGTCGATCCTCAGAGATCTTTCGCGCGTCCTTGCGTAGCTTCATCAGGTTCTTCCGCCCTTCACTGGTCCGTGCCTCGAGATCATCTGCGGCCGCACGTGCCTGTTTCCGCGCCTTATTGCGCTGCTTCTTCGCCTTCTTCGATGTATCGGCGAGGTCGTCGGCATAGGGCTTCAGGGACTCGCTCGTCTGGCCCAACGCCTCCTGCAGGCTCTCGCCGATCCGTCCGGCACCGTCCTTGAGCGCCAGACGCATGTAGTCGCCGAAGGCCATGCCCGACGCCTTCAGCTGCGCCTGCTTCTTTCTGGACTCCTTTCGGCGCTTCCGGCCCGAGGCGATCGCCCCCTCGAAGTCGGATCTTGCCGATTCCGAGAGATCCGACACAGCGCCTGCGAGCGATCGTCTTGCCGAGCCATCACCTGCCGTCAGATCATCCATCGCGCGCTGGAGTCGATCCTGCATGGACGCCTGCTGCCTGCCCTGCAATGTGCGCCCTGCCAGGCCGCCGACGATCCCTGCAACCAGGCCGGCAACGCCCACGATCTTCGCGCCACGCGCAAAGACCGTCTCCTGTCGTTCCATAGTCCGCCAACCTTCCGCTGATCACCGTAGTGCCGCCAATGAACCGCATTGACCATTGTCCTATCATAGACCTGCTTTGGGAGGCTGGCACAAATCCCTCCCCTCGTATTCCGCATGGTGTGTGCCATCCGGAGTGGATACGCATCATTGATGAGACGCCCTCACTCATGACCATTCGCTCGAAAAGCTACGACGTGATCGTCGTGGGTTCCGGCCATGCCGGGTCCGAGGCGGCACTCGCTGCGGCGCGCGCGGGATGCCGCACGCTGGTGGTGACGCCAAACCTCGACCGTACCGGCTACATGCCGTGCAACCCGTCGATCGGCGGACCCGGCAAGAGCCACATCGTGGCCGAGATTGACGCCCTTGGGGGCGCGATGGCGCGCGTCGCCGATCGCTCCGCCATGCAGATCCGCGAGCTCAACACCAGCAAGGGGCCCGCCGTGCGAGCCGTTCGCGCCCAGTGCGACAAGTCCCTCTACGCGATGTTGATGAAGGAGGAACTCGAGACGCAGGATCGTGTCGAGCTCCTCCAGGATGCGGCGACCGGCGTCATCCTCGAGGACACCCACACCGCTGGACCGGCTCGGGTGGTTGGCATCACGACCAGCGTGTCGGGCACGATCCACGCGCCGAGCATTGTCGTGACCGCGGGCACCTTCCTGCGTGCGCGCATGGTCTCCGGCGAGAGCAGCGTCGCTGGCGGTCGCGCTGGGGACGCCGCTGACGGCGCGCTTGCCGGTTCCCTGCTCGACCTGGGCATTCGCCTTCGGCGCTTCAAGACCGGCACGCCGCCACGAATTGATGCGCGAACCATCGATGTCTCGGAGACCGTGGTCCAGCCGGGCGACGACCAGCCACTCTGGCTCAGCCGCGAGGGTGTCATCGGCGAGCTCGAGCCGGTCGTGCTGCCAGCAGCGCGGTCGGGCATCTTCAGCACGCCGGAAGCGCGCGGTGGACGGCTCCAGGTTCCCTGCTACCAGACCTGGACGACGAGCGCGGCCCACGAGATCATCCGCGCCAACCTCGACCGCGCGCCGATGTACAACGGCTCGATCCAGGGCACCGGACCTCGGTACTGTCCGTCCATCGAGGACAAGGTCGGTCGTTTCGCCGACAAGGAGTCGCACCCGATCTTCATCGAGCCGGAGGGCTGGCGCTCGCATGAGGCGTATATCCAGGGGCTCAGCACCAGCCTGCCGCCCGACGTGCAGGAGGCGATCCTGCCCGAGATCCCCGGTCTCCGAAACGCACGCATCACGCGATACGGGTACGCGGTCGAGTACGACGCGGTCGACCCGACGGAGCTGATGCACACGCTCGAAAGCACACGCGTCGCCGGGCTCTTCCTCGCTGGGCAGGTCAACGGCACGTCCGGCTATGAGGAGGCTGCTGGCCAGGGGGTCGTTGCCGGTACCAATGCCGCGGCGCGCGCGCTTGACCGAACGCCGCTCAAGCTCGGACGAGACGACGGCTACATCGGCGTGATGATCGACGATCTGGTCACGCTTCCATTCGAGGAGCCGTACCGGATGCTGACCTCGCGGGCAGAGTTCCGGCTGCTCCTGCGTCGGGACACCGCCGACCGGCGCCTCGGCGAGATCGCGGCGGCCCACGATCTGATCTCAACGGAGCGGCGCGAGGCGGTGAAATCCGACCAGCAACAGATCGACCGGACCGTCGAGCGGCTCGGCTCGACCTGGCTCGGCGACAACCCGCGCCATGCGTCCGCACTGCAGGAAGCCGGCATAGCGCCAGTGAACCGGTCCATGACCGCCCTTGATCTCGCCCGCCGGCCGGGACTGCCGCTTGGCTCGGTGATCGGCGCGCTTCGCGCGCTCGACCTGTGGGACGAGCCTCCACTCCCAGCTCACGTCGAGCATCAGGCCGAGATCGCCATCCGCTACAGGGCGTTCATCGACAAGGAGCGCAAGGAGGCGGCGCGCCATCGGGATGCCGACGACCAGCCCGTACCGGCAGACCTGGACTTCAGGCAGGTCATCGGCATGCGGGTCGAGGCGGTGCAACGACTCGCCGAGCGCCCACCTGCCACGATCGCGCAGGCACGGCGCACCCCCGGCGTCACACCAACCGACATCGGCGCGATCCTGGTCCATCTCCGCCGAAACCATCAGTCGCTCGCGGCGGAAACCCGGAGCCAGTAGCCGTGCCCATCGTCCTGTTGCAAAACCACCCACCAGGGTGGATACTATCGCCTGTTGAATCAAGGGAAAAGGACACTCACACGTGGTAAGTTTCCGTTCCTCATTTCGCCCTCGTGCCGATGAACGGGTGCAAACCAGTTTCAGAATGGTTGTGCCTGTCTCCGGCGGCACCATCGACAGCAGGCTGCTGGATTCGGTCCGGCGCATCTGCTACCGACAACAGGTCGAGGTAACCCTCGTCTACGTCGTGGAAGTCGATCAATCGATGCCGCTCGACGCCGAGCTGCCCGATGAGGTGAACCGCGGCGAGATGGTGCTCCGGCATTCCGCCGAGACACTTCGCTCGTCCCTCGACCCCCAGTCCGGCCAGGTGTATACCGAGCTCCTTCAGGCCCGGGCGGCCGGCGCGGCGATCGTGGATGAGGCGACAGACAAGAACGCGGATGTGGTCATCATCGGCGCCAGCCTTCGCCGGCAATTCGGCCGCCTCACGGTCGGCGACACGGTGGACTATGTGCTCAAGCACGCGCCGTGCGAGGTGATCGTGATCCGCCAGGCGCTTCCCGACTGGATAACCGAATCGATGGAGTGGTCATGAACGTCGTAGTGATGGGGTGTGGACGCGTCGGAGCGCGAGTTTCCGCGATCCTTGACCAGCACGGACACCAGGTGTCCGTCGTCGACACCAATCCGGAGGCGTTCCGTCGCCTTGGCGAGAACTTCGGCGGAGACACGCTGATCGGCACCGGCATCGACGAGGATGTCCTCCGCCGTGCCGGTATCGAGAATGCAGACGTCTTCATCGCGGTCACAAATGGCGACAACCGCAACATCATGGCCGCACAGGTCGCGCATACCGTCTTCGATGTGAAACACGTCATCGTGCGCATCTACGACCCGGTTCGTGAGGACACCTACCGTCGGCTCGGGCTCCGCACTGTCTGCCCCACCACGACGATCGCAGCGATCATCATCGATCAGCTCAACGATGTCCTGCCGGACGACGAGGAAATCTAGATGTACATCATTGTTGTGGGTGGCGGAAAAGTCGGCTATTACCTGACCAAAACCCTCCTCGTCGAAGGCCACGAGGTGCTGCTCATCGAGCGCAGCCGCCTCAAGGTCGACGTTTTCAACGAACGACTCGGCTCGGTGGTGATCGCCGGGGATGGCGCAGAGGCGGCGGTGCTCAGCGAGGCGGGCGCCCAGCGCGCTGACGTGGTGATCGCTGTCACGGGCGAGGACGAGGACAACCTCGTCATCTGCCAGATGTCGAAGGCGAAGTTCCATGTGCCCCGCGCCATCGCTCGCGTGAACAATCCAAAAAACGAGGCGATCTTCCAGCGGCTCGGCATCGATGTTACCGTGAGCCAGACAGAGCACATCCTCAAGCTGATCGAGCAGAAGATCCCCGAAAAGTCCTTCGTCCACCTGCTGAACCTGCGTCACGACGACCTCGCGATCGTCGAAGCCAAGGTGACCGAGGACTCGCAGGTTGCCCGCAAGCGCGTCTCCGAGATTCACTTTCCGGTCAACTGCGTCGTCGCCGCAATCATTCGCGGTCCGGACCCGGTCATTGCCCAGCCGAACACCGAGGTGCTTCCCGGCGATGAGCTGATCATCGTCGCGCACGCCAATCAGGAAGACGAGCTTCGGCAGATGCTCAATCAGTAGCGCCGTCGGGGAGACACGCGACCAGAAGACGACGAGCCGGGCTGCTGGTGCAGCCCGGCTTCTGCATCACTCTGCTGCTCAGGAACCGGTCTACGGATAGATCCCTCGCACGCGCGTGAACTCCGCGACCCGCTCGATGGCTCTCACCAGGGCGGCGGTCCGCATGTGCACGCCGTATTCGGACGACTTCTGCGTGACCTGCTGGAAGCCCTGCTGCATCACCTGGCGCAACCGGTCATTTACCTGCTCCAGCGTCCACGGGAACGCCTGCAGCGCCTGCACCCACTCGAAGTAGGAAACCGTGACGCCGCCGGCGTTGGCGAGGATATCCGGAATCAGCAGCACGCCCTTGTCGTAGAGAATTTCGTCGGCTGCCGGTGACGTCGGGCCGTTCGCCGCCTCCGCAATGATGCTCGCCTGAATCCTGTCGGCATTGCGGCGGGTGATCTGCCCCTCCATCGCGGCCGGGATCAGCACGTCGCATGGCAATTCCAGCAGCTCCTCGTTGGTGACCTTCTCGGCATCGGGATAGCCCTGGACCGTACCCGTCCGCGCCTTGGCGGCGGCCACCGCCTCGAGGTCGAGACCCTCCGGGTTGTAAATGCCTCCGGTGGAGTCGCTTACGGCCACGACCGGCGACCGGTTGCGCTGGCCCATCAGCCGGGCGGCCACCGAGCCGGCATTCCCGAAACCCTGGACGATGGTCCGGGCTGTCGAGAGGTCGAGATCGCGATAGCGCGCGGCCTCTTCAACGGCGAATACCGTGCCTCGACCGGTCGCCTCGTCGCGGCCTTCGGAACCGCCGAGAACAAGCGGCTTGCCGGTCGTGATTCCACGCTCGGAGTACCCGACGTTCATGGAGTACGTGTCCATGATCCACGCCATGATCTGGGAGTTCGTGTTGACGTCCGGCGCGGGGATGTCCTTGTTCGGGCCGATGAGCGGCTGGATCTCGGTTGTGAATCGTCGCGTCAGGTTCTGGAGCTCGTTCATCGAGAGCAGCTTGGGATTGACCTGGACGCCGCCCTTCGCGCCGCCGAACGGCAGTCCGACCACCGCGCACTTCCAGGTCATCCACATCGCCAGCGCCTTCACCTCAGAGGGCGTCACACTCTGGTGATACCGGATGCCCCCCTTCGTTGGGCCGGGTCCGCTGTTGTGCTGGATGCGATGCCCGGTGAATACCTGGACCGAACCGTCATCCATCTCCACCGGAAAATTGACTGTGAGCTCGCGCTCACAATGGGACAGGACCGCACGTATACCATCCTCAAGCTGCAATACATCGGCGGCGATGTGGAACTGCTTTACCGCGACGTCGAAGAGGTCTTCGTCCTCCGACGACTCGGGTACACTGACGTCTTCCTTGACCGTGTCGACCGTTACCATGCTGACGTTTGTCCTCCTGTGATGGACAGTGGGGCGCTCACCGAAGTTGAATCGGGAGTCCTACGCCTCCTCCATGTCAC
Source organism: uncultured Chloroflexia bacterium (assembly GCA_963741965.1). GTDB lineage: Bacteria > Chloroflexota > Chloroflexia > Thermomicrobiales > UBA6265 > JACCVC01. The sequence goes on along the minus strand of CAVUKC010000002.1, from coordinate 799,969 downwards.
TCAGCAGCTCGAGCAGCGCTGCCCGAACCGCGTCCGGCTTCGCCCGGCCGCCGGTTCGCTTCATCGTCTCACCGATGAGCCTGCCGACAGCCGCCTTCTTGCCTCCGAGGTAGTCCTGCACCACGGCGGGGTTCGCCTCGATCGCCTCCATCGCGGCCTTCGTCACCACGTCGGCATCGTCGAGCGAGAGCAGGTTCAGCCGCTCCGCCGCCTGCATCGGCATCTCGCCGTCCTCGATCTGCGGCAGCAGGTCTTTCGCGGCGCGCGCAGTGAGCTTGCCTTCCTCTACGCCCTCGACGAGCTCGCGGATTTGCCCAGCCGACAGCGGCAGGCGATCCTGAGCCAGGCCGTGCGAGCGCGCCAATCCCATGATGTCATTCACGATCCAGTTCGCCGCCGCCCGCTGGAAGCGCGCGTCCTTGCCCTCGACCACTTCCTCGTACAGGTCGGCCACCACTCGCTCGGCGGTCAGCGTCACGACGTCGCCATGCGGCAACCCGAGATCGTCGACAAGGCGCCGCCGTCGCTGCGCGGGCAGCTCTGGCAGAGAGACCCGGATTCGGTCGATGTCCGCAGGCTGCATGCGCAGCGGTGGCAGGTCGGGCTCGGGGAAGTAGCGGTAGTCGTGCGCCTGCTCCTTGGTCCGCTGCGAGGTCGTCACGCCCTGCGCGTCAACCCAGCCCCGCGTCTCCTGGATCATCTCCTCGCCGGCATCGGCGGCCTTGCGCTGCCGCTCCTCCTCGAACCGAAGCGCCCGCTCCACCGCGCGGAAGGAGTTCATGTTCTTGATCTCGACCTTGGGGCCAATGAACTCGCCATCCTCCGACCGAATCGAGATGTTGGCGTCGCAGCGGAAGGCGCCTTCTTCCATATTGCCGGACGATGCGCCGATGTAGCGAAGGATTTGCCGCAGGGCAACCAGGTACTCGCGCGCCTCCTCCGGTGACCCAAGGTCCGGCTCGCCGACGATCTCCATCAGCGGTACGCCCGACCGATTCAGGTCGACCAGGCTGTCGCCCTCGTCATGCTGATCGTGGACCAGCCGTCCGGTGTCTTCCTCAATATGCACCCGGGTGATACCCGCCGTGCGCGCCTCGCCGTCGACCTCGAAGGTCAGCGCGCCCTTGCCGCAGAGCGGCAGGTCGTACTGGGAGATCTGGTAGCCCTTGGGAAGGTCGGGATAGACGTAGTTCTTGCGGTCCATCTTGGAATCGCGCGCGATCTCGCAGTTGAGGGCGATTCCGGTGCGGATCACCGTCTCGACGGCCGCGCGGTTGATCACCGGGAGCGCCCCCGGAAGACCGAGACAGACCGGACAGACGTGCGTGTTCGGCGGGGCGTCCGAATAGTTCGCTGAACACCGACAGTACATCTTGGATTCCGTCAGGATCTGCGCGTGAACCTCGAGCCCGATAACGGTTCGATAGGTCCGTTCTGTTGCGTGTGCAGGCACAAACGTTCTCCCGGAAGCTGTGCGGCACAAGGGCTGCCAGCCCAGGTGCTGAGGAGTCGAATCACCCCCGCAAACTTGGTCATCGAGGGCTGCTCCGAAAAGGATAGCCTGTTTCGTCCACAGCACGGAACCCGCGCCGGATTTGCCCGGCCTTGGCGGACATTTGTGCTACCATCGTGCTGAATGTACCCGGCGGTACACCACCCCGGCGTGCGCGCATGTGCGACCGATTCGACGCGGTCACCCAGCCAGATTTCGCCCCGGGTGAGGCGAGCTTGACGGCAGGCGACCGAAGCGTGCGGATCGACCCCAAGGCAGGAACTCTGATCGCCGGCAAACGGAGGCATCTCAGGCACTATGGTGGCAGCAACGCAGCAGCAGATGGTGACCGGACTCATCAACGGTCAGGAAGTAACGGTTCCGGCCGGCACCACGATCCTCGAAGCCTCCCGCATGGCCGGCATCGAGGTTCCGAACCTGTGTTACCAGCCGCTGCTCCGCCCGTGGGGCTCATGCCGGATCTGCACGGTGGAAACGCTCGGCCGCCGTGGCGGTCTCGTGGAGTCCTGCGCCGCGGTCTTCCAGGACGGCGCCGAGGTTCTCACCCACTCGCCTGATTCCATGCAGGCGCGCCAGTACATCCTGCAGATGTACCTCATCGACCACGCACTCGACTGCCCCACCTGCGACAAGTCCGGCGAGTGCTACCTGCAGGACAACACGTACCTGCACAACATCAACGCCAACCCCTACCGGCGGCCGAAGCTGGCGCAACCATACGAGCACTTCAGCGATACCATCGACTACAAGTGGGATCGCTGCATCATGTGCAACCGGTGCACCCGCGTCTGTGACGAGATGATCGGTGTCATCGCCATCGAGCAGAGCAACCGCTCGCTTGAGGCGACCATCACGACGTCGTTCGGCCGCCCGCTTGAAGAGAACAGCTGCACCAATTGCGGCATGTGCATCGCGGTCTGCCCGGTGGGCGCTCTCACGGACCGGCATTTCGGCCACCACCCGTGGGAGCTCGACACCACCGAGACGATCTGTGGGTTCTGCGACGTCGGATGCACGCTCAACATCGAGTCCCACAAGGGCATCGTCCGCCGCACTACCCATCTCTGGGAGCGCGGCGTGAACCACGGCTACACCTGCGAGAAGGGGCGCTGGGGCCACGAGATCGTTCAGGGTCCCGACCGCGTGTACCACGCTCGCGTCCGCGACAACGACGGTCGCGCCTACGAGGTCGACATCGAGGAGGCAATCGAGGAGGTTGCCGAGCGCCTCGCCCACTACCAGGGAACGAGCTTCGCGGCCCTCGCCTCCGGCGACAACACCAACGAGGAGGCGTACGCGCTCCAGCAGTTCTCGCGGGCGGTGATGCAGTCCAACAACGTCGACCGCGTGATGTCGCCGCGGCAGGTCGCGGTCGAGCAGGCGACACGCCGGACGCTCGGCCTGCCAGTATCGAACACGAACAACCAGCAGGAATTCTTCACCGACGTCAACAACATGCTCGTGGTCGGCCCGTCGGTCTTCGAAGCAGCACCGGTCTTCTCTTACTGGATCAACCATTCGCGCCTCTACCGCGAAGCGCGCATCGCCGTCGTCTCGACAGAGCACTACCTGCTGTGCGATCGCGCCGCGATCTGGCTGAAGCCGAACCCCGGCACGACCCACCAGGTCATTGACGCGATCTCGGCGTCCATCGTCGCGTTGAACCTGCAGAACCCGGGCGACGCCGACGTTGCTGGCCTCGTCAAGCGGCTCAAGGGCATCGACCTTCCGAGCGTGGCTGAGGTCACCGGCGTGCCGGCGGACGACATCGTCGCCACCGCGCGCCTGTTCGTGACCAGCCACCTTGACGAGAGCGAGCTCGCGGCGGCTCCCGGCGAGCGGGCTGGAGCTGTGGTGCACACCGTCGCACACGAGTACGACGTCACCGCGGGTCAGGAGTACCCGGACGCCCGCGAGATCGCCGAGGCATGCACCAACCTCTCGATCCTGACCGGCAACCTCGGCAAGGCGGGCGGCGGCATCGCCAACCCGCGCGGGCCGGCAAACTTCCAGGGCACGACCGACATGGGTGTGGTACCCGACCTGCTTCCAGGCGGCATGCCCGTGACCGATGCTGCAGCTCGAGCGAATCTCGAGACCATCTGGGAGTCACGTTGGGCCGGCCAGGTCGCGACATCGAACGGCTACGTTCAGAAGAAGGCGCTCCCGACAGAGCCCGGCATCGGCGTCGACCGGCTGATCGAGGCGATCGAAGCTGGCTCGATCAAGGCGATGTGGATCGAGGGCGGTCCGCGCACGCGGTCGTTCTTCCCGGATCCTCGGCTCTTCGAAGCGCTGCAAAAGCTCGAGTTCCTTGTCGTTGCCGATTCCTACGAGTCGCCGCTCGCGGCGATCGCGACGGTACTTCTGCCTGTGGCGGCGAACCTCGAGAAGGATGGCACCTTCACCTCCTTCGACCGGACCGTCCAGCGGGTTCGCTCCGCAGTTCCAGCCATGGGCGAGTCCCGCTCCACCATGGAGTTGCTCGCCGAGATCGCTGCACGGTTCGGCTACCAGATGGAGTACAGCCATCCATCGCATATCATGCGAGAGATCGCGACGGTGGTGCCGGCTTATAACGGGATCTCCTACGCCTACCTCGAGCGCGGCGGCATTGTCACTCCGGTGGCGACACCGGGTGGCGACGGGGTACTGGTGCTGGATCGCGACAACGGGCTGAAGCCAGTAGTAACGAACCTCGCCTGAGCATGAAGATGACCACAAACCGGGACCTGTGAACGACACGCGGAAGAGGAAACCCACCGATGTTTGACGAAGTCAAGGGATTCACGACCACCCTCAAGCGTCTCGCCGTGCCGAAGGCGACGATCGAGTACCCCGAAGAGAAGCGGCCGATGTCCCCCCGCTTTCGTGGCCTGCCCTCGCTGCGCGCGGATCCGGAAACCGGCGAGCCGCTGTGTGTCGCCTGCGGCCTCTGCGCGCGCATCTGCCCGACGACCTGCCTGGAGATGAACATCGTCGCCTCCGACGAGGGCGACCGCGAGTTGGGCGAGTTCGTGCTCAAGGCCGGGCGCTGCATGTTCTGCGGGCTCTGCTCGCAGGTGTGCCCTGTCGACGCGATCACCATGAGCCACGAGTACGAGCTCTCGGTGCTCGAGCGCGACGGCCTGATCTACACCAAGACCGAGCTCGCGCAGATCGGTGGCCAGATGCCGAACTGGTGGGAGTCGGGCGTTGGGCCGGATAACCAGAACACGAACGCGCCGACCAGGTACGACCGCTTCCGCGACAACGCCTCCGAGCTGTACTAGTCACGCCAGGCAAGCGATACCAGAACGAAGAACCCGCCCAGTTTGGGCGGGTTCTTCGTTCTCAACGGCGTTTTGGCCTGCGCGTCAGGCAACGCCGGCACCGACCAGCCCGCGCAGCGTCGCGAGGTTGCGACCGTCCTCATCGTTATTGTCGCCCTTGTCTGTCTCGAGCAGCGCCGGAATGCCGTCGAGCCGTGCGTCGTTCACAAGGTGACGGAAGCCGTCGATGCCGATCTCACCCTCGCCGATATGCTCGTGGCGGTCCTTCTTGCTTCCCAGCGGGTTCTTCGAGTCGTTGAGGTGGATCGCCTTGAGCCGGTCGATTCCGATGACCTCGTCGAACAGCCCCATTACCTCGGCGTATCCCTCCGGCGTCCGGAAATCATAGCCAGCGGCGAAGATGTGGCAGGTGTCGAGGCAGACCATCACGCGGTCCTTCGCCTCCACCTGATCGATGATCGTCGCAAGCTCCTCGAAGGTGCTGCCGAGGTTCGTGCCCTGCCCCGCTGTCGTCTCAAGCAGCGTCTTCGTCTTCACGTCCGGCAGGTACTCGTGGATGCGGTTGAGCGACATCGCGATCGTCGCGAGCCCGACCTCCTCACCGCTGCCGGTGTGCGAGCCCGGGTGGATCACGAGCCCGGGAATACCCAGCGTGTCACAGCGCTCGAGCTCGTCCTGGAACGCCAGGATCGACTTGGTACGCAAGTCATCCTTGGGCGAGGCGAGGTTGATCAGGTACGAGGCGTGCGTGACGATCCTGTCGATCCCGGTCCGCGCCCGCTCGGCGAACCACCGCTCGATCACGTCATCCTCGAGCGGCTTTCCCTTCCATTGGCGCTCGTTCTTGGTGAAGACCTGGATGGCCTCCATCCCGAATTCCTCGCCACGGGCAAACGCCTTGTCCACCCCGCCAGATATCGATACATGCGCGCCGAACGCCAGAGTCATGCGATGTCCTTTCGAGTTGTGATGTGTTCTTCGCTCACGCCGACGAGTCGCCCGCGAGCGCCTTCGCCGCTTCCTCGTACGTGTCCCGGTTGAACCCAACCGTCACGCCGTCATCCGTCACGAGAATCGGGCGCCGGATCAGCCGCGGCTCGGCGAGCATCCGTTGCAGCAAATCTTCATCCGAGAGATCCTGCTCGCCCAGCCGCTCGTTGCGGTACACGGTGCTTCGCGTCGCCACCAGCTCCGATGCCGTCATGCCGGCTCGCTCCAGAACGCCATCGAGCTCCTCCCGGCTGAACGCCTCCTTGAAGAACTCTCGCGGCTCGTAGTCGACGCCGTGACGCTCCAGAACAGCGGCCGCGTTCCGGCATGATGAGCAGGACCGGTAGAGGTAGAGAGTAGGTCTCATGGGAGTCTCCCGCGCGGCAAGACAGCTCTCGGTGCGTGCTAGACTTCGATTCGAGTTGAGCCCGAGCGCGCAGGAGCAACCATCTGGTGGATTCGCTGCACACACCCGCATCCGATGGCGAGCACCTGACAGGCGTGTCGATTGTCATCCCTGTATACAACGAATCGGAGCGGATCGCCCGCTCGCTCGAAGCTGTCGCCGACTTCCTCGATCGCTCCGTCATCGATGCCGAGGTCATCGTCGCCGATGACGGCAGCACCGATGAGACGCGAGCCATCGTCGCGGCTCTCGCCGGCCGGTTCCGCGATCTCCGTGTGCTGGCACTCCCGCATGGTGGCAAGGCACGCGCGGTGCTCGCCGGACTCGCCGAAGCGACGAAGCCGGTGATCGGGTTCATGGATGCCGACCTTGCGACACCACTGCCGAACCTGCACGTCGCCCTCGATCGGCTGGCGAGCGGCGCCGACGTGGCGATCGGCTCGCGCGAGGGAAGCGGCTCCAGCCGGATCGGCGAGCCCGGGTACCGGCACGTGATGGGTCGAGTGTTCAACGGTCTTGTCCGCAGCCTCCTGCTCCCGGGCATCCACGACACCCAGTGCGGCTTCAAGTTCATGACGCGCGACGCCCGTGACCGCATCCTTCCGCTCGTCCACCTCTATCGCGGCGACGAAACGGTCACCGCACCCCGGGTGACCGCCTTCGACGTCGAGCTCCTGTATGTCGCGCGACAGCTCGGCATGTGCGTGTCAGTGCTGCCGGTAACGTGGGAGTATGGTTCCAGCAGCAAGGTCAACCCGGTGCGCGACACGCTCCAAAACGTGCGGGACGTGCTGCAGGTGTGGCTTAACGGTCGCCGCGGGCTTTACCGTGAGAGCGATCCACAGATCGCCCTGCGGCGCTCCACCTAGCGCCGCGAGAACTGCTTCTCGAGGTCGGTCTGCGACATGTGCAGCATCGTCGGGCGACCGTGGCCGCAGGCACGGGGCTGCTGCGTCCGCTCCAGCTGCGCCACCAGCTCGCGCATCTCATCGAGCGAAAGCGCCTGTCCCGCCCGGATCGACGTGTGACACGCCGCACTGATCGCGACCGAGTCGAGCCAGGACTCGCCGGAACCGCCCTCCGCCAATTCCTCCAGGATGTGGTGAATCCGCTCGCGGATGTCGACCCGCTGCATGATCGCCGGCACCGCCCGGATGATCACCGACTGCTCCCCGAACATGTCCAGCTCGAAGCCGATGTCGTTCAGCTCGCTGGTTGAGCGCTCCAGCACGGCCAGCTCGTGCGGCGCGAGGTCGACCACGAGCGGGTCGAGCAGCGGCTGGCGATCGATCTTGTGCGTCGCCACCTGCCCCAGCAGCTTCTCGTACATGATCCGCTCGTGCGCGGCGTGCTGGTCGATCAGGAACATGCCTCCCGGCCCTTCAGCGATGATGTACGTCCCGCTGACCTGACCCAGCACGCGCATCACTGGGATACCCGAGCGGTGCTCCAGTGACCGTGGCGGGGTGTCGCCGAGCTCGTCATGGTCAACGGTCCGCCGATGCGGGACATCCTGTGAGGAGCCCATCTGGTGGCTCTGGAAGAAGGTCTGGTTGACCGAGGGCGGTCCCTGAGGACGCTCGAAGGCGACCTCCGGCAGCACGTCCTGCTGCTGCAGCGTCAGGGCGGCGTGCGCAGCGCGCTGCACGGCGCGGGCCACCGCGCGCTCGTCGGCGAACCGCACCTCCGCCTTGGTCGGATGGACATTGACGTCGACCGCGCGGGGGTCCAGCTCGATCCGCACCATGCCGAGCGGGTGCCGGCCGACCATGAGCAGGCTGTGATAGGCCTCCTCGAGCGCGTAGACGAGCGATCGGTGCTGAATCAGCCGGCCGTTGACGAAGAAGAACAGATTCTGCCGGTGCGACCGGGATACCCGCGGCGCCGAGACCCAGCCGGACACCACCACGCCTTCAACGAATGCGCCTTCGGCGCGTGAGGAGATCGGCAGCACGGCGTCAACGAGCTCGGTGCCATAGATGCCGACCGCCGCCTGGATGTCGTCGCCTGTCCCCTGCGTGGTGATCGACTTGCGCCCGTCGGAGGCCAGCGACCACGCGATGTCGCTGCGGTTCGCGGCGTAGGCACTGATCAGGCGCGAGATATACGTCGCCTCGGTGCCCGGTTGCCGAAGGAATTTGCGCCGCGCCGGCACGTTGCCGAAGAGATCCTCGACCGTGACCACCGTTCCCTTCGCTGCCGCGACGGTCGACACCGAGGGCCGCGCGCCGAACAACGAGACCAGCTGCGCGCCGGTCGTCTCGCCCGCGGCGGCGGTGCGAACGGAGAAGTGCGACACCGCCGCGATGCTCGGCAACGCCTCCCCGCGGAACCCGAGCGTTTGGAGCGCCTCGAGGTCGTCGAAGACGGTCAGCTTGGACGTCGCGTGCCGCTGTAGCGCCAGCTCGAGATCGTCGCGAGCCATGCCGACCCCGTTGTCCGAGACGCGGATGCGCTCGGAGCCGCCGCCGGCGATCTCCACGTCGATGCGGGTCGCGCCTGCGTCAATCGCGTTCTCGATCAGCTCCTTCACGACCGAGACAGGCCGCTCGACCACCTCGCCGGCGGCGATCTTCCCTATGGTCTCTTCGGTGAGGAGTCGGATCGTCATGGCGTGCCTCGCGTCGCTGCGTTCCTGCACGTGCAGGATAGTCGACTCACTCGATGGGTGCCCCGGCCGGCGGTATCAGTGATCTCACGCTCGCACGGGTGATCGGCACACCTGTGCGATGGCGCGAAACGAATCCGCTCGGGTGCTCGAAAAAGCGCCACGGCGCGTTGACGGCCTTGCTGATGCCGACGCGCGGGCCAGCATGAATGCTCGCGGCCGGCTCGCCGTGCAGGAGCGTCCACTCGGGTGACGCGATCAGGTCCGTGCCGAGGTCGGACAGACGAATGCCCATCGCCTGTCCGAGGCTGCCCGGCCCCTGGCCGAGACGCTCCAGCGCGACTCCATTGCGCCGCTCGCACATCACCTCGATGCCCGCAACCGGCGCGATCGCGCGGAGCAGCACGGCGCCGCCTTCCCCTTCCTCGTGCGCCACGATGTTCATCATCGTGTGAATGCCGTAGGACAGATAGGTGTAGACGGTACCCGGCGCACCGGCCATCACCTCGCGCGCGCCGCTGAGCCGGCTGGCGTGCGACGCGAGGTCAAGCGGACCGGCGTACGCCTCTGTCTCGACGATTCTCCCCGCCACCGCGACACCATCGCGCTCGATCCGCAGCACGCACCCGATCAGGTCCCACGCGACCTCGACCGGGTGCCGCGCCAGCCAGCTTCGCTCGACCTCGGCAGACTCAGGCATCGGCGAGGGCGGCCAGCCGCTGCTCGATCACCGCGATCTGCTCCTTCGCCCGTTCGAGACGGTCCCGCTGTGTCTGGACGACCTGCTCGGGCGCGCGCGAGACGAACGACTCGTTCGAGAGCTGCTTTTCGGCGCGATCGTGCTCGGCCCGCGCCTCATCCAGCTCCTTTTCGAGCCGCGCCCGCTCCGCATTGAGATCGACCATGCCCTCCAGCGGCAACGACGCCATCACATCGCCCGCGACCACGGTGATCGCGGTACCCGACTGGTCCGGCTGACCCGTCTGCAGCGTCAGGCGCTCACTGTCGATCCTGGCGAGGAACCCGATTTCGCCTCGGAGCTGCTCGAAGGCATCGAGGTGCTCGCCGGCGTACACGGTCGCAGCGATCCACCGCGCCGGCTCCACACCAGCCTCGGTGCGCGCGTTGCGGATGCCACGCACAAGCTCCATCATCGCGCGGACATGGCGCTTCGCCGCCGCATCCCGCACACCGGCCGTCGGCCACGGCGCGATCATGATCGACTCGCCGGCATGCGGCAGCTGCTGCCAGAGGGTCTCCGTGATGAACGGCATGTACGGGTGCAGCAGACGCAGGCTGCGCTCCAGCACGTAGACGATCACCCGCCCAACCATCCTCGCCGCGTCGCCTTCCTCGCGCAGCCGCACCTTCGCCGCCTCGATGTACCAGTCGGCGACCTCGCTCCAGAGGAAGTCGGAAACCTGCCGACCCGCCTCGCCATAGAGATGGCGATCGAGCAGGCCGGTCACGCTCTCGGTGACGTCGTCGAGTCGGCTCAGAATCCAGCGGTCGACGATCTCCAGGTTGTCGACCGGGCGCACCGGTCCGTTTTCGTCGACCGGGATGTCCTTCGCGTCGAAGCTGCGCAGCGCGAAGCGCGTCATGTTCCAGAGCTTGTTGCCGAAGTTGCGGCCCGCCTCCACCTTCTGCAGGCTCAGACGGCTGTCGTTGCCCGGCGATGCCTGGGTCACCAGCGTGTAGCGCAGCGCATCCGCCCCGTACTCCTCCGAAACCTCGAGTGGATCGATCACGTTCCCCTTGGTCTTGCTCATCTTCGCGCCCTCGTCGTCGCGAACGATGCCGTGGAGGTAGACGGTGTGGAACGGCACCTCCCCCATGATCTCGATGCCGAAAAAGACCATCCGCGCCACCCAGATGAAGATGATCTCGTAACCGGTCTCGAGCACGTCGCCGGGGTAAAACCGCTTCAAATCCTCGGTCTGGTCCGGCCAGCCGAGCGTCGAGAACGGCCACAGGCCCGACGAGAACCAGGTGTCGAGCACGTCCGGCTCCTGATGCACCGGACCGCCGCACTCGGGACACCTCTCCACCGTCTCCTCCACCGAGGCGAAGGTGTGGTCACACGCGTCGCAGTACCAGACGGGAATCTGGTGACCCCACCAGAGCTGGCGCGAGATGCACCAGTCGTGGATGTTCTCCAGCCAGTTCGTGTAGACGCCCTTGTACCGCTCCGGCACGAAGGTGACGTCGCCGTTGTAGGCAGCATCCAGCGCTGGCTTCGCCAGCGGCGCCATCTCGAGGAACCACTGCTTGCTCAGCAGCGGCTCGACCACGTAGCCGCAGCGATCGCAGGTGCCGACGCTGTGCTCATGCGGCTCGATCCCGACGAGGAATCCCTGCTCGTCCAGTGCGGCCACCACGGCCCTTCGCCCGTCGGCCATGGACATCCCCTCGAACGCCCCTGCCTCGGCATTGAGCGTGCCGTCCTCGTTCATGACGATCAGCGCCGGAAGGTCGGTGCGCTGGGCGATCTCGAAGTCGTTCGGGTCGTGCGCCGGGGTCACCTTCACCGCACCAGTGCCGAACGTCATCTCGACGTGCTCGTCGGCGACGATCGGGATCAGCCGGTCGACCAGCGGCAGGCGGACCTGCTTTCCGACCAGGTGCCGGTACCGCGCATCATCCGGATGGACCGCCACGCCGGTATCGCCCAGCATCGTCTCCGGTCGCGTCGTCGCCACGACGATGCGCTCGTCGCTCCCCTCCACCGGGTAGGCGATCTGCCAGAGATTTGACTGCTGGTCCTTGTAGACGACCTCGAGGTCGGAGAGCGCGGTGCGGTCGTTCGGGCACCACGAGATGATGCGCTCGCCGCGGTAGATCAACCCCTTGTCGTAGAGGTGCTTGAAGACGTGGCGGACTGCCCGCGCGGGACCCGGATCCATCGTGAACGCGAACCGGGTCCAGTCGGCCGATGCGCCGAGCGACTTCATCTGCTCGCGCACCCGCGGGCGCAGCGCGTCCATATACTCCCATGTGCGCTCGAGGAACTTCTCGCGGCCGAGATCGTGCCGGTTGAGTCCTTCCTGCGCCAGCAGGCGCACCACGGTGAGCTGTCCGGCGATACCAGCATGGTCGGCACCAGGGATCCAGAGCGCCGGGCGCCCCTTCATCCTGTTGTAGCGGACCATGATGTCCTCGAGCGCGACGAAGAGCGCGTGACCCACGTGGAGCACACCGGTGAGGTTGGGCGGCGGCATCACGACGACGAACGGGTCCTCGCCGTTCTCATCCACCGGCTCGAAGTACCCCTTGCCGTCCCACCAATCGTAGATGCCCCGCTCGATCGCGGAGGGATCGTAGCTGTTGGCGAGCTCGCCCGCCTCGAACACGGCGGGGGACATTCCGGTTGCACTCATTGTTGGCTCACGTCTCTTTCCGGCTCGTTGCCGCAATCGCGCCAGGATACAAAAATCCCGTCCTGCTGCCAGGACGGGTTCGACCCGCGGTACCACCTCGCTTCGGCAGCGTCGCTGCCGCACTCGACGCACGATAACGGGTGCGACCGCCTCCGGCTGACGCACCATGGTGCGCTCACCGGTGGACCTCACGGGCGACGTTCGGAGCACCTTGCTCTGCCGCGGCTCGCAGTCGGTCGGCCATCGGCTCCCTGGGAGAGGTGCGCTCCTACTCCTCCCGATCAACGGAGTTGCCATTCAGTATAGAGCATCGCACAAGCGGCGGAGAGTGACCGCTTTTCCTGTGTACCATTCGTGTCTGACACCTGTGACGGTTGTCAAGGAGGTGTACGGTCGGCCATGGTACAATCCGTTGATGCGATCACATGTTCGCCTTTTCGACATGTGCCGCCTCTCCAGACCCCTCACCTCACTCGCCTCGTTCCGCGCGATCACGCACTCGCCGGAGGTCCCCCTCATGCCGCATCACCTCGATGAGATTCGCGTCCGCGGCGCACGCGAGCACAATCTGAAGAACATCGACGTCGACATCCCGCGCGACAAGCTTGTCGTCATCACCGGCCTTTCCGGCTCCGGCAAGTCGTCCCTGGCGTTCGACACCATCTTCGCCGAAGGACAGCGGCGGTACGTCGAATCCCTCTCCGCGTATGCCCGCCAGTTTCTCGGACAGATGGAAAAGCCGGACATCGACCACATCGACGGTCTCTCGCCGGCGATCTCCATCGACCAGAAGGGAACCTCGCGCAACCCGCGCTCGACGGTCGGCACCGTCACCGAGATCTACGACTACCTGCGACTGCTTTACGCGCGCATCGGACATCCGCACTGCCCGAACTGCGGTCGGCCGATCTCGCAGCAGTCGGTTCAGCAGATGGCTGACCAGATCCTCACCCAGCCCGATGGCACCCGGCTGATGATCCTCGGACCGGTAATCCGGGACCGCAAGGGCGAGCACGTCGCCGTGATGGACGAGATCCGCCGGCAGGGCTTCGTTCGCGTGCGCGTCGACGGCGACATCCGCGACCTCGACGAAGAGATCAAGCTCGCGAAGACGAAGAAGCACACCATCGAAGTCGTCGTCGACCGCGTCATCATTCGACATGGGAATCCGGAAGAGATCGACGTCGAGGGGCACCCGGACCGCATCCGCCTGATCGACTCGCTTGAGTCGGCGCTGCGCATGTCCGAGGGTCTGGCGAAGGTGCAGATCATCGACGGCGACGAGATGACCTTCTCCGAAAAGTTCGCATGCGATGTCTGTGGCATCAGCATCGGCGAGCTCGAGCCGCGCAACTTCTCCTTCAACTCGCCCCACGGCGCCTGCCCGGAGTGCACTGGCCTCGGCACGAAGATGGAGTTCGATCCGGACCTCATCATGCCGAACAAGAACCTCACGCTGGCAGAGGGCGCGATCGTGCCGTGGATGCGCAGCGGCTTCGAGAACTCCACCTGGTACTCGGCCTTGCTCACCGCCATCTCCGAGCACTACGACTTCCCGCTCGATGTGCCTGTGCGCGAGCTCTCCGACGACGCGCTCGACGTGATCCTGTATGGCAGCGGCAGCGAGAAGGTCAGCGTCCGCTACCAGTCCAAGCGCGGTCGCCAGCGTGTCTACTCGATCCCGTTCGAGGGCGTCGTCCCGAACCTGCGGCGGCGCTACGGTCAGACCCAGTCGGACTACATGCGCGAGGAGATCGAGCGGTACATGACCGCCCGGCCCTGCCCCGTGTGCAAGGGCGCGAGGCTCAAGCCGGAAGTGCTCTCCGTGCTGATCCAGAGCAAGTCAATCATCGACATCACGACCCTGCCGATCCGCATGGCGCTCTCGTGGTTCACCGAGCTCGCCGACGACCCGGCGCACGAAGACAGCGCGCCGCTGACGGTGCGGGAATTCACCATCGCCCGGCAAATCCTGAAGGAGATTCGGGAGCGACTCGGCTTCCTGGTCGACGTCGGGCTCGACTACCTCTCGCTCGACCGCTCGGCCAACACCCTCTCCGGCGGCGAGGCGCAGCGCATCCGGCTGGCGACGCAGATCGGCTCCAGTCTCATGGGCGTGCTCTACATCCTCGACGAGCCGAGCATCGGGCTTCACCAGCGCGACAACAACCGGCTCATCCGCACGCTGGAGCGCCTGCGCGACCTCGGCAACACGCTGCTCGTCGTCGAGCACGACGAGGACACCATGCGCGCGGCCGACTGGATCATCGACATCGGCCCCGGCGCCGGCGAGCACGGCGGCGAGCTGGTCGCCGAGGGCTCGGTGCAGCAGATCGAGCAGGTCGATGCGTCGCTGACGGGCCAGTATCTCAGCGGAAAACGGGCAATTCCCATCCCGCCGGACCGTCGCGAGGGCAATGGCAACCGCCTGAAGCTCATCGGAGCGACGGAGAACAACCTCCGCAACGTCACGGTCGAGTTTCCGCTCGGCACCTTCACCTGCATCACGGGCGTCTCCGGCTCCGGCAAGAGCTCGCTGATCACCGACACGCTGTACCGGCGGCTGGCGCAGGAGCTGCACGGCGCCAAGGTCAAGCCGGGCTCGCACGACACGCTGGAGGGCATCGAGAACCTCGACAAGGTCATTGAGATCGACCAGAGCCCGATCGGCCGCACGCCGCGCTCGAACCCTGCCACGTACACCGGCGTGTTCACGCCCATACGAGAGCTGTACGCCTCCATGCCGGAGGCGAAGACGCGCGGCTACAAGCCTGGCCGCTTCTCGTTCAACGTCAAGGGCGGCCGCTGCGAAGCGTGCAAGGGCGAGGGCATCATCCAGATCGAGATGAACTTCCTGCCGGACGTCTTCGTGCCATGCGAGGTCTGCAAGGGCAAGCGATACAATCGCGAGGCGCTTGAGATCACCTACAAGGGCAGGTCGATCTCCGACGTGCTCGACATGACGGTGGGCGAGGCGGTCCACTTCTTCGAGAACATCCCCGCGATCCGGCGCAAGCTCGAGACGCTGAACGACGTCGGTCTCGGCTACGTCAAGCTTGGCCAACCCGCGACCCAGCTTTCGGGCGGCGAGGCGCAGCGCGTCAAGCTCGCGAGCGAGCTCTCGCGCCGCGCGACCGGCAAGACGCTCTACATCCTCGACGAGCCGACGACCGGGCTCCACTTCGCTGACATCGAGCGCCTGCTCGGCGTGCTGCAGCGGCTCGCCGACGGCGGCAACACCATCGTCGTGATCGAGCACAACCTCGACGTGATCAAGTCGGCAGACTGGATCATCGACCTCGGGCCGGAGGGCGGTTCGGGTGGCGGGCTCCTCATCGCCGAGGGCACGCCTGAGGAGATCGCGCGCAACCCGAGCTCGTATACGGGCATGTACCTCGCGCCAGTGCTCGGGCTCACCGCGGCCGCCGCCGACTGACGTCCGCCAACATCGCCACACGATCCGTGTACGGGTCGGCCTGCGGGCCGGCCCGTTCTGTGCTCACAGCACCGTCTGTCGAGACTGTGCGTTATGTTGGCCGTTGTAGGCAGAACCGTCACCGTGCTACCATCCAAATCGTCAGGATATTGGCTTCTCGGAGATTCGACGGGTGTGTCGGGTCGAGGAGACCGATTCCCGGAGGTTTCGCGGCATGAGGGATTCCGTTCTGGTTCTCAACCAGAATTACGAACCGCTCAACATCTGCAGCGTGCGCAGGGCTCTGGTACTGGTTCTCGGCGGCAAGGCTGAGCTGCTGGAAGCGGCCAGAGGCCGGATTGCGAGTGCGACGCGCGCCTTCCCCTTCCCCTCGGTGATTCGCCTTATCCACCTGATCAAGCGGCCGCGACCGCGCGTGAAGCTGACCCGAAAGGAGATCTTCCTCAGGGATGGCTTCACCTGCCAGTACTGCGGTACGCGCACGTCCAGCCTGACGATCGACCACGTCATACCCCGCTCGCGCGGGGGTTCTCATACCTGGGACAACGTGGTCGCCGCGTGCCAGCCGTGCAACCACCGCAAGGGCGGCAAGAGCGTCGCCGAGGCGCGCATGACCCTGCTCATGCAGCCGCACGAGCCACGCGCGGGGCGTTACTACACCGTTGAGCGACGCCTGGACACCTCCCTTCAGGAATCGTGGAGCAAGTTCCTTCCCGGTATCGCCCTCGCCAGCAGTCAGCCGTCTAGCTGAGCAACGACAGGTCATCCGCCTTCGTGGTGACCTGATGGCGTTGCTCGTTGCGCTGCCCGCTTTGTGGCAGAGTTGACCCGGACGGATCGACGATCCCTGACCTGGAAGGCAACCATCGTGATTGACATGCAGCTGATCCGGGAACACCCGGATCTCGTGCGGGACGCCGCGCGCAAGAAGAACGTCGACGTGCCGATCGAGCAGATCCTCGACCTCGACACCCGTCGCCGAGAGACCGTGACCACCGTGGACCGGCTCAAGGGCGAGCGCAACGCTGGCTCGAAGCTCGTCGGCAAGACGAAGGACGCCGAGGAGCGAAACCGCCGCATCGCCGAGATGCGCGAGCTCGGCGACCGCATCGCCGCCCTCGACGATGACGTTCGAGCGATGGAGCAGGAGCTCTACGACCTGCTTATCGCCATCCCGAACATCCCTGACGACGACGTGCCCGTCGGACCGGACGAGACCGCCAACATCGTTGCCGCAACGCATGGCGAGCCGCGGCAGTTCGATTTCGAGCCGCTGCCCCACTGGGATCTCGCCGAGCATCTCGGCATCATCGACTTCGAGCGGGGCGTCAAGGTTGCCGGTGCGCGCGGGTATGTGCTGCGCGGCGACGGCGCGAAGCTCCAGCGCGCAATCGTGCAGTGGATGCTGCAGGTGCACATCGAGGAGCACGGCTACTCGGAGGTCGCGCCGCCCTATCTCGTGCTTGGCGAGATGCTGGTCGGGACCGGTAACCTCCCCAAGTTCGCCGACACGCTCTACAAGGACCGCTACGACGACAAATGGCTGATTCCGACGGCGGAGGTGCCGGTCACGAACCTCTACCGCGAGGAGATCCTTGACGAGGCGATGCTGCCGATCTACCACGTCGCGCACACGCCGTGCTTCCGCAGGGAGCAGATCTCGGCGGGTCGTGACGTGCGCGGCATCAAGCGCGTCTACCAGTTCGACAAGGTCGAGATGGTCAAGTTCGTCCACCCCGACCAGTCGGACGAGGAGCTCCAGCGGCTCATCCGCGAGGCGTCGACCATTCTCGAGCGTCTCGAGCTGCCCTACCGCCTGCTCGACCTGTCGACGGGCGACATGACCTTCGCCTCGGCGCACACCTATGACATCGAGACCTGGGCGCCAGGCTCCGACGAGTGGCTCGAGGTCTCGTCCTGCTCGAAGTTCCACGACTTCCAGGCGCGGCGAATGAACATCCGATACCGGCCCGAGGAGGGCAAGCGGCCGCAGTACCTGCACACGCTCAACGGTTCGGGGCTGGCGCTGCCGCGGACGATCATCGCGATCCTGGAGAACTACCAGACCGCGGACGGCAATGTTGTGGTACCCGAGGTGCTGCGCCCGTACATGGGCGGGCAGGAGCTGATCACCGTGCAGCCGCCTATCGGCCCGGCGAGGGTGTCCATCCCGGTGTAGCTGCCCCTCGATCGAGACGACGCAACGCGTCAACCAACGGATGTCATGTCGGCCGAAGAGCGGGATCGCGAGTTAGCTCGATCCTGTGATTTCGACCGCAGCACCCGAAGGGTTCGGGGTGGAGAAATCGCGTCGTTGCCGCCCGGTTGCTGCATGCGACGCGATCTCTCCGCTTCACGCGCTGGCGCGCGTTCCGACCGAAATGACATGTCCGCTGGTCGAAACGACCGAATCAAGCATGCGAAAACAGAACCGCCGGCGGAACGCTGTGTCCCGCCGGCGGTTTCTCGTGGCGGAGAGGGTGGGATTCGAACCCACGGAGGTTGTGACACCTCGACGGTTTTCAAGACCGTTCCAATCGTCCGCTCTGGCACCTCTCCACGGCGAAGTCTAGCGCATCGGACACGACCGCTGCACCTTCCCAAACACAATCGGCATGTGACGCAACCGGCCCATCTCTGCTAGAATACGCTGCGTCCGCTTGGGGAGGTGGCCGAGTGGTTGAAGGCGCTCGCCTGCTAAGCGAGTATGCGGGTAATGCCCGTATCGAGGGTTCGAATCCCTCCCTCTCCGCACGAACGGACATCAGGTTGCCGTGGCAGCCGCTGGCGGGTATACTCCGTCAGGTGCGCGCCTGTAGCTCAGGGGATAGAGCGCTGGGTTGCGGACTCAGAGGCCGTAGGTTCGAATCCTACCAGGCGTACCGAACCCGCTTCCGGAGATCCGGAAGCGGGTTTTTCATGCCCGTTTTCACGCGATACGCCCTCGCCTGACACGCGCGTCCGATTTTGGTACAATCTCGCGCGGAGAGGTGTCCGAGTGGTTTAAGGTGCTGCTCTCGAAAAGCAGTGTGGTGTTACAGCCACCGTGGGTTCGAATCCCACCCTCTCCGCCGCCCAGTGCGGCGACAATCGTGGAAGGGTCGCATAGTCTGGCCTAGTGCGCACGATTGGAAATCGTGTAGGCGGTAACTCCGTCTCGAGGGTTCGAATCCCTCCCCTTCCGCCACATGGAAACGCCCGGCTCGCAGCGAGCCGGGCGTTGTTCGTCCCCATGGCGTGCATCAGCTCTCCGTCGCGATGAGCGCGTCGATCGCCTCGCGTGTCGGGATCGACGGCTGCGCCCCGGCCACCGTCGTTGCCAGCGATCCGGCCCAGACCGCCCAGTGCAGGGCATCCACGAAGGACGCACCCGCTGCGATCCTCGCCGCGAACGCGCCACAGAAGGTGTCGCCCGCGCCGGTCGTATCGACCACGTCGACCGCCGGCGCCGGCTCGTGCCACGTCTCGCCCCGATACACGCCATACGCGCCGTCTGGTCCCGCCGTGAGCACCACCGTCGTATCGGTCTGCTGCGCGAGCGCGGCGGCGATCTCATCGATGTGACCGGATCGACCAGCAAGGGCGAATGCCTCGACCTCATTGACAATCAGGTAGTCAACGTCTGGCAGCAGCGGCTCCACCGACTCGGGGTCTGGTGCGGCGTTCAGCATCGTGGTCGCACCAAGCTCCCTGGCACGTCGCAGCGCCATTACAGCGGCCTCAAAAGGCACCTCGTTGGGCTGGAGGTACACACTGGGTCGCACCCGCTCCAGTACCTTGACGATCTGCTCACCGGTGATCCTCAGTGTCGGTCCCGGCACGTAGGCGATACGGTTCTCGCCGCCGCGCTCGACCGTGATCAGCGCAACCCCGGATGCCATCCCGGCATGCTCGGCCACACCCCCGAGATCGAGGCCGTCTTTCCGAAGCTCGCTCCGGCGATCGCTCCCGAACGCGTCGTCACCAACCGCGCCGGCAAGCGCTACCACGCCGCCGGCCCGCCGTGCCGCGACCGCCTGGTTGGCCGCCTTGCCGCCACCAAAGATGGCGAAGGTCGACCCGGTCACCGTCTCTCCGGCCCCCGGCGCCCGCTCGACAACGGCGACGAGGTCCGTGTTGATCGCGCCAGCAACGACGACATCGATTCCATCGCTCATTGCCTGCTCCTCGCTACCGGCCCAGCCGCACCACCCGTCGGATCACCTCGCGCTTGAGGTGCCGAAGCGCCTCCCCTGCGCGCGCCAGGCGACCGGGCTCCGGCTCTCGTCCGCCGTAGCGCTGCTCCTCGTAGACATCGACGATCTCATCCGCGTCCCGGGCGAATCCCGGGTACCGCTGTCCAAAGTGTCTCGCATATTCGCGTGGCGTCACGGATGCCTCACCGCGCACTCCCCCTGCCCGTCCCCATCGCACGAGACCACTGAAGAGGGCACGCGGGTCAAGGCTCGGTGCACGCGCCAGTGCCAGCCATATCGCCGCGCCGATCGCCGCAACCGCGACCACGGGCAGCACGTAGAGCGCCCATGCCCCCCCGCCACCGTCGTCCTCCGCCACCGGTACCGTCTCGGCCACCGGAGGCTCGACGTCATCGTTCACGGGCGCCGGGGTGGCCTGTGGGCTCGCTGGCGGCACCTGCGGCTCGAGGGTAGGCATCGGCGTCGGGGTGGAAACTCCCTGGTTCGATCCCGGCTCGAACGACGATTCCGGCTGTGACGCCGTTGGCTCGAACCGGATCCAGCCGTACCCCGGAAAGAACGCCTCCGTCCAGGCATGTGCGTTTTCCTGACGGTAGAGATAGCCTCCGTACGCATCGTCGTAGCTCGCCGGGAAGTACCCCACCACCGTCTTCGCCGGCACGCCGAGGATGCGCAGCATAACCGTCATCGCGGACGCGTAGTGCTCGCAATAGCCGCGCTGCAGCTCGAACAGCACGTAGTCGACGATGTCCTTGTCGCGCGACGGTATCCCCACTTCGATGTCATAGGTGATGTGCCCGCGCAGGAACTGCTCGATGATCTTCGCCCGGTCGTAGGGGTTCGGCGCCGAGGCGGCGAGATCGTTGGTGAGTGCGACCGTCCGCGGGGTGACCGTCGACGGCAGCTGGAGATACCGATCGGTCACCCATGACGGGTAATCGGTCGATGCGGCGCGAAGTTGATCCGCATCGGCCACGCTCGGCATCGAGGTCACGACATACGAGCTGTCGGGAGGGGCGCCGCTGGAACGTCGTACGGTGACCGTATCGTCATAGACCGGCACCTGACCCGTCACGATCATGTCAGACACGCGACCGTCTTCGGCAATCGTCCAGCGCACGTCGATGAACCGGTCGGCAAGCTGCGACCTCACGGTCTGAAGACGCTCCCGATCGACGAGCGACGAGGGGTACATCAGACCGCCATCTCCCTGCACTGTGAGGTCTTCGGCGCGGATCAGCAGCGAGACGATGCCGGTGAGGTCAGGTGGTACCGTCGAGAGATCCATCTCGCGGAGCGTAAATCGCGTTTCATCCAGCTGGAGCCACGACATCCGCACCGACGCACGTTCGTTCGACGTTGAGAACATGCCATCGGAGAACATGATGTTCCCGGCAGGCGTGAGCGGCGTCACCTGCATTGTTTCCTGCACGCGCGCATCGTTCACCGAGCCGGAGTACGGCACCTCCTGCTCCGGCCGGAACGTCAGCTCAGGGGCGTACCGCACGCCGTCCGGTCCGTCCGAATCGAAGGTGTCCTCGACCGTCGATTCCCAGCCGCGACCGTTGTAGTAGTCGTAGCTCTGCGCCGTGATGTACGGTGCCTGCGCCTCGGTCTTCACCAGTACCTCGGGCTGGTCGGACAGGTTGAGGTCACCGCCGATGCTGAACGCGTCGTCGAACGCCGTGTACCGCGGGAAGTCATTGATGTCTGGCTGCTTCGAGCCTTCGATTCCGAGGCGATCGGCCATCCAGTCACCGGCGCGGTCCTGCGCGTTCAGGAGCGACTCGCTGGCGTACTCGGCGACCGGTTGGACGGTGCTGCTCGAGAAGTCCTCTGGTGTCGAGACGCCGATCGTCACCACGAGGATGCCCACCACGGTCGCCGTCACCAGCGGGGGCCACCCGCTCCGGTGGAGATCCGATGGCGTCTTCCCGCTTTGGGCGCGACGCACCCAGGTCATCCTCGCCAGCAGAACCACGCTGACGACGAGGAAAACCTCCAGCAACGAGCCATTCTCCGTACCAGCCACCTCGCTGGCGATCACCGCGATCGCCGGCAGCAGTACGGCCACCGACACCCACCCCTGGCGCATCAGCGACCAGGCGGCGAGATAGCTGACCAGCCACACGATCATGTGCAGGAGAATCACGATCAGCACGTCGTCGGTTTGCCGGCCGGTGCCAGCGCCGATGTACCAGTCACGGATGCCATCGACGACCTGTGTCACCCGGTCGATCAGTGGCGTTGCCGCCATCCCCTGAGGCAGCCGGAGCGCCGCGAGCGTCACCGCCGTCACCGCGCCAGTGAGAATCGCCACGAGGTGCGAAACCGAGTCCGGCACCCGCAGCACACCCAGCGTTATCCCGAGAAGGCCGGCGATTACCGCGAGCGCCCACAGGCGCACATCGATGTCCGACGGCGCGAGCGATTCGCCCGCTATCCCGGCGAGACCGAGCAGCACGAGCATCAGAATGGACTGGATGCTGAGTACGGTTCGAAGGCGTGAGATCACGGTCGCATCCTGTTGCATCGAAAGGTCACGAGTTTCATGGCGTCGTGGTCATACGCTCGGGTCTGGCCTCGGTCAGCAGTCTGGTGGCGCGCCTCGCCACCCGCATCCAGGCGGCTCACGGCAACACCGCTCGACTCGAGATCGGCCCAGCCGTCGCCGCCTGTCAACGTGGTATCGCCGCCGACGGCGAACGCAAGCACCGGTACACCGCGCTGCGTGAGGTGGCGCAAGGGCGTGACGAGATCCATGCCCGGGCCGGTGGAAATCACCACAACACTCGTCGAGCGTGAGAAGCGGCCGGCGTACCGCCCAATCAGAGCCGCGGGGTTCGCCTCGCCATAGGGCTCTACGACCGCGAGCGTCTCGAGGATTCGAAAGCGCTGGCGGTCCCCCGCGTCCGCGTCAACCACGGCGGGTATCGCGCGGTTGACCAGCAGACCGACGTCCCGGGCGGAATCGAGCCACTCCAGCGCAAACGACGCCGCCAGCGAGACGGCGTACTCGGTGGCATCACGTCCCGCCTTGCTGGTCACCGGAGCGAGGTCGAGCAGGATCCACTCGTCCGACACCGGGTCGGGCTCGAGTTCCTTCACGAGCAGCGACCCGTGCCGGGCGGATGCGCGCCACGCGATCTGGTTCATGGGATCGCCCACGACGTACTGCCGGAGCGTGCGGATCACCGGCGAGCTCGCGCTTCTCCCTGGCGCGATGCGTGTGCCGCCGCTCAGCTCGCCACCGAGCCTGACGGAGCGCGGCAAAGTCACGAGTTTCGGATAGACCAGCAGCTCGTGGGTCAGATCCAGCGCCCTGCGATGACCGAACAGACCGAAGGGATCGCCAGACTCCAACACGACCGGACCGAGCCGGTACCTGCCGCGGCGCTCCGCCCTGGTGGTGGTACCCCACGTGGTTTCCGAGCGACTCCAGACCGACAGCGATGCCGATCCGGAGTGCCCTGGGAGTGTCGAGGAGTCCCGGAACGCGATCCAGGTCTTCGGAATGAGGGACCGGTTGATCATGCGATAGCGCTCCCGCACCTCGCTGCCAGCGAAGACGCGGTCGGTGTCGAGCGTGCGGTGCAGCCCGATACCTACAAGCGACGCCCGGGACCAGAAGAATGCAATGACGAGAAAGGCGAGTCCGCTGTAGAAGACCCACTCGATCTGCTCCCAGCCGGAGATCGTGGCGATCACCAGCAGCGCGGCGAGCAGAAAGGCGAGCTTCAGCCCGTTCATCACCCATCGCCTCGCAGCGCGGCAAGTCGTTGTCGCCGGCGCGGCTCCTCGCGGGCGCCGCCGGGTACGGCCACGCGCCGCAGCACATCCGTGACGACATGCTTGCCCTCGTGACCCGCCATGCGCGCTGACGGCTGCATGACGATCCGGTGGGCAAGCGCGGCCTGTGCCAGGAGCTTGATGTCATCCGGCGTGACATACTCCCGGTTTCGGATGTACGCGAGGCCGCGGCTGAGGTTGTACAGCGCGAGCGACCCGCGCGGGCTGGCGCCGAGGAAGACATCGTCATGCGTCCGTGTCGTCTCGACGACCCGTACGATGTAGTCACGAAGCTCCGGCGCGACGTGCACCTC
This sequence comes from uncultured Chloroflexia bacterium, assembly GCA_963741965.1. GTDB lineage: Bacteria > Chloroflexota > Chloroflexia > Thermomicrobiales > UBA6265 > JACCVC01. The sequence continues at coordinate 776,065 of CAVUKC010000002.1, read as the reverse complement.
ACGCGCGGCCTGGATCGCGCCCACGATCTGCTCCGGCGCGGCCACCTGACCGATCCTCGACAGTGGCTGCTCACGGTGCTGCCGCTCGAGCAGGGCTACCTCGTTGTCGTGCCCGGGGTATCCGAGCGACAGGCGAATCAGGAAGCGGTCGAGCTGCGCCTCCGGCAGCGGGAAGGTGCCTTCGAACTCGATCGGGTTCTCCGTTGCCAGCACCGTAAACGGCTCCGGCAGGTGGTAGGTCTCGCGGTCAACCGTGACCTGCCGCTCCTCCATCGCCTCGAGAAGCGCGGACTGCGTCTTGGGCGTGGCCCGGTTGATCTCGTCCGCCAGCACCAGGTTCGCGTGGATCGGCCCCGGTCGGAACGAGAACCGCGCCTCGTGGGGCTCATAAACGTCGACGCCCGTGACATCCGACGGAAGCAGGTCTGGCGTGAACTGGATGCGCTTGAAGGTGCCGCCTATGCTCGTCGCGATCGCGCGGGCAAGCACGGTCTTGCCCACCCCTGGCACATCCTCGATCAGGACATGGCCCTGCGCAAGCATCGCGACCAGGATCAGCTCGATCTCACGGCGCTTGCCGACGATGACACGCTCGACGTTCTCCGCGACAGCGTTCAGGACATCTCGGCCAGCGAGGTGCTCGGACAATTGTGAAGGTCTCCCGTTGAGTCGGATGGCGCCGAGACTGCCTCGTGCGGCCTCATGCGGAATGCTCCGTCAAGTATAAGCCGCGCGCCTGACGCGACCCTGAACCGCTTGCGACCGTGCGTCCCTGTCTATACTTGCCCCGGATAGGGTCTGACGTGGCGCGGAATGATGACGGTTGGAAGGACGCTCGCACAATGCCTGGAGCTCACGCACGCAAGACGGTCATGCTGGTCGACGGGTACGGACTGATCTTCCGCGCCTACCACGCGCTGCCGCCCTCGATGGTCACCACGGCAGGCGAGCAGACGAACGCCATCTACGGCTTCGCGACCATGCTCCTCGACACGATCAATTCTCGGCAGCCCGACTACGCGGTCGTCGCGCTCGACAAGGGCCGCACGTTCCGGCACGACCTCTACGAGGACTACAAGGGGCACCGCGACGAGACGCCTGACGACCTCAAGCACCAGGTCGGGCGCGTGATCCAGTTCATCCACACACTCGGCGTCCCCACCGTCGAGCGCGAGGGCTACGAGGCGGATGACATCATCGGGAGTCTCTCGCACACGTACGTCCAGCAGGGGTACGACGTCATCATCGTTACCGGGGACTCAGACCTGCTGCAGTTGGTCGAGGACGGGTCGCTGGCGGTGCTGCCGGGCACGAAGCGGTTCGGGGAGTTCCGGGAGTACGATCCAGCGGCGGTGGTCGAGCGATACGGCTTCGAGCCAGAGCTCATTCCGGACTACAAGGCGCTCGTCGGCGACACGTCGGACAACATTCCCGGCGTGCCGGGCATCGGCGACAAGACGGCGAAGAAGCTGATCGCGGAGTACGGTGACATCGAGGAGATCATCGCTCACACCGAGGAGATCACGCCTACCCGCGCCCGTAACGCCCTCAGCGAGCACGCCGATCTCGCCCGAAAGAGCAAGGAACTCGCGACCATCGTCCGCGACCTCGAATTCGACCTTGCGCTGGAAAGCGCCGAGGTCGGCAACTTCGACCTGACCGAGATGACCGAGCTCTTCCGCGCGCTCGAGTTCCGCTCGATGCTCAACCGGCTTCCGGAGTCGCGGCAGGAGCCTTCAGCGCGGACGCCGGCCGAGGAACCGATCAACCAGAACAGCGTGCGAACGGTCGTTACGACCAGCGACGAGCTCGACGCCATGATCGAGGCTCTCAACGCCGCGGAGTGGGTCGCGATCGATGTCGAGACCGACTCGACCGATCCGATCAGCGCCAGCCTCGTCGGTATCTCCGCCGCCATAAGCCCGGTTCGCTCCTGGTACATCCCCGTGGGACACAAGGACGGAGAGCAGCTCGCGATCACCACAGTCGCCGAGAGATTGGACCCGGCGCTGAACCGCGAGGGGCTCGGCATCGTCGCGCACCACGGCAAGTTCGACCTGCACGTACTGCGGCGCAATGGGTTCGGCCTCGACCGGCTTGATTTCGACACCATGATCGCCGCGTTCCTGATCGGCGACAGCTCGATCCGGCTCAAGGACCTTGCCTTCACCCGCCTTGGCGTGCAGATGACCGAGATTTCCGAGCTGATCGGCACCGGCCGCAACCAGGACACGATGGACAACGTCGCTATCGACAAGGCGGCGCCGTACGCCTGCGCCGATGTCGAATGCACGCTGGCGCTGATGGAACCGCTTCGCGAGGATCTCGAGGAGAAGGCGCTCTCGCCGCTGTTCCACGAGATCGAGTTGCCCCTGGTGCCGGTTCTCCTTGATATGGAGGCGCGCGGGATCGCGATCGACGCCAACGAGCTCGCTGTCTTCTCGAAGGAGATCACCACGCGCCTCCAGGAGGTCGAGACGGAGATCGACACCCTCGCAGGTCGCCCCGTCCGCGTCGGTTCCAACAAGCAGATGGCGACGGTGCTGTTCGATGAGCTGGGCCTGCCGCCGGGCCGCAAAACGAAGACCGGCTACTCCGTCGACTCCAGCGTGCTGGAGGGTCTGAAGGATCAGCACCCGATCGTTGAGTGGATCCTGGAGTACCGCACGCTCTCCAAGCTGAAGTCGACCTACGTGGACTCGCTTCCGAACGAGGTGAACCCGCGCACCGGGCGCGTGCATACCAACTTCAACCAGACCGTCGCAGCCACCGGCCGCCTCTCCTCCGTCGGGCCGAACCTGCAGAACATCCCGATCCGGACCGAGGTCGGGCGCCGCGTGCGGCGGGCGTTTGTGGCGGACCACCGTCCGGAGCATCGGATCGTCGAGAACGCGATCCTGCTCGGCGCCGACTACTCCCAGATGGAGCTGCGCATCCTCGCGCACATGTCGGGCGAGCCGTTCCTCATCAATGCGTTCCGCGAGGGCGAGGACATCCACCGCGCCACAGCCGCGCTGGTCAACCAGATCGAGATGGATGACGTGACCGCCGACATGCGCCGAGTCGCCAAGACCGTGAACTTCGGCATCCTCTACGGCATGCAGGCATTCGGCCTGTCGCGCGATACCGGGATGGCGCGCGAGGACGCGACGAAGTTCATCGAGTCGTACTGGGAGCGGCTGCCGCGCGTGCGCCAGTTCTTCGACGAGATCCTCGCCTTCGGCAAGGAAAACGGATACGTGCAGACGCTTTCTGGCCGACGCCGCTACATCCCGGAGCTCAACAGCCGCAACGGCATGCAGCGGCAGGGCGCGCAGCGAGTGGCGATGAACATGCCGATCCAGGGCACCCAGGCCGACATCATCAAGCGCGCGATGATAGACCTCGACACGAAGCTGGCGGAGCGCGAGCTCCCCGGCTACCAGGTGCTGCAGGTGCATGACGAGCTGGTACTCGAGGTCGACGAAACCCGCGTGCCGGAGATCGCGACACTGGTACGCGACACGATGCAGGACGCCGAGCAGCTCGACGTACCCGTCATCGCCGATCTGAGAACCGGGGCGAACTGGGAGGACATGCAGCCGTACGACCCACCCGCCTGATGCTGCCGGCCGCCGCTCCGGTGAAAATCCCACGCTACGGCCGCACCGCGGAACGCGCGGCAGAACGGCCGGTTTCGACGTAGAATGGGTGAAGATGCGGGCCTGTGTATGGCCCACGCAAGGCTGTGGAATGCTCCAGGAGACCGCCGTTTATGCCGACCTACGTCTACAAGTGCGATAGCTGCGACCACCAGTTCGAGATCTTCCAGCGGATGTCCGATGACGCACTCGATACCTGCCCAAACTGTGGCGAAAAGGTTCGACGCGTGATCCATCCGGTCGGTGTCGTGTTCAAGGGGTCGGGCTGGTACATCAATGACAGCCGCTCCAGGAACAGCACGAGTGCTCCGGCCGAGGATTCCAGCGACGCAAAGGCCAGCACCACCAGCAAGAAGACCGAGACACCGGCCGCGAAGTCCGAGCCGGTGAAAACTGCCGCCGACTAGACTCCTCTCTCCCGGAGCGCTCGCCATGGTTGCCCGCCCGCCGGCCGCACAACCGAACACCGCCGCTGGCCCTGCGAGCACGCATCACACCCCGGGTTGCATCTGTCCATAGGGGTGGGCCGCCGCGCGAGGCGGCTCGCCCCGCACCATCACGAGCTGAGCCGTCCGGACGTCGTCGCATGTCGCTCCGGAGCTCGACCATGAGATGAAAGGACAGACCCCATGACCGCGCCTGACACCGCACAACACCACACCTCACACACCGATGCCGACGCGCCGCTGATGGTCTACAACACCATGACCCGCGCCAAGGAACCATTTGTCACCATCGATCCCGGCAAGGTGCGGATGTACGTCTGTGGTGTCACCGTCTATGACGACGCCCACATCGGCCACGGCATGTCATACCTGCGCTTCGACATGATTCGCCGCTACCTTGAGCATCTCGGCTACGAGGTCATGCACGCGCAGAACTTCACGGACATCGACGACAAGATCATCAACCGGGCGAACAACGAGGGGCTCGATGCCGGCACGCTCGTTGAAGAGCTCATCCGGGACTGGATCGGCGAGGTCTCGGCACTCGGGCTGCTTCCCGCGAAGGTCTACCCCCGCGCGACGCAGGAGGTGCCGGAGATCATCGCGCTGATCGAGGGCCTCATCGAGCGCGGCCACGCGTACGCCGCCGACGGCGATGTCTACTTCCGCGTGCGCTCGTTTCCGGATTACGGCAAGCTCTCGGGACGCGATGTCGACGAGCTGCTCGCCGGGACCCGCTTCGAGGTGGATGAGCGCAAGCACGACCCGCTCGACTTCGCTCTCTGGAAGGCCGCGAAGCCAGGCGAGCCGAGCTGGCCGAGTCCGTGGGGCGATGGACGCCCCGGCTGGCACATCGAGTGCTCGGCCATGTGCATGCACCACCTTGGCGGCATGGTCGACATCCACGGCGGCGGTCGCGATCTCATCTTCCCGCATCACGAGAACGAGATCGCGCAGTCCGAGGCCTACCTTGGCACCGAGCCGTTCGCCCGCTACTGGGTACACAACGGCATGCTCCAGCTCGACGGCGAGAAGATGTCGAAGTCGCTCGGGAACGTCGTCAAGCTTCGCTCGATCATCGAGCGCGACCGCGCCGACGCGTTCCGGCTGATGGTGCTCCAGTCCCACTACCGTGCGCCGCTGAACTACACCGAGGAGGGCCTGGAGGCAGCGCAGAACGGACTGCAACGCCTTCGCGCGGCCGCGAGACACGGCGACGCGCCGGCCAGCGGCCAGATCGCGGAGCCGGAGATGGAAACGCTCGCGGGGGCCGTTACGTCAAGGTTCCACGAGGCGATGCGGGATGACTTCGACACTCCGCGCGCGATCGCCGCTCTATTCGACCTCGCGCGCGGTATCAACCGTGCGGCGGCGGAGAGCGAGTCAGCGTCGGTCCACCAGGCACGGACCACGCTCATCGAGCTCGCCGCCATCCTCGGCCTGGATTTAACGAGGCAGGAATCGGCTGCAGCGGGGTCCAGCGACGACATCGACACACTGATGCATATTCTTATCGACGTACGCGCAATGCTGCGCAAGGAAAAGCAGTTCGCCGCGGCGGATTTCGTCCGCGATCGGCTGCAGAAGGAAGGGTTCACGCTTGAAGACACCAGATCAGGGACGACGTGGAAGCGGGAAACGCCGGCCTGATCCAGGGGCAGGCGGAACCAGGGGCCCTGCACGAGGGCGCGGCGGACCTCGACAGCAGCCCCAGCGGGGAACGCGGACCGACCAGCGCCGCAGGCCGCCCCAACGCGAGCAATCACCGGTCGCCGACCCGCGCTACCTGTTCGGGCGCAATGGCGTGCTTGAGTCCATCCGTGGCCGACGTCAGACACCGAAGCGCGTCTGGATCGCCGAGGGCGTACGACAGGACGAGCGCCTCGATCAGATTCGCACGCTTGCGGAGGAGGCGGGTGTCCCGGTCGAGACCGTGCCCCGCATGCTGCTCGATGACATGACCACGAACGCCAACCATCAGGGCGTCGTGCTCGACCCTGCGGAGTACCCGTACGTCGATCTCGAAGACCTGCTCGAAGACGGCAGGACACTGTTGATCCTGGATCATGTCCAGGACCCGCAGAACTTCGGCTCGCTCATCCGCGCCGGGGATGCGGTCGGCATCGGTGGCGTCGTGCTGCCACAGGATCGCTCGGTGTCCGTGACGCCGTCGGTGGTCAATGCCAGCGCCGGCGCTGTCGAGCACGTGCCCGTCGCGCTGGTTCCCAACCTCAACCGCGCGGTCGAAAAGCTGGTGGACGCCGGGTACTGGGTTGCCGGTCTTGCCGGCGAGGAAGATGCGACCGACATCTTCGAAACGGATCTCCCGGAACCGATCGCCCTAATCGTTGGCTCGGAAGGCAAGGGGCTCTCGCCCTCCGTACGAGCGAAGTGCCAGCTGCTGCTGCGCCTGCCGATGGTCGGCAAGGTCGCATCGCTGAACGCGGCCACCGCAGGCACTGTCGCGCTGTACGAGATCGTTCGACAGCACCGGTCGTAGCACCGATCTCCCGCACAGCTGCCGCTCACCGTAATGCAAACCCGGGCTTTCCAGCCCGGGTTTGCCGTTTCTGTCCTCGTCAATCGCCGAGAGGCGCCGTTCGATTTCCACCTTTGGTCGCAGCGACACAGCCGGCGAGTGTCGGTCACGCCTCACCACGGCGCATCTCTGCCCTCGACTCCCACATTTCTGTCCTGTCTCCCAGGTGACGCAACTACCCGTTGTTGACCATTTGGCACAGTGTTGCTAGTATGTACGTACATTGTGTACGGACGCACTGGCCAGGATGCATTTGGGGGCATCGGGTGCGTCCCAGTCGCGCATCGGGGGAGAACGCGCCCATGGGGCACCGCGCATCATCACAGCACCATCACAGCACGCATGCCGTCAGCCCGCGCTTCACCAGGCGTATGCTCGCAAAGGCCAGCGCGGGCTTCGCCGCGGCCGCCGCGTTTGCCGGTGCGGCGCCAGCGAGCCGTCCCGCTATCGCCCAGGGCGAGGCGACGATCGCCGGCGAGTGGTGGCAGCCTGAATCCGTCGGGGGCGAGGGCGACGCACTCCAGTTCACCACCGACACCGCGTTCCATGCGATCGCGCCCCACTGGTCCGGCGAGGCGGGCGTCAACGCCGCCGTCGAGATGGCGTTCAGCGCCGATGGCGTCACCTTCACCGACCCGGTGGTGGTCGGACCGGCGAACACCGACGCCGGCCCTCCCGACCGGGACGGCCGCACCTACGGCCAGCTGGTGATGACCGACCGCGCGCAGCACGTGCGATATCGCACGTTGGACGCGAACGGTGATACCACGGCTCTCCCCGGCCTCGCCTTCACCTACATCGACGCTACCGGTGGCCCCGCCCTGGGCGACGTCACACCCGCCTCGCTTCCGGACACCCTCTCCCGCCCGCCGATCATCACCCGCGAGCAATGGGGCGCCTCGCTGGCCTACGACGGCTGGGATGGCGGCACGAGCGAGTGGACAGCCGAGTACCGCACGGTGGAGCACATCGTCATCCACCACTCGGAGACACCGAGCTTCCGCGACCCGCTGGTCGAGATTCGATCGATCCACTACTACCACACGGTCACGCGCGGCTGGGGCGATATCGGCTACAACTATCTCGTCGACTACCTCGGCAATGTTTTTGAAGGGCGCAAGGGCGGCGAGAACGTGGTCGGTGGGCACGCCTATCAGTACGCCTACGGCAGCGCCGGCATCTGCTCCATGGGCTCGTTCTCGCTGGAGACATCCACGCCTGAGGCGATCGGCGCGCTGGTCTGGATCAGCGCGTGGGCGGGCCGCAACCTCGATCCGCTCGGGAAGAAGGACTTCCACGAGACCCCCAACTGCCCCACGATCTGCGGTCACCGCGACGTCGTCTCGAGCAGCTGCCCCGGCGACTCGCTCTACGCCGACCTGCCCTACATCCGATGGGCGACGGCGGAAGTCCTTGCCGGCAACCGCACGGCGGCCGTCCCCTCCGACTTCGCTCCCGGTGAGGTGATCGAGACGACGGTCAGCGGCGCGAACATGCGCAGCAAGCCGGGGCTCGACGGCTCCATCGAGGTCGCACTCGACACCGGCACGGTGCTGACCATCGTCGAGGGGCCAACGACGAACGACGGCTACACCTGGTATCGCGTGTCGGGGCATGTCAGCGCCGGCTGGCTGGCGTCCACCACGTTCAAGCGGTCCTCCGCTTCCGCTCCCGACCGCGAGTTCACCTACGGCACCAAGGTCGAGGTCGCCAGCGATTTGCTCAACATCCGCACCGAGCCCGCGCTCAACGGCGTCATCGTGGGAACCCTGCCCAACGGCGACAGCGCGACCGTGGTCGACGGCCCGACCGAGAACGGCGGGCTGAGCTGGCTCAAGCTGGACACCAATCTCGGCACCGGCTGGGCAGCGCAGCAGTACCTCGCGCCCTCGGGTCGCGCGTGGGTCTCATCATCGTTCACCATCGGGGATGACATTCGTGTCGCGACTGATCGTCTCAACGTGCGTACGGAGACATCGACCGGCGCGAAGGTACTTGCGCAGCTCTGGGAGGGCACCACGGGCACGGTGATCGGCGGTCCGCGCAGCTCTGCGGGGATTACCTGGCTCGAGATTCGCACGGATGCCGGCAGCGGCTGGGTGGACGAGCAGTACCTGAGCGAGGGCTCCGCCCCGCCACCGTCCGAGGCGCGGTTCCAGACTGGCGACACGATTTTGGTAGACACGGACGCGCTCAACCTGCGGGACGAGGCTGGCCTCAACGGCAGGGTAAAGGATGTGCTCTGGACCGGCACCCAGGCGTCCATCACCGACGGACCGGTCACGAAGGATAGGTATTCGTGGTACCAGATCGACACCGGCGATGCGTCCGGCTGGGCGGTCGAGACGTTCCTCGCCGACGCCGGCAGCACCGCGCCCCCGGCGAGCGGCTTCGAGGTAGGCACCGCGGTCACCGTGACCACAGACGCCCTCAACCTGCGATCTTCTGCCTCCACGTCCGGAAAGGTGGTGAAGGTGCTGTACAACGGTGACGCCGGGAGCGTTACCGGCGCATCGAAGCAGACCGACGGATACACCTGGGTCGAGACGGCATTTGGAGGATCGAGAGGCTGGGTTGCCACGACATTCATCGGCCGCGCCACCGGGGGAGGCTCGTACGACGGAGACCTGGCAGTCGGCAAGAAGGCCGAAGTCACGTCGGACAACCTCAACGTGCGGACCTCGGCCGCGCTCACCGGCGGCGTGGTGGGTCAGCTGTTCACCGGCACGGTGGTCACTATCGTGGATGGCCCCACCACACGAGATGGGTACACCTGGTTCAAGGTGGAATCAGATTCATGGTCCGGGTGGACGGTCGACGTCTGGCTGACGTCCGAGGTGGGTAGCGCCATCACCGTCGGATCGAGTGTTCGGGTCTTCGACGGCGAGCTGAACCTCCGTGGTGGTCCCTCGACGAGCGACGACGTCGTGCGCGTGCTGCCGGACGGCGCCATCGTGGAAGTGCTCGACGGTCCGGAGCGCTCCGGCGGCTACGACTGGTATCGCGTCACGAGCTCGCGCTACGGCACTGGCTGGGCGGTCGCCGCGTGGCTGCAGCGAGCCTGAAGTCATGTCGTTGCATGGTGTCGCGCGTTCCGCGTACAATTGGTCGGATTGAGTGTTGCCTTCCTGGGCGGTGGAGTCCTGCCCGGGGAGGTTCACTGCGCGATTCATCGCGATCGACACAGCACACAAACTCAGGAAGGTTACCAGATCATGAAGATCGTGCTCCGTCAGGATGTGCCGAAGCTCGGTGAGGCCGGCACCATTCAGACCGTTGCCGACGGATACGCCCGCAACTACCTCATCCCGCAGGGAATGGCCGTGCTGGCCACCGACGGCGAGATAAAGACCGCCCAGCACAACCTGAAGGTGCGCGAGCGCAAGATCGCCCGTCAGGAAGAGCAGCTGCAGTCGATCGCCGACAAGATCGACGGCACGAAGCTCGAGTTCGAAGCCCGGGCCGGCGAGGGCGGCCGCCTGTTCGGATCGGTGACGTCCAACGACATCGCCGAGCAGCTTCAGGAGAAAATCGGCGAGGATATCGACCGCCGCAAGATTCAGCTCACCGAGCCGATCCGCACGGTTGGCGAGCACGTCGTCGAGATCCACCTCGTCGGGCGCCTCCGCCCGACCATCACCGTCACGGTGAAGTCGGACCAGCCGGAGGAAGAAGCCACCGATCAGCCACAGGCCGAGGGTGAGACGGCCATGGACGCCGAGGCGGAAGCCGAGGTATCCGACACCGACGAGGCCTAGGCGCGGACGATGCGGTCGGCCGGAGCACCGGATCTGGCATCCCTCGAGGTGTTCGCCTTGTCCTGACAGCCCGGCTGCAAGGAAGTAGCTGCTGAATGGACACCACGGTCGACCGACTACCGCCACACAATATCGAAGCCGAACAGTCTGTCCTCGGCAGCTTGCTGATCGACCGCGATGCGATCATTCGCATCGCCTCGTATCTCAAGGCCGAGGACTTTTACGTCTCCGCCAACGCCTCGATCTACACCGCGATCCGCGACCTCTACAACCGGCGCGAGCCGACCGACTTCGTCACCCTCTCCGACGAGCTCGAGCGTCGTGGACTTCTGGACGATGTCGGTGGCGTCGGCTACCTCTCGTCGCTGCTCAGCGCCGTGCCCACCGCGGTCCATGTTGAATACTATGGGCGCATCGTCGAGCGCACGGCGACACTTCGCCGCCTCATCGACGCCGGCACCTCGATCGCCGGCATCGGCTTCCAGGACAACATCGACACCGAGGAGGCGCTGGACGCCGCCGAGCGCGCGCTGTTCAACGTCACGCAGCAGCGCTCGACCAAGGACTTCCAGAGCATCGATGAAGTGATCGACCGCTTCTTCGACCAGCTCGAGTACCTCCAGACCAACCGCGACGCCGTTGTCGGCGTGCCGACTGGCTTTGCAGACCTCGACAGCCTCACTGGTGGGCTCCAGCGCTCCGACCTCATCATCGTCGCGGCGCGCCCGAGTATGGGAAAGACAGCGTTCTCGCTCGGCATGGCGTACGGGGCGGCGGTCAAGCACGGTCGCACCGTCGGCGTCTTCAGCCTCGAGATGTCCGCCGAGCAGCTGGTGCAGCGTCTCCTCTCCACGGAAACCGGCATAGACTCCCACAAGATCCGCCTCGGCAACATCAATGACCGCGAGTGGGAGGAAATTTCGCGCGCGTTTGGGCGTCTCTCGGAGGCAAAGATCTACATCGATGACAGCGCCAACGCCGGCATCATGGACGTTCGCTCCAAAGCGCGCCGGCTCCAGGCGGAACAGGGGCTCGATCTCGTCATCATCGACTATCTGCAGCTCATGTCGGGCCGGCGCAGCGAGAACCGCGTGCAGGAGATCTCCGAGATCTCGCGTGGCCTCAAGGGGCTCGCCCGCGAGCTCAACGTGCCGGTGGTGGCGCTTTCGCAGCTCTCCCGCGCCGTCGAGACCCGCGCGGATCATCGGCCGATGCTCTCCGACCTCCGCGAGTCCGGATCGATCGAGCAGGATGCGGACATCGTGATGTTCATCTACCGCGAGGAGAAGTACGACGAGCACTCGGACAAGAAGGGCATTGCCGAGCTGATCGTCGCCAAGCATCGCAACGGCCCGGTGGACTCGGTCAACCTCCGGTTCTTCGAGGCGACGGCGCGATTCGCCGACCTTGAGATGTACCGCGCCGACTTCGACGAGGAGTAGGCGTGCCACCTCGTCGATCCCAGGACACCCCGTTTCCCGGATTCACCGATCTCCACGATGGCGCCATCTCGCTGCCCGGCCGGTTCTTCACCGATGTCCTGCCCGAGATCACGTCGCTGGACGAGTTGCGGGTCACCCTCTATGTCTTCAGGATGCTGGACGAAAGCGGAGGCCATGAGGCGCCGGTGGACGAGCCACGCATCCTCGGGGACCGCGTGCTGCGCCACGCCTTCCGCGTCGACGGCACCCCGACCGGCGACGTCAAGCAGGCGATTCTTGACGCTCTCGACCGCGCGGTCGCGCGAGGCACGCTACTGCGGGTCAAGGCGCGATCGGGCCGGCGTACCGTCGCATGGTACTTCCTGCATACCCACGTCACGCGCGAGCTGGTCGCGGCCATCCAGCGAGGCGCGATCGCGCCGCCGACGTCGATGTGGACCAGCGAGCAGCCACCGGAGGTCTCGAGCGACCCACCAACCCCGTTCTTTCTCTACGAGCAGAACATCGGGCCGCTCACGCCGCTGGTAGCCGACCGGATCGCGCGGGCGATGGATGACTACCCTCCCGCGTGGATCGAAGACGCGATCGAGGAAGCGGTGGCGTACAATCGGAGAAGCTGGAAGTACATTGAGCGTATCCTGCAAACATGGTCGGAACAGGGCCGCCCGGATCGCTCCTCCTGACATCAACATCGCGAGCACCAACAGGATCCACACCATGAAACGTATTGGCGATGTCATGAGAGATCTCCCCGTCGCGAAGCAACCAGGAACGGCCACCCCAGGAACCGGCACCGTCCGCCTGCGCAGCAAGGACACCGTGCGCTGCCCGATCTGCCAGGACGCCGGGTACCTGCGTGCAAGCGTCCCGGTCGGGCATCCCAGCTTCGGCCGGCTCTTCCCCTGCGAGTGCAAGCAGAAGGAGATGGATGAGCGGCGTGACGAAGAGCTGCGGAGACTTTCCAATCTCGACGCCTTCAGTGATTACACCTTCGAGACGTTCGATCCGGATACCCCCGGGATGGACGGCGCCTACGAGGCGGCCCTCACGTTTGCGCAGGAGCCCGGTCAGGGCTGGCTGTTCCTCTCCGGTCCGTGCGGCGTCGGCAAGACCCATCTCGCGGTCGCGATCGCTCGGTACGCGATGGAATGGCACCGCATGAGCGTCTACTTCGCGGTGGTGCCGGACCTGCTCGACCATCTGCGATCGACGTTCGACCCAAATTCAGGTTCGGCGTACGATGACCGGTTCGCGACGATCCGCAACGCTCCCCTCCTCGTCCTTGACGACCTCGGCACCGAGAACGCCACCCCGTGGGCGAAGGAAAAGCTCTACCAGATCATCAATCACCGGTACAGCGAGCAGATGCCGACGGTGATCACGACGAACGTCGATCTTTCTTCGAAGGGCAAGATTGACGAGCGCATCTACTCGCGCATCATGGACCACCGCCTGACACAGCACGTCGCGGTCGACGCCGAGGATTACCGCCTCGCCGGAGACCCGCGCCGCATGCGCCGCAGCGGTCGCCGGCGCTGACCACTCAATCGGGATACCAATCGCATGGAAAACGGGCCCGCCTGATGCGGGCCCGTTTTCGGCATGTGGCCATCGATCGCAATGGTAGACTTGAGCGAACGTGCAGCGTGATCGTCAGGTCCATATCTCGCCGGTGAGCCAATGTCCACTATCGGTTGGCTTCTTTCCCAACTGCTCGACCCGAGGGCCATGCTCGATGTCCTCGTGGTCACTCTCATCATCTATTGGCTCCTCTGGGTGGCGCAGGGCACGCGCGCGCTACATGTCATCCGCGGCATTGTCTTCCTGTTCGCGCTGCTCCTCTTCCTCGGCTGGGCGCTCGAGCTCTCCACGCTCAACTGGGTACTGAACCGGACCTGGCCAGGACTCGTCATCGCCATCCCGGTGATCTTCGCCGCGGAGCTCCGGCGCGCGTTCGAGCAGCTCGGGCACACCGGCAGCTGGCTCCGGGTGCCATGGGGCACCAATGCCGAGGACACCGGCATGGACGCCGCGGTCGATGAGATTGTGCGCGCGTCTGCGCAACTATCGCGCCTGAGATACGGCGCGCTCATGGTGATCGAGCGGGAGACCGGTCTGCAGGACTTCGTCGGTCGCGGCGTGCAGATCGACGGCCAGCTCACGCGCCAGCTCCTGATTACCATCTTCTTCCCGAACACTCCACTCCACGACGCCGCGGTGATCATCCGCAACAAGCGTATCCTCGCCGCCAGCGTCGTGCTGCCGCTCACCGACAACATCTCCGCTTCGAGCAACCTCGGCACGCGGCACCGCGCGGGTATCGGCGTCACCGAGGAGGCCGACGCGATTGCCGTGGTCGTCTCGGAGGAAACCGGGCAGATGTCGGTCGCGCACTCGGGTCGTCTCATCCGCAATCTCGATCAGGATCGCCTGCGTCGCGTACTGCGCACCCTCCTGAGCCTCGACGGCGCCCGGGCGCGCCGGCCGGACTCATCCTCCTCCTTCTTCTCGTTCGTGCAGCGACCGGGCAGTGAAGGCGACACGCGTGGAACGCGACGCACAGAACGACGTCCATCCGGAGACTGAGACTACCCGGGGCCGACGCCCTACACGATTGAGCTGTCATGCTGCAGAACGCCTGGGAATTCGTACAGCAACGCATCACCCGCACACAACTTGCCCGGTTCGGAATCTCGCTGGTCATCGCCCTGCTTCTCTGGGGGTGGGTCACGCAGCTTCAGGACCCGGTCGAGACCCAGCGGTACGCAGAGATCGCCATTTCCGAGCCGGATCTCCCAGGCACAATGCAGATCGTCACGACGCTCCCCCGCGCCACAGTGTCGGTGAAGGACGTGGCGTCGCGCCTCGACGACATGAGCCGCGCCGACATCACGGTCTCGCTGGATACATCGCGCATCACGCGGCCGGGCTCGTACCAGCTTCCGGTGTTCGTCGAGACCCAGGAAAAGATGCGTGACGTGACGGTTTCGCCGGACACGGTGTCGGTGCAGGTCGAGGAGGAAGTCAGCAAGAACTTCCCGCTGACCGTCGAGAACCAGGTCCTCGCCGACGACGCGAGACGGATCGTGGACATCAACCCCGAGGTGTCCGAGGTCACCGTCACTGGCACACAGTCGGCCGTGGAGCGCATCGCCAAGGTCGTGTTGCCCGTGTCAATCGGCGACCAAACGAGCGATTTCGTGGACATGATCGACCCGTATGCCGTCGACAACGAAGGGCAGCGGATTCAGGAGGTCGCGATCCTGCCCGCCTTCGTCCGCACCGAGGTCGATCTCGAGACCCGTGGAAAGACGGTGAGCATCGTGCCGCAGCTGACCGGCGCCCCAGCCGATGGCTACGTTGTACAGCAGCAGGTCGCCGTGCCGGCGTCCGTGATCGTGGACGGTCCGCCGGAGATCATCGACAAGCTGCTCTTCCTCAACACCGAGCCGGTAGACATCACCGGCGCGAAGGAGTCGCTGAGCCGCACGGTTGCGATTCAGGATCTCCCGGAGGGGATCACATTGCTTGACCCGCAGACGAACGAGATCGAAGTGCGAGTCTCGATCGGGACATCCGGTGGCACCGCGAACGTGATCCCGAGCATGCCGGTAGAGGTGATCAACACGCCGGCGAACATGCAGGTAACGGTCGATCCGACGACCGTAGACATCGACATCAGCGCGGCGTCGGATACGCTGGCCTCGCTGACGCCGGAAGACATCCGTGTGACGGTCGACCTCGCCGGTCTCGGGCCTGGCGTCTACACGCTGACTCCGAACGTCGAGGTACCGGACAACGTCAACGTGATCCAGCTCGATCCCAGCAGGGTCGTGGTCCTGGTCTCCGACCGCGCCGCAACACCTGTCGACGCCGGAGAACCGGGTGTCGATTAACGCCAACTGCTGCGACGTTTCATCGTTTGGGCGGCCCCACGGGATAGAAGTCCCGTGAAACGGACGCAAAACGGCGCCCTGAGGTGATCTCTCAGGGCGCCTCTTTCTGAATCCGAACCGGATGACCATTCCGCACGATGATGCGCAATGGGCGCTGCCTGCCATGCGAGGTTGAAGCTACTCCTCGGCCGTCTCCTCGTCTTCGGATGAGGACGACAGTGAGAACTCCATGTCGTGCGCGAGGAGGATCGCCTCGGCAACCTCCTTCATCGACTTGCGCGCGTCCATGCTGGTCTTGCGAATGCGATGGAACGCCTCGCTCTCTCGGAGGCCATGGGTCTCCATCAGTACGCCCTTGGCACGCTCGATCACCTTCCGGGTCTCGAGGGCGTCCTTGAGGCTGCCGACCTCCCGCTCCATTGTCTGGAACTCATCGAACCTGGCCCGCGAGATTTCAATGACTGGCATCAGCTCCGCCTCGCGGAACGGCTTGACGACATAGCCGACCACGCCAGCCATGCGGGCGCGCTCGACCAGCTCCTGGTCCGAGTACGCCGTCAGCAGCACCACCGGGGCGATCCGCTCTCGCGTCAGTTCCTCAGCCGCCGCGATGCCATCCACCTCGGGCATCTTGATATCCATGATCATGAGGTCGGGCCGGAGTTTCCGGGCGAGATCCATTGCCGTCCGGCCGTCGGCGGCCTCCGCGATCACGTCGTAGCCCAGATGGGTCAGCATCTCGCGGAGATCGAGACGGATGAGTGACTCGTCATCCGCAATGATGATGCGCCAGTGTTGTGTCGGGCGACCCGATCGATTCATCTGTCGTGGTCCTGTCCGTGTATAGACACGCGAATGTCGCCCCAAGCCTGCAGTCATGCAGATCGCTTACGGCCCGCGAGCAACACTACTCTCTACCTTGGGGGGAAATTGGTCGGGGCGAGAGGATTCGAACCTCCGACCACCGGTACCCCATACCGGTGCGCTACCGGACTGCGCCACGCCCCGTCGATCACCATCACAGTATACAAAAGGGGCGGGAAGGCATCAAATGCCATCCCGCCCCATCGCCACGATTGCCGGCATGAACCGACATCACAGCGTCGAGCGATGCTCGAACTACTTGACGTCAGCCTTCGCGCCGGCCTCTTCGAGCTTCGCCTTGGCGGCGTCAGCCTCGTCCTTGGCGACGCCTTCCTTGATGGCCTTCGGCGCGGAGTCGACCAGGTCCTTGGCCTCCTTGAGGCCGAGGCTGGTGAGCTCGCGTACCGCCTTGATCACCTGGATCTTGTTGGCGCCCACCTCGGTGAGAACGACGTCGAACTCGGTCTGCTCTTCGTCGGCGGCGGCGGCGCCCGCGCCACCGGCGGCCGGAGCGGCGCCCATGGCGACCGGAGCGGCGGCGGAGACGCCCCACTTCTCCTCGAGGTCCTTCACCAGCTCGTTGAGCTGCAGGACGGTCATGTTCTCAAGCTGTTCGATAAGCTGCTCGTTAGCCACTGTTGTTTCCTCTCAGGTAAATCTGCGCCACTGTCGACGCAATCAGGTACGGTTCAGTTGAACGGTTAGTCTGCGGCCTCTGCGCTGCCGCCGAGCTGTTCGGCTCGTGCATTGAGCACGTAGGCCATGGAGCGGGACGGTCCACCGAGGACGCCCACGACGCGCGACATCGGCGATGCGAGCATCCCGACGAGCTTGCCCAGCAGCTCTTCGCGCGGAGGCAGGCTGGCGAGGGCTTCGAGCTGGCTCGTGTCCAGCGTGTGCCCCTCCATCATCCCGACCTTGAGCTCGAGCACGCGCGACGACCGCACGAAGTCCGTCAGGGCCTTCGTTGGCGCCACCACGTCCTCGTAGGCGAACATCAGCGCGGTCGGTCCCTCGAGGTGCTCAAGGGGAATCTCCACGCCGACACGCTCGGACGCGATCCGCGTGAGCGTGTTCTTCGCGACAGTGAACTCAGCGTTCGACGGGCGAAGGTTCGCGCGGAGCTCCTGGAGCTGCGACACCGAAAGTCCGCGATAGTTCGCAACCACCGTCAGCTGTGATCGCTCGAACTGGTCCACCAGCTGATCGATCTGTCGTGCCTTCTGTGGCGTTGGCATCTGCAATCACCTCCTTCCTGTGTTGGATTTGTGAAACCGTTTGGCCGGTTTCGATAAGCCATAAGAAAATCGCCCCGGGCAGACACGCCCAGGGCGATTACACACAAGGTGATGATCGCACCCGAGCCTCGGCTGGAGATTAAGCGCGTAGCGCACCAGCTGTCTTTGGCCAGGACTCTTCTCTTGTTGGCGTCATGCGGTTAGGACAACGCGGCGGTCTGGCCGATGGTGTCATTGATGTCAAGGTCAATGCCAGGACCCATCGTCGTTGTCAGGGAGAGTGTACGGCAGTAGATGCCCTTCACGCCACTCGGCTTCGCGCGGTTGAGCGCATCGACGAACGCGAGCGCGTTGTCGCGGAGGGCGTCCGGCGTGAAGCTGCGCTTGCCGAGGATGGTGTGAACATTGCCGGTGCGGTCATTGCGGAACTCGACGCGCCCACCCTTGAGCTCGCGGATCACGTTCGGGAGATCCTCGACCTCACGCACCACCGTGCCGGAGCGTGGGTTCGGCATGAGACCGCGCCGACCGAGAATTCGACCGAGGCCACCGACCTTGCTCATCTGGTCGGCCATCGCCACGGCGGCATCGAACTCGAGCCAGCCACCGTTGATCTGCTGCACGTACTCGTCCGTGCCGGCGTAATCGGCGCCGGCATCGAGTGCGGCCCGCTCCGCCTCGCCCGCGGCGAAGACGAGCACGCGAACCGTCCGACCTGAGCCATGCGGCAGCGTCACGCTGGTTCGCACGGCCTGGTCGGCCTGCCGGGGATCGATGCCCAGGCGGGCGTGCATCTCGACGGTCTCGTCGAACTTCAATGTCGGGAACTTGCCAAGAAGCTCAATGGCTTCATCGAGCGAATACGTGCGGCCCTCTTCGATGAGCTGCGCCGCCTCGCGGTACTTCTTGCCGTGCTGTGCCATGGAGATACTCCTTCGTGGTGCAAGCGGGTTGCCCCTCCCACGAGACTGGTGCGACGAAGAATCGTCGCCTATCCGACAACCTCGATGCCCATCGAGCGCGCGGTGCCGGCGACCTGCTTCATGGCACCATCGACGTCGACCGCGTTGAGGTCCTTCATCTTCAGCTCCGCAATCTCGCGAACCTGATCCTGCGTCACCTTACCGACCTTGTCGGCCTTCGGGTTGCCGGCGCCCTTGTCGACACCCGCCGCCTTGCGGAGCAGGTCAGCCGCCGGCGGAGTCTTGGTGATGAACGTGAACGAGCGATCCTCGTACACCGTGATCACGACCGGCACGATCTGGCCAGCCATGGAGGCGGTGCGCTCGTTGTACTCCTTGCAGAAGTTCATGATCGCCACGCCGTGCTGACCCAGTGCCGGGCCGATCGGCGGCGCTGGGGTCGCCTTGCCGGCGGGAATCTGAAGCTTGACGTAGCCGCGAATCTTCTTGGCCAATTCCGTGTTCCTTTCGATGCGCTCCGGGAGCCATGCCGGTGGCCGATACCACCGGGCCTCCGTCTCTCACTGAATACCAATACGCCTGGTGTGGCCGGGATCAGGTTTCCTTCTCGGCCTGCAGGAAGTCGAGCTCGACGGGCGTTTCGCGCCCGAAAAACGAAACCAGGACCTTGATCTTGCCCTTCTCGTTGTTGATCTCGTCGATCTGACCACGAAAGTCGGCAAAAGGACCGTCGATGATTCGGACGGTATCCCCCAGCTGGAACGACACGGCCACCTTGGGAGCCTCCGCGGTCATTCCCTTGAGGATGTTGTTGGCCTCTTCCTCGCCCAGAGGGCACCGGCTTGTTGTTGATGCTGATAAAGCCGGTCACGCCTGGCGTGTTGCGAAGCTGGTACCACGTCTCCTCGTCGATGTTCATCCGGACGAGGACGTAGCCCGGGAAGACCTTCTTCTGGACATTGTGACGCTGCCCGTTGCGGATCTCGATCTCTTCCTGGGTCGGGACCACGATCTCATAGACCCGGTCTTCGAGATCATACGCCTCGATCCGGCTCTCGATCGTCTTCTTTACCTTGTTTTCATAGCCAGAGTACGTGTGAAGCACATACCACTGACCTTGCTCCGACTCCGTTCCGGCGCCGGTTTCTTCCGCGCGGCGGGCGGCAAGTCGTTCACGGAGCGTCTGGCGCGCCATACGGAGCCTCCTTCATCGTGACCCTGTTCTAGAATGCTTCGAAGATGCGGTAAAGAACGAAGTCCATGCCTCCGAGAAGCACGCCCAGGGCGATCGAAAGACCAATGACGAGCAACGTGAGGTTGCGCGTCGTCTCTCGATCAGGCCAGATCACCTTGTTGATCTCGGCACGCGTCTCGCGGACGAACTTGCGAACTCCCTCGGTACGCTCACCGGAGATGAATCCGCGCCCGCGCGACTGCGCCTTCGCTGACTCCGCCTTCGCCTGCCGACGTGCTTCCGAGCGCGCGATCTCCGAGCGGGGCTCCGTGCGACTCTCGGCGGCAATGGCCGCCTGGGTCGCCTCCTGTACGGTCGGCGTCGCGGTGGTCCGCGACCGTCGACGCCGGCGCCCGCCCTCACGCGCTGCGCGGCTCGACCGTCGCTTCACTCCAGCTTGCTGTTCTGCACTCAACGTCGTGGCCCCCTTTGTGTGGGACGCCAGATCTCCGTTCGGTTACTCAAAGCGGAGAAGGCTTATCGATGCACGTTCAGAAGGGACAGGTGGATAACCTGGTCAGGTTCTGAACACTGAAATGGGGCGTGCCGGCCGGCTACACCCCACCTCGAATCCAGCAACATTACCGGGCAGGGCCGGCAGGAATCGAACCCGCAACCTGCGGTTTTGGAGACCGCTGCTCTACCAATTGAGCTACGACCCTAAACGCTCTGCCGAGCGACTATCGCGTCTCGCGATGGAGCTGGTGACAGCGGCACCGCGGGCAGAACTTCTTGAGTTCCAGCCGACCGGGATCATTCCGACGGTTCTTCTCCGTCGTGTAGTTACGCTCGCGGCACACTGTGCACTCCATCGTAACCACCGGGCGGTCAGCCTTCGACTTCCTGGCCATTATACATCATCCTTTTCGCGCGATCACCCTCAGGCGACCGGCAAGGATGCGGACGCCCGAGGCGCCCGCATCCACAGTAGCGTCGGTGTTACTCGTCGATTGAGGTGACGACGCCGGCGCCGACGGTGCGGCCGCCCTCGCGGATCGCGAAGCGCAGCCCCTCCTCGATCGCCACCGGCGTGATCAGCTCCACCCCCATCTGCACGTTGTCCCCCGGCATCACCATCTCCGCCCCGTCCTGCAGCACGATCGCCCCGGTCACGTCCGTGGTGCGGATGTAGAACTGCGGCCGGTACCCCGGGAAGAACGGCGTGTGCCGCCCCCCCTCCTCCTTCGTCAGCACGTACACCTCGGCCTTGAACTTCGTGTGCGGGTGGATCGAGCCCGGCGCACTCAGCACCTGCCCCCGCTCGACCTCGTCGCGCTCCACCCCACGCAGCAGACACCCCACGTTGTCGCCCGCCTCGCCCTCGTCCAGCGTCTTCTGGAACATCTCCACGCCGGTCACGACCACCTTGCGGCGCTCGCCCATGCCCACGATCTCGATCTCGTCGCCGGTGTGCACCCGGCCGCGCGCGATCTTGCCCGTCACCACCGTGCCCCGGCCCTTGATCCCGAACACGTCCTCGATCGGCATCAGGAACGGCTGGTCCACCGGCCGCTCCGGCTGCGGGATGTAGTCGTCCACCGCCTGCATCAGCTCCAGGATCGGCTGGTACTCCGGCGCCGACACGTCCGTGCTCGTCGACTCCAGCGCCGCCAGCGCCGAGCCCCGGATCACCGGCACCTCGTCGCCGGGGAACTGGTACGCGCTCAGCAGCTCGCGCACCTCCAGCTCCACCAGCTCCAGCAGCTCCTCGTCGTCCATCATGTCCACCTTGTTCAGGAAGACCACGATGTTCGGCACCTCCACCTGCCGCGCCAGCAGGATGTGCTCGCGCGTCTGCGGCATCGGCCCGTCCGGCGCCGACACCACCAGGATCGCCCCGTCCATCTGCGCCGCCCCGGTGATCATGTTCTTGATGTAGTCGGCGTGCCCCGGCGCGTCGATGTGGGCGTAGTGCCGGTTCTCGGTCTCGTACTCGACGTGCGCCAGCGCGATCGTGATCCCGCGCTCGCGCTCCTCGGGCGCGTTGTCGATCGAGGCGAAGTCGCGGAAGCTGCCCCCGCCCTTCAGCGCCAGCGTCTTGGTGATCGCCGCCGTCAGCGTCGTCTTGCCATGGTCCACGTGCCCGATCGTGCCCACGTTCACGTGCGGCTTCGTCCGCTCGAACTTCTGCTTGCTCATCTCTGGAATGTTCCTTCCTGGTCAACGAACCAATCGATGTCGTGAGCGTGTGTCACACCTCGCGACACCGCTCGTGCTCTCCGCCTGCTCCATCCGCGGCGCCCTGCCGCGGCTGCGCCTGGCACCAGACCAGGTCAGCGTTGGAGTCGTACGAAAGAGAGGCCCCACAAGGAGCCTCTCCCGTCGCTGAACAAGCTGGAGCCCTCATCGAGACTCGAACTCGAGACCTCGTCCTTACCAAGGACGCGCTCTACCACTGAGCTATGAGGGCCCGAACCACAACCACCCCGTGTCTCTCGCGATGGCAGCCTGTTCGGTGGGCAGGGAGGGATTCGAACCCCCGAAGCTTTCGCGCCTGGTTTACAGCCAGGTCCATTTGTCCACTCTGGCACCTGCCCGAACTCGGTGAGACGCTCATATCTCACCCGCTCGGTCGGCGCGCCGCAGGGGGGTCCCGCTGCCGACACACCGCCGGGAAGTATACCGAAAACGGTTGCCTGCCGCAATGTGCGACATTGGCGCTACCCGGGTTCCGCCGCATTGGGCGGAACGGAGCCGACGGAGGGAGTCGAACCCACAACCTACTGTTTACAAAACAGTTGCTCTGCCATTGAGCTACGTCGGCACGCGAAACACCGGCCAGCACGCTGACCGGATGCCTCGCAAGTATAGCCAATGATGTCGAGCGATGTCACGTTACGATGCCACCAACCCCCAGGCGCCAAACCCGAGCGTGAGCGTCCCGGCGAGCGCCAGCACCCCGATCCAGATCAGGTCGACGTTGATCCACGCTCGCCGCAGCACGTCCACCCCAACCTTCCGATACACCACGATCGCAAGCGCCCCGCCGACAACGAACATCGCCGCCGTGTGCAGCCCAACCGCCAGCAACGATGTGACAACATCCTCGGTGCCGCCTCCCGTACTCGGCATGTGGTGGGCGTGCGACGACATGCTGGCCTCGGCTGAGGGAACACCGTTCCCGCGCAGCTCGAGCAGCGAGGGCACCAGCATCAACCCCGCACCATGGGCGGTTGCCATCAGGAAGGACCACGCGACAAGATCCCGACCGCTCATGCGCATGCCCACCCACGCCGGATGGCGAAACCGGGTGAACACCTTGTACGCGGCGAACCCGAGCATCGAGGTGCCGCCAACGAGCATCAGCACACCTTGCGGGAGCATGGTTCCGAGCAGCCACACGGCCACGACAACAAGGCCGATCGCGAGTGCATGTCCAATGGCGATCGGCCCGAGCGCGGCGGCCACGGCACTGGTCCGGCGTTCCTGCAGCCCGCGAGCGACGGCGAACAGCCAGCCCATCGCCGGGTTCAATCCATGAAAGCTTCCAAGAACGATCAGTGACAACCACGTCCAGGAAGGGATGACGTCAGGCATGGTGGTATCTCCTCGTGCGATAGGCACCCGGGTGTTGAGCGATCACGAACGGCCGTCCAGTCCACTCGTGATCGCTCTCGAAGGTCCCTACGGGAAGCAGTACGAATCGGACGACGCGTCGCCGCCCTGGAGCCGCACCTGGTGCGGTCGGTAGTTGCCGAAATCCACGAAGAAGTCCGGGTCGAAGCTGATTCCGCCCTCCTGTGCGGCGTCGATCTTCACCATCCACCCCTTGATGCCATCCGGGTAAAACTGGGCGTCCCACGGCAGGTACAGGGAGTTGGTGACGTAGATGCGCTTGCCGTCCCGACTCACCTCGACCATTTGCGGGCCGCCGTTCAGTGCCCCGGCGGCAGCCGGGTGGCCGTCCCGCCGCACGATCCCGCCGATCCGCAGTGAGCCGGTGAGCACCGGGTTGAATGGATCGCTCACGTCGTACTGGCGGAGCTCGCCGGTCCCCCAGCAGGCGACGTACAGCGTCTTGTCGTCGACACTCAGCTCGATGTCGGTGACCAGCGGCGGCACCGCCTTGAACGGCTTCAGCGCCGGCGGCAGCTCGTCCTCGGAGGCCGGCTCCGCGGGGATCGTGATGACCTTCTCAGCGGCCCAATCTCCAGTCGCCTCGTCTCGATGCCAGAGGAAGATGTTCGCCGAGAGATCCGTCAGGCTGACCACGGTATTGACGAACCCGTACGTTTTGGTCGGGTCGTGGGCAGGCCGAAGCTCGAGCGTGATCTGGTGCTCCTTGCCCAGGTCGACAGTCTGGATGTGCTTGCGTTCGCGCAGGTTCCAGAAGTGGAGGCTGTGGCCATACTTGCCGTCGAGCAGCAGGTCCGGCTGGATCCCGCTCTCCACCATGTTCGGCGTGCCCCACTCGCTCGTCATCATCGTGTCGTACCCGAGGTGCCACCAGAAGTCGTAATGCAGGTTCTGGTCGCCGCGGTCGATCTCCCAGCGTCCGAGCACGTCGAAGGTGTCGTGGTCGAGCATGAAGATCCCGCCGGGGCCGTTTCCGTCCGGAGCGCCGAGGGCACTGATGTAGATGCCGTTCGGCCCGCAGTGGACGGTGTGTCCCTTGGCGTAGCCGGCCTTCTCGGCGATCTCCTCAGCGGTGATGGTCTTCACGAGCGTGGGGTTCGTCGGATCGGGCTTGGTATCGATGATGTAGACATTGGAGGAACGAAGGCCAGGAACGATCAGGTAGCGCCGCTCAACGTGCGGGTGCGCCGCGTTCGGGCACAGCATCGAGCTGCAGGCGTTCCAGCCGAAGTGATGGAGCTCGTCACCGGCGATCGGCATCTCGACCCCACCAACCAGCTGGCCATACGTCTTCGACTCCGGATCGAGGTCGACCACCCGGATCATGTCCGGTGTCCCATCGTCTGTCGGGTTTACCTGGACCACGTAGCCCAGCGTCTCGACCGGCGCCTTCATTGCCGAGCGGGGTGTCGGATAGAACGACGGATCGGGTTTCCACGTCGGCATGGTCTGCAGCGATCGATTCCTGGTCGGTGCAATCATTTCGGCAGCTCCGGTTGTCGCGCTGGTCGAAAACAGTGATGCCGCGCCAGCGAGAACGCCTCCGGCCTTCAAGAGACCGCGTCGGCCAGTTCGGGTCCCACTATCCGCATCGTGCGTGTTGCTCGTCATGTGATTCTCCCGCGATGTGGTTGATGGCGTATGGGGCCGATGATGGAGCCCTGCCGTCGTGGCAGCTGCAAACTCCGGAATCGTCTCCAGTTGAAATCGGCGAGATCGCTCCTTTCGCGTTGGCGACACGAGTGGGAACGAATCCCGTCGTGCCGCCCGGTCGGCCGGCGAAGCGCCATTGCTCCATGCACAACCAACCTATGGCGAGGCGAACCGGGCCACATCGCGGAAACCATGTACGGGTGTATGTATTTTTCGGGAATTGGGTGATGGGGTTAGCCTGTAAGACTCAGGACGCTGCTGCCGCGAGCAGGCCACGCTCGGCAGCCCAGACAGCAACGCGTGCGCGCGTGCGGACGCCGAGCTTGTTGAAGATGTTTGCGGCGTGGCGCTCCACGGTGGCGATAGAGATGGAGAGGCGGTCCGCGATCTGCCTGTTCGACAAGCCGCGGCCGATCAACGTTGCCACCTCCAGCTCGCGTGGCGTGAGCGGCATCTCTTCGTCGATGTCGGACATTCCGGCGGCACGAATCTGCATCGGCGGATGCAGCGTCGACGCCACCCGGAACAGGTCCATTCGTCGATCCGGACCGATCGACATCTGCCGGTCCAGTGGCTCGAACACGACGCCGGACCCTGCGACCAGGTCGGTGATGGTACTGGACACCAACACCTCGCCGGCATCGGCTCTCGCAAGCACCCTTGCGGCAATCTGGCACGCCGGGCCGCGAACGTCACCTGGCGTGACTTCGCACTCGCCGGCATGCAGACCCGCACGGACGGTAAGTCCCAGCTCTCGTGCTCGCTCGACGATCGCGGCCGCGCATCGGATGGCACGGGCCGGTCCATCGAACATCGCCATGTAGCCACCACCGGCACTACGGATCTCGGTGCCCCTGTAGCGTGCGATCTCCGCCCTCACCTGCGCTTCCTGGCGTTCCAGCAGATCACTCCAGGCCAAATCACCGACGCGAGCCGCAACAACCATCGCCTCGACGACTTCTGTGAGCATGATGGTCGCGAGCACGCGATCCGGCTCTCGCGCCGGCTCTGATCCCGTGACGAAGCGCTCGATCTCGTTCAGCACGGCATCCTGATCGCCAGTGAACGGGAGATGATCGTCACCAGGGAACTCGACGTACTTCGCGCCAGGGATGTGCTCGGCGAGGTAGCGGCCGTTGCCGACGTGAATCGCCTTGTCTCCCTCCCGGTGAAGCACCAGCGTCGGCACACGCAGCGTCGGCAGCACATGGCGGATATCGATCTGCCAGTTCATGCGGCTGAACGCGACAGCAGCGCCTGGACTGGCGCTCATCCGCAGGTAGCTCGACCACCACTCGCGAAAGTCAGGATCGTTGGCCAGACTCGGGGCACGCGCCTCGATCATGACATCCTCGCCCCAGTGCTCCTCCATGTACGCGAAATAGCGGTCGCGCTGCTCGATCGTCTTGGCCCAGGGATAGTCCGGAGCCCAGATCGCCCTCGCATACGCACCGTCGACGATCAGCGCGGTCGTCCGCTCGGGATACGTCGCCGCGAACAGCGCGCACATCGGACCACCTTCCGAAATGCCGAATAGCACCGCGCGCTCCGAACCCACCGCGTCCATCACTGCGCGAACGTCATCCATCCGCTGCTCGAGGGTAGGGAGGCTCGCAGGGCGATCGGAGAGCCCCGTCCCACGCTTGTCGAACACGATCAGACGGGAGAACGACGCCAGGCGGTCGAGGAACCTGGCGAAGTGCGACTCCTCCCAGAACATGTCGATGTGTGAGACCCAGCCCATCACAAACACAAGGTCGATAGGCCCGTGTCCAGCAACCTGATACGCGATGCTCAGCCCATCGCTCTTGGCGTACCTGGTCTCTCGTCGCATGGCGAATCGGTCTCCACGATTCGGCCGAGGGAGCCGCTAGGCAAGCTGGGATATCCCGATATCCTCCATTCTACCCGTCGGTTTTGGCGAGCCGTTCGCAGAGGAAACAGAAATACCCTCCACGAGCCAATGGACTCGTGGAGGGTATGTACACGTTCAGGTCAGTTTCGGGCGACCTACAGGGCGGCGACGATCGCGTCCGCCATCTCGGTCGTGCTCGCCGCCTTGGTCGGGTCACGGTCCGGGCGGAGATCGTAGGTGACGCTCGTGCCCCCGGAGATGACGCTCTCGACAGCGTTCTCCACGCGCTCGGCGGCGCCGGTCTCGCCGAGGTGCCGAAGCATCAACGCCCCGGAGAGGATCATCGCCACCGGGTTCGCCTCGTTCTTGCCCGCGTGGGACGGCGCTGACCCGTGGATCGGCTCGAACACCGCCGCATCCTTGCCGATGTTGCCGCCCGGCGCAACGCCGAGACCGCCGACCATGCCGGCAACGAGGTCGCTGACGATGTCGCCATACAGGTTCGGCATCACCAGCACGTCGTACTGCTCGGGCTTCTGCATGAGCTGCATGCACATGTTGTCGACGATGCGGTCGTTGAACTCGATCTCCGGGTAGTTCTTCGCTACGTCCTGCGCGACCTCGAGGAAGAGCCCGTC
Organism: uncultured Chloroflexia bacterium; assembly: GCA_963741965.1. GTDB lineage: Bacteria > Chloroflexota > Chloroflexia > Thermomicrobiales > UBA6265 > JACCVC01. Next base: position 748,362 of record CAVUKC010000002.1, on the reverse strand, counting down.
GGAGAACTTCATGATGTTCGCCTTGTGGACGGCAGTGACGAGCTTGCGGTTGTTCTTCCGCGCGTACTCGAACGCGTACTCGACGATACGGCGCGAGCCTTCCGGCGTGATCATCTTCACGCTGATCGCCGCGCTTGGGGAGATCTGCTTTTTGCTTCGCTTGTTGATCTCCGCGATGATCTCCGCCGCCTCGGGCGTGCCGTCATCGAACTCGACACCGGCATACAGGTCCTCGAGGTTTTCACGGACCACGACCAGATCGATGTTGTCGAAGGTCGACTGCACACCCTTGATCGTCCGGCCCGGGCGGAGATTGGCGTAGAGCTCCAGCTCCTGGCGGAGACCGACATTCACGCTGCGGAAGCCGCTACCGATCGGCGTGGTGATCGGCCCCTTGATGCCGATGCCGTTGCGCCGAATCGAGTCGAGCGTCGCCTGCGGCAGCAGCTCGCCAGTCTCCTCGAGCGCGTCGCTACCCGCGTGCTGCACATCCCAGTCGAAGCCGAGGCCCGTGGCGTCGAGCACGGTGCGCGTCGCCGCGGCGACCTCCGGACCGATGCCGTCGCCTGGAATGAGCGTGACCTGATACTTCGCCATTTGGTTGATCTCTCCTCGATTCAGCCATGGTTCAGCGCTACCTGCTACGGTGGTATTGTCGCATGACTCACGGAGCCATCGTCCACCTGCCCGCCTCCGGGCCGGCGATGCACAAAGATCGAGGAAGCACCCGCATGTCCACTGAACACCGCCCGACCGTCCTGCTCGCGATCCTCGACGGATGGGGCATCGGCGAGCCGGTCGAAAGCAACGCCGTCTGGTCGGCGAGGACGCCGACGATGGATCGACTGCTGGCCACCTATCCCGAACGCCACGCTGAAGACATCGGGCGAGAACGTCGGGCTGCCCGAGGGCCAGATGGGCAATTCGGAAGTCGGCCACCTCAATATCGGCGCCGGCCACGTCGTCTATCAGTGGATCACCCGCATCGACCGCGAGATCCGCGAGGGCGCCTTCCAGCGGAACGAGACGATCCGCGCGCGCGTTCGATCGTGCGCAGGGCAACACGGCACCACCGTCCACCTGATGGGTCTCGTCAGCGATGGCGGCGTCCATAGCCACATCCGCCACCTGCTCGCGCTGATCGACATGGCGAGCACCTGGCCAGATGTGCCGGTGCGTATCCACGCCTTCACCGACGGCCGCGACACCGCGCCAGATAGCGGCCGGGGATTCCTCCGCCAGCTGCAGGAAGCCGTCGACTCGAGTCCGCTAGATGACATCGCGATCGCGTCCGTTTCCGGCAGGTACTACGCGATGGACCGGGACCACCGGTGGGATCGCGTGCAGCGAGCATTCGAGGTCGTCACCGGCACCGGCGGACCTTCAGCTCCCTCTGCGGACGCGGCGATCACGGCGTCCTACGACGCAGGTGTCACGGACGAATTCATCGAGCCGGTGCGAATCGGCAACTGGGGCGAAGCCGACAACTGCATCGCATCCGGCGACGAGGGCATCTTCTTCAACTTCCGCTCGGACCGCGCCCGCGAGCTCTCCCAGGCACTCACCCTCACGGACTTCTCCGGCTTCGTGCGACCACCGAACGCCGCCGTGCCGATGTCGATGACGACGATGACACGCTATGAGGAAGGTCTGCCCGTCCAGATCGCCTACCAGCCGCACGACGTCACCAACCCGATCGCGCGGGTGATCAGCGACGCAGGGTTGCGGCAATTCCACACGGCGGAAACCGAGAAGTACCCTCACGTCACCTTCTTTCTCAATGGTGGCCGTGAGGATCCGTTCCCCGGGGAGGATCGCAAGCTGATCCCCTCGCCGAAGGTGGCCACCTACGATCTCCAGCCGGAGATGAGCGCGCAGGGTGTCTGCGACGCGGTCGTGGACGCGGTCCGGAGCAGGCAGTACCAGTTCATCATTGTGAACTTCGCGAACCCGGATATGGTCGGGCACACAGGCGATATCCCGGCGACCAGAATCGCGGTGGAAACTGTCGACCGCTGCCTCGGGGTGATCCTGGAGGAGCTGAAGAAGGTCGATGGCGTCGCACTCGTCACGGCCGACCACGGCAACGCCGACGTCATGCGCGTGCCGGGCACGGACGATCCGATGACCGCACACACCACGAATCCGGTACCGGTCGTGCTCGTTTCCCCCGACGGCTCGCCGCTTCGCCACGCGAAGCTGCGTCCGGACGGCAAGCTCTCCGCGGTCGGCACGACCGTCATCGACCTGCTCGGCCTGCCACCACACCCGGACATGACCGAGCCATCCTTGCTCGCGAAGTGACCACCAGACAGACACGAGGGGCTCGCAGCTGCGAGCCCCTCGTGTTTCACTGACGGTTCCCCTGCCGCGCGTGTTACGAGAAGATGCCCATCCCCGGATACGCGGCGGTATCTGCCAGCTCCTCTTCGATGCGCAGGAGCTGGTTGTACTTCGCAACGCGGTCCACGCGGGACGGCGCGCCGGTCTTGATCTCGCCGGCGTTCGTCGCCACGGCAAGGTCGGCGATGAAGGTGTCCGCCGTCTCGCCGGAGCGGTGCGAGATCACGGCGCGGAAGCCCGCCCGGTGCGCCATCTCGATGGCCTCGAGCGTCTCGGTGAGGGTGCCGATCTGGTTGAGCTTCACGAGAATTGCATTGCCGGCGCCCTGCTCGATGCCCGTCTTGAGCCGCGCCGTGTTGGTGACGAAGAGATCGTCACCAACAAGCTGGCAGGTGTCCCCGACCTGGTCGGTGAGGTTGGTCCACGCCTCCCAGTCGTCCTCGGCAAGCCCGTCCTCGATCGACGCGATCGGATACTTGTCGACCCACTGACCCCAGAAGTCGACCATCTCGTCCGACGAAAGCACCCGGCCCTCGCCCTTCAGGTTGTAGCTGCCGTCCTCGTAGAGCTCGGTCGCGGCCGGATCGAGCGCGATCACGATGTCCTCGCCCGCGACATAGCCGGCCCGCTCGATCGCCTCCAGCACCACCTGCACGGCGGCTTCGTTGGACTCGAGGCTCGGCGCGTAGCCACCCTCGTCACCGACATGCGTGCTCAGCCCGCGCTCCGCCAACACCTTCTTGAGCGTGTGGAACACCTCGGTGCCCATGCGGAGCCCCTCGGAGAAGGTCTCCGCGCCGACCGGCATCACCATGAACTCCTGCATGTCGACGCTGGAGCCCTCGGCGTGCTTGCCGCCGTTGAGGATGTTCATCATCGGCACGGGCAGCGTCCGCGCGTTCGGACCGCCGAGGTACCGATAGAGCGGCAGGCCCAGCTCCTCGGCCGCGGCGCGGGCGACGGCGAGTGAGACACCGAGAATCGCATTCGCGCCGAGCCGCCCCTTGTTCTCGGTGCCGTCGACCTCCTTCATCAGCAGATCGACGCCGACCTGGTCGAGCGGGTCCATGCCCGACCACGACCTCGGCCAGTTCCTCGTTGATGTTCTCGACCGCCGTGAGCACGCCCTTGCCGCCGTACCTGCCCTTGTCGCCGTCCCGCAGCTCGACCGCCTCGTAGGCTCCGGTCGAGGCACCCGAGGGCACCGCGGCGTTGCCGACGGCACCGCTGGCGAGATAGACCTCGACCTCAACCGTCGGATTTCCCCGGGAATCGAGTATTTCGCGTGCATGTACCGCTTCGATGACACGGTCGATCATGAACTCACCTGCTCCTCTGCTTTCATCGCGGCACAACTGTCGCCAAATGCTGGCAGAAGTATAGGCGCAGACGGCACCGACACGACCGCCAATTCGCCGTATACTCGTCGCTGTAGACAACCGAAGAGCCGTGACGTTGACGGAACGAGGCCCGAGCGCCTCGATCGACCAGGGAGTCCCAGCCCCGGACTGCAAGCGGGACGCGATCGAGTCAGGCCGTTCACTCCCGAGTCGGCCGAGTCGCAGGTGCGGCAACGCCGGGCTGGTCCCCCGTAGCAGGACCGAATGATTCCAGATGCTGAATCATGAGCGCGTCGGTCTCACCTGGCCGGCGAAGCAGGGTGGTACCGCGTGGCAACCCCTCGTCCCTGCCGAGGGGTTTTTCCATGCCCGAACTGTCTCACACCACTGGCGAGGAAGGGTCGATGACCACACAGACGCACGGATTGTCGGAACGGATCGATACGGCACGCAGCGCCGCGATGTCGGAGCTCGAGGCGCTGCAATCGCTGGAGGATGTCCAGCAGTGGGAGCGCGGATGGATCGGCCCAAAGGGCGAGATCACGACAATGCTCCGATCGCTCGGTTCCCTCCCCAAGGAGGAGCGCCCGCAGGCGGGTCGAGACACCCAGGCGCTCCGGCAGGAGTTGGAGTCGGCATTCGCGCCGGTGCGAGAGCGCGTCGAGCAGGAGGCACTCGCGACGCGGCTTTCGAGCGAGGCAGTGGACGTCACCCTGCCCGGCATCAAGCCGCAGATCGGCGCCAGCCACCCCTTGTCGAAGATGATCGACGAGGTCGTCGAGATCTTCGCCCATCTCGGCTTCAACGCCGTCTTCGGACCTGAAGTCGAGACCGGCCGGTACAACTTCGACCTGCTTAACATCCCCGCCGACCACCCCGCGCGCGACGTCTGGGACACCATCATGGTGGATGACCCGACGGCGGAGATCGTGATGCGGACCCACACCTCGCCGATGCAGGCGCGAACGATGGAGCGCATCGATCCGCCGGTCCGCGTGATCGTGCCGGGCCGTGCCTACCGCTTCGAGGCGCAGGATGCCTCGCATGAGTGGCAGTTCACCCAGCTCGAGGGCCTCGCCGTCGATGAGCACATTACGATGACCGACCTCAAGGGCACCTTGCAGGAGATGGCGCGCCAGCTCTTCGGCTCGAAACGCAAGGTGCGATTCCGCTGTGACTTCTTTCCGTTCGTCGAGCCAGGTGTGGACTTCGCGGTCGATTGCGCCATCTGCGACGGCAAGGGCTGCCGGGTCTGCAAGGGCACCGGATGGCTGGAGATGGGCGGCGCCGGCATGGTTCACCCGAACGTCCTGCGCGGCGTCGGGTACGACCCTGAGAAGTACACCGGGTTCGCGTTCGGTCTCGGCATCGAGCGGATCGTGATGATGAAGTACGGCGTCGACGATCTCCGTGTGTTCAACATCAACGACATGCGCTTCCTCAGGAAGTTTGCCGCCGCGGCTGTCTGATCTCGCCTGGACGACCCGAAGGGCTTGCCACTGGCGCCGTAGGGGCTGGCAGCCCGGGTTCCCGAAAGGCGGCATGCGAAGCACTTGCGGTCGCTGCGCGACCGCCGGGTGGATATCCCAGGGAATCCCCCCACGATTGGAGAACTCGACCGATGAAAGTCCCGTTCCGCTGGCTCAAGCAATACGTCGACATCGACATCAGTCCCGAGGAGCTCGCCCGGCGCATGACCATGGCCGGACTCGAGGCCGAGAATATCGAATACATCGGTGACTCCTGGGACAAGGTCTACGTCGCCGAGGTGCTCGACGTCTCACAGCACCCGGACGCCGACCGTCTCGTCCTCGCGGATGTCGCCGCCGGCGAGCACCGGCTGACCGTCGTCACCGGCGCGCCGAACATCGCGAAGGGTCAGAAGGTTGCGCTGGCGCTCGCCGGAGCCCGCCTGATCGACGCCTACGCCGACGAGCTCAAGTACAAGACGCTCAAGCCCGGCAAGATTCGCGGCATCACCTCGGAGGGAATGGTCTGCAGCGAGAAGGAGCTCGGCATCAGCGACGAGCATGAGGGGATCCTCGTGCTCGAGGGCGACGCGCCTGTTGGCGCTCCCCTCGCCGACTACCTCGGCGACGCGGTGATCGAGTTCGAGATCACCCCCAACCTCGTGCACGCCTTCTCGATGGTCGGCATCGCACGCGAGGCCAGCGCCCTGCTCGACCAGGAGCTTCGCTTACCGGAAGAGACCGACCTCGCGCAGTACCCGTCCCGCGACGACCTCGTCACGATCGACGCGTCCGACCTCAACACCCGCTACGTAGGCGTGGTGATCGAGGGCATCACGGTCGAACCTTCGCCGTCGTGGATGGCGCAACGTCTCGCCAATGCCGGCGTCCGTCCGGTCAACAACATCGTCGACATCACCAACTACGTGCTGCTCGAGATGGGCCAGCCCCTCCATGCCTTCGATCTTCGCACGCTCGAAACCGGCAAGGTGGTTGTCCGGCGAGGCACGCCGGGCGAGAAGATCGAAACGCTCGACCATCGCGTCCGCGACGTCAACGAGGACACGCTGCTGATCACGGACGGCAACCGTGCCGTCGGCATCGCCGGCGTCATGGGTGGCGTGAGCTCCGAAGTCACCGACGAGACCTCCACCATCATGCTGGAGTCGGCGACGTTCGACATGGTCAACATCCGCCACACCTCGCGGTTCCTCAAGCTCCGCACGGATGCATCGACACGCTTCGAGCGCGGTATCGACCCCGAGCTGGCATTCTCGGCAGCGCAGCGGGCAGTGCATCTCATCCTCCAACTTTGCCCTGATGCGCGGGTTGTTGAGTACGACGACACGTACCCGAAGCCGGTGAAGCAGCGGACCGTCACTCTCCCCTTCTCCCGCATCGAACGGGTGCTCGGCATCGCGATCGACGAGAGCCGCGTGCTGGACGTGCTGACACGCCTGTGGCTGCAGCCCCGCCTCGAGGATGGCGTGCTGACGGTCACCGTGCCGACCTGGCGGGGTGATATCACGATCCCGGAGGATGTGGTCGAGGAAGTCGCGCGCATTGTCGGCTACGACGAGCTGCCGGCGACCCTGATCTCCGGTGAGAGCCCGGTCGTCGAGCGCGACCCGATGTTCCTCATCGAGCGTACGGTAAGAGCCACGCTGGCCGGCGGCGGCATGTGGGAAGGGCGATCCTACGTCACGCTCGCGGAGGAAGAGGTGCAGGCCTGGTCGAACGACGGCTCGGTCTCGCTGACTACCGATGTCGCGGCCGACTCGCTCGTGCGGCTGCTCAATCCCGTCAACGCCGAGCGCCCGGTGCTGCGACCGTCGCTTCTCCCGTCTCTTCTCCCTGCGGTGACGGAGAACCTGAAGCACCAGGCGGGCGTCCGGCTCTTCGAGATCGCCCACGTCTTCCACGGCAACGGACAGGGACAGCTTCCCAACGAGCCGTCGCACGTCGCCGGAGTCGTGTCGGGACGACGTCACGAGCTGGACCGGTTCCAGACAGCCAGCGATGAGATGGATTTCTGGGATGCGAAGGGACTCGTCGACGCCCTCGGCGCGCGACTCGGCCTCGAGCTGCGATTCGAGTCGCTGACGCACCCGGCGCTCCATCCAGGCCGCGCGGCGACGGTCTTCGCCGGCGGTACACGGCTGGGCGTCGTCGGCGAGGTCCACCCCACCCTCGCGGCGCAGCACGGCATCGAGGTTCGGGTGGCCGCGTTCGAGCTCAACCTCGAGACGGTGATGGGCGCCATGCCGGACGTGCGTGGCATCCAGGTCAAGGCGGATCAATACCTGCCGGTGCAGCAGGACTTCTCCGTCGTCGTGGACGCCAGCACTCCCGCCGCGGAGGTACAGGCCTCGCTCATGCAGGGAGCAGGGCCACTCGCAACCGACGTCGTGCTGTTCGACCTGTACCAGGGGAGCAACATTGAGGCGGGCAAGAAGAGCCTGACCTTCCGCATTACCTTCACGGCGCCGGACCGAGCCCTGACCGACAAGGAGCTTGAGAAGGTGCGCAAGAAGATCGAGAAGACCATCGAGCGAGGCGTCAACGCGACCCTGCGCACGTAGGGTGGAGAGACCGGAGACTACATGGACGTCACGATCACGATTCCCAGAATCGATGGCTTCGATCGCGCGCTGCCGGAGCTGACACGCCGCGGGTCATTTGTCGATCCCGCGCTCTCCCCGAAGATCCAGGAAGGCATCCAGCGCGTCTTCGGCGAGCCGCTGAGCGCCAGGGAGGTCGTCGATCGCATCGTCGGCGATGTCCACGTCGACGGCGACGCGGCTCTCCGCCGGTACACCGAGGCGTTCGACGGCACGGCACTCGAGTCGTTCGAAGTTCCGGCATCCGAGTGGAGGGCGGCCAGAGAGCAGCTGGATCCGACGCTCAATTCGGCGCTGGAGACTGCGGCCGAGCGCATCCGCGCCTTTCACGAGCGGCAGCCGAGCCAGTCCTGGATCGAGCCAGGACAGCTCGGCACATTTGGACAGATCGTCCGTCCGCTTGACCGGGTGGGTATCTACACACCTGGCGGCACCGCGGCCTACCCATCCTCGCTGCTGATGACCGCTGTGCCCGCTCGCGTCGCCGGGGTTCGCGAGATCGTGATCGCCGCGCCGCCGAGCCGCGACGGGCACATCTCGCCGGCGATCCTCGCCGCCGCCGACATCGCTGGCGTGGACCGCGTGTTTGCGATCGGTGGCGCGCAGGCGATCGCCGCGCTCGCGTTCGGCACCGAAACCGTTCCGCACGTCGACAAGATCCTCGGCCCTGGCAACATCTTCGTCACCCTCGCCAAGCAGCGCGTATATGGCGTCGTCGACCTCGACCAGCTTGCTGGGCCGACGGAGACCCTGCTGATCGCCGACGACAGCGCCGATATCGAGCTGGTCGCTGCCGATCTCATCGCCCAGTCGGAACACGACACCATCGCCAGCGCGATCCTGATCACCACAAGCGCCCGCCTTGCCGAGGATGTTCCTGCCGAGATCGAGCGGCAGGTCGGGCACCTTGAGCGAGCGGAGATCGTCCGCCAGTCGATGTCTTCGAACGGCCGGATCGTCGTGGTGGAGACAACCGACGAGGCGATAGCGCTCGCGAACGCGTACGCGCCGGAACACCTGTGCCTGCTGGTGGAGTCACCGTGGCAGCTGGTCCCGAAGGTGGAGAACGCCGGCGGCATCTTCATCGGCGAGGAGAGCCCGGAGGCGCTGGGTGACTACACCGCCGGCCCGAGCCACGTGATGCCAACCGGCGGAACCGCCCGGTTCTCGTCGCCCATCAGCGTCACGGACTTCCAGAAGGTGATCTCGGTGCTGGCAGCGTCCCCTGAGGGCGTGGACGCCCTCGGCGACGCCACCATCGCGATCGCAAACGCAGAGGGCCTCACCGGCCACGCCGCCGCGATCAGGAGACGGCTCGACAAGCGGCGGTAGCCGCAAGTTCGTCACTCCGATCCGGCGGCAAAACCGCCGTGTCGAGGAGTCCCCGCGCGAAGCGCATTGGCGTGGAATCCAACTCGCATCGCCTGGTGTGGCATTTGTGCGGCAGCTATGCTGCCGGCGCTTCGCGCGGGGATACTTCGTCTCCCGGTTCACGGCCGGGTCTCAGCATGACGACAACTCGGTGCACACAACGCTACCCGGACGGGGTGAGCTCGCGCAGGGCGGCGAGCAGCCGATCCTCCAGCGCGTCCTGCGGCGACAGATCGACACGCGAGGCCGCGCCGACCGCCTCGGCGCGCGAGTAGCCGAGTCCCTCCAGCGCCTCGATCAGGTCGTCGTCCTGCATCCTGACCTGGCCGGACAGTGGGTCGCCGGTCGGTTCGGGAATCTTCCCGCGCAGATCCAGCAGCACGCGCGACGCCGTCTTCCGACCGATACCGGGAACCGTCGCGAGCAACGTGACATCCTCGCGGTGGACGATCGACGCCATCTCATCCGCGCTGAACCGCGACATCATCGCCAGCGCCACCCGAGGCCCGACACCGTTGATGCCGAGCAGCACGCGGAACCACTCCACGTCTCCCCGGGTCAGGAAGCCGTAGAGCGTCATCGAGTCCTCGCGCACGATCATGTGGGTATCGAGCTGCAGATCCGCGCCGATGGCAGCGCTCCCGCCCTGGAGGATGCTCAGGGGTACGTGGACGCGGTAGAGCACGCCGTTGACGTTCAGGAGCACGGCGTCCGGCTCCATATACGCCACTGTGCCGATCAACCCCGCGATCATGACGCTACCTCCGGCACCCGCAAACCATATATGCGCGCAGCGTTGCCACCGAGCACGGTCTCGATTGCGTCCTCCGGCAGCATCTTCCGCGCCTTCGTCAGGAACCGACGCTGCCCAAGCACCGGGTAGTCGGATCCCCACACGACCCGCTCCGGCCCGACGATTCGCGTGACGATGTCAAACACCTCTGGCTGGTAGAGATACGTCGACGCTGCCGTGTCGTAGGTGACGTTGCGCAGGGCCAGGCCGATCTCCGGCATCAGCTCGTAGAACGGAAGCCCGCCGCCCCAGTGCGCGGCGACGAATCGCAGGTCGGGATGCTGCTCGACGAACGAGAGGATCCTCGGCGGCGTCGCGGTGCCCTTGCCGGGGTAGTCGTGCCCGACCGGCTCGGAGACGTGCGCCATGATCGGGAAGTCCAGCGTGGTCGCCAGCTCTCCCATCTCGCGCACCTGTTCATCGTTCTCCCACGAAAACCCCTGCGCGTCGGCGTTCAGCTCCCCAATGCCGACGCCGCCGAGCTGCTGGATGCGCTGAATCTCCTCAAGCGCCTCGGGGGTCGCCGGATTGACGATGCCGAGCCAGGAAAGCCGCGGAAAGGTGTTCGACACCTCCGCCAGCCAGTCATTGTGGAACCGGCACACGCCAGGGTCCTGCCACGGCCAGCCGGCGATCACCGCCGCGTCGATCCCCGCCTCGTCCATGCTCTCGATCAGGTGCTCCGCCTGCGGGAACCGATCCATCGGCCAGGAAGAGTGGGTCACGCCGAACCATGCATCCCGCGCGCAGTAGTCGTCCTTGCCCGCAATGATGTCAGGCGGGAAGAGATGGACATGGGCATCGACGACTGCTGCGCTCATGACGACCCGTTCGCTAGAAGAAGAAGTAGAAGCCAACAGCGGCGATCGCGACGATCACCACCAGGATGATCACCGCCACCACGAACGGGTTGCCCTGCGGTCGCTGCTCGGCGATCGTCGATTCCAGCGCGACCCGCTGCGTCGTCGCCCGCGAGGGCTTCGCAACCAGCACCACCGCCGAAACGTTGTCGGTCGTGCCGCGCTGCTCGGCAAGCGACGCCAGCGACATCGAGAGTGTGCCCGGGTCGCCGCCGGAGAGCTGGGCCGCGTACTCTCGCTGGTCGATCACATCGTAGAAGCCGTCCGAGCAGAGGAGCAGGCGGTCCTCGGGAATCAGCGAGAGCTCGTAGATCGCCGGCAGCTTCCGATCCAGCCGGTCGGTGGTCCCAACGGCCGCCGTCAGCACGTTGCGGTTCGGACTCTGGCGCTCGGCCCCGGCGGCAAGCTCGCCCTTCTCGACCTGCTCGGCGACGAGTGAGTGGTCCTGCGTGAGCTGCTGCACCTGGTTCCCACGGATGAGGTAGGCGCGGCTGTCTCCGACGTTCGCGATAGTCAGGTATGGCCCGTTCACCACGGCGGCAACCAGCGTGGTGCCCATGTGGCGATCGGCGGACTGCGATGCGCCCTCGGACCAGATCCGGTCGTTCGCCTCGCGGTAGGCGCGTTTCAGCTCGAGCGCGATGTCCTCCGGAACGCCGCCCGTAAAGTGCCGGCGCAGCGTCTCGATCGCCAGCCGGCTGGCGACCTCGCCACCCTCATGGCCGCCCATGCCGTCAGCCACCGCCAGCAGGAACGCACCGGCGGCATCACCGAGCCGCTCGACCAGAACGGAATCCTCGTTGTGCTCTCGCCCGCCAACGCGCGTGGCACTTCCGACCTCGACCTCGACCGCTCGCTGCTCGGTCACGACCATGCATCCACTCCGTTACCATCTCAGGTCAGGGACCCACTCGCTGCCAACACGGATCACAGTATCCGCCCGGACGTCGTTTACCGCCAATTTTGAATGCTAGACTACCAGTCGAATTGGTCCCACGTCCGCTCGCTCCTACACTGGTGTACCGATGAGATTTCCATCCCTCCTGATCACCCTGCTCCTCGCCATCATGATTGCCGCACCGACCGTCTCAGCCGCTGCGCAGTCCGCAGGCACGGCGACCCCAGCAGCAGACGCTGAGGCGCGGCTGCTTCTCAAGCAGGCAAGTGACCGCCTCGCGGACACGCAGACCGTGCGGTTCGATCTTAGAGTGGATGGCGATACCTACATCGACAGCGCCGGCTCGATCAGGCTGGTCGCGGCGCGCGGCGCATTGGAGCGCCCAAACAAGGTCGATGTCGAGTTCCAGGTTGAGCTGCTCGGCTCGCAAACGGTTTCGATCCGCATGATCACGATCGGCGACGAGTCGTGGACCACCGACCTCCTCTCCGGCGAGTGGGGTCCATCGCCTGAGGAGTTTGGGTACGACCCCACCGTGCTCTTCGACAACCAGGATGGTCTCGGGCCCGTGGCAGGCCGACTCCAGTCACCAACCATCGAGGGCAAGGAAGAGGTCGGGAACCGTGAGGCATGGAAGGTGACGGGCACGGTCGACGAGTCGGTGATCGCGCCGATGACCGCAGGCACCATGAAGGGCGACAGCATCCGCGTGACGCTCTGGGTCGACACCGAGACGAACGACATCCTTCGCCTGCAGGTGGCAGAGCCCGAGAGCCTCGACAAGGAGCACCCCGCGACCTGGACAATGAACCTCACCGACCACAACCGTGACGTAGACATCGAGCGGCCGGACGTCGCCGGGTGACCTCGACACACCAGCGAGCCGCGCCGTGGCGGGACCCGCTCTCGCTGATCATGATGTTCGCGGTGTTCGTCGGCGCGATGGACCTCACCGTCGTCGCGACCATCCTCCCGCGAATGATCTCCGACCTCGGCATCAATTCCGCAGACATCGACCGCTACATCTGGGTCGTCAACAGCTATCTGATCGGGTACATCGTCTCGATCCCGCTCATGGGACGCCTGGCGGACATCGTGGGCATCCGGTTCGCGCTCACCGGTGCGACGCTGGTCTTCGCTGGTGGCTCGTGGTGGTGCGCGGAGGCGGAAACCCTCCACGACCTGATTGTCGGCCGCTCGCTCCAGGGCTTCGGCGCGGGAGCGATCCTGCCGCTTGCCCTCGCTGCCGCGGCAGCGCTCTACAGCGGAACCGATAGAGCACATGCGATCGCCGCGATCGGCGCGACCGACGAGATCGGATGGGTCTCGGGGCCGGCGTACGGCGCGATCGTGGTGAACTGGCTCGGTATCCTCGACGACCGCTGGCGGCTGATCTTCTGGCTCAACCTGCCGATCGCAGCGCTACTCATCGTCTTCGCCGTCTGGAAGCTGCGCGATCTCGACATTCGGGCGCCATCCACCGACAACCCGCTGCGGCGGCTCGATCTCCCCGGCTTCGCGCTGCTCTCGATCTTCCTGGTGGCGATCAACCTGGCGCTGGCGTCCGGCGGCGAGATCGGCGCGACGGCGGGTCGCGGCCTGCGCGCGTTCGGCGGCACCCCGAACCCGATGGTGGAGCACATTCCCGCATTGCTCGCCATCTCGGCAGTGTCGCTCGCACTCTTCGTCGTCTGGTTCCGCCGCATCGATGATCCGTACGTGCCCAAGCGCCTCTTCCGGTTTGCGTCCTACCGGGCGTCGCTGACGACGAACTTCCTGCTCGGCACCGTGATGATGACCGGCATGGTCAACGTCCCCGTGCTGGTGACCCTGCTCGAGACGAACGACGACACCGCCACGCGCAGCGCACTCATGCTGGCGCCCTTCACGGCCAGCATCGCCGTCTTCTCGCTCGTGAGCGCTCGGCTGATGACGCGCATGGGCTCGGCGCGCGTCACCCGGGTCGGTCTCGTGCTCACGCTGCTCGGAAACCTGTCGGTCTACCCGCTCCTCGAGCTGAGCCACTACCAGTGGATGGGCGCCGGTCTTGCGATCGCCGGTGCGGGGATCGGCCTGGCGCTCACACCGCTGAGCACCACCGCGCTCGAAGAGACGACCCGGCGCGACCGAGGCGCTGCCGCCTCGACGCTACTGGTCGTGCGCCTGCTCGGCATGACCGTGGGCATGTCGGTGCTGACATCGCTCGGCGTCCAGCGCCTGCAGGTGCTCACCGGTCGCCTCGAGCCGGTGGTACGTGAGACGGGAGAGTCGACCGCACAGTTCCTGCTGCGACAGCAGGAATACATCATCGACAAGGGGCTCCCGCTCGGCGTGCAGGTGATCCAGGAGACCTTTCTCGCCGCCGCGCTGCTCACCGCGCTTGCCTTGATCCCTGCCCACTATTTGTCGTCGCGCTCGACAACACGAGGTGATCATCGGTAACGGACATCACAGTGCTCAGGAATCGTTGTCGAGCTGGCCCCGCAGCGCCGCGATGTTCTCGGCGACGGTTCCCCCATCGTTGAAAATTGCGCTGCCCGCAACGAAGCTGTCCGCGCCGGAAAGCCAAAGCGAGCGAATCGTTTCCTGATCCACGCCGCCATCCACCTGAAGTCGGCACTCCGGATTGATCGCATCGATCATCCGCCGCGCCCGTCGCACCTTCTCCAGCATCTCGGGAATAAGCTTCTGACCGCCGAAGCCGGGGTTGATTGTCATCACCAGCAGGTTCGTTATGAACGGAAGCATCTCCTCGACTGCAACCAGTGGTGTGGATGGTGTGACGGAGAGACCGGCCTTCGCGCCCGCCTCATTGATGCTGGTGATGACGCGGTGCGCATGCGGCGCCACCTCGATGTGGAAGGTGACCTGGTCGACGCCGCGGGCGGCGAACGCGGGCGCCCAGCGCTCGGGATCCTCGATCATCAGGTGGACATCGACGGGCAGCGTCGCGGCGCGCATGGTGGCGTCCAGGATCGGGAACCCGATCGAGATATTCGGAACGAAGGCACCGTCCATCACGTCGAAGTGGATGTAGTCCGCCCCTCCCTCGGTCGCTTCCTTCAGCGCCTCGCCGTAGCGCAGGAAATCAGCCGACAGGACGGACGGACCGATGATGGGAGGCTGGGTCATGCTGAACAATCCTTGCTGTCCGGACAGGAGCGACACCGGGCGGTCGCGATCAGGCGACACCCTGTTACAGTATCCTGTACCGTGCAGGGACGGCCACTTTCTCCCGCATACGACCAGCCATGGCGGCCGGCCACGACGACCGAAAGGGACGATCGCAACGTGAAGTTGCTCGATTTTCTGGAACGATCCGTAGAGCGCGTGATTCAGGCGCCAGTCGACTCGATCTTCCGCCAGGAGATCCAGCCTGCCGAGATCGAGCGACAGCTCGAGCGCGCCATGCTCGACAACCGGCGACGCGCCTCGGGCGCCAACATCATGCCGAACGCCTATCTTGTGGAGCTGAGCCCTGAGGATTACGAGACGATCGAGCCATACCAGGCATCGCTCGTTCGTCGCCTGGAATCATGGCTGACGGAGAAGGCCGATACCCACAACGGCACGCTGCTCGATCGGATACAGGTCGAAATCGACGAGAGCGACAGGGCGCGCCGGCGACGGCCCATCATCCACGCGGCGATCACCGACATCGGCGCCAGCGTGCAACCCGCATCGCGCGGTGTCCCGCACACGCCACCCGCGGAGCGCACACAGACGTACCAGGTCGTCGGCGCGGATGCCGGCACGTGCTCACTGCGGGTGCTCACGGGCCGCCAGGCAGGCGCCAGCTTCACCATTCCCGCTGGCGCCTGCACCCTCGGCCGCGCTCCCGACAGCGACATCTGCATCGAGGCCAACGATGTGTCCCGGCATCATCTCCGCATTGAGCGACAGGGCGCGCGGGTGCAGGTCACCGATCTCGGCAGCACCAACGGCACGCGCGTCAACGGCGAGCCGACGCAACATGCGACGCTTCGAAACGGCGACGAAATCGTCGTCGGCGCGCAGGCGCTGCGCTTCGTCGTCTCGTGACATTCCCTCGACTGCCGGATCCGGGAAGGCGACCGAATGCCTGACTTCGAAAGCACGTTCCTCACCTTCGAGTGGGTGATGCTCCTGCTGCGTGTCGCCTTCATCGGGTTGATTTACGTGTTCCTCTACCAGATCGCGCGAGTGGCGCTCCGTGAGCTTGTCACAATCGGCAATGCGGTCGGACAGGTCGAGCGCCGGAGCGGTAGCCGGCAGCTCACCGCGACCTTCGTCGTCGTCGACCCAGCGGAGTCGTCGTTCTCGCCAGGCGAGCGCATCCCACTGGCCACGTACACCACCGTCGGCCGCGGTACCGACAACGCCATCGTGATCGACGACAGCTTCACCTCGACCGCGCATGCGGAGATCGTGCGCGAGGGAGACAGCTGGCTGGTGCGCGATCTCGGCAGCACCAACGGCACCTTCGTCAATGACCGCCGCGTCCATGGCCAGGCGTGGATCGAATCCGGCGACGACATCGCGTTCGGCAACGTTGTCGTCACCTTTACCACGTGAGCGCCGCGAGACAGATACCCACCGTTCGCCATCCACGGAGCCATGCATGAAGCCGTCAAGCTCGGAGTACCAGATTCCCGGCAAGCTGAGCCTCGTCCTGCCCGCCCACAATGAGGCGGACAACATCGAGGTGGTGGTGTGCGCGTCGCTGGAAACGCTTCCCCGCTTTGCACCCGAGTTCGAGATCATCGTGGTGGACGACGGCAGCCGGGACCGCACCGGTGCGATCATCGACCGGCTCCACCAGGAGGATGTCCGTGTCGTTCCGGTTCACCACCGGCGCAACCAGGGGTACGGAGGCGCGCTCAAGTCCGGCTTCGCTGCCTCAACCGGCGATTTCGTCATGTTCATGGACGCGGATCGCCAGTTCGACATCCGAGACATCAAGCTGCTGGCGCCGTTCGTTGATCTGTTCGACATCGTCGCAGGGTTCCGCATGGAGCGCTCCGACCCGATCCACCGGCGCGTCAATGCCGAGATCTTCAATCTCGCCGTGCGCATCCTGTTCGGCGTGCACATGCGGGATCTCGACTGTGCCTTCAAGATCTTCCGGGGTGAGCAAATCCGAGGGTTGTCGCTGACCACATCCGGCGCGCTGATCAACGCCGAGATCCAGTCGAAGCTGCGCCGCCAGGGCGCGACAGTGGTGCAGGTTGGCGTCCCGCATCATCCAAGAGTCGCAGGCCAGGCAACCGGCGGTGACCTGAAGGTCATTCTCCACGCCATGCGCGAGACGATCAGCCTGTGGATCAGGATGCATCGGTACCAGCCGCCGGCGGAAGCCGAAAACCCGCGTCCCTACTATCCGATGGGTGATGTCCTGATTGCCGGTGGCACGGCATTCGTCGCGGCGCTGGTCGGCAGGCTGCGCAAGCGTTGACCCTGTGGACGCAAAGGGGGGCCAATTGGCCCCCCTTTGCGTCGTCACACTCGTAGTGCCGTCGTCCCTACGCGACCTGTGAGAATGCCTGACGGTTGCGGCGGAGGTACTTCGCGACCTCGCCCATCGTCTCCGCCGGCACCACCGGTCGACCGATCTGCGTCGCCACGTCCCCGATGCGCTGATCGTCGAGCAACGTCCCGGTCCTGTCCGAAATCATCTTGCGGGTGACGAACACCGGCCCGTCTCCCGGCACCTCCCGGAGCTGATCGACGAGGTCCCCGCCCGAGAGGAGTCCTGAGACATTGATTTCGGCGCCGAGGTAGCGATTCTCGATCGGCCTGACGACCAGCTCCGCACCCGTGACTCGATTGAAGGCGTCGACGGCGCCCGCCATCGTGTCGCCGACCAGAGTGCCGCACGCGACGATCCCCTGCTCGCCCGCCAGCACGCCTGGCCGAGCGCGCCGGATGTAGCGGTCAACGCCTTCCAGAAAGTAGCGCGTGATCCCGATGCCATCCTCGATCTGCGGGAAGCCGTCGTAGTGGGCGGCGTCGGGAACGTCCTCGCCGACCATCAGGTAGAACTCGTCGCCGAGGTGGAAGAACGTCTCGCCCCGCTCGCGCTGGAAGCGATCCTGCCACCGCTCCGCCTGCCGGATCACGCCACGCGCCTCGTCCGGATGGTAGCGACGCACATCGATGCGTCCGCGGTCCGAGCCCGGCAGGCGGCGCATGCAGGTGCGCGAGAGCCGAATCTGCTTGCTCTGCCGCTCCTGCCCATGACGGCTCAACCCGACGGGAACGCCCGCGATCGAACGAAGCCGGTGGAACTGCGACAGGTCCTCGAGGCTGCGATCCATCTCCTCGCCGTCGTTGACGCCGGGGACGAGCACGAGCTGCGCGTGGAAGTCGATGCCGGCCTCCTGCAGACGATGCAGGTCCTCGAGGATTTTGCCGGCCTTCGGGTTGCCGACCAGCGCGACGCGGAGGTCCGGGTTGGTGGCGTGCACGGAGACGTGCATCGGACTGATGTGCTGATCCTCGATGCGCTTCCAGTCGTCCTCGGAGAGGTTCGTCAGCGTGACGAACGATCCGTAGAGCATCGAGTATCGGAAGTCGTCATCCATCACATACAACGAGCGCCGCATACCCTTCGGGATTTGCTTGATGAAGCAGAACGGGCAGGCGTTCTCGCACACGCGCACACCATCGAAGGTCGGGTCCGCGAAGGTGATGCCCCAGAACTCGTCGCCCTCGAGCTCCAGCTCATAGCGAAGCAGCGACCCGTTCCGATCGACATCCATGACCACCGAGGTCGACTGTGCCTGGAACTGGAAGTCCAGCGCGTCGAGCAATGGCTGCCCATTGACGCCGATGATCCGATCGCCCTCCTCGATCCCAAGCTCCATCGCCAGCGACGCCGGGGCGACAGCCTCGACGGTG
The DNA here is from genome assembly GCA_963741965.1 of uncultured Chloroflexia bacterium. Lineage (GTDB taxonomy): Bacteria > Chloroflexota > Chloroflexia > Thermomicrobiales > UBA6265 > JACCVC01. The sequence goes on along the minus strand of CAVUKC010000002.1, from coordinate 729,788 downwards.
CCTGGCTCGGTGGGCACGAGATCGACTCGACGGTGGGAAAGGTCGCTGACAACTGGCATGAACGGTCCTTGCGGGGATACGGGCGAATGTTTCGGCTTCGGTTGGGGCAAGGAAGACACCGGTATCTCTATCGAGATCCGGTCAACTCGATAACACTACCACGAGGGAAGTATCGTTGCAGGGCCGCTGCAACAGGCGTGAGCTACGGCCTGGAGGCGCGCCGGAGCACCAGCGAGACCCAGTCTTCGTGCTGGCGGCGGTTCACGACCGCTGCACCGGACCGCTCGAACGCCGCGACGACGTCTGCCTCGCGCTCCTGAATGATCCCGGCCAGCACCATTGCGCCACCAGGCTTCGTCGCGCCGACGATACCGTCCACCAGCTCGATCAGGATGCGGGCGATGATGTTGGCGAGCACAACGTCGTACTGCCGACCATCGAACGGCTCGCCGTGACCGACGCTGCCGAGGCGCACGTCAATCTGGTCCGCCACGCCGTTGCGCTCGGCGTTCTCGACCGTCGCGCGAACAGCGACGGATTCGACGTCCACCGCGTCAACATGGGCCGCCCCCAGCTTCAGCGCCGCAATGGCCAGGATGCCGGAGCCTGTGCCGACGTCCAGCACCGAGTCACCCGGCGACACCGTCTCCTCGACGCCGAGCATCGTCAGACGAGTTGACGGATGGAGGCCCGTGCCGAACGCCATGCCCGGATCGAGCTCGACTACCACCTCGTCACCACTGGGCTCGTGCTCGAGCCAGGGCGGTCGGATCACGACACGCTCTCCAATGCGGTGGACCGTGAAGTGTTCCTTCCACGCGTTCGCCCAGTCCTCCTCTGCAAGGCTCGTCACGCGCAGCTCGGACACCGGCCGGATCTGGCCGAGATGCCACAGTGCGGTCCGGATCTCCTCGAGGATCGCGGGGTCGTAGTCGCTATCAGCGACATAGGTGCGAATCGTAAACGGCTTGTCCACGGCGACCACGAGGTTGTCGCCGTCACCGTCCTGCACGTATGGCTCGTCGATCGCGACGCCCTCGTTGAACCCGTATCGCGCGAGCAGCTCGGACACCGGCTCGACCGCCTCGGCGTGGACGTCGATTGAGAGCTCATACCAGATCCGGTCCGGCTGGTGGGAGGCTGCGTTCACTGATTCGCTGAATCCGCTCACAGGGTTACCTTCGCGTTGTCACCGATGTCGATGCGGCTTGCAGAGCCCCGGACCTCTGCCTTGGTGCCGACGACGGAGTGGTCGAGCACCGCGCCCTCGATGATGGCGTTCTGCTCGACGATCGCGTCCGAGACGACGCTGTTGCGGATCGTCGCGCCGGCGCTCACGCTTGCGTACGGGCCAATCACCGAGCCCTCGACTGTGGCGTCGGGGTGGACGTACGCAGGCTGAATGACCGCAGCGCCAGACGCACCGGTTTGGTTGGCGCTGCCGTTGTCGAGCAGGTAGCGGTTGGTCTGCAGCAGCGCGTCGCTGTTGCCACAATCTTCCCAGACGGGCACGTTGCGCGTGATGAGCTTCTTGCCGTCATTGATCATCAGCTGGAGCGCGTCCGCGAGAAAATACTCATCCTTGGTCATCAGCTTCTGCTCGATTTGACGATCGATTGCGTCGAACAAATCAGGCATATGCCTGATGTAGTAGATGCCGATCACTGCCAGGTTCGACACCGGGTCGGACGGCTTCTCGATCAGCTTCGTGATCTTGCCCTCGTCGTCGAGCACCGCGATGCCAAAGGCGCTCGGATCGTCCACCTCCTTGGTAAAGGCCACCCCATCAACGTCAAGACTCTCGAGGTCGCTGAAGTCTGCCTCGAACAAAAGGTCCGGGAAGAGGATCAGCGCATCGTTGTGGACGACCCTGCGCGTGCGCACGATCGCGTCCGTCTGGCCGAGCATCGAAGGCTGCTCGACAAATTCCAGCGGCACGTCATAGGTCGCCCGCGCCCACTCCTCGATCTGGTCGCCGCGATAGCCGGTGATAAACACCAGCTTGTCGGGGTTGATCCCCATCACGCGGTCCAGCACGTGTTCCAGCATCGGCTTGCCCGCGACCGACACCAGCGGCTTGGGCTTGCTCCAGGTGTGCGGCCGGAGTCGCGTGCCGAATCCGGCGACAGGCAGAATGACGTCCACGGTCATGTCCTTTCGTTCGACGAGTCGTGCATCTTGCGGATGTTGCGTTCGATTCTACGGGAGAAACTGCATGAGGCGTCGCCGAACATCGTCTTCGACGCTATCGAGCACCGCTTCGCTGGCGAGCTCGAACACATCGGGTCGGAACCCGGGCGCCATGGTGGTTCCAAGCAGTGCCCACGAGCCACCGTCCGCAAGTCGCGTACCTTGCCACCAGCCCGCGGGGACGACGTGCTGCACCTTCTCCCCGGCCGCGATGTCGGCGCCGAGTCGAACTTCGACCAGCTCGCCGGTGTTGCTCAGCATCACCATCTCGCACGGATCACCGAGATAGACGTGAAACACCTCATCCAGCGTCAGCCGGTGCAGCGCCGACCAGGAGTCCGGCGTCACGAGGTAGTAGATGGCGGTGCCGAGAGGATCCGGGCTGCCCTCGGTTCCCCGAGAGCTCCATGTCTGGCGGTAGAAGCCGCCCTCGCCCGGCAGCGGCTCCAGCCCAAGCAGCGCGATGATGTCGTCCGCCGTCATCTCACCTTGCGATCGGACCATCTCTCGCCCGCCCTCCACGCTGCGACATCCCACGGAGCCACATACACCAAGGCGGCGACCGAAACCGGTCACCGCCCTGCAAACGTACCCCCAGCGGGATTCGAACCCGCGATCTTCACCTTGAAAGGGTGACGTCCTGGGCCGCTAGACTATGGGGGCGCGACGGAGCAAAAGATACGCTCTGGACCGGCGGAGTGTCAATGGATACGGGCCGATGTGGATTCCTCGTCAGCGCAGCGACGCCATTACCACCACGGCGATCCACACCCCCGCCGACGCACCAAGCAGCAGCGCTGGGGCCCGCGCCGGCCAGCCCGACCGATGTGCAGCGACCCGAACGACGAAGCGATCGACATCGACGCTGATCACTGCGATCACGGCGGCGCACAGGACAGCAATCAAACCCGCCGCGACCCTCGATGACGAGCCGGTCCGCACCATCGGGAACTCGTGCGACAAGCTTTCGACCATGGAGATCAGCGCGGTCGCGCCAAGCTCGGGTATCCATCCCAGCATGTCCCCCAGCCAGGGGAACACCGTTACCATCACCGCCGTGACAAACGCGATGGGAAACAGCAGAGTGACCAACGGGCCGACGAGCAGGTTGGCCATGATGGACGCTGGGGACCAGCCGTCGAACACCCAGACCGTGATTGGCAGGGTCGACGCCTGCGCCGCGCCCAACGCCAGGAGCGCGTGTGTGATCGGTCGCCTTCCATTGCCCGATCGCCCCGTCAGCACCGTCACCATCGCGGCCGAAGCGGCCATCGAAAGCCAGAACCCGGCGTTGCCCGCGTAGCCTGGCGACACCAGCAGCATCACCGCCGATGCCGTCACCAACGCCGTAAGCGCGTCGGGCTTCCTGCCGAAACGTGCCGCCGGGAGCATCAGCGTCGCGAACAGCCCAGCTCGAACCGCGCCCGGCCCGAGACCGACGAGCAGCACGTAGCACCAGATCACCCCCACGATCGCGAGCTGGGCCGTCCACGATCGACGCAGGCGACCCGAGCGCACCACGAAGAGCCAAATCGCGACGAGGACGGCAACATTGCTGCCGCTCACCGCGGTGATGTGCGACGTGCTCGTCCGATCGAACGCTCTCCGCGCCTGCGCCGAGAGACCGGAGTCGTCGCCGGTGACGAAGCCAGCGAGCAGGCTGCCCGCGTCGCCAGGTATCGCCGCCTCGATCCGGCCAGTGACCGTGTTCCGAAGCCGCACGAGCACGTTGACCGGGTTGCGGCCACGCTCGAGGACGTCGACATGGAACGGATGCGCAACACCGCTGGCGCCCGAGGACAGAATGAAGCTGCGGAAGTCGGCATCGTGGGCATCCACTGGATCGACATCCCAGACAAGCATGAGCCGGTCCCCCTTGCCAACACCGCCCGGGATGGCGTCACGGAAGAAGACAAGCACCTTGCCGGTTGCGTCGTGCCACACCCTTTCCACACCCGATACTCGCTCGACGTCCACCACGGCACGCGGCCCCGACGGTCCGCTCGCCGGCACATCCGCGACGACAACCTCGGCTCGACTGCTCGCAAGGACGGTTGCGTTGATGGCGCTGGCATCAGAAAGCGAAACGCGCATGGTGGCGACCGTGCCGGCCACGAGGGTGACGACCAGCACGATGACCCACGGCTGCCTGGCGCACGCGACCACAGCGGCTGCGGAGAGCGCGAACGCAACCGACCCGATCCACCCAAACAGGGCACCAGCGGTCACGGCGCTCGCGACGATGAGCAGCCATGGCCGACTAGTCATGGACAGTGACGAGCGGCCGCAGGCTCTCGAGCATGGTGTCGGAGATGCCATCGACCTCCACCAGCACATCTACCGACTGGAACGGCCCGTTCGCGTCTCGGTAGGCGACGATGCGCTCGGCGATGACGGGCCCGATGCCAGGTAGCGTGTCCAGATCCGCAGTCGTGGCGGTGTTGATGTTCACCGGCCCGGTGACGCCGCCCTCGGTAGACGGGGTCGGCACCTGCACCGGCGTGGCGGGGACCTTCGAAGGAATCGTCACCACCTCGCCGTCGCCCACCCTCGCGGCAAGGTTCATCGTGGCGTCATCGGCATCAGCGCTGATCCCGCCGGCCGCCGCGATGGCGTCGACCAGCCGCGCTCCTGCAGGCAATCCGATCACGCCGGGACTCGCGACGGCACCGCGAATCTCCACGGCGATAGTCGGAAGCGCTGAGGGGACGATCTCGACGTTGCCACCGTCGTATCGGTCGAGCGCGATGAAGACCAGCATCGATGCGATGCCTGCGACGAGGGCGGCGATCACGAACACGCCGACGAGCGCTCGCAAGGGAGGTGCAGATGATGACGGGTCGCTCATTGGCCGAAGTCCACCTCCGGAGCGCGTTGGCAGCCAACTGACCCGCAGGACGGCGAGACATGGCCTGCACGGGCTATTGACGAGCCCGGATTCCTCTCGGAAAATCGTCGGTTAGGCTGTACGATCGCCCAATATCACCGATAGTTTGACGCTTGTGATGCCATTCTTTTAGGATAGTCGGAGAAGTCCACCCTGTCATTCGCGGCCGTGTGAATGGAGAGTCAGGAGTTCCCGTCGGGAAATCCGACACGTCGGACCTCAGTGTCCGTCATGGCACGGCACATGCAGGCCTGGACGGTGGTCGATGTCCTGGATTCAGGACCGGTGTGGCAATGGTGCTGCGCTGAAACGCACGTACGGAGGGGTCACGGATGGATCGTACCCAGATCGACGAACTGGTAGCGAAGTTTAGGAACGGGGAGCTGAGCCGGCGGGGATTCATCCGCCAGGCGACTGCCCTTGGTATCTCGGTGGGCGCCGCGGGCATGCTCGCCAGGTCGGCTGTCGCCCAGGACGCGACGCCGGAAGCGACACCAGCGGCTTCGCCCGTCGCGGGCGCCAGCGCTGAGGTCGGTTCGGTCGCGCCGGCGAGCCGCGAAGAGATCGTCGCCGCGATTCGCGAAGAGTTCGGCATGACGGATCCCGAGGTGACGGGCGGCCAGGTCATCTACGGCCAGACCACCGACATCGACTCGATCAACTGGAACGCCGCGTCGGATCTGTACTCACATCAGATTGCCGGGTTCATCTACGAGTCGTTGATCGCGACAAACCCCGTCGACGGCAGGCTCGCTCCGGGTCTCGCCGACACCTGGGAAGTCTCCTCGGACGGCCTCACGTACACGTTCAAGCTGAATGAGAACATCAAGTTCCACGACGGCACGCCGCTGACGTCGGCTGACGTGGTGTTCACCTTCGACGCCGTCCTCGATGAGAACTCGCTCTCGCCGTACCGCGAGACGATCCTCTCGATGCTCGAGTCGTACCAGGCCGTCGATGACTACACCGTCGAGTTCGTGGCCAGTGACGTCTACTCGACCTTCCTGTTCAACACGGTTGCGCTCGCCACGGTCATGCCGAAGCACATCTGGGAGAACGTCCCGCCCGGCGAGTGGGGCTCAGACCCCGGCTCGACCGGTCAGGATCCGTCCCGCGTCATCGGCACAGGCCCGTTCACGTTCGTGGAGTGGGTGCCGGAGGATCACGTCACGCTCTCGAAGAACGCGGAGTACTGGGACACATCGGCGCCGGCAGTCAGCATCGACACGCTGACGTACCGCGTGATCGTTGAGCCTACCGCGCTGGTGCAGGCGCTCGAGACGGGCGAGGTCGACTTCATCGAGATCGACCCGCCGCAGGCGCCCTCCCTCCAGGAGAATTCGGACGTCCAGGTCGTCAACTTCGACACCTTCGGCGTCAACTGGTACTCGGTCAATGAAGATCCCTCCAAGAGCGAGCTCTTCACAGATGTGAAGGTGCGGCAAGCGCTGATGTACGCGCTCGACCGCAAGCTGCTCGCGGAAGAGGTTTACCTCGGCTACGCCGTGCAGGCGGATGGCACGCAGCCGGTGCTCTCTGTCGCGTACCAGCCCGAGAAATACAACACCATCTACGACTACAACCCGGACACGGCCAAGCAGCTTCTCGAGGAGGCCGGCTGGGTCGATGAGGACGGCGATGGCGTCCGCGAGAAGGACGGGGTGAAGCTCAGCTTCGAGTGCCTCTACTCGGAGGGCGTGAGCACCTACGAGGTGCAGATCCCGGCCATGCAGCAGCAGTGGGCCGACGTCGGCATCGACATGATCCCGACCGTCGTGCCGTTCACCGCGCTGCTCGACGCCACCGATACCGGCGACTACGACATGGCTGTCTACGGCTTCAGCTGGGACGTTACCGGTGGCCAGCTGCCGATGTTCGGCTGTGACTACCTTCCGCCGCAGGGCTTCAACTCGATGCGATACTGCAACGAGAAGTACGACGAGCTCTCGACGCAGGCCGAGAAGATCCTCCCGTGGGACGGCGAGGAGCGGGTGAACATGCTCGTCGAGGCCGCCAACATCATCAACGACGAGGCAGCCGCGGGCTACATGCTCTTCCGGCAGGACCTCCTGGCGGCTCGCCAGACGCTCCACAACTTCCAGCCGAACGGCAACGGCGGAAACGTGTGGTGGCTGACCTGGGCCTGGACGGAAGTCCAGTAGTCGCCGCGGGCGATCACAGGCTGTCATACAGTCCCGGGAGGGAGGGCCAGAACTGGGCCTCCCTCCCGGCCCGACTTTAGCGGGGATCGTTACACACGATTGGCGCGAGCCGTTCGTAACAACCGGCGGAAGGATCAGTCACGACCGCCGATGGCGTTGATTCGTCAGGGACTCTGCGATGTCCAGGTATTTGCTGCGTCGACTTATCGGTATGGTTCCCCTCCTTCTGGGGATTTCGTTTGTGGTGTTCGCACTGCTGAACCTCGTGCCAGGTAGCCCCACCGATAAGTACGAGTTCAACCCCACCATCACTCCGGCGGCACGCGAACGCATCATTGATAACCTCGGGCTCAATGCCCCATGGTACGAGCGATATTTCATCTGGCTCTCCAACGCGGTTCGGGGCGACTTCGGGCACAGCTTCATCAATTTCCGGCCCGTCGTGGATTCGATCAGCGCCGCGCTTCCCAACACGCTGATTCTCGGTGGCGCGTCGATCGTGCTCGCCCTCGCGCTGTCGATCCCGATCGGTATCCTCTCGGCTGTGAAGTTGAACAGCTTTTTCGACCGGGCCGTGACGATAATCAGCACCGCCTTCTTCTCGGTGCCGTCCATCTGGCTTGGCCTTCTCCTGATCATCCTCTTCGCCGTCAAGTTCCAGCAGTGGGACATGCCGTTCTCGCTGCCCGTCGGCGGCGTCAAGAACCTTCGCGGTGAAAGCGGGTTCTGGGACCGGGTCCAGCATCTCATCCTGCCAGTATTCACGCTCGGCGTCATCCAGCTCGCGGGCTGGACCCGCTATGTGCGCTCATCGATGCTCGATGTCATCCGCCAGGACTACATTCGAACGGCCGAAGCGAAGGGGCTCAGGGAGCGCGCAGTGCTCTACTCGCACGCGTTCCGCAACGCGGTGATCCCGCTGATCACCCTCGTCGGTCTCACCATCCCCGATCTCTTCGGCGGCGCTCTCATCGTTGAAAACGTGTTTGCCTACCCTGGCATTGGGCAACTCACCGTGAACTCGCTCCAGAAAAGTGACTACTCGGTCGCCATGGCCTGCGTAATGTTGCTTGCGTTTCTCACCGTGCTCGGGAACCTCATCGCCGACATTCTCTACGGCGTGCTCGACCCACGCGTGCGGTACGACTAGGCAACGAGAAGGACCAATTCATGGCACAGCAATCTGAAACATCCAGCGCCGCCCTCTCCCGCCTGGAAGATGAATCTCGTGATCGCGCAATTGATCGCACACATCTCAAGGCCTCACCTGGCTTCTACAAGCGGGCGTGGGCGCGCTTCAGGAAGGACCGTGTCGCGATGGTGGCAATGGCCCTCGCGATCTTCATCCTGGTGTTCTCGTTCGGTGCGCCGGTCGTCTCATGGCTCTCCGGCTATGACTACGCCACCGGCGACCTCCGCGCGAGGCTCCTTGCGCCCGGCGAGAGTGGTCACCTGCTCGGCACCGATGCAAACGGCCGGGACATCCTGACGCGCCTCGCGTATGGCGGGCGGGTCTCGATGATGGTGTCGGTGCTCGCCGTCATCGCGGCGCTTACCATCGGCGCGGCGGTCGGCTCGATCGCCGGCTACTACGGTGGCGCCATCGACTCGATCCTGATGCGATTCGTTGACGTCATCATCTCCATTCCGGCAATCACCATCCTGCTCCTCCTCAGCGTCTGGTTCCGGCCGGGTCCGGTGGGGCTCGCGTTCGTGATCGCGGCCCTCAGCTGGACAGGTATCTCCCGGCTGGTCCGTGGAGAGGTGCTCACTCTCAAGAACCGCGACTACATCGATGCGGCCAGGGTGTCCGGGGCGACGACATCGCGCATCATCACGCGGCACATCTTCCCCAACGTCATCTCGATCATCATCGTCTGGATGTCACTGGCGCTGCCGGCGCTGATCCTCTACGAAGCCACCCTGTCCTACCTGGGATTCGGCGTCTCCGTCCCGACCCCCTCCTGGGGCAACATGCTCGACGAGGCACAGGTGTTCTATCGGGACTCCTGGACGTATGTCTTCCTCCCGGGCTTCGCGATCTACATGGCGTCCCTGGCGTTCAACCTCGTGGGGAACGGACTTCGTGACGCCCTGGACCCGCGCCTCAACGAGTAATTCGGCACGCTACCGGCACAACGACAACCGACTGGACGGCGGACGCGGCACGACCAACTCCGCCGTCATTGTGCAGGCGACAGGAAGGTAACTGGATGGAATGCCCGCAGTGTGGACACGTCAACAACGAGGGAGACCGGTTCTGCAGCAACTGCGGGGCACGGCTTGACCAGGGAGCGACGTTCCCTCGTCAGTTCGAGCCGCCACGCCGGGATGATCCGCTGCCCACGACGCCCCCCACGGCCGAACCCCGTGCCGAGGACCCGCACGACCCCGAGTGGCGCATGTCGTCGCTGCCGGAGGAGCCGCCCGCACGCCGGCGGACCTGGCTGTGGGTCCTGATCGGGATTCTGATCCTCTGCGTCCTGCTGTTCTGCGCGTTCGCCGGCTTCGTCTCGTTCACGGATACCGGCCGGGACTTGATGGACAATATCGCCACCCGCGCCGCCGAAGTCGCCACAGAGGCCGCGACACCGGTGCCGTAACGGCTCCGAACGCATCCGGATACAACAACGCCCCGACGCGTGATGCGTCGGGGCGTTGTTGTATCGCTCGCTAGTCGCGACGGGGCGGGCCGCCACGGCGGTCACCGCGCGGTCCGCCGCCACCACGGCGGTCACCACCATCGCGACGCGGCGGGCGAGGAGCCTTGGGCTCCGGCAGCTCGCCTGTCAGTGCCGCACGCCGGGAGAGACTCACCTTGCCGTTCGGCGCGACGTCGATCACCATCACCGTGATCTCATCGCCAAGATTGACAACATCCTCAACCGTGTTCACACGGATCGCCGGATCCTCCGACAGCTCCGAGATGTGGACCAGACCGTCTCGACCGGGCGCAAGCTCGACAAACGCGCCGTACGGCATCACGCTGACGACCTTGCCGGTGTAGATCTCGCCTCGATTGACCTGAATCTGCTCCCGCTCTTCGGTGAGCTCACGAACGCGCTTCAGGGCAGCGTCCGCGGCCTCACCGTCTGTCGCGGCGATCGAGACCGTGCCGTCGTCCTCGATGTCGATCTTGGTGCCCGTGTCATCCTGGATCGAGCGGATCATCTTGCCGCCCGGGCCGATCACCGCACCGATCTTGTCCGGATTGATCTTGATGCGGGTCACCCGAGGCGCGTGCTTCGCCAGCTCCTCGCGCGGCGCCGCCAGCGCCTCCAGCATCTTGCCGAGGATGAACTGCCGGCCCGTGTTGGCCTGCTCCAGCGCCTGCCGCATGATCTCGATGGTGATGCCCTTGACCTTGATGTCCATCTGGATCGCGGTCACGCCATCACGCGTGCCGGCGACCTTGAAGTCCATGTCGCCGTAGGCGTCCTCCATGCCCTGGATGTCCGTGAGGACGGTGAAGGAACCGCTCTCCTTGTCGATCACCAATCCCATCGCCACACCGGCGACCGGAGAGCTGATCGGCACGCCGGCGTCCATCAGCGCGAGGGACGAGCCGCAGACGCTCGCCATCGAGGTCGAGCCGTTCGAGCTCACCACCTCGGAGACGAGGCGCATCGTGTACGGGAAGTCGTCCTCGTCCGGCACCACGCTGATCAGCGCGCGCTCTGCGAGGGCGCCATGCCCGATGTCACGCCGGCTCGCACCGCGCAGGCGGCGAACCTCGCCGACGCTGTACGGCGGGAAGTTGTAGTGATGGATGTAGCGCTTCGTCTCTTCCGGGCTGATGGAGTCGAGCCGCTGCTCCTCGGCCGTCGAGCCGAGCGTCACCGTGGTCAGCACCTGCGTCTGACCGCGCGTGAAGATCGCCGAGCCATGCGCGCGAGGCAGATAGCCGGTATCGGCCCAGATCGGACGAATCTCCTCCGGGCGGCGGCCATCGGGACGGATGCCCTCCTCAACGATGCCCTTGCGCACCTCTTCCTTCAACAGCGCCTGGTACATGCCCGAGACTTCAGATTCGCTGTACAGCGGCTCTTCGCCCTCCTCGGCGCTGGTGAAGTGGGCGACGACGTTCTTCTCGAGCTCGTCGGTCGCTTCGGCGCGCACGACCTTGCTCGGGTTGCGCACGGCCTCCCGCAGCGCGTCACCGAGGAACGCCAGGACGTCGTCGCGAAGCTCGGTGTTCTCCTCGGGCGGGCTGAACTCCCACTTCTCCTGGCCGACACTGGTCGACGAGCTGGCGCTGGATGTCGACGATCTTGCGAATTTCTTCGTGGGCCAGCTCGATGGCCTCGAGCATCTGGCTCTCGGAGATCTGCTCGGCCTCACCCTCGACCATCATGATCGCGTCGTCGGTGCCAGCGACGACCATGTCGAGCTGCCCGCTCTCCATCTGATCGAATGTCGGATTGACCACGAGGTTGCCGTCGACCATGCCCATCCGCACGGCCCCGACCGGGCCGTCCCACGGGATCGGCGAGATCGACAGCGCAGCGGAGGCGCCGATGATCGAGAGCAACGCCGGATCGTTCTCCTGGTCCGCGGAGAGCACGGTGACCATCACCTGCACCTCCGACTTGTACCCCTTGGGGAACAACGGACGCAGCGGACGGTCGGTGAGGCGAGCCGCGAGAATGGCGCGCTCCGTCGGTCGCCCCTCGCGCTTGATGAAACCGCCCGGGATCTTGCCGGCGGCGTACATGCGCTCTTCGTAGTCCACGGTGAGCGGGAAGAACGGCAGGCTCGACACCTGACGCTCGCCGACCACTGTGGCGAGCACCATCGAGTCGCCGTAGCGGACGACGACGGCTCCCATCGCCTGCTCGGCGATGCGGCCGGTCTCCAGGGTAAGCGTGCGGCCGTTGAGCTCGGTGCTCACCGACTTGATCTGTTCGAGTACCTTTTCAGGAATCATGTTGTCACTCCAGACCGTTGGCCCGTTTGCAGCGTTGCGACATGCGGCAGGACACATCCTGCCCAGCCGACAAGGTCCATTGCGGGCGGTCTTGAGGGACTGGCGTAGTATGACGCGCGGATCGCTTCACACTGCCCCAATTCCTCAAACCCCGCCCGGCTCCAGCAGCTCACCTCCGTTCTCGCAAACCGGAATGCCCAGCGTCCCTGCGGGACCTGGGCATTCCGGTCATTGGTTGGCTGTGCAGCCGAACACCACCGCACACATCATCGTGGTGCAGGTGGATTCGGTCGCTCCCGTCATTAACGGCGCAGACCGTGACGGGCGATGACAGCGCGATACCGCTCAACGTCGTTCTTGCTCAGGTACGCAAGCAACCGGCGGCGGCGGCCGACCAGCTTCAGAAGCCCCCGGCGGGAGTGATGGTCATGCCGGTGCTCGCGAAGGTGGCCAGTGAGACCGGTGATCCGCTCGGTCAGGATCGCGATCTGGACCTCGGGAGAGCCCGTGTCACCCTCGTGGGTGCGGCTCGCCTCGACGATTGCGTCTTTCTGCTCTTTTTGCAACGCCATGCTTCAGGCGCCTCCTCAGGTTGCCCGACAGTCAGGTCGGACCTAGATGTTCTGCGTTCGAACACACGGAAAAACGCCCGTGGCGACGGCGTTTACGCGGTTGAGTATAGCACGCCCACCTGGGGCGCTGTCATATTGCCACACGCCGGCCGGGCATCCCGGGTACACTTGCCCCTGGACACACGCGGGATGGCCTGTACGTGCATGGCAGATACACTCCGCGATGGCATGACAGAGCGAAGGGGATGCCCATGCTGGGCGTGATAGGCGGCAGCGGTCTGTATGACTTGCCGGGGATACGCGATGTCGAGGTCATCTCGCCGGCCACGCCGTACGGGTCGACCAGCGCACCGATCACGAAGGGCACGCTCGGCAGCGTCGACCTCTGCTTCCTCCCTCGGCACGGCAAGGGGCACGCGCTCACACCCAGCGAGATCCCCTATCGCGCCAACATCTACGCGCTCAGGCAACTCGGCGTCACGCATCTGGTCAGTATCAGCGCGGTCGGCAGCCTGCGTGAGCACCTGCCCCCCGGCACCATCGTGCTCCCCGACCAGATCATCGACCGGACGGTGGCGCGCGAGCGCACATTCTTCGACCGTGGCGTCGTCGGGCATGTGAGCCTGGCGGACCCGTTCTGCGACGCCTTGCAACAGCACGTACGCGACCTCGCCGATGGGATCGACACCACGGTGATTCGCGGCGGCACCTACATCTGTATCGAGGGCCCTCAGTTCTCGACCCGCGCCGAATCGAACCTCTATCGCAGCTGGAACGCCGATGTGATCGGCATGACCGCGATGCCCGAGGCCCGCCTCGCGCGCGAGGCCGGGTTGTGCTACGCCATCGTCGCGACCGTGACGGACTACGACGTCTGGCACGAGACCGAAGCCGACGTCAGCGTGGAGACCGTCATGCAGGTGCTCGCGGCCAACGTCGAGCGCGGCAAGCAGCTCGTGGCCAAAATCGCCGCCGCCGGGCTACCGCAGTGCCACAGCGGCTGTGCGCGGGCATCGAGCCAGGCGATCGCGACCCACCGCGATGCCATCCCGGAAGACAGGTTGGCGATGGTCGAGCTGCTCACCACACGTGTTCGGGATACAGCCCGCTAGCATGGCGAGCCGGTTCCGACCCACCTTCCGCACCACCGAGTTCTGGCTGCTGGTCTTCCCCGCCATGATCGCCATCCTCGGCGTCGCCATCATCGTGCTCGTGCCGCAAGCGCGGCTCGACTGGTCGTGGTCGGAGATCTGGGTCGGCCTCGCCTTCGCCGCCGCCGTCCTGGTAATGAGCATCTCGCTCGGCCTGCGTGGCTTCCGAGGCGATCAGACGATTCTGCCGATCACGGCGATGATCTCGATCCTCGGACTCCTGATGATCCAAAGGCTCCAGCCGGATCTCGCCGAGATCAGCGACGCCTACAGCGGTCTCGCCCAGCGACACCTGATGTACCTCGGGGCTGGCCTCGTGATCATGTGGCTCATTGTCATGCTGCTCGGACCGATCGGCATGATCCGCTGGCTGCAGCGCTACCGCTACCTGATTATCCTCAGCGCGATCGCGCTGCAGATGTCGACCTTCTTCATCGGCACCGAGGTGTACGGCGCCAAGCTCTGGATTCAGCTTGGGCCGATCCAGATCCAGCCCTCGGAGATCGTCAAGCTGGCGCTCGTCGCGTTCCTGGCGAGCTACCTCGACGAGAACCGCGACCTGCTCGCATCCGGCTGGCGCGTTGGGCCGGTAACCCTGCCACCCATCCCCTACCTCATCCCCATGGGGGTGATGTGGGCCGCCAGCCTGCTCACCCTCATCGTGCTGAACGACCTCGGCTCCGCGCTGCTCTTCTTCGGCATCTTTCTCACGATGCTCTATGTCGCCACCGGAGGGCTCGTCTACGTCGCGTTCGGGCTCGGGTCGTTTGTCATCGCCGCATATGGCGCCTGGCTGACCCTCGATCGCATCGGTATCCGTGTCCAGAACTGGCTCAACCCATGGGCCGACCCGCTCAATGCCGGGTTCCAGCCGATCCACTCGGATTACGCTCTCGCCACCGGCGGCGTGTTCGGGGTCGGTCTCGGCTACGGCTCGCCAACGTACATCCCGGAGGTGCAGACGGACTACATCTTCTCCGCCATCGGGGAGGAGCTGGGCCTGCTCGGGACGCTGGCGGTCATCTGCCTGTATCTCTTCTTCGTGGTACGCGGCTTCACCATCGCGCTGCGCGCTCGCGACGGCTACATTCAGCTCTTCGCGGCCGGCCTCAGCTCGATCATCGCCGTGCAGACCATCATCATCGTCGGCGGGGTGACGAGAATCATCCCGCTCACCGGCATCACGCTGCCATTGATCTCCTATGGCGGCAGTGCCCTGCTCACGAACTTTGCTCTCGCGGGCATGCTGCTCTACGTCTCCGGTCTGCCCAAACGCGTCTAGCCCGGCTACCGCCGCTCCGGAGGGAGTGCTCATGCCCGTCTTCGTCCGCCTTCTCGCTGCCCTGGCCGCTCTGGCCGCTCTGGCATGGGGCCTGTACAGCATCGACGACGTCTCCGACGCGCGCTGGCTCATGATCCTGGGCCTCGCATGGGTGTTGCTGCTCGTCGCGAGCTACGTCCGCCTGCCGGCGATGCCGCAGTTCTCGCGGTCCCTCATCCGGGTGGCCCTCGTCTTCGCGACCGTGTTAGCCATCGTCTCGGTGCAGCTGATCCGAATCCAGGTCATCAAGCAGGACGACATCGCCTACCGGACTGCGGTCACCGCGGACGGTACCGACGCGCTCGCCAACCCGCGCGTCGTGCTCACCCCGCTCGAAACCCGGCGCGGCGAGATCTACGACCGAGACGGGGAGGTCATCGCCGGCACGGTGCAGGACGGGCCGGTCTACTACCGCACCTGGCCCGACCCCGCCACCGCGTACGTCGCCGGCTACTACTCACCGTTTCTGATTGCCTCCTCAGGGCTGGAGGCGTCCTACGCCGACGTCCTGTCCGGCCAGACCGCAAACAACCCGGTCAAGCGGCTGTTCCGCAACCTTCTGCACAAGCCCCAGCAGGGCTCCAACCTGCGGCTCACCCTCGACACTGACCTTCAAGACTCGGCGCAGAACATGCTCGGCGATCAAAAGGGCGCCGTCGTCGTGATCGACGTGGCGACGGGCGACGTGCTCGTGCTGGCCAGCAGCCCCACCTACGATCCGAACCAGCTCTTCACGACCTCGCCGGCTGAAAACGAGGCGGCACGACAGTACTGGGAATCACTGGTGAACGACCCAGACACGCCGCTGGTGACGAGAGCGGCGCTCGGACTCTACACACCGGGCTCGACCTTCAAGACGGTGACGGCATCCATCGCGATCGAGCGCGGCTATGCCGAGCCGGATTCGGTGTACGAAGACGACGGCGATATTGAAATCGACGGCCGCGTGCTCGTGGAGAACAATCGCCCGGACGATTCGCGGTCAGAATGGACGCTGCGCGAGGGGCTCATGTGGTCGCTCAACGTCGTCCTGGCGCAGGTCGGTCTCGAGATCGGTCCGTCGGAATACTGGGACTCCTCGAAGGACTTCGGGTTCGGCAAGCGGATCCCCTTCGATCTGCCGGTTTCCGTGAGCCAGATCGCGTCGAGTGAGGAGTTCCTCGAGTCCCGCAACGCCCTCGCGGACACGGGTTTCGGGCAAGGCCAGATTCAGGTCTCTCCGCTCCACATGGCGCTGATCACCACCGCGTACGCCAACGGCGGGGTGATGATGGCGCCACGCCTCGTCGACCAGATCGTCTCGCCGGACGGCGGCGTCATCGAGACGATGCCATCCGAACAATGGCTGCAACCAATGTCGCCCGACACGGCTGAGAAGGTGAAGCAGATGATGATCGACACGGTGTCGTCCGGCTCGGTGCAGGCGGCGCAGGCGCCTGGCTACGTGGTGGGCGGCAAGACCGGCACGGCGGAGACGAATACCGACATCCCCCACTCATGGTTCATCGGGTTCATCGGAGAAGAGGGCAAAGCGCCCCGCTACGCCGTCGCGGTCGTGCTCGAACATGGCACCACAGGGCTCGCCGGCCCCGTTGGGATCGGCCGCGACATCCTCGTCGAAGCGATGCAGCAATAGGCAGAAGCGGCGCGACAGGCACTACGTTTTTAATGGAGAATCCCCATGAAAACTGGTAAAATAGAGGGGCAGCGCAAGGCAGCCGCCTTGCGCGCCAAGGCTCGTCGGCTCCAGTTTTCCAGGCGTGTCGATGCCGCTCTCAGGCAGCTTCCTGACACGTACCGGCAGTATCTCGACAACGTTGTCATCGTCGTCGAGGACGAGCCGGATCCTGCGAGCCAGGACGACCACAGCGGTGACACAGACGAACTCTTCGGTCTGTACCACGGTATCCCGCGCAGCCAGCGCACCGGTGGATACTCCATGGTGGTCCCGGACCAGATCACGCTGTTTCGAGGTCCACTCGTCCGCGCGTTCGGTACGGGCGAGGATCTGGACGAGCAGATTCGCGTCACCGTTTTGCACGAGCTCGGGCACCATCTTGGGTTCGACGAGGATCGCCTGGAGGGCATGGGGCTAGCGTGAACCGACGACTCTCGCCACAAGCAGGTCAAAAAATCCGGGAAGCTTCGCGCGAGATCTCCGGTGTCAACGAGACGGTCGCATCCGGCCTGTCTCTGCCACTCTCCCGTCCATGGCTGCTCGTTATCCCGATTCTGCTCGACCTGATGCTCTGGCTCGGTATGCAGATCCCAATCACGCGGGTAACGTCACCGCTCGCCGATGAGATGATTCAGCGTGGTGGCGAGAATGGCGAGGTCGCGGCCGAGCAAATCCGGCTCATCGGCGACGTCTTTCGACTGAATGACGTGATCGGCAGCATGTTGCCGTCGGTGTTTTCCGGATTGTCGCGAGACAACCTCTTCAACCTGATGGTGGCCACGTTCGCACCGGGGCTGGCTCAGGGGATCGACCGGCACGACCTCGCGTCGGTGTGGGTGGATGCGCTTGGCGACGTCTCCGATCCAGGCTCCATCGGCGCGATCTTTGGACTTGGGCTGGTGTTCTTCCTGGTATCGACGTTTCTCACCGTGAGCTGGCATGTGCCACTGGCGCTCTCGGTGGCGCGTCGCTCGCTGGCACCGATACAGGTGGTACGGCTGGTGATCCGGTCATGGTTCCGGTTCGTGGCGCTCATCGCCATGCTGACTGTCTTCGCGATGGTAGTGATCGTGCCGGTGATCATCATCGCTGGCGTCCTTCTGCTGATGCAGATCAACCTGGCGGCGCTGGTGTCGATCTTCTTGATCATGCTTGGCAGCCTGATCGCCATCTACGCCCGCTTCGTGCTCGAGTCGATCGTGCTCAATGACATTGGACCGCTGAGCGCGCTCAAGCGCTCGGCGATGATCTCCCAGACGTTTTTCGGACCGACAGTCCGCTTCTCCATCGCGGTGATGCTCATCGCCACCGGGGCCCTGCGGCTCTGGGACACGATGATCCCGTCACCGCCCGGCCTGCCGGTCGCGATCATCCTGAACAGCTTCCTCGGTACGGGCATCGCGATCGCCTCGCTGATGTTCTATCACGACCGGGACCGCCTGATTCAGAAATTCACACCGGCTCGAACCGACATCAACCAGACGCCGCTCTAGCGGCACGGACCCGTGAGGGTCGTTTGCACAAGGAGTTACTCCGCATGGCAACCCAGGTCAAGGAAGCCCTCAACGAGACCGTCTACGACGCAAGCCAGATCCAGGTCCTCGAGGGGCTCGAGGGTGTGCGCCGCCGCCCAGGCATGTACATCGGCGACACCAGCTCGCGCGGTCTGCACCACCTCATCCGCGAGATCGTTGACAACTCGGTCGACGAAGCTCTCGCCGGCCACTGTGACCACATCGTCACGACGATCGGCAAGGACGACATCGTCACCGTGGTCGACAACGGCCGCGGCATCCCGGTCGACACGCATACCAAGACCGGCAAGTCCGCGCTGGAGCTGATCATGACCACGCTGCATGCCGGCGGCAAATTCGGCGGGGGCGGATACAAGGTGTCCGGTGGGCTCCACGGCGTGGGCGCTTCGGTCGTGAACGCGCTGTCGGAGTGGATGTCGGTCGAGGTCGTCAAGAAGGGCGACACGAGTGTTTACCGGCAGGAATACGCACGCGGGCTGGCCAAGGGGCCGGTCGAGGTCGTCGGCAAGACGACCAAGGGCTCGCATGGCACCACCACCCGGTTCCAGGCGGACACCCAGATCTTCAAGAACGGCCACGACTACCAGTTCGAGGGGATCGCGCAGTGGTTCCGCGAGACGGCGTACCTGACCAAGGGCCTGAAACTGACGCTGATCGACGAACGCAGCGACAAGGAGATGTCGTTCTTCTTCGAAGGCGGCATCGTCTCCTTCGTGCGGCACCTGAACCGGGCGAAGCAGCCGATCCATGACCGGCCGTTCTCGGTGCACCGCGAGGTCGAGACGCCGCAGGGCGTCGTCGATGTCGAAGTCGCGATGCAGTACAACAACAGCTTTGGCGAGAACACCTTCACGTACGCGAACAACATCCACACCATGGAAGGCGGCACGCACTTCACCGGCTTCAAGACGGCGCTCACCCGCACGATCAACGACTACGCCAAGCGCAACGGCTTCCTCAAGGACAAGGACGACTCGCTCTCGGGCGACGACGTCCGCGAGGGCCTTACCGCAATCGTGTCGGTGAAGATCGAGGATCCCCAGTTCGAGGGCCAGACCAAGGGCAAGCTCGGCAACCCGGAGGTCGCCGGGGCCGTCCAGAGCGTGATGAACGAGGCGTTCGGCGCGTTTCTTGAAGAAAACCCGCAGGTCTCCCGCCGGGTGATCGAAAAGTGTCTCAACGCTGCGCGCGCCCGCGAGGCGGCCCGCAAGGCCCGTGAGCTGGTTCAGCGCAAGGGCGGGCTCGACAACTTCAGCCTCCCTGGCAAGCTGGCCGACTGCTCCGAGCGCGACCCGGCGAAGTCCGAGATCTACATTGTCGAGGGTGACTCGGCCGGTGGCTCGGCCAAGCAGGGCCGCGAGCGCCGGTTCCAGGCGATCCTGCCGCTCCGCGGCAAGATTCTCAACGTCGAGAAGGCGCGCCTGGACAAGATGCTCCAGAACAACGAGATCCGGACCATCATCACGGCCCTCGGAACCTCCGTCGGCGAGCAGTTCGACATCTCGAAGCTGCGCTACCACCGCATCATCATCATGACGGACGCTGACGTCGACGGCGCCCACATCCGCACACTGCTGCTGACGTTCTTCTACCGTCACCTGGAGCCGCTGATCCGCGACGGCTACATCTACATCGCCCAGCCGCCGCTGTACAAGGTCGGTCGCGGCAAGAGCGAGGAGTGGGTCTTCGACGACCGCGAGCTTCAGCGCGTGCTCAAGGATCGTAGCGAGAACGTCGATGTCCAGCGCTACAAGGGTCTCGGCGAGATGAACCCGGACCAGCTCTGGGAGACGACCATGGACCCGACCCGTCGCACGCTGAAGCAGGTTACGATCGATGACGGGCAGGCCGCCGACGAGACCTTCGACATGCTCATGGGCGCGGCCGTGCCGCCACGACGGAAGTACATCCAGGCGCACGCCCAGGACGTTCAGAACCTCGACATCTAGGCGAGCACATCGCGGGGGCGCATCCATGACCGAGAGACGCACGATTGCAGTCGACGCCATGGGCGGAGACCACGGTCCCGGTGTCGTGGTCTCCGGCGCCGTATCCGCGGCAAGGCGCTTCGGCGCGCGCATCTTGCTCTACGGCAACCGGGAGGCGGTAGACGCCGCGCTCGCGGCTACGGACACCGCAGGCCTGTCGATCGAGGTCGTGCCAACCAGTGACACTATCGGCATGGACGAGCACCCCGCGCAGGCGGTGCGGCGCAAGCCGGAGAGCAGCATGATGCGCGCGATCCGGGCTGTGAAGGATGGAGAAGCCGACGCCATGGTGTCCGCCGGCAACAGCGGGGCCGTCATGGCCGGGGCACTGATGAGTCTCGGCCGCATTGTCGGCATCGATCGTCCCGTCCTCGCCTCGTACATGCCGTCGAAAACCGGCCGCACGCTCCTGCTCGATCTCGGCGCCGTCACGGACCCAAAGCCGGCTCACATGGTGCAGTTCGCGCTCATGGGCCAGACATACGCCCGGTATGTACTGGATGTCGCCGAGCCGACGCTGGGCCTGCTCAGCAACGGCGAGGAGGCCGGCAAAGGCAACCAGCTCACCGTGGCGGTGCACCAGCTCCTCGAACAGACGCCTGGAATCTCCTTCTACGGGAACGTCGAAGGCAAGGACATCGCGCTCGGCACCACGAACATCGTGGTCACGGACGGCTTCACGGGGAACGTGGCACTGAAGACGGCCGAGGGAACGGCAGGCTTTCTCATGGATGCCCTGCGAGAACAGCTCACCGCGACCCCGGTCCGCAAGCTTGCCGCGCTCATTCTCAGGCCAGCGTTCCGCGAGCTTGCAAGGCGGCTCGACTATGCCGAGATTGGCGGCGCGCCACTCCTCGGCGTCAACGGCACGGCGATCATCTCCCACGGCCGCTCGAACGAGCGCGCAATCGAGAATGCCATCGGCGTTGCGATCCGTAGCAGCGAGCAGGACCTGCCTGCAAGGATCGCAGAGCGGGTTGCACAGGCGCCCGAGGCGGTCACCAGCGCTGTTGAGGTATAGACTCGCCGGGGATCGCAGGCATGGTTGAATCGAAACCCGGCTCGCGCCGCCGCCGCGGCTCTATCATCCCAAGCGAATTCAGGTGTTGACATGGAAAACGCCCCGCGGCACATGCCGCGGGGCGTTGAAGATCAGTGTTAGCCGTCTCTGGCGAGCTAGCCTTCGACTGAGCGCTTGAGCTGGGTGCCGGCGCGGAAGACGGGAGCCTTCTTCGCGGCGATGGTCATCGCCGCGCCGGTCTGCGGGTTGCGACCCTCGCGGGCCGACCGCTCGACCACCTTGAACGAGCCGAAGCCGCTCACGGTCACATCCTCGCCCTTCGCGAGGTTGTCCGAGATCACCGAGAACACCGCGTTCACCGCGTTCGACGCATCGGACTCGCTCTTGCCGAGCTGATCTGCGACTGCCTTGACGAGCTCCTGCTTTCGCATCGTGAATCCTTTCATTCTGCGAGTAACCGGCGTCGGTTACTCTCCAACAGAACATCTGTTTCGGGCCAACATTCAGGGATTTTACCGAAACTACGCCCGTTTGTCGACATGCACCGCCTGTCCCGTGGACAGCCGTTCCTGCCTCTGCGCTTCAAATAGCAAGACTGAGGCCGCGACGCCCGCATTCAGGCTCTCGACGCCTGCCTGCATCGGGATGGCAACTCGCCGCGTAACCAGCGCCGCCAGGTCCGTCGATAGCGGCTCCGTCTCTCCTCCGACAACCAGCCCTGCGGCACGCGACCACTCGTAGGCGTCGTAGGCGAGCGCGGCCGCTGGATCAGCATACACGAGATCGCGGCCTGTATTCCTGAGGGCTGCCCCGAGGTCCGGTGTGAACTGCCCGATCCGCAGCCGAAAGTGCGCGCCCATGCCGGCCCGGACCACCTTCGGCGACATCGGGTCCACGCAGCCCCGGGCAGTCAGGACGGCCTGCACACCCGCAGCGGCCGCCGACCGCAACGTGGTGCCCATATTTCCAGGGTCCCGCATGGCGTCCAGGATGAGCACCAACCCGGTCGTGGGGTCGATATCGTCTGGCGATAGCGCCTGGTCCGGCAGGTCGCAAATAGCGGCAACCCCCTGCGCATGCTCGACATCGCTGGCAGCATCGAAAACGCTCGGAGCCACGCGGCGGATGCGGCCCTCCGGCACGCCAAGCGCGGCCACCCAGTCGATCGGTACGTTATCCCGCACGAGAAGCATACGGATCGACGCGCCGCCGCGAGCGGCATCCTCGACGAGACGTCGTCCTTCGACGAGAAACGCTCGCTCGGATTGCCGGAATTTCCGGTGCCCGAGCGAGCGCATCATCTTGATCTGTGGGTTTGCCGCGCTGGTGATCACGAGGGACGCTGTATCGCGTTCGTGTGTCACGGCGTGCTGCTACGCCTGCGCCGGAAGCGCCTGGCGAGCGGCGTCGACGATGGCCGTGAACGCCTCCTCGTCGCGCACCGCGAGATCCGCGAGCATCTTCCGGTCGATCTCGATGCCAGCGGTCGTGAGACCGTGGATCAGCCGCGAGTACTGCAGACCGTTGGCGCGGCTGGCAGCGTTGATCCGCTGGATCCAGAGCCGGCGCATGTCCCGCTTTCGCGTTCGGCGGTCACGGTACTGGAACGAAAGCGCCCGCATGAGCGACTCGTTCGCCCGCTTGAACAATCGGTTCCGGGTGCCGTAGTGCCCCTTGGTCTGCGCCAGCACCTTCCGGTGGCGGCGGTGGGCGGCGACGCCCCGCTTGATGCGTGCCATGTTGAATCAGTCCTCCATCGGTCCCGGGTTCGGCGGCTACAGGCCGTTCGGGAGCATCTTCTTCACGCGCTTCGCCGAGGATGGGTTCATCTCCAGCATCCTGTCAAACTGCCGCTTGACGCGCGCCGACTTCTTGCGGCGGTTGTGGCTCTTCATGCCCTTGGCGTGCATGATCTTGCCAGTCGCCGTGATCTTGAAGCGCCGCTTGGCACCCTTGTGGGTCTTCAGCTTGCCTCGGTTGGCCATCGCTACTGCTCCTTCTTGTCGTTGATGTCACTCTTGGATCGGGTCGGAGCCATGTACATGGTCATGTTGCGCCCTTCCATGCGGGCACCCTGCTCGACGACGCCGATATCATTGAGCTGCTCGGCAAGCCGCTGCAACAGTTCCCGGCCAAGTTCAGGGTGCGTGATCGACCGACCCCGGAACAGCACGGAAAGCTTCACCTTGTCGCCCGCTTTCAGGAAGCGTTCGGCCTGGCGGCCCTTGGTCTCAAGGTCGTGCTCGCCGATCTTCGGCTCCACACGCACCTCCTTGACCCTCGTGACATGCTGATGCTTGCGGGTTTCTCGCTCCTTGCGGCTCTGCTCGTAGCGATACTTGCCGTAATCCATGAGGCGGCACACCGGCGGGTTGGAATTGGCGCCAACCTCGACCAGATCGAGCCCCTTCTCACGGGCGATCATCAGTGCTTCACGAGTCGGCACGATTCCGATTTGCTGCCCCTCATCATCGATAAGGCGTACCTCGCGCACACGAATCCGCTCGTTGACGCGAGTCTGAACTGGTCTGGAAATAACTTGCCTCCTGAGTATGGCTTGTGTCTCGTGGACACAATAAACAACGGCGACGGGTGGCCGTCACCGCGTTGTCACCGACACATCCAATATGATACCAAAAATCGCCTGAGGCTTCCAACACAGGGCGTCACCACCATGACGATCAGGCGCGGGACTCCGTGCCCGAGGACGCCAGTACGGACCGTGTCTCCTCCTCGTCTCGCCGGAGCTGGGCAACCAGATCCTCCACGGACGGGAAGTTGGCGTCCGGGCGCAGCCGCCGAACGAACTCGACCTTCAGCGTCTCGCCGTACAGGTCGCCATCGAAGTCCAGCAGGTGTGTCTCGATCATGCGCCGCCCCGTGTTGAGCGCCGGACGGGTGCCGATGTAGGTCATCGACGGCAGCGGCATGCCCGCGACACCGATATGCGACACCGTCGCGTAGATGCCATCGGCAAGCTGCACCATCCCTTCCTCCGGCAAGACGTTCGCCGTCGGGTAGCCGATCTTGCGGCCGACCTGGGCGCCATGGATCACCTCGCCGGTGACCTCGAACCGCCTCCCGAGCAACAGCGCTGCCTCCTCCGCATCGCCCTGCTGGATCGCCCGGCGAATCTCGCTGCTCGACACGACCCCGTGGTGATCCTCCACGCGCGGGATCGACTGGAACCGCATCCCTCGCTCGGCAGAGAGCCGCTCGAGCACATCGACGGTTCCCTTGCGTTTGTGGCCCAGCGCGAAGCCTTCACCGGTGTAGAGCTCCACCACATGAGCTTCCGCCGCGAGCACGTCCATGAATGCCTCCGCCGTCACCTGGGACAGGCTTTCGGTAAAAGGCAGCACGATGACCTCCGTCGCGCCCGCCTCTCGCAGGAGCTCGACCTTGCGATCGAGTGGAACGATGGCGCCAGGAAAGAGATCTGGCCGCAGCACGGCCGCTGGCGGCGGATCGAAGGTAATCACGGTGAGCGGCAGGGACTCCCGTGCGGCGCACGCGCGTGCGTGTGCGACAAGGACCTGGTGCCCCCGATGCACGCCGTCGAACGTCCCGATCGTCACGACCCTCGTCCGGTCGTTCGGTTGTCGCAACAGCTCCAGCGGATCTCCTGTCATGCCTTGCCGCCATCCTCATGTACCACGCGCTTCGGTTGAATCATTCCCGCACCGTCCGACGCGCCGATTCCGATCCAGTCCCGCCGGGAATCATACACACGCACAACGGGTCCGTCTGCCCGTCCTGCAACCGGCAGACCGTTGCGCCACCGCGCCTCGCTGTCGGCATCAAGGATCGCGATCCCGGCATTCAGCAGCACGTGATCGGGATGCAACGCGATCCACGACCAGCCGTGGTCGGCCAATCGCTCACCAAGGTCGTCGATCGGGATGCTTGTCGCCAGTGAGAAGTCGCCCACTCGTGTGCGCACGAGATTGGCCAGCATGGCTCCGGACCCGACGGCCGTCCCGATGTCACGCGCCAGGGAGCGAATGTAGGTCCCCTTGGAACAGTCGACGACGATCGTCGCGACTGGTGGCTCCCAGCGCTCCAACGAGAGACGGTGGATCGTCACGGCGCGTTCCGGAACATCGATGTGCTCGCCCCGGCGAGCCAACTCGTAGAGCTTCCGCCCATCAACCTTGATGGCTGAGTGCATCGGTGGTACCTGGCGGATATCGCCGCGGAACTGAACGAGCGCGTTCTCGATCGCATCGAAGGTGAGATCCGACGTGTCACGCTGTTCGAGCAGGCGACCATCACGATCCGCGGAGTCCGTAACGACGCCGAACCGCACCATGGCAACGTAGGTCTTGCCGGCATCCTCGATGTACGGCAGCAACTTCGTGGCATGACCGACGGCCACCGGAAGCACACCCGATGCCGCCGGGTCGAGGGTACCCGCGTGACCGACCTGACGCACACCGGTGATCCGACGGACCCGCCCGACGATGTCGTGGCTGGTCCATCCCGGCGGCTTGTCGATCGTAAGGAACCCGCTCCGCTGTGGCGGTTGTCGCTTCCGAGCCACGGCGGATCAGTGGTGGTCGTGGACGAGCTGGCCGACGCGTTCAACGAACGCCCGCTTCTCCCCTTCACCGCCCTCGATCTGCACACCCGCGGCGCGTGGGTGGCCGCCTCCGCCGAACTCGGCCGCGATCTCAGCCACGTCGACGCCGTCGGGAAGGCTTCGAAGGCTGACTCGCCAGCCCTTGTCATTCGCGTAGAGCAATGCGGCCGCACCCGAGCCCTCGGTGCCGACCAGGAAGTTGACAAGCCCCTCGGCTTCCGATGCGTTCGCGCCGCACCGCTCGAGCGTTTCCTGCGTCAGCTCGGTCCAGATCAACCCACCGGTGTACTGAACATTGCGCAGCGCCTTCTCCCACAGGCACACCGAGGAGCGCGGCTTGATCCGGAACAGCGCGTCGACGATCGGACCGATGTCCGCGCCCGCATCGACGAGGTCAGCCGACGTACGAATCGTCCGGGACGTAGTCGAATCGGTGCGCAGCCCCAGGGTGTCACCGTAGATGCCGGCGAGCAGGCACTGGGCGATGTCGTGGGTCAGCTCCGTGCCCCACTCGGCGAGCAGGTCGGCCACGATCTCGGATGCCGATGCCGCCTTGGGTTCGACGATGTTGACCTGGCCGAAGCGATCGTTGGTGACGTGGTGATCGATGTTGACGATCGGCACCGCACCCGACACGCGCTCGGGATCGTCGGCGTAGAAGTTGCCGAGCCGTCGCCTGTCCGAGCAGTCCACGAGGCAGAGCACATCGTACTCCGGCAGCTCGTCCTCGCCGTAGATGAGCACCTCATCGATGCCGGGCAGGAACTCGAGGGAGTGCGGCCTCTGCCCATCGGAGATGACCGGAATCAGGTTCACACCCTTCTGGGCGAGGGCCATCCGGAGGGCGATCGCCGAGGCAAGACCGTCCGCATCGACATTTTGATGTGTCGGCGTCAGGACCACTTGCGCGCCCTGCAGCAGCTCCAGTGCCTGCTCGGCCGCGGCAGAATCAAGTCGCCAGGAACTCGAGGTCACGACGTCTCCCCTTCGCGTGTCCCCTCGGACGACGTGTCGGTGCCGACGGGGGCACGCTCGGCGTCCTGCCGCTGAATCTCGCGGAGGGTCTCGGAGATGTGCTGCGCGTACTCCATCGACCGATCGTCGCGGAACTCCAGGAACGGAATCTGGCGCATGCGGAGACGGGGCTTGAGGTGGTGGCGGATGAACGAAGCCGCGGACGTGAGGGCGTCCATCGTTCCCTGCCGCTCCTCCTCGCTCAGCACGCTGACGTACACCCGCGCCTGTCGAAGGTCCGTGGTGACGTCCACCTCAGTGATGCTCATGAATCCGATCCGAGGATCTTTCACCTCTTTGCGGATGATGTCGGTGAGCTCCTCCTTGAGCAGCTCACCAACCTGGCGGGTTCTACGTGTCACGGTTCGCTCCCAATCCCTGAACGGCGGCGCCAGCCCGGAAGGGCACGACACCCCTAGGTCCGGGCGACCTCTTCACGATGCAGGAACTCGATCTGGTCGCCGACCTGAATGTCGTTGAACCCATCGAGCCCGAGACCGCACTCGTAGCCAGAGGCAACCTCACGGACGTCGTCCTTGAAGCGCTTCAGCGACGAGATGCCTCCCTCGAAGACCATCGTCCCGCTGCGCAGGACACGGGCGCGGGAGTTGCGGAACACCTTGCCGTCGAGCACGTACAGACCGGCGACGACATCGTTGTTCGGGAGCTTGAATGTCTCCCGGACCTCGGCGTAGCCATCCGTGACATCCTCGAAAATCGGCGCGAGCAGGCCGGTCATCGCCTGCTTGACCTCGTCGATCAGCTGGTAGATCACCGTGTAGAAGCGGACATCCACGCCGGCGGCATCGGCGGCGCGCTTGGCGGCGACGTCCGGCCGGACGTTGAAGCCGATCACGATGCTGTTCGTCGTCGAGGCGAGATTGATGTCCGATTCGGAAATCGCGCCGGTGCTGGCGAACTGGATCGAGAGGGTCACGCCCTCATCGGTCTCGTCGTTGAGCTTGAGCAGCGAGCCCTGGATCGCACCAAGCGATCCCTGCACGTCCGCCTTGAGGATCACGCGGAGCTCGGCTGTGGTGCCCTCCTGAACCTGGTCGTAGAGCTCGGTGAGCTTGATCGGCCGGTTCTCGGTGAGCGCATCCACGCGGCGCTGCGCCTGTCGCTGCTCGGCGAGCTGACGCGCGGCCTTCTCGTCCTCGAACACCATGAAGGTGTCGCCAGCTTCCGGGACATCCTCGAGACCGAGGACCTCCACCGGCGTGCTCGGACCGGCACGACGAACGCGCTTGCCGCGATCGTCGAACATCGCCTTGATGCGTCCCCATGTGCTGCCTGCCACGACCACGTCGCGCAGGTTCAGCGTGCCGCTCTGCACGAGCAGCGTCGTCACCGGACCGCGGCTGCTCTGCACCGTCGCCTCGACCACCACGCCAGTGGCGACCTTGTCCGGGTTCGCCTTCAGCTCATGGACATCCGCCACGAGCAACAGGACCTCGAGGAGGTCGTCGATGCCAAGGCCTTCCTTCGCCGAGACCTCGACGAAGGGGACCTCACCACCCCACTCCTCCGGCATGACCTCCAGCTCGGAGAGCTGCTGCTTCACGCGGTCAGGGTTGGCCGCCGGCAGGTCGATCTTGTTGACCGCCACCACCATCGGCACATTGGCGCTCTTGATGTGCGCCACGGCCTCGCGGGTCGTGGGCATCACGCCGTCGTCCGCCGCGACCACCAGGATCGCGATGTCGGTCGCCTGCGCGCCACGGGCGCGCATCGCCGTGAACGCCTCGTGTCCCGGTGTGTCGAGGAAGGTGAGCTTCCGTCCCTGCGTCTCCACCTGGTACGCGCCGATGTGCTGGGTGATACCGCCGGCCTCACCCTCGGCGACGTTGGCCGAGCGAATGGTGTCGAGCAGCTTGGTCTTGCCGTGATCGACATGACCCATGATCGTAATCACCGGCGGCCGCGTGCGAGCCTCCGGGTCCTGATCGCTCTCCAGCCGCCGGCTCTCAAAGTTGGCAACCGCCGACTGCGCCTCGGTCTCCTCCGGAAGGATCTCCCACTCGAGCTCCTTCGCAACCTTCGATGCCGTGTCGTAGTCGATCTGCTGGTTCAGGTTGGCCATGATGCCGAGCTTCATCAGCTCGCGGATCACTTCAATGCCGCTCATCTGCAGCTTGTCGGCGAGCTCGGAAACCGAAAGCACGGCTGGGAGCACCACTGGCTCGCGCTCGACCGGCACGGAGCGCTTCACCGCCACCGTGCGAGCCGAACCGCTACCGCTACGGCGTCCCCGCCGTCCACCGGAGCGCGTCGCGCGCTGTGTGCGTCCTCGTGTATCAGCCATAGTGCCGTCTCCTTATGAAGCTGCCGCAGTACGATCGGACGATTCGCTGTCGTCTAGCGTAGCCGCATACTTCTCGAGTTCTGATCGTGTTGCGTCAGTGATGTCAGTGTTGAGCGCACGCCCAAGGAGTGGCGTGCCGAGGGCACGCTCCCAGCACGAGCGCTTGTGGCACAGGTAGGCGCCCCGACCGTTCTGCTTTCCGGTCGGGTCGACCGAGACCTCGTGGCCGGGCGACCGCACGATCCGAACGAGACCGCGCTTGTCGCCCTTTTCCCGGCACGAGACGCAGGTGCGCTGCGGCACGTGTCGAGGCCGCGGCCCCTTCCGGCGCCGGCGCCCCTGTACGTGTGCCTGGTCCATATCCGTGCCCCCTGTTCCGTGCTACTCCGTCTCCAGCGCGGCGCGCGCCTTCTGCCAGGCGGCGTCGAACTCCTCGTCGCCATCCACCGGGAGCTCCTCACCCGACTCCTGGTCGAAGCGGGCCCGGAGATCGCGCTCGTAGTAAACCTCAACCACGCCGTCCTTGATGTCGACGTCGACCTGTCGCCGCGCCAGCTCTTCGCCCAGCGGGCCGAAGGTCTTGCCGGCCGCCGTGAAGGTGCCGTCCGCCTGCACAGCGCGTGGCTGCCGGCCCTGCCAGCCAAAGTCCGAGAACATGTCTCCAGCGGACTCGCGGGCGGTGCGGAAGAACGCGTCACCAGCCTCGAGCAGGGACTCGGGGCCCTTGATATCGATGCGCCAGCCGGTCAGCTTGAAGGCGAGGCGGGCGTTTTGCCCCTCCTTGCCGATTGCAAGCGACATCTGGTCGGTCGGCACGATCACCGTGGCAACCCTCTGGTCCCCCTCTTCGCCCAACGAGACGTTCGTTGGCTTGGCGGGGCTGAGCGCGTTCGAGATGAACGTCGCCATATCCGGCGACCACTCGATCACGTCGATCTTCTCGCCGTAGAGCTCATTCACGATGTTCTGAATACGAACGCCGCGAACACCGACGCACGATCCGACCGGATCCACCTTCTCCTGCCGCGCCGCAACCGCGACCTTGGAGCGCAGGCCCGGCTCCCGGGCGATCTCCATGATCTCGACCGCGCCGCTCTGGATCTCCGGGACCTCCTGCTCGAAGAGGCGCCGGATCAGGCGCGGGTCGGAACGGCTGACGATCAGCTGCGGTCCGCGTGAGTGGCTGTTCACCTCGGTGAGGAGCACCTTGACCCGCTGGTTCGTCCGGTACCGCTCGCTCGGAACCTGCTCGCGCGCCGGCATCACCGCCTCGGCCTTGCCGAGCTCGATGATCACCGCGCGGCTGTCCGCACGCTGTACCACACCGTTGAGGACCTCGCCCTCCTTGTCCTGATACTCGCGGTAGATGTTCTCGCGCTCGAAATCACGAATGCGTGAGTGGACAACCTGCTTCACGGTCTGCGCCGCGATACGCCCGAAGTTCTCCGGCGTGCGCTGGATCTTGACGACGTCGCCAGGCTGCGCGCCAGGCACGTACTGCTGTGCCTCCGCGACCACCATTTCCGTGTCCGGGTTCTCAACCTTGTCGACCACCGTCTTCACGATCACCACCTGCATCTCGCCGGTGGCGGAGTCGAGCTCGACCCGGACGTCTTCTTCGCTGTTCGCGTTCTTCTTGTACACGGAAGTCAATGCGTCCTGCACCGAGGCAAGGACGGCGTCTCGTGGAATGCCACGCTCTGCTGCAATTTGTGCGATCGCGGTATACAGATCACTCTTCATGCCGCGCACCTCCTCTTCACTTTTCGTTTTGTCCACGGATGTTGCAGGTGAGCCCCCCACAGCCGCGTAGCGCGTGTTCCACGGGGGCTCGGTTGTGCGCAATGGCCATGAACACCAAGAAACGTGGGCGAGGGCCCACGTTTGATCACAGAAGATCAATTACGCCCCTTCATGATACCACCGATGAGGTGGACGGTCTATTCCATTGGTAGGCTGCGCACGCAGGGCACGAGCATGCCAATCGCACGGACATGCAAGGTCACCGTGGTATAAACATCCCGTCACGGGCTGCACTCGCCATGGCAGACGTCCCCCACCGATGCGCGCCGTGCCACCATGGTCACCGCCTCGCCACACCCCCCTCATGATGAGAGGAATGCATGTCAGATCCGGGACTCACCCATCGTCTCCGCCAACGATCGCGCAGGGCCGGCATCATGATCGGCGTGTCGATGGTACTCACCATCGCGCTGTGCGCCGCGGGGTTCACGATCATCTACTCGGCGCTCGATGGCTTCACGACGGATTTTATCTCCAAGACCGAGCCCGAGCCCACCGTCGTCGCGCAGGCGCCGGAACAGGGCGGAGACAACGCCGTGGTTACGCCCACCGCGGCGGCATCGGGCGGGACCGGCCAGCAGCAGGCGCAGCAGACCGACCCGACCCCAACACCCAAGCCGACACAGGCTCCAACCAGTGCACCCGACGAAAACGCATTCACGCCCGACTACCAGGTCGGCCCCGTCACCGTCAACCTCCGATCCGGTCCTTCTACCGCCGACAGCATCGTCAACGGCCTGCCACCCGCCACGCCGCTTCAGTATCTCGATGAGGACGCGCCAACGGACGACCCCGAGGACGGCGAGCGCTGGATGCGCTTCATGACCGAGGACGGCCTCGAAGGGTGGATACGCGAGATCGACGTCACTGAGTATGAGCCGTAGCACCGCAGCGGCAGGGAGTAACCACCTTGGCACAGAACGTCACCATCATCGGCCTCGGCCTCATCGGCGGCTCCATCGGTCTCGCCCTCAAGCGTTGGTCCCGCGACAACGCCGACGCTTTGCGCATCGTCGGCTTTGACGAGGACGTTTCCCAGCAGAACAAGGCGCGCAAGATGGGCTGCATCGACGATGCCGAGTGGTCGCTCGGCAAGGCGGTAGCCGGCGCGGATATCGTCATCGTCGCCACACCGGTCCAGAAGATGCGCGAGGTGTTCAGCGACATCTCCGATGACCTCAAGGCAGGCGCGATCGTCACCGACACCGGCTCAACCAAGGTCGACGTCGCCGAATGGGCGAAGGAGCTACCCGACCACGTCTCATACGTTGGCGGTCACCCCATGGCCGGCAGGTCCGAGGGCCTCGAAGCCGCTGATGCCGAGCTGTTCAACGGCGCGACCTGGGCGATCTGCCCGTCGGTGACAGCGTCGGAGGACGCCATTCGCAACGTCCTCGGGATCGTTGCCGCTACCGGCGCGGAGTCCTACTTCGTCGATCCGATGGAGCACGACAGCTACGTCGCGGCGGTGAGCCATCTCCCGTTCGTCTCGGCGATCGCCCTGATCCAGGCGGTGACGAGCGATCCCTCATGGAGAGACATGCGCACGCTGGCCGCCTCCGGCCTCAAGGACACCACCCGACTCGCACTCGGCAGCCCTGAGATGCATCGTGACATCGCCGTGACCAACCGGGAGTCGATCGCGCGATGGATCGATCGCTACACCAGCGAGCTGCGGAGCCTCCGCGACGACCTGATGCGCAATGACGAATCCCTGCCAGAGTCGCTCCTGAAGAAGTTCGAGGGTGCCCAGGACGCACGCGCCCGCCTGGAGCTGCCGGTGCAGCGCTCGGAAGAGGCGATGACGGAGTCCCAGCGGGAGGTCTCCCAGGACAACTTCAGCGATCAGATGTCGCGGATGTTCTTCGGAGGGTTCCGCCGCCGCGAGAAGCGGGACGGCGACAAGGACACGCCTCGCTAGGCTGCCGGCGAGCCTCGCTACGGGACGAGATCCCATTCTGGCGACAGCCGGTAGCGGAACAGCATGCGCGTCGGCTTGCCATTGCGGCGCACGCGCCCTCTGTCGGCCTTCTTGAGCTCCAGCGAACGGTTATCGACCTGGACGATCCGTCGCTCCTTGAGGTTGACCACGAACAGCCCGAGTGACGAGATCGTCATGCTCTGCCTGCGCGTCTCGGGATCCACCACACGAAATGGCGCCCTCCAGCCCGTGTCCGGATGCGGCACTGGCACATCCTCATCCGACTCCGAATGCCGCGCGTCGAACTCCCGCAAGCCGGACTCGACCTCGCCTGCCCAACGATCGTCCAGCGACCGGATGTAGGTGAGCATCGACTCGAGCGTCCGATGGTTCGCGCCACACGCCGCCGCGATCATCTTGGACCCGTGGCGTGGCCCCAGGAAGCTCGCCGTGCCGTACTCATCGATGACATTGAAGCGGTAGCTACCCACGCCCACCTCTGCCCCTGTCCTGCACGCTCGTGATGATCACCCCGAGCCGTGCGCCTGCGGTACCATTACGAGTCTAAAGGGTTCGATGGCAACCCGGGTACCACCGATACGTTCCAGGAGCCCACCCATCATGTCAACCACGAACCAGCCGGGAGAGCCCTCCAGCCGGCTCGACCGCGAGATCAGCGAGATTCTCGAAGAGGCGCGACGTCGCCCCATCTCCTTTCAGGACAAGGTCGCCCAGCGGCGAAGTGCCGTGCAGTCCCGAAAGACGTCAACCGTCGCCCGAGCGAGATCGGTCGGGACCGGTCCGGTCCGGACAATCGGCCGCTGGGCGATACGCATTCCGCTCGTCACGGCGCTGGTGATCGCGGTGATCGCCGTGTGGCTCGCGCCGGAGCATCAGCTGCTGGCGACGACCCTCGGTCTTGTCGCGGCGGGTTTCATCTTCGCTCCGTTCGTGATGAAGCGCCCCAGTGGCGATGTCCAGACTCAGAAGCGATGGCGCGGCCGCACGATCGAGCCATCGCGCCCGTCCAGCGGCATCGAAGGCACTGTCCGCTCCTGGATCGACGCTGCCCGGAATCGCTTCGAGCGCTAGCACCCGCAACGGGAGATCGTCATCAACATGACCAGTATCGCGACCGACATCGTCGACGTGTACGTGTTCCGTCGACTCAACGCGCGCGTCCAGTTCCTGCTGCTGCAGCGGCGGAACGACGTGCCGATGGCGCGTACCTGGCAGGCATTCCACCACGAGATCGATGACGGCCAGACCGCCCCCGAGGCAGCGCTGGCCGCGGTATCGAATCTGGCGGGTCTGACGATTGCGCGATACTACTCTGCCGACTTCATCAACCAGTTCTACGACGAGGCCCGAGACGCGGTCGTCTTCGCGCCGGTCCTGGCGGTCATGGTCGATGGACCGGCTACGATCACGCTCGCAGACGACTTCGACGATGCTGGCTGGTTCGACCGCGACGAGGCAACGGCGCGGCTCCCCTTTTCCGGTCAGCGATGGGCAGTCCGGCACATTGACGAGATCATGGGAATCGGGGAGTCCGAGGCCGAGCTCTACCGATTCGAGCCAGACGGCGTCGCCACCGAGCCTGCAGCGGAGCCCGCCGTGGCGGCGACACCGCCCGCGGAGTCCGAGCCGGACGACGACATCGGTCTCGAGCCCTATGCGGAAGACGCCTCGATCACGACCGACATCCCCGATCATGCCACCGAAGACAGCACCCCGGACGACGATCCGGGGAAGGACTAGCCATGCCACCATTCCAGCTCAGCACGGCGCTCCAACCCACTGGCGATCAGCCGAAGGCCATCGATTCCATCACCGAAGGCATCCAGCAGGGAGAGCGCTTCCAGACGCTCCTTGGCGTGACCGGCTCCGGCAAGACGTTCACGATGGCCAACGTGGTCCAGAACGTGAACCGGCCAACCCTCGTCCTCGCGCACAACAAGACGCTCGCGGCGCAGCTCTACGCGGAGTTCAAGGAGTTCTTCCCGCACAATGCGGTTGAATACTTCGTCTCCTACTACGACTACTACCAGCCAGAGGCCTACGTTCCGCGCACCGACACCTTCATCGAGAAGGACGCGGACATCAACGAGGAGATCGACAAGCTCCGGCACGCCGCCACGCGGTCCCTGCTCACGCGCCGGGACACGCTTATCGTGGCGTCGGTGTCATGCATTTTCGGCCTTGGCACGCCTGAGGAGTACGCCAACACCATCGTCTCGCTCAAGCGCGGCGAGTCAGTGCGCCGCGACAAGATCCTGCGGCACCTGATAGACATCCAGTACGACCGCAATGACATGAACCTCGTGCGCGGCACGTTCCGCGTGCGCGGCGACACACTCGAAGTGTTCCCGGCGTACGAGGAGATCGCGGTGCGCATCGAGTTCTTCGGCGACGAGGTCGAGCGCATTGTGGAGGTCGATCCGCTCACCGGCGAGCTGCTGGTGCAGCGCACCGAGATCGACATCTATCCGGCCAAGCACTTCGTCACCACGAATGACCGCATGGCCTCGGCGCTCGAGAACATCCAGGGCGAGCTGGAGGAACGCGTGCGCTTCCTCGAAGGGAACGGGCAGGTCCTGGAGGCGGCCCGCCTCAGGCAGCGCACGATGTACGACATCGAGATGATGCAGGAAGCCGGGTACTGCGCCGGGATCGAGAACTACTCGATGCACCTCTCGGGCCGCAAGCCGGGTGAGCAACCGGCGACGTTGCTCGACTACTTCCCTGACGACTTCCTGCTGTTCGTGGACGAGTCACACATCACCCTGCCACAGATTCGCGGCATGTTCGGCGGCGACCGCTCGCGCAAGGATGTCCTCGTCGAGCATGGTTTCCGCCTCCCGTCAGCGCGGGAGAACCGGCCGCTGACCTTTGACGAGTTCGTGCGCACCGTTGGCCAGGGCATCTTCGTGTCCGCCACTCCCGGTCCGTACGAGTACGAGCACTCGAGCCGCATTGTCGAACAGGTGATCCGTCCGACGGGCCTGGTTGACCCCGGAATCACGGTGCGTCCGACCAAGGGGCAGATCGACGATCTGCTCGGCGAGGTCAATCAACGTGTGGCGAAGGGCGAGCGGGTGCTTGTCACCACGCTGACCAAGCGGATGGCCGAGGATCTCTCCGATTACCTCAAGGAGATGGGCGTCCGCACCCACTATCTCCACAGCGAGATCGATACGCTGGAGCGCATCGAGATCCTGCGCGACCTTAGGCTCGGCATCCACGACGTCGTGGTCGGCATCAATCTCCTCCGCGAGGGTCTCGACCTTCCGGAGGTGTCCCTCGTCGCCATTCTCGACGCCGACAAGGAAGGATTCCTGCGCTCCGAGGGCTCGCTGATCCAGACGATCGGCCGCGCCGCGCGCCACGTGGATGGCCAGGTGATCATGTATGCGGATACCATGACACGGTCGATGAAGACGGCCATCGACGAGACGTACCGTCGCCGCGAGATCCAGATCGCATACAACACCGAGCACGGCATCGAGCCGCGCGGTATCGTCAAGGAGATCAAGGACCTCACTGACCGCGTGCGTGCGGTCGCCGAGCAGGCGGCCCAGTACGACGCCGGCGAGGGCCGAACGGAAGGGGTCATCCATGAGCTTCCGAAGGACGAGCTGGCCCGGATGGTCAAGGACCTCGAGTCGCAGATGAAGAAGGCCGCCAGGGACCTCGAGTTCGAGAAGGCGGCGCTCCTCCGTGACCAGGTCGTCGAGCTTCGGCGCGTGATGGAATCCGACCCCGTCAACATCAAGGCGTGATCCACGCTTACCAGGGAGACCGTACAGTGACTCGAAGCCTCATCCGGCACGTGGCGCTCATCGTCATGCTTTTCGCGCTCGCGCTCGTGCCCACCGCCACCCCTGTCACCGTTGCCCAGGACGCCACCGAAGCGCCGACCAGCAGCGGCGAGAGCGAGCTGGCGCCACAGCTTCCCTCCGTTGACCTGCCCACCATGAACGCGATGAGCTATCGGTTCGAGCTCGATTCGACATGGGATGGCTCCGGCGGCACGCCGAAGGAGTTGCCCGTCTACACCTTCAGCCCGGTCAACTACACCGAGGAGCAGGTCCAGCAGATCGCCGAGACGCTCGGCATCGAAGGTGAGATCACCTCCCAGGGCGACGGCATCTTCACCATCGTCGGTGACGGCAGCATCTACACCACACCGGGGCTTCTGCAGTACGTCTCCTCGGCCGAAGCGCCGGATGAGGATCTTCCCGGCGACAGTGAGGCCATCGCGTCCGCACGGGAGTGGCTTCGCACGTCCAACCTGCTTCCCGCCAACAGCGGCGACGGCGAGATCGCCGCGACCATCGAGACACCGGCGAGGAAGATCGTCGCGTTCAAGCCATCGAACCCGTCCCCGCTTCTCGCGACGACGCCCGGCATCACGGTCACCGTCGGCCCGGGTGGCACGGTGCTGGAGGCGCGCATCTCATGGGCGAACATCGAGCAGGGTGACATGTTCCGGCTCCGTGGCGAGCAGGACGCCTTCACCGAGATCTCGTCCCGGCAGTCCTATCTGGACGTCACCCTTCCCGAGGACCAGTTCCCGCAGGGGAGCCTGATCAACGGCACCGCGTCATATGACACTGTGTCGATCGCCTACTCCACCTCCGGCGCGGTCGGCGAGCAGCAGTACCTGCAGCCGGTGTATGTATTCGAGGGTTCGGTGAAACCGGAGGGCTCCGAGGAGAGCTTCGCGATCACGGCGTACGTGCCTGCCATTGTGACGGGTCTGCAACCGGTCGGCTGATCGCCAGATAGAACGTGGAGGCGGGCGCCGTGCCCGCCTCCGATTGCGCGCGTGGCGAAGAGAGATGAAGCATCGTGAAGCTGCTGCTGGTCAACGGACCGAACCTGAACCTGCTCGGGACGCGTGAGCCTGGCATCTACGGGCACGAGACACTGGAGGACATCGTCTCGGCCGTACGTGAGACCGCCGAGCAGCGTGGCTGCGAGATCATCGATGTCCAGTCCAACCACGAGGGTGAGATCCTCGACGCGATTCACCGGCACGCCCCCTCCGTCGACGGAATGATCATCAACCCCGGCGCCCTCACGCACTACAGCATCGCGCTGCGCGACGCGATCAGCGGCACCGGGATTCGAACCGTCGAGGTGCATCTCTCCAACATCCACACGCGAGAGGAGTTTCGCCATCACTCGGTGATATCCGCGGTCGCTGCTGGTTCAATCGTCGGCTTCGGCTCCTACGGTTACCACCTCGCGCTGCTGTGGTTCACCCGCGATCACGACGGAGGCGCCAGCGTATGAGCAGCTCTGATCGAGTCTCCGCCGTGCGCGACATTCTCGCGGACACCAGCGTCGGCGCCCTGCTCATCACGAACCCCGCCAACCGCCGCTATCTGACTGGCTTCACCGCCGAGGATCACGCGGCTGACGAGTCCTCCGGGGTGCTGCTGGTCACTCCCGAGCGGGCCGTGCTGCTGGTGTCGCCGACCAACCTGCCGTGGGCGCGGGCTGAGGCGGACGCCGACGCCGTTGCCGTCGAGCCCCTCGACGGCACCATCGCCGACACCGTCAGGGATATGCTTGCGCGGGAGCGCATCCATCAGATCGCCGTGGAGGACGCAACGACGCCGGCGGCAGTGTGGTTTGCGCTGCAGGATGCCCTCGGCGAAGGGGTCGAGATCGTCCGCCTGGGTGATAGTGTCGACCGCCTCCGCGACGTCAAGAGCGATGCGGAGATCGAGCACCTGCGTGAGGCGGCGAGGCTCACCGACGAGGCGTTCGCGCTGGCAGCGAGCCGGTTCAAGACAGGCATGACCGAGCGGCAGGCGGCGGACCACGTCCGTGCGGCGCTGCGCGAGGTCGGCAGCGAGGGAGAGGCGTTCGACACCATCGTCGCGACCGGCCCGAACGCGGCCAAGCCGCACCACCGGCCCGGCGAGACGGCATTCACCGAGGGAACGGCCATCATCGTCGATATGGGCGCGAGGGTGAGCGGGTATAATGGGGACCTGACACGCACCGTTTGCCTGGGCAAGGCGGACGTGAAGCTTGTCGGTCTCTATGAAGCGGTACTCGAGGCACAGATGGCCGGCCTCGCCGCCATCCGGTCCGGAGT
The DNA here is from genome assembly GCA_963741965.1 of uncultured Chloroflexia bacterium. GTDB lineage: Bacteria > Chloroflexota > Chloroflexia > Thermomicrobiales > UBA6265 > JACCVC01. The sequence goes on along the minus strand of CAVUKC010000002.1, from coordinate 690,616 downwards.
GCCGGCATCCGTGCCTGACCTCGCGACCCGCGAGGTCTTCGCGAGCCACGGCCTCGAGGAATTCGTGATCCATAGCGCCGGGCATGGCCTGGGACTTCGCGTCCACGAGGCCCCATCGGTGCGCAAGACGTCCACCACGCCGCTCGCGGCGGGCAACGTCGTGACGATGGAACCTGGTCTCTACATCGAGGGCTGGGGCGGCGTGCGGATCGAGGACGTCGCGGTGGTGCGTGATGACGCGCATGAGAACATCACACGCAGCCCGAAGGGCACCGACGTGCTCGAGCTGTAACCAGGAGGAACATTCAGCAACATGATCGATACTGGCGACATTCGCAAGGGCAGCACCTTCGAGCAGGACGGCAGGCTGCTCAAGGTCATCGACTTCTCGCACAACAAGCAGGGCCGTGGCTCCGCACAGCTGCGCATGACGCTGCGGGATCTCCGCACCGGCTCCACCACGCAGCAAACCGTGATGGCCGGAACAAAGTTCACTGCCGTCCGGCTCGAGCGCTCGCACGTGCAGTTCCTCTACCGCGAGGGCGAGGCGTTCCACTTCATGGACACCGAGACGTTCGACCAGCTCGTGCTCATGGAGTCGACCATCGGCGAGGCGGCAAATTACCTGAAGGAGAACGACACCATTGATCTGCTCACCTACGAGGACGAGCCGATCGACATCGAGCTGCCGACATCGGTCACACTGACGGTGGCGCAGACCGATCCGGGGTTCAAGGGTGACACCGCCACCGGCGGCACCAAGCCGGCGACGCTTGAGACAGGCCTGACGGTCACCGTGCCGCTGTTCCTGAACGAGGGTGACCAGATCAAGGTCGATACACGCACCGGCGCCTACATCGAGCGCGTTGGGTAAGGGGTTGTGGGGATGGATCGGTTCGCCGGAATGAACGAATCAGGAAACGAACAGTCCTCGACCGAGGAGCTGATCGGTGCCGTCCGTGAGCTGATTGCGCTCATGGGCAAGGGCGGTATTTCCGAGCTCGACCTCACGTCCGGCGGCGTTTCCATCAGGCTGAGGGGCGGCAGCACGATGCCTGCGCTCCCCAGCCAGGCGTCCGCAGCGGTCAATGGCGAGGCGAGCGCCGGGCTCGCGTTGGCCGACGAGGGGCATGTCATCACCGCGCCGATGATCGGCACGTACTACTCCGCACCATCGCCGGGTGAGGACCCGTTCGTCCAGATCGGCGACGAGGTCGAAGTCGGACAGGTCGTCGGTATCATCGAGGCGATGAAGATCATGAACGAGATCGTCGCGGACAAGGCCGGCGTCGTCTCCGAGATTCTCGTCGAGAACGCGCAGGCCGTGGAGTACGGATCGCCGCTGGTGCGGCTGTCCGACCAGACCGACGAGCTGTAATGCTCTCCCAGGTACTCCCGGTCAGCACCCTCAACGCCTACATTCAGCAGGTCCTCAATGCCGACGACATCCTCGCGGACCTCTGGATGGAAGGCGAGATCACCAGCATCACCTACGCGAAATCCGGCCACATTTACTTCAAGCTCTGCGAGGAGGACGCGCTCATCGATGGCGCGATGTGGCGCAGCTTCGCGACCCGTCAGGCGTTCAAGCCTCGCGTCGGTGACGCCATCATCGTTCACGGCCACATTGATTACTACTCACCGCAGGGGCGCCTGCAGGTCATCGCCGATGTGTTCGAGCATCAGGGCCAGGGTATCCTCGCGCTCGAGATCGAGCGCCTGCGACAGCAGCTTGAGGCGGAAGGACTGTTTGACCCGGCGCGGAAGCGCCCCCTCCCCCGCTTTCCCCGTCGCGTGGGCGTCGTCACAAGCAATACCGGCGCCGTTTGGCACGATATCCAGACGGTCGCGCGCCGCCGCTTCCCGTTGATCGAGCTGGTGCTCATCCCCGCTGCCGTGCAGGGAGTTGGCGCGCCGGCCCAGATCGTCGCGGCGATCCAGCAGATGTGCGCGATGGAATCGATCGACGTGATGATCGTCGGCCGTGGCGGTGGCTCGCCGGAGGACCTCGCACCTTTCAACCACGAGGCAGTCGCCCGGGCGATCTACGCCAGCTCGATACCCGTCGTATCCGCCGTCGGGCACGAGACGGACGTAAGCATCGCCGACCTTGTGGCGGACGTCCGCGCGGCGACACCCTCCGCGGCCGCCGAGATCATCCTTCCCGACATGCAGGAGCTGCTCACCGATCTCGACGACTATCGCTCCGCCATGGTCGAGAGCGTCGAGCACCGGCTCGCCGACGAGCAAACCGGGCTGGACCGTTTGCAACGACGGCTCGCGCTGCAGTCTCCTGGACTCCGCATCGACCGAACGCGGCACGAGCTCGATGTCCTCAGGCACCGGTTGACCACTGCGGTTGGAGCAGATGTCCGTCGCCGCGGCACGAGCCTGAGCAACACCGCCAAGCTGCTCGACGCCCTTCACCCGGTTCGGGTAATGCAACGCGGCTTCGCCCTGGTCGAAGGTCCCGACCGGAAGCCGATCAGCCGCGTCGGGGATCTACCCTCCGACGGTGCGGTCGTTGGTGAACTTCCGCGATGGCACCGCCGCGGGCTCGCTCCGGGCCACCGACACCCATGCACCAGCAGAACGAACCGAAAGCGAGCGATCATGACCGAAGCAGCCAACACCGTGCACGACGATCCGTCATTCGAACAGCGCCTCGAGGAGCTCGAAGCCGTTGTCGAGGACCTCGAATCCGGAGAGCTGCCGCTCGAAGCGATGCTGAGCCGATACGAGTACGGCATGCAGCTCGTCACGACCTGCCAGCAGCGACTCGCCGAGGCCGAGCTGCGCGTCACCGAGATTGCCGCCGACCGCGACGACGCCAGCAGCCGCTAAACCGTCGAGGCAAGCCGATCCATGACGTCCTCACGAACCGTCCTCGCGACCGGCAAGCTGCCGGCCGATCTGCTCGCGTCGCTGCTGTCCACCCATGTGACCGTGGACGATCCCAGCGTGCTCGTGGCGCCGGCGCCGGGATTCGACGCGGCGGTGGTCCGGCCGGCCGACGACATCCTTGTCAAGAGTGACCCGATTACCTTCGCGACATCCTCCCCGGCGGAGTACCTCGTCGCCGTCAATGCGAATGACATTGCCTGCCTCGGCGGCACGCCACGATGGTTCACCGTCACGGCACTCTTCCCCGAAGGAACGACCGAGGCTGACGTCACTGACGTGTTCAGTGGCCTGGCGCGCGCCTGCACACGCATCGATGTCTCGCTGATCGGCGGCCATACCGAAGTGACGCCGGGAATTGACCGCCTCATCCTCTCGGGCACGATGATCGGCACGCCCGGTGAGGGCGGCACGCTCATCCCCGGCGGCGCGATGCCGGGCGACGAGATCTATATCACCCAGGCTGCTGGGATCGAGGGCACGTCGATCATCGCCTCGGAGGTGCCCGTAGAGCACCTCATTGGAATCTCCGAGGCGTCGATCGAGACCGCTCGAGAGCTCATCGACGACCCGGGCATCTCCATCGTGAGGGCCGCCCGCGCTGCTCGCGTGATCCCCGGGCTCACCGCCATGCACGATCCGACCGAGGGAGGCGTGGCCACGGCGATCCACGAGCTCGCGGATGCCTCCCACCACGGTGTCGAGGTGGATCTGGACCGCATACCGGTGTGGCCCGTGACGCGCGACATCGCGGCGCACTTCGAGCTCTCGCCGTTTGGCCTGATCTCTTCTGGCGCACTGCTCTTCACAGTATCCCCGGGCTCCGAGCGCGTCGTGCAGGACGCATTCGCACACACCGGTATCCCGGTCACCCGAATCGGCCGGATCGTGCGCGATCCCGATACGCGGATCGCGAGTTTCGCCGGTTCACGCACCGAGCTTCCACGGTATGATGCCGACGAGATTACTCGTGTATTTGCCCGCCTCGATGCGGACCAGAGGACATAGCCACGTGAATCAGCCAAAGATCATCATGTACGCTCGGGAACGCTACTGCCCGGACGTCGAGCGAACACGCACCCGCCTCACCGAGCTCGGCATCAGCTGGATCGAGCATGACATCGAAGCCGACTCGAGCGCGGCTGCAACCGTCGAAGAGCTCACGGGCCGGCGCTCCGTACCAACCGTCGTGATCGGCGACAGCGTGCTCGTGGAGCCGTCCAACGACGAGCTTGACGAGCTCCTGCACAGCGTCGGCTACGACGTGCAGCAGCTTCAGGAGACCACGCGATGAACAACGGTATCGTCGTCGCCTCGGCCAACGGCAGGATCGGTCTCCCGACGGCGATCGAGGTGCTTCGCAATGGCGGCAGCGCGCTCGACGCGGCCATAGCCGGGACGCGGATAGTCGAGGCGAATCCTGAGGACCACACCGTCGGCTACTCCGGTCTCCCCAACATGCTGGGCGACGTCGAGCTGGACGCCAGCGTGATGGAGGGACGCGGTCTGCGTGCCGGATCGGTCGGTGCCCTCAAGGGATATCAGGACGCGGTCGATCTCGCGCGCAGGGTGATGGACACACTCCCGCACGTGCTGATCGCCGGCGAGGGCGCGGCGCAGCTCGCGGCGGAGCTCGGGTTCGAGCCGAAGGACCTGCTCACGCCGGAGGCGAAGGCGATCTGGGAGAAGCGTATTGCCGATGACGCCGACCGCGACGCCTCCTACCTCAAGCGGGTGCGCGAGCTCGTTTCAGCGAGCGCCAGCGACCCGGATTATGCCGGGCTCGGCGAGCCACCGCACGGGACGGTGAACGTGATCGCGCGGGATCGCAACGGCGACATAGCCTGCGCGGTGTCCACCTCCGGCTGGGCGTGGAAGTACCCGGGTCGCATGGGAGACTCCCCTGTCATCGGCGCGGGCAACTACGCCGACAACCGCTGGGGCGCGGCGGGATGCACCGGTCGCGGTGAGATGGCCCAGCGCTGCCTCACGGCGCATAGCGTAGTCACGTTCATGCGGTTCGGCATGCCGCTGGACGAGGCGTTGACGACGGCGATGAACGATCTCGCCCATCTCGACGATCCGTTCAGGAGCGAGATGAACATCGTCGCGCTCGACAAGGACGGCAACCCGGGCGCCGCCTCCACCGCGAAGGACAAGACCTACGTCCTCATGACCGAGGAGATGGAAGAGCCGGAGGAACGCTCGCGCATGCACGTCGAGGTTCCCGGCACGTAGCTCATTCGCGGGGGCGAGACCCAATTCACGCAGGCGAACGCCCCCGTCTCTCAGAGCGTGTGGGCGAAGCCCCGAAGCGAAGAGTCCCCGCGCGAAGCACCGGCAGCGTTGCTGCCGAGTCTGACCGAAGCTGGATGTACCGCTCCGATCATGTCACACCCATCGCGCTGCGCTTCGCGCGGGGATTTCTCGGCAAGCTCGGAGTGACGTTGGGTCTGGGTGCGTTGGTCTGCGGGGTGCCGAGCGACCGACATGCGGTCGGGGTGCCAGGTATGCAAACTGCCCGGATGGAAGGTTCCATCCGGGCATTCGTGCAGGTTTCGGTGACCGGAGACGCTACATGTCCTTGTTCAGCGTCTGCAGGAACTCCTCGTTCTTGTCGGTCTTGGAGAGGCGGCTCAGCACCAGCTCCGTGCCCTCGCTGCCACCGAGCATCGAGACCATGCGGCGCATCGTCCAGACCTGCCGCAGCGTGTCCTCACCGAGCAGCAGCTCCTCGCGGCGGGTGCCGGATCGCTGGATGTCGATCGCCGGGTAGATGCGTCGCTCGGCCAGCTTGCGGTCGAGGTGAAGCTCCATGTTGCCGGTGCCCTTGAACTCCTCGTAGATCACATCGTCCATGCGGCTGCCCGTGTCGATCAGACACGTCGCAATGATGGTCAGGCTGCCACCGCCCTCGATGTTGCGGGCCGCGCCAAAGAAGCGCTTCGGCGGGTACAGCGCGATCGGGTCGATACCACCCGACAGCGTGCGGCCACTGGGCGGCACCGCGAGGTTGTAGGCGCGTGCGAGCCGGGTGATCGAGTCCAGCAGGATCGTCACGTCCCTTCCCGCCTCGACCAGGCGCTTCGCCCGCTCCAGCGCCATCTCGGCGACCTTGGTGTGGTCCTCGACCGGCTCGTCGAACGTCGAGGAGATCACCTCGCCGTCGACCGAGCGGCGCATGTCGGTCACCTCTTCCGGTCGCTCACCGATGAGACAGACCATCAGGTGCATGTCGGGGTTGTTCGAGGTGATCCCATTGGCGATGGACTTGAGCAGGAGCGTCTTGCCCGCCTTCGGCGGCGACACGATGAGTCCACGCTGCCCCAGGCCGATCGGCGCGACAAGGTCGAGCAGACGCGTCGAAAGGATGTTCGCCTGCGTCTCGAGGTGGATCTGCTCCAGCGGGAAGATCGGCGTCAGCGTGTCGAACGAGGGCCGCCGCCGTGCCGTCTCGGGCTCCACGCCGTTGACTGCCTCAACGCGCAGCAGGCTGAAGAACTTCTCGTTGTCCTTCGGCGGGCGAACCTGACCGCTGACCCGGTCACCGGTGCGGAGACCGAACCGTCGAATCTGCGACTGTGACACGTAGATATCGTTCGGTCCCGGCAGGAAGCGGGAGCCACGAAGGAAGCCAAAGCCATCCTCGATGATCTCCAGCACGCCGTCACCGAACTTGTGGCCGGCCTTCTCGGTCTGAGCCTGCAGCACCTTTGTCACGAGATCAGGACGGCGCATCCGCATGTACCCGGAGACTTCGAACTCCCGGGCGTGCTGCCACAGATCCTCATCCGGCTCCGCGTTGAGCTCGCCGACCGTGAGTCGGTTCGGGATGTTCGTGTTTGCGTTGTTCCTGTCGTCCTCAGGGCGGTCCTGCTTGTTGCGCGCGCGACGTCCCTTGCCGCGGCCACGGCGGGAGCTGCCGTTCTGCGAAGCATGCTGGTCGTCCTCGCCGGTCTGCTCGCCCTCGCTGGCGTTGCTGGGCGCGGCGTCCCCACCTGGGCGGAGGTCCGTTTGCGCGAGCGCCTCCGCGGCTGGGTGCCCGTTTGCGGCAACGTCGTTGGTCTGGGTTTCGGTGGCGGCGTTCTCGGCGGGAGCGTCCTCTGTCTTCTTGCGGCGAGAGACGCGCGGCTTGCGTGCCGGCTTCTCTTCCCGCTGCTCCGTCGCCACGGCGTCAGTTACCACTTCGTCAACACTCAAGATGAGATCCTCCGGTGATGGGTTGTTGGGGATAGATGCGGATCCGACGCTCTGTCGGAGAGCCAGACACCGGCTCGCGCCGTGCCGTCTGGCGTAAATGCCTTGATCAGGTAGGAGTGCATTGAGCCCGACCGCGCGGGCCCTGTCGCATGTGCAGCAGGGGTGATGTCACCCGTGCCGGGTGAAACGCGTTGAGACGTACATTTCAGGGATCGACCTGAGGCCGGGACACACCAGAAAGCCGGTGAAGGCTCGTGTATTGGAACAACAGTGGTGATTGTCTGGCCATACGACAGGCGCGTGAGGATATCGCTATGGTGCCGTGTCGTTACGCGGAATGTACCACCTTCGGCAATTTGGCGTCAATAGCCCGGGCAACACTGGCGTATCCCGGGCACCGTGGCTACCGAGCGCGACCAGATCAATACTGCAGATTGGAGATCGTCCGCAGCTTGTTCAGGCGATGCGACGACTCAACGTATCGTACGGTGCCGGAGCGTGCGCGCATCACCAGTGAGTGCGTGGTCGCGCCGTCCGCGAAGTAATGCACGCCACGCAGCAGCTCGCCGTCCGTGATCCCCGTCGCAACGAAGAAGACATCCTCGGATTTCACGAGATCATCGATACCGTAAACGCGGGAGAGATCCAGTTGCTGCTGCTTCACCGCCTCACGCTCGTCGTCGTTTCGGGGCCACAGCTTCGTCTGCATGTCACCGCCAACGCACTTGAGCGCGCACGCTGTGATCACGGCCTCCGGCGATCCGCCAATTCCCATCAGCACGTCGATACCGGTGCCGGGCATCGCCGCCATCAGACCGCCCGCGACATCGCCATCGACGATCAGCTTCATTCGGGCGCCGGCGTCGCGCACCTGCTCGATCAGCGCCTGATGGCGCGGCCGGTCGAGGATCACCACGGTGAGATCGGAGACGTTCGCACCCTTTGCCTCGGCGATCTGGTTGAGGTTCGTCTCCACCGAGGCGTTGATGTCGATCGCGCCTGCGGCCTCGGGACCAACCGCGATCTTCTCCATGTAGGCGACGTCCTGCCAGCCGTAGAGCGAGTCACGCCCGGCGACAGCCATCACCACGATGGAGTTCGGCATACCCTGCGCCAGCAGCCGCGTTCCCTCCACGGGATCGACGGCAATGTCGACGGCCGGCTCGGTGCCCTGCCCCACCACCTCTCCGGTGTAGAGCATCGGCGCCTCGTCCTTCTCGCCCTCGCCGATGACCACCACGCCGTCCATGTGAATTGTGCTCAGCACGGCGCGCATGGCGTCGACTGCGGCCCCGTCGGCGGCCTCCTTCTCGCCCCGACCCATCCAGCGACCAGCCATGAGCGCCGCGGCCTCGGTCGCTCGGACGAGCTCAAGCGAAAGGTTCCGGGTGATTACGTCACTCATCTCCATGCTCCTTCGTATGCGTCGAACTCGTCGTTGAGGAATTGCGGAATGCTGGGCAGGGGCCGCTCCTGGAGCCACATCGTCGCAAGTGACGACATGTCGTGACGGCTGCAGATACGCTGCGTCGTCGGCGGCAGGGAGTGCAGGAAATGCACGCCGTAGCGCTTCGCGATCACCCGGCGGTCGAGAACGGCGCAGATGCCCCGGTCCGTTGATCTCCGGATGAGCCGCCCGAAGCCCTGCTTGAACTTGAGCACGGCCCGCGGCACCGACAGCTCCATGAACTCGTTCTCCAGCAGCTCACCACGCGCCTGGAAGATCGGGTCGCTCGGCACCGGGAACGGCAGCTTCGTGATGATCAGCATGCTGAGCGCCTCACCGGGCACGTCGACACCCTCCCAGAACGACGACGTGCCGAAGATCACGCTGCGCTCAGTCACCTTCAGCCGATCGATGAGCGCCTTGGCGCCACCGTCGAGCCCCTGTGCGTAAACCGCGATATTCTGCCGCGCGAGTGCCGGCTTGACGGCCTGGTAGGTGCCGCGCAACGCTGCGTAGGATGTAAAGAGCACCAGCGCCCGACCCTCACTCGCCGTGCACAGCTTGACGATGCTGTCGTTGAGCGCCTGCTGGTAGCCGCCATCGTTCGGCAGCGGCATGTCGTCCGGCACCAGCAACAGGGTGGACGCCTCGTGATCGAATGGCGAGCCCAGCGCGATGGAGTCCGCATCCCGCAGCCCCATCCGGCTGGCCATGAACTCGAAGCCACCGTCGATGGTTAGCGTGGCCGACGTCGCGATAACCGTGCGCATGTCCTGGAAGAGCTTCTGCTGCAGCAGCTCGTCGACGTAGAGTGGCGCCGCCTGCAAGGTGGCACTCCGCTGTTGCCCAACCTGCTCAAGCCAGTAGATCGTGTCCTCCGCCGGCTCGGCGACGATCGCGCTCAAGCGCTTGCGGAACTCGTGGAGCTCGCGCCACCGCGACATCAGCTCCAGCCACAGCTCCTCCCGGACCAGCGACTGCGGGTCCTCGGCCCCATCCGGCGGAGTCGGCAGGCGCTCGAGCTCGTTGAGCAGCCAGGTCATCAATGACTCGTAGTCGAACAACCCGCGATCCAACTGCTCCCACACCTGCTCCAGCTCCAGCCATGATTGCCGGTTGCGCGTGGCGTCGGTGACGCGCAGGGATGAGCCGTAGCCGCCGGATGAGCGCTGGTCGCGAAGCATGCGGTCGACCCGCGCGAAGAGCTCGGTGTTGAGTGCGAGGACGCGAGAGCGTACCGCCGTCACGGTCTGCACACGCTGCCGTGCCTCCGGCGCGGCCTTCCGCGCCGATGGCTCCGGCGAGCTGGCGAGGAAGGACTCGACCTGCTCCAAGGCCCCGCGCTGGCCCTGTCGACGTCCCTGCAGCAGCGAATCCAGCAGCGTCTCGACAATGCGCTGGTCCAGCACGTAGCCGAAGTGCTTGGTCGCCTCATCCTCGAGATGGTGCGCCTCGTCGATGATCAGGCGATCAAAGTCCGGAAGGACCCGATGGTCGGTGTCGGCGAGCAACAGCGAGTGATTCGCGACCACGAGGTGGGCGTTTTCCGCGTTTCGGCGCGCGCGATAGAGGAAGCACTGGTTCTTCTGATTGAACGGGCACTGGCTTGCAACACATGCCTCTTCCTCAGCGCCGATCTGGCGCCAGTGCGGCATCTCGTCCGGGCTCAGCCGGAGCTCGGCCTGGTCACCGGTATCCGTCTCATCGAGCCACAGCGACACCTTCGCACGCATGGCCGCGTCGGCACTGTCGACCGGGTCCCGCCGATCGTGCGTGAACCAGCGCCTGAGGCAGAGGTAATTGTTCCGTCCCTTGAGCACCGACGCCCGCACCGTCTCGGGTATCCCCAGCCGCTCCACGGCCGTCTGCACATCCGGGACGTCCTTCTGGTACAGCTGCTCCTGTAGCGCGCGCGTATCGGTTGAGATCACCACGCGCTCGCCGCGGTTGATCGCATGCAGCGCCGCGGGCAGCAGGTACGCCATGCTCTTGCCGGTGCCGGTGCCCGCCTCGACCAGCATGGAGCGGTCGCGGTTGAGCGCATCAGTGACGGCGGTCGCCATCTCGATCTGGGCGGGCCGCGGCTCGAAGTGGTCGATCACCGTGCCGAGGGCACCACCCGGCGTGAGGGCGCGCTCAACGTCGTCGGGATCGACCGGCGCCGTGACCCCGGTCTTCTTCAGGGCCTCGGGCCGCTGGAGGCGTGTCAGGAACCGTGTCTCGGCCGGTTCGAGCCACGGCAGGTCGCGTTCGTTGCGGAACAGCGGGCTGAGCGTGTCGTCCTCGGCGAGGAGCTGCAGCAGCCACGCCTCGGCCCAACCGGCGCCGGTGGCATACCGTGCGGCGTGCAGCAACGTCGTCGAGGAGTATCGCTGCATGAGTGGGATGATGCTGAGAAAAATCCGGCGAGCCGTCTCGGCATCCGCCATCGCGCGGTGGACGTTGTCCACCCGCACATCGAGGCTGGATGCGACCGCCTTGAGGTTGTACGCCGGAAGACTGTAGAGGAACAAGGAGCTGAGGCGGTAGGTATCGAGCGGTCGATTCGCGATCCCCAACCCCGCGGACGCGAGCATGCCGATATCGAAATCGACCGTGTGTCCGACGATCGGCCAGGCACCGAGCTTCTCCCGCACCGTCGCCTGGACCTCTTCGAAGCGCGGTGCGTCGACGAGGTCATCGGGATGGATACCGGTCAGCTGCACGATCTCCGGCCCAGGCATTCGCGATGGCCGCACAAACGTCGACCAGGTGTCGAGCACCTCCTGCCGGGTGAACCGGACGATGGCGATCTCGATGATCTCGTCCACCCGCTGGTCGAGCCCGGTCGTCTCCACATCGACCGCCACGAATATCTGGCTGTCGACTGCGCGGTCATCTACGGCTCGAAGCATCACATTACGATCTTTCCAGGACCGGCCACCGCCGGTCGCTACGAAATGGTGAGTTCGCTGTCGGCAAGCAGCCGGGCCGCCTCGAGCGTCACCATGGCGAGCTGCGTCATCCCCGTGGGGACGAGCCCGAGGTCGATGTACTCGTCCTCGCGGTGCGCGTTGCCGCCGGACGCGACGCCGATGCATATCGCAGGAATGTTGCGACTGATCGGGATGTTCGCATCGGTGCTCGACGCATCAAGAACCGCGTCGATGTCGAGCAGCGAGAGCGCACGTCGAGCGATGGGCACCAGCCCCTGATCCGCGGGCAGGCGGCCTGCCGGGCGGTCGCCGACCACGGTGATCGCGATCGATATCTCGTCGGTGCCGACCGCCTTGATCCGTCGCTCCGCCTCTCGCACCAGGTCTTCGAGAGCCTGCTGCTCGAGCGAGCGCATGTCGATCACCATGCGCGCGTCAGGCGCGATGGTGTTGACACTGATCCCACCCTCGAGAATACCAACATTGAGGGAGGTCTTCGGTTCAGTCGGCAGGTCGATCGCGTCCAGATCGGCGACAAGCTTGCCGGCCGCGTGAATCGCGCTGGGCCGGCCAAAATCGCCCCAGCTGTGCCCGCCCGGCCCGGTGATCCGAACCTCCAGCCGGCGGCTCCCAACGCCCTGGTGCGTCACCCGGCCGAGAGCGTGCCCCTCGACCGCGATCGCCGCGCCGATGTCGCCGTGCGCATCCATCACCGCGCGCATCCCTCGCAGGTCGCCAAGTCCCTCCTCGCCGACATTCCCGGTGACGAGGATATCGACATCAGGAACGACGTCGAGCTGCTCCAGCAGCGCCTTCAGCTGCACCACGGAGGCGACGCTGAGCGTGTTGTCGCCTACGCCAGGAGCGCGCAGCCGGTCTCCCTGGCGCGTCACATGAACGTCGACGCCGCGCGGGAAGACCGTATCGATATGGGCCGCGAGAAGCACGCATCGATCGGAGCGCTTGCCGCGAATCCTGCCCGTCACATCGTGGAGCGCATCCACGGAAACCTCGTCGAAACCGGCATCACGCATGACACCCGCGAGCAACGCGGCGCGGTCGCCCTCGTCGCCAGTCGGCGCGGCGACCTCGGTGAGCCGCGTGGTGAGATCCGCGATCGGCTCGGTCGCGCGATCAGCAAGGGCCTTCACCGTATCGCGAAAGCCTGGGGTGATGTACGTCACGTTGGGTCGCTCCGAATCGAGGTTGACGTCGGCTGACGTCGCTGTGCATCGATGGTTGAGTATACCGGACGGAGCGTGCGATCCGACCGGTTGACAGGCTGTGGGCGGCTGGGTAGCGTGCCAGCGTACGGCACGGCACCATCGCGTTTCCGGGCGCGCGGTATACAATAGCGCTGTTGCGGAACGACAGATGCCGGCGGTCGAAATGTGTCCGTCGTAACGAATCCAGAACAGTTCAAGGAGTTGATGGATGGCCTATCACCGGTATGACGCCGTGATCGTGGGTGCAGGCGGAGCCGGCCTGATGGCCGCAATCCAGATGGCGGGTCAGGCGAACATCGCCGTCGTCAGCAAGCTGTACCCCCCTCGATCACACACCGGTGCCGCCCAGGGCGGGATCAGCGCAGCGCTCGGCAATACCGAAGAGGACCACTGGGAATGGCACATGTTCGACACCGTCAAGGGTGGCGACTACCTGGTGGATCAGGATGCGGCCGAGGTGCTCGCGCGTGAGGCGATCGACGCCGTGCTCGAGCTGGAGCACATGGGCCTTCCGTTCAACCGCACCCCCGAGGGCAAGATCGACCAGCGCCGCTTCGGCGGTCACAGCCGGGAGTTCGGCGCCGCACCGGTGCGACGCGCCTGCTACGCGGCCGACCGCACCGGTCACATGATCATCCAGACCCTCTACCAGCAGGGCATCAAGCACAACGTCAACTTCTTCGACGAATACCAGCTGCTGGACGTGCTCTTCACGGACGACGGCCAGGCCTGCGGCGTCGTGGTCTACGAGATCAAGACCGGCGAGCTGCACACGATCCACGCCAAGACGGTCCTCATCGCCACCGGCGGCTACGGTCGGGTGTTCAAGATCACGTCGATGGCGCTCGCCGGCACCGGCGATGGCGTCGCGATCCCATACCGCCGTGGCATCCCGCTGATGGACATGGAATTCTTCCAGTTCCACCCCACCGGACTCTACAAGCTCGGCATCCTGGTATCCGAGGCGGCCCGTGGCGAGGGCGGCGTGCTGATCAACAACGAGGGCGAGCGCTTCGCCGAGCGCTACGCGCCGACCATGAAGGATCTCGCCCCGCGCGACATGGTCTCCCGATTCATCCACCAGGAGGTGCGGGAGGGGCGTGGCATCGACGGCAAGGACTACGTCTATCTCGATGTCTCGCATCTTGGCGACGAAGTCATCGATCAGAAGCTGCCAGACGTCACCGACTTCGCCCGCGTCTATCTCGGCGTCGAGCCGAAGCGGGAGGGCATTCCCATTCAGCCGACCGCGCACTACGCGATGGGCGGCATCCCGACCAACGTCAACGGCCAGGTGGTGCACGACCCCGAGGCGAACATCGTGCCTGGGTTCTACTCCGCCGGCGAGTCCGCCTGCGTCTCGGTTCACGGGGCGAACCGGCTCGGCACGAATTCCCTGGTCGACCTCGTCGTCTTCGGTCGCCGCGCCGGCCGCGACATGCTGCGCCACGTCCGCGAGAACGACTTCGCCGAGCTACCGAAGAACCATGAGGACTACGCGCGTTCGCAGGTCGACGCCATTCTTGGCCGCACGTCCGGCGAGCATGCGGTCGATATCCGCGCCGAGATGCAGGAGGTCATGATGGAGAAGGTCTCCGTCGTCCGCACCGAGCCGGAGCTGCTCAAGGCGCAGGCAAAGATCGCCGAGCTCAAGGATCGCTACGCGTCCATCACGGTGCAGGATCACGGCAGCACCTACAACACCGACCTGCTCGAGGCGCTCGAGCTCGGGTCGATGCTCGACCTCGCCGAGACGATCGTCCACGGCTCGCTGGCACGCACGGAGAGCCGCGGCGCGCACTACCGCGAGGACTACCAGGACCGCGACGACGTCAACTGGCTCGCGCACAGCCTCATCTACCGCACGGACGACGGGCCGGAGCTCAAGAAGAAGCCGGTGTCGATCACGCGGTTCGAGCCGAAGGAACGCAAGTACTAGTCACGGGACACTCGACTGGGAGCGGGAGGCAACAACGTGCAGGTCACACTGAGGATCAAGCGATTCAACCCGGAGACGGACACCAAGGCGCACTTCGAGGAGTACCAGATCGACGTTGAGGGCACCGATCGCGTGCTCGACGCGCTCAATCAGGTGAAGTGGCGCCACGACGGCACCCTCACCTACCGCCGCTCATGCGCACATGGTGTGTGCGGCTCCGACGCGATGCGCATCAACGGCCGCAACCGTCTCGCCTGCAAGATCCTGATGCAGGATCTCGGCAAGCGCATCACCATCGAGCCGCTGATCGGGTTCAAGGTCGAAAAGGATCTCCTGGTCGACATGGAGCCGTTCTTCAACGCATACAAGTCAATCAAGCCCTACCTCATCGCCGACGACGCCCCGAGCGCCGGAGAGCGCTTGCAGTCGCCCGAGGACCGCGCGCGATTCGACGACACCACGAAGTGCATCCTGTGCGCCTCGTGCACGTCGTCCTGCCCGATCACGTGGACGAGCGACGACTTCGTCGGGCCCGCCGCGATCGTGAACGCCCATCGCTTCATCTTCGACAGCCGCGACAAGGGCGCGGGCGAGCGGCTCCGCATCCTCAACACGCAGTCCGGTGTCTGGCGCTGCCGCACCGTCTTCAACTGCACCGACGCCTGCCCGCGTGACATCAAGGTCACCGAGGCGATCGAGCAGGTGAAGCGCGCGCTGCTGAGCGAGCAGGTATAGACCGACCATCGCCCTTTCGCGGAGGCCGATCATTTCATGGACAATCCGTTTTCCTGGGATTACCTCACCAGCGTGCCACGCCCTGGCGATATCTTCGATGCGTGGTCGACCGCCCTGCTGGTGTTCTTCGCGGTCGCGGAGCTGGCGGGCTTCGTGCTCTACTCGCGCCCGCAGCTGCTTTGGTCACGGCGAAGGCTCCGCGTGCCGAGCAGCCGGCGGTGGGGATCCATCTTCATGTGGATCGCCTCGCTGGGGTTCTTCTTCTTCGTCGTCCGGTGGCTGCAGATCAACCCGTTCACGTTCGGCGAGCGGATCTGGCTCTTCCTCATGTTCCTCACGCTACTCGTCGCGCTGATCGTGTTCGTGCTCCAGGTCCGGTTCGAGTCCATGGCGCTGGCACACGAGCACGCGTCGGCACAGCACGCCCGCGCTCGCGGGGTCCACGGTCGGCGCCCTCCCCGGCGCAGCCGTAACGCCAGGCGCTGAGACAGATCTCTCACGTGGTTGGGTCAATGAACCGAGGCCCAATCCAAAGCGTCATGCCTGGTTCGGCTTGAACGCACGACGGACACAGGGCGCCCGCTCGGTCAGGAGCGGTAACACAAAGCGGGCGAGGTCTATTACGACCTCGCCCGCTTCCTGTCTCAATGAGAGTGCCGTGCACCCTCTGTCGATACGGACACCCCGGCTTGCGACCGCTCGCTGGCTCCACCCAGGCGTCCCCACGTCACCCGAGGAGTGCTGCTTAGGGCTGCTACCTTCCGGTCCTGACCCGATTCGCAGTTCCCCGCCGCGCGGGACCCGAGCTTCTACACCACCTTACGGCCGTAGACCCGAAACGCCGTACCTCGAGAGGGAGTTCAACCCCGCTAAGGCGGATTGCGGGTGCAGGGCACCGCCAGCTCCCCGTCTAGCACGACGCTGACAAGTATACAGCCTGCCTCCGTCGATTCCAACGGGGCGAGGCTACTCTTCCGGCGGCAGGGAGTGATCCTTCGGCCATTCGATCGGTCGCGGTCCCGCATCGCCCAGCTCGGGCTTCTCATGCAGCCGGTTCTTCACGCGGACCTTGAGATCATCCCGCACCTGGATCTGGCAGGAGAGCCGGGTCGTGTCTACCTTGTCCGACACCCGCTCCAGCCGTTCGGCCTCTGCCTCGGTCATCGCCCCGGCATCGCCGTCGAGCACATCCACCCTGCAGGTGGTGCAGCGGGCGTTTCCACCGCACCGGTGCAGGATATCGATCCCGGCGTCCTCGATCGCGAGCACCAGCCGGCGCCCCTCCTGCGCCTCGAACGGCGCTTCTCCCTCAACGCGTACCGTTGGCATGCGTGCCTCCCTCTCTCCCACTCGTGTCCACCTGAAAATCAGGCGCTAAACGTGAGCGCCTGCCCGCTTCCAATGCGCGCCAGGCGTGCCACATCGCGAGCGTACGGGCCGACCAGCACCACGGTTCCGGTCAGCCCGACCTCGACGCTCCCTGACGCAAAGCGGTAGTGGATCCCGTCATCCTCGAAGGTGCGGCACACTACCAGAATCTCGCGATCGCCAAGGCCGCGCAAGGTCTCGCTGACGATATCGTCTGCGAGGTAGAGGTCCACGTCGGCAATGTCCACCCATAGGGACACCTGGACCCCGCGCTGGTCGTCGTGGTCGAGATCGGCCGAGATGTAGACAGCGTCCAGCTCGCCCACGGTCTCGCGGATTCTCCGCATCGCGGCGCTGATCCCCTTGCCGGGCCGTCCCCACCGATCCCCAAGTGACTGCCGCAGCGCGCCGACCACCGCATCGTAGAGGTGCTCCGGCAATGGCCGGAGTGGCGCATGGGCCGTCTCGACCGTTTCCTGTGCTGATCTGGGCACGAACCTCCGTCCCTTCCCGTATACTTCTCTGCGATACGTGCAGATACGACTGACATACCATTTGGGAGTGTACGACGATGCCGAGCCTGCTGGACGTGATTCTGCGACGCAATGCCGACGAGAAGACTCCGCCGGATTGCCCGGATCACAAGGTGGAAATGCACCTCCGCGGCAAGATGGGCAGGCCGTCACGCTTCGAGAACATGACGGAAGAGGATTACACCGTCATCTACTTCTGCCCGGTCGAGGGCTGCAATGAGACCGCCTCCCGGCAGGTCACCCGCCGGCAAGTCCCGGTCCCGGGTGTGCCGCCAAAGCGCCCCGACTTTTCCCGCCACAACGAGGGCGGCCGCTAGGTCAAGCGCTGCCCCTGTATCGCCCGACTGAATATTCTCACCCTGATAGCGACCGCTGTACCCGTCAGCGGTCGTTTCGTTGAGCGTCATGAAGACGAGCTGCATCACCCTGGCGTCGCGCTGCACGGAAAAGCCGCCTGGGTTGAGCACGTGCAGCAGCGAGGTCGAACGCCCCTCGTAGCCAGCGTCCCAGACAGCGGTGTGGATCGTGACACCGGAGCGGCCGAGGCTCGAGCGTGGCCGGCCCAGCGCCATCAGGTCGTTCGGCAGCGCGACCACCTCGTTGTAGGTGATGTGCCATGGACCCGGCGTGAGGTGGAACCACCCGTCAGCATCCGGCTCGATGTCTTCCAGCTCAGGCAGCACGCGCCCGGTGTTGTCGACGGCGATGCGGCCGCCGCCGATGTAGCGCTGCACTCGCGCCAATGTGAGGTCCACGCCGTTCGGCTGCACCTGCGCGTCGAGTGAGATGTAGTCCCGCAGCAGCGGGCGCTCTGCGTCACCGATCCGGACGATCAGCTCTTCGCGGCTGAGCACTCCGCCAGCACGCTCCTTCGTCAGGTGAGTCACTTCGTTCGCTCCATCAGGCATTGGCGGCGCCCCGGTTGGTCAGCATGGTCCAGACCTTCTGTGGCTTGTCGATCAGGAGTACCACCAGCTCGTCTCGCTCGGTCGTATCGACTGCGCGGCGGCAGGCTTCCATCTCGTCGAGCTCCAGCTCGATATTGGCCTCGTCCATGCCGCCATCAATCGCCCCCTTGCGGAGTCGCTCGGCGATCTCGCCGACCTCGCGGCCGCGCCGGTTGTCATCCTCCCGGATGATAATGCGATCGAACGTCTTCGCCGCGAGCTCACCGAACGCCTGCATGTCGTCGTTCGATCGATCGCCGGGCATGGAAATCACCGCCACGGTGCGCTCGGCCTCCATGCGAGAGACGAAATCCGCGATCGCCTCGAGTCCGGCAACGTTGTGGCAGTAGTCCATCACCACGCGCTGGCCCCCGAGATCCAGCAGATTGAAGCGGCCGGGCGTCTGGAAAAAGCTGCTGCTGAACGTGCGCAGCGCCTGGCGAATGTGATCCAGCTGGATATCGTCCGCCACGGCGGCGGCGGTCGCGGCGAGGGCGTTCGCGATGTTGACGCGCGCCCGGCCCTCGAAGGTCGCCGGGATCTGGCTCGCCAACACCAGCGACGTCTCGCGTCGGTTCTCGATGACGGTGATCATCTCGCCATGGCGCGTTTGCCGCAGCAGGACGGCCTTGCCCTTCTCGCGGATATGCTCCTGAATCACCGGATTCTCCTCGTCCATCGAGAAGAAGATGATCTCGCCGCGAGCGCTGTGCGCCATCTGCACAGTCCACTCGTTGTCGGCGTTGAGCACGCTGGCGCCGTCGCGGAGCACGCTCTGCGGTACCACGGCCTTCACCCGCGCAAGTTCCGCCAGGGTGTGCACACCCTTGAGCCCAAGGTGGTCACTGGCGATGTTGGTCACCACCGCAATGTTGCAGCGGTCATAGCCGAGCCCGGAACGCAGGATGCCACCGCGAGCCGTCTCCAGCACGGCGTAGTCGACCGCCGGGTTCTTCAGTACCATGCGGGCGCTGCCCGGCCCGCTCATGTCGCCGGAGAGAATCTGCGTGCCGTCGATGTAAATGCCGTCGGTGGTGGTGAGGCCGACCTTGTGCCCCGCCGTCTTCATGATGTGCGCGATCATGCGCGATGTCGTGGTCTTGCCGTTGGTGCCTGTCACCGCGACGATCGGCACGCGTGACGGCCGCCCGCGCTCGAACAGCATGTCGACCACGGCGCGTCCAACATGACGCGGATGCCCCTCGGTCGGGTTCGTGTGCATGCGGAAGCCGGGCCCGGCGTTCACCTCGCAGATCGCGCCGCCGGTCTGCCGCACGCTCTCGGCGATGTCGGTCGTGATGAAGTCGATGCCGGCGATGTCCAGCCCGACCACCATCGCCGCCTGCCGCGCGATCTCGATGTTGTCCGGGTGAATCTCATCCGTGCGGTCGATCGACGTGCCACCGGTGCTCATGTTGCCCGTCAGCTTGAGCTGGACGAACTCGCCGTCGGCCGGGACATCCTCCAGCGTGCGACCGTCGCGCTCCAGCACCTCCATGGTCTGAGAGTCGACGACGATGCGGGTGAGAATCTTCTCGTGCCCCACACCGCGCCGGGGATCGGCATTCTCCTGCTCGATCAGCTCGGCGACGGTCGCCTTGCCGTCACCGGTGACGTGCGCAGGCACCCGCTCCGATACAGCGACGACCTGGTTGTTGACCACCAGGATGCGGTAGTCGCGCCCGGTAATGAACGATTCGACAACGATCGCGCCGTTGCGGCTCTCGCGGTACGCGTTGTCGAAGAACTCGCGCACTTCGTCGTCGTCCGCCAGATTCACGAACACGCCACGACCGTGGTTGCCGTCGAGCGGCTTGAGCACAACCGGATAGCCGATGCGCCGTGCCGCCCGGACCGCGCCGTCGACGTCGTGTACGACGGCCGACTTCGGCACCGGAATGCCGACCTCCAGCAGCAACCGGTTGGTCAGCTCCTTGTTGCTCGCGATATCGACCGCGATGTTGGCGGTCTGCGAGGTGACAGTCGCCCAGATCCGCTTCTGGTACTTGCCGTGGCCGAGCTGGACCAGGGAGCGTCGCGGATCGAGCCGCAGCACCGGGATACCGCGCCGCTGGGCCTCGTGCACGATGGCGCCCGTGGAAGGACCATACGCAAGCTTCTCGGCCAGTCGGATTACCTGCTCAAGCTCGGTCTGGTAGTCGAAATCGTCCGGCGTGCCGTAAATGAGGTTGTTGAGCAGACGCAGCGCCATCTCCCCGGCCGCCAGACCGACATCCTCCTGGTCATACTGGAAGATGACGTTGTAGACGCCCTTCTCGCTGGTGCTCCGCGTCTTGCCGCGCCCGACGTCGGCGCCGGCGAGGTTCTGAATCTCGAGCGCGACGTGCTCCAGCACGTGCCCCATCCAGGTTCCCTCGCGCATGCGCTGCAGGAACCCGCCTGGCCGACCGACCGAGCAGCGGTGGTCATAGAGTGAAGGCATCATCTCGGTGAGATGTTCGTAGAAACCGGGGATCTTGTTGGAAGGACGCTCCTCGAGCTCGCCGATGTCGAGGAGGTAGTGAATGGCGGGCATGCGCGCCCACACATTCGGCCCGCGGTAGACCGTCGTCTTGCGAATCTCCATCATGGACCCACTCCCATGGTCGCTGGGCCCGGGGCATCACGCTCCAGCATGGAGGCTCGCATACCGGTATCGCCCACCCACGTCGTCGATGATCACCACGTCGTGATGAAAAGCATACTACCAGCCTAGAGATCGTCGGCCATGGTCCGGGACTGGAGATCGAAGGTGCGGCCCGCGGGTAGCACGTGGAGTCGGGCGTTGCTCACGGTCACCTCGCCGTGCCCCTTCACGCGGAAGATGTCGCTGTACATCTCGGAGCCGTCGACGACGGTGACGCTGTGTCGACCGATGACTTCCATCACGCCGTTTCGAAACACGGCCGCGGTGTCCTCGTCGATCCCGATGCCAAGCAGTCCGGGATTCGTTGCCACCAGCGCCAGCAGGCGGCCGATTCTGTTCCGCTGGCGGAAGTGCTGGTCGATGATCACGTTGGTGATCAGGCCGAAACCCGCCACCATCTGCGCCATCCGCTGCTTCGGCACGGTGCCGGCAGCACCGCCGGCAACCATGTGCGCGGAGAGGATGGACGCACCGGCGCTCGTGCCGGCGATCACCGCGCCCTGCTGATGCCGTTGCCGCACCATCTCCTCGAACCGCGTCCCCCCGATTAGCACCGAGAGCCGCACCTGATTGCCGCCGGTCAGGAAGATGCCGGTGGCATCCTCAAGTGCGGAGAGCGGCTCGCTGGAGTTGGCGTCATCGCGTCCCTGGAGGTACACCACCTCAGCCTGTTCCACGCCCATCCCGAGGAAGATTGCCTTGTAGCGCAGACCGGCGTCCTCGATCGAGGAGGCGGTCGGCACGATCGCGATCTTCGCTTTCTTGCCCCCGGCAATCCGGACGAACGAGGAGAGGATGACCTTGTCATCCATCTTGTCCTCGGCACCACCGATAGCCATCAGGACGCCCGGCTGCAGGGACTCCTGACTGGCGGCATCCGTGTCGTGTGCGATCTGTGGTGATGATGTGTCTACGATACCCATGGTGTGAAAAAACCCTGATGGACCGAGGTCGGAGGTGGACCCGCACCGGCAGCAATCGACGCCCGCGATGCCGATTGCCCGGGAACCTGCCGTACCTTACGAAGTGCGTTGGCGTGTGTCAATTGCCGCTCGTGGCGACCATAGCCCCACCAGCGGCATCCGAATATTCTAGACTGTTCAGCATCAGCCCGGAGGACGGCCTCGCATCGATTGCCATGACTCGTGCCGGCCTCCGACCGCAACGGCAGGAGCACCTGGAACCATGTCACACCCATTCACCGAAGCACTGAAAGAGCGATCGCTCCTGTTCGACGGCGCGATGGGGACGATGCTCTACGAGGCAGGGCGCTCGCTGGACGAGTCTCTCGACGCCCTCAATCTCAGCCACCCGGAGCTCGTCACAGGCGTCTACCGGGCGTACATCAACGCCGGCGCCGATGTCATCGAGACCAACACCTTCGGCGGCAACCGCATCCGGCTCGAGCATCACGGACTGGCGGAGAAGGTGCGCGACATCAACTTCCGGGGCGTGAAGCTCGCCCGGGAGGAGCGCGAGATCAGCGGCCGCCCCGTGCTGGTCGCCGGCTCCGTCGGTCCGACCGGGAGGACGCTCGCGCCGATCGGTACGCTCGCCTCCCAGGAGGCCACCGACGTCTTCCGGGAGCAGATCGAGGCGCTGCTGGAAGCGGGCGTCGACCTGCTGGTGTTCGAGACGATGGGCAGTGTCGAGGAGATGAACGCCGCCCTCGACGCCGCCGACCAATGCGCCGACCTGCCGATCGTCGCGCTGATGACCTTCGCCGAGGACGGCCGCACGCTCTCCGGACACGAGCCGGAGACGATCGCCACCATGCTCACCGAACGCGGTGTGAACGTGATCGGCGCCAACTGCTCGGTCGGGCCGCAACGCCTGCTCAAGGTGATGCGGAAAATGCGCGCCGTCCTCGATACCATGCCGGACGGGAAGCCCGCACTGGCGGCGATCCCGAACGCTGGCTATCCGACGATGGTCGGCTCCCGGTTGATCTACCGATCCTCCCCGGAGTACTTCGCCGACTTCGCGGCCCGCGCGATCGAGGCGGGCGCCCAGGTGGTTGGCGGCTGCTGCGGCACCACCCCGGAACACATCTTGGCGATGCGACACGCGCTGGACACGCTCTCCACCGCTCCTGAGGCGCCAGTCAGCAGCGAGCAGCCGAGCGAGATCCGGGCGAAGCGCACGCTTCGATTCGCCGATGACGACACGATCGAACCCACGCAGATCAAGCAGATGCTGGGCAGGAAGTTCCTGCGGTGCGTCGAGATCGACCCTCCGAAGGGCTTCAACCCACAGAAGGCGCTCGATGGCGCGAGGTTGCTCAAGGACGCGGGTGTCGACGCGATCAATGTCGCCGACAGCCCGATGGCGCGCGTGCGCATGAGCGCGATGACCCTCTGCTATCTCATCCAGCAGGAGGTCGACGTCGAAACGATCATCCACTTCACCACGCGAGACCGGTCGCTCATGGGCCTGCAGTCAGAGCTACTCGGCGCCCATGCCGCCGGGGTCCGAAATATCCTCGCCCTTACCGGCGATCCGCCCAGTCTCGGAGACTACCCGGAGTCGTCGGCGGTCTACGACGTCGACTCCATCGGGCTGATCCGCGTGATCACCCGCCTGAACCAGGGCGAGGACTCCGCGGGCGCCTCCATCGGCCGCGCCGCCAACTTCACGATCGCCTGCGCGATCGACCCAACCCGGGACGATCTTGAAGAGGAAGCCCGCCGCCTCCACGAGAAGATCGAAGCCGGCGCGGATTTCGTGATGACGCAACCGATCTTCGATGCCGAGGTCTGGACACGATTCCTCACGTTCTACGGCGAGGAACGGCTGCCGGTGCCCGTGATGATCGGCGTGCTGCCGCTGCAGTCGTCCCGCCACGCGGAGTTTCTCCACAACGAGGTGCCCGGCATCACGCTGACGGATCGCGCGCGAGATCGGATGCGCCGGGCCGGCTCCGAGGGTCGGAAGGAAGGCATCCGCATGGCGCAGGAGTTGCTCAGCGAGCTGGTGCCGTATGCCGATGGGACCTACCTGATGCCGTCGTTCGGCCGCTACGAGGTAGCCGCGGAGGTGATCAGCATCCTCGACGACGAGCCGGCCGCGGCGACCGTTTCATAGCGACGTGCTACAATGGCCTGGTGCCCGCCGCCGACGGGATGTGTGGCGTGTGCGCTCTTTTCTTTGAGATCACCTGAGCTGGGGCGCAGCAATCCCCGCAACAAGCAGTAAGGAACGGCGCAACTATGGCAGTCGATGTGATTCGCTCGCTCGAGCAGGAACAGACCAACGAGGTCCCGGCCTTCGGCCCCGGCGACAACGTTCGTGTGCATGCCAAGGTCGTTGAGGGCACCCGCGAGCGCGTGCAGGTGTTCGAGGGCGTTGTCATTCGGCGCCGCGGTGGTGGCATCAATGAGAACTTCACCGTCCGCCGCATGGCCGCGCACGGCATCGGCGTCGAGCGCACCTTTCTCATCCACTCCCCGCGCATCGATCGCATCGAGGTAACGCGCCACGGTCGCGTTCGTCGCGCCAAGCTCTACTACCTCCGCGGCCGCACGGGCCGTGCCGCTCGCATCACCGAGCGCCGCCGGGACCTTTCGAACAAGAAGTAGTCCTGAAAGCAGGTTGCGATACGGAGCGTGGTCTGGGCGGCATTTGCATGCTCAGGCCACGTTTTCGTATTCCAGACCGAGAGTACCGATGGGTGATGTGACTCCCGACCTCATCGCATACGAAACCGGGCTGGCCGCCGCGGGATATCGCACCATCGTCGGCATCGACGAGGTCGGTCGTGGCGCGCTGGCGGGCCCGATCGTTGCGGCGGCGGTGGTGCTGCCGGGCGGCCTCGCCGTGCAGCGCGAGCTCTGGCAGGGCGTCTGCGACTCGAAGACGGTTGCGGCGCGACGACGCGAGCAGCTTGCGGATCACATCCATCAGCACGCGCTCCATGTCGCCGTGGCTGAGGTCGAGCCGCAGGTCATCGACGAGATCGGCATCGGCCCGGCGAACAGGCTCGTGATGGAGATCGCGCTGCGCGAGATCGAAGCTGCCGCCACGCCGGACTTCGTCCTTCTCGACGCCGTCACCATAGACAGCGCGCACCCGCAGATCGGCATTATCGACGGCGATGCCCTCTGCCTTTCGATCGCGGCGGCATCGATCGTGGCCAAGGTCCACCGCGACGCCATCATGACCGGACTCGCCACCGACTGGCCCCACTACGGCTGGGACAGCAACAAGGGGTATGGCGTCGCGAGGCACCTCACGGGCCTCCGAACGGCGGGCCCATGCCCGCACCACCGGTTCTCGTTCCGGCCCGTTCGCGAGGCTCTGCAGGTCGCCCATGGCTGAGCACGAGAGTCGCGCGCGTCGCGGCAAGACGGGCGAGAGCCATGCGCGAGCCTGGCTCGAGGGACGCGGGTACCAGTGGATCGCCTCCAACTGGCACTGCCACGCCGGCGAGCTCGATCTCGTGATGCGGGACGGCGACGAGCTGGTCATGGTCGAGGTGAAGACCCGCACCGGCGAGCGGTACGGCCACGCCAGCGAGGCGATCAGCCGCGCCAAACGCCGCCGCGTACTCGCCTCTGCTGAATGGTTCATCTCGACCCACCCCGACTACCAGGAGATGATCTGGAGGTGTGACATCGTCGCGGTGACCATCGACCCGCGCAGCGGTCGCGCCCACGTCGACCACTTCGAGAATGCGTTGTACGAGGGATAGGCCCGATCCGATGGTCAAATCCGCTACCATTGATCCCATGAGGGAGCCAGCGACCACCACGGACACCAGCGACAGGATGCTGATCGCCGGAGATGTTCTGGCTGAAGGCGGCGACTGGCCGGCAGCAATCGAGGCGTGGCAATCAGCACTTCGCAGCGACCCTGCAGAGCGATCGGCAGTCGAGCGGCGGCTCACATGGTTTCTCGCCAATGCCGGCGCCACATCACGGCGAGGATCGCGAACCGGGCGGCTCGTGGTCATTGCCGCAATCGCCGCAGCGCTCGCGACGGCATTCGTGCTGATCCCCGACGAGCCAGGGACCCGCTCGGCCGACCTCTGGGCCGTGGCGGCATGGGCCATGATCGCCGTGGCGGCTGTCTCGGTCCTGTCCGCGGCGAGATACAGCGGCGGTGAGCCGGTGGAACACCTGCTTGACCGCGCCCGCGAGGTGGCGCGGACGATTGACTCGACGAGGAATGGATAGCCCAAATGACACCAGCCGATGGCGACATGCCAGCGTCTCCTGCCGAGGAGCATCGACAACAGTCCCCGGACAGCGCGCGCGTGGCGGTGCTGACGATGAGTGACACGCGGGATCGCGATGAGGATCGAAGCGGCCAGCTGATCCGCGAGATGCTGGGCTGGCGCGGGCTCGACGTCGCCGGCTATGAGATCGTGCCGGACGATCCGGAGCGCATCCGAGGGCAGATCGCCGCCTGGGCGGACGATCCGGACATCGACGCGATCATCACCAACGGCGGGACCGGTATCTCCAGCCGCGATTCGACCTACGAGGTGGTCACGTCGATGATCGACAAGCGCCTGGATGGGTTCGGCGAGCTCTTCCGCATGCTCTCGTGGCACGAGATCGGCGCGGCCGCGATGCTCTCGCGCGCGGTGGCTGGCAGCATCGGGTCCACTGCCCTCTTCTGCCTGCCCGGATCGTCCAACGCCGTGCGGCTCGCGATGGAGAAGCTGATCGGGCCCGAGCTTGGCCACGTGATCCACGAGCTACGCAAGCACCGCTGACAACCAGGACGTCACTGACCCAACGCCCTCCGACCGATGAAGGAATACGCATGGCACGACAGGACGCACGGATCCTCAAAGGGTTCCGCGACTACCTCCCCGAGGACATGATCCTCCGCCAGAGGCTGACCGAGATCTTCCGCACCGTCTTCGAGCAGCACGGCTTCGAGCCGATCGACACGCCGACGATCGAGTACCTCGATGTGCTCACCGGCAAGGCGGGCGAGAACGAAAAGCTGATGTACCACTTCGAGGACCACGGCGGCCGCAAGGTCGGCCTCCGGTACGACCTCACGGTACCGCTCGCACGCTTCGTCGCCATGCACGAGAACGACATCGCGATGCCGTTCAAGCGGTACCACATCGCGCCGGTGTGGCGAGCCGAAAAGCCGCAACGTGGCCGATTCCGCGAGTTCATCCAGTGCGACGCCGACATCGTCGGCTCCTCGTCGATGCTCGCCGACGCCGAGGGCATCAGCGTCCTCGCTGATGCGATCCACGCCGTCGGGTTGCCGCAGGCGGTGATCTCGATCAACCACCGCAAGCTGCTTGAGGCGATGGCGCGGCTCGCCGGTGTGCCGGCGGAGCAAGCGGGAGGGGTGTTCCGCGCCATCGACAAGCTCGACAAGATTGGCGCCGAGGGCGTCAAGGCCGAGCTGGTCAAGGGTGATGTCACGGAGTCGAGCGCCGACCAGGTGCTGGCGCTGGTGACGGAACAGGGCACGCCGGAGGAGCTGCTCGACAGCGCCGGCAAGCGCCTTGCAGACATCGATGGCGGGCCGCAGGCGGTGCAGGAGCTGCGCCAGCTTGCTCGCCACCTCGATGACCTTGGCGTGCATCCGCATAGCTGGAAGATCGATCTATCGCTCGCGCGGGGCATCGACTACTACACCGGCCCCGTCTGCGAGGCGCGGGTTGATACGCCGAAGGTCGGGTCGATCGCCGGCACGGGCCGCTACGACGGACTCGTCGGCAACTTCCTCGGGCGGCAAATTCCCGCGACCGGCATTTCGCTCGGCTTCGAGCGCATCCTCGAGGTCGTACGCGAGTACAACCTGCTCGACGTCCCGAGCGCGGTCGCCGATGCGTTCATGGTCTACCTGCCGGACACCGTAGCGGAGTCCAGCAGGATCGTGCGGGAGCTCCGCGAGCAGGGGTTGCGGATCGATCAGTCGATCATCGACAACAAGGGGCTCGGTACGCAGCTCAAGTATGCCGACCGGCGCGGCATCCCCTACGCCATCATCCCTGGCTCGGAGGAGCTTGACCAACGCGAGGTCTCGCTCAAGAATCTCCGGAGTGGAGAACAGACCCGGATCGCCATCGCGCTGCTCGCCGATGAGCTCCGCAGCATCGCGCACGAGCGATCCAACCAGTAACGACAGGAGCACACTGCACCGTGACGGACGATCAGGAAACCTACCAGCGATACATGTGGGTCGTTGCCCATCCGGACGACGCCGAGTTCTCCTCAGCGGGCACGATCCACCGGCTCACCTCCGAAGGCTGCGAGGTAGTCATCATCCAGGTGACGTCGGGCGACCGGGGAACGGAAGACACCAGCTTTACCCCGGAAACACTCGCGAAAACCCGCGAGGGCGAGGAGCAGGAAGCGGCGAAGCGACTCGGTGTGAAGCACGTCGAGTTCCTCCACGAGGGCGATGGCCACGTGCTTGACACGATTCCGTTCCGCGAGAAGATCGTCCGCATGATTCGGACGTACAAGCCGGACGTGCTCGTCACCCATGATCCGTTCCGCCCCTATGCGCTGCACCCGGACCATCGCGGTGTCGGCATCACTGCCCACGACTGTGTGTATCCGCTCGCCCGCGACCCGCTCTACTTCCCCGAGCACGGCGAAGCAGGTCTCGAGCCGCACAAGACGGCCGAGATCTGGTACTTCGGCGCCGAGTCGCCGGACATCGTGGTCGACATCACCGACCACTTCGACGCCAAGATCCACGCGCTCAAGGCTCACAAATCGCAGGTTGGCGACGGCGACGGCCTCCCGGACCGCCTCCGCGAGCGATCCCAGGAGGTTGCCAAGGACGAGGAATTCGAGCTTGGCGAGGCCTTCAAGACCGTCAAGATGCGGCGGTAAGGCGTTTCATGACGTCTCCCACTGATCGAATCGTCACTCACGGCAGCGACACATTCGGGGATGGGTGGTCACCGACGTTGATGGCGACCGCCCCCGGACGCCTGGAGCTACTCGGAAATCACGTGGATTACAGCGGCGGGATTGTGCTCGCCGGTGCGATCGACCGCGTGATTCGCGCCGCCGCCAGCGAGATGGCATCCGGCGAGAGGATTCGGCTCGTCGCTCCGGACGTGTCGCCCGACGTTGCGACCGTCGACCCGAATGCTCCGGCAGTGGATGAACGCGCAGCGTCGAGTCCAGCGAACTACCTCGCAGGTATTGTCGTGGCGCTGGGCGAGGCGGATATCTCGCTCCGGTCCGGGATGGACATCGTCGTATCGGGCGACGTGCCGGTCGGCTTCGGCATGAGCTCCTCGGCGGCGCTGTGCGTATCGCTGACCATGCTCCTCGCCGATGCCGAGCTCTCCGACAGGGAGGTCGTCAACATCGCCCGCCGCGCCGAGCACCTCACCGGCGCTCCTGTCGGCGCGATGGACCAGTCAGCGTCCGTCGCGGGCGGTGTGATCCTGTTCGATGGCGCGACCGGCGATGTCGAACAGATTCAGCCGGATCTCGGCGACCACGTCTTCGCAGTGGCTAACAGCGGCGTGCACCACGCCCTGAGCGACTCTGCCTACCCTGCGCGCGTGCGGGAGAGCGAGGCGGCGCTCAGTCTCATACAAGACCACACCGACATCGCCATCGATCACCTCGGGCAGATCGGCCTGGAGGAATGGCGTCGCCTCGAGGCGGCGCAACCGGAGTGGCTCGATGCCACGCTCCGAGCCCGCGTCCGGCACGTCGCCACCGAGGTCGACCGCGTGCGACAGGGCGTTGCCGCCATCGAGATGCGCGACTGGGAGCGGTTCGGCGCGCTGATGACAGCGTCCGGCCGCTCGTCGGCGAGCGACTACGAGATCAGTCACCCCGTCGTCGAAGAGCTCGTCGCCGAGCTGCGCGCAGCCCCCGGCGTGCTGGGGGCACGCATGATGGGCGGCGGTGAGGGCGGACCCGCGCTCGCGCTTCTGAATCGCGATGCGGTGGAATCCGTCCGCCGCACGCTTGCCTCCGGGTTCTTCGCCCGACACGGCATGAACGCAGCGGATGCCTTCGAGGTCTGTGCCTTCGGCCCGGGCGCCCGAATCGAGCGCCTGACCTGATATCGAGCTCGGGAGACCGACGCGGCCCATGACCGCATCGCCAGGTCAATACCCGGCTTCGACATCCACCACGTTGATCATCGGATCGCCCGCCTGGTATCGCTCCAGGTTGTTCTCGATCAGCTTGAACACGCGCGGCCACATATGCGGCGTCTTGCCAGCTGTGTGGCCGGTGATAATCACGTTCGGCATGTCCCACAACGGCGAGTCGTCCGGCAGCGGCTCGGGATCGGTCACATCCAGCGCGGCGCCAGCGAGCTGACCTCGCTCCAGCGCCGCGATCAGCGCGTCCTGATCCACCGTCTTGCCCCGCCCGACGTTGTAGAAGTACGCGCCGGGACGCATCGCTGCGAACGCCGCCTCGTCGAACATGCCACGCGTCGAATCGGTCAGCGGCAGGCTGTTGACGACGTGGTGGGCGCTCTCCAGTGCCTCGTGGAGCCGCTCGGTCGACATGAGGGTGTCGACACCCTGCGGACGCGGCAGGTTGGCATTCCGGCGCACGCCGATCGTGTTCATCCCCAGCGCGCGTGCTCTCACCGCGAAGGCCTGACCGATATCACCCAGTCCGGCGAGCGCCACGGTCTGACCCGTGAGCTCGAACACTCCGACGATCCGCTGTCCCTTCCAGATGTGATCCCGCTGCATGTCGCGCAGCTTGGGCAGCCGGCGAGCGAATGACAGCATGCAGGCGAGCACATGCTCGGCGATGTTCGAGGCGTGCACACCGGAGCTGTTGGTGAGGATGATGTCCGAGTCGCGCAGCGTCGGCGTGATCAGGTCCTCAACGCCAGCGGCACCCCGATGAATCCACTTCAGCCTCGGCGCGTTCTGGATCGCCTCTTCGGGCACCCGCCAGGCCGCGACCGCATCCGCATCCGAGAGCGCATCGGGCAATTCCTCCGCCGACACGGCGCGGATGTCGATCTCCGGGAACGCTGCGACGGAGCCCGTCGACGTACTCCTCGGGAGCCGGCAGTGAGATCACGAGCGTCTTGATGGGATCCCGCATGGAAGGCAGCCTTTCGTCACGACGAAGGCGAGCGTTCCCGATGGAAACCCTCGCCCCGTCTACCTGTCAGGTTTCACTGGCACCTAGCGTACCAGCAGCGCCGCAGCCTGTCGCTGCTAGAATGTCGCGTCGAAGAGCGCCCACCGCAGGAAGTAGATCAGGAACGCTCCCGCGATGGCGTACATCGCCGGGTTGACCTGGTTCGCCTTGCCAGCGGCCACCTTCATGATCACCCAGGTGACGAACCCCGCGCCGATGCCGTTCGTGATGTTGAACGTCAGCGGCATGAGCAGCATGGTCGCCACCACCGGCAGCGCCTCCTCAACATTGCCGAAGTTGATGCCTTTCTGCCTGACACCGTCGATGGCATCCTCGGCGGCCCCACCACCGAGTACCCCGACCATCAACACGCCCACGACGATGAGCGCGGGAGCTGTCGCGACACCGGGAATGGCGTTGACCAGGTGCACGAACGGCAGCGCAAGCAGGAACAGCACACCCGTCGTCACCGAGACCAGGCCGG
Source organism: uncultured Chloroflexia bacterium (assembly GCA_963741965.1). Taxonomy (GTDB): domain Bacteria; phylum Chloroflexota; class Chloroflexia; order Thermomicrobiales; family UBA6265; genus JACCVC01. The sequence continues at coordinate 659,204 of CAVUKC010000002.1, read as the reverse complement.
TGCGCCCGCCGACGCCGACGCCGGCGGAGGACTCGATGTAGCTCGTCGCCGACGACGCGCTCGACACACCGCCGGCGATGGCAGCGAGCGAGTCCACCAGCAGCGGCTTCTGCGCGTCCGGCAGGTTGCCCTTCTCGTCGAGGTAGCCAGCCTGACTGCCGACGCCGATCAGGGTGCCCATCGTGTCGAAGAAGTCCGCCAGCATCAGGCTGAAGACGACGAGAATCGCGGTCAGGACGCCGAGCTCGCCGATGAAGCCGAAGCTGAAGTCGCCGAGCAGAGCGAAATCCGGTCCGCTCATCGGCTCGTCCGGCCACGTCGCGACGTCACCCGGCACGATGAAGGCGGTCACGGTGGCGGCGATGATGCCCCACAGCAGCGCGGCCTTGTGGTTGCGGGCGATGAACGCGATCGTCACCAGGAGTCCAACCATGACCACGAAGATCGGCCATGTGTTGAGTGGGGTCAGCTCCAGCAGGCCCGTAACCGTGCCAGCCGGTGTGTCGTTACCCGAAATGAAGGTGACGAGACCCGCATTCTTCAGCCCGATGAACAGGATGAAGAAGCCGATGCCGACGCTGATCGCCTGCTTGAGCGCCAGCGGCACCACGTCCATGACGTACCGCCGCACACCAGTCACCACCAGAATGGTGATGATGATGCCCTCGGCCACCACGACTCCCATTGCCTGCGGGAACGTCAGCCCCATGCTGCCGACGAGCGTGAACGCGACGATCGCGTTGATGCCGAGTCCTGGCGCGATCGCGATCGCGATGTTGGCATAGAGCCCCATCAGGATCGTCATCACCCCGGCGACCAGGCATGTCACCGTCGCGACCTGCGTCGTCGTCAGCTCGCCATTGAACGTCAGGATCGACGGGTTCACGGCGATGATGTAGGACATCACCATAAACGTCGTCAATCCCGCCATGAGCTCGGTGCGGAGGTTGGTCCCCCGCTCCGACAACTGGAACTGGCTATCGAGCCAGCTCCCCTGAGCACTTGCTGCTGCCACGTCTCCCATCTCCCCAATCTGGCGCAGTTCGCGCGTTCTCCGCCCATGCGGTCGCGCACACGTATGTACGTACACTCTACTCCATGCGCACGGCCATGTGAATAGATGTGACGAGTTCGCGGGAATACGCGCAGCCGCGTTTGCGGCGATGAACGGTCAGACTGCGCATCCTTCGCTGCCGGACGTGTTTCGACGCAGCACCAGATGCCGCCACGAAGAGACGGGCCGGCATGGTGCCGGCCCGTCTCTTCGGCGCTTCTGGTTCGCGACTGGCTCAGCCGCCGATCTGCGACATGCCTCGAATGGTGTTGCGCTCGCCCTCGGCAACCCGGTGGCCCCACGGCTTGCGCCAGATACCGGCGCGCAGCTGCCGCAGTATCTCCTCGTCGGATGCACCGGAGCGCATCAGGTCCCGGAAGTCGACCTCGTCCGGTCGGATCAGGCAGAGGCGCAGCTTGCCATCGGCGGTGAGGCGGACACGGTTGCAGGCATCGCAGAACGGCGCGGAGATCGGTGAGATGAAGCCGATTGTCCCCATGGAGCCGGGGATCTTCCAGAGCCGCGCCGGATCGGACGGGTGCGTCTCGAGCGGTTCCAGTGGGCCGAAGTGCCCCTCGAGGTTCGCCTGCGTCTCCGCGGAGGTAACCAGCCCCTCATCGTAGACAATACCGACACCCTCCATCGGCATGATCTCAAGGAACCGGACGTGCCAGTCGTGCTCGAGGGTCAGCTTCGCCATTGTCTGGACGTCGTGCTCGTTGTGGCCCTTCAGCACGACCGTGTTCAGCTTGATCGGCTTGAGACCGACCTCGTCGGCAGCCTTGATCCCCTCCCAAACCAGGTCCAGCCGACCGCCTCGGGTCATCAGCTTGAACTTGACTGGATCGAGCGTGTCGATGCTGACATTGATCCGGTCGAGCCCGGCATCCTTGAGATCGCCGGCGATCCGGTTGAGGATCAGCGCGTTCGTGGTCATCGAGATCTCGTCGATGCCATCGAACTTCTTGATCTCGCGGATGATCTCGACCAGGTGCGGTCGCACGGTCGGCTCGCCACCGGTGAGCCGGATCTTGTTGACGCCGAGCTGCGAGAACAGTCCCACCAGCCGGATGAGCTCCTCGTCCGTCAGCAGCTCGTCGCGCGGCTGAAATTGCATTCCCACGGCGGGCATGCAGTAGACGCACCGGAAGTTGCACCGGTCGGTGAGGGAGATGCGCAGGTAGTTCATCGCCCGGCCGTATGAATCCCGCGGGCCCTGACTCGATGCGACGAGGGGGTGAATCTGTACTGGGACGGCCATACGCTGCTAACCCTCTGCCGACAGTGCACCACAGCCGACCTAGTCAATCGTTGAATAGCTTTCTACAGCCTATCAATCGTGGCCAGCCGCGTCAATGCGTGAACGTTAGCTGCGTGCGTTCGCGTGGCTTTCAAGGTAGCCCAGAATCTCGTCGTAGTCCTCGATGCACATCACCGCCAGCGTATCGCCTGGGTCAAGGAGTTCGAGGCCCTTGTAGAAGCCCGATCGCTCGTTCGGCGCCTCACCCACGAGCCGGTCGCCGACGACCGGTCGCATCAGCGCGGGCATCTCTCCCGGCGAGCGACCGCGAAGATACTTCTCCGTGTCCTTGATGATGACGCCGTCCGCCCCTGTCGCCGCGATACGCCCGATCCCCGTGATCGCGCCATCCTCCCGGTCTCCGGCCGTGCCGATCACCGTCACGAGACGCCCGCCGCTGCCACAGAAGGTGCGGGCAAACTTCAGCAGGTGCGCAAGGCCGGCCTCGTTATGGGCAAAATCGACCACGACGGTGCGGCCATCGACCTCGTAGACATTGAGCCTTCCGCGGTTTTGCTCGGCGCGGTTGCGAAAGCGCGCGAGCCCCTCACGAACCGATGGCGCATCGAGACCGATCGCCAGGCATGCCGAGGCGGCCGCGAGAGCGTTCTCGACCATATGCTCAGCGCGACCACCGAACGTGATCGGCACGTCGTCCAGCGTCGTGAGTCGCTCCTCCTCGCCATCGTGGTGCCAGATGATCGCTCCGCCCTCGACGGCCAGTGCCCAGCCACCCTGGGCCACGTGGGCCGCCACTTCAGGATGATCCGGCCGGCGCGTGAACAGGAACGGTCGCGCACTGACGACTTCGCGAACGGCGAGCACGCGGGGATCGTCTGCGTTGAGCACGGCGAACCCGTCCGGCCTGGTGACCCGCGCGACAACCGCCTTGACCTCGGTGAGGACATCGAGCGAGTAGACGCCGTGCATGCCCATGTGGTCGGCCGAGATGTTGGTCATCACGCTGACGTCGTTGTGCTCGTAGCCGAGCCCGCGCAGCAGGATGCCACCGCGGGCGGTCTCCAGCACGGCGTAGTCGATACCCGGCTCCTCGAACACCCGCGCGGCGCCGGAGGGACCCGTGTAGTCACCCGGCAGCACGGTCTCCCCATTGATGACCACGCCCGCCGAGGAGGTCCAGCCCACCTTCGCGCCGGTCTGCCGGAGAATGAACGACACCAGGCGCGTGGTGGTCGTCTTGCCGTTGGTCCCGGTGATGCCGATCGTCGGAACAGTGCGGTCGGGCTCCGGCCAGACCTCGGGGATGTCGTCCCTTGTGGGTGTCTCGGCGAGAAGCTCGCGAATCGTCGCGACCTCGCCGTCGAGGTCGACCGTCTCGCCCGCCACGAGGCGCCATGCGAGATTGCCCATCGCCTTGCTGGCATGGCGTCGCTCCCACGGCCAGGCGACGGCGACATGGCCCGCCTCTTCGAGCTCACGCACGACGACCTCGTCGACGGGCACGCCGATCTTCTCGGCAAGCCACCGCACGGTCGCTGCGAGCACACGCCCGACACCAAGCCGGCCACGCTCAGCGGCCGGATCGAGATGCGACGTCTCGCGCAGCACCCCGGCGACTGCCATTGGCGGCATCGCGGTCTCGTCCTCGCCCACGACGAGCTCGAGCTTCATCGCCGGGCGGAGCATGAACAGGTTCGGACCGTCGAGCGTGCGAAGTTCGGTTACGTCCACGAAGCACTCCCCAGACGCGTTGTCGATGCTGTCAACCGGCTGCCTGCAGAAGGACGACGGCGGCGTTGTACAGCGCGTGTGCGATGATCGCCGGGGTCGTGCCCATGTACTTCCGGATGAGTCCGAACAGAATACCAACCAGGAACAAGCCAAGCACAACGAACGAGAGTTGGTACTGGGTATGCACCAGCGCCCAGAAGGCCGCTGTCAGCACGATGCCGAAGCGCGGCTGGATCGCACCACGAAACAGGATCTCCTCGCCGATGCCCGCCGACGCGAACAGGATGAGGTTCACGCCCACCATGTTCGTGCCGGACGACATCTGCTCCATCGTGGCACCGAGGTCGTCGAAGATCTCGGGCTGGTAGTAGAGCGTCAGCGCCGACCCCAGGATGCTCAACATGAACGCCGGCACCACGGCAGCCGCGCCCACCGCGAGGTCCCTGAAATCCGGCATCGAGATGCCGAGCCGCACCGTGCCCTCGGACGGCGTGCGGTAGACCCACGTCCCGACGGCGACGAACGCCACGAGCACAAAGAAGAGGACATTGATCACCTGGCTGGCGATCGTGACGGCGGGTGTTACATCACCTTCGCCGGGTCCAGCGGAGAGCGCGTATGCAAAGTACGTCATGATCGAGAGGACGATGCCCAGCCCCATCATGTCGATGGGAGAGCTCGGGTCCATCGGCGTCAGCGAAGCCACCAGGCGACGGAACGGCTTCACCAGCGGCAGCGAGAACGACAGCCCGAGCACAAGCACGAACAGGCCCTCGTCGTGCCCGTTCACGCTCAGCGCGAGACCGGCGACGGTGAGCAACACGCCGGGGATGCCGTACAGCAGGTACAGCCCAACATTGGCCGATCGGTCGGTCCTCGCCTTGTGGGCCCACAGCACGAGCCCATAAACGACGGCGAGCACCACCACCAGCATCACGATTTCAAGAATGGCATCCATCAAGTCGAGGAACTCCCTGGAGATCGCGCGGCTGCCCCTCCGGCACAGCCGCAGCAAGTATACGGCCCGTTGCCGGCGCTCTCGCCAGAGTTCTCGGTGCTAGACTTGACTACGTTTGTGCAGCGGCTCCCGAACTCGCGCGAGAACCGTCCACCCCGACCCGGAGATCATCCCCCGACATGGCAGCCGATCGCCCCGCACCAGGCAAGCGCACATCCCGAGGCGCCCGCAAGGGCGGGCTCGGCAAGGGCCTCGACGCGCTGATCCCGGCGCGACCGGCGGCCGCAGAGTACGGGGCGGATGCGAAGCCGACCGGCGGGGCGACCGAGATTCCGATCGACGCCATCTCTCCAAACCCGTACCAGCCACGCTCGCACATGGACCGTCAGCACCTCGAGGAGCTGACAGCATCGATCCGCACGCATGGGGTCGTGCAGCCGCTGATCGTGACGCCCGCCGGCGACGATGGCAGCTACCACTTGATCGCTGGCGAGCGTCGCTGGCGGGCCTCGAAGCGCGCCGGGCTGGATACGGTACCCGCGATCGTCAAGACCGCCACGCCGCAGGCGATGCTCGAGTTGGCGCTGGTGGAGAACATCGTGCGCGCCGATCTCAACCCGCTCGAGGAGGCGGAGGCGTTCCAGCAGCTGATCGAGGAGTTCGGCATCTCGCAGGCGGAGCTTGCCGGCCGCGTCGGGCGCTCCCGTGTCGCGGTCTCAAATATCCTGCGGCTGCTGAACGCGCCCGAGCCGGTCAAGGACGCCCTTCTGCGGGGACATGTCACCGAGGGCCACGCGCGTGCCCTGCTCGGCCTCCCCTCCGCCGCGGACCAGTCCGAGGCGCTCAAGGTCGTGATCGATCAACAGTTTAGCGTCCGGCAGACCGAACAACTCGTCCGTCGCTGGCATGCAAGCGATCCCGTGAGCCGCGAGACCAGGGAGCGCGATCCTGATGAGCGCCGCGTCGAAGAAGAGTTTCGCCAGGCGCTAGGGACGAACGTCGCGTTCCGGCGGCGATCCGGCGGCAACGGCGGCACGCTCACCATCCAGGTCTATTCCGACGAGGAGATGAGCGCCCTTTACAGCCGCCTCGTCGGCGACGACAACTGGTAGCCCACAACTCGGTTGGCCACCTGCTCCTGCGATCGCGGTCACGCAGCCCGGATAGCGCGTCACCCCACACCGGGTTCGCAGATGATGTCGTCACGCTGTGTCGTGCTCGTCGCGCCCGTGTTGGCGTCGATGCGGACGACGATGTCGTTGGTGCCGCGATTCCGCTGGTCGAAGTACACGACAACCCACGCTGGCGCGTCCCGATCGGTGGTATCGAGCACGACCTGCACTTGACGTCGCGACGGTGCACACCCGGCACGGTAGTCCGCGCCGACGACTCGATCCGCCACGTCGAACGCCTGCTCGGCACTGATCGGCAGACCGGTCAGGAGCTTCGCAATCGAGGCGGGCGGCTCGACCTCCGAGGAGAATTCGTCCTCGTAGTAGATCGTGCCGCTCTGCCGCCCGACCGCGATGCTCAGCCGCGGCCACGCATCGCCCTCCTTCGGTCCGGCGAAGGTGAAGATGTACGTGCCGCCCGTCGCCTCGGGAGTAGATGGGCCACCGTCCAGCGGGAACTCGAACTGTGACGAGACGAGGATCGGCCACGCGTCGGCGTGCCACTCCCGCGCCCACTGGTCGGCGACATCGAACGCTGCCCGGAGCGGTATCGGTGGCGCGATCGATGGATCCGCTGTCGGGCGGTCCTCGGGCGGCCCCACCACATAGGCGTCATCGGTCCCCAATCGGTACACCACCACCACCGAGATGCCAATCAGGACCACGAAGAGCAGAGCAACGGCTACTCGCTCCGCGCGGGTCAGTGCGGTGTGCTGGTCGGTTGGTTGCATCGATCGTCCGGGGGTCGCGTCGGCGGCTCAAAGGTGCCAGCATCAGTGTCGCAGAGCGAGCGCAGCGCGCGCCAACGGACGTGCCGCACCGCGTCGTATACTCGGTTGGGACGAAACGAATTGCCCTTCCCAGGCATCAATCGACAGAGAAAGGGGCACCCGATGGCCTCACGAGAAGAACTGCAGCGAACCCTCTCCGAGATCAACCAGCGGGTTGAGGAACTCGGGGTGCGTCTTTGACCTCGCCAACGACGAGCGAGAAGTAGACGACCTCGAGCGGCGCAGCGCCGAGGCAGGATACTGGGACGACCCGGACACTGCCCAAAAGGAGATGCGCCGGCTCGGTGAGCTGAAGGCGCGTCTTGCCTCGTGGAGCGAGCTCCGCGATTCGTCGGTTGACCTGCGAGACATGGTTGACATGGCCGCCGGTGACGAGGACCTGCTCAACGAGATCGAAGCCGAGCGCGACACGCTGCTCAAGCGGGTCGATGAGCTTGAGCTCCAGCTGGCGTTCAGCGGGCCCCACGACCAGTCGAACGCGATCCTGATCGTGCATTCGGGCGAGGGCGGGGTCGATGCCCAGGATTTCGCCGAGATGCTCAGCCGCATGTACCTGCGATGGGCCGACAAGCACGATGTGAGGGCCGAGCTACTCGATTCCTCCGAGGGCGACGAAGCCGGTATCAAGAACGCCACGATTGAGCTTCGTGGTCCGAACGCCTATGGGCTTCTCAAGGGCGAGGGCGGCTCGCACCGGCTGGTGCGGCTCTCCCCGTTCGACTCCGCGCACCGGCGACACACCGCGTTTGCGCTGGTAGAGGTAATTCCGGAGATCGAGAGCGACAGTGAGGTGGATCTGAAGTCGGACGATGTCCGGGTTGACACCTACCGGTCGTCCGGCGCCGGTGGCCAGCACGTCAACAAGACGGACTCCGCCGTGCGACTCACGCACCTGCCCACCGGCATTGTGGTGACGTGCCAAAACGAGCGCAGCCAGACGCAAAACCGCGAGTCGGCGTTCAAGATCCTCCGCGCGCGGCTGCTTGAGCGGAAGATGCAGGAGGAGGCCGAGGAGCGCTCCCGGCTGAAGGGCAACCTGACCGCGGCCGGCTTCGGCAGCCGGATCCGGTCCTATGTGCTCCACCCGTACACGCAAGTGACGGATCACCGCACCGGAGTCAATGTCGGCGACGCCCAGGGGGTGCTCGACGGCAACCTCGACCCGCTGATCGAGGGCTACATGCACATGCTGATCAGCCCGGACGAGGAAACCGCCGAGACCGCAACGGCCTGATGGACACCATCTCCCACCTCGTGACGGTGCTCGCGCTCGCGCTGGCGGGCCTCGGCGTTACCGGCGGCGCAACACAAGGCGCGGCGTCCACCAGTGACGTCGCGCTCTCATTTCCCCAGGGCGCGACCATTGCAACGACAATTCCCGCCTCGGCCGTGATCGACGGCTCCGTCAGCCTGCTCTGGCACCCGGAGTACGCCGATACCGAAACAGCTGCTCCCGCGACGCTGGAGCGCGATGGGCAGGACATCACCGCGACCGTGGAGCTCGATCTGCAACGGGAGTTCGCCCCGGTCGGCATCACCATCGAATACCAGTGGGTCACCGGCTCCGCGCCGTTCGTCGCCATCGGCGAGCCTGAGACATTCGCGTGGCACGACACCCGCTGGACGTGGGATACCGCACGTTCCGGCATGGTGACTGTCCACACATATGGCAAGGGCTCGGCTGACAGTCGTGCCGTGCTCGCATCGGCCACGACGACGCTCGATACCATGCGAGAGCGCTACGGCGTGACCCTCACCCATCCCATCGCGATCTGGGTTTACCCGAGCATGACCGATTTCTCCGGCACGCTGCAGACCAACGCGAGGGAGGCGATTGCCGGCGTTGCGTATCCGGAGTACGGCGTCATCTCCTCGATCCTTCCTGCCGGCCAACCGGCGGAGATCGACCGCGTGATCCCGCACGAGATCAGCCATCAGGTCCTCACGCAGGCGACCGCGAACCCGTGGAACCACCCGCCGCTCTGGTTCGATGAAGGTCTCGCCGTCTACCTCCAGACCGGCGGCAAGGTGTCCTACGAGCGCATGCTGGAACGCGTCGGCGAGGAGGAGCGCGTTTTCGGGCTCGATTCGCTCGGATATGCATTTCCCTACGCCCCGGCCGACGCCGCGCTCGCCTACGCGCAAAGCTGGAGCGTGGTGAGCTGGCTGCACGAGACCTATGGCGACGAAGGAGTTGCGAAGCTGATTACCGCGTTCGCCACCGGCACCTCGTGGGATGATGCGATCCGGTCGGCGCTCGGAACGGACCTCGAGTCTATCGAGCGCGACTGGACCGCTGACATGCGGGCTCACACCGATGAAGGCAGTGCTAGACTCGTCACCGAGATGCATCACGACGTTCCCCCGGGAGCGGCCATCACACCACCCGCCCCACTGTCACAGGAGAGACCGCAATGGCTGTTGACACTCGCCAGCAACACCGAGCCCGCATTCTCGATCCGGCCGCGATCGAGCGCAAACTGGCGCTGAACACCTATAACGTCGACTCCGACCGCGCCCACATCCGCGTCATCGACCATCAGGTCTGCCTCTCCTGCGTCCGCCAGCAGTGCATCAACTGCTGCCCGGCGACCTGCTATGCGCCGCAGGAAGATGGCACCGTGCTGTTCTCCTATGAGGGCTGTGTCGAGTGTGGCACCTGCCGCATCGTCTGCAACGAGTTCGACAACATCGAATGGACCTACCCACGGGGCGGCTTCGGCATCCAGTACCGCCTGGGCTAGCCCACGCCGGAAATACCTCGTACGAAAGGGTCGACCATGTACTGGACCAAGCGACACGTGCTGGTGTGCACGTCCCAGCACTGCAACCAGAAAGGCGGGATGGACGTGCTCGGACGGCTACGGCTGGAAATCATCCGTCGCGGTCTCGACACGGAGATCATGGTGAACAACTGCGGCACCATCGACCTCTGCGACATCGGCCCGAACATGGTTGTCTACCCTGACAACATCATCTACGGCGGCGTGACCCAGCACGACATCCCCGATATCGTCGCGTTCCTTGCGGGAGGTCCGGTCGTCGAGCGACTCCAGCTCGTGCCCGGCAAGCGGTTCGAGGGCAAGCGTCGCGACTTCTACGAGGAGATCGTGACGCAGGGCATCGAGTCCGAAGAGGGTATCGCCGAATCGGCCAGCAGGCACGATCTGGACGAGGGGATGCTCTTCGAGCAGTTCCGTCGCGGGTTCATGGCACGCAAGCCGGTCGAGGGTGTGGAAGGGGCCGTCCGCATCCATCCCACGAAAAAGGCGCTCACACGCTACGGGCTGCTGGACAAGGTAGCCGACGGTGGACATTGACCCGGGGCATGCTGTGAAAGGGCGCGCATAGTGCCATCCACCGAGCAAGACAGGGACATGCCCAACCCGCCCGGGCCGGAACGCACCTGGCAGGAGCAAATCAGGCAGGAGCTGCTGCACCCGTCAAAGGGCACGATGATCCGCGTCGTGTTCGCCGCGCTGCTTATCGTGCTGGCATTGTTCACGAACCGGCAGTTCCTCGGCTGGGGTCTGTTCGCAACCTTGGCGATCCTGTTCGTGCCGGTCGGCCGGGCGCGGTCGTTCGTTGCGGCGTTCGCCCCCTACACTGCTGTCTGGTTCATCTTCACGTTTTTGCGATCGCTCGCCGACGAAACGCGACTCGCACAGACCGTCAACACCCGCGCGAGCCAGATCGAGCGGTGGATCTTCAACGGCGAGCTGCCCACCATCCGCCTGCAGGCAGAGCTCTATAATTCGGCCCATCTCAATTGGTGGGACTTCTACCTCACCTTCGTCCACTGGTCGTACTTTCTGATCCCGCACTCTGTGGCGATCTTCCTCTGGTGGAAGTACCCCTCACGCTTCCTGCAGTATCTCCGCGCGATGACGCTGCTGCTCACGCTCGGGCTCGTGCTCTATTTCCTGCTTCCGTCCAACCCGCCGTGGATGGCGCCAGAATCCCTGAACACGCCGGGCGCACCGACCGCGCTACGCATCATGGAGCCGATCGCCGTGGCGATCGGCGGCGGCCTCTACAAGGCGAGCTACAAGGTCGTCGGCGAGTCGAACCCGATCGCGGCGATGCCGTCGATCCACATGGCGATCACGTTCCTGATGGTGCCTGTCTCCTACTGGTATGGTCGCACCTGGCGGATCCTGGCCTGGTTCTACGCGCTCTCGATGGGGTTCGCGCTCGTCTACCTCGGGGAGCACTACGTCATCGATGTGACCGTCGGGGCCCTGATCTCCGCCTACAGCTGGCGGGCGGCACGCGGCTGGATGCTGAGCGTGTTCCCCGCGTTCCTTCGCCTGTTCCAGCGGATCGCAGTGAGGCTCCGGCCATCGCTTGAGGAACCCGCCTGAACCGACATCCGGATCATCGGTGAGGTCATCGGAGCCCGTTGGGTATACCCTGCACCCGCCACCGTGGCCCACGCCAGACCAACCCCGGCGGGCCCACCAATGGTTCACCGTCGGGCCGCATCTGCAACTCAGGAAGTCGTGAACAGAAGCGAGGTGCTATCTGCCGGCGAGCTCGTCAAGCCAGGCGGCGAAGCGCGGGTTCATCCGCCGGTAGACCGGCTCCATCGTGTCGGGATCGAGAGCGGCCCTGAGTGCGAGCGCTTCGCGGGCATCGGCGATGACCGATTCGGGTCTCGCCTCACGGTCCCCGAGCCACGCATCGATGATCCGGGACCAGCAGGCGCTGAACCTCTTGATCGTGGCTTCCAGCTGCTCAGGCGTCATCCGCGCGGCGCCCGGTGCGGGCCAGTCACCCAGCCGGCGCGGGGGCCAGTCATCTGGGTCGAACCCGGGGAACTCCCGCACGCCGACGGGCTCGTGGGTCTCCCACATCACCACGGCCATGCGTGGCGGCGCAAAAAGCCCGCGGCGGCCCAGGTCGTCGATCGCGAGGATCGGCAGTGGCACGGCGACCGCGCCTGGATAATGCTCCTCCGGGATCGGAAACCGGGCCAGACTGCCGGGGTGGTGCGGCGGGTTCTCGGCCGCGAACGCCGATGCGCGCTCCATCACCGCATCGAGGATAGCGGTCCGCTCGCCTGACTCAGCCTGGTCGACGAACGAGATCGTCACCGGAGACGCGTCGCGGAACTCGATCGCTGCCTCGCCCAGGCGCGTGTCAAGTGTGGCTCGCTCGACGGACGCGCCGGTATCGAGGGTGGCCACACGCTGGTCCCTGACGGTCCAGGTCCCCTGGGGCCCGAACCGGGCGACGAGGTACGCAACCTGCTCCTCGGCGGAGTCGATGTAGACGATATCGGCGCTCATTGATCGCCTCCCGCGGCTGATGCACGCCGGTTGGCTTCAATCCAGCCTCTATTCCGATCGGCCAGCGTGGCCAGCATATTCAGCTGCTGCTGCAGAACGTCGCTCGTCGGAATGTCGCGCCGCGTGCGCATCGCACGGACGAGGCGGACGACACCCTTGTCGGGAAGGTACTCGACACGAAACCGCTCGTAACCGGGATCGAGGAACCCCGCGATGCCTGTGTCGATGGTCGGCTCCACCTCATTCCGAACGCCTGCGGGTCCCGTGAACTCCACCTTGCGTGGCGCGTCGTTCTTGCCAGGGCTCGACGTGTACTGCCACGGGTCTCCCCCGGCCGCGTCCAGCACATCCGCCTGGAACACGCGCCCCGGTCCTTCCGAGGCGTTCGCCATCCGCGCGAACACCGGGAAGCCGCTCCAGCTCCCTGTGACCTCCGCCTCATCGAGGTTCACGGTACCGTCGATGAGCTGCGCCAGTGGCGCGAGCGCCGCTTCGAGATCGGCCTTGGCGCGACGGTTGAAGAACACGGCGAGATACGCCGTACCCGCCAGCGCGATCAGCAGCACGAGGCACATCGCCAGACCGGTGAGGATGTAGGGATTCACGGGGGAGACCACCTGTCGTTTCATTCGGTTCGGGGCCGGCGTGCCGGGCACACCGCGAGTCATTGTACTGTGGCCGGCAACGGACGCCATCGACGGCCATGCCACGCGCCGACCATCGCGGCTACAATTGCGCGGGATCGCTGCGACCCCGTATCAATCCACCGTTGAGGATGTACATGCGACTGCGTTGGGATGTTGGTCTGGGACGAGACCTCGGCCTCGCCTTCTGGGCGATGACGTGCTTCGAGGCGACGTTCGGCGCCTACATGAGCATCTGGCCACTCTGGATCGAGGAGCTCGGCGCGCCGATCGCCGTCGTCGGTCTCGTGCTGGGCTCGGCGGGGTTCATCCGACCGTTCGTGATCGGGCCGTCATCGTGGCTGATCGAGCGCTTCGATCGACAACGGCTGATGTTGCTCGCCCGCATGATCGGCATCGCCGGCATGCTCGTCGCTGCGTTCGCGCAGGCATGGCAGGTTCTCTTCGTCTCGGTCGTGCTCAATTCGATGAGCGAGATCGTCTTCCCGTTGATGCAGACATACGTCGCCGAGCGGGCGAAAGAGAACCGGGCGCGCGCGTTCTCGATGATCATCAACGTCGGCCCGTCGATCGCGCTGATGACCGTGCCGCTGCTCTCCGGGCTGCTGATCTCGATCTGGGGCATGCGCTCCGCGTTCATCCTCGGGGCTATCACCAGCCTGATCTCCATCGCGATCGTCAGCCGCATGGATCTCTCGCTCCTCCCGGATGAAGACGGCGAGGACACGGCGGTGCCGACCTACCGGGCGGCGTTCCGCAACGGTCCGGTGCGAAGCCTCTTCGCCGTCCACGGGCTGACCATGCTGTCGCTCGCGATCGGCATCTCGCTCGTCTCGATCTTCCTGCGGGAGACACGCGGTATGGACGCGGCGCTCATCTCCTCGCTCGGCGCGATGGCCGCGGTCGGCACCGCCCTGTTCGGCCTGGTGGTGGCGAGGACGCCGGCGCTCTCGAACTTCCCGATGCGCGGCGCGGCGATCTCGGCCGGCGCGGTCGTGGTCGGGCTCGTGCTCTTCGTCTCGACCACAACGCTCCCCTGGATCACGCTCGCATTCTTCCTGCGCGGCGGTGTGTTCGCGACGTGGGCGCTGATCCTCGCCGAAATGGGCAACATATCACCGGCGCGCCTGCGATCGCGGGCATTCGCCGTGGTCGAGATCCTGGGTGGCAGCGCGATGTCGTTCGGACCGATCGTCGCCTCGTTTCTCTACGAGATCGAGCCGTCAATGCCGATCCTGACCGGCGCGGTGCTCGGCGGGATGATGGCCATCGCCATGGGCTGGATGCAGCTCCGAAGGAGCAGAGTGGCGCCGCAGGACACGACACCGATTCTCGTCTGAAGCGCATGCCGCTAGTCGCCGGCGCGGGCGAGGGTGCCCTGAATACGAGGCCCCTCGAGATGCCGCTCGCTTGTGCCGAAGCGATCCGACCACACACCTTCGCGGGCGAAGAAGACGGCAAGCGACGCCGAGAAGCCGATGACGACGTTGATGGTGAGTGCGAGCTCATAACCGCCCGTGGCGTCGTAGACGATGCCGTCGAGAAACGCGCCGACGCCCGCACCGATATTCATGAACGTAAACATGGTTCCGAAGATGAGACCGGCATTGGCCTTGCCGAAGATGTCGGCGGAGATTGCCGCCGTGAGCGGTGTCGTCGCGCTCCACGAGACACCGAGGACCAGCGCGTAGATGAACGTGGGCGGGCCGATCGGCAGGAGAAGCAGCAACAGGAATGCCAGCCCGCGCAATGCGTACACCAGCGAGAGGACGTAGGAGCGTCGAACGCGATCCGCCGCCATCCCGAGCAGGATCGTCCCCGCCACACTGAAGAACGCCGTTACGGAGACGACCTCGGACGCCATCGTGACGTGCATCCCCATCTCGTCGGCAAACGCCATGAAATGCGTGTTGGCGAATGCCATCGTGAACCCGCAGACGACGAATCCCCACGCAAGAATCCAGAACGGCGGTGACGAGATCGCTGTTCGAAGCGTCACCCCGACCGACTCCCTCGCCGGATCCTCCGCGCGGCGCTCCGTCTCCATTTCCTCGCGCAGCTCGCCCTCGTCGACCCAACGAACCCGCGCGGGGTCGTCGCGGACCACGAACAGCCCAAGAGGCACCATCACGACAACGAGCAGCCCGGCCATCAGCAGCATCGTGGTGCGCCAGTCGGTGATGGTGAGCACCTTGGCGGCGATCGGCACGATGATGAGCTGCCCAAGCGCGGTACCGGACACCGCGAGGCTGAGCGCCGTGCCGCGCCGCTTGCGAAACCAGCGGTTGACGAGCGTCGTCACGTTCACCGGACTGGTTGCGGCGAAGCCAATGCCGCCGATAACACCGTAGTAGAGGTACACGGCGGCGACGCTCTCCGCCTGCGACAGCGCCACCAACATGCCGGCAAGAACGAAACTGCCACCCACCAGGATCGGCTTCGGCCCGATGCGGTCGGCGAAGAGACCAACCGCTGGCTGCAGGAACGCCAGCATGATCATGGACACGGTCACGCCGGCCGCCAGCGTGGAACGACTGGTGAGCAGGGACTCTTCCATCGGCTTGAGGACCACGCCGAACAGGAATCGCGCCCCGGACGACGCCGTCAGCATCAAGGCGATGGTGACGACAACCAGCCAGCCGTAGTACAGGCGTCCCGACAGTCTCATTCCTTCTCCGTACTCCTTCGTGCCACGACCGATGCACCATCCTAGCAAACGGCGAGCGTGGCGAGAATGACAGGTCGACGGTCGCGCCCCGCTGTCTCCCGTTCGGAAGCCGTGCTACCATCCACATGACAAGTGATTCTCGCTGCAGGCGCCCCCTTCGCCGGCAGTCCATCTCCACGGAGTCAACTGAATGGCGGTAGAACCCCTGATTTTCGAGCTGTCCAGCCCGGGCCGCCGCGCCGCGCACATCCCCGTAGCCGACGTACCGGAGACCGAGCTCCCGCCGGAGCTTCGACGCGAGTCCCTCAACTGGCCGGAGGTCAGTGAGATCGACGTTGTTCGCCACTTCACACGGGTCAGCCAGAAGAACCACGCGATCGACATCAACATGTACCCGCTCGGGTCGTGCACGATGAAGTACAACCCGAAGATCAATGAGAAGGTCGCGCGGCTCGACGGCTTCGCCAACATCCACCCGATGGCGCCCGAGGCGACTGTTCAGGGCGCGCTCGAGCTGATGTACGACCTGCAGGGCATTCTCGGAGAGATCTCTGGCTTCGATGCGGTCACGCTCCAGCCAGCGGCAGGAGCGCTCGGTGAGCTTACCGGCTGCCTCATCATCAAGGCCTGGCACAACGACCGTGGCGACAGCCAGCGCACCAAGATGCTGATCCCCGACTCCGCCCACGGCACCAACCCCGCGACCGCAAAGATGGCGGGATTCGACGTGGTCACGGTGCCGTCTGACGCGCGCGGCAACGCCGACATCGAGGCGATCCGCGAGCTGGTCGGCTCGGACACCGCCGGCCTGATGATCACCAACCCGAACACGCTTGGTCTCTGGGACGAGCACATCAAGCAGATCATCGAGGTCGTCCACGAGGCGGGCGGGCTTGTCTACAACGACGGCGCCAACTTCAACGCGATCCTCGGTATCGCCAGACCGGGCGACCTCGGCATCGACGTGATGCACTACAACCTGCACAAGACCTTCTCCACGCCACATGGCGGCGGCGGACCCGGCTCCGGACCGGTCGGCGTGACGGACGCGCTGCGCGACTACCTGCCGGGTCCGGTAGTGGCAAAGATCGAGGAGAACGACGGGCCGCGCTACACGTGGACACTGCCAGCCCGCAGCATCGGCAAGCTGCACGCCTTCAATGGCAACTTCGGCATGCACACCCGTGCCTATACCTACATCCGGATGCATGGCGCGAAGGGTCTGCGGCAGGTGAGCGAGGATGCGGTGCTCAACGCGAACTACCTGCGCATGCGGCTGCATGGCGCCTACCACGTGCCGTACGACCGCACCTGCATGCACGAGTTCGTCGCGACGGCAGCGAACCAGAAGAAGAACGGCGTCCGCACGCTCGACATCGCAAAACGACTGCTCGACTTCGGTGTCCACCCGCCGACCACGTACTTCCCGCTGATCGTCTCGGAGGCGCTGATGGTCGAGCCGACGGAGACGGAGTCGCGGGAATCGCTCGACTACTTCGTGGACGCGATGCTGCAGATTGCGGACGAGGTCGAGAGCGATCCTGAGTACGTGCAGCACGCACCGCATACGACGGAGTACAAGCGGCTCGACGAGGTTGGTGCGAACCGCAACCTCAACCTCCGCTGGGTGCCCGAGCGCGCGCGGGAGCCGGTCGCGGCGGATTAGTTGCAGGTAGGGTGATATGTAGGGGCGGCCCTCTGTGGCCGCCCGGCGGTCGCGAAGCGGCCGCAATCCGTCACGATGACACCGATTCACGCATTGCCGCCCTACTGGCGGCCGGGCGAGGACAGCGCGACTCGTCCCTACAACCACGTACAACGAGTAGTGCTGTACGTCCTTACTCGGCACTCGTACGCAAAACGGCCCCGGATCGACGATCCGGGGCCGTTTTGAATGACCAGAAGCCAACATGCTGAGGGCATTGACCGCGGGTTCTACGCCCGCTGCGTCGCTGGCAGGCGCGTTCAAGCCCTCCCCTGAGGGATCGGTCGCTACTTGACGACGATGTTGACCAGCCGGCCCGGCACGGAAATCTCCTTGACCACCGTCTTGCCGGCGACCAATTCCTGCACGCGCTCGCTCGCCTTCGCCGCGGCCAGCTGCTCCTCCTGTGACAGACCCGCCTCGATCACGATCTTGTCGCGCACCTTGCCGTTGATCTGGATCGGGATCTCGATCGTGTCCTCAGCCGCCAGCGACTCGTCGTAAACCGGCCAAGCCTGCTGGTGAACCGAGAACTCGTTTCCCAGCACATCCCACATCTCCTCAGCGACGTACGGTGTCAGCGGCGCCATCAGCAGCGTCAGCGACGTGATGGCATCGCGCCATGCAGTCGTGCCGGTGACATCCGTCTCCTTGAGCTTCATCAGCTCATTGGTGAACTCGATCAGTCCGGCGATCGCCGTGTTGAACTGGAACCCCTCGATGTCGCGGGTGACCTTGCGGATGGTCTTGTGCGTCAGACGCTGCAGCGCCACCGTCTCGTCGCTTTCGCCGTCTCGCACGTCGCCGTCCGCTGTCTCGGCCACGACCTGGTACGCGCGGCGGATGAACCGCTCCATGCCGCTGATCCCGCGGTCGTTCCACGGTCCGCCCTGCTCCCACGGACCCAGGAACATCAGGTGCAGCCGCAGCGCGTCGGCGCCGTGCGCTGCCACCAGCGGGTCCGGTCCGACCTGCGTGCCGCGGCTCTTGCTCATCTTCGTGCCCTCCGCCGCCAGGATGATGCCCTGATTCCGCAGGCGATTGAAGGGCTCGCCGTGATCGACCAGCCCCATGTCCCGCAGCACCTTGGTGAAGAACCGCGCGTAGAGCAGGTGCAGAATGGCGTGCTCGATGCCGCCGGTGTAGATGTTCACCGGCGTCCACAGCTGCGACTTCTCCGGGTTGATCGGCGCCTCGGCAAACTGCGGGTCCGTGTAGCGGAACCAGTACCACGAGGAGTCGACGAACGTGTCCATCGTGTCCGTCTCGCGCCGGGCGGCACCGCCACAGGACGGGCAGGTGGTGTTCAGGAACTCCTCGTGCGTCACCAGCGGGCTCTGGCCGGTCGGCTGGAACTCCGCGTCCAGCGGCAGCACCACCGGCAGCTCGTCCTGTGGCACGGGCACCATGCCGCAGCTATCGCAGTACACGATGGGGATCGGCGTGCCCCAGTAGCGCTGGCGGGAGATCAGCCAGTCGCGCAGGCGCCACGTCACCTCTGCCTTGCCGCGCCCCTGCTCCTCGACCCAGCTGATAACCTTCGGCAGATCGTCAGGCATCCGCAGGCCATCGAGCGGTCCGGAATTCACGATAGTCCCCGGTCCGCTGTAGGCCTCGGTCATCGTCGCGCCATCCAGCGGATCCTGCTCGTCCGGCTGGACTGTGGGTACGATTTGCAGATCGAACTGCCGGGCGAACTGGAAGTCGCGTTGATCGCCGGAGGGAACGGCCATGATCGCGCCGGTGCCGTAGCCCATCAGGACGTAGTCCGCGATCCAGACCGGGATTCGCTCGTCGGTCATGGGATTGACGGCGTACGCGCCAGTGAAGACGCCCGTCTTCTGCTTCGCCTCATCGGTTGACTGCCGCTCGATTTCGCTCTTTCGGCGGGCGGTATCCTGGTACGAAACAACCGCCTCTCGATGCGCTTCGGTGGTGATCTTCCCGACCAGCGGGTGCTCCGGGGCAAGCACCATGAATGTCGCGCCGAACACTGTATCGGGACGCGTGGTGAAGACCTCCAGCTCGTCACCGGTCTCCAGGCGGAAGGACAGGCGCGCGCCTTCGCTGCGACCGATCCAGTTGCGCTGCATCGTCTTGACGCGATCGGGCCAGTCCAGGTCCTCCAGCTCGGCCAGCAGCTCCTCGGCGTAGTCGGTGATGCGGAAGTACCACTGCTCAAGGTCCCGCTTGTACACCTCGGCGCCACAGCGCTCGCAGATATTGCCCTCGATCACCTGCTCGTTCGCCAACACCGTCTGATCATTCGGGCACCACCAGACCGACCCGGCCGCCTTGTATGCCAGGCCCCGCTTCAGCATTTCCAGGAAGATCCACTGGTTCCAGCGGTAGTAGTCCGGATCGCAGGTGACCACCGTACGCGACCAGTCGATCATCGCCCCCATCAGCTCGAACTGGCGGGTCATCTCCGGAATGTTCTCGTACGTCCACTTCGCCGGATGGATGTTGTTCCGGATGGCCGCGTTCTCGGCGGGCAGTCCGAATGCATCGAAGCCCATCGGGAACAGGACATTGTTGCCCTGCATCTTCTTGGCACGGGCGAAGACGTCGGGCGCGACGAACGCGTACCAGTGTCCGACGTGCAACGTGCCGCTGGGATACGGGTACATCGTCAGGGAGTACCACTTCGGCTCGGGAGCGTCATCGTCGACCGTG
Source organism: uncultured Chloroflexia bacterium (assembly GCA_963741965.1). Taxonomy (GTDB): domain Bacteria; phylum Chloroflexota; class Chloroflexia; order Thermomicrobiales; family UBA6265; genus JACCVC01. The sequence goes on along the minus strand of CAVUKC010000002.1, from coordinate 639,253 downwards.
TAGATGGCGGCGTCCTGCCACCGCTTGCGCCACTTCGGCTCGATCTCCGTTGGGTTCCAGGTGCGCTCGGTCTGTGTGGAATCCTGTGCTGTGCCCGCCATCGTGTGCTCTCCGTTCTCGCATCTGCACCAACATGTCAACGAAAAAACGCCTTCCATCCCTGAAGAGGGACGAAAGGCGCTGTGCCATCCGCGGTACCACCCACATTGACTTCAACAACGGTCGTGGACGCGGACCAGATGTGGTGGAGCCGAGGGGGCTCGAACCCCTGACCTCAACACTGCCAGTGTTGCGCTCTCCCAGCTGAGCTACGGCCCCATGGTCGTCTGGTGTTTCGCGTTCGGGCCGTGCATGAAGCCCGCTCGATGCTCTGTATCGGGAGCTCCCGGGGATCGCTACTGTAGTTCACCATCCCGGCTCACGGACGAGTTCGACGCGATCTTGCGATGCCTTGCACCCCCGGCACCTCGCTGACATTTCGGCGTCTACTGCTTCCGATCATCGCCATGTTTCCGGCCACGATGACCGGGCCGCCCATTCCGCGCGGCAGATACGAGTATACGAGGGTAGAATCGCGAGTGTCAACGTGAGCAGAGCGTCACCACGCCAACGGAGCATTGCCATGACCGAGATCGACCCCGGCTCCCTCGTCGCGGGGATCATCGAGGAGTTCGAGCAGATCAACGCCGCCCGCGAGAAGGCGATCTCCCAGGGACGCCACGTCATCCGCGCCTCGGCGAACGCGATCCGCGCTGCCCATCGCGGCGAGTTCGATGACGCCCGCAGCGGCGCACGCGAGGCGAGCCGCATGATGCAGGAAATCCTCGAGCACACCACCGAGCACCCGACGCTCGCGAGCGCAGGCTACGTGCAGGACGCAATGAAGGAGGTGGCAGAGGCGCATATCAGCATCGCGATCCTCGACGACGACGCGATCCCATCCTCGAGCGCGCTGGGCGTCTCCTCGGCCGCGTGGCTGAACGGGCTGGCGGAGGCCGCCTCCGAGCTGCGGCGCGACGCGCTGGACGCCCTCCGGCGCAACGACGTGCCGCGCGCCGAGGCGTTGCTGCAGCAGATGGACGCCATCTACAGTGCGCTGGTGACGGTCGACTTCCCCGACGCGATCACCAGCGGCATCCGGCGCACCACCGACCAGCTGCGCGCCGTGCTCGAGCGGACTCGCGGCGACGTCACCTTCGCGCTTCGCCAGGACCGGCTGGAGCGGCTGCTGAGCCAGACCGAGACACGTCTCGGGGAATGATCAACCTCCGATCGCGTCCTGCACCTCGTCAGGAATCTGCACCGGCGTGCCAGCGCCGTAGCCGTGCCTCGCGAGCCAGCCCGCAGGCAGCTCCAGCACGTATGTCACAGGCGCGTCCGAGTGGTACCGTGCCTTCTCTCCGTCCGGCGTCCCGGCAGGGTCCGGGCAGACTGACTCAGCCGCACCGGTGATCTCGCCGCCCTCGATCCAGACGATGTCGATGCAGAAGCGCATTCCCTTCATCCAGAAGGTGCGAGGCTCGGCAGCGTCGTTCACGAACAGCATGCCGCGCCCATCGAGGAGAACGTTCCTATAGCCAAGCCCGAGGGTCTGCTGCACGGGCGTCACCGAGAGCTCGGCGTCGAGCGTGTCGTCGCCGACAGTGATCGTCGCGGTGTCGCGCACCGGCTCCAACGGCTCCCGCCATGGCAGCTCTTGCGCCGCGACGCCGGTGAATCCGGCGAGCAGCAGGACCAGCGCGATGATGATTCCTGAAACCCGCCCCATCACGCCTCCGACCCGCTCGTGAGCCGGGCCACCAGCTGCTCGAGAAAGTCGGCAACGCCGTTGACTTCGGACACGGCAACATCGGCCGTCATGCCGACCTTCGGGTGGCTGTCCTTGCCAAGCACCCCGATTGCAAGCGTGTCGACCGCTCCCTCATCGCGCATCGCCCTGAGCGCCTCGAATCCGTCGACGTCGGTGAGGTCATCTCCGAGGAAGACCATCGACCCCAGCGAAAACTCAGCCTGAAGCTGGCGGATGGCGGTGCCCTTGTCGACCTCCGCCATCGGCCGCAGCTCGACGATGAACTTGCCCTCGGTGGTGCGAAGTCCGTGCGCGGCCGCCACGCGGCGGGCCAGCGGCACGAGCACGCTGCCGACCTGCTTCTGGTTTGGCGCCTGGCGGTAGTGAATGCTGGCCGAGAGCCGCTTGTTCTCAAAGATCACGCCGGCATCGAGCTTGTCGTGCACGATCCGCTCGCGAATCTCAGCCTCGGCTTGTGCGACACCCGCTTCAGCCTCCACCCCTGCCTCGTGTGCCTCGTGCTCGCCACGCACCACCCACTCGAGCCCGTGATTGCCCACCACGACCATCCGGCTGGTGTCCAGACGGGTCTGTACATCGGCGGCGGCCCGGCCGGTGACGATACCGATCACATCGAGCGCGTCTGTGAGCTGATGCAGCGCACGCTCCGATCGCTCCTCAATGCTGGCGTTGGCCGGGTCATCGACAAGCTCGCTGAGGGTGCCGTCGAAGTCGAACAGCACCGCCCGCGGCCGCTTCGCAAGCACCAACGCCGCGCGGTCGACCGCTGCGGCAACGTCGCTGGATATCGGCGTGTTTCCCATGGTCCCTACCCTTCCAGGTCGTATCGATAGATCGTGCCATCCTGCGCGTTGATCCAGAGGTCCTTGATCACCCCCCGCTCCTCGACAGCGACATGGACATACACCACACCCTTCGGCGCTGTCGGTGGGCCGAAGTCCACCTGGTCCGTGCTCAAACGCACGGTGACGCTGCTGGCCGCCGCCAGCTTGAGGTCATCGGAGAACCCGGCACGCAGCAGCGAGCGGTGCACCGTCTGGAACGAAATGTTGGAGACGTCCAGATACGGCACATCCTCGGGCGCCTCCTCGGCCGGCTCGACGTTCACGGTATCGGTCGAGAAGTTGGCTTGCGCAGTCCTGGAGAAGAACGTCCCTTCCCATTGGAGTCCTGTCTTGAGCAGCGGGCAGGAAAGCCGCAGCTCCACCAGCTGCGCATCCGGCTGCCATTGCTCGGCGCGCTGCTGGACCTTGCCGAGACCGTCAGCAAGGTGCTCGTCGGCGCCAGCGAGGTCGCGAATGCGAAGGCGGCCGTCGACGCAGGCCCTGGTGTCTTCCGTGATAGGCACAACGGGAGTGGACATGGTCTGCGCCACGCCGGCTGTACCCGTCCACAGCGCGATGACAAGGGCGATGGCGACGGACAGCGCCGGACGGGCGCGCAAACTGATCAACATGAGCATCCTGGTGTGTTCGGATCACCACGGCAAGCAGATCCAGGCGGGAGGCCGACGCGTTTCGATCATACACCGCCGGTGCAGCCGCCCGACGGCCGACCGCGTGCCGCGGGTGCTGACACCGAACGGGGCTGGGATATACTGCCGGACAGTGATTCCCGCCATCGGTTGCCGTCGCGGCTGCGGCGAAGGGCCGGTGGCTTCGCGCGAGAGCCAGCCGAAAGGGCAGCCACACCAATGCGCCTCTACAACTCGCAGACCCGGTCGACCGACGACTTCGTCGTGAGGGACAACCACGTCGGCATCTACGTGTGCGGTGTTACCCCTTACGACACGACGCACATCGGCCACGCATTCACATTCCTCACCTTCGACATCCTCGTGCGCCTCCTTCGCCATCAGGGGCACAACGTCACCTACGTGCAGAACGTGACCGACATCGACGACGACATCCTGCGCAAGGCGAAGGAGGTCGGTCTTGAGTGGGACGAGCTCGGCCGGCGAGAGACCGAGAAGTTCCTCGCGGACATGAGGGCGCTCAACGCCCTGCCCTTCGACCACTACACCGCCGCGACGGGGCACATTCCGGAGATGCTCGGGATCGTGGAGAAGCTGGTCGAAGGCGGGTACGCCTACGTCGTCAACGGCAGTGTCTACTTCGAGGTCGCAAAGGACCCCGAGTTCGGCAAGCTGAGCCACCTGCCGGTCGCGGACATGCTGCCGGTCGCCAACGAGCGGGGCAACAACCCGGACGATCCCAACAAGCGGGCGCCGCTGGACTTCGTGCTCTGGCAGGCGGGAGCGCCGGGCGAGCCGACATGGGACTCGCCATGGGGACCGGGCCGGCCAGGCTGGCACATTGAGTGCACCGCGATGGCGACAAAGTACCTCGGTCAGACCGTTGACATTCATGGCGGCGGCCACGACCTCATCTTCCCGCACCACGAGTGCGAGATCGCCCAGTCCGAGAACGCCACCGGCGTCGAGCCGTTCGTCCGCTGCTGGATGCACGTCGCGATGGTGAACTACGAGGGCGAGAAGATGAGCAAGTCGCTCGGCAACCTCGTGCTCGCCAGCGAGCTGCTCAAGGCATTTCCCGCGGACGCCATCCGGCTCTACCTGTTCTCGCACCACTACCGCGCGACGTGGGAGTTTGACGATGACGAGATGGCGGCCTGGGGGCGTCGCGCCGCACGGCTGCACAACGCCGCCAGCCGCTCCTCAGGACCCAGTGATGCCGAAATCGACGTTGCTACCTACCGGACCGAGTTCTTCGAAGCGCTCGAGAATGACCTGCACACGCCGGCTGCGATCGGCACGCTGGTCGCCCTCTCGGACGTGATCCACGCGGCTCCGAAGGACGCGGATGTCAGCGCCGCGCAGGAGACGCTGCGGGATCTCGGGTCGACGCTCGGACTGACATTCGAGGAAGCGGGCGCCACCGCGTAGCGCGGCAGCGCGCCACCACAGCGACAGACATGGTGGTGCTATACTTTCGAACGGCCCACGAGATGGAGGGCCATGTTTTTGTGTCCGGTTGAGATATACCGATCACCTTTCTCCTCTGCGCATACCCATGGCGCCAGGGGAAACCCACAGGAAGGAGCCACCCTTGGCTACCCAGGAGCGCGAACCTCGCGCTTACGAGCTCATGACTGTTTACGTGCCGGAGCTGTCCGACGAAGACGCGCAGGCGCAGGTCGACAAGGTCGCGACCTACATCAGCAACGCTGGCGGCAGCCTCACCGAGACGCTGACCAGCTCCCCATGGGGTCGCCGGCGTCTTGCGTACACGATCCGCTTCAACGGCATTGACTACCGTGACGGCATCTACACCGTGTACCACTTCGATTCCGCCCCCTCGAACCTGACCGAGCTGGAGCGAGACCTCAAGCTGGACACCAGCACCATGCGCTACCTGCTCGTGCATGACGACCCGAAGGCCGGCGAGAAGTTCAATCCGGACGCGGTTGAGGAAGGCGCCGAGGGCGAGACCGAGGCTGCATCCGCTGCCGGAGGGGCGGCCCAGGCGAGCGCTGAGGCTGCGACCGCGCCCGCCGAGGCGGAGGCCGCTCCGGTGGAGACGCCGGAGGAGTCCAGCGAGCCCGAAGCAACGGCCGCGTCCACCGAGGCGGAAGCACCCTCGGAGACTGCCGAGGCCGAAGCTACGACCGAGTCCACCGAGGCGGAGTCCGCTTCCGCGGAGACGGCGGAAGAACCCGCTGCCGAGAGCGACGCGTCGGGCGAGACCGAGAGCAGCGACGATACGACCGAGACGAACGAGGACGAGTCCTCCGACAAGGAGTAGCTGATGGCATCCCTCGCGAAGATCACCCTTATTGGCAACCTTGGCGGTGACCCGGAGACCCGGTACACCCCGCAGGGCACGCTGGTCGTGAATTTCAGCCTCGCGGTGAACAACCGGCGACGCGACGCGAGCGGCAACCAGCAGGAATCCACCAACTGGTACCGAATCAGCGCATTCGGTCGGCTGGCCGAGACCATGGTCAACCTGAGCGAGCGCGGCTACCTGACCAAGGGCAAGCAGATCTACGTCGATGGGCAACTTCGAGGCTCGCGAGTGGACCGGCCAGGACGGCGCAGCCCGCACTTCGCTGGATGTGACTGCTCGCGAGTTCAGCTTTCCAGCTGCTCGGCCAGCGGGGCGACGACTCGGGCGACTACTCCGGCGGTGGCAACAGCGGCGGTGGCGGCCGCCAGCAAGCCCCGTCCTACAACAACAATGACAGTGGCAACGACTCCATGGATGACGTTCCGTTCTAGCCGAGCGCGAACGCCCCACAACGCACAAGGTGAGCAAGCATCATGGCTGACAACCAGGAACGAACCGGAACCCAGACCGAGGAGCGCGGCGATCGCCCGCAGCGGTCGCGCTTTGGTGGCCCGCAGACAGAGCGCCGCGAAGGCGGTCGTGACGGTGGCCGCGGCCCCGCCGGCGGGCGCGGGGGTCCCCGCGGGCGTCGTCCGGGTGGCGGTGGTGGCCGCTTCTCCCCGCGACGCAAGGTCTGCCAGTTCTGCGTCGACAACATCCAGCACGTCGACTACAAGGACCTGCCGCGCCTCCGCCGCCACATTGGCGAGCGCGGCAAGATCGAGCCACGCCGCAAGCTTGGCACCTGCGCCCGGCACCAGCGCTCGGTGACCGTTGCGATCAAGCGTGCCCGATACATCGGCCTGCTGCCCTTCACCGGCAGCGCGCCGCGCACATAGACCCAGCTTCGGTGCCGTGACACCGTTCGGCGCAAGGCGCGTTTCCGCTCGCATCCGGGTGGCAGCGCGCCTTTGCCGTATTGGAACCGTTCGACAGCGCGCTCGCGAGTGACGCACCCCCCAGGATCGGATCGCCCATGAGCTCCCCCTTCGGCCAATCATCGTTCTCGAGACGGCTCCGCGAGATGCTCGGCATCGAGGATCCGATGCCGGGGAACGTGCGGCGCACCAGCCGTCGGGATCGCGAACAGCAGAACACGCGCATGCTCACCGCCGGACTGGTGATTGTCGCTGTGCTGACGCTCACCAGCCTCATCGGTGGCCTCGCGTACGAGAACATCGTCAAGCCGAACGCCGTGCTGGCGTCGGTGGGCGGCGAGAACATCTCCCGGCGCGAGTACTGGAAGTACGAAACGGTTCAGCTCTATCAGCAGGCAAGCCAGTACGAGGCGTTTGCCCAGCAGGTCGAGGGGTCGCAGCGCACGCAGTTTCTCACCTTCGCATCGCAGTTCCGCGCGCAGGCAGAAACCGTCTGGGGCAGCACCGATGTAAACGACGCCACGCTGACGCAGATGGTGGAGGACCAGCTCTACCTTAAGGCGGCGGACGACATGGGACTGGACCTCAGCTCCCAGGCCGTGGAATCCTACTCGCTTCAACAGTTTGCGCCGGCAGGTACCGATCTCGTCACGCCGTACCCCGAGCCGACCATGATCCCGGAGCGAGCCGCCTGGGCCACCGGCACGGCCGAGGCGGAAGCCACCCAGCAGGCGGAGCTCGCGGCCCAGATGGGCACACCTGCCGTCGCAACACCGGTGGATGGAACGCCGTTGCCGTCTGGCACGCCCATCGCAGGCGCCACCCCGGCACCGGCCACCCCTGCCAACACCGAGCAAGCCGCTACCGAGGCGACGAGCAACTTCTCCATGTTCCAGAGCGAGGTGTTCGACAAGGCGCACATCTCGCTAAACGACTACTACGCGCTGGTCGCCAAACCTCAGCTCGCGCGCGAGCTTCTGACCAGCGCGATCGGCGGCAACGTCCCGCAGACGGCCGAGCAGGTCGAGGCGAGCCATATTCTGGTCCCAACCGAGGATCTCGCGCGGGAGCTGTACGACCGCGCGACGAACGGAGCCGACTTCGGGCAGCTCGCCCGCAACAACTCGGTCGACCAGCAAACAGCGCCGACGGGCGGGGAGCTCGGCTGGTTCACCTACGACCAGATGGTGGAACCGTTCGCAGAAGCTGCCTTCTCGCTTGAGCCGGGGTCGATCAGCGAGCCTGTGCACACGCAGTTCGGCTGGCACATCATCAAGGTCGAGGACAAGCAGGAGAACAGGCCGCTCACGGACGCGCAGTACCAGCAGGCGAAAGATGAGGCTGTTCAGGCGAAGCTCGATGAGGTACGCGCGGCGACGGACATCGAATCCGACCATGAGGTTGTGCCGACCCCGACGCCAACTCCTGCACAGTTCACGGCACCAGCGAACGCGCCGACGCCGGCCCCGGCAACCCCGGTGCCCGCGACACCGGGCGCCACACCGATCGACGGCGCGACGCCGGTTGTCGAGGGACCGATGCTCACGCCAGCCACGCCGGCGAGCTAGCTGGCCACCGCAGGGTGTGCGGATCTGATCCACGCCCTGCGGTATGCTAGGCCTGCAGTGATCAGGCTGAAGGAGGGTCTATGTCATCCGACAGACGATCGCGTCCGGTGAACCGGCGCCGCCGGCAGACGGAAGACGATATCGAGCAGGAACGCCCGTCTCAGCGACGGGATCCACGCCGCCGAACGTCCTACGTGCCGAGGCAGGGGTCGGGTCGATCGAGCCGACCGGCTCAGGACGAGTACGACGAGTCTCAGCCGGAACGGCGCGCCCCGGCGACGCAACGGTACCGTCCACAACAACCGCCCTACCGAAGTACCCGCCGCGAACAGGCCGAGGAGTACGACTACCTCGATGCCACCTATGACGACGACCGGCTGATTTCGGACGATCGTGCCCGAGCTCGGCCGACCCGCCGGGCGGCCGAGCAGCCAGCAGGCCGCACGCGGCGGAAACCATCCCGCCCGCAGCAGGACCTCTACGCCGAGGAGTACGACGACGCGTACGGTGACGAGTATGCCGAGGAATACGACGACGCCGGCTACGACGACTCCTTCATCGACGAGGACGACTGGTATGAGGAGGAGGCCGCGGCGGGTGCGTACCGGCCTCGCCAGCGTGCCGCCCGTCGGGGCGCCCCGGCGATACCGCGACCGTCGATTTCGATCTCACGGCCGAACATCCCGCGTCCGGTGGTTCCCGCACGGGTGAGGGAAGCCGCGATCGTGCAGGATCGCGGGGCGATGCTGATGCTCGGCGTGCTGGTGCTCAGCGCGATCGTGATGGCGCTCATCACGATGAACCGTGTCGACTCGCTGGCGCCCGGCTTCGCGACGCACATCACTGCGTCCGGGCTTCGCGATGACGTTCGATCGGAGACGGCGCTGTGGCAACTGCCGCTGATGGCTGGCGCCCTGTTGGTCATGAATCTGGTGGCCGCCTGGTTCCTGGCAACCTGGTCCGCCTTCACCGCCCGATTCGTTCTGATCTCCTCTCTCGTGGTGCAGGTGCTGATCTGGGTTGCGCTGATTCGCCTTGCCTTCTAGGACGGATTCCAGGGAGTGAGCATCGCGGGACCGCCATAGAGAGAGGGCGTGGGGCCCATCTTCTACCGGCACATGCCCGCTCCAAACGCAATCAGGGCCGCCTTTTGGCGGCCCTGATTGCTGTTCGTATAGTGAAATCCCGGGTCGTCAGACCTGTGTGCCGAGCAGCGCCCGCCGGGTCAGCACCTCAACGAGGTGCGAGCGATAGTTCTCCGGCGCGAACTGGTCCCCGTTGATCGTCAGACCAGAGGCCGCGTCCGCGACGGCGGCCGTGACGGCCGCCTCATCGAGTGCCTTGCCCGTGATCGCGCTCTCCACCGACGAAAGCCGCGTCGCCGTGTTTGCCGCGCCGGTCACCACCACGCGCGCGGATGATACGGAGCTTCCGTCCATGTCCAGCACCGCAGCAACGCCAACGATCGCGTAGCCGCTCGCAGGGTGGGCGTACTTCCGGTACGTCTGGCGACTCCCCGCGCCATGCCGGTTCAGGGAGACATGGGTGACGATCTCGTCCGGCTCGAGCGTGGTGGTCCAGAGATCCACGAAGAACTCGTCAAGCGCGATGTCACGCTCGCCGTTCGGACCGACGGCATGAACACTGCCGCCAAGGGCAAGGACGACCGCCGTGAGATCGGCTGCCGGATCGTTATGCACCAGGGAGCCGACGAGGGTCCCGCGCTCGCGCACCTGTGCATCGCCGATCACGCGGATCGCCTCACCGAGAATCGGCAATAGGCTCGCGACCTCGGCATTGTCGCGGATCTCGTTGTACGTCACCATCGCCCGGATCGTGACGGCCTCGTCAGTGACCTCGATACCGCGAAGCTCGCTGATGTCCTGCAGGTCGACGAGCTCGCCGGGCATCGCGAGGCGGAGCTTCATCGCCGGAATCAGCGAGTGGCCGCCGGCCAGGATCTTCGCGTCCGGGTTCTGCTGCAGTTTCGATACGGCGTCGGCCACGGAGTTTGCTCGCGTGTACGTGAATGCGCCTGGGAACATGGAAAGCACCTCTCAACAGTGGCGTGCGGCGAGTGAGCAACGTGGCCTCAGGACGCGCTGCCCTCGCGCAGCTTTTCGGCAGCGTACTGCACCGACTTGACGATGTTCTCGTATCCGGTGCAGCGGCAGATGTTGCCTTCGAGCTCATGCCGGATCTCGTCTTCCGTCGGGCTCGGGTTGCGCTTGAGCAGCGCGATGGACGACATGATCATGCCCGGCGTGCAGTAGCCACACTGGAGGCCATGCTCCTCCCAGAAGCCCTCCTGCACGGGATGATAGGCGCCATCCTGGGCGAGACCTTCGATCGTCTGGACATCCGCACCTTCCGCCTGGACGGCGAACATGGTGCAACTCTTGGTTGTCCGACCGTCGACGGTGACCACACAGGCGCCGCACTGGCTCGTGTCGCACCCCACGTGCGTGCCGGTGAGACCGAGATTGTCGCGAAGGAAGTGGACAAGGAGCGTACGCGGCTCAACCTCGCCGGAGCGCTCCTGACCGTTGACGGTCATGCGGACTCGCACCTTCTGATTGGTTTCAGTATCAGTCAATTCATCACTCCTCTTGCGCTGCGGTCGCGGTCGGGTTCCGAACCGCGGGGTTCAGGCTCAATGCAATTGCGCGAGCGTCCGTCCCACCGGGATACCGGTGCCTGCCGCTCCATATGCGGACGTGGCCGGCCAACGCTCACTCGATGATCGCTCTTGCGGTATCTTCGCAAACCATCCCGGAATCGACAACCACCGGCCTGTATCGGGACGTGTGGAGCTAGCGAGAGGCGTCGACGAGGCGTCGGATGATGTCGCCCAGAATGTTGCGAATGTCCTCGGTATATCGATCGGTCACATCTCGAGCGGCCGCGCCGACACGCTCCAGCTCAGCGGGAAAGTCCTCCACCGGAGGCATGATCACGCCGACCCGTTCGAGCACGTCGGACGAGAAGCGGGCGCCGAGCGCCTTGCGGATGCGATTGCGCGAGGGACGATCTTCGAGTTGCATCTCGTCCATGACGGTATCGGAGAGATCACGAAGCTCGGCCCCGGACAGCGGCGAGCCCACCACCTGGCTCAGCGCCTGCCGCTGCCGCCGGAGATGCTCGACCTCGAGGTCCCATTCGACGATCATCTGCCACGCGCCCTCGTCAGCACTCCGCTCCAACAGACGATCCAGCACATCGTCTTCGGACGCGTCGATGTCCACCACCCCGAGCAACGGGCGTTGTTCCTCCGCGATCATGCCCACGATCGCGCGCTCGAGCCGGAAGTAGTACTGAGAGGCGAGAAGGCTTTCCCACACCGCGAATGGAAGCGCATCCATCTCCGCCAGTCGCTCTATCACAGCAACGCTGGCAATGCCCGAGAAGAGCTCCCAGGCGTCCGCCTCCGCGAGCACAACTTCCTCTGGCGACACGGTGAGGCGTCGATGCCCGTTCTTGTGCTGGAACATCCGATGGGTCAGGACGTAGTCCGGGCTCAGGAATAACCCGTCCATGTAGGCAGCGTCGGGATCCGGATCAGGCAACAGCGCCGCGAGGTGAATGTCCTCATTGAAGAGCTGGGCGATCGTATCGGCGCTCACCTGCACCGGCCGTGCCGTCTCCACCGAGAACTTGGCGTCCACACCGAAGACAAGCGCGCGCCCATCGATCTCGCCAAAGAGAACGAAGTCGGGGTTCTTCAGGCCAGCACTGGACGCGCGCGCGGCGACACCCGGCAGTGTGTCGAGCCGGTGGACGGCCTCGACACGGCCTCCCCGCAACCCGTCCAGTTCGACCGGGATGACGTTGTCGACCCACTCCTCCAGCACGAGGGCTGAGACATCGGACCACGCCGCGCCGATCAGCTGGCTGGCCCCGCCGCGATCCGAGAGACGCACCAGATGCGGGTCGAAGATCGACCGCTCGAAGGTGCGACGTGGCAACGCGCTCGATTGGTAGTCCTGATCGCGGGTCTTCTGACCGGAGGTCATGCCGTCGTTCCCTTGTCGCCAGCCCACCTCTCCTGGCCAGCCCCGGTTTGAATCGCTTGAGTGAGTATGCCACCATGGAGGGAGTCGCGACACCGCGACCCTCCCAGCACGCACACCAATCATCCGCACGCACCGAAGGGGTACCCCATGACCGAGGTTCTTGCTGCCGATACCACAACAGAGCTCAAAAACGAGCGCACCGCCGCGGTCGCCGCAGTCGAGCAACTGGAAGCGTGCGGCGCCACCACGGTTTTCGGCATCCCTGGTGTCCATACGCTCGCGCTCTACGACGCCCTGCACGAGTCTTCACTCACCCACATCCTGGCACGGCACGAGCAGGGCGCCGGCTTCATGGCGGACGGCTACGCACGGGCGACCGGCAGGCCGGCGGTGGCACTGGTGATCACCGGGCCGGGCGTGACGAACGTCGCCACGCCGATCGGCGAGGCCTACACGGACTCCTCGCCCGTCTTCGTGCTCTCCTCGAACGTCGAGAGCGCGCATCTGGACGCCATGCGCGGCAACCTGCACGACCTCAAGGACCAGCGAGCGGTCATGCGAGCCGTCACCAAGTGGAACGACCGCGCGACGACCGCCGGAGATGTGCCCCGGAAGGTCGCCGAGGGCTGGAGCGCGATGATGTCCGGCCGGAGGATGCCGGTTCACCTTGAGGTACCGATCGACGTGCTCGACAAGCCGGTCGGGGATACCGCGATCGCGGCGGTGAATCCGGGCACCGAAATGCCGGACATCTCGGCCGAGATCGCTGACGCGGCGAGGATGCTCGCGGCAGCGAAGCACCCGGTGATTTACGCCGGTGGCGGCGCGACGTCGTCCAACGCGGGCGACGCCATCGTCCGTATCGCCGAGCGCCTGCACGCGCCGATCGTCACGTCCTTCCAGGGCAAGGGCTCCGTGCCGGCGTCGCACCCGCACTCGCTCGGCTCGCTCTGGACGCAGGGAAACGCCGTTGACGATCTCGTGCAGGAGGCGGATGCTCTGCTCGTCGTAGGCTCACGCCTTGGCGTGCAGGCGACGGAGCACTTCGCCTTCCCTATTCCGGAGACCCTGGTTCGCATCGATGTTGATCCCGACGAGATGACGCGGAACGCCACCCCAACCATCGGCATCCTTGCGGACGGGCGTCACGCTGCGGAGTCGCTTGCAGACGCGCTCGAGCAGACCGAGTCCACCTCCGGGTGGGATACCGGGCGCTTCGCAGCGGCTCGTGCGACCGCACTTGCGTCTGCGTTCGGCGCAGAACGCGTGCCGTACCTCGACGCGATCCGCGCCTCGATGACCGATGACGGCATCATCGCCTGGGACATGACGATGATGAGCTACGTCGCCACCTATTCGTACCCGGTCGAGTGCCCGCGAACGTTCCTCTTCCCAACCGGCTACGGCACGCTGGGATTCGCGATGCCGGCGGCGATCGGCGCCAAGGTTGGCGTCGGCGAGAGACCGGTCGCGGCGGTGGTCGGTGACGGCGGGTTCCAGTTCACGATGGAAGAGCTCGCGACGGCCATCCAGTTCAGGCTCGGCATTCCGATCATCATTTTCAACGACTCCACCTACTCCGCCGTCAAGGAAGAGCAGCGGCAGTCGCGCGGTGGCCGGTATGCGGCGGTGGACCTCGTGAACCCGGACTACGTCAAGCTCGCCGACGCTTATGGCATTCCGGGGGTACGAGCGGGCTCGCCACGGGAGCTGCAATCCGCGATCTCCGAAGCGCTCGAGCGAGACCTGCCGACGATTATCGACGTGCCCATCGAGCCATGGGTGTAGGCGCCAGCACCGCCGCGATCGCGGCCACGATGGACGCGATCGCCACGAGCCGCGCAATGGTGTCCATCATCGTGACGGCGTAGTCGAGCTCTACCGTCACGTCGCCGCCGTCCACCGGGATCTCCATGTATCCGTTGTCGGCTCGTGTGATCGGCACCGGCTTGCCGTTGACCTCGGCTTCCCACCGCGGAAACCAGTTCTGCCGGACAAGCACGGTGCCAGACGCAGCATCATCGAATGTCGCCGTGATCTGCTCGGCGTCAGCGGACACGGTCACTGCATCGGCGGGAACGTCGCCGAGTGTCGCGAGCGACTCATCCGCCCGCACGCGGTAGACATCCCACGCGCCGAACGTATCGGATGATTCCAGGAGGTCGGACTGCATTGCCGCGTCTCGCACGCTGGCGCCCGTCGTTCGATCCGCCAGATCCGTCACGACGACCGCGCCGATGCCGTGCGTCGCAAGATACTTATCGGTGAGCGCCTGAGACGGGTCAGGGTAAAAGTGCCCCTCGTGATAGTCATACGGGCCGGCGTGGCGCGTGTGCCAGTACCACAGCCAGTCGTTGTCGTAGAACCGCCGGTTTGGCGCCTCCATCGGCGCCCAGAGCTGCTCGTGCCAGCTCAGCCGCGAGCCGAGCACGAGCACGGCGGTTCCTTCCGGCGCAATGGAGTCCGCCTCATCGATCGCCTCACGGAATGCGACCAGCTCGGCCCCATCGGCGCCCTCGGACCGAGGTACGGCACGCAGCCCTTGCTCCAAAGATGAGAACGGGCCGGCTCCGGTCGCGAACACGACCACCAGTGACACGGAAATCGCAGTCGCCACCGCCAGGTCACGCGCCACCGCGCGACCGTTCGCCAGCGGGATGGCACGCCGCACACCCTCCAGCACGCCGAATGCCGCCAAGTACAGGAGCAGGAAGCGCTGGAACGGCATAAGCCGCGGCAGCTCCAGCTGCGGCACCAGCTCGCGCAGCGCGGGGCTCGCCGCTGCGAGCGCGGTGATGGCGATGTAGAGCACCACGGCGATGGCCGCGATCCGCGTGGCACGGTGCTCGCGCCGCAGGAACGCCAGCACGACACCGGTTGCCGCCAGCAGAAGAATGGGCCAGGTGACCGCGTCGACCGTCGCGTGCCAGTAGCCGCCGACACCGGCGTACTCCTGATAGCTCAGGAAGAAGTAGAGATCGCGATATCGCACAAGCGGAGCGAGTACCGGTGCCGCCAGCCCCGCGGAGAGCACCGCGACGCTGCCAACCACAAGCGCCGCCCGGCGCACGTGACCGTCGAGGGCGAATCCCAGGAGGACCGCGACCGCGATCACGGCGATGGCGATCAGCGAACGAGGGTTCGATACGGCACAGAGCGAGATGCAGGCCCCCGCAAGCGCCGCCCAGCGGGGCGAGCCTTTCTGGACGGCTCGCACCAACAGCGGCAGCGCAACCAGCGCATACGTCGCGCCGGCGACGTTCGTCGCGAGGCCCCACTCAACCAGCTCGGTGTAGCCGCCGTGCGTCCAGTCGCTGGCGATGGCGATCTGTCCCGCCAGGGCCACGAGCGCCACGGCCGGGGAGAGCGCGTCCTCCCGTGAGATCAGCAGAAACGCCAGCCCGGGCAGGAGGAAGATCGCCACGATGGTGATCGCCCAGGCAGACTCGACCGAGAGCGTTCCAAACGAAATCAAGGAGAGCGCGGCAGCGACGCCCTGCACGCCGAACGGGTAGAACTCGGCGGGGTAGCCGCCCTGGTGGCTCGCCACCCACCGCACGGTGTCGAGGGATGCCCAGGACGAACGGAGCAGCTCCGCCCGGGCGGTGTGAAATGGGTGGTCGACTGTGAAAAACGCTCGTGGCAGGGATATCTGACGATCGCCGAACGTCACCTGCGATGTCAGCGGGAACAGGTCGATGCGGATGACGACGTAGGCGATCAGCGCCGCGAACGCTGTAACCCAGAGCCAGAGCGAAGGTTTGCGAAGAAGAGCGGCGGAAGGCGGGATCATTCCGCGCGGTGGCCGGGCAAGCGGTAGCGACCATCGCGCGACGCAAGATCACCCGAGCCGACGAGGAGCAGCCAGGTGCCCGCCACGACGGCCAATAGCAGCACGACGACCGAGGCGACGAAGGCGGCATCGAGCAGCCACTGGCTCGAAATGGACGAGAGGTCCTCGACCTGCGCCTTCCAGACGGTCACGAAGCCGTGATGCCCGACCTCCCGGTAGGTCCGCTGCATGAACGGGCTATAGCTGTAGGAGACGGTTGCGATGGAGAGCACCGACATCGCAACGGCCAGCACGAGCGTCACGGCCGCCCAAACTCCGACCCGGCGGTTCACCAGGCGGTGCGAAGCGCTGTTCGTCCTCGCTACCTGCTGGCGTATCGGAACCCGGCGGTGTCTCTACCATCACACGTCTCCCGGATCAGCTGCTGCAAACAGAACAGGGGTCGCCGCCGGCATGGCGCGACCCCTGAACCGACGGCGAAAGGATCGCTAGCGAGCCGCCGCGGCCTTCTGCGCCTTCTGGCGCTTGATCTCGTGGTACTCGGCGTCCGCGTTAACAGACTCGAGATCGTGGCGCTCGCCGAGGATGTTCTTGGCGGCCAGCATGCCGGTCTCGATCGAGTGGTCGGTGTTGTTGTAGCGGAAGGAGCCACCGCGGCCGATGTACTGCAGGTTCTCGATACTGGCGATGTAGTCCTTCATCAGCTGCAGCGGCTTCTGGTAGCCGATGTCGTAGGTCGGGTACGCCTTCGTCGCGCGCACCGAGAACCCGCCGATCACCTCTTCCGGCCGGACGAAGCCCAGATCTTCAACAAGGTGCTTGACCGTCTGGTTGACCAGCTGCTCGTCGGTCATGCTCCAGATGTGATCGCCTCGCGTGCAGAAGTACTCGACCACGAGCGAGGTGTACTCATCGCTCGGCACCATCGCCGGGCTCCAGTTCTTCGGCTCGTGGAAGCGTCCGAAGAGGATGTTCCGGTCGTGGACATAGAGCCAGGTGTCGCTGGTGACCTGCCGCTTCTTGAACATCATGTTGACGGTGATGATGTCCCGGAAGACAAGCGAATTCGGCCGCGTCGATGATCTCCTGCGGCGCGGGCGGATCGGTGATCTTGACGAGCACGGTCATCGGAATCGAGGAGATGAAGTTGTCGCCCTCGATGAGCGTGCTCCCCTCCTCCGTGCGGACTTGCACGCCCTTGACGCGGTTGCCCTCGAGCACGATCTTCTCCACCGGGCTCTTGAGCTTGATCTCGTTGCCAGACTTCTCGATCGCATCGGCCATGCGCTCCGAGAAGCGGCCGAAGCCGTCGCGCGGGTACATGAACTCGTCGATCAGGCTGACCACCGAGCCCTTGGACGGGACGACGGCGTCCTTGATCGCCGTGACAAGCGACATGCCCTTCGTTCGCTGGTTGACCCAGTCGCCCGAGAGCTCGCTGCACTTCATGCCCCAGACTTTTTCGCTGTACGCCTGGAAGAAGAGCTTGTAGAGCGTCTCGCCGTACTGCGCGACGTAGGCGTCCTCCATCGAGACGACCTCGGTGGGGCTCACCTTCCGCTTCGCCTGGATCACGCCGTAATCGAAGACCGCTTTCGCGGCAGTGACCGGGCCGACCGCCTTGAGCGCGTTGCTGAGCTTGAGCGGATAGTCGACGAACTTGCCGTCGAAGTAGATCCGGCTGATGCGATTCACCCACAGCAGCTCGTCATCGACGACCTCCTTGAAGAGGTCATTGAGCTCGTCGTTTTTGGTGAACCAGCGGTGGCCACCGATATCGAACTTGAACTCGCCGTGGTCCGTCTGGCGCTTGATCGTGCGCGCGAGCCCGCCCACGAACGGCGCCGCCTCGACTACCGTCGCAGGGTACCCGGCCTTGCTGAGCACATAGGCGGAGCAAAGACCGGCTGGCCCTGCGCCCATGATAATGGTGGCGGGACCCTTGGAGTCGGGATTGTGACCGTTCTGCATCGAGCGTGTTCCTTCCTTCCGATCGCCCGCCGCGAGCCGGCAGGCGTCTCTGCAGCAGGTTTGAGGCGGCAGGTGGTTGTTGAGCGACGTTCAGTGGCGCGCCTGCACCACATCACAGCATACCAGCCAGAAGGCAGACGTGCCCGCTGGCCCATAGGCCAAGGCGATCGTTAGTCGCGCCAGGTGATGGCATGGTTGAGGATGAAGTTCCACACCGCCGCGATGCCGGCGCCAACCAGGTTGGCGAACAGGTAGTGCACATGGTGCACCTCGGTGAGATTGTAGAGAATCCCCCAGTTGATCAGGAGCCCGCCGACGTTGATCGGCAGGTAGGTCATCGCTCGAGAGAAGATGTGCCCGGTGCCGCGGTCATGCCATGTCCATCGCTCGTTGAGCATGAAGGTCACGATCATGGAGAGAAAGATGGCGATGGGCGACGCGATGACGAGTGCGTAATCGTGGACATCATGCAGGGTTGCAAGGCTTGCCTGGTTGACCAGCAACCCAACCGCTCCCACGACAAGGAACTTTCGGAAGCGTTGGGCCAACGTCCAAACCCGCACAGCGGGTTGTGGCCATGATTCAACCGAGATCATTCCGACTCCCTGCTACCCTGCGATCAGTCAAGCATTGCTCGTGGGCCCGCGCGCACCGCGCACCGAACCCACGATTGGGTGATGCACGCACAAACGATACCACGGCGGTTTGCCGTCCGCTCAGTGAACGTACGGAAACCGCCGGTGTCTGTCCGCAAGGTGCCGGCGCTACTGCGCGCGCGCTTGCGTGATCGCGTCGTAGGCCTTGAGGAGCTGCGTGTCCTCGAGCGAACCGAGCTCCTCCTTGCTGACCGTGTTGTCCTTGTACTCGAACGGCAATCTCGGCGACACGCCCGGCTCGAGGGTGATCTCCACATCCGGATCGACGCCGTGCTTCCATATCTGGTCGCCGTCCGCCGTCAGCCACAGCCGCGTACCCAGGAGGGCCATGCTTCCATCGCTGAAGTCGAACGGCCACAGCACCGTTCCCGTTCCGAACGTCGTCTCGCCGTAGAGCGTGCCGCGATCGTTGTCTCGGATCGCCGACGATACGATCTCCGAAGCGGAGGCCGATCCCTCATTGATGACCACCACGAGGTCGCCACTCAGCCAGAGGCCGCCCTCCTTGTCAATGGGCACCTTGGTCACCGTGCCGTCAGCGAGCTGCTCCTGGTAGAGAACTGCGCCCTTGGGCAGGAACTGGGAGGCAACACCCTGCGCCTCGGAGACCAGCCCGCCCGGATTGTTCCGCAGATCGAGGATCACGCTGGTCATGCCGTGGTCCTTGCCGTACTGCAGGGCGTCCCTGACGCCTTCCTTGGCCCCCTGGGAAAACTGCGATAGTCGAAGCCAGAGCACATTGTTCGGCAACATCGCGTACGACACCGGATTGACGGTGATCTTCGCCCGCGTGATCGTCACCTGGTACACGTCCGTCATGTCCGCGTGGCGCAAGGTGAGGCTGACGTCAGTCCCCTCCTCGCCCCGGATCAGATCGACCGCGTCGTCGGGTCCGACATCGGCGACCTGGACGTCGTCCACCGCGATGATCACATCGCCCGGCCTGATGCCCGCATCGAATGCTGGCGACTCGTCGATCGGCGCGATCACGACCGGTAGCGGGCCGGTGAGATCGACCTGGATGCCGATACCGATCAGCTCACCGCGGGACGACTCCTCGAAATCCTTCGCCTCCTGTGGGGTCAGGAATGTGGAGTGCCCCTCGTCACCGAGCGCCTCGACCATCCCGGAGGCAGCGCCGTACATCAGCTCCTGGTCACTGATCTCGTCCTCGAGCACGTAGTTTTCACGGATAGCGTTATAGGTGTCCTCCAGGACACCGAACTCCGACAGCTGCGTGAGCATCGTCGATGCGCCCGCGTCCTTCGAGGCTCCAAAGGTGGAACCCAGCAACGCACCGAATGTTGTCGAGAGCACAACGAGCACCGAGATCATCGCCCACCGGGAGGCGCTACGTGGCCGCCTGGACGGACGGGACGGAAACGGGTCTGCTGACGAATAGGGGGACGGGGACATGGACACTCCTGAGGGTGGCTGGTGTGACGATCAGGGAAGGAAGGACGGAGCATGAGCAGAGCGTCTGAAGGATGCTCAAGCGTCAGAGTAGCAAGTTCCCTACCGCGGTGCCAAAACCCGCGATACCGAAGCGTGGCACGGTAGCCTGTGTGCAATATCGCTGAACACTCAGCGTGCCCCGCAACGCGAAAGGGGTGACGGCTCGCCTGTGAGCCGTCACCCCTTTCGCCATGTCTGATCGTGGGTCTCGCGGTCTTAATCCGCCACCGCGCCGGCCGCCACGTGGACCGGCGTGCGCCAATGCGAGTAGCGAGACTCGCGCCCGCGCAGCACGTCATCGTAGAGGCGCTGGAGCTTGCCTGTGACTGCGCCGATCTCGCCGTCGCCGACCGTGTAGTGGTCGATCTCGACGACCGGCGTGATCTCGAACGCGGTCCCGCACAGGAAGACCTCATCGGCCAGATAGAGCTCGGTGCGATCCACGCTGCGCTCCACCACCGGCATCTGCAGCGACTCGCTCGCCATGGTGAGGATCGCGTCGCGGGTGATGCTCTCGAGGATGCCGTCGGTGACGGGTGGGGTGATGAGCTTGCCCTTGCGCACCATCATCACGCAGGCACCTGGCGCCTCCGCGACCTTGCCCTGCGGGTTGAGCAGCAGCGCGTTGTCGTACCCGTCGGCCCGTGCCTCCATCGTCGCGAGCTGGCCGTTGCGATAGTTGGAGATGTTCTTGATCCGGGGTGGCATCACCGTGTCGGAGATACGGGTCCACGAGCTCACCCGCAGCGTCACGCCCTTGCCGCTCGTCAGCTCGCTCGGCATCGGGTTGGTATTGATCAACATGCCCAACTCGGCGGCGGCGTCGGACAGTCGCTTGCCGGAGGCGCTTCCGGAGTACGCCAGCGGGCGGAGGTAGGTATCCTCCCGCGTGCCGTTGTCCCGCAACAGTGCGAGGGACGCCTCGGTCAGCTCTTCGGCAGAGTACGTCTGCGGCAGGCGCACCAGCCGGATCGACTCCATCAGGCGCTGCATGTGCTCCTGCAGGCGGAAGATGTAGAGCTCCTGCTGCTCATCGTTCCAGTACGCGCGGATACCCTCGAACACGGCGCCGACCGTCGACCATGCGAGATCGGTGACATGCACGGTCGCGTCTTCCCACGGCATCTGCCGGCCGTTCCACCACAGGTAGGTCGGGTGTTGTCCTGCCATCGCGTTCTGGTCCTTCACTCGTTTTGGATGCTCGTCACTGAGGGCTCAAGCCGGTCCCGCCGCAGTATCGCACGGCAACACGGCATGCGGAAGGGTGGCCGCCGAAGCAGCCACCCTTCCCTCCGTCTCCCCGATTGCGAAGGAGCCTACTGCTCCTCGCGGCCGGAGACCTGGTACTGCGTAAGCGCCCGAACGTAGATGTTGCCGTCCGGCACGGTGAAGCCCTGCGTGTTCACCGGGATGTTCTGCACCCACGGCTTGAACGCGTAGACGTCGAGCCGGTAGACAAGCGGAACATATCCGACGTCGGTCTGGATGATCCGCTCGGCCTCCTTGTAGAGCTCGAGCCGCTCGTCCGGATCGAGCACACCCTTCGCGTCGACGACGACCTTGTCGTACTCCTCGTTCGTCCATGCCTGGCGCTTGGAGCCCTCGGGCTTGCCGCCATAGAACATGTCGTAGTAGCCGTTGTCCGGATCCGGGTAGTCGTACCACCAGCGAATCCAGACGAGCTGATCGCGGTTCTCGTAGAGACGTGGCCGGAAGGTGTTCTCCACCAGCGTCTCGATCTGGATCTTCATGCCCAGATTCTCTTCGAGCTGCGCCACGATGTCGTTGGCCATGATGTCGGAGTTGTAGACCTCCTCATTGGCCCGCATGATCATCGTGACTTCCGGCCAGTTCTGGCCGCCTTCGAACTCCGTGCCCTCAAGCTCGGCCATGGCGGCTTCCGGATCGAATGCCTGGAGGGCGTAGATCTCCTCATCCTCGAAGAACCCGTACACACCCTGCGGAATCATGCAGAATGCCGGCTGCACGAGGCCTTGCGTGACCTCGACCAGACGGTTGCGGTCGATCGCCTTGCTTACCGCGCGCCGAACCTCGATCTGGTCGAACGGCGGGATACCGTTGGATGGCAGCAGGAACCACGTGCCCGGGTAGACGTACTGCCGAAGCATCTCCGCCTTGGCCGGGTCCTCCTGGAAGCGCACGTAGTCACTCGCGCCCAGGTTCACCCAGTCCAGCTGCTGGTCGCCGGTGCCGTTCTCGTAGTTGTTCACCTGGTTCGTGGCGGGAATCAGCGGATCGATCACCTTGGTCAGGCTGATGTCGCCAGCCTGCCAGTGGTTCTCGTTCTTCGAGATCTCGATCTTGACGCCCTTCTCCCACACGTCGAGCTTGAATGGCCCGTTGGAGACCAGCGGCACGTCACCGAGCGCCCAGTCTGCGCCGTGCTCCTCCACCGACGCGCGGTGTGCCGGGTAGCACGCGAGATAGGCGACCTTCTGCGGCAGGTTCGCGCGCGGCCCTTCGAGCGTCACCTCGAACGTCCAGTCGTCGATCGCCTTGAGACCGAGATCCTCCGCGGTCGGCACACGCTTCTCGCCATCGATGTCGACTTCGGCGCCGGTGTTGAACGCCTCACCGTTCTTGACGTCGTAAAGAATGAATCCGTAGACGTTTGCGGTCTCCGGGTCGAGGATGCGGGCGAACGACCAGACGAAGTCCTGCGCCGTGACCGGGTCACCGTTGGTCCAGCCCGTATTCCCCTCGCGCAGGTGGAACGTCCACACGGATGCGTCTTCGTTCGACTCCCAGGTCTCTGCCCAGTCCGCGACTGCCTGCCCGTCCGGATCGAACGTCAGCAGACCGGAGAAGGTCTCAACCTCGGCGTTGCAGTACAGGTTCGCATTCCAGTCGAAGGACAGCGGATCCTTGAAAAGTGCGCTGTTGTAGAAGATCTGCTCCTCGCCGGAGGGTGCAGCAACCGGTGTGCTGTCCTGCGCGAGAACGGCACGGCCGCCCGGTAGCGATCCGACTGCAGCAGCGCCCGCCCCCACGATCGTGCTGCCGACGAGCTTTCGGCGCGAGAACGCCGACATGCGCAGCCGGTGCTCCAGCTTGCGTACCAGGGCTTCCCGTTCTTCATCGTGATTCCGATAGGACATTGAGTGCAGCCTCCTCGGTTGCTTCAATCCAATCGCGCCCGCGGGATCGCCCCGCAAGCCCAGCCAGGATTCCATCACGGGGCCGGGACTCCCATCGAGCCCGCATGCCGTTTCTCCCTGTTTGCTCGCCTCCTTTCGAGCGCCTGAATCAGCCGGACTGCTTGGTTCAAAGCTGTTGCAGCCAGCTCACTCCTTGGTACGGACGTCGAGCGCGTCGCGCAGACCGTCGCCAAGGAACGTGAAGCCGAGCATCGTCAGGCCGATGGCCGCAACGGGGAAGAGCAAAATGTGTGGAGACGACTGCACGAGACCTGTATCGGTACCGACACCGACCATCTGACCCCAGGAGGCCTGTGGCGGGTTGATGCCAACACCGACGAAGCTCAGTGCCGCTTCGGTGAAGATCGCCGTCGGGATGCCGAAGGTGGTTGCGACAATGATCGGCGTGAGGCTGTTGGGCAGCAGGTGACGAAACATGATGTACCTGCTACCCGCTCCACTGAGCCGGGCGGCATTGACGTACTCCGCCTCCCGTAGCGACAGGAACTGCCCGCGCACCAACCGGGCGATGGTCACCCAGCTCACGAGCCCGATCCCGAGGAAGATGTTGAACAGCCCGGGACCGAACAGACTGAGGAAGATCATCACGAGCAGGAGCTGCGGCACGGCATAGAAGACATCCACAAACCGCATCAGGAAGTTGTCGACGCTGCCGGAGAAGTAGCCAGCCGTCGCACCGATCGGCACGCCGATCGCAAGCACGATCAGCTGTGATACCACGCCGACGAGCAGGGACACGCGCGCGCCGTAGAGCACACGGCTCCAGACATCACGACCGTTCTGGTCGAGGCCGAAGGGCCAGGACCAGGACGGCCCGAACCTGGCGAGCCGCACATCCACAACCTCGGACTGGCCATATGGCGCAAACAGCGGCGCGAACGTCGCGAGGATAATGAACCCCACGACAACGATGAGGCCGACCACAGCGAGCTTGTTTCGTGTCAGCCGGCGCCAGGCGTCGCTCCAGAGGCTCCGCGGCCGCGGAGTCGGACCGGCGGCGAGCCGCGCCAGCGGCATCGTGCCCACCGCCGATGCATCCTTCGTGTCGATCGTTTCATTGCTCACTGGCGCGCCCGCCTGCGAAGCCGCCGGTCTGCCCTGCACATGTTCCTGGGCCACGGCCATGTTGCCTTTCGCGGAAGTCTGTGACGACACTTCGACGCGCACCTAATACCGGATTCGCGGGTCGATGAACCCGTAGAGCACATCGACCACCACGTTCATCGCCGCGAGCATCACCGCATAGATGAGCGTGACGGCGAGGATCATTGGCTGATCCTTGGCCACAAAGCTTTCGACGTAGTAGCGCCCCATGCCTGGAATGTTGAACACCGCCTCGACGAAGAACGAGCCCGTGGCGACGGCGGCGAAGATCGGGCCGATCAGCGTGATGATCGGGATCAGCGCGTTCTTGATGACGTGTCGCAGGATCACCCGGCGCTCCCGGAGCCCCTTGGCCCGGGCAACGCGGATGTAGTCGCTCTGCAGCACCTCGATCATGCTCGCGCGGGTGAAGCGAGCGATCGTCGCGAGTGGCGTTGCGGCCAGCGCGACCGTCGGCAGGATCCAGTCTTTCCACGAGTCGAGGCCGCCCACGTTGAAGTTGAGGTCGATGCCGATTCGTGGCAGATACACGACGAACGTGAGAATGAGCACGAACCCCATCACGAAGTTGGGAAGGCTGTAGAAGAGGACGGCGAGCGTGACCGAGAAGTAGTCGATAGGTCCGTTCTGGTGTACCGCCGAGAGCACGCCAAGCCCCACCCCGATCACCACGGCGACGATGGTGGCGTAGATGCCGAGCTGGAGGGAGATCGGGAAGGTTCGCGCGATGATGTCGTTGACCGACTGTGGACGGTAGGTGAAGGAGGTGCCGAAGTCGCCCTGCATCACGTTCCAGATGTAGATGCCGAATTGCTGGTACAGGGGCTTGTCGAGCCCGTACTGCGCTTCGAGACGTTCCACCACACGCTGGTCGACCACCTGCGCGCCCGACGCGATCACGCCCGTGCCAGGCGTGGCCTGGAGGATCAGGAAGGTCAGAATCGTGATCACGAGGAGGGTTGGAACGAACCAGAAGATCCGGTTGATGATGTACGAAATCATCGATCCCTCCCGGGGATGCGTGGCTCCGGGTTGCTTCTCCCGAGCCACGCAGACACCTGCTGCGGGATCGAGTGCCCCCGGGATATGAACGGTTTCCAGATGCGCAGAATGTACCAGCGCCCCTGAAAAGCGTCAAGCACCCGTGGTGAAGGATCAACGGCACGATTGCCCAGACGAACTGGGCAATCGGCCCATACGGATCAGTCCAGGAAGGTTCGGATCGCCAGCGCTGCCGCCCCGAGCAGGCCGGTATCCTTGCCGAGGGATGAATAGCCGACCGTGAGGTCATTCCGCATGTCGACGAATGAATGCTGCGGAATGGCGGCACGGGTTGGTCCAATAAGCGTCTCGCCAACGCCGGCCACGCCGCCGCCGATCACCACCATCGCGGGGTTGAAGATGTTCACAAAGCCGCCGATCGCCGCCCCGAGCGCTCGCCCGGCCCGCTCCATGATCCGCAACGCTGCCGGATCGCCGGCCTCGGCCGCCATGGCGACGATGCCAGCGTGGATGTCGCCATCGCCAGCGAGCTCCCGGAGCCGATCGCCATCGGCCGTCGACGCCACCAGCTCCGCTTCGCGCCGGATCGCCCAGCCTGAGGCGAACGCCTCCACGCATCCAACCGAACCGCAGGTGCAGCGGGGACCGTCCAGCGCGACGACCACATGCCCAACCTCCGCGCCGAGACCACGCACGCCGTCGACGAGCATGCCGTTGCTCAGCACGCCGCCGCCAATGCCGGTTCCGAGCGCGAGGTAGACAAGATCGTCGACGCCTTTCGCGCTGCCGAAGTACGCCTCGCCGAGCGCGCCGCAGTTGCCGTCGTTCTGGAGCGCGACGGGCCGCTGGATGTGGCTCTGGACCTGCTCCACCAGCCGGACGTTCCGCCAGCCGGGAAGGTTGGGCGTGAACAGGATGACGCCCTGGCGCGGGTCGAGCGGTCCGGGTGACGCGATCCCGACCGGCGCGTCGGCGTCGGCCTCCTCGCCGACCGTGTGGATCACGCGCACGATGCGGGAAATGACGGACGCCGGGCCGGCAGCCGCCTCGGTCGGCATGGACGCGCGCCTAAGCACCTCACCGTTTCGCGCGACCAGCGCGGCACGAATGTTGGTGCCACCGAGATCGACCGCTATCACCTGATCCGCCAATGGAATCTCCTCTTGTCACGTCCGGCCGGCACGCACGCGTGCATGTCAGAGAATGTAGAGCGACAGGTCCTCGTCGTCGGCAACCTCACCAACTCGCTCATCGACCAGCTCGGCAGTTATGGTCACCTCGCGCAGTTCCAGGTCGGGCGCCTGGTACAACACATCCTCCAGGACGCGCTCGAGCAGAGTCTGGAGACGCCTCGCGCCGATGTCGTCCTGGCGCGCGTTGATCTCGCTCGCAAGGTGCGCAATACGCCGCAACGCCGGTTCGGCGAACGCCAGCTGGATCCCCTCGGTATCCAGGAGTGCCTGGTACTGCCGCGTGAGCGCATGCTCCGGCTCGGTGAGGATGGCGTAAAGGTCCTCCTCGCGAAGCGACTGCAATTCGACGCGAACCGGGAACCGTCCCTGCAGCTCGGGGATGAGATCGGACGGGCGCACGCCGAGGAACGCCCCGGCAGCTATGAAGAGGATGTGATCGGTGCGCACCGGACCGTAGCGCGTCTGGATCATGGCGCCCTCGATGATCGGCAGCAGGTCTCGCTGCACCCCTGTCGCGGAGACATCGGCGTTGCCGCCATCATCGGACGTGATCGTCTTGTCGAGCTCGTCGATGAACACGACGCCCGCGCTCTCCGCCGCCTGCACGGCTTCCTGCACCACCGCCTCGAAGTCGACCAGCCGGTTCGAGGCCTCGCTCTCGAGGATGCGTCGTGCCTCCCGGACCGGCACGCGACGACGCACGCGCTGCGGCGGGAACATATCTTCCAGCATGTCGTACAGCGCCTGCTGCATCTCGTCCTCGACGCCGCCCTCGTCGTAGTCGAACGGGATAGCGTCGCCGGCGCCGTCGTCCATCTCGAGATCGACCTCGGTGTCCTCGATCTCCTGCTGCTCCAGCTTGCGCTCGAGCCGCTTCCACTCGCGTCGCCAGCGCCGCTGCTCGGTTTCGGCGCTGGCGAGACCGTTACCGTCTTCCCCGGCAGACCGTCGGGCACGCTCTTCCAGCGTCTGGCTCGTGAGGAGATCGAGCAGCCGCGTGCGCGCCTGCGCAACCGCCTCGTCACGAACGATTTCGAGCCGCTGGCGATAGAGATTGGCGACCGCGACCTCGACGAGATCCCGGATGATCGACTCCACATCCTTGCCGACGTAGCCGACCTCGGTGAATCGCGTCGCCTCCACCTTCACGAACGGCGCGTTGACGATGCGCGCCACCCGCCGGGCGATCTCGGTCTTGCCGACACCAGTGGGGCCGATCATGAGGATGTTCTTCGGATGAATCTCGCGACGGAGCTCCTCGGGCACCTGCTGGCGCCGATATCGATTCCGCAGCGCGACCGCGACCGCCCGCTTGGCGTCCTGCTGGCCGATGATGTAGCGATCCAGCTGCTCGACGACCTCGCGCGGGGTGAGGTTCTCGATCACCGGCTGCTGCTCGGGAACTGGCCGTGCCTGCTCCTTCTGGGACGGGCTCTTGCGCCTCGCCGCGCTGTCGCTACGCGCCATCACCGACCTCCTGCTCCTCGGCCGCATCCTCGGCGTGGTCACCGACGACCTCGAGGGTCAGGCGGTCATTGGTGAAGATGCAAATCTCCGCCGTGATCGCCATCGCCGAGCGAACGATCTCCTCGGCGGTGAGCTCGGTGTGCGTCAACAGCGCCTTCGCGGCCGCTGTCGCGAACGGCGCACCGGCTCCGATGGCGACGATGCCATCGTCCGGCTCGATCACGTCGCCCTCGCCCGACAGCACCAGAAGCGACTCGCGGTCGGCGACGATCAGCTGGGCTTCGAGGCGCCTCAGATACCGGTCGCTCCGCCAGTCCTTGGTGAGCTCGACCGCGGCACGGCGGAGGTTGCCGTCCCACGCGTCGAGCTGCGACTCGAACCGTGCGAACAGCGTCAGCGCATCGGCCACGGCCCCGGCGAACCCGGCAATCACGCTGCCGTCGGAAAGCGTCCGCAGCTTCTTCGCGCGGTGCTTCAACACCACGTCCCCCATGGTGACCTGGCCATCGGCTCCCACGGCGACCGTTCCGTTGCGCTGCACGCCAAGTACCGTGGTGCCGTGGGGTTTCATCTGCGGCTGTGCGTCCATTCGTGAAGGTCCAGTGCTCATGCGGGCATTGTATGAGAGAAAGCCCGGATGGTGTGGCTGAGACACCTCCGGGCTCATCGATGACGATGGTACCGTATCGCGCGGCGAGCTACCGCGCCGCCGATCAGTCGCCGGCCTTTGGCAGCTCCTGACGACGGCGCTCCTGACCGCTACAGACCGGGCACTTCTTCGTCTTGTTCCGCCCTACCTCGACCATGTACGAGCCGCAGGTCGGACAGGTCTCGTTGATTGGCTTGTTCCACGAGACAAAGTCGCACTCCGGGTATCGCTCGCAGCCGTAGAAGGTACGACCCTTCTTCGAGCGCCGCTCGACGACCTCGCCCTGGTGGCAGGTTGGGCACTCCACGCCGATCCGGGTCAGCAGCGGCTTGGCGTTGCGGCACTCCGGGAAGCCGGTGCAGGCAAGGAACTTGCCGTAGCGGCCGAGCTTGATCACCATCGGGCGGCCGCACTTCTCGCAGACCTCGTCGGTGGGCTCGTCCTTGATCTTCACCCGCTCCATCGTCTTCTCGGCCGAGCGGAGCGTGCTGGTGAACGGATCGTAGAACTCGCGCAGGGTCGGCACCCATTCCCGCTCGCCGGTGGCGATCTCGTCCAGCTCGCTCTCAAGGCGGGAGGTGAAGCCAAGCTCGAACAGGTCCGGGAAGTGCTCGACCAGCAGGTCGTTCACCACGAGGCCCATCTCGGTTGGGACCAGCTTGCGCTCCTCGACGGTGACGTAGTTGCGGGCCCGGAGGGTGCCGATGGTCGGCGCGTAGGTGCTCGGCCGTCCGATCCCCTGCTCCTCCAGCGCCTTCACCAGCGTGGCCTCGCTGTAGCGCGGCGGCGGCTGCGTGAAGTGCTGCTCCGGGATGAGCTTCTCGAGGTCGAGCGGATCGCCCTCCTTCACGTCCGGCAGCGCGGCCTTGTCGAGCTCGTCGACCTCACCGTCATCGCGGCCCTTTTGATAGACCTTCATCCAGCCCGGGAACGTGACGATCGAGCCCGTCGCGCGGAACACGTACGGTGGCTCCTTGCCCACGCTCGCGCCAGCCGGGATCGCGGCGACATCGATGCGCGTGTTGTCGAGCTTCGCCGGCGCCATCTGGCTCGCCATGAAGCGCTGCCAGATCAGCTGGTAGAGCTTGTGCTGCTGCGCGCTCAGGAACGGCTTCACACTCTCGGGATCGCGCTGCGGTGCAGTCGGGCGGATGGCCTCATGCGCCTCCTGCGCGGACTTGGACCGCTTGCTGTACACAGGCGTACGTGCCGGCACGTACTCGACGCCGTACTTGGTACTGATCACGGCGCGGGCCGCCTGCTGCGCCGACCCGGCGATGTTCGTGGAGTCGGTACGCATGTAGGTGATAAGCCCCTGCGTGCCCTCCGAGCCGAGATTGACGCCCTCGTAGAGCTCCTGTGCCACAGACATCGTCCGTCGTACCGCCATGCGGAGCTTCCTGGACGCTTCCTGCTGCAGCGTGCTCGTCGTGAACGGAGCCGATGGGCGGCGCTGGCTCGCCCGGCGCACCACTTCGTGCACCTTCCAATCGGCGCCGTCGACCGCCGTGATTACGGCATTGGCCTCTTCCTCATTGGTGAGCGACGCCTTCTTGCCGTTGATCTTCTGCAGCCCGGCCCGGAACCGGTCCTGATTGGTGATCTGCCCGCCGGTGTGTCGGGCGAGATCCGCATCGAGCGACCAGTACTCCTCGGAGACGAATTGCTCGATCTCCCGCTCCCGCTCGACCACGATGCGCAGCGCCGCAGTCTGGACACGGCCAGCGGAGAGCCCCCGCTTGACCTTCTTCCAGAGCAGCGGGCTGATGCCGTAGCCGACGAGGCGGTCCAGAATACGACGCGCCTGCTGGGCCTCGACGAGGTCCATGTCGATGTCCCGCGGATTCTCCATTGCGGCGGTGACCGCCTCGGGCGTGATCTCGTGAAACACGACCCGGTGGAGCGGCTTGTCCTGCGCCTCGGTGGCGTAGATCAGATGCCAGGCGATCGCCTCGCCTTCGCGGTCGGGGTCGGTGGCGAGGTAGATCTCCTTCGCCCCGGCGACGCTTTGCCGCAGCTCCTTGACCACCTTGGACTTGTCCCGCGGGATCAGGTACTGCGGGGTGAAGTCCTTGTCAACGTCGACGCCCATCTTGCTCTTGGGCAGGTCGCGGATATGACCCATCGAGGCCTTCACCTTGTAGCCGCGACCCAGGTACTTCTCGATCGTCTTCGCCTTGGCTGGCGACTCGACGATGACGAGCTTGCCCCTTGGCGCGGCCGTCGATTTCGACGATTTGCGTGTTGTCTTCTTCTTGCCTGCCGTAGTACCGGCGGTGGTTTTGCTGGTTGCCATGGATCAAATGCTGCCTATGTCTCTATACGAGGCGGCACGTGGTGCCGCGAAGGTCAGGTTCGTGTTGTGCATGTTCCGTACCGGCTCTTCATATTAAGTGATACGCGGCATGAGGTGATGTACGACTGGCACGTTCGCCTTCGGGGGTCTCTCCACAACACCAGCGTACTGACGCCGTCAAGCCCTGGTCCTCGTCCGCGACGGGATATGACAGTAGGGAGTCGCGTCCCCTTTTGTCAAGGCGACCGCGTCACTCGCCCGTTTTCAGCCCACGCGCGCGTAGTACTGAGCGCCGACGTTCCTGACGAACCCCTGCAGCTCCAGCGTCATCAGCAGCGGCGAAAGACTCGCGATGGCGATGTCCGCCGTGGCGGAGATCTCGTCGATATGGCGCGGGTCGGCGGTAAGGACAGAGAGGATTCGCCGGGAGTCCTCGTCGAGCGCGGCTGGCGAGTCGAGCGGCAGCTGTCTGGGCGCCTCACCCAGTCGAAGATCCTCGAGGATGTCATCGGCGCTCCGGCACAGGCGAGCGCCATCGCGCAGGATGCGGTTGCAGCCGGCGCTGTTTGCCCAGGTCACCGGGCCTGGCACCGCGAAGACGTCCCTGCCCTGGTCCGCGGCGAAATCGACGGTGATCAGCGCGCCGCTCCGCATGGGTGCCTCGATGACAACCACACCCAGCGCCAGACCGGAGATGAGCCGGTTCCGCGCCGGGAAGTTGGGGGCATCCGGCGCGGCGTCGGGATGGAAATCCGAGAGGACGGCGCCCTGGCCGGCGATCCGAGCCGCGAGCGCGCGGTGCTCATGCGGGTAGACCCGACGCACGCCGTTGCCCATGACCGCGATGGTTCGGCCGCCGGCATCGAGGGCGGCGGCGTGGGCGATGCCGTCGACGCCTCGCGCGAGACCCGACACGATCGTCACTCCCGCCGCGGCGAGATCGTAAGCGATGGATCGTGTCATCTCCTGCCCGTAGCGTGACATCCGGCGGGTGCCGACGATCGCTACGGCACGGCGGTCGTTCAGTGTGAGGTCACCACGAGCGAAGATCACGGGCGGTGGTGCCGATATCTCGCGGAGAAGGTCCGGGTAGCACTCGTGGAGCAGCGTCACCACGGAAATCCCCTCGCCCCGTATCGTGGCGTACTCCGCCTCCGGGTCGACCGCGCCGCGATGGGTCACGAGATGCTCGAGCGAGCGACGGTCGAGTGCCTTTGACAGCTCGGCGGGGCTTGCCTCCCACGCCGCCCGCATGGACCCAAACGTCGCGAGCAGACGCTCGAATCGGACCGGCCCGATCCCATTGACATCCCGAAACGCCATCCAGTACGCAGCGTCCGCGTCCGCATCCACTGCCCCGACGACTCGCTCCCCGGAACCCGCCACCATCGGCACCCTCACTCTGGCCAGGCACGGTGCTGGCCGCGATCATCCATTTACACATTGGCCCTCAACGATCATCATGCCACGTAGCGCGGCAACACGGAAAAGATCGCTGCGGAGCGCCGCATGGCCGGATGAGGCGCAGGATGCACACGCAAGGAGCAAGGGTGTGGTTCGGAAGAACACGTTGAAGCAGAAACTGGCCGCGGGTGAGCAGGTGATCGGCGTCTTCATGCCGGTGCCGTCGCCGGTGATGGTCGAGGTCTCGGCGGTGGCGGGATTCGACTTCGTGTTGATCGACAACGAGCACGGGCCGATCGGCACCGAGACGGCCTACGCCATGGTGCTTGCTGCCGAAACGCACGGCATCACGGCGATCGCTCGTGTAGGCAACCGGGACAAGCAGGAAGTGCTCAAGTTCCTCGATCTCGGTGTTCAAGGCATCATGTCGCCGCAGGTGAACACCGCCGAGGATGCGGAGTACGCCATTGCCTCGTCACGCTATGTGCCGAGGGGAACTCGCGGCCTGGCGGGCGGGCGCGCCTTCAACTTCGGTGTCGGGCAAGCGCCGAGTGAAGCGGCGCGCCAACTCAACGAGGAGATGCTCTCGCTGGTCCAGTTCGAGCATATCGACGCGTTGAAGGAACTCGAGCAGATCGTCCAGGTACCGGATCTCGACCTGCTCTTCGTCGGCCCGAACGATCTCGCGCAGTCGATGGGCCGGCCCGGCGAACCGGGTCACCCGGAGGTCACCGAAGCTGCCGACAAGGCGGTCGCAATCGCCAAGGCGGCGGGCGTGAAGACCGGCACCACGGCGTTCACCGTAGAGGCGACGCACGCCGCGCTTGCGCGCGGGTTCGACATGGTTGTGGCGAACGCGCCGGGCCTCTACCTTCAGGCCGCGTCCACCATCGTCAAGGGCACCTTTCCCGACCGCACGTAGTGTCAGCAGAAACGAGCAACGGCGGCACCCCAATGGGGTGCCGCCGTTGCTCGCGTACTGGCGCGCTGTCGCGCCGCAGTCAGGTGCGCTGATCAACCTCGCGAAGCGCATACAGAATGACGATCGCGCCGATCACCGCGACGAGGATGGCGCCAACGATGCCGCCACCAACACCGAGATCAAGCACCGAGTTCAGGAGCCAGCCACCGAGCAAGCCGCCCAGAATCCCGACCACGAGCGCGCCGATGATGCCGCCCGGTGTTCGGCCAGGTACCACCAGACTGGCAAGACCGCCCGCGACCAGCCCGACGATAATCCACCACAGTATGTCCATGCGACGCGTCCTTCCTCTGCTGATACCCTTCCGGCATGCCCGCTGGCGTGCCGGCCCGTTTCGAGTATTGGCTGGCCGCATGCAAAAACAGTGCCATCGCGGGCACGCCGCCGGGTGTGCGAACCGTATTTGCATTGCCACGCATGGAGTGACGTGGTATCGTGCGTTACCAGAAAACCTCGCCAACTCAGGGGATGGTTAGCGCAACGGAGCGCAGGAGACGAACCGACAAACGCGCGCCGGGATACGGCGCTCGCGAGGCGGCTCTCGTGTGGTCGCGCCGCTGTTGACATGCCCGGGTTTCTGGTAAGGTGATGAAACCAGTTTCCGTAGCGATTCACGCAACGACAAGGGAACGGCGAGAGGAGCAAGGATGGCAACACAGCCGCAACAACGCACGTCTTCCGGCGTGGATGGATCCGCGTCCCGGGGGCAGCCCCTGCTCGAGGTGAAGAACCTCAAGACTCAATTCTTCACGCAGGATGGCGTGGTCAAGGCGGTTGACGACGTTTCGTTCTACGTGATGCCGGGTGAGACGCTCGGTGTCGTTGGCGAATCCGGCTCCGGAAAGAGCATGACCGGTCTCTCGATCATGCGGCTCATCCCGAACCCTCCGGGCAAGATCGTGAACGGCGAGATCGTCTTCAATGGCAGCGATGTCCTGAAGATGAATGAGGAGCAGGTACGGTCGATCCGTGGCAATGACATCGCCATGATCTTCCAGGACCCGATGACCTCGCTCAACCCGGTGCTGACGATCAACCGCCAGATCAGCGAGGCGCTTCAGCTCCACATGGGCATGAGCAAGAGCCAGGCCCGCAACCGCTCCATTGAGCTCCTCAAGATGGTCGGTATTCCGAACTCCGAGGAGCGCGTGGACCAGTACCCGCACCAGTTCTCCGGTGGCATGCGCCAGCGCGTGATGATCGCGATGGCCCTCTCCTGCAACCCGAAGCTTCTCATCGCCGACGAGCCCACCACGGCGCTCGACGTGACGATCCAGGCGCAAATCCTGGATCTCATGCGAAATCTGCAGAACGAGACCGGCACCGGCGTGTTGATGATCACCCACTCCATGGGCGTGGTCGCCGGAATGGCGGACCGCGTGCAGGTGATGTACGCCGGGCACATCGTCGAGACGGCGGACACCGAGGAGATATTCGGTAACCCGCGTCACCCATACACGGTGGGGCTGATGCAGTCGATCCCTCGACTCGACTCCGCCCGGCGTGAGAAACTTCGACCGATCCGCGGGCTTCCGCCCGACCTGATCGACCTCCCGGACATGTGCCCCTTCACCCCGCGATGCAACTACGCACGCGAGAAGTGCGAGCAGAAGAACCCGCCGTTGATGGAAGTCCAGCCCGGCCACTACGCGGCATGCTGGTTCTGGGAGGAAGTCTCGAAGGCGGACGACCCGGACGAGATCGCCCGCAAGCATGGCCACGTCCCGCCCTCGGACCCCGAGGCGGAGCTCGAAGCGGATCGGATCGCCAACAAGGACGACCTCGACCGCCGCGACCTCGGACAGGCCTGACCCGCCCTGAGAGTGGCGCAGTAACTCTCGGTATTCGACCTCGGAGGAGCGTACATGTCAGCGACCGCAGCTGAAGCAAGGCCATCGGCGGGGAACCGTCCTGACGGCGAACCACTTCTTGACGTCAAGAACCTGGTGATGCATTTCCCGCTGACCCAGGGCATCATCTTCCAGCGCAAGGTCGGGGCTGTTCAGGCAGTCGATGGCGTGTCGTTCAGCGTGAAGCGCGGCGAGACACTCGGCCTCGTGGGCGAGTCCGGCTGTGGCAAGTCCACCACCGGTCGCGCCATCCTGCAGCTGTACAAGCCGACCGCCGGTGAGGTGAACTTCAACGGGCGCGACCTGACGAAGCTGGACAGCGGCGACATGCGCAGGATGCGCCGCCACCTCCAGATGATCTTCCAGGACCCATACGCCTCGCTGAACCCGCGCATGACCGTTGGCAACATCGTCTCGGAGCCGATGCAGATCCACAAACTGGTGCCGAAGAAGGACCGCACCGAGCGCGTCCAGGAGCTGCTCCAGACGGTGGGCCTGAATCCGTACTTCGCCAACCGGTACCCGCACGAGTTCTCCGGCGGCCAGCGGCAGCGCATCGGCATTGCCCGCGCGCTCGCCGCGAACCCGGATTTCATCGTCGCCGACGAGCCGGTCTCGGCTCTCGACGTCTCGATCCAGGCGCAGATCGTCAACCTGATGGAGGACCTGCAGGACAAGTTCGGCCTGACGTACCTCTTCATCGCTCACGACCTCTCGGTCGTTCGGCACATCTCCGACCGCGTTGCCGTGATGTACCTCGGCAAGATCGTCGAGCTGGCGGATCGCAACTCGCTCTACGATGATCCGCTGCACCCGTACACCAAGGCGCTGCTCTCGGCCGTGCCGATTCCGGACCCCGTTATCGAGAAGCGGCGCGAGCGCATCATCCTCACGGGTGATGTCCCCTCGCCGATCAACCCGCCATCGGGATGCCACTTCCACACCCGCTGCCCGTACATGATGCCGGACATCTGCCCCAAGGTGGACCCGGTGTTCGCGGACCAGGGCGATGGCCACTACGTCGCGTGTCACCTGTACCCGGGCTCGGTGCCGGACAGCACGTCCCCCGGCGAGGCGGCCACCAGGGCATAGATGAACTTCTCGCTTCCGTCGCCCGAAGATGTTGCCGCGATCCTGCTCGCGTTCGTCGTCGCCACGGCCATCCACGAGTTCATGCACGCGTGGGTCGCCTGGAAGCTTGGAGACGACACCGCCCGCAGTCAGGGACGCATCACGCTGAACCCACTGGCTCACTTCGAGCCAGTGGGCTTCTTCGGCATGGTGATGATCTCGCTTGGGTTCCCGTTCATCGGATGGGGCAAGCCGGTTCCGGTCGCGCCCTGGCGGATGACGCGGATACCCCGCGAACGACGCCGACAGGGCATGGCGATCGTCGCCCTCGCCGGCCCGGCATCGAACGTCGCCCAGGCCGCCATCGCGGCGATCCCGATTCAGCTTGCAGCGCACAGCGGCACCGATCTCGGCACGCTCGGCTTCTTCCTCGATCGCTTCGTAGTGGTCAATATCCTGCTGGCGTCATTCAACCTGATCCCGATCCCGCCCCTGGATGGCTTCAACATCCTCAACGGAATACTGCCGGACTTCTGGTCTCCCCTCCTCGCACCGCTGGCGCGATACGGGTTTCCCATCCTGCTGCTGCTGTTCTTCGTCGGCGGGCAGCTCGGTGGGTCCATCGTCGACTCGCTGCTGGGTCCGCCGCAGCAAACGTTGCTGGAAACCCTCTGCCCGGACCAGCAGCAGGTCAACGCCGAGTACACGTCTCGCCTGATATGTTGACGAGGCTCCGCCAGGGAGTCAGCGCGCTGCTCACGAGCCGGACTCCAGTCCCGTTCCCGTCGTCATACCGTGAGACCGTCAACCCGAACATCATCGCGAGGTGGGACCGCCTCTCGCCCTACGACCAGCGACACCTTGTCGCCGTCGCATCCGACCTCAGGCGCTCCGGGCTGCCGGAAACGGTGGTGCTGGCCGGTCTGCTGCACGACATCGGCAAGGCAGGCACGGTATGGCTCCCGGCCCGCGTGGCCGTGGTGCTGCTGCGCCGGCTCGCACCTGACCTCGCCGGCCGGCTGGGATCGATGGACACGCCGCCGCCGGGACTTCGCGGGATACACTTGCTGCTGAACCACGCCGAGCGCGGCGCCCGCATGCTCGACGAGAGCGGCCTGCGCCCGCAGGTATCCTGGCTGGTGCGACACCACGAGTCACGCGCGTCGCATCCATACCTGACCGCGCTGCAGGCCGCCGACCACCGGCACTGATCCGACACGCCGTCCAAGGACCCGCTCCATGAGCGTTACCGCTCCAGACCAACCCGAAATGCTGGTCAACTACCAGCTGCATCTGCCGGGCTACGAGGGGCCGCTGGACGTGCTCCTTCGCCTGATCGAGCGAAACCAGCTCGAGATTACCGATGTGTCGCTGGTGGCGGTGACGTCGCAGTTCCTCGAATATATCTCGAGCATGACCGAGGCGCCGCTGAGCGTGATCGCGTCATTCACCACCGTTGGCACACGACTGGCCGTGCTCAAGAGCCGATCGCTCCTGCCGCGACCCGCCGCCATCGATGAAGATGACGGACCCTCGGATCTCACAAGGCAGCTCCTCGAGTACCGGCTCGCACGCGATGCCAGCGCTTACCTGAGCGAGCGCGCCGAGCGGGACCTGCGCTCATACGGGCGCGCCATTCCCGGCCCGGTCGATCCCGAGCTCAGGCGCGCCTCCGAGCGCCTTGGCACCTACCCCGCATCCACGCTCGTATCCGCCCTGCGGAGAAGGCTGACGGTAGTGCCGAAACCGCCGCGGATGATCCCGAAGCGAAAGATCGTGAGCCTGCGGGAAACCGTCAGCCGAATGCTCGAGTTGACTGGCATCCACAAGCGGGTTCCGTTCAGCGAGGTCGTAGGCAGCTATCTCTCGCGCACTGAGGTCGCCACCGCGTTTCTCGGGATGCTGGTGCTGGTGCGCCGCAACGTCATCGCCGCGGACCAGAGCGACCTCTTCGGCGAGATTCACCTCAACCGGAACGAGAACGTCCAGGACGCTGGAGACTTCGATGAGCGATTCGACACCGCCTAACGGCAACGGCCACCACAATGGCATGGCAGGGCTTACCCAGCTGGTTATCCCAGGCGCCGAGCCGGGCCACCGCCTGACCGATACGGACATCGCCACGATTCTCGAAGCGATGCTTTTCGTCGCGCCCGAGCCACCGACGATCACGGAGCTCGCTGCGGGGGCCGAGCTGGAGCAGCAGGAGGTCGAGCGGGGGCTGGAGGTGCTTCAGCAGGCACCGAACCGGGGCCTCGTCGTCCAGCGGCACGGCGAGCGTGTCTCGCTGGGGACCGCCCCGACGATCGCGCCACATGTTCGCAGGTTTCTGGGGCTCGACCGCGAGGCGCGGATATCCTCCGCCGCCATGGAGACGCTGGCCATTATCGCCTACCGCCAGCCGGTAACCCGAAGCGAGATCGAGGCGGTTCGCGGCGTGGACTGCTCGGGCGTGATCGCCACGCTCCACGCGCGGAGCCTGATCGATCCGGTTGGCCGGCGTCCGACGATCGGCAACCCGATCCAGTACGGCACCACGGCGGATTTCCTTCGGCACTTTGGTCTGTCGTCGCTGGCCGAGCTGCCGAGCCTCGGCATCATCAACGGCGAGCCGGGGCAGGATGTTCTCGCGAACGCCGTGCAAACACCGCCCGAGGATGCGGCAGGCGAGGATGCAGGATGATGCAGCTGCAGGTGCCCGGCCACATGCCCCTCGCGCTGCCTGACGAGCTGCTCCGCAACCTGCGCGCGGTGCATGGCCGCGCGGGCGTCGACCGCTGGCTCGAGGAGCTGCCCGCGGTGCTGGAGCAGGTCCTCGCGGGACTCGATGCGCACATCGTCGCGGGAGAGCCTCCCCTCTCCTATCATCTTGTCTTCTTCGCGCAGTGTGCTGGCGGCAGGGACATCGTGCTGAAATGCACCGTGCCGAACGCGGAACAGCCGCCTGAGGTCGCGGCGGTACGGGCGCTCTCGGATGCTCGCATCGGCCCCCGGCTGCTGAGCTTCGATATCGACCGGGGCGTGCTCGTGATGGAGCGCGTTGTGCCGGGCGCGATCATGCCGACCAATGCTCCCACCCTGGAGCGGGACGCGGCGATCACCCGCGCCGTCGCCGGACTCGCGGCGAGAATGGCATCAGAGGTGGACGTCGAGCCGTGGAAGGGCGACCTGGTGCCGGTGCTGGAATACTCACGGGCGCTGGGCGAGGTCGACCCGTCGACCAGCCTCTGGCGCGAGCACCGCGCGGAAATCGAGCGCGCGCTGGACATGCGGGAACGGCTCATCGAGGAATACGACGGGCCCGCCGTGTTCCTGCACGGTGACCTGCACCACTACAACGTGCTGCGCAACGCGTCGAACGGTTGGACCGTGATCGATCCGAAAGGGCTTATCGGCCCGCCCGGCTACGAGTTCGGCGCGTTCACGTACAACCCGAACACCATCCAGCACCACCCGGGACTCGCCACGATCGAGCGGCAACGGATCGACATCTGGTCGGAGGTCACCGGCGTGCCGTGGGAGACGGTGCGGTCCTGGGGCTATGTCGCCGCCGTGCTGAGTGCCTGCTGGTCCGGCGAGGGCGGCGCCATCGGCTGGCAGGATGCGATGAAGGTTGCTCTGACGCTGCGCGAGCTTACCCCGCCCGGCTCGCTTCTCCGCTGAGTGACTGGACGCGAGCGACGCTCTCGGCAATGGCGCTGGCGGCACGCTCGATCTCATCGACCGAGTTCCCCCGACCCACTGAGAAGCGGATGGTCGCGCGGGCCTGCTCATCGGTACGGCCGATAGCGCGGATCACGTGGCTCGGCTCGGCATTCCCAGTCGTACAGGCAGACCCGGCCGACGCCGCGATGCCTAGCAGGTCGAGATTGAGCAGCATCGTCTCGCCCTGTACTCCTGGCAGCACGACGTTGAGAATGTTCGGCAGCGCGCCGTCCGGATCGTCGGTACCATTGCGGAGCACACCGGGCACGCGCTGCTGCAAGAGGCCCCAGAGGTGGTCGCGCAGCACGCGACAGTGCTCCACATACTGCTGGCGCATGGCATCGGCCCGTACCAGCGCCTCGCCCATGCCGACGATGAGCGGCACATTTTCCGTCCCACCGCGCCGCCCGGACTCCTGCCCGCCGCCGCGCTGCTGGAACTGGATGGACCTGCCCTTGCGAATGTAAAGCACGCCGACGCCCTTGGGGCCGTAAAACTTGTGCGCCGAGAGCGACAGCATGTCGACGCCGAGCGTATCCACCGAAATGTCGAGCAACCCTGCCGCCTGCACCGCATCCGTATGCACCGGCACGCCATGCTCGTGTGCGCGTCGCGCAATGTCGGCAACGGGCTGAATGGTCCCGATCTCGTTGTTGGCGAGCATGACGCTGATCAGGCAGGTTTCCGGACGGATCGCCCGTTCCAGCGCATCGACGTCAACCTCTCCGCTCGCATCGCAGCCGATGATGTCCACATCGACTCCGCCATCTCCCAGCATCAGCGCGACGTCGAGGACAGCATGGTGCTCGATCGCCGAGACGATCAGGTGCGGCCGGTCACCATCGCCGTGGCGCTCCCGCCACGCGCCGACTGCCCCGCGCAGCGCGAGGTTGTTGCTCTCGGTAGCGCCACTGGTGAACAGCACCTCGCGCGGCGAGGCATTGACCACCCGGCCCACCTGGCCGCGAGCGCGATCGATCGCTGCCCTGGCCTCCTGTCCGATTTGGTAGATGCTGCTGGGGTTGCCGAAGTGCTCAGTGAAATACGGGACCATGAGATCGACCACCGCCGGGTCGGTCGGGGTCGTCGCCGAATGGTCCAGGTAGATGCCTTCCCGGCCATAGGTCATGGGTTGGTTGCTCCGCGTTGATGTGTGGTGGGGATCAGGCGCTCGTCTTGACGTCGACTGGAGCGACGCCCGCGCCGCGCTGGCCACCGTGCGCGAGATCAGCAAGCGTGGTGGAGTCGAGCGCCTCGACGATCGAGTCCCGCACCTTCAGCCACACGGGTCGAGTCTCGCACCCCTCGATGAGCGGGCAGGTCTGATCGTCCTCGTTCTCGGAAACGCAGTCCATCGGCGCTACCGGGCCCTCCATGACCCTGTAGATATCGCCGATGCGGACCGACTCGGGTGAGCGCGCCAGCGTGTAGCCGCCATGGGCGCCGCGCTTGCTGGTCACCAGGCTGGCCCGTCGCAACGGGGCGATGAGCTGCTCGAGGTACGCAGGCGGTACCGAAGACTCCCGGGCGATGTCAGCGATCGACAGCGGGCCTTCACCAAAATGCCGGGCCAATGCCACCATCGCCCTGACACCGTATTCTCCCCGTGTCGACACCTTCATGGTCACGAGCCTCCTGTCAGAAGTGCTCCGCACTTCCGTACGTCTACTTTACGGTCAGCGCAATTCCGCGTCAACTCGTCGGAGTTATCGCCGCACCCGCAGATTATGTCGTATGGCTTCCTTCCAAACCTCCGGGATCGACCATCCGGAGAAGAGCGGCGGCATGACCTGACGGTGCAGGTGCACAAACCGGTCCGCCGTGAAGATGCCCTTGTACTGTCCATTCTCGGTCACCGGTACAGCCCAGCGGTTCATGGTGTTCATCATCTGCTGCACGTCGAGCACCGAATCGTTGACATCGGCAACAGAGACAGATCGGTCCATCACGTCGCCGACGGTGCGTCCGGCCACACCGCCCTGCAGCCCGCCGAGCAGGTCGGTACGCCACAGCATGCCCACCACCTCGCCGTTGCGGGTCACGACAAGGTCACGCGGGCCGCCGCGGAGCGCGAGCGTGAGCGGCTGCTCCGGCGAGATGCCGCCCATGTCCCAGAGCGAGAATTGCCCGACGCGCAGCCGGCGCATGCCGTATTCAGCGTGGGCGGCACGCGACTCGGCCTGCGCCGCCACCGCGACGAACAGGCCGACGGCGATGAGGACGATCGATCGATCCCAGATACCCCATACAACCGCCGCAACCGCGAGGGCTGTTCCCAGTGCGACGGCAATGGAGGTCGCCCGCTCCCGGCCCACCACCCCGGTGAGCATGGACCGCAGCACGCGGCCGCCATCGACCGGGAAGGCTGGAATCATGTTGAAAGCCATGATGAGCAGGTTGGTCAGTGCGACATAGGTGATCAATCCGGTGACGGTAATGCGGTCGAACAGCTGCGCGCCGGTGAGGAGCGCATCCCGCCCGCCGACGAGCCCGATCAGCAGCAGCACCGGCAGCAGCGCGACGAAGATCGCGAGGTTCATGGCCGGACCGGCAAGCGAGATCAGGAACTCGCTGCGCGGGCTCGCGGGGATTTGCTCAATCCGCGCGACGCCGCCGAACGGCCA
Source organism: uncultured Chloroflexia bacterium (assembly GCA_963741965.1). GTDB lineage: Bacteria > Chloroflexota > Chloroflexia > Thermomicrobiales > UBA6265 > JACCVC01. The sequence continues at coordinate 596,735 of CAVUKC010000002.1, read as the reverse complement.
GAGCGTGACATCGAGCACCTGCACGCCAAACTGACGCGCCATGATGACATGGCCGAACTCGTGGATAACGACCGACGCCATGATGAGCAGCACGAACGCGAGCCCAAGCGCCAGCGCACCAGGACCGCCATTCGGGCCGATGCCCCACTTGAGCACGGCCCAGAGAATGATGAGCAGAAATGTGGGGTGGATGTGGACATCGACGTCCAGCAACCGCGCTACCCGGAATGCGCGCATGCAGTCGTTCCTCGCACAGCGAAGGCTTCTGTGGTCAGTATCGCTGAATTACAGGCAGGCGACTGAACGCGCGTCACAGCGGGCTTTCTATAGCAAGATTCTTGCCACCAAACCGAGCGCACCCTATACTGTGGGGGAAGTTCCGTGGAACAGACGCCGCGAGCCGGCTCTTGCGCACCAGGCACGCGTGCCGCGAATACTAAAGTATCGCATTTCTGGCATCAGCCGTCAGAAGAATGGACAGTGAAAGCCCATGGAAGCAGGATTCGAGTTTTCACCAGAAATGCGCCAATGGGTCTCGCCGAGCCTCATTGAAGCGAACTACATCCTCAGCCTCTCGCAGCAGGAGCTGCAGGCGGTGATCGAGCAGGAGCTGCTCTCCAACCCTGCCCTCGAGCTCGAAGACCGCTCCACCTGTCCCGCGTGCGGCACGGCTCTGGAAGGCACCTGGTGCCCGACCTGCCGCGCCGAGCCGACCCAGTCCATCGACCACTCCGGCGATCTCTACGATGAGAACGAGACACGCGTCTCCAGTGTCGCTTCCGAGGCGGACGACGACTTCGACCCGCTCTCGATCGTGGCGTCCCGTACCGACCCGCTTGACACGATCCTCTCGGACGCCCGCATCCTGCTCGAGGACCACGAGCACGCAATCGCCGAGTATCTCGTCGAGTCCCTGGACGAGCGCGGCTTCCTTGCCGACGAGCTCGACGACATCGCCACCGAGCTCGCCCGCCCGAGGGAGGAGATCGAAGGTGTCCTCGAGGTGATTCAGGACGTCGCCCCCGTTGGGGTCGGCGCGCGCTCGCTCGCCGAGTGCCTCCACCTCCAGGCGGATTACCTGCGCAAATCCGGCGAAGACGTGCCCGAGCACGTGAGCTACCTGATCGATAACCACCTCGATGACCTCGGTGCCCACAAATTCGGAAAGCTCGCGCGGCAGCTCGGCGTCTCGCCGGACGATATCGAGGTGGCCCGCGACTTCATCCGCGACCGGCTCAACCCGCACCCGCTGCAGTCGCAGCAGGCGCGTTCATGGGGCACCCCCACCGACAGTCCCCTCGTCTCCCCCGACGTGATCGTTCGCATCGACAACGACGACCTCGTGATCGAAGTGGTCGACAGCCGCTACAACTACCTTCGCATGAATGGCGTCTACAGCGAGCTGCTGACGCGCATCTCCCGGCAGGGTGCGAAGGAGCGCCGGGAAGTGATGGCCGAGGCGGCGAAGCACATGGATGAGGAGCCTCGAGAGGAGCCCGAAGAAGACGGCGAGCTCGATGAGGAGTTGATGGCCGCGGCGGCGGAGGGCATGAGCGCCGAGGAGCGCGAGCACATCCGGCAGTACTCAAACCGGGCGCGCCTGTTCATCTCCAACATCGACCAGCGCCGGGAGACGCTGCTCAAAATCAGCCGGGTGGTCTGCGAATTCCAGGAGGAGTTCCTGCGCGGCGGCGTTCGCAACCTCAAGCCGCTGACCCGCGCGCTCGTCGCCCAGCAGGTCGGCGTGCATGAGTCCACCGTGAGTCGCGCCACCGCGAACAAGTACGTGATGCTGCCGAACCACAAGGTGATTCCCTACAGCGACTTCTTCCGACCGTCGTTGAGCACGAAGGACGTAATCAAGGAGATCATCGAGAACGAGGAGAGCCAGGGCAACAGCATCACCGACCGCGAGATCTGCGATGTGCTCCTCGACCAGGGCATCCGCATCGCGCGACGGACCGTTGCCAAATACAGATCCGAGCTCGGCATCCTGCCTTCAACGATGCGTTGAGCGCGTCTAGAGTCCCTTCGCGGCGCGGTATTGCCAGACAGAGAGCACCGCGGTGGCGCCTTCGCCCACAGCCGTCGCCACCCGCTTTGCCGAGCCCAGGCGCACGTCGCCCGCGGCAAACACACCAGGGATGCTGGTTTCCAGCAGGTACGGATCACGATCCTCACGCCACACCCGCGCTCCCGCCCTGGACAACACGTCTGGACCGGTGAGGATGAAGCCGCGCTCGTCTCTCGCGACGGAATCTCCCAGCCACTCCGTGCGGGGGGCCGCGCCAATGAAGACGAAGAGCGCCTGCGCGTCCTCGGCCTGCACCTCGCCGGTTTCGCTGTTTCGCAGCACGACCTCCTCGAGGTGGTCATTGCCTCGCACCTCCTCGACGGTGGTCTGGTATCGGAGGTCGATGTTCGGCGTTGCCTCGATCCGCTCCGCCAGGTAGTGCGACATGCTGGCGGACAGCGTGGCGCCGCGGACGAGCACGGTCACGCAGCGCGCGACGTTTGAGAGGTAGATCGCAGCCTGGCCGGCCGAGTTGGCGGCCCCGATGATGAACACATCCTCGCCTCGCACCGACGCCGTCTCGGAGACCGCGGCACCGTAGTACACGCCCCGGCCGGTCAGGCTCGCGACACCAGGTGCGTCGAGCAGGCGGTACGAGACCCCCGTCGCGATGATCGCCGAGTGCGCCCGCACCTCCGTGCCGTCGCTGAGCGTGACGCCGACCACCCCCACATGGTTCCTGATGCCGGTGACCTCGTGAGTGAGCAGAAACTCGGCGCCGAAGCGTCGCGCCTGGGTCATCGCACGGCGGGAGAGATCCGCTCCGGAGAGCCCGCTCGGGAACCCGAGGTAGTTCTCGATCCTCGAGCTCTGCCCCGCCTGCCCGCCCGCCGCCTCGCGCTCGACGATCAGCGTGCTGAGCCCTTCCGAAGCGCCATACACCGCCGCGGCCAGACCGGCTGGTCCGCCGCCGATGATGATGAGGTCGTACAACGGCACTTCGATGGTGCCACGAAGACCAACCTTCTCGGCGATCTGCTCGTTGGTCGGCTGCGTGAGCACGTCACCGTCGGAAAAGATCAGAACCGGGCACTGGTTCGATCGCACGCCGGTCAGCTCGAGCAGCTCCGCGGCCTCGGGGTCCGAGGCGAGGTCGAGCCACCGGTAGGGCACCTGGTTCCTCGCCAGAAAGTCGCGAGCGACATGAGACTGCTGCGACCACCGGTGACCAATCACGCGCACCCCATCGAAGTCCGCCGGGTGGGTCGCGGTCCAGTCGTCGAGCATGTCATCGAGCACCGGGTAGAGGCGCTGCTCGGGCGGATCCCACGGCTTCACGAGGTAGTGGTCGAGGCGAATCTCGTTGATCGCGGTGATGGCGACGTCGGTGTCGGCGTAGGCCGTGAGCAGCGCCTTCTTGGCCTCCGGATAGAGGCGCATGGCATCGACCAGCAGCTCCACGCCGGTGATTCCCGGCATGCGCTGATCGACGAGCAGCAACGCCACCGGCTCGTTGGCCAGCCGCAGGCGCCGCAGCACCTCCAGCGCGCGATCCCCCGACTCCGCGCGGAGCACGCGGAAGTGCTCCCCGAACCCATGACGCACATCCCGCGCGATTGCCCGGAGGACCTCGCGGTCATCGTCGACGGTCAGGATGATCGGCTTCGACGTCATTCTGCGACTCTCCGTCGCGCACCCGCCTCGATGGATGGGTCCGGTTCTTCGAGCGAACCGACGACGCGCACGCATTGGCTATTGCAAACGCTTGTATGAGTCCCGGCCACATCATACGCTACGCATGGGACCTTGAGAACGCGATGCGCACCGAGCGATGGCAGGGCACGACCGCAGCTGCCACCCGGAGGCCAGCATGCACAACGAGTCCACCTCAGATACCGATCTCCGCCTTCTCGAGAGCGAGCAGCGCTACCAGGCGGTGATCGAGAACGCGTCGGACATGATCCAGAGTGTCCGGCCGGACGGCACCTTCGAGTTCGTCAACGCGGCCTGGCGGCGCGCCCTCGCCTACACCGACGCCGATCTCGCCCACATGACGATCTGGGACATCGTCGATCCGGCGGCGATGGACCATTGCCAGGTCGAGTTCATGCGCGCGATCCGCGGCGAGCCGATTTCGTTCATCGAGACGGTGTTCGTGGCCAAGGACGGCCATCCGGTACCGGTCGAGGGGAGCGTGACCTCCCGCCTGATCGGCGAGGAGGTGGTCGCCACCCACGGCTTCTTCCGGGACGTCACCGAGCGCAACCGCGCCAGGGAGCTGGAGGAGCGCGCCGCCCGTCTCGAACAGGAGGAACGCGCCCGCTATCTCGAGAAGATGGCCGCGCTCGGCAAGCTCTCGGCCGGGCTGGCACACGAGCTCAACAACCCGGCAGCGGCGATCCAGCGCGCCAGCGGCGGCATGCAGGGCATCATTCAGCGTCGCGACGAGGCGATGCGGGCGATGCTGACCGCGGACGGCGGTGTCGAGCGGTGCGAGGTCATCGAGCGGCTCATCGAGAGTCTGCCCGGCATGTCCGACGCTCCGGCGCCGACGGATCCGCTGGCGATGAGCGAGCAGGAAACGGCCATTGAGGATTGGCTCGAGGCACGCAATATCGAGGACGGGTGGACATTCGCGCCGGCGCTCGTGGAAGCGGGTATCGGTGAGTCCGAGCTTGAGGCGCTGGCCGGAGAGGTGTCGGCCGACGCCATGCCAGCGGCACTGCGCTGGATCACGGAGTCTCTGGCGCTGAGAGAGGCGTCGGAGATCATCACCCAGAGCAGCCGGCGCATCGCTGATCTCGTGCAGGCGATCAAGGGCTACTCCCACATGGACCGGGCGACCGAGCATGAGGGCGATCTCCATGACGGCATCGAAAACACGCTCGTGATCCTCGGCCATCGCCTGCGCAACGTCCAGGTCGAGCGCGAGTTCGACCGTGGGCTGCCGCCGATCCGGATGTTCGGCAACTCGCTCAATCAGGTCTGGACCAACCTGCTGGACAACGCCATCGACGCCATGGATGGCGCGGGAACGATTCGGATTCGGACCATGCGAGACGGCGACCAGGTGACCGTGGAGATCGAGGATGGCGGAACCGGGATCCCGCCCGAGCAGCTCAGCCGCATCTTCGAGCCGTTCTTCACCACCAAGCCACAGGGGGTCGGCACCGGGCTGGGTCTCGACACCGTCTGGCGCATCATCACCGAGGAGCACGGCGGCACGATCGCGGCGGAATCCGAGCCAGGTCGCACGGTGTTTCGCGTGACGCTACCCGCCGGTGGCGCCACCTAGAACCAGTCGATCCGCCGAAACATCAGGAACAGACCGGCTCCAAGGGCGATCATCAGCCCCAACGCCCAGGCGTACCCGAAATGCCAGCCGAGCTCGGGCATGTGCGTGAAGTTCATGCCGTAGATGCTGGCGACGAGGGTCACCGTCATCAGGATGATGGACGACGCGGTGAGCGTCTTCATGATCTGGTTGAGGTGGTTCGACGTGATCGAAAGGAAGGCGTCGAGGGAGCTCGCAAGCAGGTCGCGGTAGGTGTCGACCGCATCGGTGACGCGCAGGATGTGATCGTAGACATCCTGGAAATAGACTACGGTCTCGTCACCGAACACGGGTGACTCCGGTCGCACCAGCACATTCATCACATCGCGCTCGGGCGCCAGCACACGACGAACCGCCAGCAGATCCTTCTTGAGGGTAAAGATGTCCTCCTGCGCCTGCCGATCGAAGTGGTCGAAGATCTTCACCTCGAGGTCCTCGATGCGCTCGGAAATCCGGTCGACGACCGGGAAGTAGTCATCCACGATGGCATCCAGCAACGAGTAGACGAGCAGCCCGACGTTGCGGTGACCGCGGCGGGTGCCATTCTCGCGCCAGCGCTGCGCCGTCTCGTTGACCGCGGTGATGGCGCCGTCGTGCACGGTTACGAGATAGTTGCGGCCGGCGAACAGGGCGAGCTCCCGGGTCTTGGGTCGTGTCCCGTCCATCTCCAGCGAGTAGAACACGATGAACAGGAACTTGTCGTAGAAATCCACCTTGGGCCGCTGGTGACGCTTTCGCGCATCCTCCATGGCCAGCGGGTGAAATCCGAACTCCCGCTCGATGAGGGCCAGCTCACTGGTGTCCGGATCGGCCACATCCACCCACAACAGCGTCTGGTCGTCGAGCAGGGCCTCGTTGATGTGGTCAACCGGAAGCCCGCTCTGCGGCCCGGTGCCGTTGGTGTGCACCCGCACGTCGATCATGCCGTCACCTTCCCGTTCATGCCAGGCGGTGCGCCAGCGCGGCATGCAAATCCATCGCACCGGTTTCCCGCTCGGGTGGTGCAGCAATTGACATCATAATCTCTCGAGACAATCGACAAACATTCTCCTCGCCGGCATTCCGAGCGGGACACCTACTCGACCGCCGGAGCCGGACGCGTTTGCGTTGCACGACGAACCGCCATGAGCCCGACGCCTGCGGCAACGATCGCGGCCAAGCCGCCGATCAGAAGCGCGACACGGGCGCCGGCATGCTCGCCAATCGACCCCATCATCGGTCCGCCGATCGGTGTGGAGCCAAGGAACGCCACCGACCAGAGCGACATCACCCGCCCCTGCATCTCGGGCGCGCTCTCCAGCTGCAGGGTGACGTTGCCCAGTGACGTGAAGTTGATCGAGAAGAACCCGACGATCACCATCGCGGCAACGGCGAACCCGAGGGTGGGCGCCATGGCCGAGAGCAGCACCGAGCTTCCGAACAGCACGGCCGAGATCACGAGCATGCGCGGCGTGCTGCGGCGCCGGCTGGCCGTGTAGAGCCCGCCAACCACCGCGCCGATGCCCATCGCGGCGGTGAGCGCCGCATACCCGCTCGCGCCGGCCTCGAACGTGAACTCGGAGAGCAGTGGCAACACAACGTTGAACTCGTAGGTGAAGGTGCCGATGATCGCCATCATCACGAGCGTGTTGCGGAGCACCGGCGTCGCCCAGACGTAGCGAAGCCCTTCCATCAACTGCCCCTTGGCGCGCGGCAGCCGCGCCGCGGGCGTGAGCTCGTCCGCGCGCATGCGCAGGAGCATCGCGATCACGACCGCATAGGAGAGTCCGTCGACGATGAAGCAGGCGCCGAGCCCGACCGTGGCGACCATGATTCCGGCGATGGACGGACCGATCACGCGGGCCAGGTTCATCTCCGTCGAGTTGAGCGAGACGGCGTTGGTGAGCCGCTCCCTCCCTACCATCTCGCGCACGAACGTTTGCCGGGTGGGGTTGTCGAAGACCTTGACGCAGCCGAGCACAATGGCCAGCGCGAACACCATCCAGAGGCGCACGACATCGGTGATGACGAGAACTCCCATCAGCAGGCTCGACAAACCGGAGATGGCCTGCGTGACGTAAAGGACGTTCCGTTTGGGCAGACGGTCCGCCATCACGCCGCCCCACGCGCCAAAGAGCAGGACTGGCAGCGCCTGCAGCGCGGTGACGACGCCCAGGGCCGTGCCCGAGCCCGTAAGCGCAAGCACGAGGAGCCCCTGAGCGACGGTTTGCATCCAGGTGCCGGACAGGGAGATCGCCTGGCCGAAGAAGTAGAGCCGGTAGTTGCGGACGGCCAGCGAGGCGAAGGTCCGCTGCGCGAATGCGTGTGGCCTCATGGCCGGTCGCCGTGAGATGCGCATACAGGTAGCGGAAACTTGGTCGCCATTGGGATGATCACCGGGTCGAGCGTCGCTGCGGGCACGACGGTCGTGCTGCCTGGCGGCGTCTGCCACGGTAGCGCCGGCTGGGGGAGATGGCAAGGGGGGAGCGGACGGGTAGACCGGGAATGCGGTACAATCCGGGTTGCCAGCCGGAGTCCGGGCGGGACGGGAGTTGCACCCGTACCATCTTGCCAGACTCGACGTGGCCACGCGCCCGTAGCTCAGTGGATAGAGCGCTTGCCTCCGGAGCAAGAGGTCGCAGGTTCGAATCCTGCCGGGCGTACCGAGAAAATCCCGTAAAATCAATGGAAACGGCCTTCCCTGCGGAAGGCCGTTTCCGCTTGCTCTTCATGATGGGTACCAAATGGGTACGGTCTGTCTCTCCCCAGGGCCTCGACGCTAAGCTTCGGATGTCGTTCCCGTATGAACGCGGCGTGCTGGATGGTAGCTCCGAGTAGCTGGCCCCCTACCCGCGCATCGTGCGCTCCTCGAGCACCTCTCCTGTCGTCTCGTTTCGTAGCACGAGCTCGCCTCGCTGGCCATTCCCCTGGTAGGTCCTGGCGTATCCCTCAAAGTACCCTCGAGCTAGCTTCTCATCGTCGGCGCGCTGCAAGACTGTCTCGCCCAGCCCACCCTCTCGCTTGACGACCACAGCATATTCACTCTGCCCGCTCATCACTCCACCTCCATGGTTGCACTGACATCTTTCGAACGGACCCGGCTCACTACCTCCGTTCTACGCTTCGTCATGCTAGTCAACCGAAGACAAGCTCCGTAGTCGTTCATCCAGCTGCCGGACGTTCCAGCGATCCGCCATCTCGTTCAGCTCGTTCCATCCTGCAGGTGAGACAGGAACGCCCTCGACTCTCGAGCGTCTCGCAGCTGCGAACTCCAGCTCACCAGGCAGGAAAATGTGCTCAACGTCAGGAAGTCTCGGCTGGCTTCTCACCTCTGCGACGTATTGATTGATTCTCGCGTTGAACGCGTCAGCGGGCATGAACGCTTCTACGTCCAGCGCCATGAAGAAGTGGCCGACATTCTGCCTATCAGCGCCTGTGTCGTATAGATCCACGACGTGCGTCCCAAACGCAGCTCCTGTGAGCACACCACACAGCACGTCGATCATCAGTGCCAGCCCAGCTCCCTTGTATCCGGCCATTGGGAGCACTGCGCCGACCAGCGCGGCGCTCGGTTCGACGGTCGGGCGACCTTCAGCGTCAATCGCCCAGCCCGGCGGGATCGATCGTCCCTCCTTCTCGGCCATGACGATCTTGCCTCGGGCCACAACGCTGGTTGCCATGTCGAGAACCAACGGATCCCCGTCCGGATTCGGCACGCCGACCGCAATCGGGTTGGTACCGAGGAAGCGTCCTCGCCCACCGGCTGGCGGCATATTCGGCGTCGCGTTGGTGAACGCAAGTCCGATCATTCCGGCGTCTGCGGCGCGCTCAACGTACAGCGCCCCCATGCCGAAGTGAGAGCTTGCACGGACTCCTACTGCCGCCACGCCGTGCTCTCGGGCCATATCGATAGCCAGCTCCATGGCTCTGATCCCGGCGATCTGTCCCGGGGCACCGTCCGCATCCAGGACCGCTGCGCTTGCACGTCGACTCACCACCTGAATGGACGGTGCGGGATTTGTCGTCCCTTGCGAGAGCCTACGGACATACTCGGGGAGGAGCCGCACCAGACCATGACTCGATACTAACCGCGCATCCGCCGTCACAAGTGAGTGGGCAACCATATCGGCGGATTCCGGGTCCAATCCGACTGCGGTGAGGATGTCCATCCCGAGCCGCTGGAGAACGCGAATGGGGACGCGGCGCTCCGGAGGGCTAGCCTCCATGGCCGTTGCCCTCGACGAGCTGAACTCCCAATGCGTCCAGAGCACCGCGAAATCCCAAGATATCGAGGGTGAGCTCGCCGGCCTCGAGCCGCTGCATTACATCGCGCTCACGATCTTCCCGCTCCACGGCCTTTTGCAGCACGTCCTCTACCCGCTCGGCCGCGACCACGACAACTCCATCGTCGTCGGCGAGAACCAGATCGCCCGGCCGAACATTGACCCCGCCGCACGTCACCGGCACGTCGATAGCTCCGAAGACCCGCTTCACCGTGGCCTTCATCGAAACGCCACGAGCAAACACGGGGAACGATCGTCGCTGCGCGGCTTCGACGTCCCGCACACCACCATTGATCACGAGACCAGCGATCTTTTTCGCCTGGGCAGCCACCGTGAGGACCTCGCCCCAATGCCCCGCCTCGACGAAGTCAGACACATCGGCCACGATCACGTCCCCTGGACGTGCGACCGCGATTGCTGCGTGCAGCGTGAGGTTATCTCCTGGCTGGCATCGTAGGGGCAGCGCGGGCCCGCACAACTGCATCCTTGGTCCGACCGCGTGGACTCCCGCATCCATCGCGCCGGATTGTCCTGCAGCCTCGTACACGGTCGCAGCAGCCTGCTCGCGTGCTCGTTCAAGCAACTCCGTCGACAACAGGTGCCGATGCGCCGCCTCTACGCGTGTCACAGTTCCCATCTCCTAACCCTCCTCAACAACTTCCACGCCGTACCGGCGCTCCATCGGCAAGATGGCAGCCGTCATGTCCTGGTCCTGCAGCCCCTCCAGTTGCGCTTCTTCGAACACACGTCGCGCGGCTTCAACCATCTGGAGCGACATTCCAAACGCATCCGCCGATTCCGCGGCCAGGCGGAGGTCCTTCAACAGCAGGCCGACCGTGAATCCAGGATCGAAGTTGCGCGGCAGCAGGTTGCCCGGGACCGCACGATTAAGCATGCCGCTGTTACCAGACGAGGCATGCACGATGTCGTAGAGCATTTGCGGCGATATTCCTGAACGCTTCCCGAGGACAAACGCCTCGAGCACCGCGGCGAGGTTGGCCCCGACGAGCATTTGGTTGATGAGCTTGACTGTGCTGCCAGCGCCAACCTCGCCTACGCGCGTAATTTGGGTCCCTACCATCTGTAGCACCGGCAGGGCTCGCTCGTGGCTCTCCACCGACCCACCGACGATGATCGTCAGCGAACCCGACGTAGCGCCGCGCACCCCGCCACTTACAGGCGCTTCGACGTACTCGCAGCCGGCGGATTTTGCGGCATCGGCCATGCTCCGGCTGGTCCCCGGGTCGACCGTGCTGAAATCAATGAAGAGGGTACCCGGCGTGGCTCCTGCGATAGCACCGTGATCACCGAGCAAGACACCTTCGAGGGCCTCAGGATCTGAAACGCAGGTGCAAACGATGTCGGCTGACCGGGCGGCGTCCATTGGCGAGCTGCTCACATGGGCCCCATGCTGCTGTAGCTCGGAGGCCTTGGTCGCGTCACGATTGAATACCGTCAACTCAACGTCCGACGACGCGATGTTGGCAGCCATGGGCCGTCCCATCGCCCCGAGTCCAATAAAAGCTATCCGCACGCTTTGGTCTCCTTCGATGGTCCCTCGCCACTGGTTGGAGAGGGAGCAGGTATTCCAAGGATCGGTCGTCACACGTGGCGCGAGTCCGATCAGGTTCCGTGCGCTATCGCCGGTCTGGCGTCACCTCGACTCTCTCGCCCACATCAGGGAACTGGGCTCGCTGTGGATGCAGTCGCACCCACCGCCCGCGCTCGACGCGCTGCTGCATCCACTCGTCCCGAGTGACCAATCGGTTTGGCAGGAGAAGGTGTTGCGGCGCCGAGCCGTCGCGAGCATGGATGCGCTGCACCAAGAGACTGACCGCTCGATCGGCCATTTCATACGTTGGCTGTTGGATCACGGTGAGCGGTGGTCGATACAGGCTGGCCGCTTGGAACGCACCGAAGCCAGCGATGTCAACATGCGACGGCCAGGTGATCCCGAGGTCCTGCAGGGCGAGCATGGCTCCCGCGAGCATCACGTTGTTGTGCACGAAGATCGCGTCGGGTGGCTTGGCGCGGATCATCAAGTCGCTCGCTGCCTGGTATCCGCCTTGGGTCGTGGCGTGTCCAGAGAGCTCTAGCTCGGGATAACGCTGTACCTTCGCGTCATGCAGGGCGCGGATGTACCCTTGGAGTCGCTCACGTGTCGTGGAGATGTTGTCGAGCCCACAGATCACACCGATGCGTTGTCGTCCCTCGCCGATCAGCCACTTGATACACTCGTACGCTCCCTGCTCGTCTGTTGCGAGCACGGAGGGGTACCGCGCGTCGCCGATGTCGCGATTGATGAGAACGATGGGCGGCTCGTCCACCGACAGGTAGTCGCGGAGACTCGCGTCTCCCGGCGCTGGCGCCAGCACGATCCCGGCGACGAGCTGCTGGCGCAGCACCGCGATGCTGGCTTCCTCTCGATCGAGGCGCTCGTCCGTGCTGCTGATCAGCAAATTGAACCCGTGGCGCAGCGCGGCTTGCTCGGCAGCGTGCGCGACCTGCGTAAAAAACTCGTTCTCGATCGTCGAGATCACCAAGCCGATGAGGTTCGTTTGCCGGCGGCGAAGCGAACGAGCGACTTCATCGGGTCGATAGTCCAATTCGCGCGCAGCAATCAGCACCCGCCGCCGTGTGGCCTCGCTGACGCCGGGTCGACCTGAGAGCGCTCGGCTCACCGAAGCGACAGACACGCCGGCGTGTGCCGCTACATCCTTGATCTTCGATGTCGACATGGCATCCTCAAGGTCCGCGATAGCGAGTGTGCAAAGGCTGAAGTATGATCCTAACGTAATCGTTTCCAAAATCGATGTCAACGTCTCGCCGCTGCCCCGCACACAAGGAGCCGGATACCATGCATACACAGACGTCGGACGCTCACGCCATCTGGTGCGTTTCGACCCTGGGGAAGACATCCTGCAGGCATTGCGAGGAGCTGTTGCATGCCTTGGAATCCACAACGCCACCATCGTTTCGGGCGTGGGTTCCGTGCGAGCACACCGGGTCCATGTCGTTGAAACGACGAACATGCCGCCGGGCAATATCTTCTTTGGCGATCAGGGGCCGTACGACATCATCGCCGTGACGGGGCTCGTCGTCGACGGCGATATTCACGCTCACATCGCCATCTCAGATGCCGAGCGCGCCGTGGGTGGTCATCTCGAGGAAGGCTGTATCGTGCTCACGTTCGCTGTCGTCACTCTCCTCGAAATTCCTGATGCACGCATCACCGGCTGGGACGTCCGAGGACCGCTCTAGCAGAGCATGCCATCGCGCCTCACCAAGAATCGGGACGAAGCACGACTCATTCACGGGGACTATTGACAGTTATGCTGCAAACGATTACGTTGGTTTCGTCTTGTCCAGCAGCAACCAGGGCGGCACGGTTCCGTGGCGACGGACGCCGGGGTTCGCCAAGAGGAAGGACTGCACGTGAGCGGACGCGCTGCTCCTGCAACTGACACACCGACCGCCGGCGTGCGGGTGAGATCATCCTCGCGCCTGATGACACGAGCGCTCAAGCGGAACCTTTACGGCTACATGTTTTTGGCTCCGTGGCTTGTTGGATTCTTCGTGCTCACCTCAGGACCCCTCTTGTGGTCGCTGTACTACTCCTTCACGGACTTTGATCTCCTCACCTCGCCGCACTGGGTGGGTGCGGCGAACTACTCGAAGATGTTCACCGATGATCCCCGGTATTTCACGTCGCTCCGCGTCACGTTCACCTATGTCGTGTTTTCGGTCCCACTCTCCCTGGCCTTCTCACTGCTGATCGCGATGCTCCTCAACAAGAAGTTGATGGGCATGGCGTTCTATCGGTCGGTGTACTACCTGCCCTCGCTGCTCGGTGGGAGCGTTGCGATCGCGATTCTCTGGCGACAGGTTTTCGGGGCGCAGGGTTTGGTCAACCGGGTGCTGGCGATTTTCGACATCACCGGTCCGGCGTGGATCTCCAGTCCTGACTTCGCCCTCGATACCCTCATCGTCCTCCACATCTGGCAGTTCGGCTCCGCCATGATCATCTTCCTGGCCGGTTTGCGGCAAATCCCTCAGGACCTCTACGACGCTGCGTCGTTAGATGGCGCGGGCACCATGAGCAAGTTCACTCGTATCACGCTCCCCCTGCTCAGCCCAGTTATCTTCTTCAACTCCATTCTCGGGATCATCAACGCGTTCAAGGCATTCACGCCGGCGTACATCATCAGCGGTGGTTCCGGTGGCCCCATTGACTCAACCCTCTTCTACACCTTGTATCTCTATCAGAAGGCGTTCACCTCGTTCGAGATGGGGTATGCGTCGGCGATGGCGTGGATTCTGTTGCTGATCATCGCCTTCTTCACCGCGCTGACGTTCATCTCGGGGAAGTACTGGGTGCACTACGGCGAGTGATCGCGGGCATGCGGACCGACGATCGCAATCAGGGAGAGCAAATGTGATCCGAGAACGATTGCGAGAAGAGTTGACACCACAACGGCTTTTGACCCACCTCCTGCTGATTGCGGGCGCGGTGGTGATGCTGTACCCACTGATCTGGATGGTGAGCAGCTCGGTCAAACCAAAAGAGCTGATCTTCACGGATCTCAACCTATGGCCCGCGGAGTTTCGCTGGGATAACTACTCCGTTGGCTGGTCTGGCATTGGCGTCTCATTCGGCATGTTCTTCCGCAACTCGTTCATCGTGTCGACCTTCGCCGTGATCGGCAATCTCATTTCGTGCTCCATGGCCGCCTATGCATTTGCACGTCTGGACTTCGCCTTCAAGCGCTTCTGGTTCGCGCTGATGCTCATGACGCTCATGCTTCCCCTACACGTGCTCCTGGTGCCGCAGTACGTGCTCTACCGAAGCTTCGGCTGGCTGGACACGTTCCTGCCGCTCACGGTGCCGCACTTCCTGGCAACGGACGCGTTCTTCATCTTCCTCATGGTGCAATTCATTCGCGGCATCCCGCGCGAGCTGGACCAGGCCGCCGAGGTCGACGGCAGCAACCCATGGCAGATCTACTGGCAAATCATCTTGCCGCTGAGCAAACCGGCGCTGGTCACCACGGCCATCTTCACTTTCATTTGGACCTGGAACGACTTCCTCAGTCACCTCATCTACCTGAGCAGCGTACAGAACTACACGGTGTCGCTGGGGCTGCGGCTCTTCCTCGACTCCTCCGGCATTTCCAACTGGGGACCGATGCTCGCCATGTCGACCCTCGCACTCGTGCCCGTGTTTGTGCTCTTCCTGCTCTTCCAGCGACTCTTGGTTGAGGGCATTGCCACCACAGGAATGAAGGGCTAGGGCGGCACCGCGGCTACGCGAGGCGCCCATCGGGTACGCGCCGTTCTGGTGAACCTACCGCCTGGGATACCTCGTGCGCCCCGCGAGGCCGGGTCCGATCGATACCGTGGCTATCGGCAGGCACGGTGTAGGAGCCGTCGTCATCGAGCATGATTCTCAGGACCTTGCGACGAGAGGGCACGAAGACGGGCCGCCGGTAATGCCGGCGGCCCGTCTCAGTCGTTCTCGCTTCCGGAAGCTCCGGGCTAGTCTGCGTTCGCGAGTGAGGGCTGCTCGACAACCTGGCTCTCCAGGGCTTCGACCTGCTGCTTGATGCTCTGCAGGTTGTTGAGAATCGCCTGGTAGAGCCCCTCGGCGCTCTCCCGCGGCGTGCGCCGGGACACGGTGTACGGATCGTTCGGCAGCTCCTCGGTCACCACGTCGACCCACCGCTGGGGCACCGCGTCGATGCCTCTCAATGCGCCGGACAGGCCGCCGGCGATATAGGCTTTGCAGTCGGTGTCGCGCCCGAGGTTGACATTGGAAATGATCGCCTGCTCCGGGTCGCCGTCCGCCAGGTAGAACGTCGCGAGACCCGCCGACAACATTTCGACGGCGTTGGAGATCCGGTGGCCGCGGTACTTCTCGTCGTACTTCTGACGGAGCTCACGCCAGTCGCTGACCGCGTGTGCCCACTCCTGCCCGAGCTCCACCTCGGCGCGGGGAACCGATGTGAGCTGATCGAGCGCGACCTGGATGATGCCGTCGACAGTCGCATCCGGCTTCATCGCCTCGGCCGCCGCCGCCGCGATGCCGGCGGCCACCTCGAGCGCGTAATTGCCCGGCACTCCACGCACGTCCTTGATCCTGGCCACGTCCAGCGCATCAAGGGCGGCCTGCCGCGGGTTGCAGGCATTGACCAAACCGATGGCGATCATCATCTTGCTGGTGCCGATCAGCGCTGGCCAGGAGGCGTAGCGTCCAACCTCCCAAGGGGGGATACCTGCCTTGAGGGAGTGGTAGATGACCTGGTCCTGTGGCCCGAGCAGGAACCCGAACTTCTCCGGGTCGATGTCCCGCTTCCAAACCTTTGCCAGATCCTCGACCGTGATGCGGCCACCCTTCTCGATGATCGCGGTCACGGCCAGCCGATACCGCTCCATGCCGTCCTCGGTCATGCCGGGCGGCCGGTGATGCTCGTGGTAGATCATCACCTCGCCCCAGTCGGACGGCCGCACGCGATAGGGCTTCTCCTGAGGCACGAGTTCGGTCAGGAGCCCGAACTTCTCCTCGATCTCGCGTGTAATGCATTCCCTCGGTCACATCGCCCATCGAGTTGGCGATGGTGACCCGCTGCTTCCGCGCCGTAAACCTTGTCGAACAGTGATGGCATCTTCGTGTTTCCTCTCACAGCCCCCGATCGCGCGTCACACGGTCGGGGTTGAACTTAGACGCTAATGCAGGGCGGACTACACGCCGAGCAGCGAGGCCGCTTCCTCGAAGATCTGGTCAACCCCATCCTCGATCGACGTCTGCTCAAACGCGATCGCCTCGTAGGTACGGCTGATGAGATCGGTCACCTCTCGCCCGCCCGGCGGCGTGAGGATGTTCTTCTGGGTCGAGATGTCGGTGACCTGGGTGATGTACTCGAAGCTGTGACGCTCTGCCTCTGAGACCTGGTCGATGAGCAACTCCCGCACCGCTGGCGACGGCGGAACGCCTCGAGCGGTCTGCAGGATGGCAGCTGCATCAGGATCGTTGAGCAGGAACTGGATGAGTTGCGCCGACTCCTCAGCGTACTGGGTATCGACGTAGGCGCTGATGAACAAGCCTGGCCGGATGAACGAACCGGACTCACCTTCTTCGCTGTGAGGCATCGTATGCAGGGCGACGTCGTTTTGGGTAAGACCCTGCAGGTTGACGTACTGGCTCGATGTCGTCCAGTAGACGGCCGCGATGCCCTGAACGAGCGGCGACTGCTCTTGCTCCTGGGCTGCGGCTTCGACCTCTGCCGGTGCGGCCACACCCGCCTTGCGCAGATCGTCCCAATAGGTGAACCACTCGATCAGGTCCTGCTTCTCGAACCCGAGCGCGGCACCGTCCTCACTGAAGAGCGTCTTGCCGCGCTGCCGGACGAACGTCTCAAGCGGCTCGTACCGGCCACCGGCGTCGCCGGTTCCGTAGTACCCCTCGCCCATCGTTTCAGAGATATTGGTTGCCCATTCCGCGAAGTCGTCCCAAGACCAATCGACCGCGGGGACTTCGAAGCCGTTCTCCTCGATGACCGTGGCGTCGTAGCAGACCGTGTATGCGTCGAGTCCGATCGGCAGCCCCGCCATGACCCCGTTGATGAGCCCGTGCTGCGTCACGCTCTCGTCCCACCCGCTCACGTCAATGATGTCGGGAATGTATTGGTTCAGGTCGAGGAGCGCGCCGCGGGCCGCATACTCATTGATGTACTGCCCCGACATCTGGAACACATCCGGCGCGTTCCCACCCGCCGTCTGAACCGCGAGCTTGTCGAAATGCGAGTCGAAAGTGCCGATCTCCGGAGTGACCTCCGCCACATTTGGATTCACCTCAGCGAAGAGATCGAGCGCCTCGATCGTTCGCTGGTGCCGCTCTTCGGACCCCCACCAGGCCATGCGCAGCGTGACTTCCAGTGCGCTCGCCAGCCTGCCGAATGAGAGTCCCAGCGCCGACGCCCCGGCCAGCGCACTGGATGCCTTGATCAGATCGCGTCGGGCGATTCGTAGTGCCATGAATGCGTTCTCCTGCAACTCGCCCCTAGTGGAGCATTCGTTCGAACGAGGCAGCGACGATCGATCGTGCGGAGCCGGGTGGCACCTCCTTCCCAATACACGGACCATGCAATGCGGGCCCAAGAGCTATGGGATAGCGATGAGTAATCGTTTCCATTTCAACGTAATCGATTTCCTACGGACGGTCAATAGGATCATCAGTGGACTTGCGAACATCCAGTAAGAGTATCGAACTATGTAATTCGCATCGAAATGCGCCCGGTAGTACGCATTGCTGGCCACTTCGTGTACCTTAGGTTCGTGGGAACATACAGTCAGACCGCCGAGCACGAGATAGACTGGCCATGCCGGACCCGGAAGCGCTTGCCCGCATCAATATCGATCGCCAGCTGGAGACCGCAGATCCGTGATGATCATCCCCGGATACAGCGGCAGATACCAGAAGACGTCAGGCTCTCCCGTCAGCAGATGGGCGAGGGTGGGCTCGGCTCGCGGCGATTCGACCAGCGCTGTCGGCAGCAACTGGAACTCCCGTATCGCCTGTTCCGGATCGACCAGGAACGGATCCATGTAGAGGCACGTGGAGACGAACATGATGGCCGGGTGCGCGATGAAGGGGTACGGGCTCGGGAAGTCCTCCGGGGGGAACGCGGCGACGACCAGCCCTCCTACTCCTACCATCCAGGCGGCCACGGCATTGTCGACCGGATCCGGGGGAACGACGGCCCATCGGTTCGCTGCAAGTTTTTCTCCGCGAACCCGCATTCGCTCGCCGACGTCACGGTGCAGCGCGGGGGGCATGCCGCTGAGCGTGACATTGGACGAGTGCTCCACTTTCGTCAGTCGGTACCCGGGGAAGCTGTCGTTCCAGCTCCGACTAAACGCGCCGAGCGCGCCTCGGTACTCGTCGTCCTGTGCCAGGTAGTCGGCGCGCCTACAGTAGCGCTTCCACAGTTCCTTGATCCCGCGCGCCGTGTCCTCGGTCCTCTTAACCATTGCTCTGTCTCGCATCATAAGGGGCGACTGCCCGACAGCTTCAAACGCTGATCGGTCGCCAGTCTGCCCACAATTTCACGAGGGCTTCCCATCCCCGCGTGTTCCCATTCCAGCCGTCTGTCGATTTACCCCCTCCCCACGTTCGCCGCGCTCCTCACCCCAACCCAGAACCGGTACTTCGATCATCGATTGATGGCCGTGGGCGCGTCGGACCCCCGCGCGTCGGACGGCCGCCTGAGACCTCCCCCTCCGCGCATCATCAATTCGGCAAACTCAACAGGGTTACGATCAGGTCGTAACCTCGCGCGTCTGGTGGGCTGTTGTCGTGAACAAGCCTATGGGGACTACGGAACAGCGACGACCGCGCGATCCCGCCGCAATCGAACCCTACTCGCCCTGAACGATTGCGTCCATCGCCTCGGCGGCACTGTCCTGCATATCGGGCAGGACGTGGCTGTAGGTGTCGAGGGTGACGCCGATGTTGGCGTGCCCCAGCCGCTCGGAGACGATCTTCGCCGGCACCCCCTGCCGCAGCAGCAGTGTCGCGTGGGTGTGCCTAGCCCATGCGGGGTGATCCGCCGCACGCCGGCGCGGGTCACCAGCGCCTCAAAGTGCTTACGCACGTTGCCGGGGTTGATCGGCGTGCCCTTGCCGGTGGTCAGAATGAGGTCATGATCGACCCAATCGGCCGCGGCGAGCCGGCGTTCAGCCTGCGTGGCTCGGTGATGCTTCAACACAGCGAGCGTGCGCGACGTCAGCTTCACGGTGCGGGCGCCGACGGCGGTCTTGGTGCGCGGCTGGATCACCGCCTCGCCCCTGGCCACACCGGCCCGCACGCTCTGCGAGATGTGCGCGGTGCCCCGATCCCAGCTGATGTCGGCCCAGCGCAACCCCAGCGCCTCGCCCCGGCGCATCCCTTCGAGGAGCAACAGGTGCCACAGCGGCGACAGGGGATCATCCTTCGCCATCTGGAGGAAGCGGTTCGCCTCCTCGCTGCCCCACACATCGGGACGACCGGCGGTGGATCTTGGAGGAGTCACTTGTTTGCAAACGTTGGAAGCCACGAGCTGAAACCTTACGGCCTGGTCGAGTGCCTGGGACAGGCGTAGGTGGCACGTCTGCATCGTGCGCTCCCCCATACCCGCCTCTCTCCATTGCCCGTACTGCGCCTGCACACGAGCGGCCGTCAGTCGCTGCACGGTGATCGAGCCGAAGGCGGGTTTGAGATGCACGCGAATCGTGATCTCGTACCCCGCAGCGTTCTGCGCACTCACCTCCGTAACCTTCGTGGCGAACCACGTGTCAAGCAACTCGGCCACCGTAGTTTTCGACGGATCCAGCACCGTGCCCCGATCTCGCTCGGTGAGAGCCTTGCGCTCGACTTCCTCTGCCTCCTTGCGGGTTCGACACGTCTCGATGGTGACGTTTCGCCGTTTGCCCGTCAGCGGGTCGTGCGTCGCGATCCGCACCCGGTAGCGCGGCTTCCCGTTCTTGTCGATGCGTTTTTCGATGGCCATTGCTGGAGAACTCCCGGCATCGCATGGGTACCAAATGGGTACCGAGCACCTTCAATCGAGTTAAAGCAGGCCGAAATCCCCACACTCATATACCACCATTTTACCAGTAATGGCGGGTCAAATGGCAGTAATGTAGAATATGTCGCAATAGCAAGAATCGTCTCCACATGCACCCGGAGCAAGAGGCCGCAGGTTCGAATCCTGCCGGGCGTACCATTGTTGCCATAGCCAATCTTAGAGCGCCTTTCAAAACCGTGGCACGGAGGTTAATGGGGGATGGTATTATGGCGAAACCGCTTCTTTCCGACGATCTCTGGGCCATCGTCGCACCGCTCCTTCCCGCCGCGCCGCCCAAGCCCAAGGGGCCGCCCCCGCGTGTCCAGACCGCGCCTGTTTGACCGGCATTCTCTTCGTCCTGAAATCCGGCATTCCCTGGGAGATGCTTCCCAGTCGAGATGGGCTGTGGCTCGGGCGTCACCTGCTGGCGCCGGCTGCGCGACTGGCAGGCCGACGGCGTCTGGGATCGCCTTCACCAGCCGCTGCTGGACCGGCTCGGTGAGGCCGACCAAATCGACTCGGATCGGGCGGCACTGGACAGTGCCAGTGTCCCGGCAAAAAGGAAGGCGCCGCGGTGGGGCCGAACCCGACCGATCGCGGCAAGCCGGGCACCAAACGGCACGTGATCGTCGACCGGCAGGGCATCCCGCTCGCCACCCGTCTGACCGGGGCCAACCGCCATGACAGCGCCGTCTTCGAGGCGGTGGTCGACGCCATTCATCCCATTCGGCGGTTCCGCGGGCGACCCGGGAAGCATCCCGCCAAGCTGCACGCCGACAAGGCCTATGATATCCCCGCTGTCGCCTTGCCCTGACCGCGCGCCGGATCCGGATCCGGATTGCCCGCAAGAGCCGGGAGTCCGGCGAGAAGCTGGGGCGGCATCGCTGGATGGTCGAGCACACGTTGGCGTGGCTCAACCGATATCGGCGGCTATGCATCCGCTATGAACGGCGCAACGATATCCATCAGGCATTCTTGACCCTGGGCTGTGCGCTCATCTGCTTCAATCACCTCCAGCGGACGTTTTGAAAGGCACTCTTAGACCTGGCACGCCTCGTCGGGCTTGGACCATGTCCGGCACTTGCGGCCTCTATCCTTTGGCCGGCACGACCCGTATCCCGATCAGCAGGACGACCGCAGACGCATCCCTCGATGCACGCAACGCGCGGCTACCTCCCGCCGTGATCACCGCTCCGTCTCCGATGTTCAACGAAGTTACCGTTCCGGCGATCGACGTACCAGGCGTGGCGGACACGAGACCGGGACCTCCCTCATCCTCGTCTGCGTCTCGCGGGGTCGCCGACGGGTCCTCGTAGCCACCGCGTATGCTTTCCTGTCCGCCGTCAGCGCGGGTGATCCGAACCTGCCCGGGATTGACCACGAGAAGCACCCGACCGGAAGATACATCCACCCATTCGATTGTCCCCGTATCATCACGAGCCACGCTTCCACCTGGAGCAATGGTCAACCGGTTTAGCTCTACACGGACCTCCCCCGCTGGTACCACGAGGGGATCCCCGATTGGCCACCACTGCACACCATTGTCGTGTGCAGGAAGTAACGCTCCACCGAGGGAAACAGCAAGTGAAACAGCAGGGACATCGGCCGTGTTGCGGACCTCGAGCTCGGTCTGCTCTGGCACGAGCACATCACTCCCTGCTCCAACCGTCACGCTCGACCCGCCGTCGACGGGAGTTCCGTCGACGGCGGCCTCGGTGCGCGAATCCGAACGGGTGACGTGGCCGACCGGTGTGGGCCCGAGAGGCGCGAACGACATCCGCACCGTCCACGTGCCGCTCACCAGCAAGTGGACAGATGATCCCGAGACGGCCGGCACTCGCATAGATTTGCCCGGATACAAGGTAAGCCGTCCGAAAACCAGTTCGCTCGGTTCTGTCACCTTGCCCAAGGTCACATCACCTAATCGCTCCTGTGACACACCGGTACTGTCGGCACGTGAAGCGATTGCATGAGATCCGATCACGACTGACCAGCAGAGTAGCGAAACGACAGTTACACGAATTACGCGGGTTAGCATCGAAGCCCCTCTCGCTTTGCCAGTTCGAACTGCTGCGCCCTCAGTGCCCAATCAGTTTCGGGCCTTCCTGTAATCAGCATGACCACTCGAGCCTCGCTTGCGCCTGCATCCGAGGCTCTCGAATAGGTCGGACAATCGCGGGCGAATTACCGAGGCGGTCCGGCAGGCGTAGAGCGTGGCTCCAGCGACAGATCGCCTGTCGGCCAAGTCGGCGCCGTGTCGAGCGCTGCACGCTCTTGTTGGGTAGATCCATCACCATCGTGAACGCATGGACGGCTTGGGGCGAGGATTCCGTCGCGGAAGCCGAACCCGGCGCGCCATGGCAGCTATCACTGCCGCTCGTCGAGAACTGCCCGCCAGCGGCAGGCACGAACTGCCAGCTGTAGCCATCGCTTCGGAGCGAGAGCCGGAGAACGCCGAATGACGTGTCGTCCACTACCTCGAGGTTCGCCGCACCTCGTCCATTCCAGCCCTGGAAGTTCTTTCCACCTGTACCGACCACGAACTCTCGCATTCCGTAGGCCGAGGCGTTGCCGGACCCGTCCTGCGGTCCGAACTGCTCGTAACGATGCAGGTGCCCGTTCAGCACGATCTCCGCGCCATTTGCATAGAGCGTGTCCCAAAGCGGCTTCGTCCCGGGCGCTCTTTCGTTCGTGCTGAAGAGCGGGTGGTGCCACGCCGCCAGCACACACTGGCTGCTGCGATTCTGCAGATCATTTTGAAGCCACTTCTGCTGTGCCGATCCGGCATAGCACTGATTGCTGCCGAGCGGACCGCACAGCATCGAGTTGAGCACGACAACGTGCCAGTCCCCGACGTCGAAGCTGTAGTAGCCCAGGCAGTTCGACCGGCATCCCGGCTGCAACGGCGTGGCAGCGTCGCCGAAGTAGTTCCAGTATCCTTCGGCGCCATTCGGCATGGACATCCCCGGACACGGCGGGTTCACACCGTCACCCCAGTTGTATTCGTGGTTGCCTACGACAGGGTAGGTAATGCCCTTCAACTGTCCCCAGGAGGAATTGTAGGATCCTGCAAACTCGGCGGACGAACCACATTCGTATTGGTTGTCTCCGAGATTGAGGACGGCACCTGGGCCGGATTGGGCGGCGGTATTGGCCGTTGCCTGCTGCTGGCAGTGCGTGGCGTCCTGTGTCTTGCCGGGGGCGCAGGCAATGTCGCCCACCGCTACAAGTGTGACGCCACCGCTCGAAGGCGTTGAGGTCGGGGTCGGCGTTGCTGTACCGGCGGGCGTTGCCGTTGGACCAGGCGTAGTGGTGGGCGAACTAGCCCCACCACAGGTTGACACGATCAGGGTTGGCTTGGCCGCAGAGCCTGCGGACGCCTGCTCTCGGCTGTTTGCCGTCACCTGGTCCGTGACGTTTCCGATCAACGCGAGCGAGATCGTGCCGTTTCCTGTGACTACCGACGTCGCGTCCCACGTGTACGACGCGTTCGCATCCCATGGAGTGCGACCTTGCGCAACCGTGGTAGCGAGAGCCGGCTTGGTGCTCCAGGTGATGGATGTCTCACTCCATGCGCCCGTGACGAGCACCAGATCCGGTGCGCTCGTCGTCCCGGCGCCCGCGTAGCCAGGAGATTGCAGACGCAGCGTGGCGCTTGTGACGGTGTCGGTGAGCCCGGAGACGGTGAACGTCATGTAGCTTTCGGTCGATTGTCCGGGCTGAAACTTGGCTCGCAGCTCGGCGCCGGTTCCGTAGTTGGTCGCCGGGCTCGCCTCGTTTACGAACGCATCCGCGCCCGCGATGAATGTAAACGTTGATGGAGTGCATGACACTTGCGTCGGGGACGCGGCCGCGGTCGCCGTGCTGGTGGGCGAAGCTTCGATCGTCGCCGTGCTCGTCGGGGACGCCGCCGCCGTGGCCGTGCTGGTCGCGGTTTCTGTGGCGGTCGCGGTTGCCGTCGGCGTCGCTGGCTCGGCTGTGCTCGTGGCCGTCACCACCGGCGTCTCAGGCACCGGGGTCTGCGATGCCCCGCCACACCCGAACTCGACCGTCAGCGTCGGTCGCCCGCTGGCCTGCTCGCGACTGTTGGCGTTGACCGTGTCCGGACTGTTCGGAATCAAGGCGAGGGGGATCGCCCCGTTCCCGCTCACCCCTGCCGTGACGTCCCACGCGTACGGTGCCCCCAGGCCCCACGCCGTCCGCCCGGGGCGGCCAGCCCACCCGTGGCGGGCCGCGTTGCCCAGGTGATGCCGCTCTCGGTCCACGCCCCGGTCACCAGCCGCACCTCGGGCGCGCTCGCCGTGTCCGAGCCCTGGTAGGACGCGCTCGTCAGCGTCAGGGTGGCGTTCGAGACGCCGCCGCTGGTGCCACTGACATTGAACGTCAGGTACGACTCGTACTGCCGCCCCGCCCCGGTGCGCGCGCGCAGCTCATACCCGCTGCCATAGTTGGTGGTCGGGCTGCTCTCGTACACCATCGCATCCGCCGTGGCGACGAACATCGCCGTCTGCGGGACACACGCCGTCGCCGTCGGAGCCGGCGTGGTGGTCGCCGTGGCCGTGCTGGTGGGCGAAGCCTTCCGATCGTCGCCGTGCTCGTCGGGGACGCCGCCGCCGTGGCCGTGCTGGTCGCGGTTTCTGTGGCGGTCGCGGTTGCCGTTGGCGTCGCTGGCTCGGCTGTGCTCGTGGCCGTCACCACCGGCGTCTCAGGCACCGGGGTCTGCGATGCCCCGCCACACCCGAACTCGACCGTCAGCGTCGGTCGCCCGCTGGCCTGCTCGCGACTGTTGGCGTTGACCGTGTCCGGACTGTTCGGAATCAAGGCGAGGGGGATCGCCCCGTTCCCGCTCACCCCTGCCGTGACGTCCCACGCGTACGGTGCCCCCAGGCCCCACGCCGTCCCGCCCGGGGCGGCCAGCCCACCCGTGGCGGGCCGCGTTGCCCAGGTGATGCCGCTCTCGGTCCACGCCCCGGTCACCAGCCGCACCTCGGGCGCGCTCGCCGTGTCCGAGCCCTGGTAGGACGCGCTCGTCAGCGTCAGGGTGGCGTTCGAGACGCCGCCGCTGGTGCCACTGACATTGAACGTCAGGTACGACTCGTACTGCCGCCCCGCCCCGGTGCGCGCGCGCAGCTCATACCCGCTGCCATAGTTGGTGGTCGGGCTGCTCTCGTACACCATCGCATCCGCCGTGGCGACGAACATCGCCGTCTGCGGGACACACGCCTCCTGAGCCGAGGCAGCTGCGGCGATGCGAGGCTGAGCGGTCGTCGTCGATGTTCCGCTTGTGGTGGGCGAAGCCTCGATCGTCGCCGTGCTCGTCGGGGACGCGGCCGCGGTCGCCGTGCTGGTGGGCGAAGCTTCGATCGTCGCCGTGCTCGTCGGGGACGCCGCCGCCGTGGCCGGCACCGGCGTCTCCGTCGGTGTCGCAGTCACAGTAGAAGCAGGTTCTCCTAAGCTCTCGTCCACCGAGATGTATGCGGCCGCGACATACCCGTCGACCTCGCCGCAGTTGACTGGCAACCAGTCGCCCTGCTGCTCGCCACCGATGGGAACGGTCGTGCCGTCAGCCAGGACGGTGATCACCGGTGCATCAAGTGACGGTGCTGTGCGGCATCGCAATCCATCCGATCCGGTGCCAGTAACCGTACCGGTTTCAGTGTTTGGTTGAACCACGGGCGGCTGCGTGCCCGGCCCCGATACCGGCACCTGGGTCTCCGGAGCCGGATCGTTCGTGGACGTGATGATTACCTGCTGTGTCGCTGGAATGGATGTGGGATCAACCGCGGTGGTTGGCAGGGCGGCCGCTGTCGACGGTTCCGGGGTCACCGTCTGCAATGTGGCGAGCGACTGGCCGCCGCCTGACGGGTACAGCCAGATCTTGATCTCCGCGAGGCTACCGACTTGGCCCGTTCCACCCTGGGGCAACTGAAAGATCAACCGCATGTACCTTGTGACGTATCCAACCGGCACCGTGAACCACGTATCCACTGGCTGCTGGACAAGGTCGATCGTGCGGAGGCGATACCAGTCAGACCCGTCTGCGGACAGCTGCACCTCCACGAGCCCCTGCATCGGCCAAGTGGGCAGCCATTCCATATCGCGAATCGGCTGAACTGATCCAAAGTCAAACCCCAGCTCGACATCTTCGCCAGCGGTGTTGACGTATCCCGACCACGCTGTGCCAGGATCCTGATCGACGACCAAGGTCCATGGCATTGCCGGGTCGTCCTGCCACCCCGTCGAAACCGGATATGGCGTCTCTGAGGGAGTCTCGGTCGGCGGCGGTGGCACGTCGATCGGCGGCGGTGGCACGTCGGTCGGCGGCGGTGGCACGTCGGTCGGCGGCGGTGGCACGTCGGTCGGCGGCGGTGGCACGTCGGTCGGCGGCGGTGGCACGTCGGTCGGCGGCGGTGGCACGTCGGTCGGCGGCGGTGGCGCTTCAGTGGGCACCATGTCAGCCTCCGGCGCCGCTGTACTATCAGCTCCCCCCTCCGATTGGGCCGCGGCGGAGATGATGCTCACGGGCTCCCGCAACCCATCAAATGGTGAAATTACAGCGGCGAGACACACCATTATAACGAGAATTCGCATTGGCTTGCGCACTGGCGGCCGGCCCATCTGCATTCGCATGGCTCTTCCCCAGAAAGGTGGAATTAGTTGTCGTGACGTCCCTGTCCTTAGATTATGGTACCTTCTAGCTAATCATTCCGCAATACCTCTGACAACATGTCTCTTCCGGCACCGCTGTCGAAGCTCAGAGGGCTTCTCCCCCTCCACCGTGTTGACCTGCCAGGTTTGTCTGGCCGGCCTGGGCAAACGATCAAAAGTTGGTCGGCCGAATTCGAGAAAAGCGCCGGTTCCGGTCGATCTCCACATACTCGTACCTGCGTTGGCACGTCGCTGAACAACCTCAGTTGAATGGAATGGGTACCATATAGTCTTAACGACGAGTGGGTAGAAACTCCGGAGAGATCGCGTATGGCATCGCTCTTGGCCCCGGTGGCAACCAACCACGTCGTCCTCGTCGACGACCTCGATCGGCCGATCGGCACGGAGGACAAGGCGACCGTTCACCACGCCGAAACACCGCTTCACCGTGGCTTCTCAGTGTTCCTGTTCGACGAGGAGGGACGCGAATCCTGCCGGGCGTACCCAGAAAAGCCCATGAAGAATTACGAGAAACGGCTCCTTGCCCGAGGGGCCGTTCGCCGTCTCCATCGGGGCCGGAGTGCCGCGAATCACGTCCTTGTACGCCGTGGTTGCTCTCGGACAGCTACCATGAACGCAGCAGAAACTGGGTCGGACCTCGGGAGGAATCGTGCATGACAACGCTCTGGGCTCCGCAGGCATCGGACCATGTGGTCCTCGTCGACGACTGCGACCAGCCGATCGGCACGGCGGACAAGGCCACGATCCATCATGCCAGCACCCCACTCCATCGCGGCTTCTCGGTGTTCCTCTTCGACCACCAGGGTCGCCTGCTCCTGCAGCAGCGAAGTAGCACGAAGAAGACCTGGCCCGGCGTCTGGTCGAACTCCTGCTGCGGGCACCCTCGCCTGCACGAAGGCACCACCGAGGCGATGCAGCGGCGCATCCGGGAGGAGCTCGGGGTCCGCAACGCGAAGCTTTCACTGGTCCTGCCCGACTATCGATACCGGGCGGAGCTGGACGGCGTGGTGGAGAACGAGCTCTGCCCTGTCGCCGTCGGCGTCATCGACCAACCGCCGGCACCCAACCCGGACGAGGTCGCCGACATCGCGTGGCTCCCCTGGCCGGACGCGCTCGCTGCCTTTGCGCGGGGCGAGCCGTTTTCGCCATGGTGCGTGGAAGAAGCGCAGCTGCTGGATCGCCAATCAGCGTTCCAGGCGTTCTACCGCAACCTGACACGAAGACGTGAAACTGACACGATCCTGTGACGCTGGCACCGACGATGTGACAGCAGTGCAACGATGCACCCGATATAGTCGACTCATGAGAAGGTGCCGCCGGCCCGCGCACCTCCCCGGTTCGGTATCAGGGAATCTCCCTGCATCGGGTTCCGGTTGATCCACCTTCTCTCGGCGGGCGTCGGAAATCCGGTGCTCGTCGCGCCGCCGCCGGTACCTGGGAACCAGCGGCGGCAACGTCGATCGGAGTGTCGCAACGTGCCTCCCTCTTCCCGCCGGCACTCCGCATCGACGATCCTCAGCGCACGCCCCTGTTACGTGTCTGTTGCGTTCAAACGGGCGACATCGCCGCCGTGGCGATGCGTGACGTGGCAGGATGATGTGAGACGGTTTGCTCGTCCGCCACGTCAGTGTGGAGGCATGTCGCCATGAACACATGTGGTTGCACACCCTCGGTGCTCGCCAGCACGCTCAGCCGGAGGGCGTTCGTCGCCGAATCGATAGCACTCGGAGCCCTCGTTTTGGCGGGCTTGCATGTGCCGTCATCTGCTCGCGCCGCGCCGATCTCAAATGTCTACGGCACCGTGAGCGCCGGCACCGGTCTCAACCTGCGCACCGGCCACGACACAACCTACGCCATCATTCGAACGCTTCCGCATGGCACAAGGCTCTCGATCCTCGAAACATGGGGCGACTGGTTCCGAGTGAGCGCGCTCGGCACTGCGGGCTGGGTCGCCTCGTGGTATGTCACGCTCGTCGGCACCCCGTCCAGGACGATCTGCCGGTGCGACACGTAACGGAAGATCATGGCGCTGACCTCGGGTGCACCGAGAAGATCATCACCTCGTGTGAGGGCCACGGCGTGGGCCAGCTTCGGGCCGACTGGCGCCTGTACCTCGGGAATCAAGGCACTACGCGCGAAGGGGTACGCATCCGACACCATGGCACAGGTGATCGCGTAACCGCGAGAATACGTTCGCCGAACCAGCACGGTGTCACTCGGGGAGGTCGTCTGCGCCGCCGGTGCCGTCTCCTACGGCTGGCGTGCCCGTCGCGGCGATCGATGCGGGCATCGCGAGGTCGATCACCCTGTCCGCGAGCATCGCCGTCACGGTCGGGTGGATGGACAACTCGGGTGCCGCTGTCGCAATCGGCGTCCCCTCGAATTTCACGTAGGCGCTCGCGCGAGGTGCTGGAGACGCAACGCTCGCCGACGCGGGAGGAGACAGAGACGTCGCGAGAGCCGATGCGTGGGGTGACGGAGACGCCGCCATTGCCGGCGCGTCCACTGTTGGTGCAGCTTGCTCGCCCACGGCTTCGCCGTCACCGCCGATGCGCGTCACCACCGCCCAGGCAACCACGGCAAGCATGAGCATCGCCGTAGCTCCCAGCAGCCCCATCCGAAAACCGGACATCCCTCCGCTCGCCGCTCCAGACGTCGGCTGATACACAAGCGGGATGAACTCGTCGGCGGTGTCTTCGCCTGCCGATTTGGGCGGTCCCCAACCTGTCGAATAGGGATCCACCGAACCTGCAGGCTCAAGCACCGCGCCACACGACCAGCAAAATCGGTCGTGCTCACCGCATTCCGAATTGCACGTCGGGCAGGTGACGGGCATTCAGGTGCCCTCCATCGCGGACAGAGCAAACGCCGACCCACAAGCATCGAGGGAGCGCCTGCTCGTGGGCGGGGCGCCAGCGAGCGCGTACACTGATGTTGCCAAAGGCCGCCCCACGTCGTGTAACTTGTGGCCTCGCCTCCGAGTATACCCATGCTTGTCGGGATCGTCGTGGCCTCCATTCTCCCGACTGGCTCGCCCACCGAGAACCACGCACCATGCGAACCGACCTCGACATCCCGACTCTCCAGCATGATGTGCCGCTGGCCGAGCTGACGACGTACCGTATCGGTGGGCCCGCCGATCTGTTCGTAGCCGTCCAGGACTCGGATGAGCTTGTCCGGGCGGTCACGTCCGCGCGCGAGGCAGGGGTCCCGTGGTTCCTGCTCGGGACCGGGGCCAATATTCTCGTTGGCGACAAGGGGTTTCGTGGCCTGGTGATCCACAACCAGGCGCGCGCCACCCGTATCGATGGAACGCGACTCACGGCCGGGAGCGGCGCCACCATCGCTGACCTCATCGAGCAGACAGCGCGCGCCGGGCTCTCGGGATTCGAGCACTTCGCCGGCATCCCGAGCAGCGTCGGCGGGGCGATCTGGCAGAATCTCCACTTCCTCGCGCCGGATCGCGAACACACGCTGTTCATAGAAGGTATCGTCGAGTCTGCCGAAATCCTCGATGCCAGTAACGAGCGCCACACGGTCGACCGCGCGTTCTTCGAGTTCGGATACGATGACAGCCGGCTCCATCACGAGGAGATTGTCGTGCTGGAGGTGACTTTCTCGCTGGAGCGATGTCCGGAAGCCGAGATCCGGCGGCAGGCGGCGGAGAATCTGCGGTGGCGCGCCGAGCGACAACCTCCGGTCGACCAGTATCCCTCTTGTGGCTCCGTGTTCCAGAAGATCGAAGGGGTCGGCGCCGGCCGTCTCATCGATCAGGCAGGGCTCAAAGGTCACCGCATCGGCGGCGCGCAGATCTCGCCCAAGCATGCCAACTTCCTCGTCAACACCGGCGGGGCGACCGCGAGAGACGTGCTGGACCTCGCCGGTCTCGCCCAGAAGACGGTGCAGCGCGAGACCGGCTACGCGTTGGAGATGGAGATCGGGCTCGTCGGCGAGTTCTGATCCAGACTCCGAGCTCGTTGTCGTGCGATGCGACAACACGTCGGGATAGCTCCCGCTCGATGTTCGAGGCACCTGGGAGCGACAAGCTCGCGCTCCGATCGGTGACCTTCTGACAAGACTGTACGGACACCCCGGTGATGTGATATTGTCGCATGAAACGACGCTCTGCGTGGTAGGATGAACGTACGTACTGCACGCCGATCCGCCCGGCAACCCGTCAGTCACGAACGTCGTCGTTCCCAAGGGCACGGCAGTGGTGGAGGCAACGGCGACAGCGGTGCACCAGAGGAGCATGCGGCATGGTGTTTAGGCGAGACGGCAACAAGGTCGATTCCTTCCAGCGGCAGATGAACGCGCTGCGCCAGCAGATTGGCGACGAGGAAGAGAACGAGGCGTTCGAGGAGGATCGCGATATGTACGCCCGCGAGGGCGACCGTGATCGTCCCGCCCGCGGCGGCGATAGCGGCTACAGCTTCGGCGCGTTCCCCTCCTCGTCCGGCGGGCGGGAGGATGCGTTCGACGACGCCGGCGCGCCAGCTGTCCCGGAAATGCCGCAGGCCGACCAGCAGGTCAGCGTGATCGCGGCGGGTACCACCTGGAAGGGCGATCTCACCGCGGAGGGGTCGCTGCACGTTTACGGCAAGGTGAACGGCACGTTGAAGGCGACCGAGGATATCTGGATCGCCGACGGTGCGGAGGTCGATGCCCAGATCGAGGCCGACCGGGTCGTGGTTGGTGGCGATGTCACCGGTCAGATCACGGCACACGCCCGCTTTGAGGCGCTGCCGAACTGCGACATCCAGGCTGACGTGGACGCGCCTACCTTCGTCGTGCACGAGGGCGCGACGCTGAACGGTGCGCTCACCATGAAGAGCGCCGGATCCGCACTGGAGCTCGAGCCGCGCGAGAACCGCAATCGCCCCGGCTCCATCATCCAGCGACGCACACGAACCTCATCCTGATCGATCCACCCATCGTCCGCCCCCATCCCAGGAGTCAGAACATGTCACTTCGTGCTCAGGACGCACCCGCTACAGACGCCTTTGGCGTGAGTGAGTCGGCCAGCGTCATCGACCGCCACTCGGAGTTCGACGGAACCTACTCGACCGACCGCGACCTGCGGATCGAGGGCCGCGCCAGGGGCAAGCTCAGCTGCCAGGGAACCCTGCATGTCGCACAAGGCGCGACGGTGAATGCGGAGATCGAGGCGGAGCAGGTTGTCGTCGCCGGCGTGCTCGAAGGCACGGTGAACTGCCGCACCCGCCTGCAGATCATGCCGAGCGGCGATCTCAAGGGCCACATCTCCACCCCGTCCCTCATCATCAATGAAGGCGCGCGGTATGAGGGCCAGATGGAGATGCCGTCGCAGAACACGCGCCTGTCCGCGTCGCGCCCACGTCCGTCGCTCGCCGGCGGCGGGACCGAGGATGCCGGCGATACCCAGGGGGCCGAGGCAGGCGCCGCCCGCGCGGGCGGTGGCTTCATCCGCAGGTTCGGAACCCCGGAAACCCGGGAGCCTGCGGCCGAGCGTGACGAGGACGACACCGGCGCAGCCAGCGAGTCCTGATCCAGGTACAGCCTGTGGAACCGAATCGAGGCCCCGGTCGTTGTTGTGGAACAGCCGGGGTCTCGCCGTTTGCGGGCCACCGCTCCTCGGAAGGCGTCGGCACGGACGGTATACTTTGCGGAGAGTGGGAACGCCTGCACGCTTCTTGCGCTATCCTTTCACATGTGAAATGAGGTACACAAAGGTGAGCGACCACCGCCGATGCGGTACCTGCTGGTTCTACGAGCCATCGCCCATCTGGCGACGAGGCTGGTGTCGCAACACGACATTGAACAGACTCGGCTGCAGTCACCCGGTTCAGGAAGATGAACATGACTGCCGCCGGGGGCGAAGTGACTTTTGGGAGCCCGCGGACGAGGACCTCCGCGCGGCGTTCAAGCGTCACCAAGTGAGATATCGGGGCAACCGACTGTGAAACGATCAGACCTACTCGAATCGCTGCGACTCCGGCTCCCCGCAGCACCGCGACCGAGCATCGTCGGCCTCGGAGCCCCGCTCCAGTTCGCTGCCTCGGGCGGCGGCGGTGGCGGCGGGTATGACGACCCGGACGATGACTACTACGATGACATCCCCGACGAGCCCGCACCGCGCCGTCGTGATGAGCGACAGACCGCCGGCAGGCAGCGCACCGTCCAGTCCGACCCGGACGATCGGTACTGGACCGATTACCTGCGTATCGCGCTCCCGGTGATCGGCCTGCTGCTCGTCATTGCCGTCTTCTGGTTCTGGGCGCAGCAGCTGATAGACAACCCGGAGGACGACGTCACGCCGACGGAGCCCGGGCTGGCCGAAGTGATCGAGAGTCCGACCCAGGCGGTGACGCAGGTGGCGCCGCCGGCGACCCCGACGCCGTCAACCGCCGGCGATGCCGGCCAGAGCGTCGCCCCGCCAACGACGGCGCCGCAGAATCCGCAGCAGGCGATCCCGAGCCCGACACCCGCCCAGCCAGCGGCGCAGGGGGACACCGGCACGGACAACCAGGTTGCCGCGGAGCCGACGCAGCCACCAGCGGACGCGTCCGGGAGCTCCGGGATCGCGCCCGACACTCAGGTTACCGTGGTCGACGGGCCGCTCCGACTCCGTGCTGACGCGAGCACCGAGTCGGACATCGTTACCGAGCTGGAAACTGGCACGGTACTCACGGTGCTCTCCGGCCCTGAGGAGGCCGAGGGGTACACCTGGTGGCAGGTCGTCGAGGAGACGGGTGGCAGCCAGGGCTGGGTCGTACAGGAATTCATCGAGCCCGCAAGCTAGTCGCACCGTCGGGACGGGCCACAAAACGGGTGCGGGCGCATTCCCCTTGAGAAGACAGGGGAAGCTGGCTCGCGAGGGGCGGTTCTTATTGCAGAACCGCCCCTTTTCTTCGCGATACCCCCGGCACGGAGCACACGCTGCTGCGTGGTATACTCAGAGCCGGGTTTGGCGCCTTGCCAGACCCTTTATTCCGCACGCGTTGTGACTGATGGCGGTGTGCCCAGGGTGGGTCCGGCACCGGGTTGACCAGCGCGGAAGATGCAACACACGAGAGGTTTTCTCACATGGCGTCAACACAGCGACGAAACGAGCCAGTCAGCCTCAAGGCGCTGCTCGAGGCCGGCGTTCACTTCGGGCACCAGAAGAACCGCTGGAACCCCAAGATGAAGTCGTACATCTTCACCGAGCGCAACGGTATCCACATCCTCGATCTGCAGCAGTCGGTGCCGATGCTCGATGCGGCGCACGAGTTCGTAAGCAACCTCACCGCCAATGGCAAGCACATCCTGTTCGTCGGCACCAAGAAGCAGGCGCAGGAGATCGTGCGGCGCGAGGCCGAGCGCAGTGGCCAGTTCTACGTGAATCAGCGCTGGCTCGGCGGCACGCTGACCAACTGGGTAACGATCAAGCGACGGCTCCAGGCGCTGAAGCGGCTTCAGCAGGAGCAGCAGGAAGGTCAGTGGGACCTGCTGCCGAAGACCGAGGCGGCGAAGAACCTCGAGCAGCTCGAGCGCCTCGAACGCAAGATCGGTGGCATGCGCGACATGACGCAGCTGCCGGGCGCGCTCTTCGTGATCGACCCGAAGCGCGAGCACCTCGCCATCCACGAGGCGACCCGCCTCGGCATCCCCGTCATCGCGATGGTGGACAGCAACGGTGACCCCGACCCGATCGACTTCCCGATCCCGGCAAACGACGACGCCATCCGCTCCATCCGCCTGCTCACCGCCGGCATCGCTGACGCCGCGATCAACGGCCGCACCGAGCTGGAGAGCGTCGAGGGCGAGGACGAGGGCATGGCCGCGGCTGCCGCCGCCAGCGATGAGGCGCTCCAGGCCGCCATGGCCGAGAAGGACGACGATGACGAGGACGACGAGTAGTCCACGCGATCGTCGGGTATCAGCACAAGCCAGCACAGAGAGGTGAATGAGCATCGTGGCAATCACTACGTCGCAGATCAAGGAGCTCCGGGAGAAGTCCGGCGCCGGAATCATGGAGAGCAAGCGCGCGCTCGAGGAGACCGGCGGCAACGTCTCGCAGGCGATCGAGCTGCTGCGCCAGCAGGGGGTCGCCAAGGCCAGCAAGAAGGCTGACCGGCAGGCGTCGCAGGGGCTGGTCGAGCCGTACATCCACGGCGGCGGCCGGATCGGCGCGCTCGTCGAGGTCAATTGTGAGACCGACTTCGTGGCTCGCACGCCGGATTTCCAGAACCTGGCCCACGACATCGCGATGCAGGTCGCGGCGACGGCCCCGCGCTACGTCTCGGGTGATGACATTCCCGAACGCGACGTCGCGGGACTCGAGTCGGAGTTCGGCTCCCGCGAGGACGCGGTCACGGCGGTCGCGCTGATGGACCAGATCTTCATCAAGGACGCCAAGAAGACGATTCGCGAGCTGGTGAAGGAGCACATCGGCAAGCTCGGCGAGAACATCGTCGTCAGTCGGTTCAGCCGCTTTGAGCTCGGCGGATCGAGCAACGTGGCAGGCACCGAGAAGCCGGCAACCGAATCCTAGCAACCGACCAGACGCCGTCTTTCCCACCAGAGAGACGGCGTCGAACTGTATCCGCCGTCTGTCGCACCGATACACGCACCACCTTCAGGGAGCCGGCACCATGCCAGAGCCATACAAGCGCATCCTCCTCAAGCTCAGCGGCGAGGCCCTCATGGGCGACCAGCAGTTCGGCATCGACCCTACCGTTGCGCACTCGATGGCTCGCGAGATCAGCGATGTGCTGAAGACCGGCGCGCAGATCGGGATCGTGATCGGCGGCGGCAACATCTGGCGCGGCCTCTCGGCCGCGAGCAAGGGCATGGACCGCGCCACCGGCGACTACATGGGCATGATCGCCACCGTGCTCAACGCCCTCACTCTGCAGGACGCACTGGAAAACGAGGGCGTGCAGACGCGCGTGATGACGGCCATCGAGATGCGTGACGTCGCGGAGCCATACATCCGCCGTCGCGCGATACGCCACATGGAGAAAGAGCGAGTCGTCATCCTGGCCGCCGGCACCGGCAACCCCTACTTCACCACGGATACCGCCGCAGCGCTGCGCGCGCTCGAGCTCGACGCCGATGCCTTGCTGATGGCGAAGAACCGGGTCGATGGTGTTTACTCGTCCGACCCGAGGATTGACGGCAACGCGCACCGGTACGAGCACATCACGCACCAGGAGGCACTGGAGAAGAACCTCAAGGTGATGGATGCCTCTGCGCTGGCGCTCTGCCGGGACAACGACCTGCCGATCGTGGTCTTCGACATGACGACGCACGGCACCATCCGGCGCGTTGTCAACGGCGAACCGGTAGGGACTTTGGTATCCTCAACGGAGAATGTGACGCATCGCTGACCCTTCCTGGTCTCGGGCGGCATCTCGATCACGACACTGGAAAGGACGGGGACCTTCATGACTTCCGAGATCCAGAAGGACGCGGAGTCGCGCATGACGAAGGCCATGGATGCGCTGCATCACAACCTGGGGTCGATTCGTACCGGCCGCGCCTCACCGGCGCTGCTCGACCGAATCCATGTCGATTACTATGGCGCCTCCACGCCTCTCAACCAGCTCGCCGGCATCTCGGCCCCCGAGTCACGTCTGCTGGTCATCCAGCCGTGGGATCGTGGCAGCATCGGCCCGATTGAAAAGGCCATCCAGACATCGGATCTCGGCCTCACACCGAACAACGACGGGCAGCTGATCCGTATTTCCATCCCTGCCCTCACCGAGGAGCGCCGCAAGCAGCTCGTCAAGGTCGTGCACCAGACTGTTGAGGAGAGCAAGATCGCCGTTCGAAACATCCGGCGGGACGCCGTCAGCCAGCTGCGCAAGCAGCTGACGGACAAGGATATCTCCGAGGATGACGAGCGGCGCGCCGCTGAGGAGATCGATACGCTCGCGAAGCGGTTCGTGGACCGGGCCGAGACGATCGGCAAGGACAAGGAACAGGAAGTCCTCGAGGTCTAGGATGACAGCTCAGCCATCGTTCCCGATGTCATCCCATGGCGAAGAGAAAGGGCCGGCCCCCGGCGCTGTTCCCTCGCTGCCCATTCCCCCTGAGCGCGTGCCGCGTCACGTCGCGATCATCATGGACGGCAACGGGCGGTGGGCAAGCCAGCGTGGGCTGGCGCGTATCGAGGGCCACGAGGCCGGCACCGAGAACATCCGTCGCATCACGTTCGCCGCCGGCCAGATGGGCATCAAGTACCTCACGCTCTGGGCCTTCTCGGCAGAGAACTGGCGCCGGCCCAAGGAGGAAGTTGAGGGTATTCTCAATATCCTCAGCCGCGCGATCGAGACGGAGACCGAAGAGCTCCACCGGCAAGGCGCCCAGCTCCGCCACATCGGCGACCTCGGATCGCTCTCTCCCGACCTCCGGGACGCGATCAACGGGGCCATAGAGCGTACGCGAAACAACAAGAAGCTGGTTCTGACCCTTGCGTTCAACTACGGTGGGCGCCAGGAACTCCTTCGTGCCATACAGCAGATCGTCGCCGAAGGGGTCGCACCGGAGGATGTCGACGAGGCCATGGTCGAACGGCACCTCTACACCCACGATCTTCCCGATCCCGACCTCATCGTCCGCACCTCGGGTGAGTACCGCCTGAGCAACTTCCTCTGCTGGCAGGGGGCCTACTCCGAGCTGCACTTTTGCCAGACGCTATGGCCGGATTTCGGGCCCGAGGATCTCGAGGCAGCCGTAAGGGACTACGCGCATCGCGAGCGCCGGTTCGGTGCGATCCCGGCCGTCTCGCCCACCGGTTAGGGGAGTACCGTTCTGCGTACCCGAGTTGTCTCATCGTTTGGGGTTATCGCCGTTGGAGTGTTGGCGACGCTGCTCGGCGGAGCGGTGTTTGCCGCGGTGCTGGCCGCCATCGGGGTCGGCGTCTACTACGAGCTCTCCCGCATCACACCCCTGATTGGTCTTGGCTTCCGCCTTGGATGGCCAGGCTACGCCGTCATCGTCGCCGGCGCCTCGATC
Organism: uncultured Chloroflexia bacterium; assembly: GCA_963741965.1. Classification (GTDB taxonomy): domain Bacteria; phylum Chloroflexota; class Chloroflexia; order Thermomicrobiales; family UBA6265; genus JACCVC01. The sequence goes on along the minus strand of CAVUKC010000002.1, from coordinate 558,872 downwards.
GCGTTGCTCACGCAGCAGCCATGGGGCACCGCGCTTTTCGCCGCGCTCGCTGCACTCTTGCCGATCCTGATGATCTTCCGCATGCCCATCGGCGCTGAGAGCTTTTCCTCGTGGGTCGGGACGATCGGTGCCGGGCTCTACGTCGGACTCCCGGTGTTCGCCGCGATCACGCTGCGGCAAACCGCGGGCGAGCTGGATACCGGCTGGGCCTCCGATCTTGGCGCGTGGTTCACTTTGAATGGTGAGTCTCACGCATTGGGTATGGCGTGGGCGATCGTCGCCGTCGCTGCCACCTGGCTGAGCGACACCTCCGCGCTCTTCGTTGGGCGCTCACTCGGGCGAACACCGCTCATCCCCCACATCAGCCCGAAGAAGACGCTCGAGGGTGCCGCCGGCGGCGTTCTTGGCGCAGTCATCACCACAGTCGTGCTTGTGTCGATCCTCGGCATCCCCGATGTCACCATGCCACGTGCCATCGGCATCGGCGTCGTCCTCGCCGTCGTGGGCATCTGCGGGGATCTCATGGAGTCATTCATCAAGCGTTGCGCCGGCGTGAAGGACAGCGGCACGCTGATTCCTGGGCACGGTGGCGTGTTTGATCGTACGGACGCGCTGCTTCCCGCCCTTCTCGTCACGTGGGTAATGATGCAGGTGATTTCCTCATAACACGAGGAGCGACGGGAGCATCACGATGGTGACACGTATCGCATTGCTCGGCTCAACCGGGTCGGTCGGAACGCAGACGCTCGACGTGGTCGAGCAGCATCCGGAGCTGTTCGAAATCGTCACCATCGCGGCCCGTGGCAATCTCGACGCACTTCGCAACCAGGTCCAGCGGCATCATCCACAGCTGGTGGTCGCGGATCTCGCTACCCCCACCTTCGAGGGCATCGAGGCTCTGCCGACACCGGACGGACTCATCGCCGCCGCCACGCACCCGGACGTCGACCTGGTGGTGTTCGCCACCTCCGGGCATGACGCCATCCCTGCGACCATCGCAGCAATCGAGGCAGGGAAGAAAGTCGCCCTCGCGAACAAGGAAGCGATCATCTGCGCTGGCGACCTGATCATGCCGCTCGCGAGGAAGCATAACGTCACCATACGGCCGATCGACAGTGAGCACAGCGCCATCTGGCAATCACTGGCTTCCGGAAGTCCGCAGAGCCTTCGTCGCATCACGCTCACTGCATCAGGCGGGCCCTTCCGCACGACACCTGCACGCGAGCTAAAAACTGTCACCTATGAACAAGCGCTGAAGCACCCGAGTTGGACCATGGGCGCGAAAATCACCATCGACTCGGCCACGCTGGTGAACAAGGGGCTGGAGCTCATCGAGGCACACCATCTCTTCGGCATGCCGTTCGACAGCATCGACGTGGTGGTCCACCCAGAGTCCATCATCCACTCGCTGGTCGAGTTCGTGGATGGAAACACCATCGCCCAGATGAGTTTTCCTGACATGAGACTGCCCATCCAGTACGCGCTAACCTACCCCGACCGAGTGCCGGGAGAGACGCGCGCACTCGACCTGCCGTCGCTTGGTCGCCTCACCTTCGAGAAGCCGGATATCGAACGGTTCTCCGCGCTCCGCCTGGCACGAGAAGCCGGCGAGGCAGGCCAAAGCTTCCCAACGGTCTACAGCGCAGCAGATGAAGTCGCGGTCCAAGCGTTCGCGGCTGGCCGGATTCCCTTCCAGGGCATCGCCGACCTGATCCAGGAAACGATGCAGCGCCACCAGCCACACCGGATCGCTGTGCTCGACGATGTCCTGGCAGCAGATGCATGGGCCAGGGACGAGGCAAGTCGACTGTTGCAGCGTCAGCCCTGAGCCCGCGCCACACGAGCAAGCATCTCCACAATCACCTCATCGGGTAACTCCGCCGCCAGTGTGACGACTTCTATCTTCGACGGACGGAGAGGCCGCAGCGCTTCGACACACGCGTTGAGAGTGGATCCAGTCGTACGCACATCATCGACCAGGACGATATGAAGGCCGCGCCCCGCCGCAACACGATCGTCCACTGCGAACGCACCGCGCATGTTCAAGCGGCGCTGATGGGCGGTTAGGCCAACCTGCGATGGACGCTCCTCGTGCTGAACGAGCAGGCGCGACGGAGGTCGCGAACCGAGAGTGCGGCAGAGCGCCTCCGCCATAACTGCAGCCTGGTTGTAGCCACGCTCCCGCTCTCGATCATGATGCATCGGAACCGGCACAATCAGGTCTGCTTGCGCGACAAGGTCAGCTGCCGGTGTGGACGCAATGAGCGAGCCGAGGAACACGGCGCGGTCGCGCTCACCCGCATACTTCACCCCGCGCACGGCGTGTACCACCCAGCCGGCATAGGCAAAGCCGCTCACGGCACGGATCACACGAGGGTGCAACGCGCTGCAACCGCATCGCGAACGCACAATCGGGATACCACACCGACCACAACACGCGGGAACGCTCGTGAGCACCGGTAGTGATGGACGGCAGCGCTCACACAGCCACACGCCACGTTCACCGCAGCCACTGCACGTTGGCGGGTACAAGAGATCCCGCAAAAACGACGAAGCCCGACTCCATCTGGAGGCGGGGTCAGGCACGACAAAGCGGCGGTCCCGGACAGGAACCGCCGCTGATTTGGTAGCGGGGGAAGGATTCGAACCTCCGACCTTTGGGTTATGAGCCCAACGAGCTGCCACTGCTCCACCCCGCGACAAGACGATGCGGGGCGCCCGCGGCGGCCTCGCCTCCCATGGCGTCGCCGCCACAGTACTCTCCGGCGCTGTACCGGGTCACGACCGGGTTCGGGATGGGACCGGGTGGAGCCAGTACGCTCTCGGCCACGGGCACCCCGCATCGTCTCTGCGTGGGGTCGTTCGACCCCTCCGCGCCCACCACGAAGACCGGCAGAGCCGGGAGGAAACCCGCCTCGACCATTAGGACGCGTCAGCTCCAGTCGGTTGCCCGCTGTCCACCTCGCGCCTATCAACCCGGTGGTCTGCCGGGGGTCTCTCAAGCCCGAAGGCTCTGGGATGTCTCGTCTCGGGGCCGGATTCCCGCTTAGATGCCTTCAGCGGTTCGCCATTCCGAACGTTGCTACCCAGCCATGCCGGTTGTCCGACAACTGGCGCACAAGCGGTTCGTCCATCCCGGTCCTCTCGTACTAGGGACGGCCCCCCTCACACATCCTACGCCCACAGCGGATAGAGACCGAACTGTCTCACGACGTTCTGAACCCAGCTCGCGTACCGCTTTAATGGGCGAACAGCCCAACCCTTGGGACCTTCTCCGGCCCCAGGATGCGACGAGCCGACATCGAGGTGCCAAACCCTGCCGTCGATATGAACTCTTGGGCAGGATCAGCCTGTTATCCCCGGCGTAGCTTTTATCCGTTAAGCCACGGCCCTGCCACTCGGTACCGTGGGATCACTAGGCCCGACTTTCGTCCCTGCTCGGCGTGTCAGCCTCGCAGTCAAGCTCCCTTGCTGCCCTTACGCGCTCCAGCCGATTGCCATCCGGCTTGAGGGAACCATTGGGCGCCTCCGTTACGCTTTGGGAGGCGACCGCCCCAGTCAAACTCCCCACCAGCCGCGGTCCCCTGCCAGGAATCTGGCCCGGGTGAGAACACAAACACCGGCAGGGTGGTATTTCACCAGCGTCTCCGGCCCCACTGGCGTGGAACCTTCACCGACTCCCACCTATCCTGCACAACCGGCGTCCGTGTCCAACGACAAGTTGGAGTAAAGCTGCACGGGGTCTTTTTGTCCTGCTGCGGGTCACCGGCATCTTCACCGGTCCTTCAATTTCGCCGAGTCCGCCGTCGAGACAGCGCCCAGATCGTTCTACCTTTCGTGCGGGTCGGAACTTACCCGACAAGGAATTTCGCTACCTTAGGACCGTTATAGTTACGGCCGCCGTTTACCGGGGCTTCGGTTCGCCGCTCGCACGCCTCCCCTTAACCTTCCGGCACTGGGCAGGTCTCAGCCCGTATACGTCCACGCTCATTCGCGTTTGCACGGACCGGTGTTTTTGGTAAACAGTCGCCTGGGCCTGGTCACTGCGGCCCCCTCGAGCTCCACGGGCATGCCGCTTCACCCTACCGGGGCGCCCCTTCTCCCGAAGTTACGGGGCCAATTTGCCGAGTTCCTTGACGACGGTTCTCTCGTCCACCTTGGTATGCTCTACCAGCCCACCTGTGTCGGTTTGCGGTACGGGCACCACCAACCTCGCTAGAGCCTTTTCTCGCCAGTCCAGCCTCAATCCGTCCGGTGCCGGCCCGCAGGCCACACCTTCCACTCACCTCTCGGTCATCGCCCCGGGGGATTTGCCTCCCGGAACTCCCTACCAGCTTGGAGGGCATCGCTGCCCCCGGACCTAGCTCCCTGGATCGCCCATCACTCAAACGGTTGGCGGTGGGGCCGGAATCTGAACCGGCTGTCCATCGCCTGCGCGTTTCCGCCTCGGCTTAGGCCCGCCTCACCCGCAGTTGATAAGCATCGCTGCGGAACCCTCGGGCATTCGGTGGGGAGGTTTCTCACCCCCCTCTCGCTACTCATGCCAACATTCGCACTCGTCACCGCTCCAGGTCGCCTTCCAGCTCCCCTTCTCGGCTGATGACGACGCTCCCCTACCATGGCTTGCGCCATCCGCGGCTTCGGTGCCAGACTTGAGCCCCGGTGGATTGTCGGCGCCGCCGCGCATCGACCAGTGAGCTATTACGCACTCTTTCAAGGATGGCTGCTTCTAAGCCAACCTCCTGGTTGTCTCTGCGCCGCGACTACCTTGCCCACTTAGTCTGGACTTCGGGACCTTAGCCGGCGGTCTGGGCTGTTTCCCTCTCGACCATGGAACTTAGCTCCCACGGTCTCACTCCGCACTCCGCCTCACCGGCATTCGACGTTTGACTCGGGTCAGTAAGCGGGAAGCCCCATCACCGAATCAGTGCGCTACCTCCGGTGCGGCCCTCAAGCGCGGGCTGTACCTAAATACATTTCGGGGAGAACCAGCTATCTCCGGGTTCGCTTGGCATTTCACCGCTACCCACAGGTCATCCCAGCCTTTTGTAACAGACTCGGGTTCGGGCCTCCACGTGCGTATTCCGCTCGCTTCACCCTGCCCATGGGTAGATCACCCGGTTTCGGGTCAGCTGCATGCGACTCGTCGCCCGTTAAGACTCGCTTTCGCTCCGGCTCCACCTGTCCGCTGGCTTAGCCTCGCCACATGCACCTACTCGTTGGCTCATTCTACAAAAGGCACGCCGTCACCCCGCATGGGGGCTCCGACCGGCCGGAAGCACACGGTTTCAGGATCTGTTTCACTCCCCTCGGCGGGGTGCTTTTCACCTTTCCCTCACGGTACTGGTGCACTATCGGTCGTCTCAGGTATTTAGCCTTGGGCCGTGGGCGGCCCCGCTTCCCACCGGATTTCTCGTGTCCGGTGGTACTCACGCTCATGTCCCACACGGCCCGACTCCGGTTCGCCTACGGGACTCTCACCCGCTTCGGTCGCCCGTTCCAGCAGCGTTCCGCTCCCGGTGTCGGTCCCTGCGAGGCCTCTGCTGTGGCCTCCAGACATCGCGTTCAACCCCGCACGCGCATCGGCAGCAGCCTTTCACGCACGCACGGTTTGGGCTCCTCCCGGTTCGCTCGCCGCTACTACGGGAATCCTCTCTTGTCCTCGGGGTACGTGAGATGTTTCAGTTCCCCCGGTTCCCTCCGCGTTGCCGCGGTCCCGCCCTTCGGCGGGGGGTTGCCCCATTCGGAGATCGTCGGGTCGCCGGTTGCCAGCACCTCACCGACGCGTTTCGCCGCGTGGCCACGTCCTTCATCGGCCTGTGACGCCTAGGCATCCACCGTGTGCTCATCTTCCGGGTTTCGCCCCGGTGCTCTCATGTGCCGTCTTCGTGGTGCGCGCGGAGAGCCCCAATCGGTGCCTCCACGCTCGCAACGCCAGTGGCGTCACTCTCCATTATCAATGTCCATCCCACAGTCGCCGTGGAGCCGCGGGGACTCGAACCCCGGACCTCCGCCGTGCAAGGGCGGCGCTCTCCCAGCTGAGCTACGGCCCCCTTCTTCCGAAGGTGGGCGCGCCTGGACTCGAACCAGGGACCTCGGCCTTATCAGGGCCGCGCTCTCACCACCTGAGCTACGCGCCCGGCGCTGTGGCACTCGGCAGCCTCCCGCAGGATGCTGTGCCGAAGACGAAGCAGACCCCCCAAGCCCAGACCCGGTCACCGGGTCTCCGCGCCACCCCTGGCGTCCCTGCCGGGCCCCGCACGCGCCATGCGCGTGGGGTCGCCCCGGGACCGGTGCCCAGAATGTGCCGCCTCACCAACCACGGTGCTCAACCATCGGGATGATTCCCTAGAAAGGAGGTGATCCAGCCGCAGCTTCCGCTACGGCTACCTTGTTACGACTTCGTCCCAATCACCAGCCCCACCCTCGGCGGCTGCGCCCGCAAGCGGTTCGCCCACCGACTTCAGGTGTTGCCGGCTTTCATGACGTGACGGGCGGTGTGTACAAGGCCCGGGAACATATTCACCGCAGCAATGCTGATCTGCGGTTACTAGCGACTCCAGCTTCACGCGGGCGAGTTGCAGCCCGCGATCCGAACTGAGACGCGGTTTCTGGGATTCGCTCCCCCTCGCGGGTTGGCTACCCTCTGTCCGCGCCATTGTAGCGTGTTTGTCGCCCAGGGCGTAAGGGCCATGCTGACTTGACATCATCCCCACCTTCCTCCGGTTTGCCCCCGGCAGTCTGGCCAGAAAATCACAACTGACCATAAGGGTTGCGCTCGTTGCGGGACTTAACCCAACATCTCACGACACGAGCTGACGACAGCCATGCAGCACCTGTGCACCACCCTCGAAGGCCGCTCCGGTTTCCCGAAGCCTGCAGGTGCATGTCAAGCCCTGGTAAGGTTTTTCGCGTTGCGACGAATTAAACAACACGCTCCGCCGCTTGTGCGGGCCCCCGTCAATTCCTTTGAGTTTTAGCCTTGCGGCCGTACTCCCCAGGCGGCAGACTTCCCGCGTTAGCTCCGGCACGGAGGGGGTCAAGTCCCCCCACGCCTAGTCTGCATCGTTTACTGCGTGGACTACCGGGGTATCTAATCCCGTTCGCTCCCCACGCCTTCGTGCCTCAGCGTCAGGTCCGGCCCAGCTGGCCGCCTTCGCCACGGGTGTTCCTCCCGATCTCTACGCATTTCACCACTACACCGGGAATTCCACCAGCCCCTGCCGTCCTCAAGCCTGCCCGTCCCCGACGACCCTCCCCGGTTGAGCCGGGGGCTTTCACGCCGGGCGCGGCAGGCCGCCTGCGCACGCTTTACGCCCAGTAACTCCGGACAACGCTCGGCCCCTACGTATTACCGCGGCTGCTGGCACGTAGTTAGCCGGGCCTTCCTCCGTGGGTACCGTCAGTGCTTCGTCCCCACGAACAGCGGTTTACACCCCGAAAGGCGTCATCCCGCACGCGGCGTTGCTCCGTCAGGCTTGCGCCCATTGCGGAAAATTCCTTGCTGCTGCCTCCCGTAGGAGTCGGGGCCGTGTCTCAGTCCCCGTGTGGCTGATCGTCCTCTCAGACCAGCTACCGATCATCGCCTTGGTAGGCCGTTACCCCACCAACCAGCTAATCGGACGCAGGTGCCTCGTGCGCCGGCCCGAAGACCTTTCCTCACGCCCCCTACCCGGGACGCGAGCACATCCGGAATTACCCCGCGTTTCCGCGGGCTACCCCCGTGCGCACGGCAGCTTCCCCACGTGTTCCTCACCCGTCCGCCACGTGAGCCACCCGAAGGTGACCCCGTTCGACTTGCATGCATTAGGCACGCCGCCAGCGTTGATCCTGAGCCAGGATCAAACTCTCCACCAAGTTGCGTCGTTTGTCACTGTCTCTCCAACCCCGACCGATCGCCACCGGCCATCTCTGGGGTCAGCCAGTCTCTGTCTCACCTGGTCTGGCTTGGGTCCACCGAGAGTCTCCCCTCGGCGGTCTGCTCCGTCTTTCGCACACCACCTTCCGGTAGCCTGCCTGCTTGTCAATGTGCTTCCCGGCCTTCGGCCGGGCCGCGCTCGTTTCCGAGCGCCGAGGAGGAAGTCTAGCCGCCTCACTCGTGCTTGTCAAGGGCGATCCCGAGGCGTTTCCACCGGTCACGTCCCTTCTCGACAAGAGCCGCTCGAGTTCTTCGAGCGCGCCGATGATTTTAGCAACACCATCGACTCTGTGTCAAGGGAGGTTGTACGGGCCTTCGGATCGTGTCCGATCCCCGTTGTCCCTCCGGACAAGGTTCGCGCCCGGGCTTCTCCCGAGCGCTCGCAAACTATAGTGGAGCCCATGGGCCCTGTCAAGGGAATCGGACGCCGGATATGCTGACCCCGGTGAATCCGCTAGCGCACGGTCACGCTTTTGGCGAGATTCCGGGGATAATCAGGGTCCACGCCCCGTGTCAGCGCCGTCTCCAGGGCAACCATCTGCATCAGCATTGTCTGTGCGAATGGCGACGCTGGCTGGATGGCCCGCGACGATCCGGCCCGCTCAAGCACCTTGGGCATCCCGGGTCCGCACCAGTACACTGCCGCACCTCGGCTCCGCAACTCCTCGGCCGCGATCGCGAGGCGTGCGGCAATGGTCTGACCTGCCGTCATGAGGATGCAGGGAAACCCCGCGTCCACGAGCGCGATCACGCCATGCTTGAGCTCCCCCGTCCGGACTGCCTCGGCATGGACGTAGCTCCCCTCCTTTACCTTCAATGCCGCCTCGAGCGCCACCGGCATGTGCGCACCGCTCGTTACTACCATCGCGCTGGATCGCTCGCTGAGCGCGCTGGCGAGCCCAGACACCCAATTGCGCACGGAGGTATCGGCCAACAGCTCGTCGAGACCGTCCGCCTCCTCCGCAAGGCAAACGGTGCTGCCTTCAATCCTGCCGGTCATGATCGCCCGCACCAGCTGCCAGGAGCGCGCCAGCATCGCGATATACGACTTCGTCGCCAGCACACTCCGCTCGTGCCCCGCCAGCAGCGGCACCGTGACGTCGACCAGGCGCTCGACCGAGCTCCCTTCCTGGTTGATGAGACCGATCGTCGATGCCCCCCGCGATCGCGCCACGGTGACGGCGTCGATCACATCAGCGGTTTCGCCACTCTGGGTAAGCGCAACGACGACGTCACCTGCCCGGATCAGCGATGGCCGGCCAAGGATCTCGGAAGCCGGGATGGCAACGGCGTCGATGTCGGCCTCGGTTAGCAGCTCCGCACCATACATCGCCGCGTGGCTCGCGCTGCCGCAGCCGGTAAGGACGATCCGCCTGGCCCGGCGAGCGAGCTGGGCGGCGCTCTCGACCGCGCCGGCATCGGCGGCAATTCGCCGCAACACCTCAGGCTGCTCCGCGATCTCGGCTCGCATCGACGCGCCCGGACCACCCTCGCTGGCGATGCGCCGCGCCGGCACCGCGATGGGCTTCCCTTCCATAAGAAGACGGTGAACCTCTTCGGTGGACTGTTGCGGGGTGCCGAGGCTGATCGCCATATCGTCAGGAACGGCGATGGTGGTCTGCACCACTCCTGCGAGCGCCGCCGGGTCGGACGCGAGAATCAACGCCTCCCCCGCGCGGCTAAGGCGGATCGGCAGACGTCGAGTGACGACAACGATCTCGCCAGACGCGCGGTCCAACACCACGAATGCGTTGTTCCCTTCTATAAGAAGGAACGCATCGTTCACCGCCTGGACGAGCGACACGCCCTGACCGAGATGCCGGTCCACCAGGTGCGCCATGATCTCGGAATCCGTATCGGATGCCGGTTGCACGGCTTCACCCAGCTGCTGTCGCAAATGATCCGCATTCTCGATGATGCCGTTATGCACCACAGCAATGCGCCCGTCGTGACCGAGATGCGGGTGCGCGTTGCGCTCGCAGACCTCGCCATGCGTCGCCCAGCGGGTGTGACCGATCGCCGAGGTCGCTTCGGCGGCGTCGGCGGCATCAACAACGACCCTGCCAACGCCCTTGATCACTCGGCCCGGATCCCCATCCGTGGTGTAGGCGACACCCCACGAGTCGTACCCTCGGTACTCCATTGACTGGAGCGCCTCAAGCACGACCGGACCGACCATCACCGGCGCGCCAACGTATCCGAATATTCCGCACATGGTTCACCTCCACGGTGCACTGCGCCACGCCGCACGCTCGATGGCAATGACACATCGACCGGCGGTGAGACACCTCGCCCAAACCCGTCGCCATGCGGCAGGCAATGCGAGAGACAGATTGTCCGTGATGGGGAATGGAGGGGGTGGCCCGAAGATCGGGCCGATGCACGTCGAGAAGGATTTGTGCCCCGCGTCACCGCGTGGTTTTGCCTCGCTCGTTTCGACCGTGCAAGCCGGGAAGTCACCCGCCGAAGGTTCGATCGACTTCCGCCTCGTCAACTCGGTCTCCTCACCGAGTCCTGGCGCTGGAACTCATCACAGATCCCTCACCCTCATCAGTACGTACATCGTACGCTCCGGCGCATGAGAAATCCAGCACCACCGACGCCAATCGCTGGTACCATCCCAACGAACCAACGTGGGCGCGAGGGCGCTCGATCATGCGCAGCGACAGGAGAGCACATGGCAACGTCACGAAGCATCGAATCGAAGAAGGCCCCGGCGGCGATCGGCCCATACTCGCAGGCCGTCGAGGTCAACGGCATGATCTACACCTCTGGCGTGATCCCGCTGGATCCCGAAACCATGGAAGTGGCGGGCACCACCATCGAGGAGCAGACCGAGCGGGTCATGATCAGCCTCAAGGGCCTCCTCGAGGACGCGGGCTCCGGCCTGTCGGACGTGGTGAAAACTACCTGCTTCCTCGACGACCTCGGCAACTTCGCGACGTTCAATGAGATCTACGCGAAGCACTTCGGCGACACCAAGCCAGCCCGCTCGACCGTTGAGGTGGCGGGTCTGCCAAAGGGCGTGATGGTGGAGATCGAGGTGGTGAGCGCCGGTAGCGGAAACTAGCGTCGCCGCCCAGACCACACCAATCGCACGTCAACGCGGGGTTGGCGGTGGCCGAACCCCGCGTGTATACTCAGGTCGCTACAACGCAAGGGCGCGTAGCTCAGCTGGCCAGAGCGCACGGTTCACATCCGTGAGGTCACAGGTTCAAGTCCTGTCGCGCCCACCACTGTGAGGAACGGTCCCGCCATGTGGCGGGACCGTTCTCGTTTGTCGATGCAGACGGATCGTGCACCGAGCCATCTGCCGCATACGGTCGCGCCGTATGCCCGTTCGCGTGACTCGACATTCAGCCCTATCCCGGGCATCCGGTCATCAAGTTGCCCCCTCACTGCCCTTGACCGTCTACCACCAACCGGACCACAATACGGAAACACCAACGCCGCCGTGCTGGCACCCGGCGGCGCAGTTGGAGACCATGACGGCGCCTTCCACGAGGAGAACTCCTCATGCGAAGGGCTGGTGCATGAGCGGACACATGGATACCCCTGCCAAGGACCTGGAGGAGGAATGGCATGCGGCGTGAGCAAACGCTAGCCGATCGCATAACCGGCTCAGCGTTGTGGCGTTCGGTAGTCAGACACGGCTATCCGGACACGCAGCGCAACCAGGCGCTGATCATCGCGAGTAATGTGTTCCTGCACATTCACCCCGTGAAGATCAAGCGCTACGCGACCAAGGTCACCTACACCTTCTGCCTTGGCGGGCTGTCGTTCTTCATGTTCCTGGTCCTGACCATGACCGGCGTGCTGCTGATGTTTTATTACATCCCGTCGTCGGATCAGGCGTACCAGTCGATGAAGGACATTCAGGGCAGCGTCTCGTTCGGCCAGCTCATGCGCAACATGCACCGCTGGGCCGCGCAAGGCATGGTGATCGCCGTGTTCCTGCACATGGGCCGCGTCTTCTATACCGGCTCATACAAGCCGCCCCGCGAGTTCAACTGGGTCGTCGGGGTGCTGCTGCTTGTGGTCACCTTCCTCCTCTCGTTCAGCGGCTACCTGCTTCCGTGGGACCAGTTGGCGTACTGGGCCATCACCGTCGGCACCAACATCGGTGGCGCGGCGCCAATCGTCGGCCCGCAGGTCAATCGCATCCTGCTCGGCGACTTCCAGATTGGCCAGGCAACCCTGATCAGGTTCTACACCCTGCATGTGATCTTCCTGCCACTCGTCGCAGCCTTCCTCATGGCCGTGCACTTCTGGCGCATTCGCAAGGACGGCGGTATCTCCGGCCCACTGTAGGCCGGAGCTCCGTCTCCCCGATCTCCACTAGAGAAGGAATCCAAGCATGGCAGAACTTGCGAACCGCCCCGCTGGCGCGGCACAGCAGATCGATGAGGCCAAGCGCCGCAAGCTGCTCGAGCTGGTCCGCGGCCGCGCCCTCGCCCGCCCGACGGACCTCGCCGAGGACGAGGTCATGGTGTGGCCGTCGCTCGTCGTGGTCGAGGCCGTCAGCGCCGTCGTCTTCCTGGGCATCCTGACCATCCTCTCGGTCCTGGTCAACGGGCCGCTGCTGGAGCGCGCGAACCCGAACCAGACCCCGAACCCGTCCAAGGCGCCGTGGTACTTCCTGAACCTTCAGGAGATGCTGCTGCACATGGATGCCGGTCTCGCCGGAGTCATCGTGCCGACCGTGGCGCTCGTCGCGATTGCCGCGATCCCCTATTTCGACCGCAGTCCGCTCGGCGTCGGCATTCTCGGCACCTCCTCCAAGGGCCGCAAGATCATCGGTTTCACCACCGTTTTCACCACCGTCGTCCTCACCGGCATGATCCTCCTCGACGAGGCGATCGGTCGCGGCACGCAGTTCGGCATCGGCAGCTACCTCATGGAGGATCTCGGCGCGCCGGAGTGGGTCTCGGCGGTAGCACTGTCGAGCATCATCATGCTCATCGGCATCGGCGTCCTCGTGGCAATGGTCAAAGGCATCTTCCGCCCCACGCGCCGCGAGCTGATCATCGCGCTCTTCACCGGCTTCTTCGTTTCCTACTGGGTGCTTGCCGTCTACGGCACGTCGTTCCGTGGTCAGGGCCAGAACCTCACGTGGCCGTGGGACCTGCCGCTCCAGCACCACTAGCGCGCGGCGGCAGCACACCGCCCGCAATCATTAGCAGCACGCCGGGCCACGTCTCGTTGGCCCGACCCAAGTCAAGGATCAACGGCACATGACTCCACTGGTACGCACGCTCGCAGGCCTGGCCGGTGGGTGGCTGGCCACGAAGGCGTACGGCCTTCTGGAGACACTCCAGTCCACCCATGGAGAGACCAGGGCGAAGAAGCTCTCCTCTCGCCGCTCGTTCACCCGCAACGCGGCACTCGGCGCGGTCGGCATCGTCGTCGCCCAGATCGCGGGCGGCTTCGTCTGGCTCCTGTGGCCGAACAAGACGGGCGCCTTCGGCGGCAAGATCACGATCGGCGCGGACAGCGTGCCAGCCGTGAACGGCACGCCGTTCCGTTGGGTACCGGGCAAGTTCTTCGTCGTTCACACGGAGGACGGCGTGGAGGCGCTCTACTGGAAGTGCGTGCACCTCGGCTGCACCGTGCCCTGGATCGAGGGCGAAGGCCAGTTCCACTGCCCGTGCCACGGCTCCATCTATGAGTACAACGGCTCCCGTGTCGCCGGCCCTGCCCCGCGTGCGCTTGACGCCATGCCGGTTGCCGTCGACGACACCGGGAACATCACGGTGGACACCAACCCCAGCTCGCTGATCGTTCGGCACGAATACCGACCAGAGGACGCGACGCCGTACAACTTCTAGTGAACGATCGTTTCGCGTGCGCTGGTTGCGGCCGCGTGCAGGAAAGAGGAGAGACCAGCAGTGGGAGCTGTCCAAAAGCTCGCAACAGTGGTGATCATCGGGCTCGTCGCCCTGGCCACGGTGCTCACCGTGTACATCGCGCGGGAACCGGATCGCCGGTCCGGCGAAACGACCGAGCAGAACGACCTCGCCATTGAGCGCGGCACGGAGCTGTTCATCAAGTACTGCCTGCAGTGCCATGCGCCTGATGGTACCGGCCGTGACGAGCCCAATACGGAGCGAATCGGCGCGCCACTGAACCAGGGCGCTCCCTGGGTCGAGTCCGCCAACCCGAACGTCACCTTCCAGTCCGACAACCCAGCCGATCAGGCAGAGGCCCAGGAGTGGATCCATTACCGGGTGACGTATGGCGTACCGGCGGAGACCTACAACTCGGAGAAGATCATGCCGGCGTTCGGCTCCGAGCTGAACAACGAGGAGATCAACGATCTCGTCTACCTGGTCATGCACGCGGACTGGAACTACGTGTACAACAAGGCGGTCGAGCAAACGGGGCAGACCGTGGCCCAGGCCGACTGCGACGAGAACGGCGGCGAGGGAGAGTACTGCGGGAACATCGAGGAAGCACCTCCCATCTATCCAACCGCCCCTTCGGCCGACACGGGCGGCAGCGGTGACAGCGCGGGCGGTGGCGGGGATGGAGCCTCGACACCTGCCGCATCCGCCGAAGCCGCAGCGCAGACCCAGGCGGAGGACTCCCTCTCCTGGAGCGAGGACAAGCTCACGGTGAAGCCAGGCGACACCATCGCCGTTCTGCCAAGCAGCGGTATGGAGCACGACTTCGTCGTCGATGAGCTCGGCATCAAGGAAGTCCTGCCGCCGGGTGGCGACCCGGTCATGATCACCATCCCGGAAGACGCCAAGCCGGGCGATTACACCTTCTACTGCTCAGTCCCGGGTCACCGGCAGGCGGGCATGGAAGGCACGTTGACGATCGAAGGCTAGGGAGGTCGCACATGCTCGTTTCCAACCTGGGACTCGTCTTCGGAGTCCTCTCGGACACCATCGAGGTGCTCCTCGCACTCGCCATGATGCTCGGCGGCATCGTGATCACCCACCTCATCCAGCGGTGGGCTGATCGTGCGGGTGAGCAGCCGGCCGCCGCCAATGTCGGCTTCGGCGGTCACCCGGACCGGCGCGAGCCGAAGACCATCCGCGAGTAGCATCAACGCCTCGCGAGACACCGACGGCCCGGATGCATCGCGATGCATCCGGGCCGTTTTCGTTACCCCACCTGGAAAAGCGCCATGAGCTCAACCGACCGAAACAGCAACACCTACCTCTGGTGCGATACCTGCCGGCGCAGCTACCGCCATCACGAGACGCTCGACGGACGCTGCCCCGTCTGCGATGGGGAGACCAGACCCATCGGCAAGTATCAGGCGATCGTCCGGGGGCTCATGTCGAACGAGCTCTCGACCTCCGAGATCTACACCAAGCACCGCCAGATCATCCGGATGATCTGGACGCGAAACGGCATGGGCGAGCAGTACTACCGCGCGCTCGCGCCGGATATCAGCTACAGCCGATTCGAGGCACGTGTCACCGAGCTGCTGTGCCAAGGCGCGCGCGAGGGATGGGTGACCTTCGTGTTCCCGCCGGCGCCGCTCGGCGATGACGACGCATACCGTGTCGAGTTCGAGGACGAAAACCGGTTCATCGACGAGCTCACCAATGAGTTCGCCGCGGAGATTCCACAGGATGCCTGATTTGCCAACCCCGGAGACAACCCCGATCCTGAATCGCCGTATCGGGGACTACCTGCGCACGCTTGGCTCGTCTGCCCCGACCCCCGGCGGCGGGAGCGCGGCCGGCGTGATCGGTGCGCTCGGCGCAGGGCTCGGCCTCATGGTGATCTCGCTCACCGACCCGGAAGACCCGGATACCGGCCAGCACCTCAACCAGGTACGCGAAACGCTGCTCGAGCTTCAGGCACGGTTCACCTCGCTCGCCGAGCGTGACGAGACGGTCTACCAGTCATACCGAAACGCGGCGTCCATGCCGAAGGCAACGCCGGAGGAGAAGCGGGCGCGGCGAGAGGCGATGCAGGGGGCGTTGAAGAACGCCGCCACCATTCCCCTCGAATCCTGCGTTGCAAGCGTGGAGCTTGCCAGGGCGATCGTGCCAGTACAGATCCATGGCAATCCATACCTGCTCTCGGACGCTCGCATCGCGATGCTGTGCGCCTCAACATGTTTCGAGGCGTCACGCATCAACGTCAACGTCAATCTCGCGATGATCAAGGACGACGCCTGGGTCACGGATGCCGCAAACTCACTTGACGGTCTTGCCGAGGAAATGAGGGGCCTTCTCGCGCAGGCGTAGGTACGATTGACGGTTCGAACCCCGCGGCGATTAGCACGTAGGGACCGACCTTGTGTCGCTCCGTAGGATGCAGACCAACCTCGTGTCCATCTCTACGTGTCCAGCTCGCGAGATCAACCGTCGGACTCGATCTCAAATCTCGGCGTGCCGTGGGCGGTATTGCAGTGCCTCGGCAACGTGCTGCGCCGCGACGCCATCGCATCCCGCCAGGTCCGCGATCGTCCGCGAGAGCTTCAGCACCCGGTGATACGCCCGCGCCGAGAGGCCGAGCTGCCGCACCGCCGCCGCCATCAGCTGCTCGCCAGCAGCATCAAGCCTGACGAATCGCTGCACTTCGCCCGGTCCCATGTCTGCGTTGGTTCGGAAATCGGTGCCCGCAAACCGCGCCTCCTGTACTCGCCGCGCCGATTCGACACGCTTGCGCACCTCGGATGAGCGCTCTGCTGCCCGACGGTCGGAGAGCTGCTCGTAATCAACCCTCGGCACATCCAGATGGATATCGATCCGATCGAGCAGCGGCCCGCTGATCCGCTTCTGGTATCGCGTCACGGTGGATGGCGAGCAGCTGCATGCCCGCCCGACATCACCGAAGTACCCGCAGGGGCACGGGTTCATGGCCGCGACGAGTGAGACGTTCGCAGGGAAGCTGATCGTCCCGGACGCTCGCGCCAGGGTCACCTGCTTGTCCTCGAGCGGTTGGCGCAGGACCTCGAGCGTTCGCGTCGAGAATTCGGGCAGCTCGTCGAGAAACAGCACACCGCGGTGCGCCAGGCTGATTTCCCCCGGCTGCGGCCACGAGCCTCCACCGACCAGACCGGCATGGCTCGTCGTGTGATGCGGTGAGCGGAACGGACGGAGGGTGACCAGCGGCCGCTCGTTCGGCAGCAGCCCCTTCACGCTGTAGATCCGCGTTACCTCCAGCGCCTCATCCAGCGTCATCGCCGGCAGGATCGACGGCATCGAGCGCGCCAGCAGCGTCTTCCCGGCACCCGGCGGGCCGGTCATGATCAGGTTGTGCGAGCCCGCTGCCGCGACCTCCATGCCGCGCTTGACGTGCTCCTGTCCGCGAATATCGGCAAAATCGACCAGCGAGCCGTCGTCCCCGACCTCGGCGATCGAGGTCACCGGCGGCACCGGAGTGATGGGATCGAACCCGTGGAGATGCTGCACCAGCTCGGACAGCGTTCGCACGGGATACACCGTGATGCCCGCAACCAGCGCTGCCTCCTGTGCGTCCACGGCCGGCACGAACGCGCGCTTCATGCCCCGGTCGGCCGCGACCGATACCATCGAGATGATGCCCGGCGTGTGCCGCAAGATGCCGTCGAGCGACATCTCGCCGACGATCAGCGCGTCATCGAGATCGGCGAGGAGCTGGTTGGACGAGACGAGAATACCGACGGCGATCGGCAGGTCGTAGGTGGGACCGGCCTTCTTGATGTCCGCCGGCGCGAGGTTCACCGTCACCCGGCCGTGGGGAAACCTCCCACCGGAGTTTCGGATCGCCGCGCGTACCCGCTCGCGGCTCTCCTGCACGGCCGCGTCCGGCAAACCGACCACGATCGTGCCCGGCTGGCCGGCGCCGACATCTACCTCGACCTCGACCAGCACCCCGTCAACCCCGATCACCGCGCAGCTGAATACCTTCGCAAGCACGCTACCCGCTCCCGCCTCAGGCCAGGCCCCGATTCGTCTCTGTTGCCATGAACGTTCCTCGGGGCACTGTACCACTACGTGGGCACGAACGGGCGAATGCGCTCCGGTGTCGATGCAGGAACGCGCACCGGAGCGACAGGGTTATCCGACGTGCACCGCGGGGCGACGCGATGCGTCAGGCTCGGCCTTGCGCAGGATCTCATGCGTGACCGGCGCGATATCCCCTTCTCCGAAGAGAACGAAGCGCGCGAGGTACTTGAGCGGGTTGCCCTCCGTCCAGCCGAAGTAGGCATGCGGTCGCTTGCCGGTCTGGTCCCGGATTGCGAGAAGAACGGCGGCGATCGCATTGGGAACGGAGGGGCTGTAGACGCGCAGCACGCGATGCGGGCCGACCTGCTCGCCGATGACCTGGATCACCGGTGCGAACTCGGACGCGTCGGTGATTGCCACTTCCATGAACAGGACCTTCGTCCCGAACGGGATGTGGCTCGCCTCACGCTCCTCCTGCTCCTTCAGCAGGTATTCGCGCGGGTTCCGCTCGTCCGGATGGTTCGCAATGATCCGAACCGGGCCGGTCTCGCTCGAGTTCGCGACGAATCGAGCCGCGACCGGGTCGAACACCACCGACTGCACGCGCAGCTCCGTCGAGCGCCATACCCGCGAGAAGAGGGACGTCACGACGATCGCGGCGATGAAGAACAGCGCGATCCGCAAACCGTGCCAGTCCTTGAAGATGGTGATGCCCGTTGTGTAGATGAAGATGAGCGAGACGACGCCGAAGACGATCGTCGCGCGCCGGTCCTCACGCTCGCGGGCGGAGAGCGTCACCGCAACCGTGGCGGATGTGATCACCGCCAGCACACCGGTCGCGTAGGCACCCGCCTGCGCGTCCACATCGGCGCGGAAGAAGACCGTGACCGTGAAACAGATCGACGTGATGATCAGCACGAGCGGCCGTGTCGCGCGCGACCAGTCCGGCGCCATGCCGTAGCGCGGGAGGTAGCGAGGGACGACATTGAGCAGCCCCGCCATCGCGGACGCACCGGCGAACCAGAGAATCGTGATGGTGCTCAGGTCGTAGATCGTCCCGAAAATCTCACCGATGTACCGGTGTGCGACATACGAGAGCGCGCGCCCGTTCGCTTCCCCACCATCCTCGAACGCTTCGGACGGGATCAGCAGGATCGTCACGATGCTCGACGTGATGAGCATCACGCTCATCAACACTGCCGCGGCGGTCAGCAGCCGGTGCGTGTTGCGGATCCGGCCCTCCGGATAGACCGGTGTGTCACCCGGGCCACCGTCAACCTGCGGCATCACCAGCACGCCCGTCTCAAACCCCGAGAGTCCCAGCGCGAGCGCCGGGAAGACCAGGATCGCCGCACCGACGGCGGTAAACGGGTTGGAGTAGCTGCTGGTGATGTTATCCCTCCAGCTGGAGACGAGATCCGGGTGCTCCACAATATGGACGGTACCCAGCACGACAACCACGACGTTGAGCAGGAGATACGCCACAACCAGCGTTACAGCGATCCCGATCGCCTCGTTGAACCCTTTCAGGAACACCGCGCCGAGCAGCGAGATCAGCCCGAGCGTGACAAGCACCTCGTGCCCCTCCAGCGAAGAGGTCAGCGGGTTCTCGACGACGTGCGCGGTAGCGTCGGCCGCCGACAGGGTAATCGTGATCACGAACCCCGTCGCCATGAAGCCGATCAGGCAGAGCACGAACAGCTTTCCCTGCCACCATGGCAGCAGCCGCTCGAGCATCGAGATGGAGCCGTCACCGTGCGGGCTTCGGGTCGCGACACGCTTGTACATCGGCAGCGCGCCGAAGAGGGTGATGATGACAAGGATGAGTGTGGCCACCGGCGACAACGCCCCGGCGGCGATGGCAGCGATGCCAGGCTGGTAGCCGAGCGTGGAAAAGTAGTCCACGCCGGTCAGGCACATCACCTTCCACCAGGGATGGGTCTCGTGCGGCTGACTGCCCGCACCCATCTCATGGCTCTCCTGTGCATGATCACCGAGCAACCATGACTTGAACCGATCGGACGGTGCCGTGACTGACGGCATTGACATGTTCGAAACCCGCTCCCTCGCCACCCCGATATGCGGGGCACTCCGTATCCATCGATTCCTGCGTGATGCCAGTATGCACCGGCGTGCCAGCGACAGGAATCGCGCCTCCAGCCGAAACGCAGAACCATTGCCATCGGTCCACGCGGCTCCCCCGAGGGGCAGCATCCACCCCACGCAGGGATGTGTGCATACTATGGGATTGGACGGTCCGCGTGCATGGCCGCAACGCAGAGGAACCCGCATGACCGAGCAGCCAACACTCCATCCCGAGCGCATGGACATCGCAGCCACACCCTTCAGTCGACTGCTGGCAGGAGCGGGACGCGCCTTCCGTCATCGGTGCCCATATTGCGCCGGCGGGAATGTCTTCGACAGCTGGTTCGACATCAAGAAGCGATGCCCCACCTGCGGCGTGACCTATGCATACGAAACCGGCTACTTTCTCGGCTCGTATGCGATCAATCTCGTGGTGACCGAGCTGCTCGCCGCGGCGATCGTGATCAGCCTGATTGCGTGGACCGACATGTCCGTGCTCCAGATGCAGATCGCGGCCGTTGTGCTCGCCGTCGGCATGCCGCTCCTCTTCTACCCAACCGCTCTGCTCCTGTGGGTCGCGCTGGATGTCGCCTTCCATCCACCCGACCCACGCACCGGCAAGCGCGCCCTGTAATCCATCGAATGGGTCGCAACGCCGGCATGGCAAGTGCGGCACCATCGATCGGTTGTGCATGGAATCACAAGCATGGTACAAGAGTCGGGAAAGCGGGCTGAACACTCGCCCGCAGTCGTGTCGATCTCCGCACTGACAAGGAAAGCACCCCCGACCAATGACCTCAGCGCGCTCGTTGTTCAATGATGGCTCCATGCTCAAGCTCGCCGTTCAGCGCAAGGGCCGTCTCACCGAGCATTCCATGTCGCTGCTGCACCAGATCGGGTTCAACTTCGAGAGCTACGGGCAGCGGCTCTTCTCGCGGGTGCGCAACTTCCCGCTGTCGCTTCTCTACGCCCGTGACGACGACATTCCGGGCTACGTGACATTGAACACGGTCGACCTCGGCATCGTGGGCAAAAATCTTGTCCACGAGTACGAGGCGGATGTGGAGATCATCCACCCGCTTGGCTTCGGCTACTGCGAGCTGGTAATCGCCGTGCCCAACGAGGTCGACATCACCTCGCCCGAGGAGCTGAAGTTCAGCCGCATCGCAACGAGCTACCCGTCGTCCACGCGTCGGTACTTCGAGTCGATCGGCGGCAAGCCCGAGATCATTCCGATCAGTGGCTCCGTGGAGATCGCACCGGCGCTCGATATCGCCGACGCGATCGTCGACCTCTCCGCCACCGGCTCCTCCCTGCAGCTGAACGACCTGCGTCCGATCGCGTCGATTCTCGAGTCGGAGGCGGTGCTCATCGCCAACCGGCAGGCGCTTGCCGATCCCGCTCGGCGCGAGAACATCGACCGTATCCTCATGCGCATCAAGGCGGTTGAGGCCGCCGAGCAGTACAAGTACGTGATGATGAACGCGCACGAGGACTCGCTGCCGGCGATCCGAAAGGTCATTCCCGGACTGAAGGCGCCGACCATCGTGCCGCTTGCCGACGAGGGGTGGTACGCCGTCCACACGGCCATCCGCGAGGAAGACTTCTGGGAGAAGATCGAGGCGCTCCGCCGGGCTGGCGCGAGCGAGATCCTCGTCAGCTCGCTCGACAAGCTGCTCCTGTAGCAGCCGAAATCGGACATGCAGCCGGCACGGGAGGTGCCACATGGCGTTCTCAGCAGCACGGATCATCCGAAAGCACATCGCACCGGAGAGCGCCTACCACCGCTCCGAGCCGGACACCGGCGGGCATGTGCCCGTGCGGCTCGACTGGAATGAATCGCCGTTCGGCCTGTCGCCAAAGGCGCAGATCGCCTACGATGCCTTCCACACCGGCAATATCTACCCGGCCATGGACCAGGCGCCGCTCCGGGAAGCCCTGGCCGTCTACCTCGGCGCTCCGGCAGATCGCATCATCGTCGGCGCTGGCCTCGATGACGTGTTCAACACGCTGGCGATGACGGTCATCGATCCGGGCACGGAGGTGGTCATCAGCGAGCCGACCTTCGGCGTGTACCGGAGCCTGTTCGAGCTGCACGGCGCGACCGTCACCAACATACCGCTCGGCCCGGCGCCGGATTTCGCATTGCCCGTGGAGACCATCATCGGGCACGTTTCCGAGCGAACACGGCTGGTCATCATCTGCAATCCGAACAACCCGACCGGCACGCTCTTCTCCCGCGACGAGATCGTCCGGGTCATCGAGTCCGTCGACTGCCTCGTCGCGATCGACGAGGCGTACGCCGAGTTCTCCGGCGTGAGCCACACCGATCTCGCGCTGCAGTACGACAACGTCGTCACGCTGCGCACAATGAGCAAGTTCGCCGGCCTCGCCGGGTTCCGGGTAGGCTACGGTCTTTTCCCCGAGGCGATGATGCCGTGGTTCCGTCGTGCCGCGCCGGCGTTCTTCAACGTCTCCGCGCCGGCGGCCGAAGTCGCCATCGCCTCCCTGCAGGACCTCGACCATCTCCGGACGAATGCGGCGAAGATCGTCGCGGAGCGCGATCGGCTCACCAACGCGCTGAGCCGTCTCGAGGGAGTTACGGTCTACCCCTCGGCGACCAACTTCCTTCTCGTCGCCCTGCCAATCGACGACGCATCGCCCTACATCGACGCGCTGGCATCCGAGGGGCTGCTCGTCCGCGGATACGGCGATCTTGAGCTCCGGCATTGCATCCGTATCTCGATCGGGCTGCCTGAGCACCACGACCGACTGATCGACATCGTCGAGGGCATCCACGCCGGAGAAATGAAGGGAACAACCCGCGTATGAGCGGCCGCACCGGATCCATCAGCAGAACGACCAGTGAGACCGACATCACGGTCATCGTCGATCTCGACGGCTCGCGCGATGTGAGCATCACAACGGGCGTACCGTTCTTCGACCACATGCTCCATGCCCTCGCGCGGCACAGCCGCATCGGGCTCACGGTCGACGCGAGCGGCGACGTGGAGATCGACCCTCACCACACCGTCGAGGATGTCGGCATCGCCATCGGCCAGGCACTGAAGCTGGCGCTTGGCGACCGCGATGGCATCGAGCGATACGGCCATGCCTACGCCCCGCTGGACGAAGCGCTCGCCCGGGTCGTGATCGATTGCTCCGGCCGTCCCTTTCTCGAGTTCCGGGGCGACTTTCCGGAAGCGATCATCGGTCAGGACTTCGCCGCCAGCCTCGTAGAGGAGTTTTGGCGGGGGCTGACCGTCAACGCGGGACTCACAGTGCATATCGATCTCCTTCGCGCACGCAACA
The DNA here is from genome assembly GCA_963741965.1 of uncultured Chloroflexia bacterium. GTDB lineage: Bacteria > Chloroflexota > Chloroflexia > Thermomicrobiales > UBA6265 > JACCVC01. Next base: position 535,658 of record CAVUKC010000002.1, on the reverse strand, counting down.
GCCACCATGCCGCCGAAGCGATCTTCAAGGCCGGCGCCGTCGCACTGCGCTCCGCGATCCACCGCTCTGGCGAGGCAGGCGTGCCGTCGACCAAGGGGATACTTGCATGATCGCGATCATCGATTACGGCGCAGGAAACCTGCGCTCCATCCAGCGCGCACTGGTGAAGCTGGGCGAGGACCCGACCATCACGGGAGACCCCGACGCTATCGCCACCGCGGACGCCGTCGTCTTTCCGGGGGTGGGCAACGCCCGTGCCGCGATGGACCAGCTCAACACCACCGGCATCGCCGATGCTGTTCGAGAGACGGCCAATGCGGGTACGCCCGTGTTCGGCATCTGCCTTGGCATGCAGCTCCTGTTCGGAGAGCAGGAGGAGGGCCCGACGACCGGTCTCGGCCTGCTCGCCGGGCGTGGTGTGAAGCTGCCGGACGGTCTCAAAACGCCGCACATGGGCTGGAACGCGGTCCACTTCACCGAAAACGGCCCGTTCGGAGGGCAGCCGGATTCGACGATGTACTTCGTCCACTCCTACATCGTCGCGCCGGACGACGCCTCGGACATTGCCGGAACCACTGCCTACGGTGGCACATTCCCGAGCGTCGTCGCCCGGGAGAACGTCTGGGGAACCCAGTTCCACCCGGAAAAGAGTGGCGATGTCGGCATCGCGCTGCTCGGCCGGTGGCTCGACTGCGTCCGGGACCGGAAGCGATGATCATTTACCCCGCCATCGACATCCGCGGCGGCAAGGCCGTGCGCCTTGTCGAGGGAGACTTCAGCCGCGAAACGATTTTCGACGCGGATCCCGTTGCCTCGGCACGGCGCTGGGTTGCCGCCGGCGCCACGTGGATCCATATCGTGGATCTCGACGGTGCCCGCTCCGGAATCAGCGGCAACCATGACGCCATCGCCGCGATCCGCAGCCAGCTGGGCTGCAGATTGCAGGTCGGTGGTGGCATCCGCACGCTGGAGGCAATCGACGACATCCTCGACGGCGGAATCGACCGGGTTGTGCTCGGCTCGGTCGCAGTCACGGATCCCGATATCGTCGCGACCGCGGTGAAACGATACGGGGAGCGAATCGCGGTCGGGCTCGACGCACGCGATGGAAAGCTGGCGACCTCCGGTTGGGAGACGCAGACCGAGGCCGACGCCTTCGAGACTGCTCGAGCCATGGGCGACGCGGGCGTCCGGCACATCATCTTCACCGACATCAGGCGCGACGGCACGCTGACGGGCCCGAATACCGATGCCTTGCGTCAAATGGTCGCCAGCACCTCTGCGAGCGTGATCGCATCGGGTGGCATCGGCTCGGCGCAGGACGTGCGCGACCTGCAGGGCACCGGCGTCTCCGGAGTCATCATCGGCCGCGCGCTCTATGATGGTCGCGTCGATCTTGCGTCGCTGATTGCGGAGGTGCCCAATGACTGATGTCGCAACGAGCAGCGGGCTGACCACCCGCGTGATCCCATGCCTGGACGTGACCGAGGGCCGCGTGGTCAAGGGCGTCCAGTTCGTGAACCTTCGCGACGCCGGCGACCCGGTCGAGATGGCAGCCGTCTACAACCGCGAGGGGGCCGACGAGCTCATCTTCCTCGACATCACCGCCACCTCGGACAGCCGCGACACCATGATCGACGTCGTGCGCCGCACCGCCGATCAGGTGTTCATCCCGCTCACCGTCGGTGGTGGCATCCGCAGCGTTCAGGACATGCGCAACATGCTCGGCGCTGGCGCCGACAAGACGGCGATCAACTCGGCCGCGATCCGCGATCCGGAGCTGATCACGCGAGGCGCGGAGGTGTTCGGCACGCAGTGCATCGTGGTCGCGATCGACGCGCGCTGGAACCCGGATTGGCAGGACTGGGAAGTCTATTCGCACGGTGGCCGGAAGCCGACCGGTATCCACGCGGTCAAGTGGGCCGCGGAGGCGGAACGCCGCGGTGCCGGTGAGATCCTGCTCACCTCGATGGACCGCGACGGCACCGGCGACGGCTACGACCTCGCACTGCTCAAGGCGGTCAGCTCCGCGACCAACATCCCGATCATCGCCTCCGGTGGGGCCGGCAATGCGGAGCACATGGTCGAGGCGCTGCAACCGGGACACGCGGATGCGGTCCTCGCGGCGACCATCTTCCACTTCGGGGAGCTGCGTGTCTCCGACGTGAAGCGGCATCTCGCCGAGGCAGGGCTGCCGGTGCGGGAGGTCGATGTCCGTGAGTGACACTCCCCTGCCATTGGCGTTCGGTCAGGATGGCCTGATCTCGGCGGTCATTGTGGATGCGGACTCGGGCGACGTCCTCATGGTCGGATTCATGAACGAAGAGGCCCTGACGCGCACGCGCGAGTCAGGGTTCGTCCACTTCTGGAGCCGCAGCCGCCAGAAGCTGTGGAAGAAAGGCGAGTCGTCCGGCCACACGCAGCAGGTGCGCGAGATTCGCGTGAACTGTGAGCTCAACAGCGTGCTGATCGAAGTGACGCAGGAGGGTGCCGTCTGCCACGAGGGCTACGACACCTGTTACTTCCGACGGCTCGACCCGGACAATTCCCTTCACGTCGTTCGTGGTCGCCGCTTCGACCCACTCGACATCTATCCGCCCGACGGCAAGCCGGCCGGTCTCTCCACGCAGACGCGCCAGTGGTGGTCAGCGTACGAGTGGCTGCGCGATCGAGACCTCACCGCCCACTCGGGCACCTCCAGGCGCCTGCACGCCGGCAGCGACGAGTGTACGCCGCGCATCGCCGACGAGCTGCGGGAGCTGGCGGGCGTGCTCGACGGCACGCACAGCCATGGCTCCAGGCGCGACGACATGCTGCTGGAAGCCGGGCAAGTGCTCTACTGGGTCGCCTGCGCCGGTGTCTGGCACGGATACACGTGGGATCAGGTGCGGCCGGACCGCGCCCTCGACGCAGCCTGGGAGGGTATGCCCGCCAGCACAACCCTCACCACTCTGCTCAACGCCCGGATGCGTGACATCCGCGACCTCAGCTCATGGCCAGAAGCGGCCCTGCTGCACGACACCGTGACGCTGGTCGGCACCGTCCTCCGGTCGAACGAGATCGATCCGCTCGAGGTGATCAACGCCGATCTCAGCGAGCTGGCCGGAAAGTCATACCTCGCGGCGTTCTTCGAGAGCGACTGAGCGGTCCCGGCGTTCGCCACCGGGCGAGAAGAGGATGACCGCTGCGGCCACTGCCGCCGCGCCGATCAGCCCGATCGCGCCGATACGGATCCACCGCATGCCCTGGTCTCGTGTCGCTTCGCGCGGCGGGTCGATGATCTGCACCGTCGCGTCGCCGCTACCGGGCGCGACGAGATGATCGTTGACCGCCTGCGGGAATACCCCGGCAGCCGCGTTCGCCACATCGAGCACGTCGTCCGCGTTCTCGCCCGTCACCGTCACCGTGGCGACCCGGCTGTAGCGCGAACCCTGAAGCATGCCATAGATATCATCGGTCGCCACATCCCCAGGCATTGCGGCCGCAACGGTCTCTGCGAAGGCCCAGCTCTCCGTGAACGGGCCAAGATCGTCCAGCACCATCAGCTCGGGGCGCTCGGAGCTGCCCGTGTCCTCGGTGTCGCCGGGGATCAGCACGGTGGCGCGGAAGCTGGCGGTGTAGCCTGGCTCCGGTGTGAGCAGCAAACCCACTAGCAGACCGAACGCCAGCCCGATCAGGACAAGCCACCAAAAGCGCCTGAGTGGCATGCCGATCTCGTTGTATACCGTCACGAAATGGGTTTCCTTTCGCTGCCTACCATGCGCCGCGGCCCGCGACGACCGCCGGGACGGTACGCAGCATGATCTTGAGGTCGAGCCATGGCGACCAGTTCTCGGCGTAGTACAGATCGAGGCGGACCATCTCGTCGAACGAAAGATGCGACCGCCCATTGATCTGCCATAGTCCAGTCAGGCCCGGCTTCACCAGCAGCCGCTGCAGGTGCCACTCCTCGTACTGCCGAACCTCCTCGGGGATCGGTGGTCGAGGGCCGATCAGGCTCATGTCCCCGCGCAGGACCTGGATGAACTGCGGCAGCTCGTCCAGCGAGTATCGGCGGAGTGTGCGACCGATTGTCGTCAGACGAGGGTCGTCGGCCATCTTGAAGAGCCGCGGGTCCGTCGTTCCGGCCTCCCGCATCAGCGCCTCGCGCTGCTCCTCAGCGTCCTCCACCATGCACCGGAACTTGAGCATCGTGAAGAGCCTGCCATTCTTGCCGACGCGCGTCTGGCGGAACAGGATCGGTCCGGGCGAGTCGCGCTTCACCAGCACGGCGATGGCGAGCATGGGAATGGCGGCGGCCGCGAGCACGCTCGCGGCAACGAGAATGTCGATCGTGCGCTTCGTCATCGCGTTCCAGCCGCGGATCGAGCCGTCGCTGATGCCGATCAGCGGGATGCCGGCGATCTCACCGACCGACGCGCGATCCTGCGAGAACTGTGCCAGATCCGGCACAAGCCGGAACTTGACGACGTGCTCACGGCAGGCGGCGACAACCTCGCCAGTTCGCGCCGTGTCGACACCGTCCGGGGCGATGATGACCTCGTCGACCCCGTGCCGCTGTACGAGGACGCTGACCTCGTCGGTGGTGCCGAGCCGTGGGCACACGATGGGCCCCTGCTCCGTCGCGACACTGAGTCGCTCACGCCCCTCGGTGTCACTGGCGAACCCGACGAGACGATACCCGAGATTCGGCTCGCTGAACATCGCCTGCATCACGCGGCGGGCGGCCTCGCCATCGCCGACGATGAGTACGCGGTCGACGCCAATCCCGGCGCGCCACAGCAATCGCCTACCCCACGACAGCAGCCGCCGGTGCAGCAGCATCAGCACGATGCCGATCGCCCACGCGTAGAGAAACACGATGCGAGATGGCTCGAACCGGAAGAAGAAGGCCAGCATCACCACACCGGCCATGGAGGTCGTGAACCCGCCAATCACCTCGGCGGCGGAGTCGAGCGCGCCACCAGGCCGATCGAGCGCATAGATGCCGCGCAGCGCGAACACCAGCGGGGTCAGCACCATCGCGGCGGCGGCCGACTGCGCGAAGACGGAGAACGGCTCCTCCGCCCAGAACGGGATTTCTCCCCCCAGTTCGAGCCGGTAGCGAAGAAGGTACGCCAGCCAGAAGGCGAGAAGCACGGACAGCACATCGAGCACCAGCGCGGCGCTGCGCTCGAACAGGCCAAGCTGCATGCCGCGCGAGAGTCGCCGTGACGGATGCGGGATGGGGATCGGTAACGTGTCGCCGGCGTCGTTGCCGGCGCGCCCAGAGGGAGCGTTGTGCTGCATCATTGGTCCTGCCATTCAGAAACTCCGCCGAACGGCACGCATATCGGCTCATAGTACCATCGAGAGCAGGAATGCCGTCCCCATGCCACACGGGGCAATCACGCAGGCAAGGAACCCATGGATCACCAGCAATCCCCTCACACGGAGCGCCTCTGGACGCCCTGGCGCATGCGCTACATCGGCGGCGATGCCAGGGAGGACGGCTGCATCTTCTGCAACCGGCTCGGCTCGACCGACGATGTAGCGTCGCTGATCCTGCACAGATCAACGCATGCCTTCGTGATCATGAACCTGTATCCGTACAACACCGGGCACGTGATGGTGGTGCCGAACACGCACGCTGCTGACCTCGACACGCTGGACGACGCGACGATCACGGACATGGCGAGGCTGCTGCCTCACACCGTTGCCGCGCTGCGTCGGGTGCTGAGCTGCGACGGCTTCAACATCGGCCTCAATCTCGGCTCCGTAGCTGGCGCAGGCGTCGCGGAGCACCTCCACCAGCATGTGGTGCCGCGATGGGAGGGAGATGCAAACTTCATGCCGATCATCGCCGGCACAATGGTAATCCCGGAGATGATACCGTCCACCTACGCGAAGGTCCGGGCCGAGCTGGCGCGTCAGTTGCAGGGCACGGAACGGTTCGATCTTGTCGTGGTCTCCGGCACCGATCAGCCGGCGTTCTGGCTTCATGGCGGATCGATTCCCACCGTCTCCCCTGCTCCCGACACCTCGGTTGCGCGTGCCGCGCTGGCCTGGGTCCAGACGGACGGCGCAGAGGTCGTCGGATGGAGCGGCGGAGCGATCACCCTCGATACCGCCACGAGTCCAGGCCTGATTGTGCGCGTGCCCAACGCGCCGGCAGGAGGCGAATGGACGAGGGTGACGGAGCGGGACATCGAAGGCGAGGGGCTCGAGCCGGAGACACGCAACACGCTCGCGCGCGCATCGGCGCACATGGCGCCGTGGATCGGCGCCCGGTAGGGGTGCGGCACATCGACTAAACTAGGGTCTGGCAACATGCGCGCGGGACCGGGGTGGACCAGCACGCGCGCACAGACGACGGAGTTCCCCATGAACGACGCCCTCGCCGGCGCTCCCCTTCGATACGCATCCAGCATCCCCAGGTACCCGATATCCCGCCTGCTCCGCACCATGTCTGAGGTCCTGCTGCACCCGGTGGTCACACTGCCGATGCTGGTCTACCTCCTTGGTGGCAGCGCAGGGCAGATCGCCTGGTACGCGATCATCGCCGGCATCGCCTTCGGGCTCGCGGCGGCGTCTGGCGCGATCGTCGCCGTCCTGCCCCAGAGCAGCCGCGTGGTGATCGTCAGCCTGCTCGTGATGCAGGCGCTTGGATTTCTCGTGGCGGGGCTCATGGCGCTCGGGATCGACGCGCTCGACAGCGGCGACGTGCTTCGCTTCAGCGCCACGGCGTATCTCCTGCTTGTCATCCCGACCTCGATGCTGGGCCGCATCTCGGAACAGTCGCACGAGTACCGGCAGGCAGCGGCGGCGACGGTCGGTGGTGTCGTGCCGTCGGTCGCCGGCTCCCTGCTTGCCGGACTGGTCGTCTGGAGACTCTTCGGCGCCGGCGGGATGGGTCCCGACGACATCGTCGCGCGGCTGCTGGTGAGTGGCGCGCTGTTCGCGTCGGCGGCGGCGTGGCTCGCCTCCTTCCCGACCCTGCTGGCGCTGCAGCTGCCGCACCCCGCGCGGCCCATGCCAGACGTGCGCTGGCCAAGACTCCGCTCGAACCGGCCACTGATGCGGTACGCCACGTTCCAGACGATCCGAGGCATCGCCCAGTTCGCCGATCCGTTTCTCTTCGTCGGTGTCGTGTCGATCATCGCACCGGATCCCATCTGGATTGGCGGTGCGGTGTTCGCCTTCGCAATCGGCGACATGATCGCTCGTCTCTTCGCCACCAGCGCCTACGAGAACATCAACGTGCGGGTGCTCTTTACCGCCAGCGCGTTCCTCCACGTCGTGGCATTCATCGTCGTCGCGTTCTGGGGGGATCTTGTGGAATCGTCGGTGATCGCCGACCGAAACCCGTCCGAGCAGTGGAACAACTGGTCTGTGGTGCTCGCCGGTCTTGCCCTCGGAGGCAGCTACGCCCTCGCCCGGACCGGCCACCATGCCTACATCCGCTCGATCAGCTCACCAGGCACGCGGGAGCTCTCGCTCCTCGTCGCCGGCGTGGTCTTCGCGCTGACCGCCTTCTCGCCGATCATCGGCGTGCGTCTCCTCGACGGGCGACAGATCGACACCCTCTTGCAGTTCGGCGTCGGCGCCAGCATCATCACGTTGCTGGCGACCGCACTGATCGTGCCGACCTACGCGGCTCCGCGGCGCCCGGGACGCGCCTGGGGGCTCCGGCGCTGATCAGCCTGGTATTGCAGACGCAAAAGCGAGATGTACCGACCCACCAGCCCAAGCCGGGCTCGGCCGGGTCACGATGCGCCTTCTGGCGCAAGCAGGAGAGCACCAACCCATGAAGATCGAGACGTTCGCGCTGGAGCGATGGATGACGACGTGGGAGCTCGACGTCACCCATGACATCACCGAGAGCGGCATCTCGCCGATGTCGATCAACGACTTGCTCAAGGTCGCCGAGGTAGGGGATCCCGACGCGGTGATCGCCGAGGCGATGGCCGCTCCCCAGCTCTACAGCGAGGCGCGCGGTACGGAGAAGCTGCGCCAGACCATCGCCGATACCTACGATTCCGTCTCGGCGGACGACGTGCTTGTCACCACCGGTGCGATCGAGGCGAACTTCCTCATCTACAACGCGCTCCTGGAGGCCGGCGACCACGTCGTCGTCACCACGCCGTGTTACCAGCAGCTGATCAGCATCCCCAAGGCGATCGGCTGCGAGATATCCGAGTGGCAGGTCACAGCGGAGTCCGGCTTCGGATTCGATCTCGATGAGCTCGAGCGCCTCGTGACCGATCGCACGAAGCTGATCGTGATCAACTCGCCACACAACCCGACTGGCGCGCTGCTCTCGCAGCAGGATCTCGAGCGAATCGCCGGGATCGCGGATCGCGCAGGCGCATGGGTGCTCTCGGACGAGGCGTACCGATGGATTGCCCACCCCGGCGGTGTTGAGCTCGCGGGTCCGTTTCGAGACGTCTACCCGAAGTCAGTCAGCATCGGCACGATGTCGAAGTTCTTCGGCCTGCCCGGTCTCCGGCTTGGGTGGATGGCGGCGACTCGAGGAGCTTGCACAGCAGTGCTGGGGCCTGCGTGACTACGTCTCGCTCAGCCCGGCGGCGCTCAGCGACAGATTCGCGACGATCGCGGTGGCGAACCATGCGCGCATCCAGGAGCGCAACAACGGCATCCTCACGCAGAACCTCGGAAAGGCTCGCGCATGGTTCGAGGAGAACGCCGACATTGTTTCCTGGAACGAGCCGCGGGCTGGCCTGCTGGCGATGATGGACGTCCACGGCGTCGACAACACCGACGAGCTTTCCGAGCGGCTTGCGGCGGAGGCTGGTGTGATGCTGGCGCCGGGGTCGACGTTCGGGCTGCCGGGCTACCTGCGCATCGGCATCGGCCAGCGACCACCGATCTTCGCCGAGGCGCTGGACAAGACCGCAGCCTTCATCCGGGAGTACACCGGGCGCGCGTAGCGACTGAAGCCAAGGCTGCCACAATGCAAAAACACATGGCAGTGTGGCAGCCTTGGTCGATTTGCCCGGAACGACGGGGAAACAGGCCTGCCAGAATTCGTCGATGAATTCTGGCAGTTTTCCTTACGCGCTGTGAGACTCACAGCGTTGCAGCGCTGCCAGTCGCCCCTCCTCTACTCTATCGAACGCATCGAGCGACGAGAATTGCGCCACCCGTCGTCATCCTGAGCGGAGGTCCGCAGGACCGAAGCCGATGGCTCTCTTGTGTGACAGAGACGGTCTTGCGCCAGGCAAGAGATCCTTCGACACGGCGTCGGCGCCAAGGCGCCTTGCCGGCTCAGGATGACGGGGTTGTAACTGTCCGCAGACGTGCGTTCCATGACACGGATTCGGGACCCGGACCGCGCGAGCGTTGAAGCGTAGTCCCGAGACTCTGGCCGCTGCGCGGCCACCGGGCTGGGACAGAGCCCAGCCCCTACAGTACCAACGGCGTCAGCGGGGAAAATCGCCCCTGCATATGCATCACCCCGAACCGCGGTCCCGGTCTACCTGGTGGTGCATGCCGTGCCAGCAACGACTGTCCGCGGCGTTAGCTACTCGCCGCGGTCCTCGACGGAGAGCTCGGGCGTGCCGCTGTCGACCTCCGTGACGCGCGTCTGGCTCTGCTCGCGCACGAACTGCTGCACGTAAAACGGACCGAGCCCACCCTTGCCGGACGAGCCACTGCCCTTCCAGCCGCAGAACGACTGCGCTCCCGGCCACGCGCCGGTGGTGGAGCCGCCGCTGCGGTTGGCGTAGGTCACACCGGCGATGATGCGGTTGAAGAACTCGTCGATCTCACCCTCATCCTCGGTGAAGATGCCGGCGGTGAGCCCGTACTCGGTGTCATTGGCCTCGTCGAGCGCCTGGTCGAGGGAATCAACCGGGGCGGCAACGATCACCGGCAGGAAGAGCTCCCGCTTGAACAACTCGTGGTCCACCGGCAGACCGTCGATAACCGTCGGCTGCACGTACGTGCCGTTGGCGTACTCGCCCTCGGTGAGCACCTCGCCCCCATGGCGAACGGAACCGCCGTCCTTCTTCGCCATCGCGACGGCTTCGTTGAAGCGCGTGATCGCCTTCGTGTCGATCACCGGGCCCACGAACGTCTCGCGGTTAAGACCATCGCCCACGACGAGCGCCTTCGTCTTGCCAATCAGCTTGTCCATGAAGTCGTCGTAGACGTCGCGCTCGACGTAGACGCGCGAGCACGCCGAGCACTTCTGGCCGGAGAAGCCGAACGCCGAGCGCATCACGCCGGTCGCGGCCTTGTCGAGGTCGGCGTTCTTCGTCACGATCGTCGGGTTCTTGCCGCCCATCTCGGTGATGATCGGCTTCGGGAAGTCGGTCGCGAACCGCTTGTAGAGGTCGAAGCCGACCTCCTTGGAACCGGTGAAGACGAGACCGTCAACGTCCTCGTGCGTCGCCAGTCGCTCCCCAACCGCTTCGCCGCCGCCGGTAAGGAAGTTCACCACCCCGGCCGGGATGCCGGCATCGATGTAGGCGCGGGCGATCTCATATCCGGAAATCGGGGTGGCGCTCGCCGGCTTGAAGACGATGGTGTTGCCTGCCACCAGCGCGCCGGAGGACATGCCGGCGCAGAGCGCGTGCGGGAAGTTGAACGGGCCGAGGACTGCCCAGACACCGAACGGCCGCAGCACCGAGACGTTCTGCTCGCGCGGGTCGATCGTGCCCAACGGCGTGACGAAGCCGCTCGCATCCTCCACCTGACGCGCGTACTCGGTGAGCAGGTCCGCGCCCTCCTCGATCTCGCCGATCGCCTCGGTGCGGGACTTGCCCGTCTCGAAGATGAGATAGGCCGAAAGGACGTACTTCCGCTCGCGGATCAGGTCCGCTGCCTTGCGGATAATCTCGACGCGCTCCTGCCACGGTCGCTTCGACCATGCCGGGTACGCCGCCTTCGCCGCCGCGACGGCGCGATCGACGTCTTCAGGCGTGGCCCGCTGGAAGGTGCCGAGCACGGTGTCATGGTTGGCCGGCGCGCGGACCTCGAACGTATCGCGGCCGGTCACCTCCTCGCCATCGATGATCAGGGGGTAGCTCTTGCCGAGCTGGCCGCGCGCCTGCTCGATGGCATCGTCAAAGTAACTGTGCATCGCCTCGATCTGTTCGGGCGTGCTGGTATACGTGATCTTCAGGTCGGTTGCCGCCATCGTTGCGACTCCTCTCTTACCGGCCTGCCTCGGCCGGCTCATCGGTGTAGTTTTCGCCCGTGACCTGGGTGACCTCGATCCGGTTGCCGAACGGATCCCGGATCATAAAGCGCGGTCGGCTGACGATCGTGTCGGTCTCGGCCACCTCGACGCCCTTCGACGCCAGTTGGGACCGGAACGTTTCCAGATCATCGACCTGCATGCAGAAGTGCTGACCCGCCGAGCGAACGTCGTCCTCCTCGGTGAACATGTGGAGCTCGTGGACATCGTCGCCCAGCTTGAACCATACGATCCGCTCGGGGTCGAGCACCGGTGGCGTCGGCTTGCGTTCGAGCCCGAGCGTGTCACCATAGAACGCGATGGCCTTGTCCATGCCGCCAGCCGGCATGGGGACACTTACATGCTGTAATCGAACCACTGCCATGATGGACGCTCCCTTTCCTATCCCTTGAACGCGCGCAGCGCGCCGAACGCATCCTTGATGAGCCGCTTCCTTGGGATGCCGCCCAGCAGCCCGAGAATCTCCTTCTGCACCGTCGCCTTCGGCGTGCCGGTGACCGAGAGGTACCGCCGGGCGACCTCCGACATCAGCTCCGGATACTCGCCAAAGAGCCACGGCCGCTCGTGCGCGAAGTCGGTCATGTGCCGGATCTTGTAGAGATCCTTGAGCACGAAGCTCTCTTCGAGCAGCTCGCGGTACATCGAGAGGCCGACGGCCGAGTAGTCGTCCATTTCCTTCGCGTGGAGAATCGCCTGAGCGGCGAGCTTGCCGGACATCATCGCCAGATTCGCGCCCTCGCGGTTGAGCGGGTTCACCAGACCGGCAGCGTCTCCCACGAGCATGACACCATCCCCAACCAGGGTTGGTAGCCGCTTGTATCCGCCCTCGGGGATCAGGTGCGCCGCATACTCCTCGCTCTCGGCCCCCGCGATGAGCGGCTGGATCGACGGGTGCTGCTTGAAGCGGTCGAGCATGTCGTTGACGTTTCGACCGCTGGTGATGAGGTCGGAGAGCAGCGCGCCGGTGCCGATCGAGAGCGAGTCCTTGTTGGTGTAGATAAAGCCGTAGCCGAGCATGCCCCACGTGCTCTCGCCGAAGATTTCGAGTGCGGCTCCCATGCCATCCGGCAGGTTGAACCGCTCCTCGATCACCTTCGCGTCGAGCCGGAGCGTCTCCTTGGCGACGAGCGCCTGCTCGTCTGGCTGCCACTCGCGGTGCAGGCCGGCCTTCTGGCCCAGCAGCGAGTTCGCGCCGTCGGCGAGGACGACGACGTTGGCGAAGAGCTCGCCCTCTTCTTCTCCAGTCGTGACACCGACGACGGCGCCGTCCTCCCAGAGCAGGTCGGTGACGGTGAACTCCGGGTAGACCTCGACGCCCTCCTCCTCGGCCTTCGCGGCGTACCACTGATCGAAATCACCCCGGAAGGCGGTGTAGGCGTTGTAGGGCGGCTCGGCGAAGCGCATCGACTTGTACGAGCCGGTCATGGAGGCATCGGAGGAGAGCAGCATGTAGCGCTGTTCGATGATCGGGCGCTCGAGCGGTGCTTCCTCCTCGAAGCCGGGAATGATCGCCTCGGTCGGCTCCCGGTAGAGGATGCCGCCCCAGACGTTCTTGGCGCCGGGGAACTGGCCGCGCTCCAGCACGACCGGCGAGAGCCCGGCTGCCGCCAGCTCCCGGGCCGCGGTGATGCCGGCCGGCCCTGCACCGACCACGATCGCGTCTAGCCGTTCTTCCGCCATGTGCTGGTTGCTCCTGCACGTTGATGCCGACTGAGGCCGCTTCGCGGCCACCGGGCGGGCACAGAGGCCCGCCCCTACGAATGTACTGGCGATGACCATCGACCCTACGATATGCCGGCCTTCAGCTCCTCGATCACCGCTGGAACCACCTCGAAAAGGTCGCCGACGATGCCGAAGGAGGCGACCTTGAAGATCGGCGCTTCCGGGTCGCGGTTGATCGCGACGATGTAGTCCGCGTTCTGCACGCCCATCAGGTGCTGCGCCGCGCCGCTGATGCCGACGGCGATGTAGAGCTTCGGCGAGACCTGCGCACCGGTCTGGCCGATCTGGTCCGAGTGCGGCCTCCAGCCGGCATCCGATAGCGGCCGGGTGGCGGCGACGGCGGCGTTGAGCTCTCGCGCGAGATCCTCGACCAGCGAGAACTGGTCCGGCTTGCCAAGCCCACGGCCGCCGGCGACGATTCGCTCCGCCGTCGCGAGCGCCTGCTGTCCCGCCGCGGCGGGCTCGGGCGCCTCGGCTGTCACGGCGAAGGCGTCGTCACCGAGCGCGATGTCAAGCGCCCGAACCTCCGCCGATCCACCGCTCGCCTCCGCGCGGGCGAACGAACCGGAGCGGAGCGTGAGGGTGGCGACGCCATCACCTTCGAAGGCAACGGCGGTCTGCACGCGATCCTCGAGCACCGGGCGCGTGGCGACGACCTTGCCCTCGGCAATCTGAACACCGACGGCGTCGCCAGCGTGTCCGGTGTTGAGGCGGGCGGCGACGCGGGGCATATAGTCGCGGCCGGACGTCGTCGCGGCCGCGAGCACGACCGCGGGGCCGATATCCTCGGCCATGCCGGACACGGCAGCCGTCCAGGCCGTGCCGTTGAACGCGGAAAGGCGATCATCGCTGACCGTGGCGACCGCATCGACACCGGCGACGCTCGCCGCTGACCGCGCGATCGCGTCGACATTCGCGCCAACGACGCCGACGGTGACGCCGCCGCCGAGCTCGCTCACGAGTGAGCGCCCTGCCGTCACCAGCTCGAGCGTGACTGGCGCGAGCGCGCCGTCCCGATGCTCGGCGATGACGAGTACTCCTGATCCCTGAGCCATCAAACGTGTCCTTTTTCACATGCGCGCGTTCCGCGCGCCGGGCGGACACCAGGTCCGCCCCTACGGATCGGGCATGTCGTGCCGCGGGAGGGCACCAGGCCCTCCCCTACGAGGCGATGAGCTTGTTCTCCCGCATCCAGGCGACGAGCTGCTTCGCGGCATCCTGCGGTGTTTCGCCCTCGACGACGATACCGGTCACCTCGCGTTGCGGCGCCTTCGGCTCGCTCCAGCTCACGCGGGCGACATCGCTCTTCGCGGCGGACGCGACCTTCTCGACCGGTTTGCGCTTGGCGGCCATCATGCCCTTGAGCGACGGGTTGATCGGGTCGTCGGTGATCGAGCCGGAGAGCACGACGACCGGCATCGGCGCGCTGACCTGCTGGTAGCCGCCCTCGGTGTCGCGCTGGATCCTGATGGTGTCGCCCTCGGCGCTGACGGACATCACACTGGAGACGTGCGGCATCCCGAGCAGTTCCGCCAGCTGCGGTCCGACCTGCCCGCTCCCCATGTCGTCCGACTGCTGCCCGCAGAGCACCACCGACGGCTCGAGCGGTCGCACCGCCTCGGCAAGCACCTGCGCCATGTCGAGGGAGTCGCGCGCGTCCTGATCGTTCAGCTCGATGTGCACACCGCGGTCGGCGCCCATCGCAAGGGCGCGGGTGAGCGCATCCTTCGCCGCGGCAGGCCCGGCGGTGACCGCGACGACCTCGCCGCCAAGCGCCTCCTTGAGACCGAGCGCGTGCTGGACGGCGTAGGCGTCGTAGGAATTCAGCGCCTTGCCGGACGTGCGCGCGGTGCCGGTGGACGCGTCGACCTTGACGGCGTTCATGTCCGGAACCTGCTTCACGAGAACAACGATCGTCATGCCTTCTCCTCCACGGCACCCTGCGCGAATGCCGGCTTTCGCTTTTCCACGAAGGCGGTCATGCCTTCGGTCTGCTCATCCCCGGCGAACGCGTCGGCGAAGGTGCGCGCCTCCTCCGCCAGCGCGCTGGCGGCAGTTGCCCCTCGTGTGAGCGCCATCAACCGCTTGGATGCACGGACGGCCTCCGGACCGGAATCCGCGATCTGCCGCGCGAGGTCGGTGACGGCGTCCATGAGGCTGTCCTGCGGGTGCACGGCGTTCACCAGCCCGATGCGGAGCGCCTCCTGCGCGTCGACGCGCTTGCCGGTGTAGATCATCTCGGCGGCGTAGCCGGGCCCGATCGCGCGAGCCAGTCGCTGCGAGCCGCCCCACCCCGGCGGGATGCCGAGCTGGACCTCGGGCTGCGCGAAGACGGCGTTCTCCGAGCAATGGCGGATGTCGCAGGCGACGGCGAGCTCACAGCCACCGCCGAGCGCGAAGCCGTTGACCGCGGCGATCACCGGCTGCGGCAGGTGTTCGATCCGGCTCGCGACGGCGTGCCCGAGGCGGGCGAACGCAAGCGCCTCGTCGCGGTTCTTGCTCACCATTTCCTTGACGTTCGCGCCAGCGATGAATGCGCGGTCGCCCGCGCCGGTGAAGATCACCGCGCGGATGCCGCCGTCCTTGCCAATCTCGGCAAACGCCTGGTCAAGCTCGACCAGCGTGTCCGTGCTGAGCGCGTTGAGGCGCTCCGGCGCGTTCACCGTAACCGTGGCGATGGCGCCCGTTCGTGTCACGTCGATACTCATATTTCCGAATTGACCTCCCTCACCGCGGCGGCGTGCCGCCCGGCCACCTTCAGGTAGCGTCCGGCAATGCCGTCGAGATGCTGCTGCGCGGCCTCGTCGAGCGCGGATCGCGACTTCGCCGGCACGCCGACCATCACGCTGCCGTCCTCGACCACCGTCCGCTCGGTGACGAGTGCGCCCGCCGCCACAACGACGTGCGAGCCAATGCTCGAGTAGGACATGATGATCGAGCCCATGCCGATCATCGAGGAGTCACCGATGGTGGTGCCGTGGATGATCGCGCTGTGGCCGATCGTGACGTCGTGACCGATGACGACCGGCGCGTCCATGTTGACGTGGACGACGGTGTTGTCCTGCACGTTACTGCGGTCGCCGATCGTGATCGGCGCGATATCGCCGCGCACCGTGGCGTGGTACCAGACGCTGGCCTCCTCGCCGACGGTGACGTTGCCGATCACGACGGCGGTGGGCGCGATGAAGGCGCTGTCGGCAATCTTCGGCCATGCACCCTCGTACGGCAGGATCACCGCGCCGGGGAAGCGCTCCTGGTACGTCTTCGCGATAGCGGCCTGGTCCGCTGCCATGCGCCTACGCCCCAACCTGGACGACGATCGCGTCACCCTGGCCACCACCGGAGCAGATCGCCGCGACGCCGATGCCGCCGCCACGCTCCTCCAGCTCCTGCACGAGCGTCAGCACGATGCGCGTGCCGCTGGCGCCAATCGGATGACCGAGCGCGACCGCGCCGCCGTTGACGTTGACCTTCTCGAGATCGAGGCCAAGCCTCCGGGACGAGATGAGCGCCACGCTCGCGAACGCCTCGTTGATCTCGACCAGATCGACGTCGCTGATCGAAAGCCCGGCACGCTCCAGCGCCTTCTCGATCGCCATCGCGGGTGTGTAGGCGAGGTATGGGGCGTCCCATGCGGAAGCGGCGTGCCCGAGCACGACGGCTCGCGGGGGCACTCCGTTCTCCTCGGCCCACGACTGCGATGCGACCATGATCGACGCGGCACCGTCGTTCACACCGGGCGCGTTGCCGGCGGTCACGGTCGAGTTGGGGTCGAAGACCGGTCGCAGCTTGCCGAGCACCTCCAGCGAGGTGTCCGCGCGCGGCGCCTCGTCGCGCTCGACGGTCGTCACCTGCCCCTTGCGACCCGGGACGTCGACCGGCACGATCTCCTTCGCCATGCGGCCGGACTCGATCGCCGCAACCGCCCGCTGGTGCGAGCGCAGCGCGAACGCGTCCTGCTCCTCGCGGGTGACGTGCTCCTCGGCGGCGACATTCCCGCCGTGGATACCCATGTGGCACCCCTCAATGGCGCACATCAGCCCGTCCGAGATCATCATGTCCTCGAACACGCCGTCGCCCATGCGGTAGCCGAAGCGGCCCTGCCGGACGATGTAGGGCGCGTTGCTCATGCTCTCCATGCCGCCGGCGGCGATCACGCGATAGTCGCCACCGCGGATCATGGTGTCCGCGAGAGTGATCGCGCGCATGCCGGAGCCGCAGACGCGGTTGATGGTCTCGGCGGTGACGGTGCGGTCGAGCCCGATGCCAAGCGCGACCTGGCGGGCCGGGTTCTGACCCGCGCCGCCCTGCAGCACCTGGCCCATGATGACGTGCTCGACCTGCTCCATGGTGACGCCGGAGCGCTCCAGATTCGCGGTGAGTGCCCGCTTGCCCAGCTCGACGGCGGTCAGGGGCGCGAGCGCGCCACCCATCTTGCCGAACGGCGTTCGCGCGCCGCCGATCAGGACGCTTCGCTCGCCCATGGGGAATCATCCTCCTGTCCGGTTTCCCGGAATGGCGACAGGCGGCCGATCAGCTCACCACCCACCGGCCGCCTGTGTTTCGAGTCGTGTTGGCCGGCCACACCCCGCACACGAGGTGCGGGGCTACAGGGATCCGCCCCTGCGTTGTCAGCGCTACGAGAGGACGGCTTCCTTCGACTCGCGCTCGAAGCCGACGGCCGGCGGCTGCGGGCAGCGCAGCGGCTTGTCCTCGCGGTAGCCGAGGGCGTAGTCCGCCTGCAGCAGCTGATGCACCTCGCGGGTGCCTTCGTAGATCACGGCGCCACGCGCATTGCGCAGGTAGCGCTCGACCGGGTACTCGTTCGAGAAGCCGTAGGAGCCGTGGACCTGGATCGCGTCGTCGGCCGACTGCAGTGCGACATCGCAGGCGTACCACTTGGCCAGCGAGGTCTCCTTCGTGTTGCGGATACCACGGTTCTTGAGCTCCGCTGCCTGCATCACGAGCAGCCGCGATGCCTGCTCGCCAGCGACCATCTTCGCGATCATCTGCTTGACGAGCTGATGGTGACCGATGGTGACGCCGAAGGTCTCTCGCTCGTTGGCGTACTTCACGCTGGCGTCCAGTGCGGCACGAGTCAGGCCGACGGCACCAGCGGCAACGGTGTAGCGCCCCTGGTCGATGCAGCTCATCGCGATCTTGAAGCCCTCGCCCTCCTCGCCGATGCGATTCTCGACAGGGATGCGGACGTTGTTGAACGCCATCTCACCGGTGCTGCCGGCGCGCACGCCGAGCTTGCCCTTGATGTCGGCGGTGGTGAGGCCGTCCATGCCACGCTCGACGACGAACGCGGTGAGGCTCTTGTGCTTCTGGCTGCGGTCGAGGCTGGCGAAGACGAGGAAGTGGTCCGCGACGTTCGCGAGCGAGATCCACATCTTGGCGCCGTTGAGGACGTAGGAGTCCCCGTCCCTGACGACCGTCGACTCGATCGAGCCGGCATCTGAGCCAGCGTTCGGCTCGGTGAGCGCGAAGGTGGCGATCTTCTCACCCTTCGCCTGCGGCACCAGCCAGCGCTGCCTCTGCTCCTCGGTCGCCCACTGCCACATTGAGAGGCTGTTGAGGCCGACGTGAACGCTCATGATCACGCGCAGGAAGGTGTCGACATACTCGAGCTCCTCGCACGCAAGCGCGAGGCTGACGTAGTCCAGGCCCAGGCCACCGTACTCCTCGGGGATCGGCAGGCCGAGAATGCCGGCCTCGCCCATCTTGTCGAGGATCTCCCGGTGGAACTCGCCCTTCGCGTCCCACTCCTGGATGTGCGGCGCGACCTCGCGCTGGGCGAACTCCCGCACCATGTCGCGTACCTGGATCTGCTCTTCCGTCAGTGAAAAATCCATTGCTGTGCTTGCGCCTTTCTCCGTACCGTGGACCATTGTCCGTGATTCTGCTCAGGGAAGTATACGGTACCGATCTGCCGGTTTCTCCGCGATTCTGCGCGGCCCCCGCACGACCTCGCCGATGTGCAGCACGACCTCGCCAGCGGCATCCTGCCTGATCCGCAGCGCACCGTCCGGCTCGAGCCCGGCAATGCGACCGGTCACCTCGGCATCGTCGACGAGCACCCGTACCGGCTCATCGGTCCAGCACATGCATGCCTCAAGCTCGCGCCGGTCATCCCTCCGCAGCTACTGGTTGCTCATGAAACGCCTGCCACGCCTCATCGAGCCGCTCGGCCAGCGCATCCCGCACCTGCTCCACTGTGATCCTGTCGCACCACTCGGAGAGGAACGCGCGCTCATCGGTCCTGGCGCTGCCGCAGACGTTGACGCCGATGCCGGCGACAATCGTCAGCTCATCACCCGACACGCGCGAGGTGAGCAGGATGCCGGCGAGCTTGCGATCGCCGGCAAGCACGTCGTTGGGCCACTTGTAGCCGACCGGCGCCGCCGGCACGAGCTGCCGCACCGTTCGGATCAGGGCGAGCGCGATCAGTGGCGACAACACGGCGGGCGTGGCCGATGGCGCGGGCCCGCGCATGATCCACGAGCTCAGGAGCGCGCCATCAGGCTCCGTCTCCCACGCCCGCCCCATGCGACCTCGCCCCGCCGTCTGGTATCCCGCCTGCACCACGGTGCCGTGCGGCGCTCCTTGTGCGGCGAGCGCGGAGGCAACGTCCATGGTCGAGCCGACGCTGGGGTACCAGACGCGGAGCCGGCCCATCTCCTGCATTGGGTCAGGACCTGCGGACGCTGTCGTCATCGCGGTTCTGGTCACCGGAGCTGGCGCCTTCGGTTCGGGGCTCGTCGCTCTCGCTCTCCTCACCGCGCGGCAGTCTGGTGATGCGGAGCCGTCGCACGCGGTGCCGCTCGACCCGGATGATCTCGACGCGGACGCCCTCCGCCTCGAAGGTGTCACCCTGGATCGGCAGGCGACCAAGATGCTTGTGGACGAACCCGCCGAGCGTGCCGAAGTCGTCATCCTCCTCGAAGCGGATGCGCAGCGCCTCCTCGACGTCCTCGATGGGCAGGCGACCGTCCGCGAGCAGCACGTTCTCGTCGACCTGCTCGAAGAGCGGCTGCTCGGAGTCGTACTCATCCTGAATCTCGCCGACGATCTCCTCGAGGATGTCCTCGATGGTGACGAGGCCGGCGGTGCCTCCGTACTCGTCAGCGACGATGGCGATGTGGATGCGCGCTCGCTTCAGCTCCGCGAAGAGGTCGTTCACCTTTTTCGATTCCGGCACCACGAAGGCGGGCCGGATCAGGTCGAGGAGCGGAATACGGCGGGTGGTGCCGATCACGAATGGGAGCAGGTCCTTGGCGTAGAGCACGCCGAGAATGCGATCGACCGATCCCTGGTAGACCGGAATGCGCGAGTGTCCCGCCTTGGTGATGATCTCTATCAGCTCGTTGGGCGGCACGGAGCGGTCGACCGCGATGATGTCGAGGCGCGGCACCATGATGTCTCGCACGCTCATGGACTCGAGTCCCATGATGCCGTGGATCATCTGGCGCTCGACCTCGCCGGCATCCTCCAGGAAGTCGCTGGCGCGAGCGGCCGGTCGGGCCTCATCGATGTCCTCGTAGGTATCGACCGCCGCTCGGCCGGGCAGAACCCCCTTGACCTTCCTCACACCCCAGTCGACAACCCAAATGACCGGCGCGAAGATGCGCGAGATCGTCTGACCGGTGGTGATGATGCGGTCGAGGTAGGGCTCGTACTCCTTCTCGGTGACGGCGCGAGGCACGATCTGCCCGACCAACAGGTAGGCGACGATCGTGAGCACGATCGCGAGCCAGTCGACATCGGCAAGAATCGCCTGATCGAACACGTGCGTGAGGAAGCTGGCCATGAAGATCGCAGCCAGCACCTGCACCAGCGTCATCGCAGCATCGAGCCCATGTCGGGGGTCGACACTCTCCCGCGCGCGCTGCCGGCTACCGGTCGCTTCCGGCGCCTGCCCAAGCGCTGCCTGCACCCGGGTCTTCGAGGTTCGGTTCACGACCGTCTCGACCAACGCTCCCGCTGCGAGAAGCAGCAGCGCGACGATCGCGCCGATCAATGCTAGCCAACCGTCCGATTCCACGACCAACCTTTCGCTGCGCCGGCGCTGATTGGGCCGGCCGAAATCAGGTAAAGAGCGCGCTGATGCTGAGACCCTTGTGCGTGCGGGTGATCGCTTCCGCGAGGAGCGGCGCGACGGAGATAACCTCCACCTTGCTCGTCGCCGTCGCTGGCAGCGGCAGCGTGTCGGTCACGAAGAGGCGCTCGATATCAGACTCGACGATGCGATCGACCGCGTTGGCGGCGAAGATGCCGTGTGTCGCGGCAACGTGGATCGCGGACGCGCCGCGCTCCTTCAGCATCTGGGCGGCCTCGATCAGGGTGCCGCCGGTCGAGATCATGTCGTCGACGATGACGGCGGTACGCCCTTCAACATCGCCCACCATTTCGAGCGTCTCGGTCGCGTCCGGGCCCGGGTGCTGCTTGGAGATGATCGCGAGCGAGCCTCCCACCCGCCGGCGGAAATCCTCGGCGCGGGCAACGCCGCCCGCATCCGGGCTGACCACAACCACCTGCGGATCCTGCACGCGTTCACGGAAGGCGCGCGCCAGCAGCGGCGTCGCCCGGAGGTGATCGACCGGGATGTCGAAGAACCCTTCGATTGCTGCCGCGTGGAGATCGACGGCGAGGATGCGGTCGGTACCGGCTACCGTGAGCAGGTTGGCGACCAGCCTCGCGGAGATCGGCTCGCGGCCGGAGGTCTTCTTCTCCTGCTTCGCATAGCCGTAGTACGGCATCACCGCGGTGATCCGCGCCGCGGACGCGCGCTTCAGCGCGTCGATGATGAGGAGCAGCTCCATGATGTGATGGTTCACCGGCTCGCACGTTGGCTGAAGGATGAAGACATCGGAGCCGCGGACGTTCTCATCCAGCTTCACGCGTGTCTCGCCGTTCTTCCATTGATCGACGATCGCGCGGCCCAGCGGCAGGTTCAGCTCCCGGCTCAGCGACTCCGCCAGCGCGGGATGCGCATTGCCGGTGAACAGCTGCAGACGTCCGTCCATGGTCTCCCCTACTCCTCGCCGCTCGTGCGATCACCGGTGGCATCCACCGGCTGCCTGGCCCGTGCCGGCACGCCCATGACCAGGGTGCCATCCGGCACGTCCCGCGTGACGACCGAACCGGCGCCCGTCTTCGCGCCATCCCCAACCGTGACCGGCGCCACCAGCACGCTGTCGCTGCCGATGAACACGTTCTCGCCGATCACGGTCGGGTGCTTGCCGACGCCGTCGAAGTTCGCCGTGATCGTGCCCGCGCCGATGTTGGTGCCGGCGCCCACGCTCACGTCTCCAAGATACGAGACATGACCGCACTTTGCGCCGTCGGCAATTGTCGCGTTCTTCATTTCGGCGTAGCTGCCTACATGCACGCGCGCACCGATGCGGCAGCCATCGCGCAGGTGCGCGTACGGGCCGACATCGCTGTGGTCGCCAATCGTGGAGCAGCGCACGGTTGACTGGCTGATCGTCACGCTGTCGCCGACGCGGGCATCCTCGATGAGCGCCGATGGGCCAATCTCGCAGTCGCTGCCGATCACGGTGCCGCCGCGAATGATCGAATGCGGGTGAATGACGGTGTCCTGCCCGATCCGGACATCCTCGTCGATGAAGACGGTCTCCGCGCCGATGATGGTCACGCCGGCCCGCATGTGGCGCTCGCGAATCAACTCGCGCGCGTGCGCATCGACCTCGGCGAGCTGCACACGATCGTTCACCGCCAGCGCGATGGAGGCATTGGCCACATACGCGTCCACCGGCCACTCGTCACCTGACGTCGCCTGCCGCACGGCGACGTCGACAAGGTCGGTGAGCAGGTACTCGCCGGTGGTCTCGTCCAGCGGGAGCCGGTCGAGCTCGCGACGTGCCCACGCGGCATCCAGCACCATCACGCCGCTGTTGATTTCGGTCTCGCCCTGCCGCTCATCAGGCGAGTCGTTCTTGAACTCGACGATGCGCCGCACGCGCCCATTGCCATCACGCTCGATGCGGCCATAGGTGGCGGCATCGGGCACCCGGCAGGTCAGCAGAGTCAGGCGGCTGCCCGACGAGCGCGCCTGGTCAATCAGCGCGCGCACGACATCGGCGGTCAGCAACGCGCTGTCGCCGAGCAGAGAGACCATCCACCGGGCGTCCGGCGCCTGCTCCAACGCAAGCCTGACGGAGTCCGCGGTGCCACGTGGTGGTCCCTGGACGACAAGCTCCCATGCATCGCGGCCGCCGATGCGCGCCTCGAGATCGGCCAGGTTGGACCCGACCATGACCAGCGTGCGACCGGCACCGGATGCCACGCCGGCACGGATGATCCGCTCGACGATCGGCACCCCGGCGATGGGATGCAGGTGCTTGGGGATGTCCGAGCGCATGCGGGTACCGTGACCGGCTGCGAGCACGGCGACAACGACATCGGGCTGAGCGCGCTCGGATGCCGTCTCGGGCGCTACAGGAGAGTGTTTTGGCATGGAAGGCGTTTCCGGGGGTTGCGCGCGAGATCGCTGCAGGCACTGGCTCTGCGCACATCGGGTGAGTCGTCGACAGCGTCCCGCTGTCGGGGTGCCTCGGATCGGCTGGCGGACCAGGATTCGAACCTGGAATAAAGGCTCCAAAGGCCCTTGTGATACCATTTCACCATCCGCCAACAAGCAGTCCAAGTCTATAGCGAATGCGGTACATGTTTCCACTGTCCGTTTCCGCGCGAGGAGCATCGCCTTCGTATTACCCTTGACAGTGACAGGCGGCACGGATGTTCCGGCCGCCAGCGGGCACACCGGCGACATCGGCGCCCTCGCGCACAGGAGTTCGACGTGGAACCCCGTCTCACGGTGAGCATCGTACCGTTCCAGATACGCAAGGGCGGGTTTCGCGTGGGCACGCTGCTCACGGAGGACGGCACGCACATCCTGCCGGCGCTCCTGCCGGAGATCAGGGAGCCACTCGACGCCGCCGCCGAGCGGCTGATGCGGGAGTCCACCGGCCACGACCCGGCATACCTGGAGCAACTCTTCACCCTGAGCATCGAGCAGCGTGATCCGTGGCGCATCATCGTCAGCTACATGGTGCTGGTGGCACCGGATACCGACCGACCGCACGAGGCGCTGGTCTGGGACGATCCGACTACGGTCGAGTTGCGGCGCGACACGGACCGCATGCTGCTGGATTACGCGCTGATGCGCATCCGCGCCAAGCTCGGGTACACCAACATCGCCTTCCACCTGCTCCCACCCTCGTTCACCCTCACGGACCTTCAGGGGGTCTACGAGCAGGTGCTGGGTCAGACACTGGACAAGCGCAACTTCCGCCGGCGCATGAGCGCCTCCGGTATCCTGACCCGCACCGGCACCCATCGGCGCGAGGGTAGCCACCGCCCCGCGGAGCTCTACCGCTTCACGTCGGAGGCGGACCAGTCGAGCTACCTCACCCCGCCATGGGCGCGGACCGAAACCGACCACTCGTGATGGAGACCAGCATGACGACGAAGATCGGCATCATCGCCGCGCGGAGCAAGCCGGAAGCCCAGGCGCTCCAGCCCGAGATCGTGGCCTGGCTGACTGAGCGCGACATCGTGCCGATGACAGAACAGGACATGAACACCAGCGGGTACGAGGGCGTCGACGCGATCGTCGTGCTCGGCGGCGACGGGCTGATGATGCGGGCGGCGAACGCCTATCCGGACACGCCGCTGCTCGGCATCAACTTCGGCCAGGTCGGCTTCCTCACGCTGGTCGAGCAGCAGCACTGGCAGGAGGCCCTCGCGGCACTGGTGAGCGGCAATCTCGACGTCGAGGTGAGCTCGACTCTGCAGGCGACGCTCTACCGAGGCGACAAGGCGATGGACATGGGCTGGGCCATCAATGACGTCGTGATCCGCAGCGGTCTCCGCATGGTCGAGGTCGAGCTGTACATCGATGGCGATTTCGTGAACACCTACCCCGGTGATGGCATGATCGTCTCGACCGCGCGCGGCTCCACGGCGTACTGCATGGCGGCCGGCGGACCGATCCTCACGGCGGGGGTGAAGGGTTTCGCGCTCGTGCCGATTTCGTGTCACTCACCGATCCGCACGCCGATGGTCGCCTCCGAGGAGGCCCAGCTCGAGCTGGTTGTGACAAACGAGCACGCCGCCTCGCTGATACTGGACGGGCGCCCCGGCACGCCGTTGCAGCAGGGTGATGTCATCCACGTACAGCGAGGTACCCACACCTTCCAGCTGGCACGCATCGGCACGATCAGCTTCTACGAGTCGGTGCGAACCAAGTTCAACTTCCGTATTCGCCCGAACGCGATTCCGACTCGCCTCAGCCGCGGCGCGACAGGCGCCGGCGACCAGTCGAGCACCGCCAGGATGTCCTCTCGGGACGAGCTCTAGCGCCCCGACTTGCGAGCAGCAACGCCCCCGGTCGTTGACCGGGGGCGTTGCTGTTCTGTGCTGTTCAGGACGCTCGGGATCAGGATGTCTTCGACGACTCCCGGCCATCCTCCCGCCCGTTGACGGTGACGCGCTGCCGCTCACGTGTCGTCACGCCAACCACCTCCGTGTCGCTACCGGCGGCGGTCGTTGCGGGCAGCTCCTGTGTCCGGCCAGAACGCAGGCGCTCGATGATGCTGTCCGGATCGATCCAGTCAACCTCCTCGTGCACGTGCTCGGTGACCTCGTCCGTCCCGTGGTCATGCGCGTGCTGTGGCGCGGCGCAGTACGGGCAGACGGACCACTGCAGGTCTACCAGCCGGCCGCAGCTGTGGCAGTTGTCCTTGAGCTGCGTGTTGCAGTGCGGACAAATCTGGTAGTCATCCTCGACATAGTGATGGCAATTCGGGCAGAGCGGCAGCTCCTGGAGGTCCTGCAACAGGTATTCCTCCTCCAGCGAGCGCTGGTACGCCTCGTCGAGCGTTTCCTTCGGTCGCAGCAGCCAGTAGAGCAGGAAGCCGGGGACGTAGAAAAACACCACGAGCATAGTCGAGGCAATCTGCGTCACCACGTTCTTGCTGCGGGACTCGATGTCCCGGAATGCCCATACCACCAGCACGAACCAGAGGGCAACCAGATAGGCGCCTCCCAGTGCCAGGAGGATTTGCAGGCCTCGGGCGATAAACGCTTCAAGTTCCACGATCGGTGCTCCTTGGTCCCGCCGACGGTATGCCTAGAATCGCTCGAAGCGCTGGATCCCGACCACGAACACGGTCGCGCCTCCAACGGGAACCTCCACCGGGCTGGGCATAAGCGCCTCTCCGGGTTCCACGATCGGCATCAGGGGGTTTACGAACCGCGTGCGGGAATGACAGTTGTCCTGGATGATGTGCTGCACGAGCGGGACCTGGTCGTCCTCGACGCCGATCAACAGCGTGACGTTGCTTTCGCGGAGGAAGCCGCCCGAGCTGTTCACCTGCGTTGCCCGAAACCCAGCCGCCACCAGAGCGGACAGCAGCTCATCAACATCGTTCCCTTGAACCACGGCGATGACGAGTTTCATGGCACGCTCAAACCTGACGCTCGGTGCCAGCCGGTATCAGCGGGATAGCGAGTGTGGTTTGCACCGCCTGGCAGATGGCTTCGAACACGGCGTCGGGCGGCTTGCTCGCGTCGATGACGACCCAGTCGCCCGGGTGCGCATCGGCAAGCGCGAGGTAGGCATCCCTGACGCGACGGTGGAACGACAGGTCGGCCCGGTCGATCCGGTTGACGCTCCCAGCGTCCCGGTGCCGCCGCTCCAGCCCCACCTCCACTGGGAGATCGAGCAGGACGCGAAGGTCCGGTTGCGAGTCGCCCACGGCGATCCGCTCGAGACACCGCAGGTCCGGCTCGGCCATACCGCGTCCCCCGCCCTGATAGGCGAGCGAGGAGTCCGCGAACCGGTCGCACAGCACCACCGCGCCCCGAGAGAGCCCGGGTCGAATGACATCACGGACGTGCTGAACACGCGCGGCAGACAGCAGGAAGGCCTCCGTCTCGGGGAGCATAGCATAGTCGCCTGCACCGAGGAGAACGGACCGGATGGCGTCACCGACGGGCGTGCCACCCGGCTCCCGCGTCACAATCACCTCGCGTCCGGCGCGCGTCACCACCTCCGCGAGGCGGCGGATTTGCGTCGATTTACCGGCGCCCTCCGGCCCCTCGAAGACGATGAAGTGTCCTTGAGTCATCTACTGGACGCCTTGCCGGTAGATTTCCACGTGCCGGAACGGGTCCGTGCCGCGGCTCCGCGACTCGAGGTTGTACCGCTCGGCCAGCTGATGCTGCTTGCGGCGGATGCTCACCGCCTGTGGCTCGAGCGATTCCGCAGGGCCGCCTTCGATGACCCGCAGGATGGCAGATTCCGCCTCGTCCATTGCCTCGATCATGCGCTGCTCGTTACCGCCGTTGATACCGTACGGCTCCTCCAGCGGGGCCTCGTCCAGCTCGTCTTCCGCGAGGGAGGCGTTCGGGAACAGGCTGTGCAGGAGATCGTCCAGCTGCGCCGAGGAATTGGATCGGCTGACGTAGACCGGCGTGCCGGTCGTCTCCGCCGTTCGCAGGAGCTCAGGCTTGCGGCGGAAGATGTTCTTCAGCGTTACCACGATGTCGGCGTCACGCGCGTCCTTGACGACGATCGCCGGGTAGTGGTTGCGCGCGATCGACTGGTGGAGCCGGTTGCGGCTGACCCCATAGGGAAAGATTCGCAGCGGCTTGTCCTGCGTGCCGCGCCCCTTGCTGAACGGGCTGCGCGGGTCGCTCGCCACCGGCTGCCGCACGTCCTCGGCAGGCTGGGCCGCACGCTCGCCACTCTCCGCCTGAACGCTCCCAGACCCCTCCTCCGCACGGGCAGCCCGCTGCCGAATGGGGACGGGCTCACCACCTCGGGTGCTGTTCTGCGTGCTCGACAGCGCGGTCAGTGTCGCCCCGCCGGCACTTCGCCGAACGCGGCCCGTCGGATCGCGACGGGCGTCCTCGCCGGACACGGTCTCCACCGAGCCATCCGGCAGCCGACGCCGCATCTCACTCGGAGGCGCGGCGCCGCGGAGGATGGAATCGACGGTTGCGGCGACGTTGCGGTGGACGATAACCTCGTCCCGATCGACGATCTCGACCATCGCGGAGAAGGTCGGCGGCGCCTTGCGCTCGAGGATCGACTTCTGGGTGCCGCGGCGTCGGGCCTCCTCATCGGAAAGCGTCACGCTCTGGATGCCGCCGACGAGATCGGACAGCGTCGGGTTGAGCATCAGGTTTTCGAGCGTGTTGCCGTGAGCGGTGCCAATAAGCTGGACGCCGCGCTCGGCGATCGTGCGGGCGGCACCCGCCTCGAGCTCGGTGCCGATCTCGTCGATCACCACGACCTCGGGCATGTGGTTCTCCACCGCCTCGATCATCACCGCGTGCTGGGCCTCCGGCGTGGGGACCTGCATGCGACGGGCGCGACCGATCGCAGGGTGCGGGATATCCCCGTCCCCGGCGATCTCGTTGCTGGTATCGACGATCACCACGCGCTTGCGCAGGTCGTCGGCGAGCACGCGTGCCGTCTCCCGAAGCATGGTGGTCTTGCCGACGCCCGGCCGCCCGAGCAGCAGCACGCTCTCGCCGGACTCGACGAGATCGCTGATGATCGTGATGGTCCCGTAGACGGCACGGCCGACGCGGCAGGTGAGGCCGACGATGTCGCCGGTCCGGTTGCGGATGGCAGAGATGCGGTGAAGCGTGCGCTCGATACCGGCGCGGTTGTCAGCACCGAACTGACCGATGCGATCCGCCACTGCGGCGAGATCATCGCGCGTGACGTCGATCTCACCGAGCGTGACCTCGCCTTGCTGGAAGCGCATCTCGGCGGGTCGCCCGAGGTCCATCACGACCTCGATGATGCTGCCAAGCGCCAGGTCCTCGTCGTGCTCCCGGATCGCGCTGGAGATGCGCGTCGGCAGCACGGCCAGCAGATCGGTCAGATTGTCGGTTACTGCGTACTCCGCCCCGCCGTGATCCTCGTAATCAGGTGTATGGGTAGCAGTACTCAATCCTTGCATACCTTCCCGTGAGGCGAGCGCTGGCGCGCTCGCCGGACTCGATGTCCTAGAGGTCGAGTGTTCCGTTGCCGCCTGACCTCCCGCGTGCCTCCGTACTCGCGGGATACTCGATGACGCTCATGCCAGCACCGCCAAACCCCGGCACGCGGGCCCGCTGGGGCTCGGCGGCGATGGCCGTCGCCAGATCGACCGCAACGATGTAGGAACGCGCGGGGACGGTTGTGTAGCAGACCCATGCGGTCTGGTCGCCCACGTGGATGAAACCGGCGTCCTGAAGTGGTTGGTGTATTTCATGGATGTACCCCGGCACGGCAACCACACAGGGGATGCCATGCAGGTTTCTTGCCTCCGCTTTCGCCGCCGCGACCAACTCGGGCGCGAGCGCGCGCATGGCGGGATCAATGAGGAGATCGAGCCGCACGACCCGCATGTCCTCCTCGGTTGAAAGGCGGGCGTAGGCGCGGATACGGCCCCGGTCCTCGATCACCCAGCCGCTGGAGCGCCGGGCCCCCGGCTTCAGCTCCCGGGATCGCTCCCAGGCGCGGCTGGTCACGGCCTCGGCATACTGGACCTGCCTCGGCACGACCTCGAGATAGAGCTGGTGAATGCCCCACACATCGGCAGGATGCACGCGGCGGACCATGGATGACGGCTCGTCATCCGGCTCGTGATCCTCATCCGCGAGCATGTAGACGGACTCGCTGGTGAACGGCACGAAGCCCGAGCGGCGCATGGCTCCATCGATGGTGGCATCGCCGGGCAGACGGGCGAAGACGCGCCGCGCACCGGTTGAGCCCGCATCGGTCACGGCGCGACGCAGCACCGCGTCGATCGCGGCGCCGTCCTCCGGGTCCCGAGCGGCGAGCGCCTCCAGGTGCCACCGCTGGTCCGGCGGGATCACGCGGAAGGCCGCGGATGCCGACAGGCGCCCCGCGTGTCTCGCCACCCGCACGCGGACGTCACCGCGAAGCAGCCCGATGCGCTCCCGCACTACCCGCTCCGCCAGCCACGCCGCCGTGCAGTCCGGCCGCGCGAGATCCAGCTGCACGCGCGAGGCGCGGCAGATCGCCGGGATATCCGTCAGGCCCGGCCGGCCGGTTTCGAAATTGGAGAGATCGGGAAGATGGCTGTTCGACGGTGGGTACCGGTCGGCACGGCTTCCTCCGGACTCCCGCCTCTGGCTGCTCGACAGGAGGTGGAAATGTGCCCGCATCGGGGACCGGCTGGAAACAGATCGTTGGCGACCATGTGGCGGCCGCGTCGTGCCATCCATTGCTCCTATAGTAGCCTGTACGACCACGACACTCAATATGCGTACTACAACTCGCGACGACCGTTGAGCGCGCGGCCCAGTGTCATGTCGTCGGCGTACTCGAGATCGCCACCCACGGGCAGCCCGGTGGCCGGCCGAGTCACGCGGATTCCGAGCGGTGTGAGGATGCGATGCAGGTATGTCGCTGTGGCCTCGCCCGGCAGGTCGAGGTTGGTGAAGACGATCACCTCGTCCGGCTTCGTCTCCTGGGCGCGGTCAACGAGCTCCTGAATGCGAAGCTTGTCCGGGCCGATGCCGTCAACAGGCGAAACGGCGCCGTGGAGCACGTGATAGCGGCCGCGATACTCGTGGGTGCGCTCGATCGCGACGACGTCGAGCGGCTGCTCGACGACACAGATGCGGTTCTCGCGGCTCTCGTTGGTGCAGATGGCGCACGGATCGACATCCGTCGTGTTGAAGCAGACCGAGCACAGAATGATGCGCTCCTTGACTTCGAGAATCGCCTCGGCAAGTCCAACGGCCTCGTCCCGCGGGGTCTTGAGAATGTGATAGGCGAGCCGAGACGCGGTCTTCGGGCCAACGCCGGGGAGCCTCGCCAGCTCATCGATGAGCCGATTCACCGGCTGCGCAGTAACCCCGCTGGATCGTGACTGGATGGGCATGCGTGGTGGCGTCCTGTGTCTGGGTGCGTACTGGTCGCGGGCGGCCCCGCAACGCTCCATAATACCACACGCCGGTCGCCTTAAGTGGCTTCTCGAATGGATAGTACCATAGTACCTGCCTATGCCGTTGGTCCTATATGTGTTAAATAACCCTTTGGGATGATTGCCTTCAATACCTTCGCCTGATAAAGTCAAAGTTGTGATTCATTCGTCCGTCCAACAGTGTTGCGGCTGGCTACGGAGTTCGTCCTTGCTGGAGTTGCTACATCTGTCGAATGAAAGCACGAGTTGGCTACCAGTTTAGGAGGGTCGAAAACGTGCACTTCGAGGACAAAACACTCCGGTGCAGGGAATGTACTGATCCATTCACCTGGACCGCGGGAGAGCAACAGTTCTACAAGGAAAAGCAGCTGATCAACATCCCGGCCCGATGTCCGACGTGTCGGGCATCACGCAAGGCGAAGCTGGGGCTTCCCGACCGTGCCATGACGGAAGTGGTCTGCGCCGAGTGCAACCAGAAGACGACCGTTCCGTTCGTGCCGCGCAACGGCAACCCGGTGTACTGCTCGATGTGCTACGACAAGGTCAAGTCGCGCGAGCGCGAGATGGCCGCGGCGGGCAGCGAGCAGGCCTGACCGGACAACGCTGAACAGCATCACCCCCGGATGGAGCAGACTCCGTCCGGGGGTGTTTTCATGTCCGGCTCAACCGTGACGCGTGACCCTACTCTTCCTCGAAGCCCACGAGCACCGGCCGCCCCTTGGCGCCGTCCGCCGGACCGATCACACCGTCGGCTTCCATCTGCTCGATGATCCGCGCCGCCCGGTTGTAGCCGATACGCAGCCGGCGCTGCAGCATCGACGCCGACGCGCTCCGCTGGCGCTTGATCACGTCCATCGCCTGCTCCATCAGCGGATCCTCGTCGTCCTCGTAGCCGCCGCTCTCGGACTGCACCTGGTTCGTCGGCAGGTCCAGCCACTCCTCGTCGTACTGCGGCACCGGCGAGACCGTGTGCCAGTGGTTGACGATCGCGTTGACCTCTTCCTCGATGAAGACGCCCTGGATGCGCACGGGCTTGGCGGCGTCCCCAGGCAGGTACAGCATGTCGCCCCGCCCGAGCAGCCGCTCGGCTCCCGGCTGGTCCAGCACCACGCGGCTGTCGACCATCGACGACACCGCGAAGGCGATGCGCGCTGGCACGTTTGCCTTGATCAGACCCGTCAGCACATTCACCGACGGTCGCTGCGTGGCGATGATGAGGTGGATGCCGGTCGCGCGGGCCATCTGCGTGAGGCGCGCGAGCAGCGTCTCGACCTCGTCGGACGTCGTCATCATGAGATCGGCGAGCTCGTCGATGATCACCACCAGGTAGGGAATGGTCTCTGCCTCGTCATCCTTCGCGGTGTGCTTGCGGTACCCGTCGATGTTCCGCACGCCGAGCGTCTTGAACAGCTCGTAGCGGCGATTCATCTCCTTGAGCACCATCCGCAACGCGCCGACCACCTTCTCCATCTCGGTGACCACCGGGCAGAGCAGGTGCGGCACGCCGTTGAAGCCGGTGAGTTCGACCATCTTTGGGTCGATCATGAGCAGCCGCAGCTCATCCGGCCGCTTGTACATCAGAAACGTGCTGATGACGCCATTGAGACAGACGCTCTTGCCCGATCCGGTGGAGCCGGCGATGAGCAGGTGCGGCATCTTCGCGAGATCGCCGACCACGGCACGGCCATTCACATCGCGACCGAGCGGCAGCGGCAGCTTCCACTTGCCCGTCTTGAAGTTGCGCGACTCCAGCACCTCGCGCAGACCGACCGTGGCGATCTCCTTGTTCGGAATCTCGACCCCGACGCGCGCCTGCCCGGGGATCGGCGCCTCGACGCGAACTGACTGGGCGGCGAGCGTGAGCGCAAGGTCGTTGTGAAGCTCGCTGATGCGTCGCACCTTGACGCCGTTGCCAGGCTCGAGCGCGAACTGCGTCACGGCTGGCCCCGGGTTGATCTCGCGGACCCTCGCCTGCACCTTGAAGCTGGCGAGCGTCTCCTCGATCTGCTTCGCCTTGAGCTCCAGCTCCGCCGTCTCCGGCACCGGCTGGTCGTAGTACGACAGCAGCCGAAGATCCGGCAGCGGCAGCGGCACGTCCGGGGCTGGTGCCGGCGCGGGCATTGCTGGCTCATCCTGCGCCGAGGCTGCCGCCGGCGGAGCTTCCCGCTTTGGGATATTGATCACCCGCTCAACCGGCTCCGCCTCGACCAGCGGCACGCTCTTGCGCGGCGCGGGCCGCTTCTTCGCTTTTGGGCGGGGCGCAGCCTCTGGTTGCGCAGCGGGTTTCGGTTTCCGCTTTGGCAGCAGGCGCCGTACGTCCCGCTCCAGCGTCTGGATATCCGTGTCAGCGATCAGGAACACGGAGACGATGCCGATGGCGAGCAGCACCAGTCCCGAAGCGACGAAGCCGAGGGCGCCTTCGACAAGATCCCCGAGCGCCTCACCAACAATGCCTGCGGTCTCGGGACCGTCGAACGACATCAAGCCCAGGATCGAGGTCGCGAACATCACGCCGCCGATGTAGTGGCGGAAGAGCAGCACCGGTTGGCCGTAGTTGGCGAATGTGCGAATCGCGGCGAGGGCCAGGAAGACCGGCACCAGCGGCGCACCGTCGCCGAGGAGGTCGCGCAGCGTGCGGGACCACCACGACACGAGCGCGCCGTCGCCCTCACCGCGGCCGAGCGCCCACGAGGTGAGCAGGGCGAGGATCACCAGGCTCACGCCGAGGATCTCGCGGCGGAGGCGGTCCGATATCTCGATCGTCGGCACCAGTCCTCGGAGGAACTCGGGGGTCGCCCGGGCCACTCGCACGACGATGTTGCCGCTGGACTTCCTGCGCTTGCGCGACGCGCTGCTGGAACGGGTACGACCGGTGGCCATGCCAGCTCGTGTTCGGGTTGCGGCCAAGTGTCTCCCCCTTCCGGAACGCGCCGTGCATGATCGGCGCACGATGGCACCGACCGGTGCCCGCCTCTTATCCGTCCCCGCGATGAACGGGAAAGAGTGTACGGACACTAGTATACACAGGATTCCGGGCGCGGGACAGGGGTGTACGTGCGCTATTGACTGGGTGACACGTGCACGATGATCGGCTGGATCTTCGGTCGCTGTCGCTTGCCGCGGTAGATATAGGACGCGGCGATTCCCTGCACGCGCTTTTCGAGCCGCGCGTCATCGAGGACGTCGCGATCAAGCATCGTCGCGACCGCGTCCCGCATCGCGGCGACCATCTCATCGCGCATGTCTGCGTCGAGATGAACGGCGAGCCCGACGCTGGTGATAACCGGCTCGCCCGCGACGAGGCGGCGATCGCGGTCGACCGGCACGACCACGGTGACGATGCCCTCGTTCGCGATGTGGTCGCGATGGCCGAGCATCTCCTCGTCGACGGTGTTCATCCGCCGGCCCTCGACGAATATCCGGCCGGTGTCGACGCGGTCGACGATCTCCAGCCCATCGTCACTGATCGCCAGCACGTCGCCCGGTGCGACCATGTGGATCCGCTCGTCAGGGATGCCGGTCTCCCGCGCGAGGTCGGCATACAGGACGAGATGCCGGAACTCGCCGTGTGTTGGCAGCACGTGCTCGGGCTTGACCATCTCGATCATGCGGCGCAGCTCGTCGCGGCTGGCGTGACCGGAGACGTGCACGCGAGCGCGCGCCGAATAGATCACCTCAGCGCCCTGGTGGAACAGCTGGTCGATGATCCGGTACACCGACGTCTCGTTGCCCGGAATCGGGGTCGCAGATACCACGACGGTGTCCCGGTCGTGGATCTGGATCTCGTGATGGTCTCTGTTGGCGATGCGGCTCAGGACCGCCATCGGCTCGCCCTGACTGCCCGTGACGACGTACACGATCTGGTCTTCGGGCAGCCGATGCGCGTCGCGTCCCTCGATCAGCGTGCCGTTCGGATCGTGCAGGTAGCCCAGCTCCTGCGCGATGCGCACGTTGTTGGTCAGGCTGCGGCCCAGGGGCGCAACGCGACGGCCGTGCCTCCCGGCGACGTCGATGACCTGCTGAATGCGGGCAATGAGCGACGCGAAGGTCGCCACGATCACCCGGCCCGGTGCCGCGGCGAAGACCTCGTCGTAGGTCTCGCTGATCACGGACTCCGAGGGGGTCGCGCCGTCGGTTTCGATGTGAACGCAGTCGGAGATGAGCAGTCGCACACCGCGACGCCCGAGCTCCTCGATCTTTGCGTAGTCGGTCACCTTGCCGTCGACCGGCGTGGGATCGAACTTGAAATCGCTGGTGTGGACGACCAGACCGGCGGGGGTGGTTATGCCGTACCCAACGGCGTCCGGGATGCTGTGCGTGACGCGAAACGGCTCAACCGTCATCCCGCCCGCCGGGAGTACCGGGTGCTGGTCAGGATCGAAGATACGCAGCTCGGCAACAGTGTCCAGATTCGCCTCGCGCAGCTTCCCCTGGATGAGGCCGGCGGTGAGCCGGGTCGCGAAGATCGGCGCACGCACCTCTTCCCAGAGGTACGGCAGCGCGCCAATGTGGTCCTCGTGTCCGTGGGTGATGAAGATGCCGCGAATCTTGTCCCGCCGCTCGGCGAGATAGCTCACGTCTGGCAGCACGATGTCAACGCCGTGCTGATGCTCGTCCGGGAAACCGAGCCCGAAGTCGACAACCACGAGGTCGTCATCCGACTCGAGGATAAAGATGTTCTTGCCGACCTCCGCCATGCCACCGAGAAAGATCAGCCGAACTGCGCCCGCCTCTGACACCTGGGTACCTCTTTCGCGCAGCGCGCCAGCTAGAACAGCGTGCCCTGCTGTGGAGGATCCGCCTCTTCCTGCCGCTTCGAGCGCTCGTTTTCCTGCTCCGCGAGGAATTTCGGCAGCTTGCCGAAGTCCTCTTCGATCGTGGACTTCAGCGAGCCGTTGTGGAGCGCCGCCGCCGGGTGGTACATCGGCACCACCAGCCGCGTGCCGATCCGCTTCGGCTGCCCGTGAATCCGCGAGATGCGCTCGCCGGGGAAGTAGCGATTCATCGAGTGACGGCCGAGCGTGACGATCACATCCGGATCGATCGCGTCGATCTGGTGCTCGAGATAGACCGCGCAGGCGGTGATCTCGTCCGGCAGCGGGTCGCGGTTGCTCGGTGGTCGGTGCTTGACGATGTTGGTGATGAACACCTCGTCGCGCGTGAGCCCGGCCTTCTCGATCAGCTCGCTGAGAAACTTGCCGGAGTTGCCGACGAACGGTCGCCCCTGCTGGTCCTCGTGCCAGCCGGGCCCTTCGCCGATGAACATCACTCGCGCCTCCGGATTTCCCTCACCCGGAACCCCGTGCGTGGCCGCCCGGAACAGCTCGCAACGCGTGCAGGACTTCACCTCATCCGCGATCTCCGCGAGTATGTCCTCGGCGCGCCTGGTTGACTCGGCCACGAATACCCTCCTCTGCCATGGTCGTCGCGTTAACACCCGACGAGTATACGGGACGCCCATCGCACGATCCCGGCCCCCACTTCCTCAACGGCGGTGCCCCGGACACGCAACGCCGCCCCCGCTGGGCGGGGGCGGCGTTCACGCGCGTTCGTGTATGGACCGGTCTATTGACCGATCGCCTCAGCGACCGCCTGCACCGCGCCGTCGTCCGTCTGGAACGACACCGCGAGCGTCGCCACGCCGGTATCGCCGACGTCGATCGAAATCTCGCCGGTGCCGCCGGCCTCGACTGCGAGCTCCTGCTCGCCCACCACGCTGCCATCATCGGCGAGCGCGTAGGCGCGAACGGTGCCGCTCGCGTCACCCGCCTGTACGGTCGCGGCGAGCGTTCCGCCGTCGAGTGTCGGACCGCTGCTGAGCGAGATCGCATTCGCGTCGGTCACCGCCGGCGCGCCGGACAACGGCACACCGTCACTCGCCGACTGGACGATAGACATCGGCGACTCCACGCTGTGCGCGGCGTCGAGCGGCATCTGGGGCGCCTGAAGCTCGCCGCCATCGGTGGCGGTGTACCCGTCGAGGTTCACGTGGCCCCACCGGTACGGGTCGCCCTGCACGCCGCCCCAGACGGACCAGCCGAGACGGGTCTGCCCGGTGAGATCCTGCGTGTCCGAGTCGTAGATGAAGATGTTCATCGCCATGTTGTCCGGATCGACTGGCGCCGGCAGTGAGTCGTACGGGATGAACGTCTCGATCACGTAGCCGCTGTACGGGTCGCTGACCGAGCTGGCCAGCTCCATGTCCGGCGCCGTCTCGGACACCGGGCCCTGGTAGGCGTCGGCGTCGCGGTAGGCCGCCGGCCCGCCCTCCTGCGTCTCCGGGAAGATACCGACCTTGAAGGTCGCGGAGGTGTTCTCGGCGGTGCCGAGCGGATCGATCGCGATCTCGACGGAGTCCGTGCGCCAGTGCCGCTTGGCGTCGTTCTGCGGCAGCACCGTGCCGAGCGTGTCGTCCATCACCTGCACGCCGACGTAGATGCCGTTGTCGTCCCACGTGAGCCATGCCTGCCCGCTGGCGTCCTGCGGTGACTCCGGATCCTCACCCTCCCACACGCGGGAGAGATCCAACGGCGCGCTCGCGTACTCGCCATCGGCGATCGTGCCGTCGACGGTCGGAGCCGATGTGACCGGCTGGGCGACCGGCGAGGCATCCGCCACCGGGCTCGCCGGCGCGGCGCCGATGGCCGGAACCGTCACGACGGGCACGAGGTTGAGTCCGGCCTGCTCCGTCGTGGCGACGCCGTTCGCCACCGTACGGATGTCCAGCAGGTAATCACCGCCGATACCGCCCTGGTTGGCGGTCGGCAGCGACGTGTCTTCATTCGTCACCGAGAAAGTCACCGAAACCGACTCGTTCGGTCCGACCGTGACCGCCTGGCTCTCGTTGTCGGCAGTGAACCCCTCCTCCAGCACGAGCGTGACGGACGTCTGCTGCTCTTCGCCGGTGTTGTTCGTCACATCGACGGTGATGTCGCGCGTCTCGCCGACACCGATCGAGACCACCGGCTTGATCAGGTTGTCGAGCACCGGCTCACCGACCTCGGCGACCCAGTCACGGAACTGCGTCACCTGCGGCAGCGCCTGCACATGTCCTTCCACCGGCGCGGCGACGTGGACGATCTCCACGTTCTGGCCGGTGGCGCCATCGACGTTGAGGGTCGCGACCAGCCGGTAGCGCTGCCCGGCATTGGCGTCCTCGGACGGTGTGATGGCGACCGTCTCGTTCAACATGCCTCCATCGACGGAGGAGTCAACCGGCTCGGAGCTCCAGCCCTCGGGCAGCTCCCACGAGACGGAGACATCGCTGCCGCTCGTTACCGCGGAGACATCGACGTTGAACGGCTGTCCACCGATAACATCGAACTGCGTCGTCTCCACGTCGAACAGCGTGCCTGCCGGCAGGCCACCAGTGGTGTCGAACAGCGCGCCTTCGAGCGGCGCGGTCGTGTCGCTGTTGCCGAGCGTGAACGGCGCGCGGCTGTCGATCAGCGAGAAGTAGTCACAGCCGATCTCCGCCGGGTCGGTCGGTGCGTCCGGGAAGCCAGCCCACCCTTGCGAGGCGTAGAGGCGCTGTGCCTCGCGCTCGATCTGCGCCCACGTCGTGCCGCCGTTCGCCTCGGACGTCGCGCCGGACCAGACGCCGTAGACGACATCGGTCGGTTCCGCCGTGGTGATATCGGTCGCGCAGCTCTCACCCGTCGGCGCGTCTGGGATGAACGGACCGGAGAAGATGCGAGATGGCGCCCATGCGGCAAGCCCCTCGTCGCTGATCTGCTCGGGGTAGACGGACGGATCACCAGCCTCGTTGTAGGCCGCGACAGCCAGGCGCGCGGCCATCTGGTGGTGACCGTGGTTGCCGGGCGTCGGCGCCGGGTTCATGGTGACGATCACCTCGGGCTGCGTCGCGCGCACGACGCGCACCACACGCTCGAGCGTGTCCTCGTAGCCCCACGTCTCCTCGGCCAGTGGTGCACTGACGGTGTAGTAGAAGTCGACCTTGTCGAGGTTGTAGATATGCTCGACGCCGGCCTTGCCGACGGCGGCTCGCTCCTCACCCTCACGAAGCAGACCGAGCGCGGGCCCCTCCTCGGTGCCGACGGCGTTGCCGCCGCCTTCACCTCGGGTGATCGTGATCACGCCGACGTTGATGTCATCGTTCTCATTCCATTGGCCGTACGTGGACAGGCGCGAAGATTCATCGTCCGGATGCGCGCCGATGAACAGCACGTCGAGATCGACGAATGGCGACGCCTCCCCGGCCACCGGAGAGGCTGCGGGCGAGGCGACCGGTGAGGCGGTTTGCGCTCCCAGGGCGGTTGCCGGCGCCACAAGCGAGCTCAGTGCCATGAATATCGCGATGATCAGCGCCGGTCCCCGGCGTATCGATCGTGTCACGTGCATGTCCTTTCGATCAGGCTGCGCACCCCTCCAAACGGGACTACTGAGCACAGCTAATCACACGGCAGCAATGGTGGCAATAGACGGGAAGTGACTTCCGAACGGGAACCTACCCCTTGATCGCGCCCTGGGTCAGCCCTTCGATCATCTGTCGCTGGAAAATCAGGAAGACAAGTGTGAGCGGGATGAAGATGATCGTTGCGCCGGCGGCGATCACGGGGATGTCCGACGTCCAGCGCTGTTGGAAGAACAGCAGGCCGACCGGAAGCGTCTGGTACTTCGGGTCAACGTTCACCACCAGCGGCAGCAGGAACTCGTTCCAGGTCCAGATGAAGAACATGAGCGAGAGCGTGCCGACGAACGGCCGCGCGAGCGGGAACATGATCTCCCAGAGAATGCGCCACGAGCTGGCGCCGTCGAGCACGCTCGCCTCGACGATCTCCCGCGGCACGCCGGAGAACGCCTCCCGCATCAACAGCGTGCCGAACGACATGCTCATCGCGATCTGCGGCAGGATCAGCGCCCACAGGCTGTCCAGCAGCCCGACCTCTCGCATCAGGTAAAACAGCGGGATCACCAGCGCCTGCAGCGGCACCACGAGCCCGAGCAGCAGGTAGATGAAGATGGTGGTCTTGCCGCGGAAGCGATATCGCGCGAAGGCGTAGCCCGACATGCACGAGAAGACGATCGAGGGGATCACCACGCCGAACACGACGATGAGGCTGTTGACGAAGAAGCGGTCGAAGTTGCCATCCACCCACGCGCGCCGGTAGTTGTCCCACTGCGGCTCCGCTGGCAGCGCAAAGACGCCCTGCACCAGCTCGACCGTCGTCTTCAGCGAGGCGAGGATGGTGATCAGGAACGGCACGACCGCGACCACGACGCCGAGCGTCAGGAAGATATAGACGGGCAGCCGCTTAAGCATCGTTTTCCCTGAACAGGCGGAGCACGATCACCGAGAGCACGAGCGTCATGATCGCGAGGAGCACCGCCACCGCGGTGCCGTATCCAACCTGATTCGAGCCGAACGCCGAGTTGATCATGTAGATGGCCAGCACCTGGGTCTCGCTCCCCGGGCCACCGTCCGTCGTTGCCTTGATCACGTCGAACGCCCGCAGCGCGAGGATGAGGTTCACCGAGATCACCACGCCCATCTCGCGCCGGAGCCCCGGCAGCGTGACGGCCGTCACCTCGTTCCAGAAGCCGGCGCCGTCGAGCTTCGCCGCCTCGTACAGCTCCTTCGGGATCTTCTGGATACCGGCGACGAAGAGTACGTAACAGAACCCGTACGCCGCCCAGGCGCCGATCATGCCGACCGTTGGCAACGCCCAGGTGAAGTCACCCAGCCAGCTCGGCGGGTCGAACCCGAGGTTCTTGAGCGTCGAGTTCACCGGGCCGAACACCGGGTTGAGGATCCAGCGCCAGACGACGCCAATCAGCACGCCGGGCATGATGTATGGCAGGAAGAGCCCCGCCTGGAAAAACTTCGCGCCCCGCAGGTTGAGCTGGTGGACCAGCACGGCGGGGACGAGCCCGAGAAGCGCCGGCAGGAGGACGAAGAACGGGATGAGCACGATGTTGTGCCACAGCGCGCTCCAGAACGTGTTCGTAGTGAACGCCTCGACGTAGTTGTCGAAGCCGGTGAACGACATCGCGTCGAGGGCGACGCCGTTCCAGTCGGTCAGGCTGATGACGACCGAGCCGGCGACCGGGCAGCGCCATGAAGGCGGTGAAGACGAGCACGGCGGGCAGCAGGTAGAGGAACGGCTCGGCGCGCTCAACCAGCGACCGGCGCGCCCCGGCAGGCTGGATCACCGTGCGCTGCTGTATGGAGCTGGTCTCCGTCGCCTGGTCCACTCGTGTCCTCTCCATGTCCCTGGCCGATGCCCGCATGGCTCGCATGATACGACGATTGCCCACGCCCCGTCGTCGAAACGGCGATCGGGGAGGGCGCCCTGCCCTCCCCGATCGCCAGCATTCCAGTCTATTGCGCGGCCTACTCGAACGACTTGGCGTAGAAGTCCTGGAGGTTCTTCGCGAACTCATCCGGCGTGACCTGGTTGCCGAGCAGCTTCTGCAGCTCGCCGGTGAGCACGTCGTAGAACCCCGGCGCAGCCCAGTCGAGGTAGTGACCGAGCCCATCGTTCGCCAACGCCTCGTTCCACGCGGTGTAGAGATCACCAGAGACGGTGTCCGGCGTGATCACATCCTCGGGGATCTCCGCCGACGGCAGCAGGCCGGCATCGATGAGCGCGGCGTAGGCGTCTTCGGAGACCAGGGTGTTGACGAGGTTCGCCGCCAGATCCGGGTCCTCCGCGTTGGTGGTGATGCCGTACGGAATGCCGACACCACCGACGTTGAGGACGGTGCCGCCCTCCTCCTGCGGCGGGATCAGGAAGAAGCCGGCAGCATCCTCGCCAAGGTCCTCGCCGACACTGCCAGCCTGCCAGGAGCCCTGCACCAGCATGGCGGCAGCACCGGACTGGAAGAGGGCAGCGGCGTCATCCGAGCTGATGCCCTCGAAGCCATCCAGCAGGAAGCCCTTGCTCACCCAGTCCTGCAGCCTGGCTGCCGCGTCGATGATCGACTGGTCCTCGAAGGACTGCTCACCGGTCCGGTAGATGAGACCGTCGAGGTACTCGCGCGTGGTCATCGTGGCGTGGATCTCACCGAAGAGGTGGATCGCCGACCACTTGTCCGTGTTGCCGAAAGCGAGCGGCGTCTGCCCGGCATCCTTCAGCGCCTGGAACGTCTCCTCGAGGCCGGCAAGCGTGGTCGGCACCTCGACGCCGGCGTCCGAGAGGATGGAGCGGTTGTAGTAGATGCCGACGATCTCGGCCTCGGCGGAGACGCCCCAGAGCTGGCCGGTTCCGAACTCCGTGCCGTCCGCGCTGTACATGTTGCGCTTCAGGAGTCCTTCCGGCAGTCCCTCGGCCCAGCCGTACTCCTCGACGTAGGAGGAGATGTCAACGAGCTGGCCAGCGCGGATCATCGGCCCCATCAGCGACTCGCCGTTGTTGATCTGTGCGACGTCCGGGCCCTGATCGCTGTCGACGACGCGCGGCAGTGTGTCCTGCAGCTCCTCGAGCGTCCAGCCGCGGTGCTCGACCGTCACGCCCTCGTTCTCGCCCTCGAACTGCTTGCCGAGGTCCTCGAAGATCGTCTTGCGGGG
The DNA here is from genome assembly GCA_963741965.1 of uncultured Chloroflexia bacterium. GTDB lineage: Bacteria > Chloroflexota > Chloroflexia > Thermomicrobiales > UBA6265 > JACCVC01. The sequence goes on along the minus strand of CAVUKC010000002.1, from coordinate 493,219 downwards.
ATCGCTGTTGTAGGTGTCCCAGAACTGGAGCGTGGTGTCGTCCTGGGCAGCGACCGGACGGCTGCCGAGAATCGCCGGTCCGAACGCCGCCGCGCCCGCGACCGCACCGGTCCGCTTGATGAGAGTTCGACGATGCATGGCCATGTCTTATATCCCTTTCCACTGCGGATGTCGCCCGCGCGGTGACGCAGCACCGCCCGACGTCATTTGTAGAGGCTCTGACAAGGGATGGTGGCATACGGCACGGGGAGCGTCAACGTGTGAACTGTGGCGAAGTTACGCGGATTGGCCAGCGGATTCGCCGGATTCCATGCCTGCGTGGGCCGCATTGCCCGTCACCTCGAGCACCAGCTCGTCACCGGGCACCTGAATCGCCCGCGCCACCACCGACCGCCAGTAAGCGGGGTCGGCGACGCGAGACCGATCGAGCACGGTGACAGCCGGGTGCTCGGTGTGTCCGGCGATCCACCGGTTGAGGATATGCGTGTCATCGAGGGAGTCGTGCGCTACGGGCAGGACGCCGGAGGCGATGTAGCGCTCGTACGACGCGATGAGGCGGTTCACGGATTCGTCCCGCTCGATCCCGTCATAGCCGGGTCCGTCGTCCTCGCGAATCTCGATCACCCGGTCCTCGGCCCGCGGCGTGTCACCTCCAGTCGACGACACCGAGAGCACCACGTCCTCGACGCCAGTCTCCACCGACACGCGGGACCAAATGCGACCCTCCAGCACCAGCCAGAGCTCGCGCTCGCCGTCTCGCGCGGAGGGAACCGCCAGCACGAGGTGGTGTCGCTCTACCGCCTGCCGCAGCTCGCGCTGCCCGGCAACGATGCCGTTGACGACCGTGAGGTTGCGCCGCAGCTTCTCGGCGCGCTCGAAGTCCTGCCGCTCGGCCGCCTGCTCCAGCGCCGCCCACAACACCTCGTAGAGCGCGTCATCATCGCCGTCGAGGAAGCGGATCACCTGGTGCACCATCGCCCGGTACTCGCCGGCGATCGAGGTGTCGACGCACGGTCCGAGGCATTTGCCCAGCGCGAGACGCATGCACGGGTTGCCGTAGCTGCGCGCGTCCTTGAAGGTGCGCGTGCACGTCCGTAGCGGCAGCACGTCGTTGATCACGTCGACGGTCTTGCGTGCCGCCGAGCGGCTCCGATATGGCCCGAAGTAGCGCGCGCCGTCGTCCTTGCGGTCCTTCACCAGCGTCACGCGGGGCCAGCGGTTGCTGAGGTTGACGCGAATGTAGGGGTAGTGCTCGAAGGCGCGCATCGCCGTGTTGTAGCGCGGCTCGTATCGCCGGATGAGTTGTGCCTCCAACAGCAGCGCCTCCAGCTCGGAGCCGACGACCTCCGTGTCGATGCGCGAGATCGACTCCAGCAGCCCCTCCATCTTGCGGGTGTAGCCGCCTGGCTGCGAGAAATAGGTGCCCACGCGCTCCCGCAGGTTCTTGGCCTTGCCGACGTAGATCACACGCCCGTCGGCGTCCCGCATGATGTAGACACCAGGCAGTTTCGGAATGTCCGCGAGCAGGCTGCGGTCGACCAGCGCGCGTCCCCTGCCCACCTTGTCGCGCTTGCGTCGCTCCCGTGAGGTGGCGAGCGTCTTCAGCGCGTCGTACGACGTCACGCCCTGCCGGCGTGCCTCGGATTCCAGCCGGAGCGCCACCTGTGCGGTCATCTCGGCGTCGATACCGGCGCGGTGGATCTTCCGCGGTGAGAGCCCCACCGCCTTCGCAACGCGGTCCAGGCTCGGTCGCCGCAGCCCTGGCACCAGCTTCGTCGAGAGGGTCAGCGTGTCGATCGACTCGTTGATGAGCTTGCCGAGGCGCACACGCTGCAGCTCGGCGTTGACGAAGCCGATGTCGAAACCGACGTTATGGCCGACCAGGGGAGCCTCACCGATGAACTCGACGACCTCCTCCGCCAGGTCGGCGAAGGTCGCGGCGTCCTCCACGTCATCGTCGCGGAGACCGGTCAGTTTCGAGATGTAGGCGGGAATGCGGCGGTTGGGGTTGACGAGTCGGTCGAGACGGGCGGTCTCGACCCCATCCTCGAACCGCACCAGCGCGATCTCGATAATGCGCTGGCTCGAGGCCTTCAGGCCGGTCGTCTCGACATCGAGCGCCACGAACTTCGGCAGCAGGATGTCCGTCGCCATCGGCACGCCCGGCATGCCGTCCGTGAGAATCCAGCGGCCGTCGGCGGTGTAGGTCAGGCGCGGCTCGGCCTGGAGCGTCGATGTCAGCAACGACCGCCACAGCGCCGGCGAGGCGCTCTTGCCGAAGACGTGCAGCACAAGCATGTCTTCATGCACGCTGCCGCCCTTGCTCGTCACGTACTCGACGGCGGACTCGCTCAGCGAATCGTATCGTCCGGCGTTCTCTGAATGGTCGGTCGAGCTGGCAAGCGTCATGGCAGGGCGGGATCCGGGTTGAACGCATGTTCTGGGACGGCGAGTTGCATGATAGACTCCCTCGGTTGTACGTTCACGTTCACCTAAGGGACGCTGTGTCGTTATAGCGTATAGTGTGACATCCGGACAAAGGAGCAGTCAGCAACATGGCAGACGAGGTGCAGCGCCGTCTGGACGAACTTCGCCAGATGATCGACCGCTGGAACTACGAGTACTACATCCTCGATGCCCCGACTGCCACCGATGCCGAGTGGGACGCCGCCATGAACGAGCTGCGGCGCCTCGAAGACGAGCGTCCGGAGCTCATCACGCCGGAGTCGCCAACGCAGCGCGTCGGCGCCGAGCCGCAGTCGAAGTTCAACCAGATCGAACACGTGCGGCCGATGCTCTCGCTCTCCAACGTGTACAACGAGGAGGAGATGCGCGCGTGGGCGGATCGAGCTGCCCGCTTCGCCGGCAGCGACGATCTCCGCTACGTCACCGAGCCCAAGATCGACGGGCTCGCGGTGGCGATCACCTACACCGACGGCACCTTCGCCTACGCCGCCACGCGCGGCAACGGTCTCGTCGGCGACGATATCAGCGCCAACATCCGCACGCTCCGCTCGGTGCCACTCCGCCTTCGATCCTCTGAGCGGTTCGACGTGCCGTCCCGGATCGAGATTCGCGGCGAGATCTACATGCGGCGCTCCGACTTCGAGGCGCTTAACGAGCGGATGGCCGCGGAGGGCAACAAGCTCTTCATGAACCCGCGCAACGCCGCCGCCGGGTCGCTGCGCCAGAAGGACGTGCGCATCACCGCGCAGCGCCCGCTCCGGCTGTTCGCCTATCAGGTCGGCTATGTCGAGGGCATCCCGCAGCCGCGCTCCCACTGGGAAACGCTGGAGCTGATGCAGGAGTTCGGGTTCGCGACCTCGCTCGACGCGACGCTGCACGAGAGCATCGACGAGGTTTGGGCGCGCGCCGAGTACTGGCTGGATCGTCGGGCGTCGCTCGACTTCGAAATTGACGGCATGGTGATCAAGGTCAACGACCTCGATCGGCAGGAGGAGATCGGCTACGTCGCCCGCGAGCCACGCTGGGCAACGGCGTACAAGTTCCCTGCGATCCAGCAGGTGACCAAGCTGATTGGGATCGAGATCAACGTTGGCCGCACCGGGTCGCTCAACCCGCTGGCGCACCTCGAGCCGGTCAACATCGGCGGCGTCACCGTCAGCCGTGCCACGCTCCACAATGAGGACGAGATCGCCCGCAAGGGTATCCGTATCGGTGACTATGTGCTGGTGCAGCGTGCCGGCGACGTGATCCCGCAGATCGTCAAGGCAATGGAGGAGCGCCGCACGGGCGACGAGGTTCCATTCGAGATGCCGGACACCTGCCCGTCGTGCGGCCAGCCAGTCCACCGCGAGGAGGGCGAGGCGATGCGGTACTGCACCAACGCCTCGTGCCCGGCCCAGCTTCGCGAGCGCATCTACCACTTCGTCGGCCGCTCGGCGATGGACATCGACGGCGTCGGCGAGAAGCTGGCGGACCGCTTCGTCGATCTCGGCTGGCTGCACGACGCCGCCGATCTCTATTCGCTCGATTACGAGGCGGTTGCCGGTCTGGAAGGGCTCGGCGAGAAGAGCGCGGAGAACATTCGCGAGGCGATCGAGGCGAGCAAGCGGCAGCCGCTGTGGCGGGTGCTGCACGGGCTCGGCGTTCGGCACATCGGCGAGCGTACCGCGCAGCTGCTCGCCGATGGGTTCAACTCGCTCGACGCGCTCGGACAGGCGAGCGTCGAGGAGATCTCCGCCGTGCCGGGCGTCGGCGAGGTGATCGGGCGCAGCGTGATCGACTTCTTCTCCGAGGAGCCGAACCGCGCGCTGGTAGGGAAGCTGGATGCGGCGGGACTCCAGGTGCGCCAGGATCCGCCAGAGCGCAACGGCGAGCAGGTGCTGGACGGCATGACGCTCGTGCTCACCGGTCGCCTGGAGCGGCACACGCGTACGGAGGCGGAGGCGGCGTTGCGAGAGATGGGCGCAACCGTGGCGGGGTCGGTCTCGAAGAAGACGACGGCGGTGATCGCGGGAGAGAACGCGGGCAGCAAGGCGGAGAAGGCGCAGGCGCTGAAGATCCCGGTGCTGACGGAAGACGACCTCGCGAGCCTCCTCGCCGGCAACATCCCTGAGCCTCTCGTACAGGAATGACACGCCTTTCTGCAAATGGGTAGAACTGGACTGCGGTGTCCGGGTCTCCATGATGCCGCCGTCAGGAGACAATCTCCTGACCCGCAATCACGTCCGCTGACAAGAGTGAACGTGCTATGCTGACGGCAGCACCCCGCAGCATGCCCGGCGCGACAACTGAGCACACCACGGGATGGAGAGAGATGACCGGCTTCAGCGTAACGTCACGGGAAAACGACCCTGTCCAGACCGTGCGCACCATCGCCCGGGTGGCCCAGATGCTCGTCGAGCTGCGAGACGAGTACGTCGAGCGTCCTCGCGTCGACACCCTGCAGCAGATCGAGCAGCGCCTGGACGACCTTCTCCGGCTGCGAACCGAGCTCCACGGGCATATCGCCGATAGTGCCGAGGACGACCTTTCCGAGTAGCCTCCGGCGGCTCAGGCCGTCGGCGCGCTCTTCACCGCGGTCGATCCTGGCTTGACCAGCGGCTCACCCTGCTTGCACAGCGGACAGTCGGCGGGCAGCCAGGCGTCGACCTTTTGCTGCGCCAGTGCCGTCATCGGCACATCTCCGAAGGTCACCTCTCCCCCGCTCCGATCCACCAGCACACCGATGCCAACGACCTCGACCGGGTGCGCCTTGAGCGCCGCCAGCGTCTCCCGCACCGAGCCACCGGTGGTGAGGATGTCGTCGACCAGCAGCACGCGGCTGCCCGGCTCGAACGTGGTACCGCGCTTGAACACGCGCTCGTCACTGCCTTCCGAGGCGCGCTCAGCGTACGCGGCCGGCAGCCCCATTTGCCTCGCGGTCTCGAACGCCAGCAGGATGCCGCCGGTGGTGGGGCCGACAACGACGTCGATGGCCGCCTCCGCAAACGCCTCGACGAAGCCGGTGCAGACGGTCTCCGTTGCCTTGGGGTTCCGCAGGAGATCGAACTTTTCCAGATAGACATCGCTATGCCGCCCGGACGCGAGCAGGAAGTGTCCGGTCTTGAGCGCGCCGATCTCCTCGAGCTGACGCATGAGGTCGTTGTGCACCACCGATTCCCCTTTTCCCTTCGACCTCCCGCAGCACCAGCCGCTACGGGATGAAATAGAACGCCAAACCGATAATCGTGTACAGCGAGATCAGCTGCACACCTTCGAGCCAGTTCGAGCGGCCGTCGATCGAGATCATTACCGTGATGATCACCGAGGCGAACAGCGCCACGAGCTCGAACTGATTGAACACCAGCGTGATCGGCTCCGGCCCGACGAACTGGCTGACCAGTACCAGCACCGGTGCGACGAACAGCGCGATCTGCACCGCCGACCCGACCGCGATCCCGAGCGAGAGATCCATCTTGTTCTTCGCCGCCATCTGCACCGCGACGAGGTGCTCCGCCACGTTGCCGACGAGCGGCACGAGCATGACGCCGACGAAGAGCTCGGAGAGTCCCCACGCCTCGGCGGTCGGCTCGATCACACCGACGAGCACCTCGCTCATCACGACGATCGCGATCGTCGATCCCGCCAGTATCCCGAGCGCGAGCGGCAGCTTCATGCTCGCCTCTTCCTCATCTGGTTCCTCGGCGTGGGATGTCACCGACGACTTCCCGCCCGAGTCGGAAGAAAAGACCGTGTACAGCAGATAAAGCCCATAGAGCACGATCAGCACGATCGCCGTGCCGTCGCTGAGGTCGACGATGTTGGCCTCGCTCGGGTGGTGCTCCGAATTGCCGATCGCGAAGATCGCCGGGATCATCATCGCCATGACCGCGAGCGCCATGATCGACGCGTTGACCCCGGCGGTGCCGGCGTCGAACTTCTGGGTGCCGTTCTTGATGCCCCCGAACAGCACGGCGGCACCGAGCACCAGCAGGATGTTCCCGATGATCGAGCCGCTGATGCTCGCCTTGACCACCCCGAAGAGGCCCTCCCGGAGTGCGACGATGGTGATGATCAGCTCAGCGGCATTGCCGAGGGTCGCGTTCAGCAAACCGCCGATCTTCGGCCCGGTGTAGGTCGCCACGGATTCCGTCGCGCTACCGAGCAGGGCCGCCAGCGGCACCAGTGCCAGTGCCGACACCACAAACAGCGCGGTGTCTCCGCCGACACCGGCGACCTCCATGTAGATGCCGATGGGAACCAGAACCAGCAGGACATACAGATACTTCATCGCACCCCGTCACCCCGTACTTCGCGATTGACATCACATGACGTCATGATGCCCCGGAGAGCAAGCGGCATTCCACCACCTTGCGTTCAGGAGGTGAACTCGCCCTCGCTGACGAGCTGACCAGCCGCCCCGCGGCGCTCGCGGGCTGCCCGGTAGCGCGGGTTGGCGACGCCCACGATGTCCGCCAGCGAGCTGTGTCCATGCCGCGCGAGCCACTCGGGGATGCCTTCGACCAGCTCCATGAGCACCTTCGGCTGCGCGAACGCCGCCGTCCCGACCTGGATCGCACTGGCCCCCGCCATGAAGAACTCGATCGCGTCCCGGACGCTGGCAATGCCGCCGAGCCCGATCACCGGGATCCCCACCGCGCCCGCGACCTGGTAGACCATGCGCACGGCGACCGGCCGCACCGCCGGGCCTGACAGGCCACCGGTGATGTTCGCCAGCACCGGCTGCCGCTGATCGACATCGATCGCCATGCCCACCAGCGTGTTGATCAGCGACACGGCGTCCGCGCCGGCCTCCTCGACCGCGAGTGCGATCTCGACCACGTCGATCGCGCCCGGGCTGAGCTTGACGATCATCGGCAGCGTTGTCGCACGCCGCACCGCCCGCGTCACCTCGGCGGACATGTAGGCGTCCCAGCCGAAGCAGAAGCCCCCAGCGTTGATGTTCGGGCAGGAGATGTTGACCTCGATCGCGGCGACGCCGGGGACGTCGTCCAGCCGGCGCGCCATCATCTCGAAGTCCTCGACGCTCTCGGCGGAGATGTTGACGATCGCCGGCACCCGCCACGACTCCCAGATTGGCGGGTACTTGCGAATGAACCCCGAGATACCGGGGTTCTGCAGGCCGATCGCGTTGAGCATGCCGGACGGCGTCTCGGCGATGCGCAGCATGGGGTTGCCCGAGCGCGACTTCGGCGTGATGCCCTTGCTGACGAAGGCGCCGAGCCGCTGCACGTCGATGGCGCCGGCGAACTCCTGGCCGTAGCCGAAGCAGCCGGAGGCCGGGATCACCGGGTTGCGGAGCACCAGCTCGCGCGGGTTGCTGGGCGCGAGGTCGACCGTGACATCGGGTGAGATCGTCATCCCCATAGCAGCTCATCCATGTCGAACGCAGGGCCATCCACGCACGCCGTCTTCATGCCGTGCCGGGTCTCGACCACGCAGCCGAGGCAGGCGCCGATGCCGCACGCCATTGGGCGCTCGACGGCCATCTGTACATCCGGCCGATCGCCGAGACGGTTCTTGTGTACCACCTGGCGCAGCGAGCGGAACATCGGCTCGGGTCCGCAGCTGAACACCTGGTCCGCCCAGCCAAGGTACTCCGGCACCAGGTCGGTAACGAACCCCTGGTGCCCACGGCTGCCGTCGATCGTCGCGACAACGTACTCGACCTCATCCGGCAGCTCGCTCGCGGGCAAAAGCCCGAGCTCGTTCTGGGCGCCGAGCAGGTAGGTTACCTGCCGACCGTCACGCACGGCCTCCTCGGCCAGCATCAGCAGCGGCGCGGCACCGACGCCACCGGCGACCATGAGCAGGTGCGTTGACTTGGGACGGACTTCGAAGGGCTTGCCGAGCGGGCCCATCACGTCCAGCGGCGTGCCCTCTTCCTGCTCGCACAACCACGCGCTGCCGCGGCCATAGGGCCGGACCAGCACAGTCATCGTCCCGGCTACGGGATCGGCGCGGTAGACAGAGTACGGGCGACGCAGGAGAGGATCGGTGGAGCGGGGATCGCGGCTGAGAACCTGCACGAACTGCCCGGCTTTGGCAGCAGATGCCGCCCACTCGGGCGCGACGAAAGTCGTCAGCACCGAGTCACCCATCACAGGCTCCACCCGGATGATCTCACCGGTGAATTCCAGCTTCGTCGCCTGCCCTGCCGTCATGCCTGCCCCTTGCATTCTTGCGTGTCCCACGGCGCTGTTGCAGGGTCTGGCCTCTGTGCCAGCCCATCCGTCCGCAGGACGGCACCCTGTAGCCCCGGGTCCTGTGCCCGCGGAATTCCCCGCCCGCCGATTCGACTGCGCTCAAGGCAGGCTTGGGACGGACCCACCAGATGTGGCCGCTTCGTAACCACTGGGCGGATACTCAGCGGAACCCGCCCCTCCGTCCCCATCCCCGACATTGGGTCTAGTACCCGAACGCCGGCCTGCGGTAGGAGTCGATCGGCTCGACCGTAAAGCTTTCGCCAGAGCGCTCCATCGCCGCGACCACGGTCTTGGCGGTGTCCAGCGACGTGATGCATGGGATGCCGCGCTCCACTGCCGCGCGCCGAATCTCGAGGCCGTCCAGAATCTCCTTGTCCGCCGGACCGGGCGTGTTGATGACACCATCCACGATGCCGTCCCGGATCACGTCCAGCATGTCCGGGGAGCCGTGCCCGATGCGCTTGGTCACCATCTGCACCGGCATGCCAGCCCGCTCGATCATCGCCGCCGTACCCTCGGTCGCGTACAGCTTGTACCCCATGCGCGTGAGCGACTCGATCATGTCGAGCGCGTCACTCTTGTCCTCATCGGCGATGGTGAGGAGGATCGAGCCGCGCGGCGGCAGGGAGAGGCCCGCCGAGATGAGCGCCTTGAAGAACGCCGCGTCGAATGAGCGGTCGATCCCCATCACCTCTCCGGTCGACTTCATCTCGGGGCCAAGGTGCGTGTCCACGCCGCGCAGCTTCGCCATCGAGAAGACCGGCGCCTTCACCGCCGTCAGCGGCTGCCGTGGCCAGAGACCGCCATCGTACCCCTGCTCCCTCAACGTCTTGCCGAGCATGATGTTCGTCGCCAGACGCACCATCGGCACGCCGGTCGCCTTGCTGAGGAACGGCACCGTGCGGCTCGACCGCGGGTTGACCTCGAGCACGAACAGACGCCCGCCGTGAATCACGTACTGGATGTTGATGAGCCCGCGCGCGTTGAGCCCGCGCGCGATGCGGGTGGTGTAGTCGACGATCGTCTCGACCTCGGCCGGGAAGAGATTGACGCCTGGATAGACGGCGAAGGAGTCACCGGAGTGCACGCCGGCGCGCTCGATGTGCTCCATGATGCCGGGGATAAGGACGTCGGTACCGTCGCAGATCGCGTCGACCTCGACCTCCTTGCCAAGCAGGTACTTGTCAACCAGGACGGGATGCTCCGGCGTGAGCGATGCCTGGTTGCGGATGTATCTCGCCAGCTGGTCGGCACCATAGACGACCTCCATGGCGCGACCACCGAGCACGTAGGACGGCCGGACGAGCACCGGATAGCCGATCTGCGCCGCGACCCGCTCCGCGTCGTGCAGCGAGGTGACCGTCGCGCCATGCGGCTGCGGGATCTCCAGCTTGCGGAGGAACGCTTCGAAGCGCTCCCGGTCCTCGGCGAGGTCGATCGTGTCGACCGAGCTGCCCCAGATCGTCGCGCCCGCGTCACTCAGGGGCTCGGCGAGGTTGATCGCCGTCTGTCCACCGAACTGCAGCACCAGCGGCGGGTAGTCCTCCACCTTGCCTTCCGACTCGTGGTAGAGGATCTCCTCGACGCTCTCGCGGTCCAGCGGCTCGAAGTAGAGCCGGTCGGAAGCGTCAAAGTCGGTCGAGACGGTCTCCGGGTTGGAGTTGACCATGATCGACTGCACGCCCGCCTCGCGCAGCGCCATCGCCGCCTGCACGGAGCAGTAGTCGAACTCGATACCCTGCCCGATGCGGATCGGACCGGAACCGACGACCATCGCGCGCTTGCCCGTCATCGGCGCGGCCTCGTCCTCGTCCTCGTAGGTCGAGTAGAAGTACGGCGTCGCCGCCTCGAACTCGCCGGCGCACGTGTCGACCATCTTGTAGACCGGCGTCATGTTGAGCCGGCGCCGGCGGTCGCGCACATCGGTGGCGGAAATACCGGCGAGGTTGGCGATCTGCACGTCCGAGAAGCCGGCGCGCTTCGCCTCCCAGAGCGTCTCGTCGGTCATCTCCTCGCTGGAGAGGCAGCGCTCCATATCGACGAGACGCTCGAGCTTCCACAGGAACCACATGTCGATCTTGCTGAGGTCGTGAATCTGCTCCGGGCGGACACCGCGCCGCAGCGCCGCCATGATCGCCCAGAGACGCAGATCGTTCGGCCGCTGGATCAGCTCGTGGATTTTCTCCGGGTTGTCGCCCCAGGTCGGATCCTCCCAGGCGAGGTCCTTGCCGGTGGTCTCCAGCGAGCGGACCGCCTTCTGGATCGCGCCCTCGAAGGAGCGGTCGATCGCCATCACCTCGCCGGTGGCCTTCATCTGCGTGCTGATCGTGCGGTCGGCGCGCGGGAACTTGTCGAACGGCCACCTGGGGATCTTGGCGACCACGTAGTCGAGCGCGGGCTCGAACGCCGCCGTCGTCTTGCCGGTGACCACGTTCAGCATCTCGTCCAGCCGCTTGCCGATCGCGATCTTGGCGCTGAGCCTGGCGATCGGGTAGCCGGTCGCTTTTGACGCCAGCGCCGACGAGCGGCTCACACGAGGGTTGACCTCGATCACGCCGTAGTCCATCGAGTTCGGGTCGATGGTGAGCTGGACGTTGCAGCCGCCCTCGATCTTGAGCTCGCGAATGATCTTGAGCGATGAGGTCCGGAGCAGCTGATACTCCTTGTCGGAGAGCGTCTGCGATGGCGCCACCACGATGCTGTCGCCCGTGTGGACGCCCATCGGGTCGATGTTCTCCATGTTGCAGATCGTGATGCAGGTGTCCGCGCCGTCGCGCATCACCTCGTACTCGATCTCCTTCCAGCCGAGCAGCGAGCGCTCCAGCAGCACCTGACCGATCGGGCTGGCGCCGATGCCGGAGCGGACGTACTGCTCCAGCTCCTCCATCGTGTGGGCGACGCCGCCGCCCGTACCGCCCAGCGTGTACGCCGGCCGGATCACCATCGGCAGCGGAACTTCCTTCGCGAACTCCATCGCCTCGGCGACCGAGTGCACGATCTGGCCCGGAATGGCGGGCTCGCCGATCCGCTCCAGCAGCTCCTTGAACTTGGATCGGTCCTCGGCCATCTGAATCGACTCGACCGGCGTGCCGAGCATGCGCACCCCGTACTCGTCGAGGATGCCCAGCTCGGCGACCTTGACCGCGAGGTTGAGGCCGGTCTGCCCGCCGATGGTCGGCAGCAGCCCCTCCGGGCGCTCCCGCTGGATGATCCGCCGGATCACCTCCGGCGTCAGTGGCTCGATGTAGACGGCGTCGGCGACGTCCTCATCGGTCATGATCGTCGCCGGGTTGGAGTTCACGAGGATAGTACGGATGCCCTCCTCGCGCAGCGCGCGGCACGCCTGCGTCCCTGCATAGTCGAACTCCGCTGCCTGGCCGATGACGATCGGGCCAGACCCGATGACCAACACGCTTTCCGGTGTCTTCATGTTCCCGATGTTTCCCCTTCGTCTGGTTCGAACCCTGGTCGCAACCGAGGCGCCGTGCCCTCGTTCGTAGGGGCTGGGCTCTGTCCCAGCCCGGCCGCCCGCAGGGCGGCAACCTCCGGACCGACACGAGGCCGGTCGCTACAGATGTGGTCGCCATGCGACCACCGGGCGGCCACAGCGGGCCGCCCCTACGTTATGCCGTGGTTACCGTCTGCGGCCGCCTCTCGACCATCTCCAGGAAACGGTCAAAGAGGTAGCCGTTGTCCTCCGGGCCCGGCGAGGCCTCGGGATGGAACTGCACGGAGAGCACAGGCAGCTCCTTGTGCCGGATGCCCTCGACCGAGTTGTCGTTGAGGTTGCGTAGCGCGACCCGCCATCCCCCGCCCTCGGGGAACGACGCGCCATCCACAACGTAGCCGTGGTTCTGCGCCGTAATCGAGACGCGGCCACTCTCCTCGTCGATGACCGGGTGATTGCCGCCACGGTGCCCGAACTTGAGCTTGGAGGTCTGCGCGCCGATCGCGCGAGCCAGCAGCTGGTGCCCGAGGCAGATGCCGAAGTACGGCCGCTGGTCCTCCAGCAGGTGCTGCACCACGTCCAGACCAGCGTCCAGATTGGCCGGGTCGCCGGGCCCGGGTGAGAGCACTACGCCGTCCGGCTTCAGCGCCTCGACCTCGTCGTACGTGGTGCCGTACGGCACCACCGTAACGCGGGCGCCGCGCTTGACCAGCGATCGGATGATGTTGCGCTTGACGCCGAGGTCGATCAGCACGATGTGCGGGCCGTTGCCCTGTCCATAGGTCTCGCGCTCTCGCCCCTCGACCTCGCCGACGACGTCCTGCTCGCCGGGAATCTTCGCGCTGCGCGCCCGCTCGACCAGATCCGCGTCGCTGAGGTCCTCTGCGTGGTGAACAAGCACCGCACGGGTGTCGCCGACCGACCGGATGTGCCGCGTCAGCGCGCGGGTGTCAACTCCAGAGATGCCGGGGATGCCGGCCTCACGCAGGTAGGCGTCGATCGACCCCTTCGAGCGCCAGTTGGAAGGGTGGTCGGCGGCCTCCCGCACCACGAGCCCGGCGATCCACGGCTGGCGGGACTCGTCGTCCTCACTATTGACACCGTAGTTCCCGATGAGCGGGTAGGTCATGCAGACGATCTGCCCGCGGAAGGACGGGTCGGTGCAGACTTCCTGGTAGCCGGTCATGGTGGTGGTGAACACCGCCTCGCCACTGGCGTCGGTATCAGCGCCGAAGCCGTTGCCGCGGAAGACACGTCCGTCCGCCAGCGCCAGGGCGGCGTCGTGGGGTGGATGATAGCGATCAGGCACGGTACGTCTCCTCTCCATCGATGAATGTGCGCTCAGCGCGGCCTCGGAGCGTCATGCCGATCAGCGGGGTGTTGGCACTCTTGCTCCGTATGGTATCGCGATTGACGGTCCACTCGACATCCGGATCCCACACGGTAATGTCAGCCACGGCACCGGGCGCGAGCGAGCCGCGCTCCAGCCCGAAGATCTCCGCCGGTGCGCTGGTCCATAACCGGACCAGCTCGCTGCCGGTGATGTGGCCGGCACGCACCAGCTCCCACGTCGCCGGGAAGGCGAACTCAAGACCGCTCATGCCGAACGCGACCTTCTCGTAGGGCACGTCGAGCTTCTCCGGGTCGGCGTGCGGCGCGTGGTCCGTCGCGAAGATATCGAACCTGCCCTGCTTCACCGCGTTGAGCAGCCCGATGGTATCTGCCACCGGGCGCAGCGGCGGGTTCACCTTGGTGTAGCCGTGGGCCGGCTCCAGCGGCTCGCCCGCCGGTGCGGTCGTATTGTGCAGATCGCGAGTTCCGCATACCCACTCGTCACTCATGACGATGTGGTGCGGCATCACCTCGGCGGTCACGCGCACGCCGCGTGCCTTCGCGTCGCTGATCAGCTCGATCCCACGCGCGGTGCTGACATGGCAGACGTGGAGCCAGCCACCGGTCAGCTCAGCGAGCATCAGGTCGCGGGCGATGATGATCTCCTCGGCAGCCGCGGGGATGCCTTCGATACCGAGCCGCCGCGAAACCTCGCCCTCGTGCATCGCGCCGCTGGCGAGCGGCTTGTCCTCGCAGTGGACGATCACCGGCACCCCGAGCGCGACGGACGCCTCCAGCGCCTCTCGCATGATCGCGCTGTCGGCGGTGGTGTCGCCGTCGTCCGAGAAGCCGATCGCACCGGCCTCCACCAGCGCCGCAAAGTCCACCGGCTCGCCGCCCGTGCGGCCCCTCGTGATCGTCGCGATCGGCAGCACGGTGCTGGCCGAGTCGCGCTCGGCGCGCTCGATGAGATCGCGGATGACGTCCGGCGAGTCGAGCGCCGGGTTCGTGTTCGGCATGCACGCGACGGTGCCGAAGCCGCCGGCGACCGCTGCCTGGCCACCGGTCTCCAGCGTCTCCTTCTCCGGGAAGCCTGGATCACGCAGATGGACGTGCATGTCGATCCACGCCGGCGTTACCAGCTTGCCGGCCACGTCGACGATCGTGTCGCCTTCCCCGATGGTCGCCTCCGCGGCGACCTCGACCACCCGCCCATCGGCAAAGACGACGTCGGCGACACCGTCGATGCCGCTCGCCGGATCGATCACATGGCCGCCACGCAGCACCGTGCGCCCGCTCATGGCCTCACCTCCCTGCGGTGGGATGCCGAATCCCGAAAAAACGCCCCCGTGGTCTCGAAGAGACCCGAGGGCGCTGGCTCTGATGCATGTATGGTTGTGGGTATCGATATCACCGTTTTGCCGCGTACCTCGCTAGAATGCGGTTAAACCGCCGAAGTATACCGAACAGCGAGGGTCCGGTGCAAGAAGGGGTTCCATGGTCACCACGGCGATCGCCCACCTCGACGAGATCGAGCGCATCCTCGACGACACGTATGGTCCTCGGAAGCTGACCCCCAACGGCGATCCGGTCGCCGAGCTCGTCGGCACGATCCTCAGCCAGAACACCTCCGACACCAACACCGCTCGCGCCTTCGCATCACTGCGCGCGCGGTTCCCGACATGGGACGCCGTTGTCGACGCGGACACCGACGAGGTGATCGATGCGATCCGGTCCGGTGGGCTCGCGAACCGCAAGGCGCCGCGAATTCAGGAGGCGCTGGCGGAGATCCAGGACCGCTACGGCTCGTTCTCGCTCGATGTGCTCCGAGACCTGCCACTGGACGACGCGAAGCAGGCGCTCGTCTCGATCGATGGTGTCGGGCCCGAAAACGGCGGCATGCGTGCTGCTGTTCGCGCTCGGTCGGCCGGCAATGCCGGTCGATACCCATGTCTATCGCGTGGCGCGTCGGCTTGGCCTGATCGACGAGCGGATCAATCCGGAGCGCGCGCATGCGACACTTGAGGGCATGATGCAGGGAGACGCCGATCGCACCTACCGGTTCCACGTCGAGATGATCGCCCACGGCCGGTCGATCTGCGCCGCCCGCAACCCGAAATGCCACATCTGCCCACTCAGGAGCTACTGTGAGTACGCCGCCACGCACGCGACTTGATCCGACGGGACAGCGCTTCGACCGCTTCCACCACCCTGTTCACAGGGCGGAGACCGAGCTGATCATCGTCCGCCACGGCCAGACCGCCGCGAACATCGACGGTCTGCTCGTCGGCCGGCAGGATGTGCTCCTCACCGACCTCGGTCACCAGCAGGCGGAGCGCGCCGCGGAGGTTATCTCGCCTCTGAAGCCCGATGCGCTCGTGAGCAGCCCGCTGCAGCGCACGCGACAGACCGCCGCGCCGATCTCGCTGCGGACCCGCCTGCTGCCAGAGGTTGAGGACGACATCGCCGAATTCAGCTTCGGGGATCTCGAAGGCTGGAACGAGCACGAGGCGCTGGCAGCCCACCCGCACCTGCGGACGCTGATCCAGTGGGAAGCGCATCCGGATGAGACATGGCCGAACGGGGAATCCGGAAATGGCTTCGTCGGTCGTATCTTCGCCGGCATGGAGCGGATCGTCGCGGACCATCCGGACAGCCGCGTGGTCGTGGTGACCCACGGCGGCGTGATCGGCTCGTTCGTGGCGCGGCTCGCATCCGATTCCGCCACGTCGTTCTTCCCATATCTCGTCGGAAACTGCAGTATCTCCACGATCGTGGTGAACAGCCGCGGCGCGCGCGTGACATCGTGGAACCAGCGGGGACACCTCGAGGGACTCTTCGGTCACGAATCGTGACCATGACCAACCGGGCATTTTGGGAGGAAGCGGGATGAAACTGACAACACTCGGCGGCAGCGCGGCGGGCACGGGCACGCTGCAGGGATGCTCGTCCTATCTCGTCCAGAGCGACGACACCAGCATCGTGCTCGACATGGGGCCGGGCACGCTACAGCAGCTCCGCGCGCACGTCGATTACCGCGAGCTCGACGGCATCGTGATCTCGCACCTGCACGCCGACCACATCGCCGATCTCGTCGCACTGCGGTTCACCCTGAGCTACAACCCCATCCCGGCACCAGCGCCGATCCCGCTGTTCCTCCCCCCCGAAGGCATCGCGACCCTCCGGCGCATCGCGCAGGCGTTCGACACACCGGAGAGCGGTCTGGAGTGGTTCTCCGGCGTGCTCGACATCCAGGAATACGACCCGGACGGCAGCGTCGAGATCGGTGATCTCACGTTCACCTTCCATCCCACCGTGCACTTCGTGCCGTGCTGGGCGATCCGGGTGCATCCGAACGATGACTCCGGCGACCTGTTCTACACCGCCGACACCGGCCCGTCCGCCGATCTCGTCCCATTTGGCACGGGCGCGCGGGTGGTGCTCGCCGAATCAG
This sequence comes from uncultured Chloroflexia bacterium, assembly GCA_963741965.1. Lineage (GTDB taxonomy): Bacteria > Chloroflexota > Chloroflexia > Thermomicrobiales > UBA6265 > JACCVC01. Next base: position 476,313 of record CAVUKC010000002.1, on the reverse strand, counting down.
CCGAGCGCGGCGGGCGCGACATGCCCTACGAGCAGCGTGGGCACCTGCTGCCGAAGGAGGCGGCGAAGATTGCTACCGATGTCGGCGCGCAGACGCTCGTGCTGACGCACATGTTTGAAGAGTTCGACACGGACGAGGTGATGAACGCGGCCGGCCACGACTATCACGGCACGCTGCTGCGGGCGGTACCGGGGCTCGAGGTGAGATGGAAATCCTGACCGCCGATCTGCAGCCCGTTGCGGGTGTCGCGGTCGGACACTGGACGGACGCAAACGCCCGGACCGGCTGCACCGTCATCCGGTTCGACCGTCCTGCCCTCACGGCAGTGGAGGTACGCGGCGCGGCGCCCGGCAGCCGCGAGCTGGACCTGCTCCAGCCTGGCCGCACCGTCCAGCGGCCCGACGCGATCCTTCTTACTGGCGGCAGCGCGATGGGGCTCGCCGCGGCCGAAGGGGTCGTCGACTGGATGCGCGAGCACGAGCGCGGCTTCCCGACGGTTGCGGGGCGCGTGCCGATCGTGCCAGCAGCCGTGCTCTTCGACCTCGCCGTTGGCGCGCCCGCGTTTCCGACGGCGGTCTCGGGCCACGCCGCGACCGCCGCCGCGGTTCCGCTACCCGACGTGAAGACCGGCCCATATGGTGCCGGCACCGGCGCGACCGTCGGGAACATCGGCGGACCCGCCGCGGTCGTGCCAGGTGGTCTCGTCATGGCGCAAACGCGCCTCGCAGAGGGCACCGTCACCGCTATCGTGGCGGTGAACGCCTACGGCGTGTTGCGTGGTCAGTCCGAGTCAGACCCTCGCGTCACGATGCTCGCCGCGAGTCCATCCCAGCCATCGCTCGGTGAGGCGACCACACTGATGGCCTGCGTCACCGACATCGCACTCGATCACGCCGCGCTGATGCGGATGACCGTCGCAATGCACGACGCGCTCGCCCGGGAGATCGTGCCCGCGCACACCATCGCGGACGGTGACATCGCGTTTGCCAGCACGGTCAATGAGACCGGCTCCTGCCCGCTGGAGCAGTCGCTGCGGGCCAGCCTGGCGGCAGAGCTGGCGGTCGAGGCGGCTATCGGATCGCTGCGCACGCACACCTGAGCGACCACGCCGGTTTGATAGACTGGGGCCAGCACAATCCCGGCAATCCGCCCTTCGTGTCCGAGGCTGTCATGTCCAGGAACCCGTCGAACCCGCGGACTCCATTCCGGCGCCCCACCATCCTCATCGGCACAGACGCAACGCTCCTCGGGAGACCACAAATCTCGCCCGTGCAGGCGGCCGACGCGGGGCTCTACGGGCTCGACCTGGACCTGCGGAGCGCGTGGCGCAGTCCGGCGGCCGGTGACTTCGATGATCACCAGACGACGCGGATTCGATCGATCTGGTTGCCGGCGCAGTACACCGGCCTGGTCAGCGAGCAGCGCGCGTCGCGGCTTGGCGACTTTCTTACCAGCGCGGCGACGAACCATGGCCTCCGGACCGTCATATTGCCCCGCGCGAGCGCCCCACGGCAGCAGGGCGTGCAGCTGAGCCGCCTCGCACGTCAGAAAGCGGATCTGACCGGCGTACGCATCGCACTGCGGGTTGGCGCGGAAGCGCTGCTGGCGCGATCCGGGCCCCACCTCGAGCACGTCGCAAACATGCGACGCGTTGCCGAGGAGTGGGACATGGACATCGCGCTCGACCTGACCGGTCGCGGGATCGAGCGATGGGAGGCCGAGGCAGCGCTCCTGCGTCTCTTCCCGCGGCTGGTGCTCGTGCGCATCCGGCCAGCCACGGCGGGCCGTGAGCTCGACGCCGCGTCACCGCAGGCCAAAACATGCCTGCGAACGATTCGGATGCTGGCGGACCAGGGATACAGCGGGGTGATCAGCATCGCACCCGAGCCTTCGGTGCCGGCGTGGATGTCGAGCCTGTACGCGCCCGACATCAACAGCGTTCAGAGCATGCGAGCGGAGATTCTTGCGGCGTACGATCGCGTCGACCAGTACGACGTCACCACCCGGCAGTCACACCAGTGGAATCCATAGCACCGAGCGAGTAAACCAGCTCCACGAAGACCAGCCGGCGACCTTCGCCGAAGGCGGTTCGCTCCGGTTGCGGTCCGCTCCAGCGGCGAGGCACCATTGGGTGTGTGCAATGGGGCCAGCTGCGACTCCACCGGGCGACCGACCGGTCATCCGCGCAGCAGGAACGACGACACCCCGGAGGCAGGTGCCTCCGGGGTGTCGCTTGTCGGAAGGTGTACCGAGAGCGTCTAGCGCTTCGTGTACTGCGGCGCCTTGCGGGCGCGCTTGAGACCGACCTTCTTGCGCTCCTTCTCGCGAGCGTCACGCGTGAGGAACTTGCCGGACTTGAGCGTCGGACGAAGCTCCTCGTCGAAGCGGATGAGCGCGCGGGAGATGCCGTGGCGCACCGCACCGGCCTGGCCGCTGACACCGCCGCCAACCACGGTGACGACGACATCGAAGCGGTCGGCGGTACCGGTCGCGCGCATCGGCTCGAGCATCACCGTCTGGTGCAGCTCGCGGCCGCCGAAGTAGTCGCGGCTCGACTTGCCGTTGATGGTGACGTTGCCTTCACCGGGGTAGAGGCGCACACGGGCGATCGCGGACTTGCGACGCCCCACGCCGTAGTAGAACTGATCCTTGGAAGCTGCTTCGCTCATGGAATCTCCTTGAAACCCGCGCCCTAGACGCGGGTCGCCGTGTCGTCGACGACGAGCTCGGCGGGCTGCTGGGCGGCGTGCGGGTGATCGGCGCCAGAGTACAGCTTCAGCTTCTTGAGCTGCTGGCGACCGAGGTTGTTCTGCGGCAGCATGCCCCACACCGCGGCCTCGAGGATCCGCTCCGGGTGCTTCTCGCGCAGCTCGCGGAGGCTGGTGGACTTCAGGCCGCCCGGGTAGTTGGAGTGGCGATAGTACATCTTCTCCACGTCCTTGTTGCCGGTGACCCGAACCTTGCCCGCGTTCAGCACGATGACGAAGTCACCGGTGTCGATGTGCGGGGTGAAGGTGGCCTTGTGCTTGCCGCGGAGGATTGTCGCGATCGTGGTCGCGAGCCGGCCGAGGGTCTTGCCCTCAGCATCGACCACGAACCACGAGCGATGTACCTCGCTCGGCTTGGCTGAATACGTTCGTCGTTCCATTTCTCTCAAACTCCTGTTCGGCGTCACGAGTCCGTCATCGTGCCTGATTCGCCGTGCCGGCCGGTTCCGGTGTGTCGTTTCCGTATCCCACGCGCCAGAGCACCAGTCCGTGCGCCGGCGCCGTTGGTGGGCCTCCTCGTCGGTCGGCCCGGTCCAGTAGCTCATCGATCCAGTCAGGTTCGTTGGCGCCGCGGCCGATCTCACCCAGGGCGCCAACGAACCCGCGGACCATGCGTGGCAGGAACCCGTCCGCCACCACGCGAACCTCCATGCCTTGACCATCGAGGTCCCCCGATGGCCACCAGGCACCTGCCGGCCGGACCGAACAGTGCATCACGGTGCGGACCGTGCCACGCGCCTCCTGCTGCCTGACCGGACCATGGAACCCCTTCTCCGCCCGCCACGAAGGAGGCGAAGTCGTGGGTTCCGGCTAGCCGCTCGGCCGCCTGGGCCATCGCCGCGATGTTCAGGGCGCCTCGGCGATGCCACGAAGCGCGCTCGATCAACGGTGATCTCGCTCCGGACCAGATCCGGTATCGGTACTCCCGCCAGCGGGCGTCGAAGCGGGCGTGAAAGGTGCCCGGGACTCGCTCCACCGCCACGATCGATACCGCCTCCGCCACACTGCCATCCAGCGCTCGCCGAATCTGCTCGGGGGTCATCTCCGGGCGAATGTCCTCGCAGCTTGCCACCTGTCCGGTCGCATGAACGCCGCGATCCGTTCGCCCGGCGAGCTCGGCTCCGACCTGCTGGCCTGCCAGGGCGCCGAGCGCCGCTTCCAGGATTCCCTGGACGGTGTCGTGCCCCGCCTGCCGTTGCGAGCCCCATACCTGGGACCCGTCATAGGCGACTGTCAGCTTGAGACGATGCTCCACCGACGCCGCTCCGAACTCCTAGACGACAAACTCGATCAGCACCATCGACGCCGCGTCACCGCGCCGGGGGCCGAGCTTCGAGATACGCGTGTACCCACCGCTGACGTCCTCGTAGCGCGGAGCCACGACGTCGAACAGTCGCTCGACGGTCGCCTCGTGATCGAGACGCGACATCACGAGGTTCCGGTGGTGCCGGGAGTCCTCGCGCGCGATGGTGACCAGCTTCTCAACCACACCACGAAGCTCCTTGGCTTTGGCCTCGGTGGTGGTCAGACGCTCATTCTGGATCAGGGAAATGGCAAGCTGACGGAGCATGGCCTTGCGCTGGCTTGGGTTCCGACCGAACTTGCGTCCCGCCTTCTGGTGCCTCATTCGTCCTGTTCCTCATCTCCGTCACCGATCCCGTCATCGGTCCCACCCAGTGAGGCAATCGCCTCGGCGGCTTCCCGCGTCTCGGGATCGTCTTCAATCTCTTCGAAGCCCATGGTGTCGTCGCCGCTGGGCACCAGGCCGGCCTCTTCGAGCGCCTGACGGAGCTCCTTGAGGGACCTCGGGCCGAAGTTGCGGATCGAGAGCAGCTCCTCGGGATCCATCGAGAGCACCTGGCCGACCTTCTCGATCTGCTTGCTGCGCAGTGCGTTGAGCACGCGCGGCGAGAGACCGAGATCGGCGAGCGCGGTGTTCTGGACCTCTTCCGGAAGCTCCGAGGTCGGCTCCTCGGCAGTTTCGACCTGGTTGAACTCCGCGATGACCTGCGCGTGATCCCGAAGAATCTGTGCGGCCTGGGTCAGCGCGTCTTCCGGGTCGATGCTTCCATTGGTCATGACCTCGAGAATCAGGCTGTCGAAGTCGACGGCCTGACCGACGCGGGTGTGCTCCACGACGAAGTTCACGCGCTCGATGGGCGTGAAGATCGCGTCGATGGGAATCTCACCCAGCGTCGAGGACTCCTGCGTTTCGGCGGTGACGTAGCCACGCCCGCCGGTGACCCAGAGGTCCATGTCGATGACGGCATCCGGGCCGTCCACCGTGACGATCGGGTGATCCGGGTTGACCACGTCGATCTCACCCGGCCACGAGACGTCGCCAGCGGTGACGACATGCTCGCCATCGCTGTCGGTCTTGTAGAACAGGTGCGCGCGGACATCGCCCTGGAACGGGACGACCCGCTTCAGGTTGATGCCCTTGAGATTGAGAACGATCTCCGTCACATCCTCGCGGACGTTCGGGATGGTCGAAAACTCGTGCCACACATTGTCGATCCGGATGCGGGACACCGCCACGCCCTCAAGCGAGCGAAGCAGGATGCGCCGAAGCGAATTGCCAAGCGTGGTGCCATAGCCAGGGTCCAGCGGGCCGATGTTGTACCGGCCGTAGTTGAGCCCCGACTCTACACGTTCAATGGTGAATTGCGGTTGCTCCAACAAGCGGACTCGCCTCCTCACACTACCCTGAAGCCCGGGACATGGGCATCAGGTCGCGCCCGGGCCGCCGACGTCGCGGCCCGGCACACGTCACTTACCGGCTGTAGTGCTCAACGATGAGGGCGTCGTTGAAGAGCGGCACCTCGATCTGGTCCCGAGCCGGCAGGTTCAGAATCTTTCCGCTGAGCTGGCTGTTGTCCACCGAGAGCCACTCCGGCGCCTGGTGGGTGGCGAGAATCTCGCCGAAGTCCTTGAAGTAGTCGCGCTTGCGGCTCTCCTCACGGACCGACACCGCGTCGTTCGGGCGAACGGCGAACGATGGGATGTTGGTCTTGCGACCGTTGACGGTGAAGTGGCCGTGCATCACCAGCTGTCGCGCCTGGGCGCGGGAGTCCGCGAAGCCCATGCGGTAGACAACGTTGTCGAGTCGGGTCTCGAGGATCTGGAGCAGGTTGTCGCCCGTCACGCCACCGCGGCGGACCGCCTCGGTGTAGTGCTTGCGGAACTGCGTCTCGAGCACGCCGTAGTACCGGCGGACCTTCTGCTTCTCGCGAAGCTGAAGCCCGAACTCCGACGGACGGCGGGTTCGCCGCTGCCCGTGCTGACCGGGTGCGTAGCTGCGCTTGGACACACCGCACTTGTCGGTGTGGCAGCGCGAGCCCTTCAGATAAAGTTTCATCCCCTCACGCCGGCAGAGCCGGCAGACAGGGCCTGTGTACCTCGCCATGGATTGGTTCACGCCTCCTGGATGGTTGGTTCTCGGTCACCATGCGCGCTCGTGCGGCCAGTGGCCGCCGGGTCGTCGCTCTAGACGCGGCGTCGCTTCGGTGGGCGACAGCCGTTGTGCGGAATGGGGGTGGTGTCCGTGATCGACATCACCATGACGCCGCTTGCCTGCAATGACCGAACCGCCATCTCACGACCCGAGCCCGGACCCTTGACGAAGACATCGACCTGGCGGAGCCCATGCTCCTGAGCGCGGCGGGCGGCGGCCTCAGCCGTCACCTGTGCGGCGAACGGGGTGCTCTTGCGGGAGCCCTTGAACCCGTGCGCACCGGCACTCGACCAGGCGATCACGTTGCCGGCCGGGTCGGTGAGGGTCACCATGGTGTTGTTGAATGTGGCCTTGATGTAGGCCTTGCCTCGGGGGATGTTCTTCCGATCGCGTCGTCGAACTCGCCCCTTGCTGGAACTGCGCTGTCGCTCTGACATCGTACGCCTTTGCCTCCACGTATCATCAGGCGCGCCGGTGTATCAACCAGCGGCTACCTGGCAAAAAGCTATTTCCTGCGTCCGACGCCCTTCTTCGGCCCGCGCCGCGTGCGCGCGTTGGTGCGCGTCCGCTGGCCGCGAACCGGCAGGCCACGACGATGGCGGAGACCACGGTAGGCCCCGATGTCCATCAGTCGCTTGATGTTCATCGACACTTCGCGGCGGAGGTCACCCTCGACGCGCATTTCCTTGTCGATGATCTCGCGAAGCCGATTGGTTTCATCGTCGGTGAGGTCCCGCACGCGGGTGTCCGGGTTGATCCCGGTGCGCTCCAGCAGCTGCTGGCTGGTCGTGAGACCGATGCCATAGATGTAGGTCAGCGCGATCTCGACCCGCTTTTCGCGCGGGAGGTCAACTCCCGATATTCTCGCCATGCCGTATCCCTTGTCCTCTGCGTATCGTCGTGTCCATGACCGATCGGGGTTTAGCCCTGGCGCTGCTTGTGCCGCGGGTTTGTGCAGATCACCCGCACAATGCCCTTGCGGCGGATGATGCGGCACCGTTCGCATCGCTTGGTCACCGAAGCCGAGACCTTCATCGTTCGTAACTCCCTTTGTCGCTCAACATCGATTGCGGCAAGCGCAACAAACGGCGCCGCTCAGCGAGCATTCCCTGCTCAGCGGCCAGGCGCACCTGTGGCTACCCGTTGTTCAGAATTCATGTCGTTCGGTACCCGCCCGTCCCGCGATGCGGCCTCCTGCACTGTGGAGGTGTGGTTGCAGGGGCGTTTGCGTACACGCCGATAGCGCATGCTTGAATGGCATGCGCAACGACAAATCATTCTACCACGTGTGCCAGCCGCTTCGTCAATATCTCCGGCTCTCCGTCGGTAATCACGACGGTATGCTCGAAATGTGCTGACCAGGAGCCGTCGACGGTCACCACAGTCCAGTCGTCATCCAGTACCCGTGTCGCCTTGGTGCCAAGGTTCAACATCGGCTCGATCGCGAGTGTCATCCCCTCGCGCAGTACCGGCCCGAAGTCGGGGCTGCCGAGGTTGGGAATGTGGGGCTCTTCCCACATCTGCCGGCCGATGCCATGCCCGCCGTAGCCCTCAACAATGCCGTATCCCAGTGGCCGCGCGTAGGCCTCGACCGCCGCCCCGATGGCGCCGATCCTGTTGCCCGCGCGCGCCGCCGCGATGCCCGCGTAGAGCGCGTCCTCGGTGTCCTGCAGCAGCCGTTTGGCCTCGTCAGAGACGTCGCCGACCGGGTAGGTCCAGGCGGAATCACCGTGGAACCCGTCCACGATGGCCCCGATGTCGACCGAGATGATGTCCCCATCGTTGAGCCGCCGATTGCCAGGGATACCGTGCACGATCTGGTCGTTGACCGATGCGCAGATCACACCCGGGAAGCCGTGGTGCCCGAGGAAGTTGGAGGTGGCGCCCATCTCGTCGAGGACGTCCCGCACCACAGCATTCAGATCCTGCGTGGTGATGCCGGGCGCGATCGCCGACTCAACACGCTGATGGCACACGGACACCACGTGCCCGGCCTGGCGCATCCGCTCGATTTCGCGCTCGTTCTTGATCGTAATGGCCATCGCTCAGGCCTCCTTGCCGGGAATCACCGCGAGCAGCTCGCTGGTCACGTCGTCGATCGGCTGGTTCCCGTTGATGCGGTGCAGCACGCCGCGCGATTCGTAGTAGGCAAGGAGCGGCGCAGTTTGCTCGTCGTAGATCTCGAGCCGGCGACGGATCGCGTCCGGAGTGTCGTCGTCGCGCTGGACCAGCGTCGCACCCTCGTTGTCGCACGCGCCCTGCATGCGCGGCGGGTCTGCCTCGAGGTGGTACACCGCGCCGCAGACCGGGCACACCCGCCGTCCGGAGAGCCGCTCGATGAGGTCCTCACGCGGTACCTGAATCTCGACCACGGCGTCGACCTGGTCATCGTGATTGCCGAGGATCGCGTCGAGGGCACCGGCCTGGCCGGCGGTGCGCGGGAAGCCATCGAAGAGCGCCCCATTGAGGGTGCCGGCGGCCTTCTCCCGCTCGATCTCCTCGAGCCGGACCTGCACGATGGCATTGGTGAGCTCGTCCGGGACAAGGTCGCCGCGCTCGAGGATCGACTTCACCTCGCGCCCGAGATCCGTTTCCTCCGCGATCGCTGCGCGGAAGAGCTCGCCCGGCGCAACCTTGTCCAGCGACAGGCGCGGTCCGATGACGGCGGCCTGTGTCCCCTTGCCGGACCCCTGCGCGCCCATGAGAATGATATTCACGAACATCTCCAGTATCGGGCGGGCGCGACCGCGACACGGTGCGCCGAAGCCGGGGAGAACGCGCCTGTCCTCCCCGGTCGCCCGCTAGCTAATGAATCCCTCGTAGTTGCGCATCATCAGCTGCGCCTCGAGCTGCCGCATCGTGTCGATGGCGACACCGACGACGATGATTAGCGAGGTCGAGCCGAGCAGCAGCGTGTCCACGCCTGTGATGCTGGACGCGATGAATGGCAGGATCGCGACAAGGCCGAGGAACAATGCCCCGACGATCGTGATCCGCGAGAGCACGCGCTGCAGGAAGCTCGCCGTGTTCCGACCGGGCCGGACGCCCGGGATGAACGCGCCCTGCCGCTGGAGCGACTCCGGGATGCGCTGCTGCTGGAACACGACCATCGTGTAGAAGAAGGTGAACGCCACCACCATCAGGAAGTAGATGATGTTGTACGGCACCGAGTTCGGGCTGAGCCAGACGCTGATGTCGGTCGCGAGGTTGCGCACCCACTCCCGGTTCGACGCCGAGAGGAAGTTGGCCACCATCCCAGGGAAGACCATGATGCTGACCGCGAAGATCAGCGGGATCATGCCCGCGCTGTTGACCTTCAGCGGGATGTGCGTGGTTGACCCACCGACCATCTGACCCTGCCGGATCCGCTTGGCGTACTGCACCGGGATGCGGCGCTGGCCCTCATTGATCAGCACGATGCCAACGACGGTGATCAGGCCGATCGCGATGAACATCGCCGTGCCGATGACGTTCGATGACATCTCGCCACCCGTCAGCAGCCGTTGCACGGCCCCTGGGAGCGACGCAACGATGCCGCCGAAGATGATGATCGAGATGCCGTTGCCGATGCCCTTCTCGGTGATCAGCTCACCGATCCAGACGAGAAGCATGGTGCCGGCCGTCATCGAGAGCAGGACCGCGACTGTCGGCAGGAACGTGTCCGCGTTGAACAGTCCGAAGTCGTTGATCAGCGTGCCACCATTCGGGCTCGGCTGCCGCGAGAACAGAAGCGCCTGGCCGTAGCCCTGCAGCAACGCCAGCGGCACCGTCAGCCAGTGGGTGTACTTGTTGATCTGGTTCCGGCCCTGCTCACCTTCCTGCGACAGCTCGTTCAGGCGCGGGACGATAGGCGTCATCAACTGCATGATGATCGATGCGGTGATGTACGGGTAGACGCCGAGCGCCGCGATCGAGAAGTTCTTCAGCCCGCTGCCCGAGAAGATGTTCAGCATCCCGAGCAGCTGGTTGGTCTCGATGTAGTCCCTCAGCCCGTCGCGGTCCACATTCGGGATGGGGATGCTGGCGACGAACCGGAAGATGATCAGCATCGCCAGCGTGAAGAGAATCTTCCGCCGCAGGTCGGGAATCTTGAATGCGTTGATGACGGCCTGAAGCATCTGCTAGGCCTCCTTCGCCTCGTCCTGCTGCTTCAGCTGCGCCAGCGCCTCGCGGCGGCTCGGCCCACCGACCTTGCCGACTCGCATCTGCTTCATCTCGCGGTTGAGCGGCAGGCGGCGGCTGCGCGGCCGGGCGGTCAGCCACTGGTCGTCGCGCTCGAGCGTCTCAGCGGTACCGCCGGCCTTCTCGATGGCCTCCTGGGCGGACTTCGAGAACGCATGCGCCTTCACGGTGACGGAGCTCGAGAGCTCGCCGCCGCCAAGGATCTTCACCGGCAGGTCGAGGCTGCGGACGACACCGGCGTTCACCAGCGTCTCCGGCGTGACCGCGCCATCACTGGCGAGCGCTTCGAGCTGCGAGAGGCTCACGATCTCCCACGGCGTCTTGAGGCGGTTGGTGAAACCGCGCTTGTACGGCATGCGCCGCTGGATCGGGAGCTGGCCGCCCTCGAACCCCTGGCGAACACCACCGCCGGAGCGGGAGTTCTGGCCCTTGGTACCCCGGCCGGCGGTCTTGACGCGACCACTTCCGTGGCCACGACCGACACGCCGCCGGCTCTTCTTCGCGCCCTCGTCGGGGCGCAGGTCTTCCATCGAAACTGGCATGGGACTTCCTCTATCGCCATGGCCCGGGCCCGCATCAGCGGGATCAGGAGGCGGCGACTTCCTCAACCGTGACCAGGTGGCTGATCTTGTTGACCATCCCGCGGATGGACGGCGTGTCCTCCCGCTCGACGGTCTGGTTCACCTTGCGCAGCCCGAGGGACTGCACGGTGCGCTCCTGATCACCCGGTCGACCGATGACACTGCGAACGAGCGTGATTCGCAGGCGTCCAATTGCAGGCGTCTGGGTCTCGCTCATGACGCGTCACTCCTCTGCTGCTGGTTGCGGCGCGGGCCACCACCCTGGCGTCGCGGCCGGGAGGTGCGCTGGTTCCGCTCCTTCTCGGCGGCCTTGGTCGCCTCCTGGATGCGCTTGCGCGCTGCCAGCTGGGCCTCGGCGGCTTCACCATGCTCGTACGGCTTGCGCAGGCGGTCGGTGCTCTTGCGGCGCCGGCGGATGACCTGCTCCTCGGTCTGGAGGCTCTGCAGCGCCTTCATGGTCGCCTTCACCACGTTGACCGGGTTGTTGTTGCCGACGCTCTTGGTGAGCACGTCTCGGATGCCGGCGAGCTCGACGACGGCGCGAACGCCACCGCCAGCGATGACGCCGGTACCGGGCGACGCGGGCTTCAGGATGACCCGGGCCGCGCCGTAGGAGCACTCGACCTCGTGCGGAATGGTCGAGCCATCCAGCGGCACGGAGATCAGCGACTTCTTGGCCTGCTCGACACCCTTGCGGATGCTGTCCGTGACCTCGCCGCCCTTGCCATGGCCGATACCGACCCGGCCGTTGCTGTCACCGACAACCACGATGCTGCCGAAGGCGAACCGACGGCCGCCCTTGACCACCTTGGCAACGCGGTTGATCTTGACGAGACGCTCTTCGAGCTCGTTGGCCCCGTCCTCTTCGCGACGGCGCGAACCGCGTCCATCTCGATTCCGATCCATACCTCACTCCAGAATGCTCGCTATCGCGGCCAGCGTGTGGCCGCCACGCGGCTAGAACTTGAGACCGCCCTCGCGAGCTCCGTCGGCTACTGCCTTGACGCGACCGTGGTAGAGAAATCCACCGCGATCGAAGATAACGCTGTCGATGCCCGCAGCCTTTGCGCGCTCCGCGATGGCCTGTCCGACCGCCGCGGCACGAGCGGTCTTCGCCGCCCCGTCGCCCGCCTTCTGCATCACCTCGTCCTCGAGGTCACTGGCGGACACCAGGGTCCGGCCGGCGACGTCATCGATGACCTGGGCGTAGATGTGCGCGGACGAGCGGTACACATTCAGTCGAGGTCGCCCGGACGTCCCGCTCACCTTCGCGCGAACGCGAACGTGACGTCGCTTTCTCGGTGACAACTTCTTTCGATACTTGATTCGCATTGCTCACTCCATTGATCCCGGAACTGGCAGGCTGGCTCGTCTTGTGAGCGTCGTATCCAGCCCACCACCGGGGTTTCAACTCCAGGTGCCGGCGATTGTGGCCGGTACACGGCCGGCGCGACCGGGCGGACACGGCGTCCGCCCCTACTTCGCCTTGCCGGCCTTGCCCGCCTTGCGGCGGACGTACTCGCCCGCGTAGCGGATTCCCTTGCCCTTGTATGGCTCGGGCGGCCGCACGATGCGGATCTTGGCTGCCTGCTCGCCCACCATCTGCTTGTCGATGCCGCTCACCGACACGCGCGTGTTGGCCTCGACCGCATAGGTGATGCCCTCGGGCGGAACCATCGTCACCGGGTGAGAGAAGCCGACGTTGAGCACAAGGTTCTTGCCGCTCATCGCCGCGCGGTAGCCCACGCCCTGGATCTCGAGGTTCTTGGTGTAGCCATCGGTGACGCCGACGACCATGTTGTTCAGCAGCGACCGCGTCAGGCCGTGCAGCGCCCGGTTCTCGCGCTCGTCGTTCGGGCGAGCGACGGTGACGGTGCCGTCTTCCTGCGTGATCTTCATGCGAGGCGAGAACGAGCTGGAGAGCTCGCCCTTCGGCCCCTTGACCATTACCGTGTTGTCCGCGCCGATCGAAATCGTGACGCCACTCGGCACCGCGATCGGCTTGATACCAATTCGAGACATCGCCCTACTCCCGTGATCTGGCTGGTGTCACTCCGCTCCGTCCGGGTTTACCAGACGGTGCAGAGCACCTCACCACCAATGCCGCGACGCCGGGCTTCGTAGCCAGTCAGCACACCCTCGGGGGTGCTGACGATGGCGATACCGAGGCCGCTCTTCACGCGTGGCAACTGGTCCTTGCCCGCGTAGACGCGGAGCCCCGGCTTGCTCACGCGCTTGATCTCGCGGATCGTGTGGCGGCGGTCCGAACCGTAGCTGAGCTTGATCACCAGCTGGTTCTGGGGCCGCTTCTCGACCACACTGAAATCCTCGATGTACCCTTCCTGCTTCAGAATTTCCGCGATCGCCGCCAGGATCTTGGTTGCGGGCATCGTGGTCTCGGTGTTCCGAGCCATGCCGGCATTCCGGATCCGGGTCAGCATGTCGCTGATCGGGTCATTGACGCTCATCCGTCGCGTTCTCCGTCCATTCGTTCGCCTGCGTGCCGCAGCGCGAGACCTACCAGCTCGACTTGGTCACACCCGGCAGCTTGCCCTGGGAGGCGAGCTCCCGGAAGCAGATGCGGCACACGCCAAACTTCCTGATGTACGCCCGCGAGCGGCCGCACAGTTTACATCGGTTGACCGCGCGCGTGGAGAACTTCGGGGTCCGCTTTGCTTTCGCGATCATGCTCTTCTTGGCCATTGTTCCTCCATCAGGCTCCTACTGGGCAAACGGCATGCCGAGGAGCGCAAGCAACCGGCGACCCTCATCGTCCGTCTTGGCGGTGGTCACGATACTGACCTCCAGCCCGCGGATCTTGTCGATGCGGTCGTAGTCGATCTCCGGGAACATCAGCTGCTCTCGAAGACCGAGCGTGTAGTTTCCGCGACCATCGAACGAGTTGGGCGAGACACCGCGGAAGTCGCGAATGCGCGGCAGCGCCACCGAGATGAGCCGATCGAGGAACTCGTACATGCGCTCGCCGCGCAGCGTCACCATGGCGCCGATCGGCATGCCAGCGCGAAGCTTGAAGCTCGCGATCGACTTCTTTGCCCGCGTCACCACCGGCTTCTGGCCGGTGATCGTCGCGAGATCGTTTGTGGCCGCCTCGAGCGCCCGTCCGTTGGCGATGGCCTCGCCGAGACCAACGTTGACGACGATCTTCTCGAGCTTCGGCACCTGATACACGTTCTTGTAGCCAAGTTCGCGCTGGAGGTTCGCGATGATGTCCTCCCTGTAGCGCTCCTGTAGCCGTGCCATTCCTATTGCCTCACTGCGGGCTGCCTGCCCGCCATCATCTGCAGATCGGCGTTCCCACCTGGTCTGCCGCTGCCGCGGCACTCAGGTCGCCGCTCACCTTATGGTTCGTTCCCGCGCTGGCAGCCTACACCTGCTCGGACGGGATGGTGGCATCACACTTCTTGCAGTACCGCTGGTTGTCGCCTTCGTCGTTGCGGCGGACACCGACACGTGTCGGCTCCTTGCACGTCGGGCAGATCACCATCACGTTGGAGACGTGCAGCGGCGCCTCCACCTCGACGATGCCGGCCTGTCGCGCGCGGCCGCGCTTGATGTGCTTCTTGACGATGTTGACGCCCTCGATCACCACGCGCTTCTCGTCGAACAGGTTCTTGCGGACTGTGCCCTGCTGACCCTTGTTTCGACCGCTGGTGACGAGCACTTCATCGCCCGTGCGAATCTTCCTCATCGTTGCTCCCTACAGCACCTCAGGCGCCAGCGACACGATACGCATGTACGCCTTTTCGCGCAGCTCGCGGGCGATCGGGCCGAAGATACGGGTCCCTCGCGGGTTGCCCGCCGGGTTGATCAACACCGCCGCGTTGTCGTCGAACTTGATATGGCTGCCATCCGGGCGACCGTACTCCTGCGCGGTCCGCACAATCACGGCACGCACCACGTCGCCCTTCTTGACCGCCGAGTTTGGCTGGGCCACCTTCACCGACGCGATGATGGTGTCACCGACGCCGCCGGTCTTGCGTCCCGAGCCGCCGAGCACCCGGATGCACATGATCTCACGCGCACCACTGTTGTCAGCGACCTTGAGCCGAGTCTGTTGCTGAATCACCGTTTCAATCCTCCGGGCATGTGGTGCCCGCCAGGCTCGCTCAGCGCGGTGCGCTAGAGCTTGACTGCCCGCTCCACAACTTCCCGAACGATCCAGCGCTTGCGCTTGGAGAGCGGTCGGGTCTCTTCGATGCGCACCAGATCGCCTTCCTGGCAGTTGTTGCTCTCGTCGTGCGCCTGAAACTTGCTTGTTCGCGTGATCCGCTTGTTGTACAGCGGGTGGCGGCGAACGTAGTCGACAGCAACAACGACGGTCTTGTCCATCTTGTTGCTGACAACCCGGCCAACCTTCTGCTGGCGCGCCGGCTGCTGGCGGACGGTGTCCGTCGCCGTGGCCGTCTCCTGTACGTCACTCATCGTTTCCCTCGATTCCTCACGCCTGCGCGGTGGTCGCAGCGCGGTCCTGCTCGCCCTGGATCGTCTTGATACGGGCGATGTCCTTGCGGATCACGCGGATGCGGCTCGTCGCCGTCATCTGGCCGACCGCCTCCTGAAAGCGGAGGTCGCGCCACTCACCATAGAGCTCGCGCAGCCTCGCCTCGCGATCCTCGGCGCTCATCGCGCGGATTTCGGCTGCCTTCACGCCGTCGCCTCCTCGTCCTGTGTCGCGCCCGGGGTGTGCTTCACCACGAACTTGCACTTCATTGGCATCTTCATCGCCGCGCGGCGCATGGCTTCCGCGGCCAGCTCCTCGCTCACGCCGGACACCTCGAACAGGAGCCGGCCCGGCTTCACCACGGCCACCCAGTACTCCGGGTTGCC
This sequence comes from uncultured Chloroflexia bacterium, assembly GCA_963741965.1. Taxonomy (GTDB): domain Bacteria; phylum Chloroflexota; class Chloroflexia; order Thermomicrobiales; family UBA6265; genus JACCVC01. The sequence goes on along the minus strand of CAVUKC010000002.1, from coordinate 460,480 downwards.
CTTGCCGGAGCCCATGCGGGTCTCGGCCGGCTTCTGCGTGACGGACTTGTCCGGGAAGATCCGGATCCAGACCTTGCCACCGCGCTTCAGGTAGTTGGTGATCGCGCGGCGCGCCGCCTCGATCTGGCGGCTGGACACCCACGCCGGCTCCAGCGACTGCAGACCGTAATCCCCGAAGGAGATGGTCGACCCGCGGTACGCCTTGCCGGTCATGCGGCCACGCATGGTCTTGCGGTACTTGGTCCGCTTCGGCATCAACATGTCAGATCGCTCCGATCCTGCTCACATCCGGTACGGCTGGCGCCGTGCCGGCGATTCCCCTCGTCTAGTCGCCGACGTTCGCCAGGTCCGCCGTGAGCGAGGCTTCGGTCACCTCACCGCGCTCCGGGAGCTTGTCGCCCTTGTAGACCCAGACCTTCACGCCGATGCGACCGTAGGTCGTGTGGGCGTGAACGTTGGCGTAGTCGATCTCCGCGCGGATGGTGTGGAGCGGCACGCGGCCCTCCATCTCCTTCACCTCGCGGCGCATGTCCGCGCCGCCGAGGCGGCCCGCCAACCGGATCTTCACGCCCTTGGCGCCGCGGCGCATGGCCTGCTGCACGGCGTGCTTCATCGCGCGGCGGTAGCTCACACGGCGCTGCAGCTGCTCGGCAATGCTCTCGGCGACGAGCTGGGCGTCGATCTCGGGGATCTTCACTTCCTCGATCTTGACGTTGACCTTCTTGCCCGCCTTCTGCTCGAGCAGCTTGCGGAGCCGGTCCACGTTCGAGCCCTGCTTGCCGATCACGATGCCCGGCTTCGAGGTGTAGAGCGTGACATCCACCTTGTTGGCGGCGCGCTCAAGCTCGATGCGCGACACGCCGGCGCGGGTGAGCTCCTTCTGGATGATGTCCCGAATCAGGAGATCCTCATGCAGGAACTCGGTGTAGTTCTTCTCGGCGAACCAGTTCGACTCCCAGTCGCTCGCCACGCCGAGGCGGAACCCGATTGGGTTGACTTTACGTCCCATTAGGCGTTCTCCCTTTCTTCCGCGATGACCGTGATATGGCACGACCGACGGAGAATACGCCCGACGCGGCCACGTGACTTCGGCTTGAACCGTCGCATCTGTGGGGCATCGTCTGCGTAGATTTCCTTGATCCACAGATCCTCGGGGTCGAGGTCGTAGTTGTTCTCGGCGTTCGCCGCCACCGACTTGAGCAGCTTCTCGACATCGACTGCTGCGCGGTTGGGCACGAACTTCATCAGCTCGATCGCGTCCGTCACCTTCTTGCCGCGGACCATGTCCACCACCAGGCGGGCCTTCCGGGGCGAGATGCGGATGCGGGTTGCCTTTGCTGTGACTTCCATCGCTCGTCCTGTCCTTCGTCTCGCCTAGCGGCGGCCGCGCCTGTCGGCATCCTTGGTGTGGCCACGGTAGGTCCGCGTCGGCGCGAACTCACCGAGCTTGTGGCCCACCATCTGCTCCGTGACGAAGATGGGCACGTGCTGGCGGCCGTTATGCACCGCCACAGTGTGACCGACCATGCCCGGGAAGATGGTGCTGGCGCGCGCCCAGGTGCGGATCACCGTCCGCTGGTTGCTTGTGTTGAGGGCGTCGATCTTCTGCTGCAGCTTCAGATCGATGTACGGCCCCTTCTTGGAAGATCGTGACACGTTGCTCTCCTGTATCGAGATCTCGGGCGGCGCGGCTCACCGCGCCCGGCCCGCGTCCTAGCGTCGCTTCTTGGAGCGCCGGCGCACGATCATGTTGTCGGTGCGCTTGTTGTTCCGCGTGCGCTGGAACGCCGGCTTGCCCCACTTGGTCTTCGGCTGGCCACCGATCGGCGCCTTGCCCTCGCCACCGCCGTGCGGGTGGTCGTTCGGGTTCATGACCGAGCCGCGGACGGTCGGACGACGGCCCATGTGCCGGCTGCGGCCGGCCTTCCCGATCTCGATGTTCTCGTGATCAACGTTCCCGACCTGGCCAAGTGTCGCCATGCACTTGAGGTGCACGAGGCGAACCTCGCCGGAGGGCATGCGGATCTGGGCGTAGTTCCCGACCTTCGCCATCAGCTGCGCGCCCGTGCCGGCTGAGCGCACCAGCTGGCCGCCCTTGCCCGGGTAGAGCTCGATGTTGTGGATCTGCGTACCGGTGGGGATTCTCTCCAGCGGCAGCGCGTTGCCGGTGCGGATCGGCGCGTCCGGCCCGGCCACCACCTCGTCACCCACGCGGATCCCGAGCGGCGCGAGCATGTAGCGCTTCTCGCCGTCCTTGTAGAACAGCAGCGCGATGCGGGCGGACCGGTTCGGGTCGTACTCGATTGCCGCAACGCGAGCCGGGATGCCGGTCTTGTTGCGCTTGAAATCGATGATCCGGTAGAAGCGCTTGTTGCCGCCACCGCGGTGCCGCGTCGTGATGCGTCCCCGGTTGTTACGGCCGGCGTGCTTCTTGAGCGGCTCGATGAGGCTCTTTTCCGGCTTCTTCTTCGTGATCTCCTCGAACGTGCTGACACTCATCGAGCGGCGCGCCGGGGAGGTTGGCTTGTATTTGCGAACTGGCATGATCCAATCGTCCCTTCTGCGCCTACATCTGCTCGAAGAGGTCGATGTGCTCGCCTGGCTGGAGGGTCACGATGGCCTTCTTCCAGCCCGCGGTGGCGCCGTGGATCCGGCCAGCACCGCGGCGCACGTATCGGCTCTTCTTCTTCGACTTAACGTTCAGCGTATTGACAGCCTTGACCTTGACCGAGAATGTCTCCTGGACCGCTTCGCGGATCTGGAGCTTGTTGGCGTCGGGATGCACCTCGAAGGTGTACTGTCCCTTCTCCATCAGCCAGGTGTTCTTCTCGGTGATCAGCGGCCTGCGAATGACTTCTTCCAATCGAAGCGCAGCCATTACGCAACCTCCTCCTCAGTGGCGCCGGCAGCCTGTCGCTGCAGCTTCCACTGGCTCGGCTCGCGCTTCTCGCCCGTGAGTGCCCAGAGGTTCTCAATGACCCCCACGGCCTCCTGGGTAACGAGCACGCGATCGTACTTGAGCAGGTCGCGCACGCTGAGCATCGTCGCTACAACAGTCTTCACATTCTCGAGGTTGGCGGCACCGCGCTCGATGGACTCCACCTTGTCGTGCATGACCACCAGCACCGATCGCCCATCGGCGATACCGGCCAGCGTGGTCTTCATCGCCCGGGTCTTCGGCTCGACATCGGCAAGACCGGAAACGAAGGTCAGACGCTCATCGCGCATCTTCGCGGACAGCGCCGAGCGGATCGCCAGGCGCCGCATCTGCCGCGGCATGCGCTGGGTGTACTTGCGCGGGTGCGGGCCGAACACGACACCGCCGCCCTTCCACTGCGGCGCGCGAATGGTGCCCTGCCGCGCGCGGCCGGTGCCCTTCTGACGCCACGGCTTCCGTCCACCACCGCGGACCTCGCCTCGAGTCTTCGTATCGTGCGTACCGAGTCGCGCGTTCGCCTGCTGGCGCACCACTGCCTGGTGCATCACGGAGACGTGCGGCTCAATACCCCAGACGGTGTCATCGAGGTCGATTGTCCCCGCCTTTTCACCCTGGATATTCAACACATCCGTTTGCATGGTTCTGCTTGCTCCCATACCGTCGACTAATGCGACGCAAGGTCTCAACGACCGGGTTGACTACTTGCCAGCCTTCACCGCGTGGCGAATCAGCAGCTCGCCCTGCTTCGGTCCCGGGACCGAGCCCTCAACGAGGAGCAGGTTGCGGTCGGTATCGACCCGAATCACCTTCAGGTTCTGAACGGTGACCCGCTCGTGGCCCATGTGGCCCGCCATGCGCATGCCCTTGAGCACGCGGCCCGGCGTGGCGCTCGCGCCGATCGATCCCGGCGCGCGGGCGCGGTCGGACTGACCGTGGGTCTTCGGACCGCCGCTGAAGCCATGTCGCTTCATGCCGCCCTGAAAACCGCGACCCTTGGAGGTTCCGCTCACGTCGATCAGGTCGCCCGCGGCGAACGTATCCGCCGTGAACACCTGGCCGACCTCGATGCTGCTGTAGTCGTCAGCCTTCACCTCGCGCAGCGTCTTCACCTGATGGCCGCTGGCCTTCACGTGTCCCTGCTGCGGCTTGTTCAGCTTCTTCGCGATGCCGAACCCGAGCTGCACGGCCTCGTAGCCGTCCTTCTCCTCGGTGCGGATCTGGGTGACGACGCACGGTCCGGCTTCGATCACCGTCACCGGCACTGCCAGGCCCTCGTCGTTGAAGATTTGCGTCATACCGAGCTTGCGCCCGATGAGTCCACGAACCATTGGCTCTCTCCTGATCAGGATCTGATGGCAGCGATGCCCGCCGCACCAGGCCTGAGAGCGTGTTGTGTGCGTCCTCCGGTTATCGGCCTGCCGGCCATATGCCCGGAATACATTTCGAATGTTTCGTCAGGACAGGCACCACGCCTGTCCCGCGGACCGATACGGAATCGGTCCCTACAGCTTGATCTCGATGTCGACACCGGCCGGGAGGTTGAGCTTCATCAACGCCCGGATCGTGGCATTGCTCGGCTCGAGCACATCGATGAGCCGCTTGTGGGTACGAACCTCGAACTGCTCCTGCGAGTCCTTGTCAATGAACGGGGACCGCAGAACAGTGAACTTCTCGATCCGCGTCGGCAGGGGCACCGGGCCCGCGACCTTGGCGCCGGTCGACTCCGCCGTCTCAACGATGCGGCTCGCCGACTGATCGAGCGTCTTGTGATCGTACGCCTTGAGGCGAATACGAATCTTGGGGGCGGTCTTCCGCGCTGCTACCATCTGGAGCGTTCCTCACATCTACCCTCGCGACCGGGTGGCCGGCAGTACCAGCCACCCGGCGCAGGGACCACTATTGGGTGCGTTACTCGTCGATTGAGGTGACGACGCCGGCGCCGACGGTGCGGCCGCCCTCGCGGATCGCGAAGCGCAGCCCCTCCTCGATCGCCACCGGCGTGATCAGCTCCACCCCCATCTGCACGTTGTCCCCCGGCATCACCATCTCCGCCCCGTCCTGCAGCACGATCGCCCCGGTCACGTCCGTGGTGCGGATGTAGAACTGCGGCCGGTACCCCGGGAAGAACGGCGTGTGCCGCCCCCCCTCCTCCTTCGTCAGCACGTACACCTCGGCCTTGAACTTCGTGTGCGGGTGGATCGAGCCCGGCGCACTCAGCACCTGCCCCCGCTCGACCTCGTCGCGCTCCACCCCACGCAGCAGACACCCCACGTTGTCGCCCGCCTCGCCCTCGTCCAGCGTCTTCTGGAACATCTCCACGCCGGTCACGACCACCTTGCGGCGCTCGCCCATGCCCACGATCTCGATCTCGTCGCCGGTGTGCACCCGGCCCCGCGCGATCTTGCCCGTCACCACCGTGCCCCGGCCCTTGATCCCGAACACGTCCTCGATCGGCATCAGGAACGGCTGGTCCACCGGCCGCTCCGGCTGCGGGATGTAGTCGTCCACCGCCTGCATCAGCTCCAGGATCGGCTGGTACTCCGGCGCCGACACGTCCGTGCTCGTCGACTCCAGCGCCGCCAGCGCCGAGCCCCGGATCACCGGCACCTCGTCGCCGGGGAACTGGTACGCGCTCAGCAGCTCGCGCACCTCCAGCTCCACCAGCTCCAGCAGCTCCTCGTCGTCCATCATGTCCACCTTGTTCAGGAAGACCACGATGTTCGGCACCTCCACCTGCCGCGCCAGCAGGATGTGCTCGCGCGTCTGCGGCATCGGCCCGTCCGGCGCCGACACCACCAGGATCGCCCCGTCCATCTGCGCCGCCCCGGTGATCATGTTCTTGATGTAGTCGGCGTGCCCCGGCGCGTCGATGTGGGCGTAGTGCCGGTTCTCGGTCTCGTACTCGACGTGCGCCAGCGCGATCGTGATCCCGCGCTCGCGCTCCTCGGGCGCGTTGTCGATCGAGGCGAAGTCGCGGAAGCTGCCCCCGCCCTTCAGCGCCAGCGTCTTGGTGATCGCCGCCGTCAGCGTCGTCTTGCCGTGGTCCACGTGCCCGATCGTGCCCACGTTCACGTGCGGCTTCGTCCGCTCGAACTTCTGCTTGCTCACTCGTACACTCCCTGGGCTTCGGTCGCCCACTCGTTCCGACCGGACCATCGTTGCATCCGGTCCGGATGAGGAGCGACCCGCCCGATGCGAATCGCTCCCGCATGTACCCTAGCTGCGCTCGGCAGCCTTCTCCACAAATTCCTGTGCCAGGCTGTCCGGCAGCGGCGCGTAGTGGTCGAACTCCATCGAGCTGACCGCGCGGCCCTGCGTCATCGACCGGAGGTCGGTGACATAGCCGAACATGTTCGCCAGCGGGACCATCGCCCGGACGACCTGCGCGCCTGCGCGCTCCTCCATGCCCTGGATGTGCCCACGGCGGGAGTTCAGGTCACCGATGACGTCGCCCATGAACTCTTCCGGTGTGGTGACCTCAACGGCCATCACCGGCTCGAGGATCGCCGGGCGCCCCTTGGCGAGCGCGTCCTTGAACGCCAGCGAGCCGGCGATCTTGAATGCCATTTCCGACGAGTCGACCTCGTGGAAGGAGCCGTCAACCAGCTTCGCCTTGACATCGACCACGGGGAACCCGGCCTTGCCGCCGGTATCCATGGCCTCCCTGATCCCGGCGTTCACCGCCGGGATGTACTCGCGGGGGACCGAGCCGCCGACGATACCGTCTTCGAACTCGTAGCCCGCACCGCGCTCCTGCGGCTCGAACTCCACGATGGCGTGGCCGTACTGGCCCTTGCCGCCCGACTGGCGGACGTGGCGTCCCTCGGCGCGGACCGTCTTGGTGAGCGTCTCGCGGTAGGCCACCTGCGGCCGCCCGACGTTCGCCTCGACACGGAACTCCCGCATCATGCGGTCCACGATGACGTCGAGGTGAAGCTCGCCCATGCCGTCGATGACGGTCTGGCCGGTCTCCTCGTTCGTCTTGACCCGGAAGGTCGGGTCCTCCTCGGCGAGGCGCTGAAGCGCGTTGCCCATCTTGTCCTGGTCGGCGCGGGTCTTCGGCTCAATCGAGACCGAGATCACCGGCTCAGGGAAGGTGATGGACTCAAGCACGATCGGGTCGTCCGGATCGCAGAGGGTGTCGCCGGTGGTCGTGCCCTTGAGCCCGATCACCGCGGCGATGTTGCCCGCGGCGACCTCGGGGATCTCCTCGCGGTGGTTGGAGTGCATCTGGAGCAGGCGGCCGACGCGCTCCCGCTGGCCCTTGCTCGAGTTGAGCGCGTAGGAACCCGACTTCATCGTGCCGGAGTAGACCCGGACGTAGGCGAGCTTGCCGACGTGCGGATCGACGGCGATCTTGAACGCGAGCGCCGCGAACGGAGCGTTCGGATCGGCCTTTCGCGTCATCTCCTCCTCTTCGTTCTTCGGGTTGACCCCGTGGACCGGAGGAACGTCGAGCGGCGACGGCAGGTAGTCAATGATGCTGTCCAGCATCGGCTGCACGCCCTTGTTCTTGAGCGCGCTGCCGGCCATCACCGGCACCAGCGTGCCGGCCAGCGTGCCGGCGCGGAGACCGGCAACGATCTCCTCGGAGGTGAGCTCCTCACCCTCGAGGTACTTCATCATCAGGTCTTCGTCGACCTCGGCGACCTTCTCGACGAGCTCGACGCGGGCTGCCTCGGCGGCTTCCCGGAACTCATCGGGGATCTCACCGATCTCGATGTTCTGACCGAGGTCGTCGTGGTAGGTGATCGCCTTCATGTTGATGAGGTCGATCACACCCGCGAAGGTGTCCTCGGCGCCCATCGGCACCTGGACCGGCGCCGGGTTCGCCTTGAGGCGATCGACGATCATGTCCACCGTGTTCTGGAAGTTCGCCCCGGTGCGGTCCATCTTGTTGACGAAGCAGATGCGCGGCACGTTGTACTTGTCGGCCTGGCGCCACACCGTCTCGGACTGCGGCTCCACGCCGGCCACACCGTCGAACACAACCACGCCACCGTCGAGAACGCGGAGCGAGCGCTCCACCTCGACCGTGAAGTCGACGTGACCCGGTGTGTCAATGATGTTGATGCGGTGCTCTCGCCAGAAGCAGGTCGTCGCCGCGGACGTGATCGTGATGCCACGCTCGCGCTCCTGCTCCATCCAGTCCATGACGGCAGCGCCCTCATGGGTCTCACCGATCTTGTGGACAAGACCCGTGTAGAACAGGATGCGCTCGGTTGTGGTCGTCTTCCCGGCGTCGATGTGCGCAATAATCCCGATGTTTCGGGTTCGGCGAAGAGCGACCTCGGGATCAGCAAGGTTCGGTTGGGTCGCAGTACCAGCCATGGTTCCTATCATTCCTCGTTGGGCACGTCGGCGTGCTCGAACGTATGGAGGCGAGCCTCACCGGCTCGCTCGCCCACAGCCTAGAAGCGGTAGTGGGAGAACGCGCGGTTCGCCTCGGCCATCCGGTGCGTGTCCTCACGCTTCTTGATGGTGGCGCCGGTGCCGTTGTAGGCGTCGAGCAGCTCGTTGGCGAGCTTCTCCTGCATGGTCTTGCCGGGTCGGCTTCGCGCCGAGGCCAGCAGCCAGCGGATCGCGAGCGACGTGCGGCGCTGCCCCTCGATCTGCACCGGCACCTGGTAGGTCGCGCCACCGACGCGGCGCGGCTTCACCTCGAGCATCGGCGTCGCGTTCTGCAGCGCCTGCTCGAAGACGGTGATCGGATCATTCCCGGAGCGATCCTGGATCATCTGCAGCGCGTCGTACATGATGCGCTCCGCCAGACCCTTCTTGCCCCGCTGCATGATCTTGTTGATGAAGCGAGTGACCATCTCGTTGTTGTAACGAGCATCAGGCTGTGGCACGCGACGCTCGATCTTGGCTCGTCTCGGCATACGTTCTCTCTTGCCTCCGTGCTGTCCATAGGGGGGCCCGGATTGGCGAACCCGGTGCCCTTGTCGGACATCCTGGCTGGTCCCGCGGCCCAATGCCGCTTCCAGCCGCAAACGTGGTGCCCGGCGCATGAGTGCCTCATCCGCCCGGGTCATTTGCCGCGCCTCGCCGGCGCGCTGCGGCACCGGGCCACGCCCGGAAACCGCGTTCATCTCGAATGCATCGTCACTGTCGTTCGCAAGTTCCGAGAGCGCTGGTGTCATGGACACACGAAAAAGCGGTCGGAACCCCTCGCGGGATGCCGTGCCGCTCTCCGTATCCCAGCTCCCTCAGCCCCGCCTCCGCGGGAACACCGAACCGGCCGTGTGGCCGCGGGATTGCTCCCTAGCTGCTCGGTGCCTTGGTTCCGTACTTGGACCGCGCCTGCTTGCGGTTTTCAACGCCGCGAGCATCAAGAGCGCCTCGAACAATGTGGTACCGCACACCCGGGAGGTCCTTCACACGACCGCCACGGATGAGCACCACCGAGTGCTCCTGAAGGTTATGCCCCTCGCCTGGAATGTACGCGGTTACTTCCACGCCACTCGAAAGGCGAACACGGGCGATCTTGCGCAGTGCCGAGTTGGGCTTCTTGGGCGTCATGGTCTTGACCTGAGTGCAGACTCCGCGCTTCTGCGGCGCGAACGTCTCGCCACGCAGGGTACCCGCGTAGCGACCCGCCGAGCTGTTCGTGAAGCGCAGCGCTGGCGACTTGGTCTTCTTCTTGACGCTCTTTCGGCCCTTGCGAACCAACTGATTGATCGTCGGCACGAAAAGCTCCTAACCGGACGGAGGGCTGCCAAAACCGTGCTCTGCGCACCAAAAACCGGCACAAAACCGGTCGGGCGCAGCTGCGGCGCCATCCATCTCGTCGGTTTCCTGTTGGTGACCTGTTGTGGCGTAAATCAGCCAGGTGGCCACACCCGTATCTCGCAATCCCCGAAGGGAGATCACAACCGTCAATATTAGGCATTTTCGGGCGCCGCGTCAAGTCACTGTCGATGCCGCGCCGTCATACATGCCGATCCGCGCATCTTCCTGGGCTTGCCGTGCCGCCACGAGCGGCTCCTTCGAAGCACGCGCTCCAGGCGGGCGACCTCGGTCGAACGACCGTGGACCACGACCGCGCCGCCGGGCTCCACCAGGGCTTCCAGTCGGTAAACGACACGCTCTATCTCCTCTGCGGGCGCCTGCTCGGCGAGCGCGACGACCGCGAGATCGACCGGCGCTTCGACGTCAACGACGTCGATCCCCCACGCCACCGAACAGCCGACATGGCTGTTTGACCCCATTGCGCGGCGCGTAGCCAGCACCTCGAGCGCATCACGGCTCCGCACCTCGCCGGTCGCCTCGGGCCACAGGAGCGACGCGGCCACGGCCAGGTGCCCAACCCCAGGCTCGATGATCAACCACCGGTCGATTGACGCGCGTTCGAGCCCTTGCATTGCCCGAACGGCCAGATCGGTGGCGTGGTCCAGCGAGTCGTACTCCGGCAGCCCAACAACCGGCGTGAGGGTCCAGCTCAGCCCACCAACCTCGAAGCGCTGCGCCGCGCGATCGAAGGTTCCCTCCTCGAAGGGATGCCGCTCGATCACCTTTCCACGCTCGCGCCGGATGTGCACGACGGTGTGATCCTTGCCGCGCTCCACATGCGCGATACTGGCGTCCGCCCGGTCGAACTGGTCCGTGAACAGGTCCGCCAGCGGGTGCACGATCACGGCCGCGAGCACGCCGCCGACCGCGAGGATGTCGATGACGGCATCGAGGAGGCCGGCGATGACATCCCGGCCGGCCTTGCCGGGAACGTTCCACAGCACGAGGCCGTAGCCGGTTTCCTTATAAGGAAGCGCGACATCGCACACGAAGCTCGCGCCACCGGTGCCCGATCCGTGCGTGAGGATCGCGTTGTGCTCAGAGAACGCCACCGCGAGTGCGTCGCGATCGACGTACGCCATCGACCATTCTGGGCAGGCCACCTGCCACGCGATCCCGAGCACGCCGTAGCCACAGCCGAAGTCCGCTCGCCACGCCACGCTTCCGGAAACGTATCCGGGTCGAGGCTGTCGAGCAGCATCCGGCTGCCTCTGTCGACCTGGTGACTGCTGAACAACTCCTGCGCCACGTCGAAGCTCAGCTCGTGCCCGCGCCAGAGCAACGTGACCGTCTTCTTGATTGGCAGCTCGGCATCGGTCATCAACCGGGGCTCCTCTTCGACACACCACGCGTGCCTGTTGCGCGATCCGCATCGCGACCGTACCATGACCTCCATCGTAAAAGCCGCATTTGGAGGGAGGGACACATGGGACAACCGCTCGGAGTCGGCATCGTCGGTGCCGGGGTCATCGGCAACGTGCACTCGAAGGCGCTGCAGGGCATCCCGGACGCTAACGTCGTCGCGGTCGCGGAAACGCGGGAGGACGCGGGCCGGGAACTCGCCGACGCGAACGGCGCGACCTGGTACGCATCCTACACCGACATGCTCAATGATCCGAAGGTCGACGTGGTGATCGTCGCGACCCCGTCCGGCATGCACCCAGAGCAGGTATCGCTGGCCGCCGAGGCGAAGAAGCACGTCATCACCGAGAAGCCGATGGCGATCACCAAGGCGGGGCTCGACCGCATGCTCAAGGCGGTCGACGACAACGGCGTCGAGCTGGCCGTGATCTTCCAGAACCGGCTGTCGTCGGACGTACTCAAGGTAAAGCGCGCAGTCGAGGCCGGCATGATCGGCAAGCCCATCGTCGGCAGCGCCCACGTCCACTGGAAGCGGACGGACGAGTACTACGCCGCGAACGGTGGCTGGCGCGGCACCTGGGACCTCGATGGCGGCGGCGCGTTGATGAACCAGAGCATCCACACCATCGACCTGCTCCAATGGATCATGGGCGGCGTTTCCGCCATCTCCGCCAATATCGCCACCCTGACGCACAACATCGAGACGGAGGACACCGCCACCGCCAGCGTGGTGTTCCGCTCGGGCGCGCTCGGAACCATCCACGGCACCACCAGCTGTGGCAAGGACTGGCCGGTCAAGGTCGAGATCCTCGGCACCGGCGGCAAGGTCATCATCGAGGGCGGGCGGGTCACCTGCTGGGAGGGCGACTCCGAGCTCACGGACGACCTGCTGACGCCGATGGACCGCCAATTCGTCGAAGGTTGGGATCCGAACGAGGGATTCGGCATCGGCCACCGTCGCCAGCTGCGGCTGATCTTCTCGTCGCTGCGCGCGGGAGAGACGCCGCCGGTACCCGGCGCCGAGGCGCGCAAGGCGGTCGACATCATTCTCGCGATCTACGAGTCCGCGAAGTCGGGCACGCGCGTCACACTCGGATAAGGATCACCACACATGAAGTACGCCGTGTTCACCGTCTCGATGCCGGCCTACACACCGGAGGAGGCGGTCAGGAAGATCAAGGACGTCGGCTACGACGGCGTCGAGTGGCGCGTGCAGGACGACGCCCCGCCGGAAGGCGCGAAGAAGTCGTTCTGGCAGGGTAACAAGGCGACGCTGCCGCTGAGCGGGTTCAAGGACGACGCCCCGAAGTGGAAGAAGATGACCGAAGACGCCGGGCTCGCGATGCCGGGCATGGCCAGCTACGTGAAGTGCTATGAGACCGAGAAGCTCGAGCCCGTGATCGCGGGGTGCGCGGCGCTCGGGGCGCCGGCCCTGCGCATCCAGGTGCCGAATTACGACGGCTCCGAGTCATACGCGAAGCTGTGGGACGCCTCTCGCAAGCAGTACGAGGATGTCGTGGAGATTGCCAAGAAGCATGGCGTGAAGGCGCTCGTGGAGCTGCATCATCGCAGCATCATCGCCTCGGGCAACGCCGCCCGCCGCTTCCTCGACGGGCTCGACCCGGAACATGTCGGCGCGATCCACGACGCCGGCAACATGGTGATCGAGGGCTGGGAGCACCCGCGCGCCGCGTTCGAGGCACTTGGCCCGTACCTCGCGCATGTCCACATGAAGAATGCGCGCTGGGTCCCGGGCGAGACGCTCGACGACGGCACGGTGAAGTGGGAGTCGTCATTCTGCCCGATTCCCGAGGGCATCGCCGACGTCCGCACCGTGATGCGCTCGCTGAAGCAGGTGGGCTACGACGGCTGGATCACGTTCGAAGATTTCAGCACCGAGCGGTCGGTCGAAGAGAACCTCGAGCGCAACCTCGCCTACATCAAGGCGATCGAGGCGGAGGTCGCCGCCGAGGCGTGATGACGCCTCGCGCGTCACGCCGAGCCGCGGGCACCGAATGACGGAAAGGCTGCGGTCAGAACGCGGTCGATGGCGTGAAGGACCAGCCCGGATGGCGGGAGCGAGGACGCCGCACGATGACACGAAAAACCCCGCCCGAGCGGTTGCTCGGGCGGGGTTTCTGCATGTCCGACGTCGCCGGTGTGGAGGCTACTCCGCCGGCTGGACGGTCTCGTCCTCGACGTCGTCGTCGTTGACCTCGCTGATGTCCTCCGGCGCGCGTTCGCCGTCGTCATCACCTTCACGCTCCGCCACCGCCGTGTTCGGCAGCGTGCCGGCCTGCATCAGCTCCTGGTAGTCCTCTTCCGTTGCGGCGTCGAGACTGGCCTCCGGCCGCATCGCCGCGACGGTGGCCTCCTCGAGCGCGTCCGGCTCCTCGGCCACGTCGTCCCGCCCGAAGCCGGAGCCCGCCGGGATCAACTTGCCGATGATCACGTTCTCCTTGAGACCGCGCAGGTGGTCGACCTTGCCGTTGATGGCGGCCTCGGTCAGCACGCGGGTGGTCTCCTGGAACGAGGCAGCCGAGAGGAACGAGTCCGTCTCGAGCGATGCCTTCGTGATGCCCAGCAGCAGCGGGGTCGCGGTTGCCGGCTCGCCGCCCTGTACGAGCGCCTCCTCGTTCTGGAGGTTGAACTCGAACCGGTCGACGGTGTCACCCTCGAGCAGGTTGGTGTCACCCGGGAACTCGATGCGGACCTTGCGGAGCATCTGCCGCGCGATCACCTCGATGTGCTTGTCGTTGGTCGTCACGCCCTGGGAGCGGTAGACCTTCTGCACCTCGTCGATGATGTAGCGCTGCGTCGCGTCCGGCCCCATCGTCGCCAGCAGTGCGTGCGGGTTCTTCGGACCGAACGTGAGCTGAGTGCCGGAGGTGACCTCCTGGCCGTCCTCGACCAGCAGCTGGTCGTCGTAGTTGATGTGGTACTCGTCGACCTCTTCCGACTCCGACCGCACGTAGGCCGTGCGACCGTCGAGGAAGAACGTGCCGTCAATCCCGGCGAAGAGCTCCTCGCCGTTCGGGCCGTGCGCGAGCACAGTCTTGGCGCGCTGCACCTCACTGCCCTCGGCGATCACCAACTCGTAGCCCTCGGTGAGCTCCTCGTGCCAGCTGTGCTGCTCGACGGAGCGGATCCGGAGCACGCGCCCCTCGTCCTCATCCTCGACGGTGACCTTGCCCGGCCGGGTCGCCAGCAGCGCGGCGCCCTTCGGCTCGCGCGCCTCGAACAGCTCCTCGACACGCGGCAGACCGGTCGTGATGTCGGCGCGCGCCACACCACCGGTGTGGAAGGTGCGCATCGTCAGCTGCGTGCCCGGCTCACCGATCGACTGCGCGGCGATGATACCGACGGCCTCGCCCTTCTCGACGAGCTTGCCCGTCGCGAGGTTCCGGCCGTAGCAGAGCTGGCAGACACCGTGCGGCGCCTCACAGGTCATCACCGAGCGGATATGCACCTTGTCGAGGCCCGTGCTGACGATTTCGGCGACGAGGTCGATCGTCTTGCCATCCTCGTTCTCGTAGCGCTCGAAGATCTCCTGTCCCTGGCGGACGATGATCTCACCCGTCTCCGGGTTGACGATATCCGCCGAAGCGATACGACCCGCGATGCGGGCACGGAACTCGTCCGCCGAAAGCTCGCGGCCATCGGCGTCCAGCCGCGGGACCGCCACACCATGCTCGGTGCCGCAGTCCTCCATCGTCACGATGACGTCCTGGGCAACGTCCACCAGGCGGCGGGTCAGGTACCCGGAGTCCGCCGTGCGGAGCGCGGTGTCGGCGAGCCCCTTGCGCGCGCCGTGCGTGGAGAGGAAGTACTCGAGTACCGTCAGGCCCTCGCGGAAGTTGGACTTGATCGGGATGTCGATGACCTTGCCCTGCGGGTCAAGCACGAGACCGCGCATGCCAGCCATCTGGCTGATCTGGTTCATGTTTCCCTTCGCGCCGGAATCCGCCATCATGTAGATGGAGTTCTGGCCCTTCAGGCGTGCTTCCACGTCGTCCGTGAGGGTGTCACGGGCGTTGTTCCAGATCACCTCGAGCTCGCGCAGCCGCTCCGCCTCGGTAACGAGACCACGGCGGTACTGGCGATCGACCGCGTCGGCGGCCGTCTGCGCGTCCTCAACGATCTTGGCCTTGGTATCCGACTGCGTCACGTCGGCGAGGGCGATGCTGAGCCCGCCCTTCGTCGACATCGCGAAGCCGAGCTTCTTGATGTCGTTGACGATCTTCGCGGTCATCTGCGGGTCCTGGTATCGCAGGTAGCAGTCCGAAACCACACCCCGGAGCTGCTTCCGCCCCATGGTCTCGTTGTAGTACTTGCCGAGCGACTCCGGCAGCACGAGGTTGAACAGCGCCCGACCCACGGTCGTCTTGATACGCTTCACCTCACCGCCGTCACGGTCGGTGCGAACGAAAATCTCGGCCTGGATGTCGACCATGCCGGAGTCGTAGGCGAGCTTGACCTCCTCCAGCGAGGAGTAGACCTTGCCGTAGCCGTTCGGCACCGTGCTTCGCTCAATGTCCATCGCATGGTCACGAAGGCTGGTGATGTAGTAGATGCCGAACACGATGTCCTGCGTCGGCGAGACAATCGGCTCACCGTTCGACGGCGCGAGCAGGTTGTTGATCGACAGCATCCGCGTGCGGGCTTCCTGCTGCGCCGACTTGGACAGCGGCACGTGGACCGCCATCTGGTCGCCGTCGAAGTCCGCGTTGAACGCTGTCGTCACCATCGGATGCAGCTGGATCGCCGATCCCTCGATGAGCCTCGGGCGGAACGCCTGGATGCCGAGACGGTGCAGCGTCGGCGCGCGGTTGAGCAGCACCACGTAGTCCTTGATGACATCCTCGAGGACGTCCCAGACATCCGGGTGCACCCGCTCCACGAACCGCTTCGCGGCCTTGATGTTGTGCGCGAGCTCGCGCTCCACCAGCCGGCGCATGACGAACGGCTTGAACAGCTCGAGCGCCATCCGCTTCGGCAGGCCACACTCGTCCAGCGCGAGGTCCGGGCCGACCACGATCACGGAGCGGCCGGAGTAGTCCACGCGCTTGCCGAGCAGGTTCTGGCGGAACCGGCCCTGCTTGCCCTTCAGCATGTCGCTCAGGCTCTTGAGCTTGTGCTTGCTCGAGCCGGAGACGGCACGGCCGCGGCGGCCGTTGTCGATCAGCGCGTCGACGGCCTCCTGCAGCATGCGCTTCTCGTTGCGCACGATGATCTCCGGCGCGCCGAGCTCGAGCAGTCGCTTGAGCCGGTTGTTGCGGTTGATCACGCGGCGGTAGAGATCGTTCAGGTCCGACGTTGCGAAGCGGCCACCATCAAGCTGGACCATCGGACGCAGCTCGGGCGGAATCACCGGCAGCGCCGTGAAGATCATCCAGTGCGGCTTGTTGCCGCTCTTGCGCAGCGCCTCGATCACGCGGAGCCGCTTCGTCGCCTTCTTGCGGCGCACATCGGATGCGGCCTGCATCTCGTTGCGCAGCTCGACGGCAAGCTGGTCGAGATCGATCTTGCGCGAGACGTAGCTGTACACCGCCTCGGCGCCCATGCCAGCCTCGAACACGCCCGGCGGGACGACTTCCTGCAGCAGCCGGTAGTCGGTCTCCGTGAGCACCTGGCGCTCGCGGAGGTCGGTCAGCTGCTTGATCGTCTCGTCGCGCTCGGCCGTCTCGGACTTGATCTGCTCCTCGAGCTCCTGCTCGATCTTCTTGACCTGCTCGG
Source organism: uncultured Chloroflexia bacterium (assembly GCA_963741965.1). GTDB lineage: Bacteria > Chloroflexota > Chloroflexia > Thermomicrobiales > UBA6265 > JACCVC01. The sequence goes on along the minus strand of CAVUKC010000002.1, from coordinate 443,652 downwards.
TGGCGTCGTGCGAGAGCTGGTCGCGCTCGGCGCCGGACAGCATGTCGCCGCCGGAGAGCGTGTGCTCCGCCTCGTCAACGATGTCCTTCCGCATCTTCTCGACGATGTCGTCGAGCTTCTGCAGCCGGTCGGCGTTGATCGCCTCGCCCTTCTTGATCACGACCTTGCGGCGGAACGTCCACCGCTTCTCGGCCGCGCCGCCGAGGGCTTCCTCGATCTGCGCCTTCGTGTCCTCGAACTCCTGCTGGAGCTCGACGAGGGCGGTGTCTCGCTCGGTTGTGACGCGCTGCTGGATCTGCGCGGCGTTGTCCTCGATGCCGCTCACGTCAGCGCCGCTGTTCTCAAGGATCTCGTCGACCTTCGACTGCGCCTCGGCGCGAATCTCGGCCAGCGTCTCCTCGTGCAGCTCGTTGATCTCGTCGATCGCCTGCTGTCGCTTGGCGTCATCGACATCGGTCACCATGTAGGACGCGAAGTAGAGCACGCGCTCCAGCGTTCGCGGCGGCAGGTCGAGGAGCAGGCCGAGGCGGCTCGGCGTGCCCTTGACGTACCAGATGTGCGCCACCGGAGCAGCGAGCTCGATGTGGCCCATCCGCTCGCGGCGAACCTTGGAACGGGTCACCTCGACGCCGCACTTGTCGCAGACGGTGCCGGCGTAGCGGATGCGCTTGTACTTGCCGCAGTAGCACTCCCAGTCACGTGTCGGACCGAAGATGCGCTCGCAGAAGAGGCCGCCGTGCTCTGGCTTGAGCGTGCGGTAGTTGATCGTCTCCGGCTTCACGACCTCGCCGTGCGACCAGCTGCGGATCGCCTCGGGCGACGCCAGCCGGATGCGGATCGCGTCGAAGTTGTTCACGTCCAGCACGGACGTCTTGTCGCGGCCCTGGCCACGCTGGAATCCACGGTTTCCGTCGGACTGAGCGGCCGAGAAGTCTCCACCGCGCTCGGGGGAGATGTCAGGATAATTCGTTGTTGCCATGGTTCCTCCACTCGATCGTCACGGGAACGGCGGGTCGCGGCGGGACCGATGTGGTGCCCGCCGCGGCTGCCCGCTAGTCCGCCGTGCGCTCGAAGCCGCTCAGGTTGATGCGATCCAGGTTGGAGAGCAGGTCGCGCGTCGAGTCCTCGGTGAAGTCCACCGTCTGCTCGTCCTCGTTGATCACGTCGATCGAGAGGCCGAGGCTGCGGAGCTCCTTCACAAGCACCTTGAACGACTCCGGCACACCCGCCTCACCGATCGGCTCGCCCTTGACGATCGACTCGTAGGTGCGCACGCGCCCCACGATGTCGTCGGACTTGACCGTCAGCATCTCCTGCAGGATGTGCGCGGCGCCGTACGCCTCGAGCGCCCAGACCTCCATCTCTCCGAATCGCTGGCCACCGAACTGCGCCTTGCCGCCCAGCGGCTGCTGGGTGACGAGCGAGTACGGGCCGGTCGACCGCGCGTGAATCTTGTCCTCCACCAGGTGGGCGAGCTTCAGCATGTAGATGATGCCCACCGTCACCGGCCGGTCGAATTTCTCGCCGGTACGCCCGTCGTAGAGATCGACCTTGCCGTCCTCCGGCAGGCCCGCCTCCCGAAGCTCAGCCCGGATCTCGTCCTCGGAGGCGCCGTCGAAGACTGGCGTCGCCACCTTGAAGCCGAGCGTGTGCGCCGCCCAGCCGAGGTGCGTCTCGAGGATCTGCCCCAGGTTCATGCGCGACGGAACACCGATCGGGTTCAGCACGATGTCCACCGGCGTGCCATCCGGCAGGTACGGCATGTCCTCCATCGGCAGGATGCGGCTAATCACACCCTTGTTGCCGTGGCGACCCGCCATCTTGTCGCCCTCGGAGATCTTGCGCTTCTGCGCGATCATCACGCGGACACTCTCGTTCACGCCGGCGGGAAGCTCGTGGCTGGAGCCCTCTTCCTCCTCACGGGTGAATCGCTTGACGTCGATCACCTTGCCGTGCACGCCGTGCGGCACGCGCAGCGAGGTGTCCTTCACTTCCTTCGCCTTCTCGCCGAAGATTGCGCGCAGCAGACGCTCCTCCGCACTCAGCTCGGTCTCACCACGAGGCGTGACCTTGCCGACGAGGATGTCGTTCGGGCGAACCTCGGCGCCGATGCGAACGATGCCGTTCTCATCGAGGTCGTGCAGGCTGTCCTCACCGACGTTCGGGATATCGCGGGTGATCTCTTCCGGACCCAGCTTGGTATCGCGGGCCTCGGCCTCGTACTTCTCGATGTGGATCGAGGTGTAGACGTCGTCGCGCACCAGCCGCTCGGAGAGCAGGATGGCGTCCTCGAAGTTGCCACCCTCCCACGGCATGAACGCCACCATCACGTTCTGTCCGAGCGCCAGCTCGCCGTTGTCGGTCGAGGAGCTGTCCGCCAGGATTTGCTGCGGCTCCACACGCTCGCCCTTGTGGACGGCCGGGCGGTGGTTGATGCAGGTGTCCTGGTTCGAGCGAACGAACTTCTGCAGCTGGTAGATGTGCTCGCTGCCATCGTCGTCGAGCACGACGATGCGGCTTCCGCTTGCTTCCTGCACAACACCCGAGTGCCGCGACACAACCACCTGGCCGGAGTCGCGGGCGGCGATGTGCTCGACGCCCGTACCGATCACGGGCGACTGCGGCCGCACCAGCGGTACCGCCTGGCGCTGCATATTCGCGCCCATCAGCGCGCGGTTGGCATCGTCGTGCTCGAGGAACGGGATCAGCGCCGTGGCGACCGAGATCACCTGCTTCGGCGAGACGTCCATGTACTCGACCTGCTCCGGCCGCACCTGCGGGAAGGTATGCCCTTCATCCACGCGGCGCACCGTCACGAGATCGACGTCGATGCGGTCCATCTCGTCCAGCGGGGTATCCGCCTGGGCGATCAGCCGGCCCTCCTCCCGGTCGGCCGAGAGGTAGTCGATGATGTTCGACACCACCGGCTTGATGCGGATCTGCTTCACGCTCGAGCTCTTGAGCTTCTCGACCATGGACTCGTCCAGCACCGCGCCGTTCTCGACAACGACCGCGTCGGTCTCGCTGTTGATCGCGTTGTCGCGCAGCACCTGGCCCTCGAGCGGCAGCTCCGGCGAGTCAACGGTCAACGTCGACACCACCCGGCGGTACGGCGTCTCGATGAAGCCGAAGTCGTTGATCTTGCCGTACGTCGCGAGATAGCCGATCAGGCCGATGTTCGGGCCCTCCGGCGTCTCCACCGGGCAGATGCGGCCATAGTGCGACGGGTGAACGTCGCGCACGTCCATGCCAGCGCGATCGCGGCTCAGGCCGCCAGGACCGAGCGCCGAGAGGCGACGCTTGTGCGTCAGCTCGGCGAGCGGGTTGGTCTGGTCCATGAACTGCGAGAGCTGGCTGCCGCCGAAGAACTCGCGGACCGCCGCGATCACCGGACGCGTCGTGCTGATGAGGCTGTTCGCCGTCACCGCATCGATGTCCTGAATCGTCATGCGCTCCTTGATGCCGCGCTCGAGGCGCTGGAAGCCGGTGCGCACGTGCATCTGGATCAGCTCGCCGACCGCGCGGATGCGCCGGTTGCCGAGATGGTCGATGTCGTCCGGGTGGCCGACGCCATTGTTGAGGCGGACCAGCTCACGCACGATCTCGACAAGGTCTTCCTTCTCGAGGATGCGGCTGTCGGTCTGGACCTCATCGTCCTTGTGCAGCCGCTGGTTCAGCTTGTGCCGGCCCACGCGAGCGAGGTCGTAGCGCCGCTCGTTGAAGAACAGGTCGCGCAGCGTCCGCTCCGCGTTGTCGCGGGTCGGCGGATCGCCGGGGCGCATGCGGCGGTAGAGCTCGACCAGCGCCTCGTCCTGCGACTTGGTCGACTCCTTGTCGATAGTCGACTGGATGAAGCGACGGTCCTCGTTGGTGTCCACCTCGGAGAACAGCGCCAGCAGCTCGTCGTCGGTCTCGTAGCCGAGCGCGCGCAGCAGGATCGTCACCGGCATCTTGCGCTTGCGGTCGATCTTGACCGAGAGCACGTCGCGGTTGGATGTCTCGAACTCGAGCCACGCGCCGCGGTTCGGGATCAGCTTGGCCGTCGAGAGCAGGCGGCCGGTGGCGGGATCCGGCTTGCGCTCGAAGTAGGAGCCCGGCGAGCGGACGAGCTGCGAGACGACGACGCGCTCGGCGCCATTGATGATGAAGGTGCCGTCGGAGGTCATCACCGGGAAGTCGCCGATGAAGATACCGTCCGGACCGGTCTCCTTGACCTCACCCGTCTCGTTGATGACCAGCTTGGCGGAGATGCGCAGCCGCGCCGAGTAGGTCATGTCGCGCTCGCGGCAGTAGACCTCGGCGACGCGCGGGTCGCGCCTGGCGCGATCGCGCTCCTCGCCCTCGGGCATGCGCTCCCACGGCTCGTCGAAGCGGGGCTCCGAGAGGTAGAGCTGCATCTTGTCGTGGTGATCGGTGATCGGCGAGACTTCCTTGAGAAGCTCCTCCAGGCCCTTGGTCATGAACCACTTAAATGAATCCAACTGGATCTGGACCAGGTTCGGCATCTCCAGCACGGTCTTGATGTCGGCATAGGACTTCCGCCCGATGCCGGTGTTGGAGATGACCTGCTGACCGGCGACCGCATGGGTCGCGGCCATGGTCGTTGATGTACTCTCTACAGCCATGCACAGCTCCTCAGTATGTTGTCAGCACCGGGACCGACGCTGACGCCCGGAACTTCCGCCTCGCAACTCACGCTACCTGGGAAAGTGAAGATGGTGGTGTGCTGGAACACTTCGGGGACTATCGAAGACCTTCCTCTGAACCATGCCGCCCGGGCCAGGGTGTGAACGGGCAGCACTGGAGGCGATACCTGGCGCGAAACCGGTCTACCCCCGAATGACAACAGACACGCCAAAGCGGGAGGGCGCATTGCTCCCCTCCCGGATCACCAGGGTGATTCCTTGTTCCTGATCTCTCTGCACGCGCTGTCCAGCCCAACCAACGTGACCACGTTGTGTGTCGGTCACGGATATCGCACAATGATCGACTGTGCGAACGTTCATAGTATCGCATCCAGTGGGCTCGTGTCAAGCCCACGGATCGATCTCTCCGTAACCCGTTGCTGCTGGATCGTGGCGCCTCTCCGACGCTGCCCGAATCCTACCCTACTCCGGTGCTATACTCAAATCCCGCAACCGGCACATCGCTCATGTGCGTGGCTCGTCTTCGCGCTGGCCCGTTGCTTGCTCATACTTGGCACGACATCAATTGGAACGCGCGCCCGCATGAACACCCGGCGCCTCGTACTCGTCATGGATCGCCTATGAACTCGCGAACGCTCCGCATCTGGCTGCGGCCCGGCATACGCATCAAGCGCTGGCTCGGCCTGTTCATGCTCGCCGTGGTGCTCACCAGCCTCGCCCTGGCGATGTTCGCAACCTGGATCTATCGCAACTTCGACTTCCCCGACTCCCTCCAGGGCCCGGTCGCCTGGCTCACATTGCAACCGATCCACCAGCCATGGCGCGCGGTCGGCATCCTCATCGGCGGCCTCGTCATCCTCGGCTTCGCCTTCTACCGCCTCAGCACCTCGCTGCTCACGCCCCTGTTGGCGATGGACCCAGGCGCCAGGCCCTTCGCCGAGATCGTCAACGAGCATCGCTTCGGCCCCGCAAAGCCCGAGCTCAACGTCGTCGCCATCGGCGGCGGCACGGGTCTGAGCGCGCTCCTGCGCGGCCTCAAGCTGCATGACATCGACATCACCGCCATCGTCACGGTGGCGGACGATGGCGGCTCGACCGGACGCATCCGCAACGTCTTCAACATGCCGGCACCGGGCGATATCCGGAACTGCATGGTCGCGCTCGCCGATGACGAGTCCCTCATGGGACGCCTCTTCCACTACCGGTTCGACACCGAGGGCTCGGAGCTCTCCGGCCACTCCTTCGGAAACCTGTTCATCACCGCGATGACCCAGGTCACCGGCAGCTTCGAGAAGGCGGTGATTGAATCGTCCGACGTCCTCAATGTCCGCGGCCGCGTGCTTCCCTCGACCGTCGAGAACGTGACCCTCTGCGCGCACATGGCCGACGGCACCGTTCTGCGGGGCGAGTCGACGATCGCGCACGAGAAGCCGGCGATCGAGAAGATCTTCCTCGAGCCGGACGCGCCCGAGGCGTACACCCCGGCGCTCGCCGCGATCCTGAAGGCCGACCTCATCATCCTCGGTCCCGGCAGCCTCTACACCAGCGTGCTTCCCAACCTGCTCGTCGATGGCGTACGCGAAGCGATCCGCTGGGCGAGCGCACCTACGGTCTATGTCTGCAACGTGGCGACCCAGCACGGCGAGACGGACCATTATGGATATGAAGACCACGTCCGCGAGGTCATGTCCTATCTCGGCGAGCACCAGCTCAACTACGCCCTGGTGAACGACAACCCCGCCGCCGCCGAGGCGATTCGCGACGAGTGGCAGGTCGAGGCAATCCTCTACGACGGCGCCACCTCGATCGACGAGTCCGTGGAGATCATCGCCCGGGATGTGGTGAACGACAGCAACTCGCTCCGGCATGACCCCGAGAAGCTCTCCCAGGTGCTGATCGAGATCGGCCGGCGTGCGCAGGCCGACCGCCTCGCCGAGCACCGCGCAGGCTCGCACCCGGGAGAGGCGCGGCACGCGCCAAACGGACAGCCTGTCCGTCAGCGGGAGCGGTTCACCGCCTGATGAGGCGATTCCTCACGGAATACCGGCAAGCTGTTACGATTCTCACAATCGAGCACCCAGAATTTCGTGTCCCCGGTGCGCTCATCGGGACCCCGCCATCAGCGGGAGTGTCGGCTTAGGCGTCGCGAGCGAGAAAGGAACAACCGGAGATGACGTACAAGGTTGGCATCAACGGCTTCGGCCGCATCGGCCGCCAGGTCTTCAAGGCCATCGAGCAGGGCGGCTTTGACGACCTCTTCGAGGTGGTCGCCGTGAATGACCTGACGGACAACGACACCCTCGCCCATCTCCTCAAGTACGACTCCACCTACGGCATCACCGAGGGAGAGATCGTCGCGAAGGAGGACGGCATCGATGTCGACGGCCACTTCATCAAGGTGTACGAGGAGCGCAACCCCGCCGACCTGCCGTGGGGCGACCTCGGCGTCGACCTGGTGATCGAGTCCACCGGCCTCTTCACCGACGCGGCCAAGGCGCGCGCCCACATCGACGCCGGCGCGAAGAAGGTGATCATCTCGGCGCCGGCCAAGGGCGAGGACGTCACCATCGTCCTCGGCGTCAACGAGGAGGTGTACAAGCCGGGCGAGCACCACATCATTTCCAACGCCTCCTGCACCACCAACTGCCTCGCGCCGGTCGCCAAGGTCGTCTTTGACACCTTCGGCGTCGAGCACGGCATGATGACCACCATCCACTCCTACACCAACGACCAGGTCATCCTCGACGGACCCCACAAGGACCTCCGCCGCGCGCGCTCCGCCGGCCAGAACATCATCCCGACCACCACCGGCGCCGCGCGGGCGCTTTCGCTGGTGATCCCGGACCTCAAGGGCAAGTTCGACGGCTTCTCGCTCCGCGTCCCCACCCCGACCGTGTCGATCGTCGACTTCGTCGCGGTCACCTCCAAGCCCGTCAGCGTGGACGCCGTGAACGGCGCGCTCAAGGCCGCGAGCGAGAGTGAGGAGATGCTCGGCATCCTCGGGTACTCGACCGAGCCGCTGGTTTCCATGGACTTCAAGCAGGATTCCCGCTCCTCGATCGTGGATGCGCCATCAACCATGACGATGGGTGAAAACATGGTGAAGGTCGTCTCGTGGTACGACAACGAGTGGGGATACTCCTGCCGCGTCGCTGACCTGGCCGCGCTGGTGTGCGAGCAAGGCTTCGCCTAGGGCCAGCCCCACGCCTTGCCGGCCGGGTCTGCATCTGACCTGGCCGGCGTACTGTTTCCGGGAGGGGACCTATGCCCAAGCGATCCATACGCTCGGCCGACGTGGCCGGCAAGCACGTGCTCGTGCGCGTGGACTTCAACGTCCCGCTCGATAACGGCACGATCACCGACGACACCCGTATCCGGGCGTCGCTGCCGACCATCATGTGGCTGATCCAGCACGGCGCCCGCGTCATCCTCGCCTCCCACCTCGGGCGCCCCAGGGGCAAGGTGGTGGACGAGCTGCGTCTCGCCCCGGTCGCCGAACATCTCTCGTCCCTGCTCGGTCAATCGGTCCGTGCGATGACCACCATCACCGGACCGGACGTGATCGGCGAAGTCGATGAGATGAAGGACGGCGAGGTCATCCTGCTCGAAAACCTGCGATTCGACCCGGGTGAGGAGAACAACGACGCCGACTTCGCCCAGGAGCTCGCCGCGCTCGCCGACATCTATGTCAACGATGCCTTCGGCACGTCGCACCGTGCTCACGCATCGACGGTGGGCGTCGCCAAGCTGCTGCCCTCCTTCCTGGGCATCCTCATGGAGCATGAGATCGAGCAGCTCTCCCGGCTCCTGGACGCGCCCGAACACCCGTTCATCGCGATCATCGGCGGCGCCAAGGTGTCCGACAAGATTGGCATCCTCGACCACCTGATCGGCCGGGTCGACACCATCCTGATCGGCGGCGGCATGGCGAACACCTTCCTCAAGGCGCAGGGCCACGAGGTCGGCACGTCTCTTATGGAAGAGGACCAGCTCGACACGGCCCGCACGATCCTCGAGCACGCGAAGGAGCGTGACGTCGAGGTGGTGCTCCCGACCGACGTGGTCGTCGCCTCGAGCATCGACGACGGCCGCGGCGAGAACGTCCCGGTGGGCGAGGTCCCGTCCAACAAGGCGATCTACGACATCGGCGCCGAGACCCGGCGGACCTTCTTCCGCACCATCCAGGATGCAAAGACGGTCTTCTGGAATGGACCGCTCGGTGTGGCGGAGAGGCCGCCATTCGCGATGGGCACGCGACGCGTGGCGGAGGCGGTCGCAATCTGCGATGGCTTCACCGTGATCGGCGGCGGTGACTCCATCGCCGCGATCGAGGCGATCGGGCTCGCCAACAACATCGACCACGTCTCCACCGGCGGCGGCGCGTCGCTCGAGTTCCTCGAGGGCAGGCAGCTGCCCGGTATCGCGATCATCCCTGACGTGGCGGACGAGCCGGCATCATGACGACCACCGCCCGTATCCCGCTGGTCCTCGGCAACTGGAAGATGAACACGACGCTGGACGACGCGCTGGCGCTCGCGACGGCGGCAGCCGAGATTGCGTCCGCCCATCCCGAGGTGGAGGTTGGCGTGCTCCCGCCCGCGCTCTGGCTGGTGCCGCTCGCTGAGCGTCGCGGGTCGGACTCCGCCGTGATGCTCGGTGCGCAGGATGTCGCGCCCGAGTCCGCCGGCGCGTACACGGGAGACCTCTCCGCCGAGATGCTCGCGCCCTACACGCGCTTCATCCTCGCAGGGCACTCCGAGCGCCGGCAGATTCATGGAGAAACGGATGCCGACATCCGCGCCAAGCTCGATGCCGTCTACCGCGTGGAGCGGACACCGGTCCTGGCCGTCGGAGAGACGGAGGCGCAGCGCAGCTCGGGACGGGCCGCCGAGGTGGTCACCCGGCAGCTCGCCGCCGCGCTCGATGGCCGACCCGCCTTCGAGCTGGAGCAGCTCGTCATCGCCTACGAGCCGGTGTGGGCGATCGGTACCGGCAACGCGGCCACCGCCGATGATGCCGCCGAGATGGCGTCGCTGATCCGCTCGCTCCTGCGCCAGCTGGATCCGGAAATCGCCGAGCGGGTGCGCATTCTCTACGGCGGCAGCGTGAACGGTGAGAATGCCGCAAGCTACTTTGGTGTCGGAGACATCGATGGCGGTCTCATCGGCGGCGCCAGCCTGAAACCCGCAGATTTCGCGGCCATCGTCGCGGCGGCGGCAGCCAGCGCCGGCGCTGTGTGAGCGTGCGCAAATGCCAACGTCGGCATATCGGCTGTGGTAGAGTTGGCATCGCGATCGACCGGCAGATCACGCGTTTCGTCCAGGAGTTCGCCACCAGGTGGATGCAGCACTCAATATCATCACTATCCTGATCTCAGCCATGCTCATCCTGATGATCATGATCCAGACCAAGGGGTCGTCGTTCGGGAACGGCTTCGGAGGAGACGGTGGCTCCATGTACACCACTCGCCGGGGCTTCGAGAAGACGTTGTTCAACGCCACAATCGGCGTCGCTGCGTTCTTCCTTCTCCTGGCGATTTTGAGCAGCTTCTTCCTGTCCTGACGGTGGCGTCCGGACATTGAATTCTGGCAGCCGAGTACCTAGAATATGCGTGTTCGGCTCACCAGACAGGGAACACTCTTCCGCTCTCGTGAGTCGCGAGAACGGAATCGTTCAACAGCACGGAGGTGCGCCCATGGGGCCGATCGGAGTACCTGAGCTCAGCATTATTCTGGTTATCATCGTGATCATCTTCGGTGTCGGCAAGCTTCCGGAAATCGGTGGTGCGCTCGGCAAGGGCATCCGCGAGTTCAAGACGGAGTCCGGCACTGAGGACGACGACAAGCTCGCTGAGGGCAAGAGCGAGAAGGCGTCGTCGCTGACCGCCAACACCTCGGCCGCGAAGTCGGAAGAGGTCGTCGCCCGCGGCGAGCGCCGCGAGGTTCGCGCCGACGAAATCTAGGCGCGCAACGTGGATCGAGAACGCCCGGTGGCTCCAGCCCCGGGCGTTTTTCCGTCCCAGCCTCCGGACACCGGCCACCCGGCGAGGATCGGGGTAGAATCGAACACGAAGCTGGCTGTCCACCCCATCATGTGCAAAGGCCTTCCAGGAAATGACGTTTGACGACCGCCCCATCCAGTCGCGCCACGATTCCGACACACTCCCGACCATGCGCGACCCCGAGCTCTCCACCGAACATGTTGACGACGAGGCCGAACCCGAGGTCCGCACCGAGCAGCGGCAGGGATCCCTCGTCCGCGAGGTCATCGAGACCCTCCTCCTCGCGCTCATCATCTTCGTCGCCGTGCGGGCGGTCGTGCTCAACTTCCGCGTGGATGGCCTCAGCATGACCCCCAGCCTCCAGAACAATGAAATGCTGCTGGTCAATCGCAACTCGTACTTCAGCTTCGACACCTGGGCGGTGGTCGACTGGCTGCCGTTCGTCGGTCACGACGAGAAGAACGAGGTTCACCCGTTCGGTGAGCCGGAGCGTGGCGATATCGTCGTGTTCGATGCTCCCGTCGAGGGCGCCGACAAGCCGTACATCAAGCGCATCATCGGTCTTCCCGGCGAGACGGTAGAGGTTCACGACAACCACGTCTACATCGACGGCCAGCAGCTCGACGAGCCGTACCTGAAGGGCGCCCTGACGTGGTGCCGAAGCGAGGGCGACCCCTGCCCCGCCGTAACCGTGCCAGACGGCAAGATCTTCGTCATGGGTGACAACCGCGACAACAGCCAGGACTCGCGCTACTTCGGTCCGGTCGCCATCGACGCGGTGATCGGCAAGGCATGGGTGACGTACTGGCCGACGGACGTCATCGGCGTCGTGCCGCATTACGACTACCCCGAGATCTCCGAGAGCAGCTGATCGTCATCGCCGCCGCGCCGAGCAGGCGTACTGGGTGTGCTCGCACCGTAACGCGTGGCACCCCTCGTGCGTTTATATGGAATAGCGCGATCGATCGGTCAGCCGGCATTGATCGGTCGCCGGTCGGCTCTGGACGACGCCTTCAGCGGCTACACGGATCGCTCCCCTGCGGCGTGTTCCATCCACGGAGCCCTGTGTACAATGTCTGTACGGAGCCGACTCCGCAGAGTGACCGCCCGCATGTGTGAGACTCGGTTTACCCCTCGGGTTGGTTCTGCATAATGGCACCGAAAGGTAAACGCCATGATCGAAACAACGGTTGAAAGCATCCGGGTGAGTCTCGTGACCCAGCAGCGCGTCGTCATCCTCAAGGAGGTCGACGGCGACCGTCACCTCCCGATCTGGATCGGTGCCTACGAGGCTGAGGCGATCGCGATGGAGCTGCAGGGCGTCACGCCGACACGCCCGCTCCCATACGACCTCATGCAGACCCTGCTCGCCGAGCTCAGCGCATCGGTTGAGCAGGTGGTCATCGGCGACCTCAACGAGCAGGTGTTCTATGCTCGCATCGTGCTCAGCGCCAACGGCAGCTCCATCGAGGTCGACTCTCGCCCGAGCGACGCGATCGCGCTGGCGGTCCGCACGGGAAGCCGCATCCTCGTCGACGAGGCGGTGATGGACAGCGCCGGTGTCTCCATCGAGGACGACGACGAGGCCACGGCAATCTCGGCCACGTCACTCTCGTCCGAAAACCCGGACGCGACCGAACCCGAGCAGTCAGAGACCGCGCCCGCCGCGTCAGATGAGCAACTCTCCGTCTTCCGGGAATTCATCAACTCGCTCGATCTGGACGACTTCGGCAAGAAGCAGTCCAACTAGCATCGAGCCAACACGTTTCGAGACGGGACCAGGGAATCTATGGAACCAGACGTCACCATGAAGCGAATCGTGCTGGACCGCATGGAGCGATGCTCCGTCTGTCACCGCGAGTTCAGCACGGACGATGTCCATATCATCAACCGGCAGCCCGATATGTGGACCATGATGGTGGAGTGCACCGATTGCCACTCCCGGAATTTTGTGGCTGCGCTCATGAACGACGGCGATCCCAGCGAGGCGCGCCTCGCGCTGCGCCGCCTGAGCGGTGCCGCCTCCGAGGAGGTGTCCGGCGCGTTGCGCGAGGACATTGACCCCGCCGACACCCTGCCGCCAGGCGAGCCGGTCTCGGCTGGCGACGTGGTCGACATGCATACGTTCCTCGATATTTTCGACGGGGACTTCAAGCGACTCTTTCAGTCGCCAGGCTCGTCGGCCTAACCGACCGCGCACCATCCCGGCACGGGGACACGATGTGACCGCAGACAGTAGGGCGCCGCGAGCAATTCGCGACTGCCCTACTGCTATACTTGCTGCCGAAAGAATACTCGTGATCAGCCATGGGCTGACGCTGGGGCGTGCCCCCGAAGCTGCACGTCCGCCAGGGAGGATGGTCGAGTGGCGAACGCCAATCAGACGCACGAATTGCTTCCGGTGCCCGCGCCGTTTACCGGGCGGCGGGAGATCGACCTCGATGCGGTGCGTGAGATGGTCTCGCACTTCCACTTCGAGGACTTTGAGGAAGCACAGGAGCTCATCCTCTCGGCGCTGCAGGAAGTCAACGAGGTCTACGGCTGGGTCTCGCCCGAAGCGGCCGAGATCGTGGCGCGCCACCTGAACACCACCGCTGAGCGCGTCTTCGGGCTGCTCACCTTCTACGCCGACTTCCGCACCGCACCGCGCGGCCACCACCATATGCTGATCTGCCACGGCATGGCCTGCTACGTGAGCGGCTCCCAGCAGCTCGTGCAGCAGATGCAGGACGATTTCGGCGTGAAGGATGGCGATACCACCGCCGATGGCAACATGAGCGTCCAGGTCGTCAACGGCTGCCTCGGCGTCTGCGATCGCGCGCCCGTGGTCAAGATCGATGACGAGTACCACGGCTACGTGGATGCCGCCACGCTGACCGACCTCGTCAACCGCGCGGTCGCAGCCCGCACCGAGATGACCGAGAACAGGGAGAACCATGGTACACACGGCACCAAGTGAGCACCTGCCACGCCTGACCTCGCGCAAGGACTATGAGCAGTTCCGTGATCAGGCCCGCGCGCGGTGGACCGATCTCTGGGAAGGCAACCGGACGGTTGTCAGCGTCGGTGTGGGCAGCAGCTCCATCGCCAAGGGCGCGCTCGACGTCCTCGCCGCCTGCCGCACGCACGAGAGCACCGGCACCGTTGTCCGGGAAGTCAGCGGCAACGGCGCGTTCTGGATGGAGCCGTGGGTCGAGGTGAAGCGTCCCGGCGAGCCGCCGGTGGTTTACGGCAGCGTCACCGCCGACGACGTCAGCGCCGTCCTCACCGGTGCCCGTCAGGACCTCGCCGTGGGCGTGCGTGCGCCGGAGTCGCACAACGGTGTGCCCTCCCTGCACGATGATCCCTTCTTCGGTCACCAGCAGCAGATCATCACCCGCAATGCCGGCGTGATCGAGCCGGACTCGATCGAGGACGCGATCGCGCGCGGCGCCTACGACGCATACTTCAAGGTCCTCTTCGAGATGTCCGCCGACGAGGCGATCGAGGAAGTGACCACCGCCAACGTCCGCGGGCGTGGCGGCGGAGGTTTCCCGGCAGGCATCAAGTGGGCCAGCGGGCGCAAGGCAAAGGTGAAGCCAAAATTCATCGTCTGCAACTCCCATGAGGGTGAGCCGAACGTCTACAAGGACCGTCACCTCCACGAGGCGGACCCGCATCGTATCCTCGAGGGGATCCTCATCGCGTGCATCGTCTGCGATGCCGAGCGTGGCTACAACTACATCGGCGGTGAGTACCCGCTCGCGATCCGCCGCTTCCGGAAGGCTGTCGCCGACGCCGAGCGCCTCGGTCTGATCGGCAACAACGTTCTCGGCACCGGAAAGAAGGTTGCGTTCCGCGTTCGGACGGGAGGCGGCGCCTACATCTGCGGAGAGGCGTCGGCACTGATGTACTCCGTCATGGGCGTCAAGGGCCAGCCGCGCACCAAGCCGCCCCGGTCCGTCGAGGAGGGGCTCTGGAAGCGCCCGACGGTCGCCAACAACACCGAGACGCTCGCCAACATCCCGGACATCATTGTGAACGGCGGCGAGTGGTATGCCGGTATCGGCACCGAGAACAGCAAGGGCACCAAGCTGATGACGGTGCAGGGGCCGCTGAAGCGCCACGGCGTCGTCGAGGTGCCGATGGGCGTCACGCTCCGTCACCTGTTCGACGACATCTTCGGCGGCATGAAGGAGGGGTCGGAGTTCAAGGGCGTGCAGACCGGCGGCGTCTCGGCCGGCCCGCTCACCCCAGAACACCTCGACATCCCGGTCGACTTCGACTCGTTGTCAGACGTTGGCGGCATGCTTGGCTCCGGTGGCTGGGTGATCTTCGACCAAAACGTCTGCGTGGTGGATTTCGCCCGATATCTCACAGCGTTCAACCGCTACGAGTCCTGCGCCAAGTGCGTCCCCTGCCGCCTCGGCAACCCGGCGCTCGTCGAGATCCTCGATCGGATCCGTTTCGGCCGGGGCACGCTGGACGACATCGCCCTGATCAAGCGGACAAGCAAGCACGTGATCGAGCTCTCGCTTTGCGGTCTCGGCCAGGTCGCGCCAGTGCCGTTGATGGGCATGATCCAGTGGTACGAGGAGGAGTTCCGCAAGCACATCGTGGATGGCGTCTGCCCGACGGGCACCTGCCCGATCGCGGCACACGAGCCGGTGCTTGCAGCCGGCGACTGACACAGAGCACCATCCGAACGCGCGTACGGGCCGGTCGATGACCGGCCCGTCGTCGTATCCGCACCACGCTGCAACGACCCGCGATTACGGAATCACGAATCACCCCAACGCGAGGGACCCGCGCTCGGCGGGCAGCCACAATTCGGAGCTTCCCGGCTAAAGGATCGATCCCGTAACGGACCGTCAGCGGCTTCGCGCCGAGGCCACATTAGCCATACGTAACGACGGATGCGAGCGAGAAGGTGCTTCGCCGAACGTCATCCAGCATCGGCTCCAGCGAGAGCAGCGGCTCCACCGACATGCTGGAATACCGGGATGCGCAGGTCACTCCGGGGAGAACGGCAGTCACGCCCGCTGGCCGGAGACCAGCTTGCGCGCAACCTTATCGAACCGGGTCGCAATCCTGGACACGGTGGTGACGAGGAGCTACCCGAACACAATGGCCGAAGCGCAGAGCGTGCAAAGCGTGAGGTCGCCGATGGCGACGCGCTCCTGGATCAGCGCGTGCGTGGTGCCGTTGAGGCCCCCACCAGCACCGCGACGATGCCCGGACCACGCGAGGGCAGCAAGAGACTCGCCATCAGTCGATGGAGACCTGCTGGCCGACGCCTGTCGCCCGCGCCTGCTCCACCGCGCGTCGCGCGACGGTGACATCCTGGACCGCATTCCCCACCGACTTGAAAAGCGTGATCTCGTCGTCCGACACGCGGCCGGCCACCTCGCCGGCGACGATCTGGCCGAGCTCGCGCTCGATGCGCGCGCGGTCCAGCTTCCCCTGCTCGATCGGGATGATGAAGTCGCCGGCCTCCTCGAGCGCGGCTTCGACCTGATCGACCACGATGCTCGCGCGCGCCACCAGCTCCGCTGGGAGCTCCTGCATCGACGGCTGGAACGCGCCAACAGCGTTGACGTGGGTACCGGGCCGGATGTCGGCGTCACTGAAGACCGGCGTGCGCGAGGTTGTCGCCGTGCAGACGATGTCCGCGTCGCGGACCACAGCTGCGTCCAGAGTCGTCTCAATGCGGTCCGAGAGGTCCGGCCAGTCGCGGGCGATCGCCTCCCGGTAGCGGGACAGCGACGCCTCAGAACGGCTCACCACCGTGATCCGCTCAATCGGGCGGACCGCCGCCACGGCCGCGGCCTGGGTTACCCCCTGGGCACCGGCGCCAATCACCACCAGGTGCTGCGCATCCTCCCGCGCCAGCAGGTCGGTCGCCGCCCCGGACACCGCCCCGGTGCGAAGCGCCGTCAGGTAGGCTCCGTTCATGATCGCGGCCGGCTGGCCCGTTGTCTCATCGAGCAGGCACACCATCGCCGAGATCGTCGGCAGCCCCTGCTCCGCGTTGCCCTCGAACACGGAGACCACCTTGAAGCCGAGCGCATTGGCGGCCCGCACGTAGGCCGGCATCAGGAGCGTCACGGAGCTGTCATCCACCGGCACGACCGCCCGCAGCGGCGAGACGGCACGGCCCGCCGAGAGCTCCCGGAACGCCACCTTCATCAGCTCGATGGCGTCCGGCATCGGCACCAGCCGCCGTACGTCGCTTCGGTCCAGAACCAGCATCCGTCACGCTCCTTGAACGCCCCCTTCGGAAGGGGCGGATATCCGAAAGGATCATCGTGTGTGGTGAGTGTACCGATCCGGCAGGTTCACCTCAACGATCGAAACGGAATTGTGTTACGGTGACATTTCGGCACGGAAAACTATCCATACGTGATTCTCCATATCACCAGAGCTTGGTATACAGACGCTCTGTTCGTACATCTACCGTATGGCCGTACAGTGTGTTCGAACACAAGACACCGTCATTCGTGCCTTATAGACAACCCTCCTCGAGATGGCTACAATCAATCAAACGGAGCAACGACTCCATCCCTGAATCTCATCATGGGACCAGAAGCGACGTCGTGGGGGCGATCGCCATGGGGAGTTGTTGCCAAAAAACCGGGCCGTTCAGATGGCCCGGCGCGTTGGATGGAGGGGTCGCACCGCATGGCAGGGGAGCAACGCAAATGCGCCAATTGCCGCTATTTCCAGGATGCTGGGGTAGCGAAAAATGGCTGGTGCACCCACCCGAAGCGCCAGACGACCAGCGATGTCATGCTTCTGGTGCGCGCCGGCGAGCTTGCCTGCCGCAACCCCTGGGGCGGTGATCTCTTCGAGAGCCGCCGCGACGACCAGCAGTCACAGGACGGTCTGTCACCTGACCCCGACGAGCCGCAGCCATCGGCAGGCGACGACGAGGTGACCTCCGTCGTCACCCCACCCGAGCGATTCACCACTCCACTCCGCAACGATGAGGATCGCGTCGTCTCCGACCGCCCCGCCCCGATACGGGACCGAGACGATGATGACACATACAACGATGCCGCCCGGCTGGACCAGGACGAGCGGGCTCGCATCATGGCGAGGGGCAGCCGCGACGCCATCATGCGGGCCCGCGAGCGGCATTCGAGCCGCCGCAACCCGGCGGACCCGATCGACAGGGACGCCGACATCCCGACCTCCCACGACCGTGTGGTGGCGCACCAGTCGCGGTTCTCCGATCGCGACGCGGGATCCTCGCGCCGGCGTCTCGATGACGCGCCGGTGCCGCGCTCCGAGACTCGAAACCGCTTCGGCCTTCCTGCCGACCGCTTCGACACCGTGCCCGACATCGATCCCTCGTTCGAGCTGCCGGGCTACAGCAACACCGCGCAGCATCCCGAGGATCCAGAGCCCACTGAAACTGAAGCGGAGCTTCCCGACACGACAGTGCTCGACGGCGATTCGGCGGAGCCGGCGCAAGCCGCCGAAACCGGTGAGCCCTATGAGCATGTGTTGGAGCGGGCGCGACGAATCCGTCAGGCCAAGATGCAAAAGGCGGCCAACCCGCTCCGGCACTCGCACCTGCTCGCCCGTCATCTATCCCGGACGCCGATGGAGAGCGAGCTTGAGCTGGAGCCCGCCTCACCGCACCACGATCCGGAGCATGACGCCGAGCCGATGAGCGACGCGCCCGAGGGCATGGATGAGCCGCTCGTCGGCGCGCCCATGGCCACGGACGCATCCTGGTCCGATGCGCTGATCGATGAGGCACACGAGGAAGAGCCCGAGGACACAGACATCGTCCTCGAGGCGGACGACCCGGAGGACGAGTGGGAAGCGTCGATCGAGGACGCTCCTGCAGGGCGTACCGGTCGCAGGTCAGGCGGCTGGCTTTCCCACTTCGGCATCCGGCGCCGCGCCGCCGCGATGCACGACGACGCCCAGATTACCCGCCATACCGGCTCGTGGGATGACGACGACGCACGTGAGGATGACCCGGCGCCGTCCTACCAACTACCACGGGACCGTGAGCGGATGCGGGTGGATCCCCGTGCCGATCGCCGGGATGACCCGCTCCCCGAACCGCGATACGCTCGCAGGTTCGGTGACGAAGCGATCGACGATGAGCCGGAGGCAGGCACGACCGAGTACGGCCTGGACCATGATGTTGCGTACGACAACATGGCTTCTCCATCTACGACCGCCAGTGGCACACTCCCGGACCTCTTCGATGGATTCGAAGAGCCAGAGCCGACGGTTGCAACCACACCGGTCGAGCGCCCACGCACCGAGTCATGGCACCGCCAGCGCACCGCCCACACGGCGCTCCCCGATCTCGACGACAACCTCTTCGAGGAGAGATTCGAGCGAGGTCGGGCAGCATCGCCGGCCGACGCGCTCGACCGGGCGCCGATGTCTGACCCCGTGCCGGTGCCACGCGCCGAGGTGGCGGCGAGTCGGACCGAGCAAGGTGCCACCTGGCCGCGAGAGAGCTACTTCCGGTCGTCACGCTACCGGCCCACTGAAGCGGAACCCGGTACAGACGTTTCCAGACGCCTCCGCGTTGCCATCGCCCGACGGGCCGCAGCGCCTGCCGGACCTGGACGCCGGCGGCTTCGACCTCCGCGAGCTCGTCACCCGCGGCGGCGAGCTCCTCGACATGACCATCGACATCGCCCCGGAAGTCACGCGCGAGTGCCGCACCTGTCGCAGCTTCCGCAGCGCCGACGGCGGTGCCCGTGGTTGGTGCACGAACGAATGGGCGTTCACTCATCGGCGCATGGTGAATGAGGAGGATCTTGCCTGCGAGACCACGATCGGCTGCTGGTGGCTTCCGGCGGATCGCTACTGGCTGATCGAGGAGCAGGACGGCTTCGCCGCTCCGACACCGCGTATTGATCGCCTCATCGCGCAGCAGGATCGACCCGCCGAGAAGAAGATTTCGGGGGCATGACATGAAAACGGCACGTACGTACGTCCAATTTACGAAAACCGCGCCGATTCCGCCCAAAACCCGCACACAGCGCGGTACACTTCTGGCAGTTCTCGGGGGAGGGACATCATTACCGTGCACCAGCATCCAACCTGGACCTCTCTGGATCGTGGCATCTTGCCAGGATGACATCGTTTTGTGTTGTCCCGGGCCGATGCCGACGCTGAACTCGAACCAACGACACGCCACAATGACACAGGGAGCCATTGGATAGCCTATGGCCAACTTTGGAGAAACCCTCAAGCAGGCTCGCGCCCACAAGGGCGTCACGCTGAAAGAAGCCGAGCAGGCGACGCGGATCAACCGCAACCACCTCGCGGCTCTCGAGGACGAGAACTTCGCGGCGCTGCCTCCGCTCATCTATCAGCGGGGCATCGTGCGCAACTACGCCATGTATCTCGCTCTCGATGCCTCTCGTATCCTCTCGCTCTTCGAGGACGCGCGCGGCGGTGATGAGGCGAAACCCACCGATGGCATGACGCCGGCGCCGCCGGTCAACATGCCGTCGCACTGGGCGCCCAACTTTGCCATCATCGCCTTCTCGGTGGTTCTCAGCGCGATCGTCTTCGCGTGGGTGTACAGCGCCTTCGTGCAGGCGCCGACCGATGAGGGCACGGCGACGGAGATCGTGGCGACGGTGACACCGTTCGCCAGCGATGTGGCGCTGCCCACCAAGGCGCCGCCAACGCCAACCCCGACCATTGCCCCGACGGTGGCGCCGACAGCCACCCCGCCGGTCGAGAAGGTCGAAACGGGTCGGGCGGCAGGCTCCGCTGACGGCGGTGGCGACAACCAGCTTGCCCAACCATCGGATGAGGCGCAGGCTCCCGAGGCTGCTGCCACCGAGGCACCGGCCCCGCAGCCGACCCCGACCACGCAGCCCGCGCCGGACAGCGCCCAGGTCACCGATGGCACCTACGTCACCAGCATCTCGGTGACCGCGGTCGATACCGTGAACGTCTCGATCGTCGCCGATGGCGTGGCCGTCTTCGAGGGCCAGCTTGGTCCGGGCGAGACCTCCGGATACGTCGACGGGTCCGTGTTCGAAGTGCTGACGACCTCAGGCGTCAACACGACCTTCACCAACTCGTGCAGCGACGTGCCATTCAACATGGGCTACGAGCAAGGCGAGGCGTACTACATCCTCAACGCGGATGCGGAATCCTGCCCGCCAGTCGGCGGCTGATCCAGCTTGACAACAGATTCGGAACAGAAGGCCCCGGCGGGAATATTCCGCCAGGGCCTTCTGTCTGTGCGATCGGCCGATCCGACCCTACCGGTAGACCTTGCGCATGCTACTCACCCATTCGGGGTGACCACCTGCAGGGCGCCGGGAATGATGTCCAGCGTGACCGGCGTCGTGCCGTCGACGTCACCGTCGAACTGGACCGGCAGTGGCGGCTCCGTCGCCAGCTCAACGTGGTGACCGCGCAGGCGCGTCACATATGGGGACTGGTCGAAGTGCCGGGTCATGAAGCGCCAGAGCACCCGTGTCTTCTCCACCGGCCCGGTCGCCGTCACGATGAACACGTCGAACACCCCGTCCGACTTCGAGATCTGTGGCGCGATCCGCAGCGAGGGGTGCAGCACCGATCGCCCGTTGGCGACCAGCACCAGCGGTGACCGTGCCCGCACCTCCTGGCCATCGACCACCACCCGCGCCTCGAACGGCCGATCGAAGAGCGCCATCGCTGCCGGGGGAATATAGGCCAGCCAGCCCACCTTGCGCTTCCATCGCGAGTTGCTTCGCGCGAAGAACTGACTGTCGAACCCCGCGCCGGTCATGTGGAGAAATATCCGTCGGTCACTGCCGCCGACATCGATCTGCTTGAGGCGATGGGCGCCGAAGAGGAGCGCCGAACCCTCGTCAGCGCCGGTCGGCACACCCATCTCCCGCGCGATGATGTTGGTGGAGCCGCCCGGCATGATCGCCAACGGGATGCTCTCCTGCATGGCGCCAGTCGCCACCTCGGCGACGGTGCCATCGCCGCCGACAGCGACGATCGCGCGGGCCCCCGGTGCGTGCCGACAGGCAAGCTCCTGCGCCTCGCCAGCGCGCGTCGTGATGCGAACGTCGATCTCGACACCATCCGGCGCGGCGGCGCGAAGCGCGGCGACAATCTGCCGGATGTCCCGACGGGTCGCCGGGTTCGCCACCACCAGGACGCGATCCCCCGGTGCGAACCGTTCCATCTGCTGATTCGCCTCAGCCGCACCCACCGCGCCACCCTCCGAATACACGGAACCGGGCGAGGATCGCTCGCCCGGCACCTCATGCTTTGCCTATCGGTCGCGCTACGCCTCGGACTCCTCGGGGTCGGGGCCGAAGACCTGGTCGACGATGTAGTTTGCCAGCCAGGTTGCCGCCGCCGTCAGCACCAGTCCGAGAATGCCGCGTGCGAGGTTCTTCATCATGGTCAGCGTCTCTCCATTTCAGGACGACGTTCGTCGCGTCTCATCCACGTCGTCTCAGGGTACCACCCGACGCGACCACGCCGAGCGGGAACAGCAGCACGAGCCCGAGCAACGAGATATCGATCACCGTGAACGGCCCAAACATGTCTCGCGTCGCGCCCGGAAGCATCTCCAGCAGATCGGTGAACCGGGAGGTCATGCCGAACACGAACCGCCCCATCCAGATGCTCTCGGTGGCCTCGAACGCCACCAGCACCGATCGCAAGACGATGACCGCCGCGACCAGCGCGTAGACGTTGAACACCACGATCGTAAGCGCGTAGGACCGCGTTTCAGAAACTCGTCGCCGGCGTCGCTGGGCCGCCTGCTCAAGCATCGTCGCCCGCTCCCACGATGCCGGCGATGCGGTCGATGACCACGCGCGCGAGATCTCGCTTGTCCAGCATCGGCAGCGCCTCCGAACGGCCGTCGCGATACAGCAGCGTGGCGGCGCTCTCGGCGCTGCCGATCGTCGCCACCGCCTCATTGGCGACGATCATCGCCAGCCCCTTGCGCCGCAGCTTGTCGGTCGCGTTCTCGATCAGATCATCCGTCTCGGCGGCGAACCCGATCTTGACGAGTCCGCTGCGATCGACGCTGCCGAGGATGTCAGGGTTGCGCGTCAGCACGATCGTCGGCGCGTCGTTGCCGGGTCCCTTCTTGATCTTCGACGTCGCTGCGGTCTCCGGGCGGAAATCCGCCACGGCGGCCGCCATGATCAGGACATCGGCATCGGCTGTTGCCTCGTCGACCGCGTCGGCAAGCTCACGGGCGGATTCGATCCGCCTCACCTCCCCCACGACCGGCGGCGTCATCACCGTTGGCCCGACGATCGTCCGCACATCGGCGCCGGCATCGAACGCCGCCTCCGCGATAGCCACGCCCATCTGGCCGCTCGACCGGTTCCCGATGAACCGCACCGGATCGATCGCCTCGTGCGTGCCGCCAGCGGTGACGACGACGCGCCTGCCGCGAAGCGGACCCGACCGCGCCAGCACGCCGCGCAGCGCCGCCACGATCGCCTCGCGCGATGCCAGACGGCCATCACCGTTCGCGCCGGACGCCAGGTGCCCGCGGTCAGGCGACACGATAGTTATGCCCCGATCCCGCAGGGTCTCGACGTTCGCCTGCGTCGCCGCGTGGTGCCACATGTGGTGCTCCATCGCGGGCGCGACGACGATCGGCGCCGTGGTCGACAGCAGCACGGTCGACAGCATGTCGTCCGCGAGCCCGGCGGCCATACTGGCGATGGTGTTGGCCGTCGCCGGCGCCACGATTACAGCGTCCGCCTCGGCGGCGAGCGTCACGTGGCCCGCCTCATCGCCACCCCAGCCATCGAACACGCCGGTATACACCGGATGGCGAGTGATCGCCTCGAAGGTCATGGGCGCGACGAAGCGCGTCGCCGCCTGCGTCATCGCCACGCGCAGCGAGACGCCCTGCTGCACGAGAAGCTGGCGAGGTCCGCCGCCTTGTACGCAGCGATGCCGCCGGTCACGCCGAGCACCACGCGCCTGCCGGACAGCAGCGTCGGCGGAAGCACGATCCCGTCAGTCGGCGGCACGGTGCTGCACTCCTTCAAGCATCGCGGGGATAGTCGATGCCACGATGTCGAGCGCCTTCTCGATCGCGGCGTCGTCGACGTCGTTGTGCGTCACCATCCGCAGCCCGACGGCGCCATAGTTCGAAACCAGCAGACCATTCGCCTTGAGCCTCTCGGCGACCTCGGTACCGTCCAGCCGGGGATCCAGCTGAAAGACGACGATGTTCGTCTGGACCGCGGCGGGGTCGATCACGACGCCGTCGATCCCGTGCGAGCCCTTCGGCGAGGCGCATCGCCCGCGCGTGGTCCTCGGGCAGCCGGTCGACCATCGTCTCCAGCGCCACGAGGCCCGCCGCCGCGATCACACCGGACTGCCGCATCGCCCCACCAAGCATCTTGCGCTGCTGACGGACGCGCTCGATGAAGGCGGCGGTGCCGGTGACGATCGAGCCGACCGGAGCCGCCAGCCCCTTGCTCAGGCAGAACTGCACGCTGTCGGCGTATTGCGCGATTTCGGCGGCGGGCACACCGAGGGCGGCCGCCGCGTTGAAGATGCGCGCGCCGTCCATGTGCACCGGCACGCCAGCACGCTCCGACATCGCCTTCAGCTCCCGCAGGTACGCCATCGGCAGCACGCGCCCGGAGCGCCGGTTGTGGGTGTTCTCGATGCCGATCGCCGCCGTGCGCGGGTACCCGGCGCGCGCCGGCCGGATCGCCTTCTCGATGCGCGCGACGTCGATCGTGCCGTCAAGCTCTGTCGGCAGGATGAACTGGGTGATGCCGCCAAGCGCGGCCGGGCTGCCGCTCTCGAACCAGTAGATGTGCGACTCGTCGCCGAGGATGACCTCGTCGCCGCGACCGCACCACGCCATCAGCGAGGCGATGTTGCCCATCGTCCCGCTGGGAACATACACCGCGGCCTCCTTGCCCATCTTTTCCGCGGCTAGCGCCTCGAGGCGGTCCACGGTCGGGTCCTCGCCGTACTGGTCGTCGCCGACGATCGACTCCGCCATCGCCTGTCGCATGGCCGGCGTCGGCCGCGTCACGGTGTCCGATCGCAGGTCGATCAGGGCGGCGTTCGGATGTTGTTCCATGCTGTGCTCCTTTGAGGTTGCCTAACTCGGTGGCTCGGTCGGCTGTATGGGCTCGATGATCTGCGGTTCCTGCCCGTCTGTCGACTGGTCTACCGCCGGGGTGTCGGTGGGACCGACCGGCACGATCACCTGCTCCGTCGGCGTTGGCGGCTCGGGCGATGGCGTCGGGGTCGGTGTAGGAGCGTCCGTCGGCTCCGGCGCGGTGGTCGGCGTCGGGGTCGGAGCTGGCTCGGTCTCCTGGTCGACCGGCTCGATCACCGCCGGTGCCTCGGTCGCCTCAACCGGTGTCGGTGTCGGCACGCTAACCGTCGCCGTCGGATCGTCGGAGCCACCGCCGGCGAGCAAATCCGGGCGGTCCTCCATGACCCAGAGCGTCCCGGCCACCGCCACGAGCGCAAGCGCGAGCACCAGCAGGATCACCACGAACGTCGCCCCGAACCCTCCGCCGCGCTTTTCCTCACCCACGGGGGCGTATGACGGTGCAGGACGCGCGGGGCTGGACGCCTGCGCGCGCGGACGCGCCGCTGACCGCCGCACCGCCGGCACGACCTCGGTCGGCCCCATGGCCGCGCTTCCCGTATCGTCGGCGAACGTGTCCGGGTCCTCAAGCGCGCGCCGCATCGCCGTTGCCGTGCGAAAGCGAGTATCCGGGCGCTTCGCCATGGCCTGCCGGATCACCAGCTCCAGCCCTTCGGGGATCGCCTCCATCCCACGCGGCGCTACCGGCGGCTCGGCCTCCTGCTGAATATGGGCGAGCATCGTCGCGATCGAGGTCGGCTCGTTGAACGGCAATCCACCCGAGACCATCTCGTAGAGCATCACGCCGACCGCGTAGACATCGGCGGCGGGGGTCGGCGACTGCCCCTGTGCCTGCTCCGGCGCCATGTACGACGCCGTCCCGACCGTCGTGCCCGCCGTGGTGAGCGCCGCGTCGAGCTCCATGTGGGCCACGCCGAAGTCGGTCACCTTGACCGAGCCGTCACCGGCAATCAGCACGTTCTGCGGCTTGATGTCACGGTGGACGATGCCCGCGTCGTGGATCGGCGCGAGTCCGGCCAGCACGTCCCGCGCGATCTCGACGGCGCGCCGCCACGGCAGCGCGCCGTTGCGCTCGATGAGCCGCTTCAGGTCGGTGCCATCGACGTACTGCATAACGAGATACAGGAGGTCGCCCTCCTGCCCCACATCGTAGACGCTGACCACATTGGGATGGTTGATCGCCGCCGCGGCGCGCGCCTCGCGGGTAAACCTCCGCGAGAACTCCGGGTCGCGCTCCGACTCAGGCTTGAGGATCTTGATCGCGACGCGACGGTCCAGCCGGCGGTCGTGTGCGGCTACGGTGACCGCCGCGGCGCCCGCGCCCAACTCTCGCTCCGTCTCGTAGCGATCGGCGATCACGCTCGGGATCCAGGCTCGTCGTCCCCGGCGCGATCGCGCCCTGTCTTCCGTCATCGACTGTCCTTCATCATCCGACATTCCGTGTCCCCGGCGGCCACTGGCGGAGAGCACCGCCACTTGCGCGATTGCCATGTTCCGCTGATGCTGTCATGGACGCATGAGGGGGCTCGAGTGGTATCGAACCGGGGCATAGGGCTGGACAGGCAGCGGTGGCGCATCCTCATCTGGATGTGCCTGCTGATCACCGCCAACCAGCTCGGCTTCGGAGCAATCGTACCAGTCGTGCCGCTCTTCGCTGAGCAGTTTGGCGTCTCCCAATCCGCAATCGGGCTCACGATCGGCATCTACGGCCTCGCCCGTTTCCTCGTCAACGTGCCCTCGGCTCGCATTGCCGACCGTTACGGACGTCGCAATGCGCTCGCCATCGGCGGCGTGATCACCGTGGTCGGCACGGCGATGAGCGCGCTGGCGCCGGGCTATGGAGCCTTCCTCGTCGCGCGCTTCATTGCCGGTGCCGGGGCCGCGTTCGTGCTCACCGCCGGCCAGATCGTGCTCGCCGACATCTCGACGAACCAGAACCGCGGCCGCGTGATGTCGATCTACCAGGGCGTCTTCCTCGTCAGCGTTGGCGCCGGCGCCTTCCCGGGCGGCTGGCTCGCCGAGAACATCAGTCTCGCATCGGCGTTCTGGGTCGCGACGGTGCTCGCCGGTCTCGTCTCCACGCTCGCCTGGTTCTTCGTGCCGGAGACCCGGGAGCTGTCCCGCGCCGCCGTCTCCAAGGCGCTAAACGGGGCCGCGCCGCTCTCCTCACGCGGCCAGCTGGCCGCAGTGATGGCCGCCCCGGGATTCCTGCTGATCAGCCTCGTCGGCTTCGCCACCGTCGCCGCGCGCACGGGCGCCCTTTTCAACGTGATTCCCGTGTTCGCGGAGGAGGAGATCGGGCTCGGCGCCGACCAGATTGGCATCGGCATCGGCATGGTCAGCCTGATCGGCCTGATCTTCGTCTATCCCTCCGGTCTGCTGGTCGATCGCTTCGGCCGCAAGGCGGTGATCGTCCCGAGCACGATCTTCTCGTCGGCCGGAATGCTGCTGTTCGGGATGGCGACGACGTTCGAGTTCTACCTCTTCGCCTCGGTCGTCTGGAGCACTGCCTCTGGCATCAGTGGCGCCACACCCGCCGCCTACGCCGCCGACATCGCGCCGCCGGGAATGGCGGCCTCCGCGATGGGCGCCTTCCGCGCGATCTCCGATTCCGGCTATGTCGTCGGCCCGCTGGTGCTCGGCGCGCTGGCGGACGCGACCACCTCGGTCGTCGCGCTGCGGGTGATCGCCATTACGCTCTTCGTGATCGGCGTGGTGTTCGCCGTCAAGGCCCCGGAGAGCCTGCAGCGCGAGCCAGTCGCCATCACGGAGCCTCGAGCGCCCGGGCTGCCGGAGTCCCCGCCACCAGCACGCTGAACCCGAAGGTCGATCCGCGGCCCGGCTCGCTGGTGACGCCGATCTCCCCTCCGTGCGCCAGCACGATGTGCTTCGCGATCGCGAGTCCCAGTCCGGTACCCTCCGAGCGACGCGCGCGGTCGGACTTGTAGAAGCGCTCGAACAGGCGCTCCTGCTCCTCCGGCGCGATGCCGATGCCCGTGTCCCTGACCTCCACCATCACCCGGTCGCCATCCCGCCGTCCACCGATGGTGATGGTACCGCCGGCAGGCGTGAACTTGATCGCGTTGTGCACGAGGTTGAGCACGACCTGCTCGATGCGCCGGCGGTCGACCAGCACCACCGGCAGGTCGTCGGGCAGGTCGTACTCCAGCTTCAGCTGCGCGCGCGTCACCTGCTCCCGCAGGCGCTCGCCGGCCGTGTGCAGCAGCTCCGGGGCAGGGATCGGCTCGAACCGGATCGATGCTCGCCCCGCCTCCAGCCGCCCCAGGTCCATCAAATCCTCGACCAGCGCGGTGAGCCGATCCACCTCATGGACGATGCGCTGCAGAAACTCCTGCGTCATCTCGGGATCGTCCACGGCGCCGGACTCCAGCGTCTCCACCAGCGCCCGGATCGAGGTCAACGGCGTGCGGAGCTCGTGGGAGACGTTGGAGACGAACTCACGCCGGACGCCTTCGAGCCGGCGCAGCTCGGTGATGTCCCGCAGCACCACCAGCCCAAGCACCTCCGACCGCCCGGCCACGGTGGTGGCGGTCGATTGCAGCAACCGGCGATTCAGCCCATGCTCGACGGCCTGCCGTCTTACCTGCCCGCCGCGCAGCGCCGCCTGGAGCTGGCCATCCAGCTCGTGGTCTCGTGCGATCTGGATGAATGGCCTGCCGACAGCCCGGCCCTCGGTCGTGGCGAGCATCGCCTGCGCGGACGCGTTGATGCGCAGCACATCGCCGTGCCGATCGGTAAGCACAACGCCCTCTTCCAGCCCCTCGAGCACCGCCTCGAGCCGGATGCGAGCGCGCTCGAACTCGTCTATAGACTCCCGAACAGCGTCAGTCATGAGATTGAACGCCCGACCGACCTCGTCGAACTCCACGGTCGAATAGGGCTCGATCGTGCCCCGGAGGTCCCCTGACGCCACCCGGTGCGCGTGCTCCCGCAAGGCCTCCAGTGGCTCGGCGAGCCGGAAGCCGATGAAGGTGGCCACCGCCGCCGCCGCGACCAGCGCGATCAGCGCCGCTCCCAGCACATACCGCTGCACGCGCCCCACGGTCGCGTCGACATCCCGCAGCGGCACGGCGATGCGCAGCACCGCGCCGGAGCCGTCGTCCAGCTCGGTCGCGACGTAGAGCAGCTGGGTATGCACGGAGTCACTGCTCCTGGTGGAGACGCCTCGCTGCCCCTCATGCGCCTCGATCACTTCGTCGCGGCCAGCATGGTTCTCCAGCGTGGAGACGTCATCGACCCAGGTGTCAGCCAGCACCGTGCCGTCCGCCGCAATCAGCGTCACCCGACGATCCTGATGCTCCTGCAGCTGCCCGATGATCGCCGTGAGGGAGTCGACGCTATCGACGTCACCGGGTCGGGCCGCCACCTCGGCGAGCATCCGCGTCTCGATCTCGATTTCGTCCGCGAGCCGGTCGGTGTAGACGTCGCGCGCCATGCGCCCCAGCACGAGCGCCAGCACGAGCAGCACCACGGCGATCAGCGCGACGAACGGCAGGACGAGACGCATCCGGATTGAGCCAGGCAACATCCGCTCGTACCAGGGGACGTTTGGCTCCACCTCACCGGGTCGCGGCTCGAACATCCCTACTCCGACGCCTCGCGCGCGGCGTCTCTCACCGGCAGGAACCGGTAGCCATGCCCGCGGACGGTCTGGATGCGACGTGGCTGCGCCGCATCCTCCTCGATTTTCTGCCGGAGCCAGCTGATGTGCACATCGACCGTGCGCGTACCCACCGGATAGTCGTACCCCCACACCTCTCGGAGGAGCGCGTCGCGCGAGAGCACGATGCCGGGATGCCGGGCGAAGTACGCCAGCAGCGCGAACTCCTTCGAGGTGAGCGTCAGCGGCACCCCTCGCACCGTCGCCTCGTGCCGGTCGCGATCGATCGTGACATCCCCAACGACAAGCGCTGTCTCGGGCGGTGTGGCGTCATCAGTGGCGCGCTCGGTGGCACCGTCGCGCGGCTCGCCGGTCATGCGCTGGCGCCGCAGCATCGCGCGTACCCGCGCCACCAGCTCCCGCATCGCGAAGGGCTTGGTCAGGTAGTCGTCCGCGCCGAACTCCAGCCCGAGCACGCGGTCGATCTCCTCGGCCCGGGCAGAGAGCAGCAGGATCGGCACGTTCGACTCGCTGCGGAGCGTGCGGCACACCTCGAGGCCATCCCTGCCGGGCAGCATGACATCGAGCACGATCAGGTCAGGGCTCGCCGACCGCGCGACCGACAGCGCCTCGTTGCCATCGGCCGCGAAGACCACGTCGTACCCATCGGCCCGGAGGTTGATCCCGACCATCTCCCGCACGGTCTGCTCGTCGTCGACGACGAGGATCCTGGCCGTCTCCGTCGAGGCTCCCGGAACCGACGCCATCGCTGCTCCTTCACGCAACGCGAACGCGATCGCCATACGTGCCAACTATAGCGGCAGTCGGGCGTCGGTTCGGACGTCAGGCGTGCTCGGCGGCTACCGGTGACGACGCTTCATGCGAGCGGCGGCCCGGCCACCAGTTCCACCGGCCAAGCAGGAGCACGATGCCCGGCACCATCACCGTGCGCACCACGAAGGTGTCGAGCAGCACGCCGATCGCGACGGCCAGCCCGAGCTGAAAGAGATCCCGGAGCGGCAGGATCATCAGCGCGCCGAAGGTGCCCGCGAGGATGATGCCGGCGGAGGTGATCACGCCGCCCGTTCGGCTCACCGCGGTGCGAACGCCATCGTGGAGGTCGCTCTCGGCGGTCTCCTCGCGGATGCGCGCCATCAGGTAGATGCTGTAGTCGATGCCCAGCGCCGCCGAGAAGACGAAGAGGTAGAGCGGGATGGCCGACCCGACGCCGTCGTAGCCGAAGACGTTGACGAACAGCCAGGTGGAGAGACCCAGCGTCGCGGCATAGCCGAGCACGATCGTGAGCAGCAGGTAGATCGGCGCGACGACGGATCGCAACAGCAGCCCGAGAATGATGCCGATCGTCGCCAGAATGAACGGGATGATCAACCGGACGTCGTGGTCGTTCGCCTGTTTGGTGTCGTAGTTGGTCGCCGTCTCGCCTCCGACCAGCACTTCGCCGTCGAGCCCTGCGTCGTCCGCCGCCGCGCGGGCGTACGCGCGGAAGTCGCCGATCTCCTCGATCTGTGAGATCGCGTACGGGCTGTCCTCGAGGATGACATTGAAGCGCAGCACGCCGTTGTCCGGCGAGACGAACGACCGCGTCGAGGCGTAGACGCCGATCATCTGCGCCAGCTGCTCGTCGCCACCCTCGGTCCCTCCGGGCTGCTCCCCTTCCCCCGAGTCGATCGCGGCGCGGATCGGCTCGGGCACCTGCTCCAGCGCCGCGGCGACCTGATCCACCCCCACCGGTCCACTCGGTGCCGAGCGGCGCGGTCACCGACTCGACCGAGGCGACCCCCTCGTACTCGCTGAGCCGCGCGGTCATCGCGTCGATGCTCTCCAGCCGCTCGTATGCGGTCGTGCCCTCGGGCAGCACCGCGTAGACCTCGATCGGGGCCGACTCCCCGGCCGGGAACGACTCCTGCAGATACTCGAAGCCCTCGCGCGCCTCCGTCCCCGCCGGCAGCGCGGAGACACTGTCGTACGTGACCCGGTACTCGAACAGACCGAGCGAGAAGATGCCGAAGATGACGACGGAGCTGACCAGCGAGACGACCGGCCGCCTTGTCACCGCCGTGGCGATGCGCCCCCAGACGCCCCGCGCCACCGCATGGGGGTCGCTGGCATGGCTCGGATCGTAGTCCGGGTGCGCCGGCCAGAAGGCGAACCGCCCGAGGATCGTGATCAGGGCCGGCACCAGCGTCAGCCCGGCGATCAGCATCAGTGCGATCGCGATCGAGAGCAGCGGTCCGAGCGCGGAGGTGGAGCGCAGCGCCGCGAAGGCGAGGATGAACGTGGCAACCAGCACGGTGCCCGCGGACGACGAGATCGCCTCGCCGACGGCACGCATGGTCTTCCGCATCGCCTCGTGCTTGTCCTGCGTACGCTGCAGCTCCTCGCGGAACCGCGAGGCGATGAACAGACAGTAGTCCGTGCCGGCTCCGAACAGCAGCACCGTCATGATGCCCTGCGCCTGCCCGTTCACGAGCAGGCCGAATTGCTCGGCGGCGGCCGCCGCGACGGCGCCGGTGAGCATGAACACCCAGCCGACCGCGAGCAGCGGCACCAGCGCGATCACCGGCGAGCGGTAGATCGCGATGAGCAGCACCAGCACCAATGCCGCCGTGACGAGCGTGAGGAAGAGGTCGATCTGCTCGAACACGGAGATCAGGTCGAGGATGAGCCCGCCCGGCCCGCTCACCGCCACCTCCACGCCCTCGGGCGCGGTGTCGGCCTCAGCACGGATGTCGCGGATCGCATCGAGATAGGCATCGCTGTTGACGTCGCCGCTCACGCCGATCACCATCGTCATCGTCGTGCCGTCCTCGGAAACGAGCCCCTCGGCCGCCTGCGGTACCGTGTAGATCGACACGATCGAGTTCGGGTCGATCGCATCCGGCGCCTCGTCCGACAGCCGCCCACGTGCCGAGCGTGTCAGCGAACGCCTTCTGCTCGTCCGTGAGACCGTCCGCGTTGTGGAAGACAACGATCGCCGGCGTGGTGTCCGACGGGAACCGCTCGTCGACCAGCTCCTGCACCTGGGTCGACTCGGCGCCCTCTGGCAGGAAGCTCGACGAGTCGTTCTCCGTCACGTCGGAGAGCATCGGCGCGAGCGGGATGATCAGGCCGGCGAGCACCAGCCAGACGGCGACGACGATCCACTTGCCCTTCGGCGATGACGAAAAATCGGTGATGCGATTCAACACGATGCAAACTCCTCAAGCAGCATGGATCAGTGTCCCGACGGCGACTCGCCATGCGAGCCGATGCCATTCAGGACGATGCGCGCCGTGAGCGCGCCGATCTCATCGGGACTTCGCTCTGGTCCGCGGGCCGGCCCGCCGGCGACTTCGGTCAGCATCCGGATCACGGAGAGGACGAACATCGCCATCTCCGCGCGGGTCATGCCGGCCGCGTCCGGCGTCTCGATCACGCCCTCGCGCTCAAGCGCCTCCAGCACCGCGCCCATCGGCGCCATCATCGCCCCGGCGAAGGCGGCGCCGATCCGCTGCCGGTTGTCCTCGGAGATCTCGAAGCGCAGGTCATGGAACATCTGCGACATGTCGTACTCGGAGCGAGCGGCGATGGCACCGGCGAGCGCGGCGAGCCGCTCCATCGCCGGCGCCTCCAGACGCACGGCTGCCCACATCGCCGCCGACTGGCCGGCAAGCTCATCCTCGAGCACCGCCATGTACAGCGCTTCCTTGCCGCCGAAGTGGTGGTAGAGCGCCGGCTGCGTGATGCCGACCGCCTCGGCGATCTCGCGTGTGGAGACGCCGCGGTAACCGCGTGTCATGAACAGCCGCTTCGCGACCGCGAGGATCTCCGACCTGTGCCCGCTTGTGTCCGGTGACACCATCCAGCTCCTTATCGATCGATAACTTATCGGATGATAAGCAAGCTGGGATTCACGTACAACGCCCCGCCGTAGCGATCGCTACGGCGGGGCGTTCCGACACATCTCGACGCGTTGTGTGAAGAACGCGCGTCAGTCGCGTCAATCGACCGACGGCGTGATCGCGACCGTGACCCAGAGAACCACCGCTGCCCCAAGTCCGACCGTCGCCAGTGTGGCGCCGTCACTCGCCTGCGTCTGAACGACCAGCCCGACCGCCGCGAGCGCACACAGCGCGATACCGGTCCACCGGTAGAGCTGCGTGTCGAACACCCTGACCAGCGGAAAGAAGTGCAGCCCCACGATCAGACAGACAATCGACGGAATCAACCCGGGTTGGCCCAGCGCGACGAGCGCGAAGACGGCGATGCCGATGGCCACACCCTGCACGATCCCGATCACGTTGTAGCGACGGTTCCAGTCGTCAGGAATATCGAGCGGAGACGACGGCGCGGCACTCGACTGGACGCCATACCACGCCACCAGTGCCGTCACCGCCACCGCGGCGACCTGCACCGCGAGCCGCGCCGTCCCATCCTCGATGCCCGAGCTGCCGGCGAACGCCCAGATCAGGCCGAAGACGCCGAGGATGACCGATCCCCGGCGTCTCATGCCAACGACAAGCTCGTTGTCCGCGATCGTGTCGGTCAAACCCTACCTCCTGCTCGCATCGTGGACGTGCTCGACCAGGCGCGTGAGCCGGTCCGGATCGGTCTCCGGCATCACGCCGTGGCCGAGGTTGAAGATGTGTCCCGGGCGGTTGCCAACACGCGCGAGGATGTCGTCCGCCCCCGCCTGGATCACGTCCCACGGCGCCATCAGTCGCGCCGGGTCGAGGTTGCCCTGGATACCGGTTCGATGCCCGAGCCGTTCCCAGGCGACGTCGATCGGCAGCCGCCAGTCGACGCTGACGACATCCGGCTGCGTCTCGCCGATCGCACCCAGCAGCTGCACCGTGCCCGTGCTGAAGTGCACCGTCGGCACAACGCCCTTCATCGCGGCGAAGATCCGAGCGGTGTACGGCATCACGTACTCGCGGAACGACGCCTCGTCGAGCAGACCGAGCCATGAGTCGAACAGCTGCACGACGTCGGCGCCGGCGCGAGCCTGCCCCTGCAGGTACTTGATGGTGACGTCGGTCAGCGTCGACATCAACCGGTGCCAGAGCTCGGGGTCGCCGTACATGAGCGCCTTGGTCGTGGGGTACTCCTTGGTCGGTCGCCCCTCGATCAGGTAACAGGCGAGCGTGAACGGCGCCCCGGCGAACCCGAGCAGTGCTGCCCGCTCGCCCAGCTCGCCCTTCAGCATCCGGAGCGCGTCGAGCACGTACGGCGTGCCCTCCTCCGGCTCGACGACCCGCAACGCATCGACAGAAGCCTCTGAACGGATCGGCTCCTCGATCACCGGCCCGACCCCCGGCCGGATCTCGAACGGCACGCCCATCCCTTCAAGTGGCAGCATGATGTCGGCAAAGAGCACCGCGCCATCGACACCGAAGCGGTCGATCGGCATCAGCGTCGCCTCGGTCGCCAGCTCGGGCGTGCGCGCGACCTCGAGAAACGGATGCTTCTTGCGCAGCTCGCGGTACTCGGGCAGGCAACGGCCCGCCTGGCGCATGAACCAGACCGGCGTGCGGTCCGGCTGCTCGCCCCTGATCGTGGTCAGGAAGCGCTCGCGGCCGGTCATGGTCGTCAGCTCTGCAGCCACGTCGCCACCTCCTTCGCGTGGTAGGTGAAGATGCGCTCGGCGCCGGCTCGCTTCATCGAGAGCAGCGTCTCCATGGTGACGCGCTCGCCATCGATCCAGCCGCGCTCGGCGGCGGCCTTGATCATGGCGTACTCGCCGGAGACGTTGTAGGCGGAGATCGGGAGGTCGAACCGCTCGCGGGCGGCGCGGATCACGTCGAGGTACGGCAGCGCCGGCTTGACCATGATCATGTCGGCGCCCTCGCGCACGTCGATCTCGATCTCGCGCATCGCCTCGCGGATGTTGCCGGGGTCCATCTGGTGCGAGCGACGATCGCCGAATGCCGGTGTGCTCTCGGCCGCCTCACGGAACGGCCCGTAGAATGCGGAGGCGTACTTCGCGGCGTACGAGAGGATTGGCGTGGACACGTAGCCGTCACCGTCGAGCGCCTGCCGGATCATCTGCACGCGGCCATCCATCATGTCGGATGGTGCGACGATGTCCGCACCGGCGCGAGCGTGGCTCAGCGCCGTCTTCGCCAGCAGCGGCAGCGTTCGGTCGTTGTCGACCTCACCATCGATGAGGATGCCGCAATGGCCGTGATCGGTGTACTCGCAGGCGCAGACGTCGGTGACGACGAGGACGTCCGGGTAGCGGTCCTTGATCGCCGCCACCGCGCGCTGAACGATGCCGTTCTCATCCCACGCGCCGGTCGCCTCGCTGTCCTTTTCGTTGGGAATGCCGAACAGCAGCACGCCGGGCACGCCGACCGCCTGCAGCTCGTCGATCTCCTGCAGCAGCA
The DNA here is from genome assembly GCA_963741965.1 of uncultured Chloroflexia bacterium. Classification (GTDB taxonomy): domain Bacteria; phylum Chloroflexota; class Chloroflexia; order Thermomicrobiales; family UBA6265; genus JACCVC01. The sequence goes on along the minus strand of CAVUKC010000002.1, from coordinate 407,900 downwards.
TGTCGATGGAGAGCTGCGCCTGCCCCGGCATCGAGCCGATTGGGTTCCGCACACCGTCGCCCTCGACGACGAACAGCGGCGCGATCATGTCGGCCGGCCGGAGCTCATGCTCGCGGACGAAGCTGCGCAGCGCCGGCGTCATCCGCGTGCGCCGCGTCCTGGTGAAGTCGTTCACTCGTCATCCTTTGACGCATCGTCGCGTCCATCGTGGGCGGTGCCCCAGAGGTACTCCGCCAGGGCATCCACCATCTCAACTGGCCCAGGGGTTGCCGCCATGGCGTGGACCGGCAGTCCGTGCGCGATCATCGCGTCCGCTGTCACCCGCCCGATCGCGACGAAGGTCGCGCCGGACAGCACCGGCAACAGCGTGCCGAGCTGCGCCACGAACCCCTCGACCGCCGACGGCGACGCGAGCAGCACCGCGCCGACCGCGCCCTTCTCCACCAGCGCGAGCAGATCAGGGTCGGCGTCAGTGAGCACGCGTGTCTCGTAGGCGTCGACGCGAGTGACCTCGACCCCGAGCGATCGAAGTCCCTCGGCAAGACGCGGCCGCGCGCGGCTCGACACCGGCAGCAGCACGCGCTCGCTCCGCTGTGACGACCGTCGAGAGCGTGTCCAGCACGCCCTCCTGCCGCGAATCCGCGCTGACATGCGCCGGCTCGACGCCGAGATCACGGAGCGCCGCCGCCGTGCCGGGGCCAATCGCAGTGACACGCACCGCATCAGGTGGCAGGTCGCGCAGGGTATCGGCAACCGCGTTGACGCCTTGCCGGCTGGTGAGCACCAGGTGCTCGAAGCCGCCCTCTGCCAACCTCCGCATCGCGTCGCTCAGCGGGCGCGGGTTGACCGGTGGCGCGATCCGGATCGTCGGTACCAGCACCGGAGTGCCGTCCCGCCGCCGCACCTCGTCGGCCAGCGAAGTCGCGAGCTCATCGGTGCCGGTGACGATCACGTTCATGCCCCGCAGCTGGCGGGTCTCTTCCCAGCCGGCGCCGAGCACCCGGTTCGGGTTGATCTCCTGCACCAGCGTGCGTGCCGCGTCGAAGGCAGCCTCGACCGCCGCCTCGACGGGCCACTCCTCATATACCCGCGTGAGACCGGTGCCATCGTCTCGCGCGAGCATCCCGTAGAAGCGCGCGATCACGCGGCCGTGCAGTGTCTCGATCACCGCGTGCGCGCCGAGCGGTGTCGTGCAACCACCGCCGATGCCGCGCAGGAAGGCGCGCTCGATCTCCAGCGACTGCCGGATCCGCGGGTCGTCGAGCGCGGCCGCGAAGTCGAACGCGGGGTCCGGTGCGACACGGGTCTCGATCGCGAGCGCTCCCTGCCCTGGCGCGGGCGTGAACCGATCGACCGGCAACACCTCGGTGGCGCGGTCGCTCCAGCCCATCCGCGTCAGACCAGCCGCCGCGAGGATGACCGCGTCGTAGGGCTCGGCCATCGCCTTCTTCAGCCGCGTGTCGATGTTGCCCCGCAGCTCGATCACATGCGCGTCGGGCCGCAGGTCGAGGACCTGCACCGCCCGCCGCCGCGACGACGTACCGACCACCGGGTTCGGCGGCAGCTCGGCCAGCGGCAGGCCATGCCGGGAGACCACGACGTCGCGCGGGTCCTCCCGCTGCGGGAACGCCGCGATCGCGAGCCCGGCTGCCGAGAGACTGGGCACGTCCTTCGAGGAGTGCACCGCCACATCGACCTGCCGCATTGCGAGGGCACGCTGCAGCGACGAGGTAAAGACGCCGCGGCCGCCGATCTTCGTCAGCGGCGAGTCCTTGTCGATGTCCCCTTCGGAGGACACAACCTGCACCTGCACCGGCATGTCCGGGTGCGCGGCGGCAAGGCGGTCGGCGACGTAGTGCGCCTGGTGGAGCGCGAGCGCGCTGCCGCGGGTACCGATCACCAGCGGCGCCCTGCCAGGATCAGCGGCACGATGAGTTGGGTCGGAATTCACCACTGGGCTGGCCTCGGGCGCTATCGGGAATCGGGGAAGAAGGATGATGGCACGGGCGATGGCGCGCATCCAGACCCGCCGGACCTCTCCCGCTGAGTGTAGGCAGCGGCCACAAACAGCGTCAACCGGGGTCGTATACTCAAGGAACAAAGCCGGAGGGCGGGGTGTCCGGCAATCCGACCGGTGTGGTACACTGAGATGTCTTGGGTGCCCTTCGCACCCATCTTTGTGTGCATCCTGATGGATTCCAGGCAGGTTACGCTCGCCGGCAATGTCTCCCCGTCGCGGGGACTGTCGCACTGGCACGTATGGTCGACCGGCGGCGTTCGCAGCAGAACAGGTTGATATCGATGAGTGAAGAGAAGCAGGCAACAACCACCGCCACCGCGAGCGGCCCGTACGCGATCATCGAGACCGGCGGCAAGCAATACCGGGTGAAGGAGGGCGACCGCATCACGGTCGAGCGCCTCGCCACGGAGGCTGGCCAGGACGTCACCCTCGACCGCGTGCTCATGGTCGGCGGCTCCAGCTCCACGAAGATCGGCACGCCGGTCGTTGATGGCGCCAGCGTCACCGCCCGGGTCGACGAGCACTTCCGTGGCGAGAAGCTCGTGATCTTCAAGTTCAAGCCGAAGAAGCGCTACCGCCGCAAGACGGGCCACCGCCAGGAGCTCACCCGGCTGACCATCACCGGCATCACGGGCTAGCCTCCGGCGCTCAGCCAGCAGAAAGGAACACCACCATGGCTCACAAAAAAGGTATGGGGTCGACCCGTAACGGTCGTGACAGCGAGTCCAAGCGCCTTGGCGTGAAGCGCAGCGACGGCGAGTTCGTGCGCAGCGGTACCATCGTTGTCCGCCAGCGTGGCACCGAGTTCCATGTCGGCAACAATGTCGGCATCGGCAAGGACCACACCATTTACAGCAAGATCGACGGCGTCGTCCGTTTCGAGCCTGTGACCCGGAACAAGCGCCGCATCAGCGTCTATCCCGAGACGGTCTACCCGGTCGGTGGCGGCGACTTCCGCCCGGCGGCCGAGGCTGCGGCCAGCGCGCCGGCGGCTGACTAGGCACGTCGCGGGACGCATTTGGAGAACCAAGATAATGAAGCCGGGAATTCACCCAAACTACGTGGAAGCGACTGTGGTCTGCTCGTGCGGCAATACCTTCCAGACCCGCTCGACGCAGCCGCAGATCCGCACCGACCTCTGCAGCGTCTGCCATCCGTTCTACACGGGCGAGCAGCGTATCGTTGACACGGCCGGTCAGGTCGAGCGCTTCACCCGCCGCATGGAGGCCGCCCAGCAGGGCGATGCTCGCAAGTCGAAGCGACAGCGCCGCATGGAGGCTCGCCAGCAGGCGGAGGCCGAGCAGCAGGCGACTGGCAACGGCGCGTCCGAGGAAGCTGCCGAGGGCGAGGCCACCGAGGAGTAATCCTCACTGTCAATCCATGAACCAGAAAGCGGCGCCGGACCGATCCGGCGCCGCTTTTGCATGCGCGAATGCTGCAGTACGCAGACGCCTGATGGCCACAAGAGCCGACCCGCAACACGGTGGGCCCGTGCCTCCGTGCCCGGGCGCGTAGCAGCGCCAGGTCAAGACAGTGATCGCCACACAACGTCATGGCGACCGTTCACGAGTCGAGGTCGAACAGAGTCGGACCGGACTGCGGGCGAGTCGCGACGGGTCCCTCGTCGTCGTGCGCGAGAAAGCCAGCCTGCACGAAGCTATGCTCGTCCGCATGGACGAACCGCGCGAACCGCATCACCAGCGATTTTCCACCGTCGTCGAGGTCTCGGAATACCGCCAGCAACCGGCGCTCGTCGTCCGTCTGCCGGTCCGTCGGGCCGCCCTCGATCATGCCACCGGCTTTCAGCACGTCGTTGCGGGAGTAGCCGAGTGCGGCGGCGAGCTTGTCAAGCGTCTCCAGGCTCGGCTGCGCCCCCCGCCCCCGCTCGATGTCGCAGAGGTACGACCGGCTGATCCCCGCCCGGTCGGCGAGACCGCGCTGGCTCATCCCCTGCTCGCTGCGGATCGCCCGCACCCACTGGCCAAGCGGCGACGGCTGTGCCGTTCCCGATCGATCGCTGTCGTCGCCCGTTCGGCATGTCTGTCCCTTCGTCGCTGATCATTCGCTGGACACCATCATACCGAGTTTCTGCGATCACCGGGCACTTGCGCGCCTCGCAACCGCCCTGCACCATGACCCGAGCGATCAGCCACGAAGGAGACCACCACAGCATGACGACACGACTCTGGACCAACGGCACCATCGTCACGATGGACGACGACGCGCCGACCGCGGAGGCGGTGCTCACGGATCGTGACCGCATCGTCGCCGTCGGCGACCGCACGACGCTGCGCCGGGAGGCGCCCGCCGGCACCCAGGAGATCGATCTCGGGGGCGCGATCCTCTTTCCGGGCTTCATCGAGGCCCACAACCACATGATCATGTACGGGCGCAGCCTCGCGGCGATCGACGCCCGGCCCTCCGCGATCGGCTCGATCACCGCGCTGGTCGGCGCGATCCGCGAGCGCGCCGGAACGACTCCGGCGGGGAGCTGGATCATCGCGCGTGGCTACGACGACAACCAGCTTGCCGAGAAGCGCCACCCGAGCCGTGTCGATCTCGATCTCGGCAGCACCGAGCACCCGGTCTTCCTCGTCAACGGCTCCGGGCACCTCGCAGTCGCGAACTCGGAGGCGCTCCGCCGCGCCGGGATCACCGGCACGACCGAGGCCCCGCAGGGCGGCGAGATCGTCCGCGACAGCCACGGCGAGCCGACCGGCCTGCTGCTCGAGACGGCGCAGACCCTGGTGCAGCGAGTCATTCCCGAGCCCACCGTCGACGAGCTGGTCGACGCGCTGCAGGCCTGCCACGACCGCTACGTTGCGGCCGGCATTACGTCCAGCCACACGGCCGGTGTCAACTCGTTGGACGAGGTCCGAGCCCACCAGCTGTGGCGCGAGCGCGCGGTGAACCCGCTCCGCACCACGATGATGATCGGCCGGTCGATGTTCCCGGCCTTCCGCGACACCGGCCTGCGCACGGGGTTCGGCGACGACCGCCTGCGCATCGGCCCGCTCAAGCTGTTCTCCGACGGCTCGCTGATCGGCCGAACCGCCGCCGTGAGCCAGCCATTCCTCGAAGACCCGAAGCCGAACAACCTCGGCATGGAGATGATGCCGCAGGAGGAGCTGGACGAGATCGTGCTCGACGGCCACCGCCACGGTTGGCAGGTGGCGATCCACGCGATCGGCGACCGCGCCATCGAGATGTGCCTCGACGCCTACCGCAACGCGCAGCGGGAGGTGCCACGGGTGGACACCCGCCACCGCATCGAGCACTGTGGCATCCTGCCGCCCGGACCTCATCGACCGCCTCGTCGAGCAGCAGGTGACGCCGGTCTCGCAGCCGATCTTCATCCGCGAGTATGGCGATGGCTTCATCCGCCACCTCGGACGCGAGCGCACCGCCCTCACCTACCCGTTCCGCTCGCTGCTCGAAGCCGGCATTCCGCTGGTGTTCTCGTCCGACTGCCCGGTGTCGGCGTACGAGCCTCTGAAGTCGATCCAGGCGTCGGTCGAGGAGGCAACCAACGCGGGAACCAGCTATGCGCCAGAGGAGGCGATTTCGACCCACGCGGCGATCCGGAACTACACCGTCCACGGTGCGCGAGCCGGGTTCGCGGAGGACCGTCTGGGCTGCATCCGTCCGGGGTATCTCGCCGACTTCACGGTTCTCGCGAAGGACCCGGCGGCGGTTCTACCGAGCGAGATCGACGCGATCCCGGTCGTTGCCACCGTCATCGGCGGCGAGGTCGCCTGGGAGCGCCCGATGGGGAGCGAGTGAGAGACGAGGCATCCAAGCCTGCCTGTCAATTCGACCGGAGGACGGCGGCTATTCTGCCTGGCGCGTGCCACGCGATTTCTCCACTTCACACCCTGCAGGCGCCTCGGTCGAGATGACATGAGAGGTAGCGTGTGCTGCGCGAGCTCCAGTCGAAACGGCGCGGTTGGAGCAATGGCGCCACAGCTATACTCTCCAGTGACGACCCATTGCGCACCACCGGATGGAGCACCTGAGACATGGCGAGCATCGCGCTGATCGGGTTGATCGACCACGACCAGATTTTTCACCTCGACCACCTGCCGCTGCCCGGCGCCTCCGCCGTCATCTCGCGCATAACAGAATCGCCGGGCGGCACCACCGCCAACACCGCCGTCGCGCTTGCCCGGCTCGGCGAGCAGGTGACGCTTCGGGCGGTTGTCGGGAACGACCCCGAAGGTCAGGCGCTGCTCGTCGGTCTCAATCGCGAGGGCGTCGACTGCGCGATGATCACCGTTCGCGAGGACGAGCCGACCGACGCGTCGTACATCCTGCTGGACACCCGCGCCGGCGAGCGCACGATCCTCTGGCAGAAGGGCGCGATGATCCGCATGGGGGACGCGATCGACGTTGCCACCATCTTCGACCACGACGTCGTCATCCTCGACATGGCCGACGAGACGATGCGTCGCTTCCTCACCGACCTCCCGGCGCACACGCGCCCGGATGTCCGCCTGCTCGGTCCGATCACCTACATCGTCGACAATGCCGAGCGGGATGCGATCGACATCGCCTTCCGCTTCGACACCACCGTCGGCACCGCGAACCAGTATTTCGACCTGATGGACGTCGATACCGAGAGCGACCTGATCCAGCAGGTCCAGCACCGGATGCCGGGCAACAACCTCCGCGCCGCGGTGGTCACCCTTGGCCGGGACGGCTGCCTCTGGATCACGCGGGACGAGCACGGCTACGTCGACGGGGTTGCGCGTGGAGACCCGCGACACCATCGGCGCGGGCGATGCATTTGCGGCCGGCGTCGCCTACGGCATGGCGAGGCGGTGGCCGTGGCCGCAGACATGCCGGCTCGCCAACGCTGTTGGCGCCCTCAGTACGCGCGACATCGGCGCCCAGACGTCCCTCCCGACCCTCGACGAGGTCCAGGCGCTCCTGAACGCAAATCCGTAGGGACCGACCCCGTGTCGGTCCGTTCCCTCACCAATCCAGGGGTGGCACGTTCGCATCGACGCGGTCCGTCAGGTACCGACGCCTATACTTGGCGCATGAACATCGACGCCCGCATCCCCATCCGCCCCGTTCCCATCCCGCAGGACGCCGAGCTCCAGCGCACCACGGCGTGGGTGAAGAAGACCGCTTCCGAGCATGGACTCGCCGTGAGCGCCGTTACCAGCGTCGATCCGTTCCCGGAAGCCGCTCAGGTGCTCCACAGCCGCATCGACGCCGGCCACCTCGGAGGCATGGAGTGGTTCACCCACGACCGCGTTGATGTCTCCGAGGACATCCGCAACCTCCACCCGACCGCCCGCTCGATCCTCTCGGTCGGTCTCGCCTACTGGTCCGGGCCGAGCGAGAAACCGGACGATGGCGTGCCGCGCGGCCGCATCTCCCGCTACGCCTGGGGACGGGACTACCACCGCGTGTTGAAGAAGCGGATGAAGGCGCTGCACGCCGACCTGGAAGAATCCTTCGGCCATCCGATCGAGGCGAGATTCCTCGTCGACACCGCCCGGGTGATGGAGCGCGCCGTCGCGGCCCGATCGGGACTCGGCTGGTACGGCAAGCACTCGTGCATCATCGTGCCGGGGCACGGCTCGTGGGTGCTGCTCGGTGAGCTGGTTCTTGACATCCCGCTGATGCCGGACGCGCCGTTGAGCCAGGATTGCGGCCGCTGTCGCATCTGCCTCGACCGGTGCCCGACCGGCGCGATCGTCGACGCCTACACCGTCGACGCGCCGACCTGCATCTCCTACCTGACGATCGAGGAGCGCGGCTGGATCCCGCGCGAGCTGCGGCCGAAGATGGGCGACTGGGTCTACGGCTGCGACGTCTGCCAGAACGTCTGCCCGTATACCGGGGCGGCGAAGGTCACCGACGACGCCGACATGGCGCCGTCGACGCTCGACAACGCCTACCCCGACCTCCACTGGCTGCTGCGAATGACGGACGACGAGTTCGGCGCAACCTACTTCGGCACACCCGTCCCGCGCACCAAGCGACGCGGCCTCGCCCGCAACGCCGCCATCGCCCTCGGCAACATCGGCACGGATCGGGACATCCCTGTGCTCGTCACCGCCTTGCGGGAGCACGACGAGCCGCTCGTCCGCGGCCACGCCGCCTGGGCGCTCGGTCAGTTGGCCAAGCATGATCAATCGAAGACCCGCACCGCGCTCGAATCGTCCCGCAGACACGAGTTGGACCCAGCGGTGCGATCCGAGATCGACGCCGCGTTGACTGAAGACCTGCAGTTCCTCGCCTCGTACGAGTAGTGCATATCCCCAGAACTGTGGCCGCTGCGCGACCGCCGGGCTGGGACATCCCCGGCAATATGCATCACGCGTCACATGTGAAAGGTCATCGCTGTCGGAACCTCGCACGCGAGGTGCGGGGCGACACGTCTGATCAAGGGCCAGCAACACGCAGAAGCCCCGACCTGATCCGTATCTGGATCAGGTCGGGGCTTCTGTGATCGAGCGGAACCTGCTCAGGCTAGGCGGCCTTGCCAGCCTTGCCGAGCGTCCGCATGCACCGCGTGCAGATGTTGAGGCGCATCGGCACGCCCTCGATCATGATCCGCTTCTTCTGCACGTTCGGGCGGAAATCCCGGTTCGTCGCCTTCTTGGAAAAGCTCACGTTGTGACCAAAGCTCTTGGTCTTCCCGCACATGTCACACTTCCCGGCCATGTTGATACTCCCTTCGCATGGTTCATGCATGTTCGCGTCGGGCCAATATCGCCGTTCGAGCCGGGCCCTGACACCATCGCCATGATTGTTGTGGGCCCGATCCGCATCTCGACACGCCGGGCACGAAACAGCGTCGCCATCTTCATGGACGACGCGACTCCGATCACCTATCGTACCATTAGGGTTCACTGCGCGCCAGCCGCGCTGTACCGTCCTCCTCGCGGCGAGCCGGCTTGCCGTTCGCACCGCACCAAGCCACAGCCGGCCATCGCCACCGCGAACGTCTCCCATCGCCATGGAGCATGCAATGAGTACCCCGGGGCCCGACAACGCCAGCCTGCCAGGCGGCCATGTAGAGATATCCGATCACGCGATCATCTCGGTGATCCACGACGCCGTCCTCTCCTGCTACGGCATCGTGGACATGGCGCCGCGGTCGATCCGCTCGGCGATCGGCAAGCGGCTCGGCATCGGCTCCACCGAGCGAGGCATTGGCATCGCGGTCAACGGCGACACCCTCACCATCGACCTCTCCGTGGTGGTCGAGTACGGCACCCCCATCTTCACCGTCGCCACCAACGTGATGCAGACCGTCAAGTTCCGCGTCGAGGAGATCCTCGGCATGACGGTCGACCGCGTCAACATCAATGTCGATGGCCTCCGCGTGAGTGGCGAATCGGGGAGGTCCGCGTGAGCGCCTCAGCAACATCCCAGGCGGTCTGGAGCGGTGCCGATCTTCGCGCCGGCTTCGTGTTCGCCGCGGCGTACATTCACCACTACCGCGACCGGGTCAACGCGCTGAACGTCTTCCCCGTGCCGGACGGTGACACCGGCACCAACATGGCGCTCACCATGAAAGGCGCGCTTGAGGCCGTCGAGGATCTTGCCGCCGACGCGACTGCGAGCGAGGTCGCTCAAAAGCTGGCCTACGGCGCGCTCATGGGCGCGCGCGGCAACTCCGGCGTGATTCTCTCGCAGATCTTCCGAGGCTTCGCCAACGGGCTCGGCGGCGCCCCGGAGATCGACGGCCGCGACCTCGCCCGGGCGCTCGACGGCGCCCGCGAGACGGCCTACAAGGCGGTGATGCGCCCGGTCGAGGGCACCATGCTCACCGTAATCCGGGGCGCCGCCGACACCGCGAAGGCGGAGAGCGAGACGCATCCCGCTGTCGTTGACGTGCTCCGGGCTGCCCGTGACGGCGCCCAGGTTGCCCTCGACGGCACACCGGACCAGCTCGACATCCTGCGTCAGGCGGGCGTGGTCGACGCTGGCGGCCAGGGTGTGGTGTACATCCTCGACGCGCTGGTGCGCAGCGCGACCGGCGACACGGAGCTGCCTGAGAACGGGGTCGCGCCGGCGACGCCTGGCAGCGACATGGCGTTCCTCGACATGGTCGGTGAGACGCACGGCGAGGACGCCTTCGGGTACTGCACCAACTTCATGGTGATGGGCAGCGGCATCGACACCGATCGAGTCCGGGACGAGATCGCCGCCATGGGGCAGTCCGCCGTGATCGTCGGGGACGACACCATGCTGAAGGTGCACATCCACACGCTGAACCCCGGCGAGGTGCTCGCGTACGCGGTCAGGCTCGGCGACCTCGATCAAATCAAGATCGACAACATGAGCAGGCAGACCGAGGCGCTCACGTCCCAGCGCAGGGCCGCTACGGACGAACGACCACAGGTTCCCGAGGAGGAGCGCCTGCACGGCAGCCTCGCGATCATCGCCGTTGCCGCCGGCCGGGGCATCTCGGACGCGCTGCTCTCGCTGGGCGTCACCAGCATTGTCGAGGGCGGCCAGACGATGAATCCGAGCACGCAGGAGCTGCTTTCCGCCGTCGAGGGCTCACCGGCAACCGAGGTCATCCTGCTCCCGAACAACAAGAACATCCTCATGGCCGCCAACCAGGTCGCCGAGCTGACCAGCAAAGATGTTCGGGTCGTGCCGACCCGGTCGATCCCGGCGGCACTCTCGGCGCTCACCGCCTTCAACACCGACCAGTCGATGGACGATAACGTGGACGATATGACCCGCGCGATGGCCGACACCTGCGCCATCGCCATCACGCGCGCCGTCCGCGACGTCGAGCTCAACGGCGTCGCGGTCAGGAACGGACAAACGATCGGCCTCATCAACGACGAGCTCGTCACCTCCGGCGACGATGAGCTCGACGTGGTGATGAAGACCTTCGCCGAGACCGAGATGGACGACCCGGAGCTGCTCACCGTCTTCGTCGGCGAACACGTCGGCGGCGACGAGGCCGAGGAGCTCGAAGCGGCCCTCGCCGGTGCCTGGCCGGACGCCGAGGTTGAACTTCACGACGGCGGGCAGCCACACTACCGGTACATCATCTCGGCGGAGTAGACGCCCGTCGCGCTCGCAGCGCGACCACCCGGAGGACCAGTGCATGGCCGACACCACACCCGTCGCCATCGTGACGGACAGCACCGCCGACCTGCCCCCTGACCTGCGGGAGCGGCTCGGCATCACGATGGTGCCGCTCAACGTGCACATCGGCGACGAGACCTACCGCGACCAGGTCGATATCTCGACCGCCGAGTTCATGCGCCGCCTCGAGGACACGCCGGACCTCCCGTCCACATCGCAACCCGCGACCGGTGTGTTCGAGCAGGCATTCCGCGAGCTGGCCTCCTCGCACGACGAGATCGTCTGCGTCCTGCTCTCCTCGCGCCTGAGCGGCACGGTGCAGTCGGCGCAGATCGCGGCCGATGCCGTGCGCGACCTCGTCCACGTGGAGGTGGTGGACTCCCTCAACGCCACTCTCGGCTGTGGCTACCAGGTGATACACGCGCATGAGTATGCGGCGCAAGGAATGAGCGCCGGGCAGATCGCTGACGAGCTGCGGGCTCAGGTGAGCAGGTACCACGTCATCTTCTTCGTCGAGACGCTCGACCATTTGAGGCGCGGGGGCAGGATCGGCAAGGCCGCGTCAATGGTCGGCTCGATGCTGAAGCTGAAGCCCCTGCTGCGTATCGACGAGGGACAGGTCGTCCCGTTCGAGCGCACCCGCACGCGCAAGAAGGCCATTGCCGCGCTCGTTGAGTTCGCCGAAAACCTCACCGGCATCGTTCAGATCAGCGCGCTGCACAACACCACCCCGGACGACGCGGAGGACCTGTACCAGCGGGTTAGGCATCTCGGCTCCCGGGGGCCGGAGGTTCCGGTCGCGACATTCGGCCCGGTGCTGGGCACGCATGTGGGACCGGGCACACTCGGTCTCGCCATCGAGGTAGCAGCCAGTGAGTAGCTCGCAGAAGGTCATCGTCGTCACCGACTCCACCGCCGACGTCCCGCCCGAACTCGTCGCGTCGCTCGGCATCGAGGTGGTGCCGCTGCGCATCAACTTCGGCCAGGAGAGCTTCAGGGACGGCATCGATCTCACCACGGATGAGCTCCTCGACCGGATGGACAACGCGCCGACGCTGCCGACCACCTCGCAGCCGACCGCGGGCGAGTTTGCCGCCGCCTTCCAGGACGCAATCGACAACGGGCACGACGTCGTGTGCGTGACCATCGGCGCGATGCTGTCAGGTACCTACCAGGCCGCGGTCACCGCCGCCGAGCAGGTCGCGCCGGAGCGCATCACCGTGATCGACGGCGCCACAACCACCATGCACCTCGGCTGGCCAGTGATCGCCGGAGCACGTCTCGCACGGGACGGCGCCGATCGGGACGCCGTGGCCGACGAGGTACGGGACGCCCAGCGACGCTCGAACCTCTTCGTCGTGCTCAAGACGCTCGACTACGTGTATCGCGGCGGGCGCATCGGCAAGGTCGGCCAGCTCGTGGGGTCGGCGCTCAGCATCAAGCCGATCATCTCCGTGCGCGAGGGTCGCGTCACCGCCATCGAGCGGATCCGCACGTGGAAGAAGGCGCTGCGGCGCATGGTCGAGCTGACACAGGACGAGGGCGATCTCTCGGATATCATTGTGCTGTACGTCGGCGAGCGCGAGGACGCTGACGCGATGCTGGCGGAGCTCCGTACGCTGTTCCCGGACACGAACGTCATGCTCGGCCGCGCGGGCGCCGTCATCGGCACACATGTCGGTCCCGGTTCCATCGGCATCGCGACCCTGCGCCGCTGATATCCGAAACCATCCCGTTCGATCCCGAAGCGAGCGGCAACGGAACGGCAGGAGGAGCTTGCCCAACGTGGCGTCACGCTCGAGTCAGACACCATCACCGGCCTCCCGGGCGGAACAGCATTTCGACCAGACGCTGCAGGCGCTTCGCGTGCTCTGGGCCTCGCAGGGCGCTGCCCGTGACCAGGTGCGCCATGCGGTCAGCGCCTACCGCCAGCTGATCCCGGCCGCGGCGGCGACCAACGACATGCAGGAACGCCTGCAGCAGAGCATCGAGCGACTGGAGCAGCTGCCGCTCGATGCCGACTCCCGCAGGCCAGCCGTCGAAGCCCTCGCCGCCGAGCTGAAGGCGCTCCGGCCTCGCCTCGGATTGGTGGAGCCGTCGGTCGAGATGGGAGTGCTCAACATCGCCGCCGGAGAGAAGCGCGCCGGCCGCAACCGCACGACGACGAAGCGGCGCCCTACCACACAGCATCGCCTCCCGGTCGACGCGGCCGTGACTGAGCTCAACGGCGTCGGCAAGAAGCAGGCCGAGATGCTGGAGAAGCTCGGCGTGCTGACGGTCGGCGATCTGCTCCGGCTGGCGCCGCGCCGCTACGTCGACTACCGCAACCCGATCCAGATCGGCAGCCACCTCGACTACAGCGGTGACATCCTCGTGCGCGGCCGCGTCAGCGATATCCGTGAGCACCGGGGCCGCCGGGGACCCTCGCGCGTCACCATGCAGATTGACGACGGCACCGGCGTGCTCATGCTCACCTTCTTCAGCCCGTACATCGCGAGGCAGTTGCAGGAGGGCAGCGAGATCTACGCCGCCGGCACTGTCGAGCGCGGGTTCGGCAAGCTGCAGATGACGTCGCCAGAATGGGATCTCGTCGGTGGTCCGAACGTCACCACCGACCACCTCGTACCGGTCTACCCGCTCACCAAGGGGCTGTACCAGAAGAACGTCCGGCGCTTTACGCGACTGGCGCTCGACGCGACGCGGCCCAACCTCGTCGACTGGCTCGCGGACATTCGCCAGTTCATCGACGATGCCGTCTGGGAGCGCATGCCGAAGCTGGAGGACGCGCTCGAACAGCTCCACTACCCGCCCGACATGGACGCGGCAACGGCTGCGATGCGTCGCCTCACGGTGGAGAACCTGATCCTGCTCCAGCTCGGCCTCGTCAAGCGCCGGCAGGAGACGGCCGCCACGCCGGGAACCGCATTCACGCTCCAACGTGACCGGCTCGAGCGCTTCATCACCAGTCTCCCGTTCACGCTCACCGGCGCCCAGCAGCGCGCCCTGGACCAGATCATCGAGGACATCACGCGGCCACACGCGATGACGCGACTGCTGCAAGGCGACGTCGGCTCGGGCAAGACGGTCGTCGCGGCGGGAATCGCGCTGATCGCGATGGCAAGCGGCTACCAGACCGCCGTGATGGCGCCGACCGAGCTGCTCGCGGAGCAGCACTACCGCAACCTCACCGCGCAGTACGACGCGCTGGGGGCAGAGGAGCGACCGACCGTCGCGCTGCTCACCGGCTCCACCGGCGCGAAGGCTCGCCGGGAGCTCCTCGCCGGGCTGGAAGCTGGCGAGATCGACATCCTCACCGGCACCCACGCGCTGATTCAGGACGACGTCGTATTCAGCAGACTCGGGATGGTCGTGATCGACGAGCAGCACCGCTTCGGCGTGCGCCAGCGCAGCCAGCTCGCCGCCAAGGCGCACGGCACGTTGCCGCACCTGCTCTCGATGACCGCCACGCCGATCCCGCGCACGCTCAACCTCGTGCTCTACGGCGACATGAATGTCTCCGTGATCGACGAGCGACCACCCGGCCGCATCCCGATCGAGACGCACCGCTTCATTGGCGAGGAACGCAACCGCGCCTACCAGCTGGTGCGGGAACAGGTCGCCGCGGGCCACCAGGTGTTCGTGATCTGCCCACTCGTGGAGGAGTCGGACACGCTGGAGGCGAAGGCGGCGGTCAGCGAGGGGGAGCGGCTGCAAAGGGAGGTCTTTCCGGACCTCAGGGTCGACGTGCTGCACGGCCGCATGCCGAGCCGAAAGAAGGACGAGGTGATGTCGGCATTCCGTGACCACCGGTTCGACATTCTCGTCTCGACGTCGGTGATCGAGGTCGGCATCGACATCCCGAACGCGACGGTGATGATGATTGAGGGCGCCGACCGCTTCGGGCTGAGCCAGCTGCACCAGTTCCGCGGCCGCGTCGGGCGCGGCGGCGACAAGAGCTACTGCCTGCTGCTGGCGGACACAATCTCGCTCGACGGAGAGATGCGGCTGGCGACGATGGTCGCCACCGACGACGGCTTCGAGCTGGCCCAGCGGGACCTCGATCTGCGCGGCCCCGGCGACTTCCTCGGCGGCACGCGCCAGAGCGGCCTGCCGGACCTCGGCTTCCTGATCGACGGGTTCGACACCCGCCTGCTCCACTTCGCGCGCTCGACCGCCGAGAAGGTGCTGGCGGAGCACGAGGACATCACCTGGCAGGCGTTCCCGCACCTGTACCCGCAGTTCCGCGAGTTCTGGGCGACGGCAGGAACCCCGGACGAGGGGAAGTCGTAGATAGCGTCAATCCCGTAGGGGCGGATATCGCAAGCGAATCCGCCCCTGCGAATAGAAACCATCGAGGGACACCGACATGCGCGTGATATCCGGCTCCGCGCGGGGCCGCCGGCTCAAGGGACCGCCGTCCCACGCCACCCGGCCGATGGCCGACAAGATCAAGGGGGCGCTCTTCAACGCACTCGCCTCGCTCAATGTCGAGCCCGGACGCATCCTCGACCTCTACGCCGGCACCGGCAACATCGGCATCGAGGCGCTCTCTCGCGGCGGCACCTGGGCGGACTTCGTCGAGAAGGGGCGCGACCAGGCGAAGGTCATCCGTCAGAACCTCGAGACCACCGGGTTCGCTGACCGCGCGAGGGTCCACCAGACCGACGTCAGCGCGTACATCGCCATGGGTCGGGGCGGCCCTTACGACTTCGTGATCCTCGACCCACCTTACGCCGATCCGGATATTCTCAACACGCTGGCGTCGGTCGGCGCCAGCCAATTGGTACAATCTGGCACAATTGTGGTTATTGGACATTGGCCGCGCCTCGACATGCCCGAACAGGTGGGGCGGCTGGAATGCCTGAGAAACCGATGCCACGGGGACAGCTGCTTCTCGATCTTCGAAGTGGTCGATGACGCTGAGCCGGGAGCCCCAACCGGGGAGGATGAAGACACACGACCATGAGGCTTGCCGTCTATCCGGGCAGCTTTGACCCGATCACGAACGGACATCTGGACGTCGCGCTGCGCGCGGCGAAACTCTTCGACCGTGTGATCGTCTCGATCTACAGCGGCTCGATGAAGGCGAACGCGCTGTTCGAACCCGCAGAGCGGATCGAGCTGGCGCGACAGGCGTTCGCCTACTGCGGGGACCCACACGCCGGGAAGATCCAGGTCGAGAGCTTTTCCGGGCTCGCCGTCGAGTACGCCAGGGCGATCGGCGCAGGGACGATCGTGCGCGGTCTCCGCGCCGTCTCCGACTTCGAGTACGAGTTCAAGTACGCTCACATGAACAACCATCTCGCACCCGAGATCGAGGTGGTCTGCCTGATGACATCGTCCAGGCACTCGTTCATCAGCTCCAGCTTCATCCGGGAAGTCGCGTCGCTCGGTGGCTCAATCGATGGCCTGGTGCCGGACAACATCGTCGAAGCCGTCCATCGTCGCGTCGCGGAGGTACATCACGTGCTGCCGGCGCACGGCATGGCCTGACATCGCGACCTCATGGAAACGGACCCCGCGCGTATGGATGACAACATGAACCGCCCCGCGAGCCAGGATGGAGCCGTCGACATGCTCTATCTGGTCGACCGCCTGGAGGAACTGGTCAGCCTCGGCAAGCGCGTTCCGTTCAGCACCCGGGTGATGGTCGAGGAGGAGGAGTTCCTCGCCCTTGTCGACCAGCTGCGCGTCGCCGTGCCGAACGAGATCAAGCAGGCGCAGCGCGTGATCAAGGAGCGCGAGCGCATCATCGGCGAGGCCCAGGACGAGGCGGCGGAGATCGTCGACCGTGCCCATGAGGAGGCCGACCGGCTGGTGTCGCAGAGCGCACTGCTCGCCGAGGCGAAGCAGCGGGGCGAGGAGATTCTGCGGCGGGCTGAGGAGGAGCACCAGCGAACCAAGGGCGAGCTGGATGTCTATGTGCTACAGCAGGCCCAGCTGGTGGAGGACGCGATCCAGCGCGCCCTCTCGCTGATGCAGGACGCGTCGGACGACAGCCTCGACGCCATCTCCGACCTCAAGGCGCAGGTCACCCAGCCCGGCCCTCGCCACTGAGGAATGCCCTCTACCACGGAGCGGGCCGGTCTTGTGTACCAGCCCGCATGAACCGTCAGCGACGCGTTGCCTGGCGAGCTAGTCGTCCCAGTCGAACACCTCTCGCCGCTTGCGCCGGGGCGCGCGCCGGCGATCGTCGTCATCGTGCCGATCGTCGTCGTATCGCCGCGAGCGGTCGTCGCGATGGTCGTCGTTGTCGGCGAGACGATCGATCAGCCCGCGGATGCCGCCGCGCTTGCGCTTCTGGCCCCGGTCCCGATCAAACACATCGAGAAGATCGTCGAACATGTGGTGTACCTCCGTGCGGCCAGGTACACAACGACCCCGGCCGCATCCTGAATGGATGAGCCAGGGTCTCGCCACGCGAGCGCAACGCTCGCGGCCGGTGCCGGTGCGGATCGCCGCACGGATTGACGACAGTCGGCCCGCCCCGGTGACCCGAGGCGCGGGATACTCCCCCTGCTACACCACGATGATACGCGGCTCGAAGGCGCAAGGCGTGGCATCCGGCGTATCCGGGCTACACCCGCCGTGTCGAACCGGGCATGCCACCTCAGATCGGCCGGTCGACCGGCTGCAGGTGCGCCGTGTATCGCGGACACCTCGCGACCGAGCCGTGCGGCACGCTCATCTGGCGAGAGCCGGAAGAACAGCTGGCCGGGACATGGTCACTCTGGCAATGGCTCCATGACGCCGCGGTCTCCGGCGGCCACACTCCCCTTCACCGGTAACCGGAGCCTGTGACGAAGCTGTAACGGCGCGTGGTGGTTCGTCACACCACTGTATGCCGCGTCGCTCTACGATGCGTATAGAGGCCGGTATCCGCCGGGCTGCGCACCATGCACCCCGCCGGCGCTCGCAGTCGATCGGAGGGACGACATGGCACTTCACCGGCAGCTTGCCCGAAGAACCGCCCAGGCACGAGCTCACATGGTCGTGATGATGACCGTCTGTGCGCTGGTGTCCGCGCTGCTCGTCCCCTGGAGCCTCCCCGACGCCCAGGCCGCCGTGTTCGCGACCGGTGAGCGCGTCATCGTCGACACCGACCGACTCAACCTGCGCGTCGAGCCCGGCACCAGCGCGCCGGTCGCGGACGTGCTCACCTACGGCACGGCGCTTTCCGTCACCGGCGACCCGCGCAGCGCGAGCGACTACATGTGGTACCCGGTGACGGGCGACACCGGCAGCGGGTGGGTTGCGGGGGAACTGCTCCGCGGCGGTGAGGGTTCGGGCGACATTGCCGCCGATGGCGATCCGATGCCCGTCATTGGGATCGGCGAACGCATGGTCACCACCGACCGTCTCAACTTCCGCGGCGGTGCCGGCACCGGCAATGACATCATTCGCGTGCTCTCGACTGGCAGCGTCCTGACAATTACCGACGGACCAATCAACGCGACCGGGTACTGGTGGTACCAGGGCCGAACGACGACTGCGACCGGCGGCGATACCGGTTGGGTGATCGCGCTCGGTCTGGACCCGGCGCCTGCCGAAATGCCCGACCCGACGGTCGAGTACGACGTCGGGTCAGCGGTCCACGTCGACACCGACACGCTGCGCCTCCGCGCCGGGGCCGGAACGACGTCCGCGATCGTGGCCCGTCTCCCGCTACGGCACGTCCCTCACCGTGACCGGTGCCCCGGCGGGCGCCGACGGCTACACCTGGTATCCGGTTCGCAGCGGATCGGGAGCCGAGGGGTGGGTGGCCTCTGACTACATCGCATGGGGCGCGGGCGCGGCAGGCAGCTCCGATACGTCACTGGTCGTCGGTGATGTCGCGATCGTGGACACACCGCGCCTCAACGTCCGCGCGGCACCAGGCACCGACGCGGACATCCTCCAGCAGGTGACCTCCGGCACCGTGCTCAACGTCCTCGGCGGACCGGAGCCGGCGGGCGGCTACCACTGGTACCGGGTGGCACTGCCGGACGGCAGTCTCGGATGGGTCGTCGGCGAGGCGCTGCTGCTCTACTGACTCGTCTCGCCTGCAGGCCGGGCCGCGATCTTGCTACGCTGGTTCGAGCAATGTTCGAACGCCAGCGACCCGGAGCATCCATCCATGAGCACCCCTCAGACCGACGCCAGCCAGCCAGCCACGAGCACCGACCGGCCAACGCCCGACGAGGCGTTGCGGATCCTGCAGGAGGGCAACGACCGCTACGTCGCCGGCGTCACCGGAACCCAGGACTACTCGGCAAGATCCACCGCGCTGGTTACCGAGCAGGCGCCAATCGCCGCGATCCTCGGCTGTGGAGACGCCCGCGTCGGGGCCGAGCTGATCTTCGATCGCGGCCCCGGTGACCTGTTCATGGTGCGCCTGGCCGGCAACTTCCTCAGCGACTACGGCCTCGCCAGCCTCGAGTACTGCGTCGAGTTCCTGCACGTGCCGCTGCTCATGGTGCTCGGCCACACCCGCTGCGGCGCCGTAACCGCCGCCGTGGACGTGGTGGAGCGCAACCAGAAGCTGCCCGGTCGCCTCTTCGTGTTGATCGACGCGCTGGAGCCGTCCGTGCTCCGCGCGAAGATGGAAAACCCGGACGACCTCATCCTCGCCGCGACGAAGGAGAACGTCCGCCGGCAGGTGAGCCGCCTCGAATCGATCTCACCGGTCATCACCGGCGCGCTCGAGGCCGGTCGCGTTCGCGTCGTCGGCGGCATCTACGACGTCGACACCGGCAAGGTGACGCTGCTCGACTGACCGGGAACCCGCCGCGTCCCGCCAACGTCTAACCACCAAGACCCATCGGGGCTCCGCACGACAGCAATGCCTCATCGAGGCAGAAAGGGACGCAGCATGGCAACCGATCGAGAGATGACGGCACGACCGGGAGCGATCTCGCGTCGGAATGTGCTGGCGCTGGCCGCGATGGCGGCGGCGCTTCCCAGCACCACCACGCTGGCCCAGGCGACACCCGCCGAGGCACACCAGCGCCCGAACAGCTATCGGCTCCGTGGCGACGGGATGGAGATTACCTACGCGTCCAGCTCGTACTCCGGCGAGCCCACCTTCGCGCTCGGCGGGCCAGCCACCGATGTGAGATTTCGCGGCGACGAGATCCAGACCGAGGAGACCGACACGCTCGGACGGCTCGTGTCCGTCATGACCGACGCCGTGGCGGACGGCTACACCGATTGGCTGACGCTGCTGATCCCGCCCATCAATGTCACCCCCGGCGAGCCGGCATCGTTCTCGACCGTGGCGATCAAGACCCGCCGGCTGACAACGATCGCGGGGCCGGACATGATCGATGGCGCCCTGCAAACCTACGAGGTCATCCCGCTGGAGGGCATGGCCGAGCTGCTGCTCTTCTAGGCGACGCCGTTCAGCAGCGTCAGTCGCTTTCCAGCAGCTCGATAATCGTGCCGAGCGGTGAAGTGCCATCGAGGTAGGCGTAGCGGCCGCCGGGGAACTCGCCCTTCTGCACGAGCGGGACGCCCTGCTCGCCGAGATACGCCACCTTCTCGCCCATGCCCTGGATCTGGAACGCGATATGGTGCAGGCTCGGCCCGTGCCTGTCGAGCTGGTCCCGCCACGTGCTCGGACCCTCGACCGGCTCGATGAGCTCGACCTGCACCTGCCCCATGTCGAAGAAGGCGAGCTTCGCCCGCGCCGGCGTGCGCTCACCCTCGTACTCGGTTTGCGCCTGATCCACCCGCTGCGTGATGATCACGTTCGGCATCGGCAACCCAAGCGTCTCCGACCACGCCTTCGCCGTCGCGCGGATATCCCGCACAACGATGCCGATCTGCGTGATCGTCGTCGTGCCGAGCGCTGGTTCCGTCATTCTCAATCTCCCTCGCTGCACCCGTTCGCGATCGGACGGCTCTACGTCGCCGCCAGCTCAGCTCCTGGCGCGGACACCTCGTCGACCGGCGTCGGCTCGCGCAGGTCGATCTCCGTGCCGCTCTCGGCCGATCGGTAGATCGCGTCGAGCACGCGCAGGATATCGAGCGCGTGCGTGATCGTCGCGCCGGGCTGCCGCCCTTCGCGCACGCTGTCGACGAAGTCGGCGATCTCCGCGCGGAACGACTCGTAGAGCTGGTACCCGGGCTCCTGCGACGCGAACGAGTTGAGCCGGGAATCGGTCACCATCGTCGAGCGTGACGGCCCGCTGCCCGCTCCGGTGATCAGCGTGAGCTCTTCGGAGCTGCCGCGCCGCATGGTCGCGCCGCCCTGCGAGCCGAAGAGCTGCGTGTACACGAGGTTGCTCTCCTCGATGTGCGAGATCCACGAAACGTCGAGCACCACGGTGGCGCCATTGTCCAGCTTCACGAAGGCAGTGGCGAGATCCTCGACGTCAACGTCGTCGCCGGTGCCAGCGCGCATCGCCTCCTGGAACTCGTGGTAAACGGAGCCGCTCACGCTCACCGGGCGCGGATTGCCCATGAACCACAGCGCGAGATCCAGCATGTGGACGCCGAGGTCGATCAGCGGCCCGCCGCCGGAGCGCTCCCGCTGCGTGAACCAGCCGCGCAGCGAGAACTCCATCGGACCGCGCAGCCAGCCGGTCTTGGCGTAGTAGATGCGCCCGAGCTCACCAGCGTCGATCTTCCCCTTCAGCACCACGCTGTCCGGCCGGTAGCGGTTGTTCAACGCGATCATGAACGCCTGGTCAGGGCGCTCCGCCACCTCCACCGCCAGCCGCTCGCCGTCCGCGAGCGTGTGTGACAACGGCTTCTCCAGCAACACGTGCTTGCCCGCCTGCAGGGCGTCGAGCGCCATCGGTACATGGAGGAAGTTCGGTGTGCATATGCTGACGGCATCGATCTCGCCACTTGCCAGCATCTCCTGGTAATCACCGTAGATGCGAGCGCCATCGACGCCATAGTCGAGCTTCACCTGCTCGGCGGCATCGACGTTCATGTCCGAGAGCGCGATGATCTGCGCGTGCGGATGCTTTTGATAGCCCTCGATGTGTCGCTGGCCCGGCCATCCAACCCCGATGATGCCTACCCGTAAGGTGTCCATGAACCCTCCTGTTGGATGCTCGCCCGATGGTGCGCCATGCCGCGCACCCGGCCTTCAAATCGCCTCATCCTCCTCGCAATTCCCATGCAGGCGGAAACCGCGGCTCGCACACTGTATAGGCCAAAGCTCACGTGCGAAACTGTATCGAACACCAGTTCCTGTCGAAAACACACATTCCGCAACGTATCGTCGCAGCACGAGGGAGTCATGAATCATGGGGTTGCTCGATTGGCTCACATCGACAAAGCGTGCGGAGGCCGGCACGGCGACGTGCTCGCGTGATGAGGTGCGGGAGCGCATCCTCGCGCTCAACCGTCCAGGCGCGCCCTACCAGATCATCGATGGCAGTGACGAGGGCGTCGATCTCATCGCCGAATGGAAGATCGTCGATGCCCAGTGGTACGAGATCTTCGCGAAAGCGAGCCTCGAGAAGGTCTTTCGCATCCACATGAAGCTGGACGAGGCCGAGCACACCGTCCGCACCAAGGACCATGAGCACTCGGTCTCCTGGTCGGCCGGTGTTCCCACGCTCTCGCTTTCGGCCAGCAGGTTCTCGGGCCAGAAGCAGTCGGTCCAGTTCGGCACGGCGTACGCCTTCACCGAAGAGCTGCGGCCCGGCGAGGTTTACAACTACCGGTTCTCGACCGGCGAGATGAAGGGCCCGATCCAGGATGCCGTCACCGGCTGCGGCTGGACCTACAAGGGCATTGCCTTCGGCAAGTTGTAGCGAGTTCCTCTGACCCAGCGGGGCCGGGCACGATCCACAATCGAGGCAATGCGGGGGTTTGAGCGAGCACGTCATCGGCATACACTCGTGGCAGATCACGCTGTAGCACGACGATGTCCGTTTCTGAGCGGCATCTTTGAGCCGCCTGGCCGGACAGCCCGCTGAAAGGCATGTGCCGTGGATGGGCAACGGTTCGACTCGCTCGCACGGGCGATGGCAACGGCAACCTCGCGACGCGACGTGCTGCTCGGTGCCCTCGCGGGCGGTTTTGGGGCGCTCATCGGCGGTGGTCGTCGGGCAGGAGCGAAACCGCAGAAGGTCGCGATCTGTCATTTCACTGACGACCCCGCCCACCCCTACGAGGTGATCTCGGTCGCCCAGCCGGCCGTCCAGGCACACCTTGGCCACCATGACAGCCTCTTGAGCGAAGTGGAATGCTGCACCAACGCCGACTGTGACGACGGTGATCCCTGCACGTACGACGTGTGCGGCACCATGACCCGCATCTGCTATCACGACCCGATCCCCACCTGTGCTCCATGCGGCGATGGCTGCGGAGGAGAGTCCTGTTGCGGCGATCACTGCTGCACGGAAGGCAGCGTGTGCATGATCAACGACCTCGGTCAGCCCAGCTGCTGCGAGCCCTGCGGCGACACGTTCTGTTGTGACTCCTATACGGATCAGGAATTCATCGCCCGCAACTGCGTCGACGGGTGCGGATTCTGCTGCAACGGCGGCAATGGCTATTGCGAGGTAGATACCGATGGAAATGTCGTTTCCGTAGGCTGCGATCTGCCTGGAAACAGCCGCTGACACTCGTCGCCTTGCGCTACCCGGCGCGCTCGTGGGCCATTGCAATCGCGCCATCAACCGACATCGCGCTGCCCGCGTCGTACTCGCTCTCGTACGCCGCCATGCCGAGCTGGGCCTTGACCGACGCGACGACACGCCTGTGACCGTCCTCCAGGGCGGCGCTCCGTGGGCGCCCGTAGCGTCCCGCAGCGCCTGCGCCGCCCCAAACAGTCTCGCGGACCGACCTGGTTGACCGTCCGCAGCCTCAAGACTGGCGAGGCGCTCCAGACACTCCGCCAGTGCGGCGCGATCACCCACCCTGTGCCAGAGATCAAGACACTCCAGCAGAAGCTCCCGTGCGAGCGGGAAGTCACCTCGTGTTACGGCGATGCTGCCGAGCCCGAAGAGGGAAAAGGCGGTCTCCCACCGGTGCCCGAGCGCCCGCGCGCGACCAGCGCGTCCTCGTAGAGCGCCGAAGCGCGCTCAAGGTCGCCCTGGTACTCGCGGGCCTCCGCGAGGTTCGCCAGCGCGATCAGCACGTGTTGCTCATCCCGGAGCCTGCGGCCGATCGCGAGGCTCTCCTCGTAGAGCGCCGTGGCACGGTCGTACGACCCCCGTCCGAATGCCAGCGCACCGAGGCTGTTGAGCACGCGCGATGTGCCATGCTCATCCCCAGCGCTCCGCATCAGCGCGAGTGACTCCTCGAAGACCGCTTCGGCGGTGTCCTCCTGCCCCTGCATGCGCGCGACAATGCCGATGTTGTGCGACACCCATGCCATGCCACGGGCATCGCCAAGGGTCCGGTAGATCGCCAGCGCGTCCTCATGCAGGTGGGTCGCCGCTGCGAGGTCACCCTGGTCGGCGAGCAGCGTCCCCGCCGCGTCCAGCGCCTTTGCCCGCACGGCGGTGTCAACCGAATCGGCGCGGGCGAGCAGGCGCGTCAGCCAGCCGTACCCCTCGGATAGATACCCGCGGCCCCACCAGAACCGCCACAGCGCGCCGGCGAGACGGAGCCCGGCCTCGGTCTTCCCGGTTTCCTCGAGCCAGCCGAGCGCCGCGCGCAGGTTGTCAATCTCGTCGTCCAGCCGAGACAGCCAGGCCGCCTGGTCGGGACCCGTCAGCTCCGGCTCTGCCGACTCCGCGAGCTCGACGGACCAGTCCGCGTGGCCGGACCGAACCCGAGACACCTCGTTCGTCCCCATCGTCGCAAGCTGCTCGCGGGCGAAGTCGCGAATTGTGACGAGCGCATGGAACCGTGGCTCGCCGTCCGGCATCTCCTCCTGGCGCACCATGCTGTGGTCCACCAGTGCCTCCAGATCGGTGAAGACATCGAGGTCACCATTGGGGTTGGCGACCGCTTCGGCTGCATCGAACGTCCAGCCGCCAGCGAAGACGCTCAGCCGCGCCAGCAGCACCTGCTGCGACGGCAGCAGCAGGTCGTAGCTCCATCCGATGGTGCCACGGAGCGTTTGGTGCCGCTCCGGCCGATCCGCACCGCCACCGACGAGCATGCGCAACGTGTCCGACAGCCGCGCCAGCAGCGCGGGTGGCGGCAGCATCCGCACCCGAGCGGCAGCCAGCTCGATCGCGAGCGGCAGTCCATCGATGTGCTGGCAAATCTGCGCCACAGCGGCAGCGTTGTCCTGGGTCAGCTCGAACCCGCGCTTCGCCGCCTGGGCGCGATCGACGAACAGCTGCACCGCTTCGCACTGCGCCAGCTGCTCGACCTCGACCGTTCCGCCGTCCGCCAGGTCAGGCAGTCCCAGCGGCGGCACTCGATACTCATGGTCGCCCTGGATGCCGAGTCGAACCCGGCTGCTGACCAGCACATCGAGACCTTCGCCGGCGCGCAGCAACCGGGATACGAGCGGCGCGGCATGGGCAACCTGCTCGAAGTTGTCGAGCACCAGCAGGAGGGTGCGCGAGGCAACGAATTCCAGCACCGCCTCTTCCAGCGAGCTCCCCGCGCGCTCGCGCACCGCCAGCGCCTGCGCGATCGCGGCGCTGACGCGCTCCTCATCGGTTGCCGCCTCGAGCGGCACGAACCAGACTCCGTCCGGGTAGTCGTCAAGCAGCTCCGCGGCTACCTGCAGCGAGAGGCGGGTCTTGCCAGTGCCGCCCGGTCCGGTGAGCGTCACCAGCCGCACGTGGTCTTCGCGCAGCAGGCCAGCAATGGCAGCTACGTCGCGCTCGCGGCCCACGAACGGCGTCACCTGTTGGGGCAGGTTGTTGGGCCGGTTGTCGAGCGTCCGCAACGGGGCGAACACCGCGGCGAGACCGGGAACAACGATCTGAAAGATGCGTTCCGGCCGGGCGAGGTCCTTGAGTCGATGCTCGCCCATGTCGCGCAGTGAGATGCCCTCCGGCAGGCTGTCACGCGCGAGCTCCGCCGCCGGCAGCGAGAGCAATACCTGGCCCCCATGCCCCGCCGACAGCAGGCGCGCGACGCGGTTCACCGACGGGCCGAAGTAGTCGCCCTCGCGCTCCTCGGCGGCGCCGACATGCACCGCCATCCTGACGCGCACCGGGCCCGGCTCGCCCCAGTCCTCGGCCTCGATACATCGCTGAGCCGCAATGGCCGCCGCCACGGCGAGCGGGACGGTATGGAACGCCGCGCAGAACGCATCGCCGACGGTCTTGAACACGTAGCCGTCGCGCACCTCGATCTCGTGGCGGAGCATTGCATCATGGCGAGCTATCGTCGCGCCCATCGACTGCTGGTGGTGCTCCCAGCGGTGGGTCGACCCCTCGATATCGGTAAAGAGGAACGCCAGCGTGCCGCTGGGCGTGCCAGGTGCGTCCATCCCTGTCTCCCTCGCCGTCGCGATGTCATCGGAATCCTCGTACGATGGTATCGCACGGTGCGCCGAACGGTGGCCCGGGTCAGGTGAAACCGACGGAGACATGGCTCATGGAGACTGGACGATGATGGCCGACACCAGCGATGGACCGTCGCTGCCGCGATACGTCCCGGCGCAGGTCGCCTGCTATCAGGGCGACCTGCTGATGACGCATGACGTCTGCCGGTTCGACCCGGAGCGGGCGCTCGCAGCGCTCCAGCCGGACCGGGAGGTGCTGGCGATCGATATCGGCGGGGACAAGATCCGGGTCGCTACCTGCCGTCTCGGCAACGGCGGAATGGCCAGACGCAACGAGCGCGTGCATCGCGCCGCCGGCGGCGCGGGGTACCTGGCGTTCCTGGAAATCATCGCCGCCGAAGCGATCGAGAAGGACCTGAACGTCGGCATCTCGACCGCGACAAAGATGAACGGCAGCGTCATCGCCCGAACCGTCAACCTGCCGGTCTTTTTCAACGAGCTCAGCGCAAGGTACAGCGCCAATTACGAGCGACTCTTTCCCGGCCGCTCGTTCGTCGCCAACGACACGGTGATGGGCATCTGCGGGGCAGCCACCCGGCTCGCGATGTGTGGCCAGGGTGCACGCGACGTCGCCTTCTTCGTCTGCGGCAGCGGCCTGGGTGCGTCGGTGATCGCGGACGGCGTCGCGACACACGTCGAAGCGGCACACATGCCGCTCGATCCGGCGCTCAACCCGCTCGGACAGACGCGCGCGTGCGGCGTTGAGGGTCGCGAGTTCGTCTGCCTCGACCGCGTCGTCGCCGGTCGCGCCGGTATCGAGGACATCTACCGCCAGCGCACCGGCGAGGCACGGGATGGTGTCGCGCTGGGGGCGCTTTACGCGGCGGGCGATCCGCTCGCCACCGTCCTCTACGAGACCTCCGCGCTGGCGCTCGCCCATGCCATTTCCGGCGTCACGGAGCGATACGGCTTCGGCGACGACAGCGCGGTCGTGCTCCACGGCGGCATGTTCGAGCTCGCCCGGTACCGGGAAGCTGTCGGACGGGCGCTCGCCGGCGTCCCCCACGCCGGGTTCCAGGTCGTGTACTCTCGCGACCTCTCCGACAACGCGTGTCTCGACGGCGCGGCCATGATGGCGGTCTCGCCATCGACCGCGCTGGCATGACCGGCAACTCGAAAACACTCGCTGGAGATTGACGACCGCGCCGACCGTGCGCGTCCACGTATTGACGTCGGGGAGTACGATACCGGCAAGGGTCACACATATGTAATTTGCAGATGGGTGCCGCAAAGGGTGCGCGATGAGCGACCACGCTACGGGCGAGCATGATCAGGGATCGGTTGTCGGCGGTCGGCCCCAAGCGCGACCGCCGTGGTGGCGTGTCTCCTTCGCGTTGATCCTCGCGGTGCTGGCCTTCGGCGCATTACTCGTGTACACCGCCGTCGACACCGACACCGACGAGTGGTGCAAATGGAGGGAGGTGTCGCTCGATGGCGGTCCCGCTGAGCGGGACTGGGTCTGGCGGGAGAACCGCATCCGGCGCCTGCTGGAGATAAGCATCACATCTCCCCTCTTCATCGCTGGATGCAAGTCGAATCAGGGGGTGTTCTACGACCACTTCGATCATGTGGTGCTCCGGTTCGATCCTGTCGTGCTGCTCAGCGCACCGACCGACGTGATGCTCGAGTGCGTCGCCGCGCGCACCACCAACCCGTTCGGGAAGCGGGCCGAGGACCGGGCGAAGATCGTGCGAGACACCCGGGAGGTCGTGCCGCTGCTCCGAGCGGGTGCGGACATCGAGATCGACACTGCAGCAACGCCGCTCGATACGGTCGTCGCGGCACTCGTCGACCTGGCGGCCGGAGGCTAGCCGACCAGCAGGCTCGTGGCGGCGTCGACCCACATCTCCGTGCCGCTCACGTGATCGGCAGCGTCCGACAGCAGGAACGCGATCACCCGCGCGACCTGGACTGGCTCGGCGGGACCGCCCGCCAGCGGCGAGACGCCCTGCGGGAACTCCACCGGCCAGCGGATCGTATCGATGTTGCGTGGGTGCGTCGCCTCGCCGATGTTCGTCCGGATCGCGCCGGGACAGACAACGTTGATGCGGATGTTGTGCTGCGCCAGCTCGATCGCCACCATCTTGGTAAAGGCGACCTGCCCTGCCTTGCTGGTTGAGTAGGCGACAGCGCCTGGATAGTTGAAATTGCGCGATCCATTCACCGAGGAGACGACCACGATCGACCCGCCCTGGCGCTTCAGCAGCGGCAGGCTTGCCTTCACGGTCAGGAACGTACTCGTCAGGTTCGTGGCCATCGTGTGGTTCCACTCGTCGAGCGTCAGGTCGTCGAGCGGGGCGAACACGCCATTCGCGCCGGCGTTCGCGACCACCATGTCCAGCCGACCCCATTTCTCGTCGATCTGCCGGACGGCATCTTCAAGCGCTTCCTGACTCGTCACGTCGGCGCTGATGCCGAGTGCCTCTCCACCCGCCTGCTCGATCTCGGCGCACGCCTCGTCGATCCGGTCCTGCCTGCGGGAGAGCACCGCGACCTTCGCTCCTTGCCGTCCAAGCTCCACCGCCGAGGCCCGGCCGATCCCTGAGCCACCACCGGTGACCAGCGCCACCCTGCCCTCGAACTGTCGCTCACTGCTCACGTATTGATCCCTTTGCTCACGCATCCAACGCACAGGAGCGAGCGTCGCTCGCTCGTCTCAGGGCATCGTATCCGCAGTTTGCCACCAGCAACAGCAACGATCCCGGAGCTGGCTGGCTCCGGGATCGTTGCTGGGGTATGCGGTAATTGCCGTGGAGCGCTACGCCGGCTGCTGCGGCCAGCCCTCCGGGGAGTCTTCCCACGCCTCCTGGCGCCCATATGGCGTCAGGTCAAGGTAGGAGTAGCCCAACACAAGGTGGTCGGCCCCGCGGCCACCGGTCTGGTAGGTGTGGTAGACGTCGTCACCGTCACGCAGGAAGACGCTCATCCCCTGCCCTTCATCGCCAGTTTCCGACGTCATGCCGAAATCCTGGTTGAAGGTCGTGCGACCCGATGAGTACCACGGCAGCGTCCAGCCCTTCTCCGCCCGGTACGCCAGCAGCTTCTCGAGCGGTGCGCGGGAGATCAGCGCGAAGGTCGTATCCCGCTCGTGGAGCATGTCAACCGTGCCGATCTGGCTCGTGGTGCGCGTGCAGCCCGGGCAACCACTCTCCCAGTCGGGGTGGAACATGAAGTGCTGCACAATGAGCTGCTTCCGACCCTCGAACATGTCCGCGAGCGAGACCTCGCCCGCCTCGCTGTCGAAGACGTAATCCTTCTCGATCTTCACCATCGGCAGCCGTCGCCGATCGGCGGCGATGGCGTCTCCGGCACTGGTGTGCGCCTTCTCCTTCGCCAGCAGCACGTCACGCGCTGCCTGCCACTCCTCCCGAGATACGATGGGCGGGAGCGCGGTGGTGTGAGTCTGTGTCGCCACGGAGGTGTCCTTTCGGCGTCAAGCCATGCCAGCGACCGGACGCTTCCGGCTCGCTGCGCCTCATTGTGCACTGCGTCCACGCCGCAGGTTTCTCCGGACTTGCTATGCGACTGGCAACGAACGCACACCGTCGGCAGGCGGGGTTGATATGATGATGTCAAGTTCTCGGGACAGAGCAGTCGCCATCGGATAGGGAAGGAGCACCACCGTGCCGCTCCAGCACTACGGCGTCGCCGTCGGCAGTCTCGTTCGCTTCTACCGCGATCCACCCGACGATTTCGGACGGTGGTATCACGGACACGTCGAGGTGCAGACGCCCTCAGGTGTCTGGACGAGCGCGCTCGACGTCGATACCCCGACCGGTGTCGGGATCAGTTACCGCACCAGTCCCCGACTCCGCCGCGATGTCCTTGGAGATGCCCTCGGCTTGCCACCCGGGTTCCACCAACTGGCTCCAGACTCGTCGTCCGGAGCGATCGACTACCTTCGCTCGCCCTTCCTGCAGGACCGCATCATCTGGCCCCGATCGGTCCGGCCGCGCGGTCTCCCGCCGGTGCAGCCGCTGCCCCCTCCGCGACCAGCGGGCGCGCCACCAATTCCATCGCCGGAGCCGTCAATGCCGCGGACCATCTACGAGCGGCTCCTGCGCCTGCTTCAGCAGCTCCTCGGCTGGCTGCCAGCACGCGTAGAGATTCGATTCCGACCGTGGCTGCGGAGCGACGGCGACAACGCGCTCAAGGCGCTGGAAGCGGAGCTGCAGGCGGGCCGGACGGTCTACCTGTTCGGCGAGCGGTTCACCTCGGGCAGGGCGTGCACGATGTCCACCAGAACCAGGGTGACCCGGCCGGCTCGCAGTGGTGGGCACAGAACGGCATCTGGCAGGACGGCGCCGTCGCAGTCGAGCGCCCGGACGGCTCGCTCTTCATCTGGCAGGTTCGCTTCAACTCCCAGGCGTCACGCACCGACGACAACGGGCACCCGATCTGAAGCGGCTGCAGGTGTCTTGCCAGCCGCGGAGCATCACGACGGCGATGCCATTCAGCCGCGCCGGGTCACACGAGAGCTGGTCCCGGGCCGTCCAGCCCTGCCGGCACTAGCTGGCGGGTCCTGGCACGAAGTCGAGCGACGCCCCGGCCGGGATAAGCTCCTCCTGCTGCGTGCTCGCCTCGAAGTCGGCGATCAGCGCGCCTGTCGGCGCGGCTACCCAGGTATGGATGTGCGGCAGGGCAACCGGGCTGCGCTCCTTCGGGTCGGTGATGAGGTTGATGATCTGGGGGGTCGGCAGCGGGAAAGCGGGATCGGTCAGGTACTTCTGGATGACCAGGCCGAAGCTTGAAGTTGCGCCACTTCACACCGAAAAGTGTCGGTCCATTCCAGTACGGGAAGCCTTCACGGCTCGACTGCTCCTGATCACCCACGAAGAACGATCGCTGATCGACCCCGTCGATGACGCGGTCTCCCGGCACCTCGACCCCGGCCCAGCCGAGAAGTGTTGGGAACATGTCCGTAATGTGCACGATCTCGTTGCTGACCGTGTCCCGCGGAACGACACCGGGATAACGGATCATGCACGGGGTGCGCAGCGAGCCCTCCATTCCGGTGAAATACGAGCCTTCCCAGTAGCCAGGGGTCCCGCGCCAGAGCTCAACTTCTTCAGGTCCGTTGTCACCGGAGAAGACAATCACGGTGTTGTCAGTGACGCCGAATTCGTCGAGCCAGTCGAGGATCATCCCGAAATCGGTGTCCAGCTCCAGGAGGCTGTCCGCCCAGTCGCCGTTGCCGGTAATGCCAGCGAACTCGGCGCGGGGGATGGTCGGGAGATGCATCATCGAGTGGTTGAAATAGAGGAAGAACGGTGTGCTCTCATCCGCGTTGCGCTCGATGAAGTCACGCGACCGGCGCAGGTATTCTGCGTCGATGTTCCGCCGCGTCTCGACGTCCAGTACCTGTAGTTGCCGTGGCGGCTGGCCGCGCGTTGATTCCAGCACGTGCGCGGGAGGCACGACATCCGGGTCGTACCAGGGATCCTCCAGCCAGAGCGACTCGTCGTAGCTGTGGGGAGGGCCGCACCACTCGTCGAACCCGTGGTCGGTAGGCCAGCGTCCTTCGGACGCCCCGATATGCCACTTGCCATAGCACGCAGTGGCGTAGCCGGCGTCGGAGAGCACATCGCCGAGGGTTCGTTCCCAGGCCACCAGGCCGCTGGTCACTCCAGCGATAGCGGCGGTGTGTGTGCCGGAACGAATGGCATAACGACCCGTCATCAGCGCGGAGCGCGACGGCGAGCATTGCGCCTCCGGCGCGAAGTTGAGAAGCTTCGTCGATTCCGAGGCGAAACGATCAATCCGCGGCGTCTCCGTTCCACGCAACACGCCGCCCCCGTAGCAGCCGAGCTCGCCCATGCCGAGATTATCGACCATGAAGTAGACGATGTTTGGCCGTCCCGCGCCCGCTTTCGGCGACGATGGTGTCGCAGCTTGCGCAAACGGCGCGGCGTGGGCAATCGGCTGCCTGTTTGGCGTGGCGCCGGAAGCCAGGGAGCCAAGCGCCAGGCTGCCCGCCCCCTTGAGAACGGTGCGGCGCGTCGTGGAAGCGGCGATCTCGCTGGCGGCCTTCGTCCCCATGGTATTTCTCCTGGCATGTGTGATGGCGGCATACGACGATGAGACGGTGATCACCGCCCCGTTCAGTAGATATTGCTTATGTATCATGGATGAAGCCCGCGTCCAACTTCTCGGCACCGCGGTGCCGGTTTCAGGGAACGGAACGCAGACGTGTTGGTCATGGTGCGGCGATCACACCTGGACCTCAGCTCGCACGGGCTGCATCTTTTGGTCGTCTGATTGACGAAATCCCTGCTGTTCCCTATACTTTCACAGCTACGCCGGGATTTGCGCCCGGCGTCTTCGTGCGCGTCATTGTTCCCGCCGATCGCCCCGGCATCGCGGCTCCAATGGACGTGCGTCGGTAGAACGAATCATGACGCCAGGCGACCACACCGCGAGAGAGCTCGTCAACGAATCCAGGATCAACGTCGCGTCGCTCCTTCAGGAACCGGTAGGCAGCTTCCGAACGATCCACGTCCAGCTCGACGCCTTCGCGCTCGATGAGGACCTTTTCGCGAACGACCTCGAAGCGAACCTGCGGCTCCTTCGCCTGCAACATCACGTTCTGGCCGATGGCACTGTGCGCGCCAACGTCGCGCTGGAGTGCGCCCGCTGCCTGACCACTTTCGAGCAGGCCGTGGGAACCGACTTCAGCGAGCAGTTCCGCCAGTCCCACGACGTCCGCAGCGGCGCCGATCTCTCGGACCACCGCGACATGGCCGGCGAGGAACTGGAGGACGACGACAACGATGCGTTCGTGATCGACGAGGGCCACGAGCTCGACCTGGCGGAGGCGTTCCGGCAGAATCTCGTGATCGCCCTCCCAATGGTGCCGATCTGCGGCGATGACTGCCCCGGCCCGCCGGAGCAAGTGACCGCCGACACGGCTGAGGAGCGCGAGGGACGGTTCGATGTCCTCTCCCGCCTCCTCGATGACGACGATACGGAAAGCGCGGGCAGCGACTAGACGACCCGCACCGCAACAGCACCGGCCAGCGTCACCCACGACACGTGACGCGGCCCGACAGGGAGAAACACGATGGGCGCACTTCCCAAGCAGAAGATCAGCCGACACCGGCAGGGCAATCGCCGTCGCCACCACGGCATCCAGGTGCCGTCGCTCGTGCGCTGCCGCAACTGCCGCAGCATGAAGCGCGCGCACCACGTTTGCCCGAACTGCGGCACCTACCGCGGTCGCCAGGTCATCGAGATCGAGGAGACAACCCGGTCCGAGGCGTAGCGACGCCGGCAAACCACGACGTGAGACAAGGCGGAGGATTTCGCATCCCCGCCTTTTTCTCGTATCCGGCGCATACGGCACCACGACGCACGCCACCGCGCACGTCCCTCACCTTCCGCCTTACAATCATCACCAGCAGAAATTGGCCCAAGGGCCGCCCTTGGCTTCACGACAGGACGAGACATGCCACACGCGGCGATAACTGGATGGGGAACGTCGGTCCCTGATCGGGTGCTCACGAACCACGACCTCGAGTCGATGGTCGACACCACGGACGAGTGGATCACCTCCCGCACCGGGATCAAGGAGCGACGCATCGTCGGCGAGCGCGACACCACCACCTCGCTCGCCACCGCCGCGGCACGCCAGGCCCTCGAGCGCGCCGGCCTCTCCGCCGATGAGCTCGACCTCATCGTCGTCGGCACCGCCACCCCGGACGATCTCATCGTCGCCCAGGCCGCGATGGTCCAGGCCGAGCTCGGCGGCAACGCCGGCGCATTCGACGTCGGAGCCGCCTGCGCCGGGTTCGTCACCGCACTGAGCGTGGGCACGCAGTTCATCCGTTCCGGCGCCTACGAGCGCGTGCTGGTTATCGGGGTTGACACCCTCACCCGCTACATCGACTACACCGACCGCTCCACCTGCGTGCTCTTCGGCGACGGCGCTGGCGCGGTCGTGCTGGAAGCATCCACCGAGGAGCGCGGTCTGCTGTCCAGCGTGATCGGCGCGGACGGTGCGGGTCACAAGCACCTTTACGTCCCCGGCATGGCCAACCTCGTACCGGAGTCCGCCGACCTCTTCCCGGAATACCGTCCGTACCTCCAGATGAACGGCAAGGAGGTCTTCCGCTTCGCCGTGCAGGTGATGGGTGAGGCCGCCGTCGAGGCGATCGAGAAGGTCGGGTTGTCGTTCGACGACGTGGACATGCTCATCCCGCACCAGGCGAACCTGCGGATCATCGACGCGGCCGCGCGGCGGCTCTCGCTCCCGCGCGACAAGGTCTGGGTCAACGTCGATCGCTACGGCAACACATCGGCGGCGTCCGTGCCGATCGCGCTGGCGGAGGCGGCGGACGCCGGCAAGATCGCCGAGGGCGACAACGTCGTGCTGGTTGCGTTCGGCGCCGGGCTCGCGTGGGCCGCCGGTCTCGTCCGCTGGGGCACCGCCGGGGTTGAGCGGCTGAACACCAGCAGCGCCTCGTAGGGATCACGGTCGCGTCGGGGCGAATAGCGCGAGCGCATCCGCCCGTCGTGCGCGACGAGCGCATCCTTGCATCGATCCCCTGTTGCCGCCTGCCGGCGGCCGGGCGGACACAAGGTCCGCCCCTACAGGGCGGCGGGGTCATCCCGCCATGACGCGCAAAGAGGGAAGGACTACACATGTCGAACAAGGGAGCCATCGTCACCGGCGGCACGCGAGGCATCGGCCTCGCCATCGCGAAGCGCCTCGCCAACGACGGCTACGACCTGCTCGTCACCTACCGTGGTGACGCGGACGCTGCAAAGGCCGCCGAAGGGGAGCTGAAAGCGACCGGACGCAACGTCAAGGTGATCGCCGCCGACATTGCCAACGCGGAGGATTGCGGCCGCATCATCGAGGAGGCGATGGCGCATCTCGGCAAGATCGACGCACTCGTCAACAACGCCGGCATCACTCGCGACACGCTGATGATGCGCATGAGCGAGCAGGACTGGGACGACGTCCTCTCGACGAATCTCAAGGGCGCGTTCCTGCTCAGCAAGGCGGCGATGCGGCCGATGCTGCGCGCCCGCGCCGGTCGCGTGGTCAACCTGACATCGGTGGTCGGGCTCGTGGGCAACGCGGGTCAGGCGAACTACGCCGCGGCCAAGGCGGGGCTGATCGGCCTCACCAAGAGCATGGCAAAGGAGGTCGGCTCGCGCGGGATCACGGTGAACGCGGTCGCGCCGGGCTTTATCGAGACCCGTCTCACCGAGGTGTTGCCGGAGAAGGTCAAGACCCAGCTGCTCGAGCAGACGCCGCTCGGGCGGTTCGGGTCGCCGGACGATGTCGCCGGCGCGGTCGCCTTCCTGCTCTCGGACGACGCCAGGTTCATCACTGGCCAGGTGCTGACTGTCGATGGCGGCCTCTTCATGGCATAGCCGCGCGCCCGGCGCGAACAGCGCCGCGATTGGTTCGCGGTACACTTGGGGACGCGTTCAGGGGGCGAGGAGCGGCGCCAAATCGGGACACCGGCAGGAGAGCGATGCATGTTTCAGAAGATCCTGATTGCCAATCGCGGTGAGATCGCGCTGCGCGTCCTGCGCGCCTGCCGCGACCTCGGCGTGCCCGCCGTGATCGCCTACAGCGAGGTCGACCGCGACTCCCTGCCCGTCCGGCTCGCCGACGAGGCGGTCTGCATCGGCCCGGCGCCGGCCGCCCGCTCCTACAACAACATCCCCGCCGTGATCAGCGCCGCCCTCGTCACCGGTTGTGACGCCATCCACCCGGGCTACGGCTTCCTCGCCGAGAACGCCTACCTCGCCGACATCTGCAAGCAGGTCGGCATCACCTTCATCGGCCCGAAGCCGGAGGTGATCGAGCGGATGGGCAACAAGGCGGAGGCGCGCCGCGTGATGAAGCGCGCTGGCGTGCCGCTGCTACCCGGCACCGAGGGCATCGTCAGCAACGCCGCCGATGCCCGGCACATCGCCCGCGACATTGGCTTCCCGGTCGTGATCAAGGCCGTCGCCGGCGGCGGTGGACGCGGCATGCGCGTCGCCCGTACCGAGGCGGAAGTCACTCGCGGCATCTCGATGGCGCAGGCGGAGGCCGAGGCAGCGTTCGGCAACGGCGACGTCTACATCGAACGCTACCTCGACCGGCCGCGCCACGTCGAGGTTCAGGTGATCGGCGACAACTACGGCCATGTCGTCGCCATCGGCGAGCGCGACTGCAGTCTCCAGCGCCGGCATCAGAAGGTGGTCGAGGAGGCGCCGGCGCCGAACCTGCCGAAGAAGGTGCGCGAAAACCTGCTCAAGGCCGCCGCCAAGGGCACAAAGGCGGCGGGATACACGAGCGTCGGCACCCTGGAGTTCCTGCTCGATCAGGACGGCAGCTTCTATTTCATGGAAATGAACACCCGCATCCAGGTGGAGCACCCGATCACCGAGGAGACCGCCAGCATCGACCTGCTCGTCTGGCAGATTCGCGTTGCCGCCGGCGAGAAGTTCCCCTTCAAGGAGAGCGACTTCACGCCGCGGGGCCACTCGATCGAGTGCCGCATCACCGCCGAGGACGCGATGAACGACTTCCAGCCATCCGTCGGCACGGTGAGCACCTACGTCGCCCCGGGCGGGCCGGGCGTACGTGTCGACTCGCATCTCTTCGGCGGATACACGATCCCGCCCAACTACGACTCCCTGCTCGGCAAGATCATCACGTGGGGCAAGGACCGCGACGAGGCGATCGACCGCATGCGCCGCGCGCTGCACGAGACCGTGATCACCGGCGTCAAGCACACGGTGCCGTTCCACCGGGCGATCATCGGCGATCCGGAGTTCCGCGAGGCGAAGGTTCACACCGGCTTCATCCCGCAGTTCATGGAGCGGTCGATGGAGACGCTCGACGCTCATGACCGCGAGGAGCGCGAGAACGATCAGCACGAGCACCTGGCGAAGGGAGTGGCGCGATGACCGAGCGCCCGGCCACGGACGCCGCCACCACCGATGTCGTCTCCAGCCCGGCGGGCTCTGCCGGCGCCGTCCGTGGCACCATTCGCGTCGCGCCAGCGGTGCTGATCGAGCTGATCGAGCTCACGGTCTGCGACATCGACGGCGTGATCGAGCTGCGCCCGCGCCCACGGCGGACCCGCCTGCCGCACGAGCACGAGGGCAAGAGCTACGACGACGGCAAGGTGCGGGTTGCCGTGCATGGCGACCGCATCGAAACGGACATCGCCGTGAGCATCCGGCAGGGAACCAACATCACGAAGCTGACCAGCACAATCCAGCGCCAGGTCTCCCGCGCCGTGGAGCGCATGCTGGGCATGACCGCCAGCGCGGTCGACATCTATATCGACGCGATCGAGCCTGCCTGACGGCTTGCCGCGCCTCCGTACACTGCAAGGACCCACCCCGTTCATGACTGACGACCCCCGCGACGAGGCACGGGAGCAATCTGCCCCCGACGACTCGCCAGAAGCCACGCCCAAGAGTGACAGCGGCACAGGATCTGAAGCGGCGCGGCCCCGCAAGCGCAAGCCGCGCCGCAAGAAGCGACCGATGGCCGGCTCGTCCTCGGTGACGGCCACCTCGACCCGCCACCAGGCCCGCATCCTCGCGTTGCAGGCGCTCTACGAGCACGACCTTACCGGTCACGATGACGCTGACATTAGCGTCCGGCTGCGCGAGGACGAGGACGTGCCGCCGATCGTGCGGGACTATGCCACCACTGTCTTCGCCGGCGTGCTGCGGCACATCGAGCCGATCGACGCCCGCATCGGCGAGGCCGCGCCGGCATTCCCGGTCGGCCAGCTCGCGGCGATCGATCGAAACGTGCTGCGCATTGCGATATACGAGCTGATGGAGCAGAGGAAGACGGTACCTGTAGGTGTCGCGATCAACGAGGCGATCGAGCTCGCCAAGAACTATGGCTCCGAGAACTCGGGCCGGTTCGTCCACGGCGTGCTCGGCACGGTGTCGCGCAAGCTGCCGGACGGGGAGACGCCGGGGGGCGGCGCCTGAGCCGCTACACCCCGTCGGCACTGGTCGTGTAGAATCCTCGGGTATGACCCGGAGACCTCCTCGGCGGGTCCGGTAAATTCCGGCGCTGCCGTGCGAAAAACGGGTATGATTAGCGGAGCGCGATGGCGACCCGGCCAGGGGCCGACATGCCGTTGCGTGTCGCGATGAAATGAACAGCAGCAGGGAGGAACAGGCTTGGCTACCGTAATCGAACGTGTGCAAGGAATCGTCGCGGAGCGGCTCGGCGTGGAAGAGGATCAGGTCACCGAGAACGCAGCGTTCATCGAGGACCTGAACGCGGACTCGCTCGATCTCGTCGAGGTCATCATGGCGATGGAGCAGGAGTTCGACGTCGAGATCAGCGATGAGGACGCCGAGAAGATCCGCACCGTCGGCGACGCGGTTTCCTACATCAACGAGCACCAGGCAGCCTGACGCACCACGACTTGCGACCTCCGGCAGCACGGGGGAGCGCGAATGAAGACCGCGCTCCCTTGCTCGTCCACCTCATCTGGACATCCTCGACGAACCGTGTGTTCCATTCTGGTCGTCACTTCCGTCGCTGACGTTACATGGTCGGACCTCGCGTCTGAAAGCCTGGCTTTCTCGCGTTGGCTTACCTGACAATGCTGGACGCGAAAGGGCGAATGACATGGCACGCGTGATCAAGGTACCGGCGTGGAAGTTCCACATTCCACGCCTGCCCCAATACGACCCCAACGAGCCCGACGTCTTCGAGGAGATGACGCTTCAGGAGCATCTCACCGAGCTCGCCAGCCGCATCAAGAAGATGGTGTTCGGCATCGTCATCGGCTTCATCATCGGCGCCATCCTCGTGAACCCGATCCTGGCGCAGATCAAGGAAGCGGCGCAGGTCGACCAGGGACTCGACATCCGCTCCCCGTCCGACCCGGTGACCATCTTCTTCCGCATCGCGCTCTACGTCGCGGTCGGCATCACGCTGCCAAACATCATCTATCAGCTCGTCGCGTTCCTCGCACCGGGGCTGACGCGCAAGGAGAAGCGCGTCCTCTTCACCTCGCTGCCGTTCATGTCGATCCTGTTCATCGGCGGCGTGGCCTACGCCTACTTCTTCGCGATTCCGCGAGCGTTGGCCTTCCTCTCAAACTTCCTCGGCGACTACATCCAGTGGAACATCGACGCCCAGGAGACGATCAGCTTTTACCTGGCGCTGATGATGGGTCTCGGCATCGCCTTCCAGCTGCCGGTGATCATGTTCGTACTGGCCAAGATCGGCATCGTCACCCCGAAGCAGATGCGCAAGTGGCGCAAGTTCGCCTTCCTCGGCATCGTGGTCGCGGCGGCGGTAATCACGCCGACCACCGACCCGGTCAACCTCGCGCTGGTCGTGCTACCGCTGACGTTCCTCTACGAGGCCGGGATCGTTATCTCGGTGATCTTCGCCAAGACGTCGCTGCGCTCGGCCGTGGCTGATCCGGCAGACGCCGCCGAGCCGGCGAAACCAATTGCCGCGAAGAACGTCGACAAGGCGGAAAAGGCGATCAGCCGCGGCACCATGCGGTCCGAATCCCCTGACGACGTGTAGCATCCCAGCTCGTCCAGCAACGAACACGCCCCGGTCCTGACGGACCGGGGCGTGTTCGTTGCTGTTTCTGGTAGGCCCGGACCCCCGTGCCCAGGCAATCATGATTGAGCCAGATTGCGGAGAGACGAGCCTACTCGATCCGCCCCGCCTCTCGTAGCGCCTTCTCGTCCCGCGGGGTGACCACGATCGTGTGCTCGTTCCGATACGTCACCATCCCCGGCCCAGCGCCCGAGATCTTGCGCACGTGCCGCCGCTTTGCGACGTCCACGTCCACCGAGCCGCTCTCGCGTGCCGCGCTGTACCATCCCGCCAACGACGCCGCCGCCTCGATCGTTTCCGGGTCTTCGTCCTCTGCCGACGAGTCCCACTTGATGATCACATGCGACCCGGCGACTCCCCGCGCGTGCAGCCATGTGTCGTCCGGCCCGCCGATGGAGAACGTCACCTGGTCGTTCTGCCTGCCCGAGTGCCCGACGTAGATCACATGCCCGTCCGGTGTCCGGAACTGGTCCGGCGCGCTCCCCTGCCCGGACTTTGGCTTCCTCCTGGGCGGCTGGCCCCGCTGCTCACGGGCCCGGCCGCCTGGGTGCTCCACGAGATACTCGTCGAGCTCCTGCGCCAGCGTCTCCAGCGTGTTGAACCCCTGGGACTGCTCCGCCTGGGTCGCCAGCTGACGCAGGTACTGCGCCTCGCGCTCCGCCGCCTCGATCCGCTGCGGCACCTGCTCCAGCCCGCGCTGTGCCTTGCGGTAGCGCTCGAAGTACTCCTGCGCATTGCCGTTGGCGTCGAGAGCAGGATCGAGCTCGATCGGCTCCTCTCCCTCGACCTCCAGCACTGCCTGACCCGGCTCGATCATCCACATCCAGGCGTAGATCGTCTCGCCGGCGTGGCGGAGCCGGTCCGCCTCCTCCGCCCGCTTCTGCTGGTCCCGCAGCGACTGCAGCCGGCTCTCCAGCCGATCGCTCGCCGCCCTAATCCGTGAGAGCAGCCGCTGCCGAATCTGCCCGTGGTCCTGCGGGACAACCTGCCCCTCGGACTCCAGTGACGCCTCGATCGCGGCGGATATCGACTCCGCGGACTCCGCCTCAGCATCCGCCGCGAGGTGGCGCATCGGCACCGCGCTGTACTCCACCACCGCACCGTCCCGCCGGTACACCGTCGGCTGCCAGCCACCGAGCACCATCGGCTCGAACAGGCGGCGCACCTCCCGTGCGATCTCCTGTGGGTCGATTTCGGCGACTGAGCCTACCGTCGCATCGACACTCCCCGTCACCTCGAAGGCGATCTCGCGGGCGATCTGCGGGCTCACCGCGCGGAGTCCGCTCACCAGCGCCTGGTGCAGCTTGCGCCCGGGCTTCTCGCCCGCCAGCAAAAGCTCGATCCCCGGACCGGTGATACGCCGCGGGTCGGACCGGTCCGGCGGCGGGGGCGGCACGTACTCGCGCTTCGGCTGCACCGGGCGAACGCGGCTCATTGATGGCGTCACGCGCTTCGCGCTCTCCATCACGAGCCCGTCCTCGTCGACGAGTATCAGGTTGCTGTGGCGCCCCATGATCTCGACGATGAGGCGGGTGCGCACCACATCCGGCCGTCCCCAGATGTCCTCTTCGTCTACGGGCACCTCATCATCGTCGTCTTCGACCTCGGCGACACCACGGCGCTTCGCCGCGTCAGGCAGCCGGCGGGCGATGGTCAGCTCGATGACGCGCTCCAGCGGCGGCTGGGTGACATCGATGATGAAGCCGCCGCGCACGTACTTGCGGAGCTGGAGGCTGAACGGCGTGACGACCGACGTGTCGAAGGAAGGCAGCGAGGAGGCCCGATACAGCCGCGCCTGCGTCGCATCGGCACTGGCCACCAGCGCCTGCCTTCGGCCATTGGCGTACACTTCGGCAGCAACCGTGAGTGGATCGACCATCCCCAGCTTCTGGATGCGACCGTCGAGCACGTGCTCGCGCAGCTCCCCGATCATCGCCGCAGTTGTCAATACGTCGTACATGCTGTGGTATTCCTGACGCGAACCACCCACATCGGGCGTTTCATCGTACTATCGTGACACAGTTGAAGCGGTCGCCCTCCCGACCCGCAGTTTTCCGAGGAGATCACGCTTGAGTACACACGCGCAGTCCACCGCCAGCCGTCCCATGGAGTCAGATGTGCAGGAACGCTTTCACCACGGTGATCAACACATCCAGCGACTTCGCAATACCGGCTCACCGCGCGTCTTCATCATCTCGGGTCCCTCGGGCGTGGGCAAGGACTCCGTGCTCGAGCAGCTGCGCCTGACCTATCCCGACGCCCAGTATGTCGTCACCGCGACCTCACGCGCCATGCGTCCCGGCGAGATCGAGGGCGTGCACTACCACTTCATCGACCGTGACGAGTTCGAGCGGCAGATCGACGCCGGTGACTTCATCGAGAGCGCAAACGTCTACGGCAACCTCTACGGCGTGCCGAAGCGGCCGATCGTCGAGGGGCTCGCCGCCAACCGGAACGTGATTATCAAGGTGGATGTCAAGGGAGCGGAGACGCTGCGGAAGAAGGTCGCCAACCCGATCTCGATCTTCCTCGCGCCCGAGTCGATGCAGGAGCTGCGCGAGCGCCTTCGCTCCCGCAAGACGGACAACGAGGACGCTCTCGACCGCCGCTTTGCCACCGCGAGCGAGGAGCTCGACCGGGCCGACGAGTTCGACTACGTCGTCTTCAATGAGTCGGACCGGCTTGAGGAGGCTGTGGCGCAGATCACCCACATCATCGAAGCCGAGCACCAGCGCATCAACCCGCCGAAGGTGTCGGTCCGGTAATCTCCAACTCCGTCATCCTGCCGCCTCTGTCATTCCGATCAATGCGGCGACAGCGTGGATGAGAAATCGTGCCGCCCACGGCAACTCGACTGGGATGAGACGATTTCTCCACTCCGCCCACTTCGTGGGCTCCGGTCGAAATGACAGTATTCCTGTCGTGTGTCGATGGTTGCTTTGGCGGGGCTAACCTACGAGTGCGACAGCAGCGCCGCCTCTTCCTCGAGATCGTCCTCATCGACACGGAGCAGCTTCGCGTCATCCGCCATGCGGTCCGTGTAGAGAATGCCATCGAGGTGGTCGATCTCGTGCTGGAGCACGCGGGCGAGGTACCCGTGCGCCTTGATCCGCATCGGCGTGTTGTCGAGGTCCGTCGCCTTGACGGTCACGCTCTCGCGCCGCACCACCTCACCAGCCCAGCCTGGGATGCTGAGGCACCCCTCCAGCGCCGCGATGTCGCCGTAGCCGCGCACGATCTCCGGGTTCACCAGGATGTATCGGTACTCCGGATCGTCCTCATGCTCCATGCCCGGCGCGACATGCACCGTGACGATGCGGCGCATCACGCCGACTTGCGGCCCGGCCAGCCCGACGCCGTCGGCATCGGTCATCGTTTCCCACATATCACCGGCGATCCGGCGCAGATCGTCGTCAACCTGGCGCACCTTCGCCGCCTTCTCGCGCAGCCTCGGGTCACCATCAATCAATATCTTCATGATCGCCATTACGCAACTTCTCCTGGGTGAGACCGCAGTCGCGGCTCACGAATCACTCCCTACATCATACTCTGCGGGTCGATGTCGACGACCCACCCGGGCGCAGTCGGTATACCGTCGAGCAGTGGCTCGAGGTCGCTCGAGCGAATCACGATCTGCCACTGGTACTCGCCACGGACCTTCGCCGCAAACGCCGGAGTCGGACCGAGAATGTCGATCTCGACCCCCGAGAGCCGCGCGTGCTTCGCTACCTGTCGCGCCATCTTCTCGGACTCCAGCGCCGCCAGCCGCTCGTTCTTCTGGCGCACCACGTAGCGCACCAGCCGCGTGAAGGGTGGAAAGCGGTGCTGCTCGCGAAACGCGATCTCCGCCTCGTAGAAGGCGTCGTAGTCGTGCTGCGCGGCGGCGAGGATGGCGTAGTGCCGCGGTGTGTAGGTCTGGATCGCGACCTTGCCCCCCGGCCCGCGTCGCCCGGCGCGACCCGCCACCTGCGTCAGCAGCTGGAAGGTCCGCTCGGCGCCCCGGAAATCCGGCAGGTGCACCATCGTGTCGGCGTTGATCACGCCGATGGTCGTCACGCCCGGCAGGTCGAACCCCTTGGCAACCATCTGCGTGCCAACGACGATATCCGCCTCCCGGTGCTCGACGCGCCGCAACATCGCCTCGTACCCACCCTGCCGCCGCACGCTGTCCTGATCCCACCGCAGCACAGACGCGCCCTGAAAGAGGTGCCGCACCTCCTCCTCGACCCGCTGCGTGCCCGCGCCAAAGTAGTCGAGCTGCCCTTCCTCGCACACCGGGCAGACCTTCGGCGGCGGCTCGTGGTAGTTGCAACGGTGACAGATGAGCGTCGCCCTGTCCCGGTGGAACACGAGCGGAATCTCGCAGAACGGACAGATCAGCCGCGCGCCACACGAGCGACACAGCACCACGGTCGACTGTCCCCGCCGGTTGAGCAGGAGGATCGCCTGCTCGCCGCGATCGAGGCTGCCACGCACCAGATCCTGCAGCGGGCCGCTCAACAGCGAGATGTTCCCCTGCCGCAGCTCCAGCCGCAGGTCGACGATCTCGACGTCCGGCAGCTCCAGCGAGCCCGCTGCGCCATGGTCCTCGTCGATTACCGCCGGGCTGACACGGTCCGTCAGCACGAGCTTGCGGTACTCGCCATGGTCGGCGCGCCACGCGGATTCGACCGCAGGCGTGGCGCTTCCCATGACGAGCCCGGCTCCCGCCTGCTTCGCCAGGTACTCGGCGACGCTCCGCGCGTGGTACCGCGGCTCGGTGT
Source organism: uncultured Chloroflexia bacterium (assembly GCA_963741965.1). Lineage (GTDB taxonomy): Bacteria > Chloroflexota > Chloroflexia > Thermomicrobiales > UBA6265 > JACCVC01. The sequence goes on along the minus strand of CAVUKC010000002.1, from coordinate 363,051 downwards.
CCTGCTTGTACGCGCTGTCGTGCTCCTCATCGATGACGATAACCCCGAGGCGGTCCATTGGCGCGAACAGCGCCGAGCGAGGCCCGACGACCACGTCGTATCGACCGTCCGCGATCCCTTCCCACACCTCGAGCCGCTCGGCATCCTTGAGCGCGGAGTGCAGCACCGCCACCCGGCCCGGAAAGCGGCCGATGAACCGCCGCACAACCTGGGTCGCCAGCCCGATCTCCGGCACGAGCACGATCGCCGTTTTCTGGTGGGCCAGCGCCCAGCCGACCGCGCGCAGATAGATCTCGGTCTTGCCGCTGCCGGTCACGCCGAAGAGCAGGTGCGGCGTCGGATCACCACCCTCCAGCGCCTCGCGGAAGGCGCTCCAGACGCGCTCCTGGGCGGGCGTCAGCCGCGGCGCTGGCTCCGGCAGCCGGCTTCGGTACGCGGTCCTCGGTGAGCTCCACCTCCTCGATCACACCCTTGTCCCTGAGCGCCGTGATGATCCCGCGAGACACATCGACGCGATCGCGAAACGCGATCTCCTCAACCAGGTCCGAGTCGCCCGAGCGCCGGGTGCGCGCCATCTGCCGCAGCGCCTGCACGACCTCGCGCTGGCGCTTCGCCGTTGCCAGCAGCTCCACGTCCGGATCGACGAGTCGGATGTACCGGGTGGTCGGCAGCTCCGCGCGGCGCTGGTTCACGCGGCGAATGCGGCGGACCCAGCCCATCTCCTCGAGCGCGGGCAACACCGTGGTCAGCGAGCGCCCGGTACGGCTCCGGAGCGTGTCCAGCTTCAGCGGGCTCTCCTCACGAAGCACGTCGACCACACCCCGCTGGGTCGCGGTCAGCTCCTCGGCGTTGAGCTCCTCGTGGTACGGCACGAGCGCGTACCACTCGACCATCCGGTTCGCGATGCCGCGCGGCAGGAAGAGCGATGCCGTGGCGTAGAGCCCGCTTGCGGTCTCCCGTGCCAGCCACCTCGCCAGCTCCCATTGCGGCTCGGTGAGACCCATCACCGGCTCCACACGGGCATGCAGCTCGCGCGACTCGAACATCGGCTCCCTGTCGTGAACGCGCGCGACGATCCCGAGCACCAGCTTCGACTTCAACGGCACCCACACCAGCTGGCGTGGCTCGAGCTCACCGGCCAGCGACTCCGGCACGGCGTATGTCAGCACGCCACCACCCATCGACGCTCCGACCCCGTCGACGGCGATATCGGCCCAGGTTGTGGTGGCGAGATCAATCATCCGGTGTTCTTCAGCCCACCCGCGATGCCGTTGACGGCGAGGTGGAGCGTTTGCAGCACGTCGTCATCGTTGGGATTGGCACGCAGCCGCTCCAGCAGCTCCACCTGAATATAGGACAGGGGATCGACATACGGGTTGCGCCGCTCGATGCTGCGCTGCAGCACCGCATCACGGTCCAGCAGCGATGCCTCCTCCCGCACAGAGGTCAGCGTCTCCACGGATCGGCGGAACTCATCCTGGATGCGGCCCCAGATGCGGTCGCGGATCGCGTCGTCCGCGACGAGATCGACGTATCGGTGCGCCACGGTGAGATCGGCCTTGGCCAGCGCCATCTCGGCGTTGGCGAGCAGCGCCGTGAAGAAGGGCCACTCCCGCTCCATCTCCCGCAGCAAGTCCAGCCCCTCTCGCTCGATGGCGTCACCAAGGGCGGCGCCGAGCCCGTACCACCCCGGCAGGATGATGCGCGACTGCGTCCACGAGAACACCCATGGGATCGCACGGAGGTCCTCGATGCGATCGGACTGCGTCCGCTTGGCCGGCCGGGAGCCGAGCTGGAGCCGCGCGATCGCGTCGATCGGCGTGCCCTGCTGAAAGAACGTGATGAAATCCGGGTCGCCGTAGACGAGATCGCGGTAGGTCGCCTCCGACACCTCCGCCATGCGCTCCATCGCGGTCTCGTATCGCTCACGGCGGCCCGGGTCGACAATGCGGTCGCCCATCACGGTGTGCGCGAGGATCGCGCCGACCGTCAGCTCGAGCTCGCGATGGGCGATCTGCTCGGTGCTGTACCGGGTGGTGATCACCTCGCCCTGCTCGGTCATCTTGATGCGACCGTTGATCGTGCCTGCCGGCAGCGCCATGATCGCCACGTTGGTCGGGCCGCCACCGCGGCCGATCGAGCCGCCGCGACCGTGGAAGAAGACGTACTCGACGTCCTGCTCCTCCATGAACAGTGCCAGCCGCCGCTGTGCCTGCTGGAGCCGCCACGTCGAAGCGAGGTAGCCGACATCCTTGTTGGAGTCGGAGTAGCCGATCATGATCTCCTGCACGCCGCCCGCGCCCGCCAGCGCGGCCCGGTACTCCGGGAACGAGAGCATCGTCTGCATCGTCTCGCGCGAGGCGGCCAGCGTGCCGCCCTCCTCGAACAGCGGCGCGATCCGCAGCTGCGCGTCACGGCCACCGTCGGCGGCGAGACGCGTCTCCTTCATCAGCAGCAGCACTTCGAGCATGTCGGACGGCGCGTCCGTGCCGGAGATGATGTAGCTCTGCAGCGCGTCCGGGTAGCCATGGTGCCTGAGCCATCGCACCATGCGGAACGTCTCGACGACCTCCCGCGCGGTCTGCGGCAGCGTCTCGAGATCGAGCGGGATCAACGGTCGCGGGTCGTTGATCTCCCGGATCAGCAGCGCCTGACGATCCTCCTCGGAGAGCGAGAGGTAGTCGTCCTCGACGCGGGTTGCCCGCAGCACCTCCGCCAGCGCCTGCCCGTGCCGCCGCGCGTGCTCGCGGATATCCAGCTTGACGAACTCGAACCCGAACACCTCGACCAGCCGGATGACATCGTGCAGCTCGCCGCCGACGATCATGCCGGCGGACTGCTCGCGCAGGGCGATCTCGACGTGCCGCAGGTCGTCCAGCAGCTCCCGCGCCTGCTGGTACCCGTTTGGCTGCTGCTCGCGCGTCGCCCGCAGCCGCTCGCGCATCAGGATCACCAGCTGCCGGTACGGCTCGCCGGCGTTCTGACGCCGCAGGCGCGCCGCGAGCTCCGGGAAGCGCCTGGCGTACCGCGTGATCATCGGCTGGAGGTGGTCGCTCGGCTTCACCATCTGGTCGGAGAGCGAGAGCCGGCCGGAAAGCTCCGTGAGCCGATGCTCGAGCATCGTGATCGCCGCGTCGCGCATGATCCGCAGCGCCTCGCTGGTCACCTCGGGCGTGACGAACGGGTTGCCGTCGCGGTCTCCGCCGATCCACGAGCCGAAGGTGAGGAACGGCGGCACCGTGATCCCGGCGTCGGGATACGCGTCCCGCAGCGCATCCTCCAGGTCCCGGTAGATCAACGGGATGACCTGCACCAGGGTCGAGCCGAGATAGACGAGCACCCCGTGCACCTCGTCGATCACCGTCGGCGAGACACCGCGCAGCTCGTTCGAGCTCCACAGCTCCGCGATGGTCGAAGCCAGCAGCCCCCTGGCGCGACGGACTTCATGCGGCAGCGCGTGGCGCTCGTCCAGCTCACGGATCACCGCGAAGATGCGCGCCAGCTTGGCGATCACCGTCCGGCGACGCGCCTCGGTCGGATGCGCGGTGAGCACGAGCCGCACCTGCGCATGATCCAGCAGCGCCTGCATCCGCTCGGCGTCCACGCCCGAGTCGGCCATTCGCTGGATCGCCTCGCGGATCGAACCGCGGCGCGGCAGCTCCGGATTGGCGTGCTCCCGCGAGCGGACGCGGCGAATGCGCTCGTTGTCTTCGGCCAGGTTGATCAGCTGGAAGTAGTTCGTGAACGCGCGAATAAGGATGCGCAAATCCTCGGTGCCCGACTCGCTCACCAGCAGCTCGAGCTGATCGCCGGCGTCCTCGTCACCGCGCCGGAGCCGCTTTGCCAGCGAGCGGGCGGCCTCCTCCAGCTCGAACGCATCCTCTCCCGCCATCGATGTGATGACATCCCCGAGCAGCCCCGCCAGCAGGTAGATATCGTCCGAAAGCCGCCGCGTCTCGGCGGACGTCGCTGTACCCTGGTCCTGCACCATTGCGTATCCTTGATTCATACTGCGCTCGGGGCGTTCGTCCATGCTGGGACAACAGTGCCACAGATGCGCGGCCAGAGCGTGAGACCGACACCCCACCGAAGGGAACCCGATTGTATCCGAGTGCCATATCCGGGCGGCGGCGAGCGTAGGCTCCGCCCATACGGGATGCCGATGCGCCGACGCCTCCCCCAACGCACCCTGCCCGCGCTGCTGGCGCGCGTCGCGCTCGTCCTGGGCACGATTGCGGTGCTGGCCATGGCCGGGATCGCCCTGACCTCGGTGACGGAGCGGCTCTCCTCCGGCGGCTGGATCCCGGCCGACTCGGAGGCCGTGCGGGTCGATCACCAGCTCGCCTCGCAGTTCAACCGGCGCGCCACCAGCCACATCATCCTCCTCACACCACGGAACGGCTCGTTTCAGGATCTCGCGACGCGTCGCGAGGTGGCGCGGATCGCCAGCGAGCTCCGGGGGCTCGAAGGGGTGACCGCCGTGTACACCCCGCTGAACGCGCCGACCGCTGCGCTGCGCCAGGGGTTGGTGTCGGACGACGGTGCGTCGTGGCTCGCTGTGGTCCAGGTGGAGGCGGATCTTCCCACGACGATCTCTCACCTGCCGCAGATCGAGCGTGCCACGGCGAGCGATCTCCTCGACGCGCGCATCACCGGCGTTCCGGCGCTCACGGGCGAGCTGGGGCTCCAGGTCAAGGACGACCTCCTGCGCGCCGAGCTTATCGCGCTGCCGATCGCGCTGCTGCTGCTGGTATGGTTCGCCGGCGGCTACCGGCCCGCAATGGCGATCGTGCTGACAACCGTCACGTCACTCGCCATCACACTTCTCCTCATCGCGGCCGCCAGCCATATCGTGACGGTGAGCATCTTCACCCTCTCCACCGCCGGCATGCTCACGATCGCGCTCTCGCTCGACTTCGGGCTCCTGTTTGCGCTCCGGCACGCCCACCGCGATGGCGATCGCCACACCCGCGCGACCGTGCTCATCGCGGCGCTCGCGGTCGTCGCCGGCATGGCCGGTCTCGCGCTGCTGCCGGTCGACGCCGCTCGCTCGATCGGGATGGTCGGGGTGCTCAGCGTTGCGGTCGTCGCGCTTGGCCAGCGGTGGCTCCTGCCCGCCTGGATGTCGGCTCTCCGCTGCCGTCCCGCTTCCCCGCCACGCCCAGGCCACACACCATCGTCGCGGTGGCTGCGCCTGGTCGGCGCCCGACCCGTCATGAGTCTCATCATCGGCGTCGCGATTCTCCTGCCAGTCATCGTCCCGGTTCTGAGCATTCGCGCCTCCGGACCGGATCCCAGCGTCCTGCCCGCCGATACCGAAGCACTCGTCACGCTTGACGCCGTCACGGCGGAGTTTCCAACCGTCACCGCAACACCGATCACCGTGATCGTCACGCCCGTCGATGGATCGATGCTCGATGCCTCCAACCTCTTCAGCCTGAAGCAGACGGCAGACCGCATCGCGAGCCTGCCGGGCGTGCGCTCGGTGACCACCGTCTGGGACCTGGTGCCGGGCGGCGTGTCGTCACCAATGCTGACCGCCTCGCTCGCGCTCGATCCAACGCTCGTGGAGCAGGCGCGCCCGCTCCTGACCGCCACCGGCGCGGTGATCGAGATCGCACCGTCCGCCGATGCGGGTGCCCGCACCAACCTGGTGGCGGCGCTTCGCAGCCAGGCCGGCCCGCTCTCAGGCGGCGACCTGCGCTTCGCCGTCGGCGGTGCGGACGCCGCCAGCGCCGATCTCGTCGCATCCGTCGAAGACATCAGCTTGCCGGCGATCATCACCGTGGTGCTGGCCACCATCGTCGTGCTGATGCTCGCCTTCCGCTCGATCGTGCTCCCGCTCAAGGCGGTCGTGCTCAACGCCATCCCGGTCCTCGCCGGATTGGGCGCGGTGACATGGCTCTTCCAGATCGGCACGCCATGGACAGATGGCGCGGGCACGACGGTGATCGTGGTGCCGGTGATCCTCACCTGGCTGATGTACGGCGTCAGCATGGACTACGAGGTATTCATGCTCGCTCGCATCCGCGAGCTGCGCGAGCGCGGCTACGACAACCACGACGCGACCATCGGTGGCATCACGGGGGCACGCGCGGTGGTCTCGCGTGGCGCGGTCCTCATGGGCGTGGTCTTCCTCGCCTTCAGCACCAGCGACGTGATGGCCATCCGTGCGATCGGCGTCGGGCTCCTGGTCGCCATCGTCGTCGACGCGACCGTCGTGCGGCTGGTGCTGCTGCCGGCCTCGATGGTGCTGCTCGGCCGCTGGAATTGGTGGTGGCCGTTCGGCAGCGACGAGGTGCTCGAACCCGCTCTCGTTCCGCATCGCCTGCCCGCGGGAGACAACGGATGACCGAGCTGTTCACCGTTCGACGCGTCCGGAAACGAGACGCACCTGCGATTCACGCCCTTCGGTCGCTCCCTGAAACCCGACGATATCAACCCATCGTGCCGGGGACGGTCGAGGAGCTCGAGCGCCAGCTGGCCGAACGGGGATCGGCCCCACTCAGTCCGCAGCAAACCGGCAAGCTGCAATGGATCATCGAGATCGGCGGCGAGCCGGCCGGCTGGGTCTCGGTCGACGTCACCTCACGCTCGCATCACATCGCCAACCTCGGGTACGCGCTCGATCCGCGGTACCACAGGCGCGGCATCATGACCGGTGCGGTTCGGCAGGTGATGGCGATCGCGTTCGACCCGGACGGCCTGGCGATCGAACGGCTGGAAGCGGTCGCCGCGGTAGACAATACGGCCTCCCGGCGCGTGCTGGAGAAGAGCGGCTTCCGATTCGAAGGCATCGCCCGCGAGTACCTGATAGTCTCGAATCAACGTGTTGATCACGCACGATACGCTCGCCTCCGCACCGACAGCTGATTGATCCCGATCGTTGACCACACCGTTGGAGAATGGCATGCCCGGCACCGACCCGATCTCGTTCGAACGCATCGTCGACCGCACGCGACCGTCCTCGCCGCGCGTCTCACCGGACGGCCACGCCGTCGCCTACACCCTCTCGTACGTCTCCAGGAAGGACGACCGTGCCCGGTCGACCATCTGGATGGCGCGGGACGGCGCGGAGCCGTTCGCCTTCACCGGTGGCAAGGCCGGCGCCTCGGAGCCGGATTGGTCTCCCGACGGCTCCCGTCTCGTGTTCACCTCGACGCGTGACGACAAGGACGACCGCGCCGGTCTCTTTCTGATTCCGGCCGCTGGCGGCGAGGCGCAACAGCTCGGCGAGGTTCGCGGCGAGATCAGCCAGCCGCGCTGGGCACCGGACGGATCACTGATCGCGTTCCTGATGGCCGACCCGGAGACCGACGATGACAAAAAGCGCAAGGAGGACAAGCGCGACCACATCGTCGTCGAGGAGGAGCCGAAGCATCAGCGACTGTGGGTCATCGCCCCGGAGTCCGGCAGCCACCGCTGCCTCACCACCGCCAGCCACTCGGTGCTCGACTACGAATGGGCCCCTGACGGCCGGGAGCTCGTGATCGTAACTGCGGCGCTGCCGACCGCGAACGCCCGCTTCGGCACCACCCGGCTCGCCAGCGTGCCAGTAACAGGCGGCATCGAGCGGCAGATCGCCACATTCCCGACGGCGCCGGGCAGCCCGGTGGTGCGAGAGGTCGATGGCAGGCGGGTGGTCGCCGTGATCGGGGACGACCATCGAGCCGCTCCATCGCCATCCATCTGGTGCATGCCATGGGACGGCGGTCCTCGCCGCAACGTGCTGCCGGAGCTGCACGGATCGGTCGAGGACATCATCGCCGATCCATGCCAGCCCGGACTCGGTTCTCGCCGTGATCGTCGAGGGCGTGCACGGCCGTCTCTATCGCGTCTCGCTCGAGACGGGACGTCGGGAGCCGCTCTCGCCCGGCGCGCTGCGGGAGCGCGGCACGACCGACGCTGGCATCTCCGCCTCAGCCGACGATCACACCGTCGCGTTCGTGTGGTCAGCCAGCGACGAGCCCGAGAATGTCTGGACGATCGCGCCAGAGGACTCAACCACCCGACTGACGCATCTCAACACGGACCTCGAGAACGAGCTCGCGCGCGGAGAGGTCGTCCGATGGCAGAGCTTCGATGGTGTCGAGATCGAGGGAATCCTGATCCGCCCGCGCGGCGTGGCGCCGGACACGAAGCTGCCACTCTTCGTGCAGATCCACGGTGGACCCGCCTGGCAATGGGAGGACCGGATCAACCTGAGCTGGCACGACTGGGGCCAGATGCTGGCGAGCCGAGGGTGGGCCGTGCTGATGCCGAACCCGAGGGGCAGCACCGGCTACGGCTCGGCGTTCGAGAAGCTGCTCCAGGACGATGTCGGCGGCGGCGAGTCGAAGGACCTCGTCGCGGGCGCCGAGGCGATGATCGAGACGCGGCATCGCCGACCCGAACCGGCTCGCGATCGGTGGCTGGAGCTGGGGCGGCTACCTTACCGCCCGCACCATCACGCAGACGCGGATGTTCAAGGCGGCCGTGATGGGTGCCGGGGTTGCCAACCTCACGTCGGACCACGGCGCGGGCGACATCCCCGACTACAACACGCTGATCTACCCCGGCCATCCGTACGATGAAGGGAACTGGGAGTACTACGCGGCCGGCACGCCGATCCGGCAGGCGTCGAAGGTGACCACACCGACGCTGATCCTCCACGGCGACAGCGACGACCGCGTTCACCCCACGCAGGGGCAGGAGTTCTTCCGGGCACTGCAGCGGGCGGGAGCACCGGTACAGTTCGTCCGCTACCCGCGCGAGGGACACCCGATCCAGGAGCGAGAGCACCAGCTTGATGTGATGGAGCGCATCGTCACCTGGCTCGACAAGTGGGTGCCTGCAACGCGTACATAGCCTTGCGCGACCACCGCGAGCATGGCATTTCTCCGCTTCATGCCCTTCGGGTACTCCGGCCGAAATGCCACGGTGGAGGTGAGGATGCAGAAACCCCGCCAATGGGCGGGGTTTCGCTATCGCTGATTTGAGAACTGGCGGGTCCTACTTCGCGTGAAGCAGGTCCGAGATCGTCTGCGCGTAGATCTTGCCCTGCGTGTACAGGTCGTCGATGTTGACGCACTCGTTGGCACCGTGCGCGCCCTCGCCGGAAGGGCCCATGCCGACCGTGTCAATCCCCGCCAGGCGGTAGAAGCGACCATCCGTCGCGCCGGCCCACTGCACAAAGAACTCCGGGTCGTTGCCGGTCACCGCCTTCACACTCTTCTGGAACGCCTGTACCAGCGGCGAGTCCTCGTCCGTGATGTTCGCCGGGATGTACCCGCCGTCCGGGTCGACCTCTATCTCGTATTTGAAATCCGGGTCTTCCGCCGCAATCTCGTCGAGCGTCGCCCGGATCTCCTCGGTGACGGTCTCCTTCGTCTCGCCGGGGATGAGCCGGCGGTCGACCGTGAAGCTGCACTCGCCCGGCACCACGTTGTGGGCCACGCCGCCCTCGATGGTGTTGATGCTGATCACCGGGTACCCGACCGAGGGGTGGTACTTGTCGATGTCGCCCTCGAGCGCGAGGATCGCCTTCGCCGCCTTGGAAATCGCGTTGATACCCATCACCCGCGCCACGGCAGTGTGCGAGGCGCGGCCGAGGAAGGTGATCTTGAAGGCGACGATGCCTCGCTCCGCGTTGCGGACCTTGAGCTGGCTGCCCTCTCCGATGAAGACATAGTCCGGCTTCGGCAGCTTGCCGTCCTCGACCTGCTCCAGCACGTGCATCGTGCCGTAGACCGCGCTCGTCTCCTCATCGGAGACGATGTGCGCCATCAGCGCGCCGTCCAAACCGGCGTCCTTGAACAATTCCAGCATCGTCATCATCACGCCGACCGACGACTTCATGTCGGACGAGCCGCGACCGTAGAGCTTCTTGCCGTCCTCCGAGACGACGGGGTCGAACGGATCGGACCGCCAGCTCTTCGCATCGGACACCGGCACGGTGTCGAGGTGCCCGTTCATGGCGATGACCGGCCCGCTCGTCGGATCGCCAACCCACGCCACCACGTTCGGCCGGCTCGGATCCTTCGCGGTCACCACGTAGTTGATGCCCCGCTCCTCGCACCACGTCGCGACGAAGTCCATCACGTCCTTCTCGTCGCCACTGACGCTCGGGATGGAGATCAGCGAGCTCGCCACGTCGATGATCGCCTCGCGCGAGACCCGCTCCGGCCACGCTGTCGTCTCAGATGCCATGAAGTCTGGTTCCTCTCGATACTGCGCCGGCCGAATGCCGGCGAAACACGTAAAACGCCGTCCCGAACAATACCCGGGACGGCGGCGTTCGAAAACCCTGGAATGCGGCGACGATTCGCGACCGCCCCGCTAGATGCGCTCGAACCGGGAGACGTTGGCGACGAAGACGACGGCGCCGCCGACCTCGACCTCGAAGTTCTCCGGCATGTAGAGCAGCCCCGGCTCCAACGCCGGCGAGTACGGCACCGCGATCTGGGTCCGGCGTCGCGCGGTGCGCCGCAGGATCCCGAGCACGCCCTGCACACCCTCGTCCTCGACACCGATCATGAGGCTGGTGTTGCCCGTCCGGAGGAAGGAGCCCGTCGTGCTGATCTTGGTGAACCGGTACCCCGCCTCGATCAGAGCCTCGGTCACCGCATCGGCATCCTCATCCTGAACGATGGCGATGATGAGCTTCATCGTCACTTTCCTCCTCCGTCGCCCGCATGGACACCGCCAGGCGGCGATCGGGGTTGCGCATTGTCACTGGTGTACCGGCACGGATGCTCCGGCGGTCCGCCGACTACTCTCTCACTGCTGGTGTCGTATCGCAACCGGAACGTGCGCTGAGTCTACCAGATCACCCGCGCAATCTGACGCAGGGGCACCTACCCGCGTGCCATCTCGTCATTGATCTCGGCGACCATCAGTGCATGCAGCGCCGGGTTCGCGACCGTGGCGCCGATGTCATCGACATCGAACGGCTCGCCGGCGAGCCCCGTTACCCGCGCGCCGGCCTCCATCGCGATCAGGCAGGACGCCGCCTTGTCCCACGGCATCACCGGCCGCTCCCAGTAGCCATCGACGCGCCCGCAGGCGACGTAGACGATATCGAGCGCGGCCGCGCCCGCTCGCCGCACTCCCTGTGAGCTGTCGTTGAAGCGCGTCCAGAGTCGGTTGCTGAGCCCACGCGCCTCGATGTCGTACGGGAACCCGCTCGCGAGGAGGGAAGAAATCAGCTCGGTGCGATCCGAAACGCGGATTGGGCTGCCATTCAGTCGCGCGCCATGCCCCTTCGCCGCCTCGAACATCTCGTCGCGCATCGGATCGTAGACAGCGCCAGCGAGCAGCTCGCCATCGCGCTCGAGCCCGATGCAGACTGCAAAGTGCGGGAACCGGTGCGCGAAGTTGGTGGTGCCGTCCAGGGGATCCACCACCCACCGGTATGGGCTTGCGTCATCTGCGGCAGCCGTCGCGCCCTCCTCGGCGAGGAGCCGGTGGTCCGGAAAGCGCTCGCGGATGGCGTTGGCGATCAGCGTCTCCGACGCGCGGTCGGCGTCGGTGACGATATCGATCGTGCCCTTGTGGTCGATGTCGCGCGGGCCGTCGAAGCGCTCCCGCAGGACCCCGCCGGCTTCTCGCGCCAGCTCGACCGCAAACGCATGTGCTTCGGTGATGAGATCAGCGTCCAACCATTTCCCCCTGAAACGAGCAGTCGATAGGGGCGGCCACAGCGGCCGCAACAGTACGATGGTTCATCCCCGCATCGCCACCCTGCGGGCGGCCGGGCTGGGACAGATCCCAGTCCCTACGGAACGCGCGCACCGAACGGCAGGTTCGGGTACGCGTCCAGCGTCCACGCCGCGTCGCCGGACAGAGGCTCGCGGTGGTACGCGAGCCCGGCGATCATCGCGGCATTGTCGGTGCAGTACGCGAGGTCCGGCCACGATACTGTCGGGCCACCAGGGCCAAACCGCTCCTGTACCATCTCCCGCAGGCGTTCGCGCAGCGCCCGGTTGGCGGCGACCCCGCCCGCGATCACCAGCGATCTCGCCTCGGTCCGCTCCAGCGCCCATGTCGCCTTCGTGGCAAGCACGTCGATGATCGCCCCCTCGTACGACGCGGCGAAGTCGGCGATCGGGAACCCATCCCGGTAGCTCGGCGGCTGGTGCGGCGGAAAGACCGTGCCCGGCGGCAGCTCTCGCGGCTCGTCCGGCAGGCGCCAGGGCTGCACGTGCCGCAGCAGCGAAGTCTTGAGTCCCGAGAAGCTGAAGTCCAGCGAATTGTCCAGCCACGCGCGCGGCAGCGCCACCGCCGTGCGGTCGCCGGCCTCCCCGGCGCGCTGGATCGCGGGACCGCCGGGGTAGCCGAGCCCGAGCAGCCGCGCGCCCTTGTCGAACGCCTCACCGGCGGCGTCGTCGATCGTCTGCCCAAGCAGCGTTCCCTCGGTGTGGCTCTGCATGAGGATCAGCGCGGTGTGACCGCCGGAAACCAGCAGCGCCACGGTCGGGAACGCCGGCGCGAGGGCATCCGGGTCCGGCTGCCGCAGCCAGCTCGCGTAGACATGCGCCTCGAGGTGGTTGACCGGAATGAGCGGCTTCTGCCACGCCATCGCCAGCGCCTTGGCGGTGTTCACGCCCACGAGCAGCGACCCTGCCAGGCCAGGCCCGTACGTCACCGCGATCGCGTCGAGCTCGCTGGAGCCGACGCCGGCTTCCTCCATCGCGGTTTCGATCACCGGGGTGATGGCGGTGATCTGCCCTCGCGCCGCCAGCTCGGGCACGACGCCGCCATGCTTGCGGTGTAGCGCGATCTGCGACGAGATCACGCTCGATCGCACCTCCCGCCCATCGACGACAACAGCGGCCGCTGTCTCGTCACAGGACGTCTCGATGCCGAGGATCACGGAACGGGCTGTCACTCGGCCAGCTCCAGTCCGACCGAGCTCGAGACACGACGAATCGCCGCGCGGCGAAGCTCCTCGACGCGCCCGCGGTACACGGGTTCCTTGAAGGACTCGGACCACATGATGAAGGCGTCCTCGCCGTTGTCGCTGTAGTAGTGTGGCCGGCGCCCCTGTACCGTGAAGCCGTACTTGCGGTAGAGGGACTGCGCGGTGACGTTGCTCACCCGCACCTCGAGCGTCACCCAGGTCGCCTGACGCTGCATCGCCTCATCGAGCAGCGCCACGAACAGGAGCTCGCCAAGGCCCTGGCCCTGGTACGCGGGATCGACCCCGATGGTGGTGATATGCGCCTCATCGAGCAGCACCCACATGCCGGCAAAGCCGCGGATCGAATTCTTCGGGGGCGACGACTGCCGCCGGAGGAATGGCAGGAAGGGGAAGCGGCTCGCCTCCTCGCTCTCCTCCTCGATCCGGCGAGGGGTCGTGGTGAGCGCTTCCGGCGCCTCGGGATCGTCGCGCAATACGATGTAGAAGCTTTGCCGACGGTTGCGGAGCTCGCGACGGTATGCCGAGATCGGCCATGCCGAGGGGAAGCTGCGGTGCTCGACCGCACTCACCTCCTCGATGTCGTCCTGGATCATTTCATCGATGACGTACACGAGCTGAAAAACCCCGCGTGCCGGCGGCCTCTGCCGCCACTCACGCCATTACACACCGATCCCGGCCGCTGGGACAACGTTCCTGCCCGTGCGGTACAATTTGCCTCCGTACCGGCCGGAGTGGCGGAACGGCAGACGCAGCGGACTCAAAATCCGCCGGGGCGACCCATGGGAGTTCGAATCTCCCCTCCGGCACCACACAGAATACCGTGGAGCTTCGGGCAAGACGATCCCTGGTTGGAGAGATCCAACCAGGGATCGGTGTCTCTGGCGACCGTTTTGACGACAGCACGCCCGGAAATCGGCCCTGCGACCACAGCATCACCCCTTCAACAGCTCGTCCATGCGGCCCGCGAACCGTTCCTGCAACGCCACGGCGAAGACGCCTATGGTCATGGCGATCTGCGCATGTCCGGGCATCTGCATGCCTTCACGCGGGCGGTCCCGGCCTGAGCCAGCAGTTCATTGTCGCGCCTGTTGCGCTATTGAGACGTGCGGTCGTGATTCGATGATGCGGTTGGCATGGCGTCATGGTCATTATGTAGACCGGTGATCGGCGGGCCGCGATGCGAGTCCCTGCCTGTCGGTGCCCATCGATTCGCTGCCGCGCCGCGCGGCAAGAGAAAGGTGCGTGCGACCATGGCAACTACTGCAGAGCGAACCGACACGAGGAAGCGCGCGGACGCCATGAAGGCGGCCGTCTTCCACGGTGTGAACGATCTTCGGCTCGACGCGGTCGCGATCCCATCGGCCGGGCCGGGCGAGGCGATCGTCAAGGTGACGATGACGACGATCTGCGGGACCGATGTCCACATCCTCAAGGGCGAGTGGCCAGTGGAGCCCGGGCGCGTGCTCGGCCATGAGCCCGTCGGCGTGATTCATGAGCTCGGTCCCGGCGTCGAAGGATACGAGGTCGGCGACCGGGTGCTCGTCGGCGCGATCACCCCGTGCGGGACCTGCTACTACTGCATGCATGGGCAGTCGGCGCAATGCGCCGGGGTTCACGATCACTGGGTTCCCGGTGGCGGCTGGCGGCTCGGCAACTCGATCGATGGTGTTCAGGCCGAGTTTTACCGGGTGCCCTACGCGCAGGCGAACCTGACCAAAATCCCGGACGACCTCACGGACGAGGACGTCGTGCTGCTGGCCGATATCGCATCGACCGGCATCTCGGCGTCGGAGAAGGCCGAGGTCACGATCGGCGACGTGGTCGTCGTGTTCGCGCAGGGCCCGATCGGTCTGTGCGCGACCGCCGGCGCGCGGCTCAAGGGCGCATCCTACGTCATTGCCGTCGACAGCATTCCCGAGCGACTCGAGATGTCGAAGCGGATGGGCGCCGACGAGGTGATCAACTTCAAGGAGCAGGACCCCGTCGAAGCGATCAAGCGGGCGACCGAGGGCCGTGGCGCCGATGTGGCGATCGAGGCGCTCGGCACGCAGGGCACCTTCGAAAGCTGCCTGCGCTCGCTCCGGCCAGGCGGCACGCTCTCCAGCCTCGGCATTTACTCCGGCAAGCTGGCGATCCCGGTCGACGCCTACGTGGGTGGCCTCGGTGACCACGAGATCGTGACCACGCTCTGCCCGGGCGGCAAGGAGCGCATGCGCCAGCTGATGGAGATGGTGCGCCATGGGCGGCTCGACGTGAAGCCGCTGCTGACCCACCGGTTCACCCTTGACGACATCACCGAGGCTTACGACCTGTTTGGCCATCAGCGCGACGGCGTCCTGAAGGTCGTGATCACCCCGTAACCAGGATCCGATCGAGCCCCTACCGGTCCACACTTTCCTGGGCACGCCCCTGACTTCTCAGCGCGTCGATTCGGGAGTCAGGGGCGTTGTGGTGAGCATCCCAACTCCCGCGCGCCCCACGCTCAACCGAAGATCATGGTCGGCAGGAACACGAGCACGCCACCTGTCTCCCGAATCACGTACGAGAATTCTACCGGGGACCACGGCTTGATCGGGCCGTCGGACACCGGCGAGCTGTATGGCGTGTACCCCAGATGCCGGAGCATCAGCTCGCTGCGGAACAGGTGGAATCCGTCGCTGACGACGAGGACGCGTGTGCCGCTCGCGGGCAGCACCGCGGGGACGCGCTGCAGGCTTCCCCACGTCGAGTGCCCCTCGTTCTCCATCAGCATGGCGTCCATGGGAACGCCCCGGTCCGCAAGCCATGCGATGCCGGACTCCGCCTCGGTGAACTGGTCGCCAGGCTGCTTGCCACCGGTGAGCACGATCCTCGGCGCAACTCCGGCGTTGTAGAGCTCGAGCGCATGTGCCAGGCGCGCGCGGAACACGGGCGAAGGGTCCCCGTTGTACTGCGCCGCACCGAGGACGATGATCGCGTCGACCGGCCGGGCCTCGTCGGTCCGCGCCTGCAGGTAAACGAGCGCCATCACCCCGGCAATGCCCGCCACCGCCATGACGATCAGCGAAACGGCGATCGATACGACCCATCGCCCCACATGTCTCCGGCGACGGGCGTCGGTACGAGGTGCGATTTCCGGTTCGGCGCGGTCTGGCGCGAGCGGCGATGTGGAGGGTTGGATGGGAGCCAGTGGCTGGGTATCGCCCGTCTTCGACATGCGCGAAGCATGACACCACGGCAGCACACCGCGCAACAGGGGCCTCCAAGATGCGTCGAAATGACAGCATTGGGCTGGATGCCCGGGCCTACCCGCCCGTCGGCTGATCGCCGGTCGTGTCGTCAACCGGTATCTGTTCGTCGATCTCAGGCATCCGGCCGAGCTTGCCCTCGGAGACGAGGATGCCCAGCACGTCGTTGATGATCCGCGACGCCAGCACCGACGTGATGTCCGATTGGTCATACGGCGGCGACACCTCAACGACCTCCATCCCCGCGAGTCCCTCCCGGCAGAGCAGCCGAAGCATCGTCAGTGCCTCGCGGGGCAGCAGGCCACCCGCCTCCGGCGTGCCGGTCCCCGGTGCGAAGGCAGGATCGATCGAGTCGATGTCGAACGAAAGGAAGACCGCCTTCGCGTCCTTCCATGCCAGCTCCAGTGCCAGCTCGCACGTCCGATCCAGCCCGTAGCGGTCGATGTCGGTCAGCGTGATGCACGACGCCTGTCGCTCCCTCGCAACCTTCACGCCGGACCGGTTGCCCAGCCACCCGCCGATACCCATCTGCACGAGGTTGCTCGCGGGCGCGTTGGGAATGTTCGTCGCGTGGAAGAACGGCGTGCCGTGCATGCGCTCGTCGATGTTGTACTCAGCGATGTCGCTGTGCCGGTCGAAGTGGATGATGCCGATGTTGCCGTCGATATACGGCGCCATCGCCCGGATGTCGGGGTACCCCACCGAGTGGTCGCCACCGAGCACCACCGGAAAGATGGCGTGCTCGTGGAGGTATGCGACCGCCTTGTCGATCTGGTCGAAGCTCTTCTCGATGTTCGCCGGGATCACGTTGACGTCGCCGACATCGACCATGTCCAGCGACTCGTAGAGGTCAACGCCCATCTCGAAGTTGTAGCCGGAAGAGAGCCCCGACATTTGCCGGATCCCCTGCGGGCCGAACCGGGTACCGGGACGGAAGGTCGTACCGGCGTCGAGTGGCGCGCCGACGAAGGCAACGTCCGGGCTGCCGAGCTCGCGCATGTCCTCCTGAAACGGGACGTTGAGATAGGTGCCGTGGTGCGCCCAGGTGCGATAGGAGCGGTTGAACAGCGGGATGGTGCGGTCCTTCACGCTCATCGCCGAGGGGAGGCCGCACTCGAGCGCGTACGAGGTGCGCTCCCTCTGGCGTCGCTCGGGTATGCGCGCCTCCGCCTCGGTCATCTCCATGCCATGCAACTGATCACGCCGCAATCGCTCGTCCATGCTGCCCTCCTGCCCCTAGCCGTGGTCACAATACATGTCACTTCTACCGAAGCACCCGGAAGGTGCGGAGTGGGAAACATCGCGTTGCGGGTCACACCCGACGGTGTTGTGGACGACGCGATCTCTCCACGCGCGCCTTCGGCGCCTGGTCGAGACGACAGGCTTGGCTCCTCCTACGGCTCCGCTCGCAGCGCCGCCTGGCGGATCGCATCGACCGCCTCGGGATTCTCCAGCGCGCTGGCGTCGCCCGGGTCCTCCCCGAGCCACGCCGCCCGGATCATCCGCCGCATGATCTTCGCATTTCGCGTGCGAGGCAGCGCCTCGACGCAGATGACATGCCCCGGCCGGAACGACCGCCCGAGTCGCGTCGCCACTGCCTCGCACATCGCCTGGCGAAGCCCCTCGGAGTCCTCGACGCCGGGACGCAGCACCGCGACGACCGCGATCTCGCTGCCCTTCACCGGGTGCGGGATCGCGATCGCCGCCGCCTCCCGCGCGCTCCCCTCCGCCACGACCGCACTCTCGATCTCCGCCGGACCGATCCGCTTGCCGGCGATGTTCATGGTGTCGTCGGAGCGGCCGCGGATGTACCAGTAGCCGTCCGCGTCAATCTCCGCCCAGTCGCCGTGCACCCACATGCCGGGGAAGCGCGACCAGTACGTCTCCTCATACCGCGACGGATCCTGCCAGAACCCGTTCGTCATGCCGACCCACGGCGCCCGCACCACCAGCTCGCCGACACCGATCGGCATCGACTGCCCCGTCTCATCAACGACGTCGGCGACCATCCCCGGCACCGGCCCGTTGAAGGCGCAGGCACGCTGCGGCAGGATCGTCAATCCACTGACGATGCCGCCGGAAGTCTCCGTGCCGCCGGAGTAGTTGATGATCGGGCAGCGCCGCTCGCCGACGACGTCGAAGAACCACCACCAGGGGTCAGGGTTCCACGTCTCGCCGGTCGAGCCCAGCGCGCGCAGGGAAGATCGGTCGGTGGACATGACCGGCTCGGCCCCGGCCGGGATCAACGCCCGAATCGCCGTCGGCGCCACGCCCAGCACAGTGATGCGGTGCCGCTCGACCATCTCCCACAGCCGCCCCGGCCCCGGGTGGTCCGGCGTGCCCTCCAGCAGCACGATGGTCGACCCGCGCATCAGCCCGCCGAAGATCAGCCACGGTCCCATCATCCAGCCGAGATCGGTTAGCCAGAACAGCACGTCGTCCTGTTGCAGGTCGAAGCAATAGGCGAGATCGTGCGCTGCCTTGATCGGGAAGCCGGCGTGGATGTGCACCGCGCCCTTGGGCCGACCGGTGGTGCCGGAGGTGTACATGATCATCAGCGGCGCGTCGGCCGGCGTCTCCGGCACCAGGGACTCGGCGTCGGCGACATCTGCCAGGTCGCCCCACCAGACGTCCCGGCCCTCCCGCATCGCGCAGTCACCGTCGTCATGGCCAACCACCACGCATAGCCGCACATCGGGCGCCTTCGTCAGCGCGCCATCGGCCGTCTGCTTCAGCGGCACCCGCTTCCCGCGTCGCTGGAACGCATCGACGGTGATCAGGGCGGTCGCGCCGCTGTCCTGGAGCCGCGTGACGATTGCATCCTCGCCATAGCCGGAGAAGAGCGGCACGCTCACCGCCTGGATACGCGCCAGCGCCAGCATCGCCACCACGGTCTCCGGGATCATCGGCATGAGCATGCCAACACGATCTCCCGGCCGCACCCCGGCGGCACGGAGACCGGCCGCGACACGAACCGTCTCGTCCAGCAGCTCGGCGTAGGTGCGGGTCGTCTCGGTGCCGTCGTCCGCCTCGGCGATCACGGCGGTCCGGTCGCCGTCGCCCCGCGCGACCCAGCGATCGAGACAGCTTTCGACGCAGTTGAACGCGCCTCCCGGGAACCACCGGGGCCACATCGGGCCGCGCTCGAGGTCCCAGATGCGCTCCGGTGGCTTCTGCCAGGCGAGATCGAGGTCAGCAAGGGCCTCGCGCCAGTACCACTCCGGGTCTCGTGCGATCCGGTCCAGCAGCGCGGCGTACGATCCGGAGCCGGTTCGCTCGATCAGGCGCTGCAGCACGCTGCGACGGAGCGTCGCCTCATCCGGGCGCCAGGCGACGCCGTTGACCGCCTCCTCCGCCGTCGTCGCCAGTCTCTGCGATAGTGCCTGGTCGCTCACACGCCCTCCCGGTCGCTGTCCCGCGACTCACGGTGCGAGTTGTCGGTGTGTACAGGGCTTTATTGTTGCCAAGCCGCGGCAACCGGTCAAGGCAACGGCTGTGCGACACTTTGCGCGACGACATCAGAGGAGGACCCGCCGATGGTCTGGAGACGCATCTTTCACCACGACGACGAGCCGGAATCAGGCGAGACTGAGCAGCCGGAGCAGGCAGCGGAGCAGAAGCAGCCCGGCGCACTCGTGTCTCCTGGCGTGCCGGGCGAGCCGGAGCACAAGCTGCCCGCCCACCTCGTCGAGCAGCTCGGCGGCCGCCGCCGTCGACCCGGCGAGCCCGAGGACCTGCCCCGGAAGCTGGCGTCGCTGGAGCGGCGGCGGACCGGCGTGCTGTACGACATCGAGCAGGGCGAGCTTGCGACCGAGGATGACAACCCGTGGATGCAGCGCATCGGGCTGCTCTCCGAGGCGCTCGAGACGGTCGACCGGGACCGCGAGGCGGCCGAGCAGGTCGCGCCTGCCCCCTACTACCCCGTCCCTGAAACGCCGATCACGGATCTCTCCGTCGAGATGGAAAACGATGTGGCAACAGTGCGGTTCACCGTCGGGGACGAGCGGTTCGTCTACGAGGAGCCGCTCGACTGGGCCGAGCGCGGCCACCAGGTGCTCCGTGGCGACCTCCGGCGGACGGAGGGCGAAGCAGCCGCGGTGATGCCGGAGGACGTGCCGCGCGATCTGCGAGCCCCGCTGCTGCACCACCTCATCGGCGCGATCGACGGGCTGGCGACGGTGCTGCGCGACACGCGGCTCGAAGAGGAGCCGATGCCGGAGAGCATCACGCTCGCCGATCTCGCGAGGCCGTGCCCAACCTGCGGCGGCTGGACGGACTATCGCGGCCGGTGCCAGGCGTGTGCCCGCCGGACGGCGCGGCTACAGGAGCTCTTCCGGGAGCGCGACCGGCTGCTGAACGAACGCGCGGCGGAGATCGAGGAGCAGCACCGAATCGCCGAGCGGCTCCCGCTTGCCCGGCGTCGCCTTCGGGACGTCGAGACGGAGATCGGGACGGTCAAGCAGAAGATCGCCGAGCGGGAGCGCAACGGGTAGCGGGATAGCGTTGCTGGTGGCCCTCCAGGCTTGCGTGTTGGCGAGAGCCACCCGCCCGGGCCCGCCTGAACATGTGCTCGCGTACACAGAAACCGCCCCGGGCGATGCCCGGGGCGGTTGGTGACACTCAGCTCAGCGTGTGTTCGAGCCGATCAGCGCATCACTTGTTCTGGTTGCGGCGGCGCCGGCGCTCGGCCTTGCGGCGCTTGGCACGGTTTTCTTCCTGAACCGAAATGAACCGCAGCCCACGGCGGTGTTCCCGGATGATTCCGGACCGCTCGATGCCCTTGTTGAAACGCCGAAGCAGCTGCTCGAAGCCTTCGTTATCGCGAAGTTCGACACGCATATATGCTCATCACCACCTTTGATGCGTACGTTGACAGCGAACGATGCGCATGCGGCGCACCACGACACTGCCCTCGAATCAGGCCCTTTCAGTATACGCCAGAATCGGCTATCACATCCATAACCGAACCCGTCGCTCGACCCACGTCCTTCAGGAGAGCTTATCGCCATGGCGCTACCGACCACCTCACGCGCGATCGCCATCTACCCCGACCGTCCCGGCGCCGTCCATCGCACCGAGATCGCCGTGCCCGCGCTGAGCGCGCGCGGCGTGCTCGTCCAGACCATCCGCGTCGGCGTCTGCGGCACCGACCGCGAGATCATCCACGGTGTCCTCGGCATCGCGCCGGAGGCCGAGGAAGAGCTGGTGATCGGGCATGAGGTGCTCGGCCGCGTCGTCCAGACCGGCAGCGACGTCACCGATCTGGAGCCGGGCGATCTCGTCACCGCCAGCGTTCGCCGACCGGATGGCTGCCCTGCCTGCGAGGCTGGCCAGCCCGACATGTGCCTGTGGGGGAAGTACGAGGAGCGTGGCATCGTCCACCGGCACGGCTTCCTCACCGAGTACTGGGTCGAGGAGCGCGACTACCTCTTCCCGGTGCCGGCGCATCTCGAGGCGGTCGGCGTGCTGGTCGAGCCGCTGACGGTGGTCGAGAAGGCGGTGCGGCAGGTCGATCTCATCCAGCAGCGCATGGCCTACTGGAAGCCGCAGACGGCACTGGTGCTCGGCGCGGGGCCGATCGGCATCCTCGGCACCATGCTGCTCCGCGCCCGCGGCATGCGGGTCGTGACCGCCGCGCGCACGCCGAAACCCAACCGCGCCGCGAGCGTGATCGAGGAGGCAGGTGGCGAGTACATCTCCGTGCGGGAGGAGCCGCTGGCCGAGGTCTGCAGCCACCTCCCCAACATCGACATCATCCTCGAGTGCAGCGGTTCCAGCCGCCTCGCGATCGAAGCGATGCACCTCCTTGGCCGCAACGGGGTTCTCGTGCTGATCAGCGTCACCGAGCCCGACCAGATGCTGGAGATCGACGCCGGCCGGCTCAACACCGAGCTGGTCGCGAACAACAAGACCGTGGTCGGCAGCGTCAACTCAGGCCTCGAGGACTTCACCAACGCGGTCGAGCGGCTGGACGAGTTCGAACGGCTGTGGCCGGGCCTGCTGGAGCGCATGTTCACCGAGCGAATCCCGTTCGACGGCGACGTCGACTCGATCGCGAGGAAGGCGCCCCAGAGTATCAAGACGCTGATCGAGTTCGAGCAGCGTCAAGGCTGATCCGGGTCAGGACACCTGGTCCATGTCGGCTTGCCGCACCGGCTGCATCGCCCGACCCAGCGCGAACGGCGTGATGTCGGACGAAGGTTCTTTCCCCATCGCCAGCTCGGCCGCGAGCACGCCCGACCACGGGCCGAGCTGCAGGCCCGACGGACCGTGGCCGGTCGATACGACAACTGCCTCGTGGCCCGGCACCCGGTCGATGAACGGCAGCCCGTCATCCGACAGCGGCCGCAGCCCGACACGCGTCTCGAGCACCGTGCCGTCCGCCAGCCCCGGCGCCACCCGCAGCGCCTCGTTCGTGACCGAGTTCAACCCGCCCGCCGTCACGCGCAGGTCGTAGCCGGAGCCCGTCTCGCGCGTGGCGCCGCAGACAACCCGGTTCGGCGCGAACGTGAGGATGTACTGGCTGCCAAAGCCACCGATGATCGGCCATCGGCTCGTGTCGGCGCCTTCCATGCCGATGTGCATGATCTGCCCCTTCTGCGGGGCCACCGGTATGCGAACATCGAGCGGCTCCAGCACATGGTTGCTCCACGCACCGGTCGCGACAATCACCCGATCGAAGGTCATCCGATCGTCCTCGACGACCACCTCGACCGAGCTGTCCGTCGCCGACACGATCCGCGCGTCGCACATCAGCACGCTGACGCCGAGGCTCGATGCCGCCGTCGCCATCGCGTTTCGCAGATAGTCGCCGTCCACACGCGCGGCCTCGGGCACGTGGATGGCGCCGGCGATGTCGCCCAGCGCGGGGAACATCTCACGCGCCTCGTGGGCATCCACCCGGCGTGTCTCGCCGAGATTCGGCATACCCTCGCGATAGCGGTCGTCCATCACCTGCTGTACGTGGTCGAGCTCGGCCAGCTCCTCCTCGCTGGATGCGACGAACAGCTGGCCGATGACCTCATAGCGGGTGTCTCCGGCGTCGAGCCCGGCGAGCTTCTCCACGAGGGTTGGGTAATAGCGCACCGCATCCGCCGCCAGCGGGAAGAACGCCGGCAGCGGGCGCATGCTGGTGCCCGGCGCGATGATCCCGGCTCCCGCCGCGGTCGCGTGGCCGTCGTCATGCCGGTCCACCAGCGTCACCGAGGCGCCGGCCTCCGCGAGGTGCAGCGCGGCGCTCGTACCGACGACACCACCGCCAATGATGAGCACGTTCTCCATGGGTCATTCCCTTCCCAATGCGCCGATCGAGCCGCCACATGGGGTCAATCGGATAGCTTCTGAGGTCCCGTCGTATAGGTGGTCAGCGTCGACAGGGTGGCACAATGAGGTGACTGCCGCGTTCGCCTTCAGGCGAAGCACCTCCTTGCCGCCTTCACGTTCGCGCCGAAACGGGTCATACTGTGTCCACCTGCCTGTCACATGTCAGCTGGGTTTCGATGGGATGGCGCTTGAGTGAGCAACATCGTGTTCGATAGAACCCACATCACCATCATGCAGCAGCCGCGATATTCGGTCGAGGCGCAACTCGCATGAGAACATGGTCTCTCCGAACCCTGTTCCTGATCTTCGCGATTGCCAGCCTGATTCCGTTCACGGCGGTGCTTGGCTATGCCGCAAATCGCGATCATGACCGCCGGCTGGCACAGGAGTACGCCTCCGAAATCACGCTGGCCAGCTCGGTGAGCCGCTCGATCAGCTCGAACCTCGCGGCCAACACCGACGCGCTCGAAGGCATCACGCAGCTACCCAGCATGGTGCAGCTCGACGCGGCGGCCGCAGAGATCGATCTCGGCGAGGCACGCCGTGTGCGCCCGGAGCTCTCGAGCATCTTCCTCGTCGATGCAGAGAAGAACATCATCACTAGCTCGGGCA
Organism: uncultured Chloroflexia bacterium; assembly: GCA_963741965.1. GTDB lineage: Bacteria > Chloroflexota > Chloroflexia > Thermomicrobiales > UBA6265 > JACCVC01. The sequence goes on along the minus strand of CAVUKC010000002.1, from coordinate 338,988 downwards.
CGGACCCCGAATCACTTCTCTCCTACATCTCGAACCAGGTCGACGAGGTGGTCGCACAGAACACCGCGGCCGTCTCCCCGCGTGTCCCCATATCCGAGGACACCTACGGCATCGTGGTGCTGGTGCCGGTCACGACGGTGCAGGAAACCACCACCAGCACCGACACCGGCAACGCGGCGGCCAGCAATCCCCCCGGCCCCACACCCACCCCCGTCGCGGGAGGGTCGTCGGAGGCGTCCACCCAGCCACCGGGCCGCACAATCGGGGTCATCGGCGGCGTCATCCAGATCGACCGGCTCTCGCAGTCGGTGATGCCGTCGAATCGTGGGTCGTCCGAGATCGCCGTCGCGACGGAGATGGATATCCTCTTCTCGACCGGCGGGATCGACCGCGAGAACAACCTCCTGATCACGAACCACCAGGACGTCATCACCCTGGCGCTCGAGGGTGAGTCCGCCAGCTTCCGCATGACCGACATCAACGGAACTGACCGTGCCGCCGTCGCGGTCCCGGTCGGATACGAAGCGGCGCCGTGGACGGTGATCGTCACCAAGCCCACGCCCTCGATCCTCGACGGCATCTCCCGCCCGGAGGCGTTCATCGTTCTGGCGCTCGCCCTAATGGTGATCATCGCACTGGCGATGGTGCTCAGCGAGATCACCGCCCGCCCGGTGCGTACGCTCTCGCGGCAGGCCCGCGAGCTGCACCAGGGCACGCTCAAGGACCCCATCGTCCCGTTGGGCGGCGGCGAGATCCGAACCCTCAGCGAGCGGTTCGCCGAGATGGCGGATCAGATCAACGCCCAGGTCGCCGGCCTCGAGGAGAACCGGCACGACCGCGAGCGCCAGGCGGCCCAGATGCGCGATCTGCTGCGCCGCACCAACCGGATGCAGGAGGACGAGCGACGCCGCATCGCCGGGGAGATCCACGACGCCGTCTCGCCGCTGATCACCGGCGCGCTCTACCAGGCGCGCGCCCTGCAAATGACCAACGGCTCCACACCCGAGGAGGAGCTGGACTCATCCCTGAAATCCGTCAGCGAGCTGCTCGAGCAGGCGACCAATGAGCTGCACGGCGTGATCTTCGACCTGCGGCCGCCCGATCTCGATGATCTCGGGCTCGTCGCTGCGATCGAGGCCTTCGTGCACACGATCCAGCGCACGGGGCTATCCGCCCGGCTCGAGGTCAGTGGCGAGGCGCCGAATCTCACGCCGGAGGTGCGTCTCAGCCTCTACCGCATCGTGCAGGAGGCGCTGCACAACGTGGTCCGCCACGCTGGCGCCGACGAGGCGGTCGTGAGGCTGGAGACCACGCCGGAGCTCGTGCGCCTCACGATCCGGGATAATGGCGCCGGCTTCGACCCCGCCCAGGCGGTCCAGCCGACGTCACTCGGTCTCCTCAGCATGCACGAGCGCGCGGAGGCGATCGGCGCGTCGTTCACCATCGTCAGCCGGCCGGGAGGCGGCACGGCGATCGTGATCGAGCGCGCCAACTCGGGCGATGTGATGTCGGACGAGGTGCTCGAGAGTATGATGTCCATGTCGAACGGAACGTCGGGCGCCGACTCCCAGAACGTCGCCGATGATGAGCCCGAGCCGGCTGTCGACATCGAGACCTCGAATCCCGCTCGCTGAAGGATGCGCCCCACGTGATATCTGTACTGCTTGTCGATGACCACCAGATCGTGATCGAAGGGTTGCGCAAGCTTCTGGGCGCCGCCGGTGACATCGAGGTGACCGGCGAGGCACACGACTCGGCCAACGCGCTCGAAGTCGCCCGCAAGCTCAACCCGGATGTCATCCTTCTCGACCTCCGCATGCCCGGGGCGACCGGCATCCAGGCGGCCCGCCGCCTGCGTCAGCAGGAGTATGCCGGCGCGATCATCGTGCTGACGTCCTACGGCGACAAGGCCTACGTGCGGCAGGCGCTGGAAGCAGGTGCCGACGGCTACCTCCTCAAGAACACGCCCTCGGCAGAGCTGATCGAGTCGATCCGCTCCGCGGCCCGCGGCCGGCGGCAGCTCAGCCCCGAGCTGCTCGACGGTGTGCTGGAGGAGTTCGGCGGCCTCGCCCGGGAGAAGACGGTTCGCGACGCCGACCTCAACGAAGAGGATCTGGAGATCCTCTCGCGAGCAAGCAAGGGCGCGACGAACCGCCAGATCGGTCTGGCGATGAATCGGAGCGAGATCGCGATCAAGAAGCGGCTGCAGTCGATCTTCCAGAAGCTGGAGGTCAACGACCGCGCGCACGCCGTCGCTGAAGCGCTCCGCCGCGGCCTCATCTAGCGATCCACTGAGCCCACCCACGGGACGGGTGCAGGCGCCGCGTCATGTCCTGGTGCGGCGTCACGTTTCCGCGACGCGTCACCTTGAGAAATCAGGACACCAGCGGACGGGCGCTGCGGTAGCATTACGCCGGGTACGCGCTCGATCGCCTCTGCGCCAGCCACCACGCCGCACCCGTGCCCTCCTGGCGCCCACCTCAAGGATGCCCGCTCTTGGATTGGTTCCTGCCGACGCTCTGGTGGTACCTCGCCACCACCGCTGCATCCCTCGCCGTGATCCCGCTCCTGGCGCTGCTCTTCCGGCACGTCAGCGACCGCGGCGCCACCCTTGCCCACCCGATCGGCCTCCTCCTCGTGGTATGGCCGGTCTGGTTTCTCGCCGGCATCGGCGACGGCATCGTGCCATTTGGCCCGGTGTCGCTGTGGATCGCGCTCGCCGCCGTGGCAGCAGTCTCGTGGATCGTCGGCATCCGGTCGAAGTCGCTCGACCGAACCGTTCTGTTTCACTACGGCGCCGCCGAGGCCGCCTACCTCCTCATCTTCTCCGGCTATCTCGCGTTTCGTGGCTACGTCCCGGCCATCGGCGGTCCCAACATCATCGACCAGGAAAAGCCGATGGATCTGATGATGCTCGCATCGTCGATGAAGGCGACCCATATGCCACCGGCGGATGCCTGGCTGAGCGGCGAGCCAATCAACTACTACTACCTCGGCTATACGCTCTGGGGCGCCGTCGGACGGATGATCCACACCACCCCGGCGATCACCTACAACCTCGCCCTCGCCTCAATCGTCGCCATGACGGTGGTCGCGCTCTTCGGAACGGTCGCCAACATCCTGACACAGTTCCGCAGCATGATCGCCGCGCGGATCGGCGGCGCCCTCGCGGTGCTGCTTGTGCTGTTGATCGGCAACCCCTGGGCCGCCTGGACATTTCTCAGGGACCCGAGCGTCCAGTGGCAGGCGTGGCCCTTCGACGGCATCATGTGGAACGCAACACGAATCATCGAGGACGCCCCCAACGCCGTCGCAATCAGCGAGTTCCCGGCGTTCTCGTATCTCTTCGCGGACATGCACCCGCATGTGATGGCAATCCCATACGCGGTCACCTCGCTCGGCACTGGCTGGATGCTCGCCAGCCTTCCTGACCGGTCCTCCGTGCCGCTGCGCCTCGGTCGTCTCAGTCTTGCGGGCCTGGTGGGCGTGTCGCTCTACGCGATGAACTCGTGGGACCTCCCCACCTGGCTCGGGGTGATCCTGCTCGGCGTTCTCATCTCCTCGGCGTTCCGGACCGTGGGCGAGAACCTCAGCGCCATCGCGATCACGGTCGTCGCCGGAGCGGTCGCCTGGTCGCCGTTCATCCTCCGCTTCGACGCACCGGTCCGCGCGCCCGAGAACGGCTTCGCCGAGACGCTCAACGGCGTGCCGGTGATCGGAGGCGTGATCGCCTCCGTCGCCGCCTACTCCGGCGACCGCACCTCCATCCTCGACTACCTCTCGATCTTCGGATACTTCTACCCGATCCTGCTGGTGACCATCGTGGTCGCGCTCGCCTCGCATCAGGACGGAGACGGCGACCCGCTGGTGACGCGGCTGGCACTCATCTCCGGCGTGATCATGGCCGCCATCGGCCTGCTCCTGCCTGCACCGCTGCTGATCCTCGTCGGGCTGCCGATGCTCGCGGGCCTCGTCGTGATCCTCCGCTCGACCACCGTGACGCTGGAGCTGTTGGCGGTCGGGCTGGCGACCCTGAGCTTCGTGCTGACGCTGCTGCCGGAGTTCTTCTATCTACTCGACGTTTTCGGCAACCGCATGAACACGATCTTCAAGCTCTACCTGCAGGTATGGCTGCTCTCCGGAGTCGCCGCCGCACTGGCGGTGATCTACCTCTGGGGTCGCGCTCGCGCCTGGCGTCCGGCACAGGGGCTGATCGCGGTCGCCACGGCGCTCGTGCTCGTCACCGGGCTCACCTACCCCATCGTCGCCGCCAGCCAGTGGCTGCAGTTCAAGAACCCGGACGGCGGCTGGCAGGGCATCGATGGCGTCGGTTGGCTGGAGGATTCAGACCCGGCGACCGCCAATGCGATCACATGGCTGCGAAAGAACGCGAGCAACGCCGACGTCCTGCTGGCAGCGGGAGGCTGCTCCTACGTGGCACCGGTGGGGTTCCCCTCGGCGGCGAGCGGCGTCCCGTCAATCGTCGGCTGGACCGGACACGAGCGTCAGTGGCACCTTGGTGACGAGGCGATCACCAACGAAATCGCGCAGCGGCTTGCGGACGTCGTGAACCTCTTCGCGCGCCCAGACGACGAGCTGCTGGATCGCTACGGGGTCACGCTGCTCTACATCGGCAGGCCGGAAACCCAGGGCGTCAGTGGCGTTGAGGGATCGACGGATTGCGCACCCGGCCCATTCCCGGAAGCGACGTCGCAGGAGTTCCCCGGCGGTGAATGGACGGAGGTCTTCAGCGAGGATGGCGTCCGCATCCTCCGCCGCGACACCGGCAGCCAGGGCTGATGCACTACGCGCCCCAAGCCACGAATGTCATTACTCATTGTGACCTCGGCGCAACGAGGGCGGGCGGACACAAGGTCCGCCCCTACGAAGCGATGTCCGTCGCGGCGTCGCTACTGCTTCAGGAACAGCTCCACCACCGGCACGAGCACGTCCGGGCGCTGTATCGGCAGATCCAGCGTCGCGACTCCCTCGAAGCCCGGCGCGGACGTGTTCTGCGCCGTCGCCTTGGGGTCGGAGTCCTTCACGAACACCTCCGATCCGTCATGCAGCAGCTGCGCGTACTCGATCTTCCCGGCCATGCCTTCGAGGTGCATGTGTCGCATCGGCCAGTTGAAGATGTGCAGATAGAGCCGATCGCCCCGGCGCGTGTACCGGCAATCCGACGGCGCCGTGTAGCCGTCGGCGGCCGTCGCGCCATAAATGGCTCGTCCGTGCTGTCGCGTCCACTCGCCGATCTCCGCGAGTATCTCTCGCGCGAGCGGGTCGAACTCACCACGACCGGTCGGCCCGACGTTGAGCAGCACGTTGCCGCCCTTCGACACCGAGTCCGCCAGCATCTGCACGAGCATCTCCGGCGACTTCCAGTCGAGGTTGTCCCGGTGATATCCCCAGCTGCCGTTGAGCGTCTGGCACGCCTCCCATGTCACGCGCTCGCCGTTGCGGGTCGGCCACTCCTTCGGCTGGTACTGCTCCGGCGTGACGAAGTCCGCGCTCTCGGGGTAGTCGAGCCGATCGTTGATGATGATCCCCGGCTGCAGCTCGCGGACCATCTTCTCGAGCTCCGGCGAGTTCCAGCTCTCGCGGGACTTGGTCGGCGGCGTGAAGTCGAACCACATGACGTCGATCTTGCCGTAGTTGGTCAGCAGCTCGCGCACCTGCCCATGGAGGTACTGGCGGTACTTGGAGATATCCCGGTCCTGTCCCTTCCAGAAGGCATCGTCGTCCGACTGCGGGTGCACCGGATCGCGGGTGTAGTCCTCGTGATGCCAGTCGATCACGGAGTGGTAGAAGCCGACCTTCAGCCCCTCGGCGCGGAACGCCTCGACGAACGGGCCGATGAGGTCCTTGCCATACGGGGTGTTGGTCACGTTGTAGTCGGTCAGCTTCGTGTCGAAGAGGCAGAAGCCGTCGTGGTGCTTGGTGGTGATGACGGCGTACTTCATTCCCGCCGCCTTCGCGTCCCGCGCCCACAGCTGCGGATCGTAGAGGTCCGGATCGAAGTGGTCGAAGTACTTCTGGTACCCCTCGGTGGTGAATGCCTCGCGCTTCTTCAGCCACTCATGGCGCGCGCCGGCCGAGTAGATGCCGAAGTGAATGAACAGGCCAAAGCGATCATGAACGAACCAGTCAGTGCGTGCTGTCATGTCTACTCTCGCTCCCCGTAATACGGCTCGCCGGTCACGGTCGTCGCAGCCGGCACCTCTTTCTCGCCAGGTCGGACCCAGGTACGCAGCACGTGCGGTGGCGTGCGCTCCCACGGCTCGTCCCCGGCCAGCTCGAACGCGAACCCAATCGGCGCCGGTCCGCTATCGTGAGTCCTCACGTTGTAGCGGTGGGCGCCGGTCCGCTGCCCCGCCACGGTCATGTCGAACCGGGTGAACCGACCGGCGCCGGCATCCCAGTCGGCGTCGCCGCCGATCGACGCGTCCAGCTCGTTGTCGAACTCCCAGTCGATCGGCTTGTGGGAGTCCCGGAAGGCGACATGCTCGCGCAGGAGCACATGCCCGTCGAAGGCGACCGTCACCCGATCGCCGTCGCTCGCAGTTACCCTGGACGTCAGCTCGATACGCTCGACGGCGTTCGGCCCCCATGGCCGTGGCTCGCCGCGCACGATGTCGCGGAGGTGAAACCGGGCAATGCGAGCGACGAGATGACGAGGGACCGCGCATGCCTCACCGACTGCCAGCCGCTCCGGCATGAACGCGCGCGCATCGCCGGCTCGCAGCCAGACGTGGTCGAAGTTCCACTGCCGGAAGTACCGCGCCTGGTCCGGCGGCACCGGGCTCCCGGCAGGGCGAGGCAGATCGCGAGCCGTCACGCGCAGCACCACGCCATCAGCGGGATACCCGAGATCGCGCGGATGCTCCTCCGGCACACCATGCGGTCTCGCGGTGTCAGCCTGCTCCGCGTATTGCGCCCAGCGGTGCATTGCCTCCCGCAGCAGCGCGAGCGTTCCCTCCGCCTCCAGCGGGTTGCCGCTGGAGAGCGTGGTGCCGTCCGGCGCGAAGGCGTAGATGCCCTGGTGACTGACGTCGGGGCGCGAGCGGCCCTGCATGCGACCCTGCACGGCTACATGGCGGAAGAAGCGCCCCTGCTCATCGTCCGCCTGCTGCAGGCCGGTGACGTCCTCCGCCACCGGGATGAACTGCTCGGTGATCGTCCGGATCACCACCGGGTTCCCGAAGACCGACTCACGGCCGGTCACGCCGTTGTTTCAGGTGAGCCCGAGCGGGTTGCCGTTCATCGCCCAGAGCAGCACTGGCCTGCGCTCCTGGCGGGCAAGCGCAACGGCCGCCGGGATGGACGTCTGCCAGGGAATCCCCTGCCAGGACATCTCCTCGGGTCGAGGCAGCACCAGCGCGCGGACATCGCGCACCGTCTCCGCGTCGAAGGACACTCCGCTTCGCATCGCCTGATCGAACATTGCCCGGCATCGCTCCTTTCGACCCACAATCGGGCCGCGTGTGTATACAGTCGACGAAGGTGCGTTTGCCGGAAGATACCCGCGCCCGGCGGACCCGTCAAGCACAAGGTCGAGGTGTTTCGGCAGCGGGTCCGAAGGTCGAGAGTCGCCTCTACCTGGCAGCGGCGGGCTGATAGCCACCGTCAAACGCGAGCGTCGCCTCGAGACCGGCGTACCCGATGGTCACGTCCGGAAAGACGTCCGCGGCGTTCTGCCGCCACGCCTCGGGCTCATCCAGCCCGGCACTGAAGTGCGTCAGCCAGAGATGCCCTACCCCGGCATCACGCGCCTGGGTTGCGGCCTCCCGGAAGGTCATGTGCCCGCGCCGCGCCGCGCGCTCGGCCTCGTCGTCTCGCCCGAAGGTCGCCTCGCTGATCAGCAGGTCCACACCGCACATGAGATCGCGGATTGCGTCCGCCGGGCGGCTGTCGGTGATGAAGCCGAGCGCGACGCCTGCACGCGGCTCGCCAAGCACCTCGTCGGGCTGTATCTCGCGCCCGGCGACAGTCACTGGCTCGCCGTGCTGCAGCACCGACCACTGGTCGATCGGCACGCCGAGCGCCTGCGCACGCTCGGGCGAGAAGCTCGGCCGCCGCTCGCGCTCGAATCGGTAGCCCAGCACCGGCACCCGGTGTTCGCCGGCGGCGACACGGATCGCAAGGCCACCCGGTCCGTCGGCGGTATCGCCATCTTTCAGTTCCTGAATGATGAGGTCGTACGGCAGCGCTGGGACGAGCACGCGCAGCCCCTGGATCATCGCGACCGTCCCGGCGGGTCCGTAGATCGTGAGCGGGTCGGTCTTGCCGGCGTTGGCGATGGTGTGCAGCAGCCCCGGCACGCCGGCGACGTGGTCAGCGTGCAGGTGGCTGAGGCAGATTGCATCGAGCTTGCGGAAACCCCAGTGGCGCTCTCGCATCGCGATCTGCGTCCCCTCGCCGCAGTCAAGCAGCACGAGGCTGCTGTCGATCCGCAGGAGCGCGCTCGAGAGCCATCGGTTGGGCAGGGGAACCATCGCGCCTGTTCCCAGCATCATTACGTCGATCATGGAGCCATCACCGGGGAGTTGCGGCCCGCGCCGCCGTCCTGTAGCATGCAAGGGTTGAGGCGCAGTGTGCGCTTCACGTCAATGCCAGTGTGCCATTGCGCGCTGGCCCACGGAGGAATGTATGCATCGGCGAACCTCTCGAACCATGCCCATTGAACGCGCCGGCCAGGCCGTTCCGGTTCGCGTCGCCTGATCGCATCCTTCGTTACTCCCCGCAGCGGATAGCCGCTGACCTTTCACCTCAGGCGACACATCGGCAGCGTCCTGACCGGCCAGGGAATCACATCTCCTGACCCAGTCTCGCCGTGCCTGCCGTCTGTACCCTCACGCCCCGCGTGAGGTGACCGCCCGAGGTGAACCATGACAAGCAAGAACGCCATTGTGCAAGCCACCGTGACCGCCAGCCGCGCGTCGCGGGCATCCCATCACATCCATCTCCCGGCACAACGCGTCCGCAAACGCGGGCGCAGAGGATGCACCATTGGTTTCGCACCATTCCCTTCTGAACGACAACGACCTCGACGACCTCAACGCTGACGATCTCTCGAACGACGACCGCGCTCGCCGCAGGCACGGTCAAACGCGGCGGAACGGGGCAGCACCGGCGCAGCCGAAGCGCCGGTCGCCACGCACCGAGGCGGACCAGGCATTCCGCTGCCGCAAGTGCCGGCAGTTCATCGGCGCGCCGATCTGCGGTGGACGGCACCGGAACCACTGCCCGAACTGCCTGCACTCGCTGCATGTCGACCTGAAGCGACCGGGTGACCGCCGCAGCGACTGCGAGGCGTTGATGCGGCCGCGCGGCCTGATCGAGCGTCGCAACGGCGAGCAGATGATCCTGCACGAGTGCCTCGGCTGCGGCAAGACACAGCCGACGCGCGTGGCGGCGGATGACAACACGGTGCTGCTGATGCGGCTTGAGCCGATCGGCCTGCCGGAGGACGCGCAGACGGTCGAATTCGCCACCGAAGACGAGGAGATCGCCTGACGCTTCGGGCACCGGGCGCTGAACGCAACGTACGGGCCGGCCAGGCTCCGGCCCATACGTTGCGCCCATGCGATGCTGTCATTTTGCGCCGTTGGTGTCAGGTGACGGACCGATGCACCCACGCTCAGGGGATTTCTCCACTTTGCACCCCGCGGGTGCTCCGGTCGAAATGACAGGTCTTGAGTGTCGGGGCGCCGCTACGCCTCCAGCTCTCCCGCCTTGCGCAGCACCCGATGGATGCCCATCGAGCTCATGAACAGCGGGTTGGCGGCATCGAGCGCGCCGTCCACCCGCTCCGCGTCCTGCCCGAGCTCATGTCGCTGCCATGCCTCCAGCCGTTCGGTCAGCTCGTCGTCGGAGCCTCCGGGGATCAGCACCTCGCGCCCGAGCGCCATCTGCGCCGCGATCCCCTCCCGCAGACGCTCCAGATGCGCTTTGACGTCGTCGTAACGCGAGAAGTGCGTCAGCAGCAGCCGCTGGGGCGCCATCTCCTCCATCAAGTCGATGCTGCGGTTCCAGGCGTCGACGTCGATATCCGGCGGCGGCAGCGGTGGGATCGGCAACGACGTCCCCTGCATGCGCACACCGGCGACATCGCCGGTGAAGAGCGAGCCAGTCTGCTCGTCGAGCAGCGCGATGTGGTGCGAGGCGTGGCCGGGCGTGTCGTACACCCTCAGCGGCCGTCCGCCAAGGCGCACGGTACCCCGATCCTCGGTGGCGTGAAGCCGCTCCTCCGGCACCGGCGCGAACTCGCCCCACAGCTCCTCCATGCGGTCACCGTAAATGCGCGTGGCGCTGCTGATCAGCTTCTCCGGTGCGATCATGTGTGGCCGTCCAACAGGATGCACCCATGCCTCGATGCCGGGGAAGTCGCGCATCAGCCCGCCAAGCCCACCCGCGTGGTCGAGATGGATGTGGGTGACGACGATGTCACGCACGTCGGCGGGGTCATGTCCCGCGTCGCGGATCCCGGCAAGCAGGTTCTCGCGCACCGTCGTAGGTCCGGTTTCGACCAGCCCGAGCCCGTCCGGGCCGACCACGAGGTACGCGGCAACCGCACCGGTCTGCCCCAAAAATCCGGTGTCGATGCAGGTAACGCCGTCGGCGACCGACACCGCCGTGCCGGGTCCTCTTGATACGATTCCGGTGTCCATCCTCACCTCTCCGTTCCGCCGGAACCGGCACGGTCGACCCGTCCCGACTTGCCGGCCCTGCCGGTTGTCACTACCATGTTGTCGACGACAACACGTACCACCAACGACCCCGCCATGCAACGGCACGCCGCGGCCGGACAGTCGCCGCCAGCGGGAGCGACGGCCACCTCAGGAGAGCACACTGTGGATGACGACCGAAAACTGCTGACCGTGGCGCAGGCAGCGCGCCAGCTCGAACGATCCACCGAACAGGTCCGGCGGTACCTGCGGGAGAACCGGCTGACGGGCCAGCGCATCGGCGGCCAGTGGTTCATCGACCGTGGTGACCTGCAAACCTTTTCCGACAACGCGCGCGCGAAGCAGACGTACCTCGACCGGATCGGCGCGGCCCGCACGCTCCGGCCGCTCGACAGCGTGATCGGCATCGCCAACGGCACGGGTCTCGACATCTCGCGCGGCAAGCGCGCCTTCCTGCTGCGTGTCGCCGAACGGTCGCACTGATCTCGCGAGGAGCTCCCCCTGTGTCAGATTCCACGTCACCGATGAGCCAGCCGGTCGCCTTCGTCGACTCCTCGGCGATTCTCGCCATGGTCAACCGCGGCGATCCCACCCATGACCAGGCCATCGCCGCCTACCACGAGCTGGTGGACAGCGGGTATCGCCTGTTCACCACCGACTTCGTGCTGGCTGAAACCGTTCAGCTCCTCGACGTCGGCTTCGGTGCCGAGGTGGCGCGCCGATGGCTCCGCGACCAGCGCCTGCCGGTCTACCATGCCGACGAGCAGGATGTCCGGCGTGCCATCGCCCATATCACGAGCGCACGGCCCGGCACCCGCGTCTCCATGACCGATGCGGTCAGCAGCGTGGTGATGGAGCGCCTCGGCGTCTCGGACGCCTTCGCGGTCGACCCGGATGTCCTCGCCGACGGCGCCTGATCGTCGCTCGAATGGAATGAGGGACCACGCAATGGACACCAGCGATCACGAGCCCGAAGGCACGGTCTGCCCGACCTGCGGTCACAGGAACATCCCTGGCGCGGCGTTCTGCGCCCAGTGCGGGCGGACGCTGGATGAGGACGAGCCAGCCGATGCCCAGACCACCAGCGTCTACTCGCCGATCGGCGGCTCGGACACATCCTCTGATGCGACATGGGCAGCGCCGTCGGATGACGACACGATCATCGACGTCGACCCCGGTCAGACGACGACCTTTCCCGTGGGCGGCCGGTTCAGCTTCGACGACGAGCCGGTTGCGAATGCAGCGCCCGCGGCGGCGTACCAGCGCGAGCAGAGCGTCCGCGGGCTGGTGCTGGGGATCATCGCGATGGTCCTGATCGCGGCCGTGATCGGGCTCTACGTCTACAGCGCCTGGCTGAGCGTGTCGGTGCGCGACACCATCGACGGCTGGCTGCCCTGGGTCTCCTGACGCGACTCACGATCGATCAGGAATCGCCGACGCGCGACGCGCTACACCATGAAGTCGCGGCGACGGAACACCAGCCAGCCCGCGACCATTGCCGCCAGCCCCACCGCGGCGAACACGATGGTTGACTCCGTCGGCACGCGCCCGTCGACCATCGTCGACGACGTGTCGAAGTAGTCGAACAGGCTCAACGGCCGAATCGGCTCCAGCACCGACCACAGCTCGGCGAACACATCGACGAAGTAGGCGATGACGAGGTAGCCGGTCGCCCAACCGACGACGCGGCCCGCCGAGCTCGAGAACGCCGACACCATCATCGCAAGCCCGCCGATCGCCCAGGTGAACAGCATGCCCAGCAGCGCCATGGCGGCGAGCTGACTGCCGCTGACCTCTCCAACCGGCGCAGCCACCCTGATCCCGAGCGCCGTCGCGACCGGCCCGGCGCTGCCGAACAGCACGCAGAGCACGATGACGCCGACCACGCGGGCGAGATAGATACTCAGTCGCGAGATCGGCCGCGACAGCGCCAGCGCAAGCACGCCGCTGTCCACCTCACCCGCGATCGCGCGGCCGGCGAACCCAACCATCGCCGAGATCGAGAGGATGAAGTAGACCGGATGGTCGTAGCCACGCGAGAGGTACCCCGCCAGACCGGTCATGGCAAGGAAGTCAGGGCTCATCTGCGCCAGCTGCTGCATTGCCGGTGGCAGCTGGTTAACCAGCCCTTCAAGGCCCTCGGCCCCGCCGAGCGAGTCCGCGATGAACGGGTTGATGAACTGGAACAGCATCACCCCGAGCAGGAGCATCAGCGTCCCGGCCAGGCCGCGCCGCAGGAGACGACGGGTCATCGGATAGAGCATCAGTTGTTCTCCCGCTCGCGCTCGATCTCACCGTCGCGCTCGTAGAAGCTGAGGAAGACCTCCTGGAGCTCGGGCGGGCGTACCTCCATGCGTCGCACCGGATGACCAGCGAGGAAGGCGATGAGCGGGTTGATGTCGTGCTCCAGATCCATGACCACATCGCAGCCGTCCCGCTGCACGATCTTGACGCCGGGCACAGTGTCGAGCCCGTCCGGCACCGTGCCGTCGAACACGAGCTCCACCCGCTGGAGGTAGCGCTGCTTGAGCGCATCCATGGAGCCGGACGAGATGATCTTTCCTGCCCGAACGACGGCGACCTGGTCGCAGGTGCGCTCCACCTCGCCGAGGTCGTGCGAGGACATGAATACCGTGGTGCCGTCGTCCCGGAACTCGCCCAGCAGCTCCTCGAAGTTGCGCTGGATCAGTGGGTCGAGGCCGTCCGTGGGCTCGTCGAGCACCAGCAGCTCCGGCCGGTGCTGCGCGGCCGCCGTCAGCGCAAGCTTCTGTCGCATGCCCTTGGAGTAGGTCGCGAGGGTACGTCGCAGCGCGGCGGCGTCCAGCTCCAGCGCGTCGAGGATGCGATCGCGCCACTCGGGCGCTCGACCAGAGATCGTCGCCGCGTAGTCGAGCTGGTCGTACCCGCTGAGATCGGGGTAGAGACCGTCGGCGGTGACGAGGTACCCGATCTTCTCTCGCGCCCGCACGCCGTCGGTCCACGCGTCGTGCCCAAGCACGGTCGCGCGGCCGGACGTCGCCCTCATGAACCCCATCAGGATGCGGATCAGCGTCGTCTTGCCCGCGCCGTTCGGGCCGAGAAAGCCGAAAATCGCCCCGTGCGGGACCGTCATCGAAACCTCGTCGAGCGCGAGGATGTCGCCGTAGCGCTTGGTGACGCGCTCCACCTCGAGAACCGTATCCGCCGAACCGCTCATCCATGGTCCCCCGCATGTTGCACAGGCATCGCCACCTCACGGGGGTCGCCAGCTTCCTCAAACATTGGCATTATGATCGCACGAGCACGTCGAGCTTTCGTGGAGAGATGCACCATGCCCGGGTTCCCGCAGTCCAACGCAACACCTGAGTGGCCGCAGCGCCGGCCCGCCCCAACCTATGGCCAGCAGAGCATGATCGCGGCGGCCCACCCGCTGATCGTCACCGCCGGGTCCGAGATCCAGCGCCAGGGCGGCAACGCCGTCGACGTCGCGGTCGCCAGCGGGCTCGCCGCGGCGGTGGTGATGCCGGAGATGTGCGGGCTCGGCGGCGATCTCTTCGCGGTGCTGCACGACCCGAAGAGCGGCGAGACGATGGCGGTGATGGGCAGCGGCATCTCGCCGCGCGCCGCGACAGACGAGATCATGCTGGAGCACGGCGACGCCGAGAAGCGCCAGATGCCGTACCAGGGCCCGATGTCGATCGCGGTGCCCGGCATGGTGGATGCCTACCACCAGCTCCTCGAGCGCTACGGCAGCATGACCTTCGCGCAGGTCGCGAAGCCGGCCATCGACCTCGCCCGGAACGGATACGCGCTGCTGCCCAAGGGCGCCGGTGCGATCCAGGAAAACGCCGAGCTGCTCACGCAGGACCCGGCCGCGGCGGCGGTCTTCCTCAACGACGGTGTCGCACCTCGCGCGGGCGACGTGCTGGTGCAGGCCGACCTCGCCGACACGTTGGAGGCGATTGCCCGCGACGGCAACGACACCTTCTACCGCGGCGAGATCGCGACTCGCATGATCGCCTACCTCAACGAGCGCGGCTGCCTGCTCAGCGCCGAGGACTTCGCGGACCACGCCACCGATGTCGCGCCGCCGATCTCGACCACCTACCGCGGCTACACGGTGTACCAGACCGCGCTGCCGAGCCAGGGACTGATCCTGCTGGAGGCGCTCAACATCATCGAGAACGCGGAGATCAGCGACCCGCTCGACCCGGCGACGATCCACACCCTCGTTGAGGCCAAGAAGCTCGCGTTCGCGGATCGCCTCGGGTATGCCGCCGATCCCAGCTTCCACAACGTGCCGCTGTCCGAGCTCCTGTCGAAGGAGTGGGCGGCAGAACGATTCGCCCAGATCGAACCCGAGAAGGCGTCGACCGACGTCGAGCACGCGCCGCTCAGCGTCGGGGACACCACCTACCTCTGCACGGCGGACGGCGACGGCATGATGGTGTCGCTGATCCAGTCGGTCAGCAGCGCCTTCGGCAGCGGTGTCGTCGCCGGCGACACCGGCGTGGTGATGAACAACCGCGTCGGGCGCGGCTTCTCGCTGGAGCCGGGACATCCGAACTACTTCGAGCCGGGCAAGAAGACGATGCACACGCTGAACTGCTTCCTGATCGAGGACGCGGACGGCAACGCGGTGATCGTCGGCGGCACGCCCGGCGGCGACGGCCAGCCGCAGTGGAACCTGCAGATGATCGCGGCGCTGATCGACGCCGGCATGGACGTGCAGCAGGTGGTCGACCTGCCGCGCTGGACGAGCTGGCCGGGTACCGACCCGATCACGATCGACAACCCGTTCGAGCTGCGGATGGAGTCGCGGTTCGGCGATGAGACGCTGGAGGAGATGAAGCACCTCGGCCACGAGGTCCGCGAGCTGGGACCATGGGCCGGTGGAGGCTCCTCCCAGATGATCGCGCGGGACCCCGAGAGCGGCATCCTCGTCGGCGGCTCCGACTCCCGCGTCGAAGGCTTCGCCCTCGGTCGATAGTGGTCAGACTCCGGAATCGCAACCAGTCGAACGCACTACTGGTGGGCCCGGCCCTCCGTGGCCGGGCTCGTCATAGCGCCGAGGTTCGTACGCTGGAGAACGTGTACGCGGCCCGACCAGGCAATCGACCCTGCGACAAGCCTTCGGCACCTGCCCCGGCATTCCAGGCAAGGTGGATGACCCGGGTCGAGGGAAGCCCCGCGTCATCCACCGCAACACGGCGACTGCTGCCGCGCCACGGCCGCCGGGCAGATATCCTTCGGAATCCTCCCGTACGAATCGTTAGTGATTTGGCCATCCCGTCGTCGCTACCACCGCTTGCGGCGCCAGAACGGGCCGAGGCTGCTCTTGCGACGGCTCCTCGGATGCTTCCGCTTCGGCTTGACGACGGCAGGGTCCATTCCCGGCGCCCAGACCGGTCCCTCAAGCTGGTCGTCGACCTCGACGCCGAGTCGCCCCAGCAGCGCCTTCGCCCAGATCGCCCGATAGTGCCGCGGGTAGACCGGGATGCCGGGGCCATGCGAGTCCGACCCGGCGGACGTCAGCAGCCCGTGCTCCCCGGCAAGCGCCCGGAACCGCGCCGTGTCGCGATCCGTATAGGTGCGGTAGTGGCACTCCAGCCCGTCGATCGGCGCGTCGGCGAGGATCTTCTGCAGCGTCGCCGCCGTCATCGCGGGGCCGAGATCGGGCCGTCCCGGGTGCGCCATCACGCAGATGCCGCCGCCGACGTGCGCCGCCTCGACGACGTCCGCGATCGGCAGGTCGGCGTTGAAGCGCCCACCGAGCTCGGTGACGAGGTTGGCCGCCTGCGTCAGGTTCGCGACGTGCCCGTCGCGGATCATCGCGTTCAGCACCTCCGGGTAGGTCCACATTTTGCCGGTGCCAACGATCTCCGGTAGTGACGGCAGCGGTCGCCCAGTGCCCTCGACCCGCCGGCGGGTATCGTGCGCGAGGTTGCGCAGCGTGTCCTCCTGCTGCCGCATGAGATCGAGGAACGGACCGGCATCCGGTCGCTCGTCGTCCGGCCGGATGCCGTACACCAGCATGTGCCATTGCCGGTCATCGTGCCGCACCGTCACTTCGACGCCCGGAATGATATGCACGCCCCGCCGCTCGCCATAGGCGATCGCCTCGACCACGCTGCGCTGCGTATCGTGGTCACAGACGGCCCCGATCTGGATGCCCTGCTCCGCCAGGTGATCCACCAGCTGCACGGGCGTCCAGACACCGTCGCTCTCGAAGGTGTGCAGGTGGAGATCGACGGGATCGTCGGCGCGGAGGCGCAGGTGGATGCTCGTGGCGTTCGACATTCGGTGGGCATTCCTGAAGATGAGAGCAGGCGTTCGTGCCGCCCGCAAAGGCAAGCAAGTATGATGGGATCGTACACGACATCCGCCGAGCCTTCAGGTTCGCCGGGTCACAATGCATCGGAGGTAGAGCTGCTCATGAGCGACAAGGCAACACCATCTCTCGAGCCCCTGGACGACTCCGTCGGTGCGCTGTTCAAGGCGTACGACGTGCGCGGGACCGTGCCGGGCGAGCTGAACCCGGACATCGCGTATCGCATTGGCCGGGCCGTGGTCGCGTTCCTCGGCGTCGACGAGGTTGCCGTCGGGCGTGACATGCGCGTGTCCGGTCCGTCGCTCTCGGCTGCTTTGATCGACGGCATCCGGGACCAGGGCGCGAGCGTCACCGACATCGGGCTCGTGTCCACGGACACGCTGTACTTCGCCGTCGGCAAGTACGGCTTCCCGGCCGGGGTGATGATCACCGCGTCACACAACCCCGCCAACTACAACGGGTTCAAGATCTGCCGGGAAGAGGCGCGCGCCCTTTCGATGGACACGGGCATCGGCGAGATCCGCGATCTCGTCGTTTCCGGGAACTTCCCGGAACCGCGCGCCGAGCGCGGCGACCTCACCGAGAAGAACGTGATGGAGGCGTATGCCGAGCACGCGCTCTCGATCATCGACCCCAACAAGATCAAGCCGTTCAAAATCGCGGTCGACGCCGGCAACGGCATGGCCGGCGTACTGATCCCGCCGGTGTTCGAGAAGCTGCCGTGCGAGATCCTGCCGCTCTACTTCGATCTGGATGGCACCTTCCCGAACCACGAGGCCAACCCGATCGAGCCGGAGAATATTCGCGACCTGCAGCGCACCGTGCTCAACGAGGGCTGCGATCTCGGGGTCGCCTTCGACGGCGACGCCGACCGCATGTTCCTGATCGATGAGCAAGGCGACTTCATCGGTGGCGACATGACGACCGCGATGGTCTCGCTCGAGCTGCTCAAGCACAACCCCGGCGCCACCATCGTGTACAACCTCATCTGCTCACGAACCGTCCCCGAGCTGATCGAGGAAAACGGCGGCAAGCCGGTCCGCTCGCGCGTCGGCCACTCCTTCATCAAGGCGCTCATGCGCGAGGAGGACGCGATCTTCGGCGGCGAGCACTCCGGCCACTTCTACTTCCGCGACAACTGGTACGCCGATTCCGGCCTGATCGCGATGCTGACCGTGCTGCAGCTCCTTTCCGACGCCGACCAGAGCCTCTCGCAAATCCTCGAGCCGATCGACACGCGGGTCCGCTCAGGCGAAATCAACTCCGAGGTGAAGGATATCGACGTCGACCGTGAAGCGCGTCGAGCACTTCTACGCCGACAAGGGCGCCGACATCGACCATCTTGACGGTCTCACCGTGGGGTTTGGCGACTGGTGGTTCAACCTTCGCGCCTCGAACACGCAGCCGCTACTCCGCCTCAACGTCGAGGCCGAGACAGAGGACATCCTGCGGGAGAGGTCATCCGAGGTTTTGGAGCTGATTCGCAAGTGAGTACCACCACCCAGGCGCAGCCAATCGCCCGCCTCGCGACACCTGATGATGCGGGCGTGATCGCCGAGATCTACAACCAGGGCATAGACGACCGCGTCGCCACCTTCGAGACCCGCCACCGCACCCTCAGAGACATCGAAGCGTGGTTCGGCGGCCGGCATCCCGTGGTCGTTGTCGAGGACGGCGAGAAGGTCCTGGGGTTCGCCTCGACATCGACCTACCGCCCGCGGGAGTGCTACGACGGCATCGCCGAGTACTCGGTGTATGTCGCCCGGGACGCCCGCGGACGCGGTGTCGGGCGCGTCGCCATGGAAGCATTGTTCGACGCGGCCCGCGAGGCGGGGTTTTGGAAACTCGTCTCGCGCATCTTCCCTGAGAACGCATCGAGTCTGAAGCTCATGAAGGCGCTCGGGTTCCGCGAGGTCGGCATCTACCACCGGCACGGCAAGCTCGATGGGAAGTGGCGGGACGTCGTCATCGTGGAAAAGCTGCTCGATGAAGAGTAGCCCCATCCAGATCGAGGACGCGCCGCAGGCACCGGTGTGGGGCGTCGACGACGCCACGCTCGGTCGCTGGCGTGACCTCACGCCGGGAACAGAGGTCACCATCGTCAAGTGGTCGTCCAAGGACGGTCTGGAGCACGCCCGCTATCCGGGCATGGTCATCGCCTCGACCCTGCCCGCGCCGTGGATCGTGCTCGAGACGCACTGGACCTACGGTGAGGTCCGCCAGGGAGACCTGACGTTCGAGATCGGTGACGTGCTGCACGAGATCTTCTCGCCGGTCCACCCGTACGATGCCTTCGCGGTGTACCGGCCTGATGGCGAGCTGAAGGGCTGGTACGGCAACGTCACGCATCCGGCGTTCTTCACTGAGGACGAGCAGGACGGCGCAGTGTTGGTCTGGCATGACCTCTACATCGACCTCGCCGGCCTCCCGAGCGGAGAGTTCGCCATCCTCGACGAGGACGAGCTGGAGGATTCGGGGATTCGCGCGAGCGCGATCCCGAGCTCCACGCACGCGTCCTCGCGGCTCGCGACGAGTTGATCGAGCGCTTCGAGACCCGCCAGGCGCCGTTCTCGGGTCCGCACCGCATCGACATCGCCAGTACCTCGTAAACCTGCGATGAACCCGGGTGAACCCGCCCCCTCCGTGGGAGAGCCCAGCGGATTACGATGCGGCGGTTCGATCATCCGTGCGCGCAGCGCTCAGGTCCCGGGCCGCTATCGCTTCCAGGCGGCCAGCCGTTGCCCAGCGGCTGGAAGGCCGTGATGGCGTTTCTATCGATTCCTGCGGCGGTGCCGCTGGCCGTCTCGCCTGTACTGCGGCGACGATGGCCGCGATCTCTTCCAGCGTCGGCTCGGGCGTTACGCTGATACGGATATCCATATCTCGGTCTTGCTCGGCGGTCACAGCGGGATGTTCCCATGCTTGCGCTTCGGGCGCCGACACTCGCTTGCTCCGGGCCAGCTCCAGCGATCGGATCAGCCACGGTCGCGTCGTTCTCGGCTCGATCACGTCGTCGATGTACCCGCGCGACGCCGCCTGGTACGGGCTGGCGAACAGGTCCTCGTACTCCTGCACCAGCTCCTTCTTTCGTCCGTCGGGATCGCTCAAGCCCCGCCAGCTCGCGCCGAAACACCAGCCCGACCGCGGCTTCCGGCCCCATCACCGCCACCTCGCCCGTCGGCCAGGCCACGTTGAAATCGGCGCCGGTGTGCTTGCTCGCCATCACCACGTACGCGCCGCCGTACGCCTTGCGCGTGATCACGGTCAGCTTGGGCACCGTCGCCTCGCAGTAGGCATAGAGCAGCTTCGAGCCGTGCCGGATGATGCCGCGATACTCCTGGTCGGTGCCGGGCAGGAACCCCGGCACGTCGACGAAGGTAATGATCGGCAGGTTGAAGGCATCGCAGAACCGCACGAACCGCGCACCCTTGACGCTCGCGTCAATATCGAGCGTGCCGGCGAGCACGTTCGGCTGGTTGGCGACCACGCCCACCGGGTGGCCGTCCAGGCGGCCGAACCCGACGATCAGGTTCGGCGCGTGACTGGGCTGCACTTCGTAGAACTCGCCACTGTCCAGCACCTCGCCGAGCACCCGGTGCATGTCATAGGGCTTGTTGCTCGCCTCCGGCACGAGCGCATCCAGCGAGGGCGACTCCCGCCCCGGATCGTCGTCCGGCTCGAACCACGGCGGGTCATCCAGGTTGTTCGAGGGCAGGAACGAGAGCAGGTAGCGCACCTGGTCGAAGAGGTCGTCCTCATCGGTGGCAGTGAAGTGCGCGACACCGCTCCGGCCGGTGTGGGTCGCCGCGCCGCCGAGCTCCTCCGGGTCGACCGTCTCGCCGGTCACGGTCTTGATGACATCAGGACCGGTGATGAACATCCGGCCGACGCCCTCGACCATGTAGGTGAAATCGGTCATCACCGGCGAGTAGACCGCGCCACCGGCGCACGGCCCGGCAATCACGGAGATTTGCGGCACAACCCCGGAGAGCCGGACGTTGCGGAAGAAGACATCGCCGTACCCAGCGAGCCCCTCGACACCTTCCTGGATGCGCGCGCCGGCGGAGTCGTTGATGCCGATGATCGGGCAGCCGTAGCGCTCGGCGAGATCCATCAGCTTGACCATCTTCTCGGCGAACGCCTCGCCCAGCGAGCCGCCGAAGACGGTGAAGTCCTGAGAAAAGACGGCCACCTTGCGCCCGTCGATGGTGCCGAAGCCAGTCACCACACCGTCGCCGAACGGCGTCTTCTCGGCCATGCCGAACTGGGTCGCGCGGTGCCGCACGAAGGCGTCCAACTCGGTGAACGAGCCGTCATCGAGCAGCTGCAGCACGCGGTCGAGCGCGCTGCGCTTGCCCCGCGCCTCCTGCTTCGCTCGCGCGGCCGCCTGCTGCTCGGCCATGTCGTGGCGAAAATCCGACAGGTGCTGCGCCTTCGAGCGCTGCCCGCTGCCTCCGGCCATCTGCGCCTCGGCCTTCACGTCCGTCATGCGTCGGTGCCCCTTCCCGTCCTCGTCGATGGCAATGCTGGGAGGCATTGTACCGGGTGCGCCCGTGGCATGACCGGGCCGGCTCGCGACAGTACAGGCAGAAGGCGTCACAATATAGTCGAATTATGGAGGGCCGCGACAACACAAGGGAACGTATCGAATGCCATCTCACCGCATGACCTCGTGCCGTACGCCCCGGCTCACTCGTCGATCCGTGATGCGATCGGCGCTCGGGTCGATCGTCGGGGCATCCATGCTGACCACCGGCGCGCGTGCGCACGGCGCCGCCCAACGGTGGGACGACGATTACGAGGATCCAACACGCTACGCCGTGGTCGTGGACGACGAGGAACGCTACAGCATCTGGCCAGCGGACCGGGAGCGCCCACTTGGCTGGTATTTCGAGGGCTTCCAGGGCACGAAGCGCGAGTGCATCGTCCATATCGAAGAGGTCTGGACCGACATGCGGCCGAAATCCATTCGCGATCGCGTACTGCCATAGCGAGCAGCACATCTCCACCCGGGACACGGTCTGACCGCGATCGGTGTCATGCTCCGAGCACGTGACTGTAGTCGACACAGGAGGTGGAGCATGTCGGTCATCCATGGCATCGTGATGGATTGCCGCGACCCGCGAGCCCTCGCCGCATTCTGGCGCGAGGCGCTGGGATACGAAACTCGCATGGACGAGCCCGAATGGGTCTCGCTGCGGCGGCCCGGTGGTGGCGCGCCGTTTCTCAGCTTCCAGCTCGTTCCCGAGGGGAAGGTGGTCAAGAACCGCGTCCACCTCGATATCCGGCCGGAGGAACGCGGCTTCGAGGAGGAGCGCGCGCGGCTGGAAACACTCGGCGCCCGCACGCTCCAGTTCTTCGACAAGGGCGAGTGGAGCCACTACATCATGGCCGACCCGGAGGGCAACGAGTTCTGCCTGCTCACGCCTGAGCACGCGACCGCGCTCTAGCGGCTAGGCCGGACCGACCTCCCATGCCTCTGGCACGGAAACATAGTCCGACACAAAGTCTCCGTCGGAAACGATGGCGCCATCGCCGGAGGTCACGGTGCGATGCAGCGTAACCATCATGCCGGCCTGTGCCTGCTGCACCTGGATGCGCTCGCCCGGTGCGAGATCGGGGTTCACCCGCTCGACCGGATCCGGGATCGGCTTCGCGTCGCCGATCTTCGGCTCACCGAGCTCGGTGGTCCACCCGTTGTCCTTGCCGTAGAAGTGCGCGGAGACGGTGCCCTGATCGACCACCATCATCAGCAGCAGCCAGGAGTCCAGTGGGTTCCGAAAGACAAGGTCCTGTTCGGGCTCGGCCGGAGTGTTGGGCTGATAGATCGCCCCGTCGAACCCCGGCGGCGAGCCGTCCGCCTCGTAGAACGCCAGTCGCCAGGTGTGCGGATGCCACTCGGCGAACTGGAAGCCTGCCAGCGCAGCCGCGCGAAACACCGTGGTCGACACCTGGCAGACACCACCGCCGAGGTCACTCGCGGCCCAGTCCCCCTGGATGATCTTGCCCTCGACGAAGCCGTTCTCGACGGAGATGGGGCCGAGCAGGTCGTTGAACGAGAACATCTCGCCGGGCGGCACCAGCTTGTACGAGATGTTGCGCGCCGCTACCGCAACGTTCTCGGCACGTTCCTCCGACGACCCCACGAACGATGAGGAGCCGTACACGAGATGTCCGTCGATGCCGAGCTCGTCGATATTGTCCGCACGCGCTGCTGCCTTCACGGGCTTGACCGGCAGTGGCGCCGTGCGCTTCTCGCCGCGAGCGAGCTGCTCGATCGCCTTCCCGAGCGCATCCCGATCGACCGCGACACCATCCACGTCGTCCTGGACAACGTACAGCCCGTTGTCCCAGCCAAGCATCACGTTCCGGGGCGGCTGCGACACCGCAGCGTCGATTTGGCTGATCCGACCCGCGAGCGTTTCGCTATCGAGACTGGCAGTCCCGTCACCATCGATCGCCAGGGCCGCCCTTAGCGTATCGACCGCGACGGGATACGTCAGCCCCTCGTGCGTGAACGCCACCGGCGCGCCCACCAGCAGCGCCGCGCGGGCTCGCGACTTCTCCAGATCCGCAGGGGTCACCGACGGGGAAACCGAAATTGTCTCCAGTGCGACGCTGATGGTCTCCCCGGCACCGATATGCTGGCTCGTCGCCCTGACCGCGCGGTCCACATTGAGGCGTCGCCCCTGCTCGGCATCCTCCACCACGATCTCGCCGTCGTGGAGGGTGAGCGCGGCATCGACCGGGTCGATGGCGATGCCGTCGGCGAGAGATGCCACGAAATCGTGCAGCACCTCGTTGTCGCGGGTGAACATGAGCGGGATGTCGACATCGGAACCATCCGTCACCAGCGCGGCGTAGCGATCGAGAATGTTGCCATCGCGGCCGTGCCGCATCGCCTGCTGGATCATGGACGTGTAGTCGATCTCCATGCCGAGGTCATCCAGGCTCGCCTCCCAGGAGCGGCTTTTGAATGAATACGTGGCCGCATGCCGCTCGAAATCCGCGTAGCTCGACCGGAGCAGCGCTTCGCTGGCGGCCGGTGACATGCCGGCGATGTCGATGCCCCCGGCACGCACGCCGGGATAGACCTGCCCGCTGCAGCTGGCGGGAATGCCGACGGTCGCCGCCGCGATCAGCGTGCCGGCGGACCCCATGATCATGCTGCGGCGGCTAACCCTGCGCTGATGAAGCTTCTGAACCAAACATCGCTCCTCACAATACAGCCCCAGCACGTGGGGCTCGGACTCGCGAGACGTCCGGCGGCGCGCGCCGGCAACCTCGCTCCTGCTACCCTGCTTACGCCATCGGCCGGCGCACGGTTCTCCGACACGGCAAACACGCCCGTAGAGCCGCGTGAAAACCCGTCGCTCGCCGCGTAACCCGGTAGACTTGAGCCAGCAGGGGACACCCCACCCTCGCGCGAGCGAGGAGGCAGGAGCGCATGGCACAGAGCATCTACATCACCTCCGCGGAGGGGAACACCGGGAAGTCGACCATCGCCCTCGGCCTGCTCGAGACGCTGAAGCGCTCGGGACGTGGCATCGGCGTGTTCCGACCAATCTCTCGCTCGAGCACCGGCTCCGACTACATCCTCGACCTTCTCCTGCGCCGGCTCTGGATGCCGGACCGCGCCGCCGACTTCATCGGCACGACCTACGAGGACGTCCATTCCGATCCCGACGCCGCGATGGCGCAGATCGTCGCCCGGTACAAGGCGATCGAGGACGAGTTCGACGTCGTGCTGATCCTCGGCTCCGACTACACCGACGTCGCGACACCGACCGAGCTGAGCTACAACGCCCGCATCGCCGCCAACCTCGGCGCGCCGGTGCTGCTGGTGATCGGTGGCCGGGCGCAGGGCGAGAACATCCCCGCGAACACCCAAATCCTCACCGGCTCGGCCCGCACCCCGGACGACATCTTCCAGGCCGCCGAAATCGCGCTGGCGGAGCTCCGCGACGAGCATGCGCAGCTCATCGCCGTCATCGCGAACCGTGTCGATCCCACCTGCCTGGACGAGACAACGGAGGCGATCACGCACGCGCTTGGCGCCGCCCCCGGCGTACCCGTGTGGTCGCTGCCGGAGGATGACGTGCTCGTCGCGCCGACGCTGCGGGCGATGATGGACGCGCTCGACGGCGCTCTCTATCGCGGTGATCCCAGCCTGCTGGACCGCGAGGTGATGGGCGTGATCGTCTCGGCGATGTCGATGGAGAACGTCCTCGCACGGCTCGTCCCGGACGCCGCCGTGGTGGTGCCGGGTGACCGTTCCGAGGTGCTGCTGGCGCTACTGATGGCGCACGACGCGGAGACGTTTCCGGCCCTCTCGGGCATCATCCTCAACGGCGGGTTCGAGGTGTCGCCCACCATCGAGCGCCTCATCGCTGGGCTCGGGCTGGAGCTGCCGATCGTCAAGACGGATCTCAACACCTTCGAGACCGCGTTCCGCATCACCCGCACGCGCGGCCGGCTGGCGGCGGAGTCACAGCGCAAGCTCGACCGCGCCCTGGCGATTTTCGATGAGCACGTCGACCCTGATCGCGTGATGGCGATGCTGGACGTCGCGCGTGAGGACGTCGTCACGCCGCTGATGTTCGAGTATCAGCTGCTGGAGCGCGCGAAGAGCAACCGCCAGCACATTGTGCTGCCGGAGGGGGACGACGACCGCATCCTTCGCGCGGCAAACACGCTGCTCCAGCGCCAGGCGGCCGCGCTGACGATCCTCGGCGACGCGGCGGACATCCAGCGACGCGCCGCCCGGATGGGTCTCGACCTGTCCGGCGCGCGCATCGTGAGCCCGTTCGACCCGGAGCTGCGCGAGCGGTTCGCTGGGACGTACGCGCAGCTCCGCGCCCACAAGGGTGTCACCCTCGAACAGGCGCGCGACATCGTGACCGACGTGTCCTACTTCGGCACCATGATGGTCCAGCAGGGCCTCGCCGACGGCATGGTCTCCGGCGCGACCCACACCACCGCCCACACCGTGCGCCCCGCCTTCGAGATCATCAAGACAGAGCCGGGCGTCTCGATCGTCTCGAGCGTGTTCTTCATGTGCCTCGAGGATCGCGTGCTGGTCTACGGCGACTGCGCGATCAACCCGAATCCGACCGCCGAGCAGCTGGCGGACATCGCGATCTCCTCGGCGGAGACGGCGAGCCGCTTCGGGATCGAGCCGCGCGTCGCCATGCTCTCCTACTCCACCGGGGAATCAGGGGCCGGGAGCGAGGTCGAAAAGGTGCGCGAGGCGACCGCGATCGTGCGAGCGCGCCGGCCCGACCTCCCTGTCGAGGGACCGATCCAGTACGACGCCGCGGCAGACGTCACCGTCGCGCGGGCAAAGATGCCAGGCTCGGAAGTCGCAGGTCACGCGACGGTGTTCATCTTCCCGGACCTCAACACCGGCAACAACACCTACAAGGCGGTGCAGCGCAGCGCCGGCGCGATCGCGATCGGTCCGGTGCTGCAGGGTCTGCGCAAGCCGATCAACGACCTCTCCCGTGGGGCGCTGGTGAAGGACATCGTCAACACGGTCGCGATCACGGTCATCCAGGCGCAGCAGGAAGACGAGCGAGCATGAGCATCGTCCTCGTCGTCAACTCCGGCTCGTCCTCGATCAAGTACCAGCTCATCGAGATGGCCGGAGAGACGGTGCTGGGGAAGGGGCTGATCGAGCGCATCGGCACGGCGCACGGAACTGTCACCCACACGGACCCGGACGGTGAGAAACACGAGATCGAGCGCTCGGTACTGGACCACGTCGCCGGGTTCGCGCTCATGGTCGAGGCGTGCGCGGAGTACGGACCGAACCTCGCAGCGGTGCCGGTGATCGCCGTCGGGCACCGCGTTGTCCAGGGCGGCGCCCGGTTCATCTCACCGACGGTGATTGACGATGCCGTGATCGCGACTATCGAGGAGATCAGCCCGCTGGCGCCGCTCCACAACCCGCCGAACCTGCTCGGCATCGTTGCGGCACGGCGGACGTTCCCGGACCTGCCACACGTCGCCGTCTTCGACACCGCGTTCCACCAGACACTGCCGGAGGCGGCATCCACCTACGCGATCGACGCCAACCTCGCGGCGCAGTACCGCATCCGGCGATACGGCTTCCATGGAACCTCGCACAAATACGTGTCAGAGCAGGTCTCGCGCTGGCTCGGCAGGCCGCTCGAGGACGTGAACAGCATCGTGCTCCACATCGGCAACGGCGTCTCGGCGACGGCGGTGCGGGGCGGGAAGTCGGTCGAAACCTCGATGGGTCTGACACCGCTGGAGGGGCTGGTGATGGGCACGCGCAGTGGCGATCTCGACCCCGGCATCCTCTTCCACCTGCACCGGCAAAACGGCATGACCTTCGACCAGATGGAGGACATGCTCAACCGGCGCAGCGGGCTGCTCGGCATGACCGGCTCGTCCGACATGCGCGACGTGCTTGCCTCGGTGGAGCGTGGTGAGCCCCGCGCCGAGCTTGCCCTTGACGTCTACTGCCACCGGATCAAGAGTTACGTAGGCGCGTACTATGCCCAACTCGGCAGGGTCGACGCGATCGCGTTCACGGCCGGCGTGGGTGAGAACGCGCCAGAGGTGCGCGCGAAGGCTCTTGACGGCCTGGAGCACATGGGCATCCGCATCGACTTGGAGCGGAACGCTGTCCGCGGCGATGGCATCCGCTGCATCTCGACGGATGACACCGACATCGCCGTCCTCGTCGTCCCCACGAACGAGGAGCTCGAGATCGCCCGCCAGACGCTAACGACGGTCGAAGCCTGAGACGATTCTGTCTGATGCTGCCATGCAGCCACAAGATGCTCCAGGCAGCCTCGGCCCTACCTGGCAGTGAGGTCCTTGTCTTCCATCTCCCAGGCGTGATCGAGCATGTGGAAGGCAGAGTGGCGCAAGAGCAGTGAGACCTCCCAGGTGCGCGCCCGCTTGCCCTCTGAGTTGTACTCCCGAAGCGCATCGGCGTAGTCCTGGCGGTACTGCCGACGCACCTCTGGATCAAGGATCACCCCCTGGGGATAGTCAACGCCGACTTTCACAGCTAATCCCTCTCTCTCCCAACCCAACGTGTGGTTGATGATCTCGTCACGGTTTCGACCGCCCCCACGCGGACCTTTCTTGAGTTCCGGTGAGACGCGTTCGGCTACTGAATCGAAAAATGCCCAGCACGCTTGCAGCAATCGAAGCTTGCGATCGAACATTCCCGGGTCCATTGGGCCAATGTCGCTCGCAGACGGCGCAAACGAGATGCCCCAGAAGTCCGTGGAACCCGTACCGACGTATCGCTCGACAATCTCGATTTTGCCTTGCGCATCGAACTCAGTGGCGAGGCCAGCCAGTTCCGCAACCGGTCGGTAACGCTCGCGATAGGTCGCAAACGTCGCGAGGGCGGTCTCCTCGTCCTTGCCACCACGGTTCCACCCCGGCCACTCAACGGCGTAGGCGACCGACTTCTTGCCCTTCTTGCCCGACTTCGATGTTCACGCCCAACGTCCCCGCCATCACGCATCCCTTCCTGTGAGATCCTTATCCGCCATCTCCCACGCATGGTCCATCACATGCCACGCGGCGCGTCGGATGAAGTAGCGCAGAGACCAGCTCGCCGACGCTTCGCCCCTCGCGTTGATATCGCGAATGGCATCGCAGACGGCGTCTCGGTGCGCCCGGAGTCCCTCTTCTGTCGACATCGCGCCCTTCGGCGTCTTCACCCCGATCTTGCGCGCGTAGCTGCGCTCGGCCTCGAAGGTGTGATCGATCAGCTTCGACCGGTTCCGGCCTCCGCCGCGCGGTCCCTTCTGCAGATCCTCGGACACACGCTCGGCTGTCTCGTCGAACACCTGCCAGCACGCGCGAAGCAACCGGATCTGGCGCTCGCACTCGTCGCGGGTCATGGGCTCCTGCTCGACACGCGCCTCCGCGTCGGGGGCACCGAAGTCGGTCGTGGCGCTCCCGGGCAGTCGCTCGACAACCTCGAGGCGGGCTGACGCCTGCTTCAGGCCGCTCTCCACGGCGATCTCTGCGACACGCTGGTACCGCGCCGCGTACTCGACCAGCGTGTCGAGCGCCTCGCCCTCGGTCTTCGCCGACCGGCACCAGCCCGGCCAGTCGATCGCCGACGCAAAGACCCGTTTCGAACCTGTCTCGATAACAACACGGTTGTACGTGGCTATGACGGACACTCCTTCTCGCTGCGTCGCATGTCGTTCACGCCCAGTATGCGATCGGAGCCGTACAGAGGGTGTCCGCATTCCCGAATACACCGTTTGACCGGACGCCTACTCCACAACCCTGCGTGATATCCGCGACGATGTGGCCGCTTCGCGACCACCGGGCTGCCACAGCGGGCCGCCCCTACGGAAACAGGACGTCATCGAGCTGGCCAATGAAAAACGGGCGGGGGATCGCTCCCCACGCCCGTTTCCTGTCTCCCGTGTTGGGTGACGGCTACTTGTCGTCGTTGACCTCGCGGAACTCGCCCTCGACGGTCGCCTCGTCCTCTTCGGTCGCGGCGCCCGCGCCGGCGGTCTCTCCATTCTGGGTGAAGCCCTCGGCGCCTTCCGGACCGGCCGCGCCCTCGGCGCCAGCCGTCTCGTACATCGCCTGGCCCACCGCGGAGAGCGCGGTCATCAGCTCCTGGTGACCGGTCTTGATCCGCTCGGCGTTCTCGCGGTCGTTCTCGAGGATGTCCTTCATCTGCTGGATCTTGCTCTCCAGCTCGGACTTCTTCTCGCTGTCGACCTTGTCGCCGTACTCTTCCAGCGTCTTCTCGGCCTGGAAGACGAGGCTCTCGGCCTCGTTGCGGGTCGTGATCACCTCACGCCGCTTCTTGTCCTCGTCGGCGTGCGTCTCGGCCTCGTTGACCATGCGGCTGACCTCGTCCTCGGAGAGGCCGGAGGAGCCGGTGATCGTGATCTTCTGCTCCTTGCCCGTCGCCTGGTCCTTCGCGGCGACGTTGAGGATGCCGTTGGCGTCGATGTCGAAGGTCACCTCGACCTTCGGCATGCCCCGTGGCGCGGGCGGGATGCCATCGAGGATGAACCGGCCGAGGCTCTTGTTGTCGGACGCCATCGGACGCTCGCCCTGCAGGACGTTGATCTCCACCTGCGGCTGGTTGTCCGACGCTGTGGTGAACGTCTGGCTCTTGCGCGCCGGGATCGTCGTGTTGCGCTCGATCAGCGGCGTGGCCACGCCACCGAGCGTCTCGATGGAGAGCGTCAGCGGGGTGACGTCGAGCAGGAGGATATCCTTGACCTCGCCGCCGAGCACGCCGCCCTGGATCGCGGCGCCGATGGCAACCACCTCATCAGGATTGATGCCCTTGTGCGGCTCCTTGCCGAAGAACTCCTTGACCTTGCGCTGCACCGAGGGCATGCGGGTCATGCCGCCGACGAGGAGCGCCTCGTCGATCTCGCCCTTGGAGACGCCCGCGTCCTTGAGCGCGGCCTCCATCGGCTGCTGCGTGCGGTCGATCAGGCTGCCGACCAGCGACTCGAGCTTCGAGCGGCTCAGCGGCACGTTGAGGTGCTTCGGGCCGCTCGCGTCCGCCGTAATGAACGGCAGGTTGACGTCCGTCTGCTGCGTGCTGGAGAGCTCGATCTTGGCCTTCTCGGCGGCCTCCTTGAGGCGCTGGAGAGCCATGCGGTCGCTGCGGAGGTCGATGCCCTCCTGCTTCTTGAACTCGTCCGCCAGCCAGTCGATGATCACCTGGTCGAAGTCATCACCACCGAGGTGGGTGTCGCCGTTGGTGGCCATCACCTGGAAGACGCCCTCAGACAGATCGAGGATCGAGATGTCGTAGGTGCCGCCACCGAGGTCGTACACCGCGACCTTCTCGTCCTCCTTCTTGTCCAGGCCGTAGGCAAGTGCCGAGGCGGTTGGCTCGTTGATGATGCGCTGCACCTCGAGACCGGCGATGCGGCCGGCGTCCTTGGTGGCGTCACGCTGGGCGTTGTCGAAGTAGGCCGGCACGGTGATGACCGCCTTGTCGACGGTGTCACCAAGGTACGCCTCGGCGTCGGCCTTCAGCTTCTGCAGGATCATCGCGGAGATCTCCTGCGGGCTGTACCACTTCTCGCCCATCTTCACCTGCACGTCACCGTTGTCAGCCTTCTTCAGCTGGTACGGGACGAGCTTCTGGTCGCGCTCAACATCCGCGTCGTCGAACTTGCGGCCCATGAAGCGCTTGATCGAGAAGATCGTGTTCTCGGGGTTGGTCACCGCCTGGCGTCGGGCGAAGCGCCCCACCAGCCGCTCACCGCTGTTCGTCACCGCAACGACCGAGGGGGTCGTGCGCTCGCCTTCGGCGTTCGGAATCACAACCGGCTCGCCACCCTCGATGGTGGCCATGACCGAGTTGGTCGTTCCGAGGTCGATTCCAATCGTGCGTGCCATCGTGTCTGTGCTCCTCGTGATATGTCTCATGTGCCCTATGCGGCAACGTTCGGGTCAGTGGCGCTGCTGTCGGTTTCGGAAAGGGCTCGCGCCGCGCGCCGGAAGCGGAGCCGGTTCAGCTATCAGGCGTCAGTCTTGACGGTGTCGCCGGTCTTCACCATCGCGGGCCGGACCAGGTGATCGCCGATCGCATACCCCTTCTGGTAGACCTCGACAACGGTCGAGCCGGTCGTGCCGGGCTCGGTCGCG
Organism: uncultured Chloroflexia bacterium; assembly: GCA_963741965.1. GTDB lineage: Bacteria > Chloroflexota > Chloroflexia > Thermomicrobiales > UBA6265 > JACCVC01. Next base: position 307,347 of record CAVUKC010000002.1, on the reverse strand, counting down.
ACCGCTTCGTGCTGGGACGGGTCGAACGGCTCGCCGACCGGGTCGATGATTCGAGCGTCGACACGCTCCAGGATGCCCCGGAACTTGGTGTCGATCATCTCCAGACCCTTGACCCAACCGGTCGACTTCTCGTCCGCCGGGATCATCCCAAGCGCCCGCTCGAAGTCGTCAATCACCGGCAGGAACTGCGCGAGCACGTCCTTGCGGACCATGGAGACGAGCTGCGCCCGCTCCTGCTCGTTGCGCCGCCGGAAGTTGGAGAAGTCCGCGGCCGCCCGCTGCCACTGATCGAGGTACCGATCACGCTCGGCGCGAACCGTCTCGAGCTCGTCAACCTCGGGATCGGCGTCGGTACCGTCCTTCTGGAGATCCACCTCTTCGAGCACGTCCTGCTCCTCGCCCATCACCTGCTGATCATCGTTGTTTTGCTTCGTCACATCATTCTCCATTCGTCACCACCATCCCGCAGCGATCTGCCCTGGCTGTCGCAACGAATGCTGCGTGTCAATCACATCCGAATCAGGCCGAATACAGGTCTTCCATCAGGTCACTCATGAGCCGTGCCATGTAGCGCACCGACGATATCGACCGCCAGTAGGGCATGCGTGTCGGCCCCAGTACCCCGAGGATACCGGTGACCTCGCCGTCGATGCCGTAGCTGGCCATCACCACGCCGAAGCGGCGCAGCGCGTCCGCCGGGTTCTCATCCCCGATGAACACCTGAACCTCGTCACCACTCGTCAGCGCCGGCAGCACCGCGCTCAGCAGCGTGCCGCCGCGAAGCAGCTCGAGAACCGAGTGGGCGTCCGCGCCGGCGAACTCCGGCTCACCGAGAATGTTCTCGATGCCGGAGTGCCGGATCTGCGTCCGATCCACCGAGTCAAGCCCTCGCAAGCCGGTGACCACGTGCTCGAGCACATACCGCGCAATGTCGGTGGCGCCGATCAGGCGGTCCTGAATCTCTTCAGAGCTCATCCCGCGCACCATCGGCACGAGCGCATCGGCCAACCGGCTCAGCTGCGCCTGGTCGTGCTCGGTCGGCAGGTGCAACATCATCTGGCGCACCGCGCTCTCCTGGGTCACCAGGATCAGCAACGCCAGCTGCGGCTGCAGCGAGATCAGCTCGAAGTGCCGCAGGCGCGCCACCACGGTGCGCGGCGCGGTGACGATCGAGACCGAGCCAGAGGTCTCGGCGAGCACGGAGGCGGCGAAGTCGATCCACTGATCGAGCTGCACCTCCACCTGCCGGAACTGGTGGCGGATCATGATCTGGTCACCGCTCGGCAGCTCCGGCGCGCCCATCAGGTAATGGACAAAGTACCGGTAGCCCCGATCGGTCGGCACCCGGCCGCCGGAAGTGTGCAGCTGCTGCAGAAAGCCCAGCTGCTCCAGCTCCGCCATCTCGTTGCGGATCGTCGCCGAGGAGACCCGCACCTCGTAGCGCTCGGTGAGGGTCTTGGAACCCACGGGGCGCCCGGACGCAACGTACTCCTGCACGATCAGCTTGAGGATGTGCTGCTGCCGTGGAGTGATATTCGTTGTCGCCTCAGGCTTGCGTGTCGCCATCAACCGGCCTCCCGGGATCCATTAGCACTCTCTTCCTACGAGTGCTAACACCGAAGAGAATAGCAATGTGATACGGTCCCTGTCAAGGTGAGACCGGGTGTCATCGCCGACATTTGGCGGCCTGCGACTACCTGGTGTGGCCGCTCCCTCCAACGCCTGCAGCCCACCACGACTCGTGGCTGCCTGATGGGCCCGCCCCACCATCACTCCTGGTGGGCCCACTCATCTGTGGGTAGGCGCGTCATCTCCGCCAGCGGACGGACCGTAGTCGCCACCGCGCAGAAGACGACTCGCCGACGGCTGTGAAGAGCTCAGGATGCCAGCGAGGCGGTTCAGGACGCGAGCCCTGGCAGAGATGACGAGCCCGGGCACTGAGAGGCCCGGGCCCACCGGAATTCGTCGCCGGCTCGAGTTAGCGGCCGCGCGTTGGGGTGCGTCCGAGACCGTCACGGCGCTACAATGACCCGTCTCCAGGCGGGTGGTGGCCGTTCGCGCTGTCCATCTGCCCGCGACCGAGCACCCGCTGGATCAGCCCGGGCTTCTTCGGCGGCTTGCTCAGCTCCTCGATGCGCTTGCGCTCCATCTTCGGCACTCGATCGCGACTGCCAATGACCACCTGCCCACCGAACACCGCCTGTCCCTCCGGCCCGACCGCGTCCAGTGCCTCATACAGCCCCAGCCCGCGCTCCAGCGCGTAGTCGACCGCCTCGTTGAACAACGTTAGCGCGACCACCGGGTCGTACTCCGCCTCGCGCAGGCGCCGGGCCATTCGCTGCTCGCGCGTGTCGAGCAGCTCCTTCACCTTCGGTATCAGGTGAGGCGGGATGAACGCCCCGCCCATGACGCCGAGGTTGGTGTCGACCCGGATCGGCATCGCCCGCAGCACCTCCAGCCCGAGCCCTTCATCGCGGAAGAGCCGCGCCGGCGGCCGCAGGTACATCCCCACACCCCGATCGATGCGGGCTTCCCACAGCGTCAGCCCAAAGCCCTGCGCCGCGAACGTCGGGTGCTCCTGCCCGAGGGCGTACGCGAGACGCAGCGTGATCTCGTTCGAGGCGCGCTCGTCCCCCGCGCGCATCCGCTCCAGCAGCACCGGCATCTGCGACGGCCACCACGCACGCCAGGCGGGGTCCGGCTCGGCCGCGCCGGTGACGGCGGCGATGAACCGCTCCACCACGCGCTCGTCAAGAGGATGCAGGGACATGATTTCCATTGAACTGTACCTTCGTCGTGGGGTCGCCCCACCGGCGGCCCGATGTGGATGGGTGGTGGCATTATACGTGTGGCGACGCCACCACGATGGACACGCACGCCAGATCGCTATCGACGAACCGCACCGAGGGCACCCCATGCCAAACTCAGCCGCGCACCTTCGCCTCGAGCTCATGCTGCCCGAGCCGGGCCACAAGACGCCCCACATCGCGCTCTTTAACGAGCACGGCACCGAGCTGACCCGCATCCCGACCGCCGAGCCGGCCCCATGCCTGCCACTCGATGACGCCTCGGTGCGGACCGTATCGGCCATCGACGTGCTCGAGCACGTGCACGACGAGCAGATGTGGCTGGCAGAGCTCGCCCGCGTGCTCGTCCCGGACGGCGACCTCACGGTGCGGGTGCCGCTCGAGAACCTGATGGCGTGGGCGGACGCGCTCAACATTTACCGGTACATCACGGATGTCACCGGTCTCGGGCGCGACCTGGTGGGCACCATGCCGACCGGCTGGCACCGGCACTACGCGCCCTCGGACCTGCCGGCGCTCCTGGAGCTAGCCGGGTTCGAGGTAACCGACACGACGACGCAGGGGCTGCCACTCGAGGAGCTGCCGCACCTCGCCGGCCTCGTGGTCGGGAACATCCTGCTCGACCACCACACCACCGAGCGGCGTCTCGCGCGGATGCGAAAGCGCCTGGAGGACCGGCCACGCCTGCGCCTGCCTCGCTCCATCGCGACGACCATGACCGTCCGCGCATCCCGGGTCCGGCCGCGGTACCGACCGGACCCGGACCTCGACCCCACCGACCGCCCGGAACGCGAGACGGCCGATACGCTGGAGTAGCGGCGCCGTTTACCGCAGCGTCACCGGCGCCTCCAGCGGCACGTCGACTCGCTGAACGTGGCGGTCGACCAGATCGCCGTTCCCAGCCACGTTCAGCTTGTGCATGATCAGCTCGAACCGCTCGCGCAAATCCGCGTTGATTGCGTCACGGGTCTCCTGCGGCAGCGACCACAGATCCCGCTTGAACGGGCCGAACGCCCGCTTGCGGGTGGTGTAGTAGAACTGCGTGTCGGTCTGATCCGCCTTGCGCTCATCGGCATGATGCTCCGCCAGGTACGCGTGCATGCGCTCCCGCAGCTCGGCGGGGAACGCCGGGTGATCGAAGACGATGTTCTGGAATCCGGTTGCCAGATGCACCTCGACGGCGTCCACCTCGGCGAACCTGCCGAACGCCTCCTCTGGCAGGGTGGATGCGCCGTGCTGGACCGCCCCGCCCAGGCCGTACCGATCCTTCGCCGCCGCCGAGAGGTTTCTCAGCGTCTCGAAGTCGACCGTGACATCCTTGATCGTGCCGTCCGGCAGCACCACGCCGCCGTGGCTGGTGCCGGTCTGGACGCTGATCTTGCTGATGCCCTTGAGCTCGCGCCCGGCCTCCTTCGAGAGCCGCTCCATCTCCTCGAGGTAGCCGGTCATGAACGCCTCGAGATCCTCGACGGTGCTGTTCTCCTTGCCGACCTCGCCGATCTCGCCGCCGATCGAGACGGTCACGCCCTCGGGCTCGGCCTCGCGGATCGCACGGGTCAGCGCGGCGGTGTTGACGTAGTTGTCGCGCTGCTGCTCCACCAGGGAGCCACGGCTGAGATCGACCAGCGTGGAGGCATCGACGTCGATGTTGCCGTAGCCCGCCTGGATCGCCTCGATGGCGAGGTCACGCACCGCGGCAATCTCCGCCTCGGGGTCCTGCGCGTATTTCTTCGCGTTGGCCTGGTAGTGGTCGCCCTGGATGAATACGGGGCCGGTGTAGCCCTCCTTGATGGCGGAGGCGAGAATCACGCTGGCGTACTCGGCCGGGCGCTGGTCGGCGTACCCCATCTCGGAGCGCGCAAGCTCGAAGAGGATTTGCTTCGTGCCGGTCTTCGCGGCGGCCTGGAAGATCATGCGGGCCATGTCGTACGCCATGCCGCGCACGTTGATCGCCGGGGTGGTGATGTTCGCGTACTCGCGCCGGCCCGCCGCCATGTAGAGGTCCTGGATCGATGCCGGCCACGCGCCCATCGCCGGCGCGATCGCGCGGATCAGCCAGCGACTCGCGTCACGGGCGTCGCCCTCGCCGAACACCGCTGTCCAGACGAGCCGGTCGATCAGCCGGGCCCGAACTCCGTCTGCATCCTCGATCTCGACACCATTCGGCTCCAGGCGCACAACGCCGTCGAGCTCCGCCTTGAGGGCATCGATATTGGGAACTACCTGATTGGAAACTGCGTCGGACTCCACTGCATGCTCCTTCCTCATCGTTGAGGCTGCACCGCCCGGACCGCCGCCGGGCCGATTGCGGTCATCCATGCCGCAACGCACCGCAAGTGTCACGCCAGACCTCGAAGAACACCCGCTTATAGCACAGGACCACCCCGGAGGGAATCCTCCGGGGTCGTCCGCATCGCTCGTTTTGGAGCTGGCCGTCTACCCGACCGTCAGCTTGCCTTCCATGCCGGCCTCGCGATGGCCGGGCACCGAGCAGAAGTAGACGTACTCGCCGGCCGAGAGGTTGACGACCAGTTCCGTCGAGTCACCACCGTCCAGCAGCTCCGTCGCGTAGTCGGTGTCCTCGATGTGGAAGTCGTGCTGGAGCACGCCCTCGTTGGTGACCGTGATCGTCACGTCCGTGTCGGCCGCGATCGAGAGCTCCTTCGGCTTGAAGTTGATGTCGATCGTGCTCACCGAGACCTCGGTCGCACCGCCCGCCGCGCCACCCTCGACCGGCGTCGCCGCGGCAGGGCTCGCCGCGGTCTCTGGAGTTGCCTGGCCGGTCGGTGTCCCGCCGGAGACCGGCGTCGCCTCGGCCGCCGCTGCGGACTCGACGATGGTGATCGTGCCTTCCATGCCGCTCTCGCGGTGGCCCGGCACCGAGCAGTAGAACGTCACCTCCGAGCCGACCTCGACATCGTCGGGGATGTTGAACACCGCTTCCTGACCGCCAGCGAGCGCGCCGCTGTCGACATCCCACTCGTCGATGACGATGTCATGCACCAGCACGCCGGGGTTGACAAGATGAATCTGCTGGCCCGGCGCCGCCGAGAACGTGCTCGGGGCGAACTTCATCGAGTCGAGCGCCGAGACGCGGATCGCGTTCTCGTCCACCTCTGACGGCCGGGGTCGCGGCCGCCTCTGGCGTCGCACCCTCGCCCTGGGCAACGGTGAGCGTGCCCTCCATGCCCGCCTGCCGGTGACCGGGCACCGAGCAGTAGTAGCTTGACGGTCATGCCGACCTCGGCATTGGCCGGGATCGATGATGCTCAGTTCCTGGCCACCGTTGAGCAGCGGCGTGGCGAGACCCCATTCATCGATCACGAAGTCGTGCTGGAGCGCACCGACGTTGACGATGTGGATCTCACCGCCGGGCGCGACGGAAAGCTCGGCCGGGTTGAACTTGAACGAGTCCGACGTTTCCACCGTTACCGCGCCACCGGCCGGCTGCGAAGAGGCGGCCGCCTCCTATGTAGCGCCCGCCTGCTGTGCCGTCTCGTCCTGGTTGGTGGTGGCGGCTGAGCCGCCGCCACCTTCGACAATGGTGATCGTGCCTTCCATGCCGGCTTGCCTGTGCCCTGGCACGGAACAATAGTATTTGTAGCTCTGCCCAACCTCTGCGTCGTCCGGTACGGTGATGGTCTGCTCGTCCCCGCCATTCAGCAGGTCGGTACCGATGCCCAGCTCATCGATGATGAAGTCGTGCTGCATCGCGCCACCGTTGACAACGTGAATATCCTGACCCGGCGCCGCCTCGATCTCACTCGGGTCGAACTGAAGCGCGTCCATCGCGGTGACCGTGACCGCTTCGCCGCCTCCACTCGCCGCCGCAGTGCCTTCCTCAGCGGTTGCGGCCGCCTGCTCCTGGCCGCCGGAGGCGCTACCCTCCTGCACAGTCAGGTGCCCGATCATGCCAGCCGCTTCGTGCGGAATGCAGAAGTAGGTGTATTCACCGGCGACATCGAAGGTCACGCTGAACTCTTCACCCTGGTTCAACAGGCCCGAGTCCCAGGTGTCCGCGCCCTCCGGCAACTTCACATGCTCGTCCGGATTCGTGGCCTGCGAGGGATCAGCGGTGGAGGTGTGCTGGATCTGGCCGTTGTTGTGCCATGTCACCGTGTCGCCGACGTTGAGCGTCAGCGTGTCGGGATGGAACACGAGGTCGTTTTCCATCTTGACGACGTGGGTCTGCGGTCCCCCGCCACCACCACCGCTCGGTGCCTGTGTGGCCTCCGCACCGCCACCCTGCTCGGAGCTGAACGGTGTCGCGTTGGGCGCGAGCGTTGGCGGCGCACCCTCGGCGTTGGAGATTCGGGTCGGAGTCAGGTTCTGATCGAGCGACTCGTTGCCACATGCAACCAGCGCGGCGCTCGCGAGACCGGTAGTCGCTACCCACGTAAACCGTCGACGATTCATCCGAGTCATGCCGTTTCTCCAACTCCCGAAGACGTGTCACACGCCGGCTCGCGCAGGAACCGGACCTGCGCATCCCCTCGCACGTTGTCCGCCGTGCGCTTCACGGCCGGTGGCGCCCCGCGACGCGGAGCATCCCCACCGACCAGCAAACGTCCATTAGTCTACTGCGTAACGCGCGTCGCGTGTGTCGGGGAAACCCGGACGCTCTCGGCCACTCGCGTCACGACCGTAGCAGGAGCGCCTCATGTCTTCACAACCGTCGACCGCCCGTCATGATTTCGTCGTCCCCGGTCCTGTGCCGATCCACTGCCGCCATCCACCCCGGGCGCGGTCCGGCGCTCGTCCTGATCCACGGGATCAGCAGCAGTGGCGAGGTGTGGCAGCCGGTGCTGGAGGAGCTCGGGCGGCACTTCACGCCGGTCACGATCGACCTGCGCGGCCACGGCGAGTCCGGCAAGCCCGAGTCGGGGTACCTGTACGACGACTACATCGGCGACCTCGACCGCGTGCTCGACTACCTCGGCCTCGACACGCCGCTCATCGTCGGGCACTCGCTCGGCGGGCTGATCACCCTCTGGTGGGCGGCGAAGCACCCCACTCGCGCGGCCGCCCTGGTGATCGAGGACAGCCCGCTCCGCAGCGGCGAGGACTTCCGCCCCGCCTTCGACAACTGGATCCGGCTCAACAGCATGGAGCGGGACGAGCTGCGCGACTACTACGCCGGCGAGAACCCGCACTGGAAAGACGAGGTCGTCGAGCGCCGCACCCGGCAGATGCACGCCGCTTCCCCGGCTGTGTTCTCGGAGCTCAAGGCGGACTCGATGGCACATCACGGTGTCGACCGGATCGCCGAGATCGAGCACGTCCAGAGCCCGGCGCTGCTGATCCACGGTGACCTCGAGAGCGGCGGCATGGTCCACCCGGACGACGCCCGCGCCTTTCGCGAGCGGCTCGGCAACGCGAGCGTGGTGCGGATTCCCGGCGGCAACCACGGGCTCCACCACGAGCACACGCGCGCCTTCCTCGCCGCCGCCGTCCCGTTCCTGCTCGAGCACGCCGCAAAAGCCGGCCACCTTGATCTTGAGCACATCTCGAACGGCTGATTACCGTCGCCTGTGAAGGCATGCCTCGCGACAACCAGCCAAAACCTCTACAACCAATGTCAATTTGTGCGCCCGCGCCGTGCACGCCAGCCCGGGATGACGAATCGGCAGACGTTCGGAAAAGCTGCCCGACCGGGGCTGCGTCGCTACGGCTGGATGAGCTGCTCGACGGTGACGAGGTCGTACCCGGCCGCCTGGTAGGTCTCGATCAGGCGGGGCAGCGCCTCGAAGTCAGGGTCTGGGTCGACGTGGAGCAGGACGATCAGGCCGGGCGCGATCTTGTCGTGCCCGCACTCCTGTACGATGTCGTCCGCCGTGTGCCCCATCCACGCCTTGGAGTCGCATCCCCACCAGATCGTGTAGTCATACCCGAGCTGCTTCAGGATCGCCAGTTGAGAGCCGTTGTAGTCGCCGTACGGGAAGCGGAAGAACGGCCCCACCTCATACCCACCGGAGTTCTCCCAGATCGCCTGCTCCGTGTCGAGCACCTCGGAGCGCACCTGGTCCTCCGTCAGCGGCGGCGTCCCGACCGACACGCCCGTGAACGACGCGTGGCTGTAGCTGTGGTTCATCACCTGGTGCCCGCGGGAGACGATCTCCTGCAGCAGGTCCGGGTTCGCCGTCGCCCACTCGCCGGTCACGCCGAAGGTCGCCACCACGCCGTACTGGTCGAGGATGTCGAGGATCTCCATGGTGTGGCCGCGCCCGTCGCCGGCATCGAAGGTGAGCGCGATCTCCTGCCGGCCTGACGTCCCCTTGCCCGACGATCAGCGACTCGTCCGCCAGTCCCGGTTGGTGGCGGCGCGGGGCGCTGTGTCGGCACCGGTTCCGGCGTGGGAGTCGGCTCCGGTGTCGAGGTTGGCGACGGGATCGGTGTTGGCGTCGAGGTGGGAAGCGGTGTGGGCGTCGGAGGGAGTGGCGTCGCGGTCGGTGCCGGTGTCGGTGGGATCACCGGTTCGGACGTGACAGGAATTGGGGTCGGCGTGTTGACGGCCGTCGCTACCTGCGAGGGATCCGGGTCGGCGTCGTGGGCATCCGAAACGAACCGTGCCTCGCCGCGTGACAGCAGCACGAGCACGACCAGGATCACCACCAATGCCTGCGGCCGGACCGGGCGAGACCGTCGCAACCACATCCCCCTCTACACGACCGATGCCCGGCTGGCACGCGACCACACCGGGCACCGGGTCGGATCAGCGCGTTGGCGCGGAGCACGCCGGCTCCGCATCGGCGCTACCAGATACCCAGCTCGTCCTTGGCGTCCTCGCTCATGTTCTCCGGCGACCAGGGTGGCGACCAGACCAGCTTGACGTCGGTCTCGCCGATGTCGGGAAGGTCCCGCAGCGCGTTGTTGACCTCCTGCATGATCACCGGGCCCAGCGGGCAACCGAGAGAGGTCAGGGTCATCGTCACGAGCACGTCGCCGTTGTCAGCGATGTCCGTCTCGTACACGAGCCCGAGGTCCACGATGTTGATCCCGATCTCGGGGTCATACACGTTCTTCAGGCCTTCGATCACATCGTCCTTGGTGAAGGCGACAGCCATACACAGCCATCCTTTCGTGGAGTCAGGTCCGGTCCCTGCCGTAGCGGCGGGCCGTCCATACGTTGCTGGTTTCCATTCTACCTACGTGACAATCAGCAGCGTGCCGGCGATGAACGGCGTCAGCACAATCGCGGCGCGCAACACCACCAATGGTGCCCGACGTGTCAACTTCGCGCCCGCATAGGATCCGGCAGTCATGCCGATCGTCGCGCCGACCAGGTGCGGCAGCGATACCTGACCGTGGCTCGCGAGGGCCACGCTGCCGCTCAGACTGATGAAGATCAGCGCCAGCATCGTCGTGCCGACCGTCTTCCGCAGCGGCAGCCCGAGGAGCATCATCAACCCAAGCTGGAGAAACGGCGCCATCCCGACACCGAAGAAGGCGGAGGCTGTGCCACCGGTGAGCCCGAGCGCGGCCGCGCCGAACTTGCGCATCGGCGTGCCCACGGGATCCTCGCCCTCCAGGAGCTGGTTCGCGGGGTGCCGCACCCGGGTGCGGATCCACATCAGCGCCGCCAGGAACCACAGCGCGAACCCGGCGAGAGGCTGCAGCACGTCACCGGACACCGCCTGCCCGAGGTTGGCGCCGACTACCGCCCCGATCATGCCGGTGATGCCTACGATCAGGCCGGCTCGCATCGCGACGTTCGTCTCCCGGTAGTGGGAAATCGCGCCGGAGACGGTGACGAACACCATCGCCGCCAGCGACGTCCCTACTGCCTCGTGGATCGAGAGACCGAACCCGAGCGAGAGCACGGCGAGCATCGTGCCCGCGCCACCGGCGCCGATGAATCCCAGGATGATCCCGATGCCGAAGGTGATAAGCGCGACGGTGAGAATCAGCGTCAGGACCGTCGCTCCTCGTCACTCACCTGGCGCTTGAGCTCCTCGAACTCGATGTCGATGACGTCGCTGTCGCGGCCGGGCCGCTCGGTACGCGACGGCGACGGTTCGGCGGGTTGCTGTTGGGCCGGATCGACCGTCCGACGCCGCGAGCCCTGCTCGCTGCTCCAGGTGAACACCTGCATGCCGCCCGGTCCACTCCCCGGCCTCGGCGTCGCCGGCTGCCGCAGGAAGAAGTACCAGACCACCACCGCGAGCGGAATCAGCAGGATCAGCGCGAATCCGAACCGGATCAGCAAACCGACCAGCCCGTGGAAGAACCAGCCGATGAAGGCGCCGACGACAATGCCGGCAAGAAAACCCTTGACCACGCCGCGGTAGCGGTCGAGTCCGAAGGGGTTGGATGGCTGCTGGAACTGCATGGTGAGGGTCCTCGAGAACCGGGCGCGAGCGCGTCTGCTGCTATTCTACGCGACGGCATCCACGCGGCAGGGAGGCGGGTATACTGTGTCGTGCCCGATGGGGGCGGAAGGGGCCCGGTGGCCTCCCCGGTCTTCAAAACCGCGTGGGCGTCGGTGATCCCGGCGTCGGTGGGTTCGACTCCCATGCGCCCTCGCCATCTCGGAAACCCAGCCTCTCAGGTAGGCCCGAGCTCCGCACGAGTGATGCATAGTGCAGCGGATACCCCCGCTATAGCGCCACAGATGCTCGTAGGGGCTGGGCACTGTCCCAGCCCGGTGGTCGCGCAGCGGCCACACGTCCAGAGTTACGCCGTACGCGTCACCGTGCTCGTGCATTGTCGTCACCACCGAACCAGCTCGCCCACAGAGGGGCGAGCCTACATCTCGGCGGTGGAAATCCGTATTGCACCGTGTGGTCGCTACAGCCCCGTATCGCGGAGGATCGGGCGCGTCAGGCAGGTCGGGCCACCCGCGCGGTTGTGCGAGATCTCGTCGCCCGTGTAGGTGTGCACCTCGACGCCGGCATCCCGCAGCCGCTGGATCGTGACCGGGTTGTCCTTCAGCATCAGCACCTTGCCCGGCGAGATCGTCAGCACATTGCTCCCCTGCGTCGGGAACTCCTCGTCGGGGATCTCCACGAACGACCAGCCCTCCTGCTCGAGGAACTGCACGAACGGCACCGGCATCAGCGGCTTGTAGACCACCGCCAGCTTCTCGTCCACCGGGCTGATCAGCGACATCAGGTGCAGGCACTCATCCGGGCCGTGCCAGTACGGCAGCGGCACCCGCAGCACGTCCACCCCGAGCGGTCGCACGAAGATCTGCACCTGGTCGATGCCGGCGGAATTGGTGCGGTACCCCTCGCCGACCGCCAGCGTGTTCTCGTCGAGCCAGAGCATGTCGCCGCCCTCGACCGTTCCCGGCGCCTGGATCTCGCCCACGATCGGGATGTCGAGCGCACGCGCCGCCTCGCGCGCCATCTCGACCTCGTTGCGGCGCACCTCCTTGCCCGGCCACGCGAGCAGGATGCCGCCGTCTGTCGTGAATGACGGGTCGTAGACGAAGATCGCGTCCAGCTCCCCGGCCGCCGGCGCCTCCGCCTCGATCACGTCGACGCCAAGCTCCTGCAGCTTGCGCACAAACGCGTCGTGCTCCCTGACCGCCTGCTCGTGATTGGGCTGGTGCGGGTAGTCGAAGCGCGCGGCATCCGCGTCGCTCGCCGGTGGCGCGGGCTTGCGCACCAGCACGCGCCGTAGCGGCGCGACCATCGAATGTCCACCGTACTCTGCCGCCATCTCGCTATCCCCTCCCGATCTCTATCCAGTAACGCGGTTTGTCGGCTGGCTGGCACCACAAAACGACCGGGAAACCTGCCGGCTGGCTGGTATGCTCCCAGCGTTGACTCTGCGCGTGCAATGGTCGGCATTGTACAGCACCCCGGGGAGATTTCCGTGAAGATCGCCTATTTCGATCCCTTTTCCGGCGCCAGCGGCGACATGACCCTCGGCGCGCTCGTCGATGCCGGCCTGCCGGTCGCTCGGCTCGCCAGCGAGCTCGGCAAGCTGCGTCTCGGCGGCTACCGGCTGCGCGCGGAGAAAGCGGGCCAGCACGGCATCCACGGCACCCGGGTGGTGGTCGAGGTCACCGGCGAGGACCATCACCACCGCGATTGGGCGACGATCCGCGGCATGATCGAGGGGTCCGACCTCGATGCCCCGGTCAAGCAGGCGGCGCTGGCGATGTTCGAGCGGCTGGCGAGGGCCGAGGCGAAGATCCACGATGCCGACCTCGACCACGTCCACTTCCACGAGGTCGGCGGCATCGATGCGATCGTCGACATCTGCGGCACGGCGATCGGCCTGCGCCTGCTCGGCGTGGAGGCGGTGTACTCCGGCCCGCCGCAGCTCGGCTCGGGATTCGCGAAGAGCGCCCACGGCACCATCCCCATCCCCGCTCCCGCCACACTGGAGCTGATCGCCGACGCCGGCGCGCCGACCGCGTCCCCCCTGCCGCTGATGCAGGACCACCCCGCCGAGCTGCTGACGCCCACCGGCGCGACGATCCTCACCACGCTGGCGACGTTCAGCCGGCCCTCGTTCGCGCCGGCCACCATCGGCTACGGGTTCGGGCAGAAGGAGCTGCCATGGCCGAACGCCCTCCGCCTCTGGATCGGTGAGATGGCCGACGAGGGCGACGCCGACGGCGAGGTCGTGATCGAGACCAACATCGACGACATGAACCCGCAGTTCTACGAGCTGCTCACCGAGCGTCTTTTCGCGGACGGCGCGCTCGATGTCTGGACCACCGCGATCACGATGAAGAAGGGTCGCCCGGCGACGACCGTCACGGTGCTGGCGCCGGCAGCGAAGAAGAACCAGCTCGAGCACGTGCTGATGATGAACAGCAGCACCCTCGGCACGCGCTCATGGCCGGTCGAGCGCACCAAGGCGGGACGCCGATTCGATACGGTCGCCACGCGCTGGGGCGACGTGCCGATGAAGCTGCGCGTGCTCGACGGGCGCGTCGTCGACGCGCAGCCGGAGTACGACGCGGTGCTGGCGCTCGCCCGGCAGTTCGACCAGCCCATCCGCGAGATCTGGAACGAGGCGCACCGCCTCGGCGAGTCGTTCGTCGGCCAGGTGCGTGGATAGTCGGCTCACGGTGTCGACATGTCACCGCGATGGAGCCACCCCTTCCGGCTACCGGGAGGCCCGGGCCTGCCGGTAGCTGCCGTTACGGCCGTTGTCAGCCTCTCGACTCGGTGTGGCGACCGGGCCGCCAGCCGAGCACGTGCGTCCGGGATACCGCACCATCCACCGGTGCGGTTGCGTGCGGACGCTGCGGCAGGAAGCGGCCCGGCAGAGCGACGATCGCAACGATGAGATCGACGATCATTCCTGCCCAGGCATCCTGCCAGACGATGCCGGCGATCACGAACGACAACACCGCGGCGGAAAAAACCGTCGTCTTCCACCAGGCGACACCGCTCCAGAGCGCCGCCGCACCGGCGACGAAGCCGATCCCAGCGATCAGCCAGAGGGCACCCAGCACCGTCAGCGTCGTGTTCGAGACGTCTGGCCGTGAGATTCCGTCGATATCGGCGATCTTCCAGTAGTCGAGAACGCCCACCAGGTGGATGACCCCATGGATGGCGAGCAGTGTGGCGAAAAGCATGCGGCGCATGGTCGGTCCCTTCACGACAGTCCGGCGCGGCGGCATTCCGCCGCGCATCCGTTCCGCCACCATTCTGCTCTCGGTGCCGTCACACCCGAATACCAGCGGGCGGCGCCATGTTGCAGCTTCGCAACAGCGCGACATCGCTGTCAGTTCGACCGACGTGCGGTGAGCATACGGAGTGGCGAAATGGCACGGCCGATGAGGGGCGGCGCGTCACCGGCCGAGGCGACGCAGGAGCGCCGCCTGGAGGTCGTCCAGCTCGCGGACGCCGATGCGGTGGAGGACGAGCGCGTAGGCAACAGCACCGGTAGCGGCGGGGACAGCCACCTGCAGGACCTGGGAGGGCAGTGGGGCGTCGATGCCGGTCTCGATGCCGATTCCCCGCGAGAGCGCGACGAAGGTGACGAGTGTCGCTGCCGCCAATGCCAGCGTCCCGGCGACGGCTCCCCTAAACGTTCTCGCCAGCACGCCACCGCCGATCCGGACGTCGATGCGCCGGATCGCCCACCACATCACCAGCGCCCGCACGACGAACATCACCGAATTCGCCGTCACCAGGCCCATCATGCCGTAGCGGTCCACGAGTCCGAACGCCACCACAAGGTACGCCGCCACCGCGACGACACCCACCAACACCGGCGTGCGCGTCTGCTGGCGAGCATAGAAGGCGAACATCAGCACCTGGTCGTACGCCGCCGCGACCGTGCCAGGCAGGTAGCCGAGCAGCGCGATGGAGATCGCATGCACGCCGACACTGCCGGTAGCGCCGTGCCCGAAGAGCAGTGTGGCGATTGGGCTGGCCAGCACGGCGAGTCCGACCGTCGCGGGCAGGATCAGCACGGTCACCATGCCGAGCACCCGCGAAAGGGTTGCTTCGAACGCTGCCTCGTCACCATGGCTGAAGTGCCGGGAGAGCAGCGGCAGCGAGGCGAGCGACATCGCCGCGGCGATCAAGCCGAGCACCATCTGCACCAGCGTGGTGGCGTAGCGCATCGCGCCGACGGCGTACTCCTCGGCGCCCCAGGCAAGACCGCGATCGATCACGACGGCGGCACTGCTGACGACCAGCCCGGCGAACACCGGCAGGTAGAGCACACCCATCCGCCGGATCGCCGGGTGACCGAGATGCAGATTCGGCACCGGCAGCGCGCCGTGCCGAGCCAGCGGCCACAGCTGGAGCAGCACGATCACCGCCGCGCCGGCCAGCGTGCCCCACGCCATGCTCTCGACGCCGATCGCGTCCGCCAGCAGCACCATCGCGACGATCACCGAGACGTTCCGCGCCGCCGTGGAGAGCGCGGGCGCGGTAACGTCGCCGAGGGCATGCAGCATGGCCTGCAGCACGGTGCCGAGTCCCAGCAGTGCCGCCGCCGGCATGACGATTCGAACCAGCCGGATCGTGAGGTCACGCGCCTCGGTGCCGCGCCCAGCCTCGGCACCGGAGAACCACACCAGACCGGTGACGACCTGCGGCGCGAGCACGACACCGAGTACCGCCAGGACACCCGTGCCGACCAGCACCCACGTCACCAGCGCACCGCCGACGCGCCGCAGCTCGTCGTGCCGCATCCGGTCGGGCAGCACGAGCTGGGCGAGCACCGGGATGAGTGCCGCCTGGAGCGCGCCGCTCACCATGAGATCGAAAAGGAGGGTCTGGAGGTTGTCGGCGATGGTGAAGGCGGCGATCGCGTCGCCCGTCCCAAAGTACCCGGCCGCCAGCTGCTCGCGCGCGAGGCCGACCACCCGGCTGAGCACGCTGCCGACCATGAGGATGGCGGCGGAGACCGCCACGCTCCGCCGGACCCGCTCCCGGCCGGATCCGGCGGGCGCCATCAGCGGAACCGCACCCAGACGATCGCGTAGCTCATGGCGACGAAGAGGATGTCCGGCACGATGCGCAGCTGCACGAAGCCGCGAGCGGTGCCGGCGATGAGATCGCCGTTCTCGGCGACGATGATGGTCGTATCCGACAGCATCTGGTCGAGCGGTATGCCGTACTTCGACGCCAGTGCGATGCGCACCGCGACGACCGCGAGCGTAACGATACCCACACCCACGACCTGGAGGTCGGTGCCGCGCTTGCCACGAGCAACGTACGCCATCGCTTCGGCGACGCCGAACCCCAGCGCGAGCGAGAGGTAAAAGCGCCAGTCGGGCCACAGGTACCAGAGAAAGGTGACCAACGCGGCCACGGCGATCCCCGCCAGGCCTGCCCGCAGCAGCGTGTTGGTTCCCGTCCGGATCGTCGGCAGTCCGCGCACCCCCGCGCACTCCGGGCAGCGGAGCCCGACCGGGGTGCGGACACCGCACTTCGGACAGATCGGCTTGCCGCAGCGGGAGCAGCGCAGAGCGGTCATCACGTCAGGATGGTAGCTGCACGGCACCTCGCCGCGCGTTGAGGAGGCGAATACTGGGTCGGCCATGGGTCTCCCGGGCGATGGCGATACGAGCGTGGCCCTCCACGCACGCGTATCAGGATAGCGGAGACCGCACAGCCGGAGTCAGCGTGATGACCGCTTCTGTGGCACAGCTACCAATCGAAGTCGATCCCGTCGAAGATCGAGCCGGCGTTGTCGAGCAGGTCGAAAAGGCCATCGCTGGCGCCCTGAAGGCCGCCCGCCACCAGCTCGGACGCACCCTGCAGCCCCTCGCCGACGTTGGCGAGGTCGACATCGGGCATCCCGCCGAGATCGGGCATGCCGACCCGTGGGAGATCGCCGACATCGCCGAGATGCCCTACGGCATGCCCCGCGCCCCAGAGCAGATCGCCTGCGTCGGGCACCACGAGGATGTCGCCGGCGGTGTGGTACCAGCGGGGCACCGGCGCGCCGGCGCGCTCGAACTCCCGCACCCACTGCTTCTCCAGCCCGAAGGCGACTGCGTAGGCGAGGTACCGGTCGAACAGCTCCGAGGCGCGATCGAGCTGCTCGTATTTGCGGATGTCCTTGAGGTACGCGCGGAACGCTCGCCATTTCGCGGCGGTCTCGGCACCGTGCCGCGTCTTCTGCGGCATCCGCCGGGCCACCCGCAGCATCACCGCCCAGACGATCGCCCCGGCGATGGCTGGCATCAGCGCCCACGCGTCCGTCAGGATCGACAGCACGATACCGATGACAACCGACGCGATGATCCCGGCCCACGCGAGCCGCCGCCAGCGACGCCGCGTCTCCTCCGGCGAGCGGGTGAAGTAGCCGCGATCGACCATCTCGCGGTAGAGATCGCTGCGGATGCGCCCCTTCCACGCGATGAAGGCATCGCGCACCGCGCTCAGCCGCACCTCCTGTCCCGCCTGCGGATCGGAGCCGAACAGCACGACGAGCAGGTCGCGCTCGAGGCGGTCCTCGATCCGGTCGGGATGCAGGAGCGTGAGCGCGAAGTCGCGCCGGTTCCCCTCCGGGAGCTCGGTGATCCGCACCGCACCGTGGCGGGCAAGTCCGAGCAGGGTCGCCATCACGTCGTGCTCGTCGGCCCGCTCGTCGAGCAGCGTGCCGGCCGCGCCCGGGGGCAGGTCATCCGGCGGGTGCTCGAGATATTCCGCCACCATGCCGGCGTGCGGATCGCGCCCGCGGACGTACCAGAGCACGACGATCACCACCATGCCGCCCACGAGGATGAGCAGCATCGCGGAGAGAAACAGCAGGTGCAACAGCGCGGTGCCCGAGTCCATCTAGGTCACGCGCGGCAGGGTAGCGGTCAGGATCATCCGAATCCGCGGCTTCCGCCGCCCCCGCCACCTCCACCGCCGCCGCCTCCGCTGAACCCGCCACCGCCGCCGAAACTGCCGAAGCTGCCACGCGAGCCGCTCGACGAGGAGCCCGAAAAGACCTTCGCCGCGGTGTTGAGCATGTCGAAGAAGCTGTCGCTGCCTCCCTGCAGCGAGCGGCCGCCCTGGTCACTCATGTCCTGCAGGTCCGGGAAGTTGAAATCGCCACCGGCCCCTGTGCCACCGCCGCCCGTGCGTTGATCGCCGCCCGGGAATCCCGTTCCCGGCAAGCCGAGCCACGGATTGCCGACCACGACCGTGCGGCGGCCCCGCCGCATCGGCCGGCCCGTCTCCATGGGCATGCCGAAGCCTCCACCCTCGAACCAGCCGGGCATCGGCACCGACGCCGCCGAGAACTTCTGCACGAACGAGCGCTCCAGCCCGAACGCGACCGCGTACGGCAGGTAGCGGTCGAAGATGTCCCTCGCCTCCTGCAGGTTCTCGCGATCGTCGATGTCATCGAGGTACTTCCGGAAGGCACCCCACTTCGCCGACGCCTCGGCACCCTTCAGCGTCTTCACCGGCATGCCGACTGGCGATGATCGTACCGAAGATCCAGAGCAGCACCGCCGTGATGATCAGGAAGACCATCCAGCCGCTGGACGCGTCATAGATCGAGGTGAACAGGAAGGCAGCGCCCACGATGACCGCCGGCACCACGAAGGCGATCACGTTCCAGCGCTTGCGCGACGCCTCCGGCGACTCGACGAAGTACTCGTGCGTGACCAGCTCGTCGTAGAGCCCCTTCGCCACCGTGTCGGCGTTCTGGGTGTAGGCCTGCCGGAAGTCGACCATCGAGACCCGCTTGCCCGGCTCCGCACTGAGACCGAACATCACGTCCAGCAACTTTTGCTCGAACGGATGGTCCGCCTTCGACGGGTCCTTGAGCTCGAACTCGTGCTGATACGACGAACCGAGCCCGAAGACACCGCCCTCCTTGCCCGACTCGTGGATGGCGATCACGCCGCGCCTCGCGAGATCGAGCACGACCGCGAGCACATCGCGCGTCTCCACCTTCTCGTCGATCAACGTGCCGGCCGCGCCTGGCGAGAGGTCATCCGGCGGCTCGGCCATGTACTCCGCCACGGCGCCGACATGCGGGTCGCGGCCCCGCGTGTACCACGCGATCGTGAAGCCGATCACCCCGCCGATGAGGGTCAGCAGACCCGCACCGGCAAGGAGGACGCCGGCGACCGCGTCGCGGTCCGACTGCTCCGACTCGGCCTGCCGCTGCTCGTCATCCGTCGCCTGCCAACCCGGTACCGTGGCTGCGGTGATCGGTGGGAACTGCAGCCGCACCTCGAAGATGTCGCCCGAGGACAGGTTCGAGCGAGTCCACGAGTACGTCCGGCCGTCAACGGTCGGGCTCTCCGGGAAGGCGACGATCTGGTCAGCCGGTACGTCCTCGGGCAGCACGATGCTGACGGTCGATTCCTCAATTGGCGCCAGCGAGGAGATGTCCGAGCTGATCGGCACCCACCAGAACTGCTGGTTGGGTGGATCGAGGTTCTCGTACACGCGGAGCGCGCCGATGAGGTCGTACTCGACCACAACCTCGCGCGTGTCACCTGGCGATGTGCGAGGGTACGACAGCTGGATTTGCAGGTTGCCGCCCGAGGTGGACGACGTGTACGTGCCGGCCTCCGTGCGATTGAAATCAAAGGTGTCAACGAACCGGGCGGGCTGGCCGCCGATCGTCACCGAGACATTTTCGATCGACTCGACGCGATCGAGGGGAATCTCCGCGGTCGCGTACGTGAACGAGCCGTCGAAGCGCAGCAGCTGGTTCTCCGTGACGTGCACGGTGCCGTCCTGCTGGATGTCGTAGGTGAAGTCGAACTGCTCCCAGGTCACCGGCGACGACTGCGCTCCGACCGGCGCCACCGCCCCGAGCGCGAGCACCGCAACGACAGCGAGCAACGCGATCCTCAGCCAGGACAAGCGGCCCGACCGAGCGCGATCCAACGTCCACATGCGAGGGTTCCCTCTTTCGTGCATCACCGTGCCGGGGCGATCGCCACAGCGCGGCTCGAATCCCTGTCTCGTCCCGTCCTCGGGCCAGCTGATGACCGCACCGCGGCTCATTGGCATACCGGGTACCATTGTACGTGGTTCCATCGCGATGCCAGAACACGCACCGACGGAATCCGTCGCTTCCCGAGGAGGACCCAACGTGTCACAGACCAGTGCCACCCGCCCCGCAGAGCGGATCACGGCACCGCACATCCGCGCCATACTCAGCCAGCACGGCTACCGCCTCACCGGCCCGCGTCAGCAGATCGTCGAGCAGGCACTGCTGCACGAGCGCCCGTTCACCGCCGAGCAGCTGGTGACGGAGCTGAAGGTCCATCCGGACCGCCGCGCTTCCAGCATCGGCCGCGCGACGGTCTACCGCACGCTTGAGATCCTCGCCTCTGTCGACGTCCTCGCCCGGGTGATTCAGCCGAGCGGGCACGCCGCCTACGTCGTCGAGCCACCCGGCCACCGCCACCACCTCGTCTGCTCGAGCTGCGGCGCCACCATCGCCTTCACCAGCTGCCCCGTGGACACGCTGGTCCAGCGCCTCACGGCGGACACCCGGTTCGCCATCCATGACCACGTGCTGGAGGTCTTCGGGGTCTGCCCGGAGTGCCAGCAGCACGCGATAGCCTAATTATTGACACTATGTCTCAACTGGTGATACGGTAGCGGCAGTTCGACGGGTGCGATTCTCGGCGCCCTTGTCTGCATTTTGCGAAGCGAGCCTCACCGTGCTCCCCTGTAATCCCCCCGACAACGATGCCAGTCAGCCCATGCTGCGCACGCGCAACCTCAGCGTCCACTATGGCGCCCGCTCGGCGCTCAACGCCGTTTCGGTCGACATCATGCCGGGTACCATCACCAGCCTGCTGGGTCCCAACGGCGCGGGAAAGTCGACGCTGCTCAAGGCGCTCGCTGGTGTGATCCAGCCATCGCACGGCACCGTCTGGTACCGGGACCACGAGGTGCGGCGCCCGGTGCCGGACATCACCTACATCCCGCAGCGCAGCGGCGCGGAGTGGACCTTCCCGATCTCCGTGCTGGAGACGGTCCTGCTCGGGCTCGCGCGGCACACGCCGCGGTTCCGCGCATTCAACGCCACCGAGCGCCAGCAGGCGCTGGACGCGCTCGCCCACGTCGGGCTGGAGCCGCTGGCGAGCGTCCAGATCGGCGCGCTCTCCGGCGGGCAGCAGCAGCGCGTCTTTCTCGCCCGCGCGCTCGTCGCCTGCGGCGGGGTGCTGCTGCTCGACGAGCCGTTCACCGGTGTCGACGTCCCGACGCAGGAGCTCTTCCTCGAGCTGTTCGAGCGGCTGCGCGAGCGCGGCGTGACGATCGTCTTCGCCACGCACGACCTCGAGCACGCCGCGCGCTCGTCCTCCCGCGCGATTCTCCTCAACAACACCGTCATCGCGGATGGGCCGCCGGACGATGTCCTCACCGACGAGATGTTGGCGCGCGCCTACCGCGGCCGAATCATGGTGTTGCGTGACAGCGGCGCCGTCCTCGAAACGGGAAGCCACGTCCGATGATCGACAGCCTGCTCGAGCCATGGCAGACCATGTTCATGCAGCATGCGCTGCTCGCCATCGTGATCATCGGCGTCACGTCGGGCGTGGTCGGCACCTTCGTCGTCCTGCGCGGCATCGGCTTTCTCGGCGACGCGCTCGCCCACGCCATCTTCCCCGGTCTCGCGGTCGCGTTCATCACCGGCGGCAACATCATGCTGGGCGCGTTCGTCGCCGCCGTGCTGGTATCGCTCGGGATCGGCGCCATCAGTCAGCACCAGCGGATCAACAACGACACCGCGATCGGCGTGCTGTTCGTGGGCGCGTTCGCGCTCGGCATCGCGCTGATGACCTCGCAGGCGAGCTTCCAGCGCGACCTGACGAGCTTCCTGTTCGGCTCGATCCTCGGCGTCACGCGCGATGACCTCGTCGTGATCGTGATCGTCGCGGCGGCGGTGCTGGTGACGCTCTACTACTTCCGCCGGGAGATCACCGTGATCTCGTTCGACCGAACCTTCGCGGCTGCCACCGGTCTCCACATCTGGCGCTACGACCAGCTGTTCCTCATCCTGCTCGCGCTCACGATCGTGACCGGGCTGCAGATGGTCGGCAATGTGCTGATCCTGGCGCTGCTGATCACTCCGGCCGCCACCGCGCGGCTGCTCACCGACCGGCTCTGGCTGATGGCCGCGCTCGCGGGAGCCATCGGCGCGCTCTCCGGCGTGATCGGGCTCTATATCTCCTGGTACCAGAGCGTCGCGTCCGGCGCGGCCATCGTGCTCGCCGCGACCGCCCTCTTCTTTGTTACCTACCTCTTCGCCCCCAGCAACGGTGTGATCACGCCGCGGGTGCGCCACGCCCTGCATCGGGCACACCCCGAAGCTGCCGCGCCAGTGGATGTCGCCGCTGATCACCTCCCGCGCTAGGTACGGCACACCTCTTGCGTCTCCCAATCGCAGGCGTGAGCCGGCAATGCAGCCGGCTCCGGAACGCAGCGAATGGAGGCAGAACCATGACCAACGGCGATCAGGACACCAGCCGCACCATCGGCGCCCCGAACGAGAAGGCAAAGGCCGAGATTTCGGACTGGGTGAAGGACATGGCCGCGCTCGAGGCGCACATCGAGGAGGCACTGGACCGCCAGCTTCAGCTCGAGGCATCGAACCCGGAGGTCAAGCAGGCCATCCAGCGGTTCCACGACACCGTGCGAGACAGCAAGTACCGCAGCGAGGAGTACGTCAAGACTCTGGGCGGACCGCCGACGAAGGGTCTCGTCGAGCGCGGCGCGGAGCTGCTCGGCACCGCCGCCGGCATCATCGACAAGCTGCGACACGACACCGTCTCGAAGGCGATCCGCGACGACTACACCGCCTTCAACCACGCCGCCATCGGCTTCACGATGCTGTACACCACGGCGGTGGCCGCGAGCGACCAGGACACCGCGTCGTTCGCCGAGCAGGGGCTGCGCACCTATGCCGGGCTGGTGCAGGACATCAACAACGTGATCGGCACGGCCGTGCTCGAGGACCTCAAGGCCAACACCGGCATGCCGGTCGAAAACAGCGCGGTGGCGGAGCAGGTCCGCAACACGGTTGACTCCGTCTGGAAGTCCACCGCCAGCTAGCGGCGCCCAACGAATCAACCCATGACGCAGCGAGGCCACCGGTTCGACCGGTGGCCTCGCTGCGTTGACGGTGCGGAGCAAGTGCTACCAGTGCACCTCGACGCGCATGCCGATGAACGAAAAGTCGTACAGCGCCTCGATCGATCCAGGTCCGAGCGCCACACACCCGCCGGTGAAGCCGGCCCCGTTCGCGACGATGTTGCCGTTGGCGTCCTTGGTGTAGGAGTGGAAGCCGTTCCGCCGGTCGGGGTCGAAACCGATCCAGTGCGTGATATACGCCTTCGCGAAGGGCGTGTACGTCAAATTCGCGTTCATCGCATAGACGTAGTACGTCCCTGAGGCCGTGGCATAGAAGTCGTTCCCCTGGCTGCGACTGAGCGAGCCCCAGTACGTGCCCACGGGCGTGTCACCCTCGTAGAGCGTCACCGCGCCGGAAGAGCGGTTGATGTCCACCCACCGTTCCAGGTTAGCCACCTGCGTCGTGTCCACAGCCCCGCCGGAGTCTCCGCCAGCGCCGCCAGAGGTGTCAGCCACGCCACCCTGGCCGTCGAGCACGACGTTCTCCATCCATGTCCAGCCCACGGTGTCGTAGTAGCGGATCTGGTACATCCACTCATACGGACCGTAGAAGTAGTCGACGCGGGTGCCCTCGTCCATCCACTCGATCACGGTGTAGTCATCGTGATCGACGAAGAGTGGCGCGCCATCGGTGACGATCGTCCCGGCCTGCCCCGCCGAGGCGTCGTCGGGGGCCATCCACCCCGAGCCGCCGAGCAGGAGCAGCACCGCGATGATGGCGAACAACCAGCGGCGCGAGATGCCAGGTAGTGCCAGACCATACGCAAGACTGCGATCCATAAAGTCCCTCCCTGTGAGACCTGTGCTGGACGCGCGTGCGTCCCTTCCCTCCATGTGCCGCACCAGCGATGTGAACGCTGTGTACGTACACTCTATACGTACTGTACTCATGAAGCCCAAAGAGTGCAAGTACCATGCTCAATGTGGCCTCCGCTCAACTGTGACTTATCGTCACATGTGACAGGACGGCACAGCCTCACATCCACAAGGCGTGGGATAGAACGCCCGCAGGGCCGCAAGTTGTCGTATACTGGTGGGGCAATCGGACCGAGCCGGAGGGGCGTTCCTCCGGCTCTGTTGCATACCCGGCATGAGGAAGGATCGTTTCGACCGATGCGCCAGCGGCGCGGTTGGGTCGGGAGTACCCGTTCGCCCCGGCGCGCAGCCGGCTGGCTCTCAAGGGAGGACCATCATGAGCACGGATCGCAAGGTGCGCCTGACGCCGGAAGGCAAGGCTCGTCTCGAAAAGGAGCTCGAACACCTTCGCAAGGAGCGCTTGCCGGAGCTCAGCCGGCTCATTCAGGAATCGACCGGCGACGGCGATGTCTCCGACAACAGCGAGTACGAGGAGATGAAGGACGAGTACATGCACCTCGAGAACCGGGTGTATGAGCTCGAGCAGACCCTTGAGCACGCCGAGATCCTCGAAGGCGGCTCGAAGGACGGCTCCGTCCAGCTCGGCTCGAAGGTCACTGTCAAGGATGATGACGGCATCGAGGAGGTCTGGCTGATCGTCGACTCGGTCGAGGCCAACTCCGCCGATTACCGCGTCTCGGACGACTCCCCGGTCGGCAAGGCGCTCATGGGCTGCCACGCCGGCGACGAGGCCACCGTCACCACCCCGGGCGGATCCTTCACCTACCACGTCATCAACGTAGAATAGTCAGCGATTCCGGCTGCAACCTGACACGCGGCGGATCCCATGACCGCCGCGTTTGTCATGCGCGGGCCGACCCCACATGTTCGTCACCAGCGGAGACACCCCCATCATGGAGCTGAGCGACCTTCAGCAGATCAGACTCGACAAGACGCAGCGTCTGCGCGAGCGCGGCGACAACCCGTACCCGAACCGCGCGACACGCACGCACACCAACGCCGAGGCGCTCGCGCGCTACGACGAGGCGGCCGAAGCCGGACGGCTCAGCGACGACGGCGCGTTCGACACGCCCATGACGCTGGTCGGCCGGATCGTCAGCTTCCGGCACATGGGCAAGACGGTCTTCGCGCACATCGAGGACGGATACGCCCGCCTCCAGCTGTACATCCGCAAGGACGAGGTCGGCGAGGATGCCTACAACGACGTACTGAAGATGTACGACCTTGGTGACTTCGTGCAGGCAGACGGTACCCTCTTCCGCACCCGTACCGGCGAGGTCTCCCTGCGTACGACCGCGATCACGCTCCTCAGCAAGGCGATCAACGCGCCGCCGGAGAAGTGGCACGGCCTGCAGGACGTCGAGACACGCTACCGCCAGCGCTACGTCGACCTGCTCGCCAACGAGGAGGTGCGCCAGGTCTTCCGCACCCGCGCGAGGATCGTCACCGCGGTCCGGCAATTTCTCGACGCCCAGGACTACGTCGAGGTCGAGACGCCCGTGCTGCAGCCGCTCTACGGCGGCGCGGCGGCACGCCCGTTCACCACCCACCACAACGCGCTCGACCAGACCTTCTACCTGCGCATCGCCGACGAGCTCTACCTCAAGCGGCTGCTCGTCGGCGGGCTGGAGCGCGTCTACGAGATCTCCAAGGACTTTCGCAACGAGGGCATCGACCGCAACCACTCGCCCGAGTTCACGATGCTGGAGTTCTACGAGGCCTACAGCGACTACGAGAAGATGATGGACACCGTCGAGGCGCTGATCATCCACGTGGTCACGGCCGTGTTCGGCGAGCCGCGGTTCAGCGTCGGCGACGAGGTTATCGACCTCACGCCACCTTGGCCGCGCAAGACACTGCGCGAGGCGATCCGCGAAGCCAGCGGCGTCGACTACGTCGAGCACACGACGGCCGCAGAGCTCGAGAAGGCAGCCCGTGCGGCAGGCGCGAGCCTCGAAGACGGCCTCGTCTGGCCGCGCATCGTCGATGAGATGCTCAAGCAGTTCGTTCGCCCGAACCTGATGCAGCCGATGTTCCTGATCGACTACCCGGTTGAGCTCTCGCCGCTGGCCAAGCGCAAGGCGGACGATCCGACGCATGTGGAGCGCTTCCAGCCGTACGTGGGCGGCGCCGAGCTGGGCAACGCCTTCACCGAGCTCAACGACCCGATGGACCAGCTCGAGCGGTTCATGGACCAGCAGAAGGACATGGCCGCCGGCGACGAGGAGGCGATGCCGATGGACTGGGACTACATCAACGCGCTGATGTACGGCATGCCGCCGACCGGCGGCGTCGGCATCGGGATCGACCGGCTCACGATGCTGCTCACCGGCCAGCGCACGCTCCGCGACGTGATTCTCTTTCCGGCGATGCGCCGGCTGGCATCGGAATCGCTGATGGACACGCCGGAAACTGCGGCAGTGGGCGCGAACACCGAGTCGCCAGCCGGCTGACCATAGGTCTACAATGCGTGAGACACATCGGGGAGGAGCGTCATCGCGAGACGAGCGCCGGCAACGGCTTCGCGAGCGGCGCCTTGAAAGGAACTTTTGGATGCTCGACGAGATCAAGGACCGGACCGGTATCTACAAGCTGGGCTTCAACAAGTACTCGTTCCTCGGGATCATGCTGCCGCTGCTCTTCGTCATCGTCGTTGGCGGCGTGCTCGCGGCGCTGGTCGTGATGAACTAGACACCCACCCTGCAACCGATGAACGGCCTCGGGCGATTGCCGTCCGGGGCCGTTCGTCTTGCAGGGTCCGTGAGCCACGCCCTGCTTCGCCATCTCTGCCGACGGAAGAGGCGCCACCTCCATGTACCAACGCCATGAGCCGGACATGAATCGCGCCGAAGCCCCTCAACCGGTGACGCTCGCGCCAGATCGACCGCCGGCATCCTCACTCCGCCGTGCCATGCCCCGCATGCTCGCCGGTCTCGGCCTCGCCGTGGCGGTCGCCTCCGGCCTGGTGCTGTTCGCTGACACCCGCTCGCTCGGCAGCGCGCTCAGTGGCTTCGACTGGAAGCTGATCGTGCCGATTCTGCTGCTCACGAGCGTCAACTACGCGCTGCGGTGGGTGAAGTGGCACGTCTACCTCCGGGTCGTCGGCGTGCCGCGCATGTCACGCATCGACAGCCTGCTGACGTTCCTCGCCGGCTTCAGCATGTCGCTCACGCCCGGGAAGGTCGGCGAGATCATCAAGGCGGTTCACGTCAACCGGCTGACCGGCTCGCCCGTCAGCCGTGTCGCAGCCGTCATCGCGGCCGAGCGGATCACCGACGGGCTGGCAATGCTCGGCCTCGCCGCTGTCGGCATCACCCAGTTCAGCTACGGCCGCCCCCTGATCGCGCTCGCGGCGGTCGCCTCCATCGGCGGCATCGCCCTGCTGCGCCGTCCCACGCTGTTGCACGCGCTCACTCGCCGGCTCGCGGGCGTGCCGGTCATCGGGTCGCTGGTCGCGGGCGTCGTCCACCACATCGAGGGATTTCTCGACGCGTCGAATGCGCTCTACGCACCGAAGCTGGTGGGCGGCGCGGTCGCGCTCGGCCTCGTCTCCTGGTTCTGCGAGTGCGTCGCGCTCCTGCTCGTGCTGATCGGCATCGGCATCGAGCCGAGCTGGCACCTGCTGCTCATCAGCACGTTCACGCTCTCGGTGTCTTCGGTGTTCGGCGCGCTGTCGATGCTGCCCGGCGGTCTCGGTGTGGCGGAGGCGAGCGTGGCGGCGATGCTCCTGCTGCTGGTTGACGACCCAACGTTCACGCACGCCGACGCGGCGGCAGCGACATTGATCATCAGGTTCGCGACGCTGTGGTTCGCGGTGCTCCTGGGCGCTGGATCGCTCATCGCGCTACGGCGACGAGAGCGCCAGCGCAAACAGGCTCCTGCCGGGACGCCACCGCACTGGCCGGAAACGACCGCGACACCATGACCCATCACGAGAGGACCGACGTGCCACCAATCTCCCCCGAAACCAGCGACTCCCGCCAGCCGCGCCGCGTGCTCATCACCGGCGGCGCCGGCTTCCTTGGCATCAACCTCGCTCGCCTTCTCGACAGCCGTGGCGTGCAGGTCAGCTCGATCGACCTCGCGCCGTTCGACTACGAGGACATGAACGACCGCGTCACGGCAATCGCTGGCGACATCCGCGACGCCGCCGCCGTCGCCCGCGCGATGGAGGGCGTGCGACGCCGTGGTGCACACCGCTGCGGCGCTGCCGCTCTACCCACCGAAGGACATCTACACCACGGATGTCGAGGGCACGCGCACGGTCCTTCGCGAGGCGCACAAGGCCGGCATCGAGCGGGTGGTGCACATTTCCTCCACCGCCGTCTATGGCATCCCGGACCACCACCCGCTCTGCGAGGACGATCGCCTCGACGGCGTTGGCCCCTACGGGCAGGCCAAGATCCAGGCGGAGATGGTCTGCCTCGAAGCTCGATCGCGCGGCATGACCGTGCCGATCCTGCGCCCCAAGAGCTTCGTCGGGCCGGAGCGGCTCGGCGTCTTCGCGCTGCTCTACGACTGGGCGCTGGAGGGGCACAACTTCCCGATGATCGGCAGCGGCAACAACCGCTACCAGCTGCTCGACGTGGAAGACCTCTGCGAGGCGATCTGGCTCACGCTCACACTGCCGGCCGAGACGGTAAACGACACCTTCAACATCGGCGCGGCCGAGTACGAGACGATGAAGCGAGACTACCAGGCGGTGCTCGATGCCGCCGGGCACGGCAAGCGCATTATCGGCTTCCCGGCCGCACCGATGATCTGGACGCTGCGAATCCTCGAGAAGCTGGGCATCTCGCCGCTCTACACCTGGGTGTACGAGACGGCGAGCAAGGACTCCTTCGTCAGCATCGAGAAGGCGCAGCGCCAGCTCGGCTGGCAACCGCGGTACAGCAACCAGGACGCCCTGCTGCGCAACTTCGCCTGGTACCGGGACAACCTGGATCGCTTCGCCAGTGCCAGCGGCGTCTCCCACCGCGTGCCCTGGAAGCAGGGCAGTCCTCGGCCTCGCCAAGCGGTTGTTCTAATCGCGGAGGATCGTTCGGGCGGGTATGGGAATGTTTCGGTGGCCAGCGAGCGAAACGCTGTTGCTCTGAGCCGCCAAGGCGGATTGCCGCCGCTGCCGTGGCGAAGAATGCCAAACCGGCCCTGCCAATTGGCAGGGCCGGGGGATTCAAGCAGCCAACAGGGTGTACCGCTGGCAATACACAGACCGCCCGGTGCAATTGCACCGGGCGGGGCTCCCTCGACTCGGACATTCGCCGCCACGACGTCTGTGGCCGCTTCACGACCACCGGGCGGATATTCCATTCGACTCGGGCCGCTGGCGCTCGCTCAGGACAGGCTCTTCGGAATCCGCCCCCACGTCTCCGATGCGCGCCGCGATGCGCCGCTACTCGTCGTCGGCGGAGGTCAGCGTGGCCTCGCGAATCGTGTCCACCACGCTCGGGTCGGCCAGCGTCGTCGTGTCCCCCAGCGCGTGGCCGGAGGCGATGTCGCGCAGCAGGCGCCGCATGATCTTCGCCGAGCGCGTCTTGGGCAGGTCCGGCGTGAACATCAGCTTCTTCGGCTTCGCGATCGGGCTGATCTTCTCGCCGACGTAGTTCCGCAGCTCCGCGCCGAACTCCTTGTTCACGTGCGCGCGGGACTTCAGCGTCACGAACGCGAAGATCGCCTCGCCAGTGAGGTCGTCCGGGTACCCGACCACCGCCGCCTCGGCGACGAGGTCGTGCGACACCAGCGCGCTCTCGATCTCGGTCGTGCTGAGCCGGTGCCCGGAGATGTTCATCACGTCATCGACGCGACCGAGCAGCCAGAAGTAGCCGTCCTCATCCAGCTTCGCGCCGTCGCCGGGGAAGTACATGTGCGGGAACCGGCTCCAGTAGGTCTCCTTGTACCGCTCGGGGTCGCCGTAGATGCCGCGCAGCATCGCCGGCCACGGCTTCCTCACGACCAGGTAGCCACCCTCGCCCCGGGACACCGACTCGCCGTCGTCGTCGACGATGTCGGCATCGATGCCCGGCAGCGGCAGGGTCGCCGAGCCCGGCTTGGTGGTGGTGACCCCCGGCAGCGGCGAGATCAGGATCTGGCCGGTCTCCGTCTGCCACCAGGTGTCGACGATCGGCGTCTGCTCGCGGCCGATGTACTTGTGGTACCAGATCCACGCCTCCGGGTTGATCGGCTCACCCACCGAGCCGAGCACGCGCAGCGAGGAGAGGTCGTGCTTGCCGACATGCTGGTGGCCCTCCTTCATGTGCGCGCGGATCGCCGTCGGCGCGGTGTAGAGGATGGACACCTTGTAGCGCTCGATGATGTCCCACCAGCGGTCCGGCGCCGGGTAGCTCGGCGTGCCCTCGTACATCACGCTGGTCGCGCCGTTGGTGAGCGGACCGTAGACGATGTAGGAGTGGCCGGTGACCCAGCCGATGTCGGCGGCGCACCAGTAGACGTCCGATTCTGGCTTGAGGTCGAAGACGTTGCGGTGCGTCCAGCTCGTGCCGAGCAGGTAGCCCGCCGTGGTGTGCACGATGCCCTTCGGCTTCGCCGTGGTGCCGGAGGTGTAGAGCAGGTAGAGCATGTCCTCGCTCTCCATGCGCTCCGGCTCGCAGGTGTCGGCCTGCCTGTCGACGATGTCGTGCCACCAGATGTCGCGGCCCTCGACCATCGGCACGTCTTCCTTCGTGCGCTGGGCCACGAGCACCTTCTCGACGCTCTCGGTCTCCTCGAGGGCGACGTCCACCGCCGGCTTGAGCGCGGACGGCGCCCCCCGCCGGAAGCCGCCATCCGCGGTGATCACCAGCTTCGCCTGCGCGTCGTTGATGCGGTCGCGCAGCGCGTCCGACGAGAACCCGCCGAACACAACCGAGTGCGGCGCGCCGATGCGGGCGCAGGCGAGCATCGCGATAGGCAACTCGAGGATCATCGGCATGTAGATGGCGACGCGGTCGCCGCGGCCGACGCCGAGCTCCTTGAGGGCGTTGGCGGCCTTGCACACCTCGCGCAGCAGCTCCGCGTAGGTGATTTCCACCTTGTCGCCCGGCTCGCCCTCCCAGTAGTAGGCGATGCGGTCGCCGTTACCGGCCTCCACATGGCGGTCGAGGCAGTTGTACGACGCGTTGAGCTGGCCGCCCTCGAACCACTTCGCAAACGGCTCGTCCCACTGCAGCACGGTGTCCCACTTGCGGAACCAGGAGAGCGACTCGGCCTGCTCGGCCCAGAACGTCTCTGGGTCGCTCGCGGCGCGCTCGTAGATCTCCGGATCGGAAACGTTGGCCTGCGCCGTGAACGCATCCGACGGCGGGAACGTGCGGTTTTCGGCGTACAGCGCCTCGATCGCGATGGAGTGGGCTTGCGACTTGTCACTCATGAAACGGAACCCTCCTGCTGCTGTTCCTCGACGATGCCTGACGTGGCTCACCCGTCCCGACGATCGTCAGCGTCGGGCGGTGGGTCTTCCGGTCTTGCAAAAAACAGCGCTGTGGACGCGAAAATCCTTCATTCTGCATGGTGCAGTATACAAACCCCGGCCTGGCGGGGTCTGCCACGCTGGCACGATACCAGAGACCTTCGAATACGCAAGGATGCGGCGTCTGGCCCGTCGCGGCGCCCGGTGTGGACTACACTCATCGATGATCGGCCGGCAGTTCCACCGGCTCCACACCGTGCCAGATGCATGCTGGCGCCCGCACCATCAGGAGGACATCCCTCGCAATGGCTACCGTTCACATGACCGTCGGCTCGCTCGTCGTGCTCGCCTATCTCGTCGTGCTGGTGCTCAACATCCGCACCGCCATGGGCCGCCCGATGCTCTCGTTCCAGCGGCCGCTCTCGATGGGCGCCGCCGCGCTCTACCTCATCCAGATCCTGCTTGGCCTGTCGCTCCTCGGCGAGGGTGAGGAGGTTCCGGCCGCACACTACATGATCGCCCTGCTGGCGATCTTCTCGATCGGCGCCGAGCACATGCTCACCGGACGCGAGGTCGACTCCCGCCGCGCCGGCCGCGTCGGCGCGATCGCCAACGCCATTACCCTGGCGATTGTCCTCACCGCGTACATCATCGGCCAGTCGAACAGCTAGAGATCATCTCCAGGTACCCATGGACCAACGCATCCACAGATCATCTCCTGACGTCCTCATCATCGGTGGCGGCGTCGCGGGCGGCGGGATCGCCACCGTGCTGGCGCAGGCCGGTTTCGACGTTGTCGTGGTTGAGCGGGCACCGCGGTTCATCGACCGGATTCGCGGCGAGTTCGTGCACGTCTGGGGCGTCCGCGAGATGGACCGCACCGGTCTGCTCGATGTCGCCCTCGACGATGCCGGCGCGGTCCTCCTGCCCTTCTGGACGAAGTACACCGACGGCAAGCCCGGCGAGCCATATCGCTGGCAGGACGACTTCCCGGAGCGCAAAGGGCGCGCTCAGCGTCTCCCACCCGGCACTCCAACAGGCACTGCTCGACCGCGCACGGAAGGCTGGCGCGACCGTGCTGCGGCCGGCTGCGCTCAGCGACGTCACCTGGAACGGCGACCAGCCGGTGGTGACCGTCGAGTCGCCATCCGGAACCGTCACATTGACACCGCGGCTACTCGTCGGCGCGGACGGGCCCCACTCGGCCGTCCGTCGCCACCTTGGCGGCACGGGCATCAAGGACGCGCCGCACCACGCCATCGGCGGCACGCTGCTGCGCGGGATCGACCTGCCACGCGACTCCGCCCACCAGGCGTACTTCGAGGGCGGCTTCGTCATGGTCTTCCCGCAGGGCGAGGATCTCAGCCGCGTCTACTACGTCTGCTCGACCGCCGAGGCGGACAGCCTCCAGCGCGAGAACGAGCCGGCGACCCTGATCGCCCGCCTCGCCGAGGTGTTGCCGCCCGGCGCCCTCGCTGACGCCAGCGAGGCTGGTCCGACAGGTTTCTTCCCGAATTCGGAGCGCATCGCGACCGTCACGCACGGTCCGCACGCGGTCCTCATCGGCGACGCCGCCGGCTCGAACGACCCGAGCCAGGGACACGGCCTCTCGCTCGTCTTCCGTGACATCCGAGACCTGGCGGAGCGGCTGTGTCAGGCGAGCGACTGGTCCGGCGTGCCGCCAGCGTTCGCCGCGGCGCGGACCCACGACCACGGCGTGCTGCGCGCCCACGCGCAATGGGTCGCGCCGCTGTCGACCGAAACCGGCCCCGAGGCGGCTGCGCTCCGGCAGCGTATCGAGCGCGCCCGCGAGGCCGACCCGACCGCCGGTGGGTTCGCGGCGCTGTTCGTCACCGGCCCTGTCGGGCTGGTGGCCGACGCTGCGGCTCGCTGTCACTTTCTCGGTGAGGATCTCGAAACCGCTGGCGCGTCCGATACGTAGAGAAAGTGCAGACATCGACGTCGGCGTCGGGTTGCGACCGCGCCGACCGACGAGACCATTCGGCGATAGCCGCGTCCGGCGCGAACTGGTAGAGTAACGACTGTCAATCCAAACCGGACGGCAGCCTGGTGGCACCAGGCCGGGGTATCTGCCCACGCACCATCCGACCGGATCACATGCATCAAGGGATTGAGGGGAAGACACATCATGAGGCACCACCTGACACGTGCTGTCGCGGTACTCGTCGCGCTGACGATGATGGCACCGCTGCTCACGCCGATGGGCGCGTCCGCCGCGAGCGTGACCGCCTGGGTACAGACGTCGTCGAAGACACCGGGCGTCGGCTGCTCGCTCGACGTGAGCGTCGAGGTCCGCTCCGGCGGCGGCGCCGTCAGCGGCGCGGACGTCTCGATCGCGCTCTCCGAGGACGGCACGAGCAACGTCATCTCGTCCACCGGCGGCACCACCAACGGCTCCGGCATAGCCCGGGTCTCGCTCGATACCAGCGCTGGCTGGGACGGCATGAAGGGCTGGATGGAGGTCGCTGTCAACGGCAGCTACCTCGGCGGCCAGACGATCTGGATCACCGACGGCTCCTGCTCCGGCAACGGCACGCTGGTGGAGATGAACGGCAGCGCCACCACGGTTATCGATGGCGGCTCGGCGCCGGCGGAATCGTCGGACTCCGGGGCCGCGGCGCCCGCCAGCTCAAGCGGCGGCAAGGTCATCCTCCCGAACGTCTGGACGTACCACCAGCAGCGCGGTCTCAGCTGCGAGTACGCGTCGCTGTCGATCGCGACGGGCGCGCTCGGCAACTGGATCGACGAGTATGACTTCGACAACGTCGTGCCGCTCAATGCGAACCCGCACTGGGGCTATCGCGGCGACATCACCGGCGGCTGGGGCAACACGGATAACTACGGCGTCTACCCCGAAGCGCTGGTACCCGCGCTTCAGCATTTCGGGTTCAACGGAAACGTCTTCTACGGCGGCACCGACAACCTCACTGCCGCGATCGATCGCGGCGAGCCGACGCTCGTGTGGATCGGCGTGAAGGGCGATATCAGCCACGACGAGTACGCCTCGGATGGCACGCGATACCAGCTCACCCGATACATGCACGTCGTGGTCGTTTACGGATACGACGATGGCGGCGTCTACATCTCCGACCCGGGGCCGGGCAAGTACAGCTACCTCTCGTGGGACACGTTCAACTGGATGTGGAACGTCATGGATGGCATGGCGCTGAGCGTGTCGAACTAGCTTCCAGCCAGGATCAACCGAGCTTCGCGAGACAGAGGGGGTGGCCGCAATGGCCACCCCCTCTGCTGTTGCGTCGCCTCGCGGCGGCCTCTATAGTCGCAGCAGCACGACGCATACAGGCCAGCGCACGGAGAGAGCAGCAACGATGGAACACCCGCGGGACCGCAAGGTCGGACTCGGCTTCGATGACCGGTATCTCCAGCACAACTCCGGCGAGTTCCTGATCGGGTACCGCGACCGCTACCCCTACACCGAGCCGGTGCCACACCTCTCCAGCCCCGCCATCCTCGGCCGCGCCAAGCACCTCATCGACCTCCACGAGCTCTCGCGCCTGATGTCGCACATCGGCACGCGTGAGGCGACCGACGACGAGCTCGAGCTCTACCACACCTCCGGCCACATCCAGAAGGTCCGCGAGATCGGCAAGCACGGCGGCGACACCGGCGTCGGTGCGCCGATCGGCCCTGGCGGCGACGTCATCGCCCGGCTGGCGGTCGGCGGTGTGATCGAAGGCGTCGCGGCCGTCATGCGCGGAGACGTTCACCACGCCCTCTGCCTGGTCCGCCCGCCGGGGCACCACGCCATGAGCGATCAGGGCATGGGATTTTGCACCTTCAACAATGTGGTGATCGCCGCCAGGGTCGCCCAGCGGGACCACGGCGCGAAGCGCGTCGCCATCCTCGACTGGGACGTCCACCACGGCAACGGCACGCAGGACGCCTTCTACGAGGACCCGGACGTGCTGTTCATCTCCATCCACCAGCGAGACCTCTTCCCGCCGGTCGGCTGGGGCTCGGTCGATCAGCGCGGCGAGGGGGATGGGGCCGGCACGACCGTCAACATCCCGCTCCCTGCAGGCAGCGGCAACCCGACCTACCTCACGGCGCTGCGCGAGATCGTGGTGCCCGCGATCCAGCGCTTCGGACCCGACCTGATCATCATCTCCGCCGGGCAGGACGCCTCCGTGATGGACCCGCTCGGTCGGATGTCACTGACGACGGCCGCGTACCGGGAGATGACCGGCGTGATGCGGGACCTCGCGGACGAGGTCTGCCAGAGTCGCCTCGTGATCGCGCTGGAAGGTGGCTACAGCGAGATTTACGCACCATACTGCACCGCCGCGATCGCCGAGGGGCTGGTCACCGGCATCGGCGGTTTCGACCCGGTCAACGAGCCCTACGGCTCCCGCGCGGAAACCATGCCGGCCACCCGCGCGATCGGCCTCGACGCGCGCGCCGCGCTCGACGAGGCGATCGAGGCGAATGCAGAGCTCCTCGCCGGATCCGCGGCCGCCGTCGGTGCCACGCTCGATAACGGCGCCGTCTAGCGCCACGCCGCAAGCCCGGAGGTGACGCCGCATGGCCCTCACCGTCCGTTTCGTTCGCCATGGCGAGAGCCAGGCGAACGTCGACCGCATCTTCGCCAACCGCGTCGACTTCCCCGCTCGCCTGACGCCGGCCGGTATCGACCAGGCATGGCGCCTGGCGCTCACCCTGACTGGTGCCGATGTCACGCACATCTACACCAGCCCGCTTGAGCGCGCCCGGCAGACGGCGGACGTGGTCGGGAGCCACCTCGGCGCGCTGGCGATGGTGCGCGACGCGCTGCGCGAGTACGACGTCGGAGACTTCGAGGGGCTCGGCTACGGCGGAAGCGACACCTGGCGCTGGCGGGAGTACGAGCGCGTGGATGCCGCCTGGCAGCAGGGCGATCGCCACGCCCGCCTCGCCGGCGGTGAGAGCCTCGACGACATGGCCGCCCGGTTCCTGCGGTTCATGGATCACCTTGCCGCGATCCACGATGCCGACGCCCGGATTGTGGTCGTCAGCCACGGCGGCCTCTACCGCCTGATGCTCCCGCTGGTGTTCGCTGGTGTCGCGCCTGACGATCTCCGGTTTCGCCACATCGGCTACTGCGATGTCATAACCGCCCGCCACAAGGGCGGCGCGTGGCAACTCCTCGAGTGACCCCGCGCGATGGTCTCCCCCTTGCGAACGTCGGTGCAGGGATGACGGCAGGCACACGCGTGCGGGGAGTGATCATGGCAACAGGGAAATCCGACGGCGGCACCCAGCGGGTGATCTATGCGGCACTCGGCGCGAACCTGCTGATCGCCGTCGCCAAGCTCGCGGCGGGGATCGTCTCCGGCAGCACCGCGATGTTCGCCGAGGCGGCGCACTCTGTAGCCGACACGATCAACCAGGTCTTCCTGCTCGTCAGCCTGCGCCTCTCACGCGCCCGGCCAGACGAGGAGCACCCCTACGGGCACGGCAAGGATCGCTTCTTCTGGTCGTTCCTCGCGGCTGTCTTCATCTTCTTCGCGGGCGCCCTCTTCTCGCTCTACAGCGGCATCCACGCGATCATCGACCCGCCGGACGAGCACGAGTCGTTCCTGCTGAACTACGCGGTGCTCGGCGTCGCGTTCCTGTTCGAGGGTGGCGCGCTGGTGATCAGTGCCCGCGAGTTCATGCACGCGGCACGAGCGGCCGGCGAGACATTCCGCGAGCACTTCCACACCACCCGCAACACCTCGATGAAGGTGCCGCTCTACGAGGACGCCGCCGCGCTGGTCGGAATCGCCATCGCCGCGGCCGGTCTCGCGATCGTCCAAATCACTGGCAACGCGGTGTTCGACGGTATCGCCTCGATCGGTATCGGGCTGGTCCTGCTGTACGTCGCGATCCAGCTCGGCGCGGAGTCGCGGGCGCTGCTCATCGGTGAGGCGGTACCGGCCGAAGACCGGGCCCGCATGCGCGAGGTGATGGAGTCCTTCCCCGAGGTATCGGGGGTGCTGCGTCTGCTCACCATGCACCTCGGCCCAAACGACGTTCTGGTCAACGCCGAGGTGCACGTCGCCGATGGGTTGGACACCGACGATATCGAGGGCCTTGTTGAGCGCATCACCCAGGCATTGAAGGATGCCAACCCGATGGTGAGCCAGACGTTCATCGAGCTGCACGAGCCACAGCGCAAGCCCGCCACGGCGGACCCGGCACCCGGGGCCTGATCAGCGCCTCATCTCGCCAACTGATCGCGGCTGAAGGCGATGAGGTCGCGCA
Source organism: uncultured Chloroflexia bacterium (assembly GCA_963741965.1). Classification (GTDB taxonomy): domain Bacteria; phylum Chloroflexota; class Chloroflexia; order Thermomicrobiales; family UBA6265; genus JACCVC01. Next base: position 269,461 of record CAVUKC010000002.1, on the reverse strand, counting down.
CCGGCTGCGGGTCGCCCATGTCCATGCCATGCTGCCAACGCTCCGCCCGATCGACGAGGTCGACGAGCCATGGTTCCGGGTACCGATCCCGCACCCACGCCGCGGCGACGCGCTTCGAGACGATCTCGTCGTTCAGCGCCCGGTGAAGGATCCGGCAGAGCGTCAGCGTCAGATACGCCTGGTAATGGCTATTGGCGAGGAACTCCGCATCGTCGATCTTCGGCACCCACTCCTCCAGCAGATCGCGGCGCGACGCTTCGCGCACATCCTCGATCGCGACCGGCGGGATCACCTGTTCCGGAACCGGCCCGATCAGCGCGATGCCGCACCCGCGCACGGCGTAGAGGTTCACCAGCCATTCGTTCCCGTAGCGGGGGTCAGGGTCCCAGAACGCACCACCGTTGACATACGGCCGGGGCGTCTTGGGTGGCGCAACACAGCCGAGCATCGATCGGAGGACGTACGAGCCCTCGATCCGTTCCGCCCACGCAGGGTACCCGGCGCCGATGCTCCCATGTGCCTCGGCCAGTTGCGCTCGCTGCGTCGCGTCCAGCGTCCGCTCGAGCACGGCGAGGTAGTCGATATCGCTGCTGCCGAGGTCGAAGTCGCCGTACGTCAGCGATCCCGTCAGGTACAGCGCCACCAGCCCCTCGCCAACGATCTCGCCGATTGCGTGCGTGAGTTGCATGACGATGGCGTTGACATCGTCGTGCGGCGTCAGACCGGCGATGTCATCCGGTGACATCACACGCCTGGCTGGAACGGGTGCGCGATGCCGAGGCGCTCGGCCAGCTCGGTCAGCTCGCGAACGAGTCCCGGCGCCACCGGGATGCCCTCGGCGCGGTTGCGCCGCTCCGCCTCGGCTTCAGGGTCGCCAGGAATCAACACCGGGCCTGGCGCGTCGTCCGCCGTCGATGTCTCGCGCAGCTCGGCGATCATCTGGTCCATCTCCTGCCGGAACTCGTCCGGGTCCCGGAAGGCATCAACCCGCCACGCCATGAAGAAATGCCCGGTTCCTGGCGGCTCCTTCTGCTCGTTCGCGCGGGCGACATGGTTGCTCCAGACATTGCCGGACAGGGGGCCGGTGAGCACCTCGACCATGAGCCCGAGCCCGTACCCCTTGTGCCCCGAGCGCTCGCGCGTGCCGCCCAGCGGCGTGAGCCCCTTCACCTGGTGCGGGTCGGTCGTGCTCCGGCCCTCGACATCCACGCCCCACCCCTCGGGGATCGGCAGGCCGGCGCGACGAGCGATCTCGATCTTGCCCCACGCCACCGTGCTGGTCGACATGTCGAGCACGAACGGCTCGCCGGAGGTCGGCACCGCGAATGCGATCGGGTTGGTGCCGAGCCGCGGCTCCCGCCCGAACAGCGGCACCACCACGCGAGACGCGTTCGTCATCGCCATGCCGATGAGTCCTTCGGATGCCGCCATCACGGCGTACGTCCCGGCGATGCCGAAGTGATTGCTGCGCCGCACGGTCGTCATGCAGAGGCCAGTCTCCTTCGCCTTCGCGATCGTGCGGCGCATCGCCTCGGGGCCGACCAGCAACCCGAGCCCGAGATGGCCGTCCAGCGCCAGCGTCGCTGGGGTCTCCCGCACCACCTCGATCTCCGCGTCGGCGCGGTCGAACCCACGCTGGAGTCGGCTGACGTACCCGGCGAGTCGGCCCAATCCATGGCTGGCGACGCCGCGAAGATCGGCGATCAGGAGATGCTCGGCCGCCTGCGCGGACTGCTCGGAATCGAGCCCACCCTCGACCAGCGCCGCGCGGGCGAAGGCCAGCAGGTCGGCGTGGGGGTAGCGGGTGTCGGTCTGGATCGTCGCGTTCTCGGTGTGTGATGCTGTCACGCTCTCGCCTCTCGTATCGTCAGCAGCGAATGCTCTGTCGCGATTGTCGCACCGGAGCCCGATTCGTCGAGGTCGCGCGCCTCCGGCAATCTTGACTCCCTATCAGCCGCGGGATTAGGATTAGCTGACGGCCAACCCGCGGGTGCGGGGCGGTCGGGTGTGGGTTGAGCAACTTCTTGCTCCCCATTCGTGCCAGTGAAGGGAGCTTCGTTGGACGCTGGCAGTCCTGGGTATCACGAACAATCGCGAACCTGGTTCCAGCCGGACCGACGCAGCCGCTAACCGCAGCTGCCTCTCGCTCCGGACCGGATCCGGAGCAATACGTTCGGGCATCAGATCCCGAACCAGAGAGGCGGTGCTACATGCAGACCACTCGCAAGGCCGTGCGCTACTACATCGACCGCGACGCCGACACGCCGGTGATTCGCTCGGTCCCTGTTTCATGCGCACTCACCGACGCCCCCGCCGCGACGAACGCGGCCCCCAACCAGACCGACACCACCAGCACGCGGACACGTGGCGCCCGGGAGCGCCTCTCCAGCATCGTGCACGGGTCGGTGCGCCGCCAGCGCCGCCGGGTCTCCTGACCCACGACGTGCCGCACATGCGCGCAGCTAACCCACCGGGCCCCACCACATGACCGACCTCGAACAGCGGCCAGTGGACACGTCACGCCTCGACACCGCCATCGGTGAGACATCGCTGCTGGACCAGATCCGCGCGGCGGTCGCCGTGGGCGACGTCGCGGCTGCCCGTGCCTGCGCCCGCCGCATGCTCGAGGACGACGCGCTCGCCCTTCTCGAGGACCTCTCCCCCGACGAGCTGAGCAGGCTGTTCGCGTTCCTCGGCGACGAGTCGCTCGCTACCCTGCTGGCCCGGCTCGATGTCCAGGACGCCGCCGGCATCCTCGGCAGGATGACCGCCCCGCAGGCGGCCGACATCCTCGAGGAGATCGATCCGGACGACGCCACCGACATCTACGCGGAGATGGCGCAGGCCGACCCGGCCGCCGCAGGCACCATCCTCATCGAGATGGAGCCGGACGAGGCCGCCGAGATTCGGGACCTGCTGGCGTACCCGCCGGACACCGCCGGCGGCATCATGACCCCCGCCTTTGTCGCCGTCTTTCCCGACCTGCGGGTCGACGAGACGATTCGCGCGCTCCGGCGAGTCGCGGAGCAGGCGGAGACGGTCAACTACGTCTACGTCATTTCCCGCGAGGACGAGTCGCTGCTCGGCGTGCTGCCCTTGCACCGGCTCGTGCTCAGCCAGCCGGAAACGGCCGTCAGCGACCTGATGATCCAGGACGTCGTCACGGTGCCAGTGACCGCCGATCAGGAAATCGCGGCACGGCTGGTGAACGACCTCGACCTGCTCGCGATCCCGGTCGTCGACGACAACCGCCGGTTGCTGGGCATCATCACCGCCGACGACGTCGCCGACATTCTCGAGGAGGAAGCGACGGAGGACATCGAGCGGCTCGGTGGCTCGCAGCCGCTCGCCGTGCCGTACCTGCGCGCCAACCCGCTGCTGCTCTTCCGCAAGCGGATCGTCTGGCTGCTGGTGCTGTTCATGGCCCAGTTCTTCACCGTCACCATCCAGCAGAACTACTCCGACGTGCTGGAAGAAGTGATCCTGCTGTCGGCGTTCATCCCGATCCTCATCGGCACGGGCGGCAACGTCGGCTCGCAGACCGTCTCCACGATCATCCGCGCGATGGCCGTCGGCGAGGTCCAGCCCCACCACATCCTGCGGGTGGTCGGCAAGGAGGCCGTGACGGGACTCGCGCTCGGTGTGGTGATGGGCACCCTGATGTACTTCCGCGCCGAGCTCAGCGCCGGCAGCTCGGTCCAGATCGGGCTGACCGTCGGTGCGACGGTGCTGGTGCTGACAACGTGGGCCGCCACGGTCGGCGCGATCATCCCGATCGTGCTCAGCAAGCTGAAGATGGACCCGGCCGTCGTCTCGGCGCCGTTCATCAGCAGCTTCGTCGACGGTACCGGGCTGATCATCTACTTCACCCTCGCCCGCTTCTTCCTCGGCCTGTAGGGGTTGCCGCGGGGGTTCCCGAGCCGTCCGGCCAGGCGGCTTCCTCGTTCAGGAAGGTCAGGATCGCATCGAGCAGGTGCCGCCCCTCGTCTTCCTCGAAGGTCGCCTGAGCATGGGCGCTGCCCGGGATGATCTCGACCCGGTTGCTGTCCCCCGGTGCATCGGCCGCCATCGTCTCGAGACGGTCCTGCATCCCCTCACCGTCACTCGCGGCGAAGAGCTTCGGGTAGTCGCCAAGACCTTCGACCGGGCCGGTCGCGCTCAGCAACACGAGGCCGGCAACACCGCTCGGATGCTCCGCGACCGCACTGAGCGCGCCAGCACCACCCGCGCTCGCCCCAATCACGACCACTCCGGTGGCGCCATGCTCGTCCATCAACCACCCAATCGCAGAGACGAGTGCCGAGCCCGAAATATCCTCGACCGCCAGGACGGTGTAGCCCTCGAACTGAAGCTCCCGAGCCTGTACCGACCAGCTTGCCGCGTCATACACCGCTCCGTGCGCGAGAAGTACGGCGCGGTTGCCGCCCGGCCACAGCAACGCCTCCCCGCCACCGCCGGGCAGCTCGATGCGCTCCGGCTGCGGCGACGGTGGCGCGGTATCCTTGGCAGCCGAGATGCTGACGCTGCTCACAAGCAGGATCAACACGATACCGATGATTCCGGGTAGATACATGTAAATTCCTCTCACAAGTTGCCATCGACGCAGGTGCACGCCAGCCCCAGTCAGGCTACACTTCCCTGTGCCACATTGGCACAATACATGTCTTGAACTATCGACGCTTTCCCGCGAAGACACAGGTAGGGGACGCCATGCAATCATCCGTTTTCGCCGTCATCTCCGAAGAGATCCAGAACGACGTCGTGGCGGCGCTGCACGCGGCCGGCGTCGGTCATCTCACCCGCGTGATCCGGCGAGAGCGCGGCGCCGTCGACACCCAGCTGGTGCGCGCCGGCATCGCCACCGACGATGTGCCCGCTCCCCTCCTGCATGCCGACCGGGTGATCCTCGTGACACCCGCACCGAACGCACTCGACACCGCCTGCCTCATGCTGCAGCGTGGCGCGGTCAGCTCATGGACGCTCACGCCGGACGAGGGGTGGCAGGTGGTCGACGACAAGGCGATCGAGATCGCCGCGACCCGCGAGCTGCCGCCTCGTCCCGTCGCTCCGGCCCACCGCTCCGGACGCACCTTCCGCAAGCCGAATGTTCGACGGCGGCCTCGACGCGGCGTGGTCACACCCGCCCGTGGCGACGGCGCCGGGGAGTCGACGGCATCCTGACCGGCCGGCGCCGTGCTAGCATCCTCCCAAGGAGGACATAGCGGTGGGGATGTCCGGGCAGGACGAGCAGTTTTCCAATAGTCAACCACTAACCGGCGCGGGCCAGGCGCTGGCGATCACCCGCTCGGCGATGTCTGGGCGGCGCTGGCTCGCGGTTGCCCTTGGCGTCGCGTTCGTCGTGCTTGCCGGCATCATCGCGCCGGGCACGTCTCCCGGCGCGTGGGTCTGGGCACGCGTGATCGCGGCGACCCTCCTGGCAGCCGTTCCGCTCGCCGCCATCGATGGGTTCCGCGACGATTCCACCGATCGTCCGTCGCCGTCCCCGCTCGTGATGTGGGCCGGTCTCGCGCTGGCTGTCGTGGTCAGCCTCACCTTCTCCGTGCTGACCGCCGCGCTGGCGCTCATCGTGCTGACACTACTCCTGCTCCAGGCGTCCGGCAGAAGAACACCGCGCGGCATCGTGCTCCTGGGTCTGGTCGTCACACTGACGCCGCTGTGGGTGTGGAGCGCATTCGCGGCGTGGGACCGCTGGCTGCTGATGATGGTCCCCATCGCCGCGATCGGCACCATTTCGCTGGAGCACGCGCTCCGCGCCGCGCTGGCGGATGACGGCCACACGGTCGAGCTGCGCGCGTCATGGATCGGTGTCCTCATCATCGCCGCCGGTCTGCTGGCCACCACGCTGCTGTCCGACGTCGACCCGTCGTGGGTGACGTTTGGGGCAGCCGGTGCCACCGTGCTGGCGGCGATCGACCTGGCGCTGCCAGGATCGATGCGCGACCGGCTGCCGTCGTTCGCGCTACCCGCGCTGGCGCTGCTCGGGATCACGCTCTCGTGGCTGATCGCGCTGTGAGCGAGGCGATCCTCGCGATCGACCTCGGCACCTCCGCGATCAAGGTGCTCGTGGTCGACCGAAGTGGTGCCGTGATCGCGCGGGAGCGGCTGCCGCATGCGACCCAGCGACCCATCCCCGGCGCGGCCGAGCAGGACCCGAACGCGTGGTGGCGAAACCTCACCCACGCGGTCCCGGGGCTCTCGCGCGGACGGTCCATCGCCGCGATTGGCGTGACCGGGCAGATGCACGGGCTCGTGCTCCACGACGACGGAGACGCTCCGCTCGGCAACGCGATCATCTGGCAGGACCAACGGAGCGCCGCCACCCTGCCCGACCTGCTGCGCCAGCTCCCGCAGAGCCACGCAACGATCGCGCCGGGCTACCAGGCGGCCACCTGGCATTGGCTTCGCCGGGAACGGCCCGACCTGGCCGCGCGGGCTCGCCGGATCCTGCTGCCGAAGGACGAGATCGTCTACCGGCTCACCGGCCTGCACCTCACCGACCCGAGCGACGCTGTTGGCACCGGCTGGTACGACACCACGTCAGGCACCTGGGATCGAGAGACAGTGGTAGCAGCGGGCGCGAGCGCTGACCTGCTTCCCGAGATCGTGCCGGCTGGGTCGAACGCCGGCCCGCTGTGTCCCGAGGCGGCCACCGCGCTCGGCATGGCACCCGGCGTGCCGGTCGTGATCGCCGGGGGCGACGCTGCGGTCGGGGCATTCGGGGCCGGCGCGACCCGGCCGGAGACGCCGCTGCTCATGCTGAGCACCGGCTGCCAGGTGTTGCAGCCGGCCGTGTCCCGTCCGGAATGCGACGCGTGGCCGTCCGCAAACCCAGCGGGCCTCCCGGCCTGGCTGCGGATCGCGACCACGCTGAACGGCGGCAACGTCGTGCGGTGGGCGCGGGAGACACTCGGCGAGCCGTCGATGTCAGCGAGGGACGACCTCATCTTCCTGCCCTACCTTCACGGCGAGCGATCGGCGGCACTCGACCAGGGCACTGCCGGCGCGTTTGTCGGGCTTCGGGAGCATCACACGCTGGGCGACATGGCGCGGGCCGCGATCGACGGTGTCGCGCTCGCGCTCGTGGATGCGTTCGATCGCATCGGCGGCCAGATCGATATCGAGAAGCCAGTCCTGGTCGGTGGTGGCGGGGTCAGGGACGCGATCTGGCTGGCGGCGCTCGCCACCGCGCTCAGGCGACCGCTCGACGTCATCGCCGAGGGCGACCTCTCCGCCTGGGGAGCCGCCCGGTCGACAGCGACCGCACTGGGCTGGATCGATCCCGCAGGCGATCCACCAGCCTGGGTCCCGGCGCACCTTCGGGATGGTGCCGCCCGAAGATGCAGCCAAAGCTGCTGAGGATCGCCTGGGTCACGTCCGCGAGGTCGCTCGCCGCCTCTATGGCAGCGCCAGGGAGACCGAGCGGTGAGACCGATGCGCCGACTCTCGATCATCGCCGAGATCGACCTCTGCCGACACGACGCTGATCGATCGCTATGCGAACCGGACCGACCACGCGGCAACGTTGCGCTACGAGCCGCTAGACGAGGACCGTCTCGAGATCGCGCTGATCGACACCACCGATCGCACCGAGCAGCTGACGTTCCCGGGCGGAGCGGTGATGTGGCATGTGCTGTGGATGCGTGATGAGGCGAACGCAACCGCGACCGTCGGTACGGCGCAGCAGCGCTGGCCGATCGCGCCGGGGGACACGGTGGGCGTGCCACAGGGGTCGTCCCTGACGGCGACCGGCGGCCAGCTGGCGGTCGCCGTCAGGGTCGCCGATCAGGACGTCGAGCCGGCCCCACCGACGCACGGCGAGGAGCACTACGTCGGGTACAACAGGCTGACGGAGGCGTTCCAGATCGGGAATATCCGTCTCCGCCGCTGGAAGCTGACGCAGCCGCTGGCGCTGGCGGATCACTACACCAGCCCGGTGACCATGCTCGCGCTGGCACGTCCGATGGTGATCCGCACGGCCGGAACGGTCAACCGGCTCGCGCAGGGCGACGCCGCGAGCATCGATCCGGCCACGAACCCGATCGCCATGCCCGACGGCCTCGGGTACCTGCTCACGCTCGACCGGCAGAGGTGACGCGAATACCGCCCGTAGCATCGACTGCAACCGCGGCCAGCCCGCCTCCGGCGCCTGCATGAACCGAACCCGGCCTACCGCTTGCGGAAGCGCGGGTCGAGGGCATCGCGGAGCGCGTCGCCGATCAGGTTGATCGCCAGCACGGTGACGAACAGCAACACGCCCGGGAACACCGCGGCCCACCACGCCTGCTGCAGCCGCGCCTGGCCCGCGCTGACCATGCTGCCCCATGTGGGGATATCCTGCGGCACACCGGCGCCGAGAAACGACAGCGACGCCTCCGCGAGGATCGCGAACGCCACCACGAAGGTCGCCTGCACGATCAGCGGCGAGAGCGAGTTGCGCAGGATGTATTTCCACATGATCGGCCAGTCACCCAGGCCGATCACCCGCGCCGACTCCACGTAGAGCTCGCGGCTGTTCATCAAGGTGATGCCACGCACCAGCCGGACGATGTTCGGCGCGTAGACCACCGAGAGCGCGATGATCACGTTCTGCACCGCCGCGCCGAAGGCCGCCATGATCGCGATCGCGAGCAGGATGCTCGGGAACGCCTCGAGACCATCCATCACGCGCATCAGTGGCGTGTCGATCCGCGGGTAGTAGCCGGCGATCATCCCGAGCACCGCGCCGATCGAGGTCGCCCCGATCATCACGGCCAGCCCAACGAGCAGCGACACCCGCGCGCCGTAGACGACCCGGCTGTAGATGTCGCGCCCGAGATCATCCGTGCCGAACCAGTAGTCGCCCGAGGGCTCGCTGAGACGGTCGGCGGGGTTGACGTAGTTGGGGTCGAACGGCGCGATCAACGGCGCGAAGACCGCCGCGACGACGATCACGAGGAGCACCACCACGCTCACCACCGCAGCGGGGTTCTCGGCGATATGGCGAATCGGGTAGTACCGCGAGTTGGGAGAGATCGCCGAGATCGCGAATCGTCTCCCCTGGCGCGCGCCGCCGGCGCCGGTGGCCAGATCCATCCTACTCACCGCCATATCGGATCCTCGGGTCGATGAACACGTACAGAATGTCGATCAGGAGCATCACCATGACCTCGATCACTGCCACGACCAGCACGGCCGCCTGGACGACGGGGAAGTCGCGCCGCACCACGCTCTGCACCAGCAGCCGCCCCATACCGGGGATGTTGAACACCGTCTCGATCACCACAGCGCCGCCCAGCATGTTGGCGAGGGTGATGCCGATCACCGTCATTGCCGGGATCATCGCGTTGCGCAGGGCATGCCCCCTCACCACGCCCTGCTCGGAAACACCTTTCGCGTAGGCGGTGCGGATGTACTCCTGGCTGAGCACATCCAGCATGGTGGAGCGAACAATGCGCGCCAGCAGCCCCGCCGCGGAGAATCCGAGCGCGATCGCCGGCATGATCATGTAGCGGAAGTGTCCCCAGAAGCCATCGCCGATATTCTCGTACCCACCCGAGGGCAGCCAGCCGAGACGCACCGCGAAGAAGAGCATCAGCAGGATGCCGAAAAAGAAGCTCGGGATGGCCGCGCCGCTGATCGAGGTGACCATCAGCAGGCGGTCGATGAAGGAGTTCGGCCGCATCGCCGCGATCACCCCGGATGGGATGGCGAGAATCACGGCGAAGGCAAGCGCATAGATGGTCAGCAATCCGGTCGGCTCCGCCCGCTCAAGGAGCGCCTCGGTCACCGGCTTGCCGATGAAGAGCGACTCGCCGAAGTCGAGCCGGAGGGCGTTGAGGGACCAGTCGACGAACTGCTCGGGCAGCGGCTTGTTGAGGCCAAGCTGCTCGCGCAGCGCCTCCTTTTGCTCGATCGTCGCCTCGCGGCCGAGCATGGCCGACGTCGGATCGCCCGGCGTCAGGTGAACCAGGCTGAACACGATCACGGCGACGATCAGGAGCACCGGGAAGAGCAGCAGCACGCGGCGAATGATATAGGCGGTCACACACAACCCCCGATGGAGCCCGCGCGGCGACCACCCCTTGCGGCGTGGGTCGCGGCATGGCTCCGGTCGCGAGGCACCACCGCCAGTGGCGGCGGTGCCTCGCATGCCGTGGCGCCGCGTGAATCACACGGCACCACGGGCTGGCACGTCAGTCTTCCGCGATCCAGGCGTTGGCAAACTCCGGCTCGATCTCGAAGTGCATGTTCCCGAGGAGTCCCTGGACACTCGACGCCAGCGCGGCGACACCGAACTGGTTGGTGATCTTGACGGCCGGCGCCTGGTCGTACCAGAGCTGCTGCAGCTCCTCGAAGGCGGCCATCCGCGCTTCGGGGTCCATCTCGGTCTGGAGCTTCTCCATCGTGGCCACTTTCTCGTCGGAGCACCACTGCCCATCCGCGCCACAGCTCGCGAAGGCCGCGATCAGCACGGGGTCGGGCCGGAAGACGTACGAGTCAGTCGTCATGTCCCAACCGTCGTTCTCCTCCAGGTTCTCGTCGAGCGTCGCCTCGTCGAACACCTCCAGCTCGATCGTGAAGCCACCCTCCTCCAGCTGCTGCTGGGCAACCACGGCGGCGTTGTAGTCGCCGAGGTCCTCCTGCGTGGTGATCAGCCGCAGCGGCGTGCCGTCATAGCCCGCCTCATCGAGGATCTGCTTGCACTTCTCGGGGTCGCCCTGGTTGTAGAGCTCCGATCCGACGTCGGAGTCCCACGCCGTTTGCGGCAGCATGATGCCCGGCCCTGGCTCGAAGTAGCCCTCGCCGTGCGACGCCTGCGCGAGCGGCTCCACGGAGATCGCCGCCTGGACTGCCTGCCGGATCTTGACGTCGCTGGTGCTGCCGCCCACGGTGTTCATGATGATCACGCCGTAGCTGCGCGGCGGCAGGATCTCGATGCTGACGTTCGGGTCGTCCCCGACCGTCTCGATCTGATCCGGGATGATCTCCTCGAGGTAGTGGTACTCGCCCGACTGCAGGCCGGCGAGACGCGCCGCCTCGTCTGGCACCGGCACGAACTCGAGCTCGTCAATGTATGCCGGCTTGGCGCCGGCGTAGCCGCTGTGCGGCGTGTCGAGGCTCGCGTAGTCGGGGAACCGCTCCATCAGCGTGTAGCGGTCGGCCTGGAACTCGACGAACCTGTACGGCCCGGTGCCGATGTAGCTCTCGTGCGGCAGCGGGTCGGAGCCGGCGGCGTCGAGCACCGACTTCGGATGGATCGAGAGCCCCTGGCTCTGGCGCGCGAGCATGCTCGGCAGCGCCACGAGCGGGCTGGTGAGCGCGATATCGACGGTGTAGTCATCGGTGGCGGTGATGCTCTCGAGGAACGGCTGGATAGCGAGGCCGAGCGAGCTCACCGGCATCCAGCGCTCGAACGACGCGACCACATCCGCCGCCTTCATCTCCTCGCCGTTGTGAAAGGGCACGCCCTGGCGGAGTGTGATGGTGTTGGAGAGTCCGTCCTCGCTGGTCTCGATGCTCTCGGCGAGCATCGGCACCGTCGCATAGTCCCCGTCGAAGGTGAACAGCGCCTCGTACATGTTCCACGCGACGAGGGTGACCGTCCGGTTGTTCTGGAGGTGCATGTCGAACCCGGCCGGCTGACCGGTCGACGCGATGCGCAGTCGTCCGCCCTGAACTGGCTCCGGCGAGGCGTCCTGCCGCCGGAACAGCCGGGGCGAAGCCCCAGCCGGGCGCATCACCCCCGACGCCGCGATGCCGGCCGCACCGGCCATGCCCGCATGAACCACCTGGCGGCGGTTCAGCGCCCTGCGCTTGAATCGGTCGTTGCTCGAAATCGATTTTCGCTGGCTCATGTTTGTCCTGCCTTCCTGCATGGTACGGTCCAAACCTGCCTGCTGAACGAACCTCGTGCGGGCGCTGCCGTTGGCCTCCTTTCCGTCACGCGCGTCCTACGGCTCGCTGTCGAGCGGCCATATCCTCATCGACGCCTCGCGGCCACTCTCGCTTCAGGGGGTCCCGGACATCGACGGCGAGGCTGCCCACGCCATCGATCGTCATCTCGGCGTGATCGCCATCCTGCAGGGCGCCGAGGCCCTGGTGCTGCGTGCCGCAGAGGATGACGTCGCCAGGCACCAGTGTCACGTAGCCGCTGATGAAGGCGAGAATCTCGGGAACGGCGTACTCCATGTCGGCGGTGGTGTAATCCTGCCGCTGCTCGCCATTGACGGTGAGCCTCACCCGCAGGCTCTGCGCGTCGGGCACCTCGTCGGGCGTGACGATCGCCGGGCCCAGCGGGGTGAAGGTGTCGAACGACTTGCCGATGCGGCTCGGCCCGACGCGGCCGATGCCGCGGGCAGAGACGTCCATCGCGCAGGTGTATCCGGCAATGACGTCCAGCGCGCTCGCGTCCGCGGGGAGATCCTTCGCCCGCGTCCCGATCACCAGCGCCAGCTCCGCCTCGTGATGGAAGATCTCCGCTTCGTGTTTCGGCAACACCACGGTGCTGTCCGGCCCGGTAACCGAGTCCGGGCTCTCGAAGAACATGTCCTGCGGTTGCCGCTCGCGACCCCAGCCCTCGCGGTAATTGCCGAACGCGGCGATCAGCTTGGGCGGTCGGGGGACCGGCGCCTGCAGCTCCGGCAGCGGCTCCTGTTCTCCCGAGGCGACCAGCTCGTCGAGCGTCGCACGGCGATCCGCCAGCACCGCGAGCACACGCGGCATCCGGTCGGCAGCGGTGCGGTAGCGGATGTCATCGAACGCGGCGGACACGTCGACCATGCCGCCGTCCTTCAGGGCACCGATGCGGTTGTCCTTGGTCAGTACGATCCTCATGAGCGAACTCCTCCCGCCGCCGGATGCACCGCGGATGCCTTGACACGCTCCGCGGTTGCCTTGTCCACGCCGCGCTGCCACGCGCGATGGTGCTCGTCCTTCACATGCAGCGTGAACGAGCCGATGCCCTCGACGGTGGTCGTGACGGCATCGCCGTCCTGCATCGAGCCGAGCCCCTGGTGGTTGGTGCCGCAGCAGATCACGTCGCCGGGATGCAGCGTGGTAATCGATGAGATGTAGGTCATGAGCTCCCGGATCGGGCGCTCCATGTCGGCGGTGGCGTAGTCCTGGCGCCGCTCGCCGTTCACGTCAACGGTGATGTGCAGGGCCTGCGGGTCCGGGATCTCGTCCTTCGTCACGATCCACGGCCCGAACCCGCCGAAGGTGTCGAACGACTTGCCAAGGAAGCTGTTGATGCCGGAGCGGCCCAGCCCGCGTGCCGAGACATCGTTGAACGCGACGTAGCCGAACACGGCGTCCATCGCCTCTTCGTCGGTGAGATCCTTCGCATCCCGCCCGATCACCACGGCGATCTCCGCCTCGTGGTGAAAAATGTCCGCCTGGTGCGGCGGCAGCACCACGGTGTCGCCGTCACCGGTGATGCTCTCCGGCGACTTGAAGAAGAGATCGATCTTCTGGAGCGGGCGGTCCGTTCCCTCGCGGTAGTTGCCCATCAGGCAGACGATCTTGGAGGGGCGGCCGACCGGCGCGTCGAGCTTCGCCTGTCCGATGGGCTTGCCGCCTCCCTCCGTCGCCCGGCGCTCCAGCTCGGGACGCAGCTCTTCGACGTGCGTGATCAGATCCGGGAGGTGATCGTCTGGTCCCAGCGGGTCGTACTGCTGGAGAAGGTCCTCGATGCCGACGATCGTGTCGTCAGCCGCGACGATACCGGGGGTCCCACCGTCGAACGCTGCTATGCGCATCACGCCTCCTGTCACTGCCGGTACACGCGTGCCGGCAAAATGGATTGTTGCGTGGGGCGATCTTCACATAGGCTCTCGAAATGTGTCAACGGTTTGAATCTGGATCGGATCAGACCTGTTTGGATATCAGGTCGGAACACGGTTGCGCGCCACAGTGCTCCGCCGGAACCGTCGCTCCCGCGAACGGGGGGACAATCCGCTCCGTTTCGGGTACGCTCCCAGCGGGGGTTTTCCCAAAAGCGTCGTATGAACGAGGGGCAGGATGATGTCGGAGAAGCAGCGCTCGGTGTCGTCGGATCGCGCCACGCGTCGGGACGCGGCACGCATGCTGGGCGGAGCGTCCGCGATCGTCGCGGCGACGATCGCCGGTCTCGGCGGCACGGTCGTCGCCCAGGAGGCAACGCCGGTGACGGGTGGCACGCTGGTCGGCGCGTACGCCGTGGTCCGCGTGCGCAAGGTGAAGCCGGAGTACTCCGCGGAGGAGCTGGCCCGCACGGTCGGCGAGGGGTTCGTACCGATCGTGCGCGAGGTGCCGGGGTTCGTGAGCTACTTCGTCGTCGCCGACGAGGAGCAGGGCGCCTGGGCGTCGGTCGGCGTGTTCGAGGACAAGGCTGGGGCGGACGAATCGACCCGCCGTGCCGCCGAGTTCGGCCAGCAGGGCACCACCGACTGGGTCGAGGGCGACCCGATCATCATCGGCGGGACGCTCGACACCGCCGCGCCGTAACGTTGCCTGACACCTGCTGCGGCGCTTCCAGCCGTGGAGGCGCTGACCGCACGGCCAGCCCGGCCGCCCCTGCGAATCTGTTCGGCGCCGTCGCGAGTCCCCGCAGGGAGGAACGCCGCCCGGAGCATGGTTCATGCTCCGGGCGGCGGCGCGATCGGTAAGCAGCCCTGACAGGCTATCCGCTTCGCTTGAGGCGGCCGGTCCGCTTGGCGAACATCTCACCCTCGTGGAAGAGCCAGAGGCCCAGCGGCGGGAAGATGAGCCCCATGATCAGCAGCGGCCAGACGTTGTCCCACTGGCTGGCGAACGATGCCCCGTTCAGGAGCATCTCGCGGATGCCGTCGAGCGCGTACGTGACCGGCGAGATCACCGACAGCGGCTGCAGCCACCCCGGCAAGACACCCACCTCGTAGTAGATGCCCGAGACCAGCAGCAGCACCGCCGTGACGATGCTCGTCACCTGCTGGCCCTTCTCCGGCGAAAGCAGCGGCATGACAGCAGCCACCATGCCGAAGCCGACCAGCGAGATGCTGCAGATCGCCAGCAGGCCGAGCGCGCCGAGGTAGTTCGCCTTCCCGAGGCTCATGTCGAAGAAGAGCGAGATCACGCCGAGCATGATGATCATGCGGACGATGCCGTAGATCACCGCGTAGACGCCCATGCCCACCAGCTGCGCCGCGCGGCTCGCCGGCGACATGAACGTGTATTCGATCGTGCCTTCCCACCGCTCCCAGCTCACGGTCTCCGAGAGGAGATCGAAGATCATGGAGAGGTAGCTCCAGATCAGCGTGCCGATGAGCAGGTAGGTGGTGACCTCGGCGACCCGCTCCGGGGAGCCGGTGACACCAACGCCGATGAAGCCGATGGTAAGGGCGTTCATCACCGAGTAGACCAGCCACACCACCTCCCACATGAAGTAGCGCTTGGTCAGGAAGTAGTTTCGCTGTACGTAGCCCCAGATCGCGATGACCTCGCGTTGCCAGTTCGGTCTGGGCTTGAGTCCGGATGCGATCTGCATCGATCACTCCTCCTAGGCGACGGCCTCGCCCTCGAGCTCTTCCGCGAACTCGGCCTCTTCCAGCGTCGAGCCGGTGGCCGCCATGAAGACTTCCTCGAGGGTCGGCAGGACGCCGTCCTTCTGATAGTGCTGCTTGAGTCCCTGCACCGTGTCCATCGCCACCAGCTCGCCGTTGAGCAGGATGCCGATGCGATCACAGAGCTGCTCCGCCTCGTCCATGTCATGCGTGCAGAGGAGGATCGACGAGTCGTGGTCGGCCCGGATGCGCTGGATCAGCGCCTGTACGTCCTTCTTCGAACGCGGGTCGAGCCCGGTGGTCGGCTCGTCGAGAAGCATCAGCACCGGGCTGGTGAGCAGCGCCCGCGCCAGCGCGATCTTCTGCTGCATGCCGCGCGAGAGGTGCTCCATCGGGTCGTTGATGCGCTTGTAGTCGAAGCCGACGCCGTCGAGGATCTCCTTGATCCGCGGCCGGCTCTCGGCATCGGAGACGCCGTAGAGCTTCGCGCCGAACAGCAGGTTCTCGAGCGAGGACATCTTCTTGAAGAAGCTCGCCTCCACGCTCACCCGGTTCATGTAGCGCTGGACCGTCTTCGCCTCCTTCAGCGCATCGTGCCCGAAGATGTGGACGGTGCCGGAATCCTGCGTGGTCAGGGTCGAGATCACGCGAACCAGCGTGCTCTTGCCGGATCCGTTCGGCCCGAGGATGCCGACGCACTCGCCGCGCTTCATTTCCAGCGACACGGACTTCAGCGCGTGCGCGTAATCGTTTCGCTTCTTTTTGAACGACTTGCCAACCCCCTGGAGATCGAGGGCCAGATTTCGCTCAGCGGTGTTCATGATGTTCGTGCTCTCTTCCTGTCCGGCCCGGCGAATACCGGGCCCGGCGGGCGGTTGGCCGGCTCAGCGGGCGACGGCGATACCACCGTGTGTCTGGCGGTCGGCGGCATTGCGCGGGCCGGCGGGTGCAAGCCGCGTCCCCACTGCAATGAGGCCGCGGCCGATGAAGAATCGGATCGTGGTCAGCGGGCGCCGCGTCGTCTGCGGCAGCGCCTGCTTTCGCTCGAGCTCCTCGCGGATCATCGTGCGGTGGATCAGCATGATGGTTTCCGGGGATTGGATGAGTGTCATGTGGTTCCTCCTCGGAACGCGGTGGCGGCGCCGGTCCGTCATTCACGAGACGGTGGCCCGCTGGCCTGGACGCTCTCCCGCGCCGATCGTGATATCGGCAGCGAGAGGTGGAGCGCGCGGGAGCCGCGCGCCCCGGTTCTAGATGTCGGCTCGGCCGATCCTCGGCGTCATCGTGGCGACAGAACGTCGGTCGGTCGCCGGGGCGATGCGCTCACCGATGGCGATGAGGGCGGTGCCGGTAGCGGCGCGGACGCTGGCGAGCACGCCGGGCGTCGCGGGTCGCATGCTGCTGTTCAGTCGCGCCCGACGCTCCACGGTTCGCATCGAGCGGAGGATCATCATCGTGATCTCAGGGTTGGTCTGCATGGCTGGTTTCACCTTGGTCGCGGCCAGATGCCGCGTGTACATGTCGCATCGGTCGGGTTCGGAATCGGGAGGGGCCGGCCGGCTCGGGCGAGGCCGCCTCACCGGTCGCGCGGCCCATCATCGAAATCTCATCGTTGCCGCTCATGGCGGCGAGCATCATCAGCATCACCATGTCATTACCTCCCATCGGCGGCGCACTGTCGTTGTGCGCTCGCCACTCCGTGCGTCATCGTGCCGAAACCTCGTCGTTTCTTCACGTCGTCCCTCCATGTCCATCTCGGACACCCGCTCGCTGCCGCCACGCCACAACCTCCATCAATGCTGAGGTCACATTGAGGCGGCCCACGTGCCTACCTGGCGCGGTGACGATCAGTCGGATACAGCATCGGAACGTCTCCCATATCGATGTTTCTGATGCGTTGGCTACCAAAAGTTCGGTCCCTGGTCCGAGCCGGGCACGCAAAAAACCCCTCCGCGGGCTTTCGCCGCGTGAGGAGTGAGCTCGTCTCGGTGGGTTGGTGGATCAGCTACCTAATGCTGACGCACCTCCGATCGACGGGCACACTCCTCCCATGCAGCGACTCCGATGGAGCCGAAGCGGGGCACGGCGTTGAACATGTGCGTGCAGTTGTTCACCACGTCGTCCTCCAGGTACTGCATGGGCCGAGTTTCCGGCCGTCAATCGTCCACGGTGACACTGGCTACAGAGCCACCTCAAGCATCGTATGGGAGAAACCGGCCGTTTGTCAATACCCAAAACAGCGCCAGATCCCTGCCCAGTTCAGGCGTGTGCGCCGTTGACACCTCCGGGGAGGCCGTGCAAAACTCGCGAGCATCGGCACATTTCATATCGTCTCGCTCCGGATGCCGCCTGGCATGCGTATAAGGAGTTGACACATGAAGTCTCGCAGCGCGATCGACTGGAGTGTTCTCAGCGGACCCCGCGTGAGCCGGCGCACCCTCATGCAGGTTGCCGCGGCCAGCGGCGCAACTGCCTACGCCGCGCGCCTGGCGGCGGCAGGCGCGTCCGCCGCGCCGGGCACCGGCAGCCGGGCACGCGCGGCAATGCAGGAGCCCAAACAGGGCGGCGAGCTCCGATGGGGCTACAGCATCGGCCAGATCCCGACGCTCGATCCCGCTCAGGTCAACCTCGGCGCGGTCGCGGGCGAGCTGCTGGCGAACATCTTCTCCGGTCTCGTCCAGTTCGACGAGGATCTCGGCATCATCCCCGACCTCGCCGAGGACTGGACGGTGAGCGAGGACGGCCTCGAGTACACCTTCAACCTCCGGTCCGGCCTCAGCTTCCACAACGGGGACCCGCTGACCGCGAACGACCTCGTCTACACCTACGAGCGCACGACCGACCCGGACTTCGCCTCCCCGCACGCCAACAAGCTCGCGCTGATCGAGGAGATCACCGCCAAGGACGACACCACCCTCTACCTGCGACAGAGCGCGCCATATGCCCCCTTCCTCGGCACCGCCTGCAGCCGCGGCCCGGGCCGTGCCCTGCTCCCGGTCTCCAAGCGCGCCGTCGAGGAGATGGGTGACGAGGCGTTCGGCCAGGCGCCGGTCGGCTGCGGCCCCTTCATGATCGACCCGGACTCGGTCGAGGTCGGCGGCGGCTTCGACCTGCTCGCCTTCGAGGACTGGTACGGCGGTCGGCCGCCGCTCGACAAGGTCACCGTGCAGCTCGTGGCCGATGAAACCACCCTCGTCAGCGCGCTGGAGGCGGGTGACGTCGACATGGTCGATATTTTGCCGCTCGTCGGCTACGACCAGATCGCCGCCATCGATGACATCACCATCGTCGAGGCCGCCGGCACCAACTGGTACGGCGTGGTGATGAACGAGGCCCGCCCGCCATGGGACAACCCGGACGCCCGCATGGCCGTGGCCAAGGCGATCGACCGGGAGGACCTCATCAAGCGGGCGTTCTTCGGACGTGGCACGCCGGGCATCGGTCCGATCGCCCCGGCATTCGGCTGGGTGTACCAAAGTGCGGACGATGGTGAGAACCCGCAGGAGTTCAATCTCGACGAGGCGAAGCAGCTCGCCGAGTCGGCCGGGCTGGACGGCGTGCAGGTCAACTTCATCTCCAACCCGGACACGCGCGTCGCCGAGCTGCTGCGCAACCAGCTCAAGGAGATCGGGCTCGACATCCAGATCGACCAGATGCAGCAGAACGCGTACACCGAGCGCCGCAACTCCGGCGACTACGACATGGACATCCTCGGCAGCGTTGTGGACGTGGACCCGGATGACAACATCTGGAACTTCTTCCACTCCGAGGGCCCGTTCAACACCTACAGTTACAACAGCCCGGAGGCGGACAAGCTCTGCGACGGCCAGCGCCAGACGAGCGACCAGGAGGAGCGGACGAAGATGCTGCAGGATCTCCGCCTGCTCGTCGCCAACGACGCCGTTTACGCGTTCACCTACCACCTGCCGGACGTGACCGCCTTCTACAACAAGGTTCAGGGGTACGTGCCGATCCCCGAGCAGCGCTATCTCGAAAAGCTCTGGCTGGACGAGTAGGAGCATATCCTCGAAAGGTCACCTGCCGACGCGCGTCGGCAGGTGACCGGGAGGCAGCGCGTTGACCCAGTACATCATTCGCCGGCTGATCCACAGCATCATCATCGTCTGGGGATGCGCGACACTCGTCTTCTTCCTGCTGCGCGCCATCCCCGGCGACCCGGTCATCCAGATGCTCGGCACCGAGTACACCCCCGAAGCGGCGGACGCCCTGCGCGACAAGCTCGGCCTCGACCAGCCGGTCTACATCCAGTACTTCCAGTGGCTCGGCAACATGCTGCGCGGAGATTTCGGCTCGTCCATCACCGGCGCGGAGAGCGTCGGCAGCGCGCTGGCCTCGGGTCTGCCGAAGACCATCAGCATCGCGGTGCTGGCCTTCATCATCGCGACGGTGATCGCGATTCCAGCCGGCATCCTCGCCGCGCTCAAGCGCAACTCGTTTACGGACTTCGTGGTGAGCCTGATCGCGTTCCTCGGCGTCAGCATGCCCAGCTTCTGGTTCGGCATCATCCTGATCCTCGTCTTCGCCGTGAAGCTCGGGTGGCTCCCCTCACTGGGATACGCCTCCTTCACCGAGGACGGGCCGGTGGAGTGGTTCAAGCACCTGCTGCTGCCCAGCGTCGCCATCGGCGCGGGGTACGCGGCGATCCTGATGCGGTTCGTCCGCGCGGGTCTGCTGGAGGCGCTGAGCAGCGACTACATCCGCACCGCCCGCGCCAAGGGGCTCTCCGAGCGACGCGTGGTGGTCTGGCATGGGCTGCGAAACTCGATGATCCCGGTCGTCACCGTCGCGGGCATCCAGGTCGCGCTGCTGTTGAGTGGCGCGGTGGTGATCGAGACGGTGTTCTCGATCCGGGGCATCGGGCGCCTGCTGGTCGGCGCGATCTTCGACAAGGACTACCCCATGGTCCAGGGGGCCATCCTCGTGGTGTCGGTCATCTTCGTGTTCGCGAACCTCATCGTCGACATCGTCTACACCCTGCTCGACCCGAGGATCAGCTATGACTGAGGCCACGCTCACGCCCCGGACCGACCTCGCGGCGGCGACGGCGTCCACCCCATCCAACCGACGCCGGTTCTGGCGACGTCTCGCCGGCGACCGCAAGGTCATGATCGGCCTGGCGATCGTGGTCGTGCTCGCCTTCCTCGCCGCGTTCGGGCCGGTTTTGGCGCCGTACGAGCCGGACAACGACGACTTCGACCTCTTCACCAGCCCGAGTCTCGACCACCCGCTCGGCACGGACTCCTTCGGCCGCGACATCCTCAGCCGGATGATGGCCGGCACGCGCGTCTCGTTCACCGTCGGGATCTCGGTGGCGCTGCTCTCGATGGTGATCGGGGTCGCGCTTGGCCTCGTCGCCGGCTACTTCGGCGGCTGGCTCGACAGCCTCATCTCGCGGTTCCTGGACCTGCTATGGGCGTTCCCGGAAATCATCCTCGCGGTCGGTATGGTGGCGGTGTTCGGAGCTGGCATCAAGAACATCATCATCGCCATCGCGGTCGCCTACCTCGACGACTTTGCCCGCGTGGTGCGCGCCGAGGTGCTGCGCCTGCGCGAGGAGGAGTACTCGCTCGCCGCCCGCGCGATGGGCGCGACGCACCTTCGCATCATGCTCCAGCACATCCTGCCGAACACGCTGGCGCCGATCATCGTCCAGGCGACCTTCGCGGTCGGCCTCGGCATCCTCGCGGAGTCCGGCCTCACCTTTCTCGGGCTCGGCGTGTCACCATCAACACCGACCTGGGGTCTGATCATCAATGAGGGTCGAGATTTCGTCCGACAGGCCTGGTGGATCAGCGTGTTCCCCGGTGTCGCGATCATGATCACCGTGCTCGGGCTCAACCTGCTCGGCGACGGTCTCCGCGACACGCTCGACGTCAAGGGCGTCGGCGAGGCGGCGTAGCACCGTGCGCAACCACGCAGGGTGTAGCGGCGGGCTTGACCGCGGCACCAGCTCGAAGGGAGGCAGCTTCCGAGCGGTCAATGTCCTCCGGGTCGCCCGCAGGGCGGCAATGCATCGTTAGCTCCCATTCACGGATTGGGGTCGCTGATCGACCACCGGGCGGATATCCTCCGGAATCCGCCCCTACGGGACATCGAAGCCGCGACACATCAGTATGGTCACAGATCGCCGTTACACATACTCCCGCGTTGCGATCTCGAACACCGGGTGGTTCGGGGCGATGCCGGCGAGTTGCTCAAGGGTTGCGTCCTTCGGCACACCAACCTGCGAGCCCACCTGCCAGTGGTACTTGTCGAGGTACGCCTTCAGGACCGGCGCCTTCTCGCTGTCGTCCAACTCGCGGACCAGCACAACCGGCTCGACCTTCTTCCCGACCATCAGCCTGCCGAACTTCACCGCCCGGAAGTTTCGCACCCACTGCGTCTCACCGCGCGGCGCAAGCAGGTACCGCTTGCCGTCGACCATGATCGGGTTGACCGGCACGGTGCGGGGCGTCCCAGATTTGCGGCCCTTCACCTCCAGCACCTGCGCGCCCTGCGGCGAGAGCCCTAGCGTGCGAATGAAGAATTGCACCGCAGGGTTGGCGACCTTCGCGGTGAACCAATTGGGCTTCTGATACGTTTCCATGCTTCGCTCCCGTGTCGACCTGCCTCGATGCCATCATCATGGCACACGGGTTCGAACACGTTGTCACGAGGGCGTCCCAGGTCTGAGTCGAATCACACTAGAGCGGCACGATCTGGTCCTCGATCGCCTTCGAACGTCGTGTGATGACCTCCGGCGCGTCCTTGCCGACGATCACCGTGTCATCGTGCCGGAAACCGCCAACGCCCCAGATGTAGATGCCCGGCTCCGCCGAGAACACCTCGTGCTCCTTGAACGGCCGGTGCAGGTAGGGCATGTCGTCAGGGAACTCGTGCCCGGCGATGCCGATGCCGTGCCCGGTGCGGTGCTTGATGTTGTCGCCGAAGCCGGCGCGCTCGATCAGCTGCTGCGCCGCCGCATCCGCTGACGAGACCGGGTTGCCGGCAACCATCTGCGCCGCCGCCGCCTCGTTCGCCTCCGTCGCCGCTGCGAACGCGCGCCGCTGGATGTCTCGCTTCGGCTCGCCGATGAACAGCGTCCGCTCGCTCTCGACCACCAACCCGCTCAGGCGGAAGACGATGATGTTGACAACGCCCTCGCCTTTCTCGAACACCTCGCCGATGTCCGCGCCGGTGCCGTGCGGCGCCGCGGACGACGGCCCGCACAGGGAGATCATGCGCGGCTCGAAGCGATCCTTCGGGAAGCGGCGCGCCGCCTCCTCGATCGCCAGCCTGCCGATCTCGAGGTCGAACGCCTTCACGTTCATGCCCGGCTTCACGAGCTCCATGTAGCGGTCCTGCGCCCAGTCGGTCAGTTTCGCGCACTCCCGAATGATCTCGAGCTCCTCCGGGTACTTCACCTCGCGCAGGGAGATCAGGTATGGCGTGACGTCCTCGAACTCGAGCTTCGGCGCCGCGAGCCGCAAGGCACCGGGGCCAGCGCCCTCGACCCCGACGCGGCCCGTCGTAACACCGCGCTCGGCCAGCCGCATCGCCAGCAGCTCTCCCCACTGGCTGCGGGACCACGTGCGATTGGTCGCGCGCGGATGCTCCATGTAGAGCGTGTAATCCGTGATGTACAGCGAGTTCCGCTCCTCGGCGAAGCGGAGGTGATTGGTCGAGAGCTCGTTCATCACCATGAATGGCTCGCCATCCGCCGGGATCACGGCCGCGACGGGCCGCTCCCACGGCGCGACATCGAGGTGGAAGCCGGACACCATGTAGAAGTTGTCGGGCGTCGTGACGATCAGCGCCCCGAGGTCGTTCTCGCCGAGCCATGCGCGGATGGTCTTCGCGCGGTCGTCGAACACGGATTGCGGCACGAATGGCATGGTCTCTCCCTCTGATGACCGAGATGATAGACGGGCCGCGAACCGGGCCCCTGAACAACACACAGCCACCATACGCGGAGTCGGTCGCGCGGGAAAGCCATCTCCTCACCGGGACCATCCGCCCTGGTTTCTGATACCTTGCCGGTATCGTCTCGGACCAGTCGCCTTCAGCGAGGATGAGTCAGCATGCCCAGCACGCCCGCACCCCAGGATCGCATCCGGACCGTCGCCATCGTCGGCTCCGGCTTCCTCGGCCGGCAGATCGCCGCGATGTGCGCCGCCTCCGGTCGCGACGTCCGCCTGTACGATGTGGTGCCGGCGGCGGCCGACGGCGCGCGGGACTGGCTGCGAGATATCCTGGCCGAGCCGATTCACCGAGGCGACCTCGACTGGGACCTGGACGACGTGCTCTCGCGCATCACGCCCGTCCACGACTTCGGCGAGGCGCTTGCCGGCGCCGACCTCATGATCGAGGCGGTGCGCGAGGACCTGGAGACGAAGCGGCAGGTGTTCCGCGCGGCGTCCGACGAGAACCCGAACGCGTACCTCGCCACCAACAGCTCTTCACTCATGTCCGCCGACCTGCGCGACTGCGTAACGCAAACCGACAAGCTGGTCAACCTGCACTTCTTTTCGGAGTTCTGGTCGCGGTCGATGGTCGAGCTGATGAGCTGCGGTGAGACGTCCGCGGACACGATGCACACGCTGCACGCGTTCGGGCAGTCGCTCGGGCTGTTCTGCGCGGTCGTGCGCGGGCAGAGCAAGGGGTTCATCATCAACCGCGTCTGGCGGGCGATCAAGCGGGAGTCCCTGCGCGTCGTGGACGAGGGACACGCCGACCCGGAGGACGTCGACCGGCTGTTCGCGCTGTTCTGGGGGATCAAGCAGGGGCCGTTCGGGGCGATGGATCGCATCGGGCTGGACGTGGTCGCCGACATCGAAGACACCTACATCGCGGTCGCGACCGACTCGGCGGACCAGCCGTCGCCAACGCTCCATGGGCTGGTCGACACGGGCAACCTGGGCATCAAGACCGGCGAGGGGTTCTACCGTATCCGCACCCCGTATACGAATCCACCGGCTGGCCCCGCACCAGCCCATCGGATGAGGCGGATGATTGAATCACATGGAAGAAATTCGATCCATCTCCGGCCCACCAGCGATCGTGTCCGAGCAATCGTGCCACCATCGACATGGACGAAGCCTGCTACAGCCTGCCCTGCCTCTCCTGTCTGTGCCGCTGCCACGTGGAATTGATGTACGCGCCGAACAGGAACAGGTGCGCGAGCAGGTAGAACCAGACCAGCACGAGGGAGAGCAGGCCCGCCGTGCCACCGATCAGGTTCCAGCCCCGCACGATGCGCAGGTAGAGCGGGAACGCCTGCGCCAGCACCACGAACGCCACCCCGATCACCACCGCGCCAGGAAGGACGTCATCCAGCTTCTGGCCCGCCGCCGGCACGATCCGGAAGATCACCGCAAATAGCGCCATCGCCACCACCACCGCGACCAGGTAGGACAGCGCCTGATAAATGCCGGTGAACAGCTTCCAGCGCTCCAGTCCGAGCGGCAGCGTGCGCTCGTCGATGCCCAGCACCACGGTCGGTACGATCGCCGCGACCACCGAGACGATGAACAGCAGCGAGAACGCGATGACACCGATCAGCCCGCGCAGGCGCTGCTGGACCGGCGACCAGTCCGGCACGTCGTACACCCGGTTCATGGCGCGCCCGAGCGCCGCGAAGAACGTTGAACCGATCCAGAGGAAGCCGACGAGCGAAGCGAGCCCAAACGCGCCGCTACGGTCGCGGAGTCTCGGCAAGGCGGAGATGCCCTCAGTGGTGAGCCCCTCGGGAACGACCCAGAGCACGAGGTCGATCGCCTGCCGGTAGCCGTCCTCGGTCCGCAGCACCAACCCGATGATGGAGACGAGCGCCAGTATCGTCGGCACGATCGCCAGCAGCGCGTAGTACGCGACGGACGCGGCGAGATCCTGCGCGTGGGTTTCCCGATAGCCGGTGATCATCCATGCCAGCGTGTGCCGCGCGAACGGACGCCAGCCACCGCTTCGCTCAGCGAGATTCGCCGGCGACGGCAAGTCCTCACGGAACTCCTCGGCGCGCTGTTGCAGCTCCATGAACGTGGTTTCGCGTTCTGGCGGGAAATCGGACGGCATGACGCCCCCTCGAGCGCGAGCCCTTCAGCGCGGCAACGCGCTAGATCGCGTGGGCGACGTCCTTGACGATGCGCTCAAGCGTCTCGCGCACGCCGACGCCACGCACCGCGACCGCCTCAAGCACCGGCCAGCCGCTGCCGCCGATCCTGGAAGCGACTTCGGAGGCAGGCACGCCGCCCGCCTGGTCCATCTTGTTGATCTGGACCGCGATCGGCACGTTGGCCAGCGACCGCCCCTGCCCCTCGAGGTGCTCGGCGAGCTCCTGCAAGCTCTCCTGGTTGGCGCGCTGGCGGTCCGGGGTGGCGTCGGCGACGAAGACGACGCCATCGACGCCGGCGAGCATCGCGCGGCGGGTGCGGACGTAGGACTCCTGGCCTGGCACCGAATAGATCTGGAACCGCAGTGACCAGCCACCGATGCGGACCGGCTCCACCGGCAGGAAGTCGAAGAAGAGCGTGCGCTCCTTCTCGGTGTCGATGGAGCGCATCGGTCCGCGCAGGTCGGCGGGCATGCGCTGGTGGATGTTGACGAGATTGGTCGTCTTCCCGCTCAGACCGGGCCCGTAGTAGATGATGCGGGTGTCGATCTCGCGGTCTGCGGTGCGGATAATGGTCATGAGGGCCCGACCTTCGCGCATCCGACCGAACCGCCACTCCGCGCCGGCGCGCAGCGCCGCCACCGGCTCAGCATGACGGTATTGCGAACCGAAGCCGTCTGAGCAGCGCCTATCAGCACGACAGCCCCTGCACGGCGGCTTCGTCGCTGGTGACACGCGGGATGATGGTGCCGATGATCATCCCCTCGGGCAGGCGAGACAGCACATCGTCGGCATGCTCTGGCGCCACGACGAGCACGTATCCGATACCCATGTTGAACACGCGGTAGCGCTCGCTGAGCGAGACGCGACCCTGGTTCACGAGATAGTCGATCACGATCGGCGTTTCCCACAGCGTCGGGTCCAGACGCGCGATGCAATCATCCGGCAGCGTGCGCGGCAGATTGTCGGAGAGCCCGCCACCGGTGATGTGCGCCATCCCGCGAACGAGACCGGCCTCAAGCAGTGGCGTGACGTCCTTGACGTAGCTCCGGTGCGGCGCCAGCAGCGCCTCCCCGATCGACTCGCCGTGCGCGCCGCCCGGCAGTGGCCGGGAGAGCACATCGCGGTCGTGCGCGTGGTCACCGGTCATGCCGACGATCTTGCGAGCGAGGCTGTAGCCGTTGGTGTGCAGCCCAGTGCTCGGCAGCCCGATCACGATGTCGTCCGGCCGGATCGCCGAGCCGTCGACGACACGCTCCTCGGCCACCGATCCGACGATGCAGCCGGCCAGGTCGTACTCCCCGTCGGCGTACATGTCTGGCATCTCGGCAATTTCGCCGCCGATCAGCGCCATGCCGTTGGCGGCACATGCGTCCGCGAGGCCGTCCACAACGCGCTTCGTCACGTCGGCCTCAACCCGGCCCGTCCCAAAGTAGTCGAGGAAGAAGTGCGGACGTGCGCCGAGCGCGAGAATGTCGTTCGCACAGTGGCTAACGATGTCCTCGCCCATGCGCCGGTGGGCGTCTCCACCGAGCGTGAAGGCAAGACGGACCTTCGTGCCGACACTGTCGACGCTCGCGACAAGGATCTGTCCCGGCGCACCCGGCAGCCGGTAGGTACCGCCGAAGTGGCCGATCGGCCCGGCGGAATCACCGAGCGTCTGCGCCGCGCGCGCCTTGATATGCTCGATCACCGACATCTTCGCGTCGATGTCGACGCCGGCGTCCCGGTAGGTCACGCCGCTCGCGGGCTCCGTCAGGCTGGAAGTCTTCTCGTTCACAGGCAGCTCTCGTGATGGCGAGTGGCCGGCGCGACATGTCGCGCCGGCCCGTAAGGTCGATCAGGACGCGGCGCGCGCGTCGGTCGTGTTGCTCTCGGTTTCGTCGTCGGGAGCTGTCGAGACCGTCTCTGGCTCGGTGTCATCGACCGCAAGCCACGGCTCGAAGCGCCCGAGCGCGCGGCGCGGCAGCTGGCCGGTGATGGTGGTGCCGTGCTCGTCGTAGGCATGGTCCTCGACCCGTCCGAGCTTGTGGAACAGATCGACCAGCTCCGACTTGTCGAACGGGATCGTACCCGTGACGATGACGAAGTCGGCCTCGTCCTCCAGCGTCTCCTCGATCTTCGCGAGCAGCCCGTCGATGTTGATGCTGGCCTGCGCCGAGATGCCAACGGCGCCCTGCGGCACGCCGAGCGAGTCCGCCACCTCGGGCAGCCGCTTGCGCTCCTCCGGCGAGAGCCGGTCGATCTTGTTCAGCGCGTAGACCATCGGCCGGTTGTCGACCGCGAGATCCTCCAGCGTCTCGTTCACCGTCTGGACCTGCTCCGTTGCGTTGGCATGGGTGACATCCACCACGTGGACGAGCACGGTCGCCTCGCTGATCTCTTCGAGCGTGGCCCGGAACGCCGCGATCAGCTGCGTTGGCAGGTTGTTGATGAACCCCACGGTGTCGGTGAGGAGCACCTCGCGCCCACTCGGCAGCTCGATGCGCCTCGTGGTCGGGTCGAGCGTGGCGAAGAGCTTGTCCTCCGCCAGCACATCGGCGCCGGTGATGGTGTTGAGCAGCGTGCTCTTGCCGGCATTCGTGTAGCCGACCAGCGAGACGACCGAGATCGGCGTCTGCCGCCGGCGCTTGCGGTAGCGCTCGCGGTGCTCATGCACCTGCGCGAGCTGCCCCTTGATGAAGGAGATGCGCTTCTGCGCCTCGCGGCGGTCGGCCTCGAGCTGTGTCTCGCCGGGACCACGCAGACCGACACCGCCGACACCCTGCCGGGAGAGGTGGGTCCACATGCGCGTCAGGCGCGGCAGGCGGTACTCGAGCTGGGCCAGCTCGACCTGCAGGCGCCCCTCGTGGGTCTGCGCACGGCGCGCGAAGACATCGAGGATCAGCGCCGTGCGGTCGATGATCTTCACCTCCAGCGCCGTCTCGAGGTTGCGCTGCTGGGCCGGCGACAGCTCGCCGTCGACCATCACCAGCGTGTACTCGAGCGACTCCTTCAGCTCCTTGATCTCCTCGACCTTGCCCTTGCCGACGTAGGTCGCGCGGTGCGGCGCCTTCAGCTTCTGGGAGACCGAGCCAACGACCTCGACATCGACGGTCTCGGCGAGCCGGGCCAGCTCTTCGAGGGAGTCTTCGGCGGCCCAGGTCTCTCCGTAGGTTTCGACGGCGATGAGCAGCGCGCGCTCGGCCTCGCCAACCTGGAGTGCAGTATCTGCGTCAAATGGAGTAGCTATGGATGGATCCTTTCAGGCGATGTCGGTGTTCGGTCTGTGCAAACGGCCGCACAGCGAATCCCGTGCAGCCGGGTCAGGCGGCAATGCCTGTCCACGTGCGCCTGTTGATCATGACGACACTCCTTGTGTCGGGGGCTACCGCAAGCGCGTCGCCAGTTCCCGCGCTCACCGGCACCCCGGCTATCTCAATCTGCGATCGCAGCGCGTCAGCCTGTGACGCGAGATCGGCCCACGCGGCTCTCGGCGCGCGAACCTGGACCACGAGCGATGCCTCGCCATCGACGACGGTGTAGCAATCGATCCGGAGCGTGTACTCCTCGGCGGCTCTCGCCTCCGCGAGCGGCTCGATCGTGTAGATCACCCACGCATGGCCCTCGGTCATGCCGCCGGGCGGCTCGTCCTCGTTATCGCTGCCGACGGTGATCGCGGCGCGATCCTCGTCCTCGCGGAGACGCGCCAACTCATCGAGCACGCACTGTTCCGGGTCACCACGGTGATCCACGATCGTCTCGAACGTGGCGTCCATCCGCTCCGAGCGCAGGTATAAATAATCATACCCACCCTGGGCAAATCGGTCCTGATCCTGCCATGTCTCGGTATCCCACGATACCGACCACGGCGCCACCGGGCTCGCGTAGCGCCCGGGTTCCGTCTCGCCGGCGATCGGCGTGCCGGGGTCAGGCGTCCGCAGCAGGGATTCGAGCACCACCGGGTCGCAATCGCCGCCCGCGAGGCATGCCCGCTGTCGCGCCGCCCACCCTTCCACGGCATCCTGCGACAGCAGGATGCTTCCCATCGCGCGGATGGTGAGCCGCGCGACGGTGTCGCCCTCGACGATAGTGACGCGATAGCCGGAGTATCGCCCGCCGACGCGCGTCTCGCCGCTGATCGCCTCGATGTGCGCCTCCTCGACACGGGGATCGACCGAGACACGCTCCTCGCTGGTGGCGAACTCATCGAGTGGATCCGGGAGCTCGCCGGAGATCCCGAAGGCCGTCGCCTCGCCGCTGGAGTCGAACCGCGCGACGACGAGCCCAACCGTCAGCCAGTTCTGGCTCGACAGCTCCGCCGTCTGGCGGGCGACGACGGCGTCGATCGGAACCATCGGGGCGTCCGGTGGGACGAGCTCGCCCGCTGCCGGAATCACCTGACCGTCGAGCACGCGATACCAGGTGTGGACCAGCGGCGACTCGGTGGCGACGGCGGCAGGAATGAGACGGTCGTCGTCGACGAGCACCAGCTGCTGGCTGATGCCCGGGCCACCGTCCCGGGCGACACCCTGCACGCGCTCCAGCGTGGCGCTCAGCACCCCAGCGTGGGTCACGGGATCGGGCCGAAGCCTCGAATCCGCGCTCACCACCTCGACCAGATATCGTCCCGATTGCACCACGGAGACCAGCGTGTCCTCCTGCGACGTCACGACACGCCATGTCGTTGCGCCGTCCACGGAAGGGTCCTGGTCCTCGGCGTCCTCGGGTGGCGAGCCGGACAACAGCGCCAGCATCGTCTCCGCAGCGTCGTCGGAGTCGAGCTCGAAGATCGTCGTGGTGACACGCTCCATTGGGTCGCTGAGACGGTACGCCCGGTCGGCCAGCAGCACGTAGGTGCCGGTGTACCCCTGGCGCCACGAGCCGGACTGGAGCACCGTGTCGATCGCGTCGCCTTCGAGTGCGTATCGCTGCTCGATCAGGTACCGGACGTCAGCCCGCGTGAGGTAGGCCCCTCGCGCGAACTGGTATCCCTCGGCGGGGAGCTGATCGGGCGGCACCGGCATCGCCGCGAGGTCGACCGGGAGCGCCTCCGGCTCCTGGGCGACGGCCGGCATGGTGAGCACGCCGGACAGCAGCATCAGACCGATCAACACCACTCGCCACATGCCGATTCCCTCCCCTACGACTGCGTCGCGTGCGACACCGGCTCCGCCGCCGGTCCCCATCGTCGCGTCAGCACCATGACCACCACACCAGCGGAGATCAGCGCCAGGCTGAGCCAATATGCGGCCGGCCACGGCCCGATCATCAGGCTATCCGTACGGATCCGCTCGATCAGCAGGCGCGCGACGCCATAGGCGATCAGGTAGATCGCGGTCACATCTCCCGTGCGCAGCCAGCCTCGCTTCGGCACCTGCAGGACCAGCCAGGACAGCACGATCGCGTTGATGAGGTTGAAGATTGACTCGTAGAAGAAGGTCGGGTGGAAGGTCGCAACGTCGGCGTACTGCTCGGGCCGGTGCGCCGGGGAGATCGTCACGGCCCACGGCAGGTCCGTCGGCGTGCCGAACGCCTCCTGGTTGGCCCAGTTGCCCCACCTGCCGATCGCCTGGCCGATGGCGACGCCGGGGACGATCAGGTCCACCCATGTCCACAGCGGCTGACCGTGCCGCCGGCAGTACCACCAGGTGGCGAGCGCCCCGGCGATGAGGGCGCCGTGGATCGTCATGCCGCCGAGTCGGACGTTGACCGCCTCGGCGGGGTGGTCGATGAAGTAGTTCCAGCGAAGGATGATGTAGTACACGCGCGCGCCAACAATGGCCGCGATCACGACCACCGGCGCCATGTCGAGCAGGAAGTCGGGGTCCAGCCCGCGCCGCTCCGCCAGCCAGGAGGCAAGTCCGATGCCGGTGAAGATCCCCACAAGGATAAAGATCGCGTACCACCGGATGTCCAGCGGGCCGACAGAGAATGCGGTTGGGTCATCGAGGACGGGCATGTCTGGCCTTTGGCAGGTTCTGCGAACGCAGACTCATATCACTGTAGGGGCTGGCCTCTGTGCGCGTGTCGTGCAAGCACGCTCTCCCGCCGATGATGCCACAGAACTGTTGGCTACCCGCGCTCGGCGAGGAAGGCGTCGACGGCCTGACGCGTCGGCAGGCCCGGCCAGGCGCCGTGCTGCGTCGTCGCCAGCGCGCCGGCCGCCATCGCGAAGCGGACGTCGTCGTCCGTCGCGGGCTGCCAGTTGCGCTCCAGCAGACGCGCGGTCAGCGCCGCCGTGAATGCGTCGCCCGCGCCGGTCGGCTCGACCACCTCGACCGGGAAGACCGGCAGCTCGCGCGGATCGTCATGCTCGTTGCGGTACCAGACACCACGGCCACCGTCCGTCAGAACGACGAGGCGCGCCGGGTACGCCGCAAGCCGATCGAACACCGCCTCGGCGGTATCGTCGCCCCAGACGCCGCGCGCGTCGTCCATGCTCACCTTGATCACTCGCCCGCTGTGCAGGAACTGCTCGATGGCGGTCCGCACCTGATGCATGGACGGCCACAGCGTCGGGCGGAGGTTGAGGTCGAACACCACCGGCACGCCGTTCGACACCGCAAGGTCGAGCGCTGCCACGACGCCTTGCCGCGAGCCACGATCGGAGAGCGCCACCGATCCTGCGATCAGAGCGGACGCCTCCCACGGCCGTGCCGCCTCCGCGTCGTTGCCCGACAGCAGCCGGTCCGCGAGGCGCAGCAGCTCGAACTCGCCGTCGCCACGACTGTTGGTCCACGCCAACGCCAGCGAGGTGGCTGCCTCCGAGATCATCCGTACCGCGCTGGTGTCGACGCCCTCCTGCCCGAGCAGGTCGCGCAGCCGGTGACCGAACGGATCGCGTCCGACCACCGCGCACAGCTTCACCGGCACGCCGAGCCGGGCGAGCGCCACGGCGACGTTCGCCGGCGCGCCGCCCTCGCGGATCGCGAAGCGGTCGGCGTGGATGAGATCCCTGCGGTCTTCGGCGATCAGATCGACGAGGCACTCACCAATGGAGACGACGGGACGGTTTGGATCGGTCATCCTGGCTAACTTGCCCACGCCTGGCGCGATGTCGCGGAGTTGTCGCGCTGGACGTCGAGGACGTCGCGCACCGACTCCAGCCGATGCATCACCCGGCTGAGATGCCGGATGCCTTCGACCTCGATCGTCAGCAGCAGCGTGACGGTGCGGTCGTCGTGCGTCTGAGTCAGCACGGAGAGGATGTTCACGCGCTCCTCGGCCAACATGATGCTCATGTCCTTGAGCAGGCCGACGCGATCGAGCGCGGAAACGCGCACCGATACCGGATAGGTCGCCTCGCTCTCCTTGCCCCACGAGACGGGCACGAGTCGGTCCGGGTCCGGCACGTTGGTGATGTTGGTGCAGTCGCGGTGGTGGTAGATGATGCCGCGCCCGCGCGAGATGTAGCCGACGATCGGGTCACCCGGCACGGGACGGCAGCAGTTCGCCTGCGTGGTCAGGAGATTGCCAACGCCCAGCACCTCGACTCGCGCCGGCGACGACGGCGCCCGCACGTTGGTGCTCGGCGTGAGCACGTCCTTCGGCGTGTCGTCGAGCCGGGAGACAATCTGCGGCGCGGAGACGCCGCCGTATCCGATCGCGGCGAGGAAGTCATCCAGCTTGTTGTAACGCGGGAAGAGCTCGAGCACATCCTCCAGCTTCTTCTCGACGCCGAGGCGCTTGAGCTCGCGCTCGAGGATGTGCCGCCCCTGCGCGATGTTCTCGTCCCGCTCCTGCCGGCGAAACCACTGGCGGATCTTCTCGCGGGCGGAGGCGGTCTTGACGTACTCGTCGCCAGACTGCAGCCAGTCGCGCCGCGGACCACTCACGGTCTTGCTGGTCTTGATCTTGACGACCTGGCCGTTCTGCAGCTTGTAGTTCAGCGGCACCATCTGGCCGTTGACCGTGGCGCTCACGGCATGGTGGCCGACCTGCGTGTGGATGCGATAGGCGAAGTCGACGGGCGTGGCGCCGTTCGGCAGCTCGATGATGTCTCCCGCCGGCGTGAAGCAGTACACCATGTCCTGGAAGACGTCGGACTTGAGCGACTCGACGAACTCCTCGGCGTCGGCCACTTCATCGCGCCAGTCCATCAGCTGCCGCAGCCAGGTGATCTTGGACTCCAGGCGCTGGTCGGACTTGCCGCCCTCCTTGTAGCGCCAGTGGGCAGCGATGCCGTACTCGGCGACCTGGTGCATCTCCCGGGTGCGGATCTGGATCTCCACCGCCTGCCCGTTCGGCCCGATCACCGCCGTGTGGAGGCTCTGGTACATGCTCTCCTTGGGGGTGGCGATGTAATCGTCGATCTCGCCCGGGACAGGGTGCCAGCGACCATGCACGATGCCGAGCACGCTGTAGCAGTCCTGCACCGAATCGACGATGATACGGATACCGATGACGTCGTAGATTTCGTCGAACGCCCGCTTCTTCCGATTCATCTTGCGGTAGATCGAGTAGATGTGCTTCTTGCGCGCGCTCATCTCCGCGCGGATGCCGGCGGCGGCGATCAGGTCCTCCAGCTCGTGCAGGACCGGACCGATGATCTCCTCGTTGCCGGCGCCGCGCTTCTCCAGCTCAGAGGTGATGCGCTTGTAGTCCTCGGGCTGGAGGTACTGGAAGGCCATGTCCTCAAGCTCGGACTTGAGCTGCCAGATTCCCAGGCGGTTGGCGAGCGGAGCGTAGATCTCCATCGTCTGCTGGGCGATGCGTACCTGCTTGTGGGGCGGCATCGAGCCGAGCGTGCGCATGTTGTGGAGACGGTCGGCGAGCTTGATCAGCACCACCCCGATGTCGTCCACCATCGCGAGGAACATCTTGCGGAGGCTCTCGGCCTGCTGGTCCTTGACACTGCGCTCGGTCTCGCCGGGTGCCCACTTGAGCTGGCTCAGCTTGGTGACACCCTCGACCAGCCGCTGAACGCGCTCGCCGAACATCTCCCCGATGACATCACTGGTGACATCGGTGTCCTCGACCACATCGTGGAGCAGGCCGCCGGAGATGGTCTCGGCGTCGAGGTGCATGTGCGAGAGGATGATCGCCACCTCGACCGGGTGGACGAAATACGGCTCGCCGGACTTGCGCTTGACGCCGTCGTGGGCCGTCGCCGCCGTCAGCAGCGCACGGGCGACCTTCGGCACATCCGCCACGAGTGCGTTCTCATCGACCGCCGTCGCGAGCCGCGTGACAGCATCGAGCACCCGCGGATCGCTTTGCTGCAAATCCCGCAGGTTCAAACCCGACACGGGTTGGTCCGGCGCGTCGAGCCTGGAAATCTCGTCCCAGAGGGCTGGGTGCGTCACAGTCGACATCATGCTGTCCCTAACGTGAGACCCGGCAGGACCTTGCTCGTCATCTGCATCCGGCGTGTCTGGTTCGGCATCGTTGCGGGGTCTGCACACCGCCCCGGCGGCGGCGTCGGGAGCGTGATTGGTCAAGTGTATGCACAAATGAAATGCCGCGCAATTCCGGGATAGTACCGAAGTTCACAATGCCTCGGAGGCACAACCAGCCATCATTATGTGTATCACGGCAGCCCTGTGGCTCGGCGCTCCTGGCAGTGGCGACTATTCGCTTGACCCCGCATAGGGGAATCGTGGTGTTTCCGGCCAAATCACCGTGCATGGTAGGATGCCGCCATCGAGACAGCCGCGCCGGCGGGCGCCGCCTGCCACCCCCACAAAGGACACCCATGATCGACGACGGTACCCTGCAGGAGCTGGATCGCCTCCGGCCGCCGGACGAGGCCAGGCGCATCATCGAGTCCCACCTTCGAACCCTGCCTGTCGAGCACGTCCCGCTCGTGGACGCATTGGGCCGCGTGCTCGCCGAGGACATCACCGCGCCGTTCGACCACCCGCCCTTCCCCGCGTCCACCATGGACGGCTTCGCCGTGCTCGCGGCGGACGCATCGCCCTGGCGCGAGGTGATAGCGGTGCAGGCGGCAGGCAGCGTGATCGCGGAGGAGGTCCACGACGGCCAGGCGGTGCGGATCATGACCGGCGCACCGATCCCGGCAGGCGCCGACGCGGTGGTCCCGGTGGAGGAAACCTCGCCCGCCGAGGATCATGTCGTCATCCACAAGGAGGACGTCGCGCCGGGCGCCAACATCCGCCCGATCGGCTCGGATCTCAGCCAGGGCGAGCTGGTGCTGGCCGCTGGCACGAGGCTGGGGCCGGCGCACATCGGGCTGATCGCCGGCATGGGCATCGCTGATGTCCCGGTGCGCCGCCGGCCGAAAGTGTCGATCCTCGCCACTGGTGATGAGGTGATGGAACCCGGCGCGAAGCTGCTGCCGGGGCAGATCTACGACGCCAACCGCTTCAGCCTCTCGGCGGCGGTGCTGGATGCCGGCGGCGAGATCACGTGGTCGGGTCTCGCCCCGGACAACCGGGAGCAGCTCGAGGCGCTTCTGCGCGAGCGGATGGAGACGGATGACATCGTGCTGACCTCCGGCGGTGTCTCGATGGGAGACCTCGACCTGATCAAGGCGATCCTGTTCGACGCGCCGGACGTCACCGTCCACTTTCGCAAGCTGTTCCTGAAACCGGGCAAGCCACTCAACTTCGCCACCCGAGGCGACACGCTCATCTTCGGGCTGCCGGGCAACCCCGTATCCTCACTGGTCACGTTCGAGGTGTTCCTGCGCCCCGCGATGGCGATCATGAGCGGTAGCGCAACGCCGGATCGCCCGCGCGTGCCCGTGACGCTGGCGAGCGCCGCGGCACCGTCGGACCGGATTGAGTACCAGCGGGCACGTGTGACGGTGGCACCGGACGGAAAGCTCGTCGGCAGGAGTACCGGCGCGCAGCAGTCGTCGCGGCTGGCATCGTTCGTCGGTGCGAACGCGCTGATGGTGATCCCACCGCGGGAGACCGCCTACGAGCCCGGCGAGATGGTCGAGGCGATCCTCTTCACCCCGCCGACTGCCGAATGATCGCAGGATAGCTGTAGGGGAGGATATCCGTCGGATATCCTCCCGGCGGCCGCGCAGCGGTCGCAATGCGTCATCGGCCACAGACGAAACACTGCCACCCTTCGGGCGGCCGGGCGGATATCGCGAGCGAATCCGCCCCTGCGACGATTCGGTTGCGCCACATTCAGGAGATACCCCTCGATGCCGAAAACGAAGCCCGCCACCCTCCCCGATCCCGGCTGGGACGAAACCGCAGCCGGCGCAGCTCCGGTCGCTCCCGAGCCGCGC
The DNA here is from genome assembly GCA_963741965.1 of uncultured Chloroflexia bacterium. Classification (GTDB taxonomy): domain Bacteria; phylum Chloroflexota; class Chloroflexia; order Thermomicrobiales; family UBA6265; genus JACCVC01. The sequence continues at coordinate 232,647 of CAVUKC010000002.1, read as the reverse complement.
GACGGTCGCGAAATCACCATCGACGACCTCTATGCCTTCCGGATGGTCGGCGACCCGCAGGTCTCGCCCGACGGCAACACAATCCTGACGACACTGCTGACCATTGACCGGGACACCGACGAGTACCGTGCGGCGATCTGGCGCATGGACGCCGACGGCGGCAACCAGCGGCAGCTCACGTCGGGTGCGTGGCGGGACAGCGCGCCGCGCTGGTCACCGGATGGCGCGTGGATTGCCTTCCGCTCGAAGCGGGACGAAAAGGCGCAGCTGTGGGTGATGCCGACGGACGGCGGCGAGCCGGTGAAGGTGACCAGCCTCGCAACATGGCGTCACGGACCACGCCTGGGCGCCGGACAGCCGGCACCTCGTCGTCGTCAGTCCCGTCGAGATGAAGCCGGAGGGCGAGGAGACCGAGGCGGACGTCCGCGTGATCACCTCCGCGCACTACAAGTTCAATGGGCGCGGCTTTCTCGAAGACAGGTACCCGCAGCTCTTCGTGGTCGACCGCGAGGCGGCCGACGTCGAGCCGCTCCAGCTGACCTCCGGGAAGCACCTGCACGGCTCGCCGGCGTGGTCGCCCGACGGGCGTGAGATCGCCTTCGTCGCCAATCGCAACCCGAACTGGGATACCTCTCGCGTCAGCGACATCTGGACGGTTCCGGCCCACGGCGGCGAGCCACGCCGCATCACCGACGGCGCCGGCTCGTACAGCCAGCCGGCCTGGTCGCCGGACGGCACCCGCCTCGCCTTTACCGGCGAGGCGGCGCTCGACTCCGTCTACCGCAACACGCATCTCTGGGTGATCCCCGCTGCCGGCGGCACGCCAGCCGATCTCAGCGGGACGGTCGACCGCTCGATCGGCGACTCCTCGATGAGCGGTCCCAAGGGCGACACCTCCGGCCCGACGATCCGGTGGACGCCGGATGGCACGGCGGTCGATGCGCTCGTCGGTGATCGCGGTGGCACGCGCGTGGTCCGGTACCCGCTCGGCAAGGGAAAGATCACAGCGCTGACTGGTCCGAATCAGCACGCGATGGCCTTCGACCATCTGGGCAACAACCGGTTGGTCATCACCGTCGCCGACGCGACAACTCCGGCCGAGCTCGCGGTGGTGACCAAGAAGGAATCGCGGCGGATCACGGACTTCAACGCTGATTTGCTTGCCGACATCCGCGTCTCGATGCCGGATGAGATCGTGGTGGACGTCAACGGAACGAACGTTCAGGGCTGGCTGCTGCGACCGCGCAACCACACGCCCGACAGCAAGGCGCCACTGGTCCTGAATATCCACGGCGGGCCACACGGCCAGTTCTCCCCTGCTTTCTTCCACGAGCTGCAGGTCTACGCGGCGCGCGGCTGGGGCCTGCTGTTCATCAACCCGCGTGGAAGTGTCGGCTACGGCGAGGACTTCGCGGCGGCGGTGAGCGGCAAGTGGGGGCTCGCCGATCAGCAGGACTTCGAGGCGCTGCTACAGCATGTCGTCGCCCAGGGCGGCTGGGACACGGACCGCCTCGGCGTCACGGGCGGGTCGTACGGCGGCTTCAGCACCAACTGGCTGCTGGGCCACACCGACCACTTCCGGGCGGCCGTGACCGATCGCTCGATTTCCAATATGACCAGCATGTACGGCACGGACGACATCGCGCTGGTGAGCCTCGACCCGGAGCTCGGCACGCCGTGGGAGCACCCCGACCGATACTGGGAGCTCTCGCCGCTGCGAGCGGTCGCCAATATCACCGCGCCGCTGCTGATCGTGCACAGCGAGGAAGACTACCGCTGCCCGATGGAGCAGGCGGAACAGCTCTTCATCGCGCTCAAGCGCCTGGGGCGCACGGTGGAGTTTGTGCGATACCAGGGTGAGAACCACGAGCTCTCCCGCGGCGGAAAGCCGAAGAACCGCGCCGACCGCCTGCGCCGGACGCTCGGCTGGTTCGAGAAGCACCTGTAGTGGCGCCCGCGTGGCCTCGCACTTGCGTATCCACCAGCTGTACCGAGATTTCGATTCGCGTCAGCAAGGAGTTCTCCATGAGCCACAACCATAATTTCGCCGTCAGCGACGTTGCGTACAATGTGATCACAACGCTGAGCAACCTCCTCCAGAGCGAGGAAGTGCTCATGAAGTACGCAACGGATGCACAGGAGGCCGGTGATCAGGAGCTGGAGCAGATGTTCCACGAACTGCAGCAGCAGAACGGGCAGGTTGCGGCCAGGCTCTACGACAAGCTCGGTCGCCTGATCAACGAAGGCTCCTGATCCCGAGTCAGGAAGGCAAGCGCACACGTGAAGATCACCGTCCGGTTCTTCGCCATGTTCCGGGAACAGCTTGGAACGGGTCAGACAACGATCGACGTGCCGGAGGGAACCACTGCGAGGGACGCCTATGACGCGGCCCTCGCTGATGCCCCTGCCCTGCGTGGGCTGGCCGACACCGTCATGCTGATGGTCAACGAGGAGTACGTCCCCACCGACCACACGCTTGAGCGCGGCGACGAGCTCGCGATCATCCCGCCGGTGAGCGGCGGCGACCACACCCGAGCCTTCCGCGTCACAGCGGACGAGCTCGACCCGCGCGAGGTCGAGGTGCACGTCGCCGGCCCCGGCGAGGGCGCGGTCGTGACATTCATCGGTACCGTCAGGAATATCGCGCGGGGCAAGACCGTGTCGCTGCTCGAGTACGAGGCATACGAGTCGGCCGCCGAGAAGATGCTCGCCCGCGTCGGAGCGGAGGCACGCGCGCAGTGGCCTGAGGTGAAGATGGCAATCACCCACCGGTTCGGCGCGCTGAAGCCCGGCGAGACGAGCATCGTCATCGCCTGCGCCTCTCCCCATCGAGACGAGGCCTACGCCGCCAGCGCCTTCGCGATCTCCCGCGTCAAGGAAATCGTTCCGATCTGGAAGAAGGAGCACTACGAGGACGGCGAGACCTGGGTAGGCAGCGAGGCGGACTACCAGCGCCTCACCGGACGCCTCGCGTAGCGCCGTACCTCGCAGAAGTCACCAATCAGTAGCCCTGGGCTGAAAACGCCCAGGGTTTCATGCGATCCACGCCACGTTGAGGAAGGCGACGCGATTTCTCTACGTCGCGGTGCTCGCTTCCGGCAAACTCGCCATGACGGCGTCGAGTGCCTGCCTGACATCCGCGACGAGATCCTCGGTATCCTCGATGCCGACCGACAGCCGGATCACGCCGTACTCGTCGAACGGCCACACCAGCGAGGCCACATCTCCCAGGCTCACCGCCTTGAGCGGGATCGAGAGCGCGTCGAGAAAGACGTTCCGGCTCCTGTCGTGGCCCACCAGTCGGAGCGACAGCACACCACTGTAGCGCCCGCCGGAGAGGCGTGCCGCGAGCTCGTGCCGAGGATGGCCGGTCAGTCCCGGATAGTTCACGGTCTCCACCGCCGGGTGCGACGCCATGAGCTCAGCGACCGCCACCCCGTTGGCACTGTGCTGCCGCATCCGCAGCTGCAGCGTCTTGACCCCGTTGAGCAGCAGCCACGCGCTCTGTGGCGCCATGATGCCGCCGAGCTGCGCCAGCCGATCGCGCATCAGCGCAATGACGTCCCGCCGGCCGGCGATCACGCCGCCGACGACGAAGCTGTGCCCGGAAAGGTACTTGGTGGCGCTGTGGATCACGACATCCGCGCCGTCCTCGATCGGCCGGTAGAGCGCCGGGCTGAGAAAGGTGTTATCGACGATCAGGCAGACGCCTGCCGCGCGCGCGATCCCCGCCAGGGCGCCGATGTCGGCGACCTTCAGGGTCGGGTTGGAAAACGGCTCGACGTAGATGGCGCGGGTGTCGGCTGTGATCGCGGTCCGCACGGCGTCGAGATCGGTCATATCGACCGCCGTCGCTGTCGCGCCGTAGTCCCCGATCCCATCGCGGAAGAAGTTCTGCGCCGTCTCGTAGATCGAGTCGGAGACGACGATGTGCCCGCCACCGGCGACGTAGTGGAACGCGACGGTGGTGACCGCCGCCATCCCGGACGCGGTAGCGAGGACGTCCTCGGCGCCCTCCAGATCGGCGAGCTTGAGCTCGAGGCAGCGAGTCGTCGGGTTCCCGTACCGCGAGTAGATGTAGTGCGGCACCTGTCCCTCGTTGAACCGATCGATCTGCCCAGCCGAGTGAAAGGCGAAGGTCGCGTTCTGGTAGATGGGCACGCCGACCGCGCCGGTCGATGGGTCCGGCGCCTCACCGGCGTGCACCGCCCGCGTGCCGAAACCTCGTGGTGTCGTCTCGTCAGTCACGGTCAGCGTCCCCTGTGTCGTCGTCCATCGGTCCAAGCTGGTCCCGGAACGCCGGCAGCGACCGGCCATATCCGCTGCCCCTGGTGCCGCGCTCGACCAGCATCCGCACCGGCTCCTGATCGTCCGGTTCCAGCGCGAAGCGCATCCTGCCGGTCACCTCCGCCAGCGTGTCGGCGTCGGCGCCAGTCGCCTCCCGCACGATGCGGCGGACGTCCCGGCGTCGCTCCCAGCCGGTGTCGAGGGCGTGCCGAAGCGCGGCAAGCTGCTCGTCCGCATCCCGCGCCAGCGCCCGCACACCGACAACGGTGATATGCGACACGTACGGCTTGCCGGTCATGATGAACCAGCTCCGCGCCAGATCCTCATGGAACCCACCATCGGGGGCGACAAGTGCCACCGCGCCTTCGGAGACGACGACCTGCGCGTCCTCCGGCGGCTCCTCGACGTGCCGCAGCTCGGACGCCTCGATGCCGAAGAACGGCTTCATCAGCGCCCGCACAAGCGTCTCGCCGGCTGCCCCAACGCCCCGCAGGTAGACGATTGCCGCATCGATCTCGTCCGCCCGAACCGGGGTCCACATCGACAGCATGCCAGCGCCATCATGGACAACTGCGAAGGAGCGGTCGATGACATGCGTGCGGACGAGGTGGGTGGCCTCCGGTGCCGGCAGGAGGGCGACATCGTCCTCGGTCACGTCGGCGGCCTTCAGGCCGGGTACGACGCGGATGTCGGGTGCGTCCTCCAGCCACCCCTCGTGCACGGGAGTAGTGAAGAACATCGTCGCCATCGTGTCATCGATCAGGATCGCCATGCGCTCTCGTTTCCGTATGCGTCGTTCACAGCACTATCTGGCGGAGGATCGGTACGCCAACGCGTGTCATGTTGGATTGCGCGTTTGCCGTAGGGGTGGATTCCGAAGGATATCCACCCGGCCGCCGCCAGGCGGCAATTCCTACGCGGCGACCATTGTGGCCGCTCCGCGACCACCGGGCGAACCCGTTCGACTCGGCCCAGTGGGCCTCGCTCAGGGCAGGCTTGCCCCGCGAGTACCGCCTCTACGAGGTGTGCGTGTTGCCGTTCGCTTGCGCCAGGTGCCGCAGGTTCTCGATCGGGTAGCGCGGGTACGACCCGAACACCTTCAGCGTCTCCGCCGTGCTCGCCATCCGGTCCAGCACCTCACCCACTCGCGGGTCGGACCTGTGCCCCTCGAAATCAATCAGGAAAACGTACGTCCCGAGCCAACCCTTGGTCGGCCGTGACTCCAACCGCGTCAGGTTGAGGCCCGCCTCCGCCAACGGTCGAATCACCTTCTCCAGCACGCCCGGCTCGTCGGCGTCGGCCGTGAGACCGATCGACGTCTTGTCGTCGCCGGTCGGCTCGGCATCCTCGTGCGCAACCGCCACGAAGCGCGTCAGGTTGGCCGGGTTGTCCTGGATGCCCGTGGCGATGATCACACCGCCATAGAGCTCGTGGGCCGGCGCCGGACCGATGGCAACGACGGTCGGGTCGTCGCCCTCGACAACGGCCCGCACCGCCCCGGCCGTGGAGAGTGCCGCCACCTGCTGCGCGTGCGGCATCCGCTGCTCGAGAAATCGGCGGCACTGGCCGAGCGCCTGCGGGTGCGACATCACCGTGCGAACCTCGGCAAGGTCGATCGGCGCCTTCGCCACCAGCACGTGCTGGATCGGCACCACCAGCTCGCTGCAGATTTGCAGGTCCGACTCGTGGATCAGCAGGTCGAGCGTCATGCTGACCCCGCCCTCGATCGAGTTCTCGATCGGCAGCACCGCGACGTCGGTCTCGCCCCGCTCGACAGCTGCGGCGGCAGCGGGGATGCTCGAGAACGGCACCAGCTCCGCGTCATTGCCACCATAGGCGACCGCCGCCGCCTCGCTGTAGGTGCCCCGGGGACCCAGGAACGCTATCGACATCGTGACCACCTTCACACCGCGCGCTACGGAACACTCGTCTGCGCCCTAACCATACCCGGAAGCGCCGCCGGATGGGAACGCGCCTCGCTCCCGTATACTCGGGACATGATGACCGATGCATCGGGCGCCCGGCCCCGCAGGGGTGCCGGCAGGCGCCGAAAATTCCAGAAGGAACGCCCACCCGCCGAGACGGTCGACACCGACTGGCGGCTCTTCCTCGCCGTGCCGCTGCCGCAGGAGGTTCGCGAGCGGCTGAGCGAGCTGGTCGCGCGGCTCGAGCCGAGCGGCTGGCCGATGCGGTGGGTCGATCCGGACAACGGCCACCTGACGCTGCACTTCCTCGGCGACACGCCACCGGAGCAGGCGGCGCTCCTGCGACTCGCGCTGGGGCCGATCGTCGCCGGGCACGAGGCGTTCGACCTGCGCACCGCCGGGCTCGGCGTCTTCCCGAAGCTGAAGCGCCCGCGCGTGCTCTGGCTCGGGCTCTGGGGGCCTGCCCACCGGCTGGAATCGATCTACAACGAGCTCGGAGACGCGCTCGCGGAGATGCAGTTCCCGATCGAGGACAAGCCGTTCAGCCCGCACATCACGCTCGGCCGTGTCCGGAACACGCAGGGCGGCATGCGGGAGCTGCCAGAGCAGCTGCGGGCGGCGATCGACGCGATGGCGAGCGAGGGGCTAGCAGACCCGAAGGACGGCATACCCGTGCCGATCGAGGAGGTGCTGCTGATGCGAAGCCACCTCGAGCCGGCCGGCCCGCGCTACGAGGTGATCGAACGCTTCCCTCTAGCGCCCCGAGGAGAACGATAGAAACAACGCCGCAACACCCCATGTCATCCTGAGCCGACGAAGCCCGCCCCGGATTGGGGCGGGCTTCGTCGGTTGTGTCGATTGCGAGTCGCCTACTGGTAGTTGATCACGTCCGGCGTCGGGTCCAGCGCCATGATCTCCTCTGGCGTCATCAGCGGCTCATCCTGATCGTAGAACAGCTTGATGCCGTTGTATTCGATCGGCTGCTGCTGGATGACCACACCCCAGGTCTCCAGCTTCATCCACGGCGGGCCGAACCCGTCCATGTTCAGCACCAGGTCGACGCCGTCCATCGGCTTGATCTTGTCCTTGTTCGAGATGGAGTAGACGTTGAACTGGTGGATCAGCAGCATCTTGCGCGAGGTGCCGTACTTGTTCGCGATGTCGATGCAGAACTGCTGCGCCTCGGTGACGTCCGCTGCGTCGATGGAGCCAAGCTCGATCCCTGGCGTCTCGCCCGGCAGGATGTGGAACTCCGGATCGATCGCCAGGTGGACGTGGTCGAACTGCAGCCAGCGCTCCAGCCCCGCGTAGTCCTCCTTCGGCGTCTTGAGGCCACACTGGACATCGAGCAGCAGGTACATGTCGTTCGCCGCGGTGAACTCCGTGTACAGGTCGAGCCAGTCGCCATCGGTGTCTGCGACGTACTTGCCATCCGGGCCCGGATCGCGCTGCGCCACCGAGGCGATCAGCTCGAAGCCCATCTTCCAGGGCCGGTCGGGCGCCGCCGCCTCGTAGGCGGCCTTCTGCTCCTGCAGCTTCGGCAGCAGCTCCTCGGGCGGATGCTGACCGAGGATCCCCATGTTGGGGTTCTCCGGAAACCCGTAATACATGATCAGATGATGATCCGGCAGCAGCCCCTCGCTCATGCGGATGCCGCCGGTCCCGTCGCCCTGTGGCGCCGGCGCCGGAGTTGGCGAGGACGCCGCTGGAGGCGGGGTGCTCGCTGGCGTCTCCTGGGGGGGCTGCGCGCTGGCGGGCGTCTCCTGTGCCGCCGGCAGCTGGTTATCGCTCTGGGCACGCGCGCCCGGTGGGAGGATCAACCCGCCCATCGCGGCGGCACCTGTCGCCAGAAACTCTCGCCGCCGCATCGGCCGGCCGAACGCCTGTCGTCTCGAAGGTCGATGGTGCTTCAAGCGTGCCCCCTTGGTACGTCGCTATCCGTTGCTCCCGCCGGCTCCGGCGAGCTCCCGCTGCTGCGTCGCCAGCGGGACATACTGCTGAAACGCACTCGTCTCACACGAACGTTTCGCCATCAGACACAATTGTGCACTGATCAGGCCATCCTCAAGGGTAGCGCGACTCTCCCCCTCCTCGTAGATCAGGTTCAGGAAGTCCTTCGCGAGCTCCATGTCGCCGCCGAAGTGCGCCCCACCGCCGCTGGAGCCTCCCCCCGGGTGGCCGGTGATCGCGCCCTCACGGCCCGCATAGTCGTGGCGCTCCACGCGGCCCGTCAGATGATGATGCACCGTGATGTCGCCGCGGTACCAGTCGAACTCGACCGAGCCCTCGTATCCGATCAGCATCGCGCCGCGCTTCGCCGCCGTCCGGCGGGCGTAGAAGTTCTGCGTGTAGGTCAGGTGCGCGCCGGAGGCGTACTGCAGGATCGCGGTGGCGGAGTCGTGGTTACCGGTGTCGACGGCGAAGCTGCACTGCCAGCGGCCTGCCCACCAGTCCTCCCGGTTCTCGAGCGTGTCCATGATGCCCTGCAGCGTGAAGAGGTTGTACTGGCTCTCGGGGCACGTCTTGTACTTCGGGCAGTCGAGGCAGTAGAGCCCGGCCGGCATGTCGCCCGTGAAGACGTTCTTCGACTCGACCGCGACGATCCGCTCCGGCAGATCCCCGACAAGGTACGTCAGGTAGTCGAGGTCGTGCGTTGCCTTCTGGAGCCAGAGACCGCCGGTGATGGAGTCGTCGCGCATCCAGCCGTGGTAGTAGTTCGAGCCGTAGAACGGCACGTTGTTGATCGCCTGGATGTTCTCGACGGTGCCGATCGTGCCGCTGTCGACGATCTCCTTCACCGTTTGCAGCAGCGTGGAGGAGCGCAGCGGGAACCCAACGACCACCTTCGGCTCGTTCGCCTGGGAGGCGGCATGGAGGCGGTGCACCTGGTCCTCGCTCATCGAGACGGGCTTCTCGAGGTAGAGCGGCAGGCCGCGCTCGATCACCTGGATCGCAAGATCGGTGTGGAGGTCACAGCGGGTACCGACCATCACCCCGTCCAGGCCGGCCCCGTTCAGCATGGCCGCCGCGTCGGGATAGAACGTGACATCGGCGAGCAGATCCGGGAAGCTCTTGCGCAGCTGCTCCTCGGCGGGGTCGACCACGGCGACGACGCCGATGTCCCGCCCAAAGCGTTCCAGCTCCTTCACCATGTGCCGCAGGCGGCTGCCATACCCGATGATGCCAATTCGTTTCATGCCTTGTGTCTTTCCAGTGTGGCCCGAATCCAACGGTTGTGGGGAGTGTCAGACGAGACCGGGAGGGTGTCAACGGCCCGAGATCCCGCCGCGCAACCTCCCGGCTGCCTCAGAACCGCCCAGCGAGGCGCGACATGAACTCCGTGCGGTCGAATGGGTTCATGTCGGTGCGCCGGCGCACGGGCGGATCACCCACGACCGGAATGTAGTCGCTGAACCTGGCGTCGATGTCCGCGCGACCGTTCGTCAAACCCGGAAGCTCTCGGTTCAATGCCGCCATGTGCGCTGCCGGGATAGCGCCACTGACGACGGCGAGATGGCCCGAGGTCGCCGTCTCGGCGACGACACCCCGGTGGCGTGACATCGCATGAATCACCGCCCCGACCGATTCCGGTGGTGTCGTGATCGTGACCTCGTGCACCGGTTCGCACACGATCGTGCCCGCATCGCGGATCGCGTCCGCCATCACGAGCATCGCGAGTCTGCGATAGTCGGCCGCCTTCGACGTCACCAGGTAGATCAGGTCGGTCACCTCGACGTCCCAGTCGATCAGCGGCCACCCGTACTGCCCCTGCTCCAGCACGCTGCGGCCGCCCGCCTCGGCAGCATCGAAGAACCCCTGCTTCGCCTTGCCAGGTGTGAAGGTCCACGTCGGCCGCTCGCCACGCTTCGGCCGGATGCGAAACCCGACGGTGGCGTAGAACGGCGGTTTTGTGTCCGGGAAGATCTCGGCGGCATGGCCCTCGCCCATCAGTCGCTCGACGCAGAGCACTGTTGGCTTGCCGAACGTGACGGGCACGCCATAGTCGTCGAGCAATGTTGCCCCGATCACCTCCTGCTGAACCTCGCCGTAGAGCCGGACGAAGATCTCGCCATTCCCCGGATCACGGCGCACGCCAATCAAGGGATCCTGATCGACCAGCTCGGACAGCGCGGCGTTGAGCCGGACCTGGTCATCAGGATGCCGAGCCTCGATCCTCGACTCGAAGACGGGCGGCTCGAAGGCCACGATCTGCTCACGGATACTCTCGCCGAGCCAGTCTCCGATGCGCGCATCTGGCAGCCCGTGCACCCGCACGATGTCGCCAGCACCGGCCTGCTGCAGCTGCACGGTCTGACCGTCGTGGAACCCGTCGATGCCGGTAATCTTCGCCGGCTCGACTGCCTCTTCCCCGCCAGGGGCGTGGGGACGGACGATCGGCACGAGGTCGCGGTTCGAGAGCGTGCCGGACCAGACGCGGCACAGCAGCACCCGCTCCCCCGTGGGCAGGCGCTGGACCTTGAACACCTCGGCGGCGAGCTGCTCAGCACGCGGCTGCTGCTGGCCCGGACCGAGATCAGCGAGAACGCCGAAGAGCGAGTCGATCCCGGCGCCCGTCATGGCCGACCCGTAGAGGACCGGCGTTACCCGCGCGCGCGCAGCGAGACGCCGGAGCGTACCCATGATCTCCGGTGCCTCGAGCGCGCCACTGGCGTCGAGAAACCGTTCGAGCAGCGTGTCATCGTGGCGGGAGAGGACGTCGACGACCGCCTCGGCCGCCTGTGGCAGGGCCAGGTCGCGAAGGCAGGTCGAGGCGTCACGAGTTCCGATGCCGGAGACCGTCGAGAGCGACACGAGCTCCCTCCGCAGCTCTCGGCCGATCTCGGCGATGAGCGATTCGGAGCGGGCACCGGTGCGGTCGATCTTGTTGATGAAGATGATGCACGGCAGGCCGAGGCTCGCGATGGCGCGGGAGAGCCGGCGCGTCTGTGGCTGCACCCCCTCGACTGCCGAGATCACGAGGATCACGGCATCGAGCACGCCGAGCGCCCGCTCCACCTCGGCGATGAAGTCCGAGTGGCCGGGAGTGTCGATGAGGTTGATCTTGAGATCACCGATCCGAAACGAGGTGATGGCGGATTTGATGGAGATGCCGCGCTGGCGTTCCAGCTCGAGCGTATCGGTCTGCGCGGTGCCCTTGTCCACGCTGCCGGGCGCCGGGATCACACCGGCGTGGTAGAGGATCTGTTCGGTCAGGCTGGTCTTCCCGGCGTCAACATGCGCCAGGATCCCGAGGTTGAGCGTCTGCTGCATGCAACTCGCTTCCCATGTCGAGAATCGTCGTGGTCATTGGGGTTCTCAACATGGTGACTCGCATGGTTTCGCTCCTGCCTGTCCTTATGCAAACAACCAGCCCATCGTACCGGCGAGGCGGTGACTCGTCAAGCGTTTCAGCGGCACCGTCGATACGTTCTATCAGGCCGAGATCGTGCCCTCGGCGCCTCCCCACCGCGGCCCGACCCCGCGGATGGGCGATGCCGAGGTACTCGCGCTGCTGCTCGTGGGCCAGTGGCGCGGCTCCAGCGAGCGGGCGCTGCTGCGCTGGGCCGACGCGCAGTTGCGATCCTGGTTCCCGGTCGTGCTCAGCCAGAGCGCCTTCAACCGGCGCGTGCACCGCCTCGGGCCGGTGCTGACGCGGCTGCTGGTCTGGCTCGCCGACCAGCTCGGCGCCACCGAGACGCCCTACCAGCTGGCCGACACCACCCCCGTGCCACTGGCGCGCCAGTGCCGGGGGGAGCGGCACCGCCTGTTCGCCGCCGAGGCCAGCATCGGCCGCGGCGGGGTCGACCGGGGCTGGTACTACGGCTGCAAGGTCTTGCTGCTGCTGGCCGCCGAGGGCCCGATCACCGGGTTCGTGCTTGCCCAGCCGCAGCAGGACCGCTGGCCGCTGGAGGCATCGCTGCAGGGGGCGCCAATAGCGTCCCGGTTGGCTCGGGGCGGCGATGGAGGCATGGGCATTGCCCACAGAGGGCGAAACCCGACGGCAACCAGCGGTGGACCTCACCCGGTGGCGCATGTGGCATCGTGCCCGCCCACGGAGGGGCGGGCCTACAAGATTCGCATTAGTCCGGCACGAAAAGCCCTTCAGCCCAATTCGCTGGCAGCTCCGGCACGCCCCAATCCGGCTCCGGCCGCCAGTGCTCCAGCCCCTGGTTGAACGGGAACTGGCGCGTCTCAGCCTCCTCGATGAACCGGCGGCCCTCGGCGCGGACGGCATGCAGCAGGACGGGCGAGATCAGCTCGTGCTCGATTGCGACGGCGAACTCGTCCTCGTCCTTCCAGCGCCACGACAAATCCGGCGCAATGACGACATCCAGCAGATAGTCCTCGGTGTCGAATCCCGCCGGCGACGGCTCCAGCGGTGCCCCAAGGTTGACGTAGTAGTTCAGGAACGACCAGTCCGTCCCGCTCCAGAACAGCCAGACCGCGCCGAGCCGGTGCGGCTCGTGGATCATCAGCACGTGCGTCCGCGTCCAGGTGTCGTCGATCAGCGACGCCACCGCGCGCTCCCGCTCGACCAGCGGCATTGACCGCGGCAGGGGGTTGCCCTCGCGATCGGCGTGCACCTTGATCGGACTCCCCTCTGCCAGGTAAAGCACGGTGCGGGAGGCGTCGTGCTCCACCACGCGAACCGGCATGACGAGATCGGCGGGCGCGTGCCGGGTCCAACGCAGGGCGACGACGTCACCCGGCGCTCGGAAGTTCACGTCGTCTCGCCGAGGAGGGATGATCATAAGCTGCAGGTTCTCCGGTCTATACTTGGAGGTCAGAACTCGTCGTCACTGGCCTCGCCCTTGGCCATTTCTCGCGGAGAAGCATCTCACATGGCTGCCACGATGCAGAACATCAGCGACAACCTCAACGAGCTGGAGCGTCGCTACGCCGAGCTCGACCACCTGATGGCGGACCCGGCAGTCGCCACGAACCCGGACCAGCTCATCGCGCTCGGCAAGGAGCGCGCCGAGCTGGAGAACGTCGTGGGCGCCTGGCGCGAGTACCGCGCCAACGAGGACGCCATCGCCGAAACCCGGCTGATGACCGAGGACAGCGACCGGGAGATGGCCGAGCTGGCGCAGGATGAGCTGAGGGACCTGCGCAGGCGCCAGGAGGAGCTCGAGGGGAACATCCAGCGGCTGCTCGTGCCGAAGGACCCGAACGACGAGAAGGATGTCATCGTCGAGATCCGCGCCGGCACGGGTGGCGACGAGGCGGCGCTGTTCGCGGCCGACCTCTTCCGCATGTACACCCGCTATGCCGAGCGCCAGCGCTGGAAGGTCGAGGTCATGTCCGCAACCGAGACGGACGGCGGCGGCTTCCGCGAGATCATCTTCGAGGTGAAGGGCGACGGCGCCTACAGCTACCTTCGCTACGAGTCCGGCGTGCACCGCGTCCAGCGCGTGCCGCAGACCGAGAGCCAGGGACGCATCCATACGAGCACGGCAAGCGTCGCGGTGCTGCCCGAGGCGGAAGAGGTCGACCTTCAGATCAGCGACAACGATCTGCGCATCGACGTCTTCCGGTCGTCCGGCCACGGTGGCCAGAGCGTCAACACGACCGACTCCGCAGTGCGCATCACGCACATCCCCTCCGGCGTGGTGGTGAGCATGCAGGACGAGAAGTCGCAGCTGAAGAACAAGAACAAGGCGATGAGCGTGCTTCGCTCGCGGCTCTACGAGGCAGAGCAGCAGCGGCTGGCCGGGGAGCGCGGCGACGCCCGCCGCTCGCAGATCGGCTCCGGGGAGCGCAGCGAGAAAATCCGGACCTACAACTTTCCGCAGGACCGCATCACCGACCATCGCATCAAGAAGAGCGTGAGCAACATCCCCGCCGTGCTGAACGGCGAGCTGGACGATCTGGTCCAGGACCTCCGCTCTGCGGACGAGGCCGAGCGCCTCGCCGAGGCCGGCATCGCCGACAACGCGGCCGCGACACGCACGGCAGATCGCGCCACCCGGTAGACCCGCCGGCACAGGGCGGGTTCTAGACCTCGACTCGCCATTCAGCCCGCTGCGTTCCAACCAGCTCTGCATCGCGGGCCTATCCTTCACCACGCGGCCGAGACTGTATGAGGAGCTCCGACGCCAGGCGGGCGCATGGTGACTCGCTACCGAAACTCGACAGCGAAGACGCGCGCCGGCCCACCGGTGGCGTCGACATGCTTCGGACCGCCGACGATCAGCGTCGTGCCGACCGGTGGCAGGCTGCCGAGGTTGGCAAGGTTCTCGATGCCATAGAGCCCGAACTCCAGCGCGTTCACATGCGCGAGGTACTCGGTGGCGTTGCCGGGGTCGAGGCTCAGCGTATCGACGCCGATGCCGACGACCGAGCGCTCCCCTGTCAGCAGCGCGACGGCTCGGCCCGACCAGCCGGGGAAGTGCGGCGTGCCATCGGCGTCGGCGTTGACGTAGCTCGCCGCGTCCCCCACCCGGCTGTCCCAGCCGGAGTACATCGCCACGAAGGCCCGGTCGGGGATGGTGCCGTTCACTGCCTCCCACTCCGCGATATCGCCGTCGGTCAGTACCGCGTCCGGGTCCTCGGCGGCCTTCGCCGAGATGTCGATCACGCAGAGCGGCGCGAAGAACGAAGCCGGGTCGATCTCGCCGGCGGTAAACCCGTCCGGAAAGAAGTGCGCCGGGGCATCGAGGTGGGTGCCGCTGTGCTCGGTGAACGTCAGCCGGTTGGCGCGGAAGCCGTCCGCATCGATCGATGCAACCTCCCGGATCTCCATCGGCTCATAGCCCGGAAACAGCGGGAAGTCCGGGCTCAGCGTGTGGGTGAGATCGTGAATGCGCGAGATCGGCACGCTGCTCGAGTAGATCGCGCTCGGCTGCGGCGTCGCGGTGCCTTGCGGCGAGGCAACCGGAGTCGCCTCCTGCGCGCCCGCGAGCCTTGGCGCCATTGCGCCTGCCGCCATGGCGACGCCGCCGGCAAGCAGCGAGCGACGGTCGACGGCGCCGCCTCGCGCCCTGATCGCATCGCGCACCCTCGCGGCTATCTCTGGCGAGCACATCGTTCCAAACCTCCCTCATGCGCGGCGTGACCGCCGTGCGGTCTATCATGGCCTCAGCGACAACCACCGTTGCCCCATCTCCGCGACTTTCATGCCATCCAGATAACGAGAGGACACGACCGCTGGTCACACACGCCGAGCTTATTGCCGCCGCGACGGCACAACTTGAGGGTTCCAGCGACACACCCCGGCTCGATGCCGAGGTGCTGCTGCGCCACGTCGCCGGTCTCGATCGCACCGGGCTGTTCCTTGCCATGCGCGACGCGGTCACCGACAGCGTGTCGGCCCAATTCGCGCATCTGCTGGCACAGCGGGCCAAAGGGGCGCCGGTGGCGTACCTCACCGGCACGCGGGAGTTCATGGGACTGCCGTTCGCGGTGACACCGGAGGCACTGGTGCCACGCCCGGAGACCGAGCTGCTGGTCGAGTGGGCGTTGGAGCAGCTACCCAGACTCGGCCATCGGCCCGTCCGAGCGGTCGACGTCGGTTCGGGCTCGGGAGCGATCGCCGTGTCGATGGCGCGGCTCTCGCCGGTCCCGATCGAGGTGCTTGCCATCGAGCCCTCACGTGGCGCGCGAGACGTGATCGAGCGGAACCGGAACACCCTGATCGCCCCCGAGCAGCGATCGGACTTCCGGGTCACAATCGTCGACGACGATCTGCTCGCGGGGCAGTCGGGGCCGTTCGACCTCGTCCTCGGCAACCTGCCCTACCTGACGCCAGAGCAGATCGCGGAGAACCCGGACCTCGCCGCCGAGCCGAGGATGGCGCTCGACGGCGGCGAGGAAGGACTCGACCTCATCGAGCGACTCATCACGCAGCTTCCGTCGCGGCTGGCGACTCGATACGCCGTCGGACTCGAGCTCGACCCGTCGCAGGCGGCGACGGTCGCGGCGCTCCTGCAATCGACGCTCCCCGGCGCCACAGTCGCGATCATCAAGGACTACGCCGGCCACGACCGCCACGTCGTCGCGACACACGTCGACAGGTAACCATCGCCAGGGACATGTCATTTCGACCGGAGCGGCGATAGCCGCGAAGTGGAGAAATCGTGACCCTGCAGCCAGCTTCGCGATTTCTCAGCGCGCGGGCGGCGCCTGGTCGATATGACCGGGTGGGAAAGCGATTGACTTTCACTGCTGCGATCCATACCATCGAGGTGGAACCTGGCGAGATGCCGGGTCGTTGCACAGAGGTACATCTCTCATGGGCGCCATGATCTTCATGAAATCCACCATCGCGGTTTCGCCGACCCCGGCACCGTCATGGGAGGAGTGTGCCCTGCGCATGACGGTCGCGCCTGACTGATCACCGCACAACAGCGCACACCAACCTCCCAGCCCTTCGGCACTCGCCGGAGGGTTTTTGTTTGCCCTGCGTCCCGACCGTCATATCGATTCCGGAGTATTGGCCATGACGATCCAAATCCAGGCCGCCAGCATCCACTACGCCCACGGTGGCAACCAGATCTTCGAAGACACCTCGTTCGTCCTCCACGAGCGCGAGCGCGCCGCGCTGATCGGCGAAAACGGCAGCGGCAAGAGCACGCTCTTCCGCCTCATGGCCCGAGAGATCGAGCCGGCCCAGGGGGCGGTCACTCATCGACGTGGCCTGACCGTCGGCCACCTCCATCAGGAGTCGGATCTCGACCCTTGCCTCACGGTGCGGGAGACTGTCGCCCTCGCAGCGGGAGATGCCGATGCACTCGATGCCGAGCTGCACGAGCTGGAGTCGCAGCTCATGAAGCCGCTCGGCGACGACGCCATGGCGGACGTCCTGGAGCGTCACGCTGCCGTGCTCGCGCGCCTCGATGCCGCCAGCGAGCGCGAGCCGGAGATCGAGCTGATGGAGGTGCTCGGCGGTCTGCGCTTTCCGGAGCACCGCTGGGGCCAGCACATCAGCGAGCTTTCCGGCGGCGAGCGAAAGCTGGTCGACGTCGCCCGGTTCCTGCTTTCCCAGCCCGACGTGCTGCTGCTCGACGAGCCAGACAACCACTTCGACGTCGAGGCGAAGGCATGGCTGGAGCACTGGCTCAGCACGCAGTACACCGGCGCGGTCTGCCTGATTTCGCACGACCGCTACATGATCGACAAGGTCGCCAAAACGATCTTCGAGCTTGAGGATGGCGCGATCCGGCAGTACCCCGGCAACTACTCCGCCTATCTCGAGCTGAAGCGCGCACGGCTGGAGCGCGAGGCGGAGCTGCGCGAGCTGCAGGAGCGCAAGTACCGGAAGCTCAAGTACAGCGCCGAACAGCTCACCCAGTGGGCGCGGCAGAACGACAAGTTCGCGGCCCGCGCGGAAAACCAGCGCCGGAAGATGGCGGAGGAGCGAGAGCGGCTCGAATCGACGCCGAGGCCGATCCTCAACCGCCGCACGATCGACGTTGAATTCGACACGGCCCGCGGCTCGACCGACGTGCTGGTCGCGGAGGACGTTTCGAAGTCGTTCGGTGACCGCATGATCTTTCGGCCGTTCGACCTGCTGCTGCGCCATGGTGAGCGCGCGGGGCTGGTCGGGCCGAACGGCGCGGGCAAGACGACGTTCGTGCGGATGGTGCTCGGTGAGGAGCCGCCGAGCGGCGGCACGATCCGGCTCGGCCCGAGTGTCACGGCGGGCTACTACGCGCAGGAGCAGGAGACGCTTGACCCAACCACCTCACCGCTGGAGGCGGTGCGCAGGGTGAAGCCGATGACGGAGCAGCATGCGCTCTCGTTCCTGGTCGGACTCAAGTTCGACCGGGGCGACGCGCTGAACCGGATCGCGGCGCTCAGCGGCGGCGAGAAGGCGCGCCTGCAGATCGGCATGCTGATCCTGAGCGGGGCGAACCTGCTGGTGCTCGACGAGCCGACAAACAACCTCGACATCGCGTCGGTCGAAGTGCTGGAGCAGGCGCTGCTCGAGTTCCCGGGCGCGATCCTGACGATCTCGCACGACCGGTACTTTCTCGATACGGTCTGCACGCGGATCGTGGAGATGAAGGACGGCGTCGTGCGCGACTTCCCCGGCGGGTACTCGTACTACCTCGCCAACCCGGACAAGGGCACTCCCCTCACGCGAGGGATGCAGTACCGGAAGGAGGAGCCTGTCAGGGAGGGAAGAAAGCGGCGCAAGGCTGGCGTGTAGATCGAATCAGGACGCCGCGGAATCCTCGCGGTCGCCGAGGAGGGCCGCCTGGACCGGCCGGGGCAGCAGTGCCCAGTCATCCGGCGTGTCGAGATCGAGCTGCAGGCCGGTGGCGACAACGGTCACCAGCTCGATGCCCAATCGGCGCGCCTCGTGGCTGTGGTGCCGCGCGCTCTGCTCGCCGAATCCGAACGCGAATGGTGAGGTCACCTGTCCACACGCTGACGCGAGCCGGATTCCCAACGCGTTCGTGCCGGTGCCGTGACGATCGGGCGCCAGGACGACCGCGGCGTCGTCGCGAACCATACGCCGCACGTCGTCGGGCGCAAGCAGCGGCAGGTCCGGCAGCACGGTCAACAGGCGCGCATACCCGCGCGACATGGCCCACTCGCGACCCAGGTCAATCGCGGCATTGAGCCCTCTGGATCCAGGTGGCTGCCGCAGCACAGTTGTCCGGTGCGGCAGTGCCCGCGAGATCACCGGCCCATCATCGTCCGACGTCACCACGAGCAGGTGGTCGACCACGCCGGACTCACCGATGACGGTGAGGACGTGTTCGAGCACATGGCGGGCGACCTGCTCGCGCTGGCGGGCGGAGAAGAGCGTCGAGAGCCGCGACTTGGCGCTCGGCTTCCCCCGAAACGGGACGACGGCAAGCGTGCGGCTCAACGAGATGCCCAGTCAACGGCGAGAATCTCGCGCGCGAGTCGGGCGCGATCAGTCTTGTCACCCATGATCGTCTGCAGCACCGCAACCTGGAGACCGAGCTGCTCGATAGCGCTGGTGAGCGAGGCGTCCTGCTCGTCGATGACGATGCCGTCGATAAGCCCATCGTAGAGCTGCGCGACACCGAGCGCGGAGACCTCGACACCGCGCGACGCCAGCATGCGGTCCGCCGGGCCCTTGAGTGCCTGCCCGCCGATGATCGGACTGACGGCAACTACCGGTGCACCCGACCCCGTGATAGCATCGCGGATTCCCGGCACGGCGAGGATCGGGCCGATACTGACGATCGGGTTCGAGGGGCAGAATACGATCAGGCTGGCCGACTCGATCGCCGACATCAGCTCGGCGGTGGGCCGAGCAGCTTCGATGCCGTCGAACCGGACGTCGAGCACGTCGTCCTGGTGGCGACGGGCAACGAAGTAGTCCTGAAAGTCGAGCCAGCCGTCCGCCGTGCGAACCATGGTGGCCACGCGATCGTCGGACATCGGCAGGAGGGCGGGCCCAACTCCGAGGCCAGCCGCGAGCCGCCCGGTCACGCGTGTCAGCGATTGTCCCTCGCGCAGCCAGTGGGTGCGCAGGATGTGCGTGGCGAAGTCCTGGTCACCGAGCAGGAACCACGGTTCCTCGCCGTACCGGGCGATCGCATCGAGCGTTGCGCGAGTGTCGTTGGCGATGCCCCAGCCGGTGGCGGGGTTCGCCAGTCCGGCCAGCGTGTACAGCACGGTGTCGACATCTGGACTGATATGCAGGCCGTAGAGCTCGAAGTCGTCGGCGGTGTTCACGATCACGGTGAGGTCCGCGCTCGGGACAACATCCGCGAGTCCCTGGGCGAGCTTTGCGCCACCAACACCGCCCGCGAGAGCGACGACCTTGCCTTCTCGACCGTTCCAGCTCAAGGGAGTGTCCTTCGCTACCTGCTACAGGGAGATGATGTGCCAGGGCCCGGATTCGGGACGGCCACAAGCCGGATACAAGCTGATCGATCGGTCCCTGGCTGTCAAGGACGACGGCGCCCCCGGCTACTTGCGCCCCGGTGCCTACCAGCCGTTGCGGTGCAGGACCTCGTCGAGCGGACGACGGCCACGCTGGGTCGAACGCGAGCGCTTGTCCGGCGCTCCGTGCCCGATGGCGACAACACCGACGGGATTGACGTCATCGGGAATGCCGAGGATCGAGCGCATCGCGTCCGGATCACGCACGCCGACGAAGGCGGACGCGAGCCCCTCCTCGACCACCGCGAGCAGGAGCAGCATCAGCGAGCACCCGGCGTCCAGGTACCAGTACGGCACCGGCCACATCACCTCGCGTGCGGCTGCCCGCCGCTTGTCCGGTTCTCGGTACCGATCCTGATAGACCTTCTCGCTGGTGCAAAGCACGATCTGGACCGGCGCCTGGGAGACGAACGGACCGAACCCGGCCGCGGCGTAGCCCTCGTCCCCGGCGATCGCACCAACCTGCGTGCCGCAGCGCCTCGTCCGTCACTGCGACGAAGCTCACACCCTGGCTGAAGCCGGCGCTGGGGGCGCGCTGCGCGGTCTCGACGATCCGCTCGATCACCTCGTCGGGGACCGGCTCGTCGGTGAACCGGCGCACCATGCGTCGCTTCCGCACAACCTCGCGAAACTCCATTACAACGTCGCCTTGTGCTCGCCGAAGACATCGCGGAGGGCGTTGGCGGTCTGGCCGAGGGTCGCGCCGGCGAGCAGGGCCTCCTTCATCACCGGCAGCAGGTTGTCCGTTCCCTCGGCGGCCATCCGCACCTTCGCCAGCGCCGCATCGACCGCCGCGCGGTCCTGCCCAGCCTTGTACGCTTCACACGCTCGGTCTGGCGCGCGACGACGTCCTCGTCGATGGTGTGCAGCGCCATGTCGAGATCGCCCTGGTCCTCGGCATATCTGTTCACGCCGACCACGACCTCGTCGCCCGACGACCGCGCCAGCTCGCGTCGATAGGCGTTTTCGGCGATCGCGTTCTGCACGAACCCGCGCTCGATCGCCGTCACCGCGCCGCCCTGCTCGTCGACCTGCGCTATCCACTCCCGCGCCTTCGCCTCGACCTGGTCGGTGAGCGACTCGACAAACCACGAGCCGGCCAGCGGGTCGACCGTGTCCGGCACGCCGGTCTCATCCGAGAGGATTTGCTGGGTCCGCAGCGCCAGCGTCGCTGCCTCCTCGGTCGGAATCGCCAGCGCCTCGTCGTAGCCGTTCGTGTGCAGGCTCTGCGTGCCGCCCAGCACCGCCGAGAGCGCCTGGTAGGCCACGCGGACGACGTTGTTGAGCGGCTGCTGCGCGGTGAGCGTGACCCCGCCGGTCTGCGTGTGGAAGCGCATCATCAGCGCCTTCGGGCTGGTGGCACCGAAGCGCTCCCTCATGATCGTGGACCAAAGCCGGCGTGCCGCGCGGAACTTGGCGACCTCCTCGAAGAGGTTGGAGTGCGAGGCGAAGAAGAAGCTCATCCGTGGCGCGAACCGATCGACGTCCAGACCGACCTCGATCGCCGCATCGACGTAGGCGATGGCGTTCGAGAGCGTGAAGGCGATCTCCTGCGCGGCCGACGATCCCGCCTCGCGGATGTGGTAGCCGGAGACGGAGATCGTGTTCCAGGTGGGCAGGTGCTCGGAGCAGTAGGCGAAGGTATCGGTCACGAGGCGCATGGACGGCTTCGGCGGAAAGATGTACGTCCCTGCGCGCGGCGTACTCCTTGAGGATGTCGTTCTGGATGGTGCCGCCGAGCTTCGTCTCGTCCGCGCCGCGCTCCTCGGCAACGATCTGGTACATGAGCAGCAGCAGCGAGGCAGGCGCGTTGATCGTCATCGACGTCGTCACCGCCTGCAGGTCGATCTGGTCGAAGAGACGTCGCATGTCGTCGAGCGTGGAGATCGCGACGCCGACGCGCCCGACCTCGCCGAACGCGCGCGGGATCGTCGGAGTCGAGCCCGAGCTGCGTCGGCAGGTCGAAGGCGACGCTGAGGCCGGTGGTGCCGCGTGCCATGAGCAGGCGGTAGCGCTTGTTGCTCTCCTCCGCCGAGGAGAAGCCGGCGTACTGGCGCATCGTCCAGCGACGCGAGCGATACATGCCGGGGTGGATGCCCCGCGTGTAGGGGTACTCGCCGGGCAGCTCCAGCTGGATCGGCTGGTCCGGAGCGTCGTACACCGGCTCGATGGTGATGTCGGAATCGGTCGTGATCTCATCGTGGGCGGTCGTCATGGAAGCCTCCTCGCCAAGCAGGTGGGACTGCGCTCGAAGAATTGTGCCAGTTCCGCGGGGTGAGTGCCGCGCACCGCGCGAGCGAGGTCCCCAGTCGCAGCCCGGGCAGCGCCATCACCTGTCGGACCCTTGCGCCAGACGCCGAATCCGGGGAGGATGGCCACCACTGGCGGCCGGATCATGTGCCCGACATCGCGGGAGCAAGGGAGAGCAACACATGGTGAACACGCAGGAACGCCCAGAGGATCGCGTCAGCACCGCATCGCGGCCGAGCGAGCTCAGGATCACGGATCTCCGCACGGCCACGGTCGGGTGGGACCGATGGCACTTCACCATCGTCCGCATCGACACCAACCAGGGGGTGAGCGGCTACGGCGAGGTGCGCGATTTCGCCAGCAAGACGTACGCGCTGATGCTGAAGCACCTCCTGATCGGCGAGAACCCGTGCAACCTCGACAAGCTGTTCCGCCGGATCAAGCAGTTCGGCCATCACGGGCGCCAGGGCGGCGGCGTCTGCGGCGTCGAGATGGCGCTGATGGATCTCGCCGGCAAGGCGTATGGGGTGCCGGCCTACGCGCTGGTCGGCGGCAAGTTCCGCGACCGGATTCGGATGTACTGCGACACGCCGAACGAGCCCACCGGCGAGGAAATGGGTCGGGAGCTGCTGCGGAAGATCGAGCAGGGCTGGACGATGCTCAAGATGGACGTTGGCGTGCAACCCCTGATCGGCGTCGAGGGAGCGCTCAGCTGGCCACAGGGGATGCTTCCCGGCGATTCTGACGACGTCGAGCAGGATCTCTTCAACAGCACCCAGGTGGCGCACCCGTTCACCCACGTTCGGCTGACCCCGAAGGGAATCGACCTGATCTGCGAGTACGTGGACGCGGTCCGCTCCATCGTGGGCGACAAGGTGCCGATCGCCGCGGATCATTTTGGACACATCGGGATCGACGACTGCATCCGGCTCGGGCAGGCGCTCGAGCCCTACAACCTCGCCTGGCTGGAGGACCTCGTGCCCTGGCAGTACACCGACAAGTGGGTGCAGCTGGAGCGCACGCTGAACACTCCTGTCTGCACGGGGGAGGACATCTACCTCCTCGACGGGTTCAAGCCGCTGATCGAGGCTCGCGGCGTCAACATCATCCATCCGGACCTCGCCACCAGCGGCGGGATCATGGAGACGAAGAAGATCGGCGACTACGCGCAGGAACGCGGCATCAGCATGGCGATGCACATGGCGGGCACACCGATCAGCACCATGGCAAGCGTGCACTGCGCCGCCGCCACCGAGAACTTCATCGCGCTGGAGCACCACTTCAACAAGGTGTCCTACTGGGGCGATTTCATCGACGGCGTGCCGAAGCCAATCATCCAGGACGGCTTCATTCCGGTGCCCGAGACGCCAGGGCTCGGCTTCGAGCTCAACCTCGATGTCGTGCAGGAGCATCTGGTGCCGTGGGATCACGGGGTTCTTCGAGCCGACCCCCGATTGGGACACCTCAGGAAGTAGCCACCACCGGCTCTGGTCCTGATCCGAGTAGGCGCCAGTTCGATCGGCTCCGCGGGAGTATTGTTAGGCAGGTGTGGATCCTGTCCAACGTACAGTTTCGATGAGGCTGGTTCATTTGTAGGGGCGGCCCTCTGTGGCCGCCCGGCGTGCGCGAAGCGCGCGCAAACGCTCTATGCTCCAGTTGTTGCATTGCCGCCCTGCGGGCAGCCGGGCGGATATCCTCTCGGAATCCGCCCCTACGGGCTGCAGCATCCATTGCTTCAGGCTATCGAGCGCGCCGCTGGACCAGCTCGTCCGCCGGCAACGTTCCGCGATCGACCGCACCCTGCACGATGTCATTGAAAAGCGTCCAGAGCAACGGATACCGCTCTACCATGTGACGCTTGCGCTCGATCACGATCGACGCTGACACCGGGGCATGCTCGTGGTCGGGATGGTCGTGTGCACCGTCGATCCAGGTGAGCATGGTCGGGTGCAGCGTATCGATCGCACGCGCAAATCGTGCCTCCGCCGTTTTCTGGTTCTGAAATTCGCCAATCAGCCCTTCGAAACGGCGGCGTGGCTCCGGAGGCAGCAGGGCAAGCAGCTTGATCGCCGCCTCCGCTTCCCGCTCGACCACCGTTTCCTGACCCACAAGGTCGACGATCGAGGTGTCACCCGCATACACCTCGACGAGATCATGAACGATCAGCAAGTCCGCGACTCGGTCTGGATCGATCTCTTCCGGCGCGCAGTCCGACAGCAGCATACCCAGCAACGAGACATGCCAGCAGTGTTCGGCAACGGTCTCGCGACGGGGATGGGAGAGGATGAGGTTCGCTCGTGCCTCCTCCTTCAGGCGGTCGGTTGCCAGAAAGAATGCGAGCCGATCGAAGATTGCCCGACCCGCATCCAAGGCCGTTGCGGAAGCGTCATCTTCCATACGCCGGGAGACGGCGTCATCGGCCGGAAGCGCGCCGCGATCGACGGCGTCCTGGATGATTCGGAGAACCAGCTCCCACAGCACCGGATACCGCTCCAGCGTTGGCCGTTTGCGGGCTGATCAGCTTCGCCGGGGTGATCTCGCCGTTGGAGTGACCGTGCGCGCCCTCGGTCCACGCCATGAGGACCGGGTGCAGCGTGTCGATGGCGCGGGCGAAGCGTGCCTCTTCGGTCTCCTGCGCCTGGTACTCGCGCCAGAGCGGGTCGAAGCTGGGGAAGATGTCGTCAGGCAGCATCGCCATCAGGCGCTCGCCGGCGGCCATCTCCCGCTCGGCCTCACTCTCACGGGCAGCGTCGTCCCAGATCGACGTGTCACCGGCGTACACCTCGACGAGGTCGTGGACGATGAGCAGGTCGCGCACGTGGTTGTGATCGACGCCCTCGGGAGCGGTGTCGGCAAGGAGCATCGCGAGCAGGAGCGCGTGCCAGTTGTGCTCGGCGACGGTCTCGAAACGAGCTTCGGAATAGACCCAGTTGGCGCGCGTGGTGGTCTTGAGGGCGTCGGTGGCAAGGAAGAACGTCAGGCGCTCGTAAAGATCAGGCATTACCAAGTAGCTACGCTGCGAACGAGGTCATCCAACTCCAGACCCATGGCGATCACTCTTGACTCGTCGGCGTCGACGTTGTCCTCGATCAGCATGAGATACTCGAATGCACGCTCGCCTTGTTCACGCATGATGTCATTCAATACCGCGAACGCTTCTCGATCAGTTTCGAATGCAGCGATCAGGTTGTGGGACCGCATGTCCCAGAACTCATGGATCATCGCATCCGCTATACGGCGCCTTGGCGCGGGATCATGCAGCACTCTTTGCACGCTCGATTAACGCCTGGCCGACGGCAACGACACCGTACTCGTCTTGCTCTTCGTCATCCCACAGCAACTCAAGCGGCTCAACGACGGCTTCACCCTGCTCCACGATTGCCTTGGCGACAACGTGAAGCGCCGCCGATTCCGACTCAAAAGTTGCAATCAGATTATTCGACCGACTGTCCCAAAGCTCGTAGATAACCATTTTCGACTCCTGTCACGTGAGGAGTACTCGAACAACCCACGATTGAATCATATCGGCGTCGGCCCACAACGTATAGTGCCCCGGCGTTCCAGTTGTCCGCTCAATCTGAACACTGGCCTCCACCGGGATCTCGATTTCGGCGATGAAGAACGTGCCACGAAAGCGCCGTCGCCTCGCAGTCCGCCGCGCCTGGGCTTCGGTGCGAAACACCGAAATACCTTTGCTCAGGCGAATGCTCTCATCGTCGGGGTCAACGAGCCCGATTCCCAACACGTCATACGACATAAAGTCCGTAAGCGTCGGCGGATTCGTCTCTACGAGTCGGTAAAGCGTTCGCGGCGCAATCGGCTCATTCACGCCTCCTCGACCTGCACCAGCTCGGTGAGGACGCCGTTGGTGGACTCCGGGTGGATAAAGGCGATGGTCCAGTCGTGGGCGCCCTTGCGAGGCGTCTCGTCGATGAGCCGGACCCCCGCCGCCTTGAGACGTTGGAGTTCGGCGACGATGTCATCGACCTGATAGGCGACGTGGTGCATCCCCTCGCCACGCTTGCCCAAAAACTTCGCGATCGGCCCCTCGGCGTCCGTCGGCGAAATCAGCTCCAGCCAGCGACCATCTCCCGCCGCGTAGACGATCGCCTCGATCGCCTGCTCCGGTACGGATATGCGCTCGCCGGGCGCGAACCCGAGCGCGCGGTAGTGTGCGTCGGCGGCATCGAGATCCTCGACGACCACCGCCGTGTGATGCAGCGTCAGTCCGCTCAGGTGGGCGCTAGTCATCGGCGCTTGCCGTGGAGTCGGCCGTCTCCCCGATCTTCTTCGTGAACAGCTTGCGATCGTTCGAGGTGAGGCACGTTCCCGTCTCGAGGTCGAACTGCCAGCCGTGCAGCGTGCAGGTGAGCACGCCGTCCTGCACCTCGCCGAAGCGGGAGAGATCCGCCTTCAGGTGCGGGCATCGCCGCTGGATCATGTACCCCTCGCACTCGATCAGGGTCTGCTCAGGCCGCTGCTCGACGTAGTAGCCCTCGGCGTACTCGATGCGCTCGGGAGAGAGGCACTTGAAGAAGCTGTAGAGGAACTCGTTGTACTGCCCCTTGCGTTCCGCCTCGAACCGGCACGAGAGGAAGATGTGGTTCACCCAGTCCTCTTCGTGATGGATGATGCAGTACTCCACCAGGGCCGGATCCATCACGAACTTGAACCGCGTCGGCGTGACGCCGTCCCACTCGTAGACCTTGCGATCGATGAAGTCGATCACGATCTGCCCGCCCTCGCCGAGGTCGAGCAGCAGCAGGTCGTCGATGCCGACCGAGGTCTGGTCGGCCAGCTCGAGCACCGGCTCGAACCATTCCTTGAGCGCCGGCAGGATCTCCACCTGCCCTCGCGGCCACGACGCCTTCTCGGCCGCCAGCGTCTCCGCCTGCCGCGCCTTGTACGCCTCCAGGTGCCCGCGCTTGTCGGTGAAGATCGCCATCACCTCGTCGTCCGGCATCGAGTGCGTCACCTCGACGTGACCCGGCGTGATCTCGAGCACGCTCTCCGGGATCACCAGGTGCCCGCGCGTGAACCCGGCCTTCTCGACCAACTCGAGGAATACCGTCGCGTCCGGGAAGATGTTGGTCGGGTCGCGGTCGAAGTCGTTGAGGTACCACAGCTCATCGTCGAGGAAGCACGGCGGGCCGGCGGTCGGGATGATGTGCGGCGCGCCGATCTGATCGGCGTAGCGCAGCGCCCGCTCCATCTGCGTCACGCGCTTTTTGGAGCTGAGCGCGTCCTTCATCTTCTGCGGGAAGCGGTAGACCATCGGGTACCAGATCGCGCCGGAGTACTGCAGGAAGTGCGCGTCGTACGGCCCGAACGCATCCAGCGCCTCGAAGTCGACCGGACGCGAGTCGTTTTGGTTGAAGATGCGGACCTCGCCGTCGTCCAGGCTGAGCCCGGAGTCGCCGAGCGGGCCGTCCGCCGGGGCGACAAGCGAGGTGATCATCACCTTGAGGCCATCGACCTCCATCGGAATCGAGTTCTTCGACTGGATGAAGCTCGTGAACCCGAGCTCGCGCAGCCACTTCTCCACCAGCCCGAGCGGGTGGTCAGGCAGCAGGACCTTGGCGTCCTTGCTGACGTGGTCCCGCAGGAACGCCTCGTCGAAGTGGTCCAGGTGGGTGTGCGAGAGAAAGAGATAGTCCGGGTTCACATACGGCGCGACATCCATCTGATCGTTCGCCGGGAACGGAAACCACGAGCCGAAGTACGCCGGGTTGAAGAACGGGTCACACAGGATGGAACCGTGCTTCGTCTCGATGTACATGCCGGCGTGGCCGAGGAAAGTGACATTCACAGTGAAGAAACTCCAGGTCCGCAGCGTGGCGTGATCTGAGCGACCGCCATGGGCGCGATGTAGACGGTGAGCATGCGCCGGCGGTCCACGCCTGGTCGAAGTCACGCTCCGATGATTCTACTATCCGTTACGTCATGCTGAAGATCGGGCAACGACGCACGGTACACTGGTGACCGGGCACACCGTGGCCCCTGACTCACGTACTCGCCTTCGTCCTGAGCCCGTCCGGATACCGCCATGGTTGACTGCTTCGACCGCATCGCCGTCCAGATGACCGAGATCGCGCTGGAACCGATCCAGCAGCTGGCCCAGCGCCCGATGCTGATGTCGGCGTCGGTCCGGCTGCCGAGCAACGGGCAGCGTGTCCTGCTGACGGTGCGGAAGCGGTTTCCGAGTGGCGAGAACGGGCCGCCGGTGTACGCCTGGCAGCTCGACCGGCTGGACGCCGCCGGCGATCGCTGTCGAGCCCCTCGCCGCGAGCCCGGCCGTGCAGGCGTACCGCGCGCCGGAGGACGCCTTCTGGGGCGCCGTCGACGCTCTCCGCGACGTCAACCTCGGCCGGCAGTCTGCGAGCTGATCGCCCGCAAGACACGCTCATGTCATCTCGACCAGGCACCGCAGACGCCGCTTCTGCCCGCTGCCTGGTACCACGTTGCTGCCTTCGGCAGCGCGCTTCGCGCGGGGATGCTTCGACTGCCGACCTGCGGCCGGCGCGCAGCATGACGGTTGGCTAAATGCGCACATTCCGGCAGCCTACACCGGCATGGGCTCCTTGGAGAGCACCTTGCCCCGCTCGCGCTTGCCGGTGAGCTCGAAGTACGCCCGCAGCATCTCGTCCGCGACCGGCACCGACACCGTCGATCCCTCGCCGCCAGCCTCGATCACCACCGCCACCGCGATCTCGGGGTTGTCCCACGGCGCGTAGCACGTGAACCACGCGTGCGTGTCGCGGGCGCCCGTGTTGAGATCCTCGTTGTCGTAGCCCTCATCGGCCGCGCCGAACTCGGCCGTGCCGGTCTTGCCGCCGATGAGGATCTCCTCCTCCCCCTCGGGGTTGGTCAGTGGCCACTTCGTCTTGCCGCCGCTGGCGTGCGCCGTGCCCTCCGGCTCGTGAACCACGCGCCGCATGCCTTCCTGGACAATCTCGAGGAACTCCTGCTTGAACCCCAGCTCGCCGATCTTCTCGGGACCGATCTCCGTCACCTTGCCCTCGGCGTCCGTGCGCTTCGTGATCAGGTGCGGGCGGAAGAACCGGCCGTCCATCGCCAGCGCGCCCACGTTCATCACCTGCTGCAGCGGCGTCGCGGTGAACTCACCCTGGCCGATGGAGACGTTGATCGTGTCACCGACCGACCAGCCCGCGTTGTCCGGGAACGTCTCGCGCTTCCAGTCACGGTCGGGGAAGAGACCGGTCACCTCGGGCAGCTCGATGCCGGTCGCGCGACCGAACCAGAACTTCTCCTGCATGTCCTTGGCGATTGGGTCGATCCCGAGCCCGTCGAACACGTGCTGTACGTCGCTGACGATCTCGCCGGCGTTGAGGTTGTAGTCGTAATAGAACACCGGCTCGAAGGCATCGACCGGCTCGGTGTACTCCACCGCCACGTTGTAGAAGAAGATGTCGCACGACTCCGTGATCGCGCTGAGCACGTTGGTCTCCTCGTGCGGCGTGCCACCCTGCCACGCGACCCAGCAGGCGTAGTTGTTGCCCTGCGCGAGGTTGTATGTGAACGGCACGCGGATCGCGCCCTTGCAGGTGTAGGTTTGGTCCGTGGTGAGACTGCCGTGATTCAGCGCCGAGGCGGCGAGGAAGACCTTGAATGTCGATCCCGGCGGGTAGAGCTCGTTGATCGTACGGTTGACGAACGCCTTGCCCTTGTCTTCGTCCAGATACTCGTTCCACTTCCGCGAGGACAGCCCGGAGACGAACAGCTGGTTGTCGTAGTACGGGTATGACACCATGCCGAGCACCTCGCCGGAGCGTGGGTCGTACGCGACGGCGGCGCCGGCGTTGGGCACCTTCCACTCCACAAGGCCCTTTGCCTTGCGCTCGACATTGGCCTTCTGCTTGAGGTCCGCTGCGTGCTTGATGCCCTTCTCGAGCGCCTTGCCGACGGCGTTCTGGAACTCGAGGTCGATGGTGAGCGCAACGTTCTCGCCCGGCGCAGCCTCACGCTCGCCATACGGCAGGATGCGCGTCACCACACCGTTGACGTCGATCTCCTCGAAGCGGTTGCCCTTGGCGCCGCGCAGGTGCTCCTCCAGCGCGTCCTCCAGACCGGCCTGGCCGATGACGTCGTGCTGGTCATAGATCTGGTTGCCTGCCGGTGTCATGTTGCGCGGGTCGTAGAGCGATGCGGCGTCGATGGGCTGCACGTAACCGACGATGTGCGACATCACCTCACCGCCGCGGTAGACGCGGGAGAGGGCGCTGTCGTCGATCTCGACGCCCGGCAGGTACATGATGTTCGCCTTGAGCTGCAGGGCGATCTCCCGCGGCACGTCCTTCTTCACCGTCACGGGGAGACGCGGCGCCCAGACGCTGCCGATCAGGTACTCGAGCTCGTTCATCACGTTCACGCCCGGCAGCTCGGAGGTCGCCGCGCGGAAGCGGGCGGCACCGTCGATATCGAGGTGCGTGACGAGGATGTAGCCGACCCCTGCCTCGATCTGGTCACGCCAGGTCTGGGTCGCGTTCGTCGCCTGGTCGCCCTCGTACCCGAGCATGGTGGAAACGCGCTGGAGAACGGTGTCCTGCGAGCCGCGCGGCACCGCCGACGGGCGAATGGTGAGCACGTCCTCGAGACTCAGCGCCGAGATGAGCGTGTCGAGCACGCGCTGGCGCTCCGGCGTGCCCTCGTCGGGCAGGTTCGCCTCGACCACCCGCACCTCCCACGAGCGGCGGTTCTCGGCGAGGCGCCGGCCCTGCCGGTCGAGGATGAGACCACGCGGGGCCGGGAGCTTCACCGCGCGGATACTGTTCTGCTCCGCCTCGGCCCGGAACGCGTCACCGCGCTGGATCTGCATGATGCCGAGCTTGGCAGCGAGCGCGCCGAACGCGGCCACCACCCCGCCCTTCGCAACGAACATGCGACGGCTGAGGAAGATCTGGTCGGACCGCTGGTATTCCTTTCGTCGGCGCCGCCGCTTGTGCTTGTGCGGTGGATCGTAGGGAATGCGTTTGCGTCGCGCCATGGTGAGAGGTCCTGATCAAGCGTCCGCAGGCGGCGGGATGCGGGTCAATCGAGCCAGCGGAACGCGAAGAAGAGAAGCGGGAAGATCGCGGCATGCAACAGCGTCTGAAGAATGATGGTGACGTCAGGCATGATGCCGCGGAAGAGCGCCTGGATGAGTGCGTGCAGCACGCTGGCCACCAGCACGAGCGCGATCGGGATGAGGATGTTCGCCCGGAACACCGGCTCCCGCGCGGGGCCGACGAGCAACACCGCCGGCAGGAGCGCCAGACCGTTGGCGCCGAGCGGATCCATTGCCAGCACGTCCGTGAGGATGCCTGCCACGAAGAGCCACGCGAATCCCTCCCGCACGTCGCGATACATCGTAACGATGAAGAGGAGCAGCAACACGACGTCCGGCGAGACAGCGAGCGGGTTCACCACCGGTACGATGGTCGCCTGCGCGAACACCATCGACACCAGGACGATTCCGAAAATCAGTCGCGCCATAAGCCGGTCATCTGTGCTCCCTGGTGCCGTCCGGGGGATCGTCGTTCCATCATGCATGGGTCATCCGAGGCGGGTTCACCCGGCCGCAGGATCGCACGCAGGATCGACTCACGGGGGCGCCACAACATCGCCGAGTGTACCATGAGCCCCAGACCCGGCAGCGTCGTATACGCGACATCAATATGAACGCACGGAGGGTACCCACCATGACAGCCAACCAGCCGCCCGACCCTGACGAGGCTACCTTCAACAACATTTACGCCGCGGCGCGCGGCGGGGATGTGCGCTCGGTCCCCTGGGCCCACGGCGAGCCGCATCCCCTCCTCACCGGCTGGCTCGACACTGCCCTACCTCCCGCTGTGAACCGCGGCCGCGCGCTGGTCGTCGGCGCGGGTCTCGGCGACGACGCGGAGGACCTGGCCGCCCGCGGGTGGGCCGTAACCGCGTTCGACGCCTCGCCCGAAGCCGTCGACTGGGCACGCGAGCGCTTTCCGAGCTCGCGCGTGGATTACCAGCTGCGCAACCTCTTTGCCCTGCCCGAAGCCTGGCGGCAGGCGTACGACCTCGTGGTCGAGATCCACACAGTTCAGGCACTCCCCGTGACCCGGCGGCAGGAGACGATCGAGACGATCGCCGAGACCGTCGCACCGGGTGGCACGCTCATCGTCATCGCGATGACCCGGGACGTCTCGGTGCCGCTGCGCGGGCGGCCGTGGCCGCTCACCTCGGCGGAGCTCGGCAGCTTCACTCGGTACGGACTCGTGGAAACTGACCGGCTGGAGGTCGCCGCTCCGACGTCGGACCGGCCAGGTCGGGTACGCTGCGTATTCGTGCGCCCCGCGTGATCGCGCGAGGCATCGTGATCATTTGACGGAGGAATCGCACCGGTGAAGCAGACGATGGACGTGGTCGTATCGACCGACTGGCTGATCAGCCACATCGAGGAACCAGACGTCGTCGTGATCGACGTCCGGCCCGAGGACCAGTACGCCGAGGGGCACATCCCCGGCGCACGCAACATCGATATCTATCCGCTGAAGATTCTCGAGTCCGACCCTCAGAAAATATCGGCATGGGCGCAGGCGGTGACCCGCGCCTTCGAGCGCGCCGGCATTGCGCATGACTCTCGCGTGGTCTTCTATGAAGAGATCAGCGGCACCTCGGCGGCCCGAGGCGTCTGGCTGATGTGCGCGCTCGGCATCGGAGAAGGCGCCATGCTGGACGGCGGTCTCTCGGCGTGGACGCGCGCCGGGCACCCGGTCAGCACCGACCCGGCGGCAGTGGACCCCTCATCGCTGGAGACGCGTCTGGACCCCGATCGCTTCGCCACCGCCGATGACATTCTCGCCAGCATCGCGTCCGGCGGGGCGACGATCATCGACACCCGCGGCGACATCGAATGGATGCAGGGCACCATCCCAACCGCGCGACACCTCGAGTGGGTCAACCATCTCAAGCCGGACGGCACGCTGCGTTCGTCCGACGAGCTCCGCGGGCTCTACGATGAGCTCGGGCTCGCACCGGCTGCCGAGGCGATCACCTTCTGCGCCAGCGGCTACCGTGCCGCGCACACCTGGCTCGTGCTCACCTGGCTGGGCTACGCCAATGTCCGCAACTACGCGCCGTCATGGGGCGAGTGGGGCAGGCGCGCCGACCTGCCCGTCGAAGCCACTCGGTAACGCCGCCGGACGTCGTGCGGTTCCCGCGTGGCACAATCTGCGCAGCGATACAGGGATGCTGGCGGCCAGAAGCCCGCGCCGCATCGGATGACAACAGGGAACCGATCACATGAGTACTGCATCACCGCGACGCGTGGTAGTTACCGGCATCGGCGCCGTCAGCTCGCTCGCGCCCACCGCCGAGGAGAGCTGGCAGCGCATCGTCAGCGGCGAGACCGGCATTCGCCGCTCGGAGCTGCTCGACCCGGACAAGCACAGCTGCCTGCTGCACGGCACGGTCGACAACGATGCCGTGGCCAACCGCTTCCTCGACCGCAAGGTGCTGCGCAACACCTCGCGCTACAGCCGCTGGGCCACCGAGGCGGCAGGCGAGGCGCTGCTGCAGGCGGGCCTGCTTGACGACGATCTCCAGCCGAACACGAATCTCACCGCCGGCGGGGCCGCGCTCGGCACCTGCGTCGGCGGTACCTACGACGACCTGATCCCCGCCTACGAGACCGCCCTCAAGCGGGACTCCTACGCCCGCGTGCCGCCGCACCTGCACGTGATGTTCCCGCACAACCTCGCGGCGTACTCGATCCAGCACCGCTTCGGGCTGGGCGGGCCGAGCTCGACCGTGGTCACCGCCTGCGCCACCGGCACCCAGGCGGTGGGCGACGGCTTCCGCGCGATCAAGGACGGTCACGCACCGCTGATGATCGCCGGCGCGGTGGAATCCACCCACCACCCCATGTTCGTCGCCGGTTTCGAGGCGATGCGCGCACTCGTCACGGACTCCAACGACGACCCGGACAAGGCGAGCCGCCCCTTCGACGCATCCCGCGCCGGCTTCGTGCTCGGCGAGGGTGCCGCCATGTTCGTGCTGGAGGATCTCGAGCACGCAAAGGCGCGCGGCGCGACAATCCTGGCGGAGATCGCCGGCCATGCGACCTCGAACGACGCCTTCCATCCGATCGCGCCAGAGCCGCACGGCTTCGGCGCGGCACGGGCGATCCGCGCGGCTCTCGAGGACGCCGGCATGGATGCCAGCGAGGTCGGCCACGTCAACGCGCACGCCGCTTCGACCCCGGCCGGGGACAAGGCCGAGGCAATGGCGATCCGCGAGGTGTTCGGCGAGCGGGCGGACGAGATGCCGGTGACCTCGATCAAGGGCGCGATCGGGCACTGTATGGCGGCAGCCGGCGCGCTCGAGTTCATGTCCGCTGTCCGCACGCTCACGGACCACCGCATCCCGCCGACGCGCAACCACCGGCACCCGGACCCGGAAATCGGGCTCGACATCGTCAGCGAGCCGCGGGACGCCGATGTCGACGTGATCTCGAAGCATTCCTTCGGCCTCGGCGGCCAGAACGCGGTGGTCATCCTGCGCCGCTACGCGGGCGACTGATGCGCGCACCCGACGAGGCGCCATCGCTCGCCTGCCCCATCCCGATCCACACGGAGGGCCAGCCGCCATCGCAGCCGATCGTGATGCTCGCGTTCCGGTTCCTGCTCGAGCTGATCGCATTCGGCAGCATCGGCTACGGCGGGTGGCGCCTCGGCGACGGCGGCCCAACCGGCGGGGCACTCGCGGCTATCGCGGTGCTTGCCGCCGCCGCGGCGTGGGGGGCGCTCACGGTGCCCGACGACCCGTCGCGAAACCCGACACCGGTGATCATCGTGCCGGGGTGGCTGCGGCTTGTGGTGGAGCTGGCCGTGTTCGGGTTGGCAGCGTGGTCGCTGTGGGTATTCGTCTCCCGCGCGGCCTCGGAGTCATTCCTGACCGGCGTGGGCATCATGCTGCTGGTCGGATGGGACCGTGTCTGGTGGATGCTGCGCTACCGCTGACCCACCCTGCTTCTCTTGCGAACAAGGATGAACGAACCATGACCTACGACCTCTCCGGGCGCGTCGCACTCGTCACCGGGGCGACCCGGCGCATCGGCATTGGCGCCGCCGTCTGCCGCGCATTGGCCGCCGCCGGCGCGCATGTCGCCTTCACCAGCTTCACCGAGTACGACGCCACGATGTACCAGAGCGACACCTCGGACCCCGCGCGGCTGCTCGAGGAGCTGAAGGACATGGGCGTGCCGGCGATCAACATCCCATGGAACCTCGAGCCGGCCGAGAAGCTGCCGCGGCTGCTGGACCGTGTCGAGGCCGAGCTGGGCTCCCTCGCGATTCTCGTCAACAACGCCGCCTACTCGACCCGCGACGGCTGGGAGAATCTGACCGCCGAGCAGCTCGACCGGCACTACTTCGTGAACGCGCGCGCCACGGCGATGCTGTCGGTGGAGTTCTGCCGCCGCTTCCAGGGCGAGCAGGGCGGGCGCATCATCAACTTCAGCTCGGGCCAGCAGCTCGGCCCGATGTCCGACGAGCTCGCCTACGCCATGAGCAAGGCGGCGATCGTGACCTTCACGCAGAGCCTCGCCCCGGCCGTGATGAGCAAGGGCATCACGGTCAACGCGGTCAACCCGGGCGTAACTGACACCGGCTGGATCACCCCGGAGCTGGAGAAGGCGCTGATGCCGATGATGCCAGCCGGCCGCTTCGGCACGCCGGACGACGCCGCCCGCACCGTCGCGTGGCTCGCGTCCGACGAGGCTGCGTGGGTCACGGGCCAGGTGATCAACTCCGAGGGCGGCATGCTGCGCTAGAGTTGTCGCACATCTCGCGTCCATTGGGCATGTAGTGGACGCAGGGGCTGGCCGCTGTGCCAGCCGGGCCACCCAACGGACGGCACCATTCAGCGCGTGCCACCCCCAACGTGTGCAAATGTGACCGACAGCGGCACGGAATGTGAGCGGAGAGAACACCATGGCACTTCAGGACATCGACGGCAAGAAGATCGGGCTGATCTTTCCCGGCCAGGGCAGCCAGACCGTTGGCATGGGCAAGGAGCTCTACGGGCAGTCCGAGCACGCCCGCCGGGTCTTCGACAGGGCGGACGAGATCCTCGGCGTCTCCCTCTCCACGCTCTGCTTCGAGGGTCCCGCCGACGCGCTGGAAGACACCTACAACGCCCAGCCGGCGCTGCTGACAATGAGCATCGCGGCGCTCGCTGACCTCAAGGCGCGCGCCGAGGCGGAGAATGTCAGCATCACGCCGATCGTCACCGCCGGGCACTCGCTCGGCCAGTTCACCTCGCTCGTCGCGGCGGACGCGATCTCCTTCACCGACGCGCTGACCCTCGTGCGCGAGCGCGGTCGCCTGATGAAGGAAGCGGGGGACGCCCGCCCGGGCGGGATGGCGGCGGTGATCGGCATGGACGACGCCGACCTCGCGGCGGTCGTCAGTGACGCCGGCTCGGACGGCGTGATCCGCATCGCGAACGCCAACTGTCCGGGTCAGACGGTGATCTCCGGCGAGATCCCCGCGCTGGAGCGGGCGATGGAGCTCGCCTCCGAGCGGGGTGCCCGCAAGGTCGCCCGCCTTGGCGTCAGCATCGCCTCCCACTCGCCGCTGATGGAAGACGCCTCTCGCCAGCTCGGGGATCATCTGGAGACGGTGGAGTTCCGCGACCCGGCGTTCCCCGTGGTCGGCAACGTCTCCGCCGCGCCGATCACGACGGTGGCGGGTATCCACGAGGAGCTGGAGCACCACATGGAGCGCCCGGTGAACTGGACCGGCTCGGTGCGCACGATGATCGACATGGGTATCGAGTCGTTCGTCGAGCTCGGTCCCGGCGCGGTGCTGGCCGGTCTCAACCGGCGCATCAGCCGGGACGTGCCCACCCTCGGGCTGCGGGACCTGCAGTGAGGCCACGGACGCCCGCAGGACGCGATCGTCAATTCCCGCTACACTATGCGGAACTATCCGATCGCCCGATGCGCGGTCGGACATAAGCCATGCATGCATTACATCTCTTGTCCAATGATGGGAAAGGAACCTCGACGTGACGCGAGCGGTCGTAACGGGTTTGGGGGCGGTTACCCCGCTTGGCATCGGAGTCGACGCATTCTGGGAGGGGCTCACCGCCGGGCACTCGGGCATTCGGGAGATCCAGAGCTTCGACGTCTCTGACCTGGATGTGAAGATCGCCGGCGAGGTGCCGGGATTCGTCCCCGGCGACTTCATGGACGTGAAGGCGTCCCGACGGATGGACCGCTTCGCGCAGTTCGCCGTCGCCGCGTCGCGCCTGGCGATCGATGACGCCGGTATCGAGATCACGGACGCGAACCGCGAGCGCATCGGGATCATGATGAACACCGGCGGTGGCGGTATCCCGACGATCTCCAATGAGGTCAAGGTGATGGAGGAGCGGGGTCCCAGGCGGGTCAGCTCGCTGCTCATCCCCCTCTTCGCACCCAACATGGCCAGCTGTCAGGTCGCCATCAGCCTGGGTATCCACGGACCTACCATCACGTCCGTGGCCGCCTGCGCCGCCGGTGTGCAGGCGTTCGTCGATGCCGTGCATCTGATCGAGCGCGGAGACGCCGACGTCGTCATCACTGGCGGCACGGAGGCCGGCATCATCCCCGTCGCGCTCGCGGGCATGGCGAACATGCGCGCGCTTTCACGTCGCAACCACGACCCGGCAAAGGCGAGCCGGCCCTTCGACGCCGACCGTGACGGCTTCGTCTTTTCGGAGGGCGCGGCGGTCGCGATTCTCGAGTCGGAGGAGCATGCCACCCGTCGCGGCGCCAACGCAATCGCTTACGCGCACGGCGGCGCATACACCTCGGACGCCTTCCACATCACCGCGCCAGAGCCCACCGGACGCGGCGCGACCAACGCGATGAAGGGCGCGATGCGCCGGGCCGGCATCCAGCCGACCGACGTCGACTACATCGCTGCCCATGCAACCAGTACCACCATCGGCGATATCGCCGAGACCAACGCGATCAAGAACGCGCTCGGCGACCACGCCTACGAGGTCGCGATCTCGGCGAACAAGTCGATGCTCGGCCACCTGCTCGGCGCGGCGGGCGCGGTATCCTCGCTGGCGTGCATCCTGGCGATTCGCGACGGTGTCATCCCGCCGACGATCAACCTGGAGACGCCGGACCCGGAGTGCGATCTCGACTACACGCCGAATACGGCGCGCCAGCTCGACGTCAAGACGGCGCTGGCAAACGGATTCGGCTTCGGCGGTCAGAACGCGTCGGCCGTATTCACCGCTGTCGAATAGGAATCACCTGCAAGACCTCGCAACGAAACCGGGTGCCGCACGGCGCCCGGTTTCGCGTTTCCGCTGGCCCGGGTACGATCAGCGTGATCGAATGCGCGACAACGTGAAGAAGGAGTCAGGAACCATGTCGACATCACAGCCGGCCGCGCCGGAGCAGCGAGCGGCGATCGTCACCGGCGGCGCGCGCGGGATCGGCGCGGCGGTCGCACGGCAGCTCGCCGCCGACGGTTACCGGGTGGCCGTCGCCGACATCGATGAGGCCGCAGCGTCGTCCAGGGCGGCGGAGATCGGCTCGGCGGCGATCGGCGTTCGGCTCGACGTGACCGACAACGACAGCTGGCAGCAGGTCGTCGCGCGCGTGACGAGCGAGCTCGGTCCGGTCACCGCGCTGGTGAACAACGCCGGCATCGCCGGGCGCTCGGCACCGTCGTGGGAGCTCGCCATCGAGGAGTGGCAGCAGGTGCTCGCCATCGACCTGACCGGCGTGTTCTACGGCTGCCGGACGGTACTGCCAGGGATGATGGAGTCCGGCTACGGGCGGATCGTCAACATCGCCTCGATCGCCGGCAAGGAAGGGAATCCGAACGCAGCGCCGTACTCCGCGGCGAAGGCGGGGGTGATCGGGTTGACGAAGTCACTGGCCAAGGAGGTGGCGACGAAGGGCGTGCTCGTCAACGCCGTCACGCCGGCGGTGATCGCGACACCGATCCTGGAACAGCTCACCCAACAGCACATCGACTATATGACGAGCCGGATCCCGATGGGGCGCGTCGGGCAGCCGGAGGAGGTCGCCAACCTCGTCTCGTTCCTGTGCTCGGACAAGGTCTCGTTCTCGACCGGCGCCGTGTTCGACATCTCCGGCGGCCGCGCGACGTATTGACCACATGGCGTTTGCGCCACGACCAGCATGTCTGTCATTTCGACCGGAGCGTGCGCCAGCACGCGAAGTGGAGCAATCCCTCGCGCGACCCGTTTCATGGTGCGAGCACGAGATTTCTCGGCACCCATTCGACTTTGCTCAGGGCAGGCTCTTCGGCGCATACGCGCCTCGTCGGCTCGAAATGACAGTCCGCCCTCGCCTGGGTCAGGCAGGCACGCGGGAGACCTGCACTCGCAGTGACGTGACGGCATCGTCGGCCACCTCGAGCCAGACGCTCAGGTAGAGCGAGACATCCTCCCGCTCACCCTGGCCATCGGCCGCCGGGGTCGACCGCGCGACCAGCTGCACCGACGCCTCGCGTCGGGACGCAAGAAACCGCTCGACCGCGAACACCGCCGTCGGGTGCTCTTCGAAAAGCTCGCGCACCAACGCATCTACCACCGCGCCGGTACCGGCCTGCACCGGTTGGCCATCCCGCACGATCTCGATCCGGGCGTCATCGGCGAGCATGGCTCGCAGCGCCGCAGCGTCCTTGCCGTTGAGCACCCGCACGAGCGGCTCGATGGTCGCTCGCGCGCCGGCACCCACCTGCGACGGGACGCTGAGCGGCAGCCCGGTGTCGCTGAGCCGGAGCAGAAACAGGTCGATCGCGGCGAATGCCTGCTCCGCGCCACCGCCGAGGAAGACATCCCGCCCCGAGGCGAGAATCGTCTGCACCGTGCAGTCGCCGATCTCCCGGCGCATCCGATCCGCCATCTCCGGCGAGAGCATGCCCCGCTGCCCGCGCAGAATCAGCGTCGGCGCCGCCACCTTCGCCACCACGTCCCAGTCGGAGCGCGGCAGCGCCGCCTCCTCGATACGAGCGACGAGGTCGAGGTCATGCCGCCAGGTGTATCCGGATCGAGTCCGCCGCAGGTCGAACGGAATGTCGTGTAGCGCGCGCTCGAGCGGCACGCCGAGCACGCCCTGATAGAACGCGTGCGCTTCCTCGATCGACGCGAAGGTCCGCGGGATCGACCGGGTCGCCTCGCAGAGCTGGCGGGCACGGCCGTCGGTCACCTCCGGCGGCGTGTCACCGATGATGAGCCCGGAGACCGCGCCGGGATGCTCCGCGGCGAGGTGGTACGCCACCAGCCCGCCGTGCAGGCGACCGATCACCACCGGCCGGTCCAGCTCCAGCGCCTCGACCATCCGGGCGACATCGGTCGCCATCGTCGACGGATCGTAGCCATTCTCCGGCTGGTCCGTCTCGCCTCGCCCGCGCAGGTCCGGCACGATCACACGACCCCGCCGCGCGAGGTGGGAGGCGAGGTTCGCCATACCCTCGGACGTCTGCAGCGCGCCGTGGAGCACCACGGTCGGCGGGTTGACAGGCTGCTGTGGGCCCATCCAGTCGAGCACGCTCATCCGAAGCTCGCCCGCCCACACAGTGCGGCGCACCGACTGGAGGCGCGCGCGGGCGCGCCGGCCGGTCGCGACAATCGGTGTCTGCTGCTGCTCAGTGACCTCACTCATTGATCAGGTTCCCTGTGTTTCGTTCTTGTCAGCGTCAGCCGCGCGAAGCAGCAGGTCGCTGTACGACCCCGCGCACGACGGCCAGCGATCCAGGCCAAGCGTCTCGATCACGGTCCGGTGCTCGATGGCGGCATCGTCGTCGGACTGGCCCGTGACCACGGTCTCCAGCTCGACGAACGCACCCAGTCTCTCGACCTCGTCGAGGTGGATGCGCGTCGCTCCGTGGAGGTAGATCTCGCGCCGCTTCCGGACCACCACAAGCACGGGCAGCACCTGTTCGAGAGTGTCAGCCAGCGACGCTGCCTGCCCGGCCACGAGCGGTGTGATACGGTACGCGCTCCAGCGGGACAGCGCCTCGTCCGGCCGCCGGTACGCGATCAGCTCCGCACGCGCCGCGCCATCGCGCGTGGTGATGGACCGCAGCTTCAGGCGCCCGTCGGGAACCCGGAAGTAACGATCCTCCTGGCGCTCGATTTCGGGGTCATGATCCGTCGTGCCGGCCAGGCGGTCGCGCAGCGCCGCGAGCGCATCGGGGGTCACCCGAACCTTCAGCTCCAGATTCCGCCTGGTCGCCTGTTGGGCATTCGTGGGTGGAACTGGCATCGTGGGGAGCCTCCGGAAAAACGCGTTACAATACATCCCGAATGACGATGGGCGGTGTACCGTCCGCGCACCGCATGGGCGCCGAATCTGCCCCGATCCGATCGCCGAAGGCTACGTAACTATACCGCGTGGAGGAACCGTTCATGGGTTTGTTCTCGGGTGGCCGCAGGGCTCGCCTCAAGGAGAAAATGGCCGTCGTGCCGCCGCCCTTCTTCGAGGGGTACCAGTTCACCCTCAAAGGCTCTCCACGCCACTACGACGATGTCCGCGCACTCATCGAGGCCAACGGCGAGGCCGACGTCTACTTCGGCGAGGCGCTCGCCTACGAGCGCGGGGCGGGCATCGCGCTCTGGCGCGTCCGGTCCAGGGAGTTCGGCTGGCTGGACCGCCTCTACGACTGGTGGGCCGAGGCGGAGCGGGTCGAGCCGATCCAATTCACATTCCACCTGTACCTGCCAGACAACCTGAAGTACCCGGTGCTCGATCTTCGGGATCACACGCCGGAGGAGGTCGCCGCCTTCATTCGGGAGAACGCACCGTTCATGCGGCAACAGTAGGAAACTTCCGAGGATCAAATCGCGACAAGGAGAGGGCGGGACGCAGATGCGTCCCGCCCTCTCGGTTCATGATGAGTCCCTGCGAGGCACCGAGCGCCACTTGCAGAAGCATTGCCCCTGCCCATGCCGTGGGGTACGCCCATCCAACCAGCGGCCAAGCCGCTTTAGTCGGCCGCGTTCTCGGTCTCACTGGTTGCACGCAGTGCCGCCTCGCGGTCCGGGTGCTCCCTCCAGCAGTCGAGGAGGTCCGGCGTGCGCATGCAGAACGACGCCTCCTCTTCATTGTGAAGCGCCCAGCCCATCGAGCAGCGTGGCACGCGCACACCGCCGGCAAACGGCATGCCGAGCTGCGTGCGCGTGAGCATCGGGCAGCCGAAGTTCACGCCCTCCTCGGTCGCCATCTCCTCGACCTTGCGTGCGTACATGGGACTCGTCGGCGAGACATCGCGGACGTCCTCCTTCAGTACCTCGGTCGGCATCACCCCGAGCGTCGGCCGGCGGGTCGTCCGCCGCTTGCCACGGCTCCGCTTGCGGGCGGCGCTATCACGGTCACCATGCTGCCGCTCGGCATCGGGTCGTCGTGCCTGACGCTCGGGGCGCTCAGCCGGCGCTTCCACTGGCTGCTGAGGCACGGCCTCCTGCGTCTGCGGCGCCTCGGCGCTCGCCTGCTGCTCCGGGCGCTGCTGATCCTGCCGTGGCCGCTGGCCGCGCTTTCCGCGGCGCCGCCGGTTGCGGCCGGGAGTCGGTGTCATCATGTCTCTCCCCTGCGCTGCGCGACCATGTCGCCGAGCCGGCGGCCGAGCCGCCCGAGCTGCTTCCAGCCCCACCGCGCGCTGTCGGTCACGCCGATACGCACCAGCCGGCGAATGGTCGCGAGGTCACTATCGATCGTATCGGTGTCCAGCTGGTAGCGCTCGAGGTACACATCGGCCACATCGGCCGGGACCATGCGCAGCGCCTGCCGGATCGCCATGAGCACGACATACACATCATCGATCTGGCCCGCCACGGGGATGATCCCCGGCACGAGGTCGATCGGCGACACCAGGTAGGCGCCGCCGACGGCGAGCATACCGCGAGCTCGGTGCGGCACCCGGGGATCGCGAACCATCGCGAGGACCAGCCGTCCATACGCCGGGAGCCGGCGCACCGTTTCCCAGAACGCCGCAAGCGCCTCCCGGCGCTCGCGAGCACGCGTATCTGCGGCGGGATCGCCCGGAAGGTCGTGCGCTCCGGCGCCTGCATCGATGGGGTGAACGTCGTCTCGCATACATCTCCTGTCGTCGGATCCCGCGCGGGCACATCCCGGCGGGTAACCGGCTGCACCACACGCCACAATCGGGATGGAGTGCACGTGCATTGTCCCACGATCGGGGTATCGATGTGATCGTGCATGCGATCAACTGATACATCGGATGGACACATCTATCACATCAACTCACCACATGAAAGTGTTGTATGATGCTATCGGTACTTTCGTCTCTACACATGTAGCACGTTTGCGTAGGTCACGCGAACGAGTGACGACCTGGTACCTGCGCCTTGGGGGCCTCAGATAAGGAGCAGTCATGAGCGACGAAGAACTTTACGAACATCACGGCGCGATGCTCACCCGTCGCCAGCGACAGGTACTCAGGTTACAGGCCTACGGGCTCACCCATCAGGAGATCGCTGATCACCTCGGGCTGAGCATCTGGACGGTGAAGAACCACCACAAGCAGGCCGTGCGCACGCTGGCGACATCGCTGCGCTCGGTGCCACGGGAGCGGGTGCGCACGTCGCTCGCCTGCTACATCCTGGGGCTGCTCGATGGCGGGTGGTCACCGAGGGACGTGGCGCGGCACCTCAAGGAGGTCTCGCCGCCGCTGCAGAACGCCCCGTCGGCCGAGATCACGAATCTCGCCGAGGCCGCGGAGGACGAGCTGGAGCCAGCTGCCAGCTAGCGTCCGGCGGGCGGAGCGCCCCGAAGGGATCGAGCGCCGGTGTCAGGAGCTGAACAGCTGCCGCACCACGAAGAGCGCGTTCGAGGGGCGTTCCGCGATCCGCCGCGTGAAGTACGCGTACCACTCCGTGCCGAACGGCACGTAGACGCGGATGCCGTAACCGTCGGCGGCGAGCCGCTGCTGCTCGTCACGACGCACGCCGTACAGCATCTGGAACTCGAACGCGTCGCGCGAAATGTCATTTCGGAGCGCGTGGTTCTGTGTTGCCTGGATCAGCGCGGGGTCGTGGGTCGCCAACGCGGGAAACCGACCGCCGTCCAGCAACAGCCGCATCAGGCGCACGTAGTTCTCGTCGATCTTCTCCCGGTTCTGGAACGCGACTGACGCCGGCTCGGCGTACGCGCCCTTGACGAGGCGCACCCGCGCCCGCCGCTCGATGCACGCACGGACGTCTGCCTCGGCACGGTGCAGGTAGGTCTGGATCACGATCCCCACCTCGTCCGGCCACGCGTCATGCAGCTCGCTGAAGAGCCGCATCGTCCGCTCGGTATACGCCGAGCCTTCCATGTCGATACGGACGAAGCCGCCCACCTCACGCGCCACCGTCAGCACGGCCACCATCGCGTCCCGCGCCACCGCATCGCCGAGATCCAGCCCGAGCATGGTCAGCTTGACGGAGACGTTCGGCTCCAGCCCCTCATCATGCAGCCGCCGCAGCAGCGTGACATACGTCTGGGTCGCGGCGTCGGCCTCCGCCTGTGTGTGCACATTCTCGCCGAGCTGGTCGAGCGTCAACGACATGCCGGAGGCCGCGATCTGGTGGCAGGCGGCGAGCGCGTCGTCGAGGGTCTCGCCCGCCACGAACCGGTCGACA
Organism: uncultured Chloroflexia bacterium; assembly: GCA_963741965.1. Lineage (GTDB taxonomy): Bacteria > Chloroflexota > Chloroflexia > Thermomicrobiales > UBA6265 > JACCVC01. Next base: position 187,657 of record CAVUKC010000002.1, on the reverse strand, counting down.
AGTCCCCGTGCCAGCGAGCTGGAGTGAAAGAACCGGGACACGAGGGAGTTGTCGGCGACACCGATCACCGCTTGTCGCATGAGCTGCATGAACGTCCTCCAGCACACCGTAAACCATGCGTCACCGGCGACGCAGTGATGTCCGCATTATCGCATTGCCGGGGTTGATCCTCAGGCGTTGGCGTCGTCCGCCAGCCAGTCGAGCGTGACCGCCGCGGTCCATGACTGGTCGAGCGATCCCAGTGGCTCGCCGGTGAACGGCTCGACGTACTCGGCGAACCCGATTGTGCGCACCTGGTCGAGACTCTCCCGCACGAGCGAACCGGCGTCCTCCGCCGCGCCGCTGCGGCGCAGCGCCCACCCGAACAGCCAGTTCATCACCGGCCACACCGGGCCGCGCCAGTAGGCGCGTGGCGAGAACGCGGCCTCATGCGGGCTCGTGCTCGGCGGCAGCTTCCAGCGGAGATCCGGATGTGCCAGCATGTCGGCCGCGTTCCATGCCTCCAGCATCGAGGCGCGCCGCTCCGGCGTGAGGCTTCCGGCGATGAACGGCGAGAAGCTGGCGATGGTCCGCACGCTGACGTCGCGCTGGCTCACGAGGTCGCGGTCGCGGCACATCACGCGCTCCTCGCTCCACTGCCCCGCGAGACCCCGGCGCCCACGCTCGACCCAGCTCTCGACGATCTCGATCTGCTCGATGCTGGCGCCGGCCACCGCGGCCAGCCGCAGCAACGCCTCGTTGGCGGCGACGAGGATCGCGCTGAAGAAGACGTCCTTCATGCGGAACGGCAGCGTCTCGTAGGCGGCATCGACACGGTAGTCGGCCTCGATCAGCCGATCGACGATCCACAGGTAGCGGTCGTAGTCGGCCCTGGTCGGGCGCTGCGAGGCGTCGGCGACGTGCTTGAGGTCAGCTCGCTCGTACGGCGCCAGCCGATCGGGGTCGACCTCGATCGCCGCCATGGCGTCGGTCCATCGCGGTGAGTTGTCCATCCCGCTCTCCCACGGATGGACGATGGTGACGAGCCCCGACCCCTCCGGGTCACGCACGGAGAGCAGGTAGCGGTGCCACTCGAACAGCGGCCCGAACGCCTCCGCGGCGTAGCGACCGCCACGCTCTGGTCCGGCGGCCGCTACCGCCCGCTGGACGGCGATCGCATGCACGGGCGGCTGGCAGATGCCACTGGTGCGGATGCCGTCCGGGGCATCCGGGGCGACCTCGCATGCCCACCGCTCCGGTCCGGGGAAGTACTCCCCCTCGGCGATCTCGGGGTTGAACACGATGTGCGGGATCATGCCGTTGCCCCACTGCGCGCGGAAGAGCGAGCGCATCTCCTGCATCGCCCGCTCGGGGTCGACATGCGCCAGCCCGATCGCGATGAAGGCGCTGTCCCAGCTCCACTGGTGCGGATAGAGGCGCGGCGCGGCCTTTGTCCAGCCGGACAGCCGGTTGGCATCCAGGACATCGATCGCGCGCTGGCGCAGCTGTTGCCGTTCGGTGTCACTCATCTGGTTCACCCGCCGTTCCGCTTCCATGGCACACTTGCAGGATGGTCGCGCTACTGCCGTGGTTGTAGCATGATCCCGCCATCGTACTCCACCGCCTGACCGCCGCAACAGGACCTGACGATGCCCGCATGGCCGCCTGCCCGCTCCGACGCCGAGTCCCGCGCCATCACCAGCTGGTGGACGTCGCTGGCCATGCAGCCCTCCGGCGAGATCCGTGACGCGCTCTACGACCGCATCCCGCTCACACCGGACGACCTCGCGCTCATCGACACCGCCGCGTTCCAGCGCCTCGACCGCATCCAGCAGCTCGGCTTCGTCTCACGCATCTGGCCGGGCGCCAAGCACACTCGCTTCGAGCACTCGCTCGGCGTGATGCATCTCGCCCGCCGTGCGGCTGTGCGGCTTTCGCAACGCCCTGCGGGGACGTGGATCACGCTGGACGACATCCGCACCGTCTCGGCCGCCGCGCTGCTGCACGACGTCGGGCACTACCCCTACTCCCACGCGATCGAGGAGCTGGGAGCACCGGTGCTGCCCCACGAAGCGGTCGGGCGACGGATGATCACGGACAGCCCTCTCGCCGACGTGCTGCGGGACCGGTGCGGGCTCGACCCGGCGCGGATCGCCTCGCTGATCCACGGGGACCGGGCCGCGCTGCCGCCGCGCGACCGAGTGCTCTACCAGATCCTCTCGGGCGCGCTGGATGTCGACAAGCTGGACTACCTCCCGCGCGACGCGCGCGCCTGCCACGTCCCCTACGGCGGCGTCGATACCGACCGGCTGCTCGGCTCGCTCGATCTCGCCGCCGTCCCCGCATCGGACCTCGAGGCGAATGACCTGCGCATCGTCATGACACCGAAGGGCATCAGCGCGCTGCACTCGCTGATCAACGCGCGTCAGGAGATGTTCGACAACGTCTACTGGCACCACACCAACCGTGCCTGCATGGTGATGCTGCTGCGCGCCGTGCAGGACGCGCTTCTCAACGGCTGCATCGCCCCGGAGGCGCTGTGGACACTCGACGACGTGACACTGCTGCAGGCGCTCCAGCGCGAGGAGATGCCGGCAACCACGCGGCATCTCGCTGACGCGCTGGCGGGGCGCAGCTTCCACAAGCGCGCGCTGGAGGTAAGCAACCGCGCGGCCGAGCTGTACGGGCGGCTCGGCAACCTCTGGTTCGACCCTGCCGCACGGCGGGAGGTCGAGCTGCAGCTGGCCGAGTCGCTCTCCGGTCAGCTCGGCCGGCCCGTCGGCGAGGCAGCGATCCTGATCGACATTCCCAAGCCCGAGAAGTGGAAGACCGATGTGTGGGTCGCCTGGGACCAGCCACCGGTCGGCATGCAGCACCAGATGCACTGGAAGGATGTTGTCGGGCTCGGAGACGAGGATTTCAAGCAGTACGAGGAGCACCGGCGCCTGATCCGGATCGTCACGGAGCCAGACGTGCGGGAGGTGGTCTCCGAGCGGTGGGAATCACTGATCTACCCGCTGCTCGGCGGCGTGTTCTAGCGAGGAGGCAGCCGATGGGAACCGAGAACCGCGACGACACGGACGTTCGACTCACCGCGACGGAGCTCGTGCTCATGATCGGCGCGCTGGCCCTGATCGGGGCGCTGTTCCTGATGATCGCCTCGGCGATCTGAGCACAGTGAGGCGTCGGAAGCGTCGGCGCGGCCGACACGGACGCCGCCCACGGAGGCGGCGCCATAACAACGCGATTCCTGGCTGACAAGGGCGGGGAGGTCGGTCGCCTCCCCGCCCGCACTCCCGTCTCGCCTGCCGCTACCTGCCCGGCGTCGATCTCGTCAGTGAGCATCGTCGTCGCGCCCTGGTCGGCCTGCTGGACCAGCTTCGCGTACTTGGCCAGCACGCCGGTCTTGTAGCGCGGCTCCGGCTGGTTCCAATCCTTCAGCCGCGCCGCGATCTCGTCGTCGGAAAGCTCGACGTTGAGCGCGCGGTTCGCAACGTCGATCACGATCGTGTCACCTTCGCGCAGGGCCGCGATCGGACCGCCCACGAACGCTTCGGGGGCGACGTGACCGATCATGAGCCCGCGGGTCGCGCCGCTGAACCGGCCGTCGGTGATCAGCGCGACGTCGCCGCCGAGGCCCTGCCCGACGATCGCCGCGGTGACACCGAGCATCTCCTGCATGCCGGGACCGCCCTTGGGGCCCTCGTAGCGGATCACCACCACGTCACCGGCCACGATCTTCTGATCGAGCACCGCCCTGCTTGCCTCGGGCTCCGAGTTGAAGACCCGGGCGCGGCCGCGGAAGTTGGTCGGCTCATAGCCGAACAGCTTCACCACGCAGCCGTCCGGCGCGATGTTGCCCTTGAGGATATGGAGACCGCCCGAGCTCTTGATCGGGTGGTCGAAGTCGTGGACGACATCCTGCCCCTCGGTCGCGACCGCAGACTCGGCCTCTTCGGCGATCGTCCTGCCGGTGCAGGTCACGGCGGTGGTGGAGAGGTAGCCCGCCTCCGCCATCCGCTTCGCCACCACCTGCGTGCCGCCCGCCTTGTCGAGATCGGCCGCGGCGTACTTGCCACTCGGCATGAGGTCGGCGATCAACGGCGTCCGGCGCGAGATTTGATCGAAGTCGTCAACCGTGAGCGGCACACCCGTCTCGCGGGCGAGCGCGATCAGGTGGAGCACCGAGTTGGTCGAGCCACCGCTGGCGGCGACACCGGCGATCGCGTTCTCGAACGCCTCGCGGGTGAGGATGTCGCGCGGGCGCTGCCCCCGGCGGCACATGTCCATGATCAGCTCGCCGGCCTTGCGGCCGACCTCCTCCTTGCGAGGATCGACGGCCGGCGGCGAGGCCGAGCCGAGCGGCGAGAGGCCGATGAACTCCATCGCCATCGCGATCGTGTTGGCGGTGAACTGGCCGCCGCAGGCACCCGCGCCGGGGCAGGCGTGGTTCTCGAGATCCGTCAGATCCTCGTCGCTCATCTTGCCGGCGGCGTGCGCGCCGATCGCCTCGTAGACGGTCTGGATCGTCACTTCCTGACCACGCCAGTAGCCCGGCATGATGGTGCCACCGTAGAGCAGAAAGCCCGGTATGTTCAGGCGCGCCAGGGCGAGGGAGAGACCCGGCAGCGTCTTGTCGCAGGCGCCGAGGCCGATGATGCCGTCGAACATGTGGGCAAAGCCGACAAGCTCGACGGAGTCGGCGATCACCTCGCGCGACACGAGCGGCCCCTTCATGCCCTCGGTACCCATCGTGACGCCGTCCGAGACGGAGATGGTGTTGAACTCCATCGGCGTGCCACCGGCGGCGCGCACGCCCTCCTTGACGACCTCCGCGAGTCGACGCAGGCCGTAGTTGCACGGCATCGTCTCGATCCAGGTGTTGGCGATACCGATGATCGGCTTCTGGAGATCCTCATCGGTGAAGCCAATCGCCTTCACCATCGATCGGGCGCCGGCGCGATCAGCGCCGTCGTACAGCGTTCGGCTGTTGAAGCGCATGTCCACGTCGCCGTGCCCGTTGGACTTGCCGTTGTCGCTCATCTCGTCCTCCGCATGGTGTGCTGCTGGATGAAAGGGGACCCACCCGACGCGGCCCGTGACCCGGTGATCGGGTCTGCCAGTCGGACGGATATCGACCCTGTTGCCGCCTATCGCGAGTCCAGTGTGACCTCACTGTCCCCACTTGGCAAGACACCCCTGCCCGGCGACACTTGGCAGGCATGCACAGACGACGACGCCAAGGGGGATTCATGGCCGCATCATCCGGATCCGGGCTCCGGTTCGGCATCCACACGATCCAGACCTGGACGTGGCCCGAGCTTCGCGACCGCTGGACATGGTTCGAGGAGCTGGGCTTCGACAGCCTCTGGCTGCCGGACCACTTCTTTCCGACCGCCGGCCGGGACAAGCCGATGTTCGAGGCGTGGACGCTGCTCTCCGGGCTCGCGCTGGTCACGAGGCGGGCGCGCATCGGCATCCTCGTCAGCAGCAACACCTTCCGCCACCCCGCTCTGCTCGCCAAGCAGGCGGTGACGGTGGATCATCTCTCCGAGGGCCGGCTCGAGCTCGGCATCGGCGCCGGCTGGTTCGTGGAGGAGCACGAGGTCTTCGGGCTCGACTTCCCCGAGACCAGGCGCCTCGTCGACCGGTTCGCCGAGGCGGTCGAGCTCATCGACCACTACCTCACCCATGACCAGACATCGTTCGATGGCGAGCACTACCGGCTCGACGGCGCCTACAACCGCCCAGCGCCGGTGCAGCAGCCGCGCCCGCCGCTGGTGATGGGCGCGCACGGACCGCGCATGCTGAAGCTCGTCGCCCGCTACGCCGACACGTGGAACTCCTTCGCGCCGCCGGACGAGCTCAGGCGCCGCAACGAGCAGCTGACCGCGTACTGCGAGGAGATCGGACGCGACCCGGCGAGCATCACGCGCTCGATGTTCTACGGCGTCAACCAGTCGGTCGAGGAGGACCCGTGGGCCTCCACTGACGCCTTCGAGGAATACATCGGCCGGTACCAGGCGGCAGGCATGCAGGAGTTCATCCTGCAACCGCCCAAATCCGGTCAGTTCGAGATTGTCGAACGAGTGGCCTCGGATATACTGCCCCAACTACGCAACCGACAGCTCCCGCCCGCAGGAGGAGAAGCATGACTCCGTCGTTCGACGGTGCGCGACAATTCGGCATTCAGACGATTCCGAAGTGGACATGGACCGAGCTGCACGAGCGCTGGCGATGGTTCGAGGAGCTCGGCTGGGACAGCCTCTGGCTGCCGGACCACTTCGTGCCCACCGCTGAGCCAACCGGGCCCAACTTCGAGGCCTGGACGCTGCTCGCGGCGCTGGCGACGCACACGCACAAGGCGCGGCTGGGCGTCCTCGTCAGCAGCAACACGTTTCGGCACCCCGCCCTCCTCGCCAAGCAGGCGGTGACGGTGGACCACATCTCCAACGGTCGGCTCGAGCTGGGCGTGGGCGCGGGCTGGTATGTGGGCGAGCATGAGATGTTCGGGATGGAGTTCCCGATCACGCGCATCCTCGTGGAGCAGTACGCCGAGGCGGTGGACCTGCTCGACCGCTACCTGCGCTCGGACCAGACCACCTTCAGCGGCGAGTACTACACGCTGCACGGCGCGTACAACCGGCCGGCGCCGGTACAGCAGCCACGGATGCCGCTGATGCTCGGCGCGCACGGCCCGAAGATGATCGACATTGCCGCGCAGTACGCCGACACGTGGAACAGCCGCGGCACGCCAGAGGAGATGCGCCAGCGCAACGCGCGGATGGATGAGGCGTGCGTCCGGCACGACCGCGACCCGAAGAGCATCAAGCGATCGATGCTCTTCGTCGTCGCCCAGATGCCCGACGAGCACCCGTGGGACTCCACGGACGCCTTCGCCGACTACGTCGGCCGCTTCAGCGAGGCCGGCGTGCAGGAGTTCATCTTCCAGCCGCCGCCCGTGGAACGTCTCGACATCGTCGAGCGTGTGGCTAGTGACGTCTTGCCGACGCTGCGCTGAGCGATCTCGCGGGATCGGTATACTTTGAGGAGCATGGGCGCCCGGGCGCCCATTCCTCGCGTGTCACACAAGGACCACCATCCATGGGCGTCGAGCTCGCCAACCTGCTGCTTTCCATCATCCAAATCCTGAGCCTGCTGATTTTCGCGCGGGCGATCTTCTCGTGGTTCGATCCGGGGTTCAGCTCGCAGATCGGCCGGCTGCTGTTCCAGATCACGGAGCCGATCATCGCGCCGATCCGCCAGGTGTTGCCGCCCATGGGCATGCTGGACCTGTCGGTGTTCGTGACGCTGATCCTGCTGATGATCCTGCAGCAGCTCATCCGCAGCGCCGTCGTCGGCTAGGGCCACGCATGACCGCCGTGTCGGGCTTGTCAGCCGGTGGACCGATCACGCACAATCTCGTAGAGTCAGGGAATCACGCGGATCCCGGTGGATCGGCGCGCGCCGAACGGCGAGGATCGGATCGCCGGATGCACGCCGCGACCACCACATGGAAATGCCAGGCTAACGGGCAGGAGAATCGTTCATGATCGTGCGCATGCTGACGCTGCTGGTGCTCATCGCCCAGATGAAGCTCAATACCATCGACGCCTCGGACAGCGACGAGGAGCGCGGGTACATGGGCGGCGAAGGCTTCGCCAACCTGGTGCAGCTGCTCGTCCTGCTCGGCGCGCTGCTCCTCGCGGTGCTGATCGTCATCGGGATCCTGGCGCTCACAGGCCAGTTCGAGATGGACTTCGTCGATCCCGAGGTCTAGGCCGCATCCAGACACCACGCACAAACGCCCCGGAGAACCTCTTCTCCGGGGCGTTTGTGCACGAGTCGTGCACGTGTGCATCGTTCCGCACAGCACCCTGTAGAGTGTGTGCAGGCGGGACATGTCATGGATACCGGCATTCGTGCAACCAGCCTGTTGATCCCTCCTCTGCGCCACCAGACGGTCGGCCGTGACCGGCTGATCGACGTGCTGGAGGAAGGTGTGCCCGAGAGCAGGCTCGCGCTGGTCTGCGCCCCCGCCGGCTACGGCAAAACGACCCTCCTCGCACAGTGGGCCCGGGCAACGCGACATGCGGTCGCATGGCTCTCGTGCAGCGAGACAGAGAACGACGTCACGCGATTCTTCCGTGCCGTCGTCCAGGCCTGGGCCACGATCCATGCGGACGTGATGGAGAGCCGGCTGGGCCTGCTGTTGGGCAGCACATCGCCAGACCCGGGCGAAATCGTGCGCGCGTTCCTCGACCAGGCCCTGAACACGCCCGGCCATACCGCCATCGTGATCGACGACATGCACCTGATCGACGACCGGGCGGTCCACGATGCGCTGGTACTCCTGCTGGATCACCTCCCCGGCACATTCCATATCGTCCTCGCGAGCCGGGGCTACCCACCGTTCTCGCTCTCGCGGTATCGCGCCCGGGGCGAGTTGATGGAGATCGGCGTCGACGACCTCAGGTTCACCGGGGATGAGGCGTCGGCCCTGCTGACCCGTGCCGTGCCAGCCCTCAGCGCCGAGGAGGTCGATGCCGTGCAGCGGCAGCTCGAAGGGTGGGCCGCCGGGCTGCAGCTGGTCTCGCTCACCCTCTCCAGCAGCGCCAACGTATCGGATCGCCTTCCGGTAAGCGGCCGGCATCGCCACATCGCGGACTATCTCTCCGAGGAAGTGCTTGCCGGTCTCCCCGACGAGCTGCGCGGCTTTCTGCTCAGAACAAGCATCCTTGATCGGCTGAGCGGCCCGCTCGGCGAGTGCCTGACCGGGAATCCGCGGAGCCAGGACATTGTCGAGTCTCTCGAGCGAGCGAACGTATTCCTGGTGTCGCTGGATGACACTCGCACCTGGTTCAGATATCACCCGCTCTTCGCCGAGTACCTGCGCGACCGGCTCGCGCGCCAGCTCCCTGAGGAGGTTGCGGGGCTGCATCGACGCGCGGGGAGGTGGCACCTCGACCATGACCTGCCGGAGGAAGCCTTCACGCATGCGCTCGCCGCCGGCGACGCCGGCCTGTTTACCGAGATCCTCGAGCGCCATCTCACCGTGAAGCTGTTCAGCGGGGATGTCCGCGTCGCAACCAGGTGGGTCAGCGCGATCCCCGATGGATGGCTCGCCATGCACCCACACCTCCTGCTCAAGGAGGCGTCGTACCTCGTGCTTACAGGACAGCCGGAGGCCGGCATCCGCAAGGTCGAGGAGGCAGAGCGGCTGATCGGCACGGAGGCAGCGAGCACGGGCGCGATCGCCGCGCGAGCGAGCGCGATCCGCTGCTTCGTGGCCTGCTTCTCCGGTGACCTGGCCGCCGCGGAGCATTTCGCGAGCCTGGCGCTCCCATCGCTTCCTGCCGATGACCTCGAGTACCAGGCAAATCTCTATCACGCGCTGGGCGACTCCTTCCGCAGCCATGGCCGGTGGCGGGAGGCGACACAGCACTACCTGAAGGTGCTGGAGCTCGCCAGGCAGCAGCCACGCCATCCCACGGCCCGCATCCTGCCCGCCCATGTGTACGGCGCGCTGGCGGATCTCGAGCTGCGACAGGGGCACATCCAGAAGGCCACGTCATTCTGGACGGAGGCACTGCGGGTCGTCACCGATCCCGAGCTCTGGGGACGCGTTCCCCTCCCCCTTGCCGGTTGGGTCTATCTCCGGCTCGGCGAGCTCCACTATGAGCGGAACGAGATGAATCAGGCATGGGACTTCGTCAGGCGCGGCGTCGAGCGGGCCACGCTGGGTGGGGACGCTCGCGCCACCATCGCTGGCAAGGTGCTCCAGGCGCGCCTGGAGCTCGCACGCGGTGCGGACGCCGCCGCAATGTCGCTCCTGGAGGACGCCGGCAGGCTGCTCGACCACTCTCCCTTCCCGGACTGGACCAGCAGGTTCGAGCGGTGTCGGGTGGATGCCTGGCTGGCGCGGAACGAAGCCGGCGTGGCGATGGAGTGGGCCGAGACGCAGCTCGGGGCAGGCAACCTGGTGGAGCGCTCGGAGGTCACCTGTCTTGCTGTCGGCAAGGTGCTTGTCCAGCGAGGCACCCCGGAAGCGCTGACGCGAGCGCAGCCGCTCCTGGATTCGCTGATCGACCGAGCCACCAGAATAGGCCAGTCGGGTGTCCTGCTGGAGGCGCTGGCGCTCCAGGCACTTGCCAATGAGCGCCGCGCCAACCGGACTGGCGCGTTGACCGGTCTTGAGCGAGCACTCCGTATGGCGGAGCCGGAAGGGTACGTGCGGCTCTTCGTCGATCTGGGCCACCCCATGCAATGGCTTTTGCGGGAGGCGGGGAGCCGAGGCGTGATGGTGAGCTATGTGACGCGACTGCTCGCCGCGTTCGGGACGCCGGAGGACAGCGCAGATGTCCGCCTGACAGCGGTCGAGCCGCTCACTGCCCGGGAGCGGGATGTGCTGCGGCTCATCGCCGCCGGCTTGACCAACCGGGAGATCGCGGACACGCTCTACCTCTCGCCGGATACGGTGAAGAAGCACACGGTCAACATCTACGGCAAGCTCGGCGTCCACAGCCGCACGAAGGCGGTGTCAGTGGCCCGGGCGCTGTCGATCATCGACTGAGCCCCAGACCCATCGCTCCCTGTCCGAAATACTCCAGCACGCTACTCCATTCAGGGAGTGCGCTGAAGCCAGGGCGCCCCTACGCTGCTCCCAGGGCCGGCAACGCGCCGGCGCCGTTTCGCAGCCTGTGCGATGGAGGTGAACCATGGAACGCATCGAGACGGTCATCGTCGGCGGGGGACAGGCAGGTCTGGCGACGAGCTACTGGCTGCATCAGCTCGGCCACGAGCATGTCGTTCTCGAACGGTCGTCACAACCAGCCGATGCCTGGCGCAACCACCGCTGGGATTCGTTCACGATGGTGACGCCGAACCTGGCGCTGCGCATGCCGGGCGCGACATACGACGGCGACGAGCCAGAGGGGTTCATGACACGCGATGAGATCATCGCCTTTTTCGATGGCTATGCCGCGCAGCTCGATCTCCCTGTTCGATATGGCACCGCTGTGACCGCGGTTGAGCCGGCCGGCGAACGCGGATACCTGGTCCACACCTCAGCCGGCACCGTCCGCGCCGAAAACGTGGTGATCGCCACGGGCTTCTTCCAGATCCCCAGGCTGCCGGCCTGCGCCACGGCCATCACGTCGGATATCGCGCAGGTGCACTCCGACGCCTACCGCCACCCGGACTCGCTGCCCGACGGCGCGGTGCTGGTGGTTGGCAGCGCCATGTCGGGGTGCCAGATCGCCGAGGAGCTCTACCTGCGCGGACGGACGGTGTACCTATCGACCGGCACTACCGGACGTCTGCCGAGGCGCTATCGCGGCCGGGATATCGTCGACTGGCTGGACCGGATCGGCTTCTTCGATCTGCCGCTGGAGCAGATGCCACCCGGCGCGACACGGTTCGACAGCATCCCGCACCTCTCCGGCACGGATGGCGGGCACACGTTGAACCTGCACCAATTCGCCCGTGACGGAGTCACGCTGCTCGGTCGCCTGTCCGACGCCAGCGGCAGCGCACTCTCCTTCGAGCCGGATCTGTATGACAACCTGGCGAGCACCGACAGCTTCGAGGCCGAGGGCAGGGGGATGATCGACGACTACATCGCGGCACACGAACTCGACGTGCCACCAGAGGAACTCCCTGCGCTGCGCGACGGCTTTGATCAACCGATCATCGAGCGTCTCGATCTCGAGCAGGCAGGCATCCGGTCGGTGATCTGGGCAACCGGCTTCAGCATCGACTACAGCCTGGTGAAGCTGCCTGTGCTCGACGCGGACGGCTTCCCGATTCAGGACCGCGGTGTGACACGCTACCCCGGGCTCTACTTTGCGGGAATGCCGTGGATGCCCAGCGAGAGCTCCGGGTTCCTGATCGGCATCGGACCGGCGACGAAGCACATCGCGTCGCACATCGCGCCGGCGCGTGCCAACGCGGCATAGCCTCCGAGGGATCGAGCAACGGGCCGGCGACCTGTGCCGGCCCGTGCTGCTGCCGCGATCGTCCCCGGGAACCGCATCAGCGGATGCCGGTGATGAGATGGAGCGCCTCGTAGATCACCCAGCCGAGCATGATGCAGACCGGCACGGTGACAACCCAGGCGGCGACGATCCGCGCGCCGATGCCCCAGCGCACGGCCGACGCCCGGCGGGTCGCGCCGACGCCCATGATCGCCGTCGAGATCACGTGCGTGGTCGACACCGGAATACCGAGCCGGCTGGCGACCTCGATCACCGTCGCGGCGGCAGTCTCGGCGGCGAACCCGTCGATGGGCCGAAGCTCGACCACCTTGAGGCCCATGGTGCGAATGATCCGCCAGCCGCCGATCGCGGTGCCGAGACCCATGGCGCTCGCCGCGGAGAGCACGACCCACAGCGGCACGTGGAACTCGTCGCCGCTCCAGCCGTGGTAGCTGGCGAGGGCGAGGGCAAGAATACCCATCGTCTTCTGCGCGTCGTTGCTGCCGTGGCTGTAGGCCATGTAGGCCGCCGAGAGGATCTGCAGTTTGCCGAAGAGGCGATCGACGAACCGCGGGCGTGACTTCGCGAACAGCCAGAGCAGGAAGAAGAGCACGGCGAAGGCACCGATGAAGCCGAACACCGGCGAGAAGACCATGCCTTGAAAGACGGTGGAGACGCCCCCGATCTGGACCGCCTCGACGCCTGCCGAGGCCGTGCCCGCACCGACGATCGAGAAGATGAGCGCGTGGCTCGAGCTGGAGGGAATGCCGTACCACCAGGTGATGAGGTTCCAGATGATGGCCGAGACCATGGCGGAGATGACCAGGAGCTGCGTCGCCACCTCGAGATCGACGATGCCCTTGCCCACGGTGGTCGCTACCGCAGTGCCGGTGAGCGCGCCAACCACGTTGAGCACGGCCGCCATCGAGACCGCCTGCCCCGGCGAGAGCACGCGGGTCGCCACCGAGGTCGCGATGGCGTTGGCGGTGTCATGGAACCCGTTGATGAAGTCGAAGATGAGCCCGAGGGCAACGATCAGGATGAGAACGAGAAGCGCGGAGTCAGGCATACTTCGCCACGATGTTTTCGAGCCGGTCGCCGATGTCCTCCGCCCGGTCGGTCGCATCCTCCAGCAGGCCGAAGAGCTCGCCCCAGCGCAACGAGCGGATCAGCTCCGGAACCTCGGTGACACCATCGTAGAGTGTCGCGAGCGCGCCATTGAGGAGATCATCGCCCTCGTTCTCCAGGCGGTGGAGCTCGACGGCCAGCTGTTTCAGCTCGTGCCCGTGCTTGCGCAGGTCGGGGATCTTCCCCACGGCCGACTCGATGAGGGTCGCCTGCTCGATGAGGATACGGGTGAGCAGGAGCGCGGTCTCCGGCGTGTCGGCCAGCTTGTAGAGCCACAGGCGGGCACCGACCTCCTCCATCATGTCGACGAACTCGTCGAACTCCGCCGCGAGGCCCGCGATGTCCTCGCGATCCATCGGCGTGACGAAGGTGCTGTTTAGCGCGCTGTACACGCGGTGGGTGATCTCGTCACCGCTGTGCTCCAGGTCGTGCAGCCGGCGCACCTTGCGCTCGAGGTCCTCCCGGTCGGAGAACACGTCGTCCAGCAATTTGGCGACCTCCAGGGCGTTGGACGCAGCGTCCTGGAAGTGCTCGTAGAATTTCTCGTTCTGCGGCAGAAACCGAGTCAGGACCACGATGTTCCTCCTCCCGCCACCTGCGGGTCATATATGGTTCCCAGTATGCCGTCATGTCGGAAATCGTGCACAAATGTGCCAAGGCATGAAACAGGGCGGGCATCTTTGCCCGCCCGCGTATTCCTCACGTGCTCGCTTCTGCATCGAGTCCGGATCGACACGGGGTCGATCCCTACAAACCTGCATGGCGTTGGGTCAGCGTCACTTCCCCTCAAGGTCGAGCGAGACGCTGTTCATGCAGAACCGGGCGCCGTTCCACTCGCTGGGACCATCGTTGAAGACGTGCCCGAGGTGGCTGTGGCAGCGCGCGCAGCGGACCTCCGTGCGGTGCATGCCGTAGGCATTGTCCTCCAGGTACTCGACCGCGCCGGGCAGCGCCTCGCCGAAGCTCGGCCAGCCGCAGCCGTGGTCGTACTTGGTGCTGCTGTCGAACAGCGGGTTGCCGCAGGCAGCGCAGCGGTAGGTGCCGTCGTCCCAAACAGCGTTGTACTCGCCGGTGAAGGGTCGCTCCGTGCCGGCCTGGCGCAGCACCTTGTACTGCTCCGGACCGAGCAGTTGCTTCCACTCCTCCTCAGTTGCCGGAACCGGCTTCAGCCCCGGATCAGTCGCGGTTTCGTGGTCGCCGCCGCTCACCGGCGCCGGCGCGATCGCACAGGCGACACCGGTGCCCTTGAGACCGCAGTAGCCGTTCGGCACCTTGTGCAGGTACTGCTGGTGGTACTCCTCAGCGTAGTAGAACGGTCCGGCATCGGCGATCTCGGTCGTGATCTCGTCCTCGCCCGCCGCGCGGAGCGCCTCGCCGTAGCTGGCGCGCACGCGCTCGGCCACCTCGCGCTGCTGATCGTCATGCACGTAGATCGCCGAGCGGTACTGCGTGCCGATGTCGCCCTGCTGGCGCATGCCCTGGGTTGGGTCGTGCGCTTCGAAAAAGACTCTCAGCAGCTCTTCGTAGCTGACCTTCGCCGGGTCGAACACCGCGAGCACCGTCTCGGCATGACCGGTGCTACCACTGCAGACCTCCTCGTAGGTCGGATTCGGCGTGTAGCCGCCGGTGTAGCCGGCCGCGGTCGTCCAGACACCGTCGAGATCCCAGTAGAGCTGCTCGGCGCCCCAGAAGCACCCGAGTGCCAGGGTCGCGACCTCGAGGTTGTCCGGGAAGGGCGGCGTCATCTTCGTGCCCAGCACGGCGTGGACGCCGGATATCTCGAACGGGGGCTCCGCACGACCGGGAAGGGCATCCGCCGGACCCACCATCTTCACGCGGTGACCGAAAATCTGGTCCCACTTGTCCTTGATCGCCATCATCACACCCTTTCATGTGTCAGCGTGGGGTGGAACGATCGGGGCGTGCTCGTCAGTGTCTGACTATCCCCGATACCTCTCCCTGCACTATACGCCCTATCGCGGCCCGCAACAGCGCGGCACCCGCCGGTTGTGTATCGCCGGGTACCGGCGGCCACGTGACTCCCCGCGATCCCGGTGCCAGCGTTTCCCCGGCACCGTTCGTAGTCGCAGCAAGATCGGAGTGTTTCATTTCTCGTCGCAGGTGGCACAATCGGGGGAGACACGAGCCATGCGCGACGCCAGCGTCGCGAACCCGGAGCGACCGCCCATGCCGACCTACCAGGACCTCCTCGCCAGCGCCCGCACGACCGTCCCCGAGTCAGATGTCGCCGCCGTGCGCCACAGCCAGGAGAATGCGCGACCGGTGCTGCTCGACATCCGCGAGCAGGACGAGGTCGACCAGGGCATGGTCTCTGGCGCGATCCACATTCCGCGCGGCTTCCTCGAGTTGCGCGTCGAGCAGGTCGTCCCCGACCGCGACACCCCCGTGGTGGTCTACTGCGCCAGCGGCGTCCGCTCGCTGCTCGCTGCACGGGCGCTTCAGGACCTCGGCTACAGCAATGTCGCGTCGCTTCAGGGCGGGTTCAACGCATGGAAGGACGCCGGCGCGCCGTGGGCGACACCGCGCTCGCTCACCCCGGACCAGCGGCGGCGCTACAGTCGCCACCTGCTGCTGCCGGACGTTGGGGAAGAGGGCCAGGCAGCGCTGCTCGACGCGAAGATCCTGCTGATCGGGGCCGGCGGGCTCGGCTCCCCGGCGGCGCTCTACCTCGCGGCGGCCGGCGTGGGCACACTCGGCATCATCGACGACGACGTGGTCGACGCCAGCAACCTGCAGCGACAGGTGATCCACACCACCGACCGCATCGGCGAGCCGAAAGTCGAGAGCGCCCGGCTGGCGATCGAGGCGCTCAACCCGGACGTCGAACGTCGTCGCGATCCGGGATCGCCTGAGCCGGGAGAACATCTTCGAGATCATCGATGGCTACGACGTGATCGTGGACGGTTCCGACAACTTTGCGACGCGCTACCTGCTCAACGACGCGGCGGTCCTGCGGAAGAAGCCGGTGGTGCACGGCAGCATCTTCCGGTTCGACGGCCAGGCGACGGTACTCGACCCGCGCGATGACAACAGCCCATGCTACCGCTGCCTGTTCCACTCCCCGCCGCCACCGGAGCTGGCGCCGAACTGCGCCGAGGCCGGTGTGCTGGGCGTGCTGCCGGGCATGATCGGCATGATCCAGGCGACGGAGGCGATCAAGCTGGTGCTCGGCATCGGCGAGACACTGGTCGGGCGGCTGCTGATGTACGACGCCCGCTCGATGGACTTCCGCACGCTGCGGGTGAAGCGCTCGCCGAGCTGCCCAATGTGCGGCGAAGACGGCCCGGACTCGCTCGACGGCATCACCTACGACGATGTCTCCTGCGCGATCCCGGCGTCCCGCGCCCCGGCCGCCTCTGTCGCGGATTGAGTGCCACCACTCACCAACCGCGCATTTGTCATTTCGGCCATGCGCTATTGACGCAGCCTGGCTGTCATCTCGACCAAGGCGTGCGCAGCACGCCACGTGGAGAATGCGTCGCTTGCGGCGATGTCGCAGGCACAACGCGCCCGGGCACGGGTCTCCGTGCCAACCGGTCAGCGCCAGGCGATCTCGACGCTGGGCGGGGTCTTGAGCGTCTGCGAGACGACGCAGTAGCGCTCGGTCAGCTCGGGCAGCTTCGCGATGCGATCTTCGGGACCCTCGGCCTCCAGATCAACGAGGATGCGGATGTCGGTGTACCCGACCGGCACGTCGGGAAAGCCAAGCGTGCCGCGCGCGTCCCACGTACCTTCGACGCGCAGATCGAGCTGGTTGATCGTGATCCTTGACGCCGCCGCAACCAGCCGCAGCGTTATCTCGTAGCACGCCGCCAGCGATGCAAGGAAGACGTCACCGGAGCAGGGAGTGTCCTCGCTGCCACCGACCGAGACGTGCGCACCGATGTCAAGCTCCACTCCGGAGGCGTTGTCGACAGCGATACGAACCTTGCCCGTCTCTGCGTCATCCGGCGTGACGCTGTGCACGCGCGTCACCTGCGTACCGAGCCCGCCATGGATCTTGTAGGCGTTCTTGAGCGTGCGCTGCCGGTCCCGGAGCGATGCGGTCCCGTCGGCGACACCGTTCGGGGCTGGCTGCTCCTGCGTCGCCGTTGCGTCCTGCTTCGCGTCAGCCTTCTTCGGTTTCTTCGTGTTCTTGTCGTCCTTGGCCATGAATGTCCCTGTCCTTGCGTGATGACACTATGCCTGCCAGCTGTCGGACCAGCGCAGTGCGCGCCGCTCCACCAGGCCGAGCAGGAAATCGGTTCCCTTGCCAAGCAGCGCCAGCAGGACGATGCTCAGCACGATGATATCGGCACGACCGGTGTTCTGGCCGTCGGTGAGCAGGAAACCCAATCCCCGCGAGGCGCCGATGAGCTCGGCGGCGACGAGGAAGAGCCATCCCTGCGCGAGGCCGATGCGCAGGCCGGTGAGCAGTGACGGCGCCGCTGCCGGGAGCAGGATGCTCCACGCCAACGATGCACCATGTAGCCCGTACGCCTGCCCGACCTCGATCAGCTTGCGGTCGATCTGCTGGATGCCGCCGACCAGCGCGGTGAAGACCGGGAAGAAGACACCGATCGCGACGAGGGTGATCTTCGGCTGATCGCCGATGCCCATCCACAGAATCAGCAGCGGCACCCATGCGAGTGACGGGATCGCGCGGAAGGCGTCGATCGTCGGGCGGAGCAGCGCGTCGACCAGCGGCGAGAGCCCGACGGCGAGACCGACGAGGATGGCGATGCCGGCGCCCCAGCCGAAGCCCATCGCAACCCGTTCGATGCTGACGGTGATGTGCTCCAGCAGCAGGTCCGCTTCCCAGAGCTGCTTTCCCGCCAGCCAGACATCGCCCGGCGCGGGGAGCTGGCTGCGGGTGTAGACCTCGCGGTTGACCAGCCACTGCCACAGTCCCAGCAGCGCGATCGGGACGATCAGGCCGGTCAGCCAGCGCGGTGCGGTGACGGCCGGCCGCCAGGCACTGGTCGGCGTTGCCACCTCCTGCGGCTCGATGCGTCGTGGTTGTCCTGCGACGGCCATGATGTGTCTCCTCAACAATGACGCCACCGATCTCATTGGTCCGTAGGGGCGGTACTCCCGAAGGGATGTCCGCCCGGCTGCCCGCAGGGCGGCAATGCCACGCCTGCGGTCTCCCCTTGCGGTTCACGACAAGGCCGCGGCTCCCCGGGCACACGACCCGGGGCTACGGACCCTCGACCGGTTCTACGATGTCGGCGTTGCCTGCGCCTGCAGCGCCGCCTCGATGAACTCCGTGCGGTAGAGGGTGTCGAGCGCCTCCTGCGGGTCCGCGCCCGGCGTGAACTGACTCTCCTCCTCCATGATCGGGATGATGTTCGCCAGCACCTCCGCCTGGTTCGACGCGCCCGGTACGGGGTCGATCTCGAGATTGGTCCGCTCGACGAGCTCCTTCTGCGCCACCTCGATCGAGAGGCTCGCCTCCTCGCTCAGAATCTGCGCCGCCTCGTCCGGGTTGTCGAGAATCCAGTGGCGGGCCCGCTCGTACTGGGTCAGCACCAGCGTGACGAGATCCGGGTACTGGTCGAGAAACTCCGCCTTGGCGTTCAGCGCGCCCCAGGTGTTGAAGTCGATGTTCCGGTAGATCAGCTTCGATCCCTGCTCAAGCTCGGTCTGCGCCATGAACGGGTCCAGCCCCGCCCATGCATCGACATCGCCACGCTCGAGCGCCGTCTTGCCGTCGGCGTGCTGGAGATTGACCACCTCGACGTCCGACTGCTGCAGGCCGAACTCGTGCAGGGACTGCAGCAGGAAGAAGTACGGGTCGGTTCCCTTGGTGGCGGCGACCTTCTTGCCCTTGAGATCCTCGACCGACGCGATATCCGAATCGGCGGTGACGACGAGCGCGGTCCACTCCGGCTGCGAATACAGGTAGATCGTGTGCTGGTCGGTACCGTTGGCGCGGGCAAGCAGCGCGGCGACGCCGGCGGTGGAGCCGAAGTGGACGGCGTCCGAGCGGACGTATTCATTGCCCTTGTTGCTGCCGGCGCTGAGGGTCCAGGTCACCTCGGTATCCGGCAGAGCCTCCTCGATCCAGCCCTTGCGCTTCAGCACGAGACTGCTCGGGTTGTAGTAGGCGAAGTCCATGTTGAGCGTGTCGGGCGTCTCGACCTGGGCGGCGGACGCGGCTCGCGTGCCGCTCCAGAGGGCGCCCGTGAGCGCGGCGGCGCCCGCGATGGCGAGCAGGTGGCGGCGCGAGAGCGCGGAGGGGTCGATGGCGGCGGTGGCGGTCGTCGGTCGGTTGGTCATGGTCGGCTGTGCCTTTCAGGTGGTTTTCGGGCAATGACTGCCCAGAGCCGCGGTGAACGCCACCGCGACATTCGAATTGATTCGGAACTCACGCCTTGAAAATCGTCAGCCCATCGCGCTAGTCGGCTGCGAGGGCGCCGGGGCGCTCGATACCCTCCCGTTTTCGCCCGTGCGCATTCCCGACGCCGAAGCGTTCGAGAATCTCGTCGCGAAGCTGTCCGATCACCGGATGCGATCGGTCCCGCGGCCTCGACAGCGGCACCTCGTGCGTGGCGACGACGCGCGCCGGCGATTCGCCGAGGATGACGATGCGGTCGGCGAGGTAGAGCGCCTCGTCGATGTCATGGGTGACAAGGATCACGGTCTGGCTGTGACGCTCGCGGATTTCGAGCAGGAGATCCTGCATGCGAAGCCGGGTGAGGGCGTCGAGCGCGGCGAACGGCTCGTCGAGCAGGAGCACGTCCGGCTCGGCGGCGAGACCACGGGCGAGGCCGACACGCTGCGCCATGCCGCCTGAGAGCTGATGCGGCCATGCGCGGGCGCAGTCGGCGAGGCCCACTTCGTCGAGCAACCGATCGATCCGCGCAGAGGCGTCGCCCTTGCGTCGACGTGCCCCGAGCGCGACATTGCCGGAAACGGTGCGCCACGGCAGGAGGCGGGGCTCCTGGAAGATCACGGCGCAGCGGTCGTCCGTGACAGAGACCTCGCGCCCGCCGATCGCGACATGCCCGGTGGTCGGCTGCTCCAGCCCGGCGATCAGGCGGAGGACGGTCGACTTGCCGCAGCCGCTCGGGCCGAGGATGGCGACGAACTCGCCATTGTCGACGCTGAAGCTGATATCACGGAGAACTGGTGCCGGGGCACCGTTGCGGCGGAACGTCTTTGTGACATCCGCCAGGTGAACATCCTGGGTCATCGTTACAGGCTCCCGGGCGAGTCTGAAGCGGCAGGTGGCCTGCCCACCGCCACAAAAATCGCCCCGTTCGCGTTGTGCGAAGGGAGCGTCACCAGGACTCGAGGAGCCTATTGACCTCCTCATCGTACAGCGCGATAGCTGTCGGCATTAGCACCTTCCCGTCGACGTTGCCGGGGGGTTGCTGGAGCTTCATCGGGCCGTTCCCTCTGCTCCTCTGGATGAGTCGGTTCAGATTCTGTTGTTGGGTCCACTCTACGCGGAGGCGTCAGAATACGTCAACCCCTCGCGTGAAAATGCTCACGAGCCACTCTACCAGATGCCCTGCGAGATTCGACTGGGTTGAGTGGTGAGCCCGACCAACCGGGGGGCTCGGTGCGACGGACGGTGGAGATGAAGAGCGCATGCTGGCGGAAAGGACGCGCCCGGGCACGGAGGCCGGCGGGCCTACCAGCACAGCGCAGACGGCAGGTAGGACGATGGATCCAACGCGCCCGCGGGCGCGTTGGATCCATCGCGTTGCGGTTCACCTGTCAGGTCCTGGATCTATGCCTCGATCTCGAAGATGGTCTCGATCTCGACCGGGACCTCGCTCGGGAGCGCCTGCATGCCGACGGCGGAGCGGGCGTGCTTGCCCTTGTCGCCGAAGACCTCGTAGTAGAACTCGGTGGCGCCGTGGACAACCTGCGGCGTCTCACCGAAGCCCGGCGCGGCGTTGACCATGCCGAGCAGCTTCACCACCCGCGTGATGCGGGAGAGATCGCCGAGCACCGCCTTGGCGATGGCGAGCTGCTGGATGGCGCAGTCACGCGCGGCGGCATAGCCCTCCTGCGTTGTGTAGGTGTCGCCGACGCGTCCCTTGAGCGACTTGTCGCCCGGGGTCGATCCGCAGCAGAAGAGCAGGTTGCCGGAGACCACGCCCAGCTCGACGGCGGGGTGGAACGGCTTTGCCTCCGGCAGCTCGATACCCATCTCCTTCAGCTTCTCTTCGGGGGTCATGTATTTCCTCCTGTATTACGTAACGACGGTATTGAGCCGTCAGTCTCGCAGGGGCGGTACTCTTGAAGGGAGGTCCGCCCTACGGGTTATCACGGAAGTTATCCGTAGCGTCAACCGCCCAGCAGCTCGCGGATGGCGGCGAGGACGATCTCAGGCTCACCGGGCTCAAGCGTCTGCGGGTTGAGCGCGATCTGGTGCTCGCCGACCTTCGAGACGGCGATGCGCGGATCGCGGTCCCACAATGCATCATGCAGCGCGTCGCGGCCGAGCTTCGCGTCGTCCTCGAGCGTGATGATCACGCGTCCGTGCGGCTGGCCAGCCTCACTGGGGAAACCTCGCTCGGCAACGACGCCCGGCAGGTCACGCACGCCATCCAGCCACATCGCGACCGTCTGCTCATACCCGGCGATGACGGCGTCCTCGTCCTGCGCCAGCGACCACTCGACTGCCGCGAGACAGGCGATGAGCTCCTCCTTGCCGACCTTCATCGGCCGCCCGATCGCGGAGTTTGGCGAGCCGTTCATCGCGACCGCCTCGATGATGTCGGCACGGCCGAGCACGAGACCGCTCGACTGCGGACCGCGAAGCCCCTTGCCACCACTGAAGATGGCGATGTCCGCGCCGAGGTCGCGGGTGAAGCCCCACAGGTTCTCGACGGACGGGATTTGGGCGGCGGCGTCGACGATGACCGTCACACCGTGGTGACGCCCGAGGGAAATCACCTGCTCGATCGGCAGGGCGTCCTTGGCCCAGTGCGCGCCGGCGAACCAGAGGATCGCCGCCGTGCGATCGGAGATCGCCGCCACGAGCGACTCCTCGGTGCCGTCGACCTCGACCATCTTCACGCCGGTCATGCGGGCGGCGTAGTCGTAACCGTTGCGCTGCGAGCGGTGGATGATGAGCTCGTTCTTTGCAAAGGGGTCCGGCCCCGGGAAGCTGTTGACCATCTCCGGGTCGGTGCCTGTCATGCACGCCGCGACGGTGAGCGTGATGCCACCGGCGGCGCCCGAGGCGATGTACGCAGCCTCGTTGTGCGTCAGCTCCGCGACCCGCGCGCCGACCTTCCGCTGCAGCTCTCGCAGATCGACGAAGTGGCGGGACCCCGCCTCCATCGCCGCCCGCACTGGCGCCGGCATGACCGAGCCACCGAGCGCCGTCAGGGTCGCCGACGCGTTGATCACCGGCCGGATGTCCAGCTCCGCGAGCCAGTCCCGCTCGACCGCCGGTTGTCCCGGCGGCTTCACTTATCGCCATGGTCCAATCTCCTGTGGTTCCCAAATGCGCGGCGCCGGCTCGACACCGAGCTGCTCCGACATCCAGGCATCGAGCGCGTCGTGGTCCGTCTGTCCCTCATGGGTGACGTCGTAGAACGTCACGTCCGATTCGATATTGCCGACGAGCGGCGCCAGCCAGGCGTCGTTGCCGGTCCTGCTTTCCTGATCCCGTGAGAGCTGCACATTGGCGTTCACACGGCCCGCCTGATATCGCGGGTCGACCATCGCCAGCGTGTGCTCGACAGCGTCGCGCTGGTTCGGGCACGTCCGAAGGTAATCGTTGATCTCCTCGTAGGGATACGCCTCGGTGCCGGCCGCCATCTCGGCGAGCCGGTACCAGAACATCGCCGTCACCTGCACCGCCTTCGCGCCGGGCCGACGCGCGTTGAGCAGCAGACCGGCGTCCGTGCCGGTGATGCCGATACGGTCCTGGTCCACGGCGGGGTGATCGCGCAACACCTCGTAGGCGCGCAGCATGTCCGCCATCACGCCCCGGAACACCCAGGTGTCAGGCGACTCGATCCCTTCCGTCAGGTGACCGGGGAAGGCGGCGGCGTACGGCTTGTCCGCACCGCGCTGCCCGCGCGTCATCATCGTCATGGTGACGTAGCGCCGCCGCAGGTCGACGTGCGCCGGCGTGACCACACTGGCGTACCCCGGCGCGGTGACAAGCGCCGGAAACGGCCCCTCGCCGGTCGGCACGCTGAGCCAGGCGGCGATCGGGTAGTTGTCGATGCTCGTCATGCGGGCGATGTACGCCGTCGCGTGATCGCTGGTCTGCAGCGGCGAGACGGTGAGCTCCGGGTTGGCCGGCAGGACCGCCAGCTCCTCGTCGATCGCGTCCCACCAGGCGGCCAGTCCGCTCGGTTGCTGATCCATGCTTGCCACTCCCCTACCCGACCGTCATTTGCGCGTGCTCGCCGACGCTCGCCGGACGGAGATGCCTCGCGAGGAACGCCTCGACCTCGCGCATCTCCCAGTAGTTGCCGGCATCGTGCCCGCAGCGCTCGTACGTGTGCAGCGTCACCTCACCCGGCAGCGCATCGCGCAGGTTGAACGCGGTCTCGGGCGGGCAGACATCGTCGCAGAGCCCGGCGTAGATCAGCATCGGCGCCTTCACCTTCGACGCGAGGTTGAGGCAGTCGAAGTACGCCAGCTCCTGTCGCGCCTGCTCTTTCCGCTCCGGGTAGAGGCGGAAGTACTCGTTCATCTCCTCGTACGGGTAGGAGCTTGTGAGATCGGCGCTGTCCATGTAGCCAGTGAGGTACGGCGCTCCGGCCGCGCCACAGGTGACGACATCCGGTCGCAGCGCGGCGGAGACGATGGTGAGCGCGCCGCCCTGGCTGCTGCCGTGCACGCCGATGCGGCTGGCATCGACCTCGTCCCGCGTGAGCAGGAAGTCGATTGCCCGCAGCGCGTCGGCGTAGAAGCCACGGTAGCTGTAGGTGTTGCGGTCGACGATGCGGTTTATCAGCAGGCCGGGGTAGCCGGGGTTGAACTGGCTGTTCGAGCGCAGCTTGCCGCGCGGCGCGACACCGATCGCGGCGTACCCCATCTTCGCCCACGACTTCGGCAGCGTCGGCTCGGAGACGTACCCCGGCACGATCGAGAGCCCGGGGTACGGCCCGGCGATGTGGCTCTCGCGCGGCCGGCAATACCAGCCGGCGATGCGGACGTTGTCGAGGCTGGTGTAGTGGATCTCGAAGACCTCGACCTCGTCGGTCGAGCGCATCGGCACCGGCGTCATCTCCGGGTCGAGCGGAATCTCGTCGAGCTCCGCCTGCACCTGGTCCCAGAACTGATCGAAATCTGGCGGCCGGGTCACGCTGGACTGGTACTGATCGGCTCGCCCACGGGTGGTCACGTTGCGGTCCTTTCACGACTGGCGGTACGGAGCGGCTGTCGCGCCAATCTCGCCCGAAACGCTCGGGATGGCAAGGGGTTGAACACGGACCGACACGAGGTGGCCCATGCGGTTACCAGCCCCCTAGAACTGCTGCGAGCGAACGTGGAGCGGCGTCGGGTTGTCCTTCGCATCCTGCTCCCACGACGGCCAGCCGCGCCCGCTCGGGTTCTAGGCGATCTCGCCGCCGAAGAAGGTCATCTCGCACCGCAGCCGCTCGGTCCCCTGCATCGTCGTCTTCTCGCAGTCGACGAAGCTGAAGTTCCCTTCGTCCAGCGCCAGCACCGCGACGTCCGCCGTCGCGCCCGGAGACAGCGTGCCGAGCTCCGGCCGGTTGATCTCCCGCGCCGGCGCGACGGTCGACATCTCGATCACCTTCTCCAGCGGCACGCCGATGTTCAGGATCTTGCTCATCGTGGTCATCATGTCGACCACGACGCCCGCGACGTTGCCGGTGTGCAGGTCCGTGCTGATCGAATCCGGGATGAACCCCTGCTGGATCGCCGGCACGGCGTTGCGGAACCAGAAGCTGCCCGCGCCATGACCGAGGTCGAAGATCACGCCTCGCTCCCGCGCCTCGTGCATATGCTTCTCGACCTTGCCGTCGTCGTCGAGGATCGGGAACTGCTGAGCGAAGACGTGGGTGTGGATATCGCCGGGCCGCGCCTTCTTCAGGATCAGCTCCTGGTAGGTGCGCTCCGGCAGCGTCGGGAAGAAGTCGTACATCACCGGCATGCCGCAGCGCTCGGCCGCCTCGATCGCGCGGTCGACCGCCGTCCACGGCGCGTGGTCGGCATCGAAGCGCTTCCTCGCCCAATAGTGCGCCGTCTTGATGCCGACGACGACATCCGAGTGCATGCTGGCGGTGTCGGCGGCGAGCTGCGGGTTCATCTCGCTCGCCTCGTGCTCCCAGTCGCCGCCCATGCCGGAGCCGACGATGTTGACGAGTCCGAGCACGCGGATCTTCCGGCGCGGGTTGTCGATCACGTCGTGCCGAAACTGGTCGAAGTCGCGCCAGCCGGTGGTGCCGGTGTCGACGACGGTGGTCACCCCCGAGGAGAGCGTGTTGACCAGTGGGTGCAGGGAGAGCTCGGAGCGACTGTGCGTGTGCGCAACATGGACATGGATGTCGATGATGCCGGGCGTGACGTAGAACCCGGTCAGGTCGATCGACTGGTCGCCCGGCCGCTCCGGCAGGTCCAGCCCGACAGCTTCGACCTTGCCGCCGGAGATACGGACATCCGCGACTCCGTTGACCCCGTTCGCCGGGTCGATCACCGTGCCATTTCGAAGAACGATCTCGCTCAAGTCACTCTCTCACTTTCCAGAGCTTCAGCGCTGCCCTGTTCCGACAACCGCGGCTCCCAATCGTCTGGGCCGCGTGCACATGACGAGCATGCCCGTCAGCGATCGCCTTGCCTCTACCTCCGCATGCGAGGGTCAAGGGCATCACGCAGCCCGTCACCCACGAAATTGATCGACAGCACCGAGAGCACGATCATCAGACCGGGCGGGAACCACAGCCACGGCATGTCCTCGAGAATCGTGATCGACTGGGCTGCGTTGAGCATGTTCCCCCAGCTCGCCGTCGGCGGCTGGACACCGAGCCCGAGAAAGCTCAGCGCCGCCTCGAGCAGGATGGCCTGCGCCATGCCGAACGTGGCATTGACGATGACCGGCGTCAGCGCATTCGGCAGGATGTGCCGAAAGATGATCCGAATACCCGGCGCACCGGTGGACTTCGATGCGATGACGAAATCCCGTTCCCGGAGCGAGAGGAACTCTCCGCGCACGAGGCGCGTGATCGGTGGCCAGCCCAGCAGCCCGATGACCAGCATCACGTTGAACAGGCTGGGACCGAGGATCGAGACCAGCGTGATGATGACGATGATGGCGGGAAACGAGAGCACCATGTCGGTCAACCGCATGATGAACCCATCGACCCATCCCCCGACATAACCAGCGATGCTTCCCAGCACAACGCCGATCGCCACGTAGATCGCGACCGCCACCACCCCGACGGCGAGTGACACCCGCCCCGCCTGAAGCAGGCGACTCAACACATCTCGACCGGCCGCGTCGGTGCCGAGCAGATGCGCTCCGTCCGGCGCCACCTTCAGCGACATCAGGTCGGTTTCGGTTGGGCTGAACGACACCAGAAACGGCCCCAGAACCGCCACGACGACGAGGATGGCCAGCATGATCATGCCGGTCAGCGCGAGACGATGCTGTCGAAACCGCTCCCACCACGTTGTTCCCTTGCGGACCGCGCCGGCATCAGCGGTCAGGGCCGGAGCCGCTACCGCCAGTGTGCTTTTGCTCATCCGTACTTGATCCTTGGGTCGACGGTCGCGTACAGCGTATCCGCAATGAGGTTGCTCGACAGGATCATGACCGCCGCGATCAGGTTGACCCCCATCAGAACGTTGTAGTCACGCCCCTGGACGGCGGAGATCGCGAGTGTGCCCATCCCCGGCCAGGAGAACACCTGCTCGATCACGATGGTGCCGCCCAGCAGCCGCGGGACATCCAGTGCCACGATGGTGATGATCGGGATGAGCGCGTTCCGCATCGCGTGCCGTCCAATCACCACCGCCTCCGAGAGTCCCTTCGCCCGGGCCACGCTGACGTAATCCTGCTGAATGGTTTCGAGCAGGCTGGCACGCGTGTACCTGATGAGCGGCGCGGCCTGCGCCAGCCCGAGGACCGACGCCGGCAGGATCAGGTGAAGAAGCGAGTCCGTAAACGATCGCTGCTGGCCGAGTGTGTACATCCCGGAGGTCGGCAGCCAGTCGAGTTTCAGCGAGAAGATGTAGATCAACACCATCGCGAGAAAGAACGACGGGATCGATACGGTGATAAACCCGCCGAATGTCAGCAGATAGTCGATCCATGAATATTGCTTCAGTGCGGAGATGACGCCGAGAGGAATCCCGACCAGCACCGAGATGATCAGCACCGTCAGCATCAGCTTGAGCGTTGGCCAGAGCCGCTCCCCGATCTTCTCGGTCACCGGCAAGCGGTCAGCCGACGAGTAGCCGAGGTTTCCCGTTGCGGTCTCCTGCAGCCAGTGCAGGTACCGCACCGGCAGTGGGTCGTTGAGCCCGAGGGCCTCCTTTTGCTGCTCGACCCAATCGGGGCCGAGGCTCGCCATCTGCTCCGGATTGAGGAGCGCCGTTACCG
Organism: uncultured Chloroflexia bacterium; assembly: GCA_963741965.1. GTDB lineage: Bacteria > Chloroflexota > Chloroflexia > Thermomicrobiales > UBA6265 > JACCVC01. The sequence continues at coordinate 160,021 of CAVUKC010000002.1, read as the reverse complement.
GGTCGCCCGGCGCGAGATTGGCGATGAGGTAGGTGGCGATGGTAATCCCGATCAGCACCGGGATGCTGATCGCCAGCCGGCGAAGAAGGTATCTGCCCATGATCTACTCTCCGGCACAGGAGAGCGGCGTGTGCCGCCCTCCTGATATCCGGCGTTGGGTTGACGTCGTTACTCTTCCACCGACCAGTCTTCAACGTTCCACAGCCGATTGTCCTTGTAGCTGGGTGCCTCGAAGCCCACGAGCCGGTTATTGAAGGCGAAGTTGGAATCCGGTGACCAGAGGTAGATGGAAGGGCAATCCTCGTTCAGGATCTTCGCGAGCTCCGTGTAGACGGCCTTCCGCTCGTCGTGGCTGGCCACACTTCGACCGTCCGCGAAGAGCTTGTCGACCTCCTCATTCACGTAGCGCGTGTTGTTCGCACCGGCTGGGGTCAGATTGTCGCTGTGGTAGTACTTCGCGCAGATGCTCGGGTCCGCGCCGTACACCCCACCACCGCCGATGTACATGTCGTAGTCGTGATCGATGACGAGCTTCTGGTTCAGCTCGGTGGAATCGAGCTGCAGCAGCTCGACCTCGAAGCCAACGTCGGCCCACTGCGCCTGCACGATCGGCACCATGTTGTCGAAGGTCGCGTTGTTGCCCGGCACGTACATCAACTGCGGACGAACGCTGCCGTCCCATCCGGCCTCCTGAAGCAACTGCCGGGCCTTGTCCGCATCGAATGCGTACTCGTTCAACCCCTCGGGCACACCCATCCAGTCCGGACCGAAGATCGGGCCGTTCCGCACAGTCGCCTTGCCCTGATAGAGCTGATCCACAATCGTCTGCCGGTCGAGGGCATAGTGCAGCGCCTGGCGGATCTTCTTGTCCTTGAAGTACTCGCGATCGAGGTTGACCGACACGGAGTCGAGCGACGGGCTCGGCACGCTGACGACGGTGACGTTCTCCAGCTCGCTCAGTCGCTCGATGTCATCCAGCGAGATCGAGATCAGGTCGAGTGACCCGGACTCAAGCTCCGCGACCGCGACGTCCGCCTGGACGATCCTCAGGAACACGCGTGACACCGCCGGTGCCTCGCCGAACCAGTTCGGGTTCGGCTCCATCTCCAGATACTGATCCGTTTCGTAGGTCACGAACTGATACGGTCCCGCGCCCACGTTGGGCGCAAGGTTGAACCGATCGTTGATCAGCTGGTCGGGCGCGATATCTCCGAGCACGTGCTTCGGCAGAATACCGAGGCCCGAGAAGTCGGCGAACGTCGGCAGGAATGCCGAATCAGGGCTCTCGAGCGTCAGAACCACCGTCTTGTCGTCGGGCGCCTCGATGCCGGACACGGAGTCAGCCTTGCCATCCGCGAAGTCCCGAGCGCCGGCGATGCCCATCAACCGTCCCTGCCAGTAGGCGCCTGTGGCAGGGTTGATCGCGGTCTCGAGCGTGAAGACGACATCCTCCGACGTCAGCGGCGTTCCGTCATTGAATGTGGCATCGGGGTGGATGTGAAACGTAAAGGTCTTCGCATCGTCCGAGACGTCGAACGACTCGGCCAGGTCGCCGACCTGCTCGAGGTTCCCGGTCATCTGAACGAGCACGCCGAAGATCGCGCGCTCGACCTGCTGCTCGCTCCCAGCCGTCGAAAACAGGGGTCCCAGGGTTCGTGGCTTGGCCCACTCGATCGACACCTGGGAGCCGCCCGCGTCCTGCGCGGCGACTGCCGGCGACGTGGCGACCAGCTCGGTCATCGCCGCCATGCCGGCACCGGCACCGATCAGCTGCAACAAACGGCGGCGGTCCAGACCCCGGGCGGTCCATGCGCGTTCAAGATCCTCGACAGTCCAGCGGGCTCCCATGTGCTTCTCCTCACGGCAGGAATTGTGATTGAGGTCTCCGCGTGTGGATTCACAGCGGTTGGCGCAGTCTATGGCGATGCCCAAAACGTGTCAATCCGTCTTCGCCCGTCTTCTCGACAGTCGTGCCCAACGCAAAGGTGCGAACCGCGTGGTTCACGCCAGCATCGCAGCCACGTGATACGCTGCGCTCACGGGACCGCCACAACGCACTTCGGCCACGACAGGACCAGGCGCAGGCATCTCCAACATGAACGCCAGCTCGAACCACCTCCACATCAACGGCACCAGCCTCCATGTCGAGACGACTGGGTATGGCGATCCCATCGTGCTCGTCCACGCGGGCATCTGCGACATGCGCATGTGGGACCCGCAGGTCGCGTCATTGAGCAGGAATCACCGCGTCGTGAGGTATGACATGCGGGGCTATGGGCGATCCAGCATCCCGCCCGAGCCGTTCGCCCACCACGACGACCTCCTCGGTCTCTTCCATACCCTCGCGCTCGGGCCGGCAGTCATCATCGGCGCCTCGTACGGCGGGGAGGTCGCGACCGCGTTCGCGCTCGAGCACCCGGAGCTGGTGCGCGGGCTGGTGCTCGTCAACACCCTCGCCGGCATGCGGGAGCCGTCCGCCGGCCTGCGGGCCGGTTGGCGCGCCGTGAACGAGGCGATGGATGCCGGCGACACACCGCTCGCGGTCGAGATGGAGACGCGCATGTGGGTCGACGGACCGCACCGGAGCCCGGACGCGGTCGACCAAGGCGTACGCAATCGGGTAACCGCGATGAACGCGGCGATCTTTGCCCGCATGGACGAGATCGAGGCCGCTGAGGAGCGCGAGCCGGAGCCGCCACTGGTTGAGCGACTCGGCGAGATCACCGCCCCGACGCTCGTGATCGTGGGGACGCTCGATCAGCCGGACGCGCTCGACAGCGCCGAGACGTTGACACGAGAGATTCCCGGCGCGCGCGTCGAACGATGTGAGAACGCGGCCCACCTGCCGAGCATGGAGCGCCCGGCGGCGTTCAACCGGGTAGTGCACCGGTTCATCGCGACGCTGTAGCGGGCCTCAGGCAGGTTCCGGCGGGTTGATTGGGAGCCGCACCGTGATCGTGGTGCCTTGCCCCTCCCGGCTCGCGACGCCGATGCTGCCGCCTTGCCGTTCGATGATGTGCCGCGCCCCCGCCAGGCCGATACCGGTGCCGCGTATCTGGCCGACGTTGGCGGCGCGGTGGTAGGCATCGAACACCCGCGGGATGTCGCTCGCCGGGATGCCGATCCCTTCATCCTCTACCGTGAGCTCCGCCCAGTCATCGCCTCTGGCTGGTGCGGTTAACACCCTTGCGTGGATGCGGCCGCCGTCCGGGCTGTACTTGATGGCGTTGCCGAGCACGTTGTAGACAACACGCTCGAGACCGCGTGCATCCCACCTGCCCACCAGCGCCGGGACCTGCGCCTGTACGTCGATCTGTCGCGCCGACGTCGTGGCGAGCTCCGCGGCACTGCGGCGCACCAACTCGACGAGATCGACCGGCGCGAGCTCGAGCTGAATGTCATCGCCACGCTGCAACCTCGCCACCACCACCATGTCCTCCAGCAGCGCCGACATCCGCGTTCCCATCGCGTCGATCGTCGCGAGGCGGTTGCCCAGCCGCTCCGGGTCGGGCATCTGGCCGCGCTGCAGGGACCGCCGCAACAGCTGGACATGCGCCTTGATCACCCCGATCGGGTTCCGCAGGTCGTGCGAGACCGCCGCGAGCACCTCTTCGCGAGCCTTCTCGTAGGCGCGCCGCTCGGAGATATCGCGCATGGCACAGATGCGGACCCCGCCCGCCGGCAGCGCGAGCCGACGGAACCAGAGCTCTACCGGGATGGTCGTGCCGTCCCGGCGACGCACCTCGGTCGACCCGCGCCACTCATCGGCGTCCACAGCGAGACCGGCCGGGGCATCCTCGCCCTCCGGCGCGAGATCGCTGACGCAGCGCTTCAGAAGGTGGCGTCGGCTGTAGTGCAGCAGGTCGCAAGCGCCGGTGTTGACATCGATGATGGTATCGCCGTCGAGCACGAGAATCGCGTCCGGGATGCCCTCGAAGAGCGCCCGAAACTGCAGCCGCGCGTCCTCGGCCCGCGCTCGCTCGGCGCGCTCGGCGTCGAAGAGGTGGGCGTTGTCGATGGCGATGGCGGCGCGGCGCGCCAGCTCCTCGGAAAGCCTGAGATCACGCTCGCCGTAGCGCCGTCCGGACTCCGCCGAGGCGAAGGTGATCGCGCCGAGCGCGCGGTCCCGCGCGACCAGGGGAACGATGATCGCGGAGCGGAGACCGACCCGCCGCGCGAGCTCGAGATGCTCCTCGTCGCGAGCGGCCGCCGCCAGCATCTCGTCGGTGATCTCGGGGATCAGCTCGGACTCGAGAGTGCGCATCACCTCGGGCACACCGTGCCGCGCGTTCGGGTCCGTCGGGTAGCGCTCCTGAAGCGCCCGCGCCCACGCGGTCTGCTCCGGATCGGCGTGGACGACGGTCAGCTGCGCCAGCGCGCCGTCGTCCCGCACGAGGTGCACGGCGCACCAGTCCGCCAGCCGTGGTACCGCCAGCTCGGCGACATGCGCGAGCGTCGCCTCGATGTCCAGTGAGGAGGCGAGCAGCTCGCCCGCCTCCGCCAGGAAGACCTGACGGATCTCGGTCTCCTTCTGCTCGGTGACATCGTGCCAGACGTTCACCGAGAACTGGACACCGCCGCTCTCGTCCCGAACAGGCGAGGCCTGAACGCTGGACCAACGGTCATCGCCCGCCGGGATGGCGCGAAACCGGATCGTGACCGCTGCCTCCTCGAACCCAGCGAGCGCGCGGCGGCCGGGCAACCGATCGAGCGGAAACGGGTGACCTATCTCGTCGAACATCTCGAAACGCCGCAGAATGTCCTGCGTCGGCGTCTCCAGCAGCTCCGCCGGCGTAGAGAACCCGAGCACCTGGGCCGCCGCCCGGTTGGCATAGACAAGCCTGCCGCTCCGGTCCTGAACTGTGACTCCATCGGCGACATGGTCGAGGACGACGGCGAGATCATCCCGTGAATCGAGCATCGCTGGCCTCCCAATCTGCCATGCGTCACCCCCAACCTCGATGTACCTGATGTGTCGGAGTCTACATCAGATCGCGGCAAATCGGGACTGCCCGGCGCGAGAGTGCCGTCATCGCATATCGGATATGATCGATGCACTGACACCAGCAACACGCCACCTGCGGGAGGAAGAATGCGAAGCGCGCTCACCCATCTGGAATGCTCGAACTGCGGAGCCACGTACCCGGCGGATCAGCTCATCACGACCTGCCCGGCGTGCGGCAAGGTGATCTTCGCCCGGTACGATCTGCAGCGAGCCGCACAGACGATGACGCCCAGCGCACTCGGCCGGCGCCCGTGGACCATGTGGCGCTACGCCGAGATGCTGCCCGTCGTCGACCCAGCCCACCAGGTCACCCTCGGCGAGGGTGGCACGCCGCTGCTGGAGGCGCCCGCGCTCGGCCGGGAGCTTGGCATCGACCGCGTGCTGGTCAAGGACGAGGGGCAGAACCCGACCGGCAGCTTCAAGGCGCGGGGACTCGGCATGGCCGTCTCCCGCGCGAAGGAGCTGGGCGCGGAGGCGCTCGTGATCCCCTCCGCGGGCAACGCCGGCTCGGCGATGGCCGCCTACGCCGCGCGGGCCGGCATGCCGGCCTACGTCTTCATGCCGGTAGACGTGCCCGACGTGATGAAGGCGGAGTGCCATGCCTACGGCGCGCGCACCTTCCTGGTGGACGGGCTCATCAACGACGCCGGCAAGGTCGGCCAGCAGGCGGCGGACCGTTTCGGCTGGTTCGACGTCTCAACCCTGAAGGAGCCCTACCGTGCCGAGGGCAAGAAGACGATGGGGCTGGAGGTCGTCGAGCAGCTCGGATGGCGCGTGCCGGACGTGATCATCTACCCCACCGGTGGCGGCACCGGCATCGTCGGCATGTGGAAGGCCTTCGACGAGCTGGAGGCGATGGGCCTGATCGGCTCCGGAACGACCGAGGATGGTGGTCGTCCAGACGGAAGGGTGCGCGCCGATCGTCCGCGCGTTCGAGGCGGGCGAGCGCCACGCCGAGCTGTGGCAGGGCGCCCACACGATCGCCGCCGGGCTGCGCGTGCCTGTCGCGATCGGTGACTACCTCATCCTCGACGCCGTACGAGCGAGCGGCGGCACCGCGCTGACGGTGTCCGACGCCGAGCTGATGGACGGCGTGATGCTCGCGTCGACCCGGGAGGGCATCTTCGCCTCCCCCGAGGCAGGCGCCGCCTTCATCGCGACTAAGAAGTTGCGCGAGGGCGGGTTCCTGAAGCAGGACGACGAGGTCGTGATCTTCTCGACCGGCAGCGGCATGAAGCACACCGACATGTTCGCGCCGGAGTTCCCGGTGCTGGACCCGTCAACCCGGATCTGTCGCTGCTGGAGCAACCGACACTGACAACGAGTGCGGACGCGGCACCGTCTCGATGTGCTATCGGGTCGCGAGGCGCTTCACCGCGAGCGGCGAGAGGGCGATCACGCCCAGCACCAGCGTCCAGAGCCTGCCGGCTCGCAGGTTGTAGTCGTGGAACAGCCGCGACCACGGATTCCCGAAGACGAAGTGCCCGGCGATGAACTCGAACACGATCGTCGCCGCGACCCAGCCAGCGCCGAGGCGTAGCAGCGAGCGGTCGCTCATCGCCGGCGCCTGCTGGTGAAAGGCGGCGTAGACGAGCGCCAGGAACGCCGACGATCCGGTCAGCACACTGATCTGGTGCGCGCGCAGCTCGCCGGTCACGGGCTGCACCAGCGCCTGCCGGACCACGCCGTTGAGGATGGCGACCGGTATCATCAGCACCCACGTCACGACGGCCCTGCGATTCATGAGACGTCCCTTCCGTGTCCTTCCGTATCCGGCACCCGTGCGTCGGAGATGTGGCGGAGCAGGTCGACGAGCACGAGGATCGCCAGCACCGCGATCACGGTGAACCCGCCGATGGCGCCGAGCGCCTCACCCGTCGACAGGTCGACGCCGGCGTCCATCTGATACACGGTCTGCATCGCGATCATCGGTGCGAGCATCGCCTCGAGCACGAGCAGCGAGAGCGCCAGCACGTAGCCCAGCGGCCGCCCGCGCAGGATCAGCACACCGGAGATCGTCGTCAGCGGCACGATCACGCCGAGGTCGAGCGCGTCCGTGACCATCGTCGTCGACCCATCGAGCAGCTCGGGCAGCGTCGCCATCGATCAGCGCCGTCACCAGCGGCTGCAGCCAGATCGCCGAGTGTCACGATGCCGCTGCCGAGCATGAACCAGCCGGGGACGCGCCGGGGCATGTCGTCCGAGAAGACGTCGGCGAGGACGTCCGTATCGACGGTCCGGAACGCCAGCACGACGGCGAACAGGCTCGTCGAGAACAGCGCGACGTAGACGATGAAGAGCTCGTTGTAGGCCGTGCCGAAGGCGAGGCTCACGCCGGCGTAGAGGAACCAGACCAGCGTGCCGATCACCAGCAGCTGCGCCCGCACCGACCCGCCGCGCCATCGCGCGAGGGTCACGAGAAGCATCGGGGTCGCGATCAGCAGCGTGACGACGTCCGCGCCGCGGTTGGCGGCGCCCTTGAACACCGAGTCGTACCGGTAGACGCCCTCCCGGTAGAGATCGACCGTCTCGCCGCGAACCGAGGTCATGGTTGCCGGCCCGGCGGTCCCCTGCCAAAAACGCCGACACGCGCCGCGAGCCCGGCCAGCACGGCAGTGACCACCGCGAGCGCCAGAACGGCACGCGGGCGCGGCAATCAGCACGGCTCCGACATGCGCGCCGCCTCGATCGTGCCACCGGATCGGCACCCTCACCCGCTGCTGTCCCACACCGGTCGCCATCGACTGCCCTCCCGGACGTGACACAAACCAACATCTGGATTACGGTAGCGGACGCCGCCGTTGCGGGCATGACACACCGGCTCGGGCACGCGCTTACAGCGACGTGTCACCATGGGGCAGTCGCCGGGGATGGCACGCAAGCTGCACATGGGGGACGCGATGAGCGATCATCATTCGTCAAACGCAGCGCGAGCCGCCCTCCGTGACGGGCGCGCGCATCGAGGGAACAAGCGACATCACGATGCCGACCATCACCTCACCGCCCGTGGTCCCAGTCGAACGCGACGTTGCCGGGCCACCCATCCCCGACCAGCCGGCACCCGCGCCGCAGACCACGACCGCTGCCGATCAGGTGACGTCTCCGGACACCACGCTCGCGATGTCGGCGCTGCTGGCACTCCTCGCGATCATCGTCACGGCCAGCTGGTGGATGCTGCACCAGTGGTACGGGCTGCTCGAGAACCGGGACAACACCCACTTCGCCTTCGAGAAGATCGAGGGTGGGTTCGACTCGCCAATCATGCGGCAGACCGCGCTGGTGTTCATCGTGCTCGGCGTCTGCTTCGCCGCCACGATCGTGATCCTGGATGCGATGCCGAGGCTCACCTGGGGTGGCAAAGCCGCGCTCGGCGCGATGGTCGCCGGGGCCGCGATCGTCAACGTGCTGCTCTACCCGGTCGGGGCGCTCGACGTGTTCAACTACATGATCGAGCTCAAGCTGGCCTTCCACTACGACCAGAACCCGTACGTCGTGACCTTCGAGGCGTACCGGGCGGACCCGTACGCGCTGCCGGCCTTCCTCGTGAACATCCTCCTCTTTTACGGGCCGGCGTGGCTGCTGGCGATGTGGGTACCGACCGCGATCTCCGGCTTCTCGGACGTCATCCAGACGCTGATCGCGCTCAAGGTGTTCAACCTCGTCCTGATCGGAGCCACCGGCTACCTCATCGGGCGGTACCAGCGCGACGCGCGCATGGGCTGGATCACGGCGGCGCTGTTCGTGGCGAACCCGCTGGTGCTGTTCGAGGGCGTCACCAACGTCCACAACGACGTGCTGCTGACCGTGTTCGTCGTCGGCGCGATGCTGGCCCTCAAGCGCAGCTCGCCGCTCGCCGGGCCGCTGCTGGCGCTGTCCGCGCTGGTCAAGCTGTACACCGTCGCCCTTGCGCCGATCTTCGTGATCGTCGCGCTCAAGGAGCGCTGGGGCTGGCGGCGCGTCGCCACCACCGCCGCGATCACGGCGATCACGGTGGTCGTCGTCTGCGCGCCGTACTGGGGCGACGGCAAGCTGGTGGATGGCATGCGTGACGGGCTCACGGAGTCGCAGGAGATGGACCACGTCTCCCTGCTCTCGCTCGCCAAGCAGTACGCCCAGAAGCAGGAGGCGGATGGAAGCTTCGATCGCGCGTACCTGCTGAGCCGTCCCGCCTTCGAGGTCGTTCCGAAGGGGACGATGGATGCGATCAACCTGGGGTTCACCATCGCCGGCATCGCCGCCGTGCTGCTCATCGCCTTCGCGGTCTGGAAGGGGCACCGGCCGGAGCTGGCGGTGGCGGAGACGATCCTCGCGGTGCTCCTGCTGATGACGAACCTCTACCCGTGGTACCTCATCCCGGTGTTCGCCGTGCTGGCGCTGTGGCCTGACCGGCTGAACAAGATCTACATCGTGATCGCCAGCACGCTCGCGCTCGTCTACTATCCGATGTTCATCTACGGCCACTTCTCGTCAGGCTGGACGCGCTTCGAGGTCCACCAGTTCCTCGCGCTCTTCCTGACGCTGCCGATCGTCCTCTACCTCGCCGCCCGATTCATCGTCTCCGGTCGCCGCGACGATGCGGTCGCATGATGGAAGATGACGCGAAGCTCCCACCGGTGACGCGGGCATCCCTCGCCAGTGACCTGTGCAAGCTTGGCGTCCAGCCGGGAGCGGTCGTGCTCGTCCACTCCTCGCTGAGACGGCTCGGCTACGTAGAGGGTGGCGCGGAGACGGTCATCGACGCCCTGCTCGCCGCGGCCGGCCCGGAAGGCATCGTCCTGTTCCCGACGCTCACCGGCACCAAGCGCGATGGGCCCGGCCACCCGCCCGAAATGCACGTCAACGCAACGCCATGCTGGACCGGACGCATCCCCGAGACAGCGCGGCACCGGCCGGCCGCGCGTCGCAGCCTGCACCCGACGCACTCCATCACCGCCATCGGTGCGGAGGCCGAGCGATACGCGACCGGGCACGAGGTGAGCGAGACGCCGTGCGACCGCCACAGCCCATACCATCGGCTCATCGAGGAAGGTGGCAGCATCCTGCTGCTCGGTGGGGTGACCCAGCAGAGCAACACCACGCTCCACTGCCTGGAAGAGCTGGCCGTCGTGCCGTATCACCTGCAGCCGGAACCAACCGACGGTGTCGTGGTCGATGGGGACGGCCAGCGCCACATCGTTCGCAACCGGCTGCACCTGTGGGGATGGGAGCGCGACTTCCGGAAACTCGATGGCCCGCTTCTGGAGGCCGGCGCGATGCGGTGTGGACCCGTCGGGGCATCGACTTCATGCCTGATCCGGGCTCGTGGGCTCAGTGACATCGTGCTCCCTCTGCTCCGCCAGGACCCGCTGTATCTACTCACCGATCAGGCACGAGAAGCGTTCCGGCAAACCCGCCGGGCATGATCAGACACACTTCCCCCTGAGTGATCCGAGTCAGCCCAGACCAGAATGCGCGTTTGCAGGTTCCGTCCCGGTACACCTTGGTCACCACACGCTTCGCCACATCGATACCGCTAAGGAGAGACACAGGCAACCGGGGACATCGAATCCATGCGGACATTCACCATGGCGATTGTGCGCTGCATGTCCCTCTGATACAGTGCGGCCAATCCAGTCAGTCTAGCGACCGCAATGCAGGAGGAACCGTCATGGGAGATCGGGCTCTGTTGGAGTTGATCGCATCGGTGCGTGCCGAGCGCCTGAATCGTCGCCGGCTACTCCGCGGCAGTGCCGGCATCGCCGGTGGTGCCCTGCTGGGCGGCTCGGCCGGCATTGTCGGGAGCGGGGCCGCAGCCCAGGACGCCTCCCCTGTCCCCGCGGAGGTTCAGCCGGGAGGAACGCTCCAGCTCGCGTTCGAGGCAAACCCGGACAACCTCAACCCGTTCACGATGAGCTCGCTCGTCTCGGCGCTCGTCGTCGAGCAGGTCTACGACACCCTCTTCGTCTTCGACGAGAACCTCGCCTCCCAGCCCAACCTCTGTGTCGATTTCGAGGCCCCCGACAACACGACCTACATCTTCCACCTGGCGGAGAACGCCACGTTCTCCGATGGCACACCGCTCACCGCCGAAGACGTGAAGTTCTCGCTGGAGACCTACAAGGATCCCGACATCGGCGCGCGTGCGTGGGCCGCCCCGATCGACACGGTCGAAGCCGTCGACGACCACACCGTCAAGGTCAGCCTGTCGGTGCCGTACGCCCCGCTCATCGGGTACCTCTCCTGGCAGTACAACCCGATCGTCTCGAAGGCGTTCTACGAGGCGAATAATGGCGAGATCGAGCAGAAGACGATGGGCTCGGGCCCGTTCGTCATCGAGGAGTTCACTCCCGACCAGGTGCTCCGGTTCAAGAAGAATGAGAACTACTGGCAGGACGGGCTTCCGTACCTGGATGCCATGGAGTGGATCATCCTCCCCGACGACCAGGCGCGCGTGGCGGCCCTGCGCGGCGGCGACGTCCAGAACGCGGACTTCCTGGACCATCAGGCGGTCGAGTCGTTCGAGAACAACCCCGACTGGACGGTTTACGAGGTCGCGACGCTAACCCACGGCACCACCTACATCAACTGCTCCGAGGGACCGCTATCCGACGCGCGCGTCCGGCAGGCGCTGAGCTACGCGATCGACCGCAACGAGTTCGTGCAGGGCGCGGCGCTGGGGTTCGCGCAGGTCACCGGCTACATCCCGGCTTCGGACAAGACGTGGTCGATCCCGGTCGACGAGCTGCCGACCTACCAGACCGATGTCGAGAAGGCCAAGTCGCTGCTCAAGGATGCAGGATACGAGGGCGGCTTCGACGTCACCCTGCGCGTCTCGCCGCTGTACGTGCTCGACACGGCCAATGCCCAGATCCTGCAGCAGCAGCTCCAGCCGATCGGCGTCAATATCAACATCGAGCAGCTCGACTGGGCGAACCTCCTCGACGCGTGGGTGAACAGCGACTTCGAGATGCTGAACATCCTGCTGCTCGGCCTGCCCGACCCGGACGGCTACACCTGGGGTCGCTACCACTCGAAGTCACCGACCAACTACAACAAGATCAGTGATCCCGATCTCGACGCGATGATGGACGAGGCGCGAAGCGAGACGGATGTGGAGAAGCGGAAGACGCTCTACGCCGACATCCAGATGAAACTGGATGAGCTGGTCCCGAACCTCTTCTACTACGTCTACAACGTCTGGCTGGTCTGGGACCCGACGGCGCAGGGGATCACGCCGCTGCCGAACTCGAGCGCGCCGTACCTCAAGCGCGTGTGGTTCAAGCAGTAGGCAGTCGCGCAGGCATTCCACGAACCTTGAGCTGGCCGGCCCTCACGGGCCGGCCAAGGATCGATAATGACGTCATACCTGCTTCGCCGGCTCGCGCTCATGATTCCGACCCTGCTCGGCGTCTCGCTGGTCGTCTTCTTTTTCATCCGCCTGGTGCCTGGGGACATCGTGGTCGTGCTCAGCGGCGCTCGTGGGGAGCTGAGCCCCGAGCAGCGTGCCGTCCTTCGCCATGACCTGGGACTGGACCGATCGATTGCCGTCCAGTATCTCGACTGGCTGTCCCACGCCGTGCGCGGGGATCTCGGCGAGTCACTCAAGACCGGACGCCCCATCGGACCGGATATCGCTTCCCGGCTTCCCGTGACTGCCGAGCTCGCCCTGCTCGCCGCCCTGATCGGTGCGGCGATCGGCCTGACCACGGGAATCATCGCCGCCCTGCGCCGCGGCACATGGACAGACCTGGTAGCACAGGGCACCGGCCTTGTCGGGCTCTCGGTGCCGGACTTCTGGCTCGGGACCCTCTTCCTGCTCGCCGCATCCCGTTACTTCGGGTGGTATCCCGGCGCGCGCTACATCAGCATCTTCAGCGACGCCGGCGCGAACCTCAGCATGTTCGTTCTCCCCGCGTTTGCCGTCGGCATCGGGCTCTCTGCCTCCCTGATGCGAATCACCCGCTCCTCCCTGCTCGATGTGCTGGGCGCGGGGTATGTCGCGACGGCGCGGGCGAAGGGTCTGCGCCCGTCGTCCGTCCTGTGGGACCATGCGCTCAAAAACGCGCTGATCCCGATCGTGACCGTGATCGGGCTCCAGCTGGGGTACCTGCTCGGCGGGGTCGTCATCGTCGAGACGGTGTTCAACCTGCCCGGCATCGGCCGGTTCACCGTCGATGCGATCAGCGCGCGTGACTACCCCGTGGTGCAGGCCGCGGTGCTGCTCATCACCGTGATCGTCCTCCTCGTGAACCTCGCCGTGGACGTTCTCTACGCGGTGCTCGACCCGCGCATCAAGTACGGTGCATCGACATGATGAGCGCGACCACCCTGACCGCCAGTGAACCGAGCCAGCAGGTACGAACCAGATCCAGCCGCGCATCCGCGTTCTGGCGCCAGCTCTCGCACCACCCGGCCGGGCTCGTCGGACTCGTCACCCTCGCGCTCATCGTCGTGCTGGCGATCCTCGCTCCCGTCGTCGTGCCATCCGATCCCTACACCATGAACCGCATCGAGAGCCTTCAGGGACCGAGCTGGGGACACCCGATGGGCACGGACGAGCTCGGCCGCGACCTGTTCAGCCGCGTCGTCCACGGTGCGCGGACATCGCTGCTGGTCGCGACTGTGTCGGTCATCATCGCGACCGTCATCGGCACGCCGATCGGCATCGTGGCCGGCTACTTCGAAAGCTGGGTGGACAGCCTGCTGATGCGCATCATGGATGTCGTGTTCGCATTCCCCGCCCTGCTCCTCGCGCTCGCGATCACGGCGTTCCTCGGGCCGAGCCTGCGCAACGCGACGCTCGCGCTCGGTATCGTCTACGCTCCCGGCTTCGCCCGGATCGTGCGCGGGCCGGTGCTGTCGGCGAAACACCAGGAGTACGTGGAGGCGAGCCGGGTGAGCGGCGCCGGGCATCTTCGGATCCTGGTGCATCACCTGCTTCCGAACATCCTGTCACCGCTGATCGTGACCGCGACCGTGACCTTCTCGTTCGCACTGCTCGCGGAAGCCGCGCTGTCCTTCCTCGGGCTCGGCGCACAACCGCCGGAACCCTCGTGGGGAGCGATGCTCAGCGGTGGACGCCGGTTCATGGAAACCGTGCCGTCGCTTGCGATCTTCCCCGGTGTCGCGATCATGATCACGGTGCTTGCCACCAACCTGCTGGGCGATGCGCTCCGCGATGTGCTCGACCCGCGACTGCGACGATGAGACGGCAGGCTACCCGCCAACGAACACGGACCAACCTTCGGCCAGCACCAGCATCACCAGGAGGATGAACAGTGACACAGAACCAGCAACCGGACCGGGAAACCGAGATCTGCTACCTCTCGGCGCTGGAGCTGCGCGAGCGGTACCGAAGACGCGAGCTCTCGCCGGTCGAGGTCACCGAGGCGATCCTGCGCCGGATCGAGCGCTACAACCCGACCTACGTCGCCTTCATCACGGTGCCGGCTGACACCGCCATCGCTCAGGCGCGGGCAGCGGAGCAGGCGTACGCGGCGGGAGGAGAGCCCCGGCTTCTGGAAGGCATCCCCGTCTCGATCAAGGACCTCACGCCGACGAAGGGCATCCGGACCACGCGCGGGTCATTGCTGTACAAGGACTGGATTCCTGAAGAAGACGCACCGTTCGTCGAGCGCATCTACGCGGCCGGCGGGGTGCTCCTGGGCAAGACCAACACCCCGGAGTTCGGCTGGAAGGCCGACAGCACCAACCGTCTCGTCGGTTCCACCCACAACCCGTGGCAGCATGGGATGACCGCCGGAGGCTCGAGCGGCGGCGCCGCGGCGGCGGTCGCCGCGGGCATGGGTCCGCTGGCGCAGGGAAGCGACGGCGGCGGATCCATTCGCATCCCGAGCTCCTTCTGCGGCATCTTCGGGCTCAAGCCCTCGTTTGGGCTCGTGCCGCAGTACCCGCCGAGCGTCTTCGGTGATCTCTCGCATCTGGGTCCGATGACGCGTACCGTTCGCGACGCGGCGCTGCTCCTCGACGCCACTGCGGGCGGCGACTCGCGGGACCGGCTGTCGTGGTCAAGCGGCGTCGACTACCTCGCCTCCTGCGAGGGCGACCTGAAGGGCCTGCGGGTAGCATGGTCGCCGGATCTTGGGTTCGCGACGGTGGATCCGGTCGTGCTCGAGGCGTGCCAGCGTGCGGTGCGGCACTTCGAGGATCTCGGCTGTGAGATCGTCGAGGCCTCGCCCGACTTGGAGCGTCCCGACGACATCTGGTGGAAGCTCTGGACGAGCAGCAACGCCGCCGCACATGGGGACGACCTCGACCGGGTGCGCGACCTGATCGATCCAGAGCGTATCCCGCTCATCGAGGAGGGCATGGCCATGTCCGGGCCGGAGCTGGCCCGGCAGCACGTGCTGCGAAACGCCTATTACGTGGGCATGCACCAGTTCATGCAGGACTACGACCTCCTGCTGACGCCGACGATGGCGCGGACCGCCTTCCCCGCGGGTCTGTACCGGCCGGAAGACATCGCGGGCCAGCCCATGGAGTACGGTGGCGACTGGACCCCGTTCGTCGAGCCGTTCAACCTGACCGGCCAGCCCGCCGCCACCGTGCCATGCGGGTTCGACCCGTCGGGGCTGCCGATCGGCCTGCAGATCGTCGGGAAGTGGCACGACGACGCAACGGTGCTGCGGGCGGCGGCGGCGTTCGAGGAAGTCGCGCCGTGGGCACAGCACCGACCATCCCTCGTTGACACCCCACAGCCTCAGGGGCCGTCGGCGTCATGACGACCTCGCACGAGCCAGCGGGACGACATGCGGGCAGCGTCGCGATCGTCACCGGCGCCGCTCGCGGTCTCGGGCTCGGCATCGCCCGGCGGCTGCTCGGGGACGGAGCCCACGTCGTGCTCGCCGATGTGGAGCGCCCGGACGCCGATGTGGTCGATACGTTGGGACCGCGCGCGACGATCGAAGCCTGCAACGTCTCGGATTCCGGCGCCGTGGATCGACTCGTCGCCGGTGTGCTCGAAAGCTTCGGTCGCCTCGACATCATGGTCGCCAACGCCGGTATCGGTGGCGGCGGGCCGGTCGTCGACATGACGGATGACGGGTTCCGCAGGATCCTCGCGGTCAACCTGGAAGGCGCGTTCTACTGCTGCCGGGCGGCAGCGAAAGTGATGATCCCCACCGGCAGCGGCGTAATCCTGACGGTCGGCTCGATCTTCGGCCGGGACACGCCGGCGGGCTCTGCCGCCTACGGTGCATCCAAGGCCGGTGTGATGGCGCTGACCGCGGCCCTTGCGCGGGAAATGGGGCCTTACGGCATCCGGGTCAACTGCGTGAGCCCCGGCAACATGGCGACCGAGATGCACTGGAACGCCCTGCGAAAGCGCGCGGCCCGGGAAGGCGTCGCCTTCGAGACGCTGGTGGACGAGGTGCGGGCGGACATTCCGCTCGGGCGGCACGGCGAGCCCGAAGACATCGCCGCGCTCGTCAGCTTCCTCGCGTCGCCGGACGCCGCCTACATCACCGGCCAAACCATCAACGTCGACGGCGGCTACCAGCCGCGCTGAGGAGGATTCGTGGCGATCTCATTCGACTTTGCGGATCAGGTAGTGCTGGTCACCGGAGGGGCGTCGGGCCTCGGCTTCGCGATCGCCGACGCCTTCGGCAGGGCCGGAGCCACCGTCGCGCTCAACGACCTCTCTCCCGAACGGGTTCAGCAGGCGGTCGCACAGCTTGCGGATGCGGGGATCAACGCCCATGGATTCGCCGCCGATGTACGTGATGCATCGGCGGTGCAGGAGATGGTGGACCGGGTGGTGGCCGCGGTCGGTGTCCCCACGGTGACCGTCGCCAACGCGGGCATCTATCCGAACACGCCCTTTCTCGAGATGACCGAGGAAGAGTGGGACCGTGTGCTCGACACGAACCTGAAGGGCGTGTTCCTGACCTGCCAGACCGTCGCCAGGGCGATGGTGGCCGCGAGGCGGGAAGGCCAGCTGATCCCGATCGCATCGGGCGCGGCCAACGCGGCGTTCTGGGGATGGTCGCACTACTGCGCGTCCAAGGCGGCGGTCGTGATGCTCACCCGTGCGATGGCGCTGGAGCTCGGCGAGCACGGGATTCGGGTCAACACCGTGCTGCCCGGGTACATCGATGTCCCGGAGGGCGGGGCGCACCTCGACGAGGCATACAAGCAGGCCGCACGCACTGCCATCCCGATCGGCCGCCCCGGCGAGCCGGCGGACATCGCCAGGTCCGTGCTGCTCCTCGCCTCGCCACTGGCCAGCTATGTGAGCGGCACCGCGATCACGGTCGACGGCGGCAGCGGGGCCGGTCGTGTCGGCGTTCACCCACGAACCTGAGCGCGCCAGCCCATCGATCCGCCCCGGCCCGTCCGCGTGCTACATGTCGACGACGGAGCCGTCCTCATGCAGCCGCGTCTGGAACGCGCGTGGCTTGTAGGGGAACCGCTCGGCGGCGTCCTCGGCCAGCTCGATGCCGATGCCGGGCGTCTGCGGAATCTTCAGGTAGGCGCCGTCCCGCTCGAGCCGCTGCGTGACGATCTCGCTCTTGGGCGGGATGTCCTCCCCCAGCGGGTACTCCTGCAGCGCGAAGTTCGGGATGCACGCCGCGATCTGCAGGCACGCCGCCGTGCTCACCGGCCCGAGCGGGTTGTGCGGCACCACCCCCACGTAGTTCGCCTCCGCCAGCGCCGCGATCTTCTTCGCGCCGGTGATCCCCCCGCAGAGGCACACGTCCGGCCGCACGTACTGCACCGCGCCGCGCGTGAGCAGCATCTCGAACTCGAAGATCGTGTGCAGCCGCTCGCCGGTGGCGATGGGGATGTGGATCTGCTCGGCGATGAGGGCCATCGCGTCGAAGTTGTCCGGCAGCGTCGGGTCCTCGTAGAAGTAGGGGTGGTACGGCTCGATGCCACGGGCGAGGACGACGGCCTCGGCCGGCGTGAGGCGGCGATGGATCTCGATGCAGAGATCGACCGCGTCACCCACGGCCTCCCGGTACTGGCGCACCGACTCGATCGCGTCCTCGATCATGCGCACGTGCGTGCCGCTGGCGGGCTGGTCGCGCGGGGCGTCGGTGAACGGGGTGAGGTGCCCGACGGCGGTGAAGCCCTGGTCCTTCGCGTCGATCACGCCCTGGACGAGCTCCTCGCGCGTCTCGCCGAAGACGTGGTAGTAGACACGCGCCTTGTCCCGGGTGGGCCCGCCGAGGAGCTGGTAGGCGGGCACGCCGAAGTGCTTGCCGGCGATGTCCCACAGCGCGATGTCGATGGCGGACAGCGCGCCCATGATCGCCGCGCCGCGGAAGTGCGTCCAGCGGTACATGTACTGCCAGTGGTGCTCGATCCTGAGGGGATCGACGCCGATCAGGTAGCGCTTGAAGGTCTCGACCGCCTGCGCCGAGGCCTCGAGGAAGCCCCAGGCGCCGGACTCGCCCAGCCCGACGATGCCCTCGTCGGTGTGGACGGTGACGAACAGGTAGCGGTCGACGAAGTGCGTCTGGATATCGGTGATCTTCACGGTTCGTCCCTCTCTTCGGTGCGTCGTACCGCGTGGCGCACGGCAACCAGACGCCGTTCCCGGCCTGGCGCCGGAAATGCACGACTGGCTCGTTTGATCCTATCCGCAAACGCGCCTTATGTATCGCGAGAACGGCGAGACGCATCGATAGTCGGAAGCCGGTACCCCTCATGGCCGCCCCGCGGGCTCGCCTGATGTCCAGTGGCTCTGG
The DNA here is from genome assembly GCA_963741965.1 of uncultured Chloroflexia bacterium. Classification (GTDB taxonomy): domain Bacteria; phylum Chloroflexota; class Chloroflexia; order Thermomicrobiales; family UBA6265; genus JACCVC01. Next base: position 141,325 of record CAVUKC010000002.1, on the reverse strand, counting down.
CACACTGCGATGACAACCAACGAGACCTCAGCGTATTCCCGCCCAGAGAGGATGCCCATGCCCGACCCGAACCACCACGGCGAAGCACGCGCCCAGTCGCTCGATGCCCGCGACCCGCTGGCGACGTTTCGCGAGCGCTTCTTCATCCCGCCTGGCACGATCTACCTCGACGGCAACTCGCTCGGCCTGCTCTCCCGGGATGCCGAGACATCGGTGCTTGCCGCGCTGGAATCGTGGAAGGAGCACGGCGTCGAAGGGTGGCTCGCAGCCGACCCGCCATGGTTCACACTCGGCGAGGAGCTCGGTCGCCGGATGGCACCGATGATGGGCTCCACGCCGGAGTCGGTGGTGGTCACCGGCACCACCACCGTCAACCTCCACCAGCTCGTCGGCACGTTCTACCGACCCGAGGGTGAGCGCCGGAAGATCGTCGCGACCTCGCTCGACTTCCCCTCCGATGTCTATGCGCTGCAGAGCCAGATCCGGCTGCAGGGCGGCGACCCGGATCGCGACCTCGTCCTCGTGCCGAGCCGCGACGGCCGCACCATCGCCGAGGACGACCTCATCGCCGCGATGACGGACGAGGTCGCGCTGGTATTGCTGCCGTCGGTGCTCTACCGCTCGGGGCAGCTCCTCGACATGGCACGGCTGACACGGGCGGCGCACGACGCCGGCGCCGTCATCGGGTTCGACTGCGCGCACTCCGCCGGGGCGATTCCGCACGAGCTGGATGCGTGGGAGGTCGACTTCGCCCTCTGGTGCTCGTACAAGTACCTCAACGCCGGGCCGGGCGCGGTCGGCGCGCTCTACGTCAATCGCCGGCACTTCGGCACGGCACCGGCGCTCGCCGGCTGGTGGGGATACCGCAAGGCGCGCCAGTTCGAGATGGCGCACCACTGGGAGGGCGCCGAGCACGCCGGTGCGTGGCAGATCAGCACCATCCCGCTGCTCTCTGCGGCGGCGCTGCTCGGCTCGCTCGCGATCTTCGAGGAGGCCGGTATCGAGGCCGTTCGCGAGAAGTCGCTCGCGCAGACCGATGAGCTGATTGCACTGATCGAGGCGCATGGGCTGCTGGATGAGCCATACGGCTACCGGATCGGCACCCCAGGCGAGCACCAGCGGCGCGGCGGGCACGTCGCCGTCGAGCATGAGCACGGCGCGCAGATCGCGCAGGCGTTGCGAGCGCGTGGCATCGTGGTCGATTTCCGCCCGCCGGATGTCGTCCGGCTCGCTCCGGTCGCCCTCTACACCAGCTACCACGACCTCTGGCGCACCGTGCAGGCGCTGAAGGAGATCATCGAGACGCGCGAGTACCTGTCCGCCACACCAGAAGGCCTCGTTACCTGATCGAGTATCGCGACGTTCCGCGGGACAGGGCAGCCTGGACGACAGGCGTGAAATCCAGCGGGACGAGATTCGCTGTGCTGCTCAATACATGCTGCGTCTCTTGCTCCAACACCATGAATCCGATCGAACGTTGCGCCCACGCTGAAAGGACCCACCATGACCGTCTCCGTCGGACTCCAGCTCTACTCCGTTCGCAATTCACTTTCGCGTGACGCCTGGGGGACGCTTGCTCGCGTTGCCGAGGCGGGGTTCACACACCTCGAAGCCGCCAACCACAATGCGCGCAACGATCCCGGTGTTGGCTTTGGCGTGAGCGCGTCAGAGCTCCGGACCCATCTCGCCGACCTTGGCATGTCCATCGTCGGTTGTCACATCAACCCACTCGAGATGGACATCCTTCCACGGGCACTCGACTACCAGGCCGAGCTCGGCAACACCCAGTTTGGCTGTGACATCGAGTTCTTCCCGTACGGGGATCGTGACTACGTGAAGCGTCGATGCGAGGTGTTCAATACCGTGGGCGAGCTGGCCCGCGAGCGCGGCATGCGCTTCTACTATCACAACCATTTCCAGGAGTTTCAGCGCTTTGGCGATGACTACGTGTACGACCTGATCCTCGGCTACACGGACCCCGATCTCGTCAAGCTGGAGATCGACACGTATTGGATGTATCGTGGCGGTCAGGATCCGATCGACTGGATGAATCGATATGCTGACCGGGTCGTCCTCCTGCACCAGAAGGACTTTCCCGCCGACGCTCCGCAGCCACTGAACCTGTTCGACGGGGTCATATCGCCGACCGAAAACATCGATCTGGCCGTCTTCCTTGAGCACAAGGACCCGCGCTGCTTCACGGAGATCGGGACAGGTGTGCTTCCGATCCAGAGCATTCTCGACACTGCCGGAACACTCCCAGCGAACGATTACGTCATTCTTGAACAGGATCACACCGCCCTCGACGAGATTGAGTCGGTACGCACCAGTCGACAGGCGTTCGCCGAAAACTTCACCGGCATTTCCTGGGAGTAGGGAGCGAAGCGGGAACCAGTCCGGCTGTCGCCACATACATCAAGCGATGCGCTGGTGACCGGCAAGGCCACCGTGAAGCAGTCATGTCCACAGCGGCGGCGTGCGCGGCGATCATGCCGAGACGCCAAACCGCGACGGATGTGCCGCGACGAACCTCACGACGAAAGTCGGGTACGGGACGTGACCACAGCGGTCAGGTGCCGGCCGGCGTGACGCGGGCTCGCAGGATGATGGCGCCTTCGCCGCCCTCCGGCACCGTCCACGTGCCGGTGACGTCGCTGTAGCCGTAGCCGTCACCGGCGGTCAGCTCGACGCGTGAGCCGGCCCGGATCGGCTGCCGCTCCGGGCTCACGTTCGGGTCGGCCGTGAGCGACTGTGGCCAGACGTACCCCTGCCCCTGCGCGATCTCGATGGTGGCGCCGCCAGCCTCCACCACACCGACCTCCGCGCCACCGGGAAGGCTTACATCCTCCGATGTGCCCGGCTTGGCCGCGATCCGCTCGAGCACGACGGTGCCCGGGCCGCTGGCGAGGTCCGCGACCGTCACGGCAAGCATCCGCGAGCGGACATCCCCCTCCGGCTCGCCGCTTCCACTCTCGTCCTCTCGAGCGGCCGCATACATGGTCAGGGTGAGGATCGATGCGTCGGCCTCACCGTTGTTGCTGAGGCCCAACGTCGTGCCCTCGCGCACCAGCACCGCCTCACCCGGCGCGAGCTCGGTCTCGATCGCTCCGTCCGTGGCGGGCGTCGCGCCGGGTGACGCACCGGAACCTGATGCCGCATCACTGCCATACACCTCGACCGGCTGGTCCGTCACGAGCGAGACGGCGCCGGACTCCGCCACGATCACCACCGGGCCGATCTGGCGGGAGGAGGGTAGCGCGCTGCCCGGCCCCATGGCATATCGGATCAGCCACATCTCCGCGTGCGGTGTCGGCAACACGTCGATCGGGAACTCCGCCAGCGTGCCGGTAGGTGCGCTCGTTGGATCGGGAGTCGACGGCTGCGCCGCTACCGCGCTGGACGCGGCCAGCACCACCAGCAGACTCATCACCGTCGCGATGGTGTTCGCCATCCGTCGCATCGCAGCCTCCTTCCACGGTTGTTGGCTCACCTGCGCGCCATGCTATTGACAGGATATCCGTTCGATATCATGTCGCGGATGTGCTGGATGACATAGTTGCGCCATCCGGCGAGGCAATCGCTTCCTGGGATGCCCCTCGAAACGTCGATGCCACGAGCTCCACCCCGTCCAGCATCACAGGCAGATGCCAACAGACTGCGATCGGGGCGTGGCGCTATGCCCACCCTGCCGGTTCGTCACGTGCTGTCCGCCAGGAGTGCCGTGACCGGGAGCCAGACAACAGCATGCTCGGTCCCACCTTCCCGGATCCAGCCGGCGATGAAGCCCTTGCTATTGACCGCCATCGCGCTGCTCGACAGCCCGTCCGCCTCCAGCATCAGCCGCACATCGACGTCGTCACGCCAGACCGCGGCGGTCGACCGATCGCTGTCCTCGGCCAGGATCACTGCCCCCACTACGGTCCCGTCATCATTCAACCCGACTGGTATCCAGTAGCTGCCAGCAGGCGCAACGATTTCGCGCGGTTCATCGCCTTCCAGCAGGAAGCCCTGCCCCTCACCCTCCGACGCGACAAACACGCCCGCAATGTCCCCCTGCCCGTTGATGGCGGCGGCAAGTGCCACATCCACATCTTCTGGAGAAAGCGAGCGCGATGCGCCGTCTTCCCACAACCACGACTGCATGCCACCCAGGCCCTCATCAGTAGAGACGACAACCACCTGCCCAGCGTCGTTGATATCCAAAGCAGAGCTCACGTCATCGCCCATCGTGCCGAGGTCGGTGATCTCGTCGCCGTCCCACAGCGTCGCATGGCGCTCACCCGTCGCCGTCTCGGACCAACCAACGATCTGACCGGACGCGTTGATCGCGATGGCAACACCTTCGGGACCGCCAAGCGTGCCGAGGTCCTTCACACCGTTGGAGTCCCACCGCACCGGTCGCATCTGGCCTGTTCCGTTCTCGGCACTGCCAGCCATCGTCCCGGTGTCGTTGATGGCGTGGACCTCGCCTTCACGGCCACCAAGCGTGTCCAGCACCGTCAGGGTGGTGTCTCGCCACATGGCAGGCCGGCCGATGCCACTATTCGCGTGCTCGACGCTGCCGACCACCGTCCCGCCGGCATTGATATCGTTCGCCGAGGCATCGCCACCGAGCGCTGGCAGCACCTGCATTACCCACGGACCGTCAATGCCGTCTGCGGCAGGCGACTCGGCAAGCCGATCCACAGGCATCCAGCGGACCGCCTGCGTGCCTGCGCCGCTGTAGAGCACGCTGCCGACCACGACACCGTCACCGTTGATCGCCTCGGGCTTGCTCAGATCGCTGATTCCTTCGAGCGTGACCGGGCCGGCAGCGGTCACCGCGACCGCGCGAGGAGGTCCTTCCCCGTCCCGCGCGCTGACGGCCACACCGGCGCGATCGTCGATCGCCATGCCGAGGGTCTCGGTGACATCCTCACCGGCGTCGATCCACGCCACCTCACCATCGGTCCAGGTCACGGCCCGCGCGGCGATCTCACCATCCGCACCGGTTATTCCAGTGGGGTCGGGCACCGTCCCGACCACGACACCTGACGCCGAGATGTCCCACGCATAACTGCCGAGCGGACCGATGACGCGCATCGCCCCCTGTTCCCACATGACCGCATGCACCGGATCATCGGGATTCCAGGTATCGCCCGGACTGCTGTCCGAAACGGCCCCGGCGATCTGCCCCCTGTCGTTGATCGCCCTGGCCTGCCCTCGTCCCGCCTCGCCGGTATCAAGGAGGGTGATTTGATCACCATCCCACAGCGCTGGCTGCCACCCACCGGCGGCATCTTTCACCTCGCCGACAAGCGTGCCAGCGTTGTTGATGTCGTAGACGTAGCCGATCCCTGTCGGCGAATCGAGCACGATCGGCACCCCATCCCGCCACTGAACCGGACGGGGATCGCCATCTGGCATCTGAAGGTATCCAACGACGGCCCCCTCGTCGTTGATGGCCGTCGCGACGCCGCCGGGATCATCCGGCGTTGCCAGCAACTCAAGCACACCCTCGCGCCAGAGGGCTGGCAGCTTCACCTCGCTGTCCGGTTCGGTGACGTAGCCGACGATATCACCGTTCGCATTGATATCCCGCGCCCATCCCTCTCCCCCCAGCCCCTCGAGGATTGCGGTGCCATAGACAGGCGCAGTCTCAACCGGGGCAGCGGACGGGGAAGGCTGCAGCGAGCCTGCTGGACCCAGCGCGATCAACAAGAGCACCGCGACACGTAACAGAAGCACCACTGCCATGGTGAACCGTCCTTCCGTGGTTGCACACCTCCGTTGTCCCGTCGTCCCAGGCGATTGTCCGCCTGACGGAGCCTTGAAGGTGTCACAGTTGGCGGCCCACCATGACAACTCCCTGTCAATGCAACGGAATGACGCGCTTTCGGTGGTTTCCAAACGGATCGAGTAGCAAACTTGCGGGAATGGGACCAGAACGCCGGCCGATTGCCACGCCGGCATCGCTCACATGGAAGGCGTGCCACATGGTTTCCTACGTTTTCGACCCGTCGATCTCCAGCACGGTCAGGGCCACGACCTCGTCCGTCGAGGAGCAGCCACCCCTCGCGACCGCGCCGCTCGACGAGCAGACCCTGGGACGGATGCACCGCTACTGGCAGGCCGCCAACTACCTCACGGTGGGCCAGATCTACCTGATGGAGAACCCGCTCCTGAAGGAACCGCTCAAGCCGGAACACATCAAGCCCCGCCTGCTCGGGCATTGGGGAACGTCGCCGGGGTTGAGCCTCATCTACGTGCACCTCAACCGGATCATCCGGCAACACCAGGCGCCGATGATCTACCTCGCCGGCCCGGGCCACGGCGGCCCGGCGCTGGTCGCCAACGTCTACCTCGAGGGCGCCTACTCCGAGATCTATCCGGAGATCCCCGAGAACGAGGCCGGCATGCGCCACCTCTTCCGCCAGTTCTCGACGCCCGGTGGCGTGCCCAGCCACGTCAGCGTGCCGACACCTGGCTCCATCCACGAGGGCGGTGAGCTCGGCTACGTGCTCTCGCACGCGTTCGGCGCGGCGTTCGACAACCCCGACCTCATCGTCGCGGCCGTCGTCGGCGACGGCGAGGCGGAGACCGGCCCACTCGCTGGCGCCTGGCAGTCGATCTCGTTCCTGAACCCGGCCCGCGACGGCGCGGTGCTGCCGATCCTGCACCTCAACGGCTACAAGATCGCCAACCCGACCGTGCTTGGGCGCAGCTCCGATGCCGATGTCCACGCCTTCCTCAGCGGGCACGGCTACGAGCCGTACTTCGTCGAGGGCGACGATCCCATGCGCATGCACCAGGAGCTCGCCGCGACGCTGGACCTCTGCTACGCGCGCATCCGCGCGATCCAGCAGGACGCCCGCGAGAACGGCGTCCACGAGCGCCCGCGCTGGCCCGCGATCGTGCTGCGCAGTCCGAAGGGATGGACGGGCCCGGACGTCGTCGACGGTATCCCCATCGAGGGGACGTTCCGCTCCCACCAGGTACCGCTGAGCGGTGTGCGCGACAACCCGGAACACCTGCGGATGCTCGAGGAGTGGCTTCGGAGCTACCATCCGGAAGATCTGTTCGACGAGAGCGGCCGCCTCGTGCCCGAGCTGGCCGAGCTGGCACCGGAGGGAGAGTTGCGGATGGGCGCGAGCCCGCACGCGAACGGCGGAGGCCCGGGGCTCGAGCTCAAGCTGCCCGACTTTCGCGACTACGCCGTGTCCATCGAGAAGCCGGCGACCGCGTTCGTGGAGAACACCCGACCGCTGGGCAAGCTCCTCCGCGATGCCTTCACCGCGAACCGGGAGCGTTCCAATCTGCGGCTGTTCAGTCCGGATGAGCTCGCCTCGAACCGGCTGCAGGACGTGCTGGAGGTCGAGAACCGCTGCTTCGTCGGGCCGATCATCGACATCGACGCGTCGCTCTCACCGGACGGCCGCGTGATGGAGGTGCTCAGCGAGCACCTCTGCCAGGGCTGGCTGGAGGGGTACACCCTCACCGGACGCAACGGGATGTTCGTGACCTACGAGGCGTTCGCGATGGTCTCGGCGTCGATGCTGGTCCAGCACACCAAGTGGCTGCAGGAGGCGGACGAGCTGACGTGGCGCAACCCGATCCCCTCACTCAACGTGCTGCTCACCTCGACTGCCTGGCGCAATGACCACAACGGCTTCAGCCACCAGGGACCAGGCCTCATCGACGTGCTGCTCTCCAAGCGTGGCACCGTGGCACGCATCTACTTGCCGCCCGATGCCAACACGCTGCTCTCGGTGGCCGACCACTGCATGCGTAGCCACAACTACGTGAACCTGATCGTGATCGACAAGCAGCCGCACCTGCAGTATCTGCCGATGGACGCGGCGGTCGCCCACAACACTGCGGGCCTCGGCGAGTGGGCGTGGGCGAGCAACACCGCTCCGGACGAGATGCCCGACGTGGTGATGGCGTGCGCCGGCGATGTGCCGACGATGGAAGCCCTGGCGGCGACCGAATGGCTGCACGAGCACGTGCCCGAGCTGAAGGTGCGCTTCGTCAACGTGGTCGACCTGATGACGATGATCTCACCTGACCGGCACCCGCACGGCATCGACAATCTCAGGTTCGAGGAGGTCTTCACCTGGGAGCAGCCGGTAGTGTTCGCGTTCCACGGATACCAGAAGGCGATCCACGAGATCCTGCACGGCCGCCCGAACAGCAGCCGCTTCCACGTCCACGGCTTTCAGGAGCAGGGCACGACAACAACGCCGTTCAACATGGTGGTGCTCAACGAGATCAGCCGGTACCACCTCGCCTCGCAGGCGATCCGGCGCGGCATGAAGTCGACCGTCCGCACCGATCACCTGCAGGAGCGGCTGCAGCACGAGATTGCCAAGGCGACGGCCTACGCCTTCGAGCACTACGAGGACCCGCCGCACATCCGTGACTGGGTCTGGACCGGCGCCTGACCCGCCCGGCCACACCTGCACGCATCGCCCCTGGCTCAGGCCCGTCCCGAGAGTGGGACGGGCCTGCCAGGTCGCCTCGCTACGTGTTTGGTGGCACGTCATCGTCATCGTAGGCGATGCGCGGCGCCCGATATCCGAGCTCGGCGCGCATGCGCTCGCTGGCGACATCCCACTCGCTCGACAAATCACAGAAGCGCTTCCAAGCCTCGTCGTCACCTCGGAGGGCAACACCTCCGGCGATCAGACGGCGACGCATCGCCTCGTAGTGCTCTCGCCTGCTCCGGTCATCCTCCTCCGTCTCATCACGGGTGCCGCCCATCCACTCGTCGATGAACTGGATCGCGAGCCGCCGGCTCGCGCGCACTGACGGCCCCTCGGCGAGCCTCGGGTACTGCTGTGGGTCGAGCATCGAGCGACATATGGTTGTCAGCATCAGCAGGTCGCTGAGGGCCACGGAGATCGCGCGATCGTCGTTGGGCTCATGGAAGTACTGGATCAGCGGGTACTCCCCCACGGCCTCGAGAAGCTCGGACATGCTGAGACTCAGATGCTCAAGCATGTTGATCAGCTCGGATTCCGAGCCTGCCTTCGAGACCCCGATCAGCAGGCCAACGGGGTTCCCACCCTCTCGCCTCCCGACCAGCCGGGACATCATCAGCGCCGCCGCGGTCGAACGGTCACGCGCGCCGTAGACCGACAGCAGGTAGCTGACCGATGCGGTGAAGAGCGCGAATCCCAGCCCCGCCTCGAAAACGGCGAGGAATCGCGGCGCCGTGCCGTCCGGCACGATATCGCCCACGCCGAGCGTGACGGCGGAGTAGCCGCTGTAGTACAGCGCCATCGCCCACCCCGACATCGGGCCGCTCTTCTCCGGCGAGATGCTGAAGCCAGACACCCAGGGCGCGTAGATCAGCGCGAACGCGCCCACCAGCATCACGCCCCAGACCATGAGCGTGAGCGGCACCAGCATCGGTCCGAGCTGCGCAAGCCACCAGCGCCGTCGCGTGCCGGAAAGCCGACCGCCCAGGCGCTTCCAGATGCTCCAGCTGTGCTTGTACAGCCGGCTGGAGATCGGACCGCCGCCGCCCCGCGGCACGAACACCGTGACGTAGATGTCGATGAACAGCATCAGGAAAATGGCCACACCGAGTCCAAACCACAGGTAGCTCATTGGCCGCAGATCTCCATGCGAACGCCCATTGCCGCCTTCCCACTCATGTCTCGACGCCGCCTCCCTACGTTGTCTACAACCATTGAACCAGCTCCAACGCGCCGATGAGGCCGTACCTGGTCGGCAGTCTGGCCGAATCCCTACCCTGGCTAATGCGGGCTGGCATCTTCCGTGCGTAGCCCCGTCGAGGCATCTTGCGCAGTGCCGCTATCGCGACAAGACACGGAGGACAGCCATGACCGACCGACCGCAGGACGACCCCAAGGCGTTTGGCGAAAAGCCGCCGTTCCCTCAGCCGGAGCTCGAATATCCCGGTCTCGAGTCCGACATGACGCCCCTCCCGGATTACGGCGAGGAGAGCTACACGGGATCGGGCAAGCTCGAAGACAAGGTCGCGCTCATCACCGGTGGTGACAGCGGCATCGGACGCGCCGTCGCGCTCGCTTACGCCCGCGAGGGCGCCGACGTGGTGATCTCGTATCTCAGCGAGGACTCCGACGCGAAGGAAACCGTGCGAGTCGTCGAGGCTGCCGGTCGCAAGGCGCTTGCCATCCCTGGCGACATCGGCGAGGAGCAGCACTGCCTCGATCTCATCGACCGCACCGTGCAGGAATTCGGCAAGCTCGACATCCTCGTCAACAACGCGGCGTACCAGTCCAGCCACAAGGACTTCCAGGACCTGCCGAGCGAGGAGTGGGACCGGGCATTCAAGACGAACATCTACGCGATGTTCTGGCTGAGCAAGGCGGCACTCAGGCACCTGCCGGCGGGTGGCTCGATCATCAACACGACCTCGATCCAGTCGTACCAGCCGAGCCCGGAACTGATCCACTACGCCAGCACCAAGGGTGCGATCACGACCTTCACCAAGGCACTCTCGGAGATCGGGCTGAAGCAGAGCGTGCGGGTCAACGCGGTGGCGCCCGGCCCGGTGTGGACGCCGCTGATCCCGGCGACGATGCCGGAGGAGAACGCGCAGCAGTTCGGCAAGAACAGCCAGATGGGCCGTCCCGCGCAGCCGGCGGAGCTGGCGCCGATCTACGTCTTTCTCGCATCGGACGACGCCAGCTACATCTCCGCGCAGATCGTCGGCGTCACCGGCGGCGTTCCACTCACGTAGCGCCCTCGACATCACTCCTTCATGACCGGCACGACGTGAAACGAACAGGACCGAATGGCAAAACCGACGAAGAAGGCGGTGCGCAGCTACGCGAAGCGCCACCTCGCCCTCGATGCGCTCCGGCCCGGTCAGGAGGAGGTGATCGTCGCCACGATCGCGTTCGGCATGGGCATCGACAAGCCCGACGTCCGCTTCGTCTACCACCACGACATCAGCGACTCGATCGACTCCTACTATCAGGAGATCGGCCGCGCGGGCCGGGACGGCGAGCCGGCCAGCGCGATCCTCTTCTACGTGCCAGAAGACCTGAAGCTGCGCCGGTTCCAGAACGGCGCCGGGCAGATCGTGCAGGACGAGGCCGTCCAGGTCGCCGAGGAGGTCATCGCGGCCGGCGATCCGCTCGACCCGAACGCGCTGCAGGCGAAGGCACGAGTCGACCTCTCCGACACTGCGCTGACGCGCATCCTCGACCGGCTGGAAGAGGTCGACGCGATCACGGTGGACGCGGACGGCATGGTCGAAGCCATCAACACCGATATCGACCCGGAAGAGATCGCCGAAGCGGCCGTCAGGGCCCACACCACGCTGCGCCAGTACGAGCAGTCGCGGCTGGAGATGATCCGCCAGTACGCCGACCTCGCGACCTGCCGGCGCGCGTTCATCCTGCGCTACTTCGACCAGGACGCACCCGACCGCTGCGACAACTGCGACTCCTGCGAGTCCGGCAGCACGGACGAGGCGCTGATCGACGATGGCCGCTTCCCGCCCGACGCCGAAGTTACCCATAGCGAGTGGGGCGACGGCAAGGTGATGGAGCGCGAGGAGGAAACGGTCACCGTGCGCTTCGACTCGGTGGGCTACAAGACGCTGGAGGTCGACCTGGTCGAGAATCAGGGGTTGCTGACGAGAAAGGACGACTGACCACACCGCCCACGCCAGCACAATCTGCCCATGGAACGCGCCGCTCCGGCGATCATCCGGGCGGCGCGTTCACGCGCGTCGGTCTACCCCGCCGGCATGACCTCGGCAATCAGCACGATCATGCCCGCATCGCCCACCTGCCAGCTCATGACCGCGTTGCCGCAGCCGAAGCCGTCGTCGACTGCGAGATCGGTACTCGTCTCGCCACCCGGCTGATCGGGCCCGACCTGCTCGATGTCGACATCACCGCCGCCCGGAACGGGACGCAGGATGTTGCAGGAGCCGCTCTCGACCGTGACGGTGGCGCTTCCCTGCTCCACCCATCCCGCGAGGGCACCATCCGTGGCGTCATACGGCACCGTCATGCCCGCCTCGAGCGTGACCCGCGTGATCCTGATGACACCCGGCCCTTCCGGGAACGACACCTGCGTCACGCCGCCGCCCAGCAGCGTGAGCCCCTGCGGCTCCCCGGAAGGCGTTGCGGATTCCATCGCCTCCACCTCGCGCTCAGGCGCAAAGGTCATCAGCACGTCGAACACGACTGGATCGTCACCATCGTTCCGCGCTGCAATCGTGGCGTTCTCCGGCAGGTAGACGGCCTGGTCACCCGCGACGACGACCTCGGTCGCTGCGCTCGCGGAGGCGATGTCGATCTGGCGGATCGGCTGGTCCGAGGTGACCGTCAGCTCCCCCGACTCCACGTAGGCCATGGCCGGGCCGATCTGCATCTCCGGCGGCAGCGTGCCGCCGGGATCGAGCGAGTACCGGATGAACCACACTTCGGCGTTCGGCGAAGGCAGGGCATCGACCGAAACCTCGGCGAGAATCGCCGGACGGGAGGCTCTCGCTGGCGACCGGGCTCGGTGTGGCGGCTTCGATCGGAACCGGCGATGCTTCGACGCCGGCAACTGCCAGCGGCCGCACCACCGCGCGGAGGATCGTCACGCCATCGTCGCCGGCCCGCCATTCGATGGCTGGATTGGAGCAGCCAAAGCCGTCATTTGTGGAGAGACTGCCAGTCTCGCCCGGGCGTACTTGCTCACGCGGTGGCCCCTGCGCATCGCCATCGCCGGTCGGCACCTGCATCATGCCCGGCCACACGTAGCAGGTACCGCGCTCGACGGCGAGGTCGACACTTCCCTGCTCGACGCCACCGACCACGGCGCCACCCGGCACGTCGAGGGCCTCGGTCGCGCCGGCATCGAGCGCTACCCGCTCGATCGTGACGGTGCCCGAACCCGCCGAGAACTCGGCCGACGTCACACCGAGCGGCTGCTGGCTGAACCCCGTCGGCTCCGGTTGTGGCGTTTCGGCTGCGGCCTCCTGCTCCTCGACCTCTCGCATGCCGGAGAACGTGAGCAGCGCAAGTGTCGACACCGGCGCATCGCCGTCGTTGCGAATCGAGATGGTGGTGTCCTCGCGGGCGTAGGCGGTCTGACCCGCCGTCACGACGGTGTCACCGCGCGTCGGTCTCGGCATCGACGATGCTGCCGTCGATCTCGATGGGCTGGTCAGACGCAATGGTCAGCTCGCCGGACTCGACGACAAACACGCTTGGGCCGATCTGCAGTCCGAGCGGAATGAAGCCGCCAGGCTCGAGCCCGAAGCGGATGAACCACACCTCACCCGCAACGGATGGCAACCCCTCGACCTGCACCTCACCCAGCACGCCGACCGGCTGCTCCTCCACAGGGGGCGGAGATGCTGGTTGAGCCGCGACCGGGATCGCCATGGCGACCGCGACAACGATGCCGATCAGGACCGAGAGAAAGCGACTGTGAGTAGGCATCTTGACCTCCTGCGCCGAAGAATCCGGTTACAGCCCCCAGTCGTGCTGCAGGGCAGCGAGTGGCTGGCCCGAAAAAGCAAGCTCACCGATCATCATCACCGTCACGGCCCCACCGAACGTGAGAGCGCCATAGACGAGAACGGAGCGCTCGCCCCGGTATCGCACGGCAACGAGCGCGCTGAGGGCCGCGAGCACGCCGCCGACCAGCATCAACAGCATCGGGATCGCAAGCACCAGGTTGTCGAAGAACGTCTCGCCACCGCGCTGCCCATCGGCGATGAGCAGTCCATGTATCCCACGACGACGGCAATCGCTCCGGCGAGCACGACCGATGCCTTCCCCAGAAATGTGTGCGGAAGACTCCAGAGCCGAGGATGATAGACCGCCTGCATGGTGACGCACCCAACCTTCCGCGATGACCCGCCACACCTGCATCGCACCTGCACCTCGCACTATGCGGGTCCCGACGTTGCAGAGGCACATCGATTCCGGGCGAGCGCGTCTAAAAACCGTGCCAACTTCCGCGCCGTTGAGATTCCGAGCGGTCGCATCTCCGTTCACAGGCACCGTGCCAGCGTGTAGAGTTGAGCTATCGGTTTCCTGCACGCCACGGGACCCGTGCGCGCCGCCGTGCGGCAGGACCCAACCGCTGGAAGAGATCACGAATGTCCGAGTCGTTGTCGCCGCAGCCCTCCGAACCCGTCGACGTGTCGCCCACCGCTGTCTTCGATGGGCTTGACTCCGGCGTGATGCTGCTCTCCGGTGAGGGGCTGATCCTGTACGCGAACATGCCCATGCAGGAGCTGTTGAAGCTGGGTGAGGGCGCCATCATTGGCCAGCGCGTCGGCACGCTGCTGCCGCCCGACGAGTCGTTCCTGGGGCGCTCCTGCGCCGAGGCCCTCGCCACACGGGGCGAGGCGGGCACCGTCGGGTGGGACGCGCTGCTGGATACATGGATCGCGCTCCGCACCTTCCCGGCGACCGTCGGCATCGAGGTGCACGTCCGTGCGATGCCGGAGGGCACCGAGGCGATATCCCCAATCGAGCGCATCTTCCACGATGAGTCGGTGGTCTCGCTCGATGCGATCACGGTGCCGATGCACATCGTCGATCACGACGGCGTCATCCACTATGCAAACCAGGCAGACCTGCAGCTCCTCGGCTACGCCCGCGAGGACTACGTCGGGCACTCCATCGCCGAATTCCACGTCGACGCCTCGGCGGCGCAGGAGCATCTGCGAAACCTCCGAAGCGGCGCGGCGCTGCACAACCTGGAGGTCGACCTGCGGCATGCCGATGGCTCGGTACGCTCGGTCCAGATCACCGCCGGACCGCACGCGTCCGGATCCGCCGTTCCGTACATCCAGTGCTTCTCACACGACATCACGATCTCCCGCGCGGCCGAGCTGCACGATGCCCGTCTCGCCGCGATCGTGGAATCCTCAGACGATGCCATCATCGGCAAGCGCATGGACGGCATCATCATCAGCTGGAACCATGGCGCCGAGCGCCTCTACGGGTACACCGCGGACGAGGCGATCGGGCAGCCGGTCACCCTGATCATGCCCAGGGAGATGGAGGACGAGTTCCCCAGCATCATGCTTCGGCTCGCCCGGGGAGAACAGATCGACCACTACGAGACCGTGCGCGTCGACAAGCAGGGCCGGCGCATCGACGTCTCGGTGAGCATCGCGCCAATTCGCGGGCAGTCGGGGCGGATCATCGGCGCCGCCGCGATCGCGCGTGACATCAGCGAGCGGCGCGTGCTCGAGCAAAAGCAGAACGAGTTCCTGACCATGGTCGCCCACGACCTGCGCTCGCCGCTGACCGCCGTCAAGGGCTACGCGCAGCTCATGCAACGCCGGGAGCAGTATTCGGAATCGGCGGTCAATGCGATCCTCGCCCAGGTCCACCAGATGGAGCGCCTCGTCGGCGATGTGCTCGAGATCACCCGGCTGGATGAAAACCGACTCGAGATCGTGCGCGCGGATGTCGACCTCATCCAGCTGGCGAAGGGAGCCATCGGGCGGGCCCGCGATTTCACCGGCACGATCCGTCTCCGGCTCGAGGTGCCAGAGACGGCGATGATCGGCCACTGGGATGAAGGCCGACTCTCGCAGGTGCTGGACAACCTGGTCACCAACGCGGTGAAGTACGCGCCGGAGGGCGAGATCGTCCTGCGGCTGGTCCCGCATGACGACCACGCCGAGGTGATCGTCAAGGACCACGGACCTGGCATCCCGCCGGAGAACCTGCCGTACATCTTTGACCGTTTCTACCGAGGCACGAACGGGAGCGGCTCCTCGCGCGGCGTCGGGCTCGGTCTCGCGATCACGAAAGCGCTCGTCGAGGCGCATGGAGGGACGATCCATGTTGCCTCCACCGTCGGCACGGGCACCGTCTTCACGGTGTCGCTGCCGTGGCGACTGGCAGACAGCGAGTCGTCAGCCACGGCCACACTCGGCGACTAGCCCGCATTCGGCACGACAACCACGTCCCTCGTGACAAACGCGCTGGCGCTGCCGGAGGCACTCACCGCGCGCACGCCATAGACACGTCGATCGGGGGGCGGATCGGTATCGACCCACATCGCGGCCCGGAGCGGGTCCGGTGACAGCCGCTCGATCGGCGTACCGTCCTTCAAGAGCACGACCTCGTACCCATAGAGCGCCGCGTCATCGATCGGCTGCCAGCGCAACACAACGTTGCCGTCCCGAACATCGGCCACGAGCCATGACGGCGCGGCCGGCGCCCGATCCTCGACCGGGGTGATCCAGAGGCAGGTGGTGGCGTACGCCGGGAGCTGGATGCGCTCGTGCCAGATTCCGTCGTCCACCGAAACATCGCGCGCGATCGGACGCACCAGCGCGAGCTCCTGCGCCTGTCGAATCTCGCGGATCCGCGCCGGCTCCGGCACCGGAAATGGGTTCGCCTCCACCCCACCGGCCGCCGCCCATGCGTTGGAGAGCTCGCGATCGATCTGGAAGCGGGCCACGTTGACGCGCGGCCACGGGATGTCCCGCACGACATAGTCGACCGACCGCGTTGGCGGCGACTCCCCATCGGCGTCCGGATAGTATGTGAGCAGACAGGCAATGTGCGTCCCCGCCGCCGTGGCGAGATGGTAGAGGTCCGTCTCCGGGAACAGCGACTTCCCGCCGGACACGACGGACGCCTGCCGGTCACCGAGCAGCCGCAGCATCTCGTAGAAGCCGTACGCGGGGATCTTCAGCAGATCGGTCCGGTCGTCACCGGCGAGCGTCATGATCGACCGTCGCCCATCGAACGGCGCCTCGACCAGCTGCAGGTTCGCGTTGTCCGCGGCAGCGATGAAGCGCGCGCCGGCATCGCGATATCGCTCGCCCAGACCGGCATGCACTGCCGTGACGGCCGCCAGCCAGGAGGCGTTGCGCTCGTTGACGCGCGGCGCGTACGGAGTCTCGAAGCCGACCTTTTCGTCCGCTTCGTCATCAATCACCGTGATGCCGGCGAAGCGGTCCGGGTCGATCGCGGCCGCCTGCTCGATTGTCGCGATGGCGGCGTCATGGAGCCGCCGGGGATCGGGCGGGTCGTCGCCGACCGTGCCCTTGCGGTGCAGCGAGACGAAGTCACAGCGAAGCGTCGGGTCGTCGGCGATGAATTGCAGGAACCGTCCCATCCACGGCTCGCCAAAATCCGGATTCTCCTGCGGCTTGTAGGCAATCGCCGGGCCGCCCAGCCGGATCGGAAGGCCGCTCTCCACGACCGCCGCCGACGTCACGCGGTAGAGATCGTGGTACTCCTGCTCGGTCCCGGTCCAGAATCGCCCCTCGTTGGGCTCGTTCCATGCCTCGAACCGCCAGCGTGCGATCGCCGCGGCCCCGAAGCGAGGGTCACCCTCCAGGGCTTGCAGGAACGACTGCACGAGCGTCTTCCACCGGCCCCACTCCGTTGGCGGGTGGATCGGCGAGCTCGAGACGGCGGGCGGGAAGAACCCGAAGACGACGAACGGCACGAGACCGCGCGTGGTGAGCGCCTCCAGTGCATCGAGCGTGCGCGAGAAGTCGATTGGCGCGTCGGGATCCGCCCAGACGGTGCCGCCGCTCTCCGGCTCAAACCGCTCGGGTGTGCCGGACGTGAACGCGCCGAAGAACCGCACGCCGTGGAACGCGCCAGGCGACGCGGCAAGGTTGTCGAGCAACACCGAGAAGCCGGGCTCGGTGAGCCAGTCGATGTCGTAGATGCCGACGGTCCCGAAGTCCTCGCGGGAGAACGGCACGGGATCTCCACCGGCGTCGGCCGAGACGACGACCTCGAACGTCTCGTTGAACGCCGGTGTCGCCGGGCGCGACCGAAGGGAGACGCTGCCCCCGGCGGCGAGCCCGATCGCGCCCGCAACCAGCCGGCGGCGGTCGGTGCGGACCGTCACGCGCCTACGCCAGCGCGTAGGTCTCGGCGAGCACCCGATGCAGGTATCTCGCGATCTCCACCGGCCCGGACTTCGGCGCCACCGCCTCGACGTCCGGGTTGTAGTTCGTGTTGGTATTGACGTCGTAGACGACCGTGCGGCCGTCGGCAGTCTCGATCAGCTCGAAGCCGGCGACCTCCAGCCGGTACTCGCGGGCGAAGTCCAGCATGTCGCCAATGATCGGGTGCTCGAACCCCTCGCGCAGCGCGAAGAGGCTCGGTGCTTCCTTCGGTCGGCCGTTCTCATCCAGCTCGCAGGCGTCGGCCGGGCAGAGCTGGAAGCCGCCTCGCGCGGCGTCCGCGGTGATCGCGTAGACATACTCGTATCCCACCGTCTCGACACGGGTGATGGTGCCGTCGCGCGGCGGCACGTACTCCTGCAGGAGGGTGATGCCGTCGATCGGCTCCTCGAACTCGTCCGACGCGACGTATGCCTCGAAGGAAGCGAGATCGTCGAAGCGCCGCACGCCGAGCCCCTTGCCACCCTGGTTGTGCTTGGTGATGAACGGCAGCGGCATCTCGCGGGCGGAGGCGACGAGGTCGTCACGACCGATCACGGCGATGGTGCGTGGAACGTCGATGCCGTGGGCCTGCAAGCGCGGTGAGCTGGCGGACCTTGCTCACCTCCATCTCGACCACCTCGCGCCCGTTGACGACACGGCGGCCGTGGGACTCGAGCCACTCCATCACGGCGCGAGCGTACTCCTTGGCGTAGACGTTGCCGCGTGTGTGTGACGATCCGCTGAGCCGACTCCAGAACACGCCCTCGGGCGGCTCTGCGTCCAGATCGACGGCGCCGGTGGTGATCATCCATTCCTCCCATGCCAGCCCGGCGGCATCGAGCGCGGCGGCGAAGGGCGGAAACCACTCGGGGTTCTCGTGCAGGGCGTAGATCTTCATGGGCAACCTCGGTCGCTAAGCGGCGAATACCTCGTGGCGGGATCATAGCAGCGCCCGTGCCGAGGACCGTATGCCCCGCGACACACGGAACCATCTCCACTGCCATGAAACTGATGCACTGTTCCCCATAATGCGGTTGGGTTTGTCACGACCTGATCCTCACCATGGTGCTGTAGGACCATGCGGTTTCAACATGGCGCGCCGTTCCTGTCACGGCGACGGCGCGAGACTCCGAGGACACTCCGGTCCCGACACCGAGCATCGAGTGTCATCGACCGTCGCAGACACCAGTGACAACTGCGAGAGGAGGTTGCGTTGGACGCTCGATCTGTCACGCTGGCACGGAACGCAGCGACGCCGAGAACCGACCGTCGACACATCATCGCTGGTTCGATGGGGCTCGCCGTAGCAGGCATCGCCGGCAGGCGCGTCGCTCGCGGAGCCACGCCCGACAACCCCGGCACACCGGTAGTCATCCCCAACGCGGCCACCCCCACAGCCACTGATGCCGACCTCGTGCGCCAGAAGCTGGAGCAGGCGACGCAGATCCTCGATGAGCTGGACATCGACCTCTGGATGCCGGTCGCTCGCGAGAGCGACACGCTGGGCGATCCGATCCTGCCGCTGATCCTCGGCACCAGCGTCACCTGGGAATCCGCTCTCCTGATCTCGCGCTCCGGAAACCATCGCGCCATCGTCGGCAGTGGCGATGTCGGGAACGTCAGCAGCACCGGCGCCTGGGCCGATGTCGTCGGCTATGTGCAGGACTTCGGCGAGGCACTTCGAGCGGCGATCAGCGAGTACGACCCGCAAACACTGGCGCTCGACTACTCAATCGACAACTTCATGGCCGACGGGCTCACCCACGGCATGTATCTCCGGCTCGAGGACATTCTCGGCGACACCCCGTACTGGGAGCGAGTCGTCTCCGGCGAGCCGGTGTCGGTGCGCGTGCGGTCGCGCAAGTCGGCCGAGGAGCAGCGACGGATACGACAGGCGGTCGCGACCACCGTCGAGATCTGGAACGCGACGGGCGCGATGCTCGCACCGGGACGCACGGAGCTGGAGATCGCCGACTTCATGCACACCCAGCTCGACAAGCGCGGGATCACCTCGGCGTGGGACTGGGCGTACTGCCCGACGGTGATCGCCGGCCCCGACTCGCCCGGTTTCCACGCCGGCCCGGGCGAATTCGCGATCAACCCCGGCGAGACGCTGGCGATCGACTTCGGCGTCAAGCAGGACCTGTACACCTCGGACATGCAACGCACCTGGTACCTGCTCAAGCCGGGAGAGTCCGACGCACCGGCAGCGGTACGCGAAGCGTTCGCGGTCGTGGACGAGGTCATCCAGTCCGCCGCCCGGGCGCTCAAACCGGGCGTCCGCGGCTGGGAGGTCGACAAGATCGGGCGCGACATCTTTGCCAAGGCCGGGTTCGAGGAGTGGCCCTACGCGCTCGGTCACCAGATCGGCCGCATCGAGCACGACGGCGGCACGCTGCTGGCTCCGAAGTGGGAGCGCTACGGCACCCGACCGGACGGCATCGTCGAGACCGACGAGGTCTACGCGCTCGAGATCGGAACGGTGGTCGAGGGATACGGCTGGGTCAGCCTGGAGGAAAACCTCGTGGTGACCGAAGACGGTGCCGAATTCCTCACTGAGCCGCAGCGCAACCTGATGCTGATCGGCTGAGTGAGATGCCTAACCGGCCAGAGTGCCGAAAGGAGGATTCGAGACGCATCACGTCCCCTTGCCCCAGGCCGAGACATGGAAAGGTAGCGGCAATGACTCCCACCAGCACATCCCGACAGGGTCTTCCCGACACATCTCTCATGGACACTGCTCCGCCAATCCTTGAAACATCCGTGTCCCGCCGAGTTGCTCTCGCGACGGCGACCGGCCTGATCGCTGCCATGTCACGCGGCACTGGCATAGCGTTCGGTCGGCGCCAGGAGGGGACGCCGGCTCTGGACGCGGCACTTGGGGTCACCACCGAGGTGCTCGGCTCCATTGAGGCGCCGACGGCGCCCGGGGAGGCCCTCTCCCTGCGCCGCATTGTCTTCGAGCCGGGGTCGAGACTCGATCCACACACCCATCCGGGAGTGACGATCTACTGGATCGAGTCCGGCACGCTCGGTTTCACCCTCCTGGCCGGCGAGGCAGGCATCACCCGGGGCAGTGACGCAGCCACCGAGGCAACTCCGGCGGCCGAACCGGTACCCATCGGCACGGAGACCAGCGCCACCGTTGGCGACGTGCTGACCTTCGACGCCACGGCCGCGCAGGCCGAGAGGGCCATCGGGGAAGAGCCAGTCGTCATCCTGCTTACGCACCTGGGGCCGACCGACGAGCCATTCCGCAAGCCGGCAGAGGGCACGCCTGCATCGTAGTGCTCACCTCGTGCGGTCACGATCCCGCCACTGGCGGCGATGCAAGCGGGAACCAAACTCCGGGCTGATGCTGATCAATTGCCTTGCGCACGGGCAGCGGCGTTTCGTGAAACGGAGAAAACCATGAGTCCCAGCACATCTCGACGAAACCTGATCCTTGGCAGCGCCGCAACGGCGGCTTCCCTTGTGGGTTCTGGGGCGGCCACGGCGCAAACACCTGAGGTAGCTGGGACATCATGTCCCGAGCCGGAAAACGCGTACAGCGCGCCTCCCGGGAGCGGGTTGTCGATGCCGCCGTACTACCACCCCACTCCGTCGGTCAGGAACACCAGTACCTACATCCCGCAGACCGAAACCCTGGGGCCGGACGAGATGCGGATCACGTTCATGGGCAGCAACCCGTGGCCGCCGCGCATGTCCCAGGCCGGCACGGCCATCATGGTCGAGCTCGGCAACGGCAAGCGCTTTTTCTTCGACTTCGGCCCCGGCTGTCTGCGCAACATCATCGCCCACCAGGTCCCGATCCCCGAGATCAACGACATCTTCATCACCCACCTGCACATCGACCACTACGGTGATATGCCCTATCTCTGGCAGTTCGGGCCGTTCAACGGGCGCTGGGTTCCCCTGCGCGTGACCGGGCCATCGGGCCCGACACCGGAGATGGGCACTGCCGCCATGTGCGACCACATGACGAAGATGGGACTCTGGACATCCATGTGGTCGATCGGCGGCATGGCCGACGGATACGAGATCGACGTCAACGAGTTCGACTACAAGGACGACGGCGGGATTTGCTACGACCAGGACGGCGTGACGGTCACCCACTGGCGGCGATCACACATGCTTGACGGCGCTTCCGCCTACCGGCTCGACTGGAACGGTCTTTCCTTCGTCTGGACCGGCGACGGCAAGCCTGACGAGCTGACCGTCGAACATGCGAAGGGCGTTGACGTCTTCGTCTCGGAGCTGATCGTCGACACCATCAACCTCATGGCCGTCCAGTTCGGCATCTCGCCGCAAATGGCCGCGCTCACGATCGACAACCTTCATACGCCGCACTACGCGGTTGGCTACCTCGCGAACCTGATCCAGCCGCGCATCGCGATGGCGACGCACCTCTCCTTCGACCGCCCGCTGATCGGTGAGATGCTGAGCGGCATCCGGATGCACTACAACGGGCTCTTTGCCTTCGGCATCGATCACACGGTGGTCAATGTCACGAGGGACAACGTCTGGGTGCGCGAGGCCGCGTTCCCGGAGACCACCAACGTCGTGCCACCGTCTGCTGAGTCGGCGGCCGAGAACGTCACCATGGAGGTACGGACGACCTCGAACCCGGTGCTGGCCTACCAGCAGCAATCCATCCGTGACCTTGAAATCGACCCGGCACTGTTCACCCCGAAGGACCAGATGCGACCGTGGGCCCTCGTCAGCGAGATGGGCGAGGAGATCACGGTAGATCCGGCGAACCTGATACCTGCCGCGACACCGGAGGCGGGACAGTGAATACCTCACGACGGACAAATCCCATGGCTCTCGACCGCGCCGCCCACCAGGGACTGATGGCCATGGACACCGCGAACGATGTCGCGCCCGCGATACCGATCACGATCCTCACGGGCTTCCTCGGCTCCGGCAAGACGACGCTGCTCAACCGCATCCTCAACGGCAACCATGGGCTCAGGGTGGCGGTGCTGGTCAACGACTTCGGCGCGATCAACATCGACGCGGAGCTCATCGTCGGCGTGGAGAGCGGGGTCATCAGCCTCGCCAACGGCTGCGTCTGCTGTTCCATCCGGGACGACCTGGTCGAAACCGTGATGGAGACGATCAGCCGGCCCGAGCAACCAGAGTACATCCTGCTGGAAGCAAGCGGCGTCGCAGAGCCGGCGAGCATCGCAATGACCTTCAACAACCCGGCCTTCCGCGACCGCCTGCGGCTCGACAGCATCCTCTGCGTCGTCGACGCCGACCAGGTGTTCGCCGCGCCCGAGCTGATGGAGCTGAAGCTCTTCCAGATGGCGTGCTCCGATCTGGTCATTCTCAACAAGGTCGACCTCGTCGGGCCGGAACAGGTCGCCCACATCAGACGATGGCTCGACAGCCGCTTCCACCGCTACCGGCTCATCGAGGCACGTCATTGCGACGTGCCGCTGGACGTCCTGCTATCCGTAGGACGCTTCGATCCGGAGCAGCTCCGGCACGGCTCGGAACCACCTGCATGTGACGATCCCGGCTGCACAGATGCGCATCACGATCACTCGCGAGCATTCAGCACCTGGAGTTACGAGACTGATCTTCCCCTCTCACTGGAAGCCCTGCGCGTCGCCGCGTCGAAGCTGCCGGCGACCATCTACCGCGCGAAGGGCGTGATTCATACGAGGGACGCCCCGAACCAGCATGCCGTGCTCCAGGTCGTCGGCCGGCGTGTCGACATCTCGCTGGCTGGCGACTGGGGCGAGCACCCACCGCTCACGCAGATCGTCGCGATCGGGGCTCCCGGCGCGATCAACACCGATGTACTAAACGACACGTTCTCGCGTTGTATCGCGCCACTCTCGTGAGGAGGCGCATGGCAAGTGAGGATACCGACCATCTGCATCGATCCCTGACGCATAGCTTTCGTAGCGAAATGGAGCACCCAATGACTTCGTCCAGCACATCCCGCAGAACTCTGCTCAAGACCTCGCTCGCTGGCGCGGCAGCCGCCACGCTGGCGGCACCTGCAGCGGCCAGGGCGCAGACGCCGGAGCCAGCCCAGGGTGCGACGCCGACCACTGGCGCGCAGACGCGTCCTGACCTGGCGCGCAGCGAGACGACCGTTCAGGTCTTCCCCGCGGTCAGCCAGCGCAATCTCTTCGCCGGTGTGACGCTCCCGCAGCATCCCTTCATGGCTGACAGCAACTGGAACTCGGCGCACCAGGACAGCTACTGCACGGATTCCGTCGGGTTGAGCGGGCCAAGCGGGTCGACGCTGAGGGTCATCAAGCAACCCAATCCGTTCGGCTTCACACCAACCATGGCATGCAACGCAGCCAACCAGATGATCGGCATCGCCATCAATCTCTTCGCCGCGTCGGAGGAGCGCAAGTATGAGCTCGTCGTGTTCGATCAGGACCTGAACATCCTGGCTCACCACAGCACCGGAAGCTACAGCGCTGGGTCGTTCGGTGGTGGCTACTTCTACCTGAACAGCGACGACAACGCCGTTGTGATCGACAACGACAACAACGCCATCGCCTGCTACCCGACTGCAAACGTAGCCGCTGGCGATGCACTCGATCCGCTCTGGGCCAGCGGCAACCTCGTTGAGCTGATCACCGGGTCGCCAACGGGCAACTCCGTGTACGGCGCCGTGCCGGACTGGAGCGATCCAACGCTCTACTGGGTGCTGCTCTCCGGCGGGTACGAGCTTGCCGGTCATCTGGTGTCGATAAGCTCACCGGCGCACATGGCAATAGTACGGATCACCCCCGACACGAATCAGCCGAACGGGACGGTCACCGAGCTGCTCCATGCGCTCCCCTTCGAGAGCCAGTGGAACAACAACACCTTCGCCGTGGACGACGGCGGCTGCTACATGGTGACAAACGGCGTGACCTCCGAGGGCGTCTCTGATTCCGGCGCCCTGTACGCCCTGGCATTCAACCCGGCAACCGGGCAGATCGAGACGCGCTGGTCCTATGCCTACCAGAACAGCGGCTTGCTCAAGCCAGGACACACCAACATCGGCTCTGGCACCACGCCGACCCTGATGGTGGACGCCGATGGCCGCAAGCTGGTTGCTATCACTGACAACGCCAATCCGTACCTGAACCTCGTTGTGCTGGAAGCCGAGACCGGCCAGCTTGTGTCGGAAACACCAATCTTCCCCATGATGCGCGGTGCCTGCGAGGCATCGGTGATCGGCGTCAACAACCGGATAGTGGTCCCGAATAACTTCGGCCACACGGCGCCCCGCCTCCCACAGACTGTCTCCAACGAGCCGGGGCTGACGATGGTCGAGATCCCAGGAGCAGCTTCGGGCACTGCCTCGGAGGTGGTCTGGGAAGACACGAGGACCGTCACCATCGGCATGAACATGCTCTGCCGGGAGAGCGGCATCATCTTCGCGCACACCGGCGAGTGGAACGACGCCATCTCGGCCATCGAGGGAGGCATGTACTACCTCTCCGCGATCGACTCGTGGGATGGTCGCGTGATCTGGCGCATCCCTATCGGTCTGGGTCGAGCGAACATCAAGGATTTCGGCGGGCAGTACTTCGACCGAGACGGCAACGTGTATCTCGGCGTGGGTGCGTTCCTCGTGTCGATCCAGAACGTCGAAGCGTGACGCGGGACGGCTTGTACATGTCGCCCGGAGGTCCGCACATCGCACTCCGGGAGACATGTTCATCACCGTCCAGGCGGTCGAGCACGACAAGAAGAGAGAGGAACTCCATGGATGCCCAGGACCACAAGGTCATCGAGCATTATCCACGGCAACCCGCTCACCTGCCTCTCGCCGACTGGAAAATCGTCCTTCACCGCATGAAACGGGTCCTTCGCTTCGACGGCTCCATCTACGCCGACACGGCACGAGACCCGACGGCCACTCGCCAGGCAGGGTGGGTCGTCGGCATGGTGACCGCCGCGGCGGCCATCGGTACGGCGCTCATCACCGGCTGGGAGCCCGGCGCGATTGCTGGGGCGGCACTTGCCGCCGTCGCCCATTGGCTGCTCTGGACCGGGCTGATCTCCCTGATCGCGATCACCGTCTTCCACAGCACCACCTCGCTGCAACAGCTTCTCTCAGCGATGGGATACGCCCAGACACCGCAGGTGATCGCGATACTCGGCTTCATTCCCGTCGTCGGCCCGATGATCGTGTTGCTGAGCCGGCTTCTCTCCGCCGTCGCCGGCGCCCAGGCCATGAGAAACACGAGCCATCTGGAGCGACGACAGCGGATCGCCACGAATGTGCTGGCCTTTGTGGTCAGCCTGGTTGTCACCACGCTGATGAAGGCCTGGCTCGGCGATCTCGGAAGCTGGCAGGCCCTGACGAGCCCCTAGATGGAAAGGCACCAAGATGAACGCACACAGACATGATGCCAGCCCACTGCGGATGCCTTGATGGCCAGCTCCTCGCGACGCCGGCTGGTAATTGGCGCGCTCCTCGGCGGCTCGGTGCTGTCATCCTTGGCTACCCCGTCCCGAAGATCGGCGCGCAGTCCACGCCGATCACTTCCGCACGAGTTCCGCTGGCCGATGCCGTCGCGAGCCTCTCGCCGCAAGCCGGTCTGGCAGCACTTCTACGAGCTGACACAAATACCCAGGCCTTCCCACCGCGAGGAAAAGGTCAGCGCCTTCGTCGCCGACTTCGGGCGCGGCCTCGGGCTCGAGACCGAAGTGGACGAGGTTGGTAACGTGCTCATCCGCAAGCCGGCGACAGCGGGGATGGAGGACCGCCGGGGTGTCGTCCTCCAGGCCCACATGGATATGGTCGGCGTCCCCGCGGAGGGATCGGAGCACGACTTCGAGACCGACTCCATCAGGCGCCTATGTCGACGGTGGCTGGGTGCGGGCCGAGGACACCACGCTCGGCGCTGACAACGGCATCGGCGTGGCCATGATCATGGCGCTGCTCGAGGCGGATGACGTCGCGCACGGACCGCTCGAAGGATTGTTCACCGTCAATGAGGAGGACGGCTACACCGGCGCCTCGGCGGTGAAGCCGGGGGTACTCCAGGGCACCATTCTGCTGAATCTCGACTCCGAGGAGGAGGGTGTCTTCACGATCGGCTGCGCCGGCGGTGTCGACATTGACGCGATCCTTGCCTATGAGGAGGAATCGATCCCGACCGGCATGGTCGGCGTGGACCTGACGGTGGCTGACCTGCAGGGCGGGCACTCCGGCATCGACATCGACAAGGGACGGGGCAACGCGATCAAGCTGCTGGCCCGGCTCTTGAACGAGCTGGAAGGCGAAGGAGACCTGAGACTGACCTCCATGGCCGGCGGTGACCGCTACAACGCAATCCCGCGCGGCGCATCAGCCGTCATTGCCGTGCCCGAGGCCCACCTCGCTTCCGTGGAGTCGTTCGTCGACACCTTCGCGAAAACCGCACAATCGGAGCTGGCAGGTACTGAACCCGAGATGCGCGTCGAAGCCGCGCCGGTGGACGCGCCGACGCGCGTGATGGCACCGGACGCCCAGCGCCGCGTCATCGACGCGCTCAACGGATGCCCGAACGGCGTCATCCGCATGAGCGACTCCGTGCCGGGCCTGGTGGAGACCTCGACCAACGTGGGAACGATCTCACTCGGGGACGGCCAGATGCAGGTCGGCATCCTGACGCGCAGCGCCATCGACTCCGCTCGCGACGCCGTCCGGGACATGATCGTCAGCGTGTTCGCGCTCGCTGGTGCCGAGACGAGCTTCCACGATGCGTACGCCGGCTGGGTGCCGAATCCGGACTCGCCACTTCTGGCGCTGATGGAGGAGGTATATCGCGATGTCTTCGGCACCGACGCGGGCGTGATGGCGGTCCACGCCGGCCTCGAAACCAGCAAGTTCGCCGAGACCTACCCGGAGTTGGACATGATCTCGCTCGGGCCGACGCTGCAGAACGTGCACTCCCCGGATGAGCAGCTCGACATCGCATCCGTTGAGAAGACATGGGAGCTGATGGTAGCCGCCCTGGAGCGAATTCCCAGCTAGCGGGTTCGTCGCCTGCCAATGGATGGAGACACACATGGTCACCCCCGCTCCCCCACCTGGCTTCCATGTAATGACCAAGCCGATCGGCGCGCTCTGCAACCTGAACTGCGCGTACTGCTTCTATCTCCCGAAGATGGCTCTGTACGCAGGCGAGCGTCTTCGCATGAGCGACGAGGTCCTCGACTCGTACCTCCGGCAGCTGATCGAGGCGCACCGCGTGCCGGAGGTGACGGTCGCGTGGCAGGGTGGCGAGCCAACGCTGATGGGGCTGGACTTCTACCGCCGGGCGGTCGCGTTCGAGGCGCGCTACCGCAAGCCTGGCCAGACCATCCAGAACACCCTGCAGACCAACGGCACGCTGCTCACGGCCGAGTGGTGCACATTCTTCCGGGAGAATGGGTTTCTCGTCGGGGTCAGCCTCGATGGCCCACCCGAGATGCACGACGCCTTTCGGCCCGACCGGCGCGGGCATCCCACCGCCGACCGAGTCGTCGCCGGCATCCGGCTCCTGCAGAAGCACGGCGTCGACTACAACATCCTCACGACCGTCAACGCCGCCAACGCAGATCACCCGCTGGACGTCTACCGGTACCTGCGCGACGAGATCGGGGCGGAGTTCATCCAGCTCATCCCGATCGTGGAGCGGGAGGGTGACGGAACGGTCGTCAGCGAGCGCTCGGTAACCGCCGAACAGTGGGGGCGGTTCCTGACCACCGTGTTCGACGAATGGGTGCGCCGTGACGTCGGGACTGTGTACGTGCAGATGTTCGACGCCGCGCTCGCATCGTGGGCTGGCGTGCCCTCAGGCTTGTGCATGTTCTCGGAGACCTGCGGGGATGCGCTGGCGCTCGAGCGCAACGGCGACCTCTACTCATGCGACCACTTCGTCGATCAGGAGCACCTGCTCGGCAACATCCAGCAGGAGCGCATGATCGACCTGGTCGCATCAGACCAGCAGCGCGCCTTCGGGCGTGCCAAGCGCGACACCCTGCCACAGGAGTGCCGGCAGTGCCCGGTGCGCTTTGCCTGTCACGGCGAGTGCCCGAAGAACCGCTTCCTCGCCACCGCCGATGGCACGCCCGGGTGCAACTACCTCTGCGCCGGCTACAAGGCCTTCTTCACCCACATCGACGAGCCGATGCGCGCCATGGCGGCCGAGCTGCGCGCGGACAGGGCGCCATCGAACGTGATGGCGTATCTGGCGCGAGAGGAGGCACCGCATCCCGCAACCTCTACCGATTGATCTGGGGACATCATCGCGCCCGGACAAGGTGCGAGCCATCGATTCCACCAGGCTTGAAAGGATCTCACCATGAAACCCTTCGATTTCGGGCCCGAGAGCCCTCCGCATGAATTGACCATCTCGCGACGCGACGCGCTCAAGGGAACGGCGGCGGGGGCTGCCACCGGCCTGCTGGGAGCGACAGGTATCCACGCGAACGCGCAGGAGGGGACACCAACACCGGCGGCCTCTCCGGCCGCGACACCGCCACCGCTCGCCGAGCCGGGCGACGAAGTAATCGGTCTCACCACCGACGAGTCGATCCCGGCCCGACCCGCGCTTCCGCAGCCTCCTGAGGGAGCACCCAACATCCTGTTCTGGGTGGTCGACGATGTCGGCTACGGGCAGACCAGCCCTTACGGCGGGCCGATCGAGACCCCGTCGCTGCAACGCCTGGTCGACAGCGGCCTTCTGTACACGAACTTCCACACCACGGCCCTCTGCTCGCCAACCCGCTCGTGCCTGCTGACCGGGCGCAATCACCACGCCAACCACATGGCCACGGTCTCCGAATTCGGCACTGGTTATCCGGGCTACGACGCCCGCATTCCGCTGGAGAACGGCTTCCTCTCGGAGATCCTCACCGCGCATGGCTACGCCGCCTACGCGGCCGGCAAGTGGCATCTCACGCCCTTCGACGACCTCCATCTCGGCGGGTCGCGCCAGCAATGGCCGCTGGGCCGTGGCTTCGAGCGCTACTACGGCTTCCTCGGCGGGGAAACGAACCAATGGGAGCCGTCGCTGGTGAACAACAACGACTTCGCGGACCAGCCGAAGTCCCCCGAGGAGGGGTACCACCTCTCCGAGGACCTGACCGACCGCGCGATCACCTACATCCAGGACCTGAAGGCCGCCACGCCCGACAAGCCGTTTTTCCTCTATCTCGCCTACGGCGCCGGTCACGCGCCACACCACGTGCCGAAGGCGTGGGCCGACCGATACCAGGGACGGTTCGATGACGGCTGGGACGCGCTTCGTGAGGAGACGTACCGCCAGCAGCTCGAGTTGGGCATCATTCCCGCCGGCACAGAACTCCCGGAGCGCGATCCCGCGATTCCCGCCTGGGATAGCTTCGCGGAGGATGAGCAACGCCTGTTCGCCCGCATGATGGAGGTCTTCGCCGGGTTCATCTCCCATATGGACGACCAGTTCGGCCGTGTACTCGACTTTCTCGAGGGAATCGGCCAGCTGGACAACACCCTGATCGCGTTCGTCTCCGACAACGGCGCGAGCGCGGAAGGAGGGACGGTCGGCTCGATCAACGAGTATCTCTTCCTCAACTACGTGCCGGAGGATATCGACCGCAACCTCGCCATGATCGACGAGCTCGGCACTCCGGCCACCTACAACCACTACGCCTGGGGCTGGACGTGGGCCGGGAACACCCCCTTCCGGCGCTGGAAGCGAGAGACGTACCGGGGTGGCATCAGCGACCCCTTCGTCATCTCGTGGCCGAAGGGAATCGCCGCGAGCGGCGAGCGGCGCACGCAGTACCTGCATGCGATTGACCTCGTTCCCACGGTCCTGGAGGCGATCGGGATCGAACCACCAGACCGTGTGAAGGGAATCCCGCAGAATCCCATGCACGGCGTCAGCATCAAGGAGTCCTTCGAGGACGCAAGCGTGCCGAGTCCTCGTCACACCCAGTACTACGAGATGTTCGCGACCCGCTCGATTTACCAGGACGGCTGGCAGGCGGTGTGCCAATGGCCTCTGGAAAAGCCCCTGACGGCGGAGGCGCTGCAGGAGCTCGATCCGGCTGGGTGGGAGCTGTACCACGTCGAGGAGGACTTCTCCGAGGCGCACAACCTCGCCAGCGAGTATCCGGACAAGGTCGAGGAGATGGTCAGTCGCTGGTGGGCAGAAGCCGGCAAATACAACGTGCTGCCGCTCGATCCTCGCCTTACATCGCGCCTGCTCGATCCGTCGGCGCCGCGGACCCCGCCCCGCTCCCGATACGTCTACTACGTTGGTGGCGGCGAGGTGGTGCAGACCGCCGCGCCACCGATGCTGAATCGCTCGCATGCGATCACGGCCGAGGTCGAGATCCCGGCCGGCGGGGCCGAGGGCGTCCTGCTCGCGCTGGGCGGCCGTTTCGGCGGCTTCAGCTTCTACGTCCAGGACGGCACGCTGACCTACGTCCACAACTACGTCGGCCTCGAAGAATACCGGGTGGAGGCACCGGGCGGCGTGCCGGCGGGCGCACACACCCTCAAGTACAGCTTCGAGGTCACCGGGAAGCCCGACTACTCCGTCGGCAAGGGGTCGCCCGGGATCGGGCGGTTGTTCGTCGATGACACGCTGGTGAGCGAGGCCGAGATCCCCGTCACCGTCCCTCTTGTCTGGCCCCTTGGTGAGAATCTGACCTGCGGCTACGACAAGCGCAGCGTCGTCACCGATGCCTACGAGGCGCCATTCGCGTTCACCGGCACGCTCCATCGCGTGGTGGTGGACGTCGACCTGAGCTAGCGAGGACGCGATGAGGAGGGCGAACCACGTGCCCTCCTCATCAAAACGGACCTGCCATTCCAGGTCCATACAACGGTACATACCATGTACAGACGACGAGCAGGACCGCTGATCGACACGTGAAAGGAGCACGGCATGGACACCACCCGCTTCGACCGCCTCACCCGCCGACTCGCCGGACGCACCACCCGCCGCACTGCGCTGGGGACCACCCTCGCCGGCCTGGGCCTCGGTCTCTCGGGCAGGGCCATCGCCCAGGAGTCCACGCCGGCACCGGACGCTCGCCACCCCACCGAGGGGGAGAATCCCGTCTTCATGTTCGTGCAGACCTTCGCCTCTGGGCGCGGTGAGGTGAACTCCAACGCCGGTACACCAACGGTTGAGGGCACCCCCGCGCCTGGAGACGGCGCGCCCTACCTGCTCACGCTGGAAGGCCACACCGGGCTCACGGTCTACTTCTCCGACCGCCCGGATCGTGTCGTCGGCGCCATGCCCACCGGAAACTTCCTCAACAACCTCGGATTCGGCGCGGCGAATCCGCCCAACG
The DNA here is from genome assembly GCA_963741965.1 of uncultured Chloroflexia bacterium. GTDB lineage: Bacteria > Chloroflexota > Chloroflexia > Thermomicrobiales > UBA6265 > JACCVC01. The sequence continues at coordinate 109,164 of CAVUKC010000002.1, read as the reverse complement.
CGGCTCTGGTCGGTGAGTTCAAGGCCGGCCAGGGGGTCGTCGTGCTGCAGTTGGTCGAGCCGGTCTACGACGAGGCTGCCGGCACCGTCACGTACGGCGCAGACGTTCTCGACGCCTACCGCGGCGGCAACCTCGAACCGGTGACCCGCGAGCAACTCATCGAGCGGCTCCCCGCCGAGTTCGGCCCCGCCGCCCTCTTCATCGACGACTGCCCGACCTACACGAGCTGTGCAATGGAGGTCTGGGCGTCGGCCGGTGGGGAGCCGGTCTTCGTCGGCGTCGAGAGCGTGGGCTCGATCCCGAACGGTCCCTACAAGGCGTGCTTCGACAAGGACACGGCCACCTGCGCACCGTGCGACACCACGATGGAGAAGCTCCAGGTCATGTGCAACACCGCATACCCGGATCTCTGCTACGGAGACTGCTTCCCTGGCAGCTGACCAGGGCAGTCAGGAGAGAAAGGTTGAAACCATGAAGATCGACACGCTTCGTTCTGCCTGTTCCTCGCCACCGTGTTCGGGCTGGCAGGTGCCACCGCAAGCCTCGGCCACGCAGCCGGCCGGGAAGCGACGCCTCCCGCCTCGCCAGCGGCCGCCGAGACCATCCAGGTCAGCGGGGAGGTCGCGAGCCCAGGCACGCTGTCGCTGTCCGACCTCCAGTCGCTGTCGTCAGAGACGGCCGACACCACCTACCTCATGTCCGACGGCACGCAGGTGCACCATACCTACACCGGTGCTCGCCTCTGGGACGTGCTGCAGGTGGCGGGACCGAACATCGACCCCGAGCGGCTGGAAACATCGCTGCACATGTATGTCGTTCTCACCGCGAAGGACGGCTACACCGTCGTCCTCTCGATGGGTGAGATCGACCCGGAGTTCGGCGCTCAGCCGTACCTGCTCGCCTGGGCGGAGGACGGGCAGCCACTTGCCGGTGACCAGGGCCCGGTGATGCTTGTAGTGCCGGGCGATCGTACCGAGGGGCGCTACATCTGGGGCGTCGTCTCCATCGAAGTCCGAAGCGTAGACGCCGACACCGGCGACTGACGCGACCGCGCTTCACCGATCTCCTCGCAAAGAGCGGCCCGGGCACAACGCCCGGGCCGCTCGCTTCATCCGTTCAGGCACGGATCGCTCTCGGCGCTATCCAGCTGGTGTCGCCGCCCCACCCGCTGCGAAGCAGGCATCTGCGCCGCCACGCTCGAACGTCGCCGTGTCGCAGTAGGCGATCTGGGGGTAGTACGGCCCCATGATGTCTTCTGCGGCGCCGACCACATTCTCCGGCACCGCCCAGGCGGACTGGTCGTAGAACTCGTCGGATGGCAACAGGTGGCGCAGGAAGAACAGCTCGGGCTGGTCCGGGTCACCGCCCTGCATCCACGCCACCCCGTTCTCGGCCGTCGCGTTGGCGGGCTGGTTCTCCGGCTGCGAGACGACGATCGTATACATGCCATCGGCAGCGATCGGCATCTCGAAGTCTGGCGCGCAGGACGCCGTGAGCAGGGGGATCACGTTCGAGCCTGTACAGAAGGTCCAGTAGCGCAGGTCGGCCTGAGTCGTCTGCGGATCACCGGCCCGATTGTTCGGGAAGGTCGGCGCCTTCCCACGGATCACGGCGATCCTGTCCGGCTTCCAGGCGAGCGGCACCACCAGGTAGCGGTTGTCGGGGTTGGTGCCGAGCCCGGGGAACGTCGTCTGCACCCACTCCGGCGGGGCATCCACGCTCGGCGGCAGCGGCAGCTGCGGCGCCTCCTGGATGATCTGGGTCGCGAACGGGATGAAGAACGTCCCCCACGTCTCCCGATCTGCATCCGTGCATTCGGTCACCGTGCGGCTGCCACCGGACCCGTCCTCGAGCGTCAGGGCCGGCAGGCCCACTCCGCCGGTATCGTCGCTCGGATCCGTCGGAACGTACATCCGCAGGATCATCACTCCGATCGCGTTCTCAATGTCCGCCGGCATGCCGGGGAGCACGTTCTGCCCGTCCACCGGCGTCGCGACCGTGGGCGTGGTGCTGGCCGAGGCGGTGCCGGTCACCTGGACGGTCCACTGCCGCTGGGCGGGATCGGTCGAGGCGTTGGGGTCGACCGCCGGATTGGTGCTGCCCGCATCCGGCTCGATGGCGTAGTCCGGCAGCCAGCCGAGCAGCTCGAGGCCGGTGCCCTGGCCGCTCACATCCCGGTAGTACGTCACGAGCGAGGAGAAGCGAGCGAAGGGATATGCGCCCTGCACGACGATCGACTCCCCTGGCGACAGGATGTAGGGAATGACGAAGTAGGCTGAGTTCGCGTCCGGGAACCCGACGTTGAACTCTTCGACGTCTAATTTCACCGGCCAGGCACAGACCTGACCCTGCCGAATCTGATCGAGGAACTCGGTCATGGATGGCGGCGAGGCGGGCGGTGTCGCCTCCTGCGCCAGCACCGCGGGAATCTGCACGCCAACGAACATCAGGGCGATCACGAGCATGAGCAGCCTTCGCATCTGGAACCCCTTTCCTGCCGGGGCGGGCGATCCGTGTGGATCGCCCGCGAATCGGTCAGCTATCTCCTATCCGGTCGGTGTGGCCGACGCGTCCGCCGCGAAGCAGGCATACGCGCCACCCTCCTCGAACGTGGCCACGTCGCAATAGACCGTCTGCGGGTAGTACGGTCCCATAATGGCCGACGCCTCTGCGGCGGTGACCTCCGGTGAAACCGCCCAGCCGGACTGGTCGTAGAACGCGTCGGACGGCAGCACGTGGCGCAGGCCGATCAGGTCCGGGTATGTCGGGTCGGCTCCGGCGAGCCACGCGACGCCGTTCTCGGCCGTGGCGTTCGCCGGCCGGTCCTCCGGCTGCGAGACGACAAGCGTGTAGGTGCCATCCTCCGCTACCGGTACGTCTTCATCCGGGATGCACGACGCGGCCGGATACGGCGGCGTGTTCGCTCCGGTGCAGAAGGACCAGTAGCGCACGTCGACGTCATCGCCTGGGCCGGACCGGGGAGCCATGCCACGAATGACCACGACTCGTCCCGGCTCCCACGCGACCGGCGCGGTGAGGTAGGCGGCGTCCGGGTTCGGCGCGAGACCCTCGAAGATGGTGCGGGTGAACTGGGGCTGGGCATCGACGCTCGCGGGGGTCGGCGGCGGGGGCACGACCTCGAGGATCGCCTTGATGCGGGCGTTGAAGAACTGGTACCACCCGGCGGTCTCCTCAGCGGAGCAGGACGGCAGCGCCCGGCGCTCGCCATCCGCCGTCTCCAGGCTGAGCGCGGGCTTCCCCACCCCAGCGGTCGGATCCGTGCGGTCATCGGGCAGGTAGACGCGCTGGATGAGCACGCCGATCGCGCCCTGAACCCCCTCCGGATGCGCCGGCAGAACGTTCGACTCCAGGGGGACCGGCGTGGCGTCGACCGGCGCCGTGCCCGTGACGCGGACCGTCCAGTGCCGCTGGGCCGGGTCAGTACTTGCCTCGTCACCGGTGTTCGGGTTGACGCTGCCGGGGTCGGGGGCGATGTTGATGTCAGGCATCCAACCGAGCACTTGCAGCCCCTGCCCACCGGCGGCGCTGCCGTAGTACGTCACGAGCGAGGAGAAGCGGGCAAACGGGTATGCGCCCTCGATCACGAGGGACTGCCCGGGCGCGAGGATGTACGGGGTGACGAAGTAGGCCGAGGTGCCTTCGGGATAAAAGACGTTGAGGTCATTCACCGCGACGGTCACCGGCCAGGAACAGACGTCACCCTGGCTCGCGCGCTTGAGGAGCGTCTGGACGTCAGTGGGTGTTGCCGCGGGCGTAGCGCCCTGGGCCAGGACCGCGGAAATCTGCACGCCGACGAATGCCAAGGCGATCACCACCATAAGCAGCCTTCGCACATCGAACTCCTTTCCAGTCGGTGCGGGCGACCCGTGTGGATCGCCCGCCAACTGGTCAGCTATCTCCTATCCCGCTGGCGTGGCCGAGCCATCCGCCACGAAGCAGGCGTCGGCGCCGCCTTCCTCGAAGGTGGCGGTGTCGCAGTACACGGTCTGCGGGAAGTACGAGCCCATGACCGGCTCAGCGGCACCCGGCGTCAGCTCCGGCACGGACCAGACTGACTGGTCGTAGAACGCGTCGGACGGCAGCATATGGCGCAGGATCACAAGGTCTGGCAAGGTTGGGTCAGCCCCCTGGATCCAGGCCACGCCGTTCTCAGCCGTCGCATTGGACGGCTGGTCCTCCGGCTGCGACACGACGACCGTGTAGAAGCCGTCAGCATCGACCGGAATCTCGAAATCAGACATGCAGGCAGTCGTCGGGTAGGCCAGTGGCGCCTCGACGATGTTCGACCCGGTGCAGAACGACCAGTAGCGCAGGTCGGCCGGCGTCGCTGGAGAGTCCCCGGCGCGACTATCCGGGACCGTCGGCGCCTGCCCGCGGATCACCACGATGCGCCCTGGCGTCCATGACACCGGTGCCATCAGGTAGCGGTTGTCCGGATTCGGGGCCAGACCGGGCACCGGGGACTCGACCCACTCCGGCAGGGCATCGGCGCTGGTGGGCAGTGGCAGCCGGGAAGCCGCCGCGACGTTGACGAGTACCAGCTGGCGAATGACCTCGGTCCAGGTCTGCTCCTCCTCTGCCGAGCACGCAGCGAGCTGGCGGCTTTCGCCATTCGCGTCCTCGAAGGACAGCTTCGGAAGCCCCACCCCACCCGTGACATCGGCCGGATCCTGCGGGACGTAGATACGGAGCACCAGGATGCCGAGCTGATCCGTGGCGCCTTCGGGATGCGCCGCGATTACATTGCCCTCCGACGCCGGCGTGGCGCCGGGCGTACCACCCATCGGCGCCGTGCCGGTCACCCGTACCGTCCACGACCGCTGTGCCGGATCGTCGGGAGCATTCGCGTCATCCGCAGGGTTGGCACTGCCCGGGTTCGGCGCGATTTCGTTGTCGCGCAGCCAGTCCAGCGTCTCGATCCCCTGGCCCGCCATGCCAACGCCGTAGTAGGTCGTCAGTGAGGAGAAGCGAGCGAATGGATACACGCCGTCGAGGATCAGGCTCTGCCCGGGCGCGAGTGTATACGGCATGACGAAATACGACGCGTTCGCGTCGGGGTAGGCCACATTCAGCGCATCGACCGCAACCTCGACCGGCCAGGCGCAGACGTTGTTTTGCCGGGCCTGCTCCTTCATCGCCTCGATGTCTCCGGCAGGGGCCGGGGTGGCCTCCTGGGCGAGACTGGCGGGTAGCTGTACGCCAGCGAACAGCAGGACGATCACGAGTGCAAGAAGCTTGCGCATGGCGACTCTCCCTTTCCGATATTTGCCGAAGCGAATCGCGTGTTCCCGGTTGGTGCATCCCCTCATTACAGCTCCATGAAGGAGCAGCATGGATCCATGAGCAGGGTCAGGTGCTGGCGACGGCGATATCGCCTTCCAGGACGACCGGCTCAACGCTCTCGTAGTAATCGGCTGAGTCCCTGACCGTTGATGAAATCATTCGCCATCGTCGTGGATTCGTCCGCGGCAGCCTTGTCGAGGAACATGCTCACGGCGGTTCGCTCGCGGGTGTCCGGGTTCTGCACCACGTAGTACTCGACGAACCCCGGAATCGCTGCGATCAGCGGCACGAGGCCATCCCGAATGGCGGTATTCAGCTCGTCGATCGACCTGTCAGCCTTGACGACCCGGCTCCGGATAACGGTGTAGAGACCCTCCTTCGAGACCGCCGGCGCAGGTGTAGCCTGCTGGGCCAGCACGGCGGAACTCCTCATCCCGGGGGCGATGAGCGCGAGTGCGACACCACCGGCTGCGAGGCGGATGGCGCCGCGACGGTTTGTCTGGGGCGAGCTATCGTCATCGCTGGCATCCACTGACGCATCGAGTTGCGATCGATTGGAATCCTTCTGGTGCGCGGAACCACTCATGGCTTTCCTCCTTGCAGTTGTGAACACATGGATACGAGGGGCGCCATACCTGCAACGTCACGGTGATCCAGGGCGAACACCGTGCCCGGAACCTCGGCACGGCTGCACCGGCCGGGGCTGGCGACGCAACCCTGGGGCGACCGTCAGGCATCTCCAGGCGGGAAGACCGTCGCAAAATCCTCCTTCATGCTGATCACCGTCCATCCCTGCACGGCCGCGAGCTCGAGCGCCGTTTCGGCGCCATCGTCGTAGGCGTACTCCCGGTCCGCATCGTCGTGGTGCACCAGCAGGCCGAGGAAGTTGCTGTGTTGCTCGTTTGCATAGGCGAGCATGGCGACGTCACCATCCGAGTTTCCGCCGACCAGGATCGGTTGCCGCCCGACCTGCATCTCGATACGAATCGGCTTGCCGGGCCCATCGTCGAACGGCTGATCCATGGTGTCTCGCCGGATCAGCACGCCACCCCGCTCGTCCGCCTGGTACGACAGATCAATGCTGCTTCCGATCACGTTGGAACGAGCGATGCCGTAGAACCCATCCGAGATCACCCGAACGAAATCGCGACCACCGCCAGTGACGATGAAGACGTCAAAGGCATGATCCTGGAGCGCCTGGACCAGCTCCACCATGGGCTGGTAAATGACCTGCCGATACGGAACCTGAAGCTCGGGATGCGTGGCCTGATCGAAGAACGCCTGTACGATCGCCTCGTATTCCGCCGGTGTCAGCCCGGCGAACGGCGACATGACGACCTCGAGGAACTCGATGACCGTCTCCAGATCGCCTTCGGCCAGGGCATCGAGGGCAGCCTGGAAATAGCTGGCGTCCTGCTCCCAGATCGCCTTGTAGGGTTGAACGGTGCGTAGCTCGGGATGTGCCTGCGCCTGCTCGCGGATGTACGCCAGCACGAAATCGAACTGGGGGATGTACGGCATCTCGCACCAGAGCGTGCCGTCGTTATCAAATGCCGCGACGCGGGCTGCCGGCTCGACGTAGGCGTCGCTCGACTCGTCGGTGACGGCGTCAAGAAACGCCAGGATGCTGTCCCTCGCAGCACTGTCGGACCACGACGGCAACAGGTTGCGGGCAGAGGCTGCGCTACCCGGCGTTGCAGCCGTCGTCAATTCCTGCGCGCTGGCAGGCAATCTGAGAGCGGACAATGTCGCCGTGGTTGCACCCACCACGCTTCCGGTGAATACCGTGCGGCGGGAGATCGGCCCACCAACAGCCCGTGCCATCGCCTCGAACAGGGAATCAGCCATCGTCCTCTCCTCTCTGGTGGCGGATCCGCATCAGTCGCCGGCTGGCCTCGATCACCGGCGTTGGACGCCTCAAGGTGAAGAGACGGCTTGCCCAGTGCCTTCCTGCGCGTTTGGTGGGCTCTTGCATGTCAGTCGACCTTTTCCGCACGGCCATATTACCATAACTGAACGATCGAATTGAGGCATTGCCGCCTGAATCCGGTACATAAAAAGGCTCCGCACCACCCTGTGCCGGGTGGTGCGGAGCCATGTGGTGCCGGATCGATGCGCGCCGGAGCGGGCGCGCATCACGGAGTTGTCGTTACTGGCAGGTCCACTCGTTGCGGCGGCCGTTGTCCCACATCCAGGCGGCGGCCTCCGCGTTCGCGACCGGATCGAAGATGTTCTGGTCGGCGTACGGAGTCGTCTCCCACGTGCTCGGCAGGAACTGGAACAGGCCGCTCGCGTTGCTCGAGGAGTTCACCGCGTTCGGGTCGAGCACGGACTCGCAGCGCGCCACGCGGAGCATGTCCTCGCGCGGCTGGCCGTACTTGTCGGCCGCGGCGTAGATGATCTGGATGATCTCGTCCTCGGTGTACCCGTCGCTGCCGTTCACCGGCGGGCTCGACGGCTCGGCCGGGGCCTCGGTCGGCGTCGGCGCGGCCGGCTCCTCGGTCGGGACCGGTGTCGGGGTCGGGTCCACGTTCTCCGGGGCGGAGGGTTCCTGCGGCGCCGATGGCTCTTCGGGGACCGCCGGTGTCTCCGGCTCGGCCGCCTGATCGCCACCGATCTGCAGGAAGTCGCCTGACGCCCAGCCGGTGGTGCCATCGAAGCTCACCGGGAAGAAGCCATTCTGCGCGTCACCGCGCAGCTCGAGCGCGGCGCCGTCCGGCATCACAGTCGCGATCTCGTACTCGAGCCCAGGCCCGACGCGGAGGTAGAGTCGTCCGCTGACGACACTGGCGTTACCGGTGACGGCATCGCCGACCGGAACAGCCGCGGGTGCGGCCGGCGCCTCGGGCTCGGCTGGAGTCTCGGGAGCCGCCGGGACCTCCGGCTCGGCCGGGGTATCCGGTGCATCAACCTGGCCGTCGCCCGTGCCGAGCACGAGCTCGCCGTAGGCCCAGCCGCTCTGGTCGGTGTAGATGATGCTGAGGTACCCGTTCGCGCTGTCACCGGTGAGGGCGACGAGCGCGCCGTTCGGGATCACCGAGATGATCGGGTCACCCTCGCTCGGTCCGCTGCGGAAGTAGACCGGGCCGTTGGCGACATAGACCTCGCCCTGGTCACCGCCCGTGTTCACCGGGCCGCTCTGCACGTTGTCCGCGGTCAGGTAGTACCCGTAGGCATAGCCGTTCTGACCGTTGTAGACGACCTGGTAGAAGCCGTTGCCGTCCGGGCCGGAGAGGATCTCGACCGACCCGCCGGTGGGAATCACGTCGAGGATGTCGGAATTCAGCGCCGAGTCGGATCGCAGGTTGAGGTCATCCGTCGCCTCGGAGGAGGCGTCCTGAGCGCTGGCGCCCATGGGCATGAAGGCGAAGCCGCCGATGAGCATCATCACGGCCGTCACGATGGCGACGACCCGGTAGGGTCCACGCCCGCTGGTTATCGATTCTGGAGACAAGGTGGTCGGAAATCCGGCGCCATCCCTGCCGGACTGATCTGCTGGCACGATGTAGTGCTCCTTGCATCCGCCTTCGTCGCGGTGGCGCATGGGACCGGAGGTCGCCGTCAGTGGGCTGGGCACCATGGCGCGTCTCGGGGTTCCGGTGGCAATCGCCACGTACCGGAGCATCCCGACGGGCGGGTACCGCCGTCGAATGCCTAGGCATCGCGCACCGATCCGAAAGCCGGATGGAACTCGTTTCGATCGTCGTCGTTTCGCCTCGCCACACGTCCCTCCAACGGTGCCGAGGTGCAAGCGCATTCCACCCTCCCGGCCGGCAGCCATCCGGCATCGGAGCGCCTGCGAATGCGCAAACGCGAGCAGAAATGAGCGGGGTGAGACATCCGAGTCCATCCTCCAGCCACGGATACGGACTCTGTCTCATGGGGAGAGAGTGTTCCATCCTGGCGCGGGCGTGTCAAGGCGGGATGACTGCGGTGTCCCTACACCGCGTCAGCGTCGGCGGTCCAGCGATAGCGGGCGTCGGGCTCGCGCTCCTCGTTGCCGGCGCCGTCGGTGAGCTCGGTCAGGATGAACCCATGGCGCTCGTAGAAGCGCCGCGCGCCGGCGTTGCGCTGGAACGCCCACAGGCTGAGCTCACCCGGACTGAGCGCCTTTGCCTTTGCGAGCAGCGCGGCGCCGATGCCCTGCCCCTGCCAGCCGGGCTGGACGTAGAGGTCGTTCAGCTCGCCATCATCGACGGTCACATAGCCGACGACCTCGCCATCAGTCTCCGCGACCCAAACAGTCTGAGACGGCAGCACGATGGTTGCGACCCACGCGCGGGTCTCCGCATCGGTGTGCAGCACGGGCAGCCACGGCATCGCCTCCCGCCGCGAGGAGGTGTGAATCTCGGCGATCGCCTCGGCGTCGTTCGGTTGCGCAGGTCGAAGGCTTATCATGGCGTGAGATCCATCTGCGTGCATTTCCTGATGGTCAGACACGTGTCCGGATCAGCCGGTTTCGGGGGCCGGCGTCCGAGTGCGGGTGGAAGCGGGCTCGGGCTCCTCGTGCCAGCTCGAGCTGTCGTAGCGCCCGAGGGTCGGCACCAGGCGCGCCGCCGCAAGTGTCGCGACGATGGTCAGGATGCCGCCGATCACGATCGACGCCGGCGTGCCGCCAACGGCCGCCATCGCGCCGGCGCGGAACTCGCCGAGCTGCGGTCCGCCCATGGCGAAGGTCGAGTGCGCGGCGGCGATGCGGCCGCGGTACTCGTCCGGCGTGACGAGGTTGCGAATGGCGTGGCGCATCGCCATCGAGATCGCGTCCGCCGCCCCGGAGCCGGCGAGGAAGAGCACCGCGAGCTCGACACTGCGGCTGAGCCCAAACCCGACGACACAGGCGCCGTAGCCGATGATCGCGAGGATGATCGCCCGGCCTGGCCGCTGCGGCACCGGCAGCACGCTCATGATCAGGCTGCCGATCACGGCGCCCGCGGCGATCGAGCTGAGCAGGAACCCCATGCCGCTCGCGCCCATGCCAAGGATCTCGTCCGCGACAATCGGCATCAGCGTGGTGTTGGAGCCAAAGAAGGTTGCGACAAAGTCGAGCGCCATCACGGCGAGCAGGATCGGCGTGGCGAAGAGGAAGACGAACCCCTCCTTCGCCGCGGTGAGCCCGCGTGTCGTCACCACCAGCTTCTCGGGCCGGACGCGCATCATCACCGCCGCGGCGATCACGGCGACGAACGACAGCGCATCCCAGGTGTAGGCGGCACCCACACCGAACGCGCCGATAAGCACGCCGCCCAGAGCGGGCCCGACAATGCCGGCGGTCTGCATGGAGAGGTTGGCGATGGTGGCCGCGCCGGCGATCTCCTCCCGCGGGACGAGCGACGGGATGATCGCCTGCCGCGCGGGACCGGCGCCGGCGTTGAAGGTCGAGGAGACAAAGGTGACGAGGTAGATCAGCCAGATGCTGACGGCATCGGCGTAGGTCGCGACGGCGAGGATGCCGGAGGTGAGGAAAAGCCCGATGTGCGCGTAGATGAGCACCTGCCGCCGGTCACGCTGATCGGCGATGACGCCACCGACGATGCCGAAGATGAGGATGGGGAGGAACCGCACCAGCGCCAGGAGACCGAGCTGGAACGGGTCCTCGGTGAGGAGGTAGACCTGCACGATGATCGCCACGCGCTGCATCTGGGTGCCGAGCATGGAAATCGAGTCGGCGGCCCACAGCAGCCGGAAGTCGCGGTGTCGCAGGGTGTGAAATGCCAGGGAACGTTTGCTGCTCATGAGCCTTCAACTGGTAGGGTCGCGGTCACAACCACGCCATCATACCCGCAAAACGGGCGCAGCCAAACCGGCCGCGCCCGTCTCGCTGGAGATTCACGATCCCGGACTACGCCGACTGCAGCGCCTCCTGCTTCGCCTTACTCCGCTCTCCCTCCTGCACGTTCTCGTCCTGATCGGCGTGGGCCGCCTTGAAGATCACCGCGTTGATCTCGGCGCCCAGCAAGAGCACCGCTGACGAGATGAAGAAGTAGAAGAGGAGGATGATGATCCCGCCAAGTGACCCATATGTCGCGTTGTAGTTGGCGAAGTTGCCCAGATAGAGCGAGAAGGCGATGGTCGCGATCACCCACGCGATCACGGCGATGACCGACCCCGGCGAGACGATCCTGAACGGCTGATCGACATTCGGAAAGAAGTAGTAGACCATCGCGAGCGCCAGCATCATCAGGAAGATCGCCACCGGGATCCGCAGCCAGGTCCAGAGCGTGACAAAGACGCTCCCGAGGCCGATCTGGTCAGCGAGCCACTCCATCGACTGCGGCCCGAGGAACATCAGCGCCACGGCGGCGATCAGGATCACGGCGAGTCCGAAGGTGAACGCGATCGACAGCAGGTATTTCTTCCAGATCGAGCGCTCCTCCTTGACGTCGTAGGCGACGTTGAGCGCGTGCATCACCGAACGAACCCCGCCCGCCGCGGCCCAGATCGCGGCGATCAGACCGAACGAGAGCAGCCCGCCGTTGGTCCCGCCCTGCACCTGCTCCACGATCGTCTGGAACTGCGTGTACAACTGGTCGGAGAAGGCGCCCTTCGCCTGCTCGAGCATCCAGTCGAAGAAGTCCTTCAACCCTATCGCTCCGAGCAGCGTGAGGATGAAGATCAGGAACGGAAAGATGGCCAGCAGGATGCGGTACGTCAGCGCGGCGGCGTAGGTGTTCATGTCGTCTTCCATGAAATCCTTGACCGCGCGCTTGCCCACTCCCACCGCGCTCAGATTGTTGAACCCCGGTACTGCCATACAACGCTCCCTGCCCCGATACCACTGTCTGCTTCATGAACTGTCGCAGCGCTCCGCATTGGCGATGCGCCACGGTCCGTATGGGAACGGGGTACGCACGAACTGTGCCGACCGGCCTGGGGAGCGGAGATCAGCGGAGCGCGTCGTAGAGCTCGCGCAGGGCCCAGCGGGGCATGAAGCCGTAGTTGTAGGTGTCGACGCCGTCGACACCGGCAGAGCGCCACGCCTCGACGCGACGCGTGATCTGCCCGGCGCCGGTGGTGTCCGGCGGCAGTGCCCGCACCATGCCGATCACCTGCTTGCCGAGCGGTCTCGCCGCATCGGCCCGCGCGATCGCGTCCTCGTCGCTGCTCGCGTAGCCGGTGAGGATACCGTCGCCGGTGTAGAGCAGGGCCGCGTCCGGCTCGCCACCGTCGAGCGACGCGAAGTGCCGGATGTCGGTCTCCGGACTGGCCGCCTTCACCGTCTCCCGGATAGCTGCGGACAGCGAGACCGCCTGGTCCGCGAGCCAGCGTTCGTAGGCGACGAAGTCGGCATCCTCGAGCAGCGCCTCGACCTCCGGGTGCAGCTCCTCTCCCTCGATGAGCCTGAACCCGTCGTTCCACGAGCGGTCGAGCAGCTCGGCGATGGTGTCGCGGACGCCGGTCGCGTCGATCCCCGCATCGCTCGCGGTGGCAACCTCGTGCGGGCTGAACGACATCCCAAGCAGGCGCGCCTGCACCGGATCCAGCGCGACACCGCCGAACTCGTGGTGCCAGCCGTGGGCGTACGGCATGTACGCGGGTGCCTCCAGCGCCAGCGCGGCGACGTTGTGCCGGGCGACGAGGTCGCCGAGCATCGCGAGGACGTACTCGCGCACATCCGGGTGCGCTGGGCTGAGGCTGTGGATCACCGGATCGCCGAAGGCGGTATGCACGGTCGCGTCCGGGTACCTCGCGCCGAGCCAGCTGTTGTGCATCAGCACGACCCAGGCGACGTACTCCACGCCATGCCGCACGGCGCTGTCGACAACGCGGGAGACGGGATCGCTGGTGTGAGTCACGAGAGCGTTGACGCGCGGCCTGATGCGCCCGTACCTGGTGAGATCGGGCCGGAAGTACAGGGAGCCATCCTCGGGAAAGTACGTGCGGTGTCGCGGATTGTGCGGCAGCAGGAACTTGCCGGCGTGGTAGGCAGTCGCGAGGTTGACGTGGGTGATGCCGTTGCCGGCGAGCTCGCCGACCACGCGGTCATACCCTTCGGCCTCGAGATCCCATGCGTAGGCAAACATCCCTGCATCCATTCGAAACGGACCCTCCAGATCGTTCATGCTGATGAATCACGGCCATTGCCGGATACATGCGACACGGTACCAGCAAGCCGGCCTCAACGCGTCTCGTCGGAGATCGAATAGACAATCAGGAGCGCGAGAATGAGCGCGCCCTGAATCATGATTCGCCCGGCCTCGGGAATCTTCTCGACCACGAGGATGTTGACGAGGATATTCAAGAGGAGCGCACCGAGCACCGTCCCCACCAGCGACCCGCGCCCACCGAGGATCGACGTGCCACCAACCACGACCGCGGCGATGGACGTCAGCAGGTAGGGATCACCCATGTTCAGATAGCTGTAGCCCGTCCAGCCGAGCAGCAACAGACCGGTGATGCCGGCGCACAGGCTGCTCAGCATGTACGTCGAGATCTGCACCAGCGCGGTCGGTACGCCGGAGAGCGCGGCGGCTCTGGGGTTGTTTCCGACCGCATACACGCCCCGACCGTACGTCGTGCGTCTGAGCAGGAACACGCCGACCGCGATCACCACCAGCGCCACGATCACCGGCATCGGGATCTTCCACAACGAGTCGTTCGAAAGGTGCGTGAGGAAGGGCGAGTTGCCGCTGACAGGGTTGCCGGCGTTATAGATGAGCAACCCGCCCTGGATGATGCTGAGGGTCGCCAGCGTCATGACGAGCGGTGGCAGCCGCAGGACGACCGCGCCGAGCCCGTTGACGAGCCCCACCAGAGCGGTGATGAGCAGAGTCAGCGCGATGCCCGGGAACTCGCCCATGTTGGTGACCAGCACGCCGCCGACAACGCCGGCGAGGCCGATCGTGCCCGCGACCGAGATGTCGATGCCCCCGGTCAGGACCACCATGGTCTGTCCAGCCGCGACGATGATGAGGAACGCCGTCACCCGGAGCGTGAACAGGTTGTAGTCGAGCGTCCGATACCCTTCGACACGCAGCAGGCTGTAGATCCACACGACGGCCAGGACGATAGCCGTAAGCACCACCGGGTCGGCTCGCCGGAGGCGGTCCAGCCAGCTCGATCGCTGCCTGAGGACGTTGCCAGATGTTGCCATGGTCAGTCACCCAGCCTGAATCGCGAGGACGCCGCCACCTTGATGCCGAGGGCAACGATCAGGACCGTCCCCTGGATCACGCGCTGCCACGAAGGCGAGAGCCCGGACAGGAAGAGAATCTGGATCAGCAGCCCGAGGATGAGCGTGCCGGCGATGGTGCCGCGCAGGTGCCCCTGACCACCGAAGAAGCTGATACCTCCGAGCACCGCCGCCGCGATCGAGGCAAGCGTGTACGTCGTGCCGATCAGCGGATCGCCGGTGCCAGAGTAGGCGGCCAGCCCGAGCCCGCCGATCATGGTCATCACACCCGCGATCGCGTAGGCGCTCATGCGGGCACGATGGATGTTGACTCCCGAAATGAAGGCGCCGTGCGGATTGTCGCCCACGGCGTAGATGTGCAGCCCCATCACCGAGTTGCGGATCGCTTCCCAGACAAGCAGAACCGCGGCCAGCACCAGCAGCGTCACGGGAACCACGCCGCCGAGCTTCCCCGTGAAGGCATCCGCAAACCGCGCCGGCAGGTGCCCGCCCGGCGTGGACAGCACGAAGAGCGCCAGGCCGGACCAGAGGAACGACGTCGAAAGCGTCACGATGATCGCCGGAATTCTCGCGAGCGTGACGAGCCCGCCGGTGAACACGCCGATCAGCGCGCCGGCCGCCCCGAGAATCGCGATCGCCAGCGCCATCGAGCCGAGGTTGTCGTTCATCCTTGTCGCGGCGAGCACGGTGGCCAGACTGACCGTCGCCCCGACGGAGAGATCGATGCCGCCGGTGAGCATGATCACGGACTGACCGAGCGCGACCAGGAAGAGCGGAAACAGGTACGTTGAAAGGTTATTGACCGTCCCAAGCGAGAATGTGTCCCGCACCGAGAAGAGGTAGACCAGCCCGAAGAGCAGCGCGATTGTGTACACCGGCGCGACATCCCGCCACACCCTCGGCAGGTTCTCGAACGCTCCACCTTCCTCGGGCCGCGCGCGCCGCTCCTCCGCGATCGGTCGTGATGCCCGTTCGCCGGAACTCACTCCCCTCGCCACCACTCCCGGCGCGGTGCCGGCCACCGACGCATGGACCACGTTCTCCTCGGTGACATCGTCTCCGCTCAGCATCGCGACCGGCTGCCGCTCGTACATCACGAGGACCCGGTCACACAGCCCGACAAGCTCGATCGTGTCCGACGTGATGAGGAGGATCGATGCGCCAGCGGCGGTCAACTCGCGCATCAGCCGGTAGATCTCCTGCTTGGTGCCCACATCGATGCCTCGGGTCGGCTCGGCAAGGAGATAGATGTTGGGCGTGAGCGGGAGCCACTTCGCAATCGCGACCTTCTGCTGGTTGCCACCGCTGAGACGTGCCAGCGTCTGGCGGGGAGACCGCAGCCGCACATCCATTCGCCTGACAAGGTCGCTCACCAGTCCCTGCTCGCCGCCTGCCAGCACACCCTGGTGGCTGAGACGCGGCAGGCTCGGCAGAGCGAGATTCTCGCCGACCGAGAGCTGCACAATCAGCCCCTCGGTCTTCCGATCCTCCGGGACGTAGGCGATACCGCGAGAGATGGCCTCCCGCTCGCTGGAAATGGCAACCGACGTGCCGTGAAGCTGGACATCTCCGGTGCGCGCATGCAGGCCGAACAGCACCTCAAGCAGGTCGTGCTGACCCTGCCCCTGAAGACCGCCGATGCCGAGGATCTCCCCCCGGTGCAGATCGAAGGAGACGTCGTCGAATCGGCGGTCGGCCCCCAGATCGCGCACCGACAGTGCGACCGGAGCGTCCAGCACATCCTCGAGGCGAGGCTTTGCGGGAAACGCCTCCTCGACCCGGCGACCGATCATCATCTGGACGAGATCGGTTGTCGACGTTTCACTTGCGGCGACCGTGGCGACATACTCGCCGTTTCTGAGTACGGTGATTCGGTCGCAGATGTCGAAGATTTCCTCCATCCGATGCGATACGAAGATGATGCAGGCTCCCGCGTCTCGCATCCTGCGCAGATAGGCGAAGAGCAACGCCGTCTGCGAGCTGTCGAGCGCGGAGGTGGCCTCATCCAGGATCAGCACTTTTGGCATACGGATGGTGGCCTTGGCGAACTCCACGAGCTGCTGCTCGGCGAGCGTCAGCTCATTGACGAGCAGCGAGGGATCGATGTCCACACCGATCTCGTCCAGCTCACGCCGTACCGACGATTCCATGGCGCGGCGGTCGAGCAGGCCCCGCCGCGTGGGCGGCTCGCCAAGGTGGATATTTTCTGCGACGGTGAGGTGCGGACAGAGACTGAGCTCCTGGTGGACGGTCGCGACACCGAGCGCGTCGGCCTGACGCGGGTTGAGGCGGCTGTAGTGATGGCCGACAATCACCAACTGGCCCGCATCCGGCACATGCACGCCGGTCAGCAGGTTGATCAATGTGCTCTTGCCAGCGCCATTCTCACCGACCAGCGCGTGGACCTCACCGGGACGGGACTCGAAATGGACATCTCGAAGCACAACATTGCCGGAGAAGGATTTCGTGAGTCCCTGGGCACGGATCGCGGACTCCTGGTGTTGCTCCGGTGCCCCTCGCTCGAGGTTCCCTCGACTGGCTGCAGCGTCGATCATTGGCGGTCGCATCTCCCACCTGCAGCACGCATCACGTCCGTCAGGAGCAAGCGGCAGCCGGGTGGCGGCGATGGCGTCGCCACCCGGTCATCTGCCAGCTAGCTCGCAGGCGAGGCTACAGGTGTGGCCCCGCCCTGCGCAGCGAGCGCGTCGGCGATCATCTGGTCGATCTCCTCGGTCGAGGGGACTTCCGGAATCGTGTAGTAGTCATCCGGCAGGTCGTCGTTCGCCCACTCGGCAACGTTCTCGTCAGTGATGATGGGCAGGTCGATCACGACCTCCGACGGCACCGGCTCTCCGTTGACCGCCTTGACGGCGAGCTGGAGCGACACAACCGCCATCCAGTTCAGCTCCGCGGTCGCGAACCCGGTAAAGCCCTGATCGAGCGCGTCGCGCCACTGCTTCAGGAAGCCGTTGAAGTTCTCACCGACAACCGGCACATAGCTCATGCCGCGCTGTTTCATCGACTTCATCGTGGCGGATGCGTGAGCGCCAGCCTGGCACCACACCGCATCGATGTCGGGGTTGGCAGCCAGAAGGCTCGTCATCTCGACCAGCGCCGGCGCCTCGTTGTACTCGATGTTCGCAGTGCCGGCGATCTCGATGTCGGGGTTGGCGTCGAAGACCTCCTTCGCGCCCTGCCATCGCTGCTCGCTCACCGCGATGCCGGCCGGTCCGTTGATCGCGAGGATCTTGCCGGAGCCACCCAGCGTGTCGACGATCCATTGCGCCGTGATCCGGCCCCACTCCACCTGGTCCTCATAGACCTTGGCGGTAAGCTCGTTCGTGGTGACAAGGCTGTCCCAGTTGACGACTACGACACCGGCCGCGTGGGCATCGGCGACGACGGAGTCGAGCGCGGTGGCGGACCCGGCGATCAGCAGGCAGATGTCGTACTGCTGGTCGATCATCGTCTGGATCTGCGCGATCTGGGTCGGGGTGTCGCCGTTGGCGTCGAAAACCTGGTAGTCGGCCTCGACACCGTTCCCGCTCATGCGCTCGAGCTCGGCGTCGATCTCGTTGCTCGTCTCCGTCATCCACGACGGTGTCAGGTAGATGGTCGACCAGCCGATCTTGAGCGGCTCGCCCTGGGCGACAGTGGTCTGGAGCATCCGTGCGAAGAGCCCCATGGACGCGGCCAGGGCCGCGGATTTCTGGACGACGTCGCGACGGTTCATGGAAGCCTCGAAGACAGAACGGGAAGTCATGGCAATGTCTACCTCGCTAAAGTCGACACGTTTGGTAAGGGACCCGTTCGCATCGCCCGACTGCGGGCGATAATCTCCTTGACCTCCCTTCGTGACTTACGTTCCAGACGCCTTGTATCTCGGGTGCCACTCGACACCCTGCCAGGTGATCAGCTTCGTTGGCCAGATACGAAACAGCCAGCGCGGCTTGTTCAAGGTCGGCTCCAGGTAATCCGGACCATGCTCGCCGAGATAGCGACGGGACATCCGCGTGGCGATCTCGACCCATTTGCCACCGACGTTCGGTGTCTCCACAAGCTCGGCACGCCCCTGCGCAACGATCTTCACGTAGGGAGGCTCCGACGTATCGATGGTGAGGGCGACCCTTGGATCCTTCTCCATGTACGTCGCCCAGGCGCTCTTCTCACGAGGGATTACCCAAAAGTACTGCTCGTCCGGATTCCACTCGAACCAGACGGGAACGACGTACGGCCATCCCTCTCCGTCCAGCACAGCGAGACGGCAGAGGACGCCCTCTTCGAGGAACGTGTCCATGTCGGCCCGCTCAATGGCGCCGATCTTTCCCCTCCAGTCGTCACTCATATGGCATCTTCCTATGGATAGCGTCCGAGCTCTGTTCCGGCCGTTGTCGAGACCCCAACGCCTTCCGCTGCGTGATGTGGAACCACTCGCAACGTAGCAACGCACCGGGGCCACGTCAATAGGCACCTCACCGTATACGGAATATTGTGCGCAACCAGGCAACGAAGAATGGGCGGAGCAGCAGCGAGACTGCACGATCGCTCGGGCTCCAAACGACGAAAGGGGAGACCGATGTGGTCTCCCCTGTTCTCGTGTGCTTGCTGGGTGCCTTACGCGCTCAGCTCTCGCGGAGGAAGCGGGCCATCATGCCGTCGACCAGCAGCGTCTGCCCGGTGGTGTAGGCGCCCTCTGGCAGGCAGAACCAGAGCACGGCGGAGGCGATGTCATCGCCGCTGCCGACCCGGCCGACGGCGATCTGCCGCCGGAACTTTCCCTTGAGCTCGTCGCTGACGGTGGCGTTGAAGGCGTTCCCTGGACGCTCGGCCATGTTGCCGGGCGCGACGCAGTTCACCGTGATGCCGTGCGGCCCGAGCTCGTACCCCATGTTCCGGGTCATGGTCTCGATCGCGCCCTTGGAGAGGTTGTAGACGGCGCGGTCGGTATGCGCCGCCGTGACGCCGACGGTGCTGATGTTGACGATCCGCCCGCCGTCGCCGTGCGCGATCATGTGGCGCGCGGCGTGCTGCGCGAGGATGAACGGCGAGCGCAGGTTGACGTTGAGCTGGTACGCGAACTGCTCGTCGGAGACCTCCCAGAAGTCCTGCCGAATGCTCATGCCGGCGTTGTTCACGAGGATATCGAGGTGCCCGACGGCCTCGATCGCCTGCTCGCCGAGCCGATGGGCGTCCTCGATGCGGGAGAGGTCGGCGGGGAATCCCCAGGCGCTGACGCCGAGCTCGCGCATGGCGGCAACGGAGGCGTCGACATCCGCCTGCTCGCGACCGGAGACGACGATGTTCGCCCCTTCGCGTGCAAGCCAGTCGATCATGGTGCGGCCAAGGCCGCGGGTGCTGCCGGTGACGAGCGCGTTCTTGCCGGCGAGGCGCCCGTAGCCCCTGCCCCAGGTCGAGCGGTCGTCGTCACGGTAGCGGGCGGATGCGGGCACGTCGTTCGTGGTCACGGTAATCGAATCCTTCGCATGCATCAGGATGACTGAACACATTCGCAGGGGCGGTACTCCCGAAGGGATGTCCGCCCGGCGTGCGCGAAGCGCGCGCAATGCGTATGCGGCAATCAGCCATCACTGGTTCGATCGCCACGACGCATCGACCGCCTGCGGCGGTCCGGGCGGATATCCTGCGGAATCCGCCCCTACGGCTCAACGCCTCTGTATCTCATGGTTTCGCACGGACGACAACGGCTTTGGCTATCCCTTGAGCGCACCCGCGGTGAGCCCGGCCTCGAGCCGTCGCTGGAAGAGGATGTAGACCAGCAGCGTCGGCACCATCACGATCACCATCGCGGCGAAGAGCGCGCTGTAGTCGTTGTCGTACCCCTGGTTGATGGCGAGGAAGTTGAGTCCCTGCGAGAGCACGTACCGGTTCTCGTTCTGCATCAGCACCAGCGGCAGGAGGAACTGGTTCCACTGTCCCAGGAAGTTGAAGATCCCCATCGCGATCAGGCCGGGCTTCGCCATCGGCAGCATGATCTGGAAGAAGACCTGGTACTGGCTGGCGCCGTCCATGATGCCGGCCTCGGCGACCTCGCCCGGCAGCGTCTTGAAGAAGCCGACGAGGAAGAAGATCGTGAACGGCAGCGAATACGCGATGTACACCAGCGCCAGCCCGTAATAGGTGTTGAGCAGGTGCAGGTCGCCCATCAGGAAGTAGAGCGGCACCAGCCCCAGAAAGACCGGGAACATCAGACCCGCCATGAACAGCAGGTAAAGGAAGCGGTTACCGGGGAAGTCGAAACGCGCGATCACGTACGCGGCCATCGCCGAGACCAGCAGCGTGCCGGTCAGCGACATCGCCATCACGACCAACGTGTTGAAGAAGTAGGTGCCGATGTTGGCGGTGGTCCACGCCCGCTCGAAGTTGTCCCACTGGAAGGTTTCCGGCCAGCCGAACGGGTCCGTCAGGATCTGGCGGTCGGTCTTGAGCGCGGTCATGATCATCCACAGGAACGGGAAGATGACCATGACGGCCCAGAACAGGAGCGGGATTTGGGCCAGCAGCTGATAGATCCAGGCGCTGACGCCCTTCCGGCCCGCCGTGGCGATCGCCTGCGCGCCCGTGAGCCGCGGCGCCTCGCTGGTTTCCGCTGGCTCAACGGCCGATGTGGCGGGTGTCGGATTCATGCCCATGATGTCGTCACCTGTAAAACGCTGGCAGCGATGCGCCGCCCCCGAATGCTAGTACTCGTAGGTTTCCCGCTTCGTCACCCGCATGATCACGACGGAGAGCAGCATCGTGAGCAGCAGCAGAATCACCCCGACCGCCGCGGCGCTCCCCCACCGGCTCTTGGTGAATGCCTCGGTGTACATGTAGACCGCGACGACCTCGGCGTTGCGCGAGGCGCTGGTGGATCCGCCGCCGGTCATCACCTGGACGAGCACGAACATGTCGAGCGCCTGGATGCCGATGTAGATCAGCGTGGTGCGGATCGTCTCCCACATCAGCGGCAGCGTGATATCGCGGAACTGCCGCCAGCGGGTCGCGCCATCGAGCGTCGCGGCCTCGTAGAACGAGGTGGGGATCGACTGCATGCTGGCCATGAAGATGACCATGTAGAACCCGACGGCGCTCCAGATGAACACGAACGCGATCGCCCAGAGGATGGTGGATGGGTTTCCGAGCCACGTACGCGTCAGGCTGTCGAGCCCCATCTTCTCGAGCGTCGTGTTGAGAAGCCCGTAGCGCGGGTTGTAGACATACTGAAACAGGATGCCGACGATGACCGCGGAAATGACCTGCGGGAAGAAGTAGACGACCCGGTAGAAGCCGGACCCCATGATGCCGGTGCCACCCTGCGTAAAGAGCGCGGCGAAAAGCAGCGCGATGAGGATCGCTCCCATTGGCAGCACGATCAGGAGCTGACCGTTGCGGAGAAGCGCATCCAGGAAGCGGCCGTCCGTGAGCAGGTTCCCATAATTCTTCAGGCCGACGAACGGCTTGTTGGCGGACACGCCGGACCAGCTCGTCAGGGAGAGATAGAACGCCTGAACATACGGGTACAGCACGAACACGCCGTACAGGATCACCGCCGGCAACATGAACGGGATGATGAGTCGGTACTTCTGGTGATTCATGGGTCAGGTTCCTGCACGCGTCACGGAATGCCCGCAGCCGGGTAACGCCACGTCGGTGTCGGCACGTCTGTCGGTGGATGATGCCGCCCGCCCGACGCGGCGTCAACCGCCGAACCGGGTAGGACGGCGCCGGCGGCCGGACAGGGAGCGGGCGCGAGCCGTGTGGCCCGCGCCCGTCCGACGCGTCGAATCGAGCGACTAGCTGGCCGGGGTCGCCGAAGCGCCCGGTGCCTCGCGCGTGAACTTGGTGATGTCCGGGTTGTCGCGGAGCTCGTTGGTGAACTCCTGCAGCGACTGCGAGACCTCCTCAGCGGTCGCCTGACCGGTCAGCAGGTTGCCGAACTGAAGCTGGGTCTCTTCGTTCAGGTCCGCGTACCAGCCGGCGTAGCGGGCGACGAAGGTGTTCTCGCCGGCAGCCGCGATCGCATCCTGCACGGACTTGAAGGCGGTACCGAGATCGAGATCGTCGGCCGAGCCGTTGACCACCGTGAGTGACTTGGTCGCTTCGGAGAAGAAGCGCGCGCCTTCCTGCGAGAAGAGCATGCGCAGGTACTCCTTGCCGCCCTGGACGTTCTTGCCCTGCGCGAAGACGATGAAGTCCTCACCGGCCGACGCCTGCACGGCCGTCTGCGGCAGCTTGTCCTCCGCGGTCAGGCTCGGGGTCGGCTTGACGACCATCTGGAAGCCGTCCGGGATGACGTCCTTCATCTCGTTCTCGAGCCACGAGCCGCACGGGATGAAGACGGCGTCGCCCTCGAGCCAGAAGGTCTGGGACTCGGTGTGGCTCAGGCCCTCGGTGCCCTCCATGATGTAGCCGTTGTCGTACAGCGCCTGCAGTGCTTCGAGCGCCTTGACCGCCGGCTCCTGCGTCCAGGCGTCCTCGGCCAGGTTGTCGAGCTTGAGGAGACCGTCCCAGCCAGCGTTCTTGAAGACGAGCTGGTCGAAGACGACACGCATGTACTGCGGGTAGAGACCCTGGTAGGTCCACGGCGCCATGTCGGTGTCGGACTTGATCTTCTCGCACATGGCGAGCATGTCTTCCCAGGTCTGCGGGTACTCCCAGCCCTGCTCGTCGAACAGCGCCTGGTTGTACCAGATGCCGTTGACGCTGAAGACGTACTTCAGCACGAACTGCTTGCCGTCGAACTCACCCTCCGCCTGGGAGCCCGGTGCGATCGAGTCGGCGAAGGTGACGCCGTCCTGGCCGTAGGCCGGGGCTTCCATCAGGTCGGTGAGGTCCGCCAGCTGGCCCTCGGTGTAGAGGGTGGTGGTGTTGAAGTTGCCAGCGCCGGAGTTGTCCATCACGTCAGGCGGCTCGCCGTCAACGACGCGCGCCTGGTACTGCTCCTGCAGGCGCTGGGTGCCGGCGTAGGTGAGCTCCGCATCCGGGAAGTCCCGCGCGTACATCTCATCCTTGACGTAGATGGCGTAGTCGTCGCCGTAGCCACCCTTGAAGATGACGATGTCGAGCGGAGCCGCCGCGTCCACGCCGAGCGGGTTCTCGTTGCCCTGCGCGACCGCGTTGCGGGCGCCGCTGACGAACGCGAGCGTGAGCGCCTGCGCCGAGATGCCGAGCACCGCCGCCCGCTGGATCATCTGCCGACGGGACATGCCCTTCTCCGCGACCTCGCGGAACAACTTATCGATTTTGCGACGTTCTTCACCGTGAATCACTGAAGATCCTCCTGTTGCGCGGGCGCCGCCGGTCGATCCGGCACGGCCGCCATCGCTCGAACTCCTCGCACTCAGACGCCTGTAACGCTCCGGAACTGATATCGATACACGCAACCTGACCGGCACGGACATCACATGCCGCACGGTCGAGGGTTTCTGCTGGTAACGATGTGTCCCAACCAAACTGTACAATCGCCTGATTCTCGGCCACTGTCCCACTTCCGGACAGCAGTGTCAAGGTTGTTCTGCCGCTATCCCGTCACCCGGGCGCCATCCCGACCGGCTTGCGAGCGCCGCTGTATCGTGCATCATCGGCGGTAACGAACCGCGTCTCTCGAAAGGACCAACCACATGCCGCTTCGCCTCTCCATCCAGCAGGCGCTCCTGCCCGGGGACACGGTTGCCGAACAGTTCGCGAGTGCGGCCGGGTATGGCTTCGCGGGGGTCGAGCTCAACCACAGCGACCGCTTCGACGTCCGCCGCCAGGTCGATGACGTCGCCGCCGCGCGTGACGCCGCCGGCATCGAGGTCGCCGCGATCTGCACGACCGGCAAGCAGGACCCGGTGATCGCCGACCACACCGAGCGCAACCGCCGCATTACCGAGCTGGTGGAGCTGGTCGATGCCGCCTCCGCGCTCGGCGCCAGCGGTGTCATCTCCGTGCCGATCCGGCCATCGGCGGGGTTCGACGACGCCGCGCTGCCCGAGCTGGCGATCGACATCTACCAGCGCATCGCCGGGCACCTCGGTGAGGGCGACGCCGCGATCTTCCTTGAGCCCCTCAACCGCTACGAGGCGAAATTTCTCAACCGCGTCGGACAGGCGGCAATGCTGGCGCGCATGGTTGAAAGCCCGCGTGTGCTGGCCCTCGCCGACCTCTTCCACATGAATATCGAGGAGCGGAGCCTGGCTGAGCCAATCCGCGAGGCGGGCGAGCTGCTGGGTCACGTCCACCTCGCGGACAACACCCGCGACGAGCCCGGCGCCGGCATGCTGGACTTCTCACCGGCGTTCGCGGCGCTGCAGGAGATCGGCTACACCGGCTGGCTCAGCCTGGAGTGCCGCGGGCTCTCCGGTCCGCCCGAGGAGGCGCTGCCGGCAACGTTGAAGTATCTGCGAGAGACGTGGGAGCAAGCTGGGCCGTAAAACCAGGGATACCGTCATCACGCAGGGGCTGGCCACTGTGCCAGCCCGGCGTGCGCTTCGCACACGCAATCGTTGATGGCGACCGGGTCACTTTGCCGCCCTGTGGGCGGCCACAGAGGGAACTCAGCATGCACCCCAGACACTCCTTATGAAAGGAGCTCGAACATGCGCCTTGAGAACCACGTAGCGCTGATCACCGGCGGAGGCTCCGGCATCGGCCGCGCCACCGCACTCCGCTTCGCCATGGAGGGTGCCGCGATAGCCGTCTTCGACCGACACGAGCAAGCGGCGGTCTCCGTCGCCGACGAGATCGCCGCTTCGGGCGGCCGCGCGATTCCCGTCACGGGCGACGTCACCGACCTGGCGGCGCTCGAGCACGCCACGCGCCTTGCCAGCGACGCGCTCGGGCCGGTCTCGATCCTCGTCGCCAACGCGGCAATCTCGCAAGGCGACGACATCCTCGCCACCGACGAGGACACGTGGGACCGCACGGTCGACATCGTGCTGAAGGGCGTGTTCCTCTCCGCCAAGGCGGTCCTGCCGGGCATGCTTGAGGCAGGGCGCGGGACGATCGTCACGATCAGCTCGGTCAACGGGCAGACCGGCATCGGCGAGGAGCCCTACAGCGCCGCGAAGGCGGGCGTGATCAACCTCACGCAGAACCTCGCCACGCGGTACGGGCAGCGAGGCATCCGCGCCAACTGCATCGCGCCGGGCACGGTGCAGACACCGATCTGGCAGGCGCGGGTGGACCGCGACCCGCAGGTGTTCGACCGCATCGCGAGGTGGTATCCGCTCGGCCGCGTCGGCCAGCCGGAGGACATCGCCAACGCCGCCCTCTTCCTCGCATCGGACGAGGCGTCGTGGGTCAGCGGCGCGGTGCTCAACGTCGACGGCGGTCTCATGGCGGGCATCCCTCACTTCGGCACCGAGCTGTCCGACGATTCCGGCGAGCGGCGATGACCAGCGACGAGCTGGCATTCGTCGTGGCCATGCGCGTGGCGAGGCTGGCGACGATCGGCGCGGACGGTACCCCGAGCCAGGTGCCGGTCTGCTTCGCCGTGCTCGACGGGGACGAGCCAGCGATCGTGATCGCGCTGGACGAGAAGCCGAAGCGGGTGCCGGACCGCGAGCTGGCGCGGGTGCGCAACATCCGGCGTGACCCGCGCGTGAGCCTGCTGGTCGACCGTTACGACGAGGACTGGTCCCAGCTTGCCTTCGTGCAAATCCGGGGCTCCGCCAGCATCCTCGCTCCAGGCGAGACGGGACATGACGCCGCGATCATCGCGCTCCGCGAGAAGTACCCGCAGTACCGCGCCATGGCGATCGAACAGCGGGACGTGATTCGCATCGGCGACCTGCGCGCCAACTCGTGGGGCGCGAGTTGAGCGGCGCCGGCAGGACACCTGCATTCTGCATAGGAACGGGACGGCAAATTGCCGTCCCGTTCCGCGTTCCATGCTCACATACGTCGCCGACGGCTACTGCACCGGAGTCGCGGCTGGCGATGCGACCGGCGAGGCAGCGGCAGGGGCCTCCGGGCTCGCTGCAGGCCGAGGGGTGGCCATGGCGTTGTCGAACCCGTACAGGATCAGGTCCTCGGAGGATGGCGGCTGGTCCGTGTAGTTCGTCTGGAGATACTGCACGATAACCGCGGCATCCTCGTCGGTGATCGGCGCGCCGTACTTGGTGCGCATCTTGTCAACCTCCGACGCCCAGGTGTCCGCCGAGAACCCCTCATGCGTGAGGATTGGCTTCAGCGTGTGGCATTTGAGGCAATTGTTCACCACCGTGTCACGTCCGTCGCCCTCCTTGAGCTCGAGTCCCTGCGCCACGGGCAGCGTGATCTCCTCACCGCCCTGAGCCGCCGTGTGGATGCCCACCATGCTGAAGGTAGCCATCACTGCAACGGCGAGCATCATGGACCAGCGTCGTGTGAAGGAAGTCATGGTTATACACCTACCAGGATTGCCGCGTACGTCTCCGCTGCGTTGTTCTGCCGCCCGCCCTTGTCGAAGACCTCCTGCGGCACGGCGACAGGTTGCGAGGAGCCGTCCGTGCTCGTCGCGCGGCTGAGGATGCGCATCGGCCCCTGGCCTTCTACCTGCACCTCATGCCGGAAGACACGCCAGGCAAACGTGCTGACCGGCTCCTCCAGCTTCGCCTCCTCCCAGCTTGTGCCCTCATCGACGCTGATCTCGACCTTCTCGATCCCCTGGCCGTGGTCCCAGGCGATGCCGACGATCTCGACCGGTGTGCCCTTCAGCACCTGCGTGCCGTCCGGCGGAGAGGAAATGAGCGAGTAGGTTTTCATCCACCCCGCGCCGATCTCGCGGCCCGACCACTCGAGCGGCTCCTCCTTCGTGCGCACCTCGATCTCGGTCAGCTGCTTCACCCAGCTGGGCGCGTAGGTTCCCGGTACAACGAGGCGGATCGGGTAGCCGTTCCAGAAATTGAGATCCTCGCCGTTCATCTGATAGGCAAGCATGGCATCTTCGGTCAGAACCGACTCGGGCTTGTAGACCCGGATGTACGGGCGCTTGCCTTCCTGATCCGGCATGCCCGCGATCGTCGGCGCGCCGGACCTGAAGCTGACGAACTTCGCCGCCGGGTCGATCCCCGCCTCTTCGAGAATCGCCTTCAGGCTCGCGCCCGTCCACTCGGCGCAGGAGACATCGCCCTTGGTCCACGGCAGGCCGGGAACCACCGGCCGCAGCAGTCCGCGCCCGAGACCGGCACACTCTCCGACGGCGACCTTCGTCACCGACGTAAAGCCCGTGATGTCATCGAACGAGAGCTCGATGGGATTCGAAATCGCATCGCCCGAGATCTTCAGGGTGTACTCCGCCGGATCCAGCTTCGGCGGCATCGGCTCACGGTAGCGAACGTAGTAGTACTCGTTGTCGGTGAGCGGGTAGTTCTTCCTGCCGATGAGCTTGTGCATCGGCGTCTCGTAGTTGGGCGGCACATCGTAGACCTGGCCCATCGGCTCCTTGGTCGGCAGCTGCACCAGCGGATAGGGTGTGCCGGTCGGAATCCTGTACTTCTCGGCCGCGTCGAGCAGCCACTGCGTCGCAGATGCCCCCGCTCGGCTCTGCCATGCCATCACGGCGGCGGCCGATGCCGCCACCCCGCTCAGAAACGCTCTTCTGTTCACCATCTCTCCCCTTGCTGCGACAGATTGCCTGTGCTCGCCTGTGCTTCGCGAGCCCCGTGCAATCTACGTGCCAAACGCGCATCCGTATTCATGCCGTGATGGCGATTGTTGACACGCTCAGTTGACACGCTCATGTGACTTTGGGAAGCTGGCCGGACGGGTCCGCGCCCCCACGCGAGGGTGCCCCGTGCGCGGCCGCGACGCAGCGGCCGGACAGCCGATGGCCACCGCCATCTGATGGAGGAAGACACGATGCGACACAACCGTTCGACGCGACGTGACCGGACGTTCTCCCGGCGTTCCGTGCTGAAGACGTCTGCCGGCATCGCCGGGGCGACCGCGCTTTCGGTGCCGCTGATGGGCGGCGCGGCCGCGCAGTCCACGCCGCAGGCATCACCCGCCGCGACCGGCGGCGCCATCGTCTCCGACGTCGAGGGTGTGCCTGTCGCCTACACGACGTACCCGGAGCCGTTCACGACGGTCGACGAGGTTCCCGGCAACGGCAGCGAGGTCAGCATCCTCGCCCTCTCCTACTCGCCCCCGCCCACGCCGAAGGACGAGAACACCTACTGGCAGGGGCTCGAGGAGCGGCTTGGCGTCACCTGGAACGCCGATCTCGTGCCGGTCGACAGCTACGGCGAGCGCATCTCGACCACCTTCGCCGGCGGCGACCTCCCCGACCTCTTCTACCTGCTCCCGGGCGTGACGCGGCCGGTGATCTACGAAGCAATCGACCAGGGCGCCTTCGCCGATCTCACCGACATCCTCACCTCGGACCAGATCAACGATTACCCGAACATCGCGGCCTACCCGTCCTACCTGTGGGACTCGGTGCGGGTGAACGGGCGCATCTGGGGCATCCCCAAGCCGGTACTGCAGAACAACGACCCGAACTACTACCGCAAGGACTGGGGTGACCAGCTCGGATTCACCGACCTGACGGACGCGCAGGTCGTCCACGACATGCTCGTGGCGATGTCGAAGGACGATCCGGACGGCAACGGCTCCAGCGACACCTACGGCCTCGCGCCGTTCGGCGGCAACTGGGGCGCGTTCATCATCAACCAGATGTTCCGTGTGCCCTATGGCTGGCGCCTGAACGACGACGGCTCCCTCACCAACGCGATGGAGACCGACGAGTACCGCATGGCGCTCGAATACGTGGTCAAGCTCAACGAGGACGGCGCCTACCACCCGGACTCGGCGAACCTCAACGTCACGCAGGCGCAGGACCTCATGCTCGGCGGACGCGTCGGCATGGGCAACAACGGCTTCGCCGCCGTCTTCGGGCCGACCGGCTACCGCACCTCGATCAAGGACGTGGTGCCGGATGCCGACCTGCAACCGATCGTGCTTCCAGGTCATGACGGTGGCGAAGGCGTCACCTACAAGACTCCGGGCTTCTACGGGTTCACCGCGATCTCCGCGAAGGCCGCGCAGGACGAGGATCGACTCCACGAGCTGCTGCGCGTGATCAACTACCTGGTCGCGCCGTTCGGCAGCGAGGAGTACAACTTCCTCGTCTACGGCGAGCCGGGCGTGCATTCCGAGGAGCTGCCGGAGGGCGGCTTCAGCCTCACCGAGCAGGGGTCCGCGGACCGCAGCGCGCTGGTGTACCCGTTCCTGAGCGAGAACTACTTCTACTACGCCGGCATGCCGGATGAGACGATTCTCGCCCAGAAGCACAACGAGGCGATGGCGAAGGTCGCG
This sequence comes from uncultured Chloroflexia bacterium, assembly GCA_963741965.1. Classification (GTDB taxonomy): domain Bacteria; phylum Chloroflexota; class Chloroflexia; order Thermomicrobiales; family UBA6265; genus JACCVC01. The sequence continues at coordinate 79,448 of CAVUKC010000002.1, read as the reverse complement.
ATCGCCAACCCGACCGCCGGTCTCTTCTCGGAGACGCTCGGCGAGAAGGGCGCGGAGCTGAACCAGTACACGAACGACACCTACACGGAGATCGTCTCGGGCCGCGCCGGCATCGACAAGCTGGATGAGATGATCAGCCAGTGGAAGGAGCGCGGCGGCGACCAGATCCGGCAGGAGCTGGAGGACAAGCTCGCCGAGGCCGAAGCCAACTCGTAGGCGAGATCCCGGTTTCGATCAGGAACCGGGTCGACTGCATATCCTTCGGCCGTAGGGGCGGATTCGCGTGCGATAGCCGCCCGGCGGGCGCGAAGCGCGCGCAAGATGCTCAATGGCAGCGACGACGCATTGCCGCCCTGCGGGCGGCAATGCGGATATCCTGGCGGAATCCACCCCTACGGCTCTTTGCTTTTCGTTCCTGAGGAACTCCATGCCACCGACTTTCGAAATCCGCCCGTACCGGGCGGGTGACGAGCCCGGCCTGCTCGAGACGTGGAATGCGTCGATGTGGGCCGATCCGATCGACGCCGTCACCTGGCGCGGCCGCTACCTGCTCGATCCCAACTTCGCGCCGGAAACCACCCCGGTCGCGGTCGACCCGGCAACCGGCGAGATCGTCGGCTTCGTCCACGGCTACACCGACCGCTCGCCCGCCGGCCCAGGCACCGACGCCTGGATCGTCGGGTTCGGCGTGCGCGAGAGCCATCGCCGGCAGGGCATCGGCACTGCGCTGATGCACGCGTTCGAGGCGCACGTCTCCCCCATCGGCGTCACGAAGGTGCTCTACGGGCCGTACATCCCGAGCTATGTCACGCCCGGCATCGATGTGAACGCCTACGCGGACGCCGTGGCGTTCCTCGGTGCAATCGGGGTCGACGAGGGCGCAAGGCCGCTCAGCATGAAGGCCAACCTCACGAGCTACCGCGCCGAGGCGAGCGCCGAAACACGCGAGCGCGACCGCGCCTCGGAGGGCATCACCATCCGCCGGGCGGAGCCGCGCGATATCGTGCCGTTGCTCGCGTTCCTCGAGGAGCACTTCCCGCACTGGAAGCCGGATGCCATCGGCGTGATGCGCGACCTCTTCGGTGGCGACCCGCGCACCGTGACGCTGCACGTCGCCGAGGACCATGGCACGATCATCGGGTACGCACAGACGCGGGCCGAGCGGTTCGGTCCCTTCGGCGTCAATGAGGCGTACCGGGGTCGCGGGGTCGGTGCGGTGCTGCTGTCGCGGACGCTGCGGGCAATGCGCGCCGAGGGGTACCACAGCGCGTGGTTCCTTTGGACGAGCGACCGCACCGCGAAGCTCTACCGCGAGCACGGCTTCGAGGAAGTCCGTCGCTTCGTGATGATGACCAAGGCGCTCGACTCCCCAACTCCGTAGGGACCGACCTCGTGCCGGTCCGCGTCTCGGGCCGGCACAGGATCTGTCTATTGCACATCATGCCGCCCTGCGGGCAGCCGGGCGGATACCTGTTGGAATCCGCCCCTACGAGTCCGGAACTGGTACCAGCAGGAGAACACCACGTGATCACCCAACCATCCGACGCACCCTGCATTATGGTGATCGGCGCGCACGCCGCCGATGCCGAGCTGATGGGCGGAGCCGCCGTGCTCGCCCACCAGCAGAAGGGCTGGCGCTCCGTGCTGGTCCACCTCACGCTCGGCGAGAAGGGCAGCAAGACGCTCAGCGCCGAGGAGTACGCCGACGTCAAGCGCGAAGAGGCGAAGAAGGCAGCACGCATCCTCGGCAGCGACATCGAGATCCTCCCCTACCTCGACGGCGAGCTGCCGGTCAACGAGGAGGTGCAGTGGGCGATCGCTGACCTCATCCGCAAGCACCGGCCGGACGTGATCCTGACCCACTGGAAGGGCAGCATCCATACGGACCACACCAACACCTACGAGAACGTGCTGGCCTCGCTCTTCTTCGCCGGACTGAAGACCTTCGTGCGCGAGTACCCGAACCACTACCCGCGCGCGATCTACTTCGCGGAGAACTGGGAGGATGAGGAGGACTTCACCCCCGAGGTCTACATCGACACCAGCGATGTCTGGGACACCTACCACGAGGCCGCGTCCAGCTACACGCTGATCAGCGGTCCGGACTCCCCGTTCCGATACCTCCAGTGGTACGACGGCGCCAGCCAGATGCGCGGCGCCGAGCGCGGCCTCGACCGCGCCGTGGCGCTGATGCCCTACCGCCCGTTCTACTCTCGCCGCCAGCTCAAGGACACGCTCGTCTGAGAATCCGGGCCACGCCAGAAAGCCGAGCGGGATGATCTCACCGGCCCAGCTCGCCGCCATCGCCGCACGCCACGGACTCCAGCACGCTGTCTGGCGGCCGGAGTCGTGGGCCGGTCGAGACGGATCAACGCGGTGTGGGAATACATGGGGGCACCACCCGAGGCGGTTCGTGGGATGCTGGCTGGGAGCGGGACGGTGTCGCCGAGGTCTCCGGCAATCGGCCGATGAATCCAGCAGTGACGTCGATATCGGGCAGGTTCGCCGGTTCGCACGCCAGGCTGGCCTGGAATCCTACTTGCCTTTGGAATCTGCGTAGGGGCTGCCCTCCGTGGCAGCCCGGTGGTCGCGCAGCGGCCACATCTTCCCACTTGCAAGAAACCGGTATTCGCGAACCGATCTGCCGCCTGACGGCGGCCGGGCTGGGACAGAGCCCAGCCCCTACGACGACTGCGCCGCCCGCCTTCTGTCAGGCGGTGTCCGGGCCCTCGCCTCGCACCGCTTCGACACGGGTGAGCGCCTCGCGCAGCTCCTGCAGCCAGTCCGCCTGGTGCTTGCCGACGAGCCGGACACACCATGCCAGCGCCTCGCTGCGACTGCGCGCCACACCCGACTCGATCAGCGTGTCCAGCACCTCGCGCTCCGGCATCCGCAGCCGGGTCATCACCGGCACGCCCATCGTCGTGAACAGCCTGCGCTCGCCGCCACACGCGGCGCCCCACGAGACCTTCCGGTCGAAGCGATGCTCCGCCTCGTCGGCGATCCGCATGCGCGCCTCGCGGGTCTCCTCGCGGAAGCGGGCGATACGGGCGGATGCTGCCGCGCGCTTCGCATCCTCGGTGGCGTCGTCGTCGGTCTTCGGCTCGGCAAGCGTGCCGACGACCAAAATCTCCTCGCGGTCGCCCGTGACTTCCGGCGCCGAGACGAACCAGTCGTCCGGCAGCCGCCCTGCGAACCATCCGCGTACATCGTCATCCGTGCGTGCCATGGTGTGCTCCTTCATGCATCTGCGCAGTTGTGTAATCTTGTAATGATCATTACACACGCATTGCCGGACGACGTAGCCGGTATCACACGGTGCGGGATTGCAGAGACCTGGTCCGTCGACCGACGGCCAGCGAACATCGGAAATACGACGCCCGGACAGAGTTGCCCGGGCGTTCAAGACGTTCATCGATTGGAAGCCTGGCTCGGTGGAGCGTTCCTACCCCTTGATGGCGCCGGTGAGCACGCCGCGGGTGAAGTACTTCTGCAGGAACGGGTACACGATCAGGATCGGCACCGTGGCGACCACCACGATCGCCATCTGCAGCGTCCGCGCCGGCGGCATCGGCGTGTTCGAGGGCACGTCCGCCGCGGAGGCGATGTCGGTACCCTGCAGCACGTACTGGCGCAGCACCAGCTGGATCGGCCACTTGGTCGAGTCCTGCAGGTAGAGGATCGCGTTGAAGAAGCTGTTCCAGATGCTGACCGCGTAGAACAGCGCGACCACCGCCAGCACCGCCTTGGAGAGCGGGATCGCGATGTTCCAGAAGATGTGCCACTCGCTGGCGCCGTCGATCCGTGCCGAGTCGATGAGGTCCTGCGGCAGATTCATGAAGAACTGACGCACGATGACGAGGTTGAACGAGCTGATCAGCCCCGGCAGGATCAGCGCCTGGTAGGTGTTGAGCAGTCCCAGCTCCTTGATCAGCAGGTAGCTCGGGATGATGCCCGGCGCGATCAGCAGCGCGCCCAGCACGACGAACAGGATCGCCTTCGACCCGGGCACGCCCGGCCGGGAGAGCCCCCACGCCATGGTGACGGTGAAGATCATCTGCGCCAGCGTGCCGAAGAGCGTCAGCCCGACGCTCACCTGCAGCGCGCGCACGACGATGCCGCCGTTGAAGATCGCCTCGTATGCCGCCAGCGTCGGGTTGCGCGGGAAGAGGATCAGCCCGCCCCCGAGGACATCCTTGTACGACGAGAACGAGACCGCGAAGACGTGCAGGAACGGCAGCACCATGATCAGCACGATGAACGCGAGCGTGATCGTCTTCAGCGCCGTGATCCAGAAGGGTGGCTTCTCCATCCACGGTGGCCGGGTGCTCGGTGGGCGCGTGCCCTGCACCGCGGCGGCCTCGACCGCGAGATCCTCGTACGCCGGCTGGGTGGCGGGTCCGATCGTTGCCATCAGAAGATCCCCTCATCGAAGAACTTTTTCGCCAGCCAGTTGGAGACGAAGATCATGAACGCCCCGACGACCGCGCGAACCAGCCCGACGGCGGCCGCGAAACTCCAGTCACCGGACTGGATGCCCCGGAAGTAGACGAAGGTGTCGAGCACCTCGGCGGCGTCCGCGCCGACCGCGCCGCGCTGCAGGAAGTACTGCTCGAAGCCAACGGTGAGCATCGACCCGAGGCGCAGGATCAGCAGCAGCACGACGATCGCTCGGATGCCGGGCAGCGTGATGTTGATCAGCCGCCGGAACCCGCCCGCCCCGTCGATGGCGGCAGCCTCGTAGAGCTGCGCGTCGATCTTGGTGAGCGCGGCGAGGAAGATGATCGTTCCCCAGCCGATGTCCTTCCAGATCGACTGGAGCACCACCAGCGGCTTGAAGATGTCCGGGTTGTTCATGATGCTGACGGTGTCGTACCCCTGGTTCATCAGCACCTGGTTGACGAAGCCATCTCCGCCGAACACCTGCTGCCAGATCGCGATCACGATCACCCAGCTGAGGAAGTGCGGCAGGTAGACCACGCTCTGGATCCCCCGCTTGACCTTCTCGTTGAGAAGGCTGTTGAGCAGGAGCGCCAGCGCCAGCGGCGCCGGGAACGCGAAGAGCAGCTGCAACCCCTCGATCATCAGCGTGTTCTTCAGCGCTGTGAGGAAGGCGGGATCATCGACGATTTGCCGGAAGTTCTCGAGGCCGACCCATGGGCTGTCCATGATGCCGATGAAGACGCTGTAGTCCTTGAAGGCGATGACGTTGCCGAGGATGGGCAGGTAGTGGAAGACCACGTACCAGAGGAACCCGGGCAGGATGAACAGGTACACCGCCCGGTTCGCCCATATCCGCCGCCACACCGATGTGGGAGACGGCGACGGAACAGCGGTGGCCCGGGCGGGGATCGGCGGGGAGGACATGAGCTGGCTCTGATCTTTCGCGTCGGGGTCGGTCGGGAGGCAGGAGACTCATCGTCCACGCATGGGCGACGCATGGTCCTCCGGTTCGCTCCCTTGTATACAGCACCACCGAGCCCATGTCACATCACGATCGGCGAGCGCCGGGGGTCCATGTCCCGGTGAAATGCGCAGGAAAACCGCCCGGTGGCAGCAGCCACCGGCGCGGTTCGTGTCGTTCGATCCTTGCGCTGGCGTCAGGTGCGGCGCGTCTCGCCGCCCTGCAGCCCACCGGACCGGTCCGTTGACCCGCCGCCGGCGCCCATGAACTTCTTCATCGCCATAGCCGCGATAGCGGCCAGCACCGCCTTGGCGATCGGGTTGTTGAGCAGGTCGCCGACCCCGCCGGTGGAACCCGAGCTGGTGCTGGCGGAATCGCTCTTGCCGCCACCCAGCAGCCCACCGAGCAGATCGTTCACCACGCCACCACCGCCCGAGCCGGACTGGCCGCCGCCAAGCAACCCGCCGAGGACGCTATCGAGGCTGCCGCCACCGAGGAGCCCGACGAGTCCATCCGGTGACTGGCTCTGCAACTTCGAGGTGAGCTGCGCGACCTGACGCGGATCATCAGCGTTCACCGTGCCCGGTTGGGCGCCGCTGTGCTTCTCCAGCAGCGAGGCGAACTCGCGGCGCTGCTCTGGCGAGAACCGCTCCAGCGCCTGCGAGGCGGCATCCTCGAGCTCGTTCGGCGCCAGGCGGCTGGCAACGGCGTGGTAGTTCTTCACCGCCTCCTCGTCCGAGTACCCCTGGGTCGGGTCGCCCGACTCCACCCGCTGGACGAAGTCGTCCGCCTTCGCCTTCTGGGTCGTCTCATCGTCCTGGTTCCCGAACAATCCGCCCAACAGTGAGTCCATGCCGTACTCCCTTTCCTGCGAGATGCCGCGGGGACTCACGGTCGAGCCCGCGCCTCCATCACGCGCCCTCTCCGCAATCCCGGTGCCTCGCCGGCGGCGTCACTGGCGGCATCCTTCTTGCGCCGTGGAGGTGTGTAATGAAGGAGGTCATCACCATGAGCACACAGAAGACCATGCCGCCCATGAAGGCGAGCGAAGAATCGACGAAGGAACAGCTGGAGCTGGCGAAGAAGCAGGGCGAGGCGTACGCCGCCGCCCTCAAGGGCATGGACAAGGAATCCGGCGCCGACATCACCCGCGCCGGGGAGTACGAGGTCGCCATCGTCGTCGAGAACGCCGAGGGCATGTGGCACCTCGAGCGCGACGGCGAGCTCGTCTGGAAGGAGCCGGAGAAGGAGAACGCGCACGTCGAAGTTGCTGTGCGCGATGCCGCCGACGGCCGCTTCATCCCGGGACTGACCGTGCATGTGACCCTCACCGATCCCGACGGCAAGAAGGTGGGCACCCACGAGCAGCCGATGCTCTGGCACCCATGGATTTACCACTACGGTCGCAACTGGGAGGTTCCGGGCGAGGGCGACTACACCGTCCACGTCCGCATCGAGGCGCCGACGTTCATGCGGCACGACCACGAGAACGGCAAGCGCTACGCGGAGCCGGTCGAGGTCGAGTTCACGCGTCACATCAAGCCGGGCCAGAAGCGAGCGACGTAGCTCGCGGGCCCGTCACGACAGACAGCAGGACGAGGCGGGGGTGGTGACCACCCCCGCCTCGCTGCGTGACCATGATCACGCAACGGCATCACCTCACAACTGGCATCTCCGTAGGTATCCTCCCAGATGTGCCATGTCAAATCCATCGCAACATCGTAGCTGACTGTGTCAAAAACGTATCGATCCGCGATCCTGTGCGATGAATAACCCGCTCAATCCGGTTCGGGCACGCCACGTGGGCCGGGAATCTCGTGGAACTCGCGCGCCGCCCGGCGACCGAGCGTGGTGAGCCAGCGCCACGGGCGCGAGCTGATGCGCGCATCGATCTCCATACCTCGCTCTGTCCCCTGCCCCTCGCCACTGTCGACAACCAGCCGGTTCGCGAGGCCCATGACGCGCACCGTGGTCGCAGGGGCGACACCGTGCAGCCGCGCCACGAGGCTGTAGATCGGTGGGTAGATCACCTCGGCATCGCCCCGCCTGATCGCGTGCACGTAGGCGCGAGCGGACGCCGCCGCGCCGCCGGTGAGCAGCGGCAGGCTCGAGAGAGGAGCGAACACCTTGTACTGCGCCGCCCTCCCCGCGTCGTCACCGCTGTAGTAGGCGTTGAGGTACGAGCCGGTGCGCATCAGCCCCGGTGCGATGTTGGTGACCGTGATGCCCTCTCGCGCCAGCTCCGTGCGAAGCCCCTCCGCCAGCCCCACGGCGGCGAACTTGGCCGCGCTGTACGGCAGCAGACGCGGCACGCTGACCTTGCCGCCGATCGAGGAGACGATCGCGATCCGCCCCTCACGCCGCGCTCGCATGGATGGCAGCACCGCGAGAATCGGGTAGAGCACGCCCCAGTACATGATGTCCATTGCCTGGCGGAAGTCCTCGAGCTCCATGCTCGTGGCCTGCCCGACCTGGATCACGCCCGCGTTCGCGACCAGCAGGTCGATGTAGCCGAAGCGCTCCTCCGCCTCCGCCACCATGCGGTCGACGTCGTCCTTGCTCGCGACATCGCAGACGATGGTCAGCACCTCCGCGCCGCGTTCTTCAAGGTCGGCGGCGGCGCGATCGAGCTCCTCCCCGTCGCGGGCGCAGATCACCAGCCGGCAGCCCTCGCCCGCCAGCTCGCGGGCCATGGCGAGACCGAGACCGCGCGACCCGCCCGTGATCAGCGCCACCTTGCCGGAGAGATCGGCTTCGACCGAGCGCGCGAGCAACTCCCGCACGGCGAGCAGGGCGCCGACGCCCCCGGCGAGTCGAGGAAGCGTTCGTGTGATGGTGTGCCTTGCCAAGCCGTGCGCTCCTTGCCGTGACCGGTCCGAATCTGCCGGGCACCGTGCACGGCGTGTGCCACTGCAGCCGACGGCCACCAGCCGGTATCATCAGCGGCGGAGCCCGGACGCTCCGTCGCGCCAGCGCAGACACGCCAGGACCATTGCTCGATGCCACCCACGCACACGACCATCGCCGATCTCACCGCCCACCGCCTGCACAACCAGGGTCTGCTGGGCGCCAGCTTCGACACGCCAGAGGACGTGGTGCGTGGGAACGTCGCCGTCCAGGCGCAGGACTATCCCGGCGCGAAGTGGAGCCTCGGACAGCGGGTGAACGGCGTGAGTGACGTCGACCTCGACCGCCTCCTCGATGGCGGTCGGATCCTCCGAACCCACGTGATGCGGCCGACATGGCATTTTGTGCTGCCCGAAGACCTCCCATGGCTGCTGGCGCTGACCGCGCCACGCGTGCATGCCGCCAACCGGGCGCGGTACCGCGAGCTCGAACTCGACGACACGACGCTGGAGCGCGGGCGAGAGGTGGTGGAACGCGAGATTGCCGATGTGGGTCCGCGCACACGGCCAGAGCTCGGCGACGCGCTCGCCGCCTCCGGCATTGATCCGGCGGGCCAGCGCCTGGCCTACCTCGTCATGTACGCCGAGCTGGAGGCGGCAATCGTCAGCGGGCCGCTCAGAGGCAAACAGCACACCTACGCGCGCTTCGACGATCGCGTGCCGCCGGGTCGCGAGCGAGATCGCGACGAGGCCCTCACCGAGCTGGTCGTGCGGTATATGCGGAGCCACGGCCCCGCGACTCCGCACGACGTCGCCTGGTGGTCCGGACTCACCGTGACCGACGCGCGTCGCGGGCTGGAGATGGCGGGAGATCGTCTCGCCCGCTCGGAGATCGACGGGGTAACGTGGTGGCACGACGCCGATCTGCCCGACGCGCGCCTTGACGCGCCGACTGTCCACCTGCTCCAGCCGTGGGACGAGTATGTGGTCGGGTTCCGCAACCACCAGCCGGTCTGGATCCCGGAAATCCGCGCGATGCAGTCCCCGAAGGGCGCGCTGTGGAACGCAAGTCTCATCGCGGTGGATGGTGTCGTGCGCGGCGGCTGGCGGCGAAAAATGTCCGCGCGAGACGTTCGCATCTCACTGATCCTGCCGCACGAGCTCGACGCAGCGCACAGCGCCGCTCTCGACAGCGAGGCGTCGCGCTACGGCGCGTTTCTCGGGAGACCCGTAACCATCGACTGATGCCTGACCCGGACGCTACCGCGACCCGGCGCGTCACGATGCGGCGGAGCGAGCAGGTATCGGGGAACGCCGATTGCGGCACATCTGGGCAGGATGCTTTCGTATCCGCTGGAAAGGAGCAAGCAATGGCCTTGACATCCGAACGCTGCGAGGCGTGCCACGTCGGCGCACCGAAGGTTACCGATGAGGAGATCGTGCAGCTGAAACCGCAAATTCCCGAGTGGGAGCTCACCGAGGTGAAGGGTGTGCCGCGACTGAAGCGAACCTTCCGGTTCGACGGCTGGATGCCGGCGGTCCGGTTCGTGGATGCGCTCGCCGAGGCGGTCGAGCGGGAGGACCACCACCCCAGGATCACGCTCGAGTGGGGCAAGGTCACCGTGACGTGGTGGACGCACGCGATCAAGGGGCTCCACCGCAACGACTTCATCATGGCCGCGAAGAGCGACGACATCTACACAAGCCAGCGGGCCGCCTGACACCGACACGAAGCTGCAACACCGAGGGCGGAAACCCCCATGCGGCCGGGACGGTGGCAGGCATACCGTGATGGTGGCCCGTTCGCCGCCCCAGCCAGGGCATCTCATGATGGAGCGCCCACCGTGGACACCCACCTCCCTCTCCTCGCCGCCACCGCGACAGTCGCAACCCTCGCCGGACATCGTGCCTATGACCGCTACTCGCGCGAGTGGGGATCGACCAACGCGGAACGGGCGATGCCAATGCCCGGCGACGACTTCCTCCCTGCCTCATCCGCGCCGACAACAATGGCGATCACGATCAACGCGCCGCCGGAGCACGTCTGGCCGTGGCTGGTCCAGATGGGGATCGACCGCGCCGGGCTCTACACCCATACCTGGGTCGAGAACGGCATCTTCCACCTGGATGTGACCAATGCCGACCGCATCGAGCCGAGGTGGCAGGATGTCAAGGTCGGTGACCGCATCCTGTTCATGCGCCCGACATTGAACCGACCCGCCTTTGGACCGGTGGTGGTGGCCTTCGAGGCGAGCCGCTATCTCGTGCTCAACAACGGCCCCACGACGTCTCCGGACGGCACCATGGGCACGTGGCAGTTCCTGCTCCAGGCTCGCGGCACCTGCGGCACCCGGCTGCTGCTGCGCAGTCGCGCCTCGACGCGCCGGCCGGTCGGCATGAAGCTGCTCGACGCTGTGTTCGAGCCAGGCTACCAGTACATGGACATCGGCATGCTGCGCGGCGTCCGGGAACGCGCCGAGCGGATGGTGCCGCCGGTACCATCCGTCGCGCTCGGCTGACCGTATGGCGCCTGCCAGGCGGGATGAGCAGCCCTCCCATTGACATCCGTCTATATCTCAACTACTCTGGGGGCATGAGCACGAGAACCCGGCCTGATGGCTGCTGCACCATACCGAACCAACCTGCACCGATCGCCGCGAGCGACCACGCACGGCTGGTGGGAATGTTCAAGGCACTCGGAGACCCGACGCGGCTGGACGTGTTCCGGCTCATTGCCGCGCAGGACCAGGCGATCTGCGCCTGCGACATCACCGACCGGTTCGATGTCAGCCAGCCGACGGTCTCTCACCACCTCAAGGTGCTGCGAGACGCGGGGTTGATCACCGTCTCGCGCCGCGGGGTCTGGGCATACTACGAGGTCGAACCGCTCGGCATGCGATTCCTGCAGGCGTCCGTCGATGGCATCTCCCCGTCACTGCTCGTGGAGGTGTCCTGACGCTCGTTTTTTTGGACTGATCGTATAGACCTTCATCGATATATCACGAGAGGATCACGCGATGTTCCCTGGCAATGACGCGCTCGGCGACGCCATCATCCGCTCCGCACATGGGGCGGATCCATCGCTCGTCCGGCACTACGTCTCCTCGCTTCACCCAGCGTCGATGACCGGGCGCGTCGCTCGGGTGCCCGCCTCGAAGCACGGATCCTGGCTTACGGTGGCATCGATGATCGAGCGAGCAACGGCGATGTTGCGCACGCGCATCGCCCCGGCCGGGCCGGCACCGGTCGCCTGCTGCCCGGCGGTGTAACGACTCACGCACGACCACACGGTCCAGAGCAACGCACAAGGCCCGGGAGGATGATCCTCCCGGGCCTTGTGTTAAAGATGAGACGGAGCAGTCCCTCCCGCGGATTATGCGGTTCTGCGTCGCGCGACGATTGCCGCGCCACCGGCGAAGAGGCTGATCAGCAGCAGCCACAGCGCCAGCGGGTCCGTGCCACCTGGCTGGCCGCCGGTACCGGTGTCCGGCAGCGTCGTCGGAGCCTTCGGGGTCGGCGTCGGAGCCGGGGTCGGCTTCACCTTCAGCTTGAAGTTGAAGACGTCGATCTGCGTCGTGCCATTGGCCGCCACGGAGAAGGTCGTGCTCGCGCCGTTTGCCTCTTCGGTGAGCGTGTACTCACCGGCCGGCAGGGCGGCGTCGATCTTCCCGTCGGCGTCCGTGGTGACGCTGATCGCCTCGGGCAGCGCCTTGCCCTCGATGATGAATTCGACACCTTCGGCCGGCGCACACTTCCTCGAGCTGTAGAGGTCCTCACCAGTCGTGGTGCCGTCCGGCTCGACGACCAGGAACGACGTCTCGTGGTCCTTCCACGTGGTGCAGAGGTACTTGGTGATCTCCACCTTGCCGCACTGCACCTCAATGGTCGCGCTCGCCTCGTTGTTGTCCGTGTAGCCCTCCGTCTCATTGCCGGCCGCGACCGAGACGGTGTTCTCCAACACCTCGCAGGTCGTCAGCTGTGTCGGCGCCGAGACCGCAATCTCCACGGATGCGCCCGCGGCGATCGTGTCGATGGTGCACTCGAGGGTGCCATCGGTGATGGCGCAGCCCTCGACCGCCGGGTCGATGGTCCAGTCGAAGCCCTCCGGCAGCTCGTCGGTCACGGTGACGTCGGTCGCGACGCCGTCGCCGATGTTGCTGACGGAGATGGTGAAGACGGCGTCCTCACCGGCGTTGATCGGGCCGTTGCCGGCCTTCTCGACGGTGACGTCGACGACCGGGTCGAACGGGCACTCGGCGGTCACGGTCGCGGAAACCGGAACCTGGAGCGTGTTCACCACGCCGTCCGCCGCGCCCGCAATCGCGCCAGTATCGCCGCCCTGCTCGCCGTCGGCCACGCCCCCAAGGGCGGTGACCGTGGCGGTGTTGTTCACGCTGCCGCTCGCCACGTCTTCCGCGGTGATCGTGCCAGTGAACGTCCGTGTCGCCGACTCACCTGGTGCGAGCTCGGTCGGGAAGGCGCTGTCGAAGCTGCCGTCTCGTCCGTCCTCGACCGCGACCTCGCTGAGCGCCACATCGCCGGTGTTGGTGACGGTCACGTCGTAGGTGATCTCGTCACCGACCCGCGCACCGTCCGGCACGACCGGGCAGGTCTTCGTGATCTCGATGGCCTCCACCGCATTGAACGGGCAGGCAGCGGTGAACTCGTCGGACCGCGGCTCGACCTCGTCGCCATAGACGCCGTTGCCGGTCACGGAAACCGTGTTGTCGATGTTGCCAGCACGCGCATCCTCAGCGGTGATCGTGCTGGTGAAGGTGCGCGTCGCGGACTCGCCCGGGGCGAGCTCGGCCGGGAACGGCTCGTCGAACGCACCGTCGCGGGTATCAGTCACAACGATGTCGAACATCACCACGTCGCCGGAGTTCGTCACGGTCACGTCGTACGTGATCGCATCGCCCACCCGCGCGCCATCCGGCACGATGGGGCAGGTCTTGGTGATCGAGATGTCGCCGAACGCCTCGAACGGACAGTTCGCATCCGCGGTCGCCGACACCTCGGTGATTACGACGCCGTTGAGCGCGAGCTGCGCCGCACCGGCGATGCCCTCTTCCGTCTGCGTCGCGGTTCCGACCGTCGCGTTCGCGGTCACCGTGACGCTGTTGTCGACGTTGCCATTCGCAGCATCATCGAAGGTGATGGTGCTCTCGAACGTTCGTGTGGCCGAGTCACCCGGCGCCAGCTCGGTCGGGAACGGCTCCGTGAAGGCGCCATCCCGGGTGTCGACGACATCGACCTCCGTGAGGACGACGTCACCGGTATTGGTCACCGTGACCTCGTAGCTGATGGTATCGCCGACGCGCGCGCCGTCCGGGACCACCGGGCAGCTCTTGACGATCTCGATCGCCTCGACCGGGTCGAACGGGCAGACGCCGTCGTAGGTGTCCGCCACCTGGGTGGTCGTCTCGCCCGACGTCGCGTTGCCGGTGACGCTGACGCTGTTGTTGACGTTACCGTTGGCGGCGTCATCCGCCGTGATGGTGCTGGTGAAGGTCCGGGTCACGGAGTCGCCCGCGGCCAGCGTGGTCGGCCAGTCGCTGTCGAAGCCGCCGTCCCGCGCCTCGGTCACCACCAGGTCGGTCAGATCGACGTCGCCGGTGTTGTTGACGGTCACATCGTAGGTGATCTCGTCGCCGACGCGAGCGCCGTCCGGGATGACCGGGCAGGTCTTGGTGATCTCCACCTCCTCGAACGGATCGAACGGGCAGGTGATCTCGGCCATGTCGGTGACTTCGACGACCTCGTTGTCGACCTGCAGGCTGAAGAGCTTCGCTCCGGCGAGCGCCGACTCTTCCTGCTGGACCTCACCAGCGAGCGCCGTGACGGTGGTCGTGTTATTCACGTTGCCAGCCGCAGCGTCCGACGGCAGGACCTCGCCTCGGAAGGTCCGCGTGGCGGACTCGCCCGGTGCCAGCTCGGTCGGGAACGGCGTGGTGAACGTGCCCGGTCGGACATCGGTCACCTCGACGCTCGTGAGCAGGACATCACCCGTGTTGGTGATCGTCACCTCGTAGTCGATCGGATCGCCGACCCGCGCGCCTTCGAGGGTGCCCGGGCAGCTCTTTGTGATCTCGATGGACTCCACCGGATCGAACGGGCACGGCGCCGTGTAGGTGTCGCTGACCGCGACCGACTGCTCGCCGGAGATGGCATTGCCGGTGACCGAGACGGTGTTGTCGACGTTGCGGCCGGCCGCGTCGTCGTACGTGATCGTGCTGGTGAAGGTACGCGTCACCGCAGCACCCGGGGCCAGCTCGGTCGGGAAGGCGGTGTCGAAGCTGCCCTCGCGGCTCTCCTGGACCTCAAGGTCCGTGATCGTGACGTCGCCGGTGTTGGTCACCGTGACGTCGTAGGCGATCGCATCACCCACCCGGGCACCAGCCGGGATGTCCGGGCAGGTCTTGATGATCTTGACCGACTCCACCGGATCGAACGGGCAGGTCGCGTCCGCCGTCGCGGTGAGCTGGTTGATCTCGAGCCCGTCGACCGCCAGCGTTGCGCCGCCGGTGATGCCGCTCAGCACCTGCGGCACCCGGCCGTAGATCGCCGTGGCGGTCACCGTGACCGAGTTGTCGACGTTGCCGTTCGCGGCGTCATCGGAAGTGATCGTGCTCTCGAAGGTGCGCGTCACCGAGGAGCCGGGCAGTCCGGCCGGCGTCAGCAGGAACGGGAAGTCCTCCGTGAAGGCGCCGTCCCGCGTGTCAACGACGTCCACGTTCGTCAGGGCCACGTCACCCTTGTTGGTGATGGTCACCTCGTACGAAATCGTGTCGCCGACGCGGGCACCCTCTGGAATCTCCGGGCAGGACTTCGTGATCTCGAGCTTCTGGACCGGCGTGAACGAGCACCTGACCGAGTCGGAGTCCGCCACACCCTGGCCCGTGTTCACCGTCACCGTGTTGTCGACGTTGCCGTAGCCGGCATCGTCGTAGGTGATGGTGCTGGTGAAGGTACGGGTCGCGGTGTCGCCAGCCTCGCCCTGCGGCGCGAGCGTCGCGGGCCAGGCGCTGTCGAAGCTGCCGTCGCGGTCGTCCACCACATTCGTGATGTCGAGGACGATGTCGCCTGTGTTCTTGATCGTCACCTCGTAGGTGATCTCGTCACCGACGCGGGCACCCTCCGGCACCTCCGGGCAGCTCTTCTCGATGTCCACACCGACCACCGGCGTGAACGGGCAGTCGCCGTTGAAGTCGTCGGTCACCTGGACGGTCGTCTCGCCCGACGTCGCATCCGCCGTGACGGTCACGTGGTTGTCGACGTTGCCGTTGGCGGCGTCATCCAGCGTGATGGTGCTGGTGTAGGTTCGGGTCGCGGAGGCATCCGGCGCGAGGCTCGCGGGCCAGGCGCTGTCGAAGCTGCCGGCGCGATCCTCGTTGACCACGATGTTCGTCAGTGTCACGTCACCCGTGTTGGTGATGGTGACGTCGTAGGTGATCTCGTCACCCACCCGGGCGTCTTTGTCGATGACCGGGCAGGTCTTGGTGATCTGGATCCCCTCGAAGGGATTGAACGGGCAGTCGCCGTTGAAGTCGTCGGTCACCTGGACGGTCGTCTCGCCCGACGTCGCATCCGCCGTGACGGTCACGTGGTTGTCGACGTTGCCGTTGGCGGCGTCATCCAGCGTGATGGTGCTGGTGTAGGTTCGGGTCGCGGAGGCATCCGGCGCGAGGCTCGCGGGCCAGGCGCTGTCGAAGCTGCCGGCGCGATCCTCGTCGACCACGATGTTGGTCAGCAGGACGTCGCCCTTGTTGGTGATCGTGACATCGTAGGTGATCTCGTCACCAACCCCGGCGTCTTTGTCGATGACCGGGCAGGTCTTCGTGATTTGGATCGCCTCGTATGGATCGAACGGGCAGCCCTGGCCGTCGATGGTGGTGTCGAACGTATCGCTCACGGTGGACGGACTGCCGCCGACGGTCGCCGTGCCGCTCACCGTCGCGATGTTGTCGACGTTGCCGTTGGCGGCGTCATCCAGCGTGATGGTGCTTGTGAAGACGCGGGTTGCCTGCTCACCGACGCCGAGCTCAGTCGGGAACGGCGCGCTCAGCGTACCGACCCGGCTCTCGTTCACGACGATGCCGGTGACCGGCACCTCGCCAGTGTTGCGGATCGTGACGTCGTACGTGATCGGGTCGCCGACGCGAGTGTTCGGCTGAACCGTCGGGCAGCTCTTGATGATCTCGATCGACTTGAGCGGCACGAACGCGCAGTCCGTCGCATCGCCAGTCCCCGACACGTTTGAGGTTGTCTCACCGACCGTGACCGAGCCGGTCACCGTCACGCTGTTGTCGAGATTACCGTCGATCGCGTCCTGCGCGGTCACGATGCTCTTGTAGTAGATCGTCACCGAGTCGACCGGCGCCACCGGCCGGATCCAGGACGATCGGGTAAGCCAGGTCCACCGCGCCTGCCGCATCCGAGTGGAACGTGCCGCCCGGGCGGATGTCGGTGGGGGCGCTGCTGATCGTCACCGGCACCTCGCCAGTGTTCGTGATCGTGATTGGGTAGATGACGGCGTCACCGACGCGCGTCTCTTCCGTCACCGTCGGGCAGCTCTTGACGACCTCGATGCCGGTGTCCGGGGTGAACGGGCACAGCGGCGTGTCGTCGCTGTCTGTTACCGCGATTTCCTGACCCCCGACAGTCGCCGTGCCGTTGACCGTGATCGAGTTGTTCACGTTGCCGTCGACGGCGTCCTGCGGCGTGATCTCGCTTCGGTAGTAGATCGTCTCGGTGTCCCCCACCGCGACGGCGAGCGGCAGCGCCAGCGTGGTGGTGGCGGCAGCATCCGAGTAGAACGTCGATTCCGCGCGGCCGTCGAGCAGTTCCGAGACACTCACCGGCACCTCGCCGGTGTTCTCGATGTCGATGCGGTAGATGACGTCGTCGCCGACGCCGAGCCCGGTGGTGTCCGGGCAGTACTTGGTAACCTCGATGCTCGTCTCCGGCACGAAGGCACACTGTGGCCGTCGCTTCCACCGACGCCTGCTGCGTCGTCACGTCGCCGACCTTCGTCGACCAGTGCACCGTCGCGGTGTTGTCGATGTTGCCCGTTGATCGCGTCATCGGGCGTGATCTCGCTCTGGTAGTAGAGCGTCACCGGGTTGTCGCCCGTCGGGACGACGAACGGGAATGTCTGCTCCGTCGCGAGCGTGTCGTCCGTGTAGAACGTCGTCTCCGCTCGGGACTCGCCGATGCTGGTGATGGTCGCCGGGATCTCACCGTCATTGGTGATCGTGAGGGTGTAGACGACCTTGTCGCCGACCGCCAGATCCTCGCCTGTCGGGCAGCTCTTGACCACCTCGATGCCGGTATCCGGCACGAACGGGCATGGTCCGCTGTTGGCGGTGTCCGTCACGGCGACGTCATTGCCAGCGACGGTCGCGGTGCCGTTGACGGTCACCTCGTTGTCGATGTTGCCCTTGATGGCGTCAGACTCGAGGATCTCGCTCCGGTAGTAGAGCGTGATCGAGTCGCCAGGATCACCGGCCGGGTTCAGGGTGGGCAGCGTGCCGAGCGCGACGGTAGCCGCCGCATCCGTGTAGAACGTCTGCTCCGTGCGGGAGTCAGTCAGATCGGTGATGCTGACCGGCACCTCACCGGTGTTGGTGATGGTGATCGTCGTAGATCGCGTCATCGCCCACACCGAGGTTGGTGGTGTCCGGGCAGGACTTCGTCACCTCGATGCCGGTATCCGGCGTGAACGGGCACAGCGGGGTGGCGTCGGTTACCGGATCAAGCGTCGTCGGGGTCTGCCCGATCATGACCGAGCCAGTGACGGTGACGCTGTTGTCCACGTTGCCGGCGATCGCGTCGGCGGCCGTGATGGTGCTCGCGTAGTAGATCGTCGTCCGACGTACCCGGGGTCGATTGAGAGCGGGAAGGCCGTCGGCGACGCGCCACTGGCATCGTCGTAGAACGTACCACCAGGCCGCACGCTGTCGACTGGCTCCGCGATCGAGACGGCGACGTCACCGGTGTTGGTGATCACGATCGGGTAGTAGATCGTGTCGCCCACCGCGAGACCGGAGGTATCCGGGCACTGCTTCTCGACCGTGAAGCCGGTCTCAGGCACGAACGGGCAGTCCGCTGTCGCCTCGACAGGTGTGGTCACCTCGTCGGACACCGCAGAGATCGTGTTGTCGATCGTGCCGGCGTCGGCGTCGGCCTGCGTAACCGTAGTGGTGAAGGTGCCGATGTAGCTCTCGCCCACACCGAGGGTGAAGGGATCAGGCAGCACCGGGGCGAACGTCCCGGCTCGCGGCTCGGTGACCACGATGTTGGTCAGCGGCGTATCGCCGGTGTTCCTGATCGTGACGTCGTACGAGATGGTATCGACACCGACCCGCAGCCCAGCCGGAATCTCGGTCGGGCACGTCTTGGTGACCTCCATCTTCGAGATCGGCGTGAACGAGCACAGCGGCGTGTCATCGGTCACGTCGTCCAGCTCGGCGGTGGAGACCGTCGCGCTGTTGTTCACGTTCCCCGCGTCGGCATCAGCCTGGGTGATGGTCGATTTGTAGTAGCGAGTCTCGGACGCACCGGCCGCGAGCGTGGTCGAGAAGTCCGAGGCCACCGTCCCGGCGGAATCCGAGTAGAACGCACCGCCGACACGGGTATCCGTAACGACTACATCCGTCAGGTCAACATTGCCATCGTTGGTGATGGTCACCTTGTAGATGATCGAGTCGCCAACGCGAGCGCCGTCCAGCTGATCGCCCGACGGGCACTCCTTGACGATCGTGCACGGAGCTTGCGTGCACTCGACGTTCGTGCTCGCACTCGCCTCGCCCTTGCCACCCGCCGTCAGCATGGCGGTGTTCTCGATGAGACCACAGTTCGTGGAGTCGGTCGCCGTCGTCGCCGTGAGCACCACCACGAAGGTGCCGCCGTCCGGGGCGAGGGTGATGCCGGAGCACTCGAGGTGCCGGCATTGTTGGCGCACAGGTTCGGGGCACCGCCGTTCTCGGTCCAGCTCCAGGTCAGGTTAGCCCGGAAGGACGTCCCAGAAGGCCACCCCGGTCGCCTCGGCGTTGCCCGTGTTCTTCACGGTGATTGTAAAGGTGACGTCCTCACCCGGCTTGATCGTCTCGTTGGCCGCGGTTTTGTCGATCGTGACGTTCGGGGCGCACTCCACCGTCGTGGTCGCATCGTCGCTACCGGTGCCGCCCGCAGTCAGGAGGGCGATGTTGTTGTAGTCACCACAGTTCGCGGAGGTATCCGAAGTCGGACTCGTGACGTGGACACTGAACGTGCCACCGTCGGGATCGAGCGTGATGTCCGAGCAGGTGAGCTTACCGTCGCCATCGATCGCGCAGGTGCCGTTGGCATCGACGGTGTCGATCGACCACGTCTGACCGGCGACCTCGGGAAGCTCATCCTCGAACTCGACCCCGGTCGCCTGCGCGTTACCGCTGTTCGAAACGGTGATCGTGAATCCGATGGGGGAGCCGGCCTGTACGGTCGCCGCGTCTTCGGTCTTCTCGATCGTGACGTTCGGCGCACACTCGACCTTGATCGATCCGCTGTCGCTCCCCTGATAGGGCGCGCTGAGGATCGCGGTGTTGTTGTAGGTCTCGCAGTTGGCAGACGTCTCAGCGGTCGGGCTGCTGACCGTGACGCTGAACTGGCCACCTTCCGCCGCGAGGTCGATGCCCGAGCACGACAGGTCGCCACCGGTGATGCTGCATGCGCCGAGGCTCGGCGTCTCCGTACCGACCGACCAGGTCTGCCCGTCGACCCCCGGCAGGTGTCCGTGAAGGCGACGTCGTTCGCAGGCCCGTTGCCGCTGTTGGTCACGGTGATCGTGAAGACGAGATCCTCACCGGCCTGGATCGTCTGGTTGTCCGGGGTCTTCTCGATGGTGACGTTCGGCGCGCACTCGACCTTTGTCGTGTCCGTCGCGCTGCCCGTGCCGCCTGCGGTCAGCGAGGCGGTGTTGGAGTAATCACCGCAGTTGGCGGTGGTTGGAGAGGTGGGGCTCGTCACATGGACGCTGAACGTCCCGTTGTTCGCCGCCAGGCTGATGTTCGAGCACGACAACGTGCCACTCGAGATACCACACGTCCCGTTTGCATCGACCGAGTCGATCGTCCATGTCTGACCCGCCACCGGAGGCAACGATCCGAGAACGCAACGCCTGAGGCAGCTCCATCCCCACTGTTGGACACGTGATCGTGAACCCAATCGGAGAGCCCGCCTGCACCGTCGCCGCGTCCGCCGTCTTGGTGATCGTGACCTCGGGCTGCAGCACCTGCTGAGTCTGGTTCAACGGCACCGTCTGGTTGCCGATCTGGATGCCATCGTCCACCGGCAGGTGCCGCGTCTGGATCACACCGCCTCCCCCGCCCGCCGCGCACAGGAGGCGCACCGAGATGCGAACGATGACCACGTCGCCTTCCTGGAGACCATCGAGGGTCACCAGCGCCCCGACCGAGCTGCCATCACTGATGTCCGAATAACTGAGCGTAACGCCGGCACCGGTGCCGTCGTCGAAGTACACGCTTCCGAGCTGCTCGAAGCCGGCCGACGTGCCATTCGTATTGGCACGATCGAATGTGTTGGTGAACTCGTATGAGCCACTGCCACCGGTGACCTCGACACGGTTCTTGAAGTGCACGTAGTCGCCACAGAAGTAGTCACCACCGTTGAGCGACTCCTCTCGGTCCCCGTTGTCGTCTCCTCCGGTATCGGTGGAGCTTGCGTGGCTGTACGCTGTCGGATCGACGCCGTAGTAGTTCACCTTGACGCTGGTGACGGTCGTCGTCGAGCGTGGTCATGTTCGACGCCTTGAGCGTCGCCGCGCCGACGGTGGTGGTCATCGATGCCGGGGCAACCTCGACCGCCTTCCCATTCGCGTCGTTCGCCGTGGCGGTGGCGGTGTTGACCACCTGACCCGCCTGCTCGTCCTTCTTGGTGACCGTGTAGGTCGCCGTGCAGGTCATCTTCGCGCCCGGCTCCAGCGTCGCCGGCGCGGCCGGGTCACAGGTGAGGCTCTTGCCGACGAGCTCGTCGGCGATGGCGACATCGCTCAGCGGCACCGTGCCGGCGTTCGTCGCGACGATCTCGTAGGTGATGACGTCGTCGACCTTCGCGGCGGTGACGCCGCCCTTGACCGCCGTGCCATTCAGCTGCGTCGCGGTCTTGGTCAGGGTCAGCGCGGTCTTCTCAGCAACCAGCGGATCGGTGCCGGCCGCGATCTCGTCGCCGTCGCTGATGCCGTCCTTGTCGGTGTCAGCCAACAGCGGGTCGGTCTTGTGCTCGTTGACCTCGGCGGCATCGGTCAGGCCGTCGCTGTCGGTGTCGCTCAGCAGCGGATCGGTGCCCGCCTTCGCCTCCTCCTCGTCGGAGAGGGTGTCGTTGTCGTCGTCGGTGTCACAGGCGTCGCCCAGACCGTCGGCGTCAGTGTCGACCTGGTCCGTGTTGGCGACATCGACACAGGTGTCCGCATCGTCGGCAACGCCGTCACCATCGGTGTCGGCAGGGCTCGGCGCGGGATCCTTCGGGTCGTTGGGGTCGGTGCCGTTGGTGATCTCGTCGCCGTCGCTAACGCCGTCGGCGTCGGTATCCGCGACCTTCGGGTCGGTGCCGAGCTCGGCCTCCTTCGCATCGGTCAGGCCGTCGCTGTCGGTGTCAACCGTGGCGGGGTCAGGGGTCGGGGTGACGTCACCGTTCGGGGTGGCGTCGCAGACATCACCGGTGCCGTCGCCGTCGGTATCGAGCTGGTCGGCGTTGGCGTCGGCCGGGCAGATGTCGGACGCGTCAACGACGCCGTCGCCATCGCTGTCGATGACACTCGGGTCGTCGGTCTCGCAGGCGTTGCCCTGACCATCGCTGTCGTTGTCGGCCTGGTCGGCGTTCGCGACGCTGACACAGTTGTCGACGCCGTCAACGATTCCATCTGCGTCGGCATCGGGGTCTCCGTTGGGGTACGGGTCAGAGAGATTGTCGATGCCGTCGCCGTCGTTGTCACCGTTCGGCGTCGTGTCATTGAAATCGGCGATGCCGTCACCGTCGGTGTCCGGATCGCCATTGGGGTACGGATCCGAGCTGTCCGGGATGCCGTCACCGTCGGAATCGGGCGGTGGCACCGGAGCAGCGGAGAGTTCGAGAACCGTGTTCCCACCGACCGCGACCGCGCCGCTATCCGTGCCCGAGGCGAGATAGTGGCTGTCCGGCCCGGCGGTCTGGCGCACCGACACGTTGCCGACGGGGACGTCGTAGACGGTGGTCGAGCCATCGACCGCGCCGTCGTCCCCGTCATGGACGGTTCTCGGTCCGCTCGTGGTAGTGAGCTCGAAAGTCCCGCCCGCGACGGTGCCACCATCCGTGCTGTAGAGCACGATTGTCACCGAGCCGGTGGGATTCTCCTGGGCAATCGCCGCGTCCATGCTGAGTGGCAGCAGGATATTCGCGATGAGGAAGAAGATACTGAGACGACGGAGAATCTGGGCACCACGCTTCATCACACACCCCTTGACACATCCCCGCGACGCGTCCATGAATCCCTTCAGGCGGGCACGGGGCCGTTGCAGCTCGGCAGGCTCACGAGTCGGTCACTGGTGTTTTTGACGGTATTCAGGTGAGTGACAGCTGAGGTCTGATGTGTTCAGCCGAGACGTGCCCGCATACCTGCACCTGGTGGTGGATTTCGACGAGCATCACCCTCGCGATGTGCCCGTCAAGTCTCCCGCGGATGTCAGGCGATAGCGACGCCTGTGATCCGACTCTGTCCTGTACTAGGTTCCTGACTCAAAATGTACGCGCCCGATGTCAGGTAGTCAAGATGTCAGATGACACGTTTAGCACAAACGATCACTATTTCAAGCCAACAGCACATGACCATCCCACCGTTGCGGGCAAAATCGCGTTTCAGGTCGGAATCCGGTCATGACTCGAAGAAGCCATGTATTGATCAAAACGTGGTATGAGCGAGGACTCTCCTGCGCACAACGAGCGCGCCCGGCCTTGAACGGCCGGGCGCGCTCGTTGCCGAACGGAGTCGGCATTTCGCTTGTGGGTGGGCGTCAGACGATCATGACCACGGCACCTCGAGCCCGAGGCGGGTCGCCTTCACGGCGAACTCCGTACCCTCCCGGGTCGGCTTGCGCTCGCCCTTGCGGTCGCGCAGCAGCCCCCGCTCCAGCGCCGCGGCGATCGCGCCCTCACGGTCACCGCGCGCCAGCGCCTCCAGACAGGCGAGCTCCGGCTCGCTCAGGCTCATGCTGTTGACGCGATAGTCGAGGAACGCCTCCCACGCCACCGGGCACCACCGGCGCACGACCTCCTCGCCGATCGTGCGGGCGTACTCGCGGATCTCCAGCTGCGCGTGGTCATCCATCCGCAGCGCGAGGAAGTGCAGCAGGTTGTGCAGGTTGGTCTTCCAGTATGCCTCGGTGTAGGTCGCGAGCGGCAGGTCCTTGCGCGCCTGCTCCCGTGCCACCCCGAGCTCCAGACGCTCGTCGTAGATCTCCCGCGCCAGCCGGTGCAGCTCGGCCTCCCGCTCCGAGAGCCTCGGGGCGAGCTCCGGGTCGACGTACCCCTCGCTCCCCTGCCGGTTGGAGCTCGACTGCGCTCGCCAGTCGCTGCCGACCGTGCGCTGCGCCTCGTCGATGGCGACGGAGTAGCGCGTGGAGTACTCGTTCACGCTGGCCGTCCGATGGCGGATCCACTGCCGCCAGGTGTCCATCGGCACCTTGACGTGCAGCTTGATCTCGCACATCTCGAACGGCGTTGTGTGCGCGTGCCGCATGAGGTAGCGGATCAGCCCGCGATCCTCCCGGACCCGCTTGGTGCCGGCGCCGTACGACACGCGCGCCGCCTGCACGATGGAGGAATCCGTGCCCATGTAGTCCACAACGCGAACGAAGCCCTGGTCCAGCACCGACAGCGGCTGCCCCAGAATGGCGTCCAGCTCCGGCGCGGACGTTCGCTGCAGTGCCTCGGCCGCCTGCCGGGGTTCAACGGTGGTGTCGCTCTCAAGATCGGTCACGGGCTCTTCCCTCACGGTGCGCGCGGCTCTGTCCGTCTGATTGGACCACAAACGCGAGCGGGGTTCCATAGAAGAATTCACCTGGGAACGTATCCCGCATGACGCTGCCACACGACGGCGTCCATCCCCTGCTCACCGGTCCGCACCCACCCAATCACTGTCCCGTCATCGTTGAGCCCGGTGGCGATCGCGCAATCGCCGGACGGCAGCTCCGTCGTTCCGCCCTCGTGCCAGATCATCGCCGAGGTCGAGCCGTCAGCACGGTCGACGCTGCCCACCACCTGCCCATGTGTGTTGATGTCGACCGCCCAGCTCCCCAACGCCTCCGCACCGTCGCCCGTGCCGAGGTCGGTCATCGCGCCGTCTTCCCAAAGAAAGGCGTGCACCAGGCTGCCGCCCGTCGGGCTGAGGTCCACAACCCCCGCCCACCCGACAACCTGCCCGCCGTCGTTGATCTCGACCCCAAGCGATGTCCGCTCGCTGAGCGTGCCCAGATCGCGCATCACGCCGCCCTCCCACAGGAAGGCGTGTTCGTATCCAGAGACGACCTCGGCGCTCCCGACCACCTGGCCGCGCGCGTTGATCGCGGCCGCCCCACTCTCGATCCCACCGAAGGTACCGAGATCGATCATCACGCCGCCGTCCCACAGGAACGCGTGGCGGCACATCGCATCGGTGTCGGCTCTCCCGACGACCTGCCCGGCGGCGTTGATGCCCCGCGCCGCGCCTTGCGGCCCGCCCAGCGTGCCGAGATCGATCGCCTCGCCATCAGTCCACATGACGGGATGCATCTGCCCCTGCCCGGTCTCGGCCTCGCCGACGATCACGCCGGCGCCGTTGATCGCATAGGCGGCACCGGTGTCGCCACCGAGCGTGGGCAGCTCATCCATCTCGCCATCGCGCCACACAGCGGGCACCACACGGCTGGTTCCGGGAACGCTCGCCCAGCCGACGATGACACCCTCGTGGTTGATGTCGACGGCAACGGCGTCACCGCCCAGGTCCGGCAACACGAGCGCCGTGTACTCACCCACCGGCGCCGAAGTCGAGAGGGCGCGCGCATCCCATCCGGGAGCCAGCACCACCAGCAGCGACATGAGAAGCACGAGACACCTGGCGATGCAGATCCGGGAGCCATTCATGGCGCGCCCCTTTCCGACGGCTTGCGCAACCGGCCAGATTGTAAAGAAAGGACTGGCCACCGCCAGCGTAAGGACGCGAATATCAAATCCGTGACCTTCCCACGCCCGCCGCCATTACGGAAGCGTGTCAGTCACCGCGGCACCGGCACCAATGCGCCAGGCTCGCACATGGGGTGGCAGATCCAGCCAGGCCAGCCTGTGAGGCCGATGAACGACAGTCCCGATCGTCGTCACTGGCCGGACTGCGACGATGCTGCAAGGCGGGACCGCGATGATGTGATGCGGGCGGCATGCCCGACGCGAGATGATAGCGTCGGGCGAGCCTCGCCTCGACGCGCGGGGCAGGATGGGCTTGGCCCGCGCCGAAAGGACGGCCCGCAATGTTCGGCACGATCCACCCGGACGAGATCGATGACATCCTCTTCGCGCACCACCTCGGCCATCTCGCCTGTGTCGCCGATGGGCTCCCCTGGGTGGTGCCGATCGCCTATGTCTACGACGGTCGCGCCATCCACGCCTGCACCTCGCCCGGCCGCAAGCTGGCGGCGCTCCGGGAGAACCCCATCGTCGCGTTTGGTGTCGTGGACCAGACAGACCGGCGCCGGTGGCGCAGCGTGATCGTCGAGGGCACCTGCGAGGAGATCGCGGATCCAACGGTACGCCAGCGCACCATCACGCTGCTCGCCGACGTTGCATCCCCGGTCCGATGCAGCGAAGATGGCATCGTGCTCCGTATCCGGCCGTCCAGCACGAGCGGTCGCTGGCTGGAACTCGAGATTCCGCCACCGCATACATATGAGCGGACGTAGCCCATGTCACCTCCACGGCGCGAATGCGGCATGGTGGCACGACCTTTGCTTCCTGTAGAGGTACGTTGGCTTTTATGTTGTGTTATGTATGAGTCATGGCGCACAGCTCAGTAGACAACCCAGCCTCCGCGCCGGCACCATGCAGCAAATGAAAGGGACCGCACTGAACCGCACCTTCGCCCAGACCGTCAAGCACCTGCTCGGTCGCTACGGCGCGTGGATCTGGCTCACCCTCATCCTCGGATTCACCATCTGGTTCGGCCTGCGCCAGCAAGTCGAAATCCGCAACATCTGGCACTCCCTGCGCAACGCGGATCCCACCTGGATCGCCGCCCTCGTCGGACTTGAGATCGGCATTCTCGCGCTCATCGCGATCACCTATCGATCGCTCCTGCTCCGGCTCGGCCACAGCGTTGGCGTTTCCTCGCTCATCAATGTCCATCTGCAGCGCATCGTCGTCGGCACGGTCACCCCGGTCGGTGGCCCCTCCTCGATGCTGATCTTCGTCCACCGCCTGCGACAGCGCGGCATCAAGCCGGCCGACGCGCTGCTCACCGTGTCGATCAAGAGCGTTATCGGCAACTTCGCCTTCCTCGTGATCCTGCTGCCGGTGCTCTTCGTGCAGAAGCCATCGACCCTGCTCCTCACGAGCACCGCGGGGCTGATCCTGCTCGTCGCCTCGATGGGCTGGCTGCTCTACACCGCGCTCAGTGGCAAAAAGCCGCCGCGATGGGTGCTGCACCGCATCCCGCGCAAGGGGCTGCGCTTCCTCGCGGAGGTGCGCATGCACCACATCAGCGCCAGCTCGCTGGTGCGGCCGTTCCTCTACATGCTGGCCACCAAGCTGGGCGGCGTGGTGATGCTCTTCATCGCGCTCAAGGCCGTCGGGCAGGCGCCGGACATCCAGGTGCCACTGATGGCGTACGTCGTCGGCATGGTGTTCCTGCTGGTCGCGCCGGTCTTCCAGGGCATCGGCGTGGTCGAGGTCAGCATGGCGGTGGCGCTGCAACACATGGGCATCCCACCGGCAGCGGCGGTGAGCGCCACGCTGCTCACCCGCGTGGGCGAGCTCTGGCTGCCACTCCTCACCGGCGTCGTGGTCCAGCTCGGCGAGATGGTCTCGAGCCGGCAGGATCGCGAGACACCGCTCGAGCCCGCCTGACCCCTACATCGCACACGGCACAATTCGACGCACGAAAACCGCTGTCACACTGGTGGGATACTCTCGCCGCCAGTGTGTGACGCCCCTCGGGGCGTGACGTTGACCGGCTCGATGCCTCGGTGGATGCGCTTCGCTTCAGCCAGGTGACAACGAACCGATCGACAACGCGATCCAGTACAGCCCCGACGGCGGTCCCGTCGTGGTGCGCATGAGCGCGGATCCGGACGGGATCACGATCTCGGTGACGGTCTCCAACCCCGGCATCCCCTCCGAGCGGCGCGACGCCGTCTCCACCAGCTACCGGCACGGGCGCAGAAACCGGTCGTTCACGGGCATCGGTCTCGGACCGTTCGTCAGCCGCCAGATCGTGGAGCTGCACGGTGGCTCGATGCGGCTCGAGGATCCAGAGCACCGCGGCACCCGGGTGGTCATCACCCTGCCCGCCACGGCAGCGACACCCGTTACCCCCGCGGCACCCCCCACTTCGACGCCGACTGATCCCGGCGATTCCATACGAGCGCGGCGTTGCCACGCGGACATCCCCAACACACACCGCATGCGCGTGAGACAGGCACATTGAAGATGACATAACGCTGCTAGGATGCGCCTACGCTCTGTCCACCGTGCGTGGGCGACGGGCACATGTGCTGTCCCTCATCTGGAGGTGAGAACATGCGGTCACGATGGCGCGAGTTCACCATGTTCCTTCCCGTCATTCTCGCATTCATGCTGGCGACTCCGGCAGCGGCCATCCAGTACGGCGAGCCAGACAACGGGGACCACCCGTACGTCGGGGGGCTGGTCTACCAGGTCGACGCAAACGTCTTCATCGGCTGCTCGGGGACCATGGTCGGCTCGACGACCTTCCTTACCGCGGCACACTGCTACCCCGACGAGACGTTCCAGCTCATCGGCGTCACCTTCGTCGACGAGTTCGTGGCAGGCGAGTCCGCCATGATTTCGAACTCAACAACGACGCCTTCATCCCCTACAGCGGCTACGACGGCACAGCCTACACGGACCTCGCGGTCGTGATCCTGCCGTACGACCCCGGACGTCGGCGTCGCCGCGCTGCCGGAAATCGGCGTGCTCGACACCATGGCGCCGAACGCGCAGCCTGGCAACCAGCCGAGAAATCTGACGGCGGTCGGCTACGGCACCACCGGTCTCAACCGCGGATCCGGCGGCCCGCCGCAATTCGTCTATCCCGAGGTGAGGATGCGCGCGGAGACGCGGATCACGAACCTGAACAACAACAATCTCGGCGATCAGCTGGTGCAGACGACGGCCGCGCCGGGCACGGGCGGTGGCACCTGCTATGGCGACTCGGGCGGCCCGTTCTTCATCTCCGGCGGCAACATCGTCGTCGCCACGACGATCACCGGCTACAACGGCAACTGCGGCGGGTCCGACCTTAACTTCCGGATCGACACGCAGCTCGCACGTGACTTCATCTCGGGCTTTGTCTAGCGGGCCATCCTTCGCGGAGCATGAGCGCGGAAACGTGACAGGGTGCGCAGCTGCGCACCCTGTCACGTTTCACTTGGTTACAGCACATCCGTCACCCGATTGACACCGTCGGCGGCGCCACATACGATGCGGGCGAACCCCTGTACACGGAGCCGCTGTCATTCGCGCGACTCGAGAACGCCGACCTTGTGGAGGAACCGATGCCCGATCCCGGGACCGCCGACCCGCTGCTCTCCATCGAGCACGCGACCAAGGTGTACGACACCGGCAGCGGCGCGCTGACGGCGATCGAGGACCTCTCCCTCGACGTCGCCAGCGGCGAGTTCGTCAGCATTCTCGGGCCCTCCGGCTCCGGCAAGAGCACGCTCCTCTGGGCGATCTCTGGGTTGCACCCACTCACCGGTGGCAGCGTCACCCTGCATGGCAGACCGATCACCGCGCCACCGCGCGAGCTCGGCATGGTCTTCCAGGACGCCAACCTTCTCCCCTGGCGCAACCTCTGGGAGAACATCCTCTTTCCGTTCGAGATCCGCCGGCAGGACAGCCGGCCGCACCATGACCGCATCCGCCGCCTGCTCCACCTGACCGGGCTGACCGGCTTTGAGCAGAAGATGCCGCTCGAGCTCTCCGGCGGCATGCGACAGCGCGCGAGCATCGTCCGCTGCCTCGGCTTCGACCCCGAGGTGATCCTCATGGACGAGCCGTTCGGCGCGCTCGACGCCTTCACGCGCGACGAGATGAACCTGCTCATCCAGCAAATCTGGCTGGAAACGCACAAGACCGTCATCTTCGTCACGCACAACATCACCGAGGCGGTCTTTCTCGCCGACCGGGTCGTGGTGCTCTCACCTCGGCCGGGTCGCATCGCGCACATCTTCCCCATCGACCTGCCGCGACCCCGCACCATCGACCAGACGCTCGAGCCGCCGTTCATCGCGAAGGTGCAGCAGATCAAGGCGACGATCGAGCGCGGCGATCCCGCCCGTCAGGGGGCGCTCGCATGAGCCACCACGACTCCAACCTCGCCGACACCATCCCGACGTTCGACGACACCGGCAACCGGCAGGAGGTTGGTCTCTCGGGCATGACCGGTCTCTCGGCCGGCGCGATCGCCGGCTGGCGAGACGCGCTCGTGATCGTGCTGGTGGCTGTCGTCATCGTCGGAGGTCTCGAAATCTGGCTGACCGTATCGGACACGCCGAGCTACGTGATGCCGCGCCCGAGCGAGATCGGCGCGGCGCTGATCGACAACTTCTCGCTGTTCTGGCCACACATCCTCAGCACGCTGCAGGTGCTGCTGATCGGCTACGCCATCGGCTCGAGCGTTGGTCTCGTGCTGGCGGCGACGATCACACAGGTTCCCTTTATCGAGAAGATCATCACGCCGTACATCCTCCTCCTCGTCACCACGCCGATGCTGGCGCTGGTGCCGCTGCTGAGCGCCAAGCTCGGCTACGACTCGATCGCCCCGCGCGTGATCGTTGTGGCGCTGGCGTCCGGACCGATGGTGATGATCAACGCCGCCACCGGCTTCCGCCGCACCGACCTCGGCAAGATCGCGCTGGCGCGCTCGTACGGCGCGTCGACGGTGCAGCTCTTCACCAAGGTCCGCTTCCCGATGGCGCTGCCGATGATCATCGTCGGGCTCATGATCGGAGCGATCTTCGGGCTGCTCACCGCGGTCGGCGCGGAAATGGTCGGCTCCAGCGAAGGACTGGGCAACCGGCTCGTGTACTACTCGTCCCGCGTGCAGATGGACAACTTTTTCGCGATCATCGTGATCCTCGCGGTGATCGGCATCATCGACTACATCATCTTCTTCTGGGTGGGCAAGAGATGGGCAAGCTGGCAGCAGTAGCCGGAAAGGAGGTTGGGTCAAGCGACCACCGGGCGGACACAAGGTCCGCCCCTACGCGATGAGACTTCGTGACGACCTGACACAACCAAGGAGCAGCACATGTCGACGTACCGCAACACCGCTCGCATGTCCCGCCGGTCGCTCGTCGGCGCCGGCGCCGCCCTCGCCGGGGGCCTCGCCCTCGGCGGCGGCCGCATCCTCCAGGCGTCCGCGCAGGACGGCCGCAACTCCGTCGTCTGGATCTCCCCGCGCGGCACGCTGGAGGTGTTCGACGACTACGGCTACTGGGTCGGCAAGGAGATGGGCTACTTCGGCGACATCGAGACCGAGCTCCAGCCCGGCATCCTCGAGGCGACCTCCGGCGGCAAGGCCGTCGCCGAGGGACAGGCGGACATGTCGTTCGTCTCGCCGGGCGTGTTCAGCGCCCTGATCCAGGCCGGCACCGACCTCGTCTCGGTCTGGCACCAGGTCGCGCAGGAGACGTTCGACTTCGCGGTGCCACCGGGATCGGACATCACCGAGGTCGCCCAGCTCGAGGGCAAGCGCGTCGCGCTCGGTGATCCGGGCTGGTCACTGATCACCGACCCGCTCTTCGCGCAGGCCGGCATCGATCCCGCCTCCGTGCAGTACATCCAGGCGGGCGCCCAGTGGGCCCAGGCGGTCGACCAGGGCAATGCTGACGCCTCGCTCAGCTGGGAAGGTCTGCGGGCGCAGTGGGCGGCCTCTGGCCTCGAATACGACTACATCCTCGGCAAGGACTGGTCGGTGTTCCCGGCCAACTCGTTCCAGATTCGGCGCGAGGATTTCGAGGACGACAGCCTCACCGAGCTCTACACCAACTACCTCAAGGGCTGGGCGATGGGCATGGAGTTCGCCTACTGGAACCCGCTCGCGGCGGCGCAGATCGTCGTCAGCCAGCCGGACATCGGACCGGCTTTGAAGGAGACCTTCACGGACATGGCGGTCGGCGTCGAATCGATGTGGCAGAACGCCCTCATCTTCCGCGGCGACTTCGAGAACCGGGCAGGCTGGGGCGATCACAACCTCGAGTCGTGGCAGACGTACTTCGACACGATCCACGAGCTTGGCCAGGTCGAGGACGAGATCAGCGCCGAGGACGTCTGCAAGAACGACTACATCGCCGGCGCGAACGACTTCGACGTCGAGCAGGTCAAGCAGGACGCTCGCACCTACGCGCTGGACGAGACCTTCGCGGCGATCGACATGCCGGAGGGCGCCGGCTTCAGCAAGGACGAGCTCTCGGCAGGCGCCACCCCGGCGTCGTAGATCAACCAGGCGCTCAGGGTCATTGCCGGTGCTCGAGCAGGAAGTTCACCTCGTGTAGAGCTGGGCTGCACCCGCCGTCCAGGTGGGCCCGCCCCTCCGTGGGCGGGCTCGTCATCTGACGCCGTCGAAGACTGCCTGAGCACCACTTCGACGGCGCTCGGGACGGATACACCGGACCTCGGGCACAGGACCCGAGGGTACAGAACCCCGCACCTGCAAGGCAGCGGATTGTCGAATCATTCCCAAGGCAGGCGTTTGCAACTCACGACCTCTGGAGACACCGTGAAACGCACGTTCCATCACATCGGACTGCCGGCCCCAGACCAAACCACCCCGATCCCGGGCGAATCCTGGGTTGAGAGCAGCCGCTGCTGGGTGAGCAACCCGGCCCACCACCCGAACCGGATCGAGTGGCTGCGGTACCGGCACGACAGCACCGTCGATCCTGAGTTCCAACAGGCGCCGCACATCTGCTACACCGTCGACAACCTCGACGAGGCCATCGCCGGCAAGGAGATCGCGGTCGCGCCCTTCGAGCCGGGCGACCCACCCTTCGGCCGCGCCGCCTTCACCTGGGAGGATGGCGTGGTGATCGAGTACATCGAGCTCTACCCCGGTCGCGCCTGGTTCGACGACACCGCCTGACCCCCTGGCTACACGGGTACGAAGCTTGCTGGCACTGGCTCCATAGGGTGTACGATCATACACGCAATACGTGAGGGGGCAGACGCAACACAACGTGACTACCTGGGCCTGCGGCGACACGCTGGCCTCCCCCCTCCCGACTGCGAAAACGTGCGGACACATCCCCGGCTCGTTACTGACCAGCTCGCAAAGGGACACGCTCACCATGGAACAGCACGCGGCGCAGGTGATCGAACAGGTCGTGCAGGTAACCTACCGCTACCCCGTTCTCTTCACCGAGCGCGCCTTCGATCACCTCAACGAAACGCTGAGCAGCATCTGCGCCCCGGAAGCACCCGGACGGCGCACGAAGGTGCTGTGCGTGGTCGACGGCGGCGTTGCCGGGTCGTATCCCGAGCTCACGAACGAGATCGAGCGCTACTTCGCGGCGCACGACGACACCCTCGATCTCGTGCGCGCGCCGCTGGTCGTCTCCGGCGGCGAGGCGGTGAAGAACGAGCACGCGACGGTGACGGAAATCCATCTCGCCATCAACGACGCCGGCATCGACCGCCACTCCTATGTCGTGGTCGTGGGCGGCGGCGCGGTGCTGGACATGGCGGGTTACGCCGCGGCGACCGCGCACCGAGGCGTGCGCCTGATCCGCGTGCCGACGACGGTGCTCTCGCAAAACGACTCCGGCGTCGGCGTCAAGAACAGCGTGAACGCGTTCGGCAAGAAGAACTTCCTCGGCACCTTCGCGCCGCCCGCCGCCGTGATCAACGACCGCGCCCTGCTGGCGAAGCTGCCCGACCGCGAGTGGCGCGGCGGCATCGCCGAGGCGGTGAAGGTGGCGTTGCTGAAGGACCCGGCGTTCTTCGAGTACCTCGAGCGGCACGCCGAAGCCCTCCGCCAGCGGGACGGCGACGCGATGCAGCACCTGATCTACCGCTGCGCCGAGCTGCATCTCAACCACATCGCGACCAGCGGCGATCCGTTCGAGTTCGGCTCCTCTCGCCCGCTGGACTTCGGCCACTGGTCGGCGCACAAGCTGGAGCAGCTCTCGAACTACGCGTGGCGGCACGGTGAGGCCGTGGCGATCGGCATTGCGCTGGATTCGACCTACGCATACCTCCGGGGTATGCTGCCGGAGGGAGACTGGCGCCGGATACTCGATCTCTTTGTCCGGGTCGGACTCCCTGTTTACGCACCGGAGCTCACCACGTCGCTCGAATACCGAGGCGACCCTCGCTGCATCCTGAGCGGCCTCGACGAGTTCCGCGAGCACCTCGGCGGCCAGCTGACCATCATGCTGCTCCGCGGGATTGGACAGGGCGTCGAGGTCAACGAGATGGACGAGGAAACAGTGGTCAGGAGCATCGCGCTCCTGCGAGACGAGCATGACGCACAAAGCACGGAGGTTTTCCATGGCAACGCAGACGTCGCAAACGTGCCCTCTCTCCCAACAGGAGCTCATTGATTCCTTCTTCATGGAGAATCGCACCAAGATCCTCGACATCGCGGCGTTTCTCGACCGCCTCGATCGCTCCGTCGACCAGAACGGCAGCAACGATTTCCGTATCGCCGCCTTCCGCGAGGCCGTGAGGGAGCTCTCCTCGGGTGATCCCGAGCGCGTCGAGCGCGTGCAGATGATCTTCAGCGACCAGAACACGGAGCTGCTCGCCGAGCTGGATCGCAAGGCGGCCTACGGCGCGTCGATCCGCTCGAAGGGAGACAACTGATGAAGTACATCGACCTCCACGCCCACATGATCTCCCGTACCACCGACGACTACCACAAGATGGCGCTCTCCGGGTGCGTCGCGCTCTCCGAGCCAGCGTTCTGGGCGGGCTACGACCGCCGCTCGGCCGATGTCTTCGCCGACTACTTCAACCACCTCACCGACTTCGAGCCGAAGCGCGCCGCCGAGTACGGCATTCAGCACTACACCTGGCTCTGCCTGAACCCGAAGGAAGCCGAGGATCGCGAGCTGACGAAGCAGGTGCTCAAGATCATTCCGGAGTTCCTCGAGCGGCCAAACGTGCTCGGCATCGGCGAGATCGGGCTCAACCGCGTCACCCGCAATGAGCTCGCCAGCTTCAAGGACCACGTCGACCTCGCGCTGGAGCACAACCAGCTCATCCACATCCACACGCCGCACCTCGAGGACAAGTGGAAGGGCACCAAGGTCATCGTGGAGACCCTTGCCGCGGACGGCCGCATCGACCCGAGCCGGGTGATGGTCGATCACGCCGAGGAGCACACCATCCCGATGATCCTCGACGCCGGCTTCTGGACCGGCGTGACCCTCTACCCGGTGACCAAGACCTCGCCGGGGCGCGCGGTGGACATGTTCGAGCGCTACGGCACCGAGCGCATCTGCGTCGCCTCCGCCTGCGACTGGGGACCCAGCGATCCGGTGGCGGTGCCGCAGTTCGCGCTGGAGATGCGCCGCCGCGGGCACGGCGACGACCTCATCAACGAGATCATCTACGAGAACCCGAAGCGGTTCCTCGGGCAGTCCCCGAAGTTCCAGCTCAAGGGAGCCAAGGCCGCCGCGGCGTCTGTGTGACCGGCACCGTGACCTGTGATGGCCCGGTGGGTGCCCGCACGGGCACCCACCGGGCCGTATTTCGAAATGAGGGAGACCCAATCGTGCGTGTCGGCGACACCGGCCAGTTTCATCTCACCTACTGCACCAACGTCCACGCCGGCACCAGCTGGCCGGAGATGGTGGCGAGCCTCGAGCGCTACGCTCCGGCACTGAAGGCCGAGCTCAGCCCGGACGCGCCGTTCGGCATCGGCCTGCGCGTCGCGGGCGAGGCGAGCCGCGAGCTGCTCGAGGGCGACACGCTCGCGTCGTTCCAGCGCTTCCTGGACGAGCATGGGCTCTACGTCTACACGATCAACGGCTTCCCATACGGCCCGTTCCACGGCACGACGGTGAAGGAGGACGTCCACGCGCCCGACTGGCGCGATCCCGAGCGCACCGCCTACACGCACCGGCTGGTCGACATCCTCGCCGCGCTGCTGCCGGACGGCATGGACGGTGGCATCTCCACCAGCCCGCTGACGTACCGCTCGTGGGTCGATGCCGACAACGACGGCGTCTGGCTGCTCTTCGTCGAGCGCCTCGTCGAGATCGCCGCGCACATGCACGAGATGCGGCAGGCGACCGGGAAGCTGGTCCACCTCGACATCGAGCCGGAACCGGACGGCCTCCTCGGCGACTGCGCCGAGCTGATCGCCTTCTACGAGACGTGGCTGCTGCCGCATGGCACGACCCTGCTTGCGGAGCAGCTGTCAGTCCCAGAGGGTGAGGCGCGGTCGCTGCTGCTCGATCACCTGCGCGTCTGCTTCGACACCTGCCACGTCGCCGTGGGGTACGAGTCACCGCGCGAGGTGCTGGCCCGCTTCGACGAGCTCGGCATCAAGGTCGGCAAGATCCAGGTCAGCTCCGCGCTGAAGGTCGACCTCACCGGCGGGCACGACATCGCGGCACTAAGGGCGTTCGACGAGCCCGTCTACCTGCACCAGGTGATCCAGCGCAACGCCGACGGATCGCACACGCGCTACCCGGATCTTGGGCCCGCGCTCGCGCACGGTGCCGGCGACACAGCGGAGGAGTGGCGGGTCCACTTCCACGTGCCGGTCTTCATCGAGCACTATGCCGACTTCTCGTCGACGCAGGACACGATCCGGGAGACGTTTGCGCTTCTGAAGGAGCGGCCGTTCACGAACCATCTCGAGATCGAGACGTACACGTGGGACGTCCTCCCCGCCGAGCTGAAGGGCGACCTACACACATCGATCGAGCGTGAATACCGGTGGGTGCTCGATGCGATCCGGTAACTCCATGACGACCACCACTTCTGGCGCGGACACAGGCTGGCAGCACCGCCTGCAGTCGCATCTGGCGCTGGCGCGCGTCTCGAACGCGCCGACGGTGGTCAGCAACGTGCTCGCCGGCGCGGTGCTCGCCACGACGCTCGGTCTCGACGGCACCATTGTGCTGCTCGCCATCACCATGGTGCTTTTCTACACCGCGGGGATGTATCTCAACGACATCTTCGATCTGGGCATCGATCGGCGGCAGCGCCCGGACCGTCCCCTGCCATCCGGCCGGATAGCCGTGCCCGAGGCGATCAGCGTCACGGTCGCGCTCTTCGCGGCCGGCCTGCTGCTGCTCGCCTTCACGACGTTGGAGGCGTTCGTCAGCGGGGTCGTGCTGGTCGGCGTGATCGTGCTTTACGACGCCTGGCACAAGACCAACCCGGTCGGGCCGTTCATCATGGCCGCCACACGCTCGCTGGTGTACGTCACGGCGTTTCTCGCCTACGCCAGCGACATCAGCGCCACGCTCGTGATCTGGGCGCTCGTGATGCTCTTCTACGTCGCAGGGCTGACCTCGATCGCCAAGACCGAGAGCGGCATCGCCGGGCTGCGCTACTGGCCGTTCGCCGCGATCGTGGTGCCGGCCGTCTACGCGGTGATCGCCGAGCCGAGCGTCTGGGTCGTCGTCATGGCCGTCGTCTTCCTGGCGTGGGCGGTGTATTCGGCGTCGTTCGCGTACGTGGAGACGCGCCGGAGCATCGGCGGTGCGATCACGCGCCTGATTGCCGGCATCTCGCTGCTCGACGCGATGGTGCTCGCCACGCACGAGGCGTGGTGGGGCGTCGCGATCGCGCTGGTCGCCTTCGGGGCGACCCTCTTCTTTCAGCGATACATTCGAGGGACGTAATCTCCATGGCACTGCACAAGACCGTCGTACTCAACGTCGTCGCGCTGACGCCGTCGCTGATCGGCGAGAACACGCCGCGGATCAAGGCGTTCATGGAGCGCGGCAAGCTGGCGCACATCGACCCGGTCATCCCGGCGGTCACCGGCACCGCCAGCGCGACCTATACCACCGGCGAGTGGCCGTCCGTCCACGGCGCGGTCGCCAACGGCTGGTACTTCCGCGACATGGATGACATCAAGCTGTGGCGGCAGTCCAACAAGCTGGTTCAGGCCGAAAAGGTCTGGGACATGGGCAAGCAGGAGGACCCGGAGTTCACCGCCGCCAATCTCTTCTGGTGGTACAACATGAACTCCACGGTCGATTACCTGATCACGCCGCGCCCGATGTACCCCTCCGACGGCCGCAAGATCCCGGACATCTACACCAAGCCGATGGACTTGCGCGACCACCTGCAGACGGAGCTCGGGCAGTTCCCGCTGTTCAACTTCTGGGGCCCGAACGCGACGATCATATCGACGAAGTGGATCGCGGACGCGGCGAAGCTCACCGATCAGCGGCTCAACCCGACGCTGACCCTGATCTACCTGCCGCATCTCGACTACCCACTGCAAAAGTACGGCCCGGAATCGCGCAGGATCGCCGGAGACCTGCGAGAGATCGACACCGTCGTCGGCGACCTGATCGACTTCTACGAGGGCCGCGGCGCGAAGGTGATGATCGTCTCGGACTACGGCATCCAGAACGTCTCCCGGCAGGTCCACATCAACCGGCTCTTCCGCGAGCGCGACTGGATCTCGTACCGGATGGAGCTGGGCCGCGAGATGATCGATCCGGGCGGCAGCCGCGTGTTCGCCGTCTCGGACCACCAGATCGCGCACGTCTACGTCAATGACCGCTCACTCATCGGCGAGGTCAAGACGCTGTTGGAGTCGACCGAGGGCATCGCCGAGGTGCTGGATGAGGAGGGCAAGAAGCGCTGCCACCTCGATCACGAGCGGTCGGGTGAGCTGGTTGCTCTCGCCGAGCGGGATTCGTGGTTCACCTACTACTACTGGCTGGACAACGCGCGCGCGCCCGACTACGCGCGGACAGTGGACATCCACCAGAAACCCGGCTACGACCCGGCGGAGCTCTTCTTCGACCCGGAGGACAAGTTGGTCAAGGCGAAGGCGGGGCTCGCGCTGATCAAGGGCAAGCTCGGCTTCCGGCGCCTGATGCAGACCGTGCCGCTCGACGGCCGCTGGATCAAGGGGTCGCACGGCGTGCCGACAGCCGACCCGAGCGGCGGCCCGCTGCTGGTGAGCAGCCACCCGGAGCTGGTCCCGGGCGACACCATCGAGGCGACCGACGTCGCCGGCATCATCATGAGCCACCTG
Source organism: uncultured Chloroflexia bacterium (assembly GCA_963741965.1). Taxonomy (GTDB): domain Bacteria; phylum Chloroflexota; class Chloroflexia; order Thermomicrobiales; family UBA6265; genus JACCVC01. The sequence continues at coordinate 40,720 of CAVUKC010000002.1, read as the reverse complement.
CGGTCCTGAGGGCATCGGGACACAGGGACGCCGGGCACGGGACACGGCGCTACATGACGACCCCCCTTGGAGCGCCGCCTCCCGTATGCAGCGTTCCCCCCGCCGGCGCTGGTCCCCTGCGGGCAGCGCGCCTCACCGGCTCAGCGTGACGGTGGTGTGGGGTGGTCGTCGCGGTCCGCTATCGCCACGACGGCGAACCGGTTGTACCCTGTGGACACCTGGTTTCGACACCGACCGCATGGATCGAAGGAGCACCATCCCCATGGCCGACCGCCTCGCCGTATCCACCAACAGCTACCACAGCTACTCCCTCGAAGAAGCGCTGCGCGGCATCGCCGGCGCCGGCTTCACCAGCGTCGAGCTCAGCTCCGTACCCGGCTGGACCGAGCACGTCCTCCGCGACGCGACCGATGCCCAGCTCGACACCGTCAAGCAGCAGGTCCGCGATGCCGGGCTGGACGCGATCAGCCTCAGCGGCCACTCCGACCTCGCGTCGGACGCCGGCATCGCCGACTTTCGCAAGGCGCTCCACATCGCCCGCCAACTCGGCATCGCCTATGTCACCACCAGCACCGGCGGCCACGACGACTCCTCGGCCGGTTCGGTCGACGACCAGCGGCACGAGTTTCTGGAGCGGTTCGGCCCGCTCGCCGACGAGGCCGCCGAATCCGGCATCAACATCTGTATCGAGACCCACGGCGGGCTCTCCGCCACCGGCGCCATGGCCGCCGAGCTCGTCAAGGCGATCGACAAGCCGAACGTCGGCATCAACTACGACACCGCCAACGTGATCTTCTACGGCCACGTTCGCCCCGAGGAGGACATCCTGGCGGCAGCGGAGTACGTCACACACCTCCACCTCAAGGACAAGGCAGGCGGCGACCAGGAGTGGAACTTCCCGGCGATCGGCACCGGCAACGTCGACTTCGCGAAGGTCTTCACGGCGCTGGAGGATGTTGGATTCCGGGGGCCGGTGTCGGTGGAGCTGGAGTTCCAGGGCGAGCCGTGGCCACCGCTGGAGAAGGTCAACGAGGCGATGGCGACGTCCCTCACGTTCATCCGGCAGCACCTGCCGCCGGCGAGTCTGCCGTAGCAAGACGCATTGCACCGACCACATCAGCTCGACTTGGGGGCTCGCTCACGCCTTGCCGTCGTGTCATTTCGACCAGACGCCGCAGGCGCGCGTGGAGAAATCGGAGCATGAACGCCGCGTTGCCGCGCGAGCCGGGATTTCCTCACTGCGCACTCGCCATCGCTCATGGTCCGGTCGAAATGACAGGTTGTGGCGTACTGCTCTGGTCGAGACGACATGATGAGAATGGCGAATCGCGCGAGACACCGATCCGTTCATCACACATATCAGGAGGATAGGAAGCGAATGGCAGCAATGCGCATCGCGGTGCTGGGCGCCGGGTTCATGGGCGGTACCCACGCCCGCGCCTACAGCACGCTGAACGACGTCGAGATCGCGGCGATCCACGCTGCATCGGCAACACGGGCGGAGTCTCTCGCCAGCGAGCTCGGCACGATATGGACCAGCGACCTCGACCGCATCCTCGGCGATGCCAGCATCGACGCGGTCGACATCTGCCTGCCGACCCCGCAGCACCGCGAGGCGACGGAGGCGGCGCTCGCGGCGGGCAAGCATGTCCTGCTGGAGAAGCCGCTCTCGCTGACGATGGACGACGCCGAGGCGATCGTTCGCGCGGCCGATGCCAGCGACCGGGTCGTGATGGTCGCCCACGTGCTGCGGTTCTGGCCCGAGTACGTGGAGCTCAAGCGCATCATCGACAGCGGTGAGCTGGGCACGCCGCGCTACGTCAACGCCGTGCGCCGCCAGCCAGCGCCGGACTGGATGGCCGGCGGCCCGCGCGGGCACCTCACCGGCGGCTCCCTGCACGACATGCTGATCCACGACTTCGACGCCGCCAACTGGGTGCTCGGCTCGCCGGAGTCCAGCTTCGCGCGCGGCGAGTACAACGCCCCCAACGAGGCGATCGACCAGGCGCAGGTGCTCGTCACCTACGACAACGGCGGCTCGGCGACGATCGACGGCGGCTCGATGATGCCCGAGAGCTACCCATTCACCTCCCGCTTCGAGGTGCTGTGCGACCACGGCGCCGTGGAGTACCACTTCCGCGCCGGTGGCCGCTCGTTCGAGGTCGGCGAGCCGACGAACATCCTCACCGTCTACCGGAACGAGGGCGATCCCGAGCAGATCGAGGTCGAGCAGACCGACGCCTACGCGAACGAGTGCGCCTACTTCGTCGAGTGCGTGCGCGCTGGCACCCCGGCGGAGCGCTCGAACCCGGCGGCGGCGCTGGACGCAATGCGCGTCTCGCTGGCGGCACAGGCATCCACCCAACGCGGCGCGCCGGTTTCCGTCGGCGAGGTGTAGGGGGCTTCATCCCGACGCCGGGGTACCATTGACACCAGAGCAGCGTCCGCACATCACCGCCGTCGGAGGAACAGCGTGGCACCATCGAGACATCCGCTCCAGGAAGGGAACTTCGACCCGCTCGCCATGCTGCGGCAGGTGCGGGGTGACGGCTCCGACACCCGCGCCATTCGGCTCCGCATGCTGTGGCTGCGCCAGCGTGAGCCATCCGCACAGATCTCCACGGAGATGGTGCGCCTGGAGGAGCGGGTCGTGGTGATGGGCGCCTCGGTGACACTCCCGGACGGCGCGGAGGGTACCGGCCACGCCGCCGCGGGGATCGAGAACGACACCGACCTCGCCGCCACGATCGAGGCCACGGAGCTGCGCGCCATCGGCAAGGCGCTGGACGCCCTCGGCTACGTCGTGCTCGACTCCCACATCACCGAGCACGAACCCGAGCGGCCCCGCCCGGAGCCGGCGCACGACCGACCGGACGAAGCGCCTGCGCCACAGGAAGCCGCGCGAGGCGAGCCGCCCGACCATGTCCGCGCGATCCGCTCCATCCGCGACCGCGAGCAGCGCCAGGCAACACCGGCGTCCGAGCCAGGACCTGACGCCCCCGACACCGAGCCGCGCCCGATGCGGCGCGAGCCCGCTCCGCAACCGTCCAGGCCGGCGCCGACGAACGACGATGCGGAGCAAATCACTCCCCGCCGCATCGATGAACCGTCCCAGCAGGCAAGCGATGACAGCAGCGAGCCGGCACTCGAGGACGTCTCCTGGACCGCGTTCTGGAACTGGGCGCGGGAGACCTACCAGCTCCGCTCGCGCGTGCAGCTGGAGGAACTGCTGGGCCAGCCGGTGGGCAACAAGGCACCCGGCGAGCTGCGGCGGCTGCTGATCGAGCACTACGCGGGGGCCGACGGCGGCTGATCCGGCCGGGCACCGATAATTCGCGAAAACCGATCACCGACGCAATGTCAGCAACGAACGTACATTGCGTCGGTTCCTTTTTGTACAATACGTACACCGTATCGCCTTACTTCCCACATTCCTCCGCGCGCATCTGCCTCGCGATATTGTCAGAATGGCAATGTCCGTACACTTGTTACAACCCGGAGCGACCTGTAGCCTGATTGTTGTCAGGTTCTTCACCCCCGCACGCGAAGGTCTGACCGATGCGCCGCGCCCGCACGGCGCATCACCGATCAGCATCCCCGCTGCTGGTCTGGACCGCATCGCCGGTTCAGCTCCGCCGCGGGTTGCACCGGCGGCCAGGTCGGCCGTCTCTCTGAATTCGTCGCAAAGGACGCGCCGGGGGAGGGTGTCTGCATGACGGCCGTTACGGCATCACGCCATTCATTGCCACAATGGCCCGCATCGATACGATGCGCGGTCTCGTTTCTCGTCTTCTTCGTTGCCTTCGGCACCACGCTCGCGCTCGCCGCGCCCGCCACCGCCGCGCAGGAGGCCAGCGCCACCGCTGAGGCCACTCCGACGCAGGACGAGCTCCAGCAGCGGCGCGACCAGGCCATCGCCGATGGCGTGGACCAGCTCGAGGTTGCGTTCCAGGAGTACAACGACTCCGGTGTCGAGGGCACCGCGACCTTCTATGCCCTCGAGGACCAGACCCTCGTCGCGATCGCGATCACGGGTGGCGGGGACGAGCATCCCGCCTACATCCTCCAGGGCACCTGCGGCAACACCGAGCCCGAGCCGGTCGAGCGCCTGACTCCGGTCGACGAGACGGGCGAGAGCCTCTCGCTCATCGACCGCTCGCTCTCCGACCTGATCGATGGCGGCGACTACGCGATCGACCTGCGGCTCTCCCCGGACGAGCTCGGCACGCTGATCGTCTGCGCCAACATCGAGGGAACCACCACCCAGGCGACCCCAGCCGCCGGCGCCACGGCACAGCCGTCCACCGCCACCGCCGAGGCGCCGGGCATGACCCCGACCGGTGAGGGCGGAATTGTCGAGACTCCGGTCGCCACCGAAGCACCTGCCGAGACGCCGACCACGGTCGCCACGGAGGTGCCCGCGGAGACGCCGGTTGCCGGTGCGACCGAGACGCCGACCGCGGAGTCGCAGGACGGCACCGGCGGCGCGCAGGCAGCGCCCGGCGCGGTCGCATCCCTGCCGCTCGCGGACTACAGCGGCCTCGGCGTGACCGGCACCGTCTCCCTGCTCGCGATCAGCGACACCACGACCAAGGTCACCATCACCCTCACCGGCGACGGCGTCACCGGCGGACACATCGCCCACCTGCACCCCGGCACGTGCGATGCGCCGCAGGACGAGGGCACCATCTACCTCGCCACCGTCGGCAGCGACGGCGTCAGCGAGACGACCGTCGACATCTCACTCGCGAACCTGCTCAACAACGGCTGGATCGTCAACGTCCACCGCTCCGAGGCGGACTGGGACACCTGGCTGGTGTGCGGCGAGCTCTCCGACGCAACCGAGGGCATGACTGGCGTCACGAGCGTCACTCCCGTTGCCGGCGGCAAGGGCACGAGCACGGCCCAGACGACGAACGGTACCGGTGGCGACGGCACCTCCGGCGTGAGTGGCAAGGGCGAGCCAACCTCGACCTCGACACTGACCCAAAACGTGGGCGTCGGCTCCGGGCTGCTGTGGCCGAACACGCCGACCCAGGCGATCGCCTGGTCGCTCGCGATCTTCGCTCTCGTGCTGGCGGCGGCAGGCATCCTGCTCCGGCGGGGCGAGCGCCATCACCGACAACCATCGCGCTGGCAGCGCCTCGGTCTCTGATCCAGCCCGATCAGGGCGGCCGAGTGCCAGCATCCAGCTTCCCCGGAAGAACGGGCCAGGCGATTGCCTGGCCCGTTCTTCATGCCCGAGCGCATGCCGCTCGCCCGGCCGGTGGGATAGAGTTGCCCTGGAGGTTCGGAGCCCGCCGAGCGGCGAGCCGACCTGCGATCGGGGGAGACGATCGATGATCATGATCAAGCGCGCGTATGATGACGTCGAGGAATCCGACGGTCGGCGGTTTCTCGTGGACCGGCTCTGGCCGCGAGGGATCCGCAAGGAGGCGCTGCAGATCGAGGCGTGGCTCAAGGATGCCTCGCCCAGCCCGGACCTGCGAAAATGGTACGGGCACGACGTCGCGCGCTGGCCGGAGTTCCGCGAGCGATACACCGCCGAGCTCGAGGCCAACCCGGAAGGCTGGCACCCTCTGCTCGAGGCGGCCCACGACGGCACCGTGACCCTTGTGTACGGCGCGCGGGACACCGAGCACAACAGCGCCGCCATCCTGCGGGATGTCCTGACCCGCCATCTCGGTGGCTGAGCAGGTGCGACGAACGACCGAGTGATGCCTTTCAGGAGAACACATGCGGCTCTTGCTCATCCGCCATGGACAGACACATGGCAACATCAACAACCACCTGCAGGGGGACGATGATCCGCTCACCGACCTTGGGCGACTCCAGGCGCGCGTCACAGGCCGCCACCTCGCGACCCACGAGGGGATCACCCACCTCTACGCCAGCCCGCTGGCGCGTGCCTTCGAGACCGCCTCGCTCATCGGGCGCGAAATCCGGCACGAGCCGATGATCGAGCCGGGTCTCGCCGAGCTCAACATCGGCGTTGCGGCGGGAACGCCCTTCCCGGCCTGGGCTGAGGAGAACCCGCACCACATCGAGCAGCTCAACGACCCCGTTCGCCGGATGGACTTCAAGTGGGAAGGTGGCGAGAACGGCCACATCTTCCGCGACCGCGTGTTCGCGGCGTGGGACCACATTGTCAACGAGCACATGGGCTCGACCGACGTGGTGGCAGCGGTGTCGCACGGCGGCGCGCTCGCCTGGATCGCGGCACGCATCCAGGACCTGCCGACCGACACCTGGCCGGAGGACATGTTCCGCAACCTCTCCATCAGCGAGCTCGATATCGACCGCCGTGGCGATGTCTCGGTCGTGGAGTGGAACCGCGTGACCCACCTCGAGGAGGCCGGCGTCCAGATCACCTGACCCTGCCGTCGCGGGTTCGTGAAGTATCCTTGACCGCGGTGACGGCGGTCCTGTCGCGCCGTTATGGCTGTTCGAGCGCATCTTACGGGACTCGCGACGCATGAAGCTTCAGATCCTGGCCGTTTCCGATGAAGTCGACCAGCGCATCTACAGCGCCACGATCAAGGATCGCATGGGCGATGTCGACCTTGTCATCGGATGCGGAGACCTGCCGGCCAGCTATCTCGAATTCCTCTCCGACGCGCTGATGCGGCCGGTCTACTACGTGCTGGGCAACCACGCCGAGGAGCTCACCCGCGCCGGCGAGCGCGGCACGCCCCGCCACCCGGAGGGGTGCATCGATCTCGGCGGCAAGGTCGTCACCGATTCCACCAACGGGCTGATCATGGCCGGTCTCCCGGGCTCGGTACGCTACACCGACAACGACCCGGTGCAGTACACCGAGTGGCAGATGCAGTGGATGATCCTGAAGATGGCCCCGAAGTTGCTCTGGAACCGGTACCGGCATGGTCGGGCGCTGGATATCCTGGTGTCGCACTCGCCGCCGCGCCACGTCGGCGACCGCGACGACTTCGCGCATCAGGGGTTCGTGTCGATGCGACGGTTCCTCCGCTGGTTCCGGCCGAAGTACCAGATGCACGGGCACATCCATCTCTACGACCGCTCCAAGCCCAACACCGTCCGGTTCATGGACACCGACGTGATCAACGTGTTCCCGTATCAACGGCTCGAGCTTCACGTCGACGCGCTCGACGCGTCGAGTGACGCCGCTGTCCACGGATCCACGCCCGACCGATCCGCATCAAAGGTGGAATAGCAGCCATGATGGAGGACAAGGTCCGTCAGGACTTCGAGAAGGCCCGCCAGAAAGCGTTCCTCAACGACATCAAGTCGACCTTCGGTGGCCGCGCCAACGACCTCATCCCCTTCCACGAGCTTCGGCAGCGGCTCAACCCGGAGGGCGAGAGCTACCGGGGCATGCAGACGGTGCCGGTGGCGCAGATCGTCGGCAGCATGGATCGCTTCCGCGATTTCGACCGCACCTTCCTGCCCCGCAAGAAGGCTACGCAGGGCCGCTGGACCCGCATCGACCGCGCCTACTACGAGGATGTCCGCCTGCCGCCGATCCAGCTCTACAAGGTCGGCGACATCTACTTCGTCAAGGATGGCAACCACCGCGTCTCGGTCGCAAGGGAGCGCGGCGTGGAGTTCATCGACGCCGAGGTGATCGAGGGGCACGTGCGCGTGCCGCTGGATTCCAGCATGTCCCCGCAGGAGCTGCTGCTCCAGGCGGAGTATGCCGAGTTCCTGCGGCGCACGGACCTTGACCTGCTCGAACCCGACCATGACATCCGGCCGACAGCGCTCGGGCGCTACGACGAGATCTGGGAGCACATCGAGGGACACCGCGCGTGGCTCTCGGCGATCTGGCACCGGGAGGCGACCGTCCACGAGGCGGTCAAGGACTGGTACGAGTACATCTACATGCCGATCGTGCGGATCGTGCGGGACCGCGGCGTGCTGGACGCCTTCCCGCGGCTGACCGAGGCAGACATCTACCTGTGGGTGATGAAGCACCGCTCGGCGCTGGGCGAGGAGGCGGGGCACGACATCGGCCCGATCGAGTCGGCCCAGGACTACGCCGAGATCATGACCGGTGAGCAGAGCGTGAGTGATCGCATCAGCACGGCGCTGGGCCGGATTAGCCGGGAGCCCGACGCCGAGATCGTGCGGGAGCGCCGTCGCCGTCGCCGTCTCCGTCGCTGGCCTCGCCCCCGCAGCGTTCGATAGTTTCCACACGATGCGACGAGATTCACCCGGCTATCTCTCGCAGGGGCGAGGCTCTGTCCTCGCCCGGCCGCCCGCAGGGCGGGAAATGCGATCGCCGGATGGCCGTGGGCATGCGATTCCGCTCGAGTGCTGACAGCATCTTCAGCGTCCGGGCATCCATTCGGCTTCGCTCAGGACAAGCTCGGCCCGGGTCCACCGATCAGTCATTGGCGAACCTATGTGATGGCGTCGGGCAGCCAGCCGAGGCGGTCCGCGATCTGGCTGGCGACTTCCCTGGGCGTGCGACCGGTGGTATCGATCAGCACGTCCGCGACATCGTTCGCATCCATGATCGCGATCAGCTCGGCGGCGCGCTCGACCTCCCACGGATCGTCATCGCCGCTGGCACGATGGGCGATCCTCGCCCGGATCGTGTCCATGTCCGCAGTCAGGCGCACCACCATCACCTCGGCGCCGGGAATCGCCTGGCAGTAGTTCTCGCGGTCCCGCCGGGACTCCACCACGTCGGCGATGACGAATCGTTCGCTGCCCGCCTTGCGGCTGTTGCGCGCCACGTCGGCAAGGTTGCGATGGCCCAGGCGGGCGTTGAACCGGTCATCCACTGGCCGGGGGTGGGTCGCCCGGAGCCAGTCCATGTCGATGGCCGTGTGCGGGATCCCGGCGTCCGAAAGCAGGTCGCCGAGCTGCACCGTCGTCGCCGTCTTCCCGACCCCGATCGGCCCGGTGATCACCACGACGGGCACGGTGCCGTCCGTCGCCGTCACGATCTCGACCCTGTGGCGACGGTCTCCCTTGCTTCCTCCGCCTCCTCGGCGCCGATCGTGCCCGGCAGCGAGCCGTCGATCGTGCCGACCACCTTCTCGGTCTGCGCGACGGCTCGGCGGGCGCGCTCCCGGCTGGAGAGCGCGGACGGTATGCTGCCGCTCACCACGCGCGGGTGTCGCATGTAGTAGACGAAGTAGAGCGTGATCGCCGCCGCGGTGAAGAACACATACCCGACGAAGGTGATCTCGTAGCCGCTCCGCACGATCAGCCAGCCACCGGCGATGCTGGAGAACCCGATGCCGAGGTTCCACGCCGCCGAGCGCCACCCGAACACCGATGCGCGCAGCCGCCCCGTCAGCAGCTCCGAAACGAAGGTGGAATCGACCGGCCACGCCATGTTGATGCTCACCTGCCGCACGACGTGGGCGGCCACAGCGACACCGAAGCCGGGGATGAGGATCAGCAGGAGGTAAAACGGCAGCGGCGCGCCACGGATGACGAGCACCGCGCTGAGCGAGCCAAGCTGGCGGGAGACCATCGGCGCGCCGAGGCCGATCATGGCCGCCGCGAGACCGCCGAGCGCGTAGATCAGTCCGATCTGGCGCGGGCTGGCACCGAGCGTCTGCAGGTAGACGTTGTAGAACGGCACAACCAGCCCCGCGCCGATGGCCGTGACCAGGCCGACCGCGACGAACACGCCGGTGTCGACCTTCGCCTTCTTCGTGATCGGCTCTTCCCGCTCGGCACCGCGTGACGCGGCACGGTTCAGATGCGAGCGGCGGGCATCGCCCATGCGCAGCAGCGGGATGATCGCCATGAGTCCCGAGCAGCGAGCCGGCGATCAGCGCCGCCCGGTACGCGGCCGGCGAGCCGGCGCTCACCGAGGGGATGAGCTTGCTCAGCATGATCGGGGCGAACCCGCCGATCAGCGAGCCGAGCGTGAGGGAGAGCGACGCGAACGAGAACGCAACCGTGGCGATGTTCGTCCGCTGGTCGAGCCGGCCGTACTCGATGATGAACGGCATGGTGATGGTGAACAGGATCGCGATGCCCGCGCCGAACACGCCCGAGAGCACCACGATGACCGGCGCCCACGTGCTCAGTGCCAGCCCGATACCGCTCACGCCGTAGACCACCAGCCCGACGACGATCACCCGCCAGAGCCCGAGGCGGCTGATCAGCGTGCCGAGCAGCATCGCCATCGCCGCCATCGAGAACGTCTGCACGGAGTTGAACAACCCGATAGAGTCCTCGCGGAAATCGAGCGCGTAGACGTAGAGGTTGAAGATCAGGGCGAAGACGCCGAAGCCGATGTTCGCCAGGAAGGTGTAGGCGAGGAACAGCTTGATGTCCCGACCAAAGCTGAGATGTCTCGCGGCGAGGCCACGTAGCTGCATGCTGGTCCCGTCCCCTGCGAACCGACCGGTCACCTGTGCGCGTCGAGGTCATCTTACGGCGGATCGGGACGTTGCGCTCGCGTGATTCGGGGTGCCGCGCTTGCACAATTCCGACACAGCAAGTAGGGTATCTCCAATCCCTACTCAACAGGTCGGGATTGACGTTGGGACCGTAACGCGATCACGCCCGCATCCGGAGGAAACGCGCCCCGTGGCAACGGCAACACCGGCAATGATCACCGAGAACCTGCGCCTTGGGTATGGTGATCGCACCATCGTTGATGACCTCTCGATCGACCTCCCGCGCGGCGAGGTGACGGCCATCGTCGGCCCGAACGGGTGCGGCAAGAGCACCGTGCTGCGCTCGCTCGCGCGGCTGCTGAAACCGGCGTCCGGCACGATCATGCTCGACGGCACCGACATCCACCGCTCGCGGACGCGGGACCTCGCGCGCAGGCTCGCGATCCTGCCGCAGTCGCCGGTGACGCCCGCCGGCATCACGGTGCGCGAGTTGATCGGCTATGGCCGCTTCCCGCACCAGGGATTGATGCGCTCCGCCTCGCAGGAGGACACCGAGGCGATCGACTGGGCGATCGACGTCACCAACCTGGCCGAGTACCGCGACCGCGAGGTCGACACCCTCTCCGGCGGCGAGCGCCAGCGGGCGTGGATCGCGATGTCGCTGGCCCAGAAGACCGACGTGCTGCTCCTCGACGAGCCGACGACGTATCTCGACATCCACTACCAGATCGAGGTGCTCACCCTCGTCCGCGAGCTCAATCAGACGCACGGCATAACCGTCGGCTGGGTCCTGCACGACCTCAACCAGGCCGCTGCCTACAGCGACCGCATCATCATGCTCAAGGACGGCAAGGTGGTGCAGCAGGGTGACCCGCGGCTGGTGATGACGCCGGCGGCGATCCAGCAGGTGTTTGGCATCGAGTGCTGCGTGATCCAGCACCCGATGGGCGACGTGCCGGTCTGCCTGCCGAACGGGTTCTGCGCCATGCTCAACACCACCCGCCGGACGGGGCCGCGACTCACCGTCAACCAACCGGGCGCGCCACCGATGAGCGCCGACTAACCAGCCTCTCCCCTTCACCGGAACCGAACGATACGGCTACCCGCGCCGCGGGTCAGGCCGGGCCCTGCCTGAATCAGGAGGGAGCGCCGCCAGCAGATCGCGACACTCGCCACCGACACGACATCAAGGAGAATCCCTGTGACGCACACCCCGAATCGCCTGACCCGACGCACCCTGCTCTCCACCGCCGCCGGCCTCGCCACCGCCGCGATGCTGCCCGCCGCCACGCTCGCCCGACAGGCAACTCCCGGCGCGACGCCCGCCACCTCCTACCCGCTCACCGTCATGCACGACGGTGGCGAGACGACGCTGGAGCGCAAGCCGGAGCGGATCGCCGCGCTGGAGTGGCATCTCGTCGAGGACCTGCTGGTGATGGGTATCCAGCCCGCCGCCATCGCCGATGTCGAGGGCTTCAAGACGTGGGTGACGGTGGACGTCGCCCTGTCCGACGACGTGCAGGATGTCGGCACCCGGCAGGAGCCGAGCCTGGAGGCGCTGGCCGCGGCCGACCTGGATCTGATCCTGGGACTCGACTACCGCGACATCGCGATCTACGACCAGCTCAGCGCCATCGCGCCGACGGTCCTGATGACCGCCTACCCGGTGGAGGAGGGCGTCACGCCGCTGGATGATCTTCGCGCCCGGCTACAGCACGAGGGGTGGTTCCTCGACACGGCTGACGCAGCCGAAGAAGCGCTCGCGGAGATGGACGCCACCATCGAGGAGCAGACTGGCGAGGTCGACGCGGCTGGTCTCACCGGCGCCCCGTACGTCGTGACGCAGGCGTTCACCGCCGAGAACCAGCCCACCTTCCGTCTCTTCAGTGACCAGGCGCTCGTCGCCGACGCGATCAGCGCGACGGGTCTCGAAAACCTCTGGACCGAGGACGGCGGCGAGTGGGGCTTCACCACGAACACCGTCGAGGCGTTCATCGACCTGCCGGAGGACGTCCACGTCTTCTACATCATCAACGACACCGACGATATCCGCGAAACCTTCCTGGATGACGATCCCATCTGGCAGTCGCTGCCGTTCGTGCAGGAGGGTCGCTTCCTCCCGCTCGGTGGCGACACGTGGACCTTCGGCAGCACGCAGTCCGTCGAGCGCATCGTGACGCGCTCCACCGAGCAGATCACCGGCGCGGCGGAGTAGGCATGCAGGCAACGGCGTCCCGCACCGCACCGGCTCAGGCTGCCCCGCACGCGGAACAGCGCGTCGGCCGAGAGCTGGCGGTTATGGTCCTCGGCGCGGTACTGCTGGTCACGCTGGTCATCATCCACGTGCGGCAGGGCATGGCCACGATCTCGCCGGGCGAGATCGTGGCGGCGATCGTCAACCCGGACGGCAGCCCACAGCACCAGGTGGTCCGCTACGCGCGCCTGCCCCGGGTCGCTGCCGGTATCGTCGCGGGGGCAGCGCTCGGCATCGCCGGGGTGCTCCTGCAGGCAGTGACGCGGAACCCGCTCGCCTCCGCGAGTACCGTCGGCGTCAATGCCGGCGCCTACCTCGCGGTGGTCGCCGCGACGATCTTCACGCCGGGCCTGCTGGCGTTCTCGTCGCCGCTGGTCGCGTTCACGGGCGGCATGCTCGCCGCGATCATCGTCTACACGCTCGCCTCCAGCTCATCCGCCGCCCCCACTCGACTGGCGCTCGCCGGCATGGCGATCACGCTCGGTCTCGGGGCGATCACCTCGACCCTGATCCTCTTCCACGAGTACACCGTGACCGGTCTCTTCTTCTGGGGCTCGGGGTCGCTGATCCAGCGCAACTGGAACACGCTCAACGAGACGTGGTACTGGGTGGCGCTGATCGGGATCGTCTCGACGCTGCTGCTGGCGAAGGCGCTCGACGTGCTCGCGCTCGGCGACGAGGTCGCCACTTCGCTCGGGCAGAACGTGCAGGCGATTCGCCTCGGCGCGACCCTGCTCGGGGTGATGGCGGCGGCGCTCTCGGTGACGATCGCCGGGTCGATCGGCTTCGTCGGGCTCGTCGCCCCGCACCTGGTCCGCCTCTCGGGCATCCGGCGGCACCGGCTGTTGCTGCCCGGCGCGGCGTTGTGGGGCGCCGTGATCCTCATCGGCGCGGATGTCGTCGGTCGTCTCTTCGCCGGCAGCTCCAACGAGCTCCCGGCGGGCATCTTCACCGCACTGGTCGGTGCCCCATGGATGATCTGGCTCGCGCGCCGGGTCGGCGGGTCGCAGGGCCGCGCGGGCAGTCAGGCAGAGTCGCTGATTCCCGTGCGGCGACCGCGACGCCAGGCACTGGTGTGGTCCGGGGCGACGGCGCTGCTGATCGGCATGGTACTGCTGGCGCTCGTCTTCGGCGACATGGAGCTAAGCGTCGTCGACGTGCTACGGACGGTCACCGGCAACGCGCCGGACACCCTCACGCACGACGCGATCCTCTCGCACCGGATGCCACGCATGCTGGTCGCCGGGATGGCGGGCGCCGCGCTAGCCGTGAGCGGGTTGATCGTGCAGGGTGTGGTGAGGAACCCGCTGGCCGCGCCGGATCTCGTCGGCATCTCGCCTGGCGCGAGCATCGGGGCTCTGGTCGTGCTGATCGCCATGCCGGACCTGCCGATCGGGCTCCTGCCGGTGGCGGCGTTCGTCGGCGCATGGTCGAGCTTCTCGCTGGTCTACGCGCTGTCGTGGTCGCAGGGCATCTCCCCGACCCGCCTGGCGCTGGTTGGCATCGGCGCGTCGGCGGCGGCGCTGGCGATCACCAACATGATCATCGTCAAAAACCCGATGCAGCTGACGACCGCGCTGACGTGGCTCTCCGGCAGCACCTACGCGCGCGGCTGGAGCCAGGTAACGCAGCTGCTGCCGTGGATGCTCGTGCTGCTGCCGCTGGCGTGGGCGATGAGCCGGTGGCTGGATCTGTTCGGACTCGGCGAGGACGTGCCGCGCGGGCTCGGTGTCGCGCTGGAGCGCAGCCGGCTCTCGATGCTTGCCGTGGCGGTCGCGCTCGCGGCCGCAGCCGTCGCGGTGGTGGGCGCGATCGGGTTCATTGGCCTGCTGGCGCCGCATGCGAGCCGGATGATGGTTGCGGGGCGACACCGGCTGCTGATCCCGTTCACGGCGATGATCGGCGCGACGCTGCTGATCGGCGCGGACACGGTCGGGCGGACGGTGATGGCGCCGGACGAGATTCCCTCGGGGCTGATCGCGGCGACGCTCGGCACGCCGTACTTCCTGTGGCTGTTGTGGCGCTCCCGGCGGGTGCAGCGATGATGACCATGGCGATGCAGCTCTGCCGCCAAAACCACCGTCACCCTGAGCCGGTGCGGCGCGCCAGCGCCGAGACGTGTCGAAGGTTCCCCGCGCGAAGCGCACCGCCGCAGTCCGCAAAACGCCCGCGGCTCGGAATGACGACATCTAGAGTCAGAACAGGCTGGTAGTGACATGATCGACACGACACCCGGAACCGCCAACCCCAAGGTCACCTTCTGCTCCGCCGTCTCGGAGGCGAGCGGCGAGGACCCGGCGGGATCCGCATGGGCGCTGCGACGGATGGCGCTCGTCGAGCTGCCGCTGCCGTGGCCCTACAACGTGCTGGAGGGGCGCAACGTGCCGGCCGACTTGAGCGCGCTGCTGTACGAGATCTGGGACGCCGACGGCGCCGACACCGGCATGATCGGCATCGCCTCCGACCCGGAATACAGCGTCGACGGCATGCGCCGTGTGATCGATCTCCGGCAGGGCAACGACCTCGCCGCCACCTACCGCCGCGACGAGTACCTCGTCCCCGAGGATGAGCTCGTCGCCCACCTGCGCCGGCTCGCCTTCGAGCCGGACCATGCCGAGGTCGCGCGCCACCTCGTCGATGCTGACCCCGGGACGCGGGACTTCCTCGTCTGCACGCACGGCGCGATCGATGCCTGCTGTGCGACATTCGGCTACCCGGTCTACAAGCTGATGCGCGCGATGGCCAGCACCGCGCCGGTGCCCACCCGCGTTTGGCGCTCGACCCACTTCGGCGGGCACCGCTTCGCCGCGACCGCGCTGGAAGCGCCGCAGGGACGGTACTGGGGCCACCTCAAGCCGGAGATGCTGGCCGGCCTCGTGCGGCAGACGGCGACACCCCGCGACCTGCGGCGGCACTATCGCGGCTGGGCCGCATTGAACGATCGCCTCTGGCAGATCGCCGAGGCAGAGCTGCTGGCGACGGCCGGCTGGGCGTGGTCAAGCGCGGTGATCACCGGCATCACCGGCGAGGCCACGGAGCCGGACGGCGGCACGCTCACGGTCGCGTTCCGGCACCCGGCGGGCGATGGCGAGGTCGATGTCGAGATCATGTCGACCGGCTCGGTGCAGACGATGGACCAGTCAAAGACCGGCGAGCTTCGGGACGCGCCGCAGTACGAGGTGCGAATCGCGGCGCAGCGACCGGACGGCTGCCTGACCCGAGTGGGCGACGATGGCGCCGGCGCCTGATCCCCTCCTGCGCTACTGGCCCGGCCGGAACGCGTCTCGTCCGGGATGCGATCGCGTCCGCCCTGCGCCTCCAGGAGCAAAGCTTCGAGAGCGAGGTGATCCTGCCCGAGGATCTCTGACGGGCGTTGGTTCGCCGGCCGGAACCGGGTAGGATGGCGCTGTTGTCCGATCCACAAACCGACAGGAGCCACCAGCACCGATGATCGATCTTTCCAGCGACACCGCGACGCGACCGACCGAGGCGATGCGGCAGGCGATGGCCACCGCACCCGTCGGGGACGACCAGAACCAGGAAGACCCCACCGTCAACGCGCTGCAGGACCATGTCGCCGAGCTGACAGGCAAGGAGGCCGCGCTCTTCCTCCCCTCCGGCACCATGTGCAACGCGATCGCCTTCACCGTGCATTGCCGGAGAGGTGACGCCGCGATCCTCGACCGGCACGCCCACCCGGCCACCGCCGAGGCCGGCGGACCCGCCGTTCTCGCCAACGTGCTGCTCAACGTGATCGACGCGCCGCGCGGCATCTTCACCGCCGACGACGTCGTGCCCCGCTGGTCTCGGCCGGCGGCACGCACGCCTCTCGAACCAGCCTCGTCTCGGTCGAGAACACGACCAACATGGGCGGTGGCGCCGTCTGGCCACTGGAGAATCTGGCCGGGATCCGGTCGCTCGCGGACGAGCATGGGCTGAAGGTCCACATGGACGGCGCCCGGTTGATGAACGCGGTCGTCGCCAGCGGCACCAGCGCCAGCGACTTCGCGCAGTACGCCGACAGCGTCTGGATTGACCTCTCGAAGGGGCTCGGCGCGCCGGTCGGCGCGGTTCTTGCCGGCACGCAGGACTTCATCGAGGATGCGCGACGGTACAAGCACCTCTTCGGCGGCGCGATGCGCCAGGCGGGCATCATCGCCGCCGGTGGCGTCTTCGCCTTCGAGCACCACGTCGACCGGCTGGCGGAGGACCACGTCAACGCGACGGTGCTCGCCGAGGGCCTGGCGGCGATCCCCGGCGTTACGATGCGCTACGACACGATCGACACCAACATCGTCTTCTTCGACATTGCCGAGACCGGCATGACCGCCGAGGCGTTCAACACGGCGCTGCAGCAGCACGGCGTGCGGATGGGCGCGTGGAACCCGAACGGGACGCTGGTGCGGGCCGTGACTCACCTCGACGTGAGCCGGGAGGACTGCGAGCGGGCGGTCAAGGCGAGCGGCAAGGTGCTGGCCGGCGCATAGCACCGAAGCCGGCTTGTCGGCTGCGAACGTGCCATCACCAGCCGGCAACGTTCGCTTCGGTCATCGTGGGCCCAGACTACCGGTTGGGTGAACCACCGAAAACCGCAAACCTGACGAACAGTGAGGCCGCCGGGAATCCCCGGCGGCCTCACTGTTCGTGGTCGTGTGTGTCTCAGCGCTAGAGGTGCGAGGAGTTCCGTGCGGGCGTCCGCCGCATCGACTCGGGAGCGTTGTGCCACCCGAACTGCTCGGTCTCGTCGCCCTTGATCGCGAGGAAAGCCGTGCGCGACTCCGGGTAGACCGACATCACGGCCTCGATCGGGATCCACAGCTCGTCGGAGGCGCCGAAGAGTCCGTTGGCGTAGATGAACCCCTGGAATCGCTTGCCGTAATCGGTCGCGCCGGGGAGCACCCCGCGCACGACCGCGAGCGCGCCGTTGTCGGCGTAGAGGGTGTACCCCTCCTCGATGTCGGCGATGGCGCCACGAGGGCCGCGCCGGGCGAGGATATCAACCGCCGGCTGCGGCTCCTCGAAAATCCCGCGCTTGCCGATGGCGACGTCGCGGTCGACCGGTCCGAGGGTGCCCCTGGGTCGGGAGTACAGGAAGGCCATGCCGAAGATGATCGCCGTTGCGAGGCCGAGCGCGAGCCAGAGCTCCGGCCGGTCGATGCGGTCCTTGCTGCCACCTTCGAAGAGTGCCAGCAGGCTCTCGCCGACGGTGACGATCAGCGCCACCAGCAGCCCGATAAAGACGATCGGCATGACGACTGGATCGATGAAATGCCGCTTGAAGTATCCGCCCATGTGTCTCCTCACACCCGCCTGAAGGCCTGTTGTTGCCCTTCCAGTGTCCGTTGTTCCGCCGGAAAAGTCCAGTTACGCGCCCTTGCGATCTCGCTCATAGAGGATGTCATGCACGGTCAGCGGCGGCGACTCGGTGTCCTCGCGGCGGTGGACGTCCATCCACTCGGCGCCGCGCAGCTTCTCCCGCCGGCGTCGCATCTGCAGGAGACGCCATCGGAAGGCGAGCGGTCCCGCAATCGCCACGATCGGGATCAGGAACCAGTACCAGGTGGTAGCTACGATGAAGCTCCCCTGTCCGGAATGAGACGCGGTAGCGGCCCACCAGATCGCGGCGACCGTGACGATCTTGAAGGCGAACAGCACCCAGAGAAATGCCCAGGCGGCGCGACGACCGGATTCGTCCCGCTCGACCTCCCGAGCGCGGGCCGCGAGGCGACGCTCAGCGTCTGTGGCCATGTTGTCGCTCCTTCGGCTCCGGCATCGCCCTCACGCGTGAGGCTTGTGTCCTGGCTCGACCCCCATCATGCTGGTCGGCTGGACCGCGTGGCGGCTCTTGCGCCGGAGCGCGTCATTGTCTCGCTGTTCCTCGCGAACGGCCCATCGGAGGAAGATCACGGAGCAGACGACGAGAAAGACTACGTTCATGCCAACCCACATCTGCAGCCCGGCGAGCTCCTGATCGGTCTTGAGGTCGATCCCCCAGGGTCGTACCGAGGCTTGCTCGTAGTGGGGGTAGAGCGGATCAGCGTACGTCAGCAGGGCTCCAATCATACCAGTCGGTATGGCCTGAAGGAAGAGATAGAGCGCCTGCATGGGCGGGGCCAGCCTGGGCCACTCCGGCACCTTGCTCATCACGGGCCACCAGATCAACACGCCCGCGATCACGAAGAAGCCGTGCTGGATCGCGTGCGCGACCTCGCTTTCGAGCGCCAGGTTGTACATCCCCGGCATGTGCCAGATGGCATTGATGAGGCTGGCCAGGATGAACGCCGGCGCCGGGTGCAACAGATGCTTGAAGAACCAGTTCGTGCCGCGGTGCTCCACCAGCGGCCGGTAGACCCACGCCGGAACTCCCGCGATCCAGAGCGGCGTCGACAGCAGGATCAGGATCAGATGCTGCAGCATGTGCGCGCTGGCAAGGAAGAAGTACGACCAGTCGTCGATCGGCGGGCCCAGCGCGACGAGGGCGCTGAGCGAGCCAAGCAGGAACAGCACCGTCTCCCGGGTGGTGACCGGGCGGTTCTCGGCGCCGGGACGGCGCCGGTTGAGCGGTCCCGTCCACAGCAGGTAGAGGGCGGTCAGCCCGAAGATGGCGACCGCGACGACCGGGTCGAGGAACCAGTGGGTATACCACGGTGCGGGAGGCTGCGGGCCTCCGACATGAAGGGGTGGAAGGAAGGGTTGGAATGCCAGCATGGTGTGTCCGTCCAGCGATGGAAGCGCAGACGCGCCGCGATGCGGCGAAAAGGGAACGCACCGGCGGGCTCAGGCCCGGCCGGCGCGTGATGGAGACGACGCCTACTGACCGCCGTAGAAGATGTTGATCGACCGGAAGTCCATCATGAGGTCGACGGCGATATAGACGGCTAGCGCGATGACCAGCGCGGCGCCGAAGATCATGCTCAGCAGCTTGCCGTCGAACCGCAGATGCATGAAGTAGCCCACGACGGTCACGAACTTGACGGCCGAGAAGACCACGAGCATCGGCACGAGGACGCTGCTGAAGAAGTCGATGTAGTAGATCGCCACCTCGATGCCGGTGATGATCGCGAGGAAGATCGCGATGCCAACGTACTTCGAGAGGCTGGGGTGCCCCTCGGTGTGGCTCGCATCGACGGCCGGCATGCTTCCGGTCTTCTGTATCATGTCGCGCTTCTCCCTCCCGAGCGGCCAGGGCGCCAGCCCGCGCCCGGCTGCGGTGCCTCTAGACGAAGGTGCCGATGACGTGGGCGCTGAACTGCGCCAGGCTGCGGCCGTACTCCTCGCCGCCCTCTGACACCACCTTCTGGTAGGGGACGAGGTAGACGAGCGTGAAGATGACGATCCAGACGATGTCGACAAAGTGCCAGTAGAGACCGGCGACCTCGAGCGTCATGCTGTGCTCGGAGGTGAGACCGCCGCGCAGGGAGACGAACAGCAACGAGAGCAGCCAGATCACGCCGATGGCGACGTGGGTGCCGTGGAAGCCGGTGAGCGTGAAGAAGCTGGCGCCGTAGAGGTTCGTCTGCAGCGAGAGTCCCTCGTGATAGAACTCGGTGAACTCGAAGTACTGGCCACCGAGGAAGATCGCGCCGAGCAGTGCTGTGGCCAGCAGCCAGATGCGCGAGCCGCGGATGTTGTTGCGCTGCAGCGAGCCGAGCGCGAGCACCATGGTGAGCGAGCTCATCAGGAGCACGAAGGCACTGACAGACGTGTACGGGATATCGACCAGCTCATGCGGGAACGGACCGGTGCCCATCTCCTCAGAGCGCCCGCGATAGATCATGTACGTGGCGATCAGCGCGCCGAAGAACATGCAGTCCGACGCCAGGAACAACCACATCAACAGCTTGCGGTGATCCAGCCCCAGACTTGTGGGCGGATGTCCCGCGTGACCGTGCCCTGCCTCGTCGTGTCCCGTGCCGTGGGTATCGACGCGTGGGGCATCGAGAACCTGTGCCATGTTCTCCCCTAACCGCTTCCTGGGCTCGTGGCCCACATGTGCTGAACGACTGCGCGCACCCCGCATGCGTGTCACCCGGGCGGGCTGGGTGCGACCCCGCCCAGGTGCTGGAAATCGCTAGTCCGGCGGCTCGAGCGCCCACCCGTAGATGCCGCCCACGAGCAGCAGGCCACCGAGGGCCGAGATGATGGGCACCGGCATCGCACCGACCGGGATGTCCGGGTTGTCGAACAACAGGCCCACCGCGATGGTGGCGAACCCGAGTGCCGCGAGCGGCGGGTAGTACGACGGGTTCGGCATGTGGACATCGGCCGTGCCGTCATCGTTGGACAGCAGCGCGACAAGCGTCTGCTCCTCGGGGTCCTCGTCGGTCACGTGCGTCCGACCGACCTCCTTGCCGCCGATGGTGATGTCGAGTCCGGTGTCGTCCTCCTCGAAGCCGTACTTCTCGGCCCACAGCGGGTCGCGGTGCTCGATCGTCGGCACCACGGCGAAGTTGTAGGACGGCGGCGGGGAGGTGGTCGCCCACTCGAGGGTGGCGGCGTCCCATGGGTTGGCGCCGCAGCGCTCACCGCTCTGCAGGCTGCGACCGATGTTGTAGATGAACAGCAGGATCGACGCACCGAGCAGGTAGGCGCCCACGGTGCAGACGACGTTCCAGAACCACCAGCCGCTGTCGGCGCCGTAGCTGTAGTAGCGGCGCGGCATGCCCTCGAGCCCGAGGAAGTGCATCGGGAAGAAGGTCATGTTGAAGCCGATGAAGGTGCTCCAGAAGTTGATCTTGCCGAGCTTCTCGTCCATCAGCCGGCCGGTGATCTTCGGGAACCAGTAGTAGATCGCGGCGATGAGACCGAAGATCGATCCACCGAAGAGCACGTAGTGGAAGTGGGCGATGACGAAGTAGCTGTCGTTCTGCTGCATGTCGACCGGGACCACGGCGTGCATGACGCCGGAGAGGCCACCGATCACGAACTGGGAGACGAGGCCGACGGCGAAGAGCATCGGCGTCGTGAACCGCAGCTGCCCCAGCCACATCGTGCCGATCCAGTTGAAGATCTTCACGCCGGTCGGGATCGCGATGAGCATCGTCGAGGCAGCGAACACCGAGTTGGCGGTGGGCCCGAGACCGGTGACGAACATGTGGTGCGCCCACACGCCGAAGCCGAGGAAGGCGATGGCGGCGGTCGCGTAGACCATCACGGCGTAGCCGAACAGCGGCTTGCGCGAGAAGGTCGGGATGATCTCCGACACGACACCGAACGCTGGCAGGATCAGAATATAGACCTCGGGGTGCCCGAAGACCCAGAACAGGTGTTGCCAGAGCAGCGGGTCACCACCGGCGGCGGGAGCGTAGAAGCCGGTGCCGACGAAGCGGTCCATGGTGAGCAGGAACAGGGCGATGGTCACGGCCGGGAAAGCCATGAACAGCAGCACCGAGACGATGAGCGTGGTCCAGGAGAAGATCGGCATGCGCATCATGGTCATGCCGGGCGCGCGCATGTTGAGGATCGTCACGGCGAAGTTCAGGGCGCCGGCCACCGAGCTGACGCCGAGCACCTGGAGACCGAGCATCCAGAAGTCGACCGCGCGGGTCGGGTTCCATGCCACGTGGGTGAGCGGCGCGTAGCCGTACCAGCCCTGGTTCGGCGCCTCGCCGAAGAACCAGCTGACGTTGAGCAGGATGCCGCCGAGCAGGAACACCCAGAAGCTGAACGCGTTCAGCCGTGGGAACGCCACGTCGCGGGCGCCGATCTGCAGGGGCATCACGAAGTTGAAGAACGCGACGCTCAACGGCATCACCGCCAGGAAGATCATGGTGGTGCCGTGCATCGTGAAGAGCTCGTTATACGTATCCGGTCCGACGACGCCGTTTTCCGGGCGGATCAGCTGCGTGCGGATGATCAGCGCTTCGAGCCCGCCGAGCAGGAAGAAGAAGAGCGCCGAGACACCGTACATGATGCCGATTTTCTTGTGGTCGACGGTCGTCAACCACTCCCATACGGACGACTTCCGCCTGGTCGCTGGCCGCTCTACCGTTGTGGTGTGCGGCTGCTGCGCGATAGATGCCATCTGTCGCTCCTGTCCCATGGCCACCGGCGGTGGCCTGGATCAATCCTGAAACCTAGTCGTTCGCCGGTGTCGCGACCGGCGAGGCGCCCGGCGTTGCCGCCGGGGTCGCCGCGCCAGAGGCACCCAGGTAGTTCTCACAGCCACCCGCGGGCTTGAGTGTCTCGAGGTAGTTCACGAGCTCGTCGATCTGATCCTGCGTGAAGGTGTCGCCGTGGATTTGCGTGGCCATATAGTTGCCAGGTTTCACCGCGCCGGGGTCATCGAGCCAGGTCGCCAGGTTCTCCGGCGTGTTGATCAGCAGGCCGGCGGCGATCGTCTCGCGACAGGCGACGTTCGTGAGGTTCGGCCCGAAGGTTCGCGGGGCCTCCATGCCAGACAGCGAGGCGCCGCCCTCGAAGCCGTTCACCTTGTGGCAGGCGAGACACACGTTGAAGGTCTCCGGCGCGCGGGCCACGCCCTCAGGCAGCGCCGCCTCCTGGTTGGTGGTACCCGGGTTGCCGGCGCGCATCTGGTTGACCCAGCCGTAGAACTCGTCCTCCGGCATGGCGATGATCTTGAAGCGCATCCACGCGTGCTCGGTGCCACAGTACTCGGCGCACTCGCCGTAGTAGGTACCTGGCTCCTCAGCGGTGATCGACAGCTTGTTCTCGTGTCCGGGGATCACATCCATCTTGCCGGAGAGGCGCGGCACCCAGAAGGAGTGGATGACGTTGTTGGATTTGAGCTTGACGACGACTTCCTTGCCGGCCGGGACGCGAATCTCGTTCGCGGTTATCACACCGAGGTTGTCACCGTCGGCGTTCTCGCCGTAGATCACCTCCCACCACCACTGCTTGCCGTTCACTTCGATGGTGAGATCACCCTCCTGGGCGGCGGCGTCGAAGTCGTAGAGGGTGGTGATCGTCGGGATCAGGACGATGAGCAGCACGACGGCCGGAATGACGGTCCAGGTGATCTCCAGGCGGGTGTTGCCGTGGATCTGGGCCGGCCGGCGCTGGGCGGCGCGGTTGCGCCGGAACCGCATCGCGGTGTAGACGATCGCAAACTGCACCCCGACGAAGACCACCAGCGCAAGCCAGAACACCAGCTTGTAGAGCGAATGGATGTCCTCCGCCGTGGGCGATGCCGGACTCGTGGTCGAGTACGGCTTGTCCACCTCGGGACCACACGCGGCGAGAATCGCAAGCGCAACGACCGCCAGTGTCCCAAGGGTGAGGACCCGACGCAGGAACCCCTTCCGGTTCGCGGTCGGTCGGGAGGTCTGTGCCAGCCCGTTGTCACTCCGCCCGTTCATTCTGCCTCCCCCGAACGCCGCCTGGTGCCGCCAGACAGTCAAACTACAAACAGTGAACAACACCATCACCGATCCCGCTCGGGATGATGCGCCCCGCCAGTCACGTTACCCGCGTATGCTACCCGACTTTGGCATCGGATGTAGCTGCCCTCGCTGTTGATTCCGCATCGATGCCCGGTCTCTGCCGAACGCTGGTCGTGCTGTCACCGGAACCCGACCGAGCTCCCCGCCGCCGTGTGCTGCGGCCCTGCGGGACGCCATACCGCCCGAATCCCGGATGTTACCTGAACGTATACCGGAGGATGCCTGTCACGGTCAAGCGTGACCCTCGGGACCACAGGGGCTCGGCCGCCGAGTTGGTATACTTTCCACTGAAATCTGCGGCGTGTCGGACGGAACGCGCTCCGCGCCGCGTGATCGGCTCATATCACGCCGGTTGCGCCGTTGTCTTCCATGCCTGCGTTTCCCGCGTTCGATGGCCTGAGGTGAGTGCCGTGCAGAGTCCAATTTTCGCATCCCGGGCGGCCGGTCTGACCATCCTGACGATCGGGTTGGCCCTGATGGCGTTCTCCCTGCTGGCGGATACACTGGGTGTCGGCGGCGGGCGCGGCTTCGGCTACGAGCAGATGATCGTCTTCATCGCCGGCATGGTGGTGGTGCTTTTCGCAGGCGCCATCCTGCTGCAGCCGCGCATCGGGCACGATGCCAGCGACACCTTCACCCAGGATCCCGATCCCGACCGTAGAATCTGAAGCAACCGTTTCTACCCATAACCGTGGCGAGCCGGGCAGGCTGGCACCACCACCCGCCCCGGAGCCCGCGCATGCGTGCCCCACGACCCAAGGAGCGCAGTTCGACCTCATGACCACCCCAACCTCCACTCCGTCCACCACGCCCGACCAGGCCGGCATCATCGCGCAGGAGGAAGCCGCCGCCCGCGCCGCCATTCGCGATGCCGCCATCGCCGCCGGTGCCGACCCCGGCAACCGCCCGATCGACCTGCGCCCGCTGCCGTTCGCCGGCACGTGGGGCAGCGCGTCGACCGTCGCGCAGATGCTCGCCAGCGGCGTGGTCCAGCAGGAGATGGAGGCCGAAGGCAAGCTCGAGGGGCTGAGCAAGAAGCAGGTCAAGAAGCTCGTCGGTGAGCAGGTCCGGGGCCGCGCCCAGTCGCTCGCCGAGGCGATCGCGGAGAAGTGTCCGGGCGTCGGATCGGTTCGCCAGCGTCGAGGCCGTCAACGGCTACATCAACATCTCCTACGACGCCGCATCCGTCGCCCGGCAGCTGCTGCAGGAGGTGCTGGGCCAGGGCGAGCGGTACGGCCACCAGCCGCAGGGCACCCACCACGGCAAGGTGATGATCGAGCACTCGCAGCTCAACACGCACAAGGCCGCGCACGTCGGCCATCTGCGCAACATCTGCCTCGGCGTCGCCGTCACCAACATCGTGAGGGCGGCCGGTTACGAGACGATGCCGACCACCTACATCGGCGACATCGGGCGGCACGTGATCCAGTGCCTGTGGTGCTACACGCGATTCCACGAGGGCGAGGAGCCACACCGCAAGAACTCTCGCGGGCGCTGGCTCGGCGACATCTACGCGGAGTCGTCGGCGCGCCTTTCCTATCGAAAGAGCCTGCTCGAGTTCTTCAACCAGCTCGTCAAGGAGGACCCCGTCTTCGTCGAGGCGATCGACCGGATGCTCAAGCAGCTCTGGGAGACACACACGGAGGGCGAGGACATCGCCTACCTGCTCGGCTGCGTCGCGAACCAGAACGAGATCGACCCGTCGCGGTTCATCGATCAGCAGGTGATGGTGCGATTCTGGCCGATCGTCGGCGAGCAGCTCGTCGCCGAGCGCGACGCGCCCGCGGCAGAGGACACCGACGGTCAGGAACCCGCAGACGGCGAGACCGCCCCGACGATGACGCCCGAGGAGCGGGTCGCGGAGTGGGAGCGGCTCAACGAGCAGATCGACTGGTGGCCGCACGTCGACGCCTGGGAGCAGGAGGTCAAGGACACCTTCCAGCTCTGGGAGAAGAAGGACCCGGAATTCGTCGCCCTCTGGGAGAAGACCCGGGAGTGGAGCCTGATCGAGCTGCGCGAGATCTTCGAGGAGTTCGGCGCCACCTTCGACGAGTGGTTCTACGAGAGCGAGGTCGAGGACGCCGGCCGCGAGATCGTCAAGGACCTGCTGGAGCAGGGCATCGCCGAGATCAGCGAGGGGCTGCCCGTCGTCAAGATCGACGAGAAGCTCGGCCTCGAGCAGGAGACCTACCGCACGATGCCGATCCTGCGCTCGGACGGCACCACCCTCTACAGCACCAAGGACCTCGCGCTGACGCGCCAGAAGTTCGTCGATTACGGCGTGGACACGGCGGTGTGGGTGGTCGATGTGCGGCAGTCGCTCTACTTCGACCAGATCTCCAAGATCCTGGAAATCTCCGGCTTCGAGCAGGCGCGGAACACGGTCCACCTCGGGTACGAGTTCGTGGCGCTGCCGACCGGCGCGATCTCATCGCGCAAGGGCAATGCGCCCATGCTGGAGGATGTCCGCTCCGCCGTGCTCTCGCGCGCCGTCAGCGTGATCGAGGAGAAGAACCCGGCGATGGACGCCGAGACGCGCGAGAAGGTCGCGTGGCAGGTCGGCATCGGGGCGATCAAGTACACGATGCTCGCGCGCGACGGCAACAAGGTGATCGTGTTCGATCCCGAGGAGGCGCTCTCCTTCGATGGGCACGCCGCACCCTACATTCAATACGCGCACGCACGCGCCTGCCGCATCCTCGAGCACGCCGGGTTCCGTGAAGCCGACGCCGTCAACGGTGTAGAATCCATCGAGTTGCCCGAGCCCGCACCGGAAGAGCTGTCGCTGCTGCAGACGCTGTCGGAGTTCCCCGGTGTCGTGCAGCGCGCGGCGGCGGAGTACCGGCCGCTCTACCTGACGAACTACGTCTACGAGCTGGCGAAGACGTTCAACGACTTCTACCACGCCTGCCCGGTGCTGAAATCGGACGATCCCGTGAAGACCGCACGGCTCACCCTGGTCGCCGCCACACGCGTGACGCTTCGCAACGGCCTGCATGTGCTGGGTATCGAGGCGCCAGACGAGATGTAGCGAGAATGACGCACAACCGAAACCGTCTCACGGTCGCCCCGATCACCCCGATCGTGGCGCCGATGTGGCTCGGCGCCGAACGCCACGGTACCGAGCAGGGAGCAATGGCGCTCCATGAGGCCCTCCGCGCGCGCTGGACCCCGGACCGCGCCGGCGCCTGCTTCGACCGGCTGCGCCCGCCAATCGAACTGACCTGCGCGGTGCCAGTCGATGCCGACGACCGCCTCGACCGACGCGACCTCACCTTTCTGCAACCGATCCTCGAGACCGCGCGGCAGCACGCCAGCCTCGTGCGGGACGCGATCCACGCCGGCACGCTGGCGCTGACGATCGGCGGCGACCACGCCCTCGCCTTCGGCTCCCTCACCGGCACCGCGATGGCGAGCGAGCGGCCCGGCGTGATCTGGCTGGACACCCACCCCGACCTGAACACCCCGGCGAGCAGTCCCAGCGGCCACATGCACGGCATGCCTCTCGCGACGGCGCTCGGCATCGATGGCAGCGCGCTTCCCGAGCTGGGCGAGATGGCCGGGCGCACGCCGCCGATCGACCCGGCCGATGTCGTCCTCCTCGGCGTGAGGGACATCGACCCCGACGAGTGCGACAGTATTATTGGAAGGAACATCTGGGCACTGACGATGGAGGAGTGGCACGATGCCGGCATCGCGGCCGGTCTCGAGCGGGCGCTGGCGTACCTGCGAGAGCGCGAGGTGACGTCGGTCGTCGTCTCCTTCGATCTGGATGTGCTCGACCCGACCGTGTTGCCGGGCACGGGCACCAAGGCGCCCGGTGGGCTGAGCTACCGGGAGGCGTCGCAGGTGCTGCGGCGGCTCGGTGCGTGGGACGGCCCGATCCAGGCGTTCGACATGGTCGAGCTCAACCCGCTGCTCGACCCGACCGGCGCCAGCACCCACACCGCCGCCACCCTCCTCGCCACCGCCCTCGGCCTCCGCATGCTGCCAGCGAGAGACTGCTCCAACACATAGGGGCGGATTCGCGTGCGATATCCGCCCGGTTGTCGCGTAGCGGCCACAATGTGTCGACAGGCAGCGCCGGCGGACTGCCGCCCTGCGGGCGGCCGGGCGGATATCGTCGCAATCCGCCCCTACGGGTTCGACTGGCGCTCCCACCAGCGTGCCGGGTTCGCCTCGATGTACTGTCGAGTCGCCATCAGCTCACGATCGTTTCGAATGATCCGGTCGTGGTACCCGCGTTGCCACAAGTGCTCGATATACGGCGACCAGGATCCATCGGCAACATGTGTCCGGTACGCCGCTCGAAATCGAATCTTGTCGTCATGCACGAGGTTGCCAGGACGTTCCGACAGGGCAGCATTCGGATCGGTACCGGTCATGAGGATTGCGTGAACGTGATCTGGCATGACCACGACGGAATCGACGATGACGCCGTCCGATCGTTCGGCAATCTCCCAGCACATGCGTTCCGCCACGCCATCCTTGTGGTGAGAGACGCATCTCGCCGTCATGTACCTCGCCGAAGATGTGCTGGCGTCGATGCGTGCAGATGGTGACGAACACCCAACCGGGTTGCCGATAGTCATAGCCTGGATAGCGCAATGAATTGCGCCGAGATCGAGACCGCCAGTCATTCATGGTCGACATGCGCCTCCGTAGGGGTGGATTCGCGTGCGATATCCACCCGGCCGCCCGCAGGGCGGCAATACGACGTCACATCCCTCGAATGATTGCGCGCGCTTCGCGCACGCCGGGCGGATATCCTTCGGAATCCGCCCCTACGTTCTGGCACCATCCTTGTGCGGCACCAGCAGCGCGAGGGTCGCGGTGAACCCGTGGAGCGTGGGGCGATGCTTCGGGCCCGCCGGACCGACCTCCCCGTCGCAGAACATCCCCGCGACCGGCACCCGGGGCAGCAACGCCCCCACCGTCTCCGCATCGTGGTGCCGCCGCCCGAACATCTCCTCCCCGCGCCCGTTGCAGGTGAACAGCAGCCCCGCCGCCGGTGGCGTCGACGCCAGCGTCGCCCGCGCGTCCAGCAGCGCCTGCCGGAGGTCGACATCGGCCAGCGCCGCGTCGCGCAGCTGGAACTGCACCGTCTGCCCGACCCGAGGCATACCGCCGACGATCACCCCATGCCGCTCCGTGTCCGCGCCGAGGATGCCGCGCACGATGAAGTCGCCCCGATCGAACCCGTCCTGATACTCATTCGCCGCAAACCCGACCAGCCAGTCGCCGAACGGGAAGTCCTCCCGCCGGCGGACGCCCTGCACCTCCCGCGCCGTGTCCAGCAGCACGTCGAGCGCGGGCCGGTTCGAAATCTCGAGGAGGACGTTGCGGTCGACCTTCGTCACCGTCCACGCCTCCCCCACCGGCTCCGCGCCGTGCGACACCACCGGCACCAGCGAGACCGCACCCTCCAGCAGCAGCGCGACGCCGCCCTCGTCGTAGACGTGCCCGTCGAGGAACACCCAGGTCTGCCGGCGATGCTCGCTGGCGGAGGTCATGCCGCCCACGACCGGGACACCGGGGTAGCACCTGTACAGCCCCGCGACGAGCGCATGCGCATCCATGCGGTACGGATCGGCGAGGAGGACGATGCCGCGCACACCGCTCGGGATCGACGCCGGTCGTGTCGTGCCACGTCTCCGGATCATCGAGGACAGGGAGAGACTCCTGGTGCAGGCGGATCGGGGTCGCCGTCACACCCGGCATCCAGAGCCCGAGGTACGAGATGCCGGGCGTCGCCTCGAACTCGTGCCGCTCGGCCAGTACGCCCGAGGCGCTGCCGCCGACGAGCACCGGCGGTCCGAGCCGGAAGCGGATCTCGTGGAGGATCTCGCCGTAGGCGCTTTTCCATGCATCGTTGATGAACACGATCAGCACGTCCGGCGGGCCGTCGGGCACCTCCGGCCCGTCCAGGTCCTCGATCACCAGGTCGACGGCGAGCTTCCAGTCGTCGGTCGCGACGACGGACGCCCGGGCGAAGATGCCTGGTGCGGGCTCGTGGGCTGGGGGGCGACCGAATCCGGTGCCGTGGTCATGCTGCATGCGGGTCCCTGATGCAATTGGGGTAGGACCGACCCTCCCGGAACCGGGCGCGTTCACTCGGATTCGGGCGGAGATCATGTCCGCGTAGTGCCGATGCCGGATTGTACCCGCGTGGTGGAGAAATGCAAGAGTGCCTTGCGAGAAGACAGGACACGCATCGGCGGAAGCACCTCCCGGAGGCGCGGTGCCCGGCGAGTACTGCGTGGTGGGTGAGGGTTGGCCGCACCGCTCCGCAGAGCTCCGGATCACATCGGTATCCGATGGTATACACATGTCGGTCGATGCAGATATACACGCCACGATCTGGTTGACGCGAGAGAGGGGGAATGCAAGGGTCGGAGCAACGCTATATATCAAGGTAGGGCTCCTGCAGCCGATGGAGCCATACCACCCGCCTGGAAGTTCCCTATGCGTCTCTGTGCCAACCGATGTACCGGCGTTGTCCTGATGGTAGCGACGGTGCTCACCTGCATCGCGTGCGCGGACTCCTCCGATGAGAAGGCAGGTCGAGCGCATGTCGGGCTGCAGGCCGCCACCTCCACACCAGCTGCATGGATATCGCTGTCTTCATGTGTCCCAGACGAAGCAGAGCGTGTCTTGAGCAGCGACCAGTTCCGCAAGGCACTGCTATGTTCCGTCAATGATTTCCAATGGCCAGAAGGAAAGTACCCTGACATTCCCTGGATAATGGGTGCCGAAGCTACAAGCCCCTATACATGGACCTACCAGATAGGGTTTGAGCACACCCAACTTGGCGCCATCAATCAGTGTGCCTGGTATACGACCTGGCTCGAAGCCCGCAAAGGCGGCAACGAAGCATTGGCAAGACAGGCACTTACCGCCATGACCGAGGTGATTCCCAACTTCGGGGTTGTCATCCCAGGGTATCCCCCGGATGGCAAGAGCGGAGGCACCGTACGACGAGACATGGAGATTGCCGCAGCCGCCCGGCTCGGCGACCCATCGAAGGTACAGCATTTCGTGGAGACCAGCTGCGCGAACATCCCGTTCGTCCCCACGCGTCCTACGCTCGCTGCCCAGGCGGAACGTTCGTTCGTGTCGTCACATGCCAGATGGCAGCCAGCGGTGCCGCGTACCGTTGCAACGCGCGCCCCCCTCACCGCGCCGGTGCCGCCCGTCGCGGTGAGCAGCGGTCCACCGTCACCCTCGCCGAGCGCACCATCGCCCCGGTCGTCTCCGGCGACGGCACTCCCCCCGCAGGGCCTCAAATAATATCGGTATACGATGGGATACGCGCACCGGTCCATGCGGATACCACGGCACGATTTGGTTGACCTTTGCAGGGGGGGGCGTGGTAGGGTCGAGACACAGGTTGGCCAACCGACGCGACGATGGCCGGGCCGCGGCTCGGGCATCAGGGAGATGATCAGAGGAGCAATTCTCATGAATCGACGTACCGTGAAGACGGTCACGCTCGTGGCCATGCTGGCGACGTTGATGCTGCCGGCACTCAGCGCTCAGGCTGCAGGATCGAACTACGTCTATGGCGAGGCATACGGGTACGTCATTCAGTACAACAACCCGCGAACCGTGACGGTCGATACCGAATTCACCTCCGGCCCGTCCGTGGCGCACTACCAGCAGTCCGGACCCGGTGGACTGCGGATGGCGGCGTGGGCGTGTCGCGGCTCCGGAGCCTACTGGGACGATTTCTACGATCAGGAGGTTGGCTACGTGCGCCGCGTGGCCGATGGCATTCCGGCAAACCAGCAGTTCTGCGTGGCGACGTACAGCACCGTCGGCACCGGCAACTGGGATGGGACGCTCTACTGGGACTAGACACCCGATCGCATCCTGGCACTGCGGGAGCGAACGCTCCCGCAGTGCCACCCCAAGTGCCAGCAACAGCATGGATCTAGCCGCTACACGACGACCCAGGATACCTGATGACATTTGGACGTTCGATCACCGGCATCGCGTCGATACTCATTTGCGCGCTCACGCTCGTCGCCTGTGGCGGCGATGATCCCGACACCGATCCGGCACCGCCGCCGAACACTGCCACCACCGGCAGCCCACCCCCGACTACCGCTGCGTCACCATCTACCACGACGCCGGATACCGGCACGGTGGACACCCCTGACACCGCGGGATCAATCAACGATGACGGGGCGACTGGCGACGACGCGATCAGCCTCGAGCCGAATGCCGAGGGTGTCTATTCCGCCGACCAGATCCTGTATCTCGTCCACCGGAAGTTCGACGAGTTCGTCTGGCCCGAGGGGTACATCCCGGCGGACCCCGAGGGGTATCTGCAGGTGCTCGATGACGAGATGGTCGTGCCCGACCTCGGCCTGGTGCCGGTGCGCTACCAGAAGGGATTCGAGTACACCGTGCTGGAGGGCCGCAACCAGTGCGCCTGGCTCCTGACCTGGCGCGATGCCTTACTCGCCGGCGATGACGCGACCGTCGATGAGGCACTCGATCGCCTTCGTACGCTGGTCGAGGAATCGCCCGTCATGGTGCCCTATGACCAGGAGCGCTGGTTAGGGTGGATCGAGCAGGCGCAACTTGGCGACCCCTCGATGCTTCAGGGATTCACGGGCGGCTGCACGGATATCATCTGGGAAACGCCGACCCCTGCGCCGGCGTCGTGATGCGCTCCGCTCTCTCCTGAAGCGTCTCGCCGAATGGATTGTCGCGATATGCAGAAAGACCCTACCGCATGACATCATGGCTCAACCGCATCGTGCTCGCCCTGCTCTGGATCGCCGGCCCGGCGACCCACCGTCACCCTCACCCAGCGCACCATCGCCCCGGTCGGCGGCGACGACACTCCCCCCGCACGGCGCCACATCATATCGGTATCCGATGGGATACGCGCAGCGGTCCATGGGGATACCACGGCACGATTTGGTTGACTCTTGAGGGGGGGGGCGTGGTAGGGTCGAGCCACAGGTTGGCCAACCGAAGCGGCGATTCCGGAAATCCTTCCCGGAATCAGGGATGTCAAGCGAGGAGAGGATCTCGTGTTCACTCGACGCGTCTTCAAGCCGTTCGCCATCGTGGTCATTCTTGCGACTTTGCTGTTGCCAGCTCAGAGTGCCTTTGCGGGTGGCACATACTGGGCCAATGGTGACGTCACCATCCATCGCTACATGGAGTACTACTACGTGATGCGCGAGGTGAACTACTCACCTTATGGCATCGCCTTCAAAAAATATGACGGTCCGACGATGGTCATAAAGTGGTGGAACTGCGATCCGATGAATCAAGGGTATCCACCACAAGGCATCGATCAGACAGTCTCGAACGATGATCCAGCGCCGTGGGTATGGCCGAAAGGGAACTACACGACGCCGCATGTGCTGGATTTCTGCATAGCCATGATGAGCGGTGGCAATGACTCATCCGATACCTTCGAAGGGTACCTGGACTGGGATGGGGGTTGGCCGTAGAACCCGGTTTCCCATCGATTTGGCTTGCAGCTCGCGTAGTATACGCAAGGATGAGTAGTTGATACGCCATCGCCGTTCCCACCGTTGGACACCGTACACACTGCTGATGATCGCTTCCTGTCTCATCCTGGCTGCATGCGGTTCCGGTGAGGGCAACGATAACCGCCCCTCGCCGGACGAGGAGATCTCCACAACCTGCCCACCCGGTAACACCGACGGCTGGTATACCTTCGCGCAGGTCACTCAGGCCATCAGATGTGACGTCGGGTCATTCACGTGGCCGCCTGACAGGTACCCAAATCTGGGCGACATGGCAGCGAACGCACAATCCGATCCGGAGGCGCGGTACCAGGTAGGCATCGAATATTCTTCACTCACGCGCATGCACCAATGCGCATGGTACGCTGCCTGGCTCGATGCACGCGCTGCGAACAATGAACAGGCTATGGAGCAAGCGGGAATGGTCATTGTCGACATCATTCCGAAATATCTTGAGCTCTATCCCGAGATGCCGCGAGACCTGTTCGGCGAAGGCGCGGGTGAGGGACAAACCGGACGAGACATGGTCGCCAATCAGGTGCAACTTGGCGTCCCCACACGCATTCAGAGCTACGTCGAAGGCAACTGTCAAACCTACGAGCGTTCGGGCTGGACCTCCAACCCGCATCCGGCAACACCACCATTGGCGACGCCTCAAGAGGCGATCGGGTGGCCGAACGACACGGCTTCCGCACCACTCACAGCTCGATGATCCCCTAGCTGTTGGCTTCGAATAGGCGGGCAGCTTGCCCAAAACTGACACAACGAAGCTGCGCACCCAGTAGCGCAAGCAAGCGTGCAGGCCCCGGCACTCCTACATCGCCGTCCAAGAAAGGCAACCACAAAGTTATGGCCGATGTTCGGAGGCATCGAGCCGGGTCACCACGAACCTGGCTCAATCGCATCGTGCTCGCCCTGCTCTGGATCGCCGTGACCGCGGGGGTCGCCTTCCTCGTCGCCCGCGCCGCCAGGCAGCGGTCCACCGTCACCCTCACCGCGCGCACCATCGCCCCGATCGTCTCCGGCGAGGGCACTCCCCCGCAGGGTCTCAAATCATATCGGTATGCGATGGGATACGCACAGGGGTCCATGGGTATAAAACGACACGATTTGGTTGACCTGTGAGGGGGGGGCGTGATAGGGTCGTATCACGACTCGAGTCACAATCCATGCATTCGGCATCGTCCCATGGAGGTGTTCCATGAAGCGTGGCAGTTCTCGCGTTTCCGCTGCCACCATCGTCTCGTTCGCCTTAGCGTTGCTTGTAGCGTCACCGGTGTATGCCGCGCCGACATACGTGGATATCGCCGGATACGCCACTACCTCGCAGTACACCTGGTATAGCTCCATCCCGCGCTACATCACCCAGCCCGAGCTCGCTGGGCCTGAAATCGTCCACAAGCAGTACACCGGGCCCAATGGACTTGAATTGGGGGCGTATCGCTGCGGGCAAATGTACACCTTCCCTTGGGGGCGCTACCCGCAAGACTTCAATGTCTATCGCACTGTGGCTGACGGCGTGCCCTATTCCACATGCTTCTACCTCTTCACCCTCAGCGATAGCGGAACTGGAAACTTCACTGGGCGTCTTGGTTGGGATGGCTAGACGCCATCGCTGCGAATGACCGATGGCCGGCCACCAATCGACGGCCGGCCATCGGTCACGCCAGGAGACCTCGCGCTATGAGGGTATCGAGGCTGCATCTGCTTCTGGTCGTGACCAGCCTGACTGCGCTGACGCTGGCTGCCTGCGGCTCCGGTGAGGCCGACGACCGACCGCCTGCCCCATCGCCCCCACCGGAGCCGCAGGCAACCGCGCCGATTGCTGGGCTGGATGCCGATGGCGACGGGTTCTATACCTACGATGAGTTCGTACGAGGGGTGGAGTGGGCCATCGGGCAGTTCGAATGGCCGCCCAATGTCACGATCACCAGCGACCTCATTCTGGCGCAGCCACAGGGAAGCCACGATCCGAGGCGCGATCGCTTTCAGGTTGGATTGGAAACAGGGATGGTGCAAATGTGGCACCATTGTGCCTGGCTCGGTACGTGGTTGGATGCACTTCGGACTGGCGACAGTGCCCTACAGGACGAATCACTGGCGATTGCCAGCTCAGGGTTCGACATTGGCCCGTCGATGAGTCCGGGCTCGCAAGCGTTTATCGATGGGATGCTCCAGAAGGCAGAACTTGGCGATCCGTCGGTGGTCCAGCAGTTCATAGACGCCAACTGTGTCTTCCTGAACGGGTATCCCTGGTGGCCCAGCCCGGCGGTATCTCCCGTCGCCTCGCCAGCAGGGGGCCCCGGATGAGGATCCCCGTAACCAATCCGTCCCTCGCTCCGGCGACGTCCCCGGCCGCGTCGTGGCGGCCCGAACGGAGGCTGGCATGACCGTCCCGGTTCAGTGGCTCAACCGCATCGTGCTCGCCCTGCTCTGGCTCGCCGTGACGGCGGGGGTCGCCTTCCTCGTCGCCCGCGCCGCCGGCCCGGAGGACCCGAGCGCCGACCTCACCGCGCCGGTGCCGCCCGTCGCCGCCAGGCAGCGGTCCACCGTCACTCTCACCGAGCGCACCATCGCCCCGGTCGTCTCCGGCGACGGCAGCGTGGTGCGCGACGACGACGGCGACCGCTGGCTGCTGGTCGCCCCGGCCACCTCCTCCGAGATCGCCTACGACCTGCTCGACCCGCCCGTCGGCGTGAAGGCGCTGATCGACGGCGGCCCCGCCGGGTTCGCCTGTGCCTGGGCCGGGCTCGGCACCGCCACCGGCAGCGATGCCGCCGCGGCCACCCCCGCCAGTGCGACACCGGTCAGCGCCGCGCGCCGAGGCTTCCTGCCCGCGCGCGCCGGCGGTGACGGGTCCGCCGCACCGTCGGGCGGCAGCGCCTCCGGCGGCGTCACCATGCGCTGCGTGATCCCGGACGACGTCCGCGTGGTCACCGGGCTCACCGGCACGATGGTGCTGCAGATGGAGCAGCCGTCCGAGGCGATGGCGCTGCCGGTCTCGGCGGTCGTTGGCAGCGAAGGGCAGGGGCAGGTCGTGGTCGTTGGTGACGATGGCACCACCAGCGTCCGCGACGTCCAGCTCGGCGTTGCCGACACCTTCTGGATCGAGATCACCGGCGGGCTCGACGAGGGCGAGCAGGTGCTGGAGTTCCCGACGCAGTACGACTTCGGGCCGGGGTCGCGATGACGCCGCTGCTCGAGCTGCGAGAGATCACCAAGGCGTTCACGCTGCCGTCAGGCGAGCGTCTCGACATCCTCACGGGGCTGGACCTCGCCGTGCAGCCGGGCGAGGTCACCGCCATCGTCGGCACCTCCGGCTCCGGCAAGTCCACCCTGCTCAACATCCTCGGGCTGCTGGAGTATCCCACCTCGGGCAGCTACTGCCTGGAGGGTGAGGACGTCGCGCGGATGGGCGACGCGAGGCGCTCCCGCCTGCGCGGCGCCTTCCTCGGCTTCATCTTCCAGCAGTTCCACCTGCTCGACCGCCGCACCGCGCTGGAGAACGTCGCCGAGCCGATGCTCTACGGCAGCGCCGGCGACCTCGCCGGTCGCGAAGCTCGCGCCGCCGCGCTGCTGGAGCAGGTCGGGCTGGCCGGGCGCGCCCACTCGATGCCGCACCTGCTCAGCGGCGGCGAGCAGCAGCGCGTCGCCATCGCGCGGGCGCTGGTGCGCAGCCCCCGCGTGGTGCTGGCCGACGAGCCCACCGGCGCCCTCGACCCCGGCACGGGCGCGCGCGTGCTCGACCTGCTCTTCGACCTCGTCCGCGCCGAGGGGACCTCGATGCTGCTCGTCACGCACGAGCCGGCGGTGGCGGCGCGGGCCGACCGGGTGCTGACCCTGCGCGACGGCGTGCTGCGCGGAGCGGAGGTGACGGCATGATCGGCATCCTCATCGCCGCCTGGCTCGATGTCCGCAGCAAGCCGCTGCGCACCGTCGCCGCCATCGCCGGCATGGTCGCCGCCATTGTCGCGGTCGTGCTGGTCGACGCCGCCGGGGTGCTCTCCCGCGACGCCAACGACGAGTACCTCGCGCGCAACTACGGCCTGCCCGTCACCGTCAGCATCGGTTCCGCCGGGGGCGAGCTCACGCCGGAGCAGGTGGCGCGTCTGGAGGCGACGCTGCGCGGCAACGGCATCGCCGCGCTCAGCCCGAGCGTCGGCATCGGCATCCAGCGCAGGCAGGAGAGCACCCTCGCGCTCGACAACGCGATGTGGGTCTCCTCGGCATACCGCGACATCCGCATCGTCGACATGATCGCCGGCGCGTGGCCGGTCGACACCGCACAGGGAGATGTCGCCCATGTCGTCATCACCGAGCAGAAGGCGCGCGAGCTGGGGTACGAGCAGCCCGCCGCGGCGGTCGGCCAGGCAATCCAGTACGCCGACCGGCAGGATGCGTCGTCCGACGACATCAAGACGGCGAGACTGCACACGATGGTGATCGACGGTGTTGCCGCGACCACGACCAACGCGTTCGAGAACGGCGGCATCCTCATCGTCTCGGATCTCGCCGCGCCGGGCTTCATGCCCGACCGCCTCACGAGCTCGCGGTGGCTGGCCCGGATCAACCCGGCCGACTACACCATGCTGAGCATGCTGGTCAGCAGTGTCACCGACGAGACCGGCGCGCCGGTCTTCCAGATGCGCCGCATCGACCAGTCACAGGAGCTCGCGCCGGTGCTCGATCAGCAGCAGGTCACCGCGCGGGTGGTGACGATCGTCGCGCTGGCGATCGGCGGGCTCGGCATCCTCGGCGTCGGTGTCGCCAGCGTGCGCGAGCGCAGCAAGGACTACGGCCTGCGGCGGGCGCTGGGCGCGAGCAAGGTGCGTATCTTCGCCGGGGTGATCGTGCAGACGCTGTTCGAGGCGCTGCTCGCGGCGGCTGGGGGCATCTTCATCGCCGCCATCCTGCTGGAGCTGTACGCGCGCGATCTCGTGCTCGACCGCCTGCCCCTGCCCGCCTCGACCGCGCTGCCGGTGGAGAGCGCGATGCTCGGGCTGGCGGGCGCGCTGGTCGTCGGCCTCGTCGCCGGGCTGATCCCGGCCGTCAGCGCCGCCCGCGCCAGCGTCGTCCAGGCCCTCCGCGCCTGACACCGGACCGCACTCATGAGAGGTCTCCACACACACTGTCATCCCGAGCCGTGAGGCCCGCAGGGCCGAGACGTGTCGAGGGATCCCCGGCGAAGCCGGTCCGTGCGCTGATGCGGGCATAGGGCTGATACGCTGGCCTCCTCGATGGAGAGGACCGGACGACCGCTCCTGGGGTGCGGGATCCCTCGACTGCGCTCGGGATGACAGGTTGGGGGCAATGCGTGGGCCGGTAGCACCAACTGCCGGCGGCGGCTATGCCGCCTGCTCTGGACAGGCTCGGCCGCCCCGCGATCCAGCTCCCTACGATCCGCTCAACACACCGCAGATACGCGAAACGGGCCAGCGCGAGGCCGGCCCGTGTGCGAAGCCTGGGTTGTCGGTGGAGCTAGAACGCCGGCACGTAGTCCGGGTCGACCGGGCGGATGCCGCCATCTGGCGGGGTGAACCCGTAGGTGTTCGCGACGTAGTCGACGACCTGCTGGATCACGTCGTCCGGCGTCGAGGCGCCGGCGGTGATCCCCACCGTCCTGGCGCGCTCCAGCCACTCCGGCTGGATCTCCTCCGCTCGCTCGATGTGGTACGACGGCACCCCGCGCGCGTTGCCGACGTCCGCCAGCCGCGCCGTGTTCGAGCTCTTCCTGCCGCCGATCGCGAGAACCACGTCCGCGACGTCGACCAGGCGCTTCAGTGCCTCCTGCCGCTCGGTGGTCGGCTCGCAGATGGTGTTCGCGAAGCGGAACTCACCGCCCAGCGGCACCACCATCTCCTGCAGCCTGGCGGCGAACGCCTGCAACTCGTCGATGTTCTTCGTCGTCTGGCTCACCAGCGCGACCTTGCGGGGCGGGGTCACCTTGCCTCCCACCTCGCCGCGCTTCGCGTTCCATGGCAGCTGCTCGATCTTCTTGGCCGCGCACGACTTGGACGTGTTCGCCCAGTTGAGCACGCCGCGCACCTCGGGGGGTAGTCATCGCCGTAGACGACGAGGTAGTACCCCTGCTTGACGAGCTTCTGGGCCAGCCGCTGCACCTTGGTGACCAGCGGGCAGGTGGTGTCGATCATCTCGGACCGCGCGCTTGGCCGCCTCGGTCAGCTGCGGGCCGTAGCCGTGCGCCGTGATCGCCACGCGCTTGAAGCCCTCGCGCTCGGCCTGGTCGAGGTCCTGCTGGCCCTCGACGCCCCGGCCCGCAGCCGCTCGACGACCTGCGGGTTGTGGATGATGTCGCCGATCGGCGCGACCTTGCCGTCCGGCCGGGCCGCCTCCTCGATGATGTCGAGGGCGCGACGCACGCCCCAGCAGTAGCCGAGGGTGCCGCGACGACGATGCGGCGCTCTTTGGCGCCCGTATCGGTGTTCGTGCTGGCGGAGACTGTTGCCATAGGGGTGGACCTGCCTGTCTGGTGTGCTATGCGGGAAATGCGTGCTCTCGCTGCCACACGCTGGCGATACCGGTGGACGTCGATCCGGTCGGCTCGCCGGTTCCGGGGTCGTACTGGATGAGGGTCTTGCCGCTGGCCGCGATCAGATCAGGATCGAGCGAGCCGTCGAACGACCCTGGAAGCGGGTGGGACCGTGACCGTGTCCGGATTCCCGTCGCTCGTGTAAAGTATAGCGCCCCCACTCTCGAACTCCGGTAGCCACACCGCGAACGAGGCATCGAACGCCTGGATACGCGGGATCCAGATATGGTCCCACAGCGTGTTGGAGGGCGACGGCGATGGCTCGGCCCCGACCATCAGCGCCCCTTCGAGCTGGTAGACCTCCCCCTCGTAGGGGATGCCCTCCCGCATCATGCGTCGCTGCTCCTGGTGCAGGTCACGATCGGGATAGTTGCCGTACGGGATCGCGATCA
This sequence comes from uncultured Chloroflexia bacterium, assembly GCA_963741965.1. GTDB lineage: Bacteria > Chloroflexota > Chloroflexia > Thermomicrobiales > UBA6265 > JACCVC01. The sequence goes on along the minus strand of CAVUKC010000002.1, from coordinate 258 downwards.
CCGACGGCAGCGCCCCGGGCGCCGGGACGTGCTCGTCGATCCACTGCCAGAGCTGGCCGATCTCGGCCTGGAACTGCTCGTCGGTGATATCGAGCAGATCCTGGTGGTTCCATGTGTGGTGGCCGACCTCGTAGCCGTTCTGGGCGAGCCACTCGAGCTTGCGGTCACACCACTGCATCTGATCCGGCTCGGTCGGGATTGCGAAGCAGTTGAAGTGGAGCAGCGCGAGAAGCCGCCGCGCTCGAAGTCCTCATGCGC
>CAVUKC010000001.1:0-955726 GCA_963741965.1 uncultured Chloroflexia bacterium | reverse complement strand
CGATGCGCTTCCCCTCGGTGTCACTGATATCGCGGAGGCGGCGGTTCTTCTGCTCCGGGTAGTAGCGCATCCGCGACCAGGGGCGGCGGACGTGCCGTGGCCGGGTCACCTCGGCGAAGCGTGCCCAGAGATCGGCGTCCATCGCCAGGTCGAAGCCGGCATCGAGACCGCCCACCTGTTCGTAGAGATCGCGACGCCAGAAGGCCGACGGCTGAGGCATATAGTTCCCACTGTAGAGCCAGACGAAGCGATTGTATGGCATCTCTCGCTTGGAGCGCAGCAGGGCGCCACCGCGATCGACCCAGGTTGCATCACCGTAGACGAAGCGATGATCGTGGTGCGCGTCGAAGTGCCTGGCCGACCTCGTGCAGCGTGCCGGGTTCATAGAGGTCATCCGAGTTGAGCCAGGCGAGCACGTCGCCGGTGGCGCGGGAGAACCCCTTGATGAGCGCGTCGGTCTGGCCGGCGTCGGGCTCGCTCACCCAGTAGGCGAGCCTGTGCTGGTAGCGCTCGATGATCTCCACGGAACCATCGGTGGAGCCGCCGTCGATGACGATGTACTCGAGGTTCGGGTAGTTCTGATCGAGCACGCTGCGGAGGGTGGCTTCGAGGAACTCCGCCTGGTTGTACGAGCAGGTGACAACGCTGATCGATACTGGCATGTGGTGTTTCCCTTCTATGGTCGTTCGCATGCTTGCGTGGGTACGTGACGGTATGGCGGGTTGGGAGCGGACGTCGGCGTCGCGATCCGGCGGAGCGGTCACGGAGCCTCACCACCCATCGCCGGTACAGCGCGTGCTCGGTGGCGGCGACGGCGGCGCAGGTGACGACGGTGCTGATCGCCACGCCGGTGATCCCCCAGGTCCGCCCGAGGACGACGATGGAAACCGAGCCCGGTGGCGGCCGCGATCGAGCTCGTGATGACGAAGTGCTGTGGCTTCTGCACGGCGCGGAGGGCGAGCGACTGGCCGCTGGTGAGCGCGAAGCAGACGGGTCCGAGCCCGAAGATCGGGATCAGGTGCGCCGAGGCCTGGTACTGGTCGCCGTAGAGCAGACGGGCGGCGGGGACGGTGAACCCGGTGAGCAGGGCGAGGTACGCCACCGCGAGGGCGGTGATGCCCATCGAGATGGAGACGGCCGTCTTCGCCCTGGCGCAGCCCTTGGGCATGTCGCCGCGCCGCGAAGTCGCGCGAAAGGGCCGGCAGGCCGAGGAGGCCGACCGCGGTGATCAGCTGGATCAGCGGCAGGGTGAAGAGCTGGAGGGCGCGCACCGTGCCGGCGGCCTCGACGTCGATGATGGCGGCGGTCAGGAAGGTCTGCGCGAAGATCGACCCCAGCGCCAGCACGCTGGTCGCGGCGAGCCAGCGGCCGTAGCGCCAGTGGCTCGCCGCCAACGCGATCGTGCCGCGGGGGGTGGGGGTGAGCGCGCGCCACAGCGCTGACGCACCGTGCTGGCTGGTCACGGCGGCGGCCCCGACGACACTCGCGATCGCGAGGATGAGCAGTGCCGAGGGCGCCGTGAGGAGCCCCTCGTGCCCGGTGATGGCGATCAGCACGAGCAGGGCGGAGGCGCAGGCCACCGACGACAAGTGCGGCGAGGGACTCCCCCCCCTGCAGGTAGCAGACACGGCGGACCAGCCACTGCAGCAGGACAAGCGGGGTTGCGAGCGCGGTGGCCACCAGCGGAGCTCCGAGCGGGTGGTGCTGGATGGCCAGCACCGTGCCGGTGGCGGCCAGGGGGAGGGCGAGGGCGACCGCGAGCGCGGTATGGAGCCCGAATACGTCGTGGAGATAGGCGGCGCGTCGGGGAGCGGCGTAGCCGGAGCCGAGTACGGTGAGGGGCTCCAGCACCAGCGCGTTGTGGAAACCCGACAGGAAAAGGAAGACCGAGTAGGCGATCGGCGAACCAGCCGTAATCGGCCGGCGTGATCACGCGGATCAGCATGACGTTGAGAAAGAAGGTAGCGCCCGACGTCACCGCCTGATCGACGGCGCTGTACCCGATCCGCGTTCCCCACTGCCAGACGGCTGGTCGGGTACCGATCATGGCCGCACCTCCGTCGAAACAGCCAACGCACGCGGCGGCGGTAACGCTGCCTCGGGCTCCCCGTGAGCCGGGGCTGCCGGCAGACCGAGGTGGCCGGAGCCCAGCTGGAAGGAGACGGCGACGTAGAGGATCCAGAAGAGCGAGTTGTGCAGCAGCAGGAAGGACTCGGTGACGTTGGCGAGCACGAGGAAGGTGAGGAAAATGATCGGGAGCTTCGCCTCGGCCCGGGAGCTGGCATGGAACGGCTCAGCGCGATGGCGCGCGCCAAGTTGACGACGAACGAGAGCAGGAAGAGGGTCAGGCCGATGTAGCCGAGCTCCAGCCGGAGGTCGAGGAACCCGTTGTGGGCGTTGGGGACCTGCCAGCCGAGGCGGGTCCAGATGGTCCGTGACGGGCCGCTCCAGTCGAGCCAGAACCCGCCATAGCCATAGCCGAGCCAGGGATGCTCGGCGGCCAGTGGTGTGAGGGCGTCCCAGATCTCGGTGCGTCCGGTGAGGGTGAGGTCGCGGCCGATGAAGGCGGTGAGCTCCTCGGCATTGGCGAGCACACGACTGACGGCAACGGCGCCGCCGGCGAGCAGACCCAGGAAGAGGGGGATGGCGAGACTGAGGTGCAGGCGGAAGAGGGGCAGCATGAGCGTGATCAGGAGCAGCGAGGCCGTCACCAGAAGCGCCGTCTTCGACCCGCTGCCGAGCAGCATGATGACGGAGAGCACGAGACCTCCCGACCGCGAGGACGCGGCGGGTGTGTGTGCTCGTGACATAGAGGATCCAGAGGATGGCCGAGAGGCCGGCCACGCGGCCGAGCCAGTTCTTTTGGATGAAGATGCCCGCCAGCCCGACTCGTAGGCGACGGTGCTGATGCCAACGGAGGGGAGCAGCAGCACGACGGCGAGGCTCAGCACCATGCCGATGGCGGTGGTGAGCAGCAGCAGCGAGTAGAGGTCGCGTCCGCGGTAGCGGTTGGCGAGGTAGAGTCCGACGATCGATGAGCCGAGCAGCGCGACCAGGCGGCGAACGGAGACGCCGGGGGCGGTTGACCAGGCGAGCGAGACGACGGCGAGGGCGATGAGGGACCAGACGAGGAAGGAGCCGGTCGCGGAGCGGAGGGCGTGGGCGCCAGCGCGGAACAGCTGGAGCGCGGTGAAGCCGTACAGTCCGAACCAGATCAGCTGGAGGGTCTGGTTGCCGCTCGCCGCATCGCCGCTGCCGAGCCAGTAACCGCCGGCGCCGGCGGCAAGGAGCACGCGCCGGCGCCGGAGAGCACCCGCTCCGGCAGTGGGACGGCGCCTGTGGCGATGCTCGGCTTGGGGCGCCGGCGCGGAGATCGCGTGCTGCGGCCCTGGCGGCGCGAGGTGGAGCGTTGGTACTGCAGCGGTGCCCATGGTGTTGCCCGCTGCGGACGGCACGGTGGTTCGACCGTGCCGCGGTCCGCCAGTCACGCTAGCGATGGCTCGTACCGGCCAGCGAACCGGTGTACTCCCGGAGCATGGCGAGCACGAAGCGCGCGTTGACGAAGATGTATCTTTGCCACAGCCGCCTCGGATCCTGGCTCAGGCGGAAGAGCCACTCCAGGCCGTTGCGCTGCATCCATCTCGGGGCCTGCTTTCACGCGGCCGGTATGAAAGTCGAACGCGGCGCCGACGGCGATGAGCACCGGGGCGTGCAGCAGCGGGCGGTGGGCGACCCACCAGTCCTGCTTTGGGGTGCCGAGGCCGCACCAGACGATGTCGGCGTTGCTGTCGTTGATCTTCGCGATGACGTCCGGGTGCTCGATCTCCCCCACCTGCTGCATCGGCGGGGTGTGCGTCCCGGCGACGTGGAGGCCGGGGAAGCGGGCGGAGAGCTTCGCGGCGAGATCGTCGGCCACGCCGGGAGCACCGCCGTAGAAGAAGTGGCGATGGCCGGTCTCGGCGGAGCGGGCGGCGAGCTCGAGCATGAGGTCGGGCCCGTAGACGCGCGAGACGTGGTCGTGGCCGGCCTTGCGCGAGAGCCAGACGAGCGGCATGCCGTCCGGGGTGCGGAGGCCGGCGTTGTTGACGATGCGCTTCATTGCCGGGTCGCGCTGGCACTCCATCACGGTGTGCACGGTACAGATCTATACGTAGGTACGTTCGCCGCGCTCGACCCACCCTTCGATGGCGTCGATGGCGGACTGCATGGTGAGGGCGCTCGACATCGACGCCCAGCACGTCGGTGGACTGGTTGTGTGCGTGCGCGGTGGCAAGGGTGGCGGTAGCCATCAGTCGGCTGCTCCGGTGGCGAGGGCGTGCGGTACGCGGTGCTGTCTCATACCAGCGGATCGGTCTCGCGCAGGCCCTCCTCGAAGCTCGTCCTCGCCGCGAAGCCGAACGCCTCGCGGGCGCGGGAGGTGTCGAGGCCGCGGCGGGGCTGGCCGTCGGGCTTGGTCGCGTCCCAGACGATCTCGCCGGCGAAGCCGGTGAGCCCGGCGATCAGCTCGACCAGGTCGCGGATGGTGATCTCGCGGCCGGTGCCGAGGTTGACCGGGTCGGCGCCGTCGTAGCGCTCGGCGGCCAGGACGATGCCCTCGGCGGCGTCGTCGACGTAGATGAACTCGCGGGAGGCCGATGCCGGTGCCCCAGACCTCGATGGCGGGGTCGCCGGCCTCGCGGGCGTCGACGCACTTCCTGATCAGCGCCGGGATGACGTGCGAGCTGGCGGGGTCGAAGTTGTCGCCCGGGCCGTAGAGGTTCACCGGGAGCAGGTAGATGCCGTTGAAGCCGTACTGCTGGCGGTAGGCCTGGGCCTGACCAGCAGCATCTTCTTGGCGAGGCCGTAGGGGGCGTTGGTCTCCTCCGGGTAGCCGTTCCAGAGGTCGTCCTCGTGGAAGGGGACGGGCGTGAACTTCGGGTAGGAGCAGACGGTGCCGACCGTGACGAACTTCTCGACGCCGGCGAGGCGGGCCTGCTCGATGAGCTGGATGCCCATGATCGCGTTGTCGTAGAAGAAGCGGCCGGGGTTCTCGCGGTTGGCGCCGATGCCGCCGACGACGGCGGCGAGGTGGATGACGACGGTCGGCGCCGCTGTCGGCGAGGGCGCGCTCGATGTCGGCCTCGCGTGCGGAGGTCGTAGTCGGCGCTGCGGGGGACGAAGATGTCCCGCGCGCCGGCGGCTTCGAGCCGGGCGACGACGGCCGCCCGAGGAAACCGGCGCCGCCGGTGACCATGACGCGCTTGTCGGTCCAGTAGCCCATCGCGTACCCCTCCCGCTCGATCAGCTCGGCGATCACCCGGCATCGATGGTACGTCGTGCGGGATCGCGGCGAGGTCGGGGTAGGGGGCGAGGTCGACGCGGTGCTCGCGCAGGTCGTGGGCGAGCATGATCCTCACCAGGTCGTGGAAGGTCATCTTCGGCTTCCAGCCGAGGACGCCTCGGCCTTGCGGGCGTCGCCGAGCAGCTGGTCGACCTCGGTGGGGCGGAAGTAGCGCGCGTCGATCTCGACGTAGTCGTTCCAGTCGAGGCCGACGAGGCCGAAGGCGGTCTCGACGAACTCGCGGACGGAGTGCATCTCGCCGGTGGCGACGACGTAGTCGTCCGGCTTGTCCTGCTGGAGCATCAGCCACATCGCCTCGACGTACTCCCCGGCGAAGCCCCAGTCGCGCTTGGCGTCGAGGTTGCCGAGGTAGAGCGTGTCGGCCTTGCCGGCGAGGATCTGGGCGATGCCGCGGGTGATCTTGCGGGTGACGAACGTCTCGCCGCGGCGGGGCGACTCGTGGTTGAAGAGGATGCCGTTGCAGGCGAACAGGCCGTACGCCTCGCGGTACTTCACGGTCATGTGGTGGGCGAAGACCTTGGCGACGGCGTAGGGGCTGCGCGGGTAGAACGGTGCGTCTCGCGCTGCGGCGCCTCCTGGACCTTGCCGAACATCTCGCTGCAGCCGGCCTGGTAGAAGCGGACGGGCCAGTCGACGCAGCGGAGCGCCTCGAGCAGGCGGAGGGTGCCCATCGCGACCGAGTCGGCGGTGTACTCCGGCATGTCGAAGCTGACGGCGACGTGGCTCTGGGCGCCGAGGTTGTAGACCTCGTCCGGCTGGATCCGGTTGATCAGCTTGACGAGCCCGGAGGAGTCGGTGAGGTCGCCGTAGTGGAGCATGAGCGGCACGCCCTCCTCGTGCGGGTCGCGGTAGAGGTGGTCGATGCGACCGGTGTTGAAGGAGCTGGAGCGGCGGATGATGCCGTGGACCTCGTAGCCCTTGCTCAGGAGGAGCTCGGCGAGGTAGGAGCCGTCCTGCCCGGTGATGCCGGTGATGAGTGCCTTGCGAGCCATGGTCTGTGCCTCTGCTTTCTGCTGTCAGCTGGCGTGGTTGCTACGGGTCGGGGTCCATGCCATCGTCAGATGCTCGTGTGGTATCGCCGGGCGTCAGTAGGCCCCCCTCGTGGTGATCAGTGCCGGGATTGTGCGGAGTACCAGCGCGAGGTCGAACGCGAAGCTGCGGCGGCGGATGTACTCCAGGTCGAGGTCCACCCAGTGGTCGAAGTCGACGTCGCTACGCCCCGACACCTGCCAGATGCAGGTCAGGCCGGGCTGTACCGTGAGGCGAAGGCGCTGGCGTGCGTCGTACTGATCGACCTCGTTCGGCAGCGGTGGCCGGGGACCGACGATGCTCATGTCGCCGCGAAGGACATTCCAGAGTTGGGGGAGCTCGTCGAGGCTCGTCTTGCGCATGAGGCGCCCGACCCGAGTGGTGCGGGGATCCCTGCGGATCTTGAAGATCGGCCCCGCGAGCTCATTGAGGTGGGAGATCTCGCACTGCAGGTGATCGGCGCCGACCACCATGGTGCGGAACTTGTAGCAGGTGAAAGGCCGGCCGTAGGTGCCGCAGCGGGCCTGTCGAAACAGCACCGGGCCGGGGGAGGTGGACCTGACGAGGATCGCGACCAGGAGCAGGAGCGGGCTGAGCCCAACCACGAGCACGAGCGCCACGAGGATGTCGAAAGTGCGTTTGCAGCGCAGATAGCGCGGACGGGGGCTGGAGACCTCGACCGATTCGGCGGTCACGGGTGTCGCCGGCGCGAGCCGTCGCGTCTGCCGAGCGCGGGAGGGTGCCGCGAGCGCGTTGCCTCCCGGGTGTGAGACCACCCGCTCGCTGGAAGCCGGCGGCGGTGCCACCGAACCTCGCCGCGGCGAATGTGCGGGCCGATCGACCGTGCCGGTCGGGGCCGCGACAAGCGAGCCGCCGTGAACAGGAGCCGTGCCGACGTCCGGTACCGGCAAGGTCATCGTCCGATTCCTACCATGAATACAAAGTGGATCTTTTCCACGCGATATCAGCACGGCCACCCGTCCTTTGGCTCCGCGTGAGCCCATACCGGTCATCACTGGTTGTCAGGTTGTTACCCGTATCGATATATAGCAGACGTCAGACATATAGTCAACCGGATAAATGACACGAATGGAGAACCGCTGCGCGACACGGGTCAGTTGCGGAACGCATCGGCGTGCAGCGTGGCGGTGACGAGGAGGATTGCTCTTTTTGGACCGAGCTGCACCACCGCAGGGGGGGCAGGGCGCGGTGCCACGTGGTGGCGGAGAACCGAGGCGGGGACCCCGCTCGAGGGAGCGGACATGGGCTGTGGAGACGGGGGTGGCGCCGATCGTTTCGGAAGGTGGCGCATTGAAGGTATGCAAACGACGGCGTGAATTGGACCGGTCAGGTACTATACTGCTGGTGGACACCGATAACTGGACAACGTGCCGAATGGCGTATGCGTAAAAGGGGGCAAGGGTGAGCCTCGATCTTCGACAGGTGATGGGTATCGCCCGACGGCGCTGGTGGATCATCGTGCTGGTGATCGTGATGGGCGGTGGAGCGGGCTATGCCGTCGCCGCACTGCAGACACCGATGTACCAGGCGGTGGCCACGGTGATGGTTTCTCCCGGAGGGGCGGCAGGTGCCAGCGGGGCGGACTACAGCTCGCTGCTTGCCTCCGAGCGCCTGGCCGACACGTACACGCAGGTAATTACCGAGAATGCCATGCAGGATCGGGTGGCGAGCGCGCTCGGCGTGGGCGAGCTTGAACCGGGTGTCGTCACGGCGTCCGTGATCGGCAACACGCACCTGATCAAGGTCGTCGCCGAGGATCCCGACGCTGAGCGTGCGGCGTTCATCGCGAACACGGTGGTCGAGGAATTCGAGCAGTACGTGGCGGAGCAGGCGTCGGAGCGCGCGGACAGCGCGCGAAGTCGGCTCGACGCCCAAATCAGCGCCCTGGACGCGCGCATCGACACAATCGACACCCGTGTGGCCGAGCTGGAGGGTGCAGACGGGGCAGCGAGCGGTGTCGCGCAGCGCGGAGCTCGACGATCTCTCGCAGGAGCGGGCAGTGGTGACGCAGTCGCTGCTCGATCTCAACACACGGGCAGCGACGCTCGAGTCGGACACCCTCGCGGCGGCACCGTACATCCAGCCGAGCGGAATGGCGAAAGTGCCGGCTGTGCCGTTCCAGCCACGGCCGACGCTATGGACGCTCATCGGGCTTGCCGCCGGGGTTCTCCTAGCTTTTGGCATCGTCGCGCTCGTTGAGTACCTCGACAACACCGTGAAGCCCGAAACGAACATCGTCTCCCTCGCGCATGCGCCGGTACTCGCGTCAGTTTCCGAGCTGCCGAGATTGCAGGCGGGGTCGAGCCAGGTCTACTCCGTGGCTCAGCCCCAGAGCGCGGCGGCCGAGGCGATCCGGCTCCTGCGGACGAATCTGGAATTCGCATCGGCCTCGGGGAAGATCAAGCGCCTGGTGATCACGAGTCCGGGGCCGGGAGAGGGCAAGAGCACGATTGCCGCCAACCTGGCGACCGTGATGGCCCGGGGCGGGCTGAAGACCGTGCTGATTGACGCGGATCTTCGCAAGCCGACCCAGCATGACATCTTCGGTGTGAGTAATCACCGTGGACTCACCAATCTGCTGATGAATCCCGATACGGCCTGGGAAGAGATCGCGCGTGAGTGCCGCCAGGCGGGACTCATGGTCATTCCCAGCGGTCCCCTCCCTCCCAACCCGTACGAGCTTGTCAGCTCGCCTCGGTTCACCAGCGTGCTGGATGCGATCTCGACGACCGCAGACCTGGTGATCATCGACACACCGCCGGTGCTTTCGGCAAGCGATACCCTGGCCGTGGCGGCCCTCGGTGACGGGGCCATCATGGTATGTCGATCACGCGCGACGCGCGTTGAGGCACTGCAGGGGGCAACGGAGGCGGTCCATCAGGGAGGCATTCGGCTTGTCGGCGTGGTGCTGAACGGGACGAAGCGGCAGCGGGCCGCCGCGTACTACGGAAAGCCGTACGGCGCTCAGGGCAAAGCGGCACACGCCGACTGAGGAGCCGGCGTCGACCCAGCCTGTCCACACCGAGCACAGCGGCCTGTGGAAGCGCTGACCCGCACGACGGGTCAGCGCTTCCACGGCGAATATGGCCGTGGCGGGGATGCGGATCCGCGGTGATAGAGGCAGGCCGCGGATGCGCGCTACCTCGCGGCTCGTGGTGTTATCTGGACGGTGACGGTCCCTGGTGCCGGGGACGCTGCCGCACCCGACCAATTCCAGAGCCGAACGATGGCGTACATGTTCCCGGCCCCGTCGTCTGCCACCTCGGCCATAGGGTTCCATGCGGCGCCGAGCGGAGTGGATGTGCTGATCGCGGTGATGAGGTCGCCCTCCTGGGCCCGGTAGGAGGACGGAATCGGGATCCACTGCTCGTGTACCAGTAGTTCGCCGTGCTCCTCGAAATCCAGTTCTTACTCACGCGGTATGTGTCCTGCGCACCAGGGGGCGTAGAGGTGTCGACCGTGAGTGTGGTCGTGCCGGTTCCCCGGGCGACGGTGCGGAGTGTTTCAATCCTGTCATCGAACTGGGTGGTGTATCCGGCGATCCGCAGATTCCTGATCAGGACCGGGCCCGCTCCAGCGCCGATCCGCTGGACAGCCGTTGTACCGGGTGCTCCGGCGTCGGAAACACCGTCCAGAGCCCCGCCGATGATCGTGACCGGGCCGTCGTAGTTCTCGATGCGGATCGCGGGGTCATTGCCGGACGCCGGGCTGGTGTAGTTGCGCTCGCCCTTGATGTTGAGCAGGATGACACTGGTGATGGCCGACGGGCCCCCGCCGGCGATCCGCAACAATCCTGCGCCGTTGGAGTCGCCGGAGGGAGTCGAGAGGGTGACGACCCGGGTGATGCCGTTCAGATTGAAGCCCCAGCCCGCATTGGCGAACGCGCTGCACTGGCGCAGGGTGGCCGGCGTGGACTCACCCTCGACCTGGAACCCGTCGCCCCGGCTGTTGATCGACAGGACGTGATGAATCTCCGATCCCTCGGCGGCGTACTGAAGGCGCACGTTATCGCCTGTCCCGGAGGCGATGTTGGCCCTGTTGCCATCGAAGGTGAGAAAACCAAGGTCGCCTCCCCACCACGCCACCTCGAACGCCCACATCGGGAGGTCGCCGGTGAACGACGCCTGCCGCCGAATCAGGGTGCCGCCATCCGGTGACCCGAGCGTGTTGTACCCACCGACTCCCTTCACGCTAATCCGGGAGAGCTGGGTCACCGTCTTCCCAGTCATAAACGTGCCTGTGGAAAGCCACACCGTGCCACCGCCGTTCGTCGCTTTCGCGAGCGAGTCGATGGCAGCCTGGATCTCAACGTGGTCATCGACCCCGTCACAGACATAGTCCGCGGTGTCCCTGGTGCCCTGCGGCGCGTCGCTGGCGGCGACCAGCTTCCATGAGGTGCCCGCGGAGGCGGCCGTGGCCGAGACCCTGGCCGTCGAGGTATCGGCGTACCGGCCCTCGGTCAGGTAGTCCTCCACCATCCAGCCGGTGACGTTGTCGATCGTGATGTTGTACCAGGCGTAGCTGTCAGCTTCGGTCGGGCCTTCGTTGATGACTGCCTCGGTGCCGGTGTTGAAGTTGCCGACGATGTCGTAGTTGACGCCGGCGCCAGCGTGCAGATTGACGCGCGTCGTGTTGACATGCACCACGGTGCCCGGCAGCCAGCCGATCTCGCCGCCATCGGGGAGCCTCAGGAACTCGGTAGTCGTCCAGCCGAGGAGGCTTGCGCCGACGACGTGTATCGGAACCCATCGATAGCCATCGGCCTCGACGGAGACCCCGGTGACCCGGACGCGGTCGCCCTTGTGGATGGTGCCGCGGACGTCACCGTCCAGGCCCGGCTCACTTCGGATACGGACACCGTTCTCGATGCACACAAGGATGTACTCGCCGGGATTGGCATCCTGCGCGAGTGCCGCCTGTGGGACCGGCAAGGCTGCGGCACCGAGGATGGCGGTTCCCCCCACGGTGGCGTGCTTGAACATGGCTCTGCGTGATAGTGACATCTCTCACTCCTCCCTCCGTGCAGTCGCGTCCTCAGAGGGCAGCTGTTCCCTGGGTGGACCAACCGCGCCGCCAGATGTGCGCGGCGAGACCTTTCACCGTCACCGACGTACAAAGGTGACGGCCACAGCCGCGCAGAGCACCCGGTGTGTGTCCGGCGGCGCAGGCGCTACGGCTGCTTTCCTTGTGGTGCGTGTTGGGTAGTGACTATTCGTGCCGTCCTGCAACGCGATCCGGTAACCCCATATCCCGGCAACGAGTCCGCAGGAGACCGCCGTGGATGGCGGCATGCACTGAAGACGAAAGGCAGGCTGTTCGCCCGACCGCACATCGTCTTGTCAGTCGGAATGGTGCCAAAGGTCACCTGGTTATGCAACCGGCTCTTCAGGGCCCCCGACATCCCTTGCGCAGAGCTGAATCCGTGTCGGAGATCCTTGAGCGGAATGGGAGTGGACGGTGGTGAGTGGTGTGGTGAAGTGCTCGATCCGGAGTTCGATCCGCCCGCTGCGCGTATTTCGCTGCCGACCCGCCGGGGAGCAGGGATGTGCTCGTGGTGAATGCGATGGTGGGAGACTGGCGCCGATTGCGCGTGGTACAGGCAGAGACCAGCGCGGGGTGGACCGGGGAAACCGGGCCTGCCTTGTTCCACAGGGCGACCGATCATGGAATGAGAGTGGGCTTACCCGCGCAGTCGAGCCGCGTTCATCGCCGCTTCACCCAGGGGCGGTAGAGTAGCAGGAATCGGCGGGTGTTGCCTCGTCGAGCGTGTCCGATCGAACCGGGGTAGCGACACCCATGCCGAACATCGAATCGTTGAGAAATCCACCAATGGCGGTTCGCCTTCTCTCGGTGGGGATGGCGCCCGCAATGGCCGTCATCATGGGCGTCGACCTCCGCATCCGGGGATCGGAGGAAATCCTCGTGCACGGCGTCGCCGACGAGATCGCCCATCTCCTGACGGCGCTGGTGATGCTCGCCGCCCTCCGGGCCGTCGGCATGTGCGTCAACTGGCCGGTGGTGGCGGTCGGAGCAGTCATTCCCGATATCGAGCATATCTCCGCGATGGCGGGACAACTGGCTGCCATCGGCACCACTGGTCGCGGGGTGATGCACACCCTCGTGCCGGGGGCGATGGTCGTCGCTGTGGGACTGCTCATTTCGCCGTTGCGTGTGTTCCTGCTGTCGCTTGGGCTGGCGATGCTCTCCCACGTCCTACGCGATGCCGCGACCTCGGCGGTCCCTGCGCTCTGGCCGCACACCATTGGGGCGTACCACCTTCGCTACGCGTACTTCCTCGCGATGCTCGCGGGCTGCGCCACGATTACAACCGGCGTCGTTGCGCTGACAGCACGTGGTGCGCTAGCCACTCAGGAGCGCCCCAACACGGGGGTACCGAGGCGCCGCGACGCGACACAGCCGATCGAGCTTCGCGATTCAACCAGCATCGGCAGATCGGGATAACCTGGTCCTGCCACATACACGGCGTGACAGCCCCGTGCGCGATGAACAGATGACCACGACAGCGCCATTCGTCGATGCAGGAAATTTGAGCATGGCAGGACGCCGGACAGCTTCCGCCTATGGGGTGTTCCCAGATCAAACGTTCCGTCAGTCGGAGCCGCGCTTGATCGCGTGTGGATGCAGACTCTTCCGGACGAGTGAGTTCTGGCCTCCACTCATTTATCAGGTCATACACGATCCCAGATGCATATGCTGCGCTGCCGGGTATGATAGAGAGGATCTCGAGCACAACCCGGCGGTCGTCGTGTCCGTCATCCGCCGAAAGCAACTGCAACGGCGTCGTCACTGCACTGCCCTCTCACTCCAGCACCGCCATTGACGGCCGGCCGTCCCCAAACTGCGGCGCTGGGGCTCGGCGCCGGCCGGCGGACGGTCGCGTGAGAGGCTTGCCTCGGTAACCGGAATCCCCGAACCCAACCGCATGTCGAAGGAAGGACACCCTGCATGACGTTCGCCCCCTCCTACATCACTCGCGGTCCGATCAGGACGGGATGTCTCCTGCTCGTGTTGCTGCTCGTTGTCGTGCTTGCCTCGCCATCGCCCGGGTTCGCTAACCAGGCCCCGGCGCCTTCGACCCCTGCTGCGCCAAGTCGGCCGCAAGCCGGGCTCCTGCCCTCGGCGGATTCGTATGTGCTCCAGTCCCAGCCCAACGGTAATTTTGGGCACGACCGCACTATGGTTGCAGATCTGGACCCGCGGTCAGAAGCGTATCTGCGCTTTGACGTGACCGGCGCGACTGGCCCGGTGAGCCGTGCAGTTCTCCGCCTTTGGGTCACGAACGCCTCCACGGATGCGCCGGCGCTCTGGGTTTCTTCAAACATCACCTGGGAGGAGACCGGCGTCACTTGGAACACGCGGCCGGCGGCGGACGCCGAGATCAGCAACCAGGCGGCCACGGCCAGCGACTCATGGTTGGAATACGACGTCACGAGCGCTGTCACTGGGAACGGCGCGTACACATTTGCGCTGATCGCCGAGCATACGGATGGCACGGATGTCGCTTCACGCGAGAGCCAGACAAACCAGCCGGTACTGGTGATCGAGCCGAGTGAGACGCAGTCCATCGCGCCGATCGAAAATAGTGAACACGTGCTGCTTGCCGCCGGTGACATCTCGAGGTGTGACAGCGACGACGATGAGTTGACCGCCCGGATTCTGGACCAGCAGGAGGGAACAATCGCGGCGCTTGGAGACCTTGCTTACGACAGCGGCAGCCCTGAGGAGTTCGCCAATTGCTACGATCCAACCTGGGGACGGTACAAGGGCCGAACCAGGCCCGTACCCGGAAACCATGAGTATTTCACCGAGGCCGCCTCGGGCTACTTCGACTACTTCGGTGCTGCTGCCGGCGAGCCGGAGAAGGGATATTACAGCTACGACATCGGCACATGGCACATCATCGCGCTGAACAGCAATATCGACATGTCCAAGGACTCGCGCCAGATGGCATGGCTGCTGAGCGATCTGGAGCAGCATCCAGTCGAGTGCACGCTCGCGTATTGGCACCATCCGCGGTTCAGCTCGGGTGAGGAGCACGGGAACAACAGCGACGTGATCCCGCTCTATCGGGCCCTCTATGAGCAGGGGGTCGATGTTGTGCTGAACGGACATGAACACAACTACGAACGGTTCGCGCCGCAGGCCGCGGATGGCACCGCCGACTCAAACTATGGCGTCCGCGAGTTCGTGGTGGGCACCGGTGGCGCGTACCTACGCAACCTCGGCGAACGGAAGCCGAACAGCGAAGTATGGAGCAACGCGGCCCACGGCGTGCTTCAACTGGTTCTCGAGGACGGCACGTACAGCTGGACGTTCCTGCCCGCAGAGGGAGAAGCGTTCGCGGACAGCGGAACCGACAGCTGCCATGGAGCACCAAGCGGCGATGTCGATGTCGGCACGCCCGTCGGCTGGCTGCGGTTTGATCGTCAGCCAGCACGGACTACCGTTGGGTACCGGTCACGATATCGAAGTGGCAGGGTTTAGCACAGCCTGGTTGACGCTGTGTTACGGGCCGGTGCGTCGACAGGCGGGTTTCCATCTTCGGGGTTATGCTCCGGGCATTTTTGCGGGCCGAAGTTGTGCAGCCTTCTTGAGCGGCACCAGGAGCTACAAGCACCTTGTGGCGTGGCGTCATTGCCCGGCGGAGACTCGACGTGCTGAGAGCGCCGTATGTACTGGTGTCGGTCCATGCTTCAGCACGAAGGTCGCCACCAGTGTCGGTGTTGCCGGTGACGATGCCCCGCCGGAGTTCACCATCGCCTCTATCAGCATCTGCGTCCGAGTCGGCTGCTTAGGGGTGAGCCACTTCCTCTCCCGCTGCCCTCGTATCCGCTGTGGCTCGCTTGCTGGATTTCACTCCCCGACTGGAGTGCCGCTCGGGGGAGTACTTTTATCCTCGGGGAGGGGAACGCGGAGGCGCGGCGCCGGAGCGTCGTAGACCATTTCGGCAAGTTCGGCCGTCTGAGGCACGCCGATCCAGATCCAGCCGCGTGCCGTTTCGCCGCCCACCATGTTGAACCCGCGCAGCCGTGGTTCGGTGCCCTGCACCTCGGAGTTGGAGTATTGCGTGCCGTCGTAGTCAACCAACCGGATCGACGTGGTGGCAAGCTCCAGTGGAGCGTTCGAGTCGTTTCGGATCGTGACTTCGGCGCCAACATATCGGAAGCCCGGCTTTGGATCCTTCGGTTGCAGGAGTTCGCCGGTGTACGGGTCTTGGAATTGTAGAACCGAGAAGGTCCAAGCCGGGACAAACGCCTCCCCGACGATCGGTCGCTCTCTGGCAAGCTTGGCGCTTGCATTCCTGGCGATGTCCGATGTGCGCATCACGGAACCCGCTCCGAGCAGCGCAGCGATCCTGACGCTCGTCCGACGGGTAGTGCGATGTTCCATGCTGACTTTCCTCCTTTATCGAGAGGGGCAATGTGCGACCTAAAGTAGCTGTCCCCCTAGACAGGCTAAACTCGCCGCAAGCTGGCGCGTTTACCGGGAAGATTATACGGTTGCGGCTAACCTATCGAGTACGACGCCAACCGGGCGCTGACAGCAAGGCTTGTCCCATTCAAGGCCATTTATACTGATTGCTGCATGTAACTATCCTACACCTATTGTCGTGTCCTGCTATCCGAGTTGGGTGTGATATGCACATCCTGTGATGCGGGCGTACGCTGGGCGTGACACATTTGCTCCCAAGGGAATTGCTTGCCAGGCCTGCCGCTTTCGATCCTGCCGTGACGCTCGTGTCGGGGATGCGCGACCGGCGCGTCCCCTGTCCACCTTCGCCGAGATCGAGGTTGAGGGCCACGCGCCGAGTGGCGACCTTGCAGTAGAGTTGATCGAAGCGGCCGTGCCACCTTTGACCGTACGGAGGTAACGTTCTGCCCGGCCGATGATGCGCGACGGGACTCGAGCCCGGACGACCACCACTAGCGGCGCCCGACTCGGTGACTCCGACCGGTCCTCGCTACCACCGCTCGGAATGGCAGGCCGAGCGTTCCCTCCCTCGCATCGTAATGCCGCGAAAATGCAAGACCTCCCGTTTCGGAACCCGCTCGATGATTGGCACACGCCCGTTTGACATCAGGTGCTCGCCCGACGTAACCGCCGAGCTGCAGGCAGTCGGCGACGCCGCTATGGGAGGAAGCAGTGTCTACGGCTCTGGCGGAACGGCCAGAACCTGATCTGGGCAATAGTTGCGCCGTGACGGCTGCCCGTCCCAGGATCCGGCGAGAATCGGTTATACGATTCCAATAACATGCCGAACATGTGTTGTGGAGTGTGGCGCTCATCGAGGCGCGCAACTGCGCGGTGGTCGACAACGTGATCGAGTGGACGCGAACCGCCAGCGACTTGCAGGGACAGGCGTGGTCGCCGCTGCGCGCGCCGATCGCGACCTACAACGAGGTCAGTCACTGCCGTTTCAGCGGCAACATGATTGAGCTGGTGCCTGGCTCGGAGGCGCGGGCGGCAATCATCATCAACGGCGATCCGGAGCCACCCGAGATCACCACGCGAATCAGCATCACCGACAACGACGTCCATGACCTTGCCGGTACGTGCGACATCGCGGGGATATACGTGGCCGGGGCGAGCGGTCATGCGCTCAGCATCGCCGGGAACCGGCTCGAAGGTGTCGCATCCGATGGGATTCACGTGATGACCGGCGATGACGTGGACCTGCGCGACAACCGCGTCACTGGTCTGGGGGGTGCGGACACGACCGCGGTGCGGATCGGCAATGGGAGCCAAAGCCGGGTCCTTGGGAATATCTGCCGCGGCTTCGGACGAGGACTCCTCGTTGCGGGGCACGCATCGCCAACGGTCGTGCTCAATGACATCGATGATTGTGGTACGGGGATCGACCTGTATCAGGACACCTCGCCGGTCGTTGCGCTCAATCGAATTGGGGAGGGCGTGGCGACGCCGTTCGTCCACGCCGACGAGGCCATGCCGCCATACTCGGTTGGCAACGGGCGCGAAGCGCGCATGTACGACGTCAGTACGGTCGCCGTGGACGAGCTCGCGGCGGTCGTGGGGACGATCCTCTCCGACCTGCGAGCCGCCGGCATCGTGCGCTGAGAGCGCGTGCCTCGGGTTCATGCTACCGCTGTGCGACGGCGTGAAGCGAGCGACGAGGCGGTGGCGGTCGGCGGGGTAGGTGAGCCGCACGGCGGTGACGACCTGCTCGGCGTTCCATGTGCGCCGCTCGATCCGGAGGCAGGCCGTTCCCGGCTTCGATCTTCAGCATCGCCGAGACCGCATCGGTAGCCGAAGGTGGCGACGATGGCATGCTCGGCCACGCGCCATGGCACATGTTCGAGCAACCAGGCACCGGGCGAGACGCGCTCGACGTCGAGGGCCGGCGAGTCGCCGATCGCGGCGGGGTTGATCAGGCGCTCCTCGAGGCAGAACGGCCGGTCGCCGGCACGGTGCAGGCAGGTGATGGCGAGCACCTCGGCTCCCGACGCCAGCTCGAGGCGATCGCACTCCTCCCGTGTTGCCTGTCGCTGTGAAAGTCGATGAGCTCGTAGCGATACGGCAGGCCCAGTGCCGCCACCTCGCTCTCCACGGTGTGCACCTCCAGCACCGCCGAGGTCGCCTGCGGCTGCCGCACGAAGGTGCCAGCGCGGCGCCGGCGCTCGAGGTAGCCCGGCCTTCGCCAGCTGGGTGATCGCCTTGTTGATCGTCATCCGCGAGCAGCCGTACTGATCGGCGAGCTCGTGCTCGGAGGGGATGCGGTCGCCTGGACGCAGCGCGCCGGAGAGAATCCGCTCCTCGATCTCCCGCAGAATGCGCTGGTGCAGGGTGTCCGCGGTGTGCCCGTCGCTCCGCGGCTCATGCCTGCGACACGGTGTCGAGAAGCGAGCGCAGCACCACGCGGTAGGCACGACGCGCCTCGTCCCGACCGATGTGTCTTCCATCACGGACGACCTCGCGGCCCGCGACCCATACGCGGTCGACCCGAACCCCCTGCCCGAAGATCCACGCGTTGGCGATCAGCTCGGCGTCGCCGTTCGCGAACACGCCTGGATCGAGCGCGACGAGATCCGCGGGGGCGCCCATGGCGATCCCGTCGGCCGGGACCCCCAGCGCCTGCTGCCCACCGTGGTATGCCGCGCCGAGCAGGAAGGTGCCGGTCGACTCACCGTGCGTGACCACGTTGCGCCTGCCGCTCGCCAGCCGCTGGCTGTACTCGAGCTGCCGGAGCTCGTCCGCGACGCCGATGAGGGAGTTCGAGTCCGTGCCGACGCCGAATCGTCCGGTGTAGCGGAGGTACGGCTCCCCGTTGAAGATGCCGTCGCCCAGATTTGCCTCGGTGATCGGGCAGAGTCCGGCGACGGCGTCCGTCTCCGCGAGCCGCTCGGCCTCGGCGGCGGTCATGTGCGTGGCATGTACCAGGCACCAGCGGTCGTCCACGTCCGCCTGGTCGAGCAGCCACTGGACCGGCCGGGCGCCCGACCAGGCGAGGCAGCCCTCCACCTCGCGGCGCTGTTCCGCCACGTGGATGTGGATCGGGTCGCCTGGCGCGATCTCGCAGAGCGCGGTGAGCTCGTTTGGGGTCACGGCGCGGAGGCTGTGCGGCGCGATACCGACGGTCGCGCCGTCCAGATCGCGAATCGCCTCGATGGAGCCGTCGAGCAGGCG
The DNA here is from genome assembly GCA_963741965.1 of uncultured Chloroflexia bacterium. Taxonomy (GTDB): domain Bacteria; phylum Chloroflexota; class Chloroflexia; order Thermomicrobiales; family UBA6265; genus JACCVC01. Next base: position 936,672 of record CAVUKC010000001.1, on the reverse strand, counting down.
GTGATAGCGATCGAGGTCGCAGACGAAGCGCCGCTGCTCTTCCGCCGGCGGAGCGCCACCGAAGCCGGCGTGGGCGTAGAACACCGGCAGCAGGCTGAGCCGGATGCCGGCGCGGTGTGCGGCGGCGGCGATGCGCGCTCCCATCTCGGCGATGTTGCCGTACGGCGTGCCGTCGCGGTCGTGATGCAGGTAGTGGAACTCGCCCACGCGCGTGAATCCGGCCTCGAGCATCTCCATGTAGAGCCAGGTGGCGACCACCTCCAGCTCGGTCGGTGTCATCGCGAGTGCGAACCGGTACATCGCATCGCGCCAGGTCCAGAACGAGTCGGCGGACGGTCCAGGTTCCTCCGTGACGCCGGCCATCACGCGCTGGAAAGCATGGCTGTGGAGGTTCGGCATGCCAGGCACGAGTACCTCGCAGCGGTCCTCCCCGGGCTCGTGGGGCACACCTGTCGACAGTGACGAGATGCGGCCACCGTCGACCGTGATGCGGACGTCCCGCTGCCACCCGTCCGGTGTCAGCGCCAGCTCGGCATGGATGTTCGCCATCTGCTCTCCCTTCGTCGATGGTTCGCGCTTGCGCTCTGTGCGGCGCGGTGCTACATATGTATATACAATACACGTCGACCAACGTGAACGGCAGGTATGCATGACGCAACGTCAGGATACGACCAATGCCAGGCTGTGGCGCAATGCGCGGCTGGCGACGATGGACCCGGCCCGTCCGGGACTCGGGGAGATCGAGCGTGGTGCGATCGTCGCCCGTGGCGGCCGCATCGCCTGGGTTGGTCCTGAGGACGAGCTCCCGGCCCGGGTCGGCGCGGCCGACGAGATCGATTGCGGCGGGCGCTGGATCACGCCGGGACTGATCGATTGCCACACGCACCTCGTCTGGGCCGGGAACCGGGCGAAAGAGTTCGAGCTTCGGCTGGAAGGCGCCAGCTACGAGGACGTCAGCCGCGCTGGCGGAGGCATTGTCTCGTCGGTGCGGCAGCTGCGCGCGGCGAGCGAGGACGACCTCCTGCGGCAGACGCTGCCACGGCTCGACGCGCTGATCGCCGAGGGCGTGACCACGATTGAGGTGAAGTCCGGGTACGGGCTCGACACTCGAAAACGAGCGCAAGTCGCTTCGGGTCGCCCGTCGTCTGGGCGAGGTACGTCACGTCAGCGTCGCGACGACCTTCCTCGGCGCGCACGCGCTGCCGCCGGAGGCGGGGGGCGACAAGGAGGGCTACATCGCGAAGGTGGCGGAGCAGATGCTGCCCGCGATCGCGAAGGAGGGGCTCGCGGACGCGGTCGATGCCTTCTGCGAGGGTGTCGCCTTCTCGCCGGAGCAGGTCGCGCGAGTGTTCGACGCCGCGAGGGAGTGCGGGCTCCCGGTCAAGCTCCACGCCGACCAGCTTTCCGATCTCGGCGGGGCTGCGCTGGCGGCGAGATACGGCGCGCTCTCCGCCGACCACCTCGAATACGCCAGCGAGGCGGGCGTTCGCGCGATGGCGGAAGCTGGCACGGTCGCGGTGATGCTTCCCGGCGCCTTCTACTTCATCCGCGAGACGCACGCGCCGCCGATCGAGCCTTTCCGCGCAGTACGGCGTGCCGATGGCGGTCGCGACCGACTGCAACCCCGGCACCTCGCCGCTGACGTCGCTGCTGCTGGCGATGAACATGGCGGCGACGCTGTTCCGGATGACGGTGGAGGAATGCCTGCTCGGCGACGACGCGCATCGCCGCCAGGGCGCTTGGGCTCGGCGCGGAGACCGGCATCGCTGGAGGTCGGCAAGTGCGCGGACCTCGCGATCTGGGATGTCGACCAGCCAGCGGAGCTCGTCTACCGGATCGGCTACAACCCCCTCCATGCTCGTGTCTGGAGGGGACATGTCTGACGTGGTACTGACTCCGGGCGACGTCCAGCTGGCGACGTGGCGCGCGATCTGGCGCGGCGCCAGGCCCACGTTGGACGCCGCCTGCCTGCCTGCGGTCGATGCTGCCGCGACCGCGGTTGCGCGCATCGTCGCGCAGGGAGACCCGGTCTACGGCGTCAACACCGGCTTCGGCAAGCTCGCCAGCGTCCGAATCGACGCTGCCGATCTGGCGGCCGCTCCAGCGCAACATCGTGCTCTCGCACGCGGCGGGAGTGGGAGAGCCAGCACCGCTCCCGGTTGTGCGACTGATGATGGCGCTGAAGCTCGCCAGCCTCGGTCAGGGCGCCTCCGGCGTGACGGTCCGCGACGCTGCAATTGCTGGACGCGATGCTGGCACGCGACGTCATCCCGGTCATCCCCGCGCAGGGATCGGTCGGGGCGTCGGGCGACCTCGCGCCGCTCGCGCACATGGCGGCGGTCATGATCGGCGTCGGGGAGGCGTGGGCTTCGGGGGAGCGGTTGCCCGCACCGGAGGCGCTCGGAAAGGCCAAACTCGAGCCTATTGAGCTGGGGCCGAAGGAGGGGTTGGCGCTGCTCAACGGGACGCAGTACTCCACCGCCAACGCGCTGGCTGGGCTCTTCGGGGCCGAGGTGCTCTTCCGCGCCGCGCTCGTGACCGGCGCGCTTTCGACGGAGGCGGCGCGCGGCTCCGACACGCCGTTCGACCATCGGATCCACGCGCTGCGAAGGCACGCGGAGCAGATCGAGACCGCCGATGCCCTGCGCGCGCTGATGGCGGGCAGCGCGATCCGGGAGTCGCACCGCATCGGTGACCCTCGCATCCAGGACCCGTACTGCCTGCGCTGCCAGCCCCAGGTGATGGGTGCCGCGCTACGCGTGCTTCGGCAGGCGGCGGCGACGCTGGAGATCGAGGCGAACGGGGTGACGGACAACCCGCTGATCTTCCCGGAGGAGGGCGAGGCGCTTTCCGGCGGGAATTTCCATGCCGAGCCGGTCGCCTTCGCCGCCGACATGATCGCGCTGGCGATCTGCGAGATCGGGTCGCTGGCGGAGCGGCGCATCGCCCTGCTCACCGATCCGGCGCTTTCCGGACTGCCGGCCTTCCTGACGCCGAAGCCGGGACTCAACTCCGGCTTCATGATCCCGCAGGTGACAGCTGCCGCGCTGGTCTCCGAGAACAAGCAGCGCGCGTACCCGGCGAGCGTCGACTCGATCCCGACCTCGGCGAACCAGGAGGATCACGTCTCGATGGCGGCGCACGGCGCGCGGCGCCTGCTGCCGATGGTGGAGAACGCGATGGCGGTGGTCGCGATCGAGCTGCTGGCGGCCGCGCAGGGATGCGACTTCCACGCGCCGCTGACATCCAGCCCGTCCCTCGAGGCGGTGCGGGAGGTCGTGCGCCGGAACGTGCCGCACATGGAGGACGACCGGTATTTGCACCCGGATATCGAGACGGCGATCGGGTTGGTGAGATCCGGCGCTGTCATCGACTCCGTCGACATCGCGCTGCCCGGCATCACCGAACCGGGAACCCCCGCGTAGGGTCGTTTTCTCGACGTTTCGACCCGACATATCCCATGAGGTATTGACACGATGGCCACCACGAACGCCCCCGTCATCCACGCCCCTACCGGCACCGTGCGAAGCGCGAAGAGCTGGCTCACCGAGGCACCGCTGCGCATGCTGATGAACAATCTCGACCCGGATGTCGCCGAGAGGCCGGAGGATCTGGTCGTCTACGGCGGCATCGGGCGCGCCGCTCGCAACTGGGAATGCTTCCATCAGATCGTCGAGGCGCTGCGGGCGCTCGAAGCCGATGAGACGCTGCTGATCCAGTCGGGCAAGCCGGTCGGCGTGTTCCGCACGCATGCCGACGCGCCCCGCGTGCTGATCGCCAACTCCAACCTCGTGCCGCACTGGGCGACGTGGGAGCACTTCAACGAGCTCGACCGCAAGGGCCTGATGATGTACGGCCAGATGACGGCCGGCTCGTGGATCTACATCGGCTCCCAGGGCATCGTGCAGGGCACGTACGAGACCTTCGTTGAGATGGGCCGCCAGCACTACGGCGGCAACTGGGCCGGCAAGTGGATTCTTACGGCCGGGCTCGGCGGGATGGGCGGCGCCCAGCCGCTGGCGGCGACGATGGCCGGGGCCTCGATGCTCGCGGTCGAGTGCCAGCAGAGCCGGATCGACATGCGCCTGCGCACCGGCTACCTCGATGTCCAGGCGGACGACCTCGACCACGCGCTGGCGCTGCTCGAGGAGGCTGCTGCGAGCGGGAAGGCCACGTCAGTTGCACTGCTCGGCAATGCCGCCGACGTCTACCCAGAGCTGGTTCGGCGAGGGGTGCGTCCGAATGCCGTCACCGACCAGACCTCGGCGCACGACCCCGCGCACGGCTACCTGCCGCAGGGATGGACGGTCGCGCGATGGCAGGAGATGCAGGAGCGCGATCCGGACGCCGTTGCGAGGGAGGCACGGAAGTCGATCGCGATCCACGTGCGGGCGATGCTCGATTTCCATCGCATGGGCGTCCCGACCGTCGACTACGGCAACAACATCCGGCAGATGGCGTTCGAGGAGGGCGTCGATGACGCCTTCGCGTTCCAGGGATTCGTGCCGGCATACATCCGGCCGCTCTTCTGCCGCGGCGTCGGGCCGTTCCGATGGGTGGCGCTCTCCGGCGATCCGGAGGACATCTACCGAACCGACGCGAAGGTGAAGGAGCTGATCCCGGACGATCCGCACCTGCATCAATGGCTGGACATGGCCCGCGAGCGGATCCACTTCCAGGGGCTGCCAGCGCGGATCTGCTGGGTCGGGCTCGGTGACCGTGACCGTCTGGGACTGGCGTTCAACGAGATGGTGAGGTCCGGCGAGCTCAAGGCGCCGGTCGTGATCGGCCGCGACCACCTCGACTCCGGCTCGGTCGCCAGCCCGAACCGGGAGACCGAGGGCATGCGCGATGGCTCCGACGCCGTCTCCGACTGGCCACTGCTCAACGCCCTGCTGAACACCGCCTCGGGGGCGACGTGGGTGTCGATCCACCACGGCGGTGGCGTTGGCATGGGCTTCTCTCAGCATGCCGGCATGGTGATCGTCTGCGACGGGACAGATGATGCCGCGAGGCGGATCGAGCGGGTGCTGTGGAACGATCCGGCGACGGGCGTGATGCGCCACGCCGACGCGGGGTACGAGGAGGCGATCGCCTGCGCCCGCGAGCACCAGCTCGATCCTGCCGGGGATCCTCTGACACGTCATTCCGCTGCATCGTCAGGGACAGAGGCGCGGGAGGCTTGCCAACACGCACCCTTCACGGTTGTATGTCACAAATCGCCGGACATCGATGAGTGACGGAGGGGTTATGGCGCGGTATCGCATCGGGTGTGGGCAGATCACCTGGAGAATCGAATCCGAGGACGAGATCCTCTCGGAGATCGCGGAGGCTGGATACGAGGGTGCGCCGCCCAGGGTGCGGGAGGGCGTCACCGCCGACGAGATCAACGAGCGCTTCGCTCGTCACAACCTCGCGCCAGCGCCGCCGTACTACGGGGCATCGTTCTGGGAACCGGAGGACGAGGAGACGATCCTCGCCCGGGCGCGTGAGCTGGCGGTGCTCACCCACGAAATCGGATGCACGGAGCTGTACGTCGCCGCGGGCGGCGGTGGGTTCCAGGCGCCCAGGGGAGCCTCGCGAGCGGCGGTCGCCGGGCACGTCGGTCCTGAGGACGCCATGTCGGACGAGGAGTTCGACCAGTTCGCCCGGGTGCTCTCGGAGTTCGGGCGCATCACCCTCGAACACGGGGTGCACAGCTGCTTCCACAACCACGTCGGCACGGTGATCGAGACCGGGGACGAGCTCGACCGCCTGATGGAGCGCTGCGACGACCAGACGGTCTTCCTCGGTCTCGACACCGGCCACCTTGCCTGGGCCGGTGACGACCCGGTCGCCGTGTGCGAGCGGTACGGCGACCGGATCAGGACCCTTCACCTCAAGGATATCGTCGAGGAGGTGCGGCAGCGGGGCGAGGCGGAGAAGTGGGATTACTCCACGTTCACGGCGAACGGCATCTTCACCGAGCTCGGTGAGGGCTGCGTCGACTTCCCTGCTATCAAGAAGCTGCTGGACGCCCAGGGATTCGAAGGGTGGCTCATCGTCGAGACCGATGTGACGCAGCGTCCGACCGCCCTCGAGAGCGCGCGCGTCAGCAGGGAGTATCTCGCGTCGATCGGGTTGTAGCGCTCAGCTGCCCGCAGGTCAGCCGGGCTGCTGAGCGACCCCTGTTGCAGGGATCGTCACCCGGCTGCCGGTGGCGCTTGATCGCGCGATCGCGTCCAGCACGATCTGGCACGCCTCGCCGTCCCTGAAGCTCGGGGTTGGCTCACGGTTCTCCTCGAAGCTCGACAGCATCTCGTGGACGAGGTGGGTGAAGGTGTGCTCGAAACCGATGAGGTGGCCGCCACCCCACCAGCGATCGGCATAGGGGTGCGCTCCCGGAAGCGTGGTGGAGATCGTCCGGTAGCCGCGCACCGCGACCGGGTCCTCATTGGACAGGAACCGGAGCTCGTTCATGGCCTGGAAGTCGAACTGCAAGCCACCCTTGCTCCCGTAGATCTCGAACCGGTTACGGGTCTTCTGCCCGGTCGCCACCCGGCTGGCCTGCAGCACGCCTGACGCCCCCGATTCGAACTGGATGAGCGACTCGAAGGCGTCGTCGACCGTCACGGGCTCCATCTCGCCATGCTCGTTGCGGCGACTCGGCACAACGGTGTGGAGCGCGCCGGTGACCGAGGTGATCTCACCGACGAGGTATCGCGCGAGGTCGACGATGTGCGCGCCGAGATCGCCAAGCACGCCGGATCCCGCGGAGTCCTTGCGGAGGCGCCATGTCATCGGCGCGTTCGGGTCGGCGAGCCAGTCCTGCTGGAAGCTGCCGACGAACTGGTAGATCGTGCCCAGCTCGCCCGCATCGATCAGCTGCCGTGCCAGCCGGACGGCAGGCACGAAGCGGTAGTTGAAGACAACCATGTGCTTCACGCCCGCCGCCTCGGCAGCCGCGGCCATGCGCGCCGCCGTCGGGGCGTCGAGCGCGAGCGGCTTCTCGCAGACCACGTGCTTGCCGTTCCGGGTCGCCTCGAGGGCGATCTCGGCGTGGAGGTCATTCGAGGTGCAGATGTCGACGAGGTCGATGTCGTCGCGCTCGACGAGCTGGCGCCAATCCGTCTCTACGGATTCCCAGCCGAACCGCTCCGCGAAGTCAGCGGTCTTGCTCGCATCCCGGCCACACGCCACCCGCAGCGCCGGGGTCGTCTCGAGCTCGAAGAACTTCGGCACCGTCGCCCACGCCTGGCTGTGGGCTCGGCCCATCTTGCCGGTGCCGACGATACCGATCCCGATCGTCTTCATCCACGTCCCCCTCCGATTCTGGAGCAAACCGGGCAGATGTCAGGAATCGTAGGCCACGTGTACCGGTCTGCCGGTGGCGATCGACTCGTGGATCGCCCTTGTGATCGCGATCATCTGTCGGCCCTCGGTGAAGCCGTACGCGGGTTTGGCCCGCCCTTCGATCGCGTCGACGAATCGCGCGAACTCAAGGGCATGCAGGTTTCTCGGCGCGATGGTGACCGTCTCCGTGTCACACCCGGTGTAGAGTGTCAGCTCGCTTTGGACATTGCCTTCGGCCCCGCCCTTGGGACCGAACAGGCGATCCGGCCGGCTGGGCATCCGAAACCCTTCCGCGAGTCCCCACGAAACGGTCATTGTAGCGACATCTCCGGACTCGAATTCGATGTGTGATGACGGCGGTGTCGATGGCGAGCTGGTCGAAGTGGCTGATCTCAGGTCGATCCATCGCGAGAATCCGTCCCTGGGCGTAGACCGTTTTCGGCCTGGATCGGAACACGGTCTGCCACTGCAGGTAGTAGTGACAGCCGGTGTCGGTAAGCGGGCCGTTGTTGCCGTTGCGGTCGTGCATCGCGCGCTTGGGTCGCACCTCCTGCAGGAGATCGCTGTTGAACACCATCGGCCGGCCGAACCGGCCCTCGGCTGCCCACGCTCGCAGGAGCGAGACGCCCTCCGCCAGGTTCCTCTGGAAGCCGAGACCGAACTGGACACCGGCAGCGCGCACCGCGCGCTCCATCGCGTCCGCCTCGGCAACATCGCGGGCCAGCGGTTTCTCGCAGAACACGTGACGCCCCCGTTCGGCGGCGTGGATCGTGACCGGCGCGTGCAGCGCCAGCGGGAGGCAAATCGAGACGATGTCGACGCCGCCCTCCGCGATCGCGTCCTGATAGTGCTGGTGAACATGCGGGATGCCGTAGGTTGTGACCGTCTCACGGGCGCGCGCGACGTCGATATCCGTGAGCGAAACCACCCGGTGACCGAGCTGCTGCCATGCCTCGATGTGCCGGTTCCCCATGTCACCCGCGCCGATCACGGCGACACCATAATCGCTGGTCATTTCCCACAACCTCATATTGCGCTGCTGTTGACCTGGTGGGCAAGGAGAGAGCCGCCTCCCCGTCGTCTCTGGTACATGATCACCGCCGCGGTTGTGTGCGGGAGCTCATGCCGCGGTCCGGCTCGCCTGAGTGTGCGCGTGGCGGCAGGCTAGTCGAGACCGTCCCGGCCGTCAACCTCCAGTCGAGGAATCCGCGCATCCGCATCCGGTCGCGCATGACACCTGCTTGATCTGGCCCACAAGGAAGGCCGACCAGGCGGGTATGATGGGCGAGCCTGCCTGAGCAAGATCACGAACCGGCAAGCCGGGCGAGAGATGCATGTTCGGGCCTGGTCTGTGGCGAACGATCTGCTTCCCGTTATCGAACTGAGAGGGACCACCTGTGCCCCATCGACTCGTCGCACTCATCGTCGCGCTCTACGGGGTGTCGATCGTCGCGCTCGCGCAGGACGCGACACCGCCTGCCCGCGGTACTCCCGAGGCAGCGGTGCTGGTGGGCGCGGGGGACATCGCATCCTGCTACGACGACAACGACGAGGCGACCGCGCGCCTGCTGGACGGCATCCCGGGCACGGTCGTCACGCTCGGTGACAACGCCTACGACACCGGCAGCGCCGAGGACTTCGCCGCCTGCTACGACCCGACATGGGGCCGCCACCTCGACCGCACGCGGCCCGTCCCCGGCAACCACGACTACTACACCCCCGGCGCGGCGGGGTACTTCGGGTACTTCGGCGACCGGGCGGGGAACCCCGCCACCGGCTGGTACTCCTACGATGTCGGCGCCTGGCACGTAGTCGCGCTGAACAGCAACTGTCCCGAGATCGGCGGGTGCGGACCTGGCTCGCCGGAGCTCGAGTGGCTCGCTGCGGACCTCGCGACCCACCCGGTCGCCTGCACCGTGGCGCTCATGCACCACCCGCGCTTCAGCTCGGGCGGGCACGATGACGACATGGATCTCGGGCCGATGTGGCAGGTCCTGTATGACAACGATGTCGACGTCGTCCTCTCCGGGCACGACCACATCTACGAGCGGTTCGCGCCGCAGAACCCGTGGGGCGTCGCGGATCCGGCTCGGGGGATCGTGCAGTTCGTGGTCGGCACCGGCGGCGGTCCCCTGCGGCCGCTGGAGTCCGTTCGAGCGAACAGTGTGGTCGCCAGCACCGACACCTTCGGCGTGCTGAAGCTCACGATGCGCGCGGATGGGTACGACTGGGAGTTCGTGCCGGCCGCGGGCGGTGTGTTCACGGATACCGGCAGCGAGTCGTGTCATTGACCCGCTGCCCGTGCCCCGTCGCGCGCTCGTCAACCGCCGATGAACGAGCGCAGATCCTGGATGCGGCTGTCGTAGTCCAGCTCGCTGATGGCGCGGACGTCGAAGCTCATCAGGTCCATGTACGGCTGCAGGAACGCAGTCAGCTCCCCGATCTCGTCGTAGTCGACGATCAGGAAGCCGGCACCGCCGCCCGCGAGGTTGTACCAGCCCTTTATGCGTTCCGGGTGGTTCGCGCCGGCGTCGTGCTGCTCGACGACCCGCTCGGCGACCTCCTCCCGTGACGTGCCGGGAAACCAGGTGAACTCGCAGTAGAACAACATGGTGACAACCCTCCTGCGAAATACGTGTGGTCGTTGTCATAACCGCAGCAAGTTGGACGCCACCGGACCCTTGCCGGTGATCCCGTGCCCGATGGACGAGCTTCTGGGATCAGTCCAGTAGTGGCTCACTTCCGGTGTACCTGGCGACCGCGTCCGGATTCAGCCCGATGCCGAGCCCCGGTCCGTCGGGAATCGCGAGCATGCCGTCCGCGTCGAGATGCCAGCCGCCGTCAACGAGGTCGTCGATATAGGGCGAGCCAGTGAGGTATTCGACCATATCCGTCTGAGGGAACGCTGACGCCAGCTGCAGGTCAGCGGCGAGACCGAGCGCCGTGTTCCAGCCGTGCGGGATGAACCGGATGTTGTGGTCCTGCGCCATCCGGGCGATCCGGCGCTCCTCGCTGATGCCGCCGACCTTGGTGACATCCGGCTGGACGATGTCGAAGGCGCCCGCCTCAAGCCATGGCTGGAACGACTGCCGCCGGGTCAGCACCTCGCCACCGGCAATCGGCACCGGCGCTGCGCGACGAAGCGCGATGTAGTCATCAAGGGCATCCGGCACGAGCGGTTCCTCGAACCAGTCGACGTCGTACTCGGCCAGCATCGAGGCGGTGCGCAGCGCCCATTTGTACCCCTGGCTCCAGAACGCGTCGCTGGCGCCGGCGTCGACCATCAGCAGGCAGTCGGGGCCGATCGCGTCCCGCGCGGCTCGGACGATCGCCTCGTCCATGGCGGTGCTGACCCGCCCGAACGGCCCCCAGCCGATCTTGAACGCGCGGAAGCCCTGCGCCTTCACGGCGTGGAGGTGCTCGGCGAGGGCGGCCGGCTCGTCCATCAGGATCGAGGCGTAGGGTCGCACGCGGTCCCGGTAGCGCCCGCCGAGCAGGCGCCCCACCGGCTGGCCCGTCACCTGTCCGAGCAGGTCCCACAGCGCGATGTCGATGCCGCTGATCGTGTGCGTGATCGCACCGCCGCGGCCCATCCAGAAGGTGTGCTGGTGGAGCTTCTCGCTGACGCGCTCTGGCTCGATCGCGCTCTCGCCCCGGTAGAGCGGCTCCAGCACGGCGAGCGCGCCCTTCACCAGCCCGACCGAGGTAAACGCGGAACCGACACCGGTGAGACCCTCGTCGGTGTGAACCGTGATCAGCGTGTGCACGCTGTCCTCGGGCCGCAGGTCGTTCGTCCAGCCGCCTTCCGGTGTCGCTCCGGAAAGGCCCGCCGCCCGGATTTCGCGAATCTTCACGATGCCTCTCCCTGCGCCTTGCGCTACCAGCGGATGCCGGACTGGACCGGCGCGGTGTGGAAGTCCCGCCGTTCCGCGATTGGCCAGTCGCGCCACTCGTCGATGAACTCCACCAGCCCGCTGACCGCCGCCTCGAAGATCACCTCGCCCTTCTCGGCGGTGGCGGTGGTGGCATCGCCGTGCACCCCAAGGTCGGTCCATCGGGACCAGTAGTCGTTGAATCGGACATAGGGTGTCGTGCTATCCGAGCTGGCGTACGTGCCCATCACGTCGTCGCCGGCACCTGCCTTGTCCATCTGCACGCGCTCCGGCGCGAGGTGCAGATAGAGCGAGGTCTCGAACTCGTCGGCGTGCGCCATCACCTCGGTGTCCTTCACCTCACTGAATGCCTCGGTGGCGAAGGTGAAGTAGTGGATCGCCGCGCAGAGCGACTCCGTCTCCAGCGTCGTGCGGCGGGCGATGATGTCGATCAGCGGCACGTTCGACCCGTGCCCGTTGACGAGCAGAATCTTCTCGAAGCCGTGATAGGCGACGCTCTTGGTCACGTTGAGCGCGAACGCGATGAAGACTTCCGGCTCGACGTGGATGGTGCCGGGGAAGTCGATGTGGTGGAGGTTCAGTCCGTACGGGATCGGCGGCAGCACGAGCACCTTGCCGTCCGCGCGGATGCCGACCTCGTGACAAATCGACTCGGTGAGGAAGAGGTCGACATCGAGCGGCAGGTGGCGCCCGTGCTGCTCCGTGGAGCCTGTCGGCAGGATCACCACCGGCTGGCGCTGGATCGCCTCATCCATCTCCGCCCACGTCAGGCGGTTGTACCGGTACTCGTGCGTGGCCATGTGCGCTGCCTCCCAAGTGTGCCCGAATCGCGTCAGAGATCCTCGCGCAGCTCCAAGCCGAGACCCGGTGTCTCGGGAAGGGTGACGTAGCCGTCGGCGTCGGGCAGCAGCGGCTCCGCCACGATCCCCTGGAAGTCGGCGCTCTCCATCTTCCCCGGCTCCTGCAGCAGCTCGATGTATCCAGCGTTGGGCAGCGATGCGATGAGGTGGAGGTGCGCCGCCACGCCAAGCCCGTTGCCGCCGTGGTGCGGTGCGATCCGCATGTTGTGCATCTCGGCGTACGCGGCGACCTTGCGCAGCAGGCCGAGACCGCCGCATACCAGCGCGTCCGGCTGGATGAGGTCGTAGCAGTGCTGGTCGATCAACCAGCGGAACTCGTGCAGCCCGACGTTGTTCTCGCCGCCGGCGATGGGCACGTCGCTCGCCTCGGCGAGCCGGGCGAGTGTGTCGAACTCGTACCGCCCGAGGGGCTCCTCCAGCCAGGTGACGTCGTAGTTCGCCAGCTCCCGGCAGGTCGCCAGCGCGCGGTCGAACCCCCAGACGAGATCGTCCTCCGCGCCGGCCGTGCCCGGCTCCTGCGCCTGGTTGGCGTCGACCATGATCTCCATGCGGTCGCCGACGGCCTTGCGCACGGCCTCGACCTGGGCGATGTCCTCCTTCAGCGTCGGTGCGTGCAGCCGCAGCTTGATCGCGGTGTACCCGCGGTCGAGGAGCTTAAGCGCGGTGTCGGCGCGCTCGTCGGGCGTGCCTATCTCGACCATGCTGGCGTAGGCGCGGACGCGGTTCCGGTGGGCGCCCCACATTCGGTAGAGCGGCAAGCCCGGCGACCTTGCCGATGATGTCCCACAGCGCCATCTCGATGCCGCAGGCGATGGGCAGGCTGGCGTGGCCGCCACCCGTGTTGCGCATCATGCGGGTGAGATGCTCGACGTTGAAGGGATCGCGATCGATCAGCCTGGGCGCGATCACCTCCCGGGCGAGCTCTGGCGACCCGCCGCTGGCGCCGATGCCAGTGACGCCCTCGTCGGTATGGACCCGGTAGATCGTGGTGTGCGCGCCGGTCCACGTCGTCCCCGGCGACCAGGCAGGATAAATCTCCGCCTCATACGTCCGGCGGCATGATGTGACGTCCACCTTCGTGATCTTCATGTACACCCCTTGGAGCGGGTTCGGACATTGGCTCGATGGGGCATGGTACCGTCAGGATCGGAAGCGGCAAAGGGGGCAGGGAGGCGAAAATCCGGATCGGTAGGGAAAACCCCGCTGGCAATATTGCCAGCGGGGTTCTCGATCTGCTGCGTTGTGAGGTGTCGCGCTACGCCGTCTTGGCGTAGTCGATCTCCTGCTCGTTGACGGTGAGCAGGATCGGGCGCGACCGGTTGTTGATCACGTTCGCGTCGACGATGCACTTCTTGACACCCTCCAGCGAGGGAATCTCGTACATCACGTCGAGCAGCACTTCCTCGATGGCGGTGCGCAGGCCGCGAGCGCCGGTCTTGCGCTCCTCCGCCTGGCGGGCGGTCGCCTCCAGCGCGTCGTCGGTGAAGATCAGCTCGACATCGTCGAGCGCGAAGAAGCGCTGGTACTGCTTGACCGCCGCGTTCTTTGGCTCGGTGAGGATGCGAACGAGATCCTCGCGCGACAGGTGGTTGAGCGCGACCGCGACCGGGAGCCGGCCGACGAACTCGGGGATCAGCCCGTACTTCAGCAGGTCGTCGTGCGACAGGTGCTGCAGCGGGTTGATGACCTCGTCGGTCTTCTCGTCGCGCTCGCCGCCGAAGCCCATGTACGACTGCTTGCCGATGCGCTTCTGGACGACCTCCTCGAGACCCTCGAAGGCGCCACCGACGATGAACAGGATGTTCTTGGTGTCGATCTGGATGTATTCCTGGTGCGGGTGCTTGCGCCCGGCCTGCGGCGGCACGTTGGCGACGGTGCCCTCGATGATCTTGAGCAGCGCCTGCTGCACACCCTCGCCGGAGACGTCCCGGGTGATGCTCGGGTTGTCCGACTTCCTCGCGATCTTGTCGATCTCGTCAATGTAGATGATGCCGTGCTGGGCGCGGGCGACATCTCCGGCCGACTGGATCAGGCGGAGCAGGATGTTCTCGACGTCCTCACCGACGTAGCCAGCCTCGGTCAACGCGGTGGCGTCGGCGATGGAGAAGGGGACGTCCAGCAGCTTCGCCAGCGTCTGCGCCAGCAGCGTCTTGCCGGAGCCGGTCGGGCCAACCATGAGGATGTTGCTCTTCTGGAGCTCCACCTCGGAGTCGGACTGCAACCCGGCATTGATGCGCTTGTAATGGTTGTAGACCGCGACGGAGAGGATCTTCTTGGCCTGATCCTGGCCGATCACATACTGGTTCAGCTGGTCATACAGTTCCCGAGGTGTCGGGATTCTGGAGGGTCCGGACTCGGTGCTCGGCGTGGCCGGCTCCTCCTCCTCGATGATTTCCCGGCACAGCTGGACGCATTCGTCGCAGATGTAGACCGAGTTGGGGCCGGCAATGAGCCGCCGGACCTCTTCCTGTCCTTTGTTGCAGAAGGAACACCGATAATGCACCCGAACACCTCGTTTTGTGATTGCTGTCTCGAAGCTGCGTGGATTCGCCGAGCGTGAAGCGCTACGACTTCTCCCTGGACCCATTGGTGCCGGCGACCGGGGTCGGCGCCATCACCTGATCGACGATTCCATACTCCTGCGCCTGCGGGCCGGTCATGTAGTAGTCGCGCTGGGTATCCGCCTTCACCTTGTCGAAATCCTGGCCCGTGTGGTCGGCCATGATCTGGGTGAGCGTGCGGGTCAGGTCCATCGTCTCCTTGGCCGCGATCTCGATGTCCGGCACGTTGCCGCGGAACCCGGCGGAGCCCTGGTGGATCATGATGCGCGAGTTCGGCAGCGCGAACCGCTTGCCCTTGGTTCCCGCCGCGAGCAGCACGGCCGCCATGCTGGCGCCCATGCCGACGCAGAGCGTCTGCACGTCCGGGCGGATCATGCGCATGGTGTCGTAGATGGCGAGACCGGCGTAGACCTGGCCTCCGGGGGAGTTGATGTAGAGCCGGATGTCCTGCTCGGGGTCGTCGTGCTCGAGGAAGAGCATCTGGGCGATGATGAGGTTGGCGACCTGATCGTCGATCGGCGTGCCAAGAAAGATGATGCGGTCCTTGAGAAGCCGCGAGTAGATGTCGAAGGCACGCTCGCCACGGTTGGTGCTCTCGATCACCGTGGGGATGAGATTTTCGATGGTCGGAATTTCCATGGTTGCTAGCAGTTCCTCTGGTGGCGGAGTCGCATCCCACTGTCGATCAACAGCGCACAGCGACACCTCTCGAACGGTGTGTCATGAACCCAATGATAAGCCTGCGCGCCGTGGTCCTCACCTGTCCGTTTGGTGAGGGAGAGGGGATCCGTTTGGGCGGATTCTACCATCCCCCAGTCGTGAGCCCCTGTAGCCCGCGTGTCAGGAATCCTCGCCACCGGGCATCCATGGCGGTGTGACCGCCTGCGGCGGTACTGGTTGCGCATACCCCATGCCGCGCGGCGGGCCTGACGTCACATTGGGCACATCGGCACGTGTCGCGGTCACGCATCGTCCGCGATGATGGCCCACGGAGCGTCGCGGTGACGGGTCATCAGGACCGTGAGACGCCGGTGCCCCTTGCCGCGAAGCCGCCTGGCGATGGCGTCGACGTCGCCGGCGAGCCCGCGCCGGCGGACGTCGACCGCTCCTGCGTCGAGCTCCCGCAGCCGTGCCTTCACGCGCCGCTCGTGCCACGGCAGCGCATCGACGATCGAGAGCGATCGGCCCAGCGGCGTTACGACCGGGCCTTCGGCCACCAGAAACGCGATGTGCTCGTCGATCATCGCCGCGCCGAGCTCCCCGGCCAGCTCGCGCACCAGCCCGGAGCGAGTTATGGCCGGGTTCGGATCGATCACCGTCATGCCCGGAGCTGGCTCAACAACATCGATCTCGTCGACGTCGCTGGTTACCAGCGTGTGGGTCTCACCGGTGGCAGGATCGATGACTGTCGCGCGACGCGGCGTTGTTGCCAGCGCCGGCGACCATAGCACCGCCTCCTTGAGGTCGGTTCCGACGGCGATGAGCTCCAGCTCCCAACCTTCGGGCACGCGCTCGTGATCGATGCCGGGTGCGGCGGTGATGCCGACCTTCGCGGCCTGGTCCGTCAGGCCGAGGGCCCAGTCCAGCGAGGGCGATGTCGCCTCCTGACCGACGCGACGGCCGCCGCTGCGCCGGGCCGGATCGATGAAGACGCCGTCGACTCCGGTCAGGTCGACCGCCTCCGCGCTGGCGACGACGGTCTCCAGTGTCACGTCCGGTTTCACAATGCGGGCGTTCATCGTCGCCATCGCCGCGTGCAGCGGGTCACGGTCGACAGCCAGCAGCGAGCCGATATCGTCCCGACGTGCCAGGGCCATGAGATCGCCGCCAATGCCGCAGGCGAGATCCCCGACCCGGCGGCACCCGGCGAAGCGCGCGGCCCGGTGGTCGGCGATGAGGTCGCCGGTGGCCTGCTCGAGCCCGTCGCCGGTGAGCCAGAGGCGGTCGGCGTCACGAAACCGGCCCCTCGCGCGCCGCCGGAGCGAGTGGATCGTCATCGCCGCGGCGACGAGGTCGGGGTCATGCTGGCGGCGCAGCTCGGTGACGACTCCCAGGGTGTCGGCATCTGAGGGGTCGCGCTCGGTAATGGCCGTCAGTAGCCGCTGGCCGATGTCTGTCTGGAGCTGTTCGAGCTGGTCTGGTCGGATGCGCATGCAACGGCTCCCGGGATCGGATGTCACGGCTGTGAGTGTAGCAATGCCACGGGCGCGATGAAGGCTTGACTGGTGCACGGCGGGCGGGGACGATGCCACGCATTGACTACAGTGAACCTGCCGTGAGAGCGAGGCACCATGCAAGCACACCGGGCTGTCGGCGACCAACCTCAGGACGGAGTACCTCACGAACCCGATCGGCATCGGCTCGCGGCGGCCGCGCCACTCGTGGGAGGTGACGTCGATGCGGCGCGGTGTCACCCAGGCCGCCTATCGCATTGTCGCCGGCAGCGTGCCGAACAGTGACGATTGTTGGGACACCGGCTGGGTAGCGTCGGGGGACAGCTACGGGATCGCATACGCCGGTTCGGACCTGGATGCGCGTGAGCGCGTCTGGTGGCGGGTGAGGGTGCGAGACGAGGCCGGCAACGAGTCGCCGTGGAGCGAAGCGGCCTTTTGGGAGACCGGCCTCCTCTCGTCCGATACCGTCGGTGCGACGTCCGAGGAACGCTCCGAGTGGCAGGCGCGGTGGATCTCCCTGCCGGGTCTCGTGGCCGATACCGAGATTGCGAAGGCGCGCGAGTGGGACGGGCTCGTGCCCGCGCCACATTTTCGTAGCGTGTTCGAATGCACCGGTGCGGTGACGCGGGCCCGGCTCTACGTCACGGCGAGGGGTGTCTACGAGGCACACCTGAACGGCGACGTGGTTGGCGACCAGACGCTTGATCCGGGCTGGACCGATTACAACCATCGCATCCAGTACCAGGCGTTCGACGTCACCGATGTGGTGCGCTCTGGCGAGAACGCGCTCGGCGCGATCGTCGCGCCTGGCTGGTACGCCGGGTACGTCGGCTTCGGCCCGCAGTGCCGGCACTACGGCGCAACCCCGCAGCTCCTGATGGAGCTGCACATCGACTACGCCGACGGCAAAGCGCAAGTCGTGACCACCGGCGATGGCTGGCGGGCCGGTACCGGCGCGATCCGCTACGGCGACCTGCTCTTCGGCGAGCACCACGACGCTCGCAGGCACCCGCATGGCTGGGACGAGCCGGGATTCGACGACAGCTCCTGGCACGACGTCGCCGTGAGCGCGATCGGCGGCGTGCCGATCGTCGCATCGGTGTCCGAGCCGGTCCGCGAGCTCGATCGCATCACACCGGTCTCCGTCATCGCAGCACCGGCCCGGCACCTGGATCGTCGACCTCGGGCAGAACATCGCCGGACGGGTCGAGCTGACCGCTCGTGGCGAGGAGGGCACGGAGATTCGCCTCCGCCATGGCGAGCGGCTCAACCCGGACGGATCGCTCTACACCGAGAACCTGCGCGGTGAGTTCCAGGAAGACACCTTCGTGCTCGCCGGGACGGGCGAGGAGGAGATCTTCGCGCCGCGCTTCACCTGGCACGGATTCCAGTACGTCGAGGTCACCGGGTATCCCGGCAAGCTCACGCCGGAAGCGATCACCGGACGGTTCGTCGGATCGGACACGACCCCGGTCGGCGGCTTTACCTGCTCGGACGAGCTCATCAACCAGCTCCAGCGCAACATCGTCTGGGGCCAGCGCGACAACTTCCTCAGCATCCCGACCGACTGCCCGCAGCGGGACGAGCGTCTCGGCTGGCTCGGCGACGCCCAGGCGTTCGTCGGCACCGCTGTCGGCAACATGGATGTCGCCGCGTTCTTCACCAAGTGGACGCAGGATCTCCGCGACGGCCAGGCGGTCGAGGGGCCGTACCCGGATGTCGCGCCGCGCCTGTGCGACCTCGCCGACGGCGCGCCGGCATGGGCGGACGCCGGCGTGATCGTGCCGTGGACGATCTGGAAGACCTATGGCGACACCCGGCTCATCGAGCGGCACTGGGCATCGATGGTGCGGTGGATGGACTGGCTGGAGCGGGAGAACCCCAACCTGCTGTGGCAGCGGGGCCGGCATCACGACTTCGGCGACTGGCTCTCCATCGGCGCCGACACCCCGAAGGAGCTCATCGGCACGGCGTACTTCGCGTACGACGCGAGGCTGATGGCCGACATGGCGCGCGCGACCGGCCGGGACGCCGACGCCGAGCGGTACGACGATCTCTTTCGCCGCGTGGCGGCGGCGTTCGTCGATGCCTACGTCAACGACGACGGCACGATCGTGGGTGGCACGCAGACGGTGTACACCATCGCGCTCCACTTCGGGCTGCTGCCGGAGGATTTGCGGCCGAAGGCGGCGGCGCATCTGGTCGCCGATCTCGAGGCGCGGAACTGGCGGATCACCACCGGTTTCGTGGGCGTCAGCTATATCTGCCACGTGCTCACCGATGCAGGGTATCCGGAGGTCGCCTACAGGCTGCTGCTTCAGGACGCCTTTCCGAGCTGGAAGTACTCGATCCTGCATGGCGCCACCACGATCTGGGAGCGCTGGGACGGCTGGACCGAGGACAAGGGATTTCAGGATGTCGGCATGAACTCGTTCAACCACTACACGCTCGGCTCGGTGGGCGAGTGGATGCGACGGCGGGTCGCCGGCATCGACACCGACGGGCCGGGGTACCGGAAGGTCACGATCGCGCCGGTGATGGACCGCTCGCTCGACCACGCCGAGGGCTGGTACCACGCAGTCACCGGTGAGATTCGGTCCGAGTGGGCATGGACGGAGGACGGATATCACATCGCTGTGACCATCCCGGCCAACGTCGACGCCCGCGTTGTCCTGCCCGAGGCTGGACAGGTCACCGAAGCCGGCATGGCACTCCTCGATGTCGACGGGGTCCATGACGTGACCGTGGCCGATGGCGAGACGGTCGTCGAGATCGGCTCGGGTACCTACCGCTTCGAGGTCATACAGGCCCTCGGCTAGGCGGCCCGCTCAACCGGCGCGCGGGGTGACTGGCTCCGTCTCCGACGGCATCGTGGCGAAGCGCTCGAAGCCGAACGCGTCGATCGGGATGGACGGCTTGCCGTCAACGATCTGCTCGGCGATCAGCTCGCCGATGCAGGGGCTCAGCGCGAAGCCGTGACCGGAGAACCCGGCGGCGACGGTCATGTTGTCGATGCCGGGCAGAGGTCCGAGGATCGGAATCTCGTCGACGGTCAGCGCCTCGACGCCGACCCAGACGCGCTCCAGGGTTGTGCCCGCCAGCTCGGGTACGACGGCGGCAGCGTCCCGCATGCTCCCGAGAATGCTCTCCTGCCGCGCCGTGGCGACGCCGGCGTCGAGGTCGACATCTCCGGGCCAGCCGCCGCCGATGACGTAGTTGCCGCTCGGGATTTGCTTCAGGCTGAGCCGGCGCGACACCGCGCCGAGCACCTGTCGCAGGCGGAGTGGCATCGGTGCGGTCGCCATCATCTGCGGCCCGAACGCCTCGATCGGCAGGTCGATGCCGAGGCGAGCGGCGAGACCCGGGCTCCAGAGACCGGCCGCCATCACCAGCCAGTCGCACGGTACCTGCCCGCCCGGCGTCTGGACGCCAGTGATGCGGCCACCGGTCGTTTCGATCGTGGTGACTGGCGTTCCGGTATGGATGGTCGCGCCCTCGCGACGAGCCGCGGCGGCGAAGGCGTGCGTCGTGAGGATCGGGTTGGCGTGGCCGTCGTTGGCGCACCAGGTCGCCGCGATCACGCTCGGCGAGAGGCCGGGCGCCAGCTCGCGGAGCTCGTCGCCGTCGACGAGGCGCAGGTCGAGGCCCGCCGCCCGCTGCGCCTCGAGCTTTGCCTGCACCGCGGGAAGGTCCTCTTCGCGCTCCACCACCTGGAGGTGCCCCTCGCGGTAGTAGTGCAGGTCGGCGCCGAGTTCGCTCTTCGAGGTGCTCCCACCGGGAGATCGCGCGGATCGCCAGCGGCAGCTCCCGCAGGTCGCGACCCTGTTGGCGGACACCGCCGGCGCTGGCGCCCGAGGCGGCCGACGCCAGCCCGCGCTGCTCGAGAAGCGTCACGTGGGCGCCCTTGCGAGCGAGGTGCCAGGCGATCGAGCAGCCAATCACGCCGCCCCCGATCACGACGATGTCGGTCGTTGAACCGCTCATGCTGGCTCGCTCCGCGGCTTGCGCTGATTTCAGAGCCCGCTGTTCATCGATGTGCCTCCGAGCCCGAGCCGGAAGGGCAGCGGCCGCACCGGCGGTCGCACGCGGCCGATCAGCCGGTCATCGTCAATAGACGAGTCATGACGAAGCAGGAGAGCGGCCAGAACCGAGAGCGTGTCATCGGTACTGGACAGGCCCATGCCGGCTCGCGTCTGGCGGCGAAGGTCGTTCACGTCGTACGCGCCGCGCTCGATCGCCGCCTGCACGGTGCGCAAGTCGACCATCTGCTGGCGGCAAACGATCGTTGAACCATCGCCGGGCAGAGGCGGGGCGTTTGGACCGGAGAGCACCGGCGGCACGAGTCTGTCTGCCGTCGCTCTCGAGGCGGCTGCCTCGCCCGCGCGCTGCCCGTGCTCACGGACCGCGTCGTCCTCCGTGACGCCTGCCGCCTCGCCAGTCACGTAGACGCTCGGAACCGAGGTCGCGCCGTTCTTGTCCAGCAACGGCATCGCGACAAGCGCCGAGCGATCGAACATGCTCGCGGCGCGCGCCATGAGCGCCAGGGCCGGATCGGGACGGCGACCGAGCGCCAACACCACGCGATCCACGGCGATTGAGCGAGCTGTATCGTCAAGTGTCGTCGACCCGGACGTTCGCCTCCGATCCGTGCGGACGAGATGTCGGGCGCGTGGAGGGCAACGGTTCCGCCCGCTCGCCCAATCGCCGCGATGAGCGGGAACGCCTCCGCGTCGTCACCCACGACACCGACGCGCGTGCCGGCGGTGAGCCGACCGTTTTCGATGTCGCGGAGGACGGCTTCGGCGGTGCAGACGCCATCGAGCTGCCAGCCGGGGAGTGGCCAGGCGCGGTCGATCGAGCCGGTCGCAATGACGACCGACCCGGCATCGATCGAGAATGCATGCCTGTCGTCGTACGCCGCCACAGTCGGCCCCTCGAACAGCGCCCAGACGGAGGTGTTGGGTCGGTAGTCGATGCCGGCGTCGAGTAGCGTCGATTGCATAACGTCGGAGACGTCAGTCTCATGATCGGGCCACCAGCGCCGGTGTCCACCCGGAGACGCTTGCTCGTCCAGGAGAATCGTCGGCGTTGTGCGCGATGCCGCCAGCGCTGCGGCGATGCCGGCCGGGCCGGCCCCGATCACGACGACTGGTGCGCGAGTCGTGTCTCCGGTGCTGGTCATACCGTGAGGTGCTCGAGCACGGCGTCACCGACCTCTACGGTGGTGGCCGTGCCACCGAGGTCCGGGGTGAGCACGCCGCTGGCGGTCGTCTTGCGGATCGCGTCCATCACCGCCGCCGCCTCGTCTGTCAGCTCCAGGTGATCGAGCATGAGCGCCACCGTCCAGATCGCCGCGATCGGGTTGGCAATGCCCTTGCCGGCGATGTCCGGCGCGGAACCGTGTACGGGCTCGAACATGCTCGGATGCCGGCGCTCCGGGTCGATGTTCGCGCTCGCCGCGATCCCCAGCGAGCCTGCGAGGGCGCTGCCGAGGTCGGAGAGGATGTCGCCGAACAGGTTCGACGCGACCACGATCTCCAGCGACTCCGGCTTCATCACGAAGCGGGCCGCCATTGCGTCGACCAGCCCCTGATCCGCCTCTACATCGGGGTACTCGGCCGCGACCCGGGCGAACATGTCGTCCCACAGCGTCATCGCGTACTGCTGGGCGTTGCTCTTGGTGACACTGGTGACCTTCTTTCGCTTGCGCGTGCGCGCCAGCTCGAAGGCGTAACGGATGATGCGCTCGCAGCCCTGCGCCGTGAACAGCGCCGACTGGATCGCGACCTCGCGGTCCGCGCCGCGCCCGGCGAGGTTTCTGCCGCCGATGCCGGCGTACTCGCCCTCGGAGTTCTCACGCACCACGACCCAGTCGATGCGCTCCTCCGTTGCGTTGCGCAACGGGCTGGTGATGCCGGGCAGGAGCTGCACGGGCCGTGTGCAGACGTACTGGTCGAACCCCTGGCAGATCGCGAGCCGCAACCCCCAGAGGGAGACGTGGTCCGGCACGCCGGGCCAGCCCACCGCGCCGAAGTAGATTGCGTCGAATGCCGCCAGGCGGTCGAGACCGTCCGCATCCATCATCCGGCCGGTCTCGAGGTAGTACTCGCAGCCCCATGGGAATGATTCGTATGCGAACGCCGTCTCGCCGTCGGATCGCTCGGCAATGCGGTCGAGCACGCGCAGACCCTCCGGAACGACCTCCTTGCCGATCCCGTCCCCCGGGATCACGGCGATGCGGATGGTTCTTGCCGGCATGGTGTCTCCCTCACTCGATCGTCAATGCGGCTCGTAACGCCTGTTCTCTGGCCCGATGATGCCGCCACCGTCGCAAACCGGCAACCGTTACTCCAATCGAACCCCACCGTGTCATGCCGCGTTGGCCCCGAGCTTGATGGTGTGTCGGCCTGTGGACACGATCAGCTCCTGAAACTTGTCGCCATATATGATGAGGCTAGTCTCCAGCATGCTTCTAACAAAACTGAATGAAGAGTGTCATTCGTCGAATCGGTAGAGGTGTACGATGTCGCTTGGGTCCAATTCGAGCCAGAGGTCGTGTCGCCACCGTGGTCTTCCACGGCGTCGTGCGCTCCGATTCATGGAGGCTTGCTCATGTGGTCCTCCCCTTTTTTTTTTTCTTTTCTTCTTTTTCTTCTTCTTTTCTCCTTTTTTCTTCTCTTTCTTGCTTTTTTTCTTCTCGCTACTTGCTTTTGTTGTTGTCTCGTTACATTGAGTCGCTTTACTTTGTCCTGCAGCTCTAGATGCACGATTGTGCGCGCCGCTGTTCGGAAGGTGAGAGTCATGCTCAGCGCTTTATCACCTCGGACACTTTCCGCGTCGCTCTCGCCGTGGTTGCCTGGTTCACCGTCGTGTCCCTGCCGCGTTGGGTCCGCTCGATCGTTCCGCCTTCCCACCGGTTGATCTCGCGCGATCCTGCTGTTGCCGGCGGACGCCGGGCGGGGGTCGCCCGGGTTGGTGCTCACCAGGCCACGCCTTCATGACGGTCGCGGGGCGTTGGCGCTTTCCGTACGCCTCCAGCCGCATGGAGATGCTGTCGCGGCCGCGTACGTCCGGCCCTAGTCGGATGGGCAAGGCTCTGACGGCAAGGTACCGCTGGACCCTTTCTCAGCCATCGGTCGAGGTCACCCAGCATGGCATCCAGTGACTGCCCCCAACCGGTCCCGGTTCCACCCGGGATCGTGCCCGTCCTGCTACCGGCCTCACACTATGGTCAGTCGGCCCAGTAGAGGACCGACAGGTTGCGACCTTGCGCCAGGATGAACAGCGCTCCGCTGGCACATCCTCGCTGGCGTCAGGTCGATCACCACGCTCCGTCCCGTGGTTTCGACCGACATGTCCGTGAAGGCATCGGTCCAGGGACGACCCAGCGCGATTCCCCGCTACAGAGTCCCCGCCGAGCGTGACTCTGTCGTCACCCCCGTAGCTGTTCCGCCGCCATTGCGCGTCGCTGGTCCGCGCACCATTACTGCCACCGCGTGCGATGCGCACGTTGCACCACCCCGCCCCCGTGTTGCCACCAGCGCCCGCGATCGCGCATTCGCGCGCTTCCTCTGTGTTGCCGCCTGCTCGCCAGCCGCG
Organism: uncultured Chloroflexia bacterium; assembly: GCA_963741965.1. Lineage (GTDB taxonomy): Bacteria > Chloroflexota > Chloroflexia > Thermomicrobiales > UBA6265 > JACCVC01. The sequence goes on along the minus strand of CAVUKC010000001.1, from coordinate 912,253 downwards.
CCTGCACTCTCCCGTTTGGATGTTGTCATCATGCCGATGTTCGCGCCACCGCACTGTCCCGCATCATCCGCCGCTGCCAGATCGTCCGAGTTCCGCGAGCGCCCCCCCCCCCCCCACTTGCCCTTGCCGCAGCGCGCGTGCCCCTCCATCCCCCCGCTGCGCCGTGCCAATCACGTGTCGCCGTCTATCGCGCCAGTGCTGGCATCCCAGTGGAATGCTCGCGCACATCCATCGAAGCACGTTGTCCGCGCCAGCGTGTACCAGTGACGCCATCTTCTCTTCGGCGTACCCCCCGTTTCCCACCGTCCGCGCGCTACTGCATCACCCCCGAGATCAACGTTCGTATCGATACCACCTCCACCATCGCCCACGTCGCGCATCACCCAGCCCCTCGCGCCACTGACTCATCAGTCTTCCATCGCGCGCGCGTCATCATCACCTCCATCGCCCCAGCCACGCGTCCTATCAGCCCACCCCCCCACAATCCCCGCGCTTCAGCTGCGCATAGTTCGCATAAGGATGCCGTCTCTCCAGCGCGTCGTGCACCAGCGCGCGCGTCATCAGCACTATGCCTTCACCACCGCGTCTGCGCCGCCGCGCCCACGCACACCCCGCAGTACACTAAATGCAGACAGCGCTCCATGTACCTCCGTCGCACCTGCTTATCATATTCACCTATCCCTTTCCATCTCCCTTCCCACTCACCCCCCTTCCTCTACTCCCTTTTGCCATGTCGATGCATCGTCTTAGCCGGCTCATCATCGTTCTTGCAGTTGTTCTTCTTGGGGGACTTCCATCGCTTGTATCCGCGCAGGGCGCGACGCCCGTGGCCGGTCTGTCGGGCACGATCGTGGCGAGCGGCCTGACCAACCCGAGAGGCATGACGTGGGGCGCCGACGGCACGCTCTACGTAGCCCTCGCCGGCAGCGGTGGCAGTGGCGCCGCAACCGAAGACGCACCAACCACGCAGGCGATCGGCCCGTTCGGTGGTGGGCCGACCGGCGCGCTCGCTCGCATCGGCGCCGATGGCTGCCCGACCGCCGCCGCGACCGGTCTGCCGTCTACCGCCGACGGTATCGGCAGCGTCCTCGGTGTGGAGGATGTCGCTATCCTCGGCGACCAGCTCTACGTCTCGGTAGATGGCGGTGGGCCGGTTCACGGCAACCCCGACCAGCCAAGCGGCGTCTATCGCGTACTCGCTGATGGCTCGACCGAGCTCGTCGCCGATCTCTCCGCCTGGATTCGCGCCAATCCGTCGATCGAAGTGCCGGGCGACCACGACCCGGACGCCGCGGGGTACTCGATGGTCGCTGACGTGGCGGCCGGTGTGTTGTGGGTGAGTGATCCGAACAATGGGCAGATCCTCTCAGTCACGCCGGACGGCACCGTCACGCTGATCGCGGACGTCTCCGCCGGACACCCGGTTCCCACCCGCATGCTGCTCGACCCGAACGGCGGTGTCTATGTCGGCACGCTCACCGCGGCGCCGTTCCCGGACGGTGCGGCGAAAGTGATGCATATCGCCGCTGACGGCACCGTCACCGATGTCTGGACCGGACTTACGACGGTCACCGACGTCGCGCTGGGCCCCGATGGGACGCTCTATGCGATCGAGATGTCGACCAACAATCTCGCCGAGCCCCCATTCCTGCAGCCTGGCAGCGGCCGCATCGTGCACCAGACCGGGCCGGACCAGCTCGAGGTGACTGCGGAGGGCCTGATGCTGCCGGTCGCGCTCGACGTCGGCCCTGACGGCGCGTTCTATGTGTCAGTACCTTCGATCGGCGCCAACGGCGGCGAAGGCGTGATCATGCGGTTCGATCTCACGGGGGCCGCTGCCGCGCCAGCGCCTGTGGGTTCCTGCAGTCCAATTCCGGAGACACTTGCACCTGCCGGCGAGGTGTCGACGCCCGCTGCCCAGACTGAGGCGGCGCCGGCGGCCGTGACGATAGCAGATTTCGCATTCTCGCCAGGAACGCTGGAGATTCCCGCCGGGACCACGGTCACCTGGACGAACAACGACTCCACGGCGCACACCGCGACCGCGGATGACGGCACCTGGGACACCGGCGCCATTCAGGCAGGGGCGAGCGCCAGTGTCACCTTCGACACCCCCGGTACATACACGTACGCCTGCTCCTTCCATCCGAGCATGACGGCGACGATCGTCGTGACCTAGCGATCAGCGCCGGCGCCTCGCTGCCTGACAGCCGGGCGCCGGCGTATCCCTGCAGGGGACAGGGTGCCGTGGGCTGCTCCGGTGCACCAGATTTGCGTTCGTCGCGATAATGGAACGCAACCAAAGGAGCAGTCCATGACCCACACGCGCGGTATCCAGGGACTCCATCACATCACCATCGTCAGCGCCGACGCGCAGCGGACCGTCGATTTCTATACCGGTGTGCTCGGGTTGCGTCTCGTGAAGCAAACGGTCAACTTCGACGATCCCGGTGCGTACCATCTCTACTTCGGCGATGCCACCGGCTCGCCCGGATCGGCGATCACCTTCTTCGAGTGGAAGGGCACCGGGCGTGGACACCCAGGCATCGGCGGCACGCATCACTACGCGCTGGAGACGGTGGACCGCGATACGCTGCTGCGGTGGAAGCGTCGCCTGACGGACCTCGGCATCGGTGTGGACGGCCCATTCGACCGGCACTACTTCACCTCGATCTACTTCAAGGACCCGGACGGCACCATCATCGAGATCGCTACGCGTGGGCCGGGGTGGACGATTGACGAGGAGTCTGACCGAATCGGGACCGAGCACCGGCCACCGCCGGAGGCGATGATGGTCGCCAATCGTGATTCCGCCAGAATCCGCGCCGAGACGTGGCCCGATCCGGTCGACGAGATCGATTCGGAGATGGCGCTGCGGCACGGCATGCACCACATCACGGCGATCGGAACGAACATCGAGCGGACAGATGCCTTCTATCGTGGATCTGCTCGGCATGCGCCGCCTCAAGATGACGGACAACTTTGACGATCCCAACTCCGCACACTGGTACTGGGGGGTTGGCGACGGCGCGCCGGGCACGGTGGTGACGTACTTCGAGCGCGATCCTTCGCGGGAGCCGCGAGTTCAGATGGGCGCCGGCCAGACGCATCACTTCGCGCTCGCGGTGCCGGACGGCGAGACCCAGCTGGCACTTCGCGAGCGGCTTGTCGATGCTGGCTACCAGGCGACGCCGGTGATCGACCGGACCTATTTCCAGAGCGTGTACACGCACGACCCCGACGGGCACATTGTCGAGTTGGCAACGGTGGGACCCGGGTTTCTGGTCGATGAGGACGAGCAGTCGCTCGGGACATCGCTGAAGCTCCCTACACAGCTCGAAGGCGCGCGAGCCGAGATCGAGCGGGCGCTCACCCCGCTGCGGGTGCCTGAATGGCGCGATCCGGCCGAGGGGTGACGCGAATGGCGGCGACTCCAATGGGACTCAGGCTGGAGCTGTTCGTTGAAGACATGGACCGCGCGATCGCGTTCTACCGAGACGTGCTGGGTTTCACCCTGTTGCGGCGGGATGACGGCTACGCGAGCGTGCGGCGGGGTAGGGTCACGCTCGGGATCGGCCCGATCGAGAAGCTGCCGGACGTCGGTGGCTACTTCACCCGCCCGAGGCTGCGTGGGAGGCGTGGGCTCGGTGTGGAGATCGTGCTTGAGGTAGACGACGTGCACGAGGAGTATCAGCGCGTGCGGCGGACGGGCTGGCCGATCGTGGACCCGCTCGCCTCTCGGTCATGGGGACTCGACGATTTCCGTCTTGTCGACCCCGACGGCTACTACCTGCGGATCACATCCCTCTTTCCGCCTGTCAGCGCATGACATGCAGACACCCCTGGCATGGCGCCAGGGGTGTCACAGTTCAGCGGTATTCGACGGGCGTTGCTACTCGTCGCTCGCGGCGTTCTTGAGCGCGCTGCCGGCGGACCCGCCCGCGCGCTCGATGCCCTTCGGCGGCCGGAACCCGAAGGTCTCCGCCACCTCTGGCGACGCGAAGTAGTACTCCGCGATCGTGTTGTCGTAGAAACGGGACTCCTTCGGGTGGTAGATCATCGAGCCGGCGTTCCCCTTGATCGGGTACCCCTCCGGAACGTTGTTCTCGCCGTCACCCTTGACCCAGCCCTCGCCGCTTTCGCCTTCGAGCGACGGAAACTCCTCGGCGGCATCTTCGACGCTGCCGGTATCGATGGTGACGACACCCTCGGTGCGCTCGGTGTCCGGATCGGCGGTTTCGGACGTCACGACGCTGCTGGTCGCCTCGTCAACCAGCGGCTCGGCAGCGGCAGGAGCGGCGCCACCTTCCTGGCCCGCATCGTCCGCTGCGGTCGCATCGCTCACCGACTCGGCGGAACCCGACTCGCCAGCCTTCGCGGCTTCGATCGCGCCGGCGGCTTCGGCGTCACCGCCTGTGGCGCCGTCCTCGCTCGGCTCCCAGCCGTTGGTAACCGCGCCCTTGCCCTCGGTGGCGATGTCGATGAGGTGGTCGGTCAGCTTCCGCTCGAACAGATCGTTGCGGATCATGTTCTTGAAGTAGTCGCTGCGGTACATCTCCCGCATGCGCTGCTGTTGCTCGTCGCTCTCGCCCATGGGACCGAGCATCCGGTCCAGCTCGGCATCGATGTCCTCGTCGGTGACCTCGATGTTCTCGCGCCTGGCGATCTCCTGCAGGAGCAGGGAGTTGCGCAATCGCCGCTCGGCGTCCGGGCGGAGGTCCACCTTGACGTCGTCCTCGGTCTTGCCCTGCGAGCGGAGGTACGCCTCGTACGGGGTGCCGCTCTGAGCGAGGTTCTGCTTGAGGTGGTTGAGCTGGTGCTCCACCTCCTCGTCGACCATCACCGACGGCGGGTCGACCTCTGCACCCTCAGCGATCGAGTTGATGATCTCGTTGACGACTGTGGTGCGCGCCTCGTTCGTCTTGCCCTGGTGGACATCGTCGCGGATTTGCTGCTTGAGGTCCTCGAGGCTGGCGGCGTCGGCGACGCTCTTCGCGAACTCGTCGTCGATTTCGGCGAGCTCACGCTCCTTGATGCTGTTCAGCGTGACGGTGTAGGTGAGCGCCTTGCCGCGAATGGACGGGTCGGCGGTCTCGTCGTTCTCGTCGAAGACGAGCTCGAAGGTCTCGGTGTCGCCGGGGTGCATGTCTTCGATGCGCTCGCGCAGCTGCTGCAGGAGGTTGGTCTCGCCGAGGATGAACTGGGCATCCTTGATCGGCTCCTGGAAATCCTCCTCGCCCTCCTTGACCTCGTAGTCGACGTTGACCTGGTCACCCTCGCGCGGAGTGCGCGGCTCGCTGGGGTCGACCCAGGTGGCCTGCGACTTCTGAAGCCGGTCGAGTACCTCGTTGACGTCGTCCTCGGAGATCGCGGCGTCCTGCGTCTCGACGCGCACGGACTGGTAGTCTCCCGGCTCGATCGAGGGGTAGACCGGCACGGTGACCTTGAAGCTCACCGGCTCGATCTCGACGATCTCGACATCCGGCTCTCCGACTGGCGTGATCTCTTCCTGCTGCAGCGCCTGGCGGTACAGGGTGTCCATGACGTCGTCGGCGGCGTCACGCACGAACACCTCACGGCCATAGAACCGCTCGATGATGTTGCGTGGTGCCTTGCCCTTGCGGAACCCCGGAACCTGGATGTCCTTGGACACGCGCCGGAAGGCACGGTCCATGGACTTCGCGAATTCGTCGTCGTCAGCTGTGATGTCGAGCACCACGAGGCTGCCTGGTTGTCGCTCTACCGAGAGTTTCACGCGTGTCGCGTCCCTTCTAGATGGCGTACCGGGGCGGGACAGCGTCATCGCCCGATGGCGCTGTCGCGGCTGAGCGTTCCATGCGGCTTCCCATTCTATAAGGAAACCGGTGACCTCACCGCCCGGAGTCGCGTCGCCTGACATGCAGGTCGTCCGTTGATCGGGTTCCGCGTGCCCGAGACGCCGTCCGCGGTCGAGTTCCGGCGATGACGCATCAGTCACAGCCGAAACTCTCCATGGAGGCGCGGGCACGCCGATATGACCGTGGATACGGCCACCCTGTCAGCAAGCGAGTATAGCACCGTGGCCGGAGGCAGCGCGAATGGGTGACTCCACGTCACCACGGGCGATTCCGGACAGCGCAGTGGCGTTCCGGGCACGTTGTCACCGTTCCGCGACGGTGGTATTGTGCATGTGACGCTTGATAAGGGTGTACGTTCCCTCCGCCCATTGCGCGGAGGGCGAGACCTGGACGAGCGAGCGGTCGCCTTGGTGGCGCGGGCATTTGCCCGGTTCGGCCACCGACAGGGGGAGGCTGCAGATTCGGTGACGTGCGTGTCAGTGGTTCCTGGATGGAGCCCAGGGAGGGATGGCTGGTCCGACCCGGGGCAGGGCCGCCGGCACGCGCGCCGCACACGATCAATCCAGAACCGGATCGCGGAACATGCAACACCGCTCCACCAACACAGGCGACCGCGGCCGACCGGTCGCGCCGGAAGGGAAGGCACGTTGACCACGCTACGCCCCACATCATCGATATGGCGACGGACCCGCACGGCCGTTCTTGCCGGCTCGATCCTGCTCGGCACCGTTTGGGCGCCAGCAGGTTCGGCGCTCGGGCTCGAATCGGGCACTGTGGCCGGAACGTCGGACGGCACCGGCGGCTCCGCGACCACCTATACGTGGGATGGTGGCTCCCTCGAGGATGCCACCGCGCTGGTGACGGCGGATGGCCAGGGGCTCAACATGCGCGCCGAGCCGTCGTGGTCCGGCGAGGTGATCACGCAAATTCCCGACGGCACGGTGGTAGCGCTGCGCATTGCCGAGGTCGATACCGTGCATGACCCCGATGGGGTGACCCGCTGGTGGCCGGTGGCCTTTGGCGGAGCGTCCGGCTGGGTGGCCGGATCGAACCTGGCTGACTCGGGCAACCTTCCGGCAGGCACCACCTCGTTCTCCTGGGACGGCGGCTCGCTCTCGGACGCAACCGCTAACGTCAACGCCGAGGCGGGGCTCCGCATGCGAGCCGAGCCGTCTGGCGATGCGGACGTGCTCGCGACGATTCCCGATGGCTCAGTCGTCGATTTGTGGATCGACGAGGTCGACACCGTACAAGACCCTGACGGCGCGACGCGGTGGTGGCCGGTGGTGTACGACGGCCAGCGTGGGTGGGTCTCCGGGCTCTTCCTGACGAGCGCCACTGGATCGGCAGCATCCACCGGCGTTGTGGACACGGCGGCCACCGCGAAGACGCAGTTCACCTGGGATGGTGGCGAGCTCGAGGGAGCGACGGCGATCGTCGCCGGCGACGGCGAGAACGTCAACGTGCGCAGCGAGCCTTCCGAAACGAGCGAGACCGTCACCAAGGCGGCGGACGGTGCGGTGGTGGACCTTCGCATCGACCGCGTCGACACGGTGCTCGGCGAGGACGGCGAGACGCGCTGGTGGCCGGTGAAAATCGATGGCGAGGAGGGCTGGATCTCCGGCTGGTACCTCACGAGCGGCACACAGGCCGGCGCGGTAAGCGCTTCGAGCGCGACATCATCGTCCGCGCTCTTCCCAGCGGGATCGACAGCGATGGTGCAGACGGCGAGCGGCGGTGGCGCCAGGCTCCACGCTGATCCGGACATCGCCAGCGAACAGGTCGGGTCCGTGGCCGAGCGGTCGAACGTCACCGTGCTGAGCGGGCCGGCGGGCCATGACAACAGCGACAACGGCTGGTTCGAGGTGCGCAACGGCGAGGGTGTGACGGGGTACGTCGATGGCGACCTGCTCGTGCTGATCGCGACACCGGAGGCGGCACCCTCAGCGACCGAGACGCCCGTCACACCGGTTCCGACGGAGCTGCCGGGCGAGGACCCGCCAGCGCTTGCTCCAACGGAAGCTCCGGCGACCGAGACGCCAACGGTGACGCCGCAGCAACGTGCAACCGAGGAGGTCGCGCCGACGAACACGCCAGCGCCGACCGCGACGGCGGCCCCGACGGAACAGGACACGGCGCGGCAGACGCCCGCGTCCCAGCCCACGCAGGCGCCGACGCAGGCCGCCTCAAGCGGCAGCCAGTTCATCGTGCCGGTGAGCGGGGCGATCAAGACGCAGGGCTTCGGGTGCAGCTCACTCGGCTTCTACCCGTACAACCCGGAGTGGGGCTGTGGTGTCCACGATGGCATCGACTTCGCCGCGCCGGCCTACACGCCGATCATGGCGGCGGCGGACGGCACCGTGGTGACCGCGGGTTGGTGCGACTGCGGGCTCGGCTACTACGTCGAGATCGATCACGGGAACAGCGTCCACACGCTCTACGGCCACATGGCGACGCAGCCGTATGTCAGCGTCGGGCAGCGCGTGACGCAGGGCGAGACGATTGGCCCGGTCGGGAGCACCGGGCTCAGCACCGGCCCGCACACGCACTTCATGGTGCAGGTGAACGGCGTCTCGCAGGATCCGGCACGCTACCTGCCGTAGGCCCAGCGGGCCGCGGGTCGGCATCAAGCTCAGCAATCGGAGACAGCGGGGCCGCACTAATTAGTGCGGCCCCGCTGCTGTGTGTGCCCAGGCGCTTGCCGCCACGCTTCTGTCTCCGTGCCCGGACGGCGAATATCGCTTGCGGGAGCACGACATGCCCTCGCACGTGAGGGCCGTTGATCGACGCCCGCGACAGTCCTCGAAGAGCGTGTGCGTCGTTTCTCATGACACGAGAGCGATTGCATGGTATTCTGTGTCAGAGATCATATATCAGGAACAAAACAGCTTATCGAAACGTTGAATGCGCGGTATGTCAAGTTCGGCAGCCCGAGCTGGCGGAGCCGATTGCTCGGCATATCGAGGGCGAGCGTGGTGGGGACGCCGTGGCATTTTCGACGGAGCGGGGAGGCGCCGGCGGGATGGGTGCAGGCTGGTTCATGGCAGGGCGAGGATGGCTCGTCGTTGTGGCTGTTCTGGCGGTGATACTGCCTGCGGCATCGCCGGGTGCCGCGCAGGTCGCGACGCCGGTGAGCGATTCGCAGGAGACCAACGTCCCGCTGGATGGCAGCAGTTCGGGGCAGCCGGGCTCGGCACCAGGCGCGGAAACACCGGTGCTGGAGCCAACGGAGACGCCGGTTCTGACAGATGCGTTGCCAGGCGATCTGCCAACCGGGGACGATTCACGTCCGGGCGGATCGGCGCCTGACGGCGAGCTCGGCAATCAGCCCATGCGCCTGTCAGTCCAATCGGTTTCGAGCGATACCGATGGCGTGACGTGCATGCAGGTTTCTGAGGGGGACGATGTGCTGGCGGCCGGCGAGTACGTCGTTTTCAGGTGCGACAACGGTGACTCCACGCTCCTGAAGACCGGAAACTATCCGAACTACTACCTCCGCGTCCTCAGCGTCACGGCCGGCTGGAGATGGAGTGTCGTGCCTTCCATGACACCGCCCGAGGGAGACCCGGCAACCAACCCGGCGGGATGGGGTTCCGTCAGTACTTCCGCCGGTGCAATGATCTGGGGCGGCAGCGCCGTTACCCAGGCATACATCGCGCTGGGACCCGATCCCGCCACAGCGGTGCCTGGGGTTGGTGAGCTTGCCATCGAGTTCCTTCAAGGCAAGAACTACCAGAGCCGAGGCGCGCCGTATCCGAATCCCCGCACAGCTACGCTCGGTGCCACGTACCAGGAGCAGGTTGCGACATGCCAGCCCGTGGCAGGCAGCTCTGCGGTCGCGTTTGACGTGTCAACGCGCACCCCTGACGGCTATCCCGCCGCCAGCGCCAGCGTATGGATTTCCCTTGACCTGGTGGACGACGGAGCGTGTTCCGGATTCCCGGACAGCTGGACCGTTCAGATGAGTGCGACGGCGATGGCCGGTCCCGGCGGAGCGACGATTCCGCCGGAGGCGATCTCCTACGCGGGCGCTGCGGGGGGTGGAGTATCGCCTCCCGGCGTGACCCCTGTGGATAGTGCCGTTCCCCTGTCTCTCCAGCCACAGACGATCGCCGTCGGTGGAGCCGACGCGGAAACCGGTTCGTGGGAGGCGGTGCTGGTCATCGCTCCGCCGACAGCTTCGCCACCGGGCGATTACGCAGGGACGCTCATCGTCGACATCAGCGCTTCCGGCGGGTAGCCCGTCGTGTTGGTCGCAGCCGCTCGAACGTCTCGATGAAGAAATGACTGCCATGGATGTGGCATGGACTCTGGCACGCATCTCGGTGCCCACGCGCGATTCTCGAAGGAGGTAACGGGAAGGGGAGGGCTCGTTTCAGCGCGAGCCTTTGCGCCGGGTGACCGGCGGAACGGCAAAGCGGCTCCCGAAGGAGCCGCCTTGACAGGTCGTGTGGCGCCAGAAACCTGGTGAGTTGGCTGGCGTCACACTCCAATTGAACCACGCGATGGTTCAGGAGCAGCTATCCATGAACATAAGGAATCTGGCTCGTTCGTTCGGCGTCACCGTCGGCATCACCGCGTCCCTGCTGTTGAGCGGTGGCGTGATGGCCGAGCCGGTTGGGACCTCGATCACGCTTGCCGACGGCGAGGGGTGCGCGGCGAGCATCACCGGTGGCACGATCGATTTCGGCACATTCACCTGGGATGCGGAGACAGCGACCTACACGTCCGCTGATGGACCGGCGCAGGGCGACTTCACCGTCAGCGCGACGAGTGGCAGCTTCAGCGCCGCCGGCGGGTGCAGTGTCACCCTTGAAGCCAGCGGGCTCAAGAACAGTGATGACACTGTGGTGATGGACGATGCCGTGACCCTGGCGGATGACAGCCAGAGCGGCAACCCGCTCACGGTCCTGGTGCAGCCGGGCACTCCGAAGACAGTGACGGCATCGCTGGCGGACGGGTTCGTGGACACGCTCTCCAGCTACGCGCCGGATGAATACAGCGGCGACATCACCGTGACGAGCGCCTCGGCGTCCAACTAGCCAGCGAGCGAGGGTGCGGGGCAGCGACGGGGAGGCGGCGTGACGTCGCCTTTCCCCGGCCGCCGGCGCTGTCGTGCCATGAGGGGGTACAGAGACCATGCGAGGTCTGTCGGGACGGCATGCTGCCGTCGCCGTGATGCTGTTCACAGTGGTCGCGACCGTTGTGGCTCCGTTGCCCGTGACGGCACAGACCGGTGAAGCCGAACCGGCAGGAGCGCCAGAGTTCGCCATCTTCCCGGTGGGAAGCCATGCGCACCCGTGGTTCGACGTCACCATCGATGCCGGCAGCACGCTCGACCTGATTGCCGGCGTGAAGCTGTCCAGTGACGTGCCGGTGGAGCTGCGGGCGTATGCGGCCAACGCCGTGAACCCGCCCAACGGCGGCTTCTCCGCGATGGGAGAGGACGATGAGCCGGTCGGCGCGACGCAGTGGCTCGGCTTCCCGGCGCAGTGGCTGGAGCTCGCTCCCGGCGAGGAAAGGAACGTGCCGCTTTCGGTGACGGTTCCCGCGGGAACACCGCCCGGCGAGTATGTGACGAGCCTGGTGGTGCAGACGGCGGGCGCGCTCGAGATTCCCGGCACCGACGCCTTTCGCCAGGTCGTGCGGAGCTCGGTGTCCGTTGAGATCACGGTACCGGGCGAGATGACCGCCGGGTTCGAGCTCGGCGAGCCGGTGGTCACGCAGGGGGCGAGTCAATGGGTTCTCGATGTGCCGATCACCAACACCGGCACCGCGCGGGTGCGCCCTGCCGGCGAGCTTGTGGTCGTGGACATGAAGGGCGCGGTGGTGTCGAGCGCGAGGGTCGAGATGGGCTCGGTGTATGGAGGAAACTCCACCGTCGTGCGCGTGCCGCTGCCCGCAGGCATGTCGCCCGGCGCCTATGTCGTGTCAATGGACCTTACGGACGAGGCCACGGGTGCCAGCGACACATTGGTCGGTACCGCGATCACGATTGCGGCGCGAGAGGAGGCGAGCGGCATTTCGGTTGAGGCGGTGGTGACGCCCCATGGAGATCCGATCGGGTACGCCGACCTCGCCGTGACGGTCGGAAACGACGGTCCTGCCGTGCCACGCGCTCGGGTCACGCTCGTCGCGATCCGGGACGGTGACGAGGTCGAGACATACCAGCTCGCGGACGAAGGTCCGTTGTCGCCCGGCGAGACCAGTCTGCACGACCGCTACATCCCGCCGGATGGTTGGACGGCGGGAACGTGGACATTTCGGATCGAGGTCGTCGGGGTCGATGATCGGACCGAGAGGACGCTCGCAGTCTTCAACGTTGGCGGGAAGATCGCTGTACTGTAGCGGGAATGTATTGCGAATGGAGGACTCTAAGCATCTCATGACGTTCGCAAAATGAAGCGAAATGAGCGTCCGATCTCTGCGTGAACTGCAACGACACGATCCGAAGGTCATACCCGAGTGGATTGTGCCTTTTGACGAGGATGTCGGAGTTCGAGGTGGCGGGGTGCTCGGACCGTTCGCGAGCTGGATACCACTGCTCCACGCGGATGTGTACAGCGGCTCCGGTGTCCACATGCAGGGGCTGGGCACGGTGTTCCCGGTCTACACAGCTGACGGCATGGTCGCCTTGGTGATCATTCAGCTGTCATTCGCGCCGTAGATGCAATGATTTCACAAGCGCCGCGGGTAACTGGCCTGCGGCGCTTTGCGTTGCCCACCTGGTCCTCTGCCGGCGATCGATGCATCGGTGCATGCCTCCTCAAATCCAAACGAACTCATTTGCCCATACCACGGTCAAGAGCAATGCCCCCCAATGTTCCAGATTCTCCCCGCGAACGTGATACAAGATCCGTCGCGCGGACCGGTCGCTTAACCGTTTCGTCGTTACCAATGCAGAAGTGGGAACCAACATGGATGTGATACGGAAGGTTTGACCGCGAAGGCCTATATGGAATACGGTACGCCACACGACCATAGACAAGACATCTGTGAACCAACCACCGCTCGAAGCTTGCTGCCAGGCAAGCTTCGAACAGCGGGGAGCGTGCGATGGATACAACGAATTTTGTCCTGCGAGTTGGCGTACCGTGGATGACCGTGCGAGACGCTGTATACGAGGCTGTTCGTCGTCGACAACCTCCGCTGGTGATCCGCCATTGAACCAATGGTCAGCTCCGCTTGGGAGAGGTACGGAGAGGGCCGCTTCCTGTTCGGATCGACCTTGAACGGTACGCTGAGGCTCACTCCCAAACGATGCTCGAACTCCCGGATGCTTTTCGCAGGCATGGTGATCCCTGGCGCGGCGGCTCGGAGGCGCACGTCCGTTGATGCCGTGCGCAGGCAGCTCGAGTTGGCAGTCTCACAACCTGGTCGCCGGCAGGTAACGCGAATTGACAGCAGCGGCATCGCGGCGGCGGAGCCGATCGGCCATGATGACGAGTTGTATCCGGGCGCCGATATGGTTCGAGCCTCAGCCTCGGGCAACTAGCGAACAGGGTTGCGCTGACGTCGATTTCTCGCTATGGTGTAAAGGGGTAAGACGACTTACGCAAAAGGAGCTGGCAAACGGACAAGCGGGTCCGTGGGGGCACAGTTCCTGAAAGAGGTGAAACATGGGGACGAGCTCCACCACGTTCAGGGTGATGGCGTCATGGGACCGTGCAGTGATCGCGATCGACCGCGCGATTGCCCGTGGACATGAGCGATTCACGGTTCTCCGTCGCGAGAACGGGTTTCTGCGACTTCGCCATCCCAATGGCAGTGTTTTCGATGTTGAGATTCGAATTGAAACGCCGTCTACGACGCTGATTTCCATTCGGTCCCGTCGACGTAAGCTCGGGGTCTTTCAGGGAAGCCGCGACAGGCTCCTTGGCGGGCTCCACGACGATGTGATAAGCCAGCTTCAAGCCTTGTCGCAAGTCTGATTGTTTGTGGTCATTACCCGGGCAACCGTGATCGACCGAGCCGAGGGCTTTTAGAGGAGACACGCGCATTGCCCGGCAATGTTCCCCAGCGAGCCTGGGATCGTGCGTCGGCTGAAATAGATCCGCCAAGGTGTAGTTGTTCCACCTATGGGGCTCCCCGGGCGCTCTCCATACATCGTTTCGGGTTGCAGGGATCGAAAAGCTGCCACAAGATGTCACCAGCACGACATCTCGTGGCAGCTTTTCGCGTGCCAACCAGAAGGGACCGATCACCATGCCCAGCGGCGTCACCACCTCTCCCGTTCCCGACGATCTCCAGTGGGTGCTCTCCGACGACGCGCTCGCCTTCGTCGCCGATCTCCACCGCACCTTCAACGCCCGCCGCAAGGAGCTCCTCACGGCGCGTGAGGAGCGGCTCGCCCGCATCCTCGCCAGGTAAGGAAGAGCTCCACTTTCTCGACGAGACCGCCGACGTCCGCTCCGGCGAGTGGGCTGTCGCGCCTGCGCCCGACGATCTCAACGACCGCCGCGCCGAGATCACCGGCCCGTGCGACCGCAAGATGGTGATCAACGCGCTCAACAGCGGCGCGAAGGCGTTCATGGCCGACCTCGAGGATGCCTCGTCGCCCACCTGGCACAACGTCGTCGACGGCCAGCGCAACCTCTACGACGCCGTCCGCCGCACCATCACCTTCGCGAACCCCGACGGCCGCACGTACCAGCTCAACGACGAGACCGCCACGCTCATGGTTCGACCCCGCGGCTTGCATCTGGATGAGGTGCACATCACGGTCGACGGCGAGCCGGCCAGCGGCAGCCTGGTCGACTTCGGGCTCTACTTCTTCCACAACGCGAAGGAGCTGCTGGATCGCGGCTCGGGCCCGTACTTCTACATCCCGAAGCAGGAGAGCCACCTCGAGGCGCGCCTCTGGAACGACGTCTTTACCCGCGCGCAGGAGCAGCTCGGCATCCCGCACGGCAGCGTCCGCGCCACCTGCCTGATCGAGACGCTGCCCGCCGCGTTCGAGATGGAGGAGATTCTCTACGAGCTGCGCGACCATGCCGCCGGTCTCAATGCCGGACGGTGGGACTACATCTTCAGCGCGATCAAGACCTTCCACAACCGTCCGGACAAGATCCTGCCGGATCGCGTGCAGGTCACCATGACGGTCCCGTTCATGCGCGCCTACACCGAGCTGCTGGTGCGGACGTGTCACACCCGCGGCGCCCACGCGATTGGCGGCATGGCGGCGTTCATCCCGACGCGCCGGGACCCGGAGGCAAACGAGATCGCCATGGCCGCCGTTCACGCCGACAAGAAGCGCGAGGCGACCGACGGCTTCGACGGCACCTGGGTCGCGCACCCGGGCCTCGTGCCGATCGCGATCGAGGAGATGACCGCCGTCTTCGGCGACGCGCCGAACCAGAAGGAGCGGCTCCGGGAGGACGTGCATGTCGAGGGGAGTCAATTGACCGATTTCACCATCCCCGGCAGCACCGTCACCGAGGCCGGCGTCCGCACCAACGTCAGTGTCGCCATCCAGTACATCGCGTCGTGGCTCAACGGCGTCGGCGCGGCGGCGATCAACAACCTGATGGAGGACGCCGCCACCGCGGAGATCTCCCGCGCGCAGCTCTGGCAGTGGATCCACCACGACCGCGCAACCGCCGAGGGGCAGCCGATCACGAAGGACTGGTACCGGCAGGTGCGAGAGGAGGAGCTGGCCAAGCTCTCCGGGCCGCTGCCGTACGCCGAGGCGGCGGAGATCCTCGACCAGCTCGTGCTCGCGGACGAGTTCCTGACGTTCCTGACCCTTCCGGCGTATCAGCGCCTGCAGTAGTGCTGCCTCGGCAGATACATGGTGATCCGAGAGGCTGTCGCGCCGGCGTCAGCCTCTCGTCGTTCATCCCTCGCAAGGAGACACGCAATGCCCGATACCGCACCGTCGATCGATCGGCTCGCGGCGGAACTGATGCGCCGTTGCGACGAGCTCGCCACGCATACCGAGATGCCGGGCGGCATCACCCGCCGCTATGGCACGCCGGCGCTGGCCGAGGTCTTCGGCATCGTCGATGGCTGGATGCGCGACGCCGGGCTTGAGACGCGCCGCGACGCCATCGGCAACCTCTACGGTCTCCTGCCGGGCCCGTCGCCGGATGCGCCGCGGCTGTTGCTCGGCGGCCATCTCGACTCCGTGCGCGACGCCGGGCGGTACGACGGCATCCTCGGGGTGCTGAGCGCGATCGCGGTCGCGGAGCACCTGGGTAAGCCGAACGCCGATTCCCTGCCGTTCGGCATCGAGGTCGTCGCCTTCGCCGACGAGGAGGGCGTCCGCTTCCACTCGCTCTACCTCGGCTCTTCTTCTGCTACCGGGACGCTCGAGCGGGATGCGCTGGACGTCGCTGACAGCGACGGGATCACGGTGCGCGACGCGATTGCGGCGTGGGGATTCGATCCCGAGGGAGCGCTCGAAGGCGAGCTGATCGGCCACCAGTATCTCGGGTTCATCGAGGCGCATATCGAGCAGGGACCACGTCTCGAGGCGGATGGCGTGCCGGTGGGGATCGTCTCCGGCATCGTCGGGACCCGCCGGGCGCATCTCGATGTGTACGGCGTCGCCGGTCACGCTGGCACCGTGGCAATGGCCAACCGGCAGGACGCGCTCGTCGCCACGTCGGAAGTCATCGTCGCGATCGAGGAAATCGCCAGCGCCACCGAGCACGCTGTCGGGACGGTCGGGGAGATCGCCGTGAAACCCGGCGCCAGCAACGTCATCGCCGGGGAGGCGCGAATCAGTCTCGATCTGCGCCACCCGGACGCGGCGGTTGTCGACGAGCTCTATGACGCGATACGGACGCGGTCCGCCGCGATCGCGGCCCGGCGTCACGTCGATGCCGTCTGGCGGACCGGGCAGAAGGTCGAGGCGATGGCGTGCGACGATGCCCTCAACGGCGCGCTGGCCTCGGCGATCGAACAGGCTGGTCATCGGCCGATCGAGCTGTTCAGCGGCGCCGGGCACGACGCTGCGGCGCTCTCGCGCATCATGCCGGCGACGATGCTGTTCGTTCGCTGCGAGGGCGGCGTCAGCCACAACCCTGCCGAGAGCATCACCGAGGAAGACGCCGCGGCAGCGGTCGACGTGCTGGTGCGGTTCGTCGATGCGGTGGAAGCAATGATCGCCAGGCCCGCATGAGCGCCATCGTTCACGGTGCAGAGGGCGGTGAGCTCGTCGGCGATGGAGCCTACGTGCTGCGATTCCTGGCGCAGGGCGACGGGGTGCCGATCGCGGTGACGGAGAATACTGTGCCGCCGCGCTTCCCGGGGCCGCTGCGACACCGGCACGAGCGGATGACCGATGTCTTCTACGTGCTCGAGGGGCACATGGCCCTGGAGATCGAAGGCGAGGTTCACGAGCTCGATCCGGGCGGTTTCGCGCTGGTTCCACCAGGCGTTGTGCACACGTTCTCCAATCCTGCCGACGAGCCACTGCGGTTCCTGAACATCTATCACCCTGCGGGAAATGAGCGCTACCTGCGAGAGGTCGGTGAGCGCAGGGCAGCGGGAGACCCTCCCTCACCCGCCGAGATGGCGGCGATGGCCGCCCGGTACGACTCGATTCCCGAGCCGGGTGATCGCTAGCGTTGTGCGCTGTCTGGTGCAGGCAGCGCATTGTGACCGGACATCAAAGCGGCGCGACGATGCGGGCAGGGGAGGGTTAACCTGACCCTTCGTTTGCCTGCACACCGGCTGTTGTGCGGTCGATTATGCTCGCATTATGGGACTGTGATCACGACGTGCGTGATCCGTGAGAGGAGTGACGATGGCAACGTTCGCCAGCGACATCACGGGCCCCAGTCAATCGACAGCGCATTCTCGATCTGGATGCCGGCACCACCGTCCCGCGCATTATCCCGATCGCAGCGCTGCTGATCGCCATCACCACGCTGATCGTCCTGATCGAGACGGCCGGAACCGCGCCAGCACCTGAGATTGGTCGGCTCGTGCTTCAGCGGGATGCGCTCACCCTGCCCGCCGTCACGACGGTCCGTCGCGTGGCGGCGCCCGGCGCGGTCCCTGCCGATGGCGTCGGGCCCGACGTTTCGATGCGCGACAGCGTCCAGCTCGCCATTCAGGATGTCGTCACTCGCCCACAGCCAGCAACGTCCCGCGACGCCGCGTGACCATGTTCAGGACCCATAACATGACAGACCACAAGCAGCGCGCCGAACGTGGCGCGTCCATCCCCGATACCTGGCGGCGTGACGACACGCTGCAGCGCGTGAGCCGCACGCTCGCCGAGGAGCCAGAGTCGATCTTCCGCTTCATTCGCGATCTGCCCGGCATCCGGTCGTGGAAGATCCTCAACGACATTGCCTTCCTGCTGCTCAGCGGCGTGCTCGGCATCGTCTGGTTCGTCGTCGCGGTCGTTGGCTTTTCGGTCGGTGGGCCACTGCTGATCGTGTTCGTCGGCTTTCCGATCATCGGCGCCACGCTTGGCGCGCTCGTCTGGGGCGCGCATCTGGAGCGCGTTCGCATCCGGACGTTCCTCGGCATCGACATCCCCTCACCGTATGGAGATTTGCCCAAGGACGGCGGTCTCATTCGCCGGGGCGTGCGACTGCTGCGGACGTCCGCCGTGTGGCGCGATGTCGCCTATCTGCTGCTGCTTTTCCCGGTCGGGCTGCTCGAGCTCACCGTAGCGCTGATCCCGCTTCAGTTTCTGATCGCACCGGTGGTGGCGTTCTTTGGCGGCAGCATGCAGGTCCTCTGGTGGAACGTCGATCACTTCTTCGAGGGCATCGTCGCGCTGCTCGTCGGGATGGTGCTGCTCGCCCCCCTCAGCATGCTGATCAACCTCCTCGCCTCGCTCCACGGCGAGGTCGCGAAGCGCATGCTGGCGAAGTCGAACGAGGAGATCCTGACGGAGCGCGTCGAGGAGCTGACCGAAAGCCGCTCCGCGGTGATGAAGGCCATGCATCTGGAGCGTCGACGGATCGAGCGCGACCTGCACGACGGCGCCCAGCAGCGACTGGTGTCCCTCGCGATGGATCTCGGACGCGCACGCGAGCGGATGGAGTCGAACGACACGGCGGGCGCACGGGATTTGCTGGTCAAGTCGCACGAGGATTCGAAGATCGTGCTGAAGGAGCTGCGCGATCTCGTGCGCGGCATCCACCCGGCGGTGCTTTCCGATCGCGGGCTGGACGCGGCCCTCTCCGCGATCGCCGGTCGCTCGCCCATCCCGGTCGGCGTGGATGTCGACCTGCCGGCGCGGCAGCCGGACGAGGTCGAGGGAACCGCCTACTTCGTGGTGGTGGAGGCGCTGACCAACATCGCCAAGCACAGCCATGCCACCGAAGCCAACGTGGCGATCTCGCGCAGGAATTCCTGGCTGCATATCGAGATCAGCGATAATGGTCTCGGTGGCGCCGACCCGTCCCGCGGGACCGGGTTGGCAGGACTCCGGGACCGCATCCAGGCCCTCGACGGTCGCATGAGCGTCGAGAGCCCCACGGGAGGCGGTACCCGCCTTACCGTGGAGATTCCATGCGTGTAGTGATAGCCGAGGATGCGGTGTTGCTGCGTGAAGGGCTGGTCCGGCTCCTCACGGAGCAGGGGATGGAGATTGTGGCGGCCGTTGGCGAGCCGAACGGGCTCGTCGAGGCGACCGCCGAGCACCGGCCGGACATCTCCATCGTCGATGTGCGCATGCCGCCTACCTTTCGCGAGGAGGGGCTGCGCGCGGCGATCGAGATCCGCAAGGCGCGTCCCGGCTCGCCGATCCTCGTCTTCTCCCAGTACGTGGAGGAGCGCTACGCCGCCGAGCTGATGGCGACCGGCACCAACGGGATCGGCTACCTGCTCAAGGATCGCGTTGCCGACGTCCGGGACTTTGTGGCGGCGGTCAGGCAGGTCGCCGCTGGTGGGACCATTCTGGATCCCGAGGTCGTCGCCCAGCTCGTGACCCGACGCCGGCGCGACGAAAAGATCTCCAGCCTCACGCAGCGCGAGCGGGAGGTGCTCTCACTGATGGCGCAGGGACGCACCAACGCGGCCATCGCGGATGCGCTGTTCGTTTCCGAGGGGACCGTCGAGAAGCACATTCGCGGCATCTTCGCCAAACTCGGGCTGGATGACGCGGTGAATGATCACCGGCGCGTGCTGGCGGTGCTCGCCTATCTCAACCCGGGCGAGGCGTAGCGCCGCGACGGATCGCACAAGCATCGGCATCACGAAGGGTGGCCGGGAAACTCCCGGCCACCCTTTCTCGTGCGTCTGAATCGGGCTCTGGTTACACCGGTGCCTCGGTCGGCGCCTCGGTTGGGGGTGGCGGCACGTCGGTCGGGGCTTCCGTCGGAGGCGCAATCGTCGGCTCAACGGTTGGCGCTGTCGTCGGCTCCTCCGTCGGGGCGGCCGTCGGTTCCGTGGTTGGCTCCATGGTCGGCTCGGTGGTGGGCTCCATGGTGGGTTCCACGGTCGGTGCCACGGTCGCCTGCGCCGTTGGCGAGGCGGCGGGCGGCGCCTGTGTTGGCACTGCCTGCGTCGTGGTGGTGGTGGTCGGCGTAGGCGTCGGCTGTTGGGTCAGCGCGTCCTCGGAGAGGTACGCCTGCACTGGCAATTGACCCGGCGTCGTTGCCGGCTGCGTGGTGGGCCCGCTCGGCTCGGTGCTGCCGAACACCGCGACACCGACGATTCGCGGTTGCGCGTTCGCGGTCGTGGTGTCTGTGGCATCGATGCCGACGACGATCAGCCCGTTCACCTGGACACCGCCGATCTCGCCGCAGGCGACCGGATCGGCCTGTGGGTCGGTGTTGTCACGCACGACGAACGCATACGGAGTGGTGCCGTTGAACAGGCCTTCGACGTCGGCCTGCAGTGTTTGCTGGGCACGGAGGTTGAAATCGATGTTCTTCGAGCCAAGCACATCGGCGTCATTCACCGGGATGAAGTCGCCAACCTGGAACACGGCGGTATCGCCGAGCGAGTCACAGGTGCCGCTGTAGATAGCGCCGGAGAGGTCGAGCGTCGTGCCGGTCCCCTGCGCAGCCGTGCCGGATGAGCCGGCGAGCAGGGCGCAGAGCGTGAGTCCGATGATGGCGACGACTCGATGCGACAGTGATCCGAAAGTCATGCCGTTGCTCCTGTCGTTTCGCGCTGGTGTGTCTGGGTCCCGTCCGCGACCGCGGCTCCTGAGCTAACTATAAGCAGGAAGCAGGAACCGTGTCGTGTGCAACCGCAGGGTCGGGTCAGCGACCCGCGGTAGGGAGTGCGCCGATGGGCGGCTTCAGCTCTTCGCGCGCAGGCATGGTTGCCGGTCCCCGGCGCATGCCGCCGCGCAGGAGGCGCAGACCGTTGAGCACGACGATGATCGTGCTGCCCTCGTGCCCGACCACACCGAGCGGCAGCGGAATGCCGACGATCAGCGTCGAGAGAATGAGGACGACGATCACGGACAGCGCAAAGGTGATATTGATCCGGATGGTGCGCCGCGTCCGTCGGCTGAGGTCGATGGCGTACGGCAGGCGGTGCAGGTCATCCTGCATCAGCACAACATCCGCCGTCTCCAGCGCCACGTCGGTGCCCCGCGTGCCCATTGCCACCCCGATATCAGCCGTGGCGAGGGCTGGGGCATCGTTCACGCCGTCGCCGACCATCACCACGCCGCCCTCGGCTCGCAGGGCATGGATCGCGGCGAGCTTCTCGTCCGGCATGAGGCTGGCGCGGACATCGTCCACCCCTAGCTGCCGGGCGACAGCTCGAGCGACCGTCTCATTGTCGCCGGTGAGCATCACCGTCCGCTTCACGCCGAGCTGCTTGAGGTCGGCGATCATCTGGGCCGCCTCCGGCCGCACGGTGTCGGCAACGGCGATCACGCCAACTGCCTGTCCACCGGCTGCCACCAGTACCGCCGTCTTGCCGTCTTCCCGCAGGCGCTCCAGCGAGGCGTGCAGCTCGTCCGGTATTGGCACCTCGTATTGTGCGAGCAGCGCGTCCGTACCGACCAGCCACATGTCGCTGCCGATCCATCCGCGCACGCCACGGCCCGGCACCGCCTCGAACTCGGTCACGCCAGGAACCTCGAGATCGCGCTCCTTCGCGCCATCAACGATGGCGTCGGCGAGCGGATGCTCGGAGAGCGTCTCAATCGCGGCGACCGAGGCGAGGAGCTCCCGCTCGGAGTACCCATCCATCGTCACCACATCGGTCAGGCGAGGCTCACCGAGAGTCAGCGTGCCAGTCTTGTCGAAGGCAACGGTGTCCATGCCGCCGAGGTCTTCGAGGTAGTTGCCGCCTTTGACGAGAATGCCGTTCCGCGCGGCGTTCGCGAGTCCCGACAGCGTCGCTGCCGGCGTCGAGATCACCAGCGCGCACGGAGAGGCGACCACCAGCAGCGTCATGGAGCGGTAGAAGGCGTCACCGCTGTTCGAGCCGAAGAGCAGGGACGCGCCGAACACGATGGCGGAGGTAGCGATCACGCCGATGGCGTACGGCCCCTCGAACGCATCGGTGAAGTGCTGGAGGCGGCTCTTCTGATCCCGCGCGTCCTCCACCATGCGGATGATCTTCGCCAGGGTGCTCTCCGAAGGCAGCCTGGTGATTGTCGCGGTGAGCGCGCCGGTGGTGTTGAGGGTGCCCGATGAGATCGTGTCGCCCACGCGTTTTGACGCTGGCATCGACTCGCCGGTGATCGCGGACTGGTCAACGGCCGACTGGCCCTCCACCACGGTTGCGTCCGCCGGGATGCTCTCGCCGGGGCGGATCAGCACGCGGTCGCCCACCGACAGCGCCTCAACGGGCACCACCCGTACCGTGCCGTCAGCATCGACGAGGTTGGCCCGCTCCGGGCTCAGCTCCATCAGCGCCTTCACCGCGTTGCGGGTGCGGTCGAGCGCGTGATGCTCGAGGGCGTTGGAGGAGGAGAAGAGCGAGAGTAGCACTGCCCCCTCCGCCCAGGAGTCGAGGCTTGCTGCGCCCAGGGCGGCGAGCACCATGAGGAGGTCGACGTTCACGTGTCCGTGGAAAAGGTCAGTGATCGCGGCGCGCGTCGCGTCGGTGCCGCCCGTGAGGTAGGCGATGACGTACATGGCGAGAATGGCGGTGTGTGGCGTCGGCGTGAGATGGTCAAGCAGGAACGCGCCGATGGTGAAAACCCATGCGAGAACCGCGGCGATGATCAACCGCTGGTCCTGCACGCGCTGGAGCGCGCGTGAGAGGCCGTCAGGCTCTGCCCCTGCGGGTTGCCCACCCGCGTGTGTCGCCATTCCTGCCTGCATCGTCGCTCCTCCAACCGGTTCCAGAGTCATCCCCTGAAAATGTCTTGAGAATCATTCTCAACAATGTTGACAGTATAGCAGGATTTGGTGTCAGGTGCGAATCATTCTCATGTAGAGATGGAGCCCCGCGCCCGTGGCTATATGCGACAATCCGTCGACACGAAGGCGAATGCAGTTGCGCGGGACCGTCCACTGCGCTCCATTGTAGGGGGTTGACGTGATAACGATCGGCGTCGGTGACCTTGTTTTCACGGCAGTTTTCGAGGAGGAGCGAGCGCCGGATACCGTGGCGGCCTTCCGCGAGCTGCTGCCATACGAGCAGCGCCTGATCCAGGCGCGATGGAGTGGGGAGGCAGGCTGGGTGCCGCTGGGCGGCTTCGATCTCGGGGTCGGCGTCGAGAACGCAACGTGCTACCCATCACCGGGCGAGATCCTCTTCTACCCCGGTGGCTTCAGCGAAACCGAGATCCTGTTCCCGTACGGTCGCACCAACTTCGCCAGCACCATGGGGCAGCTTGCCGGTAATCACTTCCTGACGATTGTGAAGGGCAGGGAACAGCTTCCCGAGGTCGGCCGCAGGATCGTCTGGGAGGGCGCCCAGCCGATCCGGTTTGCGCTGGAAGCGTGAGCGGCGGAGGTGCGATGGACTGTCTGCACCCGCCCAGGTACAACCGACCCGTGGAGTGGGTGTCGCCACAGGCGCCGCGCAAGCTGATTCCGCCGGAGCGGCACGAGGCGGCAATCGCCGCGAGCGACCTCACCATTGGCGCCCGGGAGCTGCTGCGCGGTCTGATGCGGATGGGCGGTATCGTCACGTTCCCTGGGGGTGGGGTGGGACTCGACTACGCGTGCCTGCTCAAGAACGCCGTGCGTCCCGACATCCTTGGAGGGCACGTCGCCGAGGCGGCCGCCGTGCTGCGTGACGCGCGCGTCGACCTGCTGATCGTGCCAGGCATGTCGGGCTACCCGATCGGCACGATGTACGCGATGGCGGCCGGCATCCCGGCACTGCTGCTGCGGAAGGAGCCGTGGCATGCAGCCGATGGTGGGCGGCGGCTCCCACCCGGCGCATTCGTGCTGCCGTCGTACACAGGGTCCGGTGAGGTGCTGATGACCGCTGACCCGGCGGCGCTGGTCGATGTCACCCGCGCCATCTTCGCGCGCCAGGCGGCGCGGCACGACGGGAATGGCGCGGTCGAGCTCTCGCTGCGCGTGGCCGGCGCCGACGACATCATCGACAAGGCGACCATGGCGCGAGCGGTGGCCGACAGCGTGCCGCACCTGGGACGCTTCGCGTTGCAGGTGTTCGAGCAGGAGCGACCCCCTGGCGGGGTGGAGGTGTCCGGGCTCGACTGCCGGATGGTGACCCTGTTCACGCCGCTGATCAAGGCATACAACCAGCCGGAGCGGCAGATCGCGGGGCTCGTCGAGTCAGCTCCCTTCGCCGGTCTGCGTATCACGGGGCTCTACACGGAGCCCAACGCCATCGGCATCGAAGGGGTCGGTGTCCTCGCCTTCGGGTGAGCCAAACGGGTGTGACCAAACCGGACGACCAGCCATGGAACGTTCTGATGGAAGGAATCGCTCCACCGGACGGGCGCGCGGCGCTGACCGATTTCGGGAGCTCAGGACGAAACCGGCACAGCTGAATGTGTGCCGGTTTCGGGATGTCGAGAGGCAGATGTGCGCGCAGGCCGCCGGCGGTGCATGGATCGATCCGGAGCCGCCGGCCCATGGGTCCCTCGCCTGGGAGCTGAAGGAATGGAGACGCCGTGGGTGCCTCCATCGGCCGGCGGATCACGTCCCTATCGTCGGGCACGTCACGCCAGGTGTCCCTCTGACCAAGAGGAATCGAACTGCATCGTGTGGGGTCCCGCCGTAGCGCGACCCCACGCGATTTCTGCGGAATGCCGGAAGTTACGCCGGGAACAGGTCCGCACAGGTCAGGTCGCCGGCCGATGCGAGCTCGACGATCTGGGCGACGAGATCCGCTGGCAGACCGGAGTCCGCGAGCGCATCTTCGACCATGGTTGAGACGTTGCTGACGCCGTCCGGGAACTGCGCCTGGCAGGTTTCGAGCGCTGAGGGTACCTCGACGGTTGGCACTTCAACCGTTGGTACCTCGACGGTCGGCACTTCGATCGTTGGTACCTCTACGGTCGGGATCTCGACCTCAGGCACCTCGACGGTTGGGATCTCGACGGTTGGCACCTCAGGTACGGTAACCTCCGGGATTTCCGGGAGGGTTACCTCCGGAATCTGCACCTCAGGTACCTCGATCGTAGGAATCTCGATTTGCGAACCGGGCTGGGGGATGTCGATCTGTGCCGCGCTCGCGGCGAGTGCCGGCATCGCGAGCAGGATGAGCGCCAGCATCGCGCTCGCCAACAATCGTGACGCACCGGAGGTGCGCCGGCGTCGGGTTGTCTTGCGTTCCACGGTGTCCTCCAAATGTTTGCGGGTCGGATCGCAGCATGCACGGGACGTGACCCGGGTATCACCCTATACCGCAGATTCAGGAAAGTAAACAACTTACGTTAAATAGATAACCCGACAGCTTGAAATTGATTGAAGCTGCGGAGGACTAGCGGTCCGCTGCTCGAGGGGACTCGGCGCGCGCGAGCCGGCCGTGGGAGATGGCAACTCGCAACATCGCGCGGATGTCGGCGCGGGCCTGGACCGGGATGGAGGTATCGGCGAGCAGCGTGGCGATTTGCACCAGGTCGGGATCGTCCCACGTGTCGGACCGGTACCCGCCCGCTGCCAGCAGGCGGTCGCGGTCGGTGATCGTCAGCGCCATCGCGCCAGCCAGCTGCTGCACTGTCTCGCGGTCCGGGTTGCGGGAGCCCTGCTCGAGCCGGGTGATCGTGCTGGGGTCGAAGCCCGCTCGCTTGGCGAGGTCGGCCTTGGACCAGCCACGTTGCGAGCGCAGTGCCTGCAGCAGCACCGGGAAGGTTGTGGTCGCCGGATGTGCCGTCGCACCGGTGAGCACATCCTCCCCATCGCGCGGCGGCGCGACCGAGGGTGGCGTATCCGTTTGATGAAGAACCTGATCTTCCACATTGCGCTCCTGCAGGCAGCGACCGGACATTCCATGCCAAGCATAGCCGATTTTCCGGCCAGCCTTCGGAATCGGGCACGTGTCACTTGCTAGACTTGTTCGTGCATTCGAACGAGCCGGCGCCGGGGTGACGCCACTGTAACGAACAGAAGAGGATCTAACCATCGTGCAGAATCAAGCAGACCCGCACGCATCGGCGTTTCTCCGTGCCGGCAAGCTGGCGCACGTCGATCCCGGTACAGGGGTCGGCCGGGGATTGGCACTGGCCGCGTTCGATGACGCCGATTGGCTCGATATCGCCATCCCGGGCGATGTCCACCGGACGCTCATCGACGCCGGCAAGATCCCCGACCCGTTCTGGGACCAGCAGGAGCAGGACTGTACCTGGATGGAGGAGCAGGAGTGGTGGTACCGCATTCCGCTCTCCGTTCCGGACACTTCGCTCGGGGCGGACGAGCGCTGGCAGCTGGTGTTTCACGGGCTGGACACGTTCGTGACCATCTACCTCGACGGCGAGGAGATCGGCACGAGCCAGAACATGTTCCACGACACGGAGATCGACATCACCGACCGTGTCGTTGCCGGCTCCGACCATCTCCTTGCCCTTCAATTCCACCCACCGCTGATGGCGACGAAGGGGCGCACGATTGGCGAGTGGGGCGCGAACCCCGAGCGCACGGCGATGCGGAAGGCCCAGTTCGGCTTCGGCTGGGACTGGGGTCCACGGTTGCCGACCATCGGCGCGTGGCGACCGATCGAGCTTCGGCGGGATGATCGGGCGAGGATCCTCGGTGTTCATTTCGACAATGTCGATCTCGCGCCTGACCAATCGATGGCGGTGGTGGCGGTGCGGGTCGAGGCCGAGCGCGTTTCCGGTCAGGACCCGCTTCGCGCCCGGGCGACCCTGCGGGATCCGGGCGGCGAACACGAGTGGACCGCCGAGGTCGACCTGCCGATATCCCCCGCCGGAAACGCCGACGGTCGCGCGTACCTCACGATCCCGGAGCCCAGGTTGTGGTGGACACACGATCTCGGTGAGCCCGTCCTCCACGACCTGACGGTGGAGCTGCTCGCCGGCGAAGACGTCGTCGCGGTCGATGCGAGGAAGGTCGGTATCCGATCGCTGACGCTCGACCAGTCGCCCGATCCGGACGAGCCGGGCACGCGCTTCTTCCGGTTCGTGCTGAACCACGTGCCGATCTTCGCCAAGGGAGCAGACTGGATCCCGGCGGACTCGTTCGTCGGCGCGATCGAAGACGAGCGGTACACCCGATGGCTGGAGGCGATGCGGGACGCCAACATGCAGATGGTGCGCGTCTGGGGCGGAGGCATCTATGAGCATGACCGCTTCTACGACGAGTGCGATCGGCTCGGGATACTGGTCTGGCAGGACTTCATGTTCGCCTGCGCGGCATACCCCGAGGACGATCCGACGTTCGTCGAGGAGGTCGACCGTGAGGCGCGGTACCAGGTGCGACGCCTTCGGAGCCATCCAGCGCTGGCGGTGTGGGTCGGCAACAACGAGAACCAGTGGCTCAATGACGGCAAGCATTGGAACGAGCCCTTCGACCAGCGGCCGCCGTACGGTGAGCTGTACTACAACACCATCCTGCCCGACGCCGTGCGCGAGCTCGACGGCCGCACCACCTACTGGCCCGGTTCGCCATACGGCGGCAACGATTACAACAGCATGGAGGATGGCAACCGGCACAACTGGGATGCGTGGCACGGGCAGAGCCCGCGCCGGTTCGGAGAGCGCCCGACGCAGGTGCTGACGCCGGAGATGGTGAGCTACCGCCGATACGCGGAGGACATGACCCGGTTTTGCTCCGAGTTCGGGCTGCACGCCTCACCGGTGCCGGAGACGCTGCGCCGCGCCGTACCGGAAGACGAGCTCTATCACCATAGCCCGGCGATGGACTGGCACAACAAGGACAATCCGAAGAACAAGGGCGACATGCTGATGGAGTCGGTGACCGGCGTGCCCCAGACACTTGAGGATTACATCGACTTCAGCCAGATTGCGCAGGCGGAGGGCTTGAAGTTCGCGATCGAGCACTTCAGGCGTCGCAAGCCCCACTGCTCCGGCTCGCTGGTGTGGCAGATGAACGACTGCTGGCCGGTGCTGAGCTGGTCGGTGATGGACTACTACGGCTTCGGCAAGGCGGGCTATTACTCCCTGAAGCGCGTCTACGCGCCGGTGCTCGCATCGTTCCGGGAGACGGACGACGCGGTGGAGCTGTGGATCACCAACGATCGGCTCGAGCGGTTCGAGGAGGAGGTGACCGTCACGATCGGCACCTTCAACGGCGAGGTGATCGAGCGAGCGCAACCTCTACGTCGATCTGCCCGCGAACTCGAGCGAGCGCGTCGCGGTGTGGCCGAAGGATGTGGCCGGCGACGATCGCTACCTCCGTGCGGCGAGCGGTGGGGAGCGCTTCCCGGACAACCGGCACTTCTTCGCGGACTTCAAGGACCTCGATCGCAAACCGGCGGAGCCACGGGTCGAGAAACGACGGGTGAGCAACCACGAGCTCGCGGTGACGCTGACGGCGCCGGATGACGGATACTGCTGGTTCGTGCATCTCCAGCGGCCCGTCGCGTCGACGTGGTACAGCGACAACTGGGTCGACATCGCGCCCGGAACCTCGAAGACGATCACCGTTCGCGACGAAACGTCCGCCATCGACCCGGACGAGATCACGGTGGGCTGGCGGTAGGCAAACGCGACACGCGCAGAGCAGGTCCGGTCATTTCGTTGCGAACGAGAAGTGTCCCGAAACGGAGGTTTCATGGCGAAGTACTGGGAAGGGAAGCTGATCCGGCTGCGTGGCATCGAGCCTGGCGATGAGGACGCGCACTTCCTCGTCGATCAGGAGGACGATGTCTCTCGGTTCCAGTGGGTGATGAACCCGCCGGTGTCCCGCGCCGCCACACGCAAGTGGGTGGAGCATGCCTCGACTGAGCGCCCGAGGGGCGATGCCTTCACCGCGCAGATGGAGACGCTGGTCGATGGCACGCTCGTCGGCAGCATCGCCACGCATCATTGCGACCAGCGCTCCGGGGTGTTCAGCTACGGACTGCACGTCGAGCAGCAGTATCGCGGTCGCGGCTACGCGAAGGAGGCGATCTGTCTGATCCTGCGGTACTTCTTCCAGGAGCTGCGGTACCAGAAGTGCAATGTCGAGGTGATGGAGGTCAACCCGCCCTCGCAGAAGCTGCACGAGTCCGTTGGATTCGAGCTGGAAGGCAGGCGCCGGCGCGTGGTGTACACGCATGGCCGCCACAGCGACCTGCTGGAGTACGGGATGACCGTCGAGGAGTTCCGGGAGCGCCACCCCGGCTACTGGCGCGAGGATTGACAGCGACAGTTGCGGCTGGTTTGCTGTCCCTCGTCAAAGGTGATCGGTGCGCGTGCCCGTTCCCTGCAATCTAACAAAGGAAACACGCTGAATGACTGTGAAACTCGCGATTTCGTCGTACTCGTTCCATCGCTTTGGGGGTGGCCCCGAGGGTGACAATGGCCTGACCATCGAGCAGATGATCGACTCCTGCGCCGAGCATGGCGTGAGTGGACTCGAGGTCTTGTTCGAGCATCTCAAGCGTGACAATGCCACCACGAAAGAGCGGCTCCACGAGCTGCGGCAATACGCTGCCATTCGGGGGATCACGCCGGTGACCGTGGCCGCCAGCCACAACCCGGTACAGACCGACCCTGCGAAGCGCGAGGAGGAGCTGCAGAAGCTCAAGGACGCGGTCGACATGGCGCAGGCGCTCGGCGCGCCATTCGTGCGGGCGCTCGGTGGTCGCTGGCACACGACCTCGTCGTTCCAGGAGATGCTGGAGCATGGCGGTGAGGAGCCACCGGTCGAGGGGTACACGGAGGATCAGGCCTACGAATGGGCGATCGACGCGCTGAAGCAGGGCGCCGAGTACGCCGGCGAGCGCGGTGTCACGCTCGTGCTGGAGAATCACTGGGGCCTGACCGGCACGGCTGACGGCTGCGTCCGCATCCACGACGGTGTCAACTCGCCGTGGCTCAAGTACGTGCTCGACCTCGGAAACTTCTTCCACCGACCCGACCAGTACGCCGAGATGGCGACGTTCTTCGACGATCTCGCCGTCGTCCATGCCAAGGTCTACCTTGGTGGCGGCATGCTGGTGACACCGGAGATAGACTACGAGCGAATCTCCAGCATGCTCGCCGAGGTTGGCTACACCGGGTTCCTCTCGATGGAGTTCGAGGGCAAGGCGCACCCGAAGGACGGCATCCCCGCCGGACTCGCGCAGCTCCGGGAGGCGTTCGGTTTGCCAGCCGGCGTGTAGATCGCTCCCGATCGCCAGGCGAGGGCGCCACAGGATGCCCTCGCCTGCTGCGCCTGCAGCGTCTTGCGCGACGGATTCCCGAACCCGACAATATGCGAGCAGAGTCACCTGCGATCCGTGGGACATGCGATATCGCTGCTCGCGCCACCCCGATGGCCGGTCAGCGCAGTGGGCGCACACGTTGGTGCATGGGTTGGGAGAGGGAAACAGATCATGGCTCAACGACGTAACGCGCCGGATCTGTCCGGCCTGGCGAGCCTGTTCGCGTGGAGGGAGAAGCGCTCCGGACTGATCGCGCCGCACGAGCGATTGCCGTGGGGGCAGTCGTTCGCGATGGGCATTCAGCACGTGCTCGCAATGTTCGGCTCCACCGTGGTGGCGCCGCTCATCATGGGGTTCGATCCCAACGTCGCGATTTTCTTCTCCGGCATCGGCACGCTCATCTTCTTCCTGATGACGGGTGGGCGGATCCCGAGCTACCTCGGATCGAGCTTCGCCTTCATCGCGCCCGTCGCCGCCGTCACCGGATCAATGGCGGTCGGCGATTTTAACGCAGCCGACATCCCAAAGGCGCTCGGCGGCATTATCGCCGCCGGCTTGCTCTACACGATCATCGGCGCGGTCGTCGAGTACACCGGCTCCGGCTGGATCGACGCGCTGATGCCACCGCTCGTCACGGGCTCGGTCGTCGCCATCATCGGACTCAACCTCGCCGGCGCGGCGAAGGGGCTCGTCGACCAGGACGGGTGGCTCGCGCTGATCACCATCCTCGCGATCATGTCGATCGCGCTGTTCACAAAGGGGATTATCGGCCGGCTGCCGATCCTCCTCGGCACGATCGTCGGGTATCTCGCCGCGCTCGTGCTCGGCGGGACCACCGCGGCAGGGCGGGACCTGGGCTTCGCCACCATCAGCGGGGTGAACTTCCAGCCGGTCAGGGACGCGGGTTGGATTGGATTCCCGGATTTCGTCACACCGTCGTTTGAGTGGAACGCCATCTCGGTGATCGCGCCCGTCGCCGTGGTGCTCGTCGCCGAGAACACCGGGCACATCAAGGCAGTGTCGGCGATGACGCGTCGCGACCTGATGCCGTGGCTCGGTCGCGGGTTCATGGGCGACGGCATCGCGACGATGGTCGCCGGCACCGGTGGCGGCACCGGCGTCACCACCTACGCCGAGAACATCGGCGTGATGGCCGTGACACGCGTGTACTCAACAGCGATCTTCGTGATCGCCGCCGGTGCGGCGATCGTGCTCGGGCTCTCTCCGAAGTTCGGCGCGCTGATCAGCTCGATCCCTGCCGGCGTCCTTGGTGGGGTCTCCACCGTGCTGTTCGGGCTCATCGCCATCACCGGTGCCCGCATCTGGGTCGAGAACCGGGTCGACTTCAGCCGCGGCGTGAATCTGTTCGTGGCGTCGGTGGCGATCATTGTGGGCGCGGCCAACTACACCGTCCACTTCGGCAATTTCACGTTCGAGGGCATCACCCTGGGCACATTCGGCGCGATCATCCTCTACCAGATCTTCCGGCTGGCGGACCCGCAGGCGGAGCAGCCGATGCCGGACCGCGGCCAGCCGGGAACGTCTACGCGCGAGTACGACGTGCCCGCGACCTCGTACCCGGACAGGCGGCCACGTCGTCCAGCTTCCGGGGAGCGGCCGATGCATCGCCGCCGGGCGCCGGAGGCGAGCTTGCGCGACGGCGACCTGCCCGACCTGCCGAACACACGGCAGGGCATGGACCAACCGGAACCGCGCCGGCGGGCCGCACCCGACCGCGATACGCGCCGGGCGGCCGAAGAGTCGCGACGTCCTCGTCGCCGGCCGCCGATCGATCCGACGGAGTGAGGCGCCCTCAGGGCGCAAGGATGAGTGGAACCGTACATGAGTGACACGTTCGACAGGGAGCTCGAGGACCGGCTGGTACGCTACGCGCGCATCCACACCGAGAGCAAGGAGGCATCGTCGGCCACGCCGAGCACCGAGCGACAGTACGACCTGCTCAATCTGCTCGCCGATGAGCTGCAGGAGCTCGGTGCGGCCGACGTGAAGGTGACCGACTACGGCGCGGTGCTTGGGACGATCCCCTCGACGGTGGAAGGCACCGTGCCGACGATTGCCTTCCTCGGCCATGTGGACACCACCGAGGGGTTCAGCGGCGATGGTGTGAAGCCGGTGGTCCACCGCGCCTACGACGGTGGTGACATCACCTATCCGGACAACGATCAGCTCGTGCTTTCGCCGGCGCGGACCCCGTATCTCGCCGGCAAGGTCGGTGAGGACATCATCACCGCCAGCGGCACCACGCTGCTGGGCGCGGACGACAAGGCCGGTGTCGCGATCGTGATGACGATGGCGCGCCATCTTCTGGAGAATTCGTCGATCCCGCACGGCAAAATTCGCGTCTGTTTCACGCCGGACGAGGAGATCGGGCGCGGCGTCCACGAGCGCCTGCCGCAGGACCTGGGCGCCGATTTCGCGTACACCCTCGACGGCGCCGACCTCGGCGAGATCGTGTACGAGACCTTCTCGGCGGACAAGGCGGTGGTAAAGGTCACTGGCGTGTCGGCGCACCCTGGCAGCGCCAGGGACACGCTGGTCAATGCCCTCCATCTCGCTTCGAAGATCGTGATGACGCTGCCGAGCGTCACCCGAACGCCGGAGACCACGGATGGGCGCGACGGTTTCATCCACCTTTATCAGATGGAAGGAAACGCCGCCGAGGCCGAGCTGCACTTCATCCTGCGGGACTTCGAGCTCGAGGGGCTGCAGTCGCACGGAGAGCTGCTGTGGGAGGTCTGCGAGGTGGTCGAGGCGACGGAGCCACGCGCCAGCATCACCTGCGAGATCACCCCGCAGTACCGCAACATGCGCTACTGGCTGGAGAAGGACATGCGCCCGGTCGAGCTGGCCAACGAGGCATGCCGAAAGCTTGGCATCGAGCCGATCTCCACACCGGCGCGCGGTGGTACCGACGGCTCGCGACTGACCGAGATGGGCGTGCCGACGCCGAACATTTTCACCGGCATGCAGAACGAGCACGGGCCGCTGGAGTGGGTGAGCGTGCAGGATATGCGCCGAGCGACCGAGGTGTGCATCGAGCTTGCCCGGCTGTGGTCCGAGCAGCGGAGCTGACCGCGCCGCGCGAGGTCAGCGCGATACATCAGGTTCGTCCATGCAGACGGCGCGTGTCCCGCGTCAGGTGATGCGGATGCTCGAGCGATACGGCGGCTTGCCCTGTACGCCGAGGTCGAGCGAGAAGAGCGAGCCGGCCAGCGTGCCGATCTCCTCACTCCGGTCGCTTCCGCCGGTCGCGGTCGTAATGAACGCCGTTCGGTACTCCGGCCCGCCGAAGGTAATGCTTGAGACGTTCTTCACCGGCATGGCAGCCTTCGCGAGCAGCGCGCCCGCCGTGTCGTACCGGAACAGCCCCCAGCCGCCCCAGCGCGCCGACCAGATCGTGTCTTCGGCATCGACGGTCATCCCATCCGGTGCGCCGTTGTCCTGCGGCGTGCGGATCATCGCCTCTCGCTCATGGAGCTCGCCGGAGCGCTCGTCCCATGCCATCCGGTAGATCGCGCGGAACTTCGTGTCGGTCAGGAACATGGTGCGGCGGTCTTTTGTGAAACCCATGCCGTTCGACTGGCCGATGTCGTCGTAGATCCGAGTCATCGTGCCGTCGAGTTCGAGCCTGTACAGGCTTGCGCGATTGTCCTCGCCGGGCATGGTGCCGCAGTAGACCCGGCCGGCCGGGTCGGCGATCACGTCGTTGAAGCGCGTGTCGCGCTCGGCGGGGATCTCGTCGACGATGGTTCGCGTCGCCCCGTCCCGCCAGTGCGTCACCTTGCCGCGCTCGCCGAAGAGAAGGAGTGATCCGTCGTCCTGGATGGTCATCCCGCCTATGGCCGAGCCATGCTCGTGTGCGAGCTCGTTGGCTCCGGTCGCAGGATCGAAGCGGTAAACGCGACCGGGTGGTATGTCCAGCCAGTACAGCGCTCGCTCACTCTCGTGCCAGAGCGGTCCCTCACCGGTTTCGCACGGCAAGTCGACGAGTAGCTTTGGCTCTCCCACGTCGAGGACCGGCGCGTCATCGGACCGAGATATGGTCATGCTGCCTCCATCGGACGCCTCAGGCGACGGTGTCCCTTCCCCAGCGAAGGATCAACGGGTCACGCCGGCGAGCGTGCGCGAGCAAGCCGTCGCGAATCATCGGTGGGAGCGGACCGAGCGGCGCGCGCACAGCCTCACTCGCGATAACGCCGCCTTCCTTCATCAGGGTCTTCGTTGCCTGGAGCCCGCACTGCCGGTTCTCGAAGTGGATCATCGGCAGCCATGATTCCCAGAGCTCGCGGGCGCCATCGCGATCCCCGTCATGCCACCGTCGGACGATCTCGGCATGGACCTCCGGAATCATCGCGCTCGGCATGGTGCCGGTCGCGCCTGCCTCGAGGTCGGGGATCAGGGTGATGCCCTCCTCACCGTCGAACGGGCCCGGACAGGCGTCACCCGCCAGCTCGATCACCGCGCGCAGCTTCTCCGCCGCCTTGGGCGATTCCACCTTCAGGTACTGCACCTTCGGAATCTCCCGCGCGAGGCTGGCGAGGAGCGGAGCGGGCAGCGGCGTGCCGCTCATCGGCGCGTCCTGGATCATGATCGGGATGTCGATCGCATCCGCCACAGTGCCGAAGAACCGCCGAAGCGCGTCCGGCTCCACTCGGAGCGTCGCGCCGTGGTAGGGCGCCATCAGCATCACCATCGCGGCGCCGGCATCCTGCGCGGCCTTGCTGCGCTCCGCAGCGATGCGGGAGCTGAAGTGGCTGGTGGTGACGATCACTGGTACGCGACCGTCGACCTGCTCGATGCAGACGGACTGCAACCGGTCGCGCTCGGCGTCGGTGAGGCTGAACTGCTCGGCGTAGTTGGCGAGGATGCAGATGCCGTCCACGCCGGCGTCGATCATGAAGTCGATCGCGCGGCGCTGGCTCGACTCGTCGATCGACTCGTCGTCATGGAAGGTCGTAGGCGCAATAGGAAAGACGCCGCGATAGACCGGATGGTCACCCATTGGCGGCTCCACCCCCGTCGATCGGCGTCCCGAGTCCGCCTGTCTCGACATGGTGGCCACCCTTGTCGGGGACGCGGGTCATCACGCCGATCGTCAACAGGAAGGCGCCCTCCTTGAGGCACCGCACGGCATGCCGGACGCCGGGGGCAAGGGCGATCAGCTCGCCGGCGTTGAGCGAGTGAGCCGTTCCGTCGACGTCGACGTCAATCGCGCCTTCCAGCGCGTGGATGGTAATCGGCCCGGGAGCGGCGTGCTCCTGAAGCTCGCCACCCTCGAGCATCGTCACCAGCACGACGCGGATGGTGTCGGTCTTGATCAGGGTTTCGGCTCGGTGCCGGGCCACCGTGCCGGGATCAGGCGGAATCGCCGCGATCGCTTCAGCCAGCCTGGCTGTTCCGTAAACCTTCTGTCCTTCGTCCATGTGCATGTCCTCCTGCATGGTTGTCCCCATGATCTCCCAATCATCGGCCGGCGTGAAGGCTTGTCCCATTCTCGGCGACGTACCGCATAGCACCGCAATCTCGGTACCAATCAGAAGTGCTGGGGGTCGGCGGCAATGCAGTGTACCAGATTTCACAAAAACTGCGGAACGATTTGTGCCTGATGCCAGTGTCACAGCATCGTGATTGATTTCACACTGGCTTTACGTCGACGAGGAACGTAGCGGTCGGCGGAGAATTGTGCGGAATGCACACAGGGTGATATCGGAACTCCAGCAGAGGATCGGACAGGAGGTGTGGTTGGATGAACAGTGGTGACACTGCCTGGGTGCTGGTGGCATCGGCGCTCGTGATGCTGATGACGCCAGCGCTCGGCTTCTTTTACGGCGGTCTCGTGAGCCGCAAGAACGTGCTCTCGACCATCATGCACAGCTTCTTCACGCTTGCGCTGATCAGCGTGGTCTGGGTGCTGTGGGGATACACCCTCGCGTTCGGCCCGGACAAGGGCGGCGTGATCGGCGGGCTTG
Source organism: uncultured Chloroflexia bacterium (assembly GCA_963741965.1). Classification (GTDB taxonomy): domain Bacteria; phylum Chloroflexota; class Chloroflexia; order Thermomicrobiales; family UBA6265; genus JACCVC01. Next base: position 875,790 of record CAVUKC010000001.1, on the reverse strand, counting down.
ATTTCCTCGGTCTCCGAAACATCGCTCCCAACGACGTGCTCGACGGCTACGGCATACCGGTGATGGCGTTCGTCGCATTCCAGATGATGTTCGCGGCAATCACGCCCGCCCTGATCACCGGCGCGTTCGCCGAGCGCAAACGGTTCAAGGCGTTCGTGATCTTCAGCCTCGCCTGGTCGACGCTGGTCTACGCCCCGCTCGCGCACTGGGTCTGGGGTGGTGGCTGGCTGTTCGATTTCGGCGCGCTCGACTTCGCGGGCGGCACCGTGATCCACATCTCCTCGGGCGTCGCCGCCGTTGTCGCGGCGCGGATGCTCGGCCCACGCGTCGGGTTCGGCACCCGACCGACCGACCCGCACGACCTCACCATGACCGTGCTCGGCGCCGGGTTGCTCTGGTTCGGCTGGTTCGGCTTCAACGCCGGTAGCGCGCTCGCCGCCAACGGACTCGCCGCGCATGCGTTCGTGGTCACCAATGTTGCCGCCGCGATGGGCGCGATGACCTGGATGACGGTGTCGTGGATTCGCCACGGACGCCCGAGCGTGCTGGGCGCGGCCGCCGGCGCGGTGGCGGGGCTCGTCGGCATCACGCCGGCGGCCGGCTTCGTCGGCCCAGCGGCTGCGGTCATTATCGGCTTCGGCGCCGGCGTGCTCTGCTTCTTCGCGGTCGACCTGCTCAAGCAGGTGGCCAAACTGGACGACGCGCTGGATGTCTTTGCGGTCCACGGCGTCGGCGGGATCTGGGGCGCCCTGGCGACCGGCCTCTTCGCCGACGCCTCGATCGGCGGCACCGATGGGCTCTTCTTCGGCAACCCGGAGCAGCTCTGGATCCAGTTCGTCGCGACGGTTGCGGCGATCAGCTTCTCGGCCGTGATGACCTTCCTGATTCTCAAGGGCATCGCCCTCGTCACCGCGCTTCGCGTGCCGGAGGAGGAGGAGACTCTGGGTCTCGACTCCAGCCAGCATGGCGAGCTCGCCTACCAGCTGTAGCGCATCATTTTCGCTCTCACCGGGCGCTGTCACTGGCGCCCGGCACGGAAAGGACCTCGACCATGTTGCTGATCATCGCGTTTGCATGCTTCGTCATTCTCTTCACCGCATGGCTGCTGGCTCCGTCGTCTCCCGCCGGACCCGTTCGGTCGCCGGAGATGCCTCCAATGAGCGCCATGCCCGACACGGGCACCTCGCCCGCCTGACCTGCTGACCACTCCAGTTCTATATCCTCCTGCGCGCTGAGGCTCGCCCACCGGGCGGGCTTCAGTGTTTGCTGTCCAACCGAGATCGAACACGCACGTCGAGAAACCTGTCGTACACTGCCACCACTGGAAACGCGGATTGAGGGGTATCACGACACATGGCGGCAGAACAGGACCAGCACCTCGCGTCATCGACGATCGACGAGATCCGTCGGGTGACATCGCAGATCACAGACGCGATCGAGAAGGTGATCATCGGCAAGCGCGACGTGATCGAGCTGACGCTCATCGGCATCCTCTGCGAGGGGCATGTCCTGCTGGAGGATGTACCGGGGACCGGCAAGACGATGCTGGCGCGGTCATTGGCAAGCGCGCTGGGCGGGTCGTTCAACCGCATTCAGTTCACGCCGGACCTCCTGCCGAGCGATATCACCGGCGCCCTGGTGTTCAACCCGAAGACGAGCGAGTTCAGCTACCGACCAGGGCCGATCATCAGCAACGTGCTGCTCGCCGATGAGATCAACCGCGCGGGTCCGCGCACGCAGAGCGCGTTGCTCGAGGCAATGTCGGAGCGCCAGGTGTCGGTCGATCGTGAGCTGGTGAAGCTGCCACGGCCGTTCTTCGTGATCGCCACGCAGAACCCGGTCGAGCTGGAGGGAACGTTCCCGCTGCCGGAGGCGCAGCTGGATCGGTTTCTGATTCGCACGACGATCGGTTACCCGGACGCCGACGACGAGCGGCGCATGCTGCGGCGGTTCCGCTCGTCCGAGCCGCTGGAATCCCTGACGCCGGTCACCGGCCCCGATGCGCTGATGGCGCTCGTCGGGCACGTCCAGGACGTGCATGTCAGCGTGGCTGTGGAGGACTATCTGCTCGGGCTGGTGAGAGGCACGCGTGGCGCCGCCAACATCGAGGTCGGAGCCAGTCCGCGAGCGGCGCTGGCGCTCTCGCGGGCGTCGCAGGCGCGTGCCGCGATGAGCGGGCGCGGCTACGTGACGCCGGACGACGTGCGCGCGCTGGCCGTGCCGGTGCTGGCGCACCGCATCATTCCGACCGCCCAGGCGGACCTGCTCGGCAAGACGCCGCAGGAGCTGGTCGAGGACGTCATCGCCTCGACGCATGTCCCGACCGAGCCGGTCGACGCGCTCTAGCCTCGGATCATGGTCGCTTCCGCACCCACCACACCGCTTTCGCGCTGGCAACGGTTCTCTGCCTGGTGGAACACGCCCGATGTCGGCATCGATATGCCGCGCTGGGTCAGCATCGGCGCGTTGCTGATCGTCATCGGCGTCGTTTTCCGGCAGGAGGCGCTGGTCCTCGTCGGCATCGGCATCGCGCTGGTGGCGCTCGCGCTCCGGCTCTGGTGGGACTTCTCGCTGGTGGCCACCAGCTACACGCGCTCGTTTTCCTCGCGGAGAGCGTTTCATGGTGACGACGTCACGGTGACGCTCGAGACCGTGAACCTCAAGCCGCTGCCGGTGACGCGGCTCGAGGTGGCCGAGTACGTCACCGAAAACGTAACGATCCCGGACCGCACACTGGATCGGACGGAGATCCCGAACCGGCGCCTCTTTCGCACGCTGTTCAGCCTCGGGTTCTACGAGCGGGTCGACTACCGATACACGTTCCGCACACACCGCCGTGGCTGGTACCGGTTCGGCCCCGCGGTTCTCACCGCGACCGATCCCTTTGGGCTCGTGCGCAGGAAGCGGCGGTTCGATCAGATCAGCGGGGTGCTCACGTACCCGCGGGTGGTCCCGATGTCGCAGGTGATCGTGCCGGCGCGGCAGCCGTACGGCGATTTCAAGCCGCCGCAGGCGCTGATGGAGGATCCGATGCGCATCGCCGGCGTGCGCCAGTACGAGCCCGGCGACAGCCCGCGTCGCATCCACTGGCGGGCGACGGCGCGGACCGGAGAGCTGCAGACCAGGGTGTCCGAGCCCTCGGCGACGCCGGTCGCGGCGGTGTTCCTCGACACGATCACGTTCTCGCACCTGTGGGAGGGCCAGCAGTCGGACCTGCTTGAGCTCGCGGTGGTGGTCGCGGCGTCCATTAGCGCGCAGCTGCTCGAGGGTCGGTATCAGGTCGGCATGTACGCCAACGCACCGATCCCCGATCTCTCGCGCTCGGTGCGCATCCCGCCGACGCGCCGGCCCGGCCAGTTGACGCACATCCTCGAGCGCCTCGCGATGATCGCTCCTGCCTTCGGCGCCCGCATCGAGCAGATGCTGACGGAGGAGATTTCCCGGCTGCCATGGGGCGCCACTATTGTCGTTGTCACCTGCAAGGTCACACCGACGATGCAGCGCGTGCTGATGCGGCTCGCGCGGGCGACCGGCAACCAGCGGGTGGTGCTGGTTGCGATCGGCGATCGCCCCGAGCTGCTGCCGGACCTTCGGCGGCGGGTTCCTGTCTACCACCTCGGCACGAAGGAGCGATGGGATGCGATCGATCAGATCGTCCTTGACCGAATCGTCTGACGCTCCACCGCGCCGGCGCCGTCGGTGGCGCAACTGGCCCGAGCTGTTGTTGCTGCCAGTGCTGGTGGCGACGGTACAGACGCTGGCGATCACGCCGCTGCTGCACATCTTCTTCGGGCCGTCTTTCGGGCTGACCGGTGGCAGGGACGTGATGTGGCCCGGCGGGCTGGCGCTGCTCGGGCTCGCCGCGTTCTGGTCCACCCGCTTCATCTCGCGGGTCACCAGCGACCAGCGCTACTTCCCGCTCGCGCTGGCGGCGCTGTGGATGCTGGCGGCGGGGATCTGGATCGGGCTGGAGCCGGTGTACGGATTGCGCGGGCTGCTGGCCGAGCCAGGATCGCTGGTCGGCTCCCGTGGCTACCTCGTCGCGCCGCTGCTTCTGTCGCTCGGTGTCTGGTGGCAGGGCGTGCGGTACGCAACGATCGAGTTCCTGTTCACCGCCGAGGAGATTCGCGGCAGCACGCAGCGGTCGTGGCTGGTGGCGATCGGCTCGCTCGTCTTCGCCGCACTCATCGACAACGACGCCGGCAGGGAGGCGCTCCGGTCGGCACCGCTGGTGGTGCCGGCGCTGATGATTGCCTCCGTTGCGCTCGTCGCGGCGGCGGAGATCCACGCGTCCAGATCCCAGATCAGCAAGAGTGGCGGGCGGCCTCCGTCGTGGTCGCGCTGGGCGCGCCTTGTGAGCGGGGTTGCCGCGATCATCCTGCTCGTCGCGATCGTCGTGACGGTGCTGCTCACTCCTGGCGCCTTCTCGGCGATGATCGGCGGCCTCGTGCTGGCGCTGAGGGCCGCAGGACAGCTGCTGCTCTGGCTGCTGTACGGCATCTTCTACGTCCTCTACTACGTGTTCTACGCAATCTCCGAGCTATTCCGTTCCGTGTTCAACATGGATTTCGGACCGATGCAGCCCCCGGAGCCCCCGGCGGCGATGCAGGGCGACCCGCTTCAGATGCAGGAGCGCGGCGAGTCGGAGCCGTGGAAGTATGCAGCGCTGGTGCGCTGGGGCGCGCTTGCCATCGTGGTGGCCGCCGTGGTCGTGTTGCTGTTCCGCCTGACGCGCCGGCCGAAGGACACCGAGGCCGAGGCAGTGGGCGAGGAGGAGCGCAGCAGCATGTTCAGCACCGACCTCGCCCGGGAGCAGCTGCGGAACCTCTTCCGTCGCGGGCGGCGCGGGAGCGCGGCTGCCACGGCTGAATCTCGACCATGCGCCGTCATCGGTGCGTGATGCCTGGCGCTACCTGCAGGTGCTTGCTGTGCGTCAGGAGGTCGGGCGAGGGGAGGCGGAGACGCCGCAGGACTTCGCCGCGCGGCTGCGGGCGGTGTGGCCGGGAACGGCGGCCTCGCTCAACGATCTGGCAACCCGGTACGAGCGCAGTCGCTACGGCGATGTCGAGAGCGAGCGCGACGATGTTGCCGCCGCCGACGCCTGGGGCGACATCTATCGCCGCCGGCGTGAAAGTGAAGCCCGACGCCAACCTTGATCATCCGCCATTGGGATCGAAGTCAGTTGCAAGAACATGATCAACAGAGGCGACCAGATCTGGAACGTGAAGCTCCACCATGTCCCACACGAGATCGTAGTTGATATCGTCGTGCCCATGAATGAGGCGATTCCGCGTCCCCACGATTTCGCGTATTTCGGGGAGCATCTCCGATACCTTCGGGATTGCCAAGTTCCGCCCGCCGAAGCGCCTCGCCGATAATCTCGAGGAGACGTTCAACGATGAGTTGCAGCGATCCTGTCGGTTAGCAGGTCTCGCGCTTACGCCCCTCGCAATACGAGATGAGCTCTCGTCCCGCGCGTCGAACGTCACGCAGCCTCTTCGGTTGCCGGTTCGATAGACATTTTCTCTGTGTCGTTCCACTGTCTCTCGAAAGTAGGGGTCCCGAATCTGTTCCTCGGTCAGCAATTCGACGGGACGTTGCAGGAGTGCCTCGAGCGCTTCCAGCGAATCGAAAATACCGTCGGGATACGCCTCGCTCGTACCCACCGAGATCGACGATGAAGTCGATGTCGCTGGTAGCCGGGTCGAATGTCCCGGACGCCGCGGACCCGAACAGATCCAGCCGCTTGATGCGGTACTCCCTGCATATCTCGGCGATGGCGTCCTTGTTCTCCGTGATGAGCGAAATCATGATCATGCGCTCCTCAACGTCACCCATACGTCGCGCGCGGCTCCCTGCTACGCGCCCGTGTCGTCGATCGACGCATGAGTCTCGGCGTTGTTCTCACGCTGGACGAGCAGCTTGTCGATGCGGTTGCCGTCCATGTCGACGACCTCGATCCGGTAGACGGCGAGCGTGACGTGCTCGCCTGTCGACGGGATGTGCCCGAGCTGGTCCATCACGAAACCGCCGATCGTCTCGAAGTGCCCTTCTTCCTCGCCCGGCAGCTCATCAATGTCGAGTAGCTCCCGCGTCTCATGCGCAGGCAGGTTGCCGTCCAGGAGCCACGAACCGTCGTCGCGCCGGACGCTCCCCTTGATGCCGGTGTTGGTCGAGTCGCCGAGCTCGCCCACGACGTCCGAAAGCACATCGATCAGCGTGATCAAGCCGGACACGCCGCCATACTCGTCGACCACGATCGCGTCCCGCGTGCCTGTCGCCCGCATGTGCTCGATCACCGAGAGCACGGGCGCGATCTCCGGCACGAAGTGCGGCTGGGTCATAACAGCTTCGAGGTCGAACGGCTCGTCTCGCAGCGCCTGCTGCCAAAGCCCGCGCGCAGAAACGATCCCGACCACATTGTCCGTCGAGCCCCGATATACCGGGTAGTGGCTGTGTGACGCTTCCTGCATGATCTCACGGTTGCGCTCGCGCGAGTCGTCGAGGTTCAGGAACACCACCCGGTGCCGCGGCGTCATCAGCTCGGATGCGGCGCGATCGCCGATGTCGAATACGCCCGCGACCATTTCGGTCTCCTTGCGACCGAAGACGCCGGCCTCTCGCCCCTCGCGGAGGAGATGGTGAACCTCGTCCTCCGACACCGTCTGCACATCGGCGCCGTGCTGCCTGATCACGGTCAGCACATGGTCGCTCGACCACGCGAGCAACGTCACGATCGGTGCGGTGACCTTCGCCATCACGCGGAGCGGGCGCGACATCAGGATCGCCATCGCCTCGGCTCGCTGCAGTGCGATCCGCTTCGGCACCAGCTCGCCGATCACCAGCGAGAGGTATGTGAGACCGAGCACCACCACGATGCCGGCGACGCTCGTCGCGGAGGTCGCGCCGATGCCGGGAATCCGCGCGATCAGGTGCCCGACCGGCTTGGCGAGCGCCGCGCCACCGAGGGCGCCGGTGCCGACGCCGATCAGCGTGATGCCGATCTGCACGGTCGAGAGGAAGCGGTCCGGCTCCGCGGCGAGGTCGAGCGCCACCTTCGCGCCCTCGCTGCCGCTGTCGGCACGCTGTTGCAGGCGCGATGTCTTCGCCGACACCACCGCCAACTCCGACATGGCCAGCAGCCCGTTGAGCACGATAAGGAGGAAGACGATGACGAACTCGAGACCGACCAACGGTTTCCCTTCAGGTCCCCGGAAGGGACGATTCTGCGATACAGTGCAAACGCTACGCTTCTGACGAGTATCGCAAAATCCAGCCTGGCGTGTTGCGGCCAGTGGGCTGTTGAGCATCGAACCAGATTGCGCCGCTGTATGTCGAGTGCGGCGCAGGAGGAGGACCCGGAACCATGGCTTTTGAAACCGTGTTCGCGATGGAAAGCTCGGCGATCAAGTTCGGCCCCGGCGCTACCAGGGAGATTGGCGACGACGCCCGGGTGCGAGGATGCAAGCGAGTGATGCTGCTGACCGATCCGCGGCTCGTTGAGAGCGGGATCATGGACACCGCACGGGTGGCCCTGGACGACGCCGGCATCGAGTACGACATCTTCAGCGACGTCTTCGTCGAGCCAACCGACGCCTCCTTCCGTGTCGCGATCGACGCGGCGGTGGCGGGTGGGTACGATGGTTTCGTCGCCGTCGGGGGCGGATCCGTGATGGATACCGCCAAGGCTGCCAATCTCTACAGCACCCATCCGGCGGAGTTTCTCGCGTATGTGACGAAGCCGATCGGCGAGGGGCGTCCGGTTCCCGGTCCGCTCAAGCCGCTGATTGCCGTGCCGACCACGGCTGGCACCGGCAGCGAGACGACCGGTAATGCGGTGCTTGACTTCCCGGAGATCGGCACGAAGACGGCGATCGCCCATCGGTACCTGCGGCCAACCCTCGGCGTGGTCGACCCGGAGAACGTGCGGGACTTGCCGCCGATGGTGACAGCGTGTTCCGGCCTCGATGTGCTCTGCCACGCAATCGAGTCATTCACCGCCGTGCCATACAACAAGCGTCCGGCGCCAGAGAAGCCGCATCTTCGCACGCCGTACCAGGGCTCAAACCCGGTCGCGGATATCTGGTCGCGAGAGGCGATTCGCATCGGCGCGAAGCAGCTTGTCGACGCCGTCAACGATCCGGCCAACGACGAGGCGCGTGGCCAGATGCTGCTGGCGTCGACGCTTGCGGGCATCGGATTCGGAAATGCCGGCGTGCACCTTCCGCACGCGCTGTCCTACCCGATCTCTCGCCTCTCGCGGAACTACTTCCCGGCAGACTACCCGCACGACCACAGCCTCGTCCCGCATGGAATGTCGGTGGTGCTCACGGCGCCGGCGATCTTCCGCTGGACGGCCGACGCCGCCCCGGCGGCCCACCTCGAGGCGGCGATCCTGCTCGGGGCGTCTCCGGGGGAGGTCGACGAGCAGAACGCCGGGGATGCCATCGCCACGCGGTTCACGGAGATGATGAAGGCGATCGGCATGCCGAATGGCCTCAACGGCGTCGGTATCACCGAGGACGATCTCGATGCCCTGGTGGAGGGCACGATGCCGCAGCAGCGACTGCTCGTGATCTCGCCGAAGGAGCCCTCGAAGGCGGATATCCGCCAGCTGTTCGCCGACAGCATGACGCTCTGGTAGCACGGCTCGTGAGCGCGGCAAAACGTGACGCCGGTGGCGCCAGCCGTGACCGCCCAGGCTGTCACTTCGACCGCAGCTCCCGCCGGGTGCGGAGTGGAGAATTCGCGTTGAACGTGCCTCGTTGAGATGCACGACGCCACTTCTCCACGCGCTTGCAGCGTTTGGTTGAATTGACAACGCTGAGACATGGACGTGCACGACCGCCCGTGGATCGAGCCTCGGGTCCGGTCGGTCTGCATCCGGAATCGGAGTTACGTGCTGGTGTTCGTCGCGCTTGCGAGCTCGGCCTCGTAGTGCGCGATGGTCTCCTGTCGCAGCTCGAGCAATGCGGGAGACATCTTCACCTCGTACTGGCTGGCTGGCGTGAGCGCGCGAAGCGGCTCGGGCAGCGACGCCAGTGCCGCCATCGCGCGCTCGCGGATGGTATGGACGGATTCCTCTCGCGCCACCCGCGTTCCTTCCTGCACGATCGGCTGGAGGAGCGGGCGGCTATTGGCAGGCGCTGGTTCGCCGTCGAGCTGAATCACATCCCGCTCGAACTCGCCGACACGGTGCACCTGCTTGCGACCCGGCCAGGTGCTCTTGCCGCCCGCCAGCTTGATGCGGGATGGCATCTCGCTGTCGCTGTCGAACCAGACGAGCTTGTACACCGCGCCGATCACGCCGCCGACCGTGCCACTGGCGACGGTCCCCAGCCCCACGCCGAGATTTCCGCCCACCCCGAACCCATCGACCGGTGCCCCGGCCGCGAGAATGTGCTGGATGCGGTACTCGTCGATATCGCCGCTGACCAGTACCTGGACGTCGGTGAGACCCGCACCATCCAGGCGCTCCCGGACCATTTTGCTGTCGGCGATGAGGTCGCCGCTGTCGAGTCGGACCGCTGCCATGCGGTTGCCCGATCGTGCCTGCTCCTCCTTCGCGACCGTGATCGCGTTGGCGATGCCCTGCGCCACGTCATAGGTGTCCAGCAGGAGGCTGTAGTTCGGCAGGGACGAGGCCACCGCCCGGAATGCTTCGATCTCGGTGGGGTAGGCCTGGACCAGCGCGTGCGGGATCGTGCCGGCCGGCGGGAATGTCATACTCCATCGCGCCGGCGACGAACGACGTGCTGTGGCACCCACCGATGTAGCCGGACCGGGTCGCGATGTGCGGTGCATGTGCCCGGCGGAAGGCGAAGTCGGAGATGCCGCGGCCCTGAGCGGCGAGGGTGAGACGGGCGGCCTTGGTCGCGATCAGCGTGGAAACCCCGATCGCGCGCAGCAGGCCGGATTCGATGATCATCGCCTCGTGGAACGGAGCGGTCACGCGCAGGATCGGCTCGTTCGGAAAGGCGATCTCGCCTTCAGGCACGCCGTGGATGTCGCCGGTGAAGTGCATCTCGCTGAGGAAGGTGAGGAACGCGGGCTCGTAGTGCTTCACGCGCTCGAGATAGGCAAGCTGCTCCTCGTCGAAGGAGAAGCGCTGCAGATAGTCGAGCGCCGGCTCGAGCCCGGATACCAGCATGAAGCCCCCGGCGAACGGATTCGACCGCGTATAGAGGTCGAAGGTCGCCGTGCCGAGGTGGTCGCCCTTCCACGCCATGTAGGCGGCATCGATGTGGTAGAGATCGACGAACAGGGCGGTCGACTCCGGCAGGAAGAGGTGACCACCTTCTTCGCTGAATGCCCCATCTGGTTCGTGCACAAGCCCTCGCCTGCTGTCGCTCATGTGTGCTGGATCCTTCGCTGGGTACGGTCGCGGTTCAGGTGATGCTTCGAACGACGCGGATGCCGTTCGAGGCGAGGTGGTACAGGAAGACATCGTGGAAGAAATCGCCGGGGTGCGCAGCGCCCGGCTCGAGGTCCTCTCGCTCGGGGATGTCGAAGGTCTCGACGCAGTCGGCCGGCACAATGACCTCGAAATCCTGCAAACCGAGCGCGTTGGCTCGCATGCGCAGGTGCATCGCAAGGTGGTTCGCGCACAGGTCCGTGCAGTCGCCGATGACGATCGCGCGGTTGATGTGACTTTGCTCGTCCCACAGCTCGTCGAACTCCGTCTCCACGGCCGGATGCAGGGCGTTCTTTTCGATGATATGGAAGGTGTCGGCGAAGGGCAGGTTCCTGATTTCGTGGAGCATCTCGCTTTCGCGCGTGCCGGCGATGCAGTGCGGCGGGTAAGCGCGGAACTCCGGGTTATCCTCGGTGTGAGTGTCCTGCAGGAAGACGTAGTGCTGCACGCCGTAGTCCCACGCGCGGGTGATCAGGTCGAGCACGCAGGGTGTGATGCTGTTGATGCGCTCGGATGCGAGCGCGCCCTCGCGGAGGAAGCCGTTGATGAGGTCGGCGGAGAAGATGCCCGTCGTGCCTGGATCCGGTGCGATGTCAGCCAGTGGGATGTCGGAAAGCGTATCCAGCCACCGGGTCACGAAAGACGGCGTGGATGACAGGGTCTCGGTCATGGCGATCTCCCTGGTCGCGCGTGCCCGCGCGGCGCGCAGAGGCAGAAATGTCACCATTCTCGCATGCGGGCTACCGCTCCCGCCCGCGTTTGCTGGAATGCGATAGCTGTGCCTGATAGGCTCAACGGCGGAATGATGATGCCGAGCAGGAGAGACGCCGGGTGATATTCCCGATCATAGGTGCGAAGGACTACATCGACCAGCGCGGGTTTCTCATCCATGAGTGCCCTGCCTGTCACGAGCGGCGGACCTTCGCGGTGTACAACACGCGGCGCAAGCTGACCCTCTATCTGATCCCGACTGTGGGTGTGCGCTCACAGCACATCATGGAGTGCATGACCTGCCACGGAAAATGGGGTATCTCGGACGCGCAATGGGATGACGTCGCGCAGGAGCTGATGACGCAGGAGGAGCTGGCGACCTGGATCCGCGGCAACGGTTCAAACGCTGGTCGGCCGGTGCATGCGCGAGCGCTGCAGCCGACACTCTACCAGGTGTTGCAAGTCGATCCATCCGCAGATCCGGAAATCATCGACGTCGCCTACAAGCGTCTCGCGATGAAATACCATCCGGATCGCGGCGGCGGCGAGGAGGCACAGGAGCGCATGCGCGCGCTGAACCAGGCGCGAGAGGTTCTCCGGGATCCCGGTCGGCGCTCCGCATACGACCGCACCATCGGCATTGTGCGCCTGCCCGACGCAATGCGACCGGAAGACGTGTAGCCCGAGCGCCGAAGGCTCCGGCGGGAATCACTTCCCGCCGGAGCCTTCGGCGCTCGGGCGTTGGCCACGTGCCTCGCGTCGGTCCGGTCCAGGCATCGCTTGCTCCGCCACCGCGGCGTCCCTCGCGGGATGTTGCCGTGGTGACCGCGACCCAGCGCAATGGGGGGCAATTGCTGCGCTGGACGCGAGCGATGCACGATCGGCCCGACGCGAGGCACGTCGCCGCCTCGCTGGACTCTCGCCTTCCTCTGGGCCACAGCCCACGATGATTCAGAAGGTTTCCTTGCTGGTATGATGCAGGGCGGGGGGCACCCGTCGCAACGTATCGCAATACAATGCTTTTGCGAGGAGGTGCCGGTGTGGTGCGAGACGTCGTGCCGACCTGGGACGTGTCACATGCCGTCCCGGGCGGTCAGTTGTTGCGCGACCTTCGACAGCAGGCGGGAATGAGCCTGCTTGAGCTCTCGATGCGTCTCGCCGAGGCGGATGTCCACGTCGATGCCGCGCACCTGCAGCGCATCGAGACAGGCAGAATCAAGCGTCCGAACGCCGACACGGTCGACGCGATCCTGACCGTTGGGCTCAACGCGCCATACCGCACCCGGCGGAACGTGCTCGCGGCGTTTGGCTACCGGCTGCCATGGACGCTTCCGACCGAGAGCGAGGTCGAAGAGGCTCGCTACCTCTTCGCGCAGGAGCTCGAGGTGACGACCTGGCCCGCATATCTCATGGACCACGGACACCGCATTTGGGCGTGGAACCGATACGGACCGAGGCTGCTCGGCCTCGAGCGAGGCAAGGCCGTTCCCGAGCGCTACATCGGCATGACCACGCTGGACTTCACGTTTAACCCGGCCTTTGGGATGGCACAGAGAATCGCGAACCCTGAGGTCTACCTCGAGCTCTACCTGCGATCGTTCAAGATCCAGTCGCAGCCGTACGCTGAAGACCCGTGGTTTCGAGGCATGATTGATCGAGCGCGTGAGTGGCCACGGTTCAACGAAATATGGGACAGCCTCCCGGACAATGCTGACGCAATGATGCTCGCCGGGCGCAATTACCCTGTAGCGTTTCGTGTGCCTGGCTATCACGAGCCGCTGCGGTTTCGGATCGTGCTGATCTATCTCTCGCTCGATCCGCGGTTCCAGATCATCGCCTGGATCCCGTTCGGTGCGCACTCGATGCGCGCGGTGGCCCAGTGGGCGGACGAGGAAGGCGAGGTGTGAGAAACGATCAGCTTAGGCGCGGAGGATGAACTCCGGGATGCCATGGATCGGGTCGCGGGTGCACTCCACGTCCGGTCCGTAGCAGTCGACGCAGTAGTCCACCGCCCCGATCACGGACTCCGCCGCCCGCGACACCTCCTGCGCCCATTCCTGCGGCAGGCGCTGGCAATCGATCTCTTGTTCGAACTCGTCGCGGTCCAGCTCGGTGACGGTGCCGTCGACGTCGAGCCAGAGGTCGAGCTCCAGGTCGATGTCCCGGTAGTAGTTGGTACGCAGCTCCCGCAGCGGGTGGGAAAAGTTCACGTAGTACCCGACCGTCTGGTCTTCCGGCGTGGTGAAGCGCAGGAGCGAAAACCAGCGATCGGTGAAGAACCACTGCTCGGCCGCGGTGCGCTGGACGACGAGATCGCCCTTTGCGGTGTGGATCACCGTCTCGCGTGGCCGGTAGAAGCGAAACTCATGCCGCAGGATGCGGCGCTCGCCACCACCGGGAGTCGGCACGACCAGCCAGCCACCCGCGATCTCGTACTCCCAGCATGCCCCGCGCAGCTTCTCCTTGCGGTAGAGGATTCGTGGCTGGCTCGGGCATCTCCACTTGCAGTGTTCGAACGGGCTCGTCATGGTATATCGTCACAGTTCAGTGCGTCGCCTTGTCTCGTTGCTCCGAGCCCAATGGCGACCGTGCCGGCATGCCAGCCCGTCGCGGGTAGGCCGCCGGTGTCTCGCGCTCCTTCGTCGCGACGACGAGTCTCGTCTCCACGCCGGTTCCGGCATCCGGAAGCACGTCGTGCGAGGCGATGCTGCCGCCGAGAATCCGCGCCGCCGCCATCGCCGCTTCCAGCTCACCCGCAATATCGGGGCCTTTTGGAAGCAGCAGCGCGCCGCCGGTGCGGATCATGGGGAGCCCAAGCTCCAGCAATGCCGACAGCGATGAGACCGCTCGCGCGGTCAGCACCTGGTACCTGCCGCGCATGTGTGGCTCATGTGCCAGCTCCTCGATGCGTCCATGGTACAGCACCACGTTCGGGATCGAGAGCTCGGCGATCACGTCCTGGAGAAATGCGATCTTCTTTGCCGTGGCATCGACGAGCGTCCACCGCATGTCCGGGCGAGCGATCGCGAGCGGCACGCCGGGAATCCCGCCGCCGGTGCCGATGTCGATTGCCTCTGTGCCTGGTCCAGACGCGGCGTCGACAGCAGGAAGCAACCGAAGGCTCTCGGCGATGAGCCGCCGGTCGACAGCTTCCGGGTCGCGGATGGCCGTCAGGTTGGTGCGGGCGTTGCGCGCGAGCAGAAGGTCACGGTAGCGGACCAGCATATCCTGCTGCCCCGCCGTCATCGCAGAGGCGGTCATACCGGCGTCGGTCACGAGACGGTCGCCGTCTGCGGAACCTCCGTCGCCTGCCGTGAACCTGCCAGCGCTCGCGCGTGCGCGACGATATCGTCAAGCGCGATACCGGCGAGCTCACGCAGGCGGTTCTGGGACGCCTGTTCGAAGAAGCGGTCGGGAATGGCGGCGACGCGCACCGGGGTCTCGACACCTTCACGGTTGTAGAGCTCGAGCACCGCGGAGCCGAATCCGCCTCGCACGGTGTTCTCCTCGACGGTCACGATGCCCGCATGGGTGCGCGCAAGCTCGAGCAGAAGCTCTTCATCCAGCGGTTTCACGAACCGGGCGTTGACCACGGTCGCGGAGATACCCTCGCTGGCGAGCGCATCGGCGGCTCGCTCCGCGGTCAGCACGGTCGAGCCAATGCCGACGATGGCGACATCCTCGCCCTCGGTGATGATCTCTGCCTTGCCGATGGGCAGGGCGTGCATCGTGGTGTCGTACGACACGCCGAGGCTCGCGCCGCGCGGATAGCGGAAGGCGATCGGCCCGTCGGTGTGCTCGATTGCGGTCTTGAGCATGTGGCGCAGCTCGTTCTCGTCCTTCGGCGCCATCAGCGTCATGTTCGGGATGAGCCGCAGGTAGCTGAGGTCGAAGACGCCATGGTGCGTGCGACCGTCGTCGCCGGCGAACCCTGCTCGATCCATGGCGAAGATGACCGGCAGGCGCTGGATGCTGACATCATGGATGATCTGGTCGAACGCGCGCTGCAGGAAGGTCGAGTAGATGCCGCAGACCGGACGCAACCCCTCGGTGGCGAGACCGGCGGCGAAGGTGACGGCGTGCTGCTCGGCGATGCCGACATCGAAGAAGCGGTCCGGATACGCCTCGCCGAACCGGCCCAGTGAGGTGCCACCCGGCATCGCGGCGGTGATCGCCATGATGCGCTCGTCATCCTCGGCGAGCTCGATCAGGGCGTCGGCGAAGACCTCCTGATACTTGGGCGGGGTCGGTGGCGCGCTGGCGGCCTTCGGCTTGCTGGGCGCGCTCACGGCATGGCTGCGCTCGAGGTCGTTGTCCGCCGGCTTGTAGCCCTTGCCCTTCTGGGTGACGACGTGGACGAAGACCGGCCCGCGCAGGTCGCGCGCGCGGCGAAGCGCCTCCATCACGGCGGAGACGTTGTGTCCATCCACCGGGCCGATGTAGGTGAAGCCAAGCTCCTCCCAGATCATCGAGTGGTAGATGAACTCCTTGAAGGAATCCTTCATCCGCTTGCCCAGCTCCACCAGCAGGTCGCCCTGCGGCAGCCGGTCAACGAGCTCCACGAGCTCATCCTTGGCGCGGTTGTACCGGGTGTCGGTGCGGACGCGATCGAGATAGGTGCTGAGCGCGCCGACGTTCGGCGCGATCGACATCTCGTTGTCGTTGAGCACCACGATGAAGGGCAGTTTCTTCATATGGCCGGCGTTGTTGAGCCCCTCGAACGCCATCCCGCCGGTAAGGGCACCGTCACCGATGATCGAGATCACCGAGCCGCGCTCCTCGCGGGGCTTGCGCGCCTCGCCCACAGCCATGCCGAGACCCGCCGAGATCGAGGTCGACGCGTGTCCGGCGCCGAAGGTGTCGTGCTCGGACTCGTCACGACTGAGGAAGCCGCTGAGACCCCCCTCCTGGCGGATGGACGTGAAGCGGTCCCGGCGACCGGTGAGCAGCTTGTGGACATAGGCCTGGTGGCCGACGTCCCAGACGAGCTTGTCCTTCGGGGAATCGAACACGGCATGCAGCGCAACTGCGAGCTCAACGGTACCGAGGCTCGCGCCAAGGTGCCCGCCGGTGAGCGTGACCGTGGAGATCAGCTCGTGGCGGAGCTCCGCGGCGAGTGCGGTGAGCTCCCGCGGCTTGAGACCTTTCAGATCCTTCGGATCGGAAATCCTGTCAAGCGTTGGCGTCGCTGAACGCGTGTCGTCTTGTGCCATCGTGTGCATCCCTTTGGAGACCCAGCGCGTGGGTACGTGTGTCAATGGTGTCGGGGCGCCGGGGATCCCCCGTGGTCGGGCTCTCCGCACGAGGTGTGACCGACCCGGTGGGGAGGAGAGCCGTCTCGTCTTCAGGCTCTGTGAACAATACCAATGCCACATCGGCGCTGCCACCGGCGAACCCGGCTACCGCTACTGTCGAGTCGGCGCGTCAGCTGTCTCGGAATCGCTGATCTTCCTGTCTGGATGCTCTGGCATATTTGATGCCAGCGATTCAGGCGTCAGCTCCATGGCGATGATGTCGAGCACGGTCTGCTTCGTCGGTACGCGCTCCTCGTACCGGTCGTAGGCGCAGAAGCCCACTCGCTCGTATGCCCGGCGGGCGCGCTCGTTGTGGGCGAAGACCTCGAGGCGGAAGCGCGTCACGGGTAGCGTGCTGAAGACCTGCTGGGCGACGAGCCGCGTGGCTTCCGTGCCGAACCCTTGGCCCCATGTATCTTTTTCGCCGATCACGAGGCGATAGAGGCAGGTCCTGCGCAGGCTGCTGAGATCGGTCACCGCGGCCGTGCCGATGAGCTGGCCGGTGTCGTGGCGGTGGATCGCCCAGCATTGTCCACGCTCGGACAGCGGCATGATGATGTTGGAGAAGTAGGCGGTCGCCTCACGCCGGCTGAGCGGCTCGAGGTCATGCCGGAGCATCGAGGCGATCTCGCGATCGGCGTACCAGCGGATGAACGGCTCGCGGTTCGCGTCGGTGTGCGACCGGAGGTCGACCAGCCGTCCCTCACGGACGAGCGGCGCTGTGGCCGGTGAGGTGTCAGGCGGCACGTCGGTGTTCGGCATGGGAGGCTGTCGATCGTGCATGCGGCTGTAGGCAATGCGCTTGAGGCGCTGGTTGGTCACCGTGGGTTCCGCCAAATGGAAAAGGGGCAGGCCTGGTGCCCACCCCCGTATCGTGAATGCGTGCTTGCAGACCGTTTGACCGGTCTAGTAGGAGGAGTACCGGGGAGCGCGCCGCGCCTGGAAGCAGTCCCGGCAATACACCGGCTTGCCTGGCGTCGGGGCGAAGGGAACCTCGGTCTCCTGGCCGCACTCGGAGCAGACGGCCGGGTAGAACTGGCGCTGTCCGCCGCCACCACCGCCGCCGCTGTAACCACCGCCACCGCCGTTGCCGCCGTACCCACCGCTCGAGTAGCCGCCGCCGCCACCGCTCGAGTAGCTGCTGCCGCCACCGGACTGGTTCCGCTGCGACTTGCGAGCCTGCCGGCACGTCGGGCATCGCTGCGGCTCCGAGAAGCCGCGCTCGGTGTAGAACTCCTGCTCACCAGCGGTGAACGTGAACTCTGCGCCGCAGTCGCGGCACGTCAGCGTTCGATCAGTCATGTTCGTCTGAACCTCTCTTGTCACGGCCTCTCTGCCGTGACGGCACACGTTGAAAAGAAACCGGATAAAACCCTGCCGATCCGGTTCCGGCCGAGGCAGACACGAAAGGACACCGGCAACCGTCCTCACGAGTGTGACCTGTTGGAAACGTCTCGGTACCTGCACTATAGCACGAATAGCCGGGAAGTGGGTGTGTTCCGAGGCGGATTTTCCGGTCTTTCGCCTTCGAGCGGCGAATGGCACACGCTATGCTAGGATGCAGCAGCCAAAGACGTGCCGGTACCGGGAGGGGTCCAGCCCAGGCGGTCGACAACGTGCCGATCGCCCCGCGTGCCGGTGTTCCGTGACAAGCAAGGAGTGGGGCGCTCGATGAATGTCCATGAGTATCAGGCGGCGGAGATCCTCGGCAGGTACGGGATTCCGGTGAACCCGGGCAAGGTCGCGACGACGCCAGACGAGGCCGAGGCGATCGCGTCCGAGTTCGGTGGCACGGTGGTCGTCAAGGCGCAGGTGCACACCGGCGGGCGGGGCAAGGCTGGCGGTGTCAAGCTCGCCAGGTCGCCGCAGGAAGCCCGCGAGGCCGCCGAGGCGATCCTGGGCATGGACATCCGCGGTCACACGGTGAACAGGGTCCTCATCGCCAAGGGCGCGGATATCGCGAGCGAGTTCTACCTCGGCGTGGTGCTCGACCGGCCGAACCGCAAGGTGCTCGTGATGTCGAGCGCGGAGGGCGGTGTCGAGATCGAGGAGGTCGCGAAGACCAGTCCGGAGAAGATCGTGCGCAAGCTCGGCGACCCGATGGTCGGCTTCCAGTCGTACCAGGGGCGCGAGCTTGGCTTTGAGCTCGGTCTCCCGGCGGACAAGGTCAACGGCTTCGCCGCGATCGCCCAGAAGCTCTACGACGTCTACTTCAATGAAGATGCGACGCTGGTCGAGATCAATCCGCTCATCCTTACCGGCGACGGCGAGTGGCTGGCGATCGACTCCAAGATGAGCTTCGACGACAACGCCCTCGCCCGACACGCCGACATCGAGCAGATGCGTGACCTCGAGGAGGAGAACGCGACCGAGCTGGAGGCGAATCAGAACGGCATTTCGTTCGTAAAGCTCGATGGCACGATCGGCTGCATCGTCAACGGCGCCGGTCTCGCGATGGCGACCATGGACGCGGTGAAGCTCAACGGCGGCGAGCCGGCGAACTTCCTCGATGTTGGTGGTGGCGCGAACGCGGCACAGGTCGCGAAGGCGTTCAGCCTGATCACGGCCGACCCCAACGTGAAGGCGATCTTCATCAACATCTTCGGCGGCATCACGCGCGGCGATGAGGTGGCCAACGGTATCCGCGAGGCGCTCGGCCAGGTGAAGGTCGAGGTGCCCATCGTCGTCCGCCTGTCCGGCACGAACGCCGAGGAGGGCAAGGCGATCCTCGCCGAGGCCGGCATCACGGCGATGACGTCGATGGACGAGGCCGCCGCCGAGGTCGTCAAGTCCGCCAGCGCGTAACGACCGACGCAGGATCGATCAGCGCAGGCGCGGACGCCGGCCGTCGAGATGACGGCAACTTCCCGGATGAGGATCAACCACGAGGAGCAACGCGTGAGCATTTTGGTTAACAAGGACACCCGGTTGCTGGTGCAGGGCATCACTGGCCGTGAGGGCTCGTTTCACACCACGCAGATGGTCGAGTACGGCACCAATGTCGTCGCCGGCGTGACACCGGGCCGCAAGGGGCAGGAGGTCGCCGGCGTCCCGGTGTTCGATACGGTGCGGGAGGCGGTTGCCGAGACGCAGGCAAACACCTCCATCATCTACGTGCCCGCCCGGTTCGCGCCGGACGCGATCTACGAGGCGGTGGACAACGGTATCGAGCTGGTGATTTGCATCACTGA
Source organism: uncultured Chloroflexia bacterium (assembly GCA_963741965.1). GTDB lineage: Bacteria > Chloroflexota > Chloroflexia > Thermomicrobiales > UBA6265 > JACCVC01. The sequence continues at coordinate 856,180 of CAVUKC010000001.1, read as the reverse complement.
GGGCGTGCCGGTCAACGACATGGTGCCGGTCTACCACTACGTCAAGGCGCACGGAGCGCGCCTGATCGGCCCGAACTGTCCCGGTCTCATCACACCGGGCGAGGCGAAGGTCGGCATCATGCCGGGATTCATCCACAAGCCGGGCAAGGTCGGACTCGTTTCGCGTTCGGGCACCCTGACGTACGAGGTCGTCAACGCGCTGACCGAGGCCGGCATGGGGCAGTCGACCGCGGTGGGCATCGGCGGCGACCCGGTGATCGGCACCTCGTTTGTCGACACGCTGGAGCTGTTCCAGAACGACCCGGACACCGAGGCGATCGTGATGATCGGCGAGATCGGCGGCACCGACGAGGAGGACGCCGCCGAGTTCATCAAGGCGAACGTGACCAAGCCGATGGCCGGGTTCATCGCCGGGCAGACGGCGCCTCCGGGCAAGCGCATGGGCCACGCCGGCGCGATCATCTCCGGTGGCGCGGGCACGGCGGCCGAGAAGATGAAGGCGCTCGAGGCGGCCGGCGTGCGCGTCGCCGAGAGTCCGTCCGAGGTGCCGGGTCTTCTCAAGCAGGCGATCACGGCGTAGGAGAGAACAGCGACCGCCGCAGGAACAATCGTCATGCTGAGCCGATGGGGACGGCAACGACGTCCCCATCGTGTCGAAGAATCCCCGCGCGAAGCGCAGTCTTGTCCTCTTCACCCCTCGCTCGCTGTTGCTGTCGGCACCTCCCCCGCATCGCAGCCGGCGCTTTGGCACGATGAGGGAGGCTGTCCGTGAGACCGAGTGTTGTAACCGGGAGCGTGACAGATGGAGCTGAGTGACGGCTACGTCGAGCTGGTGCAGGGCGACATCACACGTCAGGAGGTCGACGCGATCGTCAACGCCGCCAACAACGGGCTGCGCGGCGGTGGCGGCGTCGACGGCGCGATCCATCGCGTCGCGGGTCCCGAGCTCGACGAGGCGTGCCGCAAGATCGGCTGGTGCCCGACCGGCGAGGCACGCATCACGCCGGGATTCAGGCTGCCGGCGAAGTGGGTCATTCACACCGTCGGGCCCGTCTGGCATGGCGGCGACCGTGACGAGGACGCGCTGCTGGCCAGCTGCTACCGGGCGTCCATGAAGCTCGCACACCAGCACGACGTGCGCTCGATCGCCTTCCCCTCGATCAGCACCGGCGTCTACGGGTTTCCCGTGAATCGCGCCGCGCGGATCGCGCTTGACACCCTTCGGGACATGGCTGCAGCAGTACCCCGAGATCCGCACGGTCCGCATGGTCCTGTTCGGCAACGACACCTTCGAGGCGTACATCACCGAGATGCAGGACTACCTCGACTGACGATCTTCGCATGCGCCTGGCTCTGTCGCCTTCCGCCGTCTCACAGTACGATGCGGCTACACGAGGCAGTCCGAGCAGTGAGGCGCGGTGACCACCGCGCGGGAGAAGGGGAGACATGGCGAGCTTCGGCATCAAGACCGCACCGCAGCACACAACCTACGACGCGATGTTGAAGGTTTGGAAGGAGGCCGAGGAGATCCCCAGCATCGAGCACGCCTGGCTCTTCGACCACTTCGCGCCGATCCAGGGCGACGTCGCCGGGCCGTGTCTCGAGGGCTGGACCGTGCTGGCGGCGTTCGCGGCCGAGACGGAGCGGCTGCGGCTCGGACTCATGGTCACCGGCAATACCTACCGGCACCCGGCGGTTCTCGCGAAGATCGCGGCGACCGTCGATGTCATCTCCAACGGGCGTCTCGATTTCGGCATCGGCGCCGGCTGGAATGTCTATGAGCACGAGAGCATGGGCATCCCGCTGTACAAGCCTGGCGAGCGCATCCGGCGGCTGGACGAGGCGTGCGAGATCATCAAGCGACTCTTCACCGAGTCGACGGTCAACTTCGATGGCCGCTACTACCAGCTCAATGAGGCCCGCAGCGAGCCCAAGCCGGTGCAGAAGCCGTACCCGCCCTTCGTCATCGGTGGCGGTGGCGAGCAGCTGACGCTGAAGGTGGTCGCGAAGCATGCCGACATCTGGAATTACACAGGTGGCTCGGTGGAGGAGTTCAGCCACAAGGTGGATGTGCTCAAGGGGCATTGCGAGACAGTCGGGCGCGATCCCAGCGACATCGTGCTCTCGTACCAGCATCGGGTCGATCTGGACGATGTGAACGGGTCTGTCGAGGCGCTCAAGCGGTTCGCCGATGCGGGTGCGACGCACTTCGTGCTCTACCTGCCCAGTCCGCATACCGAGGGGATGGCGACGAGGATGGCGGAAGAGGTCATCGCGAAGGTCGACGCCTGACCGGAGACGTCTGCTGGACCACAAGCGGGAACGGGCCAAGCTGGCTCGACGCCGGCCCGGCCCGCGTCTCACATCGTGGCCCCCTTGCCCTGCTCGCGCTCAGATCCGGGCGCGAGCAGTGACGTCATGACCGGGCTTTCCCACTCGGTGGCCAGCACATCCATGAAGATGATGTCCCACCAGCGCCCGTTGTGCAGCCACGACTGCCGGCGGCGGCCATACTCCGTGAAACCGGCCTTCTGGTACGCGCGGATGCCGGCGACGTTGAACTCAAGCACGGCCAGCTGGACGTTGTGCATCGCCAGCCCATGGATCGCGTAGTCCGTGATGAGCCGTACCGCCTCGGTTCCGAGCCCTCGGCCCCGCCGGGTCGCGTCCGAGACGGTCACGCCCAGCTCGCAGGTGCGGTTCCGGGGATCGAGACCGAACAGACCGACGAGGCCGACGGGCGCCAGGTCGGTCAGGTCGTACAGCGCGAAGCTGATGCGTCGCTCGCCGGACGTCATGGACCGATACCATGTTTCGTGGCTTTCCTGGGTGCGGGGCAGCGGGTCCGTGGAGATGGTGCGCGTTAGGTGGAAGTCGTTGATCCAGCCGGTTTGCAGGCGCACAAACGCATGGTTGAGCGGTCCAAACCCAACCTTATCCCCTCGGAGGCTGATGATCGGCGTGTCGTCGCTCAGCATTGTGCGAGTCAGCGCTGCTCGTCCGGCGCCATCATCCGCTCCATCACCGGACTCTGCCACTCGCTGGCGATGACGTCCATGTAGATGATGTCCCACCACGTGCCGTTGTGGAGGCGAGCCTCGCGACGTCGGCCGTACTCCTTGAAGCCGGCCTTCTGGTACGCGCGCTGACCTGCCCAGTTGTACTCGTAGGTCGCCAGCTGCACATTGTGCATTTCGAGCCCGTGGATGGCGTAGTCGGTGATCAGCTTTACGGTCTCCGTGCCGAGCCCCTTTCCGCGTCGGGACGGGTTGAGGATTGCGATACCGAGCTCGCATGTTTGGTGGCGGTGATCGATCGCGAACAGATTGGTCGATCCGACCAGCGCCATGTCTTCCAGATCATGGATTGCGAAGATAACGTGGTTTGGCGTGGTCGTAATGTTCCGGAACCAGGACGCTTCCTGCTCCGTCGTCATCGGATGAGGATCCATGGCGAGCGTGCGGATGGTGGAGAAGTCATTGATCCAGCGCGTCAGGTCGGGAACCATCGAGGCATCGAGTGGTCCAAGACCCACCTTCTCGCCGCGGATGTTGATGATCGGATCGCGGGTGCCGGTCTCTTCCTCGGCCATGGGTCCACCTTTCACATCCGTTCTGTGTCACGCCTGCAGATGCGAGTGTACTGCCGGACCGTGACGGGGCCAAACGCGGTACTATCGTGCCATTGCTGCGAGCCGTCTCGAACAGCCAACCGACCCTCACGCCGAGGAGCGAACGATGATCACCTGTCCCGACTGCGGAGCGGAAAACGACGAATCGGCCAGGTTCTGCGACAACTGCGGGCGTCGTCTCGATGATGTCCAGGCACAGCCGCAAGCACAGGAAGCCGTCCCTCCAGCGCCGCACTCTGAACCGACGGGCAGCGGCTCGCCGATTGCAGACGACGGACTGCCGGTTGGTCGCGACCTGGACGGCATCCCCGGCGGTGAGCGGGTGATCTGGGAAGGGCGACCCAGCCGGCTGTGGTCACCGCGCATGGCGCTGATGAACCGCTACAGGCTCACCAACCAGCGGCTCGTCATGGAGTTCGGATTCATCGGAAAACGCACCGAGGAGATCGAGCTTTACCGCGTCACCGATGTCGGCGTGAAGCAGCACCCGCTGGAGCGCATCACGAAGATGGGCGACATCTATATCGCGTCGGGCGACACCAGCACGCCGACGAAATACCTGCACAACGTCAGTGGCCCGGATCGGGTCAAGGACCTGGTCCGGGAAGCGACTCGCCAGGAGCGGGAGCGACGCCGCGTCATGCTGCGCGAGGACTTCTAGGTCAGGCCCGGACCGCAATCGAGCCAAGGAAGCGCGCCACCTCCAGATCGAGGTGGCGCTTTTGCATTCCCGAGCGCGTCTGACACGAGGATGCTACGGCGTGATGCGCGGGGATTGACGTGACGCGTGGGTGTCGTAAGGTACGGAGTGGGACTACATAACAACAACTTCGTTTGCACGGGAAGGAGCGGGTCATGCCGGTGCGGTCGATTGCGAGACCGATTGGAATCCTCATCCTGCTTGTGTCGTTCGCGTATCCATCCATTGCCATCGCCCACGATGCAACGCCCGGCGCGAGTCCGGTTGCCGGTGGCCTTGAGGTTGTCGCCAGCGGCTTGACCAACCCGCGCGGGTTCACATGGGGTGATGACGGCACCCTCTACCTCGTTCTTGCCGGCACCGGCGGCGACACGCAGTTGGAGGTGCAGGCCACGCCGCTTCCCTTCATGGTTGGCGATTCAGGCAGCCTTGCTACGATAGTCTCTGGATGCCCCACACCCATGGCAGAGGGCATTCCTTCTCTCTACTGGGCCGATGCAGGCTGGACCTGGGGGCCGATGGACGTGGTGACGATCGCCGGCGAGCTCTATGTCCTCGCTGGTGGTGGACACACGGCGGACGCGCCCAACGGCATCTACCGCGTGCTCGATGACGGCTCGCTCGAATTGGTCGCCGATCTCGCCACCTGGGCATCCGAGAATCCGCCCGCGTTCATCGCGCCCGACTACAACGTTGAGGGATCCTGGTTCGACCTGGAGACAGACGGCGAGAAGCTCTGGGTGAGCGAGGCGGTTGGCGGCAGGTTGCTGACGGTGACGAGAGAAGGCGAGATCACGCTCGTCGCCGACCTCTCAGAAGGACATCTGGTACCAACTGGTGTAGCCCTCGACGGTGAGGGCGGCGCGTATGTCGGCTTCGAGACGACCGTCCCGTATCCCGACGGATCGTCGAAGGTGGTTCATGTCGCTGCTGACGGTACCGTGAGCGATCAGTGGACCGGTCTCACGGCAGTCACCGACCTGGTGTTGGGACCGGACGGTGTCCTGTACGCCGCCGAGATGGCCACGAACAACCTCGATGCCGAGCCGTACCTGAACCCTGGCAGCGGGCGAATCGTGCGCCAGACCGGTCCCGACTCCATGGAAGATGTGGTGACGGACATCGACTACCCGGCATATCTCGGGTTCGACACCGAGGGCAGCCTCTACTTCACCGCGCCCGCCTTCGGCGAGAACCGTGGCGAGGGGCTGGGGATGCTCGTTCGCGTCGATATGTCGACGATACCGGTGTCGATGTCGGGAGCCATGTCCGACGAGCAGCCCACCTGCGCGTCGAGCTAGCGCCAACGGAACGCATGTAGCCAGATGATGCCGGGGCGCGGGTCTGTCCGCGTCCCGGCATCATGCCTGTTGTCAGCGGGCGGGTGTTCGGCCACGATGGTTCGGTGGAATCGAGATGCGTCCGCGGGGAGGCAGCGGTGTGGCGATGATCATCTGGAACGAGTCGACGCGAGACGAGCTGGCGGACGCGCTGCCTGGCAGCGTGGTGGTGCTGCCGACAGCGGCCACGGAGCAGCACGGCCCGCACCTGGCGACGGGCCACGACACCTTCATGGTCAGCCACATCGCGACCGAGGCGGCGCGTCTGGCTGGCGAGCGCTGTGACGTGGTGCTGGCGCCGGCGTTGGCGTTCGGGTCGTCGGCGCACCACTTCCCGTTCGGCGGCACATTGTCCCTGTCAACCGAAACCTACTACCGGGTCGTGCGCGATCTGGTCGAGTCGATGCTCACTGACGGAGCGCGACGGGTGATCCTGCTGAACGGGCACGGCGGCAACCACGAGCTCAACCAGCTTGCGGTGCGGGATGTCGCCATCGCGACGCCGCCAGAGCCGACTGTCGTCCTTGCTGCTGCGTCCTACTGGGACATCGCCGCGCCGGCAATACAGAGAGACGGACGATTCACCGATCTCATGCTCCCCGGGCACGCCGGTCACTTCGAGACAGCGACGATGCTGGCGCTCGATCCGTCACGGGTGCGGGATCGCGTGGAGCGGGTGAGTGATCCGTCTGCCGTGCCGGCCATCGCGGGGATACGGGTTGAGGCGTCGGATCGATGGCAGTCGTTCGACGGCTACACCGACTTCCCGCACCGGGCCACCGCGGAGGAGGGCCAGGCGTTGTTGGGCATGGTCATCCCCGCGGTTGCTGACGCCATTGCAGACGTGGCGGCGCGTTGATTCTTCCGCTGACTCAGGGGTCCCGGTCGACGGAGTGTCATGTGTACCTATCTGACAGATGCACGCACGGGCGACGGCCTTGCCACCTCGACGAGCCGCATGTCCTCGGGCGTGGCCGGTGTCACGAAGACGCGGGTACCGTGGAACGAGCTGCCGCCGCCGAGGTCCGATAGCTCGTCGGTGGTGAGCTGATTGACGTTGCGGCCATCGAGCGATCGTCGGCCCCAGTGCCCTTTCGGCGATACCACCGTCCCGGGACGGACATCATCGGTGACCATTGCGTGCAACAGCACGCTGCCGCGGGCGTTGTGCGCTTTCACGACCTGGCCGTCGGCTATACCGAGTGTCTCAGCGTCAGCGGGGCTGATCTCCAGCGTCGGACGTCCCTCCTTGCGCTCCAGATTCGGCAGGTTCGCCATCGCCGAGTTGACGAAGTGGTGTGCCGCGCCGGAAAGCAACCGTAGCGAGCCGTCCGCACGGCCTTCGTCGGGCGATTCCGGGCCAGCGTAGTAGGGGAGCGGGTCCTCGCCGTGTTCCAGCATGGCGTCGCAGCGAAGCTGGATGCGGACGTCGTGCGTCGGGAAGGCGCCTCCCTCGAACGGAATCGCGCTGACGCGTTCGAAGCTGTACGGCACCGTGCCGTGGCGCTGGAGCTGCTCCAGCGTGACGCCCTCCAGCAGAGGGTTCGTCCTCGCGGTGGCGGTGAGAACCTCGTCAATGACGTCCTCCGGCTCCTGGTGCAGCCACGGATCGTCGTAGCCCATGCGCTCGGCGAGCGCGCGGAACACGTCCCAGTTGCTGCGGCACTCGCCGAGGGGAGCGATCGCCTGAGCGTTGTACTGCAGATGGTGGTGCCCGTAGGGCTTGTGCAGGTCGACCTGCTCCAGCTGGCTGGTGGCAGGCAGCACGATGTCCGCGTACTTCGCCGTGTCGGTCATGAACTGCTCGTGCACGACCGTGAAGAGGTCCTCACGGAGCAGCCCTTCGATGATCTTCGGCGCGTTCGGCGTCGACGTGACCGGGTTGGCGCCGAAGACGTAGAGCGACTGGATCGGCGGGCCGTCGATCTCGCCGTTCAGCGCCGCGCCAAGACGGTTCATGTTGACGACGCGCGGCACCGGCGGACACGCGCTGGCATGACCGACCGCCTCCGCGTCGTAGACAATCCATCCGCTCTGGCTGTAGAACATGCCGCCGCCACGAACGCCGTACTGTCCGGTGACCGCTGGTATCGAGATCACCGCGCGCACTACCTGGCCACCGTGCTGGTTGCGCTGGAGCCCATCGGCGATCTTCAGGACCGCGGGAGACGACTCCGCCCAGAGATGCGCCAACCGCTCGATGTCCTCCACCGGGATGCCGGTGATGCCGCTCACACGCTCCGGCGGGTATTCGCTTGCTCGATCGCGCAGCTCGCGCCAGCCCGTGCTGTGCGCTTCCAGCCATGCCTCATCGTGGAGCTCATCACGGAAGAGGATGTGGATGATCCCAAGCGCGAGGGCGCCATCCGTGCCCGGCTCCGGCTGGAGGTGCCAGTCGACCGACTTCGCGGTCAGTGTTCGGCGCGGATCGATAAGCACGACCGTGGCGCCGTTCTTCTGCGCCTCCCGCAGGAACGGCATGTAGTGCGGGCTGGTGCTGGCCGGGTTGTGCCCCCAGATCACGATCAGGCGGCTGTGCAGGAAGTCCTCGAACGCCATGCCGTGCTTGGCGCCGACCGTCGCGGGAACAGCGACTCCGGCTGCCGCATCGCAGATCGTGCGGTCGAGACCACAGGCGCCCATCCGATTCCAGAGGCGGGCGCTGGCGACGATCATCTGCACGAGACCGAGCGTGCCGCTGTAGGAATAGGGGAGGATCGACTGCGCCCCGGAGCGGCCGATGATCTCCTGCCAGCGGCCCACGATCTCGTCGAGTGCCTCGTCCCAGGTGATCGTCTCCCACTGCTCACTGCCCTTGGGGCCGGTGCGCCGCAGCGGTGTCGTGAGGCGGTCTGGATGGTAGACGCGATCGAGATACGGCCGCACCTTGGCGCAAAGCCATCCCTTCGTCACCGGGTGCTCGCGCACCGGCGTGAAGGCGACGGCGCGTCCACCCTCGGTGGTCGTCGTGATGGCGCAGGTATCGGGGCAGTCGTGCGGGCAGGCGCTGTGGACGGTGTGGGCGAGCGGGAGGTCGCGCGTTGGCATGGCTCAGGCTCCGGATGTGAGCTCGACGTCGAGGGCATCGGCAAGGGCATCAAGGTCTGCCTGCGTGGTGTATCCCTGCACGGAGACCCGCACGAAGGTCATGTCGCCGTGTCCGGTGATCGGCACCTCGATGCCGTGGTTGTAGAAGAGCCGGTCGCGCAGGTCGTCTGGCGCGGTGTCAGGCAAGGTAATCACCGCAAGCTGGCGATACCACTCTGGCGAATCCGGGTAGAGCGGCGTTGTGCCCCAGCGCTCGTGCAGGCGCTGGCGGAACGTCGAGAGCATCTCGTGGCAGCGCTCCCGCACGGCGTCCCAGTCATGCTCACGCTGGAAGTCGATGCCGCGCCCCACCGCGAGAAATGCGGAGACGTCTCGGGTCGCCTGCTTCTGGTTGCGAGTGACGAACGTGTGCTCTCCGGACCAGCCCCAGCTGATCGCCAGCGACTCTACCCACTCGTGGTGCTCTGGCCGGACGTACAGGAAGGCAGATCCCTTCGGGGTGCAGAGCCACTTGTGGAAGTTGCCGGAGTAGACGTCCGCGCCGATCGCCTCCATGTCGAGGTCGAGCTGTCCCGGCGCGTGCGCGCCGTCGATGATGGTGATGATGCCGGCGTCGCGCGCGCGGGCGCATATCTCCTCGATCGGCAGGATGATCGCGGTACCGGAGGTGATGTGGCTGAGAAAGATCGCTCGCGTGCGATCCGTGACGCCCTCCCAGAGCGCGTCGACAAGAGCCTCGCGCGATGTCGCGGGCAGCGGCATCGGCTGGTGGATGTAGCGAGCACCGGCCTTTGCGCAGAGGTGCTCCCAGGTCATGTCGAGCGCGCCGTACTCGAGGTCGGTCGTCAGCACTTCATCGCCGGGCTCAAGCGGCAGCGACCGCGCGATCACGTTGAGGCCGGACGTGGCGTTCACCACGAACGTGAGCTCGTTGGGGTCGGCGTTCAGGTATGCGCCGATGCGGCCGCGCGCCGCGTCCATGAGATGCTCCTGCCGGCGGGAGACGAACGCAACCGGCTCGCGCTCCAGCTCGCGCTGCCACGCCTGGTAGATCTCGAACACGGGCTTCGGGGTGGCACCGAATGAGCCGTGATTGAGGAAGACGATGCTCGGGTCCAGCTGGAAGAACGTGCGAAGCGTCTCGGGGGAAATGTCGGTGTGTGCGCGGCGGGTGTCGGACGCGACGGCGGCCATGGTGATCCTTTCGGCGGTAGATCGGGTGCGCGGGGTCCCGGTGTTCTCGTCCAGATCATAGCCGCTGACGGGCGACGTGGCGACACATTGCGGTTTGGCAACGTCCGTTTCGGGCATGACGAAGGCCGGACTCCACCCGGAGTCCGGCCTTCGTGCATCTCGTTCTCGGAAGATCTACTCGCGACCGGCTGGCGCGTCGGCGCTGACGTACAGCTCCTCGAGCGCATGCGCGGTGGTTGCGAAGCCCGGCCAGTGCACGGCGGCGATACCGTTGGTGTCTGGCTCGAGCGCCGGACCGATCAGGTACGGCTTGATGAGCTGGATCGGCGTGACGAAGTAGGCAAACACCGCGGGCACATCCTCGACAAGGATCTTCTCGGCGTCCTTGAAAATGCCGTTGCGGGTTTCCGTGTCCTCCAGTGATGTCGTGCCTTCGTCGACAAGCTTGTCGAACTCCTCGTTGGTCCAGGAGTGTCGACCGCCGGTCTTCCAGACGCCCAGCATGTTCGAAGCGTCGAAGTAGTCCATGCCATACGAGACCCAGCCGAACAGGATCTCGGTTGGCTTGGCATTCATGGCGGCGTAGAATGCCTGGCGGTCTACTGTCTGAATTTCAACATTGATGTTGAGGTGTTCGTTGAGCATTGCGGCGTATGCCTGAACCGTCGCTTCCTCGACCGGAGTGCCGCCACCACGGTATGAGAGGGTCAAATCAGGGAACCCATCGCCGTCCGGGTAACCGGCGTCCGCCAGCAGCTGCTTCCCGGTGTCCGGATCGAAGTTCTGGATTGATGCCAGCTCTTCCGTGTTTGAGGCCGGGAAGCCGGGCGCCAGGAAGGACGGGGCCGCCTTCGCCTGGCTTCCCCAAATCTGTTGCTGCATTGCCTCGCGATCGATGACGTGACTGAACGCCTGCCGCACCTTGAGGTCGGTGAACGGCTCCTTCGTCACATCGAAGAAGAAGTACAGGCAGGCGAAGTCGCCCACACCCTGGTAAATCTGCTTCGCCGTCTCCGGGTCGGACTCCATGATCTTCAGCTCCGCGGGAGCCGGTCCCTCCATGTAGTCGATCTGCCCGGCTTCGTAGAGCGTGTAGGACGTTGATGGTGCCGCCATCTTCACGATGATCTTCTGCAACGCGACCTGCATGTCGCCGGTGTAGTCCTCGTTGCGGGTGTAGGTAATCTGCTGATCGCGCTCCCACGTCTCGAGCTTGAACGGACCGGAGCTCACGTGCGTGTCCGGGTTGGTGTTGTAGAGCGGGCCGTACTCGTCCAGCGCCGCCGCCGAGAGCGGCTGCGAGTAGAGCAGCTTGGCGGCGAGGTACGGGGCAGGAGCGGTGGTCTCGAACACGACCTCGTACTCGTTCGCGCCCTGCTTGACGCCGATCTCCTCGGGCGGCACGTCGCCGGCGGTGGCCTCTTCGTAATTGACGATGTTTCCATTCCAGAACCACGTGAAGTCCCAGGCGTGCTCCGGGTCGGCAGAGTACTGGAAGGTGCGCACGTAGTCGTTTGCGGTGACGGGGTTGCCATCCGACCACATCAGTTCGTCGTTGAGCTTGAAGGTCCAAACCGTGCCATCATCATTGCTCGACCACTCGGTGGCGGCGCCCGGCACGATTTCGAAGTTCTTTGTCAGCCGTACCAGCGGCATGCTGAAGATGTCCGCGATGCCCGGTCGCTCGTAGACCTGCTCGTAGAAGTCGAGCACCTTTGCGAAGGTTGGATCGCTCGCGACGCGAAGCACCTGGTTTTCGGCCGGTGCGGCATCCTCGGGCAGCGAGCCGTCCTGAAGCAGCGCGCTCCGGCCGGCGAACGCCGTCGGCGCGGCCGCGGTCGGCCCGCTGAACAGCCCGAGAGCCGAGAGGGCGGCGACGGCCCGCGCCACCCTTCATGGCAGTCCGGCGCGTGATCTGACGCTGGAAGAATGTCGCGTCCTGCGGGCGCATAAATCGGATGGAGTCCTGTAGCGACTGTTTCCGTGTCATGTATGTCTCCCTTCGCAGCCCCTGCGGGCTGGTGGTGTGAACTGAGCCCCTGCAGCCTGGTTAGTTCTGTCGCGGGTCGAGGGCATCCCGCAGCCCGTCTCCAACAAAGGAGAATCCCAGCATGATCAGCGCGATCGCCAGCGTCGGGAACAGTCCCAGATGCCAGTAGATCCGGATGTACGGAGCACTGTCGGAGACCATCTTGCCGAGCGATGGTGTTGGCTCGTTGATCCCGATGCCGAGGTAGCTGAGTCCGGCCTCGGCGAAGATCGCTGTTGGGATTGCCAATGTGATCGCCACGATAACCGGCGCGACGGCGTTGGGCAAGAGGTGCCTGACCGCAATGGACCAATCGTTCGCCCCCATGCTGCGCGCGGCCATCACGTAGTCCTGCTCGCGGAGCATGAATAGCTGGGCGCGCATCAGCCGCGCGAGCGTGAGCCAGCTGGTGAGTCCGATCACGATGATGATGTTGCCGACGCCGGAGCCGAGCACCGTCATCAGGAATATCGCGAACAGCAGGCCGGGAAACGCCGTCATCACCTCGATGATCCGCATCACGACGAAGTCGGTCCAGCCGCCCCTCAGCCCTGCCGCCATCCCGAGCGGGATGCCGATGATACAGGCGACACCGACCGCAGCGAATCCGACGATCAGCGATGTGCGGGTGCCGTACATCACGCGGCTGAGGAAGTCATGTCCGATCGTGTCCGTGCCCAGCAGGAACTCCGACCCCGGGAACCTGTTCGCGTCCATCAGGCTCGCCGCGCGGTAGTCGCTGGGCGCGAGCAGCGGCGCGCCGAAGCCGATGATCATCAGGAAAAGCACGATCACGAGGCCGACGACCGCCAGGCGCTGCCGGAAGAAGCGGCGGGTCGCATAGTAGAGCGCGCTGCGCGCCTCCTGCGTCGTGGTGCGGAGCTCGGCGGTGGCGAGCTGTCCCGTGGTGGTGGTTGCCATGGGTGTCTCTCCTAGAGCGAGCTGCGGCCGCCGATGCGGATGCGAGGGTCGAGGACGGTGTAGAGCACGTCGGTGATGATGTAGGTCACGCCCCAGAGGACGGCAATCAGAAGCACCAGCGCGAGGATCATGGGGTAGTCACGGGACTGCGTGCTGGTGACGAAGAAGCGTCCGAGCCCGGGGATGCGGAAGGCAGCCTCGATGAAGATCGAGCCGGTGAGGATGTTCGGAATCTCGGGCAGCAGGATCGTCACGAAGGGGATCAGCGCGTTACGGGCAACGTGCCATGTCATCACCTTCCGTTCGGAGAGCCCCTTCGCGCGAGCGGTGCGAACGTGGTCTGAGCGCATCACCTCGAGGATCGATGAGCGCGTGTACCGCGCCACCAGTGCCATCGGCGTGAGCGAGTAGGCGATCACCGGCATGATGTAATGCTGGGGCTTTCCCCATCCGCCCGGTTCCAGCCAGTCCAGGTACACGCTGAAGAAGAGGATGAGCCACAGCGCCACGACGAAGTTGGGCACGACGAGTCCGAGCGTGGCGAGGAAGGACACCACGTAGTCCACCCACGAGTTCTGCCGGATCGCCGCGATGAATCCCATCACCGTGCCGAGTGTGTAGGCGATGATGATGGTCGGGACGCCGATCTTGATCGTCGTCGGCCAGGCGCGGGCGATGAGCCCCGTCACGGTCTCGGTCGGGCTCTGGAACGGCACGCCGAAGTCCAGGTGAAGCGCGTGCCACATGTACTTGACGTACTGCACATAGATCGGCTGGTCCAGCCCGTATTTGGCGAGCTGCGCCTGCCGCGTCGCTTCGGGCAGCCGGCCCTTTTCGTCGGGCGCGAACGGGCCGCCAGGAACCGCGTGCATCAGCAGGAACGCGATCACCGACACCACGAACAGCACGAATACGAGGCCGAGCAATCGGCCAAGGATGTATCGACCCACGGAACAATGCCCCCTGATGGCAGATCGAGTCTTGCGATGGAACACCGGTACGGCCCATGTCATGACGGTCATTCCGCCCGGGGCCGGCGCGCTCACGGCGTTGTGATTGCGTTCTCTTCGTCTTGCGTGGTGCCAATTGTTGAGGAACCGGCGAGCGAACGCAACCCTGACCTGCCGCATCGGGCCGTGCCAAGGCTCGGCAAGGCGTCCGGATGCGAGCGGTTACACTGCTTCGGGAGCATTTCCGGTCCGGCGATCCTCCCGCAAGCGCGCCAGGCACACCGAGAGAGAGCGGCGACACCATGGAAGATGTGCAAATCATTCTTGATATGGTGCTGGCCCTCGGGGTGGCGACGCTCGCGGGCGTGATCGCGGACCGTATCGGGCTGCCGGTGCTGATTGGCTACGTTCTCGCGGGCGTGGCGATCGGGCCGTACAGCCCCGGTCTGGTGGCGGACCAGGAGCGCGTGATTCAGCTGGCGAACCTCGGTGTCGCCTTTCTCATGTTCGCGCTGGGGGCCGAGTTTTCGATCCGCGAGCTGCTCGAGGTTCGCCGCGTGGCGTTGATCGCCGCGGCGGTTCAGATGCCCGTTTCGTTCCTCTTCGGCACTGCGGCGGGACTGCTGGTGGGTTGGGATGCGCGCGCCGCGATCCTGCTGGGCGGCATCTTCATGATCTCGAGCTCGATCGTGATGATCAAGATCCTGCTCAACCGTGGCGAGGCGACCAGTCCACAGGCGCGGTATGGACTCGGCCTGATGATCGTGCAGGACCTCAGCCTCGTGCCGATCCTCGCGCTGCTGCCCGTGCTGGAGGGCGTAAGCGGCAACCTCGCTGTCGAGATCGGGCGCTCGCTGCTGATTTCTGGCGTCGCGCTCGCGCTGGTGATCGTGCTCGGCATGATTCTCGTGCCGCGCGTGCTGTACCATGTCGCGCGGACCGACTCCCGCGAGCTCTTTCTGCTGACCATAGTCACCATTGCCCTCGGTACCGCGATCGCGAGTCACGAGGCCGGGCTCTCGCTGGCGCTTGGCGCGTTCCTGGCTGGGCTGATCGTGTCGGAGTCCGACTTCGACGCGCAGGTGGTCGCGGAGATCATCCCGCTTCGCGACCTCTTCGCGTCGCTTTTTTTCGTTTCGCTCGGCATGCTGGTGCAGCCGAAGATGGTGCTCGAGAATCCTGGCACGATCCTGCTCATGGTGGCGATGCTGATCGGCGGCAAGCTGATCGCCGGGACTGGCGGCTTCCTCACCTCGCGGATCAACCCGTTCATCGCGGTATCCGCCGGGTTTCTCACGGCGCAGATCGGCGAGTTCAGCTTCGTGCTGGCTGGCTCCGGCCTCGAGGGCGAGATCATCAGCTCCTCGCAGTACGCGATGGTGATCGTGGTGGCGCTGGTGTCGATCGTCGTCGCGCCGGGAATGCCGTCGGTGGCGCCTCGTGTGGCAGACGTCCTCGTACGGCTGCCATTCGTCAACGATGCGGATATGGAGGAGATCGAGGGTGGGCGCCACGATGTCGGCATGCGACGTCATGTGGTTATCTGTGGATACGGACGGGTAGCGCGCGTGCTCGCGAATGCGCTTGAGCGGCGCGATGTCGCGTTCGTCGTGATCGACATCAACGCGGCCACGGTGCGAGAGCTGCGCGAGCGCGGAATCGAGGCGATCTACGGCGACGCCGGCCGCCGTTCGGTGCTCGAGCATGCGGGCGTCGCCTCGGCGCGCGCAATCGCGATCACCGTGCCGGATCTCGTCGCCGCGACGGCTGCGACGCGAATCGCCCGGGAGATCAGCCCGACGATCGACATCGTTGCGCGGGCGAGCGTGCAGGGGGAGGTCTTTATGCTTCGGTCGAGCGGGGCGTCGGAAGTCGTCCAGCCCGAGTTCGAGGCAGGGCTCGAGTTCACCCGCTTCGTCATGCGTCGCCTCGGGGTTTCCTCGCGCGAGCTCGAGGTTGCCTCATCGCGCCGCCGCGCCCGTTTCTACCAGCAGTCAGCTGACGAGTCGGTCTACGCCGACGATGTTGGCTGAGCGCGACGAAGCTCGTCGGCCACGACGGCGCGGGCGATCGGGCACTCATAGCAGCGCCGGGGACCGCAGTAGTGGCGATCGAGATAGAGCAGCCCCTGGTTGCCGCGTTCCCGGAGACGTGTAATGCGGGTGTCGCCGGCAACCTGCTGGCGGGCGCGCCGCGCCGCCTGGGCGGTCGCACCGGCGGGTAACGCGTTCCATCCGCGCAGGGACGAATCCTCCAAGGCGTCATCGCCCGTCGAGCGCGCGTAGGCGGCCGCGAACGGCAGCACCACGCTCGCTGCGATCGCGATCGCCCGGTCCCTGCCGAGCGGCGGGGTGCCCGGGTGCTGGGCGAGGCTCATGAGGTGCTCCTCGGTCGAGACACCGTCACGCACGCCATCGAGGAGCGCGGGCAGCAGCTCGGTACCGTGTGATCCCAGCAGCGCCGCGAGGGTGACGATTCGGCTGGCGGGGTGGTTGGCCGGGCGCACGCGGGCGGTGTCCCAGACCGTTGGCGGGAGCATGGCGTGCTCCCACGACGTCGCTTCCTCGCGCCAGCGCGATTCCAGCGCGGCGACCTTGCCCGGAGTCAGCCCTGCCAGCGATGCGTGGCGAGGGCTGAGCGGCATCCACGAGCCCACGCCCAGCAAGATCGCGGTGACCCGCTCCACGCGCGTATCACGGTCGAGCCGGCTGAGACGAGGAGCGATTGCCGACCACGGCGCCCGCTCCGCCAGCAGGCGCATCTGGTCGCGGTTCCGCGTGTACCCGAACGCGTCGAAGAGCGCGGGCACGAGCACGTCGGATGGTGCCGCCAGCGCGAGCTCGGACTCGAACCGGGTCACGCGCTGGTCGAATCGGGTATCGCCGAGGGCGGCGATCAGCGAGGTGATCTCTGCGGGACGCTCGGCGGCGAGGGCCGGCGCGCACACCGACCCGCCGAACCGTGCCCAGACGGCTGGATCTCGCATCTGCACCGCCCGGAGCTGCTCCTCGGGCACGCGCAGGATCGCTGTTGGAACCGTTGTGCCAGCAAGCGTTCGCGTCTCGTTCGTGTCGTCTGAGGTGACGATGTGGAGGATGACGTCGTTGTAGGCGGGGTCGGTGTGGTGCCCATGGCGGACCCAGTCGCTGGAGCGGTGATGCAGCTCGACCGAGCCCGTTGTCAGCGAGCCGTCGGGCCGCTCGATCATTGCATCCCGAAAATCTGGCCCGTGACCGTGCGTCCAGTGTCCCGGAAAGACGATTTTGAGGCACTGGCCGTCGGTGGTGGCAACCTCGCGCGTCAGCCCGGCATGCCACGCGATGCTCAGCGCCAGCTCGCTCACGCGCCTGTCATCGTTGATCGCAGGGCTGGACATCCTGGTATCCTCCCGGGCTACGACCGTGTTGTCTGGGGCTCCATTCGCTTGCGGCAGCGTAGCTGTGGGCCACGAATGCGTCAACTCACGGGATCGGATGGAGGGCGAGGTGGTCCTCGACGAGCCGAAGAAGTTGCGTGAACCAGTCAACAGCCGTCACATCCACCAGCATCAGCCCCTTCGACTTGCGCAGCCACGTCTGCTGCTGCCGCACCAACCGGTGCGTGTCGTGCTTGATGCGCTGTGCCGCCTCCTCCAGCGACTGCTCGCCACGGAGATACGGCAATAGCTGCCGGTAGCCGATGCTGCTGAGTGCCGGCGCGTCGGGCGGCACGCCGCTGGCGAGGATCGCACGCAGCTCATCATCAAGGCCGCGCTTCAGCATGTCGTCCACGCGCCGATCGATCCGCCCATAGAGGGCATCGCGTGGCATGGTCAGCCCAACCAGGAGCGGCGCGAACCAGACCCCCGCCTTTCCCTGCTGCTCGGAGATCGGTCGGCCGGTGACCTCGATCACCTCGAGCGCGCGGATCACGCGACGCAGGTTTGGCCCGGTGCTCGCCGCCGCTGCCGAGTCGAGCTGCCTGAGACGGTCGACAAGGTAGTCAGTGCCGCGGCTCTCGGCCTCCTGTTGCAGGCGCTCGCGGATCTCCGGCTGGGGGGCGACACGTGGGATCCGCCAACCTTCCACCACGGCGTTGACGTACTGCTGGGTGCCACCAACCAGCACGGGCAGGGCGTGACGATTGTGGATCTCGTGGACAAGCGCGTAGACCCGATCCTGAAACGCTGCCACCGAGGTGATATCGGCTGGTCCGTGCGTGTCGATCAGGTGGTGCGCCACCAGGGTCCGCTCCTCCATCGACGGCTTGGCGGTGCCGATGTCCATGCCACGGTAGAAGAGGCGTGAGTCACCGTTGATCACCTCGATGGGCAGGTGCTCCGCGAGGCGGATCGCGGCGGCGGTCTTGCCCGTGGCGGTGGGCCCGGTGACGACAACGACGGGTGGGGTGAAGGCAGGCGTGTCGATCGGCATTGCTCCCGGCGTTTACACTACCGTAGGTTCGGCGCGTCTCGCGTCGCGCGATGTATGCCTCGCAGCCACCATTCCAGCCCAAAGATCACCGGCTGCATGTTCGACAGGAGACAATGGCATTGGTTCGTATTCTGACCCAAAGTCTCAAAATCATCACCATCGTGATGGTGGCGGTGTTTGCGATCGCGGGATCGATCTGGTTTTTCGACTACTGGCAGAACCGGGAACCATCGGATGTTGGGCGCCCTGTCGTTCTCGAGGTCACCCAGGAGGACGACTCCGGGTCCGTGGCGGACAAGCTCGCCGATGCCGACCTCATCAACTTCGGGTTGTATTTCGAGACGCGGATGCGGTTCGAGGACGTACAGCTTCGGCCTGGCGTGTACACCCTGCGCAAGGGAATGAGCGTGCCCGAGATCATCGACGCGATCACCGTCGATGCCGTGTCAACCGGTGACGAGCCGACCGATGAAGGCGGCGGCGACGCGCAGGTGATCGAGGTCACGTTGATCGAGGGGCAGCGCGCCGAACAGTTCGGCGAGGCGATCGAGCAGGCTGGCTACCCGAATGGACAGCAGGTGTTCATGGATGCGTTGAAGAGCCCCTCGGTGCGCGACCGCTGGGATTTCCTCGAGGACGTTCCCGCCGACGCCAGCCTCGATGGCTTCCTCTTCCCGGACACCTACACCTTCACGACCGACTACACCGGCGAGGACATGGTCAACGTCCTGCTGGAGAACTTCGACGCCAAGGTGACGCAGGAGACGCGAGACCGGATCGCGGACCAGGGCCTGAGCCTCTACGAAGGCATCACGGTCGCCTCCATCGTCGAGCGCGAAGCGGCGGTGACGGAGGAGCGCCCGGTGATCGCGGCGGTGTACCTCAACCGCATCGATCAGGGCATGATGCTCAACGCCGATCCCACCATCCAGTACGCGGTGGGCGAGCCAGGCAACTGGTGGCCGGCGCCGCTCACGGATGAGCAGCTTCAGATCGACAGCCCGTACAACACGTACGTGTACGAAGGATTGCCGCCGACGCCGATTGCGAACCCCGGCATTGCCTCGATCCAGGCAATCGGACAGCCAGCGGATGTCGACTATCTCTACTTCTTCGCCAAGCAGGACGGCTCCGGCGAGCACGTGTTCGCGTCAACGTACGAGGAGCATCAGCAGAACGTCTGCGAGATCGATCCCTCCGCCTGCGAGGGGGCGTCGCTGCCCGGCGGCCTTGCCGCGGTCGCGGTCGATCCGGTGGCGGACCTGCCGCAGGCCGGATTGCGCTAGAGGAGGTTCGTCATGCCGAAGCGCCGGACTCATCGGCAACCCGGTGGAGCACTCGCTCTCGCCGGTGATGCAGGCGGTTGCGTTCCGGGAGACCGGCATCGACGGCAGCTACGAGCTGTGGCTGACGACCGACACCGAGGTGCCGTCGCGGGTGGCGAGCCTGCGCGAACCTGCCGTGCTCGGCGCCAACGTCACCGTGCCGCACAAGCAGCGGGTGATGCCGGAGATCGACGAGATTTCGGAGACAGCGCGACGCATCGGCGCGGTAAACACGATCATCAACCGGGACGGGCATCTTGTGGGCGACAACACCGACGCCCACGGGTTCGCAATGACGGTCCGAGCCGCCGGTGTCTCCGTGGTGGAGGATAGCCGTGCGCTGGTGCTCGGAGCGGGGGGCGCGTCCCGCGCCGTCATCGTAGCGCTTCAGGATCTCGGCTATCCCAGGATCGGGATCGCGAACCGAACGCCAGAGCGAGCGGACGCGCTCGCCGCCGAGCTTGGGCGTGGCGTTGTCGAGGCGGTGTCCTGGGGCGACCTGGAGACCTGGCTGCCGTCAGTCGACCTCCTGATCAATGCCACCTCGCTGGGTTGGCATGCCGGTGAGCTGCCGCTGGACATCGCGCGGATCGGTTTGCTGCCCTCCAGCGGTACTGTCGTCGACCTGACGTACCGCGACACCGATCTGCTGGTCATCGCACGGAAGCAGGGTCTCACCGCCGTCGACGGGCTCGACATGCTCGTCCACCAGGGCGCACGCTCGTTTCAGCTTTGGACTGGGGTCGAGCCGCCGGTGGATGCCATGCGCGCGGCCGTGCAGGCGGAACAGCGGCGCCGCGCGTCGCGCTGATCCGGAACGGTGTGCCGAGTCCGCGGTAGCACTCGTTGTAGGCAGGTGAGCGGCAACAACAAGGAAGGGGCGGCGCATTGGAAGCGCCGCCCCTTCCTTGTTGTGCTCCGGTTTCACTCCTGCTGGCCGCTACTCGGCTGGCTCCGATGCCTCGAGGAAGTCGACCGCGGTCCAGCCGGTGGTATCACCGCCGACGACCTGCACCTCGTACCAGGTGTACTCCTCGGCCTCTTCCGGGCCGTTGAGGATTTCGAGCTGCGTTCCCGCCGGCACTGCGGTCAGAATCTCCGCGTTCACGCTCGGCTCGGTGCGGATACGCACGTTCTCCTCGGTGGTAACCACCGTGTCACCCTGCGAGAACTCGCCGCCAGTGGTCGCCTCGGCCGTCGCCGCCGCGGTGGGCGTCCCTTCGGCCTCATCGGTGCCGGAGCTGCCGTCGCTGGTCTGCGCCGCATTGCCCGACGCCGGCTCGATCACGTCCATGAAGTCGGTGACCAGCCAGCCTTCGACGCCCTCGAGGTCGCCGACGCCTCGCACCTGATACCAGGTGTAGTTCTCGCCCTCGACCGGACCGTCGATGATCTCGAACTGTGTACCGGCTGGGAAGGAATCGACGATGTCGGAGGATGTTGTCGCGTCGATGCGAACGCGGACACCATCGGCGTTGAGCGCGATCACGGCGCCGATGCCGAGGCCATTGCTGTCGGTCGTCGGCTGATCAGTCGTGGCGGTCTCCTCAACCGGGATCGCCGTCACGGTCGCGGCGGCGCCTTCGAGATCGCCCTGGGGCTGGATCAACAGGCGCAGGAGCGTGAGCTCGGCGGTGCTGTCCGGTCGCTCGATGGTGTCGTAGCCGGCCGGGAAGAACGCGGCGTCGTTGTCGTTGAGTGTGAACTCCTGACCGGGGATAGCGTTCGGCTGAAGCTGCGGCGTGGCGGTGCGTGTCACCTGCACCTGACCCTCGTCGGCGGAGAACGCCAGTGCGCCAGACGCCTTGCTGAGCAGGGCGGCGCCGGTGGACCCGGGGACCGCCTCGCCAGCGCCGAGTGTGAGCCGGTCGATCGTGACAGTTGCCGGGCCATCGGGGAACTGCTGGATCAAGCCGTCGCCGAGCACCACGAAGGAGACACCCTCGAAGTCAGCCTCGGTCGGCTCGCCCTCGGTGTAGGTGATCGTCGACTGCTCGGCATCCGCGACGGAGAGGACCACCGCGGAGAGGAGCACGACGTCTTCCTCGCCCTCGTTCGTGAAGCTCATGCCGGACCCCGAGGGGTACATGACCCAGGTGCCCGGTGCGAGGCTCTGCGTGTCACTCGTCTCGGACTGCTGCCCTTCGACGCTGATCACCGCGGTGTCGCTGGTACCAGCAGTAAGGGTGCCGGATTCGATCAGGTCGAATTCGATGCCGGGGTGCGTATGCATCGGCACGCTGGCGCCAGGTGCGAGCGTGATGCGCAGCATGCGAACCGTCATCGGTGCCGGCGGCAGGGCGTCGAAGTCGTAGCTCATCAACACCTCGCCGAGCTCGTTCACGCCCGCCTGCGGTGTCGCGCCCGCTGAAGGCGTGGCGCCAGGTGTCGCGGCGGGAGCGCTCGGCGCGGGCGGCGTCGAATCCTGCGCGGCTGCGGGAGCGATGGAAAGCATCAGGCTGAACAGCAGCGTGGCGACGACGACATTGATCGTTCGCCCCCCAGCGATGCGATGCGAATCGATGGCAAGTGCTCTGTGCATGATGCTCCTCACAGCGTTGCTAGCCGGCGTGTCCTCTGCCTTTGTGGGCGGTCCGCATTGTGTGGCAGTGTCCATGCCGCACGTTTCGCGTCGGCAATGACCATGTTCGAAATCTTACCCTATCCATGGCCACGGCACGAAGGCGGTCCGGGCATGGACTGCCGGGCGATCACAGCAGCGACACCGCCGCCGCGACGAGGCCCGCAATGCCGGCCGCCAGCAGGTTGACCATGCTGTTGGTCATCCACGGTATGCCACTGGCCGCCCACGTGGCGTGGCCGGGGCGATGCGGCTCCGGATTCTCCGACGTGTGGCCGCAGACCACGCAGAGGAACCGCGCCTGAGCGGTCGCGCCGAGGATGGAATCGACTGTGCTGCCGAGCGCCCCACAGGCAGCGATAAGCAACGCGTCGTTGATACCGACCAGGTTCGCCACCGGTGCGGTGCCCGCCAGCAGGATCGCGATCAGGCCGATGAGGACGCCACCACCGACGCTTGCGACCGTTCCGACCGCCGTGACGGCCCCGGACGTGCCGGGTCGTACCTGGCGCCCGGTGCGAACGGAGAACGGAGTACCGCCGAATCGGCCGCCGATCTCGGTTGCCCACGTGTCGGAAGCAGTGGCGGCGATCGTCGCCGCCGCGGCAAGAAGGAGGGAGCGGCGAGCGCCCGCCAGGCTCGCCGTCGCCAGCACGAGCGCTGGGCCACCGTTGGCCAGCACCTGTTGCCATGTTCGCGATGGACTCGCGCCAGCCGGATTGGGCAGCAGCGCGGACGATACGAAGAAGGCGATCAGCAACGCGCCGAGCCACCAGCCACCCGTTGCGACGATGGCTGGGCCGAGCAGCGAGGCGGCGATCGCCCCGCCACGATCCAGCAACGACCGCTGGAGCGCGATCGCGGCGATGCTGGCTGCGGCGGCGACGGCGATCAGCAGGTCGATCGGCGAAGTGGCGAACGGTTCCACAGGCACTCCATGGCGTGTCGATTACCGCCGTGAGTGTGGCACACCCGCTCGGGAGCGGGGTAGGATTGATTGGCGCGAAATGCCACGATTCAAGCGCGACCCCCTAGCTCAACGGCAGAGCAACGGACTTTTAATCCGCAGGTTCTGGGTTCGAATCCCAGGGGGGTCACCAAAGGGTTCTCTACAACCGCCATGTATCAGGAAGCGAGTGACGCCGGAGCGAGACCTGCTCGGCGTCGTCACCTGCCTGCGCGTCCCAACGCGCCGCCGGGACTCCCGTCTCGTGTGCATACCACCGACCCGCTGAATCGCCACCGCAATGACCCGCGCGCGGAACAGCCGCTCCGGCCTCCCGCTTTGATGCGCAGGATCGCTGACTTTGCCCCAATCCCGGCGCCACAAGTGCGCCACCCCTCTTTTGGATCAGTCGAATATCTGGTACCGTAGATCGCAGGGACGCACTTGTCGGTCATCCACGTTTCCACCTCGTCGAAATGACGAGGGGAGGAGCACTCCTATGCACCCACTCCGACAGTCGCTTTGGATTCTGTTGCTGGTCGCTTCGACGTTTTTCATTTCTCCATCCACACATGCACAGGGCAACAGCCAGGCCGCTGCCGCCTGTCAGAAGGGCGGATGGCAGTTGGTTCGAGGCGTAAACGGGGAAGTTTTTGCCAACCAGGGTCAGTGCGTGAGCTACGCCGCTCGCAGTGGCGAGCTGCCTGTGCCGACCGTCCTCTATGTGGATATGGGCAATCCCGCGAGCGAGGCATCCTTCAGCCTGCAGGGATGGGGCACCGCCGAGGACGAAGCCGTTAACCCCTTTACATCACCATTCGGTGATGTCACCAAGCGCTTCCAGCTGCTCAACCAGAACAATTCGTTGACGTTCGCACCGGTTGCACCCGGTGCGGAGTATCAGCTCACTGCGGAGGTTGAGGACGGCATCTGTGCCGACGATTTCGAGATCTCGGCAAACGGTACCTTGCTGTACACGTACAACTCGGTAGCGGAACAGACGCTTCGGATACCGGCACACGTCGTCGACATCCCCGGCGAACTGATCACGGGTAACTCGCTCGTGGTCACCTTCCACAACAGTTCCGGTGATGGCTGCGGGCGCGCCGCTGTCTACAACGTGCAGATCGCGCTCGCATAACAACGCGGGTGGGCTGCCGTCGTAGCAGTACATGACAGTTCATGCGAATTCAGCCCGGCAATCGGATGTAGCGGCTCTTCGAACAACGCGAGCACGGGTGGCACCTGCTTCGGCGATTCTGGCAGTCCGAACCTCATTGGGGATTCATGGGTTGTCGGCGGGGTGACCTCCTTCGGACTCAATGGAACCTGCGCCGGCACCGGCGGCGTGTACTGTGTCGACCGGTCGGCCGATCTCGACTTGCTGTACGGGACCTTTGGCCAGTACCTGAAGCAGCACAACCCGGCACCTGGCGGTGAGGCGGCCCGCGCGGATCTTCCGCGCGGGCCGTTCTTGCGCCTGTCGAATGTCTCCGTCTTCTCCCTGACATGGTCTTGCCATTTTTGGCCGCACGTTGATGTCGCGGGCGTGATGCGGCCGCCCGGATGATCGGTCGAGGGAATGTGACTCAGACACGAGACGTAGAAGGCCAATTGATCGAAAGAGAGCATGCGATGGTCGATCTGTGGCACGACACCGACTCCCGTACATTCGATGCGCGGCTGAGATACTACGCCCTCGATGACGACTCCTCGCCCGCGCCGGATCGCGCCCGCGCGATCCGGCATGACAAGCGAGGTTCATTGAGGTGGCGCGGGTTCGCCGGCCGCTGCGTCGGCGGAGTGGCACTCCTGGCGCTCGTGATCAGCGCGCTCTATGGCGTGCCCGACGCATGGGTGGGAATGTGGGTGGCGATCGCGCTTATGACGGTGCTACCCGTCGTGGCGGCTGCGCGCGAGACCGTCCTGGACCGTCTTGCGCCTCGGGCAGGATTGGTAGACCGTCAGCGTCGCGGTAGCAGTGTGGACCCGAGTGCCTCGCCTCTGGTGAACAGCGATCGAACGGGCGGGTCGGTCACCGATCACCACCGGACCGAACCTGCACTGCCCGAACGTGCGTATCAGCACTGAAATCGAGTTCGGGCAAATCTCAGCAGGGAGTTGATGTGGTATTTGAAGTTGCCATCACACGGCGTACCACCCATGGACCAGGCGCGATCGGGTACCATTGCCTTAAGGGACATACAGAACAACGTCTGGTTGGCATGGTGCCAGGGTAGCTAGCGCTGCTGGCGCGGTCGGCCGGACAGAACGCTTTCTCACTGGAAAGGTGGAGGATATGGCGAAGCGTGTGATGTTGCTTGTCACGTTGCTGCTCACCCTCGGCGTCCCGTCGACCGTTGCGCTTGCCCAGGAAGATGAGGAGCACAGCAAGGCGACCGTCGATTGGACGCAGGACGCCGAGCTCGGCATCGTGCTCACGACCCCCGACGGCATGACGCTCTATGTGTTCACAAATGACCGCTCCGGATCCGGGAAGAGCTCCTGCGATGACCCTTGCGCCGCGAATTGGCCTCCGTTCACGGCTGAGGAGCCGCTGACGTTGCCGGAGGGCGTGCCGGGCGAGCTGGCTCTGATCACCAGGGACGACGGCACATCGCAGGTCACCTACGACGGCATGCCGCTCTACACCTTCGTCAAGGACGAGCAACCCGGTGACACCAATGGCCAGGGCGTAGGTGACAAGTGGTACGTGGCCAGCGTCGGTGCGTCTCCAGGTGCAACGCCAGCGGCCTCGCCGGTGGCGGCCGCGGCCGGAGAGGGGAGTGTCGCCGTCGAGCTCACCGAATTCTCGATCTCGCCATCTGAAACAACGCTCAAGGCGGGACAGGAATACACCTTCGTGGTGACGAACACGGGCGTGCTGATTCATGAGTTCGTAATCGAACCGGCCGGTGCGGAAGATGCACCGCTGGAGATGGGTGGAGCTGAGTCGGAGATCGAAGATATCGTGTCGGGCGAAACTGACCAGATGAGCTGGACCTTCGAGCCAGGCGATTATCAGATCACCTGCCACATTCCGGGGCACCTGGAGTCCGGCATGATCGCGGAGTTCACTGTCGAAGAGTAGCGATGTCTCTCCTCCACAGCCCGCCCGCGTTTGCGCGGGCGGGCTGTGTCGCGTCTTCCCAGGTGCGAAAATATGGCGCCGGTCACGTACACCAGGCGTGGCCATGCTGGTAGGCTTGGTCGAGATGTCCGTCAGCAGCCGAGCGGCAACCATGCGCGTGTCGGTGCGGCGTGGGAGGAAAGGAACTGTGCATGCGGAGACGCGGTTGTCTGATTTCGTTCGGCACACTGGCGGTGCTGGGTCTCTTGTGCTGTGTGGCGCTGTGGTTCGTTGGTCTCCCGCGACTGCAGGACACCGTCTCGGACGGCATTCGCGATGGGCTGTCCACCGAAATCGCTGAGCAGCTCGGTGGAACCGGCGCCAACCTCGAGCCTGGCACCTACACGATCTCGATGGATGAGCTCGAGCAACAGTTCCGCACCTCCGACAACACCGACAATGTCAACGATATCCGGTTCACCGCCGAGAACGGCCAGCTCACGCTGGCGTTCGGCAGTCAGGGGCAGAGCTTCGAGTATACCGGCGTCCCGGTCGCCGAGAATGGCCGCCTGCAGCTGACGGAGGTGGAGTCGACGGGTGGCGGGTTCCTCGAGAACTTCTTCCCGGCCGGCAAGCTCGCTGATGCCGTGGAGGGCGGCGTGAACTCGTACTTCTCGGCGCAGGGTCTGGACGTGGTTGCCGTCACCGCGCAAAACGACCAGCTCGTCATCGAGACCGAGGCCGCGGGTCAGTAGTCAGCCACGGCGACGATTCGCCCATGACGACGAGCCGGTTGCTTCCGCGCCGGCTCGTCGTCATGTGATTCTTGGGCCAGCTGGCCGTACCCTAGCCGCTGCCAGCGCGCGGACGCGAGCGCCTGCGGTGGGTATGCTTGACGCATGCGCCGTCGGGCGATAGGCACGAAGCAGTCAGGAAGCGAAACGACATGACAGAACCTCAGGATCAGGGGAGCGGTGTCGATCGACCCGTCGCGCCTCCAGCCGGCGCCCCACAGGAGACCGACAATGCGGGCGGCCAGTCGCCCGAGGCCGACGAGCCGACTATCGGCACCGGCACCTCCATCGCGCTGGGCTGTGTGGCGGGAACCATCCTCCTGATCGTGATCGGCGTGCTGTTCCTTCTCGCCGTGATGCTGCTCAACTGAGCGCACGCAGTACCTGATCCATGCCCCGCACCTGTTACAATTCACCTCGATGATGTCACAGCGCTCCGGGCAGCACTCACCGTCGTCAGTGCACGACGCGCACGGTGATTGGCTGATACGGGCGCTGTTCCATGGAACGCCACCGTGGATCGCACCTCCGAGATTCGCAAGAATCTCATCCTCATTCTTGGTCTGGATCTGCTTCTGGCAGCGGCGAAGTTCGGGTGAGGTGCCTACATGGGGTTTGTTTCCATGGCTGCCGATGGTGTTCAGTCGACACTGGACCCCGCGGCAAATGTTGTTGCGCTGGTAGGGTTTCTCGATACGCCGCGCGACCCCCGGACGGAGAGCATCACTACGGCCATCAGCAGTACGAGACGCTTGTTTCGCTGATGATCGCCGAGATGATGACCTTCGGCGCGGTGGAAATCGTGCAGCAGGCGGTTCATGGCCTGCAGTCAGGCGAGAGTCCCGACCTCGCGCCCGGATCGTTCGTCGCCATGCTGGCGACGATATCGGTGAATCTCGGCGGATCGCTGGGAGCGCGCCGCAAGGTGCGGAAGCTCGCGAGCGACATGCTCGCTGCCGACGCGATGCACACTGGGCGACATCCTGTTGTCGCTCGGCGTGATCATCGTCTGGGCGGCGTGGACAATTGTTCGCGATGCCTCGCCGATGCAATCACACACGATCCGTGGAAAATCATGACGGCGGTGCTTGCCACTTCACAGGTGGAGACCGCCCGCAAGCCGAGAGCACGGTCCGCTGGCGGACATCTGCTGGTCGACATCGACATCACGGTCGACCCCCAGATGACGGCCCGGGATGCCCACGAGGTGGCATCCGCAGTGGAGCGCAGTGTCAAGCGAGTCGCAGGGAGCGAAACGCACGCAGGCGTTGGTTCATGTCGAGCCCGCCATCCCGCCGCACACCCGACCGGACCACCTGTTCGGCAACGTGCAGGCACCATTGGATACAGAATGTGACAGGGGCGCATGCGCCCTGCGCCCGGGCGAGAGATCGCGAGATAGCTGAGTCGACACCGCGCCCGGGCGTCCATGACACAAAAGCGAAGCAGCCGTTTCGACACGGTGGCCCCAATTCTGCCGCCTATGCTCACATGAGCGCGTCGGGACAAGCTTCAGGAGAACAGGTTCATTGAGCGAACAGGACAAGACGCGGCAGACGCCGCAGGACAGCACGTCGGAGCAGCAGAAGAGTGGCCAGAGCCGCCGGAGGCGCCGGCGACGCCCGCAGGGGCAACAGGGCCAGGGCGGCAATCAGCAGGAGAACCGCCAGCAACAGCAGAGTCAGGAAAACCGTCAGGGCGGTCAGGACCGCGCGGCGTCGTCCGATGGTGGAAGCCAGGGCGGCGGTCAGCGTCGGCGACGTCGTGGCGGCCGTGGCCGGGGCGGTCAGGGTGGCCAGGGCCAGCAGCAGTCGCAAGGCGGCCAGCAGCAGGAGAACCGCCAGCAACAAAACCAGCAGAAGCAGGGCGGTGGCCGTGGTGGCCAGCGTGACAGCGGCCAGGAGCAGCGCGGCCAGCAGCACGAGCGCTCGCGCCGCCCGAACCGCCGGCCCCGTCGCGAGGAGCACTCGCCCGAGCGCCTCGACCCGGAGCGCAACCCACATCCCCGGGTTCGGGGCGGTCGGGGGCGCTCGCAGAAGCCGAGTCCCATCCGTGGTGAGCGCATGCGCATCATCGGGGGGATGAGGACTGGCTCGATCCCGGCGCCGATCGGCAAGGATCGCGTCCGTATCATCCCGCTCGGTGGTGTCGGTGAGGTCGGCAAGAACATGACCGCCCTCGAGTGCGGCAAGGACCTCATCCTGCTCGACGCCGGTGGCAAGTTCCCGGAAGAGGAGCAGGCGGGGATCGATCTCATCATCCCGGACGTCACCTACGTCAAGGAGCGGATCAAGAACTTCCGCGGCATTCTGCTCACACACGGGCATGAGGATCACATCGGCGCTCTGCCGTACGTGGTCCCCCAGCTCTACGGTGGCAAGGGCTCGCCGAAGATTCCGATCTATGGCACTCCCCTCGCGCTCGGCTTCGTGGAGCGCAAGATGCTCGAGGCGCGTGTGGACGACATGGTCGAGCTCAAGACGATCGAATCAGGAGAGCGCGTCCATCTTGCCGATGACCTCAGCGCGGAGTTCATCCACGTCACGCACTCCATTCCCGACGCGACGTCGATCGCGATCCACACGCCGATTGGCACGATCGTGGACACGGGCGACTTCAAGTTCGATCCGACCCCGGTGATGGGCGATCCCGCGGATGAGCGCCGGCTCAGGCGGCTCGGCGAGAAGGGCGTGCTCGCGCTCCTCTCCGACACGGTGCGCGTTGAGACCGAAGGCAGCACCCCGTCCGAGAAGGTGGTGATGGACACCATCGACGACGTGATTGGCCATGCCACCGGGCAGGTGATCATTGCGACCTTCGCATCCAACGTGAGCCGCGTGCTGATGGCGCTGAAGGCGGCCGAAAAGCACGGTCGCAAGGTGGCGGTTGCCGGCCGGAGCATGGAGCAGAACACGAACGTGGCGCTCGATCTCGGCTACCTCGACCCGCCCGATGGGTTGCTGCTCCCACTCGACGAGGTGCTCCGACAGCCGAAGAACAAGCGCGTGATCGTCTCCACCGGCAGCCAGGGCGAGCCCGCGGCCGCGCTGGCGCGCATCGCGGCGGGCGAGCACCCCAAGATCCGCATCGGCCGCGGCGACATGATCCTCGTCTCGGCCACGCCGATTCCGGGCAACGAGGATACCGTCTCGCGCACGATCGACAATCTCTTCAAGCAAGGCGCAGAGGTCGTGTACAGCGCGATTGATCGCGGTGTGCACGTCTCCGGTCACGCGGGCCGGGATGAGCTGCAGAAGATGATCCAGATGGTGCGGCCGAAGTTCGTCGTGCCGGTACATGGCGAGTACCGCCACATGGCGCTCTACCGCGAGCTCGCGGTCAAGACCGGTGTCAAGCGGGAGAACGTGCTGCTGCCGGAGATCGGCGGCGTGATCGAGTTCACGAAGGACAGCGCGAGCCAGCGCGCGCACGTACCGTCCGGCAACGTGCTCGTGGACAAGCTCGGCGAGCGCGACGGCGTCAACGCCGTCCTTCGCACGCGGGACAATCTCGCACAGGAGGGCTTCGTGGTGGCGACGCTCGTTGTCAGTCGCGCCGATGGCGAGCTGATCGCCGGTCCGGAGCTGACAGGGCAGGATCTCGGGCCGGAGCTGAAGAACGGCGCGTTGAAGGAGGCGGAGCGAGAGCTCAAGCGCACGCTCACCCGTCGCAAGAAGGGACAGCCGCAGTACGGCTTCCTGGCGCAGCGGGTCAAGGAGTCGGTCGCGGGGACCCTCTACCGCCGCACCCGGGCTCGCCCGCTCATCCTGCCGGTGATTACCGAGCTCTAGGCGCTCGAACCGACAATTTACCTACCACAACACCGCCGGTTCCACTGGAACCGGCGGTGTTGTTGTGCGCAACTACAGATTCGTGCGCAGGTGGAGATGGCCGACGAACTCCGACCATCTTGCTTATGAATAGAGATGTCACGAAGGAGGGGCAGACTGTAACGCGCCTGTTACGGCAGGGAGACTATCGTTCAGGTGGGCGGCACGTGAAGCGTTTCGACGGTGTGTGATTGCCTCCAGCCAGGAGGTGAGATGTCATGAAGCGAATCAGGTGCCGACGCAAGCGCAGTCCCCCGAGACGGCGGGGAGACGATTGACTGGCAGTCGTTGTTGACAATGGTGTCAACGACACGAGCATGGCTCATCTCCTGACGAAAGGGGATCTCAATTGAAAACCTCCACATCTCTGCTCCTGAGATCCATCGTTGTACTTCTTCTTGCTCTCGCGCTTGTTCCGCTAGGCTCCTCCGCGCAGCAGGGGCAGGGCCAAGGCCCGCCTGACACCGGAGAGGACGAGGCGGCAGTCAACAGTCTCTCCCTCCCGGTGATCAACGTGACCACCGGTACTGCCACGGATGCCACCTCGGTGACCGGCGACGCGTTCTGTTACGTGGACACGGCAACCAGTACGACACAGTGCCTTACTGAGTACCTGATTCAGGGCACCGCAACCTGGAGCGCCGATGTCGCGTACGATCCCGAGCTCCTCACCACAGCCACGGTCTACGAAGACTGGGGCGACAACATTGAAGAGGACCAGGTGTGGTCGGACGGGCAGTACATCCGCGTTGAGTCTGCGCTCTATGTTCAGCTTGACGTCCCCATGGACGGCTACGTGATGGTCGACCTCCTGGCGCCCGAGACGGGGCTCGACCCCGCCGCGGTGTCCGCGCTCCTTCAGGCGTACCCGGGCGTGACCGAACTCTGGGCGGTTGAAGACCAGACGCCGGACGGTACGTTCGAGCCGGTGCCGATGACAGGCTACTTCGACCCAACAACCGGCGCTTTCGTCTACGATCCGACGGTCACCACCGCCTACGCGATGGTAGCGCTGCCGATGGATCCGACGATGACGCTCTACAACGATGGTGTGGCTGTGTATGACATGGTCCTCACCTCAGAGATCAACCAGTCGGGCAAGTTCATTTACGGTGGCCAGCTGGACACCGACGCCAGTGAGGCTATTGTCTACGACCCGGCTGCCAGCTGGTCGATCGACCTCAGCTTCACAGACGCCCTCGGCAACGTCGTTTATCAAACCGACTCCATCACGATCTTCATCGGCGCGCCGCGCGGCGGTGGCGGAACTGGTGGTGGCGGCGAGGGTGGCCCGCCGGAGGGCGGCGGTGGCCCGCCGACTGATGGTGGTGGCAATGGTCAGGGTGGCGCGCCTACAGGAACCGACGCCACTGATCAGCAGCCCGACCAGGGGCAACAGCCGACAGATGCCGGTCAGCCAACCGACACGGGCAACGGTGGTACCCAGGGGCAGCAGCCCGTCGATACCGGAAACGGTGGCGACCAAGGCCAGCAGCCTGAGAATGGCGGTCAGCCGACAGGGACTGGCAGTGGCCAGCCCACGGATACTGGTCATGGCGGAACCCAGGGCCAGCAGCCCACCGAACCCGGCAACGGGGGCGAGCAGGGTGGTGGCAACTAATGTCCAGCGGTGATGCATATCGTCTCATCGCTTGACAGCATTCCCCGGCGCCACACGGCGCCGGGGGATGCGCCACCGAGTTCCACCAGCGTGGAACCCTTGAAAGGAAGGGTTTCGCCATGAGACATCCGCATCGATTCACCTACATACTGTTTCGCTTCCTGACCGCCATCCTGATCGCCGTGGCACTGCTTCCATCGGTGATTCCCGCGAACGCGCAGGAGGCTGAGGGGCCCAATCTATCCATCCCTGTGATCTGGGCTGACGGTAGTGACACCGCCATCCCGCTGCCGGGCGGCAGACTCGTGGACGAAAACGGAGACGGTCTTCCTGAACCGGTGCTCGAAGGTGCAAGCGTCGAGGTGCCGATGGGCAGCGGGCTCCGTTGGTTCCAGCAGGATGACCCCGCCAGTATCTGGCAAGCGCCGACGAGTGTAGGACCAGCGACGGTTGACTCGATCGAGTGGGGCGATGAGCTGCTCTCGACCTGGGAAGTTGGCTCGGTGATTCCGATCGAGACTGATTTCTGGTCGACCTCCGACCTGTTCGGTTACGACACCGTTCCGCTGTTCTGGCAGGATGGCCAGCAGGTTTGGGGTATCAACGGCACGCTTACCGCGTACGGCGAGGCTAGTGTCTACACCCCGGCGATGACGATTACCATCCGACAGATCGCTGACGCAAACGGCATTCCCGTTGACGTCGTGGTCTATGGACCGAGACCGTACGAGCCGATGGTGAACGTCAAGGGCGAGTTCGTCTACGGATTCCAGTGGGATACCGCTGGTCTGCCGGCGGGCAGCTACGAGGTGACAGCCACGGAGGCGTCCGACAACGTGACGATCGTGGCCCCCTGGGTGAACCACGGCACGGTCGACCAGGCCGCATCCAGCACTTCGCATCGAGATCGCGCTGACCCTGCCGGTTGTCGCACAGGCGCCTGTCGTCTCGCAGCCTCCGGTGGAAGTCGCGTACTCCGCTCCAGTCGAGCCGGAAGTGGTTCCCGCGGCGGTGGCGCCGGTCGAGCAGTGGCAACCACCCGCTCCGACGCCGACCGCGGTACCGACGCCCGTTGGTGACAGCGACGGCGACGGCGTTCTCGACGACGTCGACAACTGTCCAAATGTCTGGAACAAGGGACAGCGTGACAGCAATGGCGATGGAATCGCCGACGCCTGCACACCTGGCTACATCCCGGGTCAAAACTGCCAGCACGACGGTACCGAAGGTGGCACCGGTGGCCATGAGGACGGAGAGTGCTCCGGTGACGACCAGGGCGGTGGAGGGGGCGGCCAGCACGGCGGCACCGACACCGACAATGACGGTATTCCGGATGCCGAGGACAACTGCGCCACGGTCGCGAACCCCGGCCAGAAGGATACCGATGGCGATGGCGTCGGCGACGCATGCCTTCCCGGCCATATCCCGGGGAGCGGCGATGACGGCGGACACGACGACGGTGGCGCTGGTGGTGGCTCCGGCGGGAGCGGCAACGTCCCTGACAACGACGGTGACGGGCATCCGAACAACGCCGATAACTGCCCGGAGGTGGCCAACCCCGGCCAGAAGGATACGGACGGCGACGGCATTGGCGACGCCTGTGAGTCGGACTCGGGCCACACCGACGATGGCGGCCATGAAGATGGTGATCACGGTGGCGGCTCCGACGGGAGCGGCAATGTTCCGGACAACGACGGCGATGGATTCGCCAACAATGTCGACAACTGCCCGGAGGTCGCCAACCCAGGACAGAAGGATACGGACGGAAACGGCATCGGCGACGCGTGCGAGGGTGACACCGGGCACACCGACGATGGCGGCCATGAAGACGGTGGGTCAGGCGGCAGCGGCAACGTGCCAGACAACGATGGCGACGCCTTCGCCAACAATGCTGACAACTGCCCTGAGGTCGCGAACCCGGGTCAGGAAGACACCGACGGAAACGGCATCGGCGACGCGTGTGAGGGAGCTACCGAGCACGAGGACGACGGGCATGAAGGCGGCGGATCCGGACAAGGAGGTGAGAACTCGAGTACCGGTGGTGGTGACGAAGGGATCAGCTCCACGTCCATGGCTCCTGGTAACGAACCAGCGCCGGTGATCGAGCTCCAATTCGGCCCTGTTCACGGTGAACCGGAGACTGGCGAGTCCGTGCTCGCGGAATCGATTCCAGGGCCGGCAGCGGCCGAGCCAGTTGTTGACGAGTCGGTCAACGATGCAGCTGCCGCTCCGACTGGAGGCGACCAGACTGGCGCGACGCTATCGGAGGCACCGATTTCCGGGCCGACGCAAGAAGCGGATGAACCGGCTGGTTGATCGATTCATGTGACTGGACGTCCTGACGGGCACGCCTCACCGGCGGGTGGCATTTGGCAAAGTGCCGGTGCTCTCGCGGGCACTGAACGCAATTGCATCGGCACTCACGAGGTGACGCTCCCAAACCGGATGCTTCAGCCGGTCACGAGCCTACGACCTGCAAGCTGAATGCACGCTCAGCACACGACGGCGCCCTCGGTTCTCACACGGCCGGGAGCGTCGTCATCACGTCTGCCGGAGATGGAGCCTCTGCCCCTTTGGAACCAGCGGGCTGAGTACATCTCCAACATCAAATGCGAGCTTTTGCCAAAAGGTAGCGATCCATGCCGGATGGTGAAGGCTCGGAGCACTCGAACATGTGGGAATGGCTCCGGGTGTTCTGTCTGCAAGAGCGATTTCCGTGCCCGCACTCCGATCGTCCTCCATCAGACCCGGTCTAGGGCCAGTTCTCGGCATTGCTGCCCGACCATTCGGACACGGATCCCTTCGGTTGCCACCGCCGGCTTAGCGCTGATCATTACGGCGCGGCAAGGACACCGTCGACGGAGAGCTCAACTACCGGCACCCCGTCGCTCCACGTGCCCATGAACCGCTGCTCGGGCGTGTTCCCCAGCGCGTACTCACACCACGTGCCTTCGAATGCGCAGGCGAAGAGCGCATCGGCCAGCTTCCAGATGCTGTACCGGTCCGCGGCATCGAGCGCGTCGACCGGCGTCTCGTGCTGCGCCAGGATTGGCGGCGAGCCATGTCCGTCGCCCGCCATGATCACGAAGTCGCGGTCCGTCATCGGCAAGGAAGCGAGGGTGTTCCAGACCTGCCGTGGCATCTCCAGTCCAACCCGGAAATCCTGACCGAACGCCAGGACGACCGCCTTCAGCCCGATCGGATACGTGAGACTCTCGGGCGGTACCTGGCATGTCGATCCCGATGTCGCGCCGATCGCCAGGTTACCGTCGACACATGGGGCCATCACGAAGAGTGCCTTTGGGACCGGTAGTCCCTCCTCATCGGCGGTTGCCGCGTAGCTGATCGCCGGGACGCCGCCAAACGAGTAGCCAGCGACCGCGAACTGCGCCGGGTCGATCGCGGCATGGCCTGGCCGGTCGAGCTCCGCCAATGCCGCGCGCAGCAGGGCCGGCACGTCCGCAAGGACGGTCGTGGCGCGGTAGACGGGGGCGATCACAACGTAACCCTGCCGCGCCAGGTGGTCGAGCCAGGGCGCCACGGACAGCGGGTCCGGGTAGTCGCCGACACAGCAGCCATCTACATAGAGAATGACGGGAAATGGACCCGCCGCGACAGCCGCATCATCGGCCGCGCCAACGGTTGGCTCCCAGAGCCAGAACCCGCCCGGATTTGACCCGTACCGCGTGGCACGCGCGGCTTGGAAGGGTGTGTCATCGCTGCCGGGTCCTGTCGCTGGAGGTGCGGGCTGCGAGGGGGATGAGGCCGCTCCAGAGCTAACCGGCGTACCCGTGGCAAGCGGCTCCACCGGAACGCGGGTACCCCGTCCCGTGCTGTCATCCCGCTCCGCCAGCGTTCCGTCAGGCCAGCGCGCTTCGGATGCAATGTGAGCGACGAATGTATCTCCGGTCTCGTCAACCATGATCGCCAGGTGTGCGGTGAGCGTTCCTGTCACGACGTGGTGCGGATCGGGGTCCAGGTCCTGAAAGATGACCGTGGCGTCGGCCGAGCCACTGCCCGAAGGCCGCCATGGGCCGACGCCGTCTCCGTAGTAGGGGGTCGCGACCATCACGGTGCCATCGCCGTGGAAGAGCATGTACAGCACAGGATCGTCAGTGGATGCAACATCGACATCGAACATCCAGGCGCCGACGAGTGGAGGCGTGGCTGTGGAGTCTTGCACGTCGGCGCGAGCTGCGGCACCGCCGGCGCCGGCAGGGATCGCGAGGAGCAACACGAGGAGCATCATGCGGAGCAAGTGGTGCACAGCGGACTCCTTCGCCTGGTGCGATGGTGGATGGACGCCGGGACGATAGCGCCATGATAGCGGCGCTCACTCACGCGCATGACCGTCACGCGACACCGGCATGGATGTCTCCAACGCAGATTGCGGGGTCGATGGAGAACATCCGTCTGAGATGCGGCGGCTGCATCCGCTCAGCGCTGCGAGCCTATTGCTGTGGCGGTCGTGGCACGTCGTACCGGCCGGACTCTCCGTGCTGCCGGTACATCCGCTGGTCGGCGGTGTGGATCAGGGCGCTCGCCGTGTTGCCGTCCTCGGGGTAGTCCGCCCAACCGTAACGAAGCGCGACCGGCTGCTGGTGGGCCCTGGCAACCTCTCGCGCCATGCCGGCCGAAACGCGACCGCACAGCACACCGGGGTCAACATCGGTTGTCACCGGGAGCAGCACGCCGAATTCGTCACCGCCGATGCGCGCGACGACTGCGTCCCGCGGAACGGTGCCGCGAATCACGTCGACGGTGCGCCGCAGCATGTCGTCGCCGGCGAGATGTCCCGCCGTATCGTTCACCGGCTTGAGACCGACGACGTCGAACATCAGCACGGAGAAGGGAGACGCTCGCGTGATGCAGTCATGGAGCTCGGCGCGGAACGCCCGGTAGTTCATCGCGCCAGTGAGGCCGTCCGTGCGGGCATCGACCTTTGCGCGCTCATGGAGGCGAGCCACATTGATCGCAGCCAGGACGTGCGGTGCGATGGACTCGATCACCTCGACATCGGCGCGCCAGTATCGTTCATTCCCCGTCGGCTGAAACATGAGCAGCCCGGCGGGCTCATCGTCCGAGGCGAGCGACACCACGCCAACGTTGTGCATCGACGGGAAGACGTCGCGCATCCTTGAGATTCCCGGTATGTGGCCGAGCGACTCCATGGACGCGGGGAGCGGGCTCGCCAGTACCTCGTCGAGACAGTCCGGTGACGGGCAGTCGAGCACCGTGTATCCGGCAGCCGAGTGGCACGCTGCCTGCAGCTCCTCACGCCGTGATGGGTCCGGCCGGAGCACCATCGCGAGGGACATGTCGAGCCGCTCCGCGAGCATGCCGAGCGACTGCTGCATCAGCTGTGGGAGATCGGCGATGTGGGAGGTGATACGCGCGAGCCCGACCATGACGCCGAGCGCCCGAAGGTCACCGAGTTGGCCGGACCAGTCGGGAGCACGCTCGGTGGTTAGCGGAGTTGAGCTGTCCGGTGAGCGTCTCTTCTCGAACAGGTGGGCGATGCTGCCGCGATCGAGCACGCGCCCGAGCGCCTCTACGACTGCCGCGGAGAACTGCGTGCCGGACGCGCGCTGGATCTCAACCCACGCGTCCTCGGGCGCCGACCGCTGGCGGTACGGGCGGTCGTGCGTGATCGTGTCCAGCGCATCCGCGATGCTGATAAGCTGCGCGCCGAGCGGGATCTCCTCGCCGCTGAGTCCACGCGGGTAGCCGCGGCCATCCCACCACTCGTGGTGGTGGAGTACCAGCGGGACGAGCTCCGCGAGCGACTCCGAGTGCGCGTCCCGAAGGATCGACGCTCCCAGTTCCGCGTGTCCCATTATCACGGCGCGCTCGTGCTGGTCGAGGGGAGCCGCCTTCTGGAGGATCGCGTCGGGGATGCCCACCTTGCCGATGTCATGCAGCAGCGCCGCCACCTCCACCCGCCGGGTGTCCTTCGGCGAGAGTCCCAGCTCCTCGGCGAGGCTTCGAGCCATCTGGCTGACGCGTGCCGAATGACCGCGGGTGTGCGGGTCCCGTGCATCGACGGTCGACGCGAGCGCGCGGATGCCGCCAAGGTAGAGCTCGCGGTTGCGCCGGCCAAGCTCGATCCGGCGAACCTCCGAGGCCGCGTGTGCACACAGAATGCCCAGCAGCGACTCGTCGCGCTCATCGAACGGGTCGCCGTTGGACCTTGCCAGGGAGATCACGCTGAAGACGTCGTTCTCGACCGTGACCGGGACGGCGAGTATCGATCCGGCGGTGTGGCCAGGTGGTGTTCGAGTCATCCGTTGTGAGGCGGCGGCGATGCCCGCCACGCCAACTCCGAATGGCACCGACGCATCCTCAGCCTGGCCAGAACGCTCTCCGCTGGCGTGGATCAGTGTGAGCGCTTGCTGATCCCGCTCTGCCTGGTAGACACGCATCGCGTTGTGCGGCACAAGCGCCGAGCACGCGTGCTCGAGTGACTCCAGGAGATTGGCCAGCTCATCCTGTTGGCTCATTGCCGCGGAGACCTCGAGCAACGTGGAGAGCGTGCGGCTTAGCGTGTCCGCCGCGTTTCCTGAGGGGGCACCCGAGTCAGATGCATCCGGTCGCGGTGTACCACCGCCATCAACGGTGGCGTCGGAAGGCTGAACGACCATGGGACGGTCCTGCATGTGGAGCCTCCCTGCGGCTGGGCACGGGCGCCGCTAGCGCCCGATCTCGCTTCGAGCACGAGTCAGGATGTCATCTGCGGTCATCTCGGGATCCCACGGCAGTGGCTGTCGCGTGTATTGCTCAGCGGCAAGGCCGAACGGCGAGTCGTCATCCGGTGTTGGCATGCTTTCCGGGTCGAACTGGGTCCGGTGCGCGGCGAGGACGTCGCGCTTCACCTCGAGCCACGGCGAGATGTCGAGCCAGTGCGTGATGGCGTCGGCCGGCGTCCCGAGGTTTTGGCGAGAAGCCTCGGAGATGTCGCCGAGCGGCTTGTCTGGGTGCGCGTCCAGCTCCTGCATCTGCTCTCGCGGAGCCGAGTTGAAGTAAAGCGAGGTGGTCCTCCATGGTGTGTACA
Organism: uncultured Chloroflexia bacterium; assembly: GCA_963741965.1. Lineage (GTDB taxonomy): Bacteria > Chloroflexota > Chloroflexia > Thermomicrobiales > UBA6265 > JACCVC01. Next base: position 816,737 of record CAVUKC010000001.1, on the reverse strand, counting down.
GGAGCGGGAGCCACGCCGGGTCGGCGGCAAGCTCGACGGCGCGTGCCGCCAGCTTGCCGATGAGCACGTGGTCCGGGTGCCCGTAGATGCCCTCGGGACCGAACGTCACGACCGTGCGTGGCCGGAGGTCGCGGATGTGCCCGACCAGATGCGTAAGGATTGCCTCCGGCGGCTGCTGGATCAGCGCGCGCGGGTTGTCATTGTCTGACGTGTTCTCCATGCCGGAGTCCCGAAAGCCGAGGATGCGAAGCTCCTTCATGCCAACGCGCGACATGGCGTCTCGGAGCTCCTGTTCTCGGATTGCGCCGAGGGTTGCCGGGGTCGCAAGCTGTGGGTCGCGGATCTCGCCGGCCTCGCCGCGGGTTGCGCAGACGTAGGCGATGCGGTAGCCGCGGTCGGTCGCCCACGCCATCGTCCCGGCGCCGCCGAAGGCTTCGTCGTCGGGGTGCGCGAGAATCCAGAGGATGTCTACGGGCGGATGCCCGTGTCGTTCGTCAGCAGTCGTCATGTGGCGTCCTGTCTTGATCGATATCGTCATGGCTCGATTCTACGATCCCTCCCAGAACCCGTTCATCACCTGTTCCAATCGTGCCTGGCGCGTCCAGCCATTCCGGTAGGTTGCCGTGGCGGTAGGTTCGGGGAAGTAGGTGTGGTCGACGGCGGGCGTTTCCGGGCGGACAGTGTCGATCGTGCCGATCGCTTCGAGGGCAGCGATGGCGACGCCCCGTGCAGATGCTTCCGCCTCGGCGTCGAGCGCCGATACCGGCCGTCCCAGCGTGTCCGAGATGATCTGCAGCCACAGCGGCGACTTCAGCGCGGCCGCGCCGTTGACGAAGATGTCGTGTTCGTGCTCCACCAGCGGAAGCAGGGCCTGGTGGATCGAAGCGAATCGATACGCCGTCGCCTCCAGCACCGCGCGGTAAATGTGCCCCGGCCGGGTGGCGAGCGTGACCCCGGCGAAGACACCGGACGCGTCGTCGTTCCACGACGGCGACCGCTCCCCGGCGAGCAGCGGCAGGACCGTGAGACCGTGGCCATCCGGCGGAACGGCGGACGCCTCCTCGGTGAGCAGGTCGAAGTCACCGCCCGAAAAGTTCCTCGCCAGCCAGCCGGTGACATTGCCGCCGTTGCTGAGCGCCCCTCCGGTGACGCGGTAGCGCCGGTCGAGGCGGTATGACCAGATGCGGCTGCTGAGCACTGCCGTCGGTGTTGATGCGTCCTCCGTGATGACCCGCATGGCGCCCGACGTGCCGATCGTGATCGCGATGCGGTCGTTACCGACGGCGCCGGTGCCAAGGTTCGCCGCGGCGCCGTCGCCGATCGCCGGGTACCACGGCACGCTCTCCAGTGCCGGCCAGCGGGACGCCCACGCGCTGGAGAGGGGCGGTAGCGGCTCGTCTCGGTCGACCAGTGCGGGGAGCTCGGACGCAGAGACGCCCACCGCCTCGAGCACCGGCGTATGCCAGGTCGAGGTGGCGATATTGAGTAGCCCGGTGCCTGAGGCCATCGAGATGGATGTGTTCAGGCAGTGATGGAGCCGCCAGTTGATGTAGTCGGTGAACGAGCACCAGGTGCTCGTCGCGGCGAAGGTTCTCGGCTGCGTTCTGCGCAGCCAGGTGAGTTTCGCTGGCCAGTAGGAGCTGTGGAAGCGGCAGCCGGTCTCCTGGTGCATCGCCTGCGCGTCGAGTCGCTCGCGCAGCCTGTCGACGTCGTCGCCGGAGCGTGTGTCGGACCACATGTAGACCGGCGTCGTGGGCGAGCCGGTGGTATCGAGTCCCATCAGGCTGTGCCAGAACGAGGTGCTCGCTACCGCACCGATGGCACCCTGCCGGTCTCCGGTGAGCTCCAGAGCGCGGTCGATGCATTCCGCCGTGATCTCGAACAGGTTTTGCGGGTCGGCCTCGGACGCGCCCTCGGCGGTGGTGTGGACCCGGTGCGGAATCTGATGCTCGCTCTGCCGGATCTGCAGGCCGCGCGCGTCGAACAGCAACGCGCGCACGGAGGACGAGCCGACGTCAACGGCGAGCACAAGGGGCGCCTGCGCGGCTTCCCAGGTGGTTTCCGCGTGACCCGGTTCGATGTGGATCGTGTCGTGCTGCACGGTGGAGGCTCCCAGGCCGTTGTCGAGATCACGTCATCGTGTGCGGAGTTCAGACACTTGCCGTAGGATGATGCCAGTGTTTTCCGCGCTCGTTATCGAGCAGTGTAGGACAGGAGTGTCACATGCGAGAGGAGCTCCGGTGAGCGACGTCGCTCCAATTACGATCCTGCCGGTTCAGGGTCTTCCAGAGATCGCGCCGGGCGATCCGCTCGAGGCGATGATTTCCGAGCGGATTCGCGAGACGATCGGCCCGCTCGAGGCTGGCGACATCGTCGTTGTCACGCACAAGGTCGTGAGCAAGTCCGAGGGGCAGCTGGTCGATCTGACAACGGTCACGCCGTCGCCCCTGGCGGCCTCCTTTGCCGAGCGGCACAACAAGGATCCGCGGCAGGTCGAGATGGTGCTGCGGGAGTCGCGCCGCATCGTCCGCATGGATCGCGGGCACATCATCTCCGAGACGAGGCACGGCCTGATTTGTGCGAACGCGGGAGTGGACGCGTCGAACATCGATGTCGATGTCGTCTCGCTGCTGCCGCGCGATCCTGATGCCTCCGCGTGCCGGATTCGCAAGCGGCTGGCAGCGGAATTCGATCTGACGGAGCCGTCCCGGCTCGGGGTGGTGGTGACGGACTCGTTCGGCCGTCCTTGGCGCAACGGTATCGTCAACATCGCCATCGGCGTGAGCGGTATCTCCCCGTTCGCGGACTACCGAGGCCAGTTCGACACGGCGGGGCATGAGCTTCGCTCGACGGTGTTGGCGATCGCAGACGAGATCGCCTCGGCGGCGGAGCTCGTGATGCACAAGACGCAGGCTATCCCGGTCGCCGTCGTCCGCGGGTATGCCTGGCAGCTTGAGGGCGAGCCGGGCCACGGCAGCGATCTCATCATGCCGGCCGAGCGGGATCTCTTCCGCTAGGGCCGGAACCTGAAAGGAACCTTCACATCATGACCAAGGGAATCGTGGGGTATGCGGCGTCGTTCGAGCAGTTCCACCCGAACGACCTGCTTTCGTACAGCCAGAAGGCCGAGCAGGCCGGCTTCCGGGCGGTGATGGCGTCCGATCACTTTCACCCGTGGACGCCCGGACAGGGGCAGTCGGGTTTCGTCTGGACCTGGCTTGGCGCGCTGGGTGTGGCGACGTCGATCGAGAAATTCGGCACCGGCGTGACCCCGCCGGGCTATCGCTACCACCCGGCGGTGCTGGCGCAGGCGGCGGCGACGGTCGAGGCGATGTTCCCCGGTCGATTCTTCCTCGGGCTCGGCGCGGGCGAGGCGCTCAACGAGCACATCACCGGCGAGTACTGGCCGGAGGCGCCGGTGCGGCTCGAGCGACTGATGGAATCGATCGAGATCATCGAGCGGCTGTTCGAGGGCAAGGTCGTCAAGCATCGTGGCAAGCACTTCAATGTCGAGAGCGCGAAGCTGTACACGCGACCGGAGAAGGCGCCGCCGATCTACGTGGCGACCTCCGGACCGATCATGGCGAAGCGCACCGGCAAGCACACCGACGGCATCATCACGGTCGGCGCCGCCGACGAAAAGATCAAAATGCTGATGGATCGCTTCGAGAAGGGCGCGCAGGAGGCGGGCAAGGACCCGTCGGCGATGCCACGGATGCTGCAGGTAAAGGTTTCGGTCGCGGACAGCGACGATGAGGCGATCGCGAGCGCGGTTCGGGACTGGCCGAACGGCGGCATGAACTTCCCGAAGGCGGACATCCGGAACCCGGAAGACTTCGAGGCGATGGCGAAGCTGGTCCGACCGGAGAACTTCAAGAACCGGGTGCTGACCACGGCGAATCTCGACAAGCACGTCGAGTACCTCCAGCACTTCATCGACCTCGGCTTCGGCGAGATCTACATCCACAACGTCAACCGGGACCAGGAGAAATTCATCGAGTCGTACGGCAAGCACGTCATCCCGAACCTCACCTGGAAGTAGCACCAACACGGTGCTGGTCGGCCCGCCCTTCCGTGGGCGGGCTTGTTCGTTGGCACATTTCGAAGGCGGCCCGCCCCCGCTCGCCATGCAAATCATGGGGCACGGGACTGCAGATGTGACGAACCCGCGCCTCGTGGCGCGGGTTCAAAATGATCCGTCGACAAGCAGCGGCAGATCAGCCGCTCGCCTTGCAGGAGCGGTCGACGTCGTCCCGCTCACCCATCGCCAGCTCGCTGTACTGGACCGCGCAGTCGGTGGTGAGCTGATTGAGCACTACGGCTCGCACGATCCCGTCCCTGTCGATGAATACATGCGTCGGGAAATTGCGGATCTGCCACGTTTGCGCGGTGTTGAAGAGGTCGGGAAACGCGTTCGGGTCAGCAACGGACGTCAGGTAGTTCGGGTCGACCACGATCGGGAACGTTGCGCCGACCCGGTCGGCGTAACTGACCGATACCCTCGGGTCCTCCTGTTGGGAGACCCCGATCAGCTTGATCCCGCGTGGCTCGAGACCCTGCCAGGCAGCCTCGATATCGGGCATCTCCGACCGGCACGGCGGGCACCAGGAGCCCCAGAAGTTCAGCCACACCGGCTGGCCCTTGAGATCGGAGAGGCGGAAGACCTCGCCGTCGCGGGCATAGAGACTCATGAACTCGGGTGCCGGCTCGCCCACCTTGGGCAGGAGCACGCTGTTCACGCCGCCGCTGCCGAGATCGCCGGCACCCTGCTCGCGCGCGAGCCACACGCCCGCCGCGATGATCAGCAGAGCGACCGCGGCCACGATGCCGATTTGCTGGAAGCGGCTTTGGCGCGGTCGCTGGGTGTCCGGCTCGGTTGTCGCGGTGTCGGTAGAGGACACGGTGGTGCTCATTTGCCCTCGGTCATCGATGATGCCGCCCGGCGGGCGGCCGGGCTGGCACAGAGGCCAGCCCCTACGAAGGATCGACGTGGTGTTGAGTCGTGCTAGACCCCGCCGTAGGCGTGGAGGCCGCCGAAGAAGTAGTTGCCGTAGTAGGTGAACATCACGGCCGCGAAACCGAACAGCAGGATCACCGCGCTGCGGGTGCCGCGCCATCCGCGAAGCGTCCGCGTGTGCAGGTAGACGCCATAGACCAGCCACGTGAAGAGCGCGGCTGTCTCCTTGGGGTCCCACGACCAGTAGACGCCCCAGGCCTCGTGCGCCCACATCGAGCCGAGGATGAGTACGAGCGAGAGCAGCGGGAAGCCAATGCCCACCGCGCGGAACGCGACATCGTCGAGCACCTCGAGACTGGGCAGCCAGCGGATGTTGCGCTTGCTCTTGATCAGGTAGAGCACTGCCGCCGCGAACGACACCGCGAAGGTCGCGTAGGCGAAGATGGCGGAGGAGACGTGCACCGTCATGATTGGGCGGGACTGCAGCGCCGGGATCAGCGGCGTGATCTCCCGCAGGTCAGCCGGCAGGCTCCAGATGTAGAGCGTCATGCCGAACGCGATCGGCATCACGATCGCGCCGAGCTGCTTGATGCCGTATATGCGCTCGAAGGCAATGAACATGATCGAGATCGCCAGCACAAACGTCAGGGAGAACTCGTACATGTTCGCCGTCGGCAGCCGCTCCGCCGCGATCGTGCGGAACAGCACCGCCATGAAGGCGAACACGCCGCCGAACCAGCTCAGCATCGTGCCCCACTGCCCGGCGCCGATGCTGCCCGGTCCGAAGTCGGCCGTGCTGCTGGTCACCGTGGTGCCGGCGGAGGTGGTCATCGTCGCGCGGCGCACTCTCACGCGGCCGATGGTGTAGGCGATGTAGCTCAGTGCTGCCCCGCCGAGCGCGACCGACGACGCGGCGAAGAAGTAGAACGAAAGTTTGACGAGGGCTTCCACAGGCGTTCTCCCATGTCGCGGCGGTGTTCGATGCCCCTGCCACGACGCATTTTCCGTACCAGTCTAGCGGGTGTCGTCTTCGTCGTCGTCGGACTCGTTGTCGTGCCAGTTCCCTTCCTCGTCCGGGCGCTTCACGACAGGGTCGGAGCCGATCACGCTTCCTGCACGTTCGACGAGGTCGAAGAACTCGCGCTTGCCGCCCCAATCACGCTTGGCAAGTGGCGTCATGATCAGCGTGCCGCCCTCGGCCGACTCCTGGATGATCCCGCGGATGCGCCGCAGCGGGAAGTAGAAGGTCACCGCGAGCCCGCCGACGAGCAGAAAGGCCGCGATGATGAAGATCGGAATGCCGGGGTTGTAGGCGACCTGCAGCACCGTGAAGCGAGACTCGCGCTGGAAGGTCAGCTCGAGGCCGCCGACCTCCTGTGCCTGCCCCTGGGTGATCACCGCCGATTCGATGTTCTCGCTGCTCATCGACCCGTCGATCGGGGTGACCTGAACCCAGACCGTGCCGTTTTCGAGGTTGAGATTGTCGAGATCGGGCCGGTTGGCGCGGTCGGTGTCGGGCGCGACGACGATGACCTGCTTACCCTGCGCCGGCAGCCGAATCAGCCCTGCAGGGGCGTCCGGGTTTACGCGAAGGTTGAAGAATCCCATCTCCAGCGGCTGGTTATAGACCTCCATGCCCGTCGCGGCATCCTTCACCGTCATGTCCGTGGCGATGCCGAAGCTCGCCTGGTAGAAGGTCGCGACGCCGACGCTGATGGGGTGGTTGACGCTGATCTCGCCCGATTCGACCTCCTCGCCGTCTCGGTACACGACGACATTGCTCTTGTACTGTGCGGGGTCGCCCGTGGGGATGTAGCTGTCGCTGAAGTGCTGCAGCTCCACACTGAGATCGGTGCCGTGACCGACCGCCCGCGTCTCGCCCTCGCTGATCGCAAACGCCGTATCGCGGAACCCGAACATGGAGCTGACGATGCCGCCCACCAGCAGCAGGATCAGCGCGAGATGAAACGGGAATGTGCCGAGCTTCGACCAGCGGTTCTTGTCGGCGTAGAAATGGAGCTGGTTACCCACCTGCTCGGTGAAGAAGCGATACCGCTTGCTGCCAAGGACCGATTCAATGCCGCCGGCGAGGTCCGCCGCGGACGCGGTGGACATGAATCTCGCATTCACCTCCGCGCGGTCGACGTAGCCGGGAGAGGTGCGGATGCGCGGGGTGCTGATCGTTTGCCAGATGCCGGGGGCCCGGTTGATCGTGCAGACGGCGATCGCGACGGCGATCACGGCCAGCGTGATCGCGAAGAGCGAGCTCTTGAAGACGTCCCAGCCGTACCACCGATCGACGAACGGTTGCAGTGCCGGCGCCGCGTCCGCGATCCACTGCGGCACCTCGCTGCCGCGCAGCGTGCCGATCAGCACCAGCAGTGCCAGCCACGAGATTTCGAGCACGGCGATCCGCACCGACGTAAAGAAGCGCCAGATGCGATCGACTACGATCTCCAGCGGTGAGCGGGATGGTGATCCGGTTGTCGCGGAGAGTTGTGCCATGTGCTGCAGTGTCCGTTTCGGGGAGACAGGGCCGAGCGATGCAGACGGCTCGGGCTACGTGGTCAAGGATACGACTAGAAGGTGGGCTCGTATGGCGTCCAGGGGGCATTGCGGATGATATCGGTGAAGATCTGCTCGTAAATGCCGAGCAGCATGATCACGCCGACACCGATCATCACGGCGCCGCTGATGGTGGTCACCATTGCCATGCGGCCGTTGAGCTTGCGAATGATTCCCGGCGCGCTGCCGAACGCAAGCGCGGCAAGCATGAACGGCACGGCCAGGCCGAGCGAGTAGAGCGAGAGCAGGAATGTCGCCTCCTGGATGCTGCCCTGACCCGCCGCCATCGTGAGGATGGCGCCAAGGATCGGCCCCACGCACGGCGACCAACCGGCGCCGAATGTCACCCCGATCAGGAAGGACGATGTCACCGTGCCGGGCGAGCCTGTGCTGATCTCGGCGCGGCGGGTCCGGTTCATGAACGGGATCGTGATCCAGCCGAGCTGGTGGAGCCCAAGCACAACCAGCAGCACGCCACCGATGCGCACCAGCAAGAGCCGGTTCTGCGAGATGAAGTCAAGCGATCCGGCGAGCGCTCCGGCTGTGCCGAGCGCGGCCCCCAGGGCCACGAAGACAACGGAGAAGCCCAGCACGTAGGCCCCAGCGTTGCGCAACACGACCGCCCGCGCCCGCGTGCCCGGCTGTCCCGCCGAGACGCCCGCGATGTGCGTCAGGTAGATCGGGACGAGGGGCAGCACGCAGGGTGACGAGATGGAGAAGATTCCGGCTATGAAGGCGGTGAGAAGCGTAACCTCGGTCATCCCCGGAACCCTACCATTACGCCGAATCCAGATACAATGGAGCGGGTGGCGGAGCGGCCGGAAACCCCTGCACGCGTGCCGGAATGCCGCACCTCGCGCTTCGTTCCCTTTATCCTGAGCGACGCGCCCTCGACAACGACCGGACCCGAACTCATGCCCGATTCCCCGCGAGACCGGCTCTACTCCACGGAAGCGATCGTGCTCTCCCGGCGAAACCTCGGGGAGGCGGATCGCATCTATGACGTGTTCTCCGTTCGGCATGGAAAGCTCTCCATCATCGCCAAGGGGGCACGGAAGGCGGAGAGCCGGAACGGGCGCTCGCTGGACCTCCTGAACCGCGTTGTCATTCAACTCTACCGGGGGCGCAACCTCGATACCGTGCGGGGTGTCGAAACCGTGGCGGCCCATCCTGGACTCCGTACCGACCTCGAGGCCTTCGGTCATGCCAGCTACATCGCCGAGCTCATCCGAACGCTGATGCACGACCATGAGCCGAGCGAGCAGATATTTACGCTGCTGGCGGAGACACTGGCGCTGCTCGCGGATGGCGTCGACCCCTGGCCGCTCACCCGATACTTTGAATACGCACTTCTGGAGGCAACCGGTTTTCAGGCGCAGCTCTACAGGTGCCCGGTATGCCGCGAGGAGCTCACCGCGCAGGCGAATGCCTTCTCGATTCGCGAGGGCGGCGTGGTCTGTCCCAAATGCCGCGTCGGTGACCCCCGCAGTGTCCCGCTCTCGGTAAACGCGCAGAAGTACCTGCGAACGATGCAGCGAGACGGGCTGCGGCGCATCCTGGCGCTGCAGCTCGACAGCGAGTCGCGGGCGCAGATTCAGCGGACGCTCACCGAGTACATGCAGCATCTCGCCGAGCGGCCGCTCTCCAGCCTCGCCGTGCTTCACGCCATGCAAGGCAAGCAGGGAGACGCTGCGGCATCGCCGCTTGCCACGGAGCCTGCGGGAGGTTGAGACCGCGGCCCGTTCGAGCCGCGAGGCTGCCGCGCGCTACCCGGATTCCTTTTCCAGCCTCCCCAGCAGATCCGGTCGCCAGCGAGCGGTGCGCTTGCGGCCCTCCTCAGCGCGCCACTTCTCGATGTTGGCGTGATGCCCGCTCAGGAGGATCTCCGGCACGATGAGGCCGCGATACTCCGCCGGGCGGGTGTAGTGCGGATACTCGACGCCCTCGACACTATGCGACTCCTCGCGAATACTCTCCGCATCGATCACGCCGGGGATCAGGCGGGCAACGCTGTCGGCGATCACCATCGCGGCCAGCTCGCCGCCGGTGAGCACGTAGTCGCCGATCGAGAGCTCGTCCGCCTGCAGAATCTGGCCGACGCGGTCATCGATGCCCTCATAATGCCCGCAGATCAGCGCCAGCCGTTTCCTCCCGGCGAGCTCCTCCGCGACCGCCTGCGTGTGGCGCCGACCTCCGGCGGACATGATCGCGATGTGCGTCTCCTCGATATCCTCGCCGAGGACGTCTTCCACCGCTTCGACGATGGGCGGCGCCTTCATCACCATCCCGGCGCCGCCGCCATAGGGCGTGTCGTCCGCGGTGTGGTGCCGGTCGTGCGCCCAGTGCCGAATATCGTGGACGGCAATCTCGATCAGCCCCGCAGCCGACGCGCGCTTGAGGATGCTCTCGCTCATCGGCCCCTCGAACATCGCCGGGAAGAGCGTGAACACGTCGATGCGGAACGGCGTCTCTCGCTCGCTCATCCCAGCAACCCCGAGCCACGGCGTCGTGCCAGAAGGTCCATGATCGGCTCGTGGGCGTCGACCAGCGATTCCAGCACGAGATCGGGCGCTACGTTCTCGATCTCTGCCGAGCGGGTATGCGTGCCGGCCGCGTACAGCACCGTGCCAAGCCCCGCTTCCTGCGCGATCGCGACGTCCCACCGTGGCGAGTCCCCGACATGCACGCCCTGCGCGATGCTCGCGTTCGCGATCCGATAGGCGTGTCGGTAGATGCGAACATCCGATTTGTAGTAGCCGATGCTTGCCGAGGTGGCGACGAAGGCGAGGCGATCCAGAAGCCCGAACTCGCCAAGCGCCCATTCGAGGAATGGGTGGTACACCGCGCTGGAGATGATGCCGACAGGGATGTTCGCGTCGAGCAGCGCGGAGATCGTTTCGACCGCGCCGGGAACCGGCGAGAGATCGTGCATGGCGTCACGCATGTGTTGCTCGATCGACTGCGCGACCTCCGTGCGGGTCGTATTCGATTCTCCATCGCGTCGAGCACATGCTGGACCGATGCCTGCGCGTCCTTCTCGACGCCGGACGCCATGATCGACGTGCGGAGCTCGCGATAGAGCCCGATAGCGCGCTGGCGTGTCTCGATGTCGGGCGAGGTTCGCTCGTTCCCGTCGATATCGCCCAGCACGGCGGCCGGCAGCTCGCGAATCTCCAGCTCGAACCAGGTGTCGCAGTGGGCGACGGTGTTGTGGAAGTCGAAGGTGGCGATTTGCACGGTTGCTCCGGATGCGGCGGTATCGGACGGCGGCACAATGCGCTAACGATAGCATCAGGCCGCGCCCGATCCGGGAAGGCATGGGATCATGCATGACAGCGATACGCTTGGATCGAACAGAATCGTGGGGACACCGTGGCGCAGCCGCTCGTACTGGACCTTGGACTCTCGAAGACGGAGAAGCATGCGAGCCGCGACAGCGGCGACACCGTTGAGATCGTGGAGCGCCCCGGCGGAGGCTTCTCGGTCGTGATGATCGACGGGCAGGGCAGCGGCAAGGCGGCGAAGACGCTCAGCCTGCTGCTCTCCAGCAAGGCGGTCTCGCTCCTCAAGGAGGGCGTTCGCGATGGCGCGGTGGCACGGGCCACCCACGACCATCTCTTCCTCTTCCGTCACGGGCAGGTGTCCGCCACCCTCGACATCCTCTCTGTGGACATGCGCACGCGGTCGGTGGTGATCACGAGGAACGCCGAGTCGCCGATGCTGCTGCGGGACAGCGATGCCTACCGCACCGTCGAGGTGAGCTCCAACCCGATCGGCCGGTACCACTTCACCAAGCCCGACATTCGCGAGCTGCCGCTGAGAGCCGGCATGACCATCGTGCTGTTCACGGACGGTATCCCGCACTCGGGGCGCCGCTCGCAGCTCGGGCCGATCGACTACTGCGCGTTCGCCGACGCGCACCTGGGCAAGGAGCTCAGTGCGCAGCAGGTGGCAGAGCGCCTGCTGGAGTATGCGATCGAGCGGGATCAGGGCCGGCCCTCCGACGACATGGCCGTTGTCGTGCTGAAGACGGCGGAGCACGAGGACAGCCGGTTCATCCGGAGGATGCAGGCTCAGTTCCCCATGCCGTAGAATGGCGGTCTCGGCACGGCCGGCGGCTCGCCGGCGAATGCCAGAGGGAGGTGGCCGTCATGGAACCACACCGCCAACCGGATCCGCGTCGTGTGGTCGTGATCGGACCGTGCGCGTCCGGCAAGACCTCGCTCTCCAACCGCCTGCAGCGGCTCGGCTATGACGCCCACGCCTGCGGCCAGGAACACAGTGACATCCCCACGCTCTGGGAGCACCAGCGCCCGGATATCGTCATCGGATTGACGATCGATCTCCCCACCCTGCGGGCTCGCCGGCACTCAGCGAGCTGGTCTGACCGTCTCTACAGTCGTCAGCTCGACCGGCTGAGATCCGGGTTCGCGCGCGCCGACCTGGTCGTGGGCTGCGACGACATCGACCAGGATGCGGTGCTCGCCACAGTGGTCGACTGGCTCGACCGGCACCCGGCGCGGGCGCGCTGAGCCACGTCTGTCAGCCGCGACTCTGGAGCGAATTCAGTTCAGCGAGAGGTCGCGGCCGGGGAAGTCGACCGTGTTGCCGATCACGCCGGTGTGGATGAGGAGCGCCAGCTCCCGGCGCAACAGGCGGTCGAGCGAGTGGAGGCGATCGTCGATGCTGGCGGCCTCCAGCAGCTCCTGGCGCTCCCATGTATGCAGCGTGAGCGTCTCGCCGATCACCCAGGAGCCACGTGCAGGGTCCCTCGTTGGATCGAGCGACGGCAGCTCCTCGCCGATCAACAGCTCGAGCGCCTCGAGATAGCGACTGAAGCGCGCGACGACGTCGGCATACGCCTGACTCACCTGGCCGCTGTCGCGGACGAGATCGTCCAGCGGCTCGACCTCGCCTGTGGCATACCCGTTCGACCAATCGAGGTCGCCGATCCGCACCCGGAAGGTTCCGGTGACGACGATGTCAGACCTGCCGTCAGGCCGCGGGCTGACCCCCGAGATGCGACACGCGGTTCCGATTGGCTCCGGCAGCGGGGCGCCAGGGTCCGCGCCGGGGTTGCGGGCCAGGGCGATCACGAACGCCGGGTCGTTGTGCTGGGAGTCGCGCAGCATTCTTCGGTACCGCTCCTCGAAGATGTGCAGCGGCATGAGCCCATTGGGGAAGAGCACCGTGCCGAGCGGGAAGATGGGGAGCTGGGCGTGCGACATGTAGGCATTCCGGGTCGTGGTGCGAGCGTGTCGTGACCTCTCCAGTATACGTGTGGCGATGTCCTGGCCCCCGACGTGCATGGGGCCACCGCGTACACTTGCTTCCCATGAGAGAGAACGTTCGCGCCACGCGCCGCACACTGCTCCGACGTGCCGCCGGTCTTGGGATGGCCACGCTCGCGTCCCGCCGCTCCCGCCCCGCGGTGGCGAGCCAGGTGGCGGGCCGGGTGCTCCGGGTCGCCGGTTCTGTCTACGGAGTCCCGACCTTCGACCCCGCGCTCTCTCGCGACCTGGATACCAACTTCGTGAATCGACAGCTGCATCGGGGGCTGATGCAGTTCGCCGACGGGCTCGAGCCTGAGCCGGCGGTGGCCGAGAGCGTCGAGGTGCTGGAGGCGGCGCAGGAATACCGCTTTACCATCCGTCCGGGGCTCTCCTTCGCGAGCGGAGCGCCGGTGGATGCGAGCGCGGTCGCGACATCCCTCGCGCGGGCGTTGAACCCCGCCATTGCTGGTGGCGATGCCAGCCAACTCCCCGCCACGACCTACATCGGCGACATCGCCGGCGCGGAGGACGTTCTGGCGGGCCGGCTGCAACGGCTGAGTGGCGTCGAGGTGGAATCCGAGCGATCGGTTCGCATCACGCTTGCGAAGCCGTCCGGAACGTTCCTGATGCGGCTGTGCAGCGTGCCGGCGTCGATTGTCGATGCTGGTGAGATCGAGAAGGTGGACGGTGTCCCGGTCGGGCCGGCAGGCGTCGGACCGTTCGTGGTGACGTCGGTCGCGCCCGATCGATCGGTCCGGCTGGAGCCCGCACCCAGCTGGTTCGGGACGCCGATCGCGCTGGATGCGGTCGAGATCGTGACTGGCGTGGCTGCATCCAACCCGTTCAACCTCTTTCAGGCGGGTGAGCTGGACCTGCTGCCACGACTCCAGCGCGAGCTCGTCCCTCTCGCAGCCGATCCCGCGGCCGGGCTGGATGCCCGGCTGGTCTCCCGGCCGGCGTTCGCGCTCTCGTTCATCGCGTTCGGAACCACGTCGCCGCCGCTCGACGATGTCCACGTGCGCCGCGCGCTGGCGATGGCATTCCCGGTGGAGCGGATCGCGCGGGATCGTTACCAGAATCAGGTGCTGGCGCCTCGGGGGCTCCTGCCGCAAGGCATGCTCGATCATGAGTGGCCGGCAGCGCTGCTGCCGTACGATCCGGACGCCGCCAGGGCGGAGCTCGGGAAGAGCCGGTATGCCGGCGCCACGATTCCGCCGATCGAGGCGTTCGCGGCCGATGTCGAGCCGTTGCGTGCCTTCCGCGACGAGACCGCGCGGGAGCTCGGGCTCGAGGTGGAGGTGTTCGACGTCGGCTGGACCGACTTCCTGCCGCGTCTGTCCCAGGGCGCGTACCCCGCGTACAGCCTCTACTGGGGTGCTGACTATCCCGACCCCGAGAGCCTGCTCTGGATGCTGTTCGGCACGGGCAGCGCCGACAATTACATTGGCTACGACCAGCCAGCGTACGAGCGTGCCCTCGATGGCGCGCGCCGTGATGAGGATGTCGAGGCACGCGTTGCCGGGTATGCTGACGCCGAGCGCATGTTGCTCGAAGATGGCGCGTGCCTCCCGTTGTATCAGGATGTAACGAACACACTCGTGCGCACGGGTGTGCGCGGGGTGCCGGTGACCCCGATGGGGGTGCTGGGGCTCGAGTCGGTGGAGATTGGGGAGAGGTAGCGGGTGCAAGGCCGAGACGAGCAATCCGTGGCGACGCCCGGCGTCGCCATCCTGACCCCTGCGGACCTCCGGCGCCTCCGAACCACCGGAAATCCACGCGTGGACGAGACGGACATTCGCGCGATCCTCGAGCTCGCACCGGGTCAGTCGTTCTGGATGCCGGACACCGGCGAGTTCATCCTCGTCGCACCGTGGCGGCACCGCGAGGAGCTCCCCGCGGTTCACACACTGTGGTCGTTCTCGAACGACGCGCCGCTGATCGGCGCGGCGCATGCGGCGGCGACGGAGCGGGGAGCGGCCGCACTCGTGATGCTCGAGACCGGCGAGCGGCGTCGGCTAAGCTTCTACCATCAGCATGGGTTCAACAGGATCGAGATCATCCGCACCTACGAGCACATGGAGCCAGAGGTGCTGTCGCGTCGCTACGACTCCGGCGTGCAGCGGTTCACGCAGGTCACGCCTGACCGGCCCGATCTGCTTTCGCTGCTCCTGCACCTGGATCATGCCTCGTTTCCCTGGTTCTGGTGGAATTCGCCAGAGGAGTTCGCCTCGTACCTGCGCTTCCCGGGCGTCGAGGTGTGGGTCGGGATCCGGGAAGACGAGGTGGTGTCGTACATCGGGTTCACGTCGTTCCATCGCTGGGCCCATCTCGATCGCATCGCGGTTGATCCCGAAATGCAGGGGCACGGCCTGGGACGGTCCGCGATCGCGTTCGCCGCGCAGCGCATGATTCGCGGAGGCGCGACCCGCGTCGGGCTCAGCACGCAGAGCAGCAACCGCGTGTCGCGCCACTTGTACGAAACGCTGGGATTTCGCCATACCCGGCAGTCGGACTATGATGTCTACGGTATCGTCATCGACCCAGACCTGGTCTACCGGTCAGCGGGTGCGGTGTCCGGATCGGATCGAGGCTGATATTCAATGGGAAGCAGATTTGGAACGATCTTCACCCTCACCACGTGGGGTGAATCGCATGGGCCAGCCCTGGGCGTCATCGTCGAGGGGTGTCCTGCCGGTATCCCGCTCACGGTCGAAGACATCCAGCATGAGCTCGACCGTCGCCGGGTCGGGCAGAGCAAGGTCACCACGCCGCGGGGCGAGAAGGACCGCGCCGAGATCCTGTCAGGCGTGTACGAGGGAGTCACGACTGGCGCGCCGATCTCCCTGATCACCTACAACGCTGACGCGGACTCCTCGAAGTACGACAACCTCCGGGATCTCTTCCGGCCAGGGCACGGCGACTACACGTACCACGTCAAGTACGGCCACCGGGACCATCGCGGCGGCGGCCGTTCCTCGGCGCGCGAGACATGGGGGCGCGTGGCAGCGGGCGCGATCGCGCGCAAGATCCTCGCGCACGCCGGCGCGCGCATTTTCGGTTTCAGCCGCGAGATCGGTGGCATCGAGATGGAGACGTTCGACGAGGCCGAGATCGAGCGCAACATCGTGCGCTGTCCGGATCCCGTCGCGGCGGAGAAGATGATCGACGCGATCATGCGCGTCAAGGAAGAGAAGAACAGCCTCGGCGGTATCGTCGAAGCGCGGGCGGTCGGCGTGCCGGCGGGGCTTGGTGAGCCGACGTTCGACAAGCTCGAGGCGCTGATCGGGCAGGCGATGCTGAGCATCCCGGCCACCAAGGGCGTCGAGATCGGTCGAGGGTTCGAGCTGGCGCGCGTCACCGGGCGAGAATCGAACGACCCGTTCGAAATCCGGGACGGCGCGATCCGGACGATGAGCAACAACGCCGGGGGAACGCTTGCTGGAATCTCCACGGGCGAGGATATCGTCGTGCGGGTGGCGATCAAGCCGACATCCTCGATCGAGCAGGATCAGCAGACGGTGACGAAGGAGCTCGAACCGACAACGGTGAAGGTCGTCGGCCGGCACGATCCCTCGGTGGTACCTCGCGCAGTGCCGGTGGTGGAGGCGATGCTGGCGAACGTGCTGGCCGATCTCTACCTGCGCAACCGTTCGGCCCGCATCGACTGGCCGTCCTGATCCGAAACCGGACCGTCGTCCGGAACGTTGCAGGAAGAGGACGCGAACGAAATCGAACAGCGGCGCATGGAGACGGATGGAGGCGAGCGATGCACGTCCTGATGCTCATACTGACGACCCTGCTGGGATTTGGCGTGGCCACCCCAGCCGTGTCGGCGTCGCCGGCTGCGCAATCGCAGACCGCGCTACCTCTCGAGATCGACGGTACGGCGGTCTCGGCGCTCGGCATCGACCCGATGACCGGCGAGGCGGTGTACGCCGTGGCTGGCACGGCGATCTACAAGGGTGACGGGGGCGGCGGCTGGACAGCATCCGGGGTGACGCCGGAGCGCGAGGCCGTGGTGGTCGATTCCAGGAACCCCGATCGCCTGTGGGCCGGGTCTGGGCTCGAGTGTTATCGCGGGGGCGGCGCGTCGCAGCCGATGCTGCGCTCGGACGACGCTGGCGCGACATGGACAGAAGCAGGCCCTGCCGGGTATGTCCCGCTGGCGTCGTGGGACCCGGGCAGCATCGTGATCGCCAGGGATTGTGGTGGGCTTCAGATCTCGCCGGACGGTGGCGCCTCATGGTCCATGCCCGAAGGACTTTCGCTCGGCTCCGAGGTCACGGCGTTCGCGGTGCTCTCGTCGCCGGAGTCTGCCGCCGGGCTCACCGTCATGGTTGGCGTCACCGGCGAAGGTGGGACATCACAGCTGTACCGCGTCCATATCTCCGATCCGGCCGCGCCCGAGGTCAGCGAGCCCCTGCAGACCTATTTCGGTAATGGCTCGCTTGCGGTCGCGGATCAGGGTGCCGTGCTGCTCGGCGCACCCCAGGGCGTGCTGCGCAGCGAGGACCGCGGCGAGACATGGACCACGATCCGGTTGGGCCTGGAGTCCACGACACTGGAGCAGGACCCGATCGAGTACTTCCCGCCGAACGTCGAGCCGAACTCGTTTGGCTTGCCGGCGATGGTTGCCCGTGGCGATGAGGTTTACGTCGCGGGTGTCGACGGCATCTACCAGTTGGCGGCTGACGGGCAGTCGTGGCAGAAGATCATCGAGCTCAATGCAACGGTTGCCCGACTCGCGGTCGAGCCCGGCACCGGAGCGTTGCTGATCCAGACTGACGACGGCCAGGTGCTGCGAAGCGCCGTTCACTAGGCCGCGCAAACGTCGCTGACCGGGGCGCGCCTGGAGGCAGGTGCGCCCTTCGTGCTGTCCGCGAGCCGGGCTTCCGGGTGATACTGGGCTGGTATTCGCCCGTATCTATTGCAGTGGGAGAGGCATGGACATTATCAACGGCAACCTCAATGACGCTCACGTCGATGCGATCGCGTATGCGGTCACCGGCGAGGCCGCGCTGGAGCGGTTCGTCGCATCCGACCAGAGCGGCGACATCGGCGGCTCGACGCTGCGGCGATACCTCAGTGACCGGCTCTTCTCGGGCGAGCCCGGTGCCATCGTCGAGTGGCCGCTGCCGGAGACCTTCACCGCCAGCGTGATGCTCTTTGTCGGGTGCGGTGAGTCATCGGAGCCAGATGCGGTGCGCAGCGCGTTTGGACGAGCGGCTCGCCGTGCCCGGAACATCGGCTCAGGCCGGCTCGGCATCGTGATCGACGAGAGCGATCCCGCCTTGCTGCCATCGGCGGTGCAGGGAGCGATGCTCGGCGGCTGGGCCTTCCGGCGCCGCCTGGGAACGCTCCGTAGTGACAAGGTTGCCCCGTCGGCTGGAGATCTCGCTGCTCGGTGCTGAATCGCCCGATGCCGAGACGATGGCGAGGATCGACCGGGCAGCGCTCGTATCGCGGGCGACCATCGACGCCCGCGATCTCGTCTCCGAGCCTGCCAACGTGATCAACCCGCAGACATTCGCCGAGCAGGCTGAGCGCGTTGCCAGGGACCGTGGGCTCGAGATCACCGTGCTGGACGTGGCCGAGCTGGAGCGGCTCGGCGCGGGCGCCATCCTCGGCGTGGGGCAGGGGAGCGAGGTGCCGCCGTGCATCATCCACCTGGTGTACCGGCCTGAAGGCGAGCCGAGGGCGAGCCGATCGGTCTCGTCGGCAAGTGCATCACCTTCGACACCGGCGGCTACACCATGAAGACCGGCGAAGGCATGCGCACGATGAAGGGCGACATGGCCGGCGGTGCTGCGGTGCTCGCCGCGATGTCCGCACTCCGGGATGGTGGCTGCCGGCGGGAGGTGCACGGTGTGATCTGCGCGGCCGAGAACATGGTCTCCGGTAACGCATTTCGCCCAGGCGACGTGCTCACAGCGATGAATGGTGTCACCGTCGAGATTGTCTCCACGGACGCCGAGGGTCGCCTGGTGCTGGCCGATGGGCTCGTCTACACCGCGCGGCAAGGTGTCAGCGAGATGATCGACCTCGCCACGCTTACCGGCGCGGCGAATGTGGCGCTCGGCGGCGCCACCGCGCTCTTCGCATCCGATGACGCGCTCGCGGATCGGCTGCTCGGCTCGGCCGCCGACGCCGGCGAGCGAACGTGGCGCCTGCCAATCTACGAGGACTTCGGCAGGCGGCTTGCGGGTGAGGTCGCCGACTTGAGAAACTCCGCCGGCCGGCCCGGTGGCGCCATCGTGGCTGCGCGTTTTCTGCAGTACTTCACCGAGGACCTGCCGTGGGCGCACCTCGACATTGCCGGCTCGGCTCGCGCCGCGGAAACGAGGGGCTACGACGTCAAGGGCGCGACTGGTGCCGGGGTGCGCACGCTCCTGCACTACCTGCTCGGGTAGCGGCAGAGCCATGGGCCGATGGACCGGTTCATGCTGTGTACTGTCTCAGTGTGACGCGCGCGGTTGCGGGCGCGCCGGTTCTCGGTGATGCTCGTTCTCGCAGGCAGCCGTGAAACGACCTGGAGGTGATATGTCAGAGCGATCAGTTGTGGAGCAGCAAGGCGGGGCGCCGGTATACGGCCTCTACATCAACGGCGAGTGGGTGAAGGCAACCGGTGGCGAGACCACCGAGAACCGGAACCCGGCGCGTACCGATGACCTCATCGGTCACTTCGCCAAGGGTGGCACCGAGGACGCGAAGCGAGCGGTGCAGGCGGCGGCCGAGGCGAAGCAGGTCTGGGCGCGCACCTCGCCGATCGAGCGCGCGAACATCCTCTACCGCGCGTCGGAGATCCTCGCGTCCCGCGCCGAGCAGGTCGGCCGCGAGCTGACCCGCGAGGAGGGCAAGACGGTCGCCGAGGGCATCGGCGAGACGAAGCGCGCGGTGGCGATCCTTCGGTACTACGCGGGCGAGGCCCAGCAGCCTGACGGCGAGCACTACCCGTCCGCGAACACGAACACATTGCTGTTCACCATGCGGGAGCCGATCGGCGTCGTTGGCGCGATCACGCCGTGGAACTTCCCGATCGCGATCCCGACATGGAAGCTTGCCCCGGCGCTCGCGTTCGGCAACTCGGTGGTGCTGAAGCCGGCCAGCCTGACGCCACTGTGCGCGGTGCGGTTGGTGGAGGCGCTCGACGAGGCAGGCATCCCGAAGGGAGTGGTCAATCTCGTCACCGGCAGCGCGAGCGAGATCGGCGACGTGATCGTCAACGACGATCGGGTCGACGCCATCACGTTCACCGGCTCCAATGACGTCGGTAACCAGATCAAGCGAGCTGCCACCGAGCGCGGCGCCAAGGTGCAGCTCGAGATGGGCGGGAAGAACCCGGCGATCGTGATGGCGGACGCAGACCTCGACCATGCCGTGGCGCAGGTGATTGCCGGCTCGATGAACAGCACGGGCCAGAAGTGCACCGCCACCAGCCGCGCGATCGTCGAGCGCTCGCTGCTCGGCGAGGTGACCGACCGTCTGCTGAAGCGCGCGGCGTCCCTGAAGGTCGGCGATCCATCCGAGGACGGCGTCAACATCGGGCCGCTGGTCAATGCCGAGTCGGCCGAGCGAGTGCTCGCCGATATCGAAAAAGGCAAGGCGGGCGCATCGCTGGCGCAGGGCGGTGGTCGCCCCGACGGCGTGCCGGACGGGCACTTCGTCGCGCCGACGGTCTTCACCGACGTCGATCCGACCTCGTACCTCGGCCAGGAGGAGCTCTTCGGCCCGGTGCTCGGGGTGATCCCGGTGGATGGGCTGGACGAGGCTGTTTCCATCGCCAACCAGGTGCGGTACGGACTTTCGGCGTCGATCTTCACGCGGGACATCGGCAAGGCACTGTCGTTCGTCCGCGAGGTGCAGGCTGGCATCGTGCACGTGAACTCGGAGACCGCGGGCGCGGAGCCGCAAGTCCCGTTCGGCGGCTACAAGGGCTCCAGCTCCTACTCTCGTGAGCAGGGCAAGGCGGCGCGCGAGTTCTTCACGCAGGTAAAGACGGTCTACTTCGACCCGCCTCCCGCCTAGGCAGGAGCTACGATCGGCATCAGCGACACGACAACGGAGGATGATATCCATGGCAGCGGATCGAACAGCAACAACAGTCTGGAACGGCGATCTTTTCTCGGGCAGTGGAACGGTGAACGGCAAGAGCGGCGCGCTGAGCGACCTCGGCGTGACCTGGGCCGCCCGCACCGAGCAGTCGGATGGCAAGACCAGTCCGGAGGAGCTCGTGGCGGCGGCGCACTCGTCCTGCTACGCGATGGCGTTCTCCAACACGCTGGCAGAGGCCGGCCACGCGCCGGAGTCGCTCAATGTCTCCGCGACCGTGACGTTCGTGCCGGGGACCGGCGTGACGAAGTCGGCACTCACCGTGAAGGGCAAGGTGCCCGGTCTCTCCGAGGACGAGTTCAAGGAGCTGGCGAAGAAGGGCGAGCAGGGGTGCCCGATCTCCAACCTGATCCGCGGGGGCGCGGAGATCACGCTGGACGCATCGCTGGCGTAAACACCGCCACAAGCGCGTCTGAAACGGGCCGGCATTGCGCCGGCCCGTTTCGTGTCTCCACTCGGAGAACGTGGATCGGTGGCGACATGGTTCAAGCGTTCCCGGCACGTGGTATGCGACGGATCACTATCGGAGCTGGCATGCCGGACCGGGAGACTCGGAAGGCTGTTTGCCAGGGATAGCGACACGTTCACTGCGCACTGAAGGCTACCGCGGCGGCAACCGCGGCATCGCTGCCGGTGTGGCCGGAGGTTGAGAGAAACGTCATGAGTTCCAATGTTGATCTCGATACGCAGCCCGAGAAGGATGTCCGACCTTCCCGAATGGTTTCGCTGAGCCTGGGCCTGGTCCTCGCTTGCGGGCTGATCATTGGCGCTCTGATCGGGGCTCTTGTCGGCCACTTCCTGCTGGACAACGCATTTGGGCTTGGGCACGATATCATGCTCGGCGCGATCGTCGGCGCTGTCATTGTCGACATTTTGGGGCTGGTCGCAGTGCGAGCGATGTCGTCCCAGGTTGCGGACAAGAATCGCAGTCGGTCGTCGGTCACGAATTGATCGGGTCGTGAGTTCGACGTGCTAACCGTTCAGCCCGGGTGCACGATTCGCGTGTGGTAGACGAGCGTCAGCAACGCGGTGAGCACGAGCCATGGCGCAAACCATCGCTGGGTGGGACGATCCGACGTCTGATGCTCACCATCCCACGCTACCAACAGCGCGATCGGAACGACCGGCCAGGTCCAGTACCAGGCATGCACGTTGACCGGCAGGTACGCCAGGGTCGCGAAGGTGCCTGCCCACGCCGCGAGCAGCGGCCGCCTCCATGCCGGCGTAGGCTGCTCCTCGCCAGGCGAGTTCCACACCTTGACGGCGAACCATCCAAGGACCGACGCGACAGTCGCGATCGTGGCGATCTGTGTCGCGACCCGCGTGATGGTCTCGAATCTTGCGCCGGCATCGACGTCGAGAACACGGATCATCGACGCCGGGATGTGCCAAATCGGGTTGGCGTAGAGCCGCCCCGGCTCGCTGATCATCTCCGAAAGCATCGACGGTCCCGTCCAGTACGGTGCGAAGGCGGCAACCAGTGTCGCCACCACCGCGACAGCATCGAGCGTCCACCGGATCGCCGAGTGACGGATCCCATGGGGTTCTCGGAGGCGGCTCAGGCGCGTGAGCGCAAGCAGCCCGAGAATCGGCAGTGTCACGTACTTCACCGCCGCGGACACCGTCACCAGTACCATGCCGCCCCGCGTCGCCCGGGACGCGCCACCGACCACCAGCATCACCGCGCCGAGGACCAGCGCGATCATGACGACGTCGTTGTGCGCCTGTCCGGCGGCCTCCATGATAATGTTCGGCTGCCACCCGACGAGCACCATCGCCGCCGTCGCGCGGGCAGGGGAGATTCCGAGGAGCCGCGCTGCCCAGTAGGTCCCGGCGGCGACCATCACCGCGACAGCCCCAAGCAGCACCTTGAAGCCGAGCACGGCACGTGCCGGGTCCGGGCCGGTGATCGTGACCACGCCCTGGGTGATCATCGTCCAGACCGGGCCGTACACCGTGGTCATGTCGACCCAGTGGTTGTAGGCGTAGAGCGGGCTCTGGAACACATCGTAGAGCGGTGTCGTGTACGGGTTCATGCCGCCGTTGGCGATGTCACCGCTGATCGCGTAGAAGAACACGTCCGCGTTGGACGGCACCATCAGCAGCATGATCGCCTGCGCACCGATCGGACCGGCCAGCCACACCCATGGCCGCGCGACGGTTTTCCGCCACGCCTGCCGGAAGGCGAGCGCGTGGAGCACGAACATCGCGAGCATCGCCGCGCGGACGGTCCACACGATCACAGGTTTCGGCCACTCGACGAACGAGCCGTCGACATGCCCACCCGGCAGCCACGAGAGCGACCGTTGCCACAGCGCGACCCGCTCGAGCGCACCGTACGACTCGGTCAGCTTCATCATCCCCGAGTTATCACCGGACACGGGTGTTGCGAGCAGTGCGTAGCAAAGGACAAAGCACGCGCCCCAGAGGGCGCTGGTGAGCACGATCGCTGCGTGGCGGTTGAGTTGGGTTCGTGCTGGAGTCACAGCAGGTTCCGAAAGGGTGCCAGCGGTCGGTTGCGGTGATGGAGGGTTTTTGCGATGGTCATGTCAGCACTGATATCGACAATATGCCAAACATCGCCAACGAAAGGATAGACGCAATGGCGGAAGCGATCATCACACGAGGAGCAGTCTCGCGAGAAATCAACAAGCCGAGTGAGCTGGAGAATGTGGTCATACCCGCGCCGGGTCCTGGCGAGGCACGGGTCCGGATCCTGGCGAGCGGGGTTTGCCACACCGATCTCTCCGCGAAGAACGGCGTGTTCGGGCCCGATGTGGTGCCGTTGCTGCTCGGGCATGAAGGTGCCGGGATTGTCGAATCGGTTGGAGAGGGCGTCTCGAACGTCAGCGAGGGCGACTACGTCATCCTTGCATGGCGAGCGCCGTGTGGCGAGTGCCGCTTCTGCACGGCGGGCAAGCCGCACCTGTGCGCGGCGAGCCTGAATGCGACGCAGAGGATCACGGCGGAGAAGGACGGGGTCGAGCTCAATCCGGTGCTCGGCATCGGCACCTTCTGCGAGTACACGCTGGTCCATGCCAGGCAGTGCGTGCCAATCCCTGAAGGCTTGCCGCCGGCGCAGATGTCGCTGATCGGCTGCGGCGTGATGACCGGCGTTGGAGCGGCGCTCCATACGGGGAAGGTCGAGCCAGGATCGTCCGTCGCCGTGTTCGGCTGCGGTGGTGTGGGTGACTCCATCATCATGGGGGCTCGGCTGGCTGGGGCGACGACGATCATCGCGGTCGACCTCGATCCGAAGAAGCTGGAGTGGGCAAGGGACTTCGGCGCGACGCACACGGTCAATCCGAACGACGGCGACCCGGTCGAGATGATTCAGGAGATCACGGACGGGTATGGCGTCAACTTTGCCTTCGAGGCGGTTGGCCGGGCTGACACGACGTTGCAGGCGCTGCTCTCGCGTGATCTCGCGGGGACCTGCGTGATCGTCGGTGTGGCGGGCCCCAGGGCGATGATGGAGCAGGTGCCGCTGGGGAAGCTCTTCGACCTCGGCGGGACCATCCGGTTCAGCTGGTATGGCGACTGCTTGCCAACCCGCGACTTCCCGATGCTGGCGACGTGGTACGACCAGGGCCGGCTCGATCTCGATCGGGTGGTGTCGCGTCGAATAGGGCTGGAGGAGGTCGAAGAGGCGTTCGCCGCGATGGAGCGCGGCGAGACGCTGCGCTCGGTGATCATGTTCGACCAGCCGGAGGCGTAGGTAGCCAGCTGGCTCGATTCCAGGAATGCTGGCGGGCTTGAACAGCGCGACTCACGCGTGACCGGTCGCGATGCCGACCGGTCACTCAAGTCACGACGACACGTCGCGCTTGAGCTCGTAGAGGAGATTGAGCGCCTCCAGCGGCGAGAGCGACTCCACGTCGAGGCTGCGGACCTTGCCGACGATCGCATGCTCGTCGTTGAAGAACGTCATCTGGAGGTTCGCCGGCTCCACTGGCGCAGGCTGCGCCATCGCCTGCCGGCGGTGAGTCGGCTGCTGATCGCCCTGCCCGGTGGTCTCGAGATCGGCGAGAATCTCGGTGGCTCGCCGGACGATTGCCTTGGGCAGTCCCGCCAGCTGAGCGACGTGAACGCCGTACGAGCGGTCAGCGCCGCCAGGCACGACCTGTCGCAGGAAGATCACCTGGTCGCCCTCCTCGAGCACGTCCATCCGGAACGCGCGCACGCGCGGCAGCACCCGCTCCAGCTCGGTGAGCTCGTGGTAGTGGGTCGCGAACAGTGTCTTGCAGCCCAGATGGGAGGCGTTGTGGAGATACTCCACGATCGCTCGGGCGATGGCGAGCCCGTCATAGGTGCTTGTGCCGCGTCCGATCTCGTCCAACACGACCAGACTTCGCGGTGTAGCGTGATGCAGGATGTTCGCGGTTTCCAGCATCTCCACCATGAAGGTGCTCTGGCCGGTGGCGATATCGTCCTGCGCGCCGATGCGCGTGAAGATCCTGTCGACGAGCCCGATACGCGCCTTCGCGGCAGGGACGAACGAGCCGATCTGCGCCAACAGCGTGATCAGCGCGACCTGCCGGAGCCAGCTGCTCTTGCCCGCCATGTTGGGCCCGGTGAGGACAACGATCTGCGCGTCCTCCGAATCGAGGTGCGCGTCGTTCGGCACGAATTCCCCGGCAGGAAGGGTCGTCTCCAGGACCGGATGCCGACCGGCGCTGATCTCGATCACGGTGCCGTCGTCGAGCTCCGGTCGGACGTAGTTGTTGCGTGAAGCGACCTCCGCCAGCGCCGAGATCACGTCGAGCCAGGCGATCGCCGACGCCGTCTCGAGCAGCTTCGGTGCCTGGTCCGCGACCGAGCGCATCACCCGGTGGAAGACGTCCTGCTCCATCGAGGAGAGCGTCTCCTCGGCGTTGAGCACCAGCGACTCGTATTCTTTCAATTGCGGCGTGAAGTAGCGCGTTGCGTTCGTCAGCGACTGCTTCGGGATGTAGTCATCCGGCAGCGCCGAGCCGCTCTCGCCGCGCGCCATGCGGTCTCGGTCGGCCGACGCCAGTGCCGCAGTCGAGACCTCGATGTAGTAGCCGAAGACGCGGTTGTAGCCAACCTTGAGCGACTTGATGCCGGTGCGCTCTCGCTCTGACTTCTCAAGGTTCGCGATCCACTCCCGCGCCTCGCTCGCCTTCGCCCGGTAGCCATCAAGCTCACCCGCGAACCCGCTGCGGATCACCTGTGCCTTGCCGAAGTTCACCGGCGGCTCGTCCACGAGCGCGTTTTGCAGCGCTTGCGTGAGGTCGTCGTGGGCACACACCGGACGGGCATGCGTCACGCGTTCCGCGAGCGGCCCGATGTCAGCGAGCGTGGCGAGGGTGTCGCGCAGGACGCCGAGGTCGCGCGGCGTGGCGTTGCCGGTCAGCGCGCGATTGACCAGGCGCTCCATGTCCTTCACCTTGTGCAGCTTGTCGAGCAGCGTGGCGCGGGTGGCAGCATCGTTGACGAGCGACTCGACACCTTCCTGGCGTCGGGTGAGCTCGTCGAGATCGAGCAGTGGCTGGCTCACCCAGCGGCGCAGCAGCCGCGATCCCATGGGGGAGCCCGTGCGCTCCAGCACGGCGATGAGGCTGTGGCGCCGGTCGCCGCGCTGGCTCTCGGTCAGCTCCAGGTTCCGCATCGTCTGCGCGTCGAGCGTCATGTACCCGTCGACGCTGTAGGTCGCGAGCGAGGTGATCTGCCTCAACCCCGAGAGTTGCGTTTCCTCGAGGTACTGCAGCAATCCGCCGGCGGCGCGCGTTGCGAGCGGCTTGCCCGCGCAGCCGAAGCCATCGAGCGAGTCGACGCCGAAGTGGCGCAACAGCGCCTCGCCGGCGCGCTCCTGCTGCCATCGCCAGGTCTCACTCTTGCTCAGGCTGGCCCGCTGCGGCATCCACGACGCCATCGGCAGCGGCAACGTGTCCGTGAGATCGGCGGGCAGCACCACCTCCGCCGTGTGCAGTCGCAGCAGCTCGCGACCGACCGAGAGCAGCAGCTCCTCCGGCTCGTCGGCGGCGAGCTGCGTCGTCCGGAACTCGCCAGTGGTGATGTCGGCGAAGGCAATGCCCGCCCGGTTTCCATCGACCACGACGCCGACGATGTCGTTGTTCTGCCGCGCATCGAGCATCTCCGGATCGACGACCGTGCCCGGCGTGATGACCCGAGTGACGTCCCGATCGACCAGCCCGCGCCCCTTGGTCGGCTCGCCGATCTGCTCGCAGACTGCGATCTTGTGCCCCGCTGCGATTAGCCTCGCGATGTAGCCGTCGGCGCTGTGGTAGGGGATTCCGGCCATTGGCACGCGGAGATCCCTGCCCATCTCGCGGCCCGTGAGCACGATGTCAAGCACCGCCGCCGCCGTCTTTGCATCCTCGTCGAACGTCTCGTAGAAATCGCCCAGCCGGAAGAAGAGGATGGTGTCCGGGTAGCGCGCCTTGATCTGGAGATACTGCTGCCGAAGCGGAACCACCTTCGCGTTGCCGTTCGTGCCGTTCTGCTTCGTGCTCATGTGGAGGGCGTGCCTTGGGAGAGGGGAGACAGCATGCCACGTCGTCATCCCCGCATGGACGTATTTACAGCCTGTGCAATCTTAGATAACGTACCGACATCCGACAACGTAGTCGCATGGACGGGACCGATTGGCGAGTGATTCCGCGCACTTCGGAAAGGTGACAGACCATGGCGAGGCTTAGAGGCAACGACGTGCTTTCGATGAGAAGCGACCGCCGGCAGTTCACACTCGGGCTCGCGGGCGCTGCTGGCGCGATGGCGACCGGCACCCGACACGTCGCCGCGCAGGACGAGGCCGAGCCGACCGAGGGCGGCACCCTCAAGGTGGCGATCATCGGTGAGCCGCCTGCCGTCGCTGACGCTGTGTTCACCACCGCGACGATCACCAACAACGTTGCGCAGCAGATCTTCGAGGGCCTGTTCGCGTTCGACTCGAAGTTCAACCCGCAGCCGCTGCTTGTCGAGGATTACGAAGGTAGTGACGACGGGCTCGAGTTCAGCTTCAAGCTGCGCTCCGGAGTGACCTTTCACAACGGAGACCCGCTCACTGCGGCAGATGTGGTCGCCTCGCTCAACCGCTGGGGCGCGATCAACGGGCGTGGCAAGCTGATCTACGGGCGACTCGACAGCATCGATGCGACAGACGACACCACGGTCAAGATGACCTTCAACCAGCCTTCCGGCGTGCTTCCCAGCTTCCTTGCGCGCTCCGAGGCGCTGATCACCCCCGCCTCGGTGGCGGAGGCGGCCGGCGAGAAGCAGATCTCGGAGGATCAGCTAATCGGAACGGGGCCGTTCAAGTTCGACGAGCATCAGGTCGACCAGTACCTCCGCTTTGTGCGGAACGACGACTACGCATCGCGCGATGAGGAGCCGGACGGCCTGGCTGGCCGCCGAACGCCGTTCCTGGACGCGATCGAGTTCATCCCCGTGCCAGACGAGTCCGTCCGTGCCAACGGTCTCATCACTGGGGAGTACCACTTCGGCGATACGCTGCCCGCCGATCTCTATGATTCACTTGAGATGGACCCGACGGTCGAGTCGATCATCGTCAAGCCGTACTACTGGTACAGCCCGCACTTCAACAAGGCCAAGGGGCTCTTCAAGGACAAGCCGAAGCTGCGGCAGGCCGTCCAGCTTGCCTTCAGCCAGAGCGAGGCGATGCTCGCCGGGTTCGGTCGCGAGGACTTCGTGCGCTTCGACCCGTCGGTTTGTGGCGAAGAGACGGCGTGGTACAGCACGGCGGGTGCCGATGCCTACGACAACCCGGACCCGGACGCGGCGAAGGCGCTGCTGGCGGAGGCCGGATACAACGGCGAGACGATCCGGTGGCTGGCGACCCGAGAGTATGCCTACAACTTCAAGATGGCCGATTACATCAAGCAGGGCATGGAAGCGATCGGCATGAAGGTCGAGCTCGTCGTCTCCGACTGGGCGACGCTGGTCCAGAACCGCGCCGACCCGGACGCCTACGAGATCTTCCTGACCGGTCACAGCCAGTACAGCCATCCCGCTACACAGCCGTTCAACGACCCCGCCTGGCCTGGATTCTGGGAGAGCGAGGCCAAGGATGACCTCGTCAACCAGATGATCGCCGAGACTGATCCCGAGAAGCTGACGACGATCATCGACGACTACACCGCACTGATCTGGGAGGAGATGCCGTTCGTGAAATGCGGCGACGACTTCGTGCTGCGCGGTCGGCGACAGGAAGTGGTCGGATACCAGAACGTGCCGGACTGGTTCTTCTGGAACGTTGGGCTGAACGGGTAGACGCTCCCTCGGGTTGTGGCGCGCCTCGATCGAAGCGGGGCGCGCCGCTCCTGTCCGGCACGCGGGACACACAGATGGATGCGCTGAATGGTCAGCTTCCTCTTGCGACGGCTTATCTCGATCATCCCGGTGATGCTTCTCGTCGCCACCGGGGTGTTCCTTCTCCTGAAGCTCACCCCGGGTGACCCCGTTGGCGTGATCCTTGGTCCGGACGCCACCGAGGAGCGGAAGCAGGCGCTGCGTGACGACCTCGGGCTGAATGACCCGCTCCCGGAGCAGTACCTGCGCTGGCTGGGCGACGCCGTGCGCGGCGACCTCGGTGACTCGCTCTTCCTCGACGAGCCAGTGCTATCGGCGCTGGCTGACCGGGCACAACCCACTTTGCTGCTGACGCTGCTCTCCACCTTCGTGGCGCTCGGCGTCGGGCTCCCACTCGGCATCATCTCCGCACAAAACCGGGGGAACTGGCTCGACGTCGGCACCATGGCGATCGCTATCCTCGGCATCTCAATGCCAACCTTCTGGCTTGGGCTGAATCTCATCCTGATCTTCGCCGTGAAGTTGCGATGGCTGCCAGTTGCCGGCTACGCCCCGATCACCGACGGCGTTTGGGAATCGCTGCGATACCTGATTCTGCCGGCGATCACGCTTGGTGTCGCGCAGGCGGCGCTGCTCGCGCGAATGACGCGATCCATGATGCTGGAGGTGCTCGGGACCGAGTATGTTCGTGTCGCCCGCGCGAAGGGACTTGGAGAGCGGCGGGTGGTGTACCTGCACGCGCTCAAAAACGCCATGATTCCACTGATCAACGTCGCCGGGCTGATCTTCGCCGCTCTTCTCGGTGGCGCGGTCGTCACCGAGCAGATCTTCAATCTGCCAGGTGTGGGCAGGCTTTTGATCCAGGCGGTCGGGCGGCGGGACGTCCCGCTCGTGCAAGGCACGGTGCTGGTGATCGCCGGTATTTATGTGATCGTCAATCTGGCTGTCGATATCATCTCCGCCGCGCTGGACCCCCGGCTGCGGAGTGGGGCGGGGGACTAGCTGATGGCCACGACTTCGGCTGAATCCCTCGTGACGGCGGATCGCTCGCCGGGCTGGTTTGGGCGCATGCGGTATATCGCCGGGCGCCAGCGCAACATGGTTATCGGCGTGGGGTTGCTGCTGCTCATTGTGCTCACCGCGGTACTCGCGCCCATTCTGATGACCCACGATCCCACGTTCCAGGACCCGCGGGCGCGATTGCTGGCTCCGTCCAGCGAGTACTTCTTCGGTACGGACGGCCAGGGGCGCGACGTCTACAGCCGCGTTGTCAAGGGTGCCCAGCTCTCACTCATCGTCGGCATCAGTGTCGCTTTCGCAACTTCGGTACTAGGCGGGCTGATCGGGCTGGTGACCGGCTTTGTGCGGCGCGTTGACGCGCCGGTGATGCGCCTGATGGACGGCCTCATGGCGTTTCCCGGCATCATCCTCGCGATCGGAATCATGGCGGTGCGTGGCGCGGAGGTGTCGAACGTCATTCTCGCGCTCACGGTGGTGAACATGCCCCGGATGGCGCGCGTTGTTCGCTCCGTCGTGCTCGGGCTCTCGCGAACGCAATTCGTCGAGGCGGCGGAGAGCACGGGGTGCAGCGTATGGCGTGTGCTCATCGTGCACCTTCTGCCCAACACGATGTCACCTCTGATCGTGCAGGCGAGCTTTGTGTTTGCCGAGGCGGTGCTGGGCGAGGCGACGCTCTCGTTCCTCGGGGCTGGCGCACCTCCTTCGGTACCGTCGTGGGGCGGCATGCTGAGCGAGTCGAGGCTGTTTCTCAGCCAGGCGGCGTGGACCATGATCGCGCCGGGAGCGGCTTTGACAATTACCGTGTTTGCGCTGAACCTGCTTGGTGACGGGCTGCGTGACATGCTCGACCCGCGACTCCGTAACCGATGACGCGACGGGACGACTGTAGAGGAGGAGAGGATCGATGGCGCTTTACACGGCGACGCTGACATACACGGACGACAAGGACAAGATTCAGGAGGTGCGGCCGACGCACCGGAAATACCTGCAGTCGCTGGTCGACAGCGGCAAGCTGCATGAGTCCGGGCCGTTTACCGATGACAGTGGCGCGCTGATCATCTACAGCGCCGAGTCGGAGGCGGACGCGCGCGAGCTGCTCGCGAACGATCCTTTCACGATCAATGGCGTCATCACGGACGCGACAGTCAAGGAGTGGAAGATCGTGATGAGCACTGTCGGCACTGCTTCCTGATCTCGCTCGCCGCCGCGCTGCTAACCTCTGTTGCCAATGCCGACCGGAGCGCCGCGCGTGCCTGAGGCCGCTTCGCGATGCGGGCAAGCTGCATGGAGCTGGCCGGTTTGGGCATGAGCGCGGCGGTCTGACCGTCTACCGGGCCGCGTCGGAGGACGAGGCCCGATCACTCTCCGACGCGGATCCATTTACCCGGAACGAGATCATCGCGCTCGACTCGATCCAGGAGTGGTTGATCGTCGTCGGCGCGGTCGAGGAAGTGTTGTACCGGCGTCGCTGGCGTCAGACCTGGCCGAGCGCCGCGCTGGATGCTCTGCTGCCGGCCATCCTGCCTAACGGCCTGACGACGCGCTCACCAGTTGGCGGGATATCTCGATCGCGTGATTCGTGGGTAACAGCTCGGCGACGCGGACGGCAAGTCGAAGCGCGCCCGCTACCCGGCTGGCCGGAACGGCGTCCGGTCCGTCGAGGGATGCAAGCGTGTCAATCAATGCGCGGAGCATCGCTGCGGAGGACACCAGGTCTGCTGTCGGCGCCATGCGGGCGGCGGTTTCGATCCCATTGTGGCGCGCCTCAATCTGGGAGAGCGAGATCGCCGCGGCGCGCTCCACCCACGCTCTTGCGTCAAACACCCGGTAGTTGTGAGCTGACACTCGCGTGTCCGCAGCAAGCCCGAAACGGTCCACCAGCGTGGCCTCGACACGCACCGAGGTCGGCTCACCGAGGGGGCCGACTGTGAGCCGGTACCCGTTGCCTTGCTCGTCGAGATGGACCTCGGGCGCGTCCGATATGGTGCCGGCCTGGGCATTCGCGATGCGTCGCCTCCTCACTCCGTCACGTTCGCCGACGAACCTCACGTCGGCACGGATGTCGACCGGGCCCGACTCCGCGCGGTTGACGGCTTCGGCTAGCTTCGATCGTTCCTCGCCGAAGACCACCCCGTCTCGATACGGCGCATACCTTGCCGCGAGGTCCACAATCACGAAGTCGTCCATCTCGATCGCCGCGCTCGTGCGGCGAAGCGCCTTGTATGATGGCCGGATGCCTGCCAGTCGCGCGATCGACGCTGTTATGTCCGCCTCCATCTGCCTGGATCCGCCCCCTGGTTCCGGAAGCGAGGCGTACGCGAACACGTCGAATGATTCCATCTCGATCGTTTCACCGCTGGCGTCATCGATGAGTAAAGGCGTCTCTCGCGGATTGACCGTGAGCGTGTGGTGTGCGAATCCTCCGCCGACCAGCGGGCCGCCAACTACTACCTCGGCGGAATGGCGTGGCGTGTCGCCAATAGTTACGACTGACCGCGCCTCCGTGACTTCGAGTCCTGCCGGACGCTTTCGCGCGTCTCCTGTTTTGATCAGCTCGGCAACGACGACCTCGGGGTCGATCACTGTGCCTCCATCACTTGGGGCGGCCGCTGCGGTGACGCTGTTCGGTCCCCGGAGGTTCCAGTAGGCAAACCCATCCTGGTCGACGGCGACCCTGATCGCGATGACGCCGGCCAGCCATGCTTGTGTGACGAAACCCGGGAACCGGCGTGTCGTGGTGTAGGTGAGGTCGTCGAAGCGGAGCGTGAATGGGCGTCCGGGCAGGTCGGTGCGATCCTCGATCGACACCAGGAGCCGGTTCCGCAGCTGCCGGTTGAGCCGGACGGTCGGTGCGGTGAACGTCTCGCTCACCGCAGCGGTGCCGCCAGCTCGGGCATGTTTGCCCACGACGGAACACAGGGGACTTCGCCGCAGCGAGAACGTCACGCGGCGCGTTGTGGCGGTTCGCAGCGTCACTGGGATGTCGACACAGAAGGGCACCTTGAACTCGATGTCGATCGGGGCTCGTGACCAATCGCTGTTGAACCGGTTCGAATCGTCCTGGAAAACGCCAAGATCCCACGAGATCGTCGATGACGTGGGCGCGTGGAACCTTCGCCAGAGTGCGTCGAAGGGGTGGATCTCCGGACGACCACCGTGGCCGTAGTCACCGGCAAAGACACCATACACACCGACCCGCTCACCAGTCGGCCCGGAACCCTGCTGCTCATCCTTGTCCGGCCATGTTCCGCCCGAGGTGATCGGCAGCCCAGCGGTGACGAACGTGTCATAGAGCGCATCATCGGGAGTGAGCTCGCACTCTATCGCCGGTATGCCCTGATAGGATTTCACCTTGCTCAGGTCAATCGGGTCCGGCGCGCCCGAGCTCAGGGAGAGGGCATAGAGGATGCCAGGGTCCAGCATCCATCGATGGGACGCATCGGGCGCTATATTGAGGTTCCAGTCGTTCTCGTCTCCCCATGCGTCATAGGTCTGATAGTAGACGCAGTCGCCCTCGAGCGGCACGCGTCTGAGGAGATACCGCCAGTAGTCGCGGTCAGACGGCGTCGCTGGGTCGACGGAGTCGGGATGTCGCTCAACCCGCAGACGCTGTGACCCGACGAAGGCTCGCAGCGCGGCGGGTGAACGGCGGTCGAGCGACGTGACATCGACAGTCAATGCATGCTCCTTCCCGAGCAACGTGCGGATCCTGCTGACTGCTTGTCGATACGCGGCTGGTGCGGCTTCCTGGCTCTCTAAATGATGATATGTCAAGTAGTCAATGGTGTGGTCGGTGCACGCAGTCGGACGGGCTCGGTGGCGGCGAGGACGCGTCGGCGGATGACGCAGCTGTCGCCGCGCCCGGAGACAGGAAGCGCCGGGGTGTACGCATCACCCCGGCGCTTCCTGTGGATTTGCTCTAATGGCGGGCTTCGCTCGGTACGAGCCTAGAGCTCCTGGTGGTAGGCGAAGAGGCGATCGCCGTCGAGCCGGCGCAGCTTCTGCAGTGCCTCGTTCTCGATCTGGCGGACGCGCTCGCGGCTGATCTGCAGCTGCTCACCCACCTCGGCGAGCGTGTGCTGGTGGCCCTGCCCAAGCCCGAAGCGGAGCTGGAGGACCAGCTTCTCGCGCGCCGAGAGGGTGTCGAGCGCGGCGCTGACGTCGCGCTTGAGCATCGACTCGCTGGCTGCTTCGTACGGGGTCTCCGAGACCTCGTCCGCGATCAGGTCGCCGAGACTCGTGTCATCCTCATTGCCGATCGGCGTCTCGAGCGAGATCGTCCGCTGGGCCGCCTGCACGATCTGGTGGATCTTCTCGGGCGGCACCGCCATTGCCTCGGCTACCTCTTCCGGCGTCGGCTGGCGGCCGAGATCCTGCGCGAGCAGGTTCAGGGTCTTGCGGTACTTGCTGATCGAGTCGCCCATGTGGACCGGCAGCCGGATTGTGCGGCTCTGGTCCGCGATCGCGCGGGTGATCGCCTGGCGGATCCACCACGTCGCGTAGGTGCTGAACCGGAAGCCCTTGCGCCAGTCATACTTCTGGACGGCGCGCATGAGGCCGATGTTGCCCTCCTGGATCAGATCGAGCAGGGTCAGGCCGCGATTCACGTAGCGCTTGGCGATCGAGACGACCAGCCGCAGGTTGGCGCGTACGAACTGCTGGACGGCGAGCAGGTCACCGTTCTCGACCCGCTTGGCGAGGTCTATCTCCTGATCGTGGGTCAGCAGCGGGGTCTCGGCGATCTCGCGCAGGTACAGGCGAACGGGATCGTTGATGAAGTTGGGATCGAGCTTCTGAAGAACGTCCAGATCTCGTTCGAGATCGGCTTCCTGCTCGGTGTCATCCCCGCCGTTCTGCATCTGCGTGGTAATCTCTTCGGGAACCTCGACCTTGTCGTCGTTGTTCATGTTGTCCTTGACGAGATCGTCGATCTTGGCAACGCCGTAGGTACCCATTTCATCGTTCATGTATCGTCTGACTCCTTCTGTTCGACGTGCGGCGCGAAACGCGGCGGCGCCGCCAGTGCGCTCGCGCGCGAGCAATGCTTGCCATATCCACTCGCACGCCCCGTTCCATCGCTGTGCGACTCTCTGGCACGCACGAGGACATCCCCGATCCGTCGAGTGCTACATCAACGCGGAGACGCTCCTGCAGTGCCGGCTTTTTGCGGGGGTGCTGTGATGACCGTTCGGTGGTCAGTCATAGAGCGGCATTCGATTCCTCAACCGCACCGCTTCAAATATCACAGTATAGGGATACATTATAGGCCTGTAAACCCCTTTGTGTCAAATTTCACAAGCGATTCGTGCACAGTTGCACAAGACGACCGGAGGGCATGCCCTCCGGTCGTCTTGTTGTGTTGCTGTTGGCGGGCTGGTGCTAGACGCGACCGGCCGCGGCGCCGCTGCCGCATCCCTGCGCGGTGCCGGCATTGCCGCCCGCGTCGAAGGAGTGCCCGCAGGCGCATCCCGCCACGGCATTCGGGTTGCTGACGGTGAACCCGCCGCCCATCAGGGAGTTGACGTAGTCGATCTCGGCGCCCTCGAGGTACATGGCGCTGAAGTTGTCGACAAGCACCTTGACGCCCTGCGTCTCGATGACCTCGTCACCGTCATCTGCGGCTTCGTCGATCGTCATGCCGTACTGGAGTCCCGAGCAGCCGCCCGGCGCGACGAACACGCGCAGGGCGTGTTCAGGTGTGCCCTGCTCCTCGAGGAATTCGTGCAGCTGGCTCACAGCTTCCGGCGTCATCGTGATCATTGCGGATTTTGCCTCCGATTCGAGGTGGTCCTCACTGGCGCGGCGGTCTTTGCCGCCACTTCCCTTCCGTAAGCATAGCCTTGTATACATCCTTGTCAAGCGATCCTGGCGCTGGCATGATGAGGCATTGTTACAGGGGTACAGTCAAGAACGTCGGCCTCCTGGCGCGTTGCCGGGCATGCCGGCGGCGGTTGCGACACGGTACGGCAGGAGCGCATTTGGCACGAAAGCGAAAAGCAGACAGGGAGATGGATCGGACCAGCGGTGCCGCGGAGCAGGCGCTCAGGCAGGAGCCGCCGGAGGGAGCGGTGCGCGGCATCGTGGTGCGGGCGCACGGGCTCTGGTATGAGGTGCGAACCCGCGACCCCGAGGCGACGTGGATCGCTACCATGCGCGGCGTCCTCAAGAAGCGAGCGAAGCGCACGGACATCGTCGCGGTAGGCGATCATGTATGGATCACCGACGCCGGCGAGGGTGAGGCCGTGATCGAGACGGTCGAGCCACGCCGAGCGGTGTTTGCGCGTACCGCCCGCAACACCCGAGACGTGGAGCAGGTGATCTTCGCCAACCCGGACCAGGTGCTCCTTGTGTTCGCCGCGCGCGAGCCGGAGCCGCATTTGCGCATGCTGGACCGATTCATCATCCTCGCCGAGCGGCAGGAGCTTCCCGTTCGAATCGTGGTGACCAAGAACGACCTCGAACAGGAGCTGCCCGAAGGTGACCCGCTCGGCTTGGCGCGGGAACGATTCGCGGTCTACGAGCCGATCTACCCGATCCACTACGTCAGCGCAACCACGGGCGAGGGGATCGAGGCGCTGCGGGATGCGCTCGCCGGCCGTATCTCCGTTGTGGCCGGGCCATCCGGCGTGGGCAAGTCGACCCTGCTCAACGTGCTCGACCCCGGCCACCGGCGTGACACCGCCACGGTCTCCGAGGCGACGGGCAAGGGGCGGCACACGACCATTGGGGCGCAGCTCTACGAGATCGCCGACGGCACCTACATCGCGGACACTCCCGGCATGCGGTCGCTGGCGATGCACGCCGTGCCGGAGGACGAGCTTCCGTGGTGCTACCGTGAGTTCCGACCGTTCCTTGATGGTTGCCGCTTCCGCGCCTGCACCCATCTTCACGAGCCCGGGTGCGCGGTACGCGAGGCGGTCGAGCGAGGTGACATCGCCGAGGAGCGGTACGAGAGCTACCGGCTCGTCCGAGCGGAGAGCGCCGGCTAGCGACGGTGTGAAGCTAATCACGGCATGCAGGGAGAGCACGACGGATGCAGGGGCACATCGGCAAGGACGGCGTGACCGTCGAGGACATCGCGCGAGACATGGAGAGCGTCATTACGGATCTGCTGAAGCGGATCGACGGTGACGAGTTCACGACGACCCAGTTCATCGAGCTGTTGCGCTCGGTTCCCGAAGGCGAGGAGGCTTACGAGGCCGCCTGGCGCCGATGGGGCGAGCAGGAGCACGCCAGCAAGATGGTGGTTCACGGCCAGGTCATCCCGCTCGTGCTGCGCCGATCGCGCTACGTCCAGTGGGACGGCTACGCGCACGATGAGGCGGATGCGTATGCCGTACCGGCCTGGTGGAGGCTGGTGCCGTCCGGCGATGCCGGTGTGGACGGCTGACCCGCGTGTAGCGCTGGTTCCAGTGGGGGGCCGAAGATGGTAGGCATTGCCGGAAAGTGGGCGGTGCAGGCGTGTAGAATAAGGGCACGATCGCCATTCCGGTTGCATGTGCAGTCATGGCGTATACAACGCTGGCCCAGTGAACCGGATCGGCATCGCCCGCCACCGTGCTGACTCATCCCACAGGAAAGACCAACGAATGCCATCTCCCGACCCAAAGAAGCCGCAGTTCCCACTGATGCGGCCGGATCAGGATCGTAATCGCCAGAAGCGGCCCCAGAACGGCAGGAACGGGCGCGAGGATCCCGAGATGCCGGAGCGGCGGTCGCCACGCATCCCGACATGGGTTGTCGCGACCCTCATCATCGCGCTTGTGGGTTGGTACATCTGGCAGTTCTTCGGACCGCAGGACACCAGCTCCGCGTTGAGCGTGCCGTACACCACCGTCACGCAGCAGCTCGAGGCAGGCAACATCGAGAAGGCCACGCTCGGCGAGACCTCTGTCGAGGCGCAGCTCAGCGACGCGATCCTCTGGAACAGCGACAACGAGCAGGTGGACCCGAACGCGTCCGCGGACGCGCCGGGCATCACCCAGTCCGACAGGATCAAGGCCACGCTGCCGCAGGGCGTTCAGAACAACGATCTCCTCCCTGCGCTGGAGAAGGCCAATGTCGTTATTGAGGGGCGCACCAACAGCGGCTCGATCTGGACCAGCATCCTGATCTCGTTCTTCCCGTTCCTGCTCATTCTCGGACTGATCCTGTTCATGGGGCGGCAGATGAGCCGCGGCCAGCAGAATGTCTTCGGCTTCGGGCGCAGCAAGGCGCGCCAGAACGATCCGGAACGGCCGCAGGTCACCTTCGATGATGTCGCCGGCGAGGACGAGGCCAAGCAGGAGCTGATGGAGGTCGTCGACTTCCTCCGCAATCCCGCCAAGTACCACGCGCTCGGCGCCCGGTTGCCGCGCGGCGTGCTGCTGGTCGGCCCTCCGGGCACCGGCAAGACGCTCACGGCGCGGGCCGTCGCCGGTGAGGCCGGCGTTCCGTTCTTCAGTGTCTCGGCGTCGGAGTTCGTCGAGATGTTCGTCGGTGTCGGCGCCAGCCGCGTGCGCGACCTGTTCGACAAGGCCAAGGCTGCGTCTCCATCGATCATCTTCGTTGATGAGATGGACGCCGTGGGTCGCCAGCGGTTCGCCGGTCTCGGTGGCTCCAACGACGAGCGCGAGCAGACGTTGAACCAGCTGCTCGTGGAGATGGATGGCTTCGAGACCAACCAGGAAGTCATCGTGATGGCGGCGACGAACCGCCCGGACGTGCTGGATCCGGCGCTGCTGCGACCGGGCCGGTTCGACCGGCAGGTCACGGTCGGCTTGCCCGACCGGCAGGGGCGCGAGGCGATTCTCAAGATTCACACGCGCGGCATCCCGCTGAACCCCGAGGTCAACCTCGAGTTGATCGCGAAGTCAACGACCGGCTTCTCGGGCGCCGACCTCTCGAACCTCGTCAATGAGGCGGCGCTCACCGCCGCTCGCCGCAATTCGAAGGACATTCGCAAGGAGCACTTCGACGAGGCGCTCGACAAGATCCTCCTGGGGGTGGCCAAGTCCGGGCTCACCAACCCGAAGGAGCGCGAGGTTGTCGCGTTCCACGAGGCAGGGCATGCCCTGGTCGCCCACTTCACTCCGGGCGCTGATCCGCTGCGCAAGGTGAGCATTGTGCCTCGCGGCCGCGCCCTCGGCGTGACCGTGCAGATGCCGGACGAGGACCGTCACAACTACTCGCGCCAGTACCTGCTCGGCCGGTTGGCGATGATGCTCGGTGGGCGCGCCGCCGAGATGGTGGTCTATGACGAGATCACCACGGGCGCCGAAAACGACCTCAAGCAGGCCACCGGGCTCGCGAAGCGGATGGTCGGCCTCTGGGGCATGAGCGAGGACGTCGGTCCGCTCTACCTCGGCACGGGTGAGGAGCATGTCTTCCTCGGTCGTGAGATCACGCAGGACAAGTCGTTCTCGGATGCCACCGCCGAGAAGGTCGATGCCGCCATCCGGGCCATGGTCGAGAACGCGTTGCGTGAGGCGCTCGAGCTCAACACGAAGCACCGCGATCTGCTCTATGCGATGGTCCGGGCACTCCTGGACAAGGAGACCATCGACGCACCGGAGGTGATCGAGATCTTCGGCCCGCCGATGGAGGAGAACCCGAGCATCGGCTTCGACGATGACGAGGGGCTCGGAAGCCCGAACATCCGCGATGGGCACCATGTCGATTCGGCCGCGCCGGACGGCAGGGCTACGCAACCGCCGACTGTCGAGCGCGAGCACTGATCTGCAGATGCAACCACCCCCGTTCCCTCGTGGAGCGGGGGTGGTTTCGTTTGTGTCGTGGCAAGGCCAGTCAGCCGCTGATCGTATGGACCTCGAGGAAGATCGACGGGTGGGCGCTGCGATGCGGGTTCGCGCCGACGATGACGATGCGGTCACCGGCGTTGGCGAACTCGTGCTCGACGATGACCCGGTCGACCTGCGCGATGAGATCGTCGATCGTCGCCTCAAGCGGCGTGATCACGGGCACGACACCGTGCCAGAGGGCGAGACGCCGCCCAACCTCCACCTGATCGGTTATGGCGACGGTCGGCTCCACGGGGCGCTCCCGGGAAACGTCCTGTGCGGTGGCACCTGTTCGCGTCAGCACCACGATCGCCTTCGCCTTGAGGTCATCGGCAAGCGCCCGAGCGGCGTGCCCGACCGCCTGTGACTCGGTCTGGTCCTCGTACTGCCGAATCC
Organism: uncultured Chloroflexia bacterium; assembly: GCA_963741965.1. Lineage (GTDB taxonomy): Bacteria > Chloroflexota > Chloroflexia > Thermomicrobiales > UBA6265 > JACCVC01. Next base: position 776,325 of record CAVUKC010000001.1, on the reverse strand, counting down.
CAACGCGGTTGATCTGCCACGGGGTGCCCATGCGCTCGCGCTCCACCGTCTGGGCGATGGACGCCATCGTCTCGACCGCCTCCACGGGAAACTCACCGACGGCGGTCTCGCCGGAGAGCATCACCGCATCGGTTCCGTCGAGTATCGCGTTTGCCACGTCGCTCGCCTCGGCCCGGGTCGGGTGCGGCGCCGAGACCATCGACTCCAGCATCTGCGTCGCGGTGATCACCGGCTTGCCGGCTGCATTGGCGAGGCGGATGATCCGTTTCTGGATCAGCGGTACCGCCTCCGGGCTGAGCTCCACGCCGAGGTCGCCGCGGGCGACCATCACGCCGTCCGACGCCGCGAGGATCTCCGGCAGCATCGTCACTGCAAGCGGCTTCTCGATCTTGGCGATCAGCGGCTGTGTTCCCCGTCGCTCGCGGATCAATCGCCTCGCTTCGTCAAGGTCCTCGGGCCGGCGCACGAAGCTCAGCGCCACCATATCCACGCCGAGATCGATGCCGGCTCGAAGGTCCTCGCGGTCCTTCTCGGTTATCGCCGGTGCGGACACCTCCGTCTCCGGGAGGTTGATGCCCTTGCGTGCGGACAGCATCCCGCCGCGCAGGACCCGCGTGGTGACGATATCGCCATAGCCGGTACCGAGGTCGATGCCGGTCACTTCGAGCTTCAGCTTGCCGTCATCGAGCAAAATCGGATCGCCAACGGCAAGGTCGTTGCCGAGCCCGTCGTACGAGGTGGAGACCATCTCGCTGGTGCCGACGATCTCGCGCGTGCAGATGCGGAAGGACTCCCCCGGGATCAGCTTCACTGACTGATTCTCGGCCAGCTCGCCGACCCGCAGCTTCGGTCCCTGCAGATCCTGAAGGATACCGATCGCGAAGCCCTGTCGCTCGGAGACCTCGCGGATGATGCCCACCATCCGTTGGTGCTCCTTCAGCTCGCCGTGTGAGAAGTTGAGGCGGAATACCGAGACCCCCGCCACGATGAGCGCTTCGACGGCCGCCGCCGTGCTCGTTGCCGGGCCGATGGTGGCCACGATCTTCGTGCGCGATCGACGAAACATCCGTTCTCTCCCTCGTGCGGTATCGGCACTGTGCCCAACTGGTGCCGTGGCACGCACAGGCACTGGCCGGCGCGGCTTCCGATGTGGTGAGATGATACTGCCAAACCCCGGATGCTCGTTTCTGTCCCGGAGTCACGGTTGCGCCGGCTCATAGAGCGGTAATGGAGGTCAGACATGCCGAAAGACGGCGCGGGCAACGCGAAGAAGCCCCGCAAGCAGGCTCGGAACGGCAAGCACAACGGCGCTTCCGGGTTCCAGGGGTTCCTGCGTTCCCGTCCGTCGCTGACCCCTGACCTGTACATCAACCGCGAGCTGAGCTGGCTGGAGTTCAATCGTCGGGTGCTGGACGAGGCGGCTGAGCCTGGCTTGCCGCTGCTTGCCCGCGCGAGGTTCGCGGCAATTTTCGCGGCCAATCTCGACGAGTTCTTCATGATTCGCGTCGCGGGTGTAAAGCGAAAGGTGATCGCGGGTATCGGGGAAGCCGGTCCCGACGGCCGCACGCCGATCCAGCTGCTTCGGCAGGTCCATCGGACGACACAGGAGATGCTCGAGACCCAGGCAGAGCTCGTCCGGAGCGACCTGCTCCCGCGTCTTGCCGATGCCGGTCTGGTGATCGAGGAGCATGCCGACCTCGACCATGACGCCCAAATGGCGCTCCAGCGAGTGTTCGAGCGGGAAATCTTTCCGGTACTGACACCGCAGGCGGTGGATCGCGGCCGGCGCTTCCCGCATGTCTCCAACGACAGCCTCAACCTGATCGTGGTGCTGCGCGGTGAGGATGGCTCGCGATTCGCGCGGGTGAAGGTCCCTGCGCTGCTGCCCCGGTTCGTGCCGGTGCCATCGTCCGCGCCGGAGGCGAAGACCGGTACCGTGCTCACCGAGGGTATCAGCCGTGCGAGCCGGTTCACACCGATCGAGGGCCTTATCTCGGCGCATCTCGATCGGCTCTTTCCCGGCAGCGATATCGTCGCGGCGTACCCGTTCCACCTCCTGCGCGATTCCGATGTCGAGCCAGACGAGGATGACGACGACCACGAGGACCTCATGGAGATCATGCGGGAGACACTCTCGCAGCGCCCGTTCGGCATGACGGTGCGGCTCGATATCGATCGGACGATGCCGGACGAGGTGCGCGACTGGCTCATGGACCAGGTGCGCGCCGACGCGCAGGATCTCTACATCATCGACGGCAGCCTGCAGCTCGAGGATCTGATGGAGCTGCACGAGGTCGGCCGGGCCGACCTCGACGAGCCCGTGTTCTCGCCAGCGCCGGTGTTCGGTGCGAGTCGGGGCGAGCCGGTCGAGCTCGGTGACGACAACGACGACGTTTTTCGACTCATTCGTGAGAACGACGTGCTGCTGCATCATCCATACCAGTCGTTCAACGGTGTTGTGGACTTCATCCGCGCCGCGTCCCTGGACAAGGATGTGGTCGCGATCAAGCAGACGCTGTACCGCATCGGCAAGGACTCCCCGCTGATACCGACGCTGATTGCTGCACGCGATGAGGACACCCAGGTCGCTGTGCTGGTCGAGCTCAAGGCTCGCTTCGATGAGGAGAACAACATCTCCTGGGCGCAGACGCTGGAACACGCCGGCGTGCATGTCGCATACGGCCTGAGCGGTCTCAAGACGCACTCCAAGGTCACACTGGTGGTTCGGCGCGAGCCGGATGGCCTCCGGCGCTACGTTCACGTTTCTACCGGGAACTACAACGCCAACACCGCTCGTGTGTACGAGGACATCGGAATGCTCACCAGCCGCGAGGACATCGCCCGCGACGTCACCGAGCTGTTCAACCACCTCACCGGGTTCGGGACACAGGATGCCTACGAGACGATGTGGGTCGCGCCGCGGGACATGCGCACGCGGCTGCTGCACGCGATCTGGGAGGAGACGCACCGGCATCGGAAGCACGGCGATGGCCGCATGATCCTCAAGATGAATTCGCTCGTCGACCGCGAGGTGATCCGCGCGCTTTACGCGGCGAGCAGCGAGGGTGTCGAGATCGACCTCATAGTGCGCGGCATCTGCTGTCTGCGACCCGGCGTCGAGGGTGTCAGTGAGTCCGTGCGCGTGCGCAGCATCGTCGGCCGGTTCCTGGAGCACAGCCGCATCTACTACTTCCACAACGGGGGCGAGCCGAAGATCTACCTCGGCAGCGCCGACGCGATGGAGCGGAACTTCGACCGACGTGTCGAGGTGCTCTTTCCGATCGAGTCGCCAGAGCTGCAGCGTCACCTGCGCGACGACGTGCTCGAGTCGTACCTGGCGGACACGGTCAACGCGCGGATGCTCGGGTCGGACGAGCGGTGGCGACAGGTGAAGCCAGCCGGCGGTGAGGAGCCGTTCGACGTGCAGCGTTGGTTGATGGCGTTCTACCGCGACAGGCAGATGTGCGGTCCACGGCACGATCGCGCCCCGAGTGCAGTCGCCACGGACTAACCGACCGCAACCAGTCCGACCCCGGCGGTGATCAGCAGCGCGGTGCCGAGGCGGCGCATCCCACCGGGCTCACCGAGCAGCGTCATGCCGAGGATCGTACCGACGACGATGCTGACCTCCCGCGCCGGCGCGATCGAGCTGATCGGCGCCATCGCCATCGCCGAGAGAACGATGACATACGAGGCGGTGCTCAGCACGCCGATGACCAGCACCGCGCGTCGGTGCGACCGCCATGTTTCGAGTGCGGTGCAGCGGCGCCGGTACGCGATGGGCGTCAGCCACAGTAGCCGTCCGGCATCGGCGCTCCAGCAGAGGAGGAGCGCCGGGATGCCGATGCTCCCTACGGCGTATCCGTCCCAGGCCGTGTAACAGCCGATGATCACGCCGGTCGCGAGCCCGTACGCGACAGTCACGCGATGATCCTTCGTGCCGTGCGCGGGCGTCGCCATCAGCAACGTGCCGAAGGAGATCACGAACGCGCCGGCGATGGTGACAGGGGAGGGGTGCTCGCCGATCACCGCCGTCGCGATCAGCATGGCCACCAGCGGGCCGGTTCCGCGCGCAAGCGGGTAGACCATGGAGAGATCACCGACCGCGTACCCCCGCCGCAGCACCACGAAGTAAATCGCCTGCAGCATCCCCGTTCCGGCGAGGAAGAGCCACGCGCGCGTGTCTGGCCGAAAGCCGGTGAGCTTCACACTGGCGGCGGCGAGTGGCGCGTAAAGAACTACCGCGACGAGCGTGAACAGCCAGACGGACTCCGCGCCGCCGATCAGCCGCTTTGCCAGCAGGTTCCATGACGCGTGGATCAGCGCCGCAATAAGGATGAGCAGGGTGGCCAGCGTGGTCACGTCGGCTGTGGCGCGCTTTCCGTTGCGGAGTGGTGGCGATCGACCGCGACCGGCCTTTCGCGCATTTCGGACTCCGGCTATAGTGTGGCAACCGCATCGTTCCGTAAAGCCGAGTCTGACACATCAGGAGTAGTATCCGATGATCTTCAACAGTCCCGAGCGTATCGAGACCCTGACACCTGACGCCCCATTTGGTCGCCGCGAGGATGGACGGCCGGACACGCCGGACGACCTCATCGAGCGACTCAAGCTGGTCACGAACGAGGAGGCGTGGGGCGTGCTCGAGCGCCGGCACGACTACCACTACCAGTTCGAGGGCGACTGGATGCACTTCCAGCCGGACGTGCCGCTGGCCGGTCGCGTGGTGACCGCGCAGTACGTCCCGACGCGTCCGGATCTGAACGGCGTGGTGCAGGAGATCGGCCAGGGCGAGGGGCGCTCCGGCGGCCAGAACACCTGGATCATTGACCAGCTTCAGCCCGGCGATGTGCTCGTGGTCGATCTGTTCGGCAAGATCGAGGACGGCACCTTCATCGGCGACAACCTCGCTACCGCCGCCCGCGCCCGCACGGGTACCGGCATGATCATCAACGGCGGCATCCGCGACTCTCTGCGCGTGAACGAGCTCAGCGACTTCCCGGTCTATTGCCGCGGTGTGCACCCGAGCGCGATCCTGAATGTCACGTTGACCCAGGTGAACGGGCCGATCCGGATTGGCAACGCGACGGTGATGCCGGGAGACGCCGTCCTCGGCACCCGCGCCGGTGTGACCTTCGTGCCGCCGCAGCACCTGCAGGAGGTCGTCGAGCACTCGGAGGACACTCGCCAGCGAGACGTGTTCGGGAAGAAGCGGCTCGCGGAGGGCAAGTACACCTCTGGCGAGATCGATGTCTCCACGTGGGCCGACCACATCGAGGCGGACTACGCGGAATGGATCACGTCGGGGGGCGCGGCATGAGCTCAACCAGCGTCGAGCCCGCAATCCCGCAGCCATGGGAACCGTTCGGCCACGGCGAGGACGACAGTGGCGTCACGATCCGCGACGTCCGCGTGATCCTCACCGCACCGGACAACATTCGCCTCGTGGTCGTCAAGATCGAGACCTCCGAGCCGGGGCTGTATGGGCTCGGCTGCGCAACGTTCACGCAGCGCCCGCTGGCGGTGAAGACCGCGATCGAGGAGTACCTGCGGCCCTTCCTGATCGGGCGGGACGTCCACAATATCGAGGACATCTGGCAGGCGTCCTTCGTCAGCTCCTACTGGCGGAGCGGGCCGGTCCTCAACAACGCGATGTCAGGCGTCGACCAGGCGCTGTGGGACATCAAGGGGAAGATCGCGAACCTGCCGCTCTACCAGCTCTTTGGCGGCAAGACGCGGGAGGCGGCAGAGGTCTACGTGCACGCGTCCGGCTCCGAGCCGCGGGAGGTCGAGGAGCACTGCCGCGCGCTTCAGGAAGAGGGGTTCCGCTACCTTCGCTGCCAGGTTGCCGTCACCGGATACGCCACATACGGCGTCTCGATGAAGAAGCGGGATCGGCACTACGCGGTGTCGATCGACACGAAGCAGGACCGGTGGTCCCCTGAGGCATACGTCCGGCGCGTGCCGGAGCTGTTCGAGCATATCCGCACAACGATCGGCCCCGAGGTCGAGCTGCTGCACGACATTCACGAGCGCGTCCCGCCGATGTACGCGATTCGGCTGGCGAAGGAGCTCGACCAGTACCGGCTCTTTTTCCTCGAAGACCCGTTCTCACCCGAGGATAACGGCTACTTCCCGATGCTGCGGCAGCACAGCGTCACGCCGATCGCGATGGGCGAGCTCTACGTCAACCAGGCGGAGTACGTCGATTTGATCAAGGACCGGATGATCGACTTCATTCGGGTCCACATCTCCGACATCGGCGGGCTCACGCCGGCCCGGAAGCTCGCGGCGCTGGGGGAGTACTTCGGCGTGCGGACGGCGTGGCACGGGCCGGGCGATGTCTCGCCGATCGGCCACGCGGCGAACCTCGCGCTCGACCTGAGCTCGTCGAACTTCGGCATCCAGGAGTATTCGTTCTTTGGCGATCGAACGAAGGAGGTCTTCCCCGGCGCGCCGGAGGTTCACGACGGTGCGATGTGGAGCAACGACCGGCCGGGCCTGGGGATCGACATCGACGAGGAGCTGGCGGCGAAGTACCCGTTCCCGGAGCATCCGGTCAACGGGGCGTGGCCGGAGGTGCGACGCATCGACGGTGGGGTGCAGAAGCCGTAGGCGACCAAAAACGACATATCCCTCTGAGTTTCACTTCCATTTCTCGCTCAAACCGCCAGAATGTCATTACAGCCGGAATCCCCGTCAGGGCGTGAGAGTGTAGAAGCGGTCGAAATGAAATGTTGTGCGTTGGCTTGAACGCCTTCGCGATTACCAGTTGGTGTAGCTGCCGTCCTCGCGGTGGAGGCGCGGAGGGGACCAGTAGTCGAACGGATGGTCCTTCGCCGCCTCCGCGTTGAACGTCACGCCGAGACCTGGCTCCGTCGGCAGCGGGAAGGCTGTTCCGTCGATTTCGTGCGCGACAGGGAACAGGTCGGTGAATCGCTGGCGATCGTGGCGCGGCGTGTACTCCAGCGTGGCGAAGTTGTTGATCGACGCTGCCAGGTGGATGCACGCCGCCGTGCTGATCGGACCGAGCGGGTTGTGTGGCATCACATCGATGTAGTGCGTCTCTGCCCAGCCGGCAATCTTCTTCGACTCGGTCAGCCCGCCGACGTTGCAGACATCGATGCGCGCGAAGTTCGTCAACCCGCGCTCGATATACGGAGCGAATGCCCACTTGCTCGAGAACTCCTCGCCGATTGCGAAGGGGACAGTGGTCATCGAGCGCAGCTGCGCGTAGGCCTCCGGGTTCTCACTGCGGATCGGCTCCTCGACGAAATAGAGCCCAAGCGGTTCGATTCGCTGGCAAAACACCGCCGCCTCCGCCGGTGAGAGCCGGTGGTGGAAGTCGATCGCGAGCGCGACGCCCGGGCCGACCTCCTCCCGGATCTCCCGGAGAAGGTCCGCCGCCAGCGTCAGGGATTCCATCGGGTCGTAGGTCGCGCCATCTGTCGCCGCCCATGTTGGATCCAGCATACCGGGCCCGAAGCGAAGCACCTTCCAGCCAGCGTCGACCGCCGCTCGTGCCTGGTCGATCACCTGCGGGCCGGAGAGCACACCAGGTGAGATGAAGCATGGGATTCGGTCGCGCGTCGCGCCGCCGAGCAGCTGCCAGACCGGCACGCCGAGATGCTTGCCGAGGATGTCCCAGAGCGCGATGTCGACCGCGGAGACGACAGCGGCGAGCACGGTGCCACCCTCGAAGTACGCGCCTCGGTAGAGCTGCTGCCAGATGTGCTCGATCCGCCTCGGATCCTGCCCGATGAGCTGGGTCGCGAAGTGGTCAAGCATGCCCTGCATCGCCAGCTCGCGACCGGAGATACCCCCCTCGCCGAGCCCGACGATGCCGGTGTCGGTCTCGATCTCGATCACGAATTGGCAGCGGATACCCGCCATTACCGGATAGCCTGTCACGCGCTCGATCTTCATGTATCTCTCCCCGTTCGCATTGCCACGTTGAGTCTGGTGCCAAGGATGTACCCCGAGGCGGAGGATCTGGCAAGCGCGTGCCAAGGCGGGGCGAGCTAGACGCTCTCCGTGGTATTGGCGTTGTCGCCAGGCATGCCGCTGAAGATTTCGAGGAGCACCCCGAGGTCGCGGTCGGTCGGGAGGTAGGCGAAGTCGATACCGTCGAACGAGCCGCTGAGCGGCAGCGTATTTCCTCGCTGCGCCTGCTCTGCGACGGCGCCGGTGAAGTCGGAGGTGGAGACGGCGATGTGGTGGACGCCTTCACCCTTCTCGGCAAGGAAGCGCGCGAAGATGCCGTGCTCGTCGAGCGGCTGGATGATCTCCCACATCACACTGCCGATCGTCGTTACGGCAGCGCGAGTCGACCCCTTGAGCGGCTGACCGTTTTGACGGAGGTCCGGTGCGTTTTCGGGTGTGATCTCGAAGACTTCCCACGGGCCGATGCCGAAGTCGTCGACGTATCGTCGCAGCGTCGCATCGAGGTCACGCACCACGATGCCGATCTGCATTGTCTCGGTGAAGACCGGCTCCCGTGTCGGTCGATACGGGGATTCGTTTTCGATCGTGTCTCCCACCTCAAGCCTCCTCATTGCTCTGGATATTCCGCACTGACGATCCTGCTCCTGATCATGCTGGTGAGGGACATCAATCTGTCGTGCGGACGAGCCGTTCAGCCCGCAAGCGCCGTGAATTCCGGGTCGGCGGCCATGTCGACGTCGCAAAGGTGACCGTTTTCAATGCGGATCACGCGCGTGGCAATGCGCCGAATGGCGTACCGGTCATGGGCGACGAGCACCACCGCGCCAGGGAACGCGGTGAGGGCATCCTCGAACTCCTCGCGCGCATCCATGTCGAGGTGGTTCAGCGGCTCGTCCAGTAACAGCAGGTCTGCACCCGGAATCGCAATCAGGGCGAGCATCAGTCGCGTCCGCTCGCCCCACGAGAGGTCCGCCACTCGCCGATGGACGGAGTCACCACCGAAGAGGTATTTGTGCAGCTCGGTGCGCAGGTCCGACTCCGACACCGGATGTCGGTCGCGCACGCTCTCAAGCACGGTCTTCTCCGGAACGAGTGTTTCCTGGTCCTGCGCGAGCAGGCCAAAGCGAAGGCGAGCGGCCGGTCGCCGGTAGCCGCTATCCGGCTCGATCTCGCCCGAGATGACCCGCAGCAACGTGGTCTTGCCGGCGCCGTTCTCACCAATGACTGCCAGCCGCTCGCCGTAACGCAGCGCCAGCGAGACGTGGTCGAGAATGGCGCGACCGTCTCGGGCGATCGTGACGTTGTCTAGCGTCACCACGTCTCGGGCGTGAACCACCGGATCCGGGAAGTCCAGCGCCAGTCCCCAGCTCTGCGACGGCTTCTCAATGAGATCCTCGGACTCGAGCATGCGTTCCAGCCGCCCGCGGCGTACGGTCGCCGCCCGCGCGATCTTCGCGGCGCGTTTCCGGAAGTGGAAGTGGATCGTCTCGTTTTCGATGCTGCGGGCGGCGCGCTCATTCTGATCGATGCTCGCCTGCAACCCTGAGATCTTCTCCTGCTGGCGCTTGTACGCCTCGAACTCAGCTGCCTGACGAGTTCGCCTCGCCTCGAGGTAGTCGGCATAGCCTCCCGCATGGAGCTCGATTTCCGTGCTGTCCTGCTCGAAGGCGACGATCCGGTTGACCGTCTCATCGAGAAAGGCGCGGTCGTGGGAGACGACGACGATCGCTCCCTGATAGCCGTTGACAAACTCGATCAGCCAGCGCTGTCCAGCCAGATCGAGGTGGTTGGTCGGCTCGTCGAGCAGCAGGATGTCGGGCTGCATCGCGAGCAGCGTGGCCAGACCCGCGCGGGTGCGCTCACCGCCGGAAAGCTCGGCAAGCGAGCGGCCCAGCGCGTCCGCGGGCAGACCGAACCGGTCGAAGAGCGCTTCGAGCCGATCGGTCATGGCGTAGCCACCGGTGGCGTCGAAGTGCTGCTGCGCTGCTTCCCATGCCAGGATGACATCCTCTTCGGCGCCGTCCGGCCCGGAGAGTTCCGCGGTCGCCGTCATCGAGCGCATGCTCCGACGAGAAGTACCCGCCGGTCGCCGGGTCGAGGGCATCGCGGAGCGTGCCGGACTCGATGTCCAGCGTTCCCTGCGGAAGCACCCCGATGCGAACGTTTGGCGCGACAGATCGCGAGCCTGACGTCGGCGTCACCGTACCGGCGATGATCCCGAGCAGGGTCGACTTGCCGGCACCGTTGGGCCCGATCAGGCCCAAACGGTCGCCGCGGTTCAGCGTGAGCGATACGTTGTCAAAGAGGAGATGGTCGGCGAAGCGGTGCGAGGCCGCGGTGAGGGTAAACATGGTTGGATCCTGCAAGGGGAGTGCGCGAACCCGACCGCCATCAGGTGGCGTGCCGGTGTTTGTCGTTCGTCACCTCCGCAGGTCGTGCCTGCGGAGCAGGATTATCCAGCCATGTTGCGTCGAAACCTCGAAGTGGTATGCACCCATTCGCACCTGGGGCCTGAATCGCTACTCTTCCGCGCTCATCGCAGCCGTCGCCTCTGCCTCCAGGGCGGTCAGCGCGTAGTTGTCGACCTCCTGCGACAGGGCGTCGCGAAGATTGATCAGGTCTACGAGATCGAGCCCGGCCACGACCGGGGTGTTCTCGTCGTCGCTACTGTCCTCACTGGCAGGAACCACACGAAACTCGACGTCGACCGTCTCGGCGTCGTCACCATCATCTGCCGGAATCTCGTCCATGTACAGATTGTACGTGTCCATCCTGCCACCTCCCTGGCGGTTCAGCGCGAGCTGAACATGACAATGGACCGTAGCTCGTTTTGCCCCGGAGGGCGAGATAGAGCCTTGGTCCGACCGGCAAACGACCGGTATCACCAGTGTACAGGAAATACCCGATTATGGCTGAAACACGGGCACGTGAGAGCCGGAGCGCGGCAATGGTTCGTGGAATCGCGTATTATTCCACTTCGATCCTCTGTCTGGAAGAGGCGGGTAGCCGTCGGGAGCGTGAGTCGACCATGCGAGAACCCGTGACATCAACGGCGGAAGGACGATGCCCATGATGTCCCGGTCGCTCCTGCATTCCGGCTTGAGCCGTCGCTCGCTGCTCGCCGGCGGAGCGCTCCTCGGGCTCGCCGGGTGTTCCCCGATGGGCGGTGACGAGAAGGAGGAGGTCGCGGACGCCACCGAGCCGGCTGACCTTCAGGAGCTGCCGGAGGCGACCCAGGCGCCGCCCACGCCAACCCAGCCTCCAATCTCCTCGCCGGTGCCCGGATACCTCGACGCCCAACGCTGGTTCGCGCGCTCGCTCGTCGTGGCGACCGCAGGCGTCGGTGATTATCTGGATGCGCTTGACACCGCCTTCTTCACGCCATTCGCCGAGGCGACCGGGGCGACGGTGCGGCACCAGCAGTTCGGCCGCGACGGTATCACGAACCTGATCGACCAGGTCGATAACGGCGACACGGTGTGGGACGTCGTGCTGATCCCCACCAGCGAGGTCCTCGGTCTCGCCCAGGGCAGGTACCTGGAGCCGATCGACTACGCCATTGTTGATCCCGCCTCGCTTTACGACGAGGCCGAGATGCAGCACGGCGTCGGCGCGATGTACTACTCCACGGTGATGGTCTCCGCCGCCGCGGTGGAGGAGGTGCCGAGCGGGTGGCCCGAGTTCTGGGACCTGAGCACGTTTTCCGGCACGCGCGCGCTGCGTCGGCATCCGGTAGGAACGCTGGAGTTCGCGTTGATCGCCGACGGTGTCGCGAGGGATGAACTTTACCCGCTGGATATCCCGCGCGCCTTCGCCTCGCTCGAGAAGATCCGCGCGGCCACGACGTTCTACGAGGACAGCAAGCAGCCGGTCGAGTTCGTGCGGACTGGCCAGGTCGGGCTCGCGAGCGCCTGGAATATCCGCTCGGTCCTTCCCGACGTGGCGTCGCTGGTCAACCTGATCTGGCAGGATGGGATGATCTCGGCGGACAGCTGGGCAGCACCCCGCGGGGCGGCCAATCTCGATGTGGCGATGAGCTTCATCAACTTCGCGACGCGCGCGGTGCCGAGCGCCAACTTCAGCCGCCACCAGCCCTTCGGGCCTGCCAACAAGGATGCGCTCGCGCTGCTGCGGCCCGATGTGGTTGCCAATCTGCCCACCGCGCCGGACCACCTCTCGGTGCAGTTCTTCGAGAACTGGTCCTACTGGGCCGACAACCGCGAGGAGCTCATCGCCCAGTTCGAGGATTGGCTTCTGAACCCTGTGGGCACGCCGCAGCCTGACTAGCGGCCCTCGGCGGAGCCCTCCGCGCGTGGGTCGGCCGCGCCGTGGAGCAGACCCGTCTCGGTATCCCGCAGCACCATCTGCGCGAAACCGGCGTTGGGCCAACCCGGCTCGACCTGCGTCACTACATGCCCCCGGGCCCGGAGCCCCTCGATCGTGGATGCAGCCGTGCCGGCCTCGACGGTCACAGAATAGGGGTCGACGCGGGCGTCGCCGGCGATCCAGCGCGGCCGGTCGATCGCCTCGGCCGCAGATGCGCCGGTGTCGACGAGGTGGCTGACCAGCTGCATGTGCACCTGCGCCTGGGCATCCCCGCCTTGCGTCCCGATCGGACCTCGCAGTCTGCCGGGGATCTCGATCATCGCGGGCATCAGGGTGTGCAGCGGTTGCTTGCCACCTGCCAGCTCGTTCGGATGACCGGGTTGGAGTGAGAAGTACGATCCACGGTTCTGCAGCACGATGCCGGTGTCGCCGGCGACCAATCCGGAGCCGAATCCCTGGTAGATGCTCTGGATCAGTGACACCGCCAGTCCGTCGGCGTCGATCACGGCGAGGTACACCGTGTCACCCGGAAGCGACGCCTGACCCGTGGACGCCACGCTCGGGTCGAAGTCGGCCCAGAGCGCCTCGGTCGTCTCCGGCGCGAGAATCTCTCCGACCGTCACCGTCATCGCCGCCGGGTCGCCAAGCTCCTGGTCGCGGATGGCGAAGGCGCGCTTCTTCGCCTCGATCTGCACATGCAGCCAGGCCGGGTCGTCCCACGTGCCAGGGAACGACTCTCGTCCCATCATCGAAAGAGCAAGCTGCGCGGTGATGCCCTGCGAATTGGGTGGCAGCTCCCACACGGTGGCATCGCGGTAGCGTGACGGCACGGCCTCCAACCACGCGCCGGCATGCCCGGCAAGGTCGTCGGCGGTGAGCCAGCCGTTTGGCGGGCCCGCGACCGAGAGGATCGCCTCCGCGATGGCGCCGGTGTAGAACGCCGAGGGGCCGTCGGCGGCGATAAGCTCCAGGGACCCCGCGAGCCATGGATTGGCGAGCCGGTGGCCGGGAGCCGGGGCGGCGCCAGCGTCAAGGAAGATCGATGCTGCCCACGGGTCCAGGGCCAGGTCGGCTGCATTCGCGGCGATGGCCGCGGCGAGCCGGGGCGAGATCTCGAACCCGTCGCGCGCGATCTCGATGGCGGGAGCGAGCAGGCGCTCCATCGGCAGTCGGCCGTATTGCCCATGTGCGCGGAACCAGGCGTCGATCGTGCCCGGCACGACCACCGTCCACGGACCGCGACGAGGCATGAACGCATAGCCGGCTCCGCGTACCTCCTCCGCGCTCGCGGCGGCGGGAGCACGCCCTGATCCGTTGAACCCCATCGGCGCCAGCGTGCCGTCCTCCCAGACCTGGAAGAAGCAATCGCCACCGACAGAGGTTTGGTCAGGCAGCAAGACGGTGAGCATCGCATTCGCGGCGATGGCGGCATCAACCGCTGACCCTCCCTCGCGCAGGATTTCCAGCCCAGCGCTGGAAGCGAGCGCATGCGGTGTCGCGATCATGGCGGTGTCTGAGGTGCTGGATGGCATGGAGATTCCTGGTTGGTAGGCGGTCGCCGGCGGGAAACGGGCCGGGGAGCCAGCGCGTATCAGTGAAGTAGGATGGTAGTTGAGTTCTCGATACGACACAATTGATCCAGTGCCGCGCTCGACCGAACAGGAGACAGGATGCGATTACGGGGATTGATGCGACTCGCGCTGGTGACGATCGTGGCCGGGCTGCTGATGGCGCCTGCGGCTTCCGCGCAGCCGGATGCGCTCGACCAGGCGGCGAGGGCACAGCTCTCGGCGATCCCGCTCACCACGGCTGATTTGCCGGACGGTTACCAGTTGTCCGGCGAGGCATTCGTTGGTGCCGACAGCGCTTCGGTTCCCGGCGTGGAGGCGTCGTCCCTCACGGGTGCCGGGTTCCAGGGCATGTACGTGAGCGCATACGAGCTTCAGGGCGGCGGGGGCTCGATCCAGAGCTACGTCTCGATGTGGACGGACCACGATGCCGCCGTGGCCGGGTTCGCGCTGCTCGAGGATGACCCGACCACCGATCCCAACGCCAGCCTCACCGACGAAACGCTCGACGTCGGGGACGGTCCTGCCGAGCTCAGTACCGGCACCCGCGACAGCGACGGCGGCCAGCTCAGTGTTTCCGACGCGACCTTCGTCGTGGATCGATACGTTGTCGGTGTCGCGATCGAGACGACCGCGGAACACGTCGTTGATGCTGACACGCTCGATGCGCTGGTCGCCGCCCAGGAGAGCCGCGTGAACGCCGTGGTCGACGGCAAGGCCCCTGGCGGGGTCGATCTCGCGCTGCCGGGCAAGGTCCTCGATACGCGGCCGCTCGGCGTGGAGCTGCGGGCCGGCTACATCACCGCCGCCGAGTCGGAAACGCTCTATGGCGTGACTGGCTCGTCGCTCGGCGGGATCAAGGCGTCATGGGTCTCGCTCGTCGGCACTGGGGAGGGAGGCGGCGCGCCGTACGCGGTCATTGCCGTGTCCAGCTTCGAGACTGCCGATAACGCGGCGCGAGTGGTGGAGCAGGCTGACGCCCTCGTGCCGCTGACCGTCGATCTGCAGCCGGTTGAGGGTTTCTCGGTCGAAGGAACGGATTCGGCGCGCGGCTTCCAGTACGCCAGCACTGCGTCGGCGGACGGCACGCCGGACAGCTTCCGGGGCGTCGCGCAGGTGGGAACGCAGGTCATCGTGATCGACGTCCAGGGCGCCAGCTCCGTCGACGCCGCGCAGCAGGCGGGGAGTGATCTTCTCACGGCCGAGGTCGCATGCCTCGGCGGCACCTGCCAGCTGCCGGATGTCACGCTGGGGTCGTAACAGTCATCGAGTTCCGAAGAGGAGATACAACGAGGGCGGGCACTAGTGCCCGCCCTCGTCTGTTGCTCCTCTTGCCGACCGTGTCATTTCGACCTGATTCCCCGCGCTATTCGGGGGTGACGGTCGTGGTTGGCGGTGGCGTACCGGGCTCCAGCAGGCGAGCCGATTGGGTGGCTTGAAGGTCGCTCACGACCGATGTGCGCTGCGCGTCGCGAGCCTTGCCGCGCTCGGCATCAGAGGACGTTCCCTCGGCGCAGCCGGCGAGCACTCCGATCACGATACATGCCGTCACGATCCATCCCGCGACTCGGGATGGTCGCGGGCTAGCCGTTTGACCGTCGGGGCGGGGCGTAGTCACCGAATGCTTCCTGATACTCATCTGCTACCTCGACGGCGGATTTGTGCACGTAGATGCGGGTGGTCTGTGGTGAGGCATGCCCGAGGATCGTCTGGACGGTCGATTCCCGCACGCGCCGCCGCACCAGCTCGGTCGCGAGTCCGTGACGGAACGAGTGCGGTGTGACGACGCTCTCGATACCGATCTCAGTGCAGACCTCCGTGACAATGTGCTCCACCGTTCGCGTGCTGATCTGCTTGCCGGGCGTGCCGACCTTGTCGCGACCGCTGAACGCCGGGTTCGCGCCGGATCCGCGGGGCTGGTCGCCGCGGTACTGCCAGTAGGCGGTGAGCGCGTCTGCCGTGCCCGCGTCGAAGTGTACCGTCCGGCTCTTGCCGCCCTTGGCCCGGTAGACGTGCGCGGTGCCGTCCTCCAGCGAGATGTCGCGCCGGCGCAGTGCGCAGAGCTCCGAGACACGGACGCCCGTCCGATACATGAACAGGATCAGTGCCTGCACCTTGAGACGTCGCAGCTCGAGATGCGGTTTCTCCTGCCGCGGACGCGATGTCACGTGCGAGACAATCGTCTCGAGATCGTCAAGGCTGACGTCCGGCGGTGGGGGCGTGAAGCGCGGCATCATCGCCGAGATGCGCACGCGCAGGCGGTCGGTGCTGAGATCGGGATGAAGGTCGTATGCGCTGAGGTATGAGCAGAGCTTGCGCACGGCCGCGAGCGTATTCTGGGCCGTTCGCATCGCCGAGACTTCCTCGGGTGTGCGAATGTCCTCTGGCACGATCATCGCCGCAAAATTCGTCACATGCTCCACCGAGAGGCTCTCGATTGGCGCCTGCTCCGGATCGATGCCCTCGTGGCGCGCGAGATGGCGCAGGAACTTGTTGATGCCGATCCGATAGGTCGTGCGGCTGCGCGGCGCGAGCCGCAGGTCGCCGAAGAAAATGTCGACAGCGCCGCTGATGGTCATCGTCTCGTCGTTTGTCATGGTGCGCTCGATCGCCACGGTCACCTCCTCGATAGTGTACGTACATTATACGCAATCTATCGCGGAGTGCGACCGGCAGCTCACGTCCGGCGGGCGTATCGCTCGATCAGATCCGGAAGCTGCTGGCTGAACGCGCCGTTGGAGATGACGCGAGTGACACCCGACTCACGGGCGCGACGGAAGGCGTCTGTGTCGGTGTGAGCGCCGAATGCGATCACTGGCAGCTCAGGGTCGGCGCTGACCACTCGCTGGATCACGGTCCAGTCCACGTCGCCGTTGAAGTCCACGAGCGCGAGGGCGGCGGGCGAGCCCGAGGTGGGTTCCGCGAAGTCCGCTTCGGTCTTCCTGATGTCGGTACGGTATCCCAGCTGGCGCAGCGCATTGCGGATGCGCATGCCGAAGAACAGGTCTCTCGTCAGCACCAGCACGCGTGGTTCATCGTGGGATGTAGTGTCGTCTGGCACGGGTAGCTCCGGTGAAATCGTCGAACATGGCCGGTCGCCGGGACGTCACCCTGCGATCGTGGTTATGCCGGGGGTAGCGTACTATTGATTCCCGGAGATCGCCCGTTCGCCGGGCCTCAATGCCTCGTATCCCTGTGGAGATCGAACCCGTGTCATCCCCCGTGTCTACCGAGCGACTGGCCGGCGGCAGCGCGCGCCATCCGTGGGTCGTGATCGCCGCGTGGACGCTGGTCCTGCTGCTGGCCGGCGTTTATGCCGGCCAGTATCTCGGCAGCTCGGTATCGTCCGACATCACCTTCTCCAACGACCCGGAGTCATCCGTCGGCTTCCGCAAGATCGACGAGGCGGGGCTGGCGGAAGATGCCGGCATCGGCGAGACCATCGTGATTCGCTCGAAGACCGGCACGACAGTCGACGATCCGGCGTTCAAGGCGAAGACCGAGGAGGTCGTCGCGGCCGCCCGCGCGTTGCTCGTTGAGTGGCGAGCGGCCGCCGGTCTGGATCCGGAGCCGAAGCTGCGGATCGGGGCAACCCCGCCCGTTGTGGATTACTACGAGCTGCAGGGGCTCAATCTGCCGCAGGTGGAGTCGCTCGTCTCGCAGGATCGCCAGAAGCTGATCGTGCCGGTCACGTTCCAGCCGGCCTTCTTCGACGAGGTCGATATCGGCGATCTGCTGGACCGGCTCGCCGTGCTCTCCGGCGATCAGTTCGAGGTCGTCTCCGCCGGGACGTTGAGCATCAACGAGCGCTACAGCTCGATTGCCGAAGAGGATCTGCTGCAGGGAGAGGCGATCGGTCTGCCCATGGCGCTGGTGGTGCTGGTTCTCGTGTTTGCCGCGCTGCTCGCCCCCATGCTGCCGATCCTGCTGGCGGTGTACTCGATCGGCATCGCGTTCGGCGTGGCCACGCTCGTCGGGCAGGTGCTCGAGCTCAACCTGTTCATCCAGAACATGATCACCATGATTGGTCTCGCCGTCGGCATCGACTACGCACTCTTCGTGGTCGAGCGGTATCGCGAGGAACGGGCGGTTGGCCTCTCCCGCCAGCGAGCGATCGAGCGGGCAGGGGCGACGAGCAGCAAGGCGGTCGTGTTCTCCGGCACGACAGTGGTGCTCGCGCTCGCCGGCGTGATCCTGATCCCCACGAACCTGTTCCAGTCGCTCGGGCTCGGCGCGGTGATCGTCGTCGTCCTCGCGGTGCTGGCCAACCTCACGCTGCTGCCGGCGCTGCTCAGCCTCCTGGGCGACCGCATCAACTGGCCACGACAGCAGGCAGCGAAGGGATTCGACGCCGATCATTCCACCGAGCAGCAGGCATACGCAGGTTTCTGGGGTGGTATCACGCGCCGGGTGATCGCCCGGCCGGTCATCTCCGTCGTCCTGGCGACGGGATTCCTCGTCGCGCTCGCGCTGCCGCTGATCGACATCGAGACGGGATTCGTCGGTCCGGGCTCGATGCCGGACAGCGACGTTCGCCGGGCGTACGACCTGCTCAAGAACGAGTTTTCCGCGGGACTGCTCTCGCCGGTGGAGATCGTGGTCCAAGGCGATCGCGACCAGCTCGAGCCTGCGCTCGACGATCTCACCGCGACGATGAAGGAGTCCGGCGACTTCGCGCCGCTGACCGAGCAACCGATCTGGTCCGATGACAACCGCACCGCGCTGCTCAACACCACGCTGCTCGTGCCGGGAGACTCGCAAGAGGCGTACGATGTCATCCGCTGGCTCCGAAACGACGCGTTGCCTGCAACCGTTGAGGACGCGGGTGCCGAGGCTTGGGTGACCGGCGATCCGGCCTTCAATCTCGACTTCATCACCATGGTGACCGACTACACGCCGATCGTGTTTGTGTTCGTGCTGAGCCTCAGCTTCGTGCTGTTGTTGCTCGCGTTCCGGTCGCTGGTGGTGCCGATCAAGGCGATCCTGATGAACCTGCTCTCCGTCGGCGCGGCGTACGGGCTGATGGTGCTGGTGTTCCAGAAGGGGGTCATGGCCGACCAGCTTGGGTTCACGCAAACGCCGGTGATCGAATCGTGGATCCCGATCTTCCTGTTCTGCATCCTGTTTGGACTGAGCATGGACTACCACGTCTTCCTGTTGAGCCGGGTTCGCGAGCACTACGACATCACGGGGCGCAACCATGAGTCGGTTGCCGTCGGGCTCCGCGCCACCGCGAAGATCATCACCGGCGCTGCCATGATCATGGTGGTCGTATTCGCGGCGTTCGCCACGGGTCGCATGGTGATGCTGCAGCAGATCGGCTTCGGTCTGGCTGTGGCGGTGTTTCTCGACGCGACGGTGATCCGCTCGGTGCTCGTGCCGTCGGCGATGGTGCTGCTCGGCGACGGCAACTGGTACCTGCCGGCGTGGCTCCGCTGGCTGCCCGATCTTCGCATCGAGGGGGAAGCGGCGTCACCGGAGCCGGCCGCGGGCGACTGACCGCCCGCCAGGTCTGGCATGATTGCCCGCCGCCACGACAAGAGGCACCGCCACGTGGCGGTGCCTCTTGTCTCGATATCTTGTTGCTGTGCCTACTCGCTGACGCCGATCGGCGTGCGACGCTCCTGGCGAATCGCCGAGAGCTGCACCGGATCCTCGTCCTCCATCGGCGGCAGGGCAACGACGTAGGCTTCCTCGATCGCTTCGGCCGCAAGAATCTCCTGCATTGCCTCCTCGGGCACCGCCTCATCGACATTCGTCACCATCAGCGCCTCGCCAAGAGGAGCCTCGCGACCGACCTGCATGCCGGCGATGTTGACGCCGTGCCGTCCGAGAATGGTGCCGAGCTTGCCGATCACGCCCGGCTGGTCGTGATGATGCGTGATGAGCACGTGGCCGGCGAGCGGTCGCTCCAGTGAGAACCGATCGACTTCAATGATGCCGGCGCGGATACGGTCCCACGAGACCGTCACCGAGTGGCTGGTCGGGCCAGAGGTGGAGAACACGAAGCGCGGCATGAGCTCTGGATCGTCGTCGCCGAAGGTGAGGCCGACGTCGATGCCGATTTCCTGCGCGATCACGCGCGCGTTCACCGGGGTCACCCTGCGGTCCAGCCACTGCTGCAGCGAGGACGCCAGCGCGGTGCCGAGTACCAGCTCGCCGAGATTCGACGACACCTGCCCCCGGATCGTCAGGCCGAATTGCGACGGCACGTCAGAGGTGAGCACGGCGATCAGCTTCCCGGCGGCGGTTGCGACCGTCGAGAGCCTGCGCAGCTCGGGCGCGTTGAGGGCGGCGCTCGGCAGGTTGACGCCGTTGGCGACAGACTCGCCGCGCAGCGCTGCCAGCGTCGATGAACTGATCACCCTGCCGACGGCCTCGAGCGCCTCCGCGCTGGACCCGCCGGTGTGCGGTGTCAGCACGACGTTCGGCAGCCCGAACAGCGGGCTCTCCCGGCACGGCTCGCTCGGGAACACGTCCACGCCGGCTCCGGCGATGTGACCACTCCGAACCGCCTCCGCAAGATCGACCTGGTCCACGACGTCGCCACGTGCCGCGTTGACGACGATCGCTCCCGGGCGCAGCTGCGCGATCGTCTCGGCGTTGAGCATGTGCCGGGTCTCCGGTGTCGACGGCACGTGGAAGGTGACGATGTCCGACTGGTCCCAGATCGCGTCGAGGGGGACCGACTCGACGTCGAGCGCCTCGAATCGGGATTCCGGCACGTATGGATCGTGGGCAATCACTCGCATCTCGAAGGCCTTGAGCCGCTTTGCGACGGCGCCACCGACCCGCCCGAGACCAACGATGCCGACGGTGCGGCCGCGCAGGTCGATCGGCTTGACCTTCTTCCGCGCCCACTCGCCGGCATGCGTGGTGTTGTTGGCGAAGGGGATTTGCCGGGTGATCGCGAGCAGCAGCGCGATGGTATGCTCCGCCGCCGAGTTCGCGTTCGCGCCCGGCGCGTTGAGCACGAGCACCCCGGCTCGGGTCGCCTGGTCGAGATCGATGTTGTCGACACCGACGCCGGCCCGCGCGACCACGCGCAGCTTCGGCGCGGCGGCGAGGACCTCGGCGGTGACCTGTGTCTCACTGCGCACCACCAGCGCGTCGGCCTCCCGGACTGCGGTGAGAAGCGCTGGCAGGTCGGTGCCATCGACATCCACGACGTCGGCGGCGCCCTCGAGCTCGGCACGGGCGGCGTCATGGATCGCGTCGCTGACCACGATGCGGGGCCGGGCACGATGCCCATCCTCCGCCATCGGCGGTAGCTCGGCGGTGACCGTCGCGCGGCGACCGGCGGCGTTCACAATCGCCGTCACCGCGTCGAGGATCTGGGCGAAGGACGTCACCGGATGAATCGCCGGGTCCAGGTGAGCCGGGTGGCTCCCGTCACGCAGAATCAGGAAGCACTCGATACCGCCCGCAACGTAGTTGCCGGCGTGTCGCTCGCTGTCCTCAACAGCGTGGCTGCATCCCTGCCGTCGTGCCAGCGTCATCTTGTCATCCGCGAAGAGGACGTTGACCGTCGGGAAGCCGTTGTGCTTGAGCCAGGAGATCGTCATCGAGGCGGCGGACTCGGGTCGCGCGGTGATGATCAGCGCGTTGCCCTCGCCAACCGACTGGATCGCCTTGCGCAGGAACTCCTGCGCACCCTCGGCGGGCCGCAGTGCCGCCGCCGGACCGTTGGCGGAATAGACCCACTCGCGCACCTCGAGCGGTACGTTCAGGCCAGCGGAGTCGACAAAGGCGCGTTCTGGAAGGGAGACGTCGAATCGCTCGTTCGCCGCTGCGGCGAGAGGTGCGGGATGCTCGGTCAGGACGCCGTCGAGGTCGATCGCGATGCGTGGTGGCCCGAACCGGGGCCGAAAACCGTCAATATCCTGCGCCTGGGTCACTGCGCACTATCCTTTGTGATTGGGCATCGAGCTCGTGTCCCGAGAGGGCGGAGCGCTCGTTCAGCTGATCCATGGATCCGGTGTGGCCATCATCGTCGTTGGCGGCCGGGGGTGAGGCAGCAGGCAGGGCAATGCCGCCGGACCTGCCGTTCAGTACGTTCAGCCTAGCATGATGCGCGGCGCTCCGGCGACCACGGCGACAGTGCCTTTACGGACGGCCGTGTCTCTGGGATAAACAGCCAGGTGTGCGATCGCGAACGACCCGAGACAGAGGAGATCACCATGGCCACATCAGTTCCCACCGTGCCGCGCTCCAGCTACGAGCAGCGTCTGCACCGCGTGCAGCAGGCGCTCGCCGCCGGTGACATCGACTGGCTCTTCCTGGGGCCGTCCGCCGACCTGTACTACCTCACTGGATTCGATGCCCATGTGAGCGAGCGGCTCAACCTGCTGATGGTGCCGCGCGAGGGTGAGCCATCGCTGGTGGTGCCGCGGCTCGAGGCGCCGAACGTTGGTGAGGCGGCGGCGCTGGTCAATCTCGTCTCCTGGGCCGACCACGAGTCGCCTATTGCCAGCGTGACGTCAGTGCTGCAGGGAGAGACCGGATCGATCGCGGTGGGGAACCACCTTTACAGCGCATTCCTGCTCCGGTTGCAGGATGCGATCGCCGCCTCATCCTGGGTCGAGGCGAGCCCGCTGATGCGGACGCTGAGGATGGCCAAGGATGCGACAGAGATCGAGCTGCTCGAGATCGCCGGACGCAACAACGACGTCGCCTGGGAGGAGTTCATCAAGGCCGGACCGATATCCGGATTGACCGAGCGGCAGGCGCTGCAGCGACTTCTGGAGCTCACCGAAGCGCAGGGCACTGGGAAATGCTGGGGGATTTGCGCCAGCGGCCCGAACGCCGCCGCGCCGCATTACTCGGGCAGTGACCGCGTGATCCAGCCAGGCGACAGCGTCATCTTCGACTGGGGCGGGCCGGTTGGCGGCTACTACTCGGACGTGACCCGGACCGTGCACGTCGGCGAGCCGGACGACGAGTTTCGCAAGGTCTACGACATCGTCCGGCAGGCAAACCAGGCGACGCTGGACACGGTGAGGCCGGGTGTCGCGTGTCAGGAGCTGGACCGCGTGGCCCGCAAGGTGATCACCGATGCTGGCTATGGTGAGGCGTTCCTGCACCGGGTCGGTCACGGGCTCGGGCTGGAGGTCCACGAGGAACCGTATCTGGTCGAGGGGAACGATCTCCCGCTCGCCGAGGGCTTCGTCTTCAGTGACGAGCCCGGAATCTACCTGGAAGGGCGGTTCGGCGTCCGCATCGAGGACGCGGTCGTCTGCACATCCGATGGTGGCCGGCGGCTCAACGAGAGCACGCGCGACCTCGTCATCATGGAGTAGAGACCGTCATGCCGTACCGGCCCGTCGTCGACCGCGAGCGCCTGCTCGCGAGCCTTGCCACCTTTGCCGCCATCGGTGCGACGCCGAACGGTGGCGTCTCACGGCTTGCGCTCAGCGACGAGGATCGAGCGGCCCGTGACCGGTTTGCCGCGGACGCCCGGGAGGCGGGCATGGCCGTCCGGGTAGACGATATCGGCAACATGGTGGCTCGCCGCAACGGGACCGAGGACGTGCCGCCGATTCAGGTCGGCTCGCATCTCGACTCCGTGCGGCGAGGGGGCCAGTTCGACGGCGCGCTGGGTGTTCTCGGCGGGCTGGAGGTCGTCCGCGCGCTGAACGTGGCCGGGCACGTCACCAGACACCCGATCGAGGTGGTCAACTGGACGAATGAAGAGGGCGTGCGATTCGAGCCGGCGATGATGGGCTCGGGCGTGGCGTACGGCGTGTTCGAGCGTGGCTGGGCAGACGATCGTCGTGACCGAGATGGCGTGCGGCTCGGCGACGCGCTGGACGCCATCGGCTATCGCGGCGAGGTCGCCAGCCGTATCGCGCCAGGCGCCGCCTATCTCGAGCTGCACGTTGAGCAGGGGCCGCTGCTCGACGATGCGCGCGTCGGAGTTGGTGTCGTCGAGGGCATCCTCGGCATCACATGGATCAATGTCGTGATCGAGGGCCAGGCTGATCACGCCGGACCCAGCCCGATGGTGCTCCGACGGGACGCGCTTGCGGCGGCTGCGGAGCTGATTGGGTCGGTCGAGGAGCTCGCGCGCGAGGCCGGTCCGCCAGTCGTGGGAACGGTGGGACGACTCACACCCGATCCGGGGCTGATCAACGTCGTGCCCGGCCGCGTCGAGATGAGCGTCGATCTTCGCCACCAGACCGATGCGCAGCTGGATCAGCTTGTGAGCGCGTTCAGCGATCGCGCCAAGGCGATCTGCGCCCGGCGCGGCGTGTCGCTGACCCTCGATCGATTCTGGACCAGCAACTCCACTCGCTTCGACGCACGCGTCGTGCAGACCGCCGCTGACGCCGCCGGGACCATCGCGCCCAACTTCAGACGACTCTGGTCCGGTGCCGGGCACGACGCGAAGTACGCTGCCGATGCTGGTCCCGCCGGGATGATATTCGTCCGGAGCCGGGGCGGCCTGAGTCACTGCGAGGAGGAATACACCGCGGACGACGACGTCGTCGCTGGCGTGGCAACATTGCTGGACACCGTGATGCGGCTCGACGAGACGCCGTGAGGAATCGGGCGCGATGTAGCGCCCGCCAGGAGGCCGACATGGGCACCAGCGACCAGACTCCGCAGTTTCGCTCCGAGATTGACCATGGTCACGGCGACTACACGCCCGAGGAGCTGCTTGAGCAGAGCCAGCTCAACGCGCAGGCGCTGATTCTCGGCATCTTCGATACCGTGCAGGGTGACTCGGTGACCATCGATCGCCTCACGCAGGGGATCGCGCGCACCTTCCTCAATGGATGGGATGTCGACCGGGCCTGGGAGCCGGCGGAGATTCTCGACGCGCTCCTGACCAACTTCCGCTCGCTGGGCGGCGAGGTGGATGCTTACGAGCCTGAGGAGGAGAGCCCGAGCGCCGAGCTGGTCGAGCTGCCGAAAGCGGACCTCGTGCAGCAGCTCGGGGTTGCGCCGACCGCCTTCCGCCCGATGTTGCTTGTTTGCCAGCGTCTGGTCGAGCAGCTCGGCTGTGAGCTCGAGTGGAGCCATGACGCCACCGCTGGCCGCGTGCGACTTCAGGTCAACCGCACGTCATGACCGCCTGGATCGGACGAGCGCGGCTGACGATCTATCTGGAGGGCGCACGATCGCTCAAGGACAAGCGCTCCGAGGTGAAGTCCGTGATTCACCGTCTCCAGAACCGTTTCAACGCAGCCGTCGCGGAGATCGAGGATCTGGACGATATCGGCGTTGCGACCATCGGTATCGTGGTGCTGTCCACGTCGGCGCCGCACGCTGAGCGCATGCTCGCCACGATCCTGACGGCGGCAGAGGGGCTGCTCGATCTCGGTGTCCCCGGCGAGGTGGACACGGAGCTGATCCCCTTCGACGGCTGATCGCACTTTTCCTCGCGCCAAATGAGGCTGCTTGCGTAAACGGCCGGCACACTGTCGGAGCAACATGAGCGTGCCGGACAACGAGTCAGCCGGCAGGCCTCAGCTGGCCGGGGATGCTGCCGGCGTTGCCCCCGGCCGCGCCGGGATGTCCGGCGTGAACCGGACGACATCGTTGAGCTCGCCGTCAGTGACCAGCAGCTCGCCGTTTGGCATCACCGCAATGCCGATCGGCTGCTGAAGGGGCGTGTCCACCGGCCCCCGTGTCGTGGTGAGAATGGTGTTCGATACCGGGTCGAACACGTCGACCACGCCGGCGTCTGGAGCGGTCATGTAGAGCAGGCCATCCGGCCCGAAGGCGAGGTAGTTGATCCGGTTCTGCTGTCCTTCCCAGGATGGTACCGGAACCTGTGTAACCGGCGTGCCGTCGCTCTCGAAAATGCTGAGGCGGGCGTTGCCTGAGTCGGCGACGTATACGCGCCCGGCAGCGTCCACGGCGATGCCAACCGGCTCGATCAACTTGCCCGGCTCGGAGCCGTGCCCACCGAAGGCGCGCAGGAAGGTGCCGTCGCTGGCGAAGACCTGCACGCGCTCGTTCCCGGTATCGGTGACGTAGATGTCGCCGTTGTGGACGGCGATGCCGCGCGGGCCGAAGAAGAGTCCTGTATCGGTCGACGGGTCCGGGCTGTCGGCGAGGTCAGCACTCCCGCCACGCTGCCCGATCTCGCGGACGAACTGGCCGCTGCGGTCGATCACAACCACTCGATGGTTCCATGTGTCCGCGACATAGATCAGGTCGTCCTCGCTCACCGTCAGGCCGGTCGGGCCGCTGTTGAACGCGGACGCGAAGGCGAGGTTCGGATCCGTTTCTGCATTCCACACGCCGATGAACTCACCGTCGGATGAGAACCGCTCGACCCGCAGGTTGTTGCTGTCCGCGATGTAGATGACGTTGCCGTCCGAGCTGACGGCGATCCCAACCGGCATGTCGAACTGGCCCAGCGCGGAGCCTCGCCCCGGCGAGTCGGTCAGGTTGAACGGGCCGAGTGACGGGTTGATCTGGTTGCTCAGCTCCGAGGTGTAGCCGATCGACACCTGCTGCGGCTGCGGGACGGCTACCGCGTCGCGGAAGAGCAGGAAGCGAATCCCCTCGTACCACTTCGACGGCGAGGTGATGTGCGACAGGATGCTGCCGGCATCGAGCACATCGTAGGCCGGTGGAACGCGGTTGAACTGCGTTCGCGATTGCACGATGTACCCCTTCTCCGCCATCGACTCGGGGTTGAGTGCGATCACGATGTCGGAACCTTCCCAGCCAGCCGCGGTGGCGACCTTCGCTTCCGGAAACTCGCGGAAGTACCAGCGGTAGGGGTCTGCCACCGTGGGGTCGATGGAGATCGAGAGGCCGAATCGGGCAGTGGGATCGACCAGCGTCGCCTCGCCGACGCTCAGGTCGCGGGAGAGCCGCCGGACCTGATCGGCGAACGCGACCACACCCTGGGTGCTGGTGTCCTGCGCGATCAATTCGTTCCCGGTGTCGCTGCGCTGGAATGCCAGCATCGACGCGTTGCGGACGCTGTACATGCCGAGCAGCATTGTCAGCACCAGCAGTGCCGCCCAGCCGACTCGCTGGAGGCCGCCATCGGCGGATGACGCGCGAGAGAGCAGCAGGGAGAAGGGTACGATCACAAGCAGGAGGATGATGACGATCGCCATCTCAGGGCTCTGCTCTCGCGTGGCGAGGCCGGTGTCGTTGCTGCGCGCCACCGCCATGAAGATGGCGATTATGCCGATGAGCAGCGCGAGCACACCAACCGGCACCAGGCTGGCGATCGAGCTCAGGAAGCGGTAGCGCTCAACGCGGTCGAGGATGTGTCCCAGCCCGATTCCAGCCGCCACGCTCAGCGGGAGACTGAGAAGCACGAGCTGGTCCGGCTCGCGGCCGGACGAAAGGCTCTGCAGCACGAGCGCGGCGCCGAACCAGATCGCGAAGGTCGAGCCGCGCAGCACCGGCTGGCCGTGACGATCGCCGTTCAGGGGCGAGCTGAACAGCGCGACCAGCATGAGCACCACGGCGACGAGCTCGTAGAGCAATGTTGCCCAGAAGAAGAACTGCGTTGGTACGGTGGTCGGGCGGGTGCCGAGGATGCGGGCCCATTCCTCGAAGGTGTCGAGCACGCCGACGATGGCGTCGATGTCCGAAAACACGCGTGTGAACAGGACCAGGATCGTGACCAGCGTGGCACCGAGCATGAGGAAGATCGCGCCCGGTGTTGTCGCGATGCGCCGGAACCCGGTCCCGAGGGCATCCGGGTACGCCTGGCTGGATGAGGCGACCGCCGAGACGGCGATGGCCACGCCGGCTGCCACGATCACCGAGATCGCCGCCGGGGAGCTGCCAATGAGGCCGCCGAGTGCGATACCGGCCACGCCGGCCCAGCCGGCGACCCGGCTGTCGTCGAGCGCCACGCTGGCGCGGGCGAAGCAAACGATGAGCAGCATCGTGAAGAAGGCGATGAAGATCGCAGGATCGACAGTCCGTGAAAAGTAAACGAGGCTCGGGGAAACTCCAAGCGTCATCAGCATCCCCGTGATGACGCTGCGGTGCGTGACGGGTCGGAGGAGTGTGACGAGGCCGAGCGTGGCGATGCCGAACGCAGCTGGCGCGAGCCGTGCGATGACATCGGTCGCGCCAGCGATGAAGAACGTGAATGCTTCCGCGAGCTGGGCCACAGGGCCGATGTCCGGCACGCCGCCGGCGCCATAGGCGCCCTCACCCGTGAAGACGGCCCAACCCTGGAAGGCGAGCTTGCCTTCCGACGGTGTCAGCGCGTAGTGGTCGAGGGCGATCAGCCGGAGCGCGATGCCCAGCACGAGCGCCACTGCTCCCCAGAGCGCCCACCAGGAGACGCCACCCGCAACCACGCGCCGGTCGAGCACGGACTCGCCGTACTGGCGCCAGGCGGGCATCGCCTCGCCCGGCACGTTGTGGTCTGCCGGCTGATCGATCGTGTGGTCATTCGTCATGTCGCGGTATCCACCTGCTTGTGCTACTGCCCGTACCGCACGTCGTTGTAGTAGGGCAGGACATCGTCGTTTACGTACACCTTGAACCGGAACTCGGACATCCGTCCCGGCAGCTCGCGGTACATCACCAGCCGCCAGAGCTTCTGCTGCTCGTCCGGACCGCCTGTCGAGGCGATGCTGGACCATATCGACTTCAGGACGGCGAGCGCACCCGTGTCCTGCTCGGGGGAGGTCCAGGCGGAGCGCCCCATCGGGATTTCCGGGGCGATGGCGAAGTTTCGGTAAATCTGGGCCTCCGGCTCGTGCCATCGGAAGACGTAGGTTTGCGAGGTGTAGCCGGGAATCTCGTCGGGCAGCTGGCCGCACTCGTTCATGGTCGAGGGAACGCCGATGATGAACATCGGCAAGTTCGCGTCATTGGTGTCGACGCTGGTCATGTAGCGGTAGTTCGGAAAATCCTTGAAGTACCACTCCAGCGGCCAGTTGGTGCAGCCGTCGTTGCTGACGGTGATCGAATTGTCGCCGAGATAGAGCTCCGAGGTCGCGGCGACGTCCTCGACGACCTGCTTCGCGTCCGGACCGACGGTGTTGTAGATCATGGTATCGACCGAGACGTCGCCATCGAGAAACGACAGGCGGAACCCGGCATGGATCTGGAACAGCAGCATGATCGCGAGCAGCCCGGTGACCGTGCCGTAGACGGCGGAACGCCTGCCGCGAGCGAGCCAGACGGCGGCGATCGCGACGACGGCGAGCACGGGCGGGATGAGCAGGTGCCACCAGTTGTCCAGGGAGCTCTCCGGGACGCTGCGGGCAGTGGCGTCGAGCTGGGCGCCGAAGCCACCCCATGTGAGGCTGGCGGCGGTGAAGAAGAACGACCCGGCGAGCAGCACCAGCACCGCAGCCAGCGCTGCCGGCGTTGCGGCGGCAGACCAGCGCGGCGCCGATCGCTCGCGGAGACCTCGGTGCCAGCGTTGGGCGGCCTCGGCGAAGTCCTCGACGACGGTGCCGCCGAGCAGCGCGGCGGGAAGCACGATGTGCATGATCAGCCACGGCATCTTCTCGCCGGCCCATGACAGCACGACGAACATGAACACCATCCAGAAGGCGATCAGCACCCGGAACAGGATTCGCGGGTCGTGGCTGAAATCACGCGCGAGCAGGCGCCGCACGATGGTCACGGTGAGGGTGAGGAGACCGGCGACGCCGAGGAAGATGGCCAGCCACTCGTACTGGATGCCCTCCGTGATGAAGTAGAACCACGGCTGCTCGCCGCGCTGGACCCCCTGCTGACCGAGCCAGTACAGAAGTGTGCCGTTGGTTGCGTAGGTGCCGGTGGCGATCCCGTTGAGGTTGGTGAACAGCGTCGTGAACAGACTCAAAAAGATGAAGAGCGCGAGAAGTGCCCCAAGCCCGACGCTGACCGGGTCGTTCCAGGCGTCGTAGATACCCTTCGCCACGCTGCCCTGCGGAGCGTCGCCGAGCAACGGCTCGATCACCGCGCCGCCGTTGCGTCGCGCGGCATGGTTCATGGCGTAGATGCAGCCGGCGATGAACGCCACGCCGACGAGCAGCATGCCGATGACCAGTGGGTGCTGGACAAGATCACCGTAATAGGATTTGGCGGCTGCGCTGGTGCCGGTCTGCCAGGGAATCGTCGGCAGTGGCTCCCAGTCCAGGATCCGGTTGAGGGCAAGGAGCAGAAAGACGGCCGCCATGGCGATGAGGTGGACCGGGATGAGAACTCGCAGTCGTGACAGGACCACCGCTCCCCAGAGCACGATCGCGAACGAGAGCACGATCGCGAACACGATCTCGTGGTTCGTCAGCAGGAAGGCGACGTCCACGAACGCGAGGACGATCCACTTCCCGCGCCGCTCCTGAAGGAAGCGGAAGATCGCGACGATCAGCAGCAGCGTGCCGAGCGCCGTGTACGGATCGTGGCGGATGAACCGCGTGTAGTAGAGAAACGACGGCGAGAACAGCAGGAATGCGCCGGCGGCGATCGCGCCCCAGCGCCCGAGGAAGGCGCGGTCACGCAGTAGCCATGGTGTGGCTACGATCGCCACACCGGTCAGCGCGGGGAGCAGCCGTGAGGTCGCATCGTTGGCGCCGAAGAGCTCGTAGATGAGCGCATTGGCGTGAAAGAGGAACGGCCCGTGCGAGAGCGGGTTGTGGACGTAGGGTGCTTCGCCGCTGGCGAACTTCCACGAGAAGGTGGTGTGGATGCCCTCGTCATGGTGCTGGGTGCGGTAGCCCAGATCCCACAGGCGCGTCAGCGCCGCGATCGCGATCAGCACGACCCAGAGCAGACGCTCAACCGTCAGGTTGAGGCGGAACGCCGGTGCGTCGAGGTCACCACACTTGCCTGCGTCGAAGCTGAGTCGAGGAAGGAGACTGGCGCTTCCGGTCGGTGGGGTCGGGGATGGTGACAGCGGCTGATCTGTCACGGGCTCGGTTGACCCGGCCGGTACATCTGTCACAAGAGCCCTCCAGCGGTGGGGTGGGTGGCGGGGACGCGGCCCGTCCGACGGCGACCGGCGCGAGCTGGCGGCCCGCTCTGACCAGGCGCGCACGCTGTCGGATAGGATACAGTGGAACGCTGCGACGGTGCATGCGATTTGCCGCCGACGTGACGCTGCTTGAACGTAAACGGCCCAGCCGGCGGCGTGTTACAGTACGCGCCGCGTGACGGACCGCGAGGAGCATGAACATGAACCAGACAGGCAAGGGCGGAGACAAGGAAGCGGAGCAGATCGACATCGCGCGCCAGGTCGGAGGCGAGCTTACGGAGGCGTTCGTCTCGTTCGTGCGGGGTCGCATCGGCTTCGATGAGCTGTCGTTCGGCGTGTACGACGCGCTGAGCGATCTCCACGCGGTCGCCAGCGGCGACTACGAGCTCGTTCACGATCACGATCATGACCACGAGGGTCATGAGCACGATCACGATTTCGACTACGACGAGAGCGAGGCCACTGACGAGCAGGAAGACCTCGCCCAGGAACCGTCCCGGGATGCCAGACAAGACTAGCCTCGGCACGCCGGAGTCGCGGGCTCACCTTCATCGGGATCTCCAGCGGCGTGTGATGATCGGCGCGGTGATCGCCGCGGTCGTCATCGCCGCCGCCGCCATTCCACTGCTGACAAACCCGGAGCTTCGGCTCGACCTGTTCCGGCAGGCGGGGTTCGTGCCCTCCGGCGAGGGGGAGCTTGTCGCTTCCGGGGACTCCGGCGCCAACCTCATCGTTATTCCAACCGAGCATGACATCCCGACGAGCGACCGGCCCGAGCTCCGGTTCCTTGCGGCATTCGTCACGTGGCCGGAAGAGGACCACCTGCGGCTGCAGCCACTCAACGGGGGCAACGATTTCACCGTGCCGATCGAGAGCTTCGATCTCGTCTCCGCATCACCCGATGGCTCCGAGATGTACATGCGCGGTGCGGATCGTGCCGTGCTTGTCGACGTGCCTGGCTCGCGTGTCCTGGAGGAACTGCCCGCCGATGCCGCGCCAGAGGTGTCATGGGACTGGCGCACTGCCGTCTGGCAGCACCAGGCGTTCATTTGTGACCGCGTCTCGAACTCGGCAACCTGGATCGGGTGTTTCCGGCGTCCCAGGCTGGCAAGCTATCTCGCTGGTGACTGGCACCTGCAGCTCGAGCGCTATGGCGACCCCAGTGAGAAGCACGATGTCATGCGCGGACTCGGCTTCCGGCCCATCGTGGGCTTCACCGCGGACGACGCATGGCTCTACATCGCCAACGAGCGCGGTATTCGCCGGTTTGATGTTTCCGAGGTCACCGGCGTTTGACAAGCACGCGTGATCGGCTGTCCGGATCACGCGGAAGATTGAACAGCGTTTCACAATCGACGTGGTTCTCCTGACACACGCGAGCAAACGGGCGCGCTACACTAGCTATAGTGGTATCGGCCCGGAACAATCGCCTTTAGAGGCGAACTGCAAACTCAGGGCTACCGCACAGGTCCCTGTCGACTTCTTCAGCACGGGTGCCCAGGGCCCCCGGCGCACGCCGACGTCGTTGACGATTGACCGTCGCCTACACGTTGACCCCAGACAACCATGTACGCAATTGTCATCCTCGCCATCCTCATCGCCGCCTCATGGCTTCGTGTCGTGCGGCCGGGCAGTCTGAGCATCGATGGCGCCACAATCCACAACGCTCGCATTCCCTTGCTGGCGCGCTTGCGCATGCACGCGCTGGTCGGGGCCATCGTGCTGCTCGGCTCGGTCGCGATGCAGATGTGGTGGGACCTGCCGTGGTGGGGAAGCCTCGTGGCACTCGTCTCCACCGTCGGGTTGGTGGCGTTGCCCGCGCGATACACACTTACGACGGTTGGGATACGCGCTGGCTGGACCCCGTTCCGTCGCTGGACCGAGTTCGCCGGTGTCTCGCGCGCACCGGGTGGAGCCCGGTTACAGGGTGCGGCCGGCACTCGCGACAAGCGCATCTGGCTGTCTGACTCGCGTGGAGACGACGAGTTTCTTGCGCTCCTGCGCCGGATGATTCGCAATGCCTACAAGGGCCGCAATGTCCTGCGCGATTTCCCGCCGGAGTCTCCGGTGGAGTCACCCGGCAAGCAGGCCGCCGCCACCAAGGTGAGCCGCACCGTCATCTAGCGCGAGTTCGCAACGGTGAGGCGCTGTCCTTGCCCGGTGGCCGGGCGGCCACGGAGGACCGCACCCACACGTCATACGTCCCGCAATATGTTCCAGCGCGACCCGAGCGTGAACGGTTCGTCCGATTCGGTATTGCGACACAACATGTCTGAGGCCCGATTCGAGAGAATCGGGCCTCAGTTCTGCGCTTCGGTGACAGTTCGAATGCTTAGCGATCGACGAGATCGAGGGCGAGCAGCCCGGCGTTGACGATGCGATCCGCGTCGATGCCAACCTTGCGGTAGATGTCATTCCGGGCACCCGACTGGCCGAACTCGTCGACCCCCAGCGGCACCACCGGTGTCCCCCAGGCTGAGCCGAGGAAGGCGAGCGAGTGCGACGCGCCGTCCTGCACCGTCACGATCGGGGCGCGTCGCTCGTTGCGTGGGATGAGCGTGGCCAGATGACCCATGTCGGGTTGCTGCCACGCATCGCGGAGCAGCGCACCGCGCGAGGCGGTGATGGTGTTGTAGAGGCGCTGTGGGCTCGTCACGTTGATCACGTTGACGGCGACGCCCTCCGCTTGCAACCGTCGCGCCGCCTCCACCGCTTCGGGCACCATGATGCCCCCGGCGGCGATGTGGACGACGTCGCTGTCCGGCAGATCCGGTGTGTCCACGGTCCGGTCGATCAGCCGGTAGCCGCCGGCAAGCACCTGGGCGCGCAGCGCGTCCTCGCCGAGGCGAGCGAGCGCCTCCGCCATCAGTGTCTGGTCAACCGGCTTGGTCGAGAGGCGAAGGTACGACGAGCGACCATGCTCACGGTCGACAACCTGCCGAACCGCCTCGAGCATGATCCAGTCGAGCTCCTGGGCGAAGGCCGGCTCGTAGAAGTTGAGGTTGGGCAGCTCGATGCCGAGCGACGGCGTCACCGTGCTCTGGTGCGCGCCGCCCTCTGGGCTCAGCGAGACTCCCGCCGGGGTTCCCGCGAAGATGAAGCGTGCGTTGATGTAGAGCCCGTAGATGAGCGCGTCGAGCCCACGGCAGACGAACGGGTCGTACACCGTCCCCATCGGGATCAGCGGCTGCCCGGCGAGGTCGTCCGCCACGCCGAACTGGCTCAGTGCCATGAAGAGGTTCATCTCGGAGATGCCCAGCTCGATGTGCTGGCCGTCCGGTGATGGCTGCCAGCGCAGCATCCGCCGGGCGCCATCTTCGAAGTCATGCTCTCGCTCCCGCGAGAACACACCTGCCTTGTTGATCCAGCCGGCGAGGTGCGTGCTGGTGGCCACGTCCGGAGACATGGTGACGATTCGCTCGCCGATCTCGGGAATCTCGCCGAGTCGCAGTAGCGTGCGTCCCCACGCCTCCTGCGTCGATGTCCGGTTGGGATGGCGCGTCTGAACGGTCGCCGGCACGGCGTCGGGACGGAGCGATGGCGTAGTGTGGGTCTCTCGGAGCCGCTCGACCGCCTCGGCCACGGTTCGCGCGGCCTCCGAGCCGTCCGGGAACGGGTCCCACTGAGCGTCCTCCGGTATCCCGAATGTCTTGCGCAGCTGCTCCATCTGATCATTGGTGAGGAGCTGCGAGTGGTTGAGCGGGTCGCCGGCGATTGGCAGGCCCCAGCCCTTCACCGTGTACGCGAAGATCACGCACGGCGCGTTGTCCGCGGCATCCGCCTGATTGAGGACCTGGATCAGCTTCGGCAGGTCATGGCCGCCGAGGTTCGCGATCAGCGTCTGGATCTCGCCGTCGTCGATGTCCTTGACCGCCGCGAGGATGGCGTTGTGCCGGTCACGGTCGGCGACATCAGCCAGCCTGCGGCGCAGCTCGGCCCCGTCCTCGATCCGAATGAGCGCCTGGTACTCCTCGTTCGACATTTCGTCGATCCGGGTTCGAAGCGCGCCGCCGTGCTCGCTGGCCATCACCGACTCGAGCCACGTTCCGTACTTCGCCTCGAAGACGTTCCAGCCAGCGCCGGCAAAGAGTGCCTTGAGCCGCCCCGCCTTGATGCCGGGGATGACACGGTCGAGGCTCTGCCGGTTGAGGTCAACGATCCAGATCACGTTCGAGAGATCGCTGACGGCGTCCTCCGCGACGGTCTCCCAGACGTTGCCTTCATCGAGCTCGGCGTCGCCGAGGAGCGAGATGAAGCGGTTCGAGGTCACCTCGCCGAACTTGATCCTGGCGTAGTCGGCCGCCAGCGCGGCGAAGACTGGCGCCACCGCACCGAGCCCCACCGAGCCCGTCGAGAAGTCGACCGGGTCCGGGTCCTTTGTGCGCGACGGATACGACTGCAGGCCGCCGAATTGGCGGAGCATCGTCAGGTAGGTTCGATCGAGGTTCCCGAGCAGGTACTGCACCGCGTGATAGGCCGGCGACGCATGCGGCTTGATCGACACGCGATCGCCAGCGCGCAGAAAATGGAAATACAGGGCGGTAAGGATGGAAACCACGGAGGCGGAGCTGGCCTGGTGGCCGCCGACCTTGGTCGGCTTGTCCGGGTTCTCGCGGACGTTGTTGGCGTGATGCACCGTGAGTGTCGAGAGCCAGAGGATGCGCCGCTCGATCTCCTGCAGCGACGCCATTTGCTCGGGCGTCAGGCCGGAGATGGGCTCGTCTTCGGAACGCGGGGGTGCCTGTCGCATGGTCACCATGAGTGACGACTCCTGTCCATTGAGTGAAGCGGCACGATCGGCGTCGATCCTGCTTTCGGCGACGGTTCTGTGGCACGCAAACGAATCGTATACAACCTGTGACGTCTATCGTACCGAATCACCGGAAGCCCGTCAGCACACTCTCGGGCGGACAGATGTTGCGTGGTCAGTTGCCCGCAGACGGTGGGTCGAGCGACACCACGTCATCGATGAGCCACGCATCGCTGGCGTCGTCGTGCGCGAGCGTCACGCGGTCGGTCACCGACCCGCTCTGGGTCGTGATGTGCATGGTCGCGTCAACCCGCCCATCGTCCCGCCGGACGATATCGCTGACGCGGGTGAGCGTGGCCGTACCAGCCTCGGGAACGGCGCCGGTGGCGATCATACGCTCGAACGCGGGCTGGTCGGCCGGTTGTGCCGAGGTAAACATCGAGGCAAGGTACCGATCCGTGAAAACGGAGTAGCGGTCGGCCTGCGAGGTGGAGTTGGCACACGCGACGATCGTCTCGACCGCCGCCGTGATCTCCTCGTCGCTGGCGTTGGGAGCGGTGCCACGAGCCGCTGGCGTGGCGACCATGGTTCCCGCCGGAGTCGCGTCGAACAGGGGCAAGGTGACCGGTGGGAGCGAGCACCCGGTGATCGTCCCCGCAGTTGCGGGTGCGGTGACAAGCAGCCCGGAGATCGTCGAGGCGAGCACGGCGACGATCATCAGACGAGGAGGGGAGAGTCGAATCATGGACGGCTCCGTGGCGGTATGGCAATCGGGCGATATCGGTTGTCAAGACTAGCATCTCGCGTCATCATGCGTGGGTGCAATTCCGCGTGTCAGCAGCCCCACCAGCGAGACGAGCCCATGAAAAGCCGGACGACAAATCTGCGCCGGGAGTACTTTCTCGACACCCTCGGAGAATCGACCGCGCAGCGAAACCCGTTCGAGCAGTTTCGCGTGTGGCTCGACGAAGCGATCGCGTCGTCAACGCTCGAGCCCAACGCCATGGTGGTCGCGACGGTCGGCGCCGACGGCCAGCCATCGCAGCGGACCGTGCTGCTGAAGTCCTACGACGATCGCGGATTCGTCTTCTATACCAACTATGAGAGTCAGAAGGGGCGAGAGCTGGATATCAATCCGCACATCGCGCTGCTGTTCTTCTGGCCGCAGATGGAGCGGCAAGTGCGGGTCTCGGGCAAGGCGGCGCGCACGTCTCCCGAGGAGTCTGACGTCTACTTCGCCCAGCGCCCACGAGGCAGCCAGCTGGGAGCAATCGCGTCACCACAGAGCCAGGCGATACCGGATCGCGACTGGATCGCGCGACGCTTCGCAGCGATTGAGGAGGAGGCGGGCGACCAGTCGGAAATAGTGCGGCCCGCTGCACTGGGGCGGAATACGTGTCGTGCCTGGCGAGTTCGAGTTTTGGCAGGGTCGGCCGAACCGCCTCCATGATCGCCTTCGCTACCGACTTGTGGATGGTGCCTGGGATGTCGAGCGACTGGCACCCTGACTGTGAGCCAGGCTCGACCGTGGCAATACTCTTGCGTGAGCGAGCGCAGGCTCACTGGCGAGCCAGGACGATTCAGCATCATCGGATAGCGAGTCATGAACGCTCAGGTATACGACGAGAGGTATGAACCCATCACGGACAGCGACACCAGGCGGGCTCGCGTCCTGGTAGTGGACGACGAGCGGCCCATTGTGGACCTGCTTTGCATGCTGCTGGAAGACGAGGGTTTTGACGTAACGGGGGAGACTGCCGGGCAAGACGCGCTCGAGATGCTCCACTGCGAACACCCCGATGTGATTATCACCGACGTCATGATGCCGGGGATGACCGGGTACGAGCTTGCCAGGGCGGCGAAGGAAATCGACCCCGATGTCCGCGTGGTGATCATGAGCGCGGTGACCGAACCGCCTGGCCATCTGCGATATCCGTTCCTGTCCAAACCGTTCGACCTGAGCGAGGTCGTGGACGTGGTTGACGCGCAGTTGCGAGCACCGTGAACCCTTGAATCGCCGTGAGGGCTCTGGTAGACTTCGTCACCGGTGAATGTGGCGCATTCGTCTAGCGGCCTAGGACACCGCCCTCTCAAGGCGGAGATCAGGGGTTCGAATCCCCTATGCGCTACCAACGACGCAGGACCCCTTTACGGGGTCCTGGTTTTGTCTCCGGACACAGGAATGGGGCTGGCATATTGCCAGCCCCATTCCTGTGTCACCGTGGCGGGTAGAGGCTATCGAGACGTCTCGCCGCGCCCGGTTTCCTTCTGCAATTCGTCGATCATCTCCGATGCCTGTCGCTTGGTCAGGTTCGGATCGAGATCATCTTCGGACTTGCCGGCCTGCTGCAGGAGCGTTTCCAGGTAGGAGGCCTGCGGGCCGGTCATCGGCTCGTCGCCGGTGGTCCAATCCTCCGGGTCCTTCTGCTGGTTCTGCGCCTGCCTGGGAAGGTCTTGCTGTGTCATGACGGTCCTCTCGCTAAGGAAGTGTTCGGACATGCCGCGCTGGCGCGACTAGAACGTTTGTACGCATATTCGCTGCCACGGTTCTCGTGCGGCGTTCAGGCGCTATCCGTTGCGCCGCACATGAAGATCCAGACGGTGGCGGAACGCCCCGGTTCGACGACGACGTTGCCGTCAGCATCGACGCTGTCGGATGCGGCGTGGCACCAGGAGGCATCCACCGCATCGAGCGTGTACGTGCCCGGCGCCTGATCGGTAAAGGTCGCTACGCCATCCGCGTCGGTGTCGACGGTGCCGGGTTGTCCAGGAGAGGCGTCGGTCGGAGCGAGCTCCATCGACACCGATGCCCCGCCGGTCTCACACGCGCCGAACCAGTCATACCCGCTGGTATCGGCTGGCACGTCGGTGCAGGTGGAAAGCTTGACGACCACCGCGCCCGTCGCTGGCAACGAATCCGGCTCGGTTGGGGCGTCGGTGGGTCGATCCTCCTCGGCTTGGGCATCGACGCACGCAATCGCCGGACCGTTCGCCGGGAATGTGTCGCCGCCGGCCTTGATCCAGTAGGTCGCTTCGCCGTCGGAGGGCATCACGGTGCCGGCGATGACCAGCTCCAGCGCGCCGGTGTTTCCTTTCGATGTGTACCCGGAGAGGTGCGTGTGAGGCTCGGGGTCAGCCCGCTCGCCGCTGGAGGACACGACCTCGGCGCAAATGTTGTCGTCGGGTACTTGCAGGAACCCGATCTTCTTGCCCCCGTCTGGCGCGACTCCGGCGAACGTACAGGTCGACGCACCGGCTTTCTCGTCCGTCTCGCAGTGCACATCGACGCCATAGTCGGCGAGGCTCACCACGGTCTTTTTGCCCTTGCCCGGGTTGTCTTCGTCCACGCCGTCGGGGTCATTACCGTGTCCCCGGTCATGGTCGCCGCTCTCGCCAGAATCCTTCTTGTCCTTGTGGTGATCCTTGGCCATGACCGCCATGGACGGCGAGACCCCAGCGCCAGCTGGGATACCGGCGGTCAGGAGAGCGAGCAGCAGGAGCATGGTCAGGCCGATGCTGTGCGATTTCGGCATGGTGTCATCCCTTCGGCTGCGTGTCGTGGTGCCGTACCGGTTGTGCAGGGCGGCAAGCGAACTCGTGCACCGTGTCTGGCAGGGCGAAGGGCGCGTTGCGTGCGCGCCCTTCGGTCGGATCTGTCGATAGCGATATCTGTCACGACACCGGCGACGCTTCCGGGGTAGCCCCTTCCGTGGCGGGTCCAAGGACCAGCTTCACGTCGGTCGTGCCGTCCCCGTTGTCGGTCAGCGTAGCGGTGCCGGAGACACCGGAGCCATTTTGCTCGGTAAGGCTAATCTCGAGCTCGCCGTTGGCCGGGGAGCCGTCGATGTCACCGCAGGCGATGTAGCTGTCGACCGCATTGATGCTCTCATGGATGTTGATCGCATGCTGGTCAGCGAGGAGGTCGTCGAGCGAGGCGTTCACCGTCGTATGGCTCTCACCAACCTTCAGCTCGGCCGCTGGTGTCGCCTGCTGCGTTGTGCCGGCCGGGAGAGCGGCATTGGCGTCAGTCGGGATTTCGTTCAGCTTGTAGACGATGTATCCCAGCTCGGAACAGGTTCCCGCGTTGACGAACGCGAGGTGGGGGAGCCCCTGCTGCTCGGTGGTCGGTGTCGCGCTTTCCTGTGCGCCGGCTGCCCCCGCGAGGGACATCGCCATCAGGGCGAGCAGCGCGGCAGCTATTGTCAGAATCCGTGGCATTCGTGTGGACATGGGAATTCGTTACCTCAATCCGGTCTGGTCGAACGGTTGGCTATGTAAGAAGAAAGTAGGCGATCACGATCACCGCCACGACGACGAGGATCACCACCGGGAAGAACATGCCGATGGCCAGGCCGCCTGTTCGAACCGCGGTCCTCGGCGTCTCCCGATCGGTGTGCGGGTTCGGGCGCTCGTCGCCTTCCCGGGCGGATTCGCTGGCTATACGCTCAGCTGCCTCTGGCTCGTCCGCGGCGCGTACCCCCTGACGGGAGAGCGTCGGGTCGGTGCTTCGCGGTGCCGTATCTTCAGGCACGAAGTCGCGCCTGTCACGTGGATCCGACATGATTGTGCTCCCTGTGACGGTATGGATATATTGCGGTCTTCGCGCAGGTCCTTGCCGACCTCATTCAGGCGCCCTTCCGCAGCTTGTTCCTGAATCTCAGTGCTTTGCGGCTGGGTGCCCTTAGGGCAGCACGCTGGCCTGCCGCTCGCTCTTTGCCCGTTGCTCGGTGTACTCCTCGACTGCCTCCTCGTACTGTTGCTGGTTCCTTGTCGCTGCGATCGCGATGTCGGTCTCGCGGGTACGGATACGACATGGCGCGTTCCTCCTTCGAGGTCGAGCGCGCGTGCGCCGCCAGCAGCGGCACGCTGAGGTCATGCATAACCCGTGCCATGCAGGGCGCTTCTTCGAACCGAAGCCGCATTGACCGAGTGGCATACCACGTGCGACGCGTCCATCCGGTTCGCGCGGGCGCTCGAGTGACGGGCGATGCGTTTCAACTCCCAGCGATAGAGGAGGCAAGCGATGAAAACTCGATGGTGGAAGTCCGCTTTGGCAGCGATCGCACTTGTGGTTGGGTTTTTCGCCGGTGTCAGCGTTGCTGGCGCGCAGGATTCGGCCACACCAGCAGCGGGAGCGCCGGTACCGCACCCGGCACATATCCACTCGGGCACGTGTGCCGAGCTGGGAGACGTCGTCTATGGTTTGAATGATGTGTCGGGCGAGTTGCTGCAGGGGACGCCGGGCGCGACACCGGCTTCCGCAGCGACCGGCGAGCCGGGCGACGTTATTGCCGAAAGCACGACGACCGTAGATGCCTCGCTCGATGACCTGCTGGCCGAGCCACACGCAGTGAACGTCCATGAGAGCGCCGACAACATCGGCAACTACATCGCCTGTGGCGACATCACGGGTGAGGTCGACGACAACGGCACCCTCATTATCGACCTCGAGCAGTTGAACGCATCCGGCGTGGCTGGTCAGGCGATTCTTTCGGACAGCGGCGATGGCAAGACACAGGTGGTGATCACCCTCACGGACGCCTCGTCAGAGGACGTGGGCACGCCGTCGGCGACGCCACAATCCTGATCGGCTCACCCGCGCACCGGACATGGGAAGACCCCTCGCTCACCGAGCGAGGGGTCTTCGTTCGCTTCGCTACGAACAAAACGACAGTCCCGGCGAACTGGCTTGCGATCTGGGTGAAGCCGTTCCGATTCAACGCCCCGCAACGTGAACCGTTCTGTCATCATCCGCCTTCGGCTGTCCGTCGTGGTGGTACCATCGCCCCGCAGCTTTGATACCTAACGTCGCCTCTGGTTGATCCCCGCCAATCCTCTCGGGACTGTACGTACACCATAACCGTACATCGCTGACATGTCAAGAGGTTGATGCGATCAATTTTCCTGCCGACCGGGCGGCTTGAATTTGGATCGGTTTTTCGCGGCTGGCTCGCGGGCTCCGGCCACCATCCGCGCGGCGAGACGCGGAGATCGCATTAGCCGGCGTAGGGAGCGCCGCGCTGCCAGTCACGATCGAACACTGAGTTCACGCGCAGCGCCGCCGAACGGTCGTCCAGCACGAGTGACACCTCCCTGTTTTCATCGAGCGAGGTGGCGGTGGGGTTCTGCGATCCGACAACAACCACGTGGCCATCCACAACGAGGGCCTTTGAGTGGATGTAGAGACCGCTCGCGACGCGTATCTGCACGCCGTTGGCCGCGAGCACGTTATAGACGGTCTCGTCGAGGTCGCCCTCGGGGCGGTTCACGATGAGCCGGACGGCGACGCCGCGCTGGACCGCACTCGAAAGCGCGTCGATGATCTGGTCGTCTCGGACGACCTCGGCGTAGAGGTCGATGGACCGCCCGGCGCCGTCGATGATCTCCAGCAAATGTGCCCGCGAGTTCAGCGGGCTCACGATCAGCCGGCCAGACGGCGCCGGCAGCGGTGTGCCAGTCCAGTCAGCCTCGAAGATCGCGCCGAGCCCGGCGACGTCGTCCCGATGCGTCGTAAGCACACCGACCTCGCGGTTGGACTCGAAGGCGGAGTAGGTGAGGTTCTGGTTGGTGACGATGCCCACCTGGTCGTCGAACACCATGTATTTGGCGTGCATGAAGGTGATGTCGGTCGGCCCGGTGCGAACCTCGACGCCGGCGCGCTGCAGCTCCTCGCTGATCTCGACGGAGCCCGTGCCCCCGCCGAACGGCGTCGGCTCGTGGATCAGCCGGACTTCGACGCCTCGCGCCTCGGCAGCGATCAACGCGTCGATCACCTCATCGTCGCTGATCAGGTAGGTCGCGACGTCGATCGTGCAGATCGCATGGCTGATTTCGTCGAGGATCGGGGTCCGACCGTCGTCTGGCAGGATATAGATGCCATCGACCTCGGCGAGAGCGGCGCTCGACGTCGGCGCAACACAGCTTCGGGAGGACCCGCCGGGCAGCGAGACGCCGCCACATCCGGAAAGGAGGATGGCGGCGAGGAGCGGTGCGATCCAGCGGAGAGTCCTGCCGGCGCTCATGTTACTCGCCGTGGCGGTTGGCCGGAGCGGCGAGACGGGCCGCGCGATCCTCGTACTGGCTCCATGTGATCGGCCCGATCCGCTCCCGAACGGACTCCAGCACGTCGTTCGAGGCCTGCGACGCCGCCTCGAT
Source organism: uncultured Chloroflexia bacterium (assembly GCA_963741965.1). Taxonomy (GTDB): domain Bacteria; phylum Chloroflexota; class Chloroflexia; order Thermomicrobiales; family UBA6265; genus JACCVC01. The sequence goes on along the minus strand of CAVUKC010000001.1, from coordinate 733,673 downwards.
CGCGCCGAGCAGTCGCTCGTGGTGCTTCTCCATCGCCTGTCTGGACTCGCCGAAGCTGTCGCGGGCGGTGACATCATCCGCCGATGAGACGGTCATGTAGGTGTTGCCTTCGATGACGTTGCGGATCTCCTCCACGGCGGCTTCATCGCTGCGGGCCGTCTCGTCCATGAGCGACCATGCGAGCCGTGCCGCATCGCTCGTCTCATCCACGCGGGCGAGCCGGTCGAGCCAGATTCCCCAGCTTCGTTCGATCCGGGCGATGATGTCGTGGTAGAGCTCGCCCCCGAACTCTTCGGAGTCATGACTTGGCATGGCGGACCTCTCTGTACTGCTGGTGAACGCCGTATGCGAGTGCGCATCGCACCCGGCATGCCGCCCGGTGCGAACGCAGACGGGGCCGGCGCGCTGCCGACCCCGTCTGCGCTGTCCTGCCCTCTTCGCCTAGACGTTCTTGACCGCGCCAACCAGCTCATTGAGTGATGCCTTGGCATCGCCGAAGAGCATGGATGTCTTCGGGTCGTGGAAGAGCATGTTGTCGATGCCGGCAAACCCGGGGTCCATGCTGCGCTTCAGCACGACGATGTTTCGCGCTTCGTTGGCCCGCAGCACCGGCATGCCGTAGATCGGGCTGCCCGGATCCTGGCTCGCCGCGGGGTTGACGACGTCGTTCGCGCCGACGACGAGGACGACGTCGGTGTTGCGGAACTCGTCGTTGATGCGATCCATCTCGTAGAGGTCCTCATACGGCACGTTCGCCTCGGCGAGGAGCACGTTCATGTGCCCCGGCATGCGGCCCGCCACCGGGTGGATTGCGTACCGCACATTGACGCCGCGCTTGCGCAGCACGTCCGCCAGCTCACGCACCGCGTGCTGCGCCTGTGCCACCGCGAGGCCGTACCCAGGCACGACGATGACGCTGTTCGCGTATCCCATCGTAACCGCGGCGTCGTCGGCGGTTGTTGACTTGACTGGAAGCACCTCCGCGCTGCCCGTGCTGGAGGTGCTCGTTTCAGGCAGTGAGCCAAACGCCCCGAACACAATGCTGACGAGCGAACGGTTCATCGCCCGCGCCATCAGGAAGCTCAGGAAGACGCCGGACGCGCCCACCAGGGCACCCGCAATGATCAGGGCTTCATTGTCAAGCGTGAAGCCGGTGAGGGCGCCACCGACACCGGATGCCGCATTCAGCAGCGCGATCACTACCGGCATGTCGGCGCCGCCGATCGGCAGTACCGCGGTGATACCGATCACGAGCGAGAGCAGCAGCAGCACGATCACGATGCTCTTGTCGAGTGTGCCCTCGCCGAGGACGAGGACGAGCACGCTCAGGATGACGATCACGGCGAAAACCGCCGCGTTGTATAGCTGCTGGTTCTCGTAGCGGATCGGCCGGCCGGAGATGAGACCTTCGAGCTTGGCAAAGGCCACCAGGCTGCCGGTGAGGGTGATGCCGCCGACGATCACACCGAGGATGATCGAAACCTCCTCGCCGGCGCCAACAGCGTCGCGGTGGAGAAACTCGCCGACCGAGACCAGCGCGGCCGTACCACCACCGAGGCCGTTGAAGATGGCCACCATCTGTGGCATCGCGGTCATCTGGACCCGCTTGGCCGCGACGTAGCCACCGCCGCCACCAATCAGCATCGCAAGCACGATCCAGACGGCCGCGTCGGCGACACCCTCGATGAAGAAGGTCGCGATGATCGCCAGACCCATGCCGATCATCGCCATCACATTGCCGTTGCGGGCGGTGCGCGGCGAGCTGAGCTGCTTGATCGAAACGATGATCAGGAACGCCGATATGAGGTAGGAGATATCGATGAAAGCGTCTCGTCCGTTCTCGAACATGCCTAGGAACCTGCCTCTCCGGCGCGGTCAGCGTCCGGTCGTCGCTTGAACATCGCAAGCATGCGATCGGTCACGGCAAAGCCACCCACGATGTTCGCGGCCCCGAGGGCAACGCCGATAAACCCGACGATGCTCAGCGCGATGCTGTCCTGGGTCTGTCCGAGCAGCATCATCCCGCCGAGCAGCACGATACCGCTGATCGCGTTGGTGGCGGACATCAGCGGCGTGTGAAGCGTCGCTGGCACGCGGCCGATCATCTCCACCCCGAGGAAGAGGGCAAGCAGGAACACGTAGGTTCCCGTCATGAAGGCGTCGTTCATCCGTTCTCTCCCGATCCCTGTCGCGGTCGTTCATCGTCGTCGGAACTTTCTCCGACCTCACCGTCGATGTCGTCAAACACCTCGTCCGGCGTCGTCAGTACATCCGGAGGCTCGGAAGAGGACGTCTCGACCTCCGTCTCGATGGTGTCCACGGCGTCGAGGCCGATGGATTTATCCTCTACCTCGGTCACATCGGCCCCTGGAGCTTCTGCCACCGTATCGAGCTCACCGATTTCCGTATCATCGACCTCGGCCACTGACGCGGCGTCTGCAGCAGGCGCCGGCTCTTCGGCAGGGGCAGGCGCCGCCGCCTCTTCCAGACCCATGAGCTTTCGCGTGAGCTCGTGGACGACCTCGCCGTCATGCACGATGGCTGTTCCGGCGACGATGTCGTCGTCGAAGTTGACGTCGAGGTGCCCGTCCTTCGTGATCAATGCGACGAAGCTCTCGATGTTCTTGGAAAGCACCTGGGAGGCGTGCACCGGGATCAGGCTCGGGATGTTCAACGGCGCCATGATGGTGACACCGTGTTCCACCGTTGTCTCGCCCGGGGTCGACAGCTCGCAATTGCCGCCCATCTCGCCCGCCATATCGATAATCACCGAGCCGGGCTTCATGCCCTGGACAGCGTCGGCCGTGATCAGCACCGGCGCTGGCCGGCCCGGGATGAGCGCGGTGGTGATCACCACATCAGCGAGGGCAGCCTCCTTCGCGAGGCCCGCCTGCTGGCGACGTGTCTGCTCATCGGACGCGGCACGCGCGTAACCGCCCGCACCAGCGAGATCCTCGCCGAGATCGAGCTCGACGAACCTCGCGCCGAGGCTCTCGACCTGTTCCTTCACCACAGCGCGGACATCGTAGCCGTAGACCACGGCGCCGAGCCGCCTCGCGGTACCGATGGCTTGAAGACCAGCCACACCAGCACCGAGCACGAGCACGCGTGCCGGCGTGATTGTGCCGGCGGCCGTCATCATCAGCGGAAAGATCTTGCCGAGTGTGTCGGCCGCCATGATGACAGACTTGTACCCCGCGAGATTGCTCTGTGACGATAGCGCGTCCATCGCCTGTGCTCGCGTCGTGCGCGGGATGGCGTCCATGCTGAACGCCTCTACACCCTTGTCGCTCAGCGCACGAATGAGGTCGTGGCGCACGAGCGGGGCGAGAAAGGCGACCAGCCGCTGTCCCGGTCGCAGAGACGCCAATTCGTCGATATCGTCATAGACCGCCGGTGCCTGCACCTTGAGAACGACGTCGGCACGCTCGTAGACCGACGTCGCGTCTGCGGCCACCTCCGCGCCTGCATCCGCATACTGCTCGTCGGAGAACGACGAGCCAGCGCCGGCGCCAGACTCGACGATGACGCTCGCGCCACCATCGATAACACGTTTCACGATGTCGGGAATCAACGCGACGCGTTTCTCGCCGTCAGCGCGCTCCCGGGGTACGCCGAACACAACCGGCGACCCTCCCTGATAGGTTTCCGACATTCAGCTCCATCTCCTCCTGTGGCGCTCACGCGGCGGAATCCGGTGTCGTTTCCGTAATGTTGAGATTTGGGGCAGTGTATTACATGATCGCTATTCCGCAAATGGGGCAGGGCTCCTGTGCCGGAAACACGAGGAGCCGCCCTGCACGGGCGGCTCCTCGACATCGGCTCTATGGCTTGCGGCGCCTCGGGATCGAAACCGATCAGCTACCGGCGCTGCTGCGGGCGCGTCGTTGGGACGCGGACGGGGACAAGCTTCGGCTGGCTCAAACCGAGCCCTCGCGCAATGGCATCCCAGATCGATCGCAGCGTCTCCATAAGCGGGTACCTCTCCCTGAGGATTCGGGTTGCACCTGGACCGCGCATGGCGCGATCTGTGACCAACCCCTCGTGGATAGTTCGCAGTATAGGGATATTTCCCCGGTTGACAAGCGGTCTCTCGCTGAGGCCTGGCTGCTACCTGGTATCCAGGCTCATTCCCAACCTCGTGTTCATACTGTAAAGCAATTTTCGTGCCGTAGCCGGCAGGTCTGTATCAGCATGCACCGTCATGGCCAGCTCTCCCGGGTATCTCGCACCAAGCTCCAGCTCGGTCGCGCGCTGCACCGCCGGGTCTTCCCACGGCCCCTGCATCTCCAGACCACCGTCGAGAAAGCGCTCGGCCGCGGCGAGGGACCACAGCTCCGCTGCAACCGGATCCTCCGTCGCCATCACCAGCCAGCCGTCCGCGATGGACGTCAGTACGATACAGAGCACAGGCAGCGCCGTCGCCGCGATGTCGGAAAGCACCCGGTGCCGATCCGGACGGGCGGCGAGGGTTATCCGATCCCTCGGGTGCAGGAATCGGGAAGGAAGGTCCAGCACGAATGGGCCCCGTCGCAAGCTTTCGTCGACATTACTGACGCTCACGTATGGCGAGCCGAGCAGTCGTGTGTCCAGCCGCCACGACCGTCCCGCAGCCTGACTGGACATCCAGGGTGTCGGGCCACCACGCGCGAGCATGGCGGCTACCGGCGAGCGCGGCACGAGCGCCGAAGTGCGAATCCCGTTCCGTCTCAGCGTGGTTCGGAGCATCGACACCGGGCGGTCGCTGGCGGAGAGCGAGGACGGCACCACCGTGAGCACCTTTAGGCCGAGCAAGGCGACTCGCTTCGCGACGAACTCGCCTGCAGCGTCGAGCGACGCATGCCAGCTGATCTCCGTGTGGACATTGGAAGAGGGCACTGTCTGATGCTTCCTCACGGTGAGCGGGTCGAGATGACGATCGATCATCGTCACGTACAATACCGCGTGACCCGCGGACTCATCGTCCGCACCCTCTCGAACCACCGAGGTACGCATGGCGATCGACCGCCCTTCTCACGACACGTCCGCGCTTTCCTGTCCCGCTGCGGACCTTGGCGAGCGGTTCTCGCATGCGTTCGATGGCGAAGATCGGTCGGCTGGTCAGGGCGGCTCGGCGGAGTCGGATCAATTCCGGCGCATTGCCTTCGGGCTCTTCGGTGTGTACATGGTCGCCGCCGTAGGCATCTACCTCTGGCGCGGCATCTTCTTCACGCCGGATCGTTGGGCGATCCTGCTGCTGATCGCGGCGGTGGTGCTCGGGCGCGCAGGCTCGTTCATCCGTGACTGGATCCCGTTCGTGCTGCTCATCTTCGGATACGAGTATCTCCGCGGTATCGCCGGCGACATCGTGGTGGGCCACCGGGCTGTCTGGGAGATGCCCCGTGATGCGATGCCCGAGGTGCATCTCGAGGGGCTGATCAGGTTCGACGAGGTGCTGTTTCTTGGTCACTCGCCGATTCTGATGCTGCAGGACTGGCTCTATACCCGCGACGTCGCGAACTGGTGGGATTACTTCGCGCTGATCATGTATTCGCTGCATTTCGTTCTGCCGAGCGTGTTCGCATTCATGCTCTGGCTCACCAACAAACGCCGGTTCTGGACCTTCACGATTACCTTTTGCTTCATGACCTACGTTGCGTTCGCGTTCTTCTTGCTCTTCCCGGCAGCGCCGCCGTGGCTCGCGCAGTCGTGGGGCGTGATGCACGGCTTCGGCTTTCCGCAGAACGCGGTGCTCGCAACGATCCAGCCGGAAGGCTTCGCCACGCTCGACACCTTCGCGATCTGGGGCAACGCGAGCCCGCACCCTGTCGCGGCGATGCCGTCCCTTCACGCCAGCTTCCCGTGGCTGGTGACCCTCTTCGCGCTGCGCTACTACGGCTGGAAGGGATTGTGGTTCATGGCCTACAACGTCGCGCTCTGGTACGGCGTGCTTTACACCGCGAATCACTGGTTCGTGGACGTGCTGGCCGGTATTGCCTGGGCGAGCTTCTCGTTCTTCGCCGTCAACGGCGTGCTGACCATTGCCAGCTCGCGGATGGGCGTGCCTGCCTGGCTTGAAGGCATCGGAGACTGGTGGGACAACCTGCGTGACCGTGTAACCGGGCAGGAGAGCGCATCTCATGGCGCCTGAACCGGAAAGCCTCCAGGTGAGGACCGTTTCCGTGCCCGAAGGCTATCGACTCGACGTTAGCGTCGGTCCCGCCGCCTGGGTGGGAGAGCGCTCGCCGAGGCACGCATGGATCGACGGCGCTCTCGTCTGGTGCGGCAGGGAAGGGGAGCGCCCGGTGTGGCGTCGCGTTCGGCAGGCTCGACCGGGGCAGCTCAGGATCGAGGGGACAGCGGCGATGGATTGCGACGCCGGGTGGATCGCGACCACCTTGCATCCTGCCGCGACCGTTGCCACATGGGGCGAGCCGATGCTTGACGAGGTCGCCCGTCGCTTCCCCGGTCTCGCACCGTATGGCGACGGCTCGCTCTTCGAGGGGTTGGTTACGTCGATCGTCGGTCAGAGCATCTCGGTTGCCTCGGCCGCCGTGACGCAATACCGGCTCGCGTTCCTGTTCAATGACGGTGTGGAGATCGACGGACGACGCTTCGCACCGCTGCCCAGCACGGCGCAGCTGGCAGATGCATCGGTCGAGCTGATCCGATCATCGGGTGTGACCACACGCCGTGCCGAGGCACTCAAGCGCATCGCACAGGTTGCCGAAGACGGTGCGCTGCCGGACGACCTCCGCGCGCGCCAGGAGCCGGACGCGGTCGAGCGCGAGCTGCTCGACCTGCCGCTCGTCGGTCCCTGGACGGCAAAGTCGACGCTGCTGTGGGGAGTTGGCGCACCGGACGCGTGGCCGAGCGGCGACGTCGCGCTGTTGCGGGCGCTCAAGCACGCCACCGGTGACGAGTCGCTTACGCTTCGGACCATGGACGCGCTGGCGGATTGCTGGCGGCCGCATCGCGGCATTGCCGCGCGCCTGTTGTGGGCGAATCTGTTCGACGCGGGATGAGCAGTACGTGGAGGGACGAGAACGTCATGGCAGGCAAGTGAGCGACCGTTTCGGTTCGGTGTGACGCAGTCGCGCGCGGAGTCACGGCAGGACTGGATCGATTCGGTGCGGCGCATCGAGGAGCTTGGTTACTCGGTGCTGACCATCGCCGACCATTTTCCGGAGCGTCTGGGTATCGTGGCGGCGCTGATGGCGGCAGCCGACGCGACGACGCAGCTGCGCGTCGCCAGCTGGGTGTTCTGCAACGACTTTCGACACCCGGCGGTGCTCTACAAGGAGGCCGCGACGATCGATCTGCTTTCGGACGGTCGCCTCGAGCTCGGCATCGGCGCGGGGTGGCTGAAGTCCGAGTACGACATGGTCGGCATTCCGTTCGACGCGCCGGGTGTGCGGGTCTCGCGCATGATCGAGGCGGTGCGGATCATCAAGGGACTGTCGGCTGGCGGCTCGTTCGACTTCGAAGGGGATCACTACCGCATTGCCGGGTTCGACGGCGCGCCGAAGCCCGCGCAGCGACCGTATCCGCTACTGTCCATCGGTGGCGGCGGCAAGCGCGTGCTCTCGTTCGCCGCGAGGGAGGCCGATATCGTCAGTGTCACCGCGAAGGCACTTCCGGAGGGAGGGCTCGATGGCGACGACATCACGTTTGCCGCGACGCAGCGCAAGGTCGGGTGGGTTCGTGACGCCGCCCGTGACCGTGATCCGGAGCTCAACCTGCTGATCTACACCTTCGAGCTCACCGACGATCGTGACACGGCCGCAAAGCGGCACGCTGAAGCGCTCGGCCTCACCGTCGATGAGGTGCTGGCATCACCGCATGTGTTGATCGGTACCGTGGACCAGATGGTGGAGGCGCTGGAGCAGCGCCGCCGCGAGCTGGGGATCTCGTACATCGTGCTCAACACCAACGTGCGCGAGCACACCGAACAATTCGCCCCCGTCGTCGCAGCGCTGTCCGGTCGATGATGTCATCGGCGTCGGACTGCTGGCACCGGGTTTGCAGCGTTTGCATCGAGCCAAAAGGAGGCACAGCATGGCGAAGATCGATCAACGTGAAGATGTCAACCCGACGCGGGGCGAGCATGAGTACGGCGACGTCGAGTTCGCGGACCCGGTGAACAACAAGTACCCGATCGACACCGAGGACCACATCCGTGCCGCCTGGAGCTACATCAATCACAAGGACAACGCCGCGAAGTACGACAAGGACGAGGTCAAGGTCATCAAGGACCGCATCATGAAGGCGGCGAAGAAGCACGACATCGAGATCGATCCGGACACCGTCGACTGATCGCCGCACGATAATCTCGAATGCGAAGCAACATATCCCATTGAATCACCGAACGCCTTTGGAGCTAGAAGGGAGAGGAGTGGAATAAGCAAGGGATATGTGTTGCACGCTTCCTGTAGGTAACAGAGCAGCACCATGCGTTGGCGTCAGTCCGGATAGGATGATGCGTCAAGTCGCTGAGCGTAGAACCCGCTTGCCCGGTTGAGATCCAGGTCGCACACCAACAGCATTTCTTCGCCGTACGGCACGTGGGCAACCAGCTCACCATCGGGGCCGATAAGCGATGTTGCTGAGTCCTGGAACCGCAGCGCGTTGTTGACGCTGGCAAAGTAGACCGTGTTCTCGACGGCACGGGCGACCATTGCCTTCTCGTAGTAGGGGGCATGCGGATCGCCCCAGCGCTCGAGCATCGGACCGTCGTTGTCACTGCCCGTGAACTGCGGGTGGAAGACGATTTTCGCCCCGCGCTTCGCAGCCCATCGCGTTGCCTCGGGGTACCGCCACCCCTCATGGCAGATCGTGATGCCGAAGGGCATCCCGTCGACCTCGAACAGATGTCGCCGCCCGTCTGGCACGTAGTACGGCTCCTCGACGGGCGGGATTTGATTCTTCGTCTGGTAGCCGAGCACCTCGCCATCGCGGCCGATCACGAAGGCGACGTTGTGGATGCCGATCTCCGTCTGCCACTCCATGCCGATCACGACCGCGACACCGTGCCGCCGTGCGGATGATCGAATTGAATCCAGCGCTGCCTGTTGGCGTTCCTGATCCGGCGGCGGTACCTCGAAGTCACCGCCGCGGAGACCGGGGATGTACGCCTCGGGGAAGCACACGATCGCGACACCGTGCGACGCGGCGTCAGCGAGCATGCGGTCGACGGTCTTGAGACGCTCGTCAACGCCCGGCAGGTTCCTGACCGACGCCAGACCGATGCGAAGCGATGCGGCTCGATCCGTCACGGCACATGCCTCCATGTGATCGCCTCATCCGGCTGACGACGCTTCGACACTCAGCTCGGTGGCTGGAGCGAATTGTTTCCAGTGTCCCTCGGAGACGACATCGATGGTGCCATCGATCACCTTGATGGCGGTCTGGTCATCAATGGCGTATGACGGCACCGGCATGTCAGCGGCCCATCGTTCCGCGTCGGCCATGGTGTTCTGGGGCAGGTCCTCGTTGTCCAGGTGCGGGAATATCGAGAAATCCACGAGGCCCAGCGTTTCATCGCCGCCCGTGGGTGGCGTCCAGCCGACGAAGTACGCTCCGATCCGCGGGGTCATGATCATGCTGCCAGCACTCAGGCCGACCCAGACCGCGTCGAGTGACGGCAGGAGGTCCGCCAGTCCGGACTCTCGCATCCAGTAGCACAGGTACATGGGGTCGCCGCCATTCACCAGGAAGACGTCGGTCTCCCGGACCATGGGCACCCAGCAGGACTCGTCGATGCTGGGCAGCGCGGTGAGCTCCAGCACGCCCAGCGACTTCCAGCCCAGCTCGCACATCGGTGTTTGGGGTTCGTGGCCGCTGATGAACCGCCATGCGGCGCCAGGACCCGCCATGGGATGTCCGTAGGATGCAGTGGGAATGCAGAGGGCGCTGCACTCGGCAATCGGTTTGTCCAGGAGATCCAGCAGCGCATCATGGATGCTCGGGTTCGCGATGCCGGCGGATGTGAGAAGCAATCTCAAGATAGACCTCCCGGACGGAACTGAGCGAATCTGACCCTTGCGGAGCGGGAAGTACCCGCGACGAGCCACTATGCATTGATTTGCGTATAACATGGATTGTGCGCAAAACAGGATTTCCACCTGCGCTGCCGGATTCAAGATGACGCCGGCTCACCAATTGCACCATCATATACTTGTACTTGCCTGTCGTCGCCCCGTGCTGCGGGGCTCGCTTTCTGTGTCAGGGTCTTTCCGCATCGTGCCAGATCCCCAGCCCAACACAACAGGACCCGTTCGCGTCGATTCCGCGCTGCTGCGCCTGATCGTGTTCTTCGGCGGCGTCACCAGTGTTGGCACCGAAGTCGCCGCGTCTCGCCTGGTCGCGCCGTACTTCGGGACGTCGACCTTCATCTGGGCAAACCTCATCGGCATCACGCTCACGTTTCTCGCGATCGGCTACTGGATCGGTGGCCGCATCGCCGACCGATACCCGCGCGTCTGGGTGCTGTACACCACCAACATCGTCGCGGCACTCTGGAGCATCCTGCTGCCATACCTCGCGCAGCCCATCCTGCGCGCGTCGCTGGACGCCTTCGACAACGTCAATGTCGGCGCCTTCTACGGCTCGCTCGTCGGCGTCCTTCTCCTGCTGGCCGTACCGATCACGCTGCTCGGGTTCGTAACGCCGTATGCGGTCCGGCTGCTGCTGGACACGATCGAGCATGCCGGCGACACCTCCGGCGGAATCTACGCGCTCTCGACCATTGGCTCGATCCTCGGCAGCTTCCTGCCCGTGCTGATCCTCATTCCGTGGATCGGCACCGCGAAGACCTTCCTGGTGCTCGGTGTGCTCCTGCTGGTGCCATCGGTCGCCGGACTGTGGCGCCTTCGCTCGTGGAACGTGCGTGTCGCTGCCGTGGTGAGCTCCGCGGTCGTGTTGCTCGTCCCGTTCGCGATCGCGCCTGAGAACATCCGTCCTGCGGAGCGCGGCCGGCTGGTGTACGAGACAGAGTCCTCCGACAACTACATCCAGGTGCTCGAGGAAGACGGTCGCTACCTGCTCTCACTGAACGATGGACACGCCGTCCACTCGATTTACGATCCTGATCAGGTTCTTACCGGCGGGCCGTGGGATTACTTCATGATCGGTCCACTCTTCGCAGGCAGTGACGCCGTGGCACAGACCGGGAGCGCGCTCATCATCGGCCTCGCCGGCGGCACATCGAGCAAGCAGATCACGAAGGCGTACGGCCCCATCCCGATCGACGGGGTCGAGATCGACGCGAAGATCGTCGAGGTCGGCCGCGAGTACTTCGACATGAACGAGCCGAACCTCAACGTCATCGTCGAGGACGGCCGCTATGTCCTCCGCACCAGCGACACATCGTGGGATCTGGTCGCCGTCGACGCCTACAAGCAGCCGTACATTCCCTTCCAGCTGACCACACGCGAGTTCTTTCAGGAGGTCTACGATCACTTGAACGCGGGTGGCACACTGGTGATCAATGTCGGTCGCACCGAGGACGACTACCGGCTGGTCGACGTGATCGCCTCCACCATGAAGGCTGTCTTCCCGAGCGTCTTCCTCGTCGATGTCGAGGGCTACTCGAACACGATGGTCATCGCCACGAAGGAGCCGACGACAATCGAGACCTTCAAGCAGGCGGTGGCCAGCCAGCCGCAGGACAGCCTGCTGCGAACGGTCGGCGAGCGAAGCCTCGCCTCGGGAAACGTTCGCGAGGTGACAGCGTCTGATACCGTCTTCACGGACGACCACGCGCCGGTCGAGCGCGTCATCGATCAGATCATCATTGACGAGGCACGAGAGGAATCCGCCCCATGACCGTCCCGTCCGCACCTGTATCGCCAGCCACGGTGATGCTGCCAGCACGAAGCCCGCTGCTCTCACGGGTTGATCGCGTGGCTCACGGCGTCTCCCATCGCGTTGCGGGGCTGGGTGCGGCGGATGGCAACATCGGCCTCGGCTCCCCGCGCGACAAGCAGGATGCCTGGGAGATGCGCAGGCTCTGGTCCGAGGCGATCGGTGTCGTGCCCGAAACGATCGTCACCGCGGGCCAGGTCCACGGCACGGACATCATCCGCGTCGCGGCCGGCGATGCGGGCAAGGGATCTCGCGCGGGCATTCCGCAGGCAGGCATCGGTGACGGCATGATGACGGACGAGCCGGGTGTCACGCTGCTCACGCTCCACGCCGATTGTCAGCCCATCCTGCTTGTCGATCCGGATCGACCGGCCGTCGCGGCCGTGCACGCGGGGTGGCGCGGCACCGTCGCCAACATCGCCCGCGAGGCGGTGGGGGCGATGCACGACGCCTACGGTTCGAGACCGGAGCGGCTGCTGGCGTACCTCGGCCCGGCACTGCGCGTCTGCTGCCACGAGACGGGGCCGGAGGTGACTGCAGCCTGGCGCGAAACTGCTGAGTCCATCGGCATCGACCCCGAACCGGCGGTGACTCGGCCCGGTGACCGCGAGCATTTCGACGTGCCGGAAGCGAACAGGCGCCTGCTGCTTGCGGCTGGCCTGCTCGAAGAGCACATCGACGTGTCGAACGAGTGCACGAAATGTGACACCGAGCGGTGGTTCTCGCACCGCGGCCACGGGCCCAACGCCGGCCGCGAGGGCGCGTTCATCGCGATCCTGCCGCCCGCCTGACACCGGAACAGGGAGCCCGAATGTCGACGATCACCAGTCTCGAAGGCCGGATACGGACCATCCAGGCACGCATCGCGGAGGCGGCGCAGGACGCGGGCCGAGACCCAACGGATATCACTCTCATTGCGGTCTCGAAGACGTTTCCTCGCGAGGATGTCGATGCTGCGTACGCGTTGGGCATCCGCCACTTCGGCGAGAACCGCGTGCAGGAAGCGCGCGACAAGTTCCGTGAGCCGCTGTCACAGGACGCGACCCTGCACCTCATCGGCCACCTGCAGAGCAACAAGGCGAAGCAGGTTCCGGGGCTGTTCCGGACGGTGGATTCGATCGACCGCCCTTCGATCATCGACGCGCTCGACAAGGCAGCGGCGAAGGCAGGTATCACGCTCGATGTGCTGCTGCAGGTCAATATCGCTGGCGAGGCGCAGAAGGCCGGATGCGCCCCGGAGGACGCCCCGTCGCTGCTCGAGCGGATCGAAGCAGCCACATCACTCGTTCCAAAGGGATTGATGACGATCGCGCCGATCGACGCGCACGGCGATGAGGTGCGCGCGGTCTTCGGTGAGCTCCGCGATCTGCGCGATCGCCTGCAGGAGCAGTTCCCCGACATGGACCTGCGCGAGCTTTCGATGGGCATGAGCAACGACTACCGCGAGGCGATCGCCGAGGGTGCGACCCAGATCCGCATCGGCCGCGCCCTCTTTGGTAGTCGTTGATCTGGTTTCTACAAGGGATATGTCACTCGGGCGCGCTTTCCCTCACTGGAACAATCACCCGCCGCTCGCCGGCGTTGCGGCGGGCGGCGTTGCCCCTTCCCCTCCTGAAAGCTGGCTCAGGATGGCCTCCAGCCGCGCCTGCTGCTCGCCGTAGGTTGCCCAGTCGCCCTGCTGCAGCGCCTCCTGACCGCGATCGAATGTCACCACGGCCTCGTCGACGAGCTGCTGCTCCGACATCCCGGCAAGATCCGGCAGCGCACCACCACCAGCAGCCGGCTGTTGCGGCGCGTTCGGGACCGGTGCCGACGGCTGCTCCCCCTGTCCACCGTTGAGCATGCCGATCGCCTCGCCGAGCGATGGGGCCATCACTACCTCGCTGTTCGTGGCGACGATCACGCGCGCCAGGCGTGGCGCGGCCGCGTTCGAGGCGGAGGCTTGCAGGTACATCGGCTGCACGTAGAGCATCGCGTCGTTGACCGGGATAACCAGCAGGTTCCCCTGAATCACCTCGGAGCCACTCTGGTTCCACAGGGTGATCTGCTCGGAGATATCCGGGTCCTGATTGATCAGCGCCTCGATCTGTCTCGGGCCGTACACGGTGATCTGCCTCGGGTACCGGTACAGGCGAAGGTCCGTGTCACCTTCGGCGTCGGCGGTACCGGCCATCCACGCCGTCATGTTCTGTCGATTCTGCTGCCCGCCGGGGGTGAAGGGCACCGTCAGCGCGAAGACGGTATCGGACTCGTTCGGCAGCCGCTGCGTAACGAAATACGGCTCTATCGGCTTGACGTCGCCGTCGATCGACTCCTGCGCGACCGTCCATACGTCATCGCCATCGTAGAAGCTGCGAGCCGACGCGACGTGGTACTCCGACCAGACGCGCGACTGGATGTTGAACTGCATCTCCGGGTAGCGGAAATGCGACGAGATCGATGCCGGCACGTTCGAGATGTCCTCGAACAGTCCCGGGTAGAGCCGGGCATACGCGTCGGCAATCGGGTCGGGCATTGCCGTGCGGTAGAAGGTCGTCTCGCCCGTGTAGGCGTCAACGGTCACCTTCACGCTGTTCCGGAGATAGTTGTCGCCGTCATATCGCTTGGCGCTGGGAAAGCTCCCGGTGGATGTGTAGGCATCGACCACCCACACGAGCCGCCCGTCAGCGATGACCAGGTAAGGATCGTGGTCGTAGTCGAGGAAGGGCGCGATCTTGTCGGCTCGCTCGATCACGGACCGCCACATGAGCAGCTGCGAGTCACCCGTGAGCTGGCTGCTGATGAAGACGTTGCGGTCCCCGATCGACAGCGCCGCCAGCGCGCGCGTGAACGGGTTGCCGAGCCCGATGGACCCGTACGCATCACCCTGGAATCCAGCGGTCGTGTCGTCCTGGTTCTCCACGATGCCGCTGAACTCGCCCTGATCAGTCCGCACGATCACCCAATCGGACTCCGTCTCGCCGAAGTAGATCTCCGGCTGGGTGATCGAAAGCTCTTTGGCGCCCTCAGGCGGAATGCTGTCCAGCAGGAAGACCGGCCACTCATCGGATGACACCTCGCTCACCGAGCTCACGACCACTGCATAGCCATGCGTGTAAGCCAGGTGCCGGTTCGTCCATGTCTGCGCATTCTGGGGCAGCCCATCAACATCGAGCTCGCGGGGGCCGACCAGCACCTGGGTCGGTACGCCATCGATCATGTACCGATCGACATCGATGTCGTTGTAGGTGTAGTACGGCACAAAGGTCTGCAACTGCTCGAAGATCCGGTCAACCACGCGATAGTCCCAGATCCGCACGTTGCGTAGCGGCGGCTGGTCAAGGCTCAGCTGCGCCGGATCGATCGGGTCCTGGCCCGTGAGCTCCTGCACCTCGACCGCGTCCAGGCCGAACGCTGCCTGCGTCATGTCGATGTTTCGCTCGATGTACTGCTCTTCCCGGCTGAACTCGTTCGGGTTGACGATGAACCGCTGAACGAGCTCCGGCAGCGTCGGCGTGATCAGCGCCGCCAGCACGAACCATCCGCCAAGCACCGCGATGAGGTACTTCGGCGTCCGCAGCACCCGCCCGAACAGCACGAGAATGGCCGCCGCGGCCGAGGCGAACGCCATCAGGTAATTGAGCGGGCGCACGATGTTGACATCGGTGAACCCCGGCCCGATCACCGTGCCTCGCTGGGAATACACCAGCTCGAAGTTCCGCAGCCAGTACCCAAACGCCAACACCAGGAGCGCTGCCGCGATCAACCCCGTTACGTGCCGAAGCGCGGCCCATGGAACGTCTCCCCACGAACGGAAACGCACGCCGAGCCGGACGAGATAGACGAGCGCGACCGCGGCCGTCGTCGCAACGACGAGCAGCAGCAATCCACTCTGAATTCCCTTCAGGACCGGTAGCAGGAAGACGTAGAAGCCGACATCGCGATGGAACGTGGGATCCTTCACACCAAAGGACTGGCCGCGCACAGCCAGCATGATCGTTTCCCAATGGGTGGAGCCTGCGATGCCTGTGACGAGCAGGACGATCAGCGATGTGCCGACGATCAGCGCGCGCAAGATGCGACGGCTCCATCGCGACACGAGCCCGACGCGGTCAGCGCGCTCGCGCGTATTTCTCAGCGCCAACGTGACGTTCACGTAGAAAATCAGCGCGGCAACACCGCCGACGACCACAAAGGCCAAAGCCTGCGCCAGGTAACGCCGGTAGAGAACGCCGCCATACCCCATGCTGTCGAACCACATCCAGTTGATCCAGAAGGATGCGGTGACGAATGCGACAGCGAAGATCCCGACGAAGACGCCGGCGGCGATGAGCATGCGCTGGACCGACGGGGAAAGCTCGAGCCTCGACCGGCGAGGCTGGCCTGGCGGCCGCCCTGACGGTCCCTGACGATTGAACAGCCGACTCCCCACCATGCCACGCTCTCCCATACACACCGAGCCTCGCAAGATGCACCGGCGCACCCGCAGTCACATGGTACGCTAGCGTCCAGTTACCTGTCGGTCGTGCTACCCCGAAACTGGCGCCGAATGTCCCAAACCACACCCGCTACCGTCACCGTCCAGAGCTTCGGCAGCGGAAGCTCCGGCAACGCACTGCTGGTCCGCGCCGGGGACACCGCGCTGCTCGTCGACTGCGGCGTCGGCATCCGCGCGCTGAGGAGTGGTCTCGCAGAGCACGGCCTGACCCCTCACGATCTCACCGGCGTCCTTATCACGCACGAGCACCGGGATCACGTGCAGACGCTCCCGCGGATCCTGCGAAGAGACCTGCCGCTGCTCGCGACCCGCGGAACAGCCAGTGCGGCCTCGCTCCCCATGGAAGCAACCGAGATCATCACCGCCGGACGACCAGCGGCTGTCGACGGCGCCAGCGTCCATGCCCTTCTTGTGCGCCATGACGCCACCGAGCCATGCGGCTTCCACATCGAGATTGCCGGCGCCCGCATCACCGTGCTCACCGATCTCGGATGCTGGCAGGACCACCTCATCGACGCCGCCGCCAGCAGCGATCTCGTCCTGCTCGAGGCGAACTACAACGAGATGATGCTCCGGCACGGTCCGTACCCAGCCCATCTCAAGCGGCGCGTCTCCTCGACAAGAGGCCATCTCGGCAACGACGCCTGCGGCCGCGCGATGGCGCCGGTGGCGAAGATCAGCGGCGACAGGACGACCTGGTGGCTCTCGCACCTCTCCGAGACCAACAACAGCCCGCGGCAGGCCGAGCGAGATGTCCGCGAAGAGCTCACACGCGCCGGCACCCATGCGAGCGTGATCGCCCTTCCCCGGCGCGAGGCGGGCCCAGTGTGGACCTTCACACCGAGCTCGAGACCGCCGGCGCGCCGGGTGCCCAGTCTGATCAGCGGGCAGGGACAGCTCGGCTTGCCAGGTCTCGACTAGACCGAACCACGCACCTCATCACCATCGCCGGGCCGCTGGCGTCCGATCCCCCTATACTCGTTCCGGAGATCGCGCCGCCCTCGCGGCGCCCTGGACTGCCCCACCTCTGGAGAATCTGCTTTCATGGAATTCGTCCATTTGATGCACGAGCGCCTCGCCACGACCGTGATGATCTACTTCCTCGTCGTCGGCCTCTGGGGGCTGCTCGAGTACGCTCGCGGCGGCGCTCTCGGCGGCAACATCGCCGGCGCACTCGTGATCGGCCAGGTGCTGGTCACCGTCCAGGTGCTCTTCGGCGTGACGATGTGGGTGGACGGGTTCCGGCCGCAGTCCACAACTCACCTGCTCTATGGTGCGAGCGCGGTGTTGGTGCTCCCGTTCGTCTGGTCCTACATCAGGGACAAGGCGCCACGGCAAGGGTTGATGATCTACAGCCTCATCGCACTCTTCATCTTCGGTCTCGCGATACGCGGCACGGTCACGGCATAAATCGACTGCTCAGCAAACAGGCCAAGGTGCACGGTCGTCGTGTACGGCCATGATTGACACCTGTCCGGTACCAACGTACAATCTGATCGTACAGTCTGATGCGTACACAGTGATCGCACAGTATGGAATCAGTGTCGTTGCGCCGTTTCGAGGTCGCTGGGGAGTGACCGAGACCGATCCGAGAGGAGTCGTCGTGGAGTCGGAATCCCGAGACTACCAGAAGGTCATGGACAACGCGCTGCAGTTGGTCTACAGCCATTACCACCGGCTGGCAACACAGCTTGCGCCCGAGGCGTTTCAGCAGTTGTCATTGGACCAGCTTCGCAGCGGACCGTTGGGTCTGGATCTTCTTCGTTTAGCTCGTCTGGCACGTGGCCAGAATCGTGAGCCGCAGGAGCGTGTGCTGGAGGCGATCGATTCTGTCCTTCAGCTGCTGTTCTGGCCTGTCGCGGCGGACGATTACATCGTGCCCCGCACCTTTTGGGACACGGACCTGGGCCGCATGCTGGCGCTTGCCAAGTTCCGCGCCTACGACACGAGTGAGCTCGTGAGCATCGGTAACGCCGCGCAGCAGCTCGGCGTGACACGTCCGACCATCTACCGGTGGATGGACGAGAAGATGCTCAACTACGTGCGCGACGACATGAGCGGCCGCACCTTCGTCGTCCGTCGGGACATCGAGCGCCGCAAGGAAGTCGAGATGGAGCTTGGCGGCGGCGGGTTTCAATAGGGTGACATTCTCAGGTTGACGGACAAGGGACCGTCGACCGAAGCAACACGAGACAACGGATGGACACGAGCGGCTGGCAGAAATCTGCCAGCCGCTCGTGTTTCCGCTGCACCACAAGCAATCGTACAAACCACTACTGTGTCGATACCTACGGCTCTCTCGGCTACAGGCTCGGGTTCGGGCTCCGTCTGCGCCAGCGCCTCGGGGTCCAGCTCGCGGTACCCCCACAGATCCGCTATGGCCACCAGCTTCCCACCCTGCACATAAAGGTGCGCGAGGCGGGGCGCAACCAGCTGCGTTGGCAGCTCGTGCGACACCGTCCCATACATCTCGGCGAGGTCGTCGATCGTCGGCGCGACGCTGCTCACTCCGTCCCCAACCACGGTCACCAGATCGCCCGCCCGGGCATCAGGTCCGACTTCGACAAGCGTCTGGTCCATGCATATGCGGCCGCGCACCGGAGCCTTCGCGCCCTTCACGTCCATCCAGGCGAGGTTTGATCCCTGACGGCGGTAGCCGTCCGCATAGCCAATGGGCACGAGACCGATCCGGCAGCGCTCCTCGGCCACCCATGTCCCGCCATAGCTGACCCGGTCGCCCGGCTCGAGCTCGAGCACGCGCGCGAGGCGACTGTGCACCGTCATCACCGGCCGCATCGGCGCGGGCAGCGGCATGTCCGCGTCCGGCCGGAGGCCGTACATCGCGATCCCAATGCGAACACGATCGCGGTGATACTCCGGGAAGCGTAGCGTCGCAGCGCTGTTGGCAAGGTGCTGCCCCATCACCGGGATACCGTTCGCCTGCATTGCCGCGACGGCGTCATCGAACGCGCGTGCCTGTGCGTCGGTCCAGCACCGATCGGGGTCGTCCGCTGACGCGAAGTGGGTCATCACGCCGGCAAGCCGCAGCTCGGGGAGCTCAGACACCACACGGGCCAGCCCGACTGCCCCCTCCGGATCGACGCCGAAGCGGTGCATCCCTGTGTCGACCTTGAGGTGGACGTCGAGCGGCTGCTTGAGCCGTGTCTTCCGAGCGACCTGTGCCAGTCCGCGGGCGAAGCCCGCGTCTGCGACAACGAGGGCAAGCGCATGGGATATGACGCGTTGGCGCTCCTGCGAGCCAACCGGCCCCAGCACGAGGATAGGCGCTCGCAGCCCGCCACGGCGCAGCCGCACCCCCTCCTCCACCGTCGCCACCGCCAGCTCGTCAGCACCAGCAAGCACGGCGGCTTTCGCGATCGGCACCGAGCCATGCCCGTAGCCATCCGCCTTGACCACGGCCATCAGCCTCACCCGCGCGCCGACGATCCTGCGCAGATGTTGGACATTGGCGGCCAGGTGGTCGAGGTCGACGACAGCCACGCTCGGCCGGCCGCCCCAGACTTCCAGGATGGTCGCAATGTCACTCGCTGGCGTCATTCCCGAGGTCCTGATTCTCCAACCGTGCGATCACCCGCACCAGATCCGAGCGCGAGACGATACCGACAAGGTTGTCGTCATCATCGAGCACCGGCACCGGGTTCACACCCTCATCGATCATCAGCGTCGCGATGTGCGTCAGCGTCGCTGATTGGCGAATGCTCACGACCGGGCTCGTCATCAGCTGGCGCGCGTTCACCGCCAGCGCGTGACGGATCTCCTCGTTGTAGCTGCGGCCGGCGTCGGCGACGAAGATCGCATCGAGGAACGGCACCACGGCAGGTGCGTCGACATCCGCCTCGCGGGCGATGATGTCGGACTCGGTGATGATGCCGATCATCCTGCCATCCTCAACCACTGGCACGCCGGTGAGGCGGTTCGTGGCCATCAGATTCGCCACCACCGGAACGGTGTCATCCGGCGACACGACCGGCACGTCGGTCTGCATGATCTCCCGAACGATCGGGTCCGGGTCCGAGGCGTATGTAGATTCGTCAGTCATGGCAATCTCCTGTGACCCGCGGCCACCTACTCGTCGGTGAGCGTGGCAAGCTCAAGCGCGATCGCATCCGGAAGGTCGGTCGCGATCAGGCCGAACGCGCCGTAGCGCTGCTCGCCCCTCCGTGCCGCTCGCGGGCCGATGTACAGCGCCAGGCCGACGGCGTCGATCGGCTTGAGACCCTGTGCCGAGAACGCGCCGATCATGCCGGCAAACACGTCGCCGCTGCCCGCGGTCGCCAGCGAAACCGGCGCGTCCTCTGCCACCACGGTGCGGTCGCCGTTCGAAGCGGCGCTATAGCCGTATTTGAGGACCACGGTCTGCTTCCACTTCGATGCAGCCTCCTCAACCGTAGCGACCGGATCGGCAATGACCTCGGCGGTCTCCTTGCCAAGCAGTCGCGCCATCTCGCCAGGATGCGGTGTCAGGATCAGGCGCTGCTTCGGCAGCTTCGTCCACCACTTCTCCTGCTTCGCCAGCCAGTTCAGCCCGTCCGCGTCCACTACCACGGTCGCGCCGTCGTTCGCGAAGATGGGCGCCTCGGGAGAGGACGTCTCCGCCTTGACCTCCTGCGCGGCCGCGAAGCCGATGCCCATGGATGAGTTGCGCTTGCTGTCCGAGAGCCCAAACAACGCCGCGAGCAGCGTAGACGCCGGCTCGTCGTCGCCGAGGCCCGGCCCAACCACCACAGCGCGAGCCCGCTCGAGATGCTCGCCGAGCTCGTCCAGCGCGTGGCGCACCCCCGCAAGCGTGTCGGTTGCCGGCAGCGGCACGTGGGCTACCTCGGGGATCGCCGAGGCGATGGTCGCGATCACGTGCCGAGGCGACGCCAGATGCACGATGCCGGCACCGGCCCGCCCCGCCGCACGCGAGCACAGCTGCGCCGCGCCGGTGTACACCGGCGACCCGGCGATCACCACCACCCCGCCGACATCCCACTTGTGCGTGCCGAATGTGCGACGCGGCGCGATCGCCTTGGCCAGATCGGAGTTTGCCCTCTGCTGGCGTCCGCTCAGCTCGGGAAGCTCGTGTTCAGTCATGCCTGTTCCTCGTTCGATACGTCGTGTTCCGGTCCGCGAGTCGCGACCACAAACGCCATCGCGTCGTTGCGCGAGTGCGTCAGCGAGACACTGAAGTGATTCAATCCGAGCTGTCGCGCGCGCTCGGCCGCGCGACCATGCAGGATCAGCACCGGCTTGCCACGACGGTTCGGCAGGACCTCCATCTCGCGCCAGCGGATACCGATGATGCCGGTCCCGAGCGCCTTGGAGGTCGCCTCCTTCGCCGCGAAGCGCGCCGCCAGCTCGTTCACCCGGCCGCGGTAGCGCTCCCGCTCCCGCTCGGTGTAGACCCGCTTGAGGAAACGCTCGCCGAAATCGTCATACGATCGCTGGATGCGCGAAATCTCGATGATATCGATCCCGACCGCAACGGCTCCCTCCGACTCCGGGTCGAATATGGGGTGATACCACCCCGGGCCGTCCCGCGCTTCGAGCTCCGGCATCTGCCACGGGCGGCGTCTCCGCTTCGGCTCAGTCATCTCCGCTCCCCTTCCCTGTCGTCGCATCGGTCCGCCGTGGCCAGGGAACGTCGTCCTGCCCGGTGGTCCGATAGCGATCGGTGAACGCCGCCGCACGCTGCGAGAAGGTGCCATCCTCCAGGGCTGCGCGGATATCCTCCATGACGCGCGCCAGAAAACGAAGGTTGTGCTCCGACGCGAGCCGCATACCCAACACCTCCTTCGCCCGAAAGAGATGGTGGATGTACGCGGCAGTGAACCCGGTGCACGCGCGACAGTCGCACGTCTCGTCGACCGGAGCATGGTGGTGGCGCCAGCGGGAAGCGGTGATCATCACGCGCCCATCTGGGGTAAATACGCCACCGTTCCGCGCCGCGCGTGTCGGCAGCACGCAGTCGAACATGTCGATTCCCCGCGCCACGCCGTGCCAGAGATCCTCCGGCGAGCCGACACCCATCAGGTATCGTGGCTTGTCGCGGGGCAGCCATGGCGTCGAGACCTCGAGCATCTCGGCCATCACCGCCTTCGGCTCGCCGACGCTCAACCCGCCGACCGCGCACCCCGCCACATTCATCGATGCGATCCGCTCGGCGTGCTCGCGACGGAGATCCGCCTCCATGCCGCCCTGCTGGATGCCGAACAGCACCGATGCAGAATCCGTGGGCTGGGTCTCGTCGAGCGCGGCGATCGCTCGCTCCAGCCAGCGGGAGGACCGTTCCGTGGCGTCATGGATCGCCGTGCGCTCGGCGGGGAGACCCAGCACGTGATCGAGCTGCATCATGATGTCAGAGCCAAACCCCAGCTGCAGGCCGACAACGCTCTCGGGCGTCATCGTCCAGCGGGAGCCATCGATGTGCGAGGCAAAGGTGACACCCTCTTCGGTCACCTTGTTCTGGTGCGCGAGACTGAACACCTGGAAGCCGCCGCTGTCGGTGAGAATCGGCCCGTCCCACCGCATGAACCGATGGAGGCCACCGGCTTCGCGGATAAGCTCCACACCGGGCCGGAGCATCAGGTGGTACGTGTTGGCAAGGATGATCGGCGCACCGGTCGCCGCCACCTCCTCCGGAAGCAGCGTCTTCACCGTCGCCTGGGTGCCGACCGGCATGAACACCGGTGTCTCGATGACGCCGTGGGTCGTCGTGATCCGCCCGCGACGGGCCCAGGTGACCGGGTCCTCGCGCAGCAGATCGAACCGGAAGCGACGGTGGTTGTGCTCGCTGTAGGCCAGCGGTGCCTGCTCCTGCCGCTCCGTGTCCCGCGCGCTGGTTTCGATCGTCATGCGGCTCAGGAGATCTTGCGCGCATACCCGGCGCTCTGGCGGCGCTGTCGGGCGCGAGCCAGCGGGTCGTTCAGGTCAACCGGCATCTGCTCCGCAACCTGCTCGGACGCATGACCGTTCGCGTCGGAGAGCGGCTCGGCTGTATCCGGCGTGCGCGGTGTCGCCTCGCCGAACGCCGAGATGGTCGCCTTGCGAGTCCGCCGCTCGCGCCTCGGTGCCGACGGCTCGAACAACGAGAACGAAGCAGTCGGGTCATCCTTCGTGGCTGGCGGTGCGACCGGTGCGGCCTTCTTCGCGGAGGTGCTGGACGAGCTGCTCGACGACGAGCCACCCTTCGTCGTAGTCGACGAGTCGCTCTTGGTGGACGAGCTCGCGCTCTTCTTCGACGAGCTGCTGGTCGACGAGCGCTTGCTCGATGCAGTCGTGCCGGTCTTCTTCGCCGCGCTGGACTTCTTGCCGTTCAGGTCGTTCTGGACGCTCTTCGAAACCGAGTTGACCTGGTTGCGCATCGAGCCGACCTCGCCCTGGAACTCCTTGGTGATCCCCTTGGCCTCGGCGATGGTCTTCTCGAACTCGCCGGACATCTCGGCGGTCATGTTCCGGAAGTCACGGACCATCTTGCCAGCCTGGCCCATCATCTCGGGGAGTTTTTCAGGTCCGAAGATGAGCAGCGCGACAACCGCGATGATGCCCATCTCCATTGGTCCAATTCCGAACATGCCTAACCTTTCATGCGATGGTTCGCACCCGGCGCCAACTCCGGATTCGTCATCCGACCGGCAGGCGCATGGCACAATGAGTCACTGCAAGTATAGCCCAGCGAAGGACCGCTTCCATGCTCTCCCGCATCTGGAACCGACTGCGATCACCGACAGGTACCACACATGAGGATGACCCCGACATGGCATCAGGCGCGAACATCATCATCGGACTCGGCAATCCCGGCCGCCAGTACGCAAGCACGCGGCACAACCTGGGGTTCATGGTCGTGGACGAGCTCGCGCGTCGAAGCGGCGAATCAACCAGTCGGAAGCGGTTCCGCTCCGAGCTGATCGAGACGCGCATGCCGACTGGCAAGACCATCCTGGTCAAGCCGCAGACGTACATGAACGACAGCGGCCACGCCGTGCGCGAAGTGCTCAATTGGTATCGCGCCACCCCGGAACGGATCCTGATCGTGGTTGATGATCTCGATCTCCCCTTCGGACAGCTCCGCCTCCGCCCAGGCGGGAGCGCCGGCGGGCACAACGGCCTCAAGTCGATCATCGAGCAAATCGGCACGCGTGACTTCCCCCGTCTCCGCATGGGCATCGGGCGAGGTCCCAACCAGGCGAAGGCGCACGTCCTTTCGCACTTCGCGCCGAGCGAGCAGCGCCTTCTGCCGCAACTGGTCGATGCCGCCGCTGACGCGGTCGAGCTGTGGATGCGAGAAGGCATCATCGTGGCGATGAACGACGTCAACGGCAACGCCTCCGTGCTTCCCGATCCGGTCGACGCACCGGAGGCATCCGTATAATGTCCGCGACACGTCGCTCGATCGCACAAGCAGGGATCCCCAAGTCATGACTGAGATTCAAAAGATTGGAATCATCGGTGCCGGAACGATGGGCGCCGGCATCGCGCAGGTGGCAGTGGCCGGCGGCTACGACGTGGTGCTCATCGACACCGAGGACGCGCTCGTGCAGCGCGGGCGCGAGCGCGTCGAAGGTGGGCTCCAGCGACTCATCGACAAGGAGCGGATGACCGAGCTCGATCGTAGTGCCGCACTCGACCGCCTCACCGCCAGCACCGGCATGGACGCGCTCGGAGACGCAGACCTCGTCGTGGAGGCGGTAATCGAGTCCTTCGAGACCAAGTCCGCCGTCTTCCGGCAAGTCGCCGACACCGTGCGGGAGGACGCGATTATCACCAGCAACACCTCTTCGATCTCGATCACCGCGCTCGCCGCCACCGTGAGCAGACCGGAGCGGTTCGCGGGCATGCACTTCTTCAACCCGGTGCCGGTGATGAAGCTTGTTGAGGTGGTGCGCGGCCTCCAGACGAGCGACGAGACGGCACAATCGATCGAGGAGGCAGCCACCTCGATGGGCAAGACGGCAATTTCCGTCGCCGACCTGCCAGGCTTCGCGGCCAACCGGATCCTCATCCCGATGATCAACGAGGCGATATTCGCCGTGGCCGAGGGCGTCGCCTCTGCCGAGGAGATCGACACGGTGATGCAGCTCGGCGCGTCCCACCCGATGGGGCCATTGGCACTCGCCGACCTGATCGGCCTCGATGTGTGCCTTCATATCATGCAGGTGCTTCACCAGGACTTCGGCGACGACAAGTACCGGCCCGCGCCGCTGCTGCGACAGATGGTTGCGGCCAACCGGCTGGGCCGCAAGACCGGCCAGGGTTTCCACACGTACGCGTAGGGACCGAGGTTGTACCGGTCCACCGGACAAGGCGAGGCACATGACCGACACACACGACACCATGGGGCGCCCGGTGCGCATTCTTGTCGCAAAACCGGGTCTCGACGGGCACGACCGCGGCGCGAAGGTGATGGCGCGCGCATTTCGCGACGCCGGTTTCGAGGTCATCTACACGGGACTCTTCCAGACGCCGGAGATGATCGCCAATGCGGCCCTGCAGGAGGACGTCGACGTCGTCGGGTTGAGCATTCTCTCCGGAGCACACATGGCGCTCTTCCCGCCGATCGTCGAGGCGCTCAAGGCGGTCGGCCGCGACGACGTGCTGCTCATAGCGGGGGGCACGATCCCGGCCGACGACATCCCGAGGGTGCGCGAGATGGGTGTGGCTGAGGTGTTCGGGCCGGGTACCCGCCTGCAGGACGCGATCCGCTACGTGCGCGAACACACCGGCTCGACCGAACCGGCGGAATCGGCCTGATGCGGCGACAGGTTTCCCCCGGCGAGCTCGCCGCCGGCGTCCTGGCGGGCGACACTGCCGCCATCGCGCGAACCATCACCGCCGTCGAGAACGACCTCTCAGGCGGTCGCTCGGTGCTCGATCTCATCTTCCCGCACACCGGCTCGGCGCACATCATCGGCATCACCGGCCCGCCGGGCTCCGGCAAGTCGTCACTCGTGAACGAGATCATCCGCTCCAGCCGTGAGCAGGAAAGGAAGATCGCGGTTCTCGCCATCGACCCCTCATCCCCGATATCCGGCGGCGCGACACTTGGCGACCGCATCCGCATGCTGGAGTGGCACGCTGACCCCGGCGTCTTCGTCCGCAGCATGGCCTCTCGCCGCTTTGGCGGCGGGCTCGCGCAGCACACCCTCACCGTCGCCCATGTCTTCGACGCCGCCGGCTTCGACCCAATCGTGATCGAGACCGTCGGCACCGGCCAGGACGAGGTCGCCATCGCCTCGCTTGCACACTCCACGGTGCTGGTGCAGGTCCCGGGACTCGGCGATGGCGTCCAGACGCTCAAGGCCGGCTCGCTGGAGATCGGCGACGTCATCGTGGTTTCGAAGGGTGACCGACCGGAAGCGCTGGCGCTCGCCCGCGATCTCCGAGCCCTCCAGACCCTCCGGGACGACATGGAGACGCTCAAGGGAACCTGGCCAACGCGGGTGGTCACGACCAGCTCGGTCGAGCGCACCGGCATCGACACGCTGCTGCAGGCGCTCGCCGATCATCGGTCCTGGCTGGAGCAATCGGGCGATTGGGACCGTCGCTCCCGAACGATGCTCGGCACCGAGATCGCCTCACGCGTTCAGCGCAAGCTGCTCGAAGAGGTGATGGCGGCATCGGGCGCTACTGATCACCTTCTTGAGCAGGTACTCTCGCGATCGATCAGCCCCCTCACCGCCGCCGACCGCATGCTGGAACAGCTCCGCGCGGCACGCTGATCGAGACGGCCAAACCATGCATTGTGGGAACCAGCACGAACCCCACGTAAAGTTGTCATTTCAGCCGAAGCCATGAAGTGGGCGGAGTGAAGAAATCGCGCCGCTCACTGCTTGAAGCGCCCGCACAGAGCGAATTCAGGGTGTGTCGAGGAACCTGCCGCTCCTGCCGTGTCTCGGTTCGCGTGAGGGATTTCTCCGCTCTACGCCCTGCGGGCGCTTCGGTCGAACCGAAAAGGTTGGAGAGGTTCCACCCGGGATCAATCACCCGCAGGGGTGCTGGCAGTCGTTGCCTTTCGCGCCGCCGCGACCCGGTTCGCGATCAGCGCGGCCGTCGAACCGGCACCGATGCCGTTGTCGATGTTGACCACCGTGATCCCCGGCGCGCAGCTCTGCAGCATCGTCATCAGCGCGGCCTCGCCATTGCCACCGTGACCGTACCCCACTGACACCGGCAGGCCGATCACCGGCACGTCGACCAGCCCGGCGACCACCGACGGCAGCGCCCCATCCATGCCGGCCGCGACAATGATGCAGTCGACGCCGCGCGCCATGATCTCGCGCAGCGGCTGCACCAGGCGATGCAGCCCTGCGACACCGACGTCACTCGCGCGGATCACCTCGACGCCCATCTCCCGCGCCATCAGTGCCGCCTCCTCGGCGACCGCCCGGTCGGAGCTGCCCGCCGAGATCACCGCGATCCTCCCGCCTGTCGGCTCGATATGCCCGTCCGGAGCGTGAATCACCGCAACGCCCCCGGCCTCATGGAGATCGACCTCGAAGCCGTCACCCTCGAACCGCGCAATCACTTCCCACTGATTGCGGAGCAGCCGCGATACCATCACCCGGCCGTTCGCCTCGAGCAGCCGCCGCGCCGAGGCCACCAGCTCCTCGGGGCGCTTGTGCGAGGCGAGAACCACTTCCGGGATGCCTGTACGGGAGCGGCGGTCGAGATCGACCCGGATTTCACCATTGGCGTCCACGCCCGCGGGTGCCTCGCCTCTCAGCGCGGCAGCCACATCGACGAACGGGTCGTTCATTCCTGCCCCTCATCCTGCGCGCGCACCTCGTCCAGCGCGCGATCAATCATCTCGTTCAGCATTGTCTCATCGACGGGATCGCTCGAGCGCCGAAACACGCCGAGGAACTCATGGTTGCCGGCCGGTCCGGTCAGCGGGGACGCGGCCAGCCCATCGCAGCGGAACCCCATCTCGCGTGCTTCCCGCACCACCTTCTCGAGCACTGTCCGGTGGATACGCGGATCCCGGACCACTCCGCCCTTCCCCACCTCCGACTTGCCGGCCTCGAACTGCGGCTTGATCAGCGGCACAACCACGCCACCTGGCGCGAGGACACGGTCCACCGCGGGAAACATCAGGTTGAGCGAAATGAAGGAGACATCGATCACGACGACGTCGATCGGGTCCGGCAGCGTTTCCAGATAGCGAGCGTTGGTCCGCTCCATCACCACAACGCGAGGATCCTCGCGCAGCCGGAAATCAAGCTGGCCGTAGCCGACGTCGATGGCGTACACCTTCGACGCCCCTCGCTGGAGCACCGCATCGGTGAACCCGCCGGTGCAGGCGCCAAGATCGGCGACAGTCTTGCCAACGACATCGATCCCGAAGCAGTCCAGCGCGTGGTCGATCTTCTCGCCACCGCGACCGACGAACCGTGGCTTCTGCTTCAAGGCGATCTGCTGCGCCGGCGTGACGGAAGCACCGGCTCGCGTCACCGGTACGTCGTCCACGAGCACGTCGCCGGCGAGAATCACCGCCTTTGCCTTGGAGCGGTTCTCGACCAGACCGCGCTCCACCATGGCGACGTCGAGACGACTGTCGTTCCTGGGCATCGCTCAGTCGTTCCCGAGGTGCGAGGCGAACTGCCGCGTCTGCGCGTGACACAGGGCGATCGCCAGCGCGTCGGCGGCGTCGTCGGGGTGCGGGACCTCGGCGAGGCCGAGCATGATGCGCACCATTTCCTGCATCTGGCGCTTGTCCGCCTTCCCATACCCGACGATGGCGTTCTTGATCTCGGCGGGCGTGTACTCGAACACCGGCACGCCGCGCTGGGCGGCGGCGAGCAACACCACGCCTCTCGCCTGCCCGACCGCGATGGCCGTGGTGACGTTGCGCGAGAAGAAGAGCTGCTCGACGGCGAGCTCATCCGGACAGTACCGCTCCAGCAGCTTCATCACCTCGTCGTGAAGAATAAGCAGCCGCTCCGGCATCACCAGTCCGGCTTCGGTCTCGATGACACCGTAGTCAACAACCGTGGACTCGTTGTCGCCCTCGACAACACCGAATCCAAGGATCGCGGTGCCTGGATCGATTCCGATGGTGACGCGGTTGCTTGCCTCGGGCATGCGGCTCTAGCTGACCTCCGCCAGCACCTCGTCGGAGATGTCGAGGTTGCTGTAGACGGTCTGCACGTCGTCGAGATCCTCGAGCTTCTCGAGGAGGCGCACCGCCTTGACGGCGTCGTCGGTTTCGGGCGACACCATCGTCTTTGGCTTCATCGTCAGCTCGGCGTTCTCGATCTCGTAACCGGCGGCGGAGAGCTGCTCCTGAACCTTGTGGAGATCCTGGGGCTCGGTGTAGATCTCGACAACACCATCCTCGTTCGCGACGTCGGTCGCGCCGGCGTCGATCGCCACCAGCGAGATCTCATCCGGGTCGTTGTCGCCCGTGGTGATGGCGATCACGCCCATCTGATCGAACATCCAGCTAACGCTGCCATTCTCGCCGAGGGTCCCGTTGGCGCGGACCAGCGCCGCCCGAATCTCGGCGACGGTGCGATTCCGGTTGTCGGTCATCACGAGCATCATCAGCGCGACACCGGCGGGACCATAGCCCTCGTAGTAGATCTCCTCGAACTGGTCGCCGTTCTCGGATCCGACGGCGCGCTGGATCGCGCGGTCGATGTTGTCCTTCGGCATGTTTTCCGAGCGCGCCTTCTGGACGGCGAGCCGGAGGCGAACATTCGCGTCGGGATCAGGCAGCCCGGTTCGCGCCGCGACGGTGATCTCGCGGGCGAGCTTGGTGAAAAGCTGGCCGCGTTTCGCGTCCGCCGCGCCCTTCTTGCGCTTGATCGTCGACCACTTTGAATGTCCAGACATGCGGGAGGGTACTCCTCGGGATGGGAACGTGCGACTGATGGGCGAATGATGCCTGTCGTCGGGAGAAAATTATAGCACCCACCCCGTTTTCCACCGGCCTGCGGCGCCACAGGGGCATCAGACGTTGTCGCGAACCACATCGTTTCCGGTCCGAATGTCGGGAGAATTCTGACGATTGTATACGGTTTCCTTGAAATCGCCCCGACAGGTCCGCTAGTATGGAGTAAGTACGACGAGCGAACAGCACCGGGGGAGCTCATCCATGTGTGTCACGGCCGTCACATCGCAATAGCCGGAGCCCAGGCCCAACGCCAATCGCGTGGGCTTTTTCTGTACCCGCCAAGGGTGCCGGATGTTGCACCGCCCAACGTGGAGCCAGCGCCGCCTCCACCGCGAGCTCGACTCTCCCGTCATTCGCTCGGTGTCCTGACTGTTCTCGCGCATCGCCCCGATCGACCATCTGTGCCGACGCCTGCGCTGCGCTCGCCCGAGAGGTGGAAACGCTTCAATGGATTCGAGCCTTATCGCAAAAGGGAAAGATCAGGGGTATCTGCTTTCGGAGGACGTCGCGGCGGCCTTCACCGGCGCCAATGACGGAACCGACACCCTCGAGGATTTCTACTCGGCGCTGGTCGCCGAGGGTATCGATATCGTCGACAACCGCCCCGTGTCGTCGACGTCCGCGATCACCGTCCGCCGGAGCCGGAAGGTGTCCCGGCACCGGGCGGAAGCCGACGAGGCGCTGTCGTCAAGCGTTGGCGATTCCGTGCGGCTCTACCTGCAGGAGATCGGCGAGACCAACCTGCTGACGATGGAGGAAGAGGTCTGGCTCTCGACGCGGATGGAGCGCGGCACCTTCGCAGCGGCACGGCTCGAGGCCGGCAACCTCTCCCCCGCCGAGCGCGCTGACCTGATCGCGGACAAGGAGGACGGTGACAAGGCACGCGCCCACCTGATTCAGGCGAACCTGCGGCTCGTGGTCTCCGTCGCCAAAAAGTACGTCGGACGCGGGCTCTCCTTCCTCGATCTGATTCAGGAGGGCAACATCGGCCTGATGAAGGCCACCGACAAGTTCGACTACCATCGCGGGTACAAGTTCAGCACCTACGCGACCTGGTGGATCCGCCAGGCAATCACCCGCGCGATCTCCGACCAGAGCCGCACCATTCGGCTCCCGGTCCACGTCGGTGAAACGATCAACCGGGTCAAGAAGACCTCGCACCGCCTTCAGCAGATCTTCGAGCGCGAGCCGACACAGGAAGAGATCGCGCTGGCGATGGCGGTGACGGTGGACAAGGTCCGCCAGGTGCTCGATGTCTCCCGCCACCCGGTGTCGCTGGAAGCGCCGGTAGGCTCTGAGGGCGACGCGCTCCTTGGCGACTTCATCGAGGACGAGTCGCTCGCCGCACCGATCGATCTTGCCGCGCAGGGGCTGCTCAAGGGACAGATCACCGACGCCCTCACCCGCCTCACCGAGCGCGAGCGCAAGATCGTGGTGCTGCGCTACGGGCTGGAGGACGGCCGCTTCCGGACGCTGGAGGAGGTCGGCAAGGACTTCGGCATCACCCGCGAGCGCATCCGTCAGATCGAGGCGAAGGCGCTGCGCAAGCTTCGCCACCCGGCGTCATCCGACCGCCTTCGCGGCTACCTCGACGAGTAGCCGTCATCCCCAACGTGCAGCGTGTGACGACGAAGCCCCGGATCGCTCGATCCGGGGCTTTTCCTCCGTGTCCGCCGAAACACTCGCGCCACGCCATCACGCAGCGATCGATTCCGGCGCGCCCACCCGTCCAGCGAGGCGCTGGCAAGGCATGAGGCTCGTTCAGTCATCCCAACGGCGGAAAATCAGTGACACGTTGTGGCCGCCGAAGCCCATCGAGTTCGACATCGCGACCGCCACGTCGGCACTGCGCGCCTCGTTCGGGATCACGTCGAGGTCGCAGTCAGGATCTGGTGTCTCCTGGTTGATCGTCGGCGGCAGCACTCCCGCCGCCATCGCCTGCAGCGTGATCACCGCCTCAAGCGACCCCGCAGCGCCGAGCAGGTGCCCCGTCATGGATTTGGTCGAGCTCATCGGCACCCGGCTCGCATGCTCGCCGAACGCGCCCTTCACCGCCGCTGTCTCCAGCTTCTCGTTGAGCTGCGTGGACGTGCCATGGGCATTGATGTAGCCGACCTCGGAGGGTTCGATGCCCGCATCCTCGAGAGAGAGCTTCATCGCTCGGGCGGCGCCTGCTCCCTCCGGCGCCGGCTGCACCATGTGGTTGGCATCGTCCGTCGTAGCGTATCCGACCAGCTCGCCAAGGATCGTCGCCCCGCGGGACCGTGCGTGCTCGAGCTCCTCGAGCACCAGCACAGCCGCGCCCTCGGCGAGCACGAAGCCGTCCCGCTCCTTGTCGAACGGCCGGCTCGCCTTCTCCGGCGCGTCGTTGCGCCGTGAAAGCGCCCCCATCGCATTGAACCCCGCGACGCCCATCCGGGTGATCGGCGCCTCGCCACCGCCGGCGATCATCACGTCTGAGCGGCCATACCGGATCATCATCGCGGCCTCACCGATCGCGTGGGCCGAGGCCGCGCAGGCCGACGTCGGCGCGAAGTTGGGGCCGTTGGCGCCGATGTCGATCGCTACCACACCGGACGCCATGTTCGGAAGCGTCATCGGCACGAAGAACGGTCCCACCCGCTTCGGGCCGCGTTCCAGCATCGTCTCGGTGCCCTGCTCAAAGGTCTCGATGCCACCCATGCCCGTTCCAACGAGCACGCCGACCCTGGACGAGACCGAGGGTATGTCGAGCCCGGACTGCGCCACCGCCTCGCGCGTCGCCGTCACCGCGAGCTGCGTGTAGCGGTCCATGCGACGTCGCTCCTTGCGTCCCACCGCCGCGTCCGGGTCGAAGTCCTTGACCTCGGCCGCGAAGGTCGTCTCAAAACCCTCCGCGTCGAAGCGCGTGATCGGCGCGACCCCGGACCGGCCCGAGAGCGCCGCATCCCACACCGCATCGACGGTATTGCCGATCGCGCAGATCGCACCCATGCCGGTCACCACGACCCGGCGCTCTCGCGGTGTTCCGTGATCTGTCATTGCATCCTCGGTTTCGTTCGGCGGCTGCCCAGAACGCGGCCACCGCAGCGCGATTCGCATCGTCGGAGATTGTCGCATGCAGCGTAGCGGGGCGCATTGCGTGCCGCTCGACGCGCGTGGTAGATTGCAGCCTCGGTCGGTTCGGGATCGCGGCTCTGTTTGATGTGGTCTTGAGCCAACACTCTGAGAGCCGGGAGCTGCTCCGCACGGGACGTGTCCCGTGGCAGGCTGCGGCACCCACCTGTGAATACAGGTTCAAGGCTCCACATCGCATCCGCCCCGAACCCGACCGTCTCTCCCTTTTCTGCAATTGAACGGAGCCGCCCGATGATCGTCATTGCTGTCGGACCGGATACCTCCATGGTTCGCCATGCGGTGTCGAAGCACGCGTCCCAGGCGGACCCGGACGGCCAGTCGACCAGCGAGATGGACGGCAACACCGCAACGATGACCGACGTCATTCAGGCTATCAGCAGCATTGGGTTCTTCTCCGCCGGCCGCGTCGTAATCGTGCACAACTTCATCGCGAAAATGAACAAGACCGGCGGTCGCGGCAAGAACGCGCCGGACTGGGCCACGCTCTTCGGCGCGGTGCCGGCTCCGTCGACCCTGATCCTCGCCGATCCGTCGCTTCTGGGCGTACCCGCCGGTGTGCGCAAGGCGCTTCCGGCCGACGCAGTCACCTTCGAGGGTGACCCGCCTCGCGGTCCGGCGCTGGTGAGGTGGATCGTGAACGGTGCGCGTTCGCTGGGCTCGGACATCGACGAAATGTCGGCGCGGTACCTCGCGGAACGCCTCTACCCACAAACCTGGCAGCGCAAGGGCAACAATCCGGCGTTCGATCGGCCACCCGATCTCGAGATGATTCGCAGCGAGGTGACAAAACTGGCGACTGCCGCGGACCCCGGTTCGATCACCCAGGAGCATATCGACGAGCTTGTCGCGAAGGGCGACGACGATCGTATCTTCGGCTTCATCGACGCCGTCGTCCGCGGAGACACCGCAGGAGCGACGACAGAGCTTGATCGGCTCGTCACCGCCGGCGAGGATCCGCACAAGGTCATCGCCCAGCTTGCGCAGACGATCGAATTGACATCCGTGCTGGCGACTGCGGGCCGCCGCGAGCCGGCGCAGGTCGGCAGGGAGATCGGTCTCAGCAATCCAAACCGGATGACGGCCATCGCGCGCGGCATGCGGAGCTCGTCACCGGGGCGGGCACAACGCGCCGTGCGCCTGCTCACCACGGCCGACCGCATGATGAAGACCGGCGAGCTGCGCGACCCGATGGACGTGCTGACGTACATCATCGCCGGCATGGCGCCACAAACGGCACGCTAGTCACGATTCCAGCACACACTACCGGACCGGATCAAAACGAGAAGAGCCCGACCATCGATCGACGGTCGGGCTCTTCTCGTTCTCCGCGTGGGACCGGCTTACGCCTGGCCCATCGCATTGAGCTTCGCCATCAGCCGGCTCTTGCGGCGGGCGGCGTTGTTCGGGTGGATGACCTTCTTCGACGCCGTGCGGTCGAGTGCCGCCACGGCCCGCTGAACTGCCTGCGATGCGGTGTCGGCGTCGCCGGCGGTGATCGCGAGCTCGGCGCGCTTCACCAGTGTGCGGGCGGACGAGCGGTACCGACGGTTGCGCTCGGCATTTCGTGCGGCGACGCGAATGCGCTTCTCGGCGGACTTGCTGTTTGCCACGTGTGACCTCTCTTGCGATCTGATGTCGCGAAAACGTTCGATATCATGGACGGCCCGGCGATGGGTAGCTCGCCGCCGTCAGGTTTGCAGACACAGCAAAGACAGGACCCCTTCGGAGCCTACGCGGTATTCTACCCTATGGCTGCGTGGCGCCTCAAGCACGCGCGTTTCTCTGACACGACCGCTCTCAACACGGGAACACCATGAGCCAGGCACGACAGGTTACCGGTCCGCGCACTCATCGCGACATCACGCTCGACGATGCGCTCCCGTCGTCGGCTGCCGGGCCGGGCCGGCGATCGCTCGCCGCCAGCGCGATCATCGTCGGGCTGGCGTTCGTGCTCTCCCGCATTCTCGGTCTCGTCCGCGAAGTGGTGCTCGCCAACCAGTTCGGTACCAGCAGCGCCATGGACGCCTATGTCAGCGCCTTTCGCGTGCCGGACCTTCTCTTCCTTGTGGTCATCGCCGGGTCGTTCGGCGCTGCCTTCATCCCGATCTTCGGCGAGTATCTCCACAACGGTGACCAGGAGCGCGCGTGGCGGCTCGCCTCCGCGGTGCTCACCTGGGCCGGCATCGTGGTGGTGGTGCTGTCACTGCTCACCTTCGCGCTCGCCCGCCCACTGATGATGGTCGTGGCGCCGGGCTTCGACGCGGAGACCACCGACCTCGCCGTGAGCCTGATGCGAATCCTGCTCCTATCCCCGCTCTTTCTGGGGACGGGTATCGCCTTCAAGGGCATCCTCGAGGCGCAGCACGAGTTCGCGCTCCCGGCGTTCGCGCCGCTCGTATACAACTTCGCGATCATCATCGGCGCGGTGTTCTTCGCACCTGCCCATGGTATCCACGCCGTCGCCTGGGCGGTCATTGCAGGCGCCCTCGGGCACATGCTGATCCAGCTGCCCGGCGTGCTCCGCTCCGGCCTCGTCTTCCGCCCGACGATCAGCCGGCAGGTGGAGGGCCTCGCGGAAGTCGCCCGCCTGCTCGGACCACGCATCGTCGGCCTGGCGGCGTTTCAGGTCAACTTCATCGCCATCAACGCGTTCGCCTCGACCACCTCTGGCGAGCGGGTGTCGGCCCTCAACTACGCCTGGCAACTGCTGATGCTGCCACACGGCGTGATCGCGCTCAGCATCTCCACCGTGATCTTCCCGACCCTCGCCGCCCTCTACAGCCAGGGCGACACCGCCGGGTTCCGCGCGACTCTCGACCGCACGCTCCGTCCCTTGCTATTCCTCAGCATCCCGGCGGGTGTTGGGCTCTTCCTGGTGCGCGAGCCGCTGGTCCGGCTGATCTACCAGAGCGGCTCTTTCGATGGTCGCTCCACGGAGCTCGTCGCCGCGCCGCTCGCCTGGTTCGGTCTCGGCCTCGTCGGCTACGCGCTCACCGAGATCCTCACGCGCGTGTTCTACGCCACCCGGGACACGCGCACCCCGGTGATAACCGGTGTGCTGACGGTAATCGCCAACCTCATACTCGCGTCTCTGGTGATCGACTCGCTCGGCCACACCGGTCTCGCGATGTCGCTGAGCGCAACCACCGCCGCCGAGGCGATCATCATGTGGCTCTTCCTGCGGCAGCGAACCGGCGGCATCGTCACAAGCGGCTTCGGCGGCTGGCTGCTCAAGGTGATCGTCGCGACGTCCGGCATGGCGCTGCTGGTGTGGCTGACCATCGGCATGGTGCAGGACGTCCAGACCAACGAGGCGGTGAACCTGCTGCTGCGCGAGGGACTTTTCCTCTACGCGCTCGGCATGTACATCCTGACCTTCGTCGTGCTCGCCTGGCTGCTCAAGGTGCCCGAGCTGGACCAGCTGGCGGGCAAGCTCGTCGCCCGGCTGCCTGGCGGCGTCGGTGCCCGCATCTCACCATGGATCGCGCGCACCTGATCCGCACTCCCGACCCCACGCGCACCGGCAGCGACCATCCGGTTCGCTATACTTGGCGAAACGCGGCCGGCCAATGACCGGTCGATCATCGTGCTCCCCTGCACCGCATCCAGAACGGGAACGACCAACCGCCCATGAGTGAGCAGTCATCGACAGCCCATATCCGCAACTTCTGCATCATCGCGCACATCGACCATGGCAAGTCGACGCTCGCCGATCGGCTGCTGCAGCGGACGGAGACCGTGTCCGAGCGCAAGATGAAGGAGCAGATGCTCGACTCGATGGACCTCGAGCGCGAGAAGGGCATCACCATCAAGGCGCGCGCCGTGCGCATGGCCTACACCGCCAGCGACGGCGTGCGTTACGAGCTGAACCTGATCGACACGCCGGGTCATGTCGACTTCTCGTACGAGGTGTCTCGCTCGCTTGCCGCCTGCGAGGGCGCGCTGCTCGTCGTCGACGCGGCGCAGGGCATCGAGGCGCAGACGATGGCCAACGTCTACCTTGCGCTCGAGCACGACCTTGCCATGATCGCCGTGATCAACAAGATCGACCTTCCCAACGCCGAACCCGAGCGGGTCAGCAGGGAGGTCGGCCAGTTCATCGGCCTGCTCGATGATGAGATCATCCCCGCCTCCGCCAAGGAGGGCACCGGGGTCGAGGAAATCCTCGAGGCGATCGTAAAATCCGTGCCGCCGCCATCTGACGAGGGCGTCGACAAGCCGCTGCGGGCATTGATCTTCGACTCGCACTACGACGCCTACAAGGGCGTGATCGCCTACGTCAAGGTCGTCGATGGCAGCATCAACGACGGCGACGAGATCCGGATCATGGGCAGGAAGAAGCAGGCCGACGCGCTCGAGCTCGGCTTCTTCAACCCCGAGCTGCAGGCGACCGATGCGCTGCGCACCGGCGAGGTCGGCTACATCGCCACCGGCCTCAAGGCGGTCAAGGATGTCCAGGTCGGTGACACCATCACGCTCGCCAAGCATCCCGCTGAGAAGCCGCTCAAGGGATATCGGCCGGCCCAGCCGATGGTCTTCGCCGGTCTCTACCCTACCGAGAGCGACGATTTCCCGCTGCTGCGTGATGCGCTCGAACGGCTCCAGCTCAACGACGCGTCGCTCACCTTCGAGGCGGAATCATCCGCCGCGCTCGGCTTCGGATTCCGCTGCGGTTTCCTCGGGCTGCTCCACATGGAGATCATTCAGGAGCGGCTGGAACGCGAGTACGACATTGATCTGCTCGCCACCGCGCCCAGCGTGGAATACCACGTCCGCATGATGCACACGGGCGAGGTGCACAAGATCGACAACCCGTCCGACATGCCGCCGACCGGCGAGATCGATGCGATCCTCGAGCCGTGGATGCACCTCAGCATCATCGCGCCGTCGCGCTACATCGGCACGATCATGGACCTCACCACCACACGCCGCGCCGAGTTCATCGAGATGATCTACCTCGACGAGGATCGCGTGCAGATGAAGTACGACATCCCGCTCGCCGAGCTGATCGTCGACTTCTACGACCAGCTCAAGAGCCGCACCCAGGGGTACGCCTCGCTCGACTACTCCTACGCGGAGCGGCGCGAGGGCAGCCTGGTCAAGCTCGACGTGCTGGTCAACGGGCAGGCGGTCGACGCGCTCTCGATCATCACGCACAAGGACGACGCCTACTACAAGGGGCGCGAGCTCGTCCAGAAGCTGCGCAGCCTGATCCCGCGGCAGATGTTCGACGTGCCGATCCAGGCGTCGATCGGCAGCCGCATCATCTCCCGCGAGACGATCAAGGCGATGCGCAAGAACGTGCTCGCCAAGTGCTACGGAGGCGATGTCAGCCGCAAGCGCAAGCTCCTCGAGAAGCAAAAGGAGGGCAAGGCGCGCATGAAGATGGTCGGCAGCGTCGAAATCCCGCAGGACGCGTTCATGGCCGTGCTGAGCATCGGATCGTCCGCCGACAAGCCCTCGTCGTAGGGGCGGACCTTGTGTCCGCCCGCCGCCACTGAAAGGCACGCGCTCATGCCCGGCACGATCACCATTGTCGGACTCGGCACAGGCGATCCCGGATGTCGCACCGTGGCGGTCCAGGCCGCGCTGGACGCCGCCGAGATGGTCTTCATCCGCGCCCACGAGGGCGTCGATCTCGACGACCTGCTCGCGCGGGACAACGTCACCGACGTCGGGGCTCTCCGCATCCGCGAAGCCGACCCCGCGCACCGGTGGGACGCAGCGATCACCCGGGTTTGCGATGCGGCGAGTGACGGCGACGTGGTGCTCGGCATCCCCGGTCACCCACGCTATGGCGAGGGCCTCGTTCGCGGCACACTACAGTCAGCGGAAGACCGCGGCATCCCAACCCGCGTGCTCGATGGCATCAGCGTTCTCGACCTGATCGCAACGGCGCTGGATGTCGATCCGCTGCTGGAGGGCGCCCAGTTGTTCAACGCCCGCGAAATCGCCACGCAGATGGCGCGGGACCCGTTCGCCGGGGGGCTCTTCACCGGCTCTCCTCGCCGCCCGATGCTCTTCACCCACGTCTACGACGATCCCCTTCGAGACGGCATGGCAGCGGCGCTCGCTCGCGTCTTTCCACCAGACCATCCTGTTACCCGCATCGAGCGCATCGGCATGCCGAACGAGCGCGTGAGCCAGCACACCGTCGGCGAGCTCCGACGCGTGCCGGGCGGCCAGCTCGTGGCCTTTTGGGTGCCGGCGATGCGCGAGCTGGACGCGGGCCGCGATCCACGCTCGCTGCAGCACATCGTCGCGCGGCTGCGTCAACCGGACGGTTGCCCCTGGGACCGCAAGCAGACCAACGAGAGCCTTCGCGGGCCGCTCATTGACGAGCTGTACGAGGCGGTCGACGCGATCGACGCCGGCGACATGGACAATCTCGCGGAGGAGCTTGGCGACCTCTTCCTGCTGATCGCGATGCACGCGCAGATCGCCGAGGAGGCCGGCCACTTCACGCTCGAGGATGTCTACGAGGGCATCGCGAGCAAGATTGTGCGCCGCCACCCGCATGTCTTCGGCGAGGAGGCCGCGGAGCACGCTGACGAGGTGGTCGGGCTCTGGCAGCGGATCAAGGCCGAAGAGCGTGCGAGCGGCAAGGCCAGCACCAAGGCTGCCGACGGCCAGCCCCGCTCGATGCCGTCCATGGAGCGCGCGGCGAAGGTCCTCAGGAAGCACCCGCTCAACGCAGCCTCGACCGACGAGACCGCCGGTGGCCAGCTGCTCTCCGCCATAGCGGGTATCATTGACGCTGGCGACGACCCCGACGCCGTCCTTCGGGCTGCCCTCGAGCGCCACGTGACGGCCATACCCACGCAGAATTCGTAGCCCCGGGTCTTGTACCCGGGGTTTGACTCCATGAAGACCGACCGTATTTCGGTCGCTACGTGTTCATTCCACCATCCAGGGAGACGGCATGCACGGCATCGATGTCCGACCAGACGTAATCGACCGCACGACCTGTGGCTCGCTCCGCATCGACAACGCGGGCGAGAGCGTCACGCTCGAAGGCTGGGTGAACCGGCGCCGCGACCTCGGCGGCCTGATCTTCATCGACCTGCGCGACCGCTTCGGCATCACCCAGGTAGTGTTCAACCCTGAAGTGGCGAAGGAGGCGCACGCGCTCGCCGGTGACCTCCGCAACGAGTTCGTGATCCGGGTCGAAGGGCTCGTGCGGCAGCGGCCGGAGGGCACCGTCAACCCAAAGATGGTGACCGGCGAGATCGAGGTCGAGGGCCATCATCTCACCATCCTCAACGCCTCGAAGACACCACCCTTCTACATCAACGAGGAAGTCGACGTCGACGAGTCATTGCGGCTGAAGTACCGCTATCTCGATCTTCGGCGTCAGCGCATGAATCACAACATGATCCTGCGCCACCGCGTGGTCAAGCAGATGCGCGACTTTCTCGATGCGCGCGGCTTCCTCGAGATCGAGACGCCGATGCTGATCAAGAGCACGCCCGAGGGCGCGCGCGACTACCTCGTGCCGAGCAGTCAGTTCCCGGGCATGTTCTACGCCCTGCCGCAGTCGCCGCAGCAGATGAAGCAGCTGCTCATGGTCTCCGGCTTCGACCGCTACTTCCAGATCGCACGCTGTTTCCGCGACGAGGCGCATCGGGCCGACCGCCAGCCGGAGTTCACACAGCTCGACCTGGAGATGTCGTTCGTCGATCAGGACGACGTGATGGAGCTCACCGAGCAGCTCTACATTGAGCTGACCGAGAAGTACTCCAACATGACGATCCAGCAGACGCCGTTCCCGCGCCTCACATACCAGGAGGCGATGAACCGATTCGGCAATGATCGCCCGGACCTCCGCTTCGGCATGGAGCTGCAGGACGTCTCAGACGCACTCCGCGAGACCGGGTTCAAGGCGTTCCGTGGCGTGCTTGAGAGCGGCGGTCAGGTCAAGGCAATCGTCGTGCCGGGCTGCGCGGACTACACCCGCAAGCAGATCGACGAGATCACCGAGCTGGCGAAGAAGGCTGGCGCCAAGGGTCTCGCCACGTTCCAGCTGCAGGAGGGCGGGCTCAAGTCCCCGATCGCCAAGTTCCTCTCCGAGGCAGAAATCGAGGCGCTGACGAGCGGTGTCGGCGCGAGCCAGGGCGACCTCGTGCTCCTTGTCGCCGACCAGCCGGCCGTCGTCGCCGCCACGCTCTCGGCACTTCGCACGGAGTTCGGCGAGCGGCTGAACCTGGCCGATCCCAACGTGCTCGCCTTTTGCTGGGTCGTCGAATTCCCGCTCCTGGAGTGGGACGAGGACGGCAAGCGCTGGGACGCGACCCACAACCCGTTCTCGAGCTACTTCGAGGAAGACGAACCGCTGCTCGACACCGACCCGGGCAAGGTCCGTGCGAAGCAGTACGATCTCGTCGGCAATGGCCTCGAGCTCGGTGGCGGCAGCATCCGGATCCACAACCGCGCGAAGCAGGAGCGGATCTTCGAGCTGATGGGCCACTCGAAGGAGGCGCAGCAGGAGCGGTTCGGCGCGTTGCTGGACGCCCTCGAGTATGGCGCACCCCCGCACGGCGGCATCGCTCCGGGGATCGACCGTCTCATCATGGTGTTCGCCCACGAGGAGAACATCCGCGAGGTGATGGCGTTCCCGAAGAACCAGCGCGGAGTCGACCTGATGTTCCAGGCGCCGGATGCGGTGGACCAGCAGCAGTTGGACGATCTCGGCCTGATGGTTCGCCCGGAGCTCGTGGAATCCGCCTCTGAGAAGCTCAGTGCGGAGGCCCAGGCGGCCGCAGAGGCGGAGCAGGCGCTCCAGGAAGAGCGCGTCTAGTCAGGAACGAAAGGAATGTGCCATGCCCGAACTGGGCAAGCCCGAGAACAACGATGACAAGCGCATGCAGGGCATGGCGATTGGCATGACCATCGGCGTCGCCCTCGGTATGTCGCTCGGCATCGCGATGCACAACGCGACGATCGGTGTCATCATCGGCATCTCCATCGGCGCGGCGGTTGGACTCGCTGTCGCCAGCCAGAAGGGCGACGAGAATCGCTCAGGGGGCCAGTGACCGCTTGACGCATGGCACAACACGCAATACAGAAGAGCCCGGTCAGGACGACCGGGCTCTTCTGTGCACGACGCCATCCCTGAGCCGGAAGTGCCTTGGTGCATTCGGGCATCAACCAGCCGGGTACCTCTCTCGCAGGAGCTCCTCGGCGACCGCTGCTTCGTTCCACGGCACGTGCTCGAAGCCCCAGATGATGCTTGTCTCGTGCCCCTTCCCCGCGAGCAGCACGCAGTCGCCCGGTTGAGCGATCTCGAACGCTCGTCGAATTGCCTCACGCCGGTCAGTGATGGCGAGCACGCTCTCGTCTCGAACCGCCCCGCGATCCACCGCGCCAGCGACGATCTGCTCGTTGATCGCCTCGGGATCCTCGTTGCGCGGGTCCTCGCTGGTCACAATCGTGACGTCCGCCAGCTCGGCACAGGCGCGACCTTGCAGAGGACGCTTCTCGACATCCCGTTCGCCCGCGCTCCCGGTCACCACGATGAGCCGTCCGTCGGGATACTGTCTGCGCAGCAGCGAGAGGATGGTTCGGAGAGATTCTGGCGTGTGCGCGTAGTCGACGATCACCCGGTACGGCTGCCCGATGTCGATTGGCTGCATTCGTCCACTGACCGGCTTCGCATCGCTCAGCGCCGCCGCCGCGCCTTGCAGGTCGATTCCGCAGCCGGTGGCAAGTCCGAGCGCGCACAAGGCGTTGGCGACATTGAACTGGCCCGGCATCGGCAACTCGACCCGCACCGTAGCGTCGCTTGCAACAACATCGAACGAAACACCGGTTCCGCTGTGGTCGATGCGCTCGGCGCGAAGGTCGGCAGCCGCTCCGCTGGCGCTGTAGGTGATAACCGTCGCACCATCCGCGTACGAACGCA
This sequence comes from uncultured Chloroflexia bacterium, assembly GCA_963741965.1. Lineage (GTDB taxonomy): Bacteria > Chloroflexota > Chloroflexia > Thermomicrobiales > UBA6265 > JACCVC01. The sequence goes on along the minus strand of CAVUKC010000001.1, from coordinate 690,437 downwards.
CTGAACACGCCCCAGCGTCGTCATTGTTGAGGACAACAACACCGCGCGCGTCGGCGACGCGCTCGAGCAGGATCGCCTTCGCGCGCCGGTAGTTCTCAATGGTCTTGTGGAACTCCAGATGCTCGTGGGTGATGTTGGTGACGCCCGCCGGCGACGAACCGCACGCCGTCCAGCCGGTGCGTGGCAAGTCCGTGGGAGGTCGCCTCCACTACCGCGTACCGCGTGCCGGCATCGACCATCTCCCGCAGGCAGCGCTGCACGTGGACCGACTCGGGCGTGGTCTGATGCCCGAGATCGTACTCGGTGCCGTTGCCGATGCGAATGCCGACGGTGCCGATCGCGCCGACCTGATGGCCGGTACCCGCCAGAATTCCCTCCAGCATCGCCGTCGTGGTCGTCTTGCCGTCCGTGCCGGTGATGCCGATCACGGATACCTGCCGGGAGGGATGTCCGTAGAACTCGGCGGCAACCTTCGCCAGCGCTGCACGAGACGAGCCGGCCACAAGGATCTGCGGCACGTCGACCGGCATTCGCTCCTCGACCATTACCGCGGCGGCACCGTTCGCGACGGCGGCGTCGACAAAGCGATGACCATCAAAATCCCCGCCGCGCAGCGCGACGAAGAGCGATCCCCGTGTGACGGAGCGAGAGTCGTAGCCGATATGGGAAACGCTGATGGTTCCGTCTCCCACGACCATTGCGTCGCCGATCGCGGCAGCCAGTCTGGAAAGCGTTGCGTCGGGCATGGGAGTGCGGTTCCTCCGGGCCTAGCCGACGACGTTCAGGCGCCGTGCCAGCCACGGCAGCACGGGGACGTAGCGGCGCTCCATGGTCGGCGGGTAGCCGACGATCTCACCACCGAAACCGGTCTTGAACCGGAAGAGGCCACGCCAGTCCTCCCCTTTCGTGCCGGCGATCTTGTCGGAAGAATCGTTCCTCGTCACGTCGGGGTCCTGCGCGGGGATTCCCCAGAGATCGTAGGTGGTGCAGCCCCGGTCCCTCGCCCACTTCATCGCCTCGTATTGAAGCGCGAAGCCCGCCCCGTGTGCGCGATCCTTCGTGGAGGACGCCCCATACATGTAGATCGCCTCCTTGCCGAACCGCGCAACGATCACCATCGCGGCCAGCTTGCCCGCATCCGACCATGCCCCCATGAGCAGCGCGTCATCACCGAAGAGCTCAAGAAAGTCGGCGTAGTAGTCGATTGAATGAATGCCGAACTCATTGCGCTGCGAGGTGTCCTGCATCAGGCCGAAAAACGCGGCGACATGCTCCTGCGTCAGTGGAAGCTTGCGAAACTCGACCCCGCGACGAGATGCCAGCCGCACGTTGTACCGCGTCTTCTGGTGCATCTGCTGGAGCATCGCCTCGTCGTCCAGAAGCGGCACCTTGACCGTGCGGACCGGCTGGATGTGCTCCGGTCCCTTCACCAGCCCGGCATCGAAGAAGGACCCCGCGAGCGACAGCGGCTGGTTCGGCTCGAAGATCACGCTGATTGCCCGGCGGCGGCGCGCCATGCCGTCGATCGCGTGGCGCAGCGCCGGCCATAGCCGGTCGGCGTCTCCTGCAAGCACCGGGCCCCGCGGGACATACCCGATGCTCACCGGTCCCTTGTGGCGAAAGAGCACCTGCGCCATGGCAACGCCGGCGTCGTTTTCGATGAGCGCGCGTTCAGGCAGCCAGCCGTGACGATGCTTGAAATCACCCCACGTCCAGGACTGCAGGAGATGCCCATCGTGTTTCTGAAGCAGCGCGTCCCATCGCGCCCTCGGGCTCGCACTATCGGTCGTCGGTGTTGTCGATGGTAGAGATATACCCGGCCCCCTGTCCGTCGCCGCCACGCTGGCGGGCCCCATTTCGACGAGTCAATCGTCGTCGAGCAGTAACGGATCCGTCACGATCGACGCCTCTGCCAGCGCGTCCTCGATGAGCTCCAGATCAGATTCCGGCGCCGACTCGCCGATCCGGCGGAGGTATCGTACCGCCGCCTTGCCGCCGATCTCGCCGAGTGCATTGATCGACGCCTGGCGCACCTCAGCGTCCTCATCATCGGCGAGGTCGGCAAGCGCCGGGAGCGCCGAGGTGTCCCCGAGGCGCCCGGCAGCGCGGGCCGCCTCGTAGCGAACCTCGGCATCGTCGCTCGCTGTCTCGTTGAGCACAGTCGGCAGAAACGACTGGTTCATGCTGCGCCCCATCGCGAACACGGCGGTCGCGCGGAATCCGACTTCGTCCTCGTCGTAGAAACGCTCGATCGCGCTGGTGACCGTGTCGACACCCGAAAGCACGGACGCCGACTCAAGCGCGCGCGCACGGACGTGAAGGGACTCCGATGCGTCGGCAAGCGACGCCAGCAACGCGCTGGTGACCTGACTCGCCAGCGCCGCATCGAGGTCACCCATCTCAGCCTTCTCGGCAAAGCGGCCCAGCCCGCGGGCAGCCTCCGCGCGGACGTCCTCCGAGGGATCGCTCGCGAGCATCGTGATCAGCGTGTCGACGAATCGATCGTCTTCGTGTTCCCACAAGCCCGCGAGCGCGAGCTGTCGCACTCCTGGCTCGGGGTCGTCGATCATCGTGAGCAACGCGCGGGCGAAGACATAGTCCACCCGCTCCTCGGCAAGGTCGTTCACCTCGCTGGGAACCGCCTGGCGGACCTCCGGAGAGACTGAAGGCCAGGCGGCGTCGAGCGCGGCCGCCTCGCGCGTCGTCAGGTCGGAGAGCCCCACAAGCGTGCTGCGCGGGTACTCCCCGGCGATCAGCGTCGCAATTACCGACTCGATCGACGGCTTCGGCTCGCGCTCGACCTCATCTCCATCCAGGTCCTCATTCTCCTCCTCTGGAGTGAAGACCCGGATGTGATCGAGCTCGTCGTCAGGCGGTTGCGTCATAGGTCAGGAAGCCCGAACCATCGTCCGTGACGGATGGCATCGACTCGATAGCAGCGCGAATCATTGCCTCTGGGGCTGGCCGCTCGACGTTCACCGCGACCTGCAGGTCGATGAACGTGGTCATCCACTTGCCGCCGTCTTCGTCCCCAATGCGCTGGAAGGTAGCCTCGATCACCTCCTCGAGGCGGCGCCGCTGCTTCTCGGAGAGCGGCTTCTCGTTGCTGAACCGCGGGAAGCGGGACTCCGTCACCAGCCACTCATCGTTCACCGCAGTGTCGTAGCTGAGCGGGCGGAACACGTACTTCGGCGACCGCCGATCATCCAGCTCGAGGAAGCGATCCTGCTTCTCATCGTCCTCGAGGTACTCGATCTTGTACTGGCCGTCGTTGTCGGTCGCCTCGATCGAGAGCATCGCGCCGGGGACGAGCTTCTCCTCGTAGAAGTCATCGAGTCCCAGAAGGAAACCGCCGCGGTTGTGCGTCGGGTATCGGACCTCGACCAGGTAGACAGAGTTTTCGAACTGCGGAATCTCGACCATCAGCACGGCTGAGCGCTGGTCCGGCATCATCGGGGCCGGCAGCAGCGCCTGCATCTGCGCGTCGAGCGGCAGCAGGCCGTAGGTGAACTCGTAGAACGAGAGCGTATGCTCAACCGACTTCACGGACCGCGGGGTCACGGAGCCGACCGGCGCCTCATCAACCAGGTAGCGGAAGTCGGTGCCGATGTCGCTCGCCTTGCGGCGGGTCGTGCCGATGGGCGGCAGGTCCGTCGTGCCCCAGAACGGCTGGTCGGCCGTGCCGAGGAACTCGAAGTTGCGCTCGGACGAGAGCCGGTAGTTCATCGAGAAGCGCATCGTGGCGAAATTGCTCGCGCTCCGCCGCACCCCGAGCACGTCCTGCGCGAGTACGTCGTCGGTGAGCGGCTGCTCCTGCTCGTTGATGTAGTCGGCGAGGCTTCGGAGGTTGCCGCGGCTGAGCCGCTCCACCCGCTCCTCCGGCATCCACATGTTGCCGAAGTTGGCGATGCGGGCATCGGAGCGAAGCGTCTCGGTGATTGCGGCCGCAACCGCGGCATCGTCGTAGTCGCCGAGGCTGCTGACCGTGGTCTCCGCTGGCTCCTCTTCCGTCTCCGCGGGCGCCTCCACCTCTTCGGCTTCGGCGGCCGCCTCGACGGGCTCAGCCTCGGCCTCCGCGACAGCAGGCGCCTCTTCGACGGTCTCCGGCTCGGCCTCAGGCGCGCGGGCGGCTTCCGAGACCAGCTCGACCGTGACGCCCTCCTCGATCTCGTACCCCTCGGACCGCAGCTCGGCCTCGACCTCGAGCTCCTCTTCCTCCGCCTCCTCGATGGCAGCCTCCACCTCGGAGTGGTAGATGATCTCGGGCTCGGGCTTCTCCGTGCGCAACGGGCGCTCCGGCGCCGGCTCTGGCGTCATGAAGCGGGTCGCGAAGGTGTGGCGGGTGTCGACCAGCATGTCGACCGGCGAGGTACCGAGCCGGGTCGAAACCACCCAGACGGCCTCATCGTCTTCGCTCGCCTCAACGAGATGGAAGACCTGCGCGTTGGCACCAACCGCCGCGCGGATGTCGTCTTCCGACGCCTCGAGAAACGCAACGAGCGCGTCCAGATGGACGCGAATCGGCGCGTAGTCCGACGCGAACATGCCCTGGGCCCGGATCGCGTCAAAGACCCGCGACGCCAGCTGCTGCTGGGCCTTCGAACCGCCAAATGTCACATCGGGACGGGTTTGTTCAGCCACCATGATCGTAGCTCTCCTTCAATATGGATGCGCTCACGTGATGCGGTGAACCTGCACGCCATCACGGGGCACAGGTGGAACGCGTCGGCGAGCGCGAGGACGATCAGCGATTGGCGGCGGCACGCAGCGCGGCGACCAGCTCCTGGGTCGTCACCGGCCGGTCACTGCGGCGCAGGGCCTCGAGCAGGGCGGCAATATCTTCGCTGTTCAGCTCCGGAGTACCGGTTTGCTTCGCCATTCGTCTGTATGTCTCCTGGATTACCGCAGAGGTCGCGCACGATGAAACGGGATGGTATGACCATCCCACGCGCAATCGACATATATTGTAAGGCGATACCCATCCTCGCGCAAACCGCGCTGGTACAGGACGGTTGACCGGGCGCGATACCGCGAGTACAACACGACGAGGAACCGGGAGATTCGTCAGCCCAACCACATCATGGCGGCCCTCCGGTCATGCGACCGCACGACACGACCTGTCACCACCAGAAGGACCGATCGGCATGGCAGCCGCACCGAGCAAGATGGCAGTGTTCCGGAACAGGCCGCTTATGCTGCTGATGGCCGGTCACTTCACAATCGACATGTACGGTGGCATGCTGCCACTCCTGTTCCCACTCCTCACCGCGCGGTTCGAGCTCGATCTCGCCACCGTGGGACTCGTCTCGCTGGCCTACACCGGTGTCTCCTCACTCTCCCAGCCGGTCTTCGGATGGATCGCAGACAGGTATGGCACGCGCTTCACCGGCCTGACCATGGGGTGGACCGCGCTGCTCTTCGCCGCCGTCGGGTTCGCACCCAACTTTCCGGCGCTGCTCGTGCTGGCGGCGCTCGCGGGCTTCGGCTCCGGTGCCTTCCATCCACTCGGCGCCCTCAACGCGAGCGCCGTAATCCCCGACCGCCAGCGCAACAGCGCCATGTCGGTCTACGTCACGGGCGGCACCGTGGGCTTCGCGCTCGGACCGCTCGTCGGCGCGCTGGTGTTCGCCCTGTTCGGCATGCGCGGAACCGCGATCATGATCCTGCCCGGTGTGGCCATCGCCATCTACCTCCTCGTGAGCATGCGGGACATCGCCTTCAAGGGCTCGCGCCACCGTGCCGCCGATCCTGACGCGCCTCTCGCGCCACCGCTGCCGCTGGCCGTCATCAGCGTCGTGATCCTCGTCATGATGCTCCGCATGGTCCCGATCGTGGGCGTGCAGACGTTCATCCCTGTCTGGTACGAGCGCCTCGGCTATGGATCCGGCTTCTACGCGCCGCTGGCGACGACGGTGGTGCTGTCCAGTGCGGTCGGCGCGATCGGCGCCGGCCAGCTCGCGGACCGCTTCGGACGCCGCAACGTCATTCTCGTCACGCTCGCGGCATCGGTGCCGGCCGTCTGGCTCTTCGCAGAGTTCCCCGGTCCGCTCGCGTTCGTCACGGGCGGCATGGTCGGCCTTCTCGCTGCCTCGACCGCTCCCCTGCTCCTGGTGATGGCGCAGCAGCTGATGGTCGGTCGCGCCGGCATGGCGTCAGGCCTCATCCTCGGCCTCAGCTTCATCGCCGGGGCGATCAGTGCGCCGCTGTTCGGCACCCTGGCGGATTCCGTGGGACTTCAAAGCGCGATGCGGACGCTGCCGCTCATCGTGCTGCTCACCATCGGCGTGGCATGGTTCCTTCCCGACGAGAAACGGATGGACCAGCTCACCGCCGTGCCCGACCGAAAGAATCGCGACACACCGCCAGCGGAGGCACTCGTTCCTGGCGGCGCGGCGGTGGAGGCAGCACGTCAGCCGTTTCCCGCCGGCCGGCGAGATTGAGCTCGAGCACGATCAGCCCTCAGGCAACCAGCGAGGAGCACCCGACCTCGATCCCGGCAGCATCCCCGCTACCTCGCGCCAGCAACGGACGGTGGGTGGGGCGGGTCACGGTCGGGCAGGAGGTCACCCGGGATGATGTTGCCGAACCGCTTCCCGTCCATGCCGCCGCGCACACTCGCCTGTGCAGCGTGAAACTGAAATCTTGTTCAACAGCCTGAGGATCCTGGTTCGCGCCGCGTGGTCTAGCACTACTGGACAGTCACCACGCATCGCGCGGAACCTGCCGAGCCTTGGCACAAGGCTTGCTGCGAATGCAGGGAGCCCGGCGCCGGATGGTTCTGGGCGTATGCTAAGGAGGCACACATGTTCGACAAGATCAAGAACGCGGCGTCCAACGCTGGCGATGTCGGCGAGGTGGGCGACCTGAAGAAGTACGTCGAAGGCATCGACTTCCCGGCAACGAAGGAAGAAGTCATCGCCGGCCTGCAGCGCAATGGTGCCAAGGAGGACCTGATCGCCAAGCTGCGCGAGGTCGGGCAGGATCGCTTCAGTGACCAGGGTGACCTGATCTCCAGCTTCATGGGCAAGCGTTGATCCGCACGCAATAGACGACGCTCTCGCGCCCTCCCCGGCTTTCCGGGGAGGGCGCACTCGTTTGCGGGGGTACAGAATCGTCGCCGCGCCTGTATCATGGCTGCATACGCTCTTGTCTGCGGCAGACATCGAACCGACCGCGCCACGCTCGCCACACGCCTCGCAGGCGGCGCGTGGCGGTCGCGCGGTCACCCCGCGATCCGCGTCGACAAGAGCGCATGGGACTCAGCTTCGTAAACCGCAGGATTCGAAGAGGAGGATACCAATCATGCGCGGCATCTCCCGACTGATGCTCATTCTCGTGCTCATCGCCGGATCGATCGCATCGATCAGCGCGGTCAGCGCCCAGGACCAGCAGGATCAGCTCAGGTTCGTCGTCGTCACCCACGGCCAGGCATCCGACCCGTTCTGGTCTGTCGTCCAGCGCGGGACTGACCAGGCAGCTACCGACATGGGTGTGTCGGTCGAATACCAGGCGCCGACAACCTTCGACATGGTCGCCATGTCGCAGCTGATCGACGCGGCGGTGGCCTCCGAGCCGGATGGCCTCGTCGTCTCGATTCCGGACGCTGCGGCGCTGACGCCGTCGATCCAGGCCGCCATCGACGCCGGGATTCCGGTCATTTCCATCAACTCGGGCGCCGAAGCCTCGGTGGATCTCGGGTTGATGACTCACGTCGGGCAGACCGAGTACGAAGCCGGTCTCGGGGGCGGGCAGCGCATGGGTGATGAAGGCGTCACCACCGCGATCTGCCTGATCCAGGAGGCCGGCAACGCCGGGCTCGAAGAGCGCTGTCGAGGCGTCACCGACGGCCTTGCCGAGAGTGGCGGCACCGTTGAGCAGCTCGTCGTCGACCTGAACAACCCGACCGAGGCACAGCAGCGGGTTGAGGCCGCCCTCACCGCGAACCCGGACATCGACGGGATCATGGCGCTCGGTCCGACGGGTGCGTTGCCGGCCCTGATGGCGATCGACTCCGCCGGCGTCAGTGACACCGTCAAGCTCGCCACCTTCGACCTGTCGACGGAAGTGCTCCAGGGCATCAAGGACGGCACGGTGCTGTTTGCCATCGACCAGCAGCAGTACCTCCAGGGGTACCTGCCGATCGTGCTGCTCACGCTCTACCAGCGAAACGGCAACACGCTGGCCAACGACGTGGTCATGACCGGCCCCGGATTCGTCGACGCCAGCAACGTCGACCAGGTCATGTCGCTGGTCGAGGAAGGCACGCGCTAGCCCGCTTCCTGCCGGGTGGGCAATCGTGCCTGCCCGGCCACCGCATCCGCACGTGGAGCAGACCTCCCCATGTCGTCCCCTCACGCGTCGTCAGCCGAGCGGACCATCCCGACAGACGATCGCCTGAGCCGGTCGAGCGTGGTACGTCGCACGTTGATGCGCCCGGAAGTCGGCGCCATCATGGGCGCAGCGGCGCTCTGGGTGTACTTCGCCATCGTTGCCGGCGACAGCGGCTTTCTCTCCGCCCGCGGCACCGCGAGCTACCTCGAGGTGTCGGCCCAGCTCGGCATCCTCGCCATCGCTGTGGCACTGCTCATGATCGCCGGTGAGTTCGATCTTTCGATCGGTTCGACGATCGGCGCATCGGGCATGATCATCGCGATCCTGTCGATCGAGCACGAGCTCGATATGTGGATCGCCCTCGCGGCAGCACTTGCAGCCGCCATTGTCATCGGCTTCATCAATGGCGTGCTGGTGCGCTGGTCCGGCCTCCCCTCCTTCATCATCACCCTCGCGACGCTCTTCATCATCCGCGGGCTCACCATCGCGCTGACGCGCATCGAGACCGGCCGCACGCAGGTCGGCGGGTTGACCGGCGCCACCGGTTACGGCTCGGCGAAGCGGGTGTTCGACTCGGACATCGCAATGCTCGGGGCGAAGTTCCCGATCTCGATTGTCTGGTGGCTGGGGCTCACCGCACTCGCGACGTGGCTGCTCCTGCGAACACCGTTCGGCAACTGGATCTTCGGCGCGGGTGGCAACGAACAGGCGGCGCGGAATGTCGGCGTCCCCGTGAACCGGGTCAAGATCACGCTCTTCATCGGCACCGCGGTGGCGGGGTGGCTCGTGGCCGCGATCCAGGTGATCGCGACTACCGGCGCTGACGTGTTGCGCGGCCAGCAGCAGGAGTTCTTCGCGATTATTGCCGTCGTCATCGGCGGCACCCTTCTCACCGGTGGCTACGGCTCCGCAATTGGCGCCGCCATCGGCGCACTCGTCTTCGGCATGGTGCGGCAGGGTATCGTCTACGCCGGCGTTGACGCTGACTGGTTCCAGGTGTTCCTTGGCACGATGGTGCTTGTTGCGGTGCTCATCAACCGGTACGTGCGCGTCCGCGCCACGAGGGGGCACTGATGGATCACGAAACGCTGATCGAGGTCAGCAGCGTCTCCAAGTCGTTCGGCAACGTGCGGGCGCTCCAGAGCGTCTCCATGACGGTGTCAGCCGGCGAGGTGCACTGCCTTCTTGGGGACAACGGCGCCGGGAAGTCGACGCTTATCAAGATTCTGAGCGGGGTGCATCGGCCGGATACCGGCGAGATGCGAATCGACGGAAAACCGGTCCGGTTCGGCTCCCCTCGCGACGCACTTGACGCGGGAATCGCCACGGCCTACCAGGACCTCGCGATGATCCCGTTGATGAGCATCGCGCGGAACTTCTTTCTCGGCTCGGAGCCGACCACCGGCTGGGGACCGTTCCGCCGTTTCGATGTGCAACGGGCCAACGCCGTCACCCGCGAAGAGCTGAACCGGATGGGGATCTCCGTCCGGGACACCTCACAGCCAGTCGGGACGCTGTCCGGCGGCGAGCGACAGTCTGTCGCGATCGCGCGGGCGGTCTATTTCGGCGCGCGCATCCTGATCCTCGACGAGCCCACGGCGGCGCTCGGCGTCAAGGAGGCCGGCGTCGTGTTGCGGTACATCGCCCGCGCCCGCGAGCAAGGGCTCGGCGTCGTGTTCATCACCCACAACGTCCACCACGCCTGGGCGATCGGCGACGTCTTCACACTGCTGAGCCACGGACGGTCAGAGGGCACGTTCCGCAAGTCGGAGACAAGCCGCGAGCAGGTCATCTCGCTGATGGCAGGCGGCGCGGCGCTGGAGGAGCTGGAGCACGAGCTGCAGCACTTCGCACCGGCAACGACGGACGATACGTGATCTCCTGTAGATCACCCGACCGAGGCAAACCGGTCATTTCGAGCGAAACGCGCGACCGCGCGTGGAGTGGAGAAATCTCGCCCGCGAGATGGCTCAACGTACACCGACAAGTGCGATCCACCTGAGGACTTCTCCGCGCGGCGCGTGCCGGCTAGGTCGAAATGACGGGTTGGGTTGTTGGCGACTTGGCTCACCCTACCGGAGGTCCTCGAACACCTGCTCCGCCCGCTTGCGGTGGCCCAGGTAGATTGGCGTGTCAACGGCCGTGTACTTCCGCACCTCGGCGGCGCGCAACCGCTGGACCATCTTGATCAGCGTATGTGGATCATCATCTTCAAGCGCGACGATGAACTCCTGATCCTGAATGCCGAACGAGTTCACCGTGTTGGTCAGGATGGTCGGGAACTCTCGCCCCATCTCGCCGTGCTCGATCATCAGCCGGCGGCGCTCCTCGAACGGAACCAGGTACCAGTCCGGCGTCTTCGTGAAGGGGTAGACGCTCAGGTACTTCGCCGCCTCGACATCCTTCATGAAGGCGGGCCCGTGCGTCGGGTCGTAGAGCGACATGCCACCGACACCCATGTACGACTCGACCATCGTCAGCCGGCGTCCCAGCGGCGACTTGTCGAAGGCGATCGCGAAGTCCTGCAACTTCTCAAATTGGGGTGAGACGGCCCAGACGATCATGTCCGCGTTCGCGTTGAGACCGATCGAGGAGTACACCCCGCGCAGCACAACGCCTTCGTGCTCGCGCTGCAGCGCGTCAGCGGATTGGCTGCACTCTCGCTCCCAGTCGATGTCCTCGATCCCGAACCATTTCTCCGAACGCGTGTATAGCCAGAAGGCGGCGAAGGCGAATTTCTGTTCCTGCTTCTCGGACATGGTTACGGCTTCCTTGCTTGCGGGGGCGAGCGCGACCGGGCAGCGGCGGCCAGCGCAACGTTCACCTGTCTATGATGCCCCTTCGGTCGGAGCCTTGCCAATCGGTCCCGGCGGCGCTTCCGTAACATCAGTCAGCCGTCCGGCACTCCGGCACGGTTCGCTCCCGCACGAGCCGGGTATACTGACCGATGCCATGACGACGCAGCGACCTGACTTCTCCACCAGACTTTCCGCCCTTGCCACAGCCCCTGGCGTCTACCTGATGAAAAACGCCACCGGGGACATTATCTACGTGGGCAAGGCGCAGTCGTTGCGCAATCGCGTCCGCTCCTATTTCCAGTCCAAGCGCGGCATGGATCCCAAGACGCGAGAGCTCGTGTCGCACATCGCCGACTTCGAGGTGATCCGCACCGACACGCCGTCGGAGGCACTGATCCTCGAGAACGAGCTGATCAAGAAGTACCTGCCCAAGTACAACGTCATGCTGAAGGACAGCAAGACGTACCCGTACATCCGGATTACCAACGAGGAGTGGCCGCGCGTGCTCAGTACGCGGCGGATCGTCAAGGACGGCAGCGCCTACTTCGGTCCCTACACCTCGGCCAGTGCCGCGTACGACACGATCAACCTGCTCAACCGGCTCTTCCCGTATCGCAAATGCGACAAGACGATCACCGGGCACGAGAAGGTCTGCCTCTACTACCACATGAAGCAGTGCACCGCGCCGTGCATCGCCGCCGTCGACCGCGATACCTACATGAAGTCGATCGCCGGCGCAAAGATGTTCCTCGAAGGCCGTGGCGACGAGATCATCGCTTCGCTCGAGGACGAGATGGACCAGGCGTCGGAGGCCTGGAACTTCGAGCGCGCCGCCGAGCTCCGCGACCGCCTCTCCGCGGTCCGGCATGTGCTGGAGCGCCAGAAGATCGTGTCCAACCCGGGCACCAACGCCGACATCATCGCGGTGGCACAGGGTGCCGGCGGCGATGCCGGCGTGCAGGTCGGGTTCCTGCGCAACGGCAAGATCATCGGCTCCGAGTTCTTCCAGATGCGGGCTGCCATCGGCGACGACCCGCGCGAGATCCTGTCAGGTTTCGTGACCCAGTTCTACGGCACCGCCGCGATGATCCCGCCGCTGATCCTCCTGCAGCATGCGCTGCCCGACGATGAGGCGGGAATCGTTCACCCATGGCTGCAGGAGCGGCGGGAGGGATCGGTCGAGATTCGCGTCCCGCAGCGAGGCCAGAAGCGGGAGCTGGTGGCGATGATCGCCGAGAGCGCATCGGAGAACCTGGAGCAGTCGCGCCTCCGATTCCTGTCGGACGAGCAGAAGATGACTGCCGCGATGACCGAGCTGGCAGAGGCGCTTGACCTCCCGCGCCTGCCCCGCCGCATCGAGTGCTACGACATCTCCAACCTGCAGGGGACCAACCCCGTCGCCAGCATGGTGGTGTTCGAGGATGGTCGACCGGCCAAGAAGGAATACCGCCGCTTCACGATCAAGACGATCATCGGCGCGAACGACTTCGCGATGATGGCCGAGGTGATCACCCGCCGTTTCCGACGTGCCGCCGAGGCGGACGAGGACCAGAACGGCAAGTGGACCCGGCTGCCGGACCTCGTCATTGTCGACGGCGGCAAGGGACAGCTCAATGCAGCTGTCGGCGCGCTGAATGACGTCGGCATGAACGATGTCCCCATCGCCGCGCTCGCCAAGGAGCAGGAGGAGCTCTTCCTCCCCGGCAACCCCATCTCGATCCTGCTGCCCCGTGACTCCCAGGCGCTCTTCCTCGTGCAGCGGATCCGGGACGAGGCGCACCGGTTCGCCGTGACGTTCCATCGCAACCGCCGCGGGAAGGCGTCCATCGCCTCCCAGCTCGATGAGATTCCCGGCGTCGGCCCCAAGCGAAAGAAGGCGCTCATCCGCCGGTTCGGCTCCGTGAAGGGCATCCGCGAGGCGACACCCGATGAGCTGGCGACCGTTGACGGCATCAACGCGCAGCTCGCCGAAACCATCAAGGCCAGCCTCTAGCAGAATCTGACACCATTGGACAATGCCAAGCCAGCCGTCGCTGGCTCGGCCCAACGAATCGCGCCACACGCTGGGAGGATCGGTGAAGGTACTGTCGCTGGAAGCACCGCGCGCACTCGAAGAAACCATCCACACCGTCCAGCATGGCGGCGTGATCGCCTTCCCCACCGATACCGTCTACGGCATCGGCGCGTCACTGAAGCACCCCGACGCCCTCGCCCGGATCTACGCCATCAAGGGGCGCGATGCCGCAAAGCCGCTTCCCGTGCTCATCTCTTCCATCGATCGGATCGAGCTCGTCGCGCAGATGCCGGACGCGCATGTGCTGGAGCTGCTTCGCGAGTTCTGGCCCGGCGCGCTGACGGTGGCGCTGCCGGCGAAGCCCGGCATGCCCAGGGAGATCGTGCATGCGGACGGCACGGTGGGAGTCCGCATGCCGGACCACTCAATCGCGCTCACGATCTGCGACCGGGCAGGTGGCGCGCTCGCCACCACCAGCGCCAATCGATCCGGCGAGGCGCCGGCTCGCTCCGTGGAGGACCTCACCAGCCAGATCGAGGACGGGATCGACGTCGTGCTCAACGGTGGCTTCACACCCTCCAGCGAGCCGTCCACGGTGATGGGCGTCGAGAATGCTAGGATTGCGGTGATTCGCGCGGGGGCGATCGCGCCCGAGCGGATACACGCGGCATGGTCCCGCATCACGCAGGGGACCGACGCACGATAGTGACGGTAGCCCCGCAACCGACCGCGCCGCCGCGCCACGGGGTCAGCTCAGAGCACAGGATGCCAACATGACCGATGACGAGCAGCAATCGCACTCGCTCCGCTCCCGGCCACCGGCCGAGCCGCCCGACGCTGACGACTACGAGCGGGACGACGACACGCACCACAAGGTGTTCGGTCTCGGCATCCCCCGGGCGGATGCGCGACAGCCAGCCTACGGGCAGGGTGTCGTCGTGAGCCTGCTCACGGCGGGCGCGGTACTCATCCTCGCGATCATCACCGTTGGGAACGACATCGAAGGCGATCCGCCGGTGTTCAAGAACACCTCCACGGGGTTCTGGCTCATCGCCGCCGTGGTGATGGTGCTCGCGGCCGGCGGCGCCCAGTTCGCCGAGCGCACCGCCACGATCGCCGCCGCTCAGGTCGGCCAGCCACGCGCGCGAACGACCATGGCGACCGCCTGGACCGTGCCGCTCGTCTCCGTCTTCGCCGCCATCGTGCTCGTCGCCACCTTCCACAACCAGCTGATGCTGCTCGTGGGGCCGCTGCTGGCGTTCATTGGCACCGCCGGTGCGCTGCTCTCGCGCGATCTGCTCGACGAGGTCGACGAGCAGTCGAGCCGGGTGGCATCGACCATCCACACACTCGTCGTCCACGGCGTCGCATTCTTCGCGTTCAGCGCGATCTACCTCAACAAGCTCGACACCTGGCTCGCCGCGCCGCTCGTTGGCATCGTGGCGCTGCTGCTCATCCTCGAGACACTGGAGCGTGCCGGCATCGCCCCCGGTCGACGGGTGTTCTTCGCCGTCATCGGGGCCTGGGTGCTGCTTCAGTCGATGATGGCACTCAACTGGTGGCCATCGTATGGATGGGCAGGGGGTGCGGTACTGCTCGCGGTGTTCTACATGGTTTCCGGGATCATCCTCGTTTACGCCGAGACCGGAGAGGTGCAGCGACGCGACTACGCGGAGTTCGGCGCCGTCGGCGGCCTCGCCATCCTGCTGCTCGCTGTCCTCGGATAGCATCGCAGCGCAAGGAGGGACAGCATGTCTGACCCGATCATCCCGTACCGACCGAAATCGGACTCGAAGCCTCCTGAAACCAGCGAGGAGTGGCTCGCCGAGCTGGAGCGGCTGGAATCCCTGATCGAGGAGATGCACGAGCAGGGCCTCAAGGTGCCGAGCGATCTCGAGCGCCGGATGAACGAGATCGAGGCCATGATCGAGGCGAACAACGACGGACCCAGCGGGTGAAGGATCTCTTCGATCTCCAGCGCGAAAACCAGCTCTCGAGCCGCGCGCCACTGGCGACGCGCATGCGCCCGCGCACGCTCGACGACCTCGTCGGCCACGAGACCATCGTCGGGCCGGAGACACTGCTCCGCCGCGCGATCGAGGCGGACCGGCTCTCCTCGCTGATCCTGTGGGGACCACCCGGATCGGGCAAGACCACGCTGGCGCGGATCATCGCGAACACCACCAACGCCGCCTTCGAGAGCGTCAGCGCCGTGACCGGCGGTGTCGCCGATCTCCGCGCCGCGATCAAGGGCGCGAAAGACCGTCTCGGCATGAACGGCACCCGCACGGTGCTCTTCATTGACGAGATCCACCGGTTCAACAAGGCACAGCAGGACGCGATCCTGCCCCATGTCGAGGATGGCACGGTCATTCTCATCGGGGCCACGACGGAGAACCCTTCGTTCGAAGTGAACGCTCCCCTGCTCTCTCGCTCTCGGGTCGTCACCCTGCAGGCACTCACTGATGACGACATCGGCAGGGTGGTTGACCGCGCGCTGCGCGATACGGAGCACGGCCTTGGCCGCCTCGAAATTTCGCTCACCCCGCAGGGCCGCTCGCTGCTGGTGAACCTTGCCAACGGCGACGCCCGCTTCGCGCTCAACACGCTCGAATACGCCGCGACCGGAGTCGACAAGGGTGGAACGATTGACGAGAAGCTCGTCGCCGACGCCGCCCAGCGCCGTGCCGCCACCTACGACAAGAGTGGCGAGGGCCACTTCGACACCATCTCCGCGCTCCACAAGACCATTCGCGGCTCCGACCCGGACGCCGCGCTCTACTGGCTCGCCCGCATGATCGAGCGCGGCGACGACCCGCTCTACGTCGCGCGGCGGCTCGTGAGGTTCGCCTCGGAAGATGTCGGTCTCGCGGACCCGATGGCGCTGCCCAAGGCAATCGCCACGCAGCAGTCCGTGCACTTCCTCGGCATGCCGGAGGCCGGGGTCGCGCTCGCGGAGCTGGTCGTCTACCTCGCGCTGGCGCCGAAAAGCAACGCGGTCTACCGGGCGTGGGGCGCCGTGCGTGAGGACGTCGCCAACACGCGCAACGATCCGGTGCCGATGCACCTGCGCAACGCGCCGACGAAGTTCATGAAGCAGTCCGGCTATGGGAAGGGCTATCGCTATGCCCATGACTTCGAGGAGGGCATCGTCGGCCAGCAGAACCTGCCGGACAACCTCGAGGGGCGTCAGTACTACGAGCCGACTGACCGGGGCTTCGAGCAGGAGCTTGGAGCGCGGCTCGCCCGCGTGAGAGAGATCTACGCCAGGACCAGCACCCCGGAACCCGACGCTGACACCAAGGACACCAGATGACGATCGAGATTCCCGTCAAGCGATCCTACGGACGCACCGTCGAGCAGATGCGGCCCGTGAGCATCGCGCCGAACGCGCTGCCCCACGCCGAGGGCTCCGCGTACATCAAGATTGGCGATACGCATGTGCTCTGTGCCGCGACGGTCGAGGAGCGCGTGCCGGGCTGGATGAAGGGCAAGGGTCGCGGTTGGGTTACGGCCGAGTACGCGATGCTGCCCCGCGCCACCAGCGAGCGAACCCCGCGCGAGGCGACGAAGGGCAAGCAGGGTGGACGCACGGTTGAGATCCAGCGCCTGATCGGCCGCGCGATACGCGCCGGTGTTGACCTCGAGAAGCTCGGCGAGCGACAGATCGTCCTCGACTGCGACGTCATTCGTGCCGATGGCGGCACTCGCTGCGCCTCGATCACCGGCGCCTGGGTTGCCCTTGCACTCGCCTGCCGCCGGCTGATGGATGAGAAGCGGCTTCGCGCGTACCCCATCGTCAGCCAGATCAGCGCGGTGAGCGTCGGCGTCGTCAAGGGGGTGCCGATGGTCGACCTCGACTATCGCGAGGACTCGCGCGCCGATGTCGATGTGAACGTGGTGATGACGAACCGGTCCGAGTTCGTGGAGATACAGGGCACCGCCGAGGCCGCGCCGTTCACCTCGGGCACGCTCGACGAGATGCTGGTACTCGCCAGCACGGCGCTCGATGAGCTTTTCGCCAGGCAGCTGGACGCCATCGGCGGCGACCGATAGAAGGCCCCCTGCGGATCAAACTGCCGTAGCTCAACCGTTTGAGGCGCGAGCTCGCCGCGATGCAGGTCTCTACAGCTCCAGGGCGATCTCGATCAGGGCGCGCTTCAGCTGGTCCGTCGCCTCTGAGGACACCGCACTGACGCGAATGTGACCAGGCAGCAGGTCCTGGTCTGGCACGAACACGTGGATGCCACGCTCTTCCAGGCGAGGGACGAAGAACTCGACGCTGCCCCGCGCAAAGCTGGTCAGCACGTAGTTCGCCCACGACCGATGCGGCGTGTGCAACATGCTGAGCTTGCGCAGCTGCCGGTACAGCCGGCCCTTCTCCATCGTCAGCCGCCGAAGCGTCCCTGTCAGCCACACCCAGTCGTCCAGCGTCGCTTGCGCCGCGACGAGCGATGCGCGATCGATGTGCTGACCGTTGAGGCGTGCTCCCAAATGCCTGCCGATCGATGGCGGGCAGATCGCCCAGGCGATCGGGTGCTCGCGCAGACCAGCCCACCACTCCATCGACTGCAGCACCACCAGGTTGTCGAACTCCCGGGCCAGATGCGCGGTCGTGCGGGGCGTGTACGCAGCATGACGCTCGTCCACCACCACGATGGCGCTCTGGCGCGAGAGGCGCACCAGCTCGTGCAGATCGACGAGCGTGCCGGTCGGATCGTTCGGCGACATCACCACACTCGTCGCACCTTCGCGGAAACGGCGGGCCGTGCTGGAAAGCCCGAGCTCGAACGCGCCTCGGCGCGACACCACATCGATGTCCCCACCGTGATCGACCACGCGCTGCAGCTCCGCCAGGTGAGTTGGCGGGAACACCGCGAACGGGCCGGCATCGAGTCGCCACCCCACCAGCGCGCGATAGAGCTCGTCGATCCCATTGGCGAGTATGATCCAGCGCTCGTCGACGCCCGATATTCGGGCAAGCCGGCGGCGCAAATCGCTCGCCAGCGCGGAAGACGGAGTGCTGACCAGGTCGATATCCGCGAGCGCCTCGGCGACCGCATCGGTTGGCGCGTAGGGGTTGACCAGCGAGTCGAGCCGGTACAGCTCGGGTGTTCGGCTGGGATGTGCGAGGGATACGCGGCTCATCGTCACTGCGGCACCGGCGCTGTCCGGGCCGTGACCAGGTCTGGCTCGTTCGGCGGAGCGATGTCCCTCACGCCACCGTCGGCGAGAATCTCGATCACCGCGGGCCGGCCGATGACCGGAAGCGCCACATTGCGCACCGGCGTGCCGCCCGGCGTGTACCCCTCGTAGTTGCCGAGGTGCGCGTGACCGTGGACGACCAGCGACACGCCGTGCCGGTCGACAACCCGACCGAGAATGGAGTTCCCGAGCATCCAGTGCTTCACCATTGGCTCGACACCGAGCGTGCTGGTTGTTGGGGCATAGTGCATGTTGACGATGGTGACGTCGGTCTCGTGGGACCCGAGCGCGTCGAGCGCCGCTTCCAGCCGAGCCGCCTCGCGTCTGGCGCGCACGGCGACCGCCTGGCTCAGCCTCGTGGAGATCAGGTCTGGCGCCTCGTCCGGCCAGAACCCACCGCCGTAGCCACCGACGCCAACAAGGCCAATCCGGAGACCGTCCAGCTCGATCACGGATGACTCGCCGTCGAGCAGCTCGACGCCACCGGAGGCGAGCACCCGCCGGAACTCCCTGCGCCGCAGGCTGCGGCGATCGTGGTTCCCAAGGACTGCGTAGATTGGCCGGTCAATCTCCGTCATCAGCGCCGCGAACGCCTCCACCTCTGGCAGACGCCCGTTGTCGGTGAGATCTCCCGTGAGGAGCAGGATGTCGGCGTCGAGCGCGGCCGAGCGGATATCGTCGCCAGTGATCGAGGGCACGTCGATCCGCAGGTGCACATCGCCGATCGCGGCGATTCGCACCCGTTTCTCCCTACTCGCGTGCATCGTGCCCGTTCCAGCCACTGTGGCTCGATCTTCCCACTCGTTCCGACGGATCATTGGCCGCGCCCATCCTGCTGCGACCATCTGATCCGAGTGTACCGCGAGCCATCGGGCCTCGCCTCGATCGCACGTTCACCCGTATACTTGAACACCGAACATGAGGACGCCTGTGAACCACGCTGGCTCCGTGGCTGGCGCGCTGCGCCGGCGCGATTCGCACCACTCTCCCGGGGAAGCATCTTGCTCGCTACCGCCGCACCACGCGCTACGCTTTGGCGCCCGATTCTCGTTGTCAGCATCGTCCTTGCCTTCATGACCGCGCTGTGGGTGCCGCCTCAGCCCGCTTCGGCGGCGATCCAGGTGCCGGACGTGACCGCGCAAGGGTGTCTACGCCTTCGATGTGAACACCGGCATCAAGCTCTTCGCCAAGAACGAGAACGAGCGCATGCCGATCGGCTCCACGGTGAAGATCGTGACCGCACTGGTGACGATGAAGTACGCCGAGCTCGATCAGCAGGTGACGATCGTCAAGGACGACCTGGTCGACAACGCCACCGAATCCAACATGAACCTCCAGGTCGGCGACACCCTCACCGTCTCCCAGCTGCTGTATGGTCTCCTGATCCCGTCGGGCAGCGACGGCGCCAACGCCCTCGCCCGCCACGTCGGCAAGATCATCACGGGAAGTGACGACCCCATCGCGCAGTACGACGCCTTCGTCGGCGCGATGAACTCCTACGTCGCCGATCTCGGTCTCGAGAACTCGCGCTTCACCAACCCGCACGGCCTCGACGCCCCGAACAGCTACTCCAGCGCACGCGATATCGCCGTTCTCGGCAGCCTGCTGATGAAGGACGACTTCCTCGCCGGCATCGTCAAGGAGCCGGGATACTCCTTCGTCTCCGTCGGGCCGGAGGCTCGCCAGTACCAGGGAGCACCGACCAACCACCTGCTCGGCCAGTCCGGCGTCGTCGGCATCAAGACCGGATCCACTGAGGAGGCTGGCGGCTGTGTGGTGCTCGCGCGCCAGGTGAATAGCGGTGGCTCCCTGGTCATCACCGCCGTGCTGAATGCGGACCTCGCGTACGACGCCGCCGGGCATATCACCTACAGACCAGCGCTGGGACGACGCCACCGCAGCTGTTCCAGTTCATGGATGCGTCGTTCGTCTGGCTGCCGCTGAACGACGCCGAGACGTTCGCCAACCTGCCGACCGAGCTGCAGGTGTGGGGTGTCTCCGTGAAGGGAAGCCCGACGATCCCCATCACGACCGGTGACGCGACCCAGACACGCTACCAGCTCGCGCTCGCTCCCGACGGTGGCGGTACCATCGACATCTACTACGACCAGGATCGCGTCGGTTCGCTGCCGCTCGAGCCGGCATCGGCATCGACCCGCGACGGCACAGCCCTTCGGCAGATGGATATGGCCGCATGAGCGACAAACGCCAAGCCACATCACACGGAGACCACGAATATCAGGGCGAGCGGCTGCAGCGCGTGCTCGCCCAGCGGGGCGTCGCGTCCCGCCGCGCGGCTGAGAAGATGATCGTCGATGGCCGCGTGCAGGTGAACGGCCGCGTGATCACGGAGCTCGGCACGCGCGTAAACCCGAACCGCGATGAGCTTCGCCTGGACGGGCGGGTCCTCCGCGCCCAGCTGCCACGGCACATCATCCTCAACAAGCCAAGCGGCTTCATCACCACCGTCAGCGACGAGCGCGACCGATGGACGGTCATGGACCTCGTCGACGTCCGCGAGCGCGTCTATCCGGTCGGAAGGCTCGACCGCGCCACCCAGGGCCTCGTGCTCCTGACCAACGACGGCGATCTCGCCCATCGGGTGATGCACCCGCGCTACGAGGTCGACAAGGAGTACCTCGTCTTCACCGACGCGCGGCCAACCGAAGCGCAGCTCCAGAAGTTGCGCGATGGCGTCTCGATCGAGGGGCGAGCCGTGGTGCCGAAGGAGGTACGACTGTTCCGCGAGTCCTCGGAGGGCGTGGCCGTGCTGATCGTGCTCCACGAGGGCCTCTATCACGTTGTTCGCCGGTTGATGGAGGCGGTTGGGATCGAGGTGACGCGGCTGCGGCGCACGCGCCTGGGTCCCCTCCGCGTCCAGGGCATCCCCAGTGGGGCGTGGCGCGATCTCACCCCCGGCGAGCTGGTGCAGCTCTATCAGTCGGTCGGCCTGCCCGTCGAGGACGCCGAGGCGGCGAACAGCCGGCGCACCATCGTCACCGCGCCCGTCGGCGGGTACACCCACCAGGGCGGCGCGGCGGCACCGACTCGAAGTGGCAAGGAGCAGCGTACCGAGCACCACCAGCCCGAGCGCCGCCAGCCCGAGCGCAAGACGGATCGTTCGCAACGGAGCGACCGCCCACCACGGAGAAAGAGCAGCGGACATGGAAACCCACGATCACCACAGGGTCATCGCGATCGACGGACCCGGCGCGGCCGGTAAGTCGACCGTCGCCGTTGAGGTCGCCGCGGAAATGGACGCGCTCCTGTTCGACACCGGAGCGCTCTACCGCGTGGTCACCTTGCTCGCACATCGAACCGGCACACCGATCGCCGATGGGGAAATGCTCGCCCGGTTGGCCGCCGACGCACGCATCGAGCTGCAGCCATCCTCAATCGACGACGGTCGCACCAGCGATGTGCTGCTCGACGGCGAGGATGTCACCTGGGGGATTCGCACGCCCGAGATCGATGCCGATGTATCGGAAGTGTCCGCGCATCCCGCGGTCCGCCAGGCGCTCCTCGACGTGCAGCGCGACATCGCCGCCGGCATCGCGGCGGTACTGGTCGGCCGCGACATCGGCACCGTCGTGATCCCTGACGCTGGGCTCAAAATCTATCTCGACGCCAGCGCCGAGGAGCGCGCCCGCCGCCGCTACCTCGACATGCGCAACCGCGGCATTGATATCTCCTACGCCGCGATCCTCGAGGATCTCCAGCGACGGGACCAGTACGACTCCGAGCGCACGGTGTCCCCGCTCCGGAAAGCGGAGGACGCCGTGATGATCCTTACCGACGGTCGCGATATCGAGGACATCGTTCAGGAGATCACATCGCTCGCGCGAACCCGCCTTCTCAACAACGCGGATACGACCGTATGAGCGGGCAGGCATCACCAGAGCCGATGAACCCTGAAGCTGGCACGGTACGCGGCATCTGGCGACGACTGCTGCGATGGCCGCTGTACGGTCTCGTGAGGCTGGCGCTGCGCCTGCACGTCGAGGGTATGGAACGCATCCCACCCAACGGCACCGGTGTGCTGGTGGTGTCCAACCACCTCCACAACGCCGATCCCGTCCTGATCGAAATCGCGTTTCCGCGCCCGCTCCACTTCATGGCCAAGGAAGAGCTGTTCAGGATCCGGCCGCTTGGCTGGCTCATCAGCAGGTTCGGGAACTTCCCGGTCGCCCGCGGGAAGAGCGACCGGAAGGCGGTGCGCAACGCCATCTCGCGACTCCAGCATGGCGTCGCGGTCGGGATGTTTCCCGAGGGCACGAGGAGTAAATCGATGCGCCTTGCCGCAGCGCATGCCGGCGCTGGCCTCATCGCGATCCAGGGGGATAGCCTGATCCTGCCCATTGCGATCACCGGCTCGGAGCGTCTGCCGTTCAACGGCAAGCGACCGGCGAACCAGATGCCCTCGCGTGATCACGGGGGCGTTCGCATCCGCATAGGTGAGCCATTCCGCCTGCCAGAGTCCGGCGCCAACGGCAGGCGCCTCGGCGCCGACGAGGCCACCCAGCTGATGATGCGCGCCATCGCCGCGCTGCTGCCGGAGGACTACCGAGGCAGTTACGGCTCCGATGACCCGTCGTCGCCCAGCTCAGCCTCGGCTTCCAGCGCGGCGCGAACGAACTGATCCGAGGTGAGGAGGTTCCCTTCCTCGTCCTGGTCGCCCCACGGCATCTCGAAGTCCGCAATGTGGACGGTGTCGCCCTCCTGGATGCCCTGGCGCTCCAGCTCCGCCTGGATGCCACTCCCCTCCAGCACCCGCTGGAAGCGATCGAC
This sequence comes from uncultured Chloroflexia bacterium, assembly GCA_963741965.1. Lineage (GTDB taxonomy): Bacteria > Chloroflexota > Chloroflexia > Thermomicrobiales > UBA6265 > JACCVC01. Next base: position 667,301 of record CAVUKC010000001.1, on the reverse strand, counting down.
GGAGTCCTGCACGTCGAAGTTCGTCATGCGGGTGAACCGCTCGATTCCCACGCCGGAAATCCGGAAGTGGTGTAGCGAGGTTCGCTCGACTTCCCAGGCGCGCTCGTCGATGTCACCGAGTGTGTAGACGCGTCGCTTCGGCGTCTCCTCTTCGGCGCGCTTCTGGTCCGCTTCGCGCTCCGCCATCTGCCGGAGCTCCTCCGCGACATCGTTCAGCAGGGACTCGATGCCCTCGCCCGTGGCCGCGGAGACGTCGTAGATGCGCGTGTATCCCTTGTCGCCAAGCCAGGATCGCAGCCGGCCGGCGTTGTCACGTGCCTCCTGCAGGTCCATCTTGTTCAGCGCGACGAACATCGGTTTCTCGCCCATTTCGGGGTCGAAGGACCGGATCTCGTCGTTGATCGTGGTGAAGTCCTCGATCGGGTCGCGCCCCTCGAGGCCGCCCGAGGCGTCCAGCATGTGGATCAGCACCTTGGTCCGCCGGACGTGGCGCAGGAACTCGTGACCGAGCCCGGCTCCACCGGCAGCGCCCTCGATCAGGCCAGGAATGTCGGCCATCACGAACGTCTGCCCGCCAGCGCCGCCGATCTCGACCACGCCGAGATTCGGCTGCAGGGTCGTGAACGGGTAGTCGGCTATCTTCGGCTTCGCGTGTGTCGCCGTGGACAGCAGCGTCGACTTGCCGGCGTTCGGAAGTCCCACCAGTCCCACGTCGGCGATGAGGCGTAGCTCCAGCCTGAGCCAACGCTCCTCGCCCGGCTCGCCAAGCTCGGCCACTCGCGGCGCCTGACGGGTCGAGGTCTTGAAGTGGACGTTGCCAAGGCCGCCCTTGCCGCCGCGGGCAATCACCAGCTCATCGCCGGGGTGGGTGAGGTCCGCGATCTGCTCGCCCGTTCCGTCGAGGAAGACGACGGTACCGGCGGGGACCTTGATGACCTTGTCCTTGCCGCCGCGGCCGGTCTTGTTGCGACCCGCGCCGTGCCCACCCGGCTCCGCCGCGTAGAGCGTCACGTACTGGAACGGCAGGAGCGTGTTCAGGTTCGACACGACGTGCAGAATGACGTCACCGCCCTTGCCGCCATCGCCGCCGTCCGGACCGCCCTTGGGAACGTATTTCTCTCGTCTGAATGATGCGGATCCGTTGCCGCCGTTGCCGGCCTTGACGTGAACGCGCGCGGTATCGACCAACATGCAAGGAGTCTCCTTCGTCTTCGTATCTGCATCACTGTACATGGTTCGCAGGATGCCTGCCCCGCCGCCGGTATCCAGCGATACCCGTGCCTCCCGGACCTGCCTGTGTGAACGGCGACGGACCGGCACATGGCCGGCCCGTTCGCAGGGATTCGCTTTCCGGGAGGAATCGCGATCAGTCGAGGAAGTCGCGCAGCATCCGCGCCCGGTTCGGATGGCGAAGCTTGCGCAGCGCCTTCGCCTCGATCTGCCGGATGCGCTCACGCGTGACACCGAACTCGCGCCCGACCTCTTCAAGGGTGCGCGCGCGGCCGTCGTTCAGCCCGTACCGCATTGCCAGCACGTCCCGCTCGCGCTCATTGAGCGTGGAAAGTACGTCACCGACCTGCTCCCGCAGCAGCTTCTTTCCCGCCGCATCGGCGGGCGCCGGCATGTTCTGGTCCTCGATGAAGTCGCCGAGCGAGCTGTCCTCCTCCTCGCCGACCGGCATGTGGAGGCTGATCGGGTCCTGGCTGATCTTGAGGATCTCGCGGACCCGCTCCGGCGTCATCTCCATCTCCTTGCCGAGCTCCTCATCCGTCGGCTCCCGGCCCAGGTCCTGCTGCATGCGCCGGCTGGTACGAATGAGCCGGTTGATCGTCTCGACCATGTGCACGGGGATGCGGATCGTGCGCGCCTGGTCCGCGATCGCGCGAGTGATCGCCTGGCGTATCCACCATGTCGCGTAGGTGCTGAACTTGAATCCCTTGTGGTGCTGAAACTTCTCGACCGCCCGGATCAGGCCGAGATTGCCTTCCTGGACGAGGTCGAGCATTCCCATCCCGCGGCCGGAGTACTTCTTCGCCACCGAAACCACGAGCCGGAGGTTCGCCTCGGTGAGCGCTACCTTGGCCGACACGCCCTCCGCCTGCATGGCCCGCCAGTCGCGAATCTGCCGCACCCGTCGCCGCTCGAAGAGCGCCTCGATGTCCTGCGGGTCGGGCCACGATGACGGGTCCTGAAGCTCGTCCTGGACCGGTACGGGCAACATCCGCCACTCGATGGCACGCTGGCGCAGGAATTCCTCGATGTCACCCGGATCCATGTCGAGGTCACCAGCAACCTGCGCGATGAGCTTGTCAGGAAGGTTGGTGATCGGCAGCATCGTGCTCAGGATCATGCCCCGGCTGGGTGGTGGAGTACCCTGCATGCCGCGCGCGAGGCGATCAACGACCTCCCAGCCAGCGCGGAAGGCGTTGAAGGTCGCCATGCCGAGCTCGACCGGGTCCGCCTCGTCGACGGTGCTCGCGCCGAACCGCTCCAGCAGCTCGCGGAGATACTCGCCGTGCTCAATCGCCTGGGCGAGGTCGACCTCCTGGTCCGCCGTCAGCAGCGGCACGCGCCCGATCTCGCGAAGGTACATGCGTACCGGATCGTCGAGACTCACGTCGGTGCTCGTGTCGTCGTCGATCGCGGCGGTCGAGAGCCCGTTCTGTTCCGGCTCGTCGATCTCCACCTCGGCGAGCTCGTCTGCTTCGGGCTCATCCTCCATGAGGTCCCGCCGCCTTGGCCGCACCGGGACGTCGTCGCTGTGGAGCAGATCAGCGATATGGCTCAGGCTGCGTGCAATGTCGGTTTCGTCCGCCGCCTCGAGATCGTCGGGCAGCACCACATCCAGATCAGTCGGGTTCGTTTCATCACTCATCTGGATCTCCTCACGTGCTGTATCGAGCCTGTCCCATCATTACAGAATCGAATAGCGGGCTGGGCAGATGTGTCAATTGGCCGCATGGGCGAGATCGAGCGCCGGATCATGGCGCAGCAGATCGGCATAGGTTTCGCGCCGGCGCATCAGTTTCACGCCGCCGCTGGACACCAACACGACCGCCGGTCGCAAGGCGCCATTGTAGTTGCTCGCCATTGGCAGGCAATAGGCGCCGCACCCCGGCAGCGCGAGCACGTCACCCACTTCGACATCCGGGAGCGAGACATGCTCGATCAGGATGTCACCGGACTCGCAGTACTTCCCCACCACCGCGACATCGCGGATGCGTCCGACGTCTGCGTCGCGATTGGCCACCACGGCGGTGTACCGCGCATCATAGAGTGAAGGACGAATATTGTCGGCCATTCCGCCATCCACTGCAACATATGTTCGGACGCCGGGAATCTCCTTGATCGATCCGACCCGGTACACCGCAACACCGGCAGGTCCCACTATCGACCTCCCGGGCTCGACTGTGAGTACTGGCTCCGGCATGTCGTGTCGGGTGCAGGCATCGCGAAGGGCATTGGCGATCACGCCCGCCCACCACGCCGCCGGCCTCGGCTCGTCCTCATCCAGGTACGCGATGCCGAACCCTCCGCCTGGCGAGAGATGTTGCATCTCGACACCGAGGTCGCGGCGCATCCCGGCGCCGAACGCGACGAGCTCGTCGATTGCGGCGATGTACGCTTCGGACTCGAACAGTTGCGATCCGATATGCGCGTGGTAGCCAAGCAGCTGAAGCTGCTGGTGCATCAGGATGCGCTCGACCGCCGCCCGTGCCTGTCCATTCGCGATTGGCATGCCGAATTTTGAATCGACGATGCCGGTGCTGATCTTGTGGTGCGTGTGCACATCGACGCCGGGGTTCAGTCGAAGCAGCACGGGCTGCGTGGCGCCGAGCGACGCGGCGATTCCGGCGAGCCGATCGACCTCGTCGAGATTGTCGACGACGATCTTGCCGACACCTGCCCGCACCGCCTCGCGAAGCTCGTCCTCGCCCTTGTTGTTGCCGTGGAATGAGATCTCCGCCGGATCAACCCCCGCGGACAGCGCCAGAGCAAGCTCGCCGCCGGACACAACATCGAGCCCGAGCCCCTCCTCGGTGAGCAGCTGGATCAATGTGCCATTCAGTCCCGCCTTGCCGGCATAGACCACCCGCGTCCGTGGCCATGCCTCGCGGAAGGCGCGGGTGACCTGGCGGCAGTTATCCCGAAGCTCAGCTTCGGAGAAGACATACAATGGAGTGCCGTACTCACTGGCCAGGGCGGAGAGCGCATGTCCAGCGATTTCGATCTCGCCGGCGGCGCCACGGGCGCTGTCGGTGGGCCAGAGGACAGTGTTGAGCGGGTCAGGCATGCATTGGTCCTGCGTGGTGATTCCTGAGCGGGCATGAGTTCTTGTGAGGCAGTGTACACATAACTGGCGCATCATACCGGGGCATGCGCCTCCTGGATCTCCTGCCCTTGCTATACTAATGGAGGTTCCCGCGGCATCGCTCGCGACACACCCCGGCCGGCCACCGTGGTCGCCCGTTCCATTCCTCTCGTGGACACCTGTGCAGGAGACGCATCGGTCATGTTGCTGGTCAGCTGACTCCGGACCAACCGAAGAGCCTGACACCCGCTGGCAACTCCGCTCGCAGCGGGTTTGACCGCGCCCACGCAATGACCTGCACGCCCTGACACAAGGACCAGCTTCATGCCCCCCGTACCGATTCTGACCGTCACTGACCTTGCCAAGACCTACATCGCCGAGGAGATCTTCTCCGGCGTCTCGTTTCAGGTCGTGGAGCGAGAGCACGTTGCGCTGGTGGGTGTCAACGGTGCCGGAAAGTCGACCGTGCTCCGCATCATCGCCGGTATCGAGCACCCCAATGCGGGCATCGTGGCACCGCTGAAGGGGCTACGCATCACGTATCTGCCGCAGGAAGCGTCGTTCACCTCGGAGGAAACGCTCCGCGAGGAGGCGCGCCTCGCGTTCACGCCGGTGCTCGAGATGGCCAGCCGGATGCGGGAGATCGAAGCACTCGATGTCCAGCAACGGTCATGACCTCGACGCGCTGATGGACGAGTACGCGCGCCTGCAAACCCGCTTCGAGACGGCCGGCGGCTATGACATCGAGCATCGCACCGACGAGGTGCTCACCGGGCTTGGCTTCACGTCGGACCAGTTCGACCAGCCGGTGAGCCAGCTCAGTGGTGGCCAGAAGACCCGCGTGGCGCTGGCCAAGGCGCTCCTCGCCGACCCGGACCTGCTGCTGCTCGACGAGCCGACGAACCACCTCGACCTTGACATGCTCGAGTGGCTGGAAACATTCCTGAAAACGTGGAACGGCGCCTGCCTGATCGTCTCGCACGATCGCTACTTCCTCGACCGCGTCACCACCCGCACCATGGACCTCTCCTTCGGTCGTCTCGAGGACTACCCCGCTCCCTACGGCCGCTATCTTGAGTTGCGCGAGGAGCGCATGGAACGCCGCCGCAAGGAGTACGAGGAGCAGCAGGAGCACATCGCCCGGACGGAAGAGTTCATCCGCAAGTACGGCAACGGACAGCGGTATCGCGAGGCGCGCGGCCGGCAGAAGAAGCTTGATCGGCTGGAGCGCGTCCCGAAGCCGCAGGAGCACGATCGGCTCACCATGAAGATCGGCGGCGCGGTTCGCAGCGGCCGCATGGTCCTCTCCACCACCGAGATGTCGGTCGGCTACCACGACGGCGAGACGGGCCATCCGACCGAGCTGCTTCGCACGCCGGAGCTCTCGATCGAGCGAGGCGACCGCATCGGCCTCCTCGGCCCTAACGGCAGCGGCAAAACCACGCTGCTGAAGACGCTTGTGGGCACACTGCCCGCACTGCACGGCGACCACACCTTCGGCACCAACGTGCACCCCGGTTACTACGCTCAGAGCCACGAGCAGCTCCGCGGGCGCGGCGACGGCACGCCGCTCTCGGTCATCCTCGATGTCCAGCCGATGACGGAGGAAGCCGCCCGGACGTACCTCGGCCGCTTCCTCTTCACTGGCGACGATGTGTACAAGCAGGTCGGCTCGCTTTCGGGCGGCGAGCGCTCGCGGCTGGCGCTCGCGGTCCTGCTGCTCGAGCGGGCGAACCTGCTGATCCTCGACGAGCCGACGAACCACCTCGACATCAACGCCCGCGAGTCGCTGGAAGGGATGCTGACCGGATTCGACGGCACGATCCTCTTCGTGTCGCACGACCGCTACTTCATGGACAAGGTGGCGACGAAGCTCTGGATCGTGGAGGATGGCACGATCCACGAGCATCTCGGCAACTACAGCGACTACCATCGTCGCCTCGAGGCTGCCGCGGCACCGCCGAGCCCCGAACCCGAACCGGTGGCAGAACCGGAGCCCCAGCAAGCGCCGAGCGACCCCGCGATGACGATCACGTCCAAGGGCAAGCCTCGGCGTCGGACCTCGACAGACGTCGAACGGCGGCTCGGCAAGGTGGAGCGGGAGATCGCTCAGATGGAGGGCAAGGTCAACGAGATCTCCGATGCCCTCGCCATCGCAAGCGCCGATCAGGATCTCGACGCCGTTGCTCGCCTCGGTGGGCAGTACGAGCGCCTCCAGGCGGAGCTCGATGCGGTCTACCAGCAATGGGAAGAGATCACCCAGGAGCGGGAGCTCGTCGCCGCCGAGCTGGGCGAATGACCGATGATCGCGTGGCCGGCCTGGCGAAAGCCGCTCCCGAAGAGCCTCGTGGCGTGATCCACGGTCGCGACATTCCGACTGGAGCGTCCAACCGCCGCAGATTCGTCCTCGGCGTCACCGGCAACATCGCCTCGGGCAAGAGCACGGTCGTGCGTCACCTGGAGGAGCTCGGAGCCATCGGCATCGACGCCGACCTCGTTTACCGCGAGCTCGTCGGTCCCGGCCAGCCGCTTCTCGCGACCCTTGCGGGCCATTTCGGTGCTCACATCATCGCGCCGGACGGGAGCCTCGACCGTCCTGCACTCGGCGCCATCGTCTTCAGCGATCCCGGCAAGCTGCGTGAGCTCGACGCGCTCACGCACCCCGCCGTGATCGCCGAAATCGACCGGCGCGTCGAAGCGATCGAGCGCGGCGTGGTGGTGATCGACGCCGTGAAGCTCATCGAGAGCGGCCACGCCGACCACTGCGACGAGGTCTGGGTGGTGACCGCCGATACCGACGTTCAGGTGACACGATTGATGGAGCGCAATACACTCTCCAAAGTGGAAGCACGCCGCCGCGTCGAGGCACAGCCACCCATGGCTCCCAAACTCGCGCGCGCGGACCGTGTCATCGAAAACAGCGGCACCATCGAAGAAACGTACGCGCAGGTCGACGCCGGCTGGCAGGAGATCTCGCGTCGCCTCGAGCAAGGTGCCGGCTGACGCAACGAAAGGGTCCCGTACATTGGCACTCACGACCGAGAATCGCGCCGCGGACCGCACCGGCTCCGCGACGTACAAGCTTGACGTCTATTTCGATTACGCCTGCCCGTTCGCCTGGGCGGCGCAGCTCTGGCTGGACCAGGTGAAGGACGAGCTCGGCGAAGAGGTCGATCTCACCTGGCGCATCTTCCCGCTCGAGCAGGTCAACGCTTCGGACCCCGACTTCAAGGTGTGGGAGCAGCCGAACGACGGTTCCAGCAGCACGCTGCGCTCCTTCCAGGCGTTCCACGCCGCCAGGAAGCAGGGCGAAGAGCAGTTCACGGCGTTCCATGCGGCGCTGTTCCTCAAGCGCCATGAGGAGGGCCGCAACCTCAGCCGACAGCAGGTTCTCGAATCGGCCGCGGAGGACGCGGGTCTCGATCTCGAGCAGTTCCGCGCCGATCTTTCCTCGGATGAGGTCTTCAGCGACATCGAGAACGACTACCGTGAGGGCCGCAGCGAGCACGAGGTGTTCGGCACCCCGACGATCGTCTTCGAGAACGGCGAGGCGGCGTACCTCAAGCTCAACTACATGGACATGCCGAAGGATCCCGTCGGGTTCTTCCATGACTTCGTCAACGTCGTCCGCGACCGCCCGAGCGTGATCGAGATCAAGCGCCCTGCCCCGATGGGCAAGTAGCGAACGCTGCCTACGCTCGAATGACCGATCCCACTCTCCCGCCAGCCGACGACATCGCTGCCTTCCAACGGGCATTGCTCGGCTGGTGGGAGGGCAACGCCCGCGACCTGCCCTGGCGTCGCACGCGAGATCCGTACCGCATCCTCGTCGCCGAGGTCATGCTCCAGCAGACGCAGGTGGACCGCGTCATCCCCTACTACATCGCCTGGCTCGAGCGGTTCCCCGATGTGCAAGCCCTGGCGAGCGCACCGACGGCAGACGTCATCCGGCTCTGGAAAGGGCTTGGCTACAACCGGCGGGCCGTGAACCTCCAGCGCGCGGCGGCTGCGGTCGTCGAGCGCGGTGGAACCTTCCCGGACACGGTGGAGGATCTGCTCGCCCTGCCCGGCATCGGCCCGTACACCGCCGGCGCCATCGCCTGCTTCGCGTTCGAGCGGAACGTCCCGTTCATTGACACCAACATGCGCCGCGTGCTGCATCGCGTGTTCGTCGGCAGCGACGTACCGGAGCGCCAGGCAAGCGACCGCGAGGTGCTGGAGATCGCCGAGACCGCGATTCCCTACGGCGACGGCTGGCGCTGGAACCAGGCGCTGATCGAGTTCGGCGCGCTCCAGTGCACCGCCCGCACCCCCGCCTGCGTGGTCTGTCCGGCGCAGGCATTCTGCAAGGCGCGTCCCACCATCCATTCGGATATTCTCGCCGCATCCTCGGCACGCAAGGGCAAGGCTCGCGCCGTCCCCTTCGAGCAGACCAACCGGTATTTCCGCGGCCGTATCATGGACGCGCTTCGGGAGCACAATGACGGTGCGATGCCACTCGACGCTCTCGGACGCCTGGTCAAGCCCGACTTCGCGCCGGAGGATCTTCCCTGGCTCACCGAGCTGGTGATGGCGCTGGAACGAGACGGCCTGACCGCAATCGCCGAAAACGAGCCGGCGTATGACGGCGCCGATGCACGCGCCATCCACGTCGGGCTGCCGTAACCCAGGCGACGATTCAGGTTGGTTCCACGACGACGTAGGGGCGATCGCCCGGCCGCCCGCAGGGCGGCAATGTGTGGGCCGGCGGCATCCCCCATCGACTGCGGCAGCTTCACGACCGCCGGCCGGTCATCCTTCAACGACGGCGCCTGCGCCGCCTGCTCGGGACAGGCCCGGACCGCTCCTACGCGCCAATCTCCCTGCGAACCGATGTAAACCGAGTCGAAACGTGCGTCTGATCGAGGTTCAGTGCCCCTCGTGACTGGCGGGAGTCGCGGCCGGGCTCGCCTGTGGCGTCGCGTCGAAAGCGATCACCAGGTTGTCGACATTCTCCGGTGTGATCGGATCGTAGCCCCGACCTTCGAGAAACTGGTTCATGATCTGGATCTCGGCGTTCTGCACCCGCATCATCGATGTCGCCAGGTCGACGATATCGTCGTTGTCGCTGCGGTCGATCACATCCTGCGCCATCTCGACGCCGGCGATGTGATGGCGCGTCATCAGCTGCAGGAACAGCGTCTCGGCCTGCTCGACCGGCAGGGTCCGCAGCATCTGCACCTCTTCGTCAGAAGCCATGCCAGGCATTCGCTCGCCAGGGGCGACGGCGTGACCCATCCACGCCATGGGCGCCTGGTCTCCTGTCGGAGCGATATCCCATACCCCCATGTAGCCCTGCATCTGGCCGATCTGCGAGGTCTGGCTGAAGGCGATGTCTGTCGTCATGGACTTGATCTGCTCGTCCTCGGTGCGGTCGCGGACGATCATCGCCATCTGGACGGCCTGCAGGTGATGCACCTGCATGTCGCGGAGGAACCCCGCCTCGGCGGAGTCACTGTCGGGGGAGCGGTTCCACAGCCCATTGACCGCGAACCCGCCGGCAACCAGCACCACGATCAGTGCCAGCACGCCGAAGAACGTCAGTTTCTCGCGGGTCACGGTCGATGGCATGCCTGCTATCCCTGTTGCTTGCCGGCACCCCCGCATCGCCGCAATGCCGGGGGATGACTCACTGGCCCGCCTCGGCGGCGGCAACCTCGTCCGGAGTGCCGGATATCACGGCTGGTTCTGTCTGAAGCGTATCACCGGGAGCGATCGTATCGGAGGTTCCCTGCTCACACGGACCGTTCGGTTCGGGCGCGGTTGCCGGATTATTGCGGAACTCGCTGACAAACTCCTGCACCTGATACGGATCGAAGCCGTCGAGTCGCAGCTGCCGTCCCCAGGCGCTGACCACGATCGGGCTTCCCTGTCCCGGATACGGAGATACGAGTACGTGATCGAGCGTCCCGAACGCCTGGAGGATCGCCATGTCTCCAGCCGGCAGGCTCGGATCGTAGGTGATCCAGACGGCGCCGTGCTCGAGTGAGTGCACGGCGTGCCAGTTGTAGATCGGCTCGCTGTAGAACCCGCAGTTCTGCATCACCGGATTGTGCGGCCCGCCGACGGGCGGGACTTGCGCGTAGAGCAGCTCACCATCGATATGGGTGCCCGGCACGCCGTCGAGCTCCGGCCAGCTCATCACACCGGTCGCGGGGTCCGTTGTCGGCGTGCTCGTCTGGGCCGAGCCGGCTGTCGGGGCGATCAGGAGAAGCATGGCTGATGCCGACGAGCACCACGCGCATCGAGCGACGACCAGAACCCCACAACGTCAGTCCGTTGAACCGTTCCATCACCATGCCTCTCCTGTTGTGTCGTCGCTCCGCTACTCCGGTGTCGCGATGGGACTTGCCTGCGGCGACGCGACCGGCGTCCCGGCGGGTGTGCCCGGCGTCGCCTCGCCAACAATCGCATCCTCGACGGTGCCGTCCGGCGTGCCACCCGCTTCGGCAGTCGCGGTCGCCTCGGCGGCCGCGACGTCCTCCGGCGAGCCGGAGACGATCGCCGGCTCCGTCTGCGGCGCCTCTCCGTCATTCATCATGTAGTCCACGCCGAGCGTGCAAAGCGCGCCCGGCTCGGGGGTGTTGTCCGGGTTGATCCGGTACTCGCGAATGAACGCGTCCAACCGAGAGTCGTCCGCGCCATCGAGCTTCAGCTGCTTGCCCCAGACGGATGCCACGACGGGGCTGTCGATCCCCGGATACGGGCTTACCAGGACATACGATTGGTTCGCCAGATCATGGAGCTTGTCGATATCGTCCTGTGGGAGATCCGGATCATATGTGATCCAGACCGCGCCGTGCTCCATCGAGTGGACGCCGTGCCAGTTGTAGATCGGCTGGTTGTAGTACCCGCAGTTCTGCCAGATGTTGTTGTGCGGCCCGCCGACCGGCGGGATCTGCTCGTACAGCAGCTCGCCCTCGACATGGTTCGCGGCATAGTCTTCGATGCCGAAGTACGACACCACGTCCTGACTGACCTGGTAGTCCTGGTACTGGCGGAAGCCCCACCAGCCGGCGGCGACGAGAATCGCCAGGATGGCGACGCCAGATACCGCGCGCAGCAGAACCCAGTTGCGCCGCTGCTTCTCGAACTCGCGCCGTCGCTGCTCGCGACGGCGCTTCACGATCTCTGGCCGACGCTCGGCGCGCTTCCGGTACGTGTTGCCCGGCTGCGCCTCGCCCTCCGGCGTTCGGGACTGGTCCTTCCCTGCCATAGTGCTCCTGGTCCTTCACCAACGATGGTCAACGTGTCGATGCGACGCGACCGTTCAGCCTCGGTATGTCGCGATGTCGTGCCTCGACTGGCTCGCATTCGCTCCTCAGAAGATCCGTTCCCGGAGCCATTCTGCCACGTCGGATATGGGGACGCGAACCTGCTCCATGGAGTCGCGGTCGCGCACGGTGACGGCCTTGTCCTCGAGCGAGTCGAAATCGACCGTCACGCAGTAGGGCGTGCCGATCTCGTCCTGGCGCCGGTAGCGCTTGCCGATATTCGCGGTCTCGTCGTAGTCGACCATCACGTTGAGCGTGTCCTGCACCTGCTCGAACAGCTCTCGGGCGACGGAGGTCAGCTCAGGCTTCTTCGCCAGCGGCAGGATCGCCGCCTTCACCGGCGCCAGCCTCGGCGCGAGGTGAAGCACAGTGCGCGTATCCGCCTTGCCGTTGACGTCGGTGGTCGTTTCCTCGTCGTACGCATCCAGCAGGACGGTCAGGAAGGTGCGCTCCACGCCGAAGGTCGGCTCGATCACGTGCGGCAGGAACCGCTCGCGCGACTCCTGATCGAAATACGTCAGGTCGACGCCGCTGGTTTCCTGGTGCTGCCGGAGATCGAAGTCCGTCCGATACGCGAGGCCGTACAGCTCTTTCCAGCCCATCGGGCCGGGGAAGTTGTACTCATAGTCGATGGTGCGCTTCGAGTAGTGCGAGAGCTCGTTCTGATCGTGCTCCCGCAGACGAACATGGTCGCGATCCAGCCCGATCAGATCGATCCACTCGCCCATCGCCTCGACCCAGCTGTCGAAGCTCTGCTGCCACTCCGCCTCGCGGATGAAATACTCGATCTCCATCTGCTCAAACTCGAGCACGCGGAAGATGAAGTTGCCCGGCGTGATCTCGTTGCGGAAGGACTTGCCGATCTGCCCGACGCCGAACGGAAGCTTCACCCGGTTGGTCTGCATGATGTTCTTGTACTGCACGAAGATACCCTGCGCCGTCTCCGGCCGCAGATACACCTCCGTGCCCGACTCAGAGACGGGACCGATCGTCGTCTTGAACATCATGTTGAACTGGCGCGCGTCGGTGAGCGTCCGGTTGCCGCAGTTCGGGCAGGCGAGGTTCGCCTCCCGGATCACTGCGGTCAGCTCGTCGGGCGAGAGTGACTCTCCATCCGTCCGCCCCAGCTTTTCCTCCAGGAGGTGATCGGCGCGGAAGCGTGCCTTGCACGTCTTGCAGTCGACGAGTGGATCATTGAACGAGGTGACGTGCTGAGAGGCCACCCACACCTGCGGGTGCATCAGGATAGACGCGTCCAGACCAACCATATCCCGCCGACGCTGGACGAAGGTTCGCCACCAGAGCTGCTTGATGTTGTTTTTCAGCTCCACCCCGAGCGGACCGAAGTCCCACGTGTTGGCGAGGCCGCCGTAAATGTCCGATCCCGGGTACACGAAGCCGCGGCGCTTCGCCAGCGCGACGATCTTGTCCATCGTCGCGACGCGCTCCCGTTGCTGCTGGGCCATGATTGGATTACTCCACTGCGGCTGCGACGTGCTTCAGCTCGTCAAGCTCCACATGCTGCTCGTCGTCATCGGACTCGCCGTTCTCGGACGCTCCGTTGGCCGAGGCGCCATTGCTGCCCGCGCCATTCGAACCGGAGCCGTTCCTGGAGGAGCCGTTCTTCATCTGCTGGTAGACCTGCGTCGTCACACTGCTGACGTGCCCGAGGCGCTGCTGCAGCTCCTTGAGGTCCATGCCGCGGTCCATCGCATGCGCCGCGAACGAGTGCCGCAGCGTGTGTGGGGTGATTTCCTTGATGCCAACCCGGCTGGCGTACGCCTTGAGAATGAGCCAAAAGCCCTGGCGTGTCAGCCGATTACCCCGGTGGTTGACGAACAGCGCAGTTTCACCTCGGTTGGCAATCGCCGCGCGCGGGTCGCCGAGCCACGCCTGCAGGGACCGCACGCTGCGGTTCGGCAGCGGCACGGTGCGGTCGGCGCCGCGCTTGCCGCGCAGTACGAGCGTGCGCTGATCGAAGTTGAGGTCATCGACATCGAGTGATACGAGCTCGCTGACGCGCAAACCGGAGGCATAGAGCAGCTCGAGCATTGCCACATCGCGAACCTGCTCGGGCCGCGCCGGCTGCTGGGTCAGCGGCGACTGGAGCAGCATCTCGACCTCGGCGGTCGTGATCGCGCGTGGCCGCGCCTTCTTGACGCGGGGCACTACCAGGTCGCGGCCCAACAGGTTCTCGGTCGCCTCGGAGCGGTGAAGATAGCTCGCAAACGACTTCAACGCGGCCATCTTTCGCGCCACCGTGGACGACGCGTAATCCAGCGTTCCCAGATAGTCGGCGAACGCGTAGAGGTGGTCGTCGCGAAGATCCTGGATCTCGGTCACCGGCACAAGCGTGAACGGCTCGGGCGGCGCCTCCAGAAATGCGGCCAGCTGGTTGAGGTCGTTTCGGTAGGCCGCAATCGTGTTGTCGGAAAACGCCCGTTCGCTTTCCAGATATTCCAGAAAGGCCTCGATCCGAAGATTCACGCGAGATTCCCCCTCTATTGTCTGTCACCGCGCGATCAGGCGACCGTTGCGGCGGGAGACATGTGCACAGGTGTTCGCCCGATGCCGCCAGCCAGAAGCGGCATCGAAGGCACGTCGGACATAACCATACTACGTCCGGTTAGACATGGTAGGTGGACACCGCGTCGGCCAGCGGCACGTACGGAATACCGAACGCATCTGCCACCCCCTTATGGGTCACTCGGCCGTCCATGACGTTGACCCCCTTGCCCAGCGCCTCGTCAGCGGTGACCGCGTCGATGAACCCCTGGCTGGCGAGCCGGATGCCATACGGCAGCGTCGCCGATGACAGCGCCAGCGTGCTCGTACGGGCGACGGCGCCCGGCATGTTGGTCACGCAGTAGTGGATGATATCGTCAACCAGATAGGTCGGGTCGCTGTGGGTGGTCGGGTGCGACGTCTCGAAACAGCCGCCCTGGTCGATCGCCACATCAACCATCACCGCGCCGGGACGCATCGACGCGACCATGTCACTCGTCACCAGCTTCGGAGCCCGCGCGCCTGGTATCAGCACCGAGCCCACGACGAGGTCCGCCTTCGCGACAGCATCGGCAATCGTCTTTCGCGTCGACACCACCAGGTTGATCCGCCCATGGAGCACATCGTCGAGGTAGCGCAGGCGGTCGAGGCTCAGCTCGATGATCGTGACGTTCGCGCCGAGCCCGAGCGCCATCTTGGCCGCGTTGGTGCCGACGGCGCCACCGCCGATGACCACTACCTCGCCGGGGTGAACGCCTGGGACCCCTCCGAGCAGGGTGCCGATGCCACCGTTCGGGCTCTCCAGGTAGTGCGCGCCGACCTGGATCGACATGCGGCCGGCCACCTCGCTCATCGGCGCGAGCAACGGCAGGTGCCGGTTCGGAAGCTGAACCGTCTCGTAGGCGACTGCCTGCACCCTCCGCTCGATCAGCGCGCGTGTCAACGGCTCATCCGCCGCGAGATGGAGGTAGGTGTAGAGAATCTGCCCGTCGCGCAACAGCTCGTACTCGCTGGCGACCGGCTCCTTCACCTTCACGATCATGTCCGCCTCGGCGAACACGCCCTCGTGTGTCGGCACGATACGCGCGCCCTCGGCCTCGTATTCCTCGTCCGTGAAGCCGCTGCCGACACCTGCCTGCGTCTCGACGATGACGTCATGGCCGGAGGCGACGTACTCGTGAACGGCGGCCGGAGTCGAGGAAACCCGGTTCTCGCGGTCCTTCACTTCCTTGGGAACGCCGACGATCATGCAGATTTCTCCTCAAGCACTCTACTGAAGCCCGCCACGTGCCCGTGCGAGCTTCCTGTTTCGATGCACCGCCGGAACGGCCGTCCAGCCACCGCTGACACCATGCCGGTTCCGTGGCGCGCCCAGCCGGATATCACCTTGCTGCGGCCCACAATCGAGGCATTCTAGCACGGAAGTACGCCAGTCCCAGAGCATGTTTCCGGGCCGTTGTACCATTCCTCATGGCGAACCCCGCGCGGCGCGCCGGTCGCCGATACAAGACCGAACCTGCCCACGATCCGGCGCGCCATGTCACTCCTGGAGTAACGAGTCCTCGTGCCAAACCTCTCTGACGGCTTCTTCGCCGGCCTGTTGATCATCCCGATGCTCGCCGTGATCATCCTCGCTCACGAGTTCGGCCACTTCTTTGCCGCGCGATCCGTCGGCATAAAGGTGGAGGAGTTCGGCATCGGCATCCCGCCGCGGGCGAAGGGCTGGATGTGGCGGGGCGTGCTCTGGTCCCTCAACTGGGTCCCGCTCGGTGGCTTCGTCCGCGTCAAGGGCGAAGACGGTACGGACTACGAGCCAGGCTCGATGAACGCCAAGGGGCCGGCGGCCCGCGCCTTCTTCCTGCTGGCCGGCTCCGGCGCCAACTTCATCGCGGCGGCACTTCTCTCGATCGTGCTGATCGCCACGCAGGGCGTGCCGAACGACACCAGCCACGTCTACGTGAACATGGTCGAGCCGGGATCTCCGGCTGCCGATGCGGGCTGGCAGCCCGGAGACGCCATCGTCGAGGTCGCCGGGAACGATGTCGATCGTGCCGGCGCGCTCGCGGACGCGCTCGCCGGCAACTCCGGCAGCGAGATTCCCGTGGTGATCCAGCGCGGTAACGAGCGCATCGAAACCACGGTCACGCCGCGCAAGGACCCGCCTGCAGGTCAGGGCGCGACCGGCATTCGCATCGACGAGGCGTTCCTCTCCACCATCGAGGTCAGTGACGTACGTGCGGGATCACCCGCGGAGAGCGCCGGCTGGCAGTCCGGTGACAGGATCGTCGCCATCAACGGCGTCGAGATCAGCTCCGTCGCGCAGGTCGACGCCCTCCTGGGTGCTTCGCCCAAGGGCACCGCAGACGTCACCGTGCTGCGGGACGGCAAGCAGGTCCAGACGACGGTCGACCTTCGCGACACCTCCGTGCGACTCACGGCGGTCGCCGAGGACTCGCCCGCATCGAAGGCGCTCCTCTACCCCGGTGACCGCCTCGTCTCGATCGGCGGAACGCAGGTGACTGACGCCGACTCGCTCTACAACGCACTGCAGGAGTCGGCCGGAAAGGATGTCTCGGTCACCGTTGAGCGGGAGGGTCGCACCATCGACGTCACGCTCCCGGTGCCGGCCTTTGGCGAGGGCGACAATCCCCTGGCCGCCATCGGCGCGAACGCGACGCTCGAGACGTGGCAGGACCTCGCCGGTGTATCCACACGGTCCAGTCGGGTCTTCGACAAGGTCCCGGCAGCCGAGGTGATCCCGAAGGGGCTCGACCAATTCTGGTTCCTGGTCAGCGGCACGTTCACCGGTGTCAAGGAGATGTTCACCACCGCCCCGAGCTCGGACAACCTCGCGGGTCCGGTCGGCATGGGCCAGCTGACCTCGGAGCTGATCACCGAATCTTCCCTGCCTGTCTGGTTCACCATCGGCAATATCGTGATGGTGATCTCGGTCGGGCTCGGCCTGCTGAACCTGTTGCCGCTCCCGGCACTCGATGGTGGCCGCCTCGCGTTCGTGATCATCGAGGTGCTCCGCGGTGGCAAGCGACTGCCACCGGAGAAGGAAGGGCTGGTGCACCTGGCCGGGCTCGCGTTGCTGCTCGCGCTGATGTTCTTCGTTGCGTTCAACGATGTCAGCCGCATTGTCGACGGCGAGTCGATCCTGCCGTAGGTCGGAGCTGGAGTCAGCACCGGAGGCCGTACCGGGCGACTTGCGCCAACCCCAGCCTGCCACTTCGACCGCGGCGCAGACAGCAGTGGAGTGTTGCGGTCGACGTGGCAGGGAGCCTCGCCGGGAAATACGGTGGCAGAATTCGGTGCACCGCACATCTCTTGTCGCGAGCTTCACAATCCTGAACAGCCGCGAGGTGCGGAACGTCGTACCATGAAGACAGCATGCCGTGTGGCGACAAAGGTCACCGGACCGATCGCGCACGATGGAGGAAACGCATACCAATGTCACTACTTGCCCCGCGCCGCAAGACGCGCGTGCTCAATGTCGGAGGCGTCGAGATCGGCGGCCTGAACCCGATCCGCGTCCAGTCCATGGCCACCGCCGACACGCGCGACCCCAAGGCGACGCTCGCGCAGATCGAGGACCTCGCCAGCGTCGGCTGCGAGATCGTTCGCATCGCCGTGCCGGACCGCAAGGCGGCGGCGGCCCTGCCGGACATCGTTCCCGTACGCCGCGGTGCCGCTGATCGCCGACATCCACTTCGAGCACACACTCGCACTGAAGGCGCTCGATGCCGGCATCCACGGGCTTCGACTCAACCCGGGCAACATCCGCAAGCCGGAGGATGTCCGCGAGGTCGTTGCCAAGGCGAAGGAGCGCGGCGTTCCCATCCGCATCGGCGTCAACTTCGGCTCGGTCGCACCGATGACCGAAGAGTTCGTCGACGAGATGGCGCAGCAGAATGCGACCCAGGTCGAGCTCCGCGCCGAGTGGCTCGTCCGCTCCGCGCTCGGGCACATCAAGATTCTCGAGGACCTCGACTTCTACGAGACCAAGGTCAGCCTCAAGGCGTTCGAGGTGCCGGTGCTGCTCGAGGCGTACCAGCGCTTCGCCCGTCTCGACAACGACTACCCGCTCCACCTCGGCGTGACCGAGGCCGGGACGCCCCGCGCCGGCAGTGTCCGCAGCGCGATCGGCATTGGCACGCTGCTGGCGATGGGTATCGGCGACACCATCCGCGTCTCGCTGACGACCGACCCGAAGGAAGAGGTCTTCGTTGCGTACGAGATCCTCAAGAGCCTGGAGCTGCGGCAGAAGGGCGCGACGATGATCGCCTGCCCGACCTGCGGCCGCGTCGAAGTCGATCTCTTCAAGCTCGCCAACCAGGTCGACAAGGTTCTCGAGACCGTGCAGGAGCCGATCCGCGTCGCCGTCATGGGCTGCGTGGTCAACGGACCCGGCGAGGCGCGAGACGCCGATGTCGGCATCGCCTCCGGCAACGGCAAGGGCGTCATCTTCCGCAAGGGCAAGATCGTCAAGACCGTGCTCGAGGAGGACATGCTCGAGGAGCTCACCAACGAGATCAACGCCGTCGTCGAGGACCGCCAGAACGGTATCTTCGACGAGGTCGAGGACTCCGGCTCCGCCTACAAGCCGATGATCTCCCTCAAGGCTGTCTAGCGCCACACACAGGAATCTCAAAACCCAATGGGACACCCGGTCTGCACATCGCGGCCGGGTGTCGTCACATTCAGGAGGTACATCATGAGCACATCAGCCACAGACAACCGCAGCCTACCTGCCCGCGAAGCGCTTCGCCGCGCCGTCGCGCTGGCAGACGACTGGCTCACCGCCCTCCCCGAGCGACCGATCACCGCCGGCGCCACACCCGAGCAGATGAAGAACCTTCTCGACGAGCCGCTGCCCGAGCACGGCTCCGACCCAGGCGAGGCGGTCGCGGAGTGGCTGCAGCGAGCTCGACCCGGCATCGTCTCTACCAACGGACCTCGCTATTTCGGGTTCGTCACCGGCGGGACGCTGCCCGGCGCGCTGGCCGGCGACGTGGTCACCTCCACAATCGACCAGAATGGCGGCATCTGGTCCATGAGCCCGGCATCGGCGCAGACGGAGCTCACCGTCATCCGCTGGCTGAAGGAGCTGTTCTCGCTACCAACCGAGTGGCACGGCGTGATGACCAGCGGCGCGACGATGAGCAACCTTGTCGGTCTCGCCGCGGCACGACAGTGGGCGTCGGAGCGGCTCGGCTTCAACGCGGCGGAGGACGGGCTCGGCGGTCATCCGATCATCCCCGTTGTCTCCAGCGAGGCGATCCACGCCAGCGCGCGCAAGGCGCTCGGCAACCTTGGCTTCGGCCGCAAGTCGGTCCGGACGGTGCCCGCCCCCGGCGGAATTGCGGACATCGAGGCGCTGCGGGCCGCGCTTGCGGATATCGACGGACCGGTGATCGTCGTGGCGAACGCCGGGGAGGTCAACACGGGCCAGTTCGACGATCTCGACGCCACCGCCGACCTGTGCGCCTCGCACCCCGGCGGTGCGTGGATGCACGTCGACGCCGCCTTCGGACTGTTCGCGGCGGCGTCCAGCGATCACCGCGACCGCGTCCGGGGCATCGAGCGAGCAGACTCCGTCTGCGCCGACGCCCACAAGTGGCTCAATGTCCCCTACGATTCCGGATTCGCGTTCGTGCGAGACGAGGCGGCGGTCCGAGGCGCGTTCGCCACGACAGGCGCTGCCTATCTCGCCGGTTCTGGCGGCTGGGACGCCGATGACTTCTCGCCGGAGATGTCGCGACGCGCGCGGGCAATCCCCGCCTGGTGCGCGCTGCGGAGCCTCGGTCGCGAGGGATACCGCGAGCTGATCGACCGGTGTCTCGCGAACGCCCTCAGGCTCAGCCAGTGGGCCGACAAGCAGCCGTGGCTCGAGGTGATGAACGCCGAGCGCATGCGCGATTCGCCGTTCATGGTCGTCTGCCTGCGCTACACCGATCCCGGCTGGGACGTTGACGAACACGACCGCCGCAACCGGAAATTGCTGGCGGCGCTGCAGGCAGACGGTCGCGTCTACGCCAGTACCACCGTGTGGGACGGCAAGGCGGCGATGCGATTCGCGTTCGACAACTGGATGACGACAGAGGACGACGTCGAGGTCATCTTCGAGGTGTTGGATGACGTGCGAGAAAGCGCGTCGTAGGCCATGGCCCCGTCTCGGCTGTTGCCCTGGCGGGCCCGCCCCACCGTGGGCGGGCATCTATCGGCAGATGAGTGGCCTCAGCACAGCTGGTCGTCTTGTGCGAACCCGGGCACCGCGGCCCGGGTCTACTTTGCTACTACAAGACGTGCGAGACGTACCGCGCCTTCATCTCCTCAAGCACCTCATCACCGTCGCGCTGCCAGATCTCCTCGTTGAAGATCTCCACCTCGATCGGCCCGTTGTAGCCCTCGGCATCGACCCACTCGCGCAGCTCGCGATTGTCGACGACGCCGTCGCCCATCATGCCGCGGCCGACCAGCACGTTCGTGTTCGGCACCAGCCAGTCGTTGACGTGGAACCCCAGGGTATACGGTGCCGCCCGCTTGATCTCCCGGTGAACGTGCGCGTCCCACCAGACGTGGTAGATGTCGATCACGACCCCGACCCACGGCGAGCCGAAGTGCTCGGCGAGGTCGTTCGCCTCCTCCAGGGAGGCGGTCACGGCGCGGTCCGCCGCGAACGCCGGATGCAGCGGCTCGATGCCGATCTTCACACCGCGCTCCTCGGCGTACGGCAGGATCGCCTCGATGCCGTCGCGCACCATGTCTCGCGCGTCCTGGATGCGGCAGCCGTTCATGCCGCCGTTGACCATCACCAGCACGTCCGTGCCGAGTGTGGCGGCCTCGTGAATCGCGCAGCGGTTGTCCTCGATCGCCGCCTTTTGCTCCTCGGTGGTCGGCGCGGGAAAGAACCCGCCCCGGCAGAGGCTCGACACCTTGAGTCCGGCGTCGCGGATCAGCTTTGCGGTCTCGTCCAGACCGATCTCCGCGATCTTGTCGCGCCACGGCGCGATCCACGGGATCTCATGGCGCGCACAGCCCTCGATCGCCTGCCGCATGTCCCACTGGTCGAGCGTCTTCTGGTTGAAGCTGAGCCGGGAGAAATCGCCCTCGGTCATTGCGGCACCCCCGCCACTTCGAGAAACGCCCGCATCCGCGCCGTCACTCGATCGGTGTCCGTGAACAGCCGCGCCTCGTCGGCGAGCCGGAAGAGCTGCGCGAGATGCACCACGGAACGGCAGCTCTCCTGCCCGTTCACCATGCGGAAGTGGTCCTGGTGCCCGTTGAGCCATGCGAGGAATACCACGCCGGTCTTGTAGAACCGCGTCGGCGCCGAGAAGATGTGGCGAGAGAGCGGCACCGTCGGCGCGAACAGCTCGTCGTAGCGGTCCAGGTCACCGGCATCGAGCGCGGCGAAGGCGGCTCCCGCGACCGGTGCGATCGCGTCGAAGATGCCGAGCAGCGCGTCGGAGTGGCCCTGCTCGTCGCCCCGGATCAGCGATGGGTAGTTGAAATCGTCGCCGGTGTACATCCGCACGCCCTCGGGCAGGCGGCGGCGCATGTCGATCTCCCGCTGGGCGTCCAGCAGCGAGACCTTGACGCCGTCGACCTTGTCGGCGTGCTCTGTGATGATCGCGACGGCCGTGTCCATCGCCGCGTCGATCTCGTCGCTTCCCCAGTAGCCCGCAAGCGCGGGGTCGAACATGTCGCCGAGCCAGTGAATGATCACCGGCTCCCTGACCTGCGAGAGGATGCGACCGTAGACAGTTGCGTAGTCCTCGGGCCCCTTCGCGCATGCCGCCAGTGCCCGGCTGGCCATGAGGATGATGCGCCCGCCGACGCCCTCGACGTAGCCGCATTGCTCCTCGTACGCCGCGATCACGTCGTCGACGGAAAGCTCCGGTGACGGCGCGAGGTGATCGGTGCCGGCGCCAGAGGCGAGCCGACCGCCGGTGGCCTTCGACTCCTCGACCGAGCGGCGGATCAGCTCCTTCGATGTCTCCCAGTCGAGCCCCATGCCGCGCTGCGCGGTGTCCATCGCCTCAGCGACGCCGAGCCCGAGCGACCAGAGGTAGCGTCGGTAGGCCATCGTCGCGTCCCAGTCGAGCGCGACATCAAGTGTCGGGTTGATGTCGGCCATCGCATCCGGCACGACGTGGCAGGCGGCAAACGCAACGCGAGTGCGCGGCTCGCTGAACCCGACACCAGGATCGGCGCCCGGACGCGGCTGGTAGGTCTCCACGGCTCCCGATGCGGTCGGGAGGCGGAGGGAGGTGCCGGTGATCGCCATGGTGCCTATCCTTCCAGCTGGGCGGTGAGATCCGGCACGTCGAGCCAGCGCCGCTCTTCCCACGACCTCAGCCCAAGCTCGGCGAGCTGGATGCCCTTCGCGCCCGCGAGCAGGTCGAACGGGTGCGGGTCATCGCAGACGATGTGGCGGAGGAACATCTCCCACTGCACCTTGAACGCGTTCTCGAACACCTGGTTGTCGGGCACGTCCTGCCAGTCGTCGTAGAAATTGAACGGGTTCGGCACGTCCGGGTTCCAGACCGGTTTCGGCGTGACGGCACGGTGCTGGACCTTGCACTCCCGCAGACCGGCTATCGCGCTGCCCTCGGTCCCGTCCACCTGGAGCACGAAGAGCTCATCGCGATAGACGCGCGTCGCCCACGACGAGTTGATGTTGACGATGATGTCGTCGCCGACGATGAAGTTGGAGTACGCGGCGTCGTCGGCCGTGGCGGCATAGGGTTGGCCGTTCTCATCCACCCGCTCGGGGATGTGGATCGCGCCGAGCGTGCTGACCGACTTGACCGGCCCGAACGTGTTGTCGAGGACATAGCGCCAGTGGCAGAGCATGTCGACCATGATGCCGCCGCCGTCTTCCTTGCGGTAGTTCCAGCTCGGCCGCTGCGCCGGCTGCCAGTCGCCCTCGAACACCCAGTAGCCGAACTCGCCGCGCACGGAGAGGATGCGGCCGAAGAAGCCGCCGTCGATCAGCCGCTTGAGCTTCATCAGCCCCGGCAGGAAGAGCTTGTCCTGCACCACGCCATTCTTCACCCCGGCGTCGCGCGCGATCCTGGCAAGCTCCAGCGCGGTCTCGGTGCTCGTTGCTGTCGGCTTCTCGCAGTAGATGTGCTTGCCGGCGGCAATGGCGCGCTTGATGCTGTCGGCTCGTCGCAGCGTCTGCTGGGAGTCGAAGTAGAGGATGTCGTCCGGGTTCGCCAGCGCGGCGTCCAGATCCGTGGTCCAGCGCTCGACACCGTGCGCTGAGGCCAGCTTCCGCAGCTTGTCCTCGTTGCGTCCGACCAGGATTGGATCCGGCATGATGCTGGTGTGGTCGTCGACCTTCACTCCACCCTGCTCGCGGATGGCGAGGATGGACCGCACGAGGTGCTGGTTCGTGCCCATGCGCCCAGTCACGCCGTTCATGATGATGCCTACGCGATGCTCCGCCATATCCTCTCGCCCTCCACTCATGCTGCCCCCGGGATGCTCGCCCCAGGCTCGTCGATGTCCCCTACTCGTCAGCGTCGAGGCGCGACTGGTACGCTCCCAGCGCCCCGCGATTGTGCAAGGTCGCCAGCGCCTGGGCGGTGGCGACATCGTGGCGCTGCAGCGCCCGCACGATGTCGTGGTGCTGTTGCTGTGCCTCCGCCATGCGGGTGGGCAGCACGCGCACATAGCGGCGCACGCGGTCCCAGCGATCGAGCACCCGGTTCATCATCTCGCCCAGCATGGGCATGCCGGTGATCGCGGATATCGCGCGGTGGAACTCGATGTTGAGCTCCGCCCAGGTTTCCAGCTCCTGCTCGGCCACAGCCCTGTCCATGGGATCGAGCAACGCCGCCAGCGCGGCGAGGTCCTCCTCTGACGCCCGCTCCGCGGCAAGCCGCGTGGCGACGATCTCCAGTCCTTCCATGATCGAGAAGATCTCCGCGACATCTCCCGGCGAGACCGGCGCAACGGTGGCGCCGCTGTGCGGAATCACCGAGACGAGCCCCTCGGACTGCAGCTTGTTCAGCGCCTCGCGCACGGGGATGTGGCTGACACCGAGCGACTCCGAAATGTCGTCGATGATCAGGCGAGCGCCTGGCTGGAGCTCGCAGCGCATGATCGCGGAGCGCAACGTGGCATGGACCAGCTCGGTCTTGGTACGGTACGCCTGCCCCTTCGGCTGATCCAGGTGCAACACGGCGGTGTGTCCTCTTGTAATCGGGGTCGACTCAACGCGCCCGTCGGCAATCCACGAGACTATCATATATGATATAGATTCTTCGAGCCACTCTTCGCCGGGAGCTTCTCGTGACCGATTTTCAGCGCAGCATGACCGACACCTGGTCGATGCTCGTCGCCGGCTGGGCGAACCACCTCGACGCCGCCGGCGCCAACCTGCTCATCGACGGCATTCGCAACCACGCCGAGCCGAATGGCTCCTACGAAGGCACCACGCGCATGATGTGGGGGCTTGGCGGCTGGCTCTCGGATCCCGAGCGTCCGGGCACGCTCGCCTGGCGAGGCCGCGGCTACGACCTCGAGGCGCTCACGCGGCGGGCGCTCCTTGCCGGCACCGCCCGCACGGCCCGCCTACTGGGGCGACCCGGTGAGCACCGGCCTCGCCCAGCCGACCGTCGAATCCGGCCAGGTCGCCTATGCGCTCTGGCTGACCCGAGATCGTATCTGGAATACCCTCGAGCCGGCTGAACGACGGCAGATCGCCGACTGGCTGATCGCCTGTGGCCAGCCGCCGGAGCAGCGCTGGCGCAACAACTGGGCGCTGTTCTGGGCCGTCAACCACGCCGCGCGGCAGGCGCTCGAGCTCCCGTTCGACCAGGACATCGTCGACGACGTGATGGGACGCTACCTCGACGGTGTCTACTGCGGCGACGGCTGGTACGACGACGGCGCGGCGATCGGCACCAACCACTTCGACGACTACAACCTGTGGGTCTTCTCATCGCACGTGCTCGCCTGGATCGATATCGATGGCGGCCGGAACGCACGCCGCGCCGCAGAGCTGCTGGAGCGGGTGCGCGCGCAGATGCGGCACGTGCCGCTCTTCTTCGCGGCAGACGGCGCCTGGCCGGAATACGGACGCAGCGGCGCGTACAAGTTCGCCCGTCTCGGCGCACTGCTCTGGGCCTACCGTCACGGCGCCTGGCCGCACTCACCGGGATTGCTCCGCACCATCGTCGAGCGCCATATCGGCTGGTACCTGCGCCATGGCGCGGTGCGCGCGGACGGCTCGCTGCGACAGGCGCTCACGTCCACCGGAAGCGAGGCGATCCGGGAGACGTACATCTCCACCGGCGCGCCGTACTGGGCGATGCAGGCGTTCGGCGGGCTGTGGCGTCTCCGCGACGATGATCCATTCTGGACCTGCGAGCCCGAGCCTTTGCCGATCGACCAAGGCGACGTGCACAAGGTCTTCACCCAGCCGGGCTGGATCCTGAGCGGCACCCATGAGTCCGGCGAGATCCACCGCTTCACGATGCACACCGCGCACACCCACGCGAAGTACGCCAAGCTCGCCTACTCCACCGCGGCACCGTACAACGCTGGACTCGGCGATGGCGCGCCGACGCCGGACGCGATGATCGCAATCCACATCGACGGCTACGTCTCCCACCGGACTGGTAACGAGTCGGCTGTCATTCACGACGACGGCTGGATCCGCTATCGGCACCGTCACGAGGTCGCGGGCACCCAGGCGCTGTTCGACACCATCGTGGTGCCTGATGGCGACCTTCACCTGCGCGTGCATCGCCTCGTGGAAAGCAGCGCCAACGGTCCGCTCACGACGCTGGAGGGCGCGGCCGCGCTCGGCTTCGACCATGGCGACACGCCGCAGCTGGTGTGCGACCCGGAAACGCGCATCAGCGGTGGCACCTCGAACGAGCATGCCGTGGCTATGCGCTCCTGGGACACGATCAGGAGACCGCACCTGCCACGCTCCTTCGCCGACGGCGGGGCCGGCAACGTGGTGCATAGCAGCAATGTGATCCCCTATCTCACCGGGGAGCTGCGGCCCGGTGACGTCGCGCTTTCAACGGTCTTCCTCGGCACATCCCGCCAGGTGCGCGAACGCTCGCTGCACGACCGACTGAACGACCAACCGTCGGTGACATGGGGAGAGGATGGCCGCGTCGAGATCGCCTGGCGCGGCCGGACACTGCGCATTCCACCCGTATAGGAGTGTCGACGCGGTGCTGATGCAAAGCGCACACGCCGCGATCGAATCCGAATCAAGACCGAGGACGGCATTTACAGCCGAAAATATATGATGTACGATCCCGAGCCCAAGGAGTCATTACGGATCACGGCGCGCCCGGACCGGGTCGCGCGACGCGCGGGAGTGCACATGAAGCTCGCAGAACGATTCCCGATCGACCAGATTCGTCGCGATCTCGTACCGCCCGGGGAGTGGCGGCCCTACCCCGCGATCTCCGACCGGCAAGCATGGGACGGACTGCCCGAGGAGCAGAGGCGGGCGCTCGTCGCGGACGCCGAGCCGCTGCTCGGCACGTCGTGGCCCGAGCTCAAGGCAACACTCTTCATGGAGTTCCAGCGCGACGGCAACCGCTCGCGCTACCAGGCAGCGTCCTACGACCGCCGCAAGATGCTCATCCGCCTCGTCGCCGCCGAGTGCGTCGAAAACCAGGGCCGCTTCGTCGACGATATCGTCAATGGCGTCTGGGCGATCTGCGAGGAGAGCTTCTGGGACGTCCCCGCCCACAACCGCTATTTCACCCGGTCGTCGTGGGATCGCAACCACCCGCTGCCGGACGTCACCAACCCTGTCGTCGCCCTCTTCTCAGCCGAAACCGGCGCCGTGATCGGCTACACCCACTACCTCGTCGGCGAGAAGCTGGACGGGGTCGATCCCATCGTCACGGCTCGCATGCGCCACGAGATCCGGACCCGCCTGCTGGATCCGTTCATGGAGCGCGACGAGTGGTGGTGGCTCGGGTTCGTCCGCGACGAAGGACACAAGGGTCCGCCGAACAACTGGAACCCCTGGATCATCAGCAACCTGCTCGCGCTCGAGATGCTGATCGAGGACGACGTCGAGCAACGCGCCCAGGCGATCCACCGTGCCCTGCGCGGTCTCGACGAGTTCCTCGGCGGCTACCACAGCGACGGCGGCTGCGACGAGGGGATCTCCTACTGGGGTCGCGCCGGTGCGAGCGTTTACGAGTGCCTCCATGTGCTCGATACCGCCTCGAACGGCGCAATCGCCATCTGGGATGAGTCGCTCATCCAGGAGATGGCGCGCTACGTCCTGCGCGCCCACATCGGCGGCGACTGGTACGTCAACTTCGCCGACGGCACCGCGAAGACCATCCCGGACCCGAACATCGTCTACCACTTCGGCGAGAAGATCGGGGACGACAGGCTCATGCAACACGCGATCGCGTCGCAGGCGGACGTGACGCCGGAGAACGCCGAGTTCCGGTCGTTCAACCGCTTCCTCAACACGTACTTCCGGCCGGTGCCGCAGCCAGACCCGATTCCGCCATACCCGCTGATCCGGCAGAGCTGGCTGGATGGCATCCAGGTGCTCACCGCGCGCGAAACCGAGGGGACATCGGACGGACTCTTCGTTGCGGCCAAGGGTGGCAACAACGGCGAGAGCCACAACCACAACGACATCGGCAGCTTCATCGTCGGGCTCGACGGCCAGCCAGTCCTGATCGATGCGGGCGTCGAGGAGTACACGAGGAAGACCTTCAGCTCGCAGCGATACGAGATCTGGACGATGCAGAGCGCGTACCACAACCTGCCGACGGTCGATGGGCACCAGCAGTCACCCGGCTCGGAGTACCAGGCGCGGGACGTGCGGGCCGACCTGGCAGACGATCGCGCCGAGCTCCGGCTCGACATCGCGGGCGCATGGGACGCCGCCGCAGGCATCGAACGATGGGACCGCACCGTCCGCCTCGAGCGCGGGACGGATGCCGCTGTCCTGCTGGAGGACACCTGGAAGCTTGGCCACAAGCCCGACAGCATCGTGCTCACCCTCATGGCGGCAAGCGACGTCGATACGTCCATCGCGGGACAGCTCCGGCTCGCCGGCCCGAAGCGCGACCTGCTCGTCGATTACGACGCCGACCGATGGGACGTCGAAACCGAGCGCATCGACATCGATGACCGCCGGATGACACCGGTCTGGGGCGACTTCGTCACGCGGGTGTTGCTCACCCTGCGGAAGCCGGCCGCGGAAGGCAGCTGGACGCTACGCGCCCACGCCTGATTGCACCTGTGCCCATCGTTGTATAGCAATCCCGCGGCGGACGGTCGGTGCATCATCGGCCGTCCACCGCCTTGGGTGCAGACGAGAGTGCGTCACGGTGACACGAAAGTGCTGTGTCTCGACAGCACGTTCTCACCCCGCGGTGCTCCAAAACGCCTTGTCTCGATTGCGCGACCGTTCCTATATGATATAGAATGCCGGCACGTGCAGAACGCCATTTGAACGCACCGCCAGCCCGGGTCCATGCCGGGTGCTGGAGGGTTTCGGGGAAGATGCATCCTCGTGCCTGCGTGCACCGGACGCGCTGCATGGATGGGACTCGGAAGGTCGTTACCCCACAAGGAGAGACATCCATGTCGAAGGTTTCCCCGTTCCGCCAGCCGTACTCCCGACGGCGATTCCTGCAGGTCAGCGGAGCCATCGGCTTCACCGTTGCCGCCGGCGCCCGAGGCGGGTACGCTGTCGCGCAAACCCCGGCCGTCCCCGCCGAGATCAGCCAGTCCCCGTTCCTCGAGGGTCAGGACCTGCCGCCGGTGGCCGAGCGCATCGGTGAAGAGCCGATGGTGCTCGATCCGATCGACTCCGTCGGCACCTATGGCGGCACGTGGCGCACCGCGCTCATCGGCGGTCAGGACACCGCCTGGCTGGAGCGCACCGTCAACTACGACAACCTCGTGACATGGTCGGTCGACTGGTCCGAGGTGCTTCCGGACATCGC
Source organism: uncultured Chloroflexia bacterium (assembly GCA_963741965.1). Classification (GTDB taxonomy): domain Bacteria; phylum Chloroflexota; class Chloroflexia; order Thermomicrobiales; family UBA6265; genus JACCVC01. The sequence continues at coordinate 638,196 of CAVUKC010000001.1, read as the reverse complement.
CAAGGCGGTCGAGGTCTCGGACGACGGCACCGCCTTCACCTTCCATCTGCGCAAGGGCATGAAGTGGTCCGACGGCGAGCCGTTCACCTCGGCCGACGTCGAGTTCTACGTCAACAGCGTCCGCTACAACGAAGAGCTGAACCCGGCAGCGCCGGACATCAACTTCTCGATCGAGGTCGCCGACGACCAGACCTTCACGGTCACCTACGAGACCCCGAACGGCTTCGCGCTGCAGCACATGTGCGAGGCGGCCGGTGTCGAATGGACCCGCTACCCACGCCACTACCTCGAGCAGTTCCACAAGGACTTCAACACTGACACCCTCGACCAGATGATCAAGGACGAGGGCGCGCAGGACTGGGTCGAGCTCTTCCGGAAGAAGGGCGCGGGCATCCCGGGCACGCCGTACGATGCCCGCTGGTCGAACGTCGAGCTGCCGCGCCTCCACGCCTGGAAGCTGGTGGAGCCGTACGGCGAGGGCACGCGGGTCCGCTTCGAGCGCAACCCGTACTACTGGAAGGTCGATACCCAGGGACAGCAGCTGCCGTACATCGACGAGGTCGTGTTCGACGTGCTCGAGGACCCGGAAGTGCTGCTGCTGCGGGCCTCCAACGGCGAGATCGACATGCACGCGCGGCACATCACGACGGACACCAACAAGCCGGTGCTGGCCGAGAACCGCGAGAAGGGCGGCTACGAGTTCTTCGATATCGTGCCATCGTCGATGAACACCACCGTGTACGCGATCAACCAGACGCACAAGAACGAGGCGATGCGGGAGATCTTCCAGAACAAGGACTTCCGCGTCGGGCTCTCCTATGCGATCAACCGCCAGGAGATCATCGACGCCGTGTTCGTGAGCCAGGGCGAGCCGTGGCAGCTCTGCCCGCGCCAGGAGACGCGCTGGTACAACGAGGATCTGGCCAAACAGTTCACCGAGTTTGACGTCGACAAGGCGAACGAGGCTCTCGACAAGGTGCTGCCGGACAAGGACGGCGACGGCATGCGCCTGATGCCGAGCGGCGATCCGTTCTCGTTCGTCGTCGAGGTCGCCGCCGAGCTCAATCCGTTCTGGACGGATGCCTCCAACCTGGTGATCGACTACTGGAAGGCGGTCGGCGTCAACGCGAGCCTCAAGCCGGAGGATCGCTCGCTCATGTACACCCGCAAGGCGGCCAACGAGCACGACTGTGCGGTCTGGGGCGGTGACGGCGGTCTCAACGACGCCATGCTCGAAGCCCGCTGGTACTACCCGCACAGTGACGAGTCGCTCTGGGGCGAGGCCTGGGTGGTCTGGGCGAACAACGCCGGCGCCAACCCGCAGACGGAGGCGATGGAGCCGCCCGAAAGCATCCAGAAGCAGGTGGACCTCTACGCTGAGATCGAGACCACGCCAGACCCCGCCAAGCAGGACGAGCTCTTCAACGAGCTGCTCGCGATCGCACAGGAGAACTTCAACGCGATCGGCATCAGCCTGCCGGCGATTGGCTACGGCATCAAGAAGGTCAACATGAAGAACGTGCCCGCGTCGATGCCGGGCGCCTGGCTCTACCCGAACCCGGCGCCGTCGCATCCGGAGACGTACTTCTACGAGGGCGGTCAGCAGGAGTAGCTCACCGCCAGGAACACACCAGCCCGACCGGTCGCAGCGACCGGTCGGGCTGGTTCGCGATAATGACCGGTCGCCATCTGCTCGCTTGTTCCGAATCGCATATATCATATATGATTCAGCAGCACGATCATCACAGCCGGATGCAGCGCAATCCGTATCATCCTGTCTCGCAGCGCCTCACTGGTGGCTCCCGCCAGCCGGAGTCCGGGACGTCCGGCATCCGGACCGAATTTTGGAGTCCTCCTGCGATGCTTCCTTCGCGCAGAACGCCCGTCAGCCAGCTGGCTGATACCCGCGCCACTTGTACACGCCACCAGCGATGTGCTTCAGTAGAGACGTTCACACAACCCACGGGCGAGCCAGCGCACCACAGCACCGCCTGGCCGACATGCTCCGTCCAGGAGATCCGCTGATGTTCACCTTCATCATTCGGCGCACCCTGTATATGATCCCCACGGTCTTCGCCATCTCCATCGTGGTGTTCATCATCATCCAGCTGCCGCCAGGTGATTACCTCACCACCCTGGTCGCCGCGATGAGCAGCCAGGGCGAGCAGGTGAACCAGCAGGCGCTCGTCGCGCTGCGGGAGCGCTACGGGCTCGGCGAGCCATGGTATGTGCAGTATTTCTACTGGATGCGGAATATCATCCTTCACTTCGACTTCGGCGACTCATTCGAATACAACCGCCCGGTGACCGATCTCATCGGCTCCCGCATCGGATTCACCATCGCCATCTCCGTCGGCTCACTCCTGCTCACCTGGGCCATCGCCTTTCCGCTCGGCATCTACTCCGCCGTGCGAAAGTACACCGTCGGCGACTACGTCCTCACGTTCATGGCCTTCCTCGGCCTGGCGATACCCGAGTTCATGATCGCCCTGATCCTGCTCTACATCTCGTTCCGCTACTTCCATCAGAGCGTCGGCGGGCTCTACTCGCCGCAGTACGTCGATGCAGCCTGGAGCTTCGACAAGTTCGCCGACCTCATGGCGCATCTCTGGATCCCCATTGTGATCGTCGGCGTCGCGTCGACCGCCGGTCTCGTGCGAATCATGCGCGCCAATCTCATGGATGAGCTCAACAAGCCGTACGTCGTCACCGCTCGCGCCAAGGGGCTCGACGAGCGCACCCTTCTGCTCAAGTACCCGGTCCGCATGGCGCTCAACCCGTTCGTCAGCACCTCGGGTTTCATCCTGCCGACGCTGGTCTCCGGCGAGGCGATCATCGGCGTGGTGCTCAGCCTGCCGACCGTCGGGCCGCTGCTGCTCCGCGCCTTGCAGTCGCAGGACATGTACCTCGCTGGCAGTCTGATCCTGTTGACCAGCGTGCTCACCGTCATCGGCACGCTGCTCTCGGACATCCTGCTGGCATGGCTTGATCCCAGAATCCGCTATTGACCTTCCTGGCCGAGCCGATGAGGATTCCCAGCGTTTCGAAAGGCGTGAGACATGCGTAACGAGGACCTGAGCATCGAGCAGGCGCAACCGGGGGCGTCCCCGCTGGGGCACAGCGATGTCGATGGCACCGCCGTCCAGGATCGCGTGCCGGAGGCGGTGGACCTCACCGAGGAGACGAGCCAGCCCGAGCAGACCGTCTACGTCGCCTCCCAGTGGAAGCTGATGTGGTGGAAGTTCCGCCGCCACAAGCTCGCGATGGCTGGGCTCGTGATCGTGATCCTGCTCTACCTGGTTGCCGCGTTCGCCGAGATGCTCGCGCCGAACGACCCCACCGATGTCAACGCCGCCTATACCTACGCGCCGCCCCAGGGCATCAACTTCGTGCGCGAGGAGGACGGCGAGCGGGTCGTTGGCCTCTATACCCACGGCTACAAGACCGAGATCGACAAGGAGACCCTCGCCAAGACCTTCACGATCGACACGGACAAGGTCGTCCCGGTTGGGTTCTGGGTGAAGGGGTACGAGTACAAGCTCCTCGGCCTCATCCCGATGGACCGGCATATCTTCGGCTCCACCGACCCCAGCACGCCGTTTTATCCCCTCGGCGCCGACCGTCTCGGTCAGGATCTGCTCAGCCGGATGATCCTCGGTACGCGCATCTCGATGACACTCGGTCTGCTCGGCGTCTTCATCAGTCTCATCCTCGGCATCGTGCTCGGCGGCATCTCCGGGTACTTCGGCGGCGCGATCGACACCTTCGTGCAGCGCTTCATCGAATTCCTGCGGAGCATCCCCGGCATTCCCCTCTGGATGGGTCTTGCCGCCGCGCTGCCAAAGACCTGGTCGCCACTCCAGGTCTACTTCGGTATCACCATCATTCTCTCCATCGTCGGCTGGACAGGTCTCGCCCGCGTTGTACGCGGACGCTTCCTCTCCCTCCGCGAGGAGGAGTTCGTCACCGCCGCCCGGCTGGACGGCACCGGCGAGATGCGCATCATCCTGCGCCACATGGTGCCGTCGTTCACCAGCCACATCATCGCGTCGATCACGCTGGCGATCCCCGCCATGATCCTCGCCGAGACCTCGCTCAGCTTCCTCGGCCTCGGGCTGCGCTCTCCCATCAACAGCTGGGGCGTGCTGCTCCAGGAGGCCCAGAACATCCGCTCGGTCTCCACCGCGCCATGGCTGCTGCTGCCCGGCGTGATGGTGGTCGTCGCGGTGATCTCGCTCAACTTCCTCGGTGACGGCCTGCGCGACGCCGCCGATCCCTACGCAAGCTGACGGAGGCACGTTTCATGGCGACCGCCACGCACAACACCGCCGCTCCCGCGGCATCGGCGCAGGAGGACCTGCTGCTCGAGGTCCGCGGCCTGAAGACCTGGTTCAAGCTCGACGAGGGCACCGTCAAGGCGCTCGACGGCGCGACCTTCGACGTCAAGCGGGGCAAGACGCTCTGCATCGTCGGGGAGAGCGGCTGCGGCAAGAGCATGACCGCCCGATCGATCCTGCAAATCGTCCAGCCGCCCGGCAAGGTGATCGAGGGCGAGATGCTCTTCCACCCCAGGGACCTTGCGACCGGCGCCGTCTCGACGGTCGATCTCGCGAAGCTGAATCCGACGGGACCGCAGATCCGGGACATCCGCGGCAAGGATATCTCGATGATCTTCCAGGAGCCGATGACCTCGTTCAGCCCGGTCCACACCATCGGCAGCCAGATCGCAGAGAACGTGCTCCTGCACAACAAGATGTCCAAGGAGCAGGCCCGGCAGCACTCGATCGAGATGCTGCGCAAGGTCGGGGTGCCGCGCGCCGAGGAGCGCTTCGACGGCTACTCCTTCCAGCTCAGCGGCGGGCTCCGCCAGCGCGCGATGATCGCGATGGCGCTCTCCAACAACCCACAGCTGCTCATCGCCGACGAGCCGACAACCGCGCTCGACGTGACCACCCAGGCGCAAATCCTGGAGCTGATGCAGGGCCTGCAGGACGAGTTCGGCATGGCGATGATCTTCATCACGCACGACCTCGGCGTCGTCGCGGAGATTGCCGACGAGGTCGCGGTGATGTACCTCGGCATCGTGGTCGAGCGCGGCACCGTCGACGAGATCTTCCACGCGCCGAAGCACCCGTACACGCGAGCGCTGCTTCGCTCGATCCCGCGGCTCGGGGAGGCCACTGGCGAGCGCCTGGACTCGATCCGCGGCATGGTGCCCGACCCCTATAACCGGCCAGACGGCTGCCCGTTCAACACCCGCTGCGATTTCGCGATACCTGGCGTCTGCGACCGCGTCCTCCCGCCACGAACCGATCTCGGTTACCGGCGCGACGTCCGCTGTCTGCTGTACGAGCCGGAATATCTCGACACACCGCAGTCGCAGCACATTCATGCGAACCCCGACCCGCTCGAGACATCCCACGGAGAGACCGATGGCACAGCGAGCTGAACCCTCGACGCCTCGCCCGACGCTGCTGGAGGTCGACCGGCTCCAGGTCCACTTCCCCCTCGGCGGCGGCTTCCTCAAGCGTTCCGCGGTGACGCTCAAGGCGGTTGACGGCGTCTCCTTTTCCATCTATCGCGGCGAAACGCTCGGGCTCGTCGGCGAGAGCGGCTGCGGCAAGACAACCACCGGCCGCAGCATTGTCCGGGCGATCGAGCCGACCGGCGGCGCGATCAACTACATCAGGGAAGACGGCTCGACAGTGGACCTGCGGGAGTTCAGCCAGCGGCAGCTGAAGCCGTACCGCAAGGAGATCCGGATGGTCTTCCAGGACCCATTCTCCTCGCTCAACCCCCGCATGACCGTGATGCAGACGGTCGGCGAGCCGCTCAAGGCCTTCAAGGTCGGCTCGTCTCGCGAGCAGGAGCGGCACATCGCCGAGCTGTTGAAGAAGGTGGGCCTGCGCGCCGAGTACATGCGCCGGTACCCCCACGCGTTTTCCGGCGGCGAGCGACAGCGCATCAGCATCGCCCGCGCCCTTGCGCTCGACCCGCGCCTCGTCGTGCTCGACGAAGCCGTGTCCGCGCTGGACGTCTCCGTGCGCGCCCAGATCCTGAACCTGCTTTCCGACCTGCAGCGGGAGTTCGACCTCACGTACCTGTTCATCTCGCACGACCTCAGCGTGATCGAACACATCTGCGACCGCGTCGCGGTGATGTACGTCGGGAAGCTCATTGAGCTTGCCCCGACGCGCGAGCTGTTCGCCAACCCGCTCCACCCCTACACCGAGGTATTGATGTCGGCGGTACCGGTGCCGGACCCGCGCCTGCGGGACCGCCGCAAGCGCATCAAGCCGCAGGGAGAGGTCGCCGACCCGGTGAACCCTCCCTCCGGGTGCTACTTCCACCCGCGCTGCCAGTACGCGCAGGACCGTTGCAAGGTCGATGAGCCGCCGCTGCGAGAGATTCGGCCCGGCCACCACGCCGCCTGCCACTTCGCCGAGGAGCTTGACCTTCTCGGCGTGCGACAGCTGACCCGGGTCGCTCCGGACGCCGCCGACTGACCGCTGGCGCCGGCGAAAGTGAGTGACGCCGAATGGAGTTCTCCGGCACCGACTGGCAAGAGGTGTTCACGACCGAGTTCTCGATCGTCGAGCTCTTCGTGCGTGCAACCGTCCTCTACTTCGTGGTCTTCCTCATCATGCGGTTCACGCTGCGCCGCTCGGCGGGCGAGCTCTCCATGCTCGACTTTATCTTCGTGCTGCTCGTCGCCAACGGCGCGGCTGACGCGATGACTGGCGGCGCGACATCGGTTCCCGCCGGGGTCGTCACGGTCGTGACCGTGGTCCTCTGGAACTACCTGCTCAACTCGCTGGGATACTACTTCCCGCTGATCGACCGCCTGATTGCGCCGCCGCCGCTGCTCGTGATCCGCGACGGCAAGATGGTTCGCAACAACATGCGGCGGGAGTTCCTCACGAAGGACGAGCTCATGGCGCAGCTGCGCGAGCAGGGCGTCGATGACATCGGCAAGGTGAAGACCGCCTACCTCGAGGGCGACGGCAATATCAGCGTGGTCACCTTCGAGTAGATCAACGCCTGCCATAGGCCAGAGCCCGCGCGTGTCAGGCGTACCGGCCAGACAACCGGCGCAATCGTATACTTCACGAAGAATGAACGCGGGCCGAACGGTTCCGCATGCCGCAATGCCGCGGCGCTCCCCACCCCCGGGCGAGCCCGCCAGCATTTCCCACAAGGAACGTGCCCATGTCCCGAGCCAGTACCCGTCGGTTCCATGGCGTGCCCGTCGTGATGCTCGTCGCTCTGCTCCTCGCGCTCGTGCCCCTCACCGGCGCGGCGCCCGCCGCCGCGCAGTCGGGTCTGAGCTGCGAGCCGATCCCGAAAGCAACACCGTCCGCCCCGGTTGCGGAGGATGTCGAGATTCCCGACTTCGAGGTCCCGGACGACGCGGTGAAGGTGACCATCGGCTACACGCCGGTGTCGATCTTCGCGCCGATGTTCGTCGCATACGAGAAGGGCTACTTCGCCGATGAGGGACTCGATGTCACCCTGGAGGCGCTTCCCGGCGGCTCCGACATGGTCGCGCTCACCGCGACCGGGCAGTTCGACGCGGGCCTCGGCGGCATCGGCCCCGCCTACTGGAATGCCGTAGCGCAGGGCCTGCCGGTGACGATCATCGCGCCGGGCCACGGTGAGGGCTCGCCGGTGGCATCGCCGCTGATGATCTCGAAGGACGCCTGCGAGAGCGGCGAGATCACCCGGATCAGCGACCTCAAGGGCAAGAAGGTGGCCGTCAACGCGCCCGGCGCAACCGAGCTGTGGCTCGACGCGGCGCTGCGCACGGATGGTCTGACAATCGAGGATATCGACCTGCAGTACATGGCGTTCCCCGACGCGGTCGCCGCGCTCGACAGCGGCGCCATCGACGCCTCCATCATCGGCGAGCCGCTGGCGACCCAGGCGGAGAACGACGGCATCGCCGTCCGCATCGCACCGGACTTCGACGTGCAGCAGTACCAGCCGACCATGATCTTCGCCAGCAACAAGTTCATCGAGAAGAACCCGGAGGCGGCCACGGGGCTCGTCACGGCGTACCTCAAGGCGTCCCGCGACCTCAACGAGAACTTCAACGATCCGGTCAATCTCGCCATCATCGAGCAGTACACCGGCGTGCCGGCCACGCTCGTCGCCGAATCGGTCAAGCCGGTGTATCAGGGTGACGGCAAGATCGACCTCGATTCGCTTTCCACGCTTCAGACGTTCTTCCGCGACCGCGGCCTGCTTGAGTACGACGAGGACATCGACCCGGCCACCATGGTCGACACAACCTATGTCGACGGCGCGCTCGAGCGGCTGGGCGGCAGCTGATCGAGCACCATGGCTGACTCCGCTCTCCCTTCGCTCCAAACACGACCGGGCGCCACCGCGTTGGCGCCCCAGTCCAGTGATGACGCGATCGTCTCGGCGATCCGTGTCGGCAAGCGCTTCGTGACACCACGCGGGCCGATCGACGCGGTGCGGGACGTCACGCTGGCGTTTCCGGCCGGAAGCTTCAACGTCATCGTCGGCCCGAGCGGCTGCGGCAAGTCGACGTTCCTGCGGATGCTCGCCGGGCTGGACACTCCGACCAGCGGCGAGCTTGTCTTCGGCGACGGCCGCGCGGAAGGGTCGTCACCGACCAACGCGCTCGTTTTCCAGGGCCGGTCGCTCTTCCCGTGGCTCACACTGCGCCAAAACGTCTCCTACGGTCTTCGGCTCAAGGGCACATCGCGGGCCGAGCGTGGAGCACGCGCCGACGAGCTGCTGCAGCTGGTCGGGCTCCGGAAGTTCGCCCGCGTCTACCCACACCAGGTCTCCGAAGGCATGCGGCAGCGCGTCGCGATCGCGCGGGCGCTCGCCGTCGACCCCGACATCCTGCTCATGGACGAGCCGTTCGGCGCGCTCGACGAGCAGACACGCATGATCCTGCAGGAGGAGCTGCTGCGTATCTGGGAGGCGACCGGCAAGACCGTCGTCTTCGTCACCCACTCGCTCGATGAGGCGCTGGTGCTCGCGGACACGATCGTCGTGATGAGCGCCCAGCCAGGAACCGTGCGGACAGTGTTCGACGTTCCGTTCGCGCGCCCCCGCAGCCTGGCCGAAGTTCGCACCGATCCCCGGTTCGCCGAGCTGTTCGGCCGCACGTGGGACATCCTGCGCGCCGAGGTGAACGCCGCGCGCGCCCAGCAGGAACAGGAGATCGCTCGATGACCTCACAGCGTCGCGCCGCCGAGGTGACGTTGACCCTCTCGGCGCCGATCGTCCTGCTCGGTATCTGGGAGGTGCTCTCCCGCACCGGCACGATCAACCCGCTCTACTGGCCCGCGCCGACCAGCCTCTGGAGCACGTTCGTCGAGCTGCTCACCGAAGACGCGCTGCTTCACGACGTCTGGCTGAGCACCGTCCGCATCTTCGGCGGGTTCCTCCTCGGCGCGATCCCGGGCGTGGTGCTCGGTCTGGCGATGGGACTCTTCTGGCCGGTGCGCGTGTTCCTGATGCCGCTCGCGGCCGCGCTGTACTCCGTGCCGAAGATCGCGATCCTGCCGCTTGTGATGATCGTGTTCGGCATCGGCGAGACCTCGAAGTTCGTTATCGTCGCGCTCTCCATCTTCTTCCTCGTCGCGCTCAACACGATGAGCGGCGTGATGGAGATCGACCGCACCTACCGAGACGTCGCCCGCAACCTCGGCGCCTCCCGGCTCGAGCTGTTCACCACGGTGGCGCTGCCGGGGGCACTGCCAAGCATCTTCACCGGGCTTCGACTCGCGCTCGGGTTCGCGCTGATCGTGATCGTCGGCACCGAGTTCCTGACCGTGTCACAGGGCGGCATCGGTGCCCTCATCTGGCAGAGCTGGACCATCCTCTCGGTCAAGAAGATGATGGTCGGGCTGATCATCACCGGCATCATGGGCTGGTTGCTCTCGCTGCTGATCAACATCGGCGAGCGGCTCGTCATGCCCTGGCGGGTGGCGGACTGACATGAATCTCGCTGCAGGTACCTCCACGAACACCACACCCGCCCGACCTCCGCTCTGGAAGGTCTGGTTCATGGCGATCCGGCCGTTTTCGTTCACGACGTCGACGGTGCCCGTGATCGCGGCGTCCTTTCTGGCGCTGTACGAAGACCGCATGAGCGTGCTGGCACTCGTGCTGATGCTGATCGCCTCCGCCGCGACACACGCCGGCTGTAACCTCGCAAACGACTACTACGACGACGAGAGCGGCGTGGATCGAAAGCAGGTCATTGGTCAGGCTGGCGTCCTGCAGAGCGGCTTGCTCGAGCGCCGCGACCTCGGCATCGGCATCATCGTCTCCTTCGCGGTCGCCTTCGTCGCCGCGCTGCCGATCATGATCGACATCGGCCGGCCCATCATCCTGCTCGCCATCGCCAGCGCCGCGGCCGCCTACCTTTACACCGGCGGTCCCTTCCCCCTCGCCTACTGGGCGCTCGGTGAGGTCACGGTCTTCCTCGCGATGGGCGTCGGCATGGTGATCGGCACGTTTTACGTCCATACCGGCGAGGTGAGCCTCACCGCTGTCCTGCTGAGCCTCGCTATCGGCTGCGTCGTGACGGCGATCCTCCATGCGAACAACATCCGTGACCGGGAGGTTGACCGCGCCCACAACAAGCGCACGCTGGCGAACCTGCTGCCGCGGACCTTCGCCGACCGCGAGTACCAGGCGCTGATGCTGCTGCCATGGCTGTTCATCGCGCTGATGATCGCGAACGACCCCGGCTCGTGGCCAATCGCGATCTCGGTGCTCGTGCTGCCCCGCGCGGTCAGCCTGGCCCGATCGATCCCGAACGCTCACACACCGCACGAGCTCAACCCGTACGTGCGACAGTCGGCCGGCGTGCATCTCCAGTTCGGGCTGCTGGTGACCGCCGGCTACATCGTCGCGACTATCATCGAGGTGCTATGACCCCGTTCAAGCGCGTCTTCTGGTTCCTGTTCTCGATCGCAGCTCTGGCTGGCGCCGTTATCGCCTGGCGGGCGCGGTTCGTGCATCCCTATCGCACCAGGCTCACGCATGTGATCATGCCGCTGCCGCGCAAGCACGCACGGCTCGATGGGCTCACCATCGCGTTCGTCACCGACACGCATGTCGGCCCCCACTTCCGCACAGACGACCTCCGACCGACGCTCGACTATCTGCGCCGGTCCCAGCCGGACATCCTCATCCTCGGTGGCGACTACGTCTCTGAATCGCCCCGCTTCATCGACCCGTCGGTTGCCGCGCTGGAGGACATGGCCTCCACGCCAAAGCTCGGCACGTGGGCCATCCTCGGCAACCACGATGTCGCCAACACCCGCGAGCGCGTGGTGGAAGCGCTCGATCGCGCCGGCATCACGGTGCTCGTGAACGAGCAAGCTCGCGTCGAGACGGACCGCGGTCCTGTCTGGCTGGTCGGCATCGACGACGCCATCCTCGGCTCGCCGGACCTCCCGAAGGCGTTCGGGGACATCCCGGCGGACGAGCCGACCATCGCGCTCTGGCACGAGCCTGACCGCGCGGAGCGCGTGGCGCCGTACGATCCCCTGTTCATGCTCTCCGGCCATACCCACGGTGGTCAGGTGCGGCTCCCTTTCCTCAAGGGCGCCGCCGCACCGGTGCTCGGCAAGCGCTATCAGCTCGGCCGGTACGACGTCGACGGCATGCCGCTTTACGTATCCGCTGGTATCGGCATGTACCGGCCGCCGGTTCGCCTGAACTGCCCGCCTGAGGTCGTCATGATCACGCTCCTCGGCGAGCAGGAGTAGCGCGCCGGCCTCTCGCCACGGCTCCACGCCCATGGCACACTCACCACAACATTCGCGCCCGGTCGGGGCGTTCAGGTCGACCGCTCCCGCACACGGAGCCAGCAAGGAAGCACAATGGCAGAAGCGAAGACCATCCGGGTTGGCGTCATCGGGTGCGGCGCCGGCATGTTCCACCTGCGCGGCTACTCGCAGGATCCTCGCGTCAAGATCGTCGCACTGGCCGGGCTCGACACCGACCGCTGCGAGCGGCTCGCGAAGCAGTACGACGTCCCGCGCATCTACACCGACTACCAGGACCTGCTCAGTGATCACGACATCGACGCCGTCAGCGTCGTGGTGCCCAACAACCTCCACTGGCCGGTGACCAGGGATGCCTTCGAGGCGGGCAAGCATGTGCTGGTGGAGAAGCCGCTCGCAGGGACCGTTGCCGACGGCGAGAGGATGGTCGCCGCGGCGAAGGAGCATGGCAAGCGACTCGGCATCGCCTTCCAGCGCCGCTGGCGCCATGACGTCCAGATCGTCCGTGACCAGATCGCCTCCGGCGTGATGGGCGACGTCTACTACGCCAAGGCGTTCTGGATGCGACGCACCGGCATCCCCGGCTGGGGGAGCTGGTTCACGAACAAGCAGGCGGCCGGCGGCGGCCCGCTGATCGACCTCGGCGTACACGTTCTCGACATGGCGCTCTACATGTTGGGCAACCCGACCATCACCAGCGTTTCCGCCGCCACCTATGACAAGATCGGCAGCCAGGGCAAGGGCAACCTGCCGAGCGCCATGGGTCCGCGCACCGGCGGCTCCAACAGCTACGAGGTCGAGGATCTCGCCACCGCCTTCCTTCGGTTCGGGAATGGCGGTACCCTGCTGCTCGAGGCGGCATGGGCCGCCTACACGGAGATGACCGACGAGTTCGGCGTGCAGGTGTACGGCAGCAACGGCGGCGCGAAGATCCATTCGAAGGACTACGCGGACATCGGCACGCTGCAGCTGTTCAGTGACATCGGGGACACCGCAGTCGACTCGACGCCGCGTCTGCAGAGCCGCGACGGCCACGCGCAAATCTGCAGCAACTTCATCGACGCGATCCTCGATGGCGCGCCGCTCTCGCCGGACGGGCAGGAAGGTCTCGATCGCGTCCGCGTGATCGAAGCGATCTACCGCTCGGCCGAGCTCGGCCGCGAGGTCGCGATCGAGGATGCCGAGGCAGCGGCACAGCCCGCCGACGGTTGATACGGGGACGATTCAGGTAGGGGCGGATTCCGCGAGGATAGCCGCCCGGCATGCGCGAAGCTCGCGCAGCAGGTACGGAAAGGACAGCGTTCACATGAGCCAGGAGATTCGCGTTACCGTCTGGAACGAGTACCGCCATGAGAAGAAGGACAAGGAGGTCGGGGACGTCTACCCGAACGGCATCCACGGCGCGATCGCCGAGGGGCTGAACGAGCTCGACGGCATCACCGCCCGCACTGCCACGCTCGACGAGCCGGAGCACGGCCTCACGCAGGATGTGGTCGACAACACCGACGTGATGGTCTGGTGGGGTCACATGGCGCACGGCGAGGTCGACGACGCCATCGTCGATCGCGTGCACAAGCGCGTGATGGAGGGAATGGGCCTGATCGTCCTCCACTCCGGGCACTTCTCGAAGATCTTCAAGAAGCTGATGGGCACCACCTGCGACCTCAAGTGGCGCGAGGCCGACGAGAAGGAGCGCCTCTGGGTCGTACGCCCCGGCCACCCCATCGTCGAGGGCATCGGCGAGTACATCGAGCTCGAGCAGGAGGAGATGTACGGCGAGCACTTCGACATCCCGCAGCCGGACGAGCTCGTCTTCGTCAGCTGGTTCCAGGGCGGCGAGATCTTCCGCAGCGGCGCCTGCTACCAGCGTGGCGCCGGCAAGGTCTTCTACTTCCGCCCCGGCCACGAGACCTACGGCACCTACTTCAACCCGGAGATTCGCACGGTGATCGGCAACGCCGTGAAGTGGGCCGCCCCGGTGAGTCGCCCGGCTCGAAACTTCGGCAACCAGGACCCGATCGAGGACCTGCCGTGGTATGACCGGAAGCATGCGGTCACCGAGGGCTTCCGGTAGCCTGCGTTCGATATCGCACAACAGAGCGCCCCGGATCGGTCGATCCGGGGCGCTCTGCACAGTTCACTCTTCAGCCGCCTGGCCGAAGCACCGGCAGGAGCGAGGTACTGACCCGGTCCAGCCAGGCATCGGCATCGAGGTCAGCCGGCGGAACCAGCACCACCGCGTCGGCGCCCGCCGACCGCAGTCGCTCGATCGCGGCGAGGCACTGCTCCGGCGTCCCCGCCACGGCGAGATCGTCGAGCCAGGCGTCAGGCATGTCCCGCTCCAATCGATCTGAACCACCATTGGCCGCGAGCGCATCGACCTCCTCCGCGTACGGCAGCACACTCACCGTCGGCGATGCGCTGCCGGCGGCCAGGAACGGCGCGAGCGCTCGTCGGACGTTGCCTCGCGCGCCGGCAGGGTCTTCCACGTCGACGTCGCAGAGCGCGTAGACGGTCACGCGGTGAGAGCCGCCTGTCTGCTCACTCGCCGTGCCCGCCCCGATCTGCTCCAGCGCCCAACGGACGTACTCCGGCGACGTCCCCTCGACCAGGATCGTGCCGTCGGCGCAGCGACCGGAAAGCGCGAGCGACTTCTCGCGCTGCACGCCGAGCGAGATCGGCGGCGCTGAGGCCGGCGGGTACTCGAGCCGAACGTCGTCGAGGTGCACGAATCGGCCTGACATGGTGACCGTCTCGCCCGCGAGCAGGGCTCGGACGGCTGTGGTCGTCTCCTCGAGCGCCGCCAGCCATGACTCTGGCCGTGCGCCGATCTGGTCCATCCACTCCGCGACACCGTGCCCGATGCCGCCGTGGACCCGACCGGGGTGCATGTTCGCAAGTGTCGCGAGCTCCATCGCCAAAAACGACGGGTTGCGGGCGACCGCCGGCGCGATCCCGAGCCCGACGGTGATGTCGCTCGTGACGGCGAGTGCCGTCGCTGCCTGGGCGATGCCGCCCATGTAAAAGCAGTCCTCCACAACCCAGAGCTCGTCGAATCCGGCTGCCTCAACGCGACGAGCGTACTCCACGAGCCGCTCCGGATGCTGCTCCCGGCGGAACATGACGCCAATGCTCGATGACTCACCCATGCTGGTCTCTCCTTCACGCTCCGGATCTCAGGCAGTCACACAGGGAACTCTATCGGCCCTCACCAGGATGTCTCCCGCGCCGGTGCTACCATGCGTCAATCGTCACCTGGATACCTCGCCAAAGGACCGCCGATGACGCACGTCCGACGCTCCCTGATTGCGCTCTTGATGCTTGCCGGGATGGTTCATGTCCCGATCTCCCTCGCACAGGCTGGCGTGCCGTGTGCGCCGGGCGAGGCACCCATCTTCGCATCTCCGGCGGCGACCACCGACGCTGGCTGGACCGAGCATGCCCCGATGCCCCGCCCGCGATCCGAGCTCGGCGCCGTCGCCATCGGCACAACGATATACGTCGTCGGCGGCTTCGGTGGGCCATCCATGCTGGACTGCTATGACACCGCAACGGATTCGTGGTCGACAGGTGCGGATCTGCCACAGGGCGTGCATCATCCCGGCGTGGCGGCCCTCGGCGGCAAGGTCTACGTTGCCGGAGGCTACACCGAGAACGGCGCCAGCGACGCCGTCTGGGCCTACAATCCCGCCACCGACGCGTGGACGGCGCGCGCTCCGTTACCGCAGCGCCGCGGCGCCCTGGGGCTCGCCGCGCTGGATGGCAAGCTCTACGCCATCGGCGGCGCCACAGAGCGTCTGGGTGGCCCGGTCACCGGCGCGGTCGATGTGTACGATCCCGACACGGATTCATGGGAACCCGCCTCCAGCATGCCGACGCCGCGCGAGCACCTCGCCGTTGTTGCGGCCGACGGACGCATCTTCGCGATCGGTGGTCGCGCCAATGGCGATGAGGGTGGCCAATTCGCATCGGCAGTCGAAGCGTACGTCCCGGACACCGACAGCTGGGAGACAGTATCCGAGCTGCCGACGCCCCGTGGCGGCTTCGCGGGCGCGTTCGTGAGCGGCCGGGTCGTGGTGCTCGGCGGAGAGCGCGGCGACACCACATTCTCCGCCGTCGAGGCGTACGATCCAATCACGAACGAGTGGACATCACTGCCGGACATGCCGACCGCACGGCACGGTGTCGGCGTCACGGCGATCGGCGACACCATCTACGCCATCGGTGGCAGCACCGTCGCCGGGACGGTCGAAAACACGGGCGCCGTTGAGACGCTCGATAGTCCAGAGTTCGGGGACGAGTGATGGCCGCCCGCCGACAGTCCTCGCAGCCTCTCGTGTAGCGACGCCGGTTGACGCCGTGCATCTCGGGCGGCACACTGGACCCACGTTTCTGAACCCGGAAGATAGAGGTTGCGGTGATCAACCCGACCTCGGCGTGCCCTACGCGTGTCCGGGGTCACGACGTATCGAACCGATCTGATCGCACCCGAGGAGGACCAGATGGCTCGTTCATCGTCTCGGTTTATGCAGTCGCTTCACACGCGTCGCCAGCTCGCCGCTCGCGGCGCGGCACTCGGGATCTCGATCCCCACGCTCGCCGGATTGTTCAGCGCCTCCGAGCTGGCAGCTCTCGCGCAGGACACCACGGTCAACCTCGCCTCCAATGCAAGTGACCCCGAGCCTCGCGCCCGCCTCGAAGGTGTCGTCGAGAACTTCAACGGCGGCGACAGTGGCTTCACCGCCGAGGTGAACACGACCGAGCACGAGGCGTTCAAGCAGGCGATCCGCACCTACCTCGCCTCGGACGATCCTCCCGACGTGCTCACCTGGTTCGCCGGCAACCGCATGCGGTTCTTCTCCAACAACGGCCTGCTGATGCCGCTCGACGATCTCTACAGTGAGAACGGTTGGGCAGACGCCTACCCAGAAGGCATTCTCGCCGTCTCCAAGGGCAACGACGGCACGTACTACTTTGTGCCGACATCGTACTACCACTGGGCGGTCTGGTACCGGCCGAGCATGTTCGAGGAGATGGGCCTGGAGCCACCGACCACCTGGGACGAGTTCCTGTCGCTCGTCGATGCCCTCAAGGAAGGCGGCAAGGTGCCGATCACGATCGGGACCCTCGCGCCGTGGACGGCGGCCGGCTGGTTCGACTACCTCAACATGCGCCAGAACGGGCCGGAGTTCCATATCCAGCTGATGGACGGCGAGGCGGCGTACAACTCCCAGGAGGTCAAGGACACCTTCGCGCGCTGGCGCGAGCTGCTCGACAAGGAGGCGTTCCTGCCGCAGCCCGAGGCGTACAGCTGGCAGGACGCAGTGACGCCGTTCGCGCAGGGCGATGCCGGGCTCTACCTCATGGGCCGGTTCATTGTCGACCAGTTCCCCGACGAGCTGGAGGACGACCTCGACTTCTTCCGCTTCCCGATCATGGACGAGAGCATCGCGGTCGGCGAGGACGCGCCCACCGACGGCTTCTTCGCGGCCACCAAGGCACCGAACCCGGATGGCGCACAGGCGCTGCTCACGTACCTCGGCGGTGCCGAGGCGCAGCAGTTCCTCGTCGAGCAGGGTGGCTCCCCGGCGGTCCACAAGGACGTGCCGCTCGACCTCTACGACGACATCACTCGCCGCGGCGTCGAGATGCTGCAGGAATCCGACTACATCGCGCAGTTTTACGACCGCGACACGCATCCGGACATGGCCGAGCGCGGCATGGCGGCGTTCGTGGAGTTCTGGAACAACCCGGACGACGTCGACAGTATCCTCGACAAGCTGGACGAGGAGCGCAAGCGCGTCTACGAATCCGAAAGCTGACGTTTCTGCGGGGGGTGGGCGCGTCACGACCCGCCCCCCGCACTCGCGGTGCTGCAGGCCATACGCACGGAGCTCGATCCATGGCCCAGACGACCCTGACCGCCACCGAGACGCGAACGCAGGCGCAACGCAAGCCGCTGTGGCGCGATGCGCACCGGGCGACGCCGTACCTGTTTCTGGTGCTGCCGCTGGCCCTCTACTGCATCTGGGTCATCGGGCCGATGTTCTACTCCATCTGGATGAGCTTCACGAACTCCGACGGCATCTCGCAGCAGGACTTCATCGGGCTCGACAACTACAACCGCCTGGTCCACGACGAGATTTTCTGGACGTCGTTCTTCAACAATCTCCGCTGGCTCATTGCGTTCATCACCATCCCCATCGCCGCCGGGCTCGGCCTGGCACTCATCCTCAACAACGACCTGCCGGGAACCCGGTTCTTCAAGGCCGGCTTCTTCTCGCCGATGGTCGTCTCTACCGTGGTGATCGGACTCGTCTGGTCCTGGATGTACCAGCCATACGGCATGATCAACGAGCTGCTGGCGAAGCTCGGTCGCGACGGCATGCCGATCGGCTTCCTCGCCGACGCGGACATCGTCACCTGGGCGATCATCGGCGCGGCGCTCTGGCGGCAGGTCGGATACGTCATGCTGCTCTACCTCGCCGGGCTGAAGAACGTCGACAAGACGCTGGTCGAGGCGTCACGCGTCGACGGCGCGTCGGCGTTCCGGTCCTTCCGCGACATCGTGCTGCCAATGCTCCAGCCGGTGACCGTGATCATCGTGGTGATCTCGATCATCGATGCGCTGCGCTCGTTCGACCTGGTCAACATCATGACCCGAGGCGGTCCCTACAACCAATCCAACGTGCTGGCGCAAATGATGTATATCGAGGCCTTCAACAACTACAACATGGGCTACGGCGCCGCGATCGCCACCATCCTTGCGCTGATCAGCATCGTCTTCATCTTCATCTACCTGCGCCGCATGTTGCGCGAGGAAATGGAGTTCTGAGACTCCGCCGGTACGGCGCACGTTCGTAGCGCCGCCCTGGTAACGGCAGGACCCCGCACGCCAGACCCACGCAGGAGCACCTCATGGCAGCGACCTCGGCGGATACGCAGCGCTACACCTACGCGAAGAAGCGGAATTGGCGGCCGTACCGCATCGCGCTGTTCTATCTCTTCGTCGTACCGCTGCTCTTCATCTGGCTGATCCCGATCTTCATGACGCTGCTGACCGCCGTACGGTCGCTCGACGACATCACCATGAACGGGCCGTTCAGCTGGCCCTCGGAAATCGAGCTGCAAAACTTCTCCGAGGCCTGGAACACCGGCGGCCTCAGCCACTACATGAAGAACTCGTTCATCATCACGATCCCGGCGCTGCTCATCTGCCTTTCGATGTCATCGCTGGCGGCATTCGCGCTCGCCCGTTTCAGCTTCCGTGGCAACCTCATCATCTACTTCACCTTCGTGGGCGGCAGCCTGCTGCCCTTCCAGATCCTGATGCTGCCGGTCTACCGGCTCGCCAACACGCTCAATCTCTACGACACCTACTGGGTGCTGATCATCTTCCACGGGACCTTCCAGATTGGATTCTGCACCTTCGTGCTCCGCAACTTCATCCGGACGATCCCCGGCGAGATCTTCGACGCCGCCCGCATCGATGGCGCCAGCGAGTTCCGCATCTATCGCCAGCACGTGCTGCCGCTGACGCTTCCGGCGATCGCGGCGCTGGCAACGCTCGAGTTCACCTGGATCTTCAACGATTACCTGTGGGCGCTGATCCTCGTCCAGCGGGACGAGCTCAAGCCGGTCACCACCGGGCTTGCCAGCCTCAAGGGCGAGTTCATCCAGGCGTACAACATCCAGTTTGCCGGGACGCTCATCGCCGTGATCCCGACGGTCTTGCTCTTCATCTTCCTGCAGCGATACTTCATCCAGGGCCTGACGATGGGATCCGGCAAATAGCATCCGCGAGGCGCTTCCGGCGCGAGGTGAATCCTTGATGAGCGACCGACACACAGATGTTCTCGTGCTCGGCGGGGGCACGATGGGCACCGCCGCGGGCTGGGCGGTGGCTCAGCGCGGCCACACCGTCCGCGTCGTCGAGCAGTTCGACCATATCCACAGCCTCGGTAGTCACGGCGGCATCACCCGCATCTTCCGTCACGCGTACGCCGAGGGCGCGGACTACGTGCCGTGGGCGCTGCGCGCCGACGACGAGTGGCACGGCCTGCAGGACCGAAACGGCGAGCCGCTCATCCACCGCGTCGGCTGCCTGGACATGTCGGCGCCAGGGGCGACACATGCCCAGCTCGCCCGCGCAAGCGCCGACGCCTACGACCTCGACTACGAGTGGATCACCGGCGAGGAGATCCGCCGGCGATTTCCGGCGTGGAACGTTGGGGACGATTGGGTGGGATGCTTCACCTCGCGGGCGGGGTACCTCGAGGTCGGTCCTGCGCTGCGCGCGATGGCCAGCGAGATGCGCCAGGCGGGCGGGCTTCTGGAAACCAACTGCCGCGTCACAGACTGGTCGGTGGACGGGGAGGGCGTGCAAGTCGAGACGGAGCGCGGCACCTTCACCGCTGACCGGCTGATCGTCACCGCCGGCGCGTGGAACCTGCACCTGCTGGCATCGATCGGGCTGCCGCTCCATGTTCGTCGCAAGCCGGTGCTATGGTTTGCCTCCCAGCAGCCCGAGACCATCACGCCGGAGGCCTTCCCCTGCTGGATCGTCGAGATCGACGGCATCCACCCGTACGGCCTGCCGCAGGTCGACGTGCCCGGCATGAAGTCCGGCATGCACAGCGGCGGCGATGTCGTCGATCCCCACAGCGTCGATCGCGACGTACAGGATCGCGACGTCGAGGACGAGATCGGGCCGTTCCTGCGACGGCACATGAACGGCATCACCGGCGAGCTGACGCAGAGCACCGTCTGCATGTACTCGATGACACCGGACGAGGACTTCATCATCGACCGGCACCCGGAGCATCCGAACGTGGCGTTCGCAGCCGGGTTCAGCGGTCACGGCTTCAAGTTCGCGCCCGTCATCGGCCAGCATCTCGCCGACCTCGCGCTCGACCGCGAGGCAGCGGCACGACCGCTCTTCTCGATGGGACGCTTCGCGCACGCGCGATAGCGCGATGCATTCATTCACGACAAGACCGCCGGGGTGCCGATTCCCCCGGCGGTCTTGCGCTCATGAGATACGACATTCGCGAGCTATCGCACACGCCAGCCGTTCAGGTCATCCTGCACAAACGCCTGCGCCAGCTCGATGTCGTCCTCCGCATCGCCCTCGTCCAGCGCGGCGAGCGCGGTGTCGAGCGCATCCGGGTCGGCGCCTTCCGGCCACCCACCGCCGGCCTGGCGCCACTCCCCGACGATCTCCACGAGCCGGCGGTCATTCATGATGAATCCGGTCGCCGAGGTTTTCCGAGCGCTGCCACTGTCGACCAGATCGGCGAGCCCCTCGCGCAGGTCGCGGGCGAACGCCTTCCGCTTCACCGGGTCCATCTTTGCCGCGAACGGAAACAGCCGGGTGTCACCAGTCTGCAGGTACTCGACCACCCTGCGGGCGAGATCGTGATCGTACAACGGCTCCGGCAGAATCTGCGCCATGCGTGTCTCCTCGTTGTCCCCTTCGCGGCCGGTTCCGGTCGCGGGTGATATCCAGGCTCTTCTCCGGTGTATTGTACCCGCCGGAATGCCGCGAAACCTGCACCGGTCCGTCATGACTTGGCTGGGCCGATGGCAGCAAGCTTGCTGGCCCCAAAAGAGTGGGGCTCTGCCCTGCTTCGCGAAACGCCGCCTCTCGGATCACCCTCCCCGATTGACCGGCGGCACGAACGCCCGCTCGCGTGACAAGTTCGTCCCTCGCGCGCGGGACAACGGACAGCAGGAGGCATAGTCGATGCAACGATCATTCCACCTCGCCCGCTCCCTGGGAGCTCTGACACTCCTGATAAGCCTGCTTTCGACGCTGGCGGCAGCACCTGCCGCGACGGCGCAGGAAGGCATGAGCTCGCTCGAGGTCCACGACCGCATCTGCCCCGAGGGGTACGAAGGCTCGAATTACTTCGAGGATTGTCACGACACCGTCCCGGACCCCGGTTTGCCATTCACCTTTACGAACGAGGACACCGGCGAGACCTACAGCGACACGACGAACGAGAACGGCAACGTCGGCTTCGCCAACCTGAGCGCGGGAACCTATACCATCAGCGGTGGCGCGCCGGGCGAATTCGCCAACCACGCGGTGTACTGCGCAGTGGGTACCGAGGGGAACAGCAATCAGCAGCAAATTCCGGTCACGGATGTCACCACAGGCGTCCAGCTGGAGCTGCCCGCCGACACGAACGTTATCTGTGACTGGTACGACATCCCGGAGAACCTCGCCGGCACCGCGCCGGCGGCTGGCGACAGCTCCATCGAGGTGCACAACCGCATCTGCCCCGAGGGGTACGAGGGGGAGGACTTCTTCGCCGACTGTCATGACAACGTGCCGGATCCCGGGCTGTCCTTCACCTTCACTGACGGCGTGACACGAGAGGGCACCACCAACGAGAACGGCAACGTCGGGTTCGCTAATCTCCCGACAGACACCTACACGATAACCGGCGGTGCACCGGGCGAGTTCACCGACTATGCGGTCTACTGCGCGGTGGGAACGGAAGGCAACAGCAATCAGGAGCAGATTCCGGTCGAATACGTCACCGGCGGCATCCAGCTCGACCTCCCGGCCAGCACCAACGTGATCTGTGACTGGTACACCATCCCGGTGAGCCAGCGAGGCGACACGACGCAGGAGCAGTTCGACCTTCCGATCTTCGCGCTCGCCTGTGACACCGAGCCCGATGCAACCGCCAGGAACGACTTCGTGATGATGGGGACGGTGCCCAGCGGCTGCGAGCAGTACGCAGGCGCCTCCGTCACGGTCTCAACGCCGGACGGCAGCACCTACGGAACCTGCGAGACCAGCGCAACCGATCCCTGCTACGTCACCGTCGCCACCGGCGCCAATCTGGTGGCGACGATCGACACTTCGACGCTGCCCGCCGATACCATGGTGCTCGGCGGCGACACACAGAAGATCGAGATTCCGCAGGCGTCCGAGGCATGGGTTCTGTTCGTGGCCGTGCCGGCGGTTCAGACACCGGAGGCACCGACCGCGACGGCAGCGCCCCTCCCGCCGGGCCGCTCGGTGGAGATTGTCGCGGGTACATGCAAGCCGGACGGGCTGACGCAGACGGTGGTCGATCTGACCGACCTCCGCCGGCCGTCCGACGGCGACACGGTGGGGCAGCCCGATGCGATCGTCGCCGAGACATCGACATCGACCATCCCGGTATCGCTGGACGACCTGCTGGCGAGCGACCATGTCGTGGTGGCGTATCCGATGAACGGCGATCCGTCCCAGGCGGACCCGGTGGCCTGCGCCCCGATCGGTGGCCAGATCAACGACTCCGGCGAGCTGGTCCTCGGGATGCGCGAGATGAACGGGTCCGGGTACGCCGGCATCGTATACATGGCGCCTACCGGCGATGGATCGCAGACCGGCGTAACGGTGTTCCTTGCCGAAGGACTGGCAGGCGCGGCCGACGACCACGCGACGCCTACCAGCTGAAGACGCGGACAACAGGATCGAGATGCGAATGCGCGCACATGTCTGACATGTGCGCGCTCCGCTATTATGTGTCTGGTAGCGACGGGACTGACGGCGGACGCAGCATCACCGGGGGAAACGGTATCCTCTACTGACGCGGCCCACACTCACGGGCGCGAGCACGGGTCTCCCAGGCCCCGTGCCCTCCGGACGAGCAACAGGAGAAAACCGAACGCATGACCTCACCCGTCCAAGGTGCGACGCCTCTCATCTCGCGGACGCTCGACAACGGGCTCACCGTCTTCCTGCGGGAGGACCACGGCGCCCCGCTGACCTCTTTCTGGATCTGGTATCGCGTGGGCAGCCGCAACGAGATACCCGGCAAGACGGGCCTGTCGCATTGGGTCGAGCACATGCAGTTCAAGGGCACCCCCTCGCTCGAGAAGGGCGCCATCTTCCGCGAGGTCTCTCGGCATGGCGGCACGCTCAACGCCATGACGTCGATGGACTGGACAGCCTACTTCGAGACGCTGCCGTCCGACAGCATCGACCTCTCGCTGAAGATCGAGTCCGACCGCATGCGGAACTCGCGCTTCGATCCCTCCGAGACCGAGAGCGAGCGCACCGTGATCCTCAACGAGCGGCAGGGCGCCGAGAACCGGCCGACCTACCACCTCGCCGAGGAGCTGATCGGCGCGGCCTTCCGCTCCCACCCGTACCGTCACATGGTGATCGGCCACGAGGCCGACCTGCGCGCGATCTCGCGCGACGACCTCTACAACCACTACCAGCACTACTACACGCCACAGAACGCGTTCATCTCCATCGTCGGCGATTTCGAGACCGACGACATGCTCGCAAGGATCGAGCAGGCGTTCGGCTCGATCCCCGGAGGTCCGCCGCTGCATCCGTACATCCCGCAGGACCCGCCGCAGCATGCCGAGCGCCGCGTCACGGTGCGACGCCCGAGCCCCGCGGCCTACATGATGATGGGCTACCGGATGCCGGCAGCCGACCACGCGGACATCCCGGCCCTGCTGGTCGCCGACTCCATCCTCTCGGGCGCCAAGCCGATGGGCATGGGCGGGGGCAGCGCCATGGGCCGCTCATCTCGCCTCTACCGCGCGATCGTCTCGACCGGGCTCGCGCGGGGTGCGTCGTCGAGTACCGGTCTCCACATCGACCCGTTCCTGTGGACGTTCTCCGCGACGGCGCTTCCCGGGATCGAGCCAGAGCGGATCGAGGCTGCCTTCGAGGAGCAGCTCGAGCACTTGCGCTCCACGCCGGCGTCCGACGAGGAGTTCGTCAAGGCGCGCAAGCAGACCCGCGCGCAATACATCTACTCCCGCGAAACCGTGACGGCGCAGGCGTTCCTCACCGGACAGATGGAGATCGTCGACCACGCCGGGCGTGTCGACTCGCTCGAGGATGAGCTCGCCGCGGTCACACCGGAAGACGTGCAGCGCGTCGCTCGCACCTGGCTCGTGCCAGGCCAACGCACGATCGGCTGGCAGCTGCCCGAGGACGGCACCGGTGTGTTCGCCGGTGCGGACATCCCCACCGAGGCCGCGATCCCCGCCGAGGCTGTCGTGCCGTTCGATCTTGGCAGACCGTGGGGATTCAGCGACGGCGTCGAGGCGGGCGGCTCCTACGGCTTCTCCCGCACGACGCTTCCCAACGGCATCGTGCTGCTGGCGCAGCCGCGGGAGGGGGATGACGTCATCGACGGATCGATCGAGATCGAGGCCGGCCAGAACGCGACGCTGGATCTCCGGCCGGGCATCGCCTCGCTGATGGCTGACACGCTCAACCGGGGGACCACGCAGCGCACGTTTGCCCAGTACAACGACGCAATCGATGGTCTCGGCGCGATGATCGGCGCTGGCGCCGGCCGCCGCAGCATCAGCGTCGACTTCCACGCGCTCGCGGAGGACTTCGAGCAGGTTCTGGAGCTCGCCTCCGACGTGATCAGAAACCCGACGTTCCCGGATGACGAGCTGGAGCGCGTGCGCCAGCAGACAATTACCAGCATCCGCGAGGATGAGGACGACACGGGCTCCGTGGCCAGCGACGCGATGCGCGAGCTGCTCTACCCTGAAGGGCATCCCTCACGCATCCCCCTCGACGGCACCGTCGAATCGATCGGCCACTTCATCCGAGAGGATCTCGCGGCCTACCATGACGCGCATTTCGCACCGGGTCTGATGACGATCGCGATCGCGGGCGGCACGGCCTCGATCGAGGCGGCTGCCGAGCGAATCGGGAGCGTGTTCGGCGACTGGACCGGCGAGACCCCCGACGCCGTGCCGCCCGATGCCGTCGTCCCACCTGACGCGCTGCGACGCGATGACCGCGTTCTCGCCGGCAAGAGCCAGAGCAACATTGTGATGGCCTATCCGACGCTACCGCGCAGCCACGACGACTACTACGCGCTCAACGTCGCGAACGTCATCCTCGGTCAGCTCGGGCTGATGGGTCGTCTCGGCGCGAGCGTGCGGGACGAGCAGGGTCTCGCCTACCACGTATCCAGCTCGCTCTCGCCGGGCGTTGCGTCCAGCATGTGGACCGCGAGGGCCGGCGTCGATCCGGCCAATGTCGACCGCACCGTGGACGGCATCCTGTCGGAAGTTCGCCGCCTGCAGAACGAGCCGGTTTCCGAGCAGGAGCTCGCGGACGCGAAGACCTACATCGTCGGCAGCCTGCCGCTCAGCCTCGAGTCGCTGGGCGGTGTCACGAGCCTGCTGCTCAACATCGAGCGCTTCGGACATGGGCTGGACTACCTCGACCGCTTCCCGGAGATCATCAACGCGCTGACGGTCGATGATCTGCAGCGCGCGGCGCAGCAGCACCTCGACCCGGACCGCATCGTGATCGGCGTCGCCGGCCCTGGTCACGAGGACCGCGCCTGATGCAACTTGTCGCCGTCAATGTCGGCATGCCGGCCCCGTTGCGGGACGACCGCTCGGGACGCGTCGTGCAGAGCGGCATCCGCAAGCATCGCGTCGATCGGGACACGGTCCTGGTCGGCGCCACCAACATCGACGGTGACGGCCAGGCCGACCTGGTCGCGCACGGCGGCGTCGACAAGGCCGTGTACACCTACTCGCTCGATCATATCCCCGCCTGGATGCAGGAGATCGGGTACGGCGACGGCACCGACGCACCGTTCGGCGAGAACCTGTCGATCCGCGGCGCGGTTGAGCCCGACGTTCGCATCGGCGATCGCTGGCAGTGGGGCGATGCGATCCTGGAGATCGCCCAGCCTCGCTGGCCATGCTTCAAGCTCGGGCTCAGGGCCGGGCATCGTGACCTTCCCGCGCTGCTGATCGCCAGCGAGCGATCGGGCTGGTACGCGCGTGTCGCTCAGCCCGGCGAGGCACCGACGACTGGCACGCTGGTGCTCGTCGATCGTGACGCGGACGCGCCGACCGTCCGCGAGACGTTCCAGGCTGCCCGCGGGGTGATCGACTCTGACCGCGCGGCGGCAATCACCGCCTGCCCTGCCCTCGCCGCGCGCTGGCGCGACATGATCGCGAAGCGCTACGGCATCACACTGCAATCAGGTTGATCCTGTAGCATGGACGCATCGCAGCAGCCAGTTCAGTCATGGAGCGAAAGCGATGGGCATCACCACCAGGGGGCTCCGATATCTTCCGAATGCCATCCTCGGGATGCTCGCCGGTGTCGTCGGCGCCGTCGTCACCGCGCTCGCGATGGTGGCGGGGCGCTATTGGCTCGGCATCATGCCACCGCCGGAAGCTGTGCCTGACCGCGTCGCGCCGACACTCGACATCGACCGCTTCTTCTCGATGTTCGGCACCTACGGCGGATACAACGGGCTCAAGCAGTTCGGCATCCTGTCGGGCCTGCGCGGGATTTTGACTGCTGGCATCGTGGTCGGCATCATCTACGCGCTCGTGGTGGAGAGCCCATGGTCCCGCCGCTCGCGAGCCTGGTACCTCGGCATTCCCAGAACAGCGTGGCTGTTCATCGGCGCCGCCGTGCTGCTGGTCTGGCTCGGCTTCGTCGCGCTCCTCTGGCCGGTTCTGCCCGCGAGCTACATCGGTATCCCCCACTCCACCGCGCGGTGGGTTTCAATCATCGCTCTGCTCGCCTGGTTCGCCCTCTTCGCGGCGACCGTGATGCTCGTGTATCGGCTCAGCACCAGCCGCCTGTCCAGGGATGTCCCGGAGGCCCGGGGTGAGGACGATGCACCGGTGCGACCGATCGCCACGCCGCTGAGTCGACGAGGGATCATCGCTGCCGCTGGCGGTGCCGCGCTGGTCTGGCCCACCTACGAGCTGCTCCAGCGCCTGTATAACCGCGCCACCTTCTTCTACGACGGCCGCCCGTACAGCGGCGAGGACATCCAGCCGATCACGCCGAACGACCGCTTCTACACGGTAACCAAGAACGTCGTCGATCCGGATGTCCACCGCGATCTCTGGCGACTGGAGATCGGCGGCGCGGTCGACCGCGAGATGACGATCAGCTTCGACGACCTGCAGGACTACGAGCAGATCGATCAGGAATCCACGCTGATGTGCATCAGCAACCGCATCGGTGCGGGACTGTTCAGCAACGCCGCCTGGCGAGGTGTACGCCTTCGCGATGTGCTGAACGCCGCCGGCGTCCATGGCGACGCCTACGAGATCAAGCTCTGGGGCACCGACGCCTACACGGACACCTTCGGCATCGATTACGCGCTCGACGAGAACACCCTGCTCGTCTACGAGATGAACGGCCAGCCGCTGCCGCGTCACCACGGGTACCCGGTGCGCGTGGTGGTGCCTGGGCTCTTCGGCGAGAAGAACATCAAGTGGGTAGCACGCATCGAGGTGGTCACCGAGGACACGCAGGGGTTCTACGAGCAGCAGGGCTGGGGGCCGGTGTTCGTGCCACCGACACGTTCAGACGTCTTCCGGCCGCGCACCACCGGCGCCGGGCAATCGGCGAAGTTCCTGCGGCCTCTCCCTGCCGGTCAGCCGGTCGATCTCCGCGGCAGGGCATTCGCCGCGGATCGCGGCATTCGCTCCGTCGAGGTCACTACCGACGACGGCGAGACGTGGAACGACGCCGAGATCTACTACCCCGGCACGGATCTCACCTGGGTCCTGTGGCGCTACCAGTGGACGCCCGGCGAAGCCGGTGAGTACCGCGTGTACTCACGGGCGGTCGACGGTACCGGCGAGCCGCAGCCCCCCGAGCCGCGCGGCATCGTGCCGCAGGGCGCGCAGGGGTACAACATCGTCACCGCGACCGTCGAGTGAGCCGGATGCTGGCCAGCTCGCCTGGCGCTACTCCCGTACCTTCGCCGCGCGACCATAGATGAAGAGCATGAGCAGGATGATCAGCCCGTACAGGATCTCCTGGCCAGCCGGCCGGATGCCCGCAACCTGCAACGCGTTCTGCAGCAGCACGATCATGATCGCGCCCGCGATCGTGCCGCCATAGCCGCCCGCGCCACCGAGGATCGACGTGCCGCCGATCACCACCGCGGCGATACTCTGCAGCACATATGAGTCGCCCATGCCGAGGTACGTGTTGTTCGAGTAGCCAGCGAGCAGGATGCCGCCCAGGCCCGCCGTCATACCGGCGAAGGCGTAGACGCCAACCAGCGTCAGGCGAACCGGTGCACCGGACAGGTACGCCGCGCGTGGATTGTTGCCGATCGCGTAGATACGCCGCCCGAACACGGTGTACTTGAAGATCCCGATCATCAGCGTCGACAGCCCGATCCAGAACACCAGCGCCCAGGGAATCTGGCCGATGATCTTGCCGGTCGCCAGCGCCCTCGCGAAGCTCGGCGCGAGACCCTGCGGCGAGCCGTTCGTATATACCAGCGTGACACCGAGCATCACGGTGTTCATGCCGAGCGTCATCACCAGCGAGGGGATCTTCAGGATCGCGACGCCCAGCCCGTTTACGAAGCCGACGGCGGTGCCGGCGAGCAGCGCAAGCACGGTGGCCATCGCGATCTTCCAGGGGTCGTGGCTGCCGCTGATCGTCTGGGTGAAGAGGATCGCCGCAAAGTTCAGGTTCCACGCAACCGACAGGTCGATGCCGCCAGTCAGAATGACGATCGTCTGCCCGGCGGCGACCGTGCCGAGAAATGTGGCCAGCACAAGCTGCTGGCGGAGGTTGTTCAGGCTCAGGAAGCCTGGCTGCCGGATACCCGAGAGAATGAGCAGCACGATGATTAACCCGAACGCGATCACCAGCGCCCTGTTCCTCACATACAAGGAGTCCTCACCCGAGTAGAGCCGCTGTGCCAGACTTCGGCGCTCGAGCTCTCCAGCTGGTTGGGTGGTGGACGACATCGCTACACCTTGTCCAGACGATTACGTGCCCGCAGCACGCCCACGGCGCCCAGGCCGACCGCGACGAGAAGCACCAGCCCCTGGAGCAGCTGCTGGTAAAACTGCGAGACGTCGTAGAAGAACAGCACGCGCGGGATCAGGGCGATGGTATAGGCACCGGCAATGGTGCCCATGAAGGTCCCCGCTCCGCCGGCGAGGCTTGCGCCACCGAGCACCACCGCGGCTATCGAATTCAGCGTGTAGGCAGCGCCCGAAAGCGCATTCCCATTCCCTGTCTGGGCAGTCAGGTAGAAGCCGGCAGCGCCCGATGCGATGCCGGAAACGGTGTAGGCGGCGATCTTCGCGCGGTTGACATGCACGCCGGACATGAACGCCGCCCCCTCGCTGCTGCCGATCGCGACGATACGGGTCGCCAGACGCGTGCGGCGAAAGACCATCCAGACCGCCATGAGCGCGGCAAGCAGAAGCACACCCCGCGGCCACTGCCGGAACTGCATCGAACCGGTCCAGAACTGGGTCGCATTGAACGGGAAGTCGCCCGCTGGCTGGGGCCGCACATAGAGTGCGATGCCGGAGAACACGGACGACGTCGCGAGCGTCACGATGATCGGTTGAAGGCGGCCATAGGCCACGATCAACCCGTTGACGAGGCCCCCCAGCGCGCCGATGACGAGACACGCGAGGCCAGCAAGCCAGACGCGCGACGTGCTCTCACCGTTCGTGATCCGCGACGCCACACTGTTGGTCAGGCTGATCATCGAGCCCACCGAGAGATCGATGCCTCCGGTCAGCACGACCACCGTCTGCCCGAACGCGGCCGTTGTGAGGGCCATGCCCTGGTTGACCACCGAGCGCTGCTCGCGGGCGCCGAACTGTGGCACGCGCTCGACGTAGATCACCAGCAAAAGGGTGAGAATGACGAACGCCAGCACCAGCCGTCCGTTGCTGGCGATGAACCTCCCCGCCCCTGTCAGCCGCCGCTCCCGGGCGGGACGGGTTGGCGTGGAGTCCGGTGCGGGTACAGCGCTCATGGCGCCACTCCCGCGCGTGCTGTTTGCGCTGTCACGGGCAAACCGACCGCAGCCTCCACCAGGTTCGCGTCCGTCAGCTCCGAACCTGCAAGCTCCCGCACGATGGATCCCTCATACATCACCAGCGCGCGATCACACATCCCCACAATCTCCGTCAAATCGGTGGAGAAGAACAGGATTCCCTTTCCCGCCGCGGTCAGCTCTCGCATCAGCTCGTATATCTCCAGCTTGGCGCCGACATCGATGCCGCGCGTCAGATCCGAGAGCAGGTACACCCTGGCGTCGGTGAGCAGCCACTTGGCGATAACAACCTTCTGCTGGTTCCCGCCGGAGAGGAACCGCACCGGTGTCTCTCCGCTCGCCGCCCTGATATCGAGCCGCTCCCATACCGCCAGGGACGCCCGCTGCTCCCGCGCTGGTGAGATGAATCCCGCATTCGAGTGCTCGGGCAGCGTCGCCATCACGAGGTTGTCGCGGACGGTCATTGGCAGCACAAGCCCCTGCGTCTTGCGATCCTCGGGCACCAGCGCGAGACCCGACTGCATTGCTGCCGCTGGGCTGGACTGGCCGATCGGCGCGCCATCCAGCGTCATGGAGCCTCGCACTCCGGCATACACGCCGAACAGCGCGAACAGCAGCTCCGCCTGACCCTGCCCCTCGAGCCCGGATAACCCGACGATCTCCCCCGCGTGCACCGTTAGCGAGACGTCACGCAATTCCGAGCCCCAGCTCAGGTGGTCTACCTCGAGCAGGGCCCGCGAGGTGACCACCCCCTCCTGCCTCGGCGGGAAGATGTCCTGCAGCGGCCGACCGACCATCATCCGGACGATCTCACCGGGAGGCGTCTCGCCGATCACGACCGTGCCGACATTGGTGCCGTCCCGGAACACCGTGGCGCGGTCGCAAAGCTCCTGGACCTCGTCCATGCGATGCGAGATGAAGATCACGGCGGTGCCCTGGTCACGCAACTGGCGGATTACGGTAAACACCCGCTCCACCTCCCGCCGGTTCAACGCCGACGTCGCCTCATCGAGGATGAGGACGCGCGGGTTGCGGCTGAGCGCCTTGGCGATCTCAACCAGCTGCCGGTCGGCCAGCGGCAAGTGCTTGACCTGGGTGCCGGGGTTGATGCCGTGAAATCCAAGCTGCTCGAACAGTGCGGCGGCCTCCCGCCGCATCCTGCGCTGATCCAGGAGCCCAAGTCGGTTTCTCGGCTCTCGCCCGAGCACCAGGTTTTGGGCGACGGTGAGGTCCGGCACGAGCGAGAGCTCCTGGAACACCGGCACGATGCCGAGCGCGACCGCGCCGGCGGGATCGCTGTACGGCGCCGGCCGGCCGTCATAGGTGATCACCCCGGCGTCAGGCTGCTGCACGCCGCAGAGCACCTTGATCATGGTGCTCTTGCCGGCGCCGTTCTCACCGAGAAGGGCGTGGATTTCGCCCGGCTCGCACGCGAAATCGGCGGCGTGGAGTGCCACCACGCCGCCGAACCGCTTGTCGATGCCGGTTGCCGAAAGCAATGGCATAACGTACGCCCCCTGGGCCTTATGCCGGCTCAGTCGCGCA
This sequence comes from uncultured Chloroflexia bacterium, assembly GCA_963741965.1. GTDB lineage: Bacteria > Chloroflexota > Chloroflexia > Thermomicrobiales > UBA6265 > JACCVC01. Next base: position 606,059 of record CAVUKC010000001.1, on the reverse strand, counting down.
GCGGGCCTAGACCTTCTGCGCCTGGATCTCCTCGATCGTGAGATCGACGCCGCATCCCGGCACCTGGATCGGGGTGAAGAAGTTGTCCTCGGTATCAGGGAAGACATTGACGCCCGGCACCAGCTCCGCTGTGGTGGCCAATGGCAGCGGCATGCCGACGAACGACGGCACCGCCTTGCCTTGCAGCAGGTCGAGCGCGACGCGGATGGAGACACAGACCATTGCGGGCGTCTGCCCGATCGAGAGACAGTTGATCTGGTCCTTGTACTCCAGCATCTGCTTGCGGAAGCCGTTCTCAGCCTCGCCCGCGAACGGCACGAGCTCCGCGCCCGCATCAAGGAAGGCCTGGAACGCGCCGTTGGTGCCGCCCTGGCACCAGACACCGACGATGTCAGGGTTGGAAGCGAGCGCGGTCGCTGTCGCCGTCTGGGCCTTGCCGGGATCCCACTCGCCCACGACCTCGATGTACTCGATGCCGTCCTGCGCGTCGAACACCTCGTACGCGCCGTTGCGGCGGTCGGTGTCCACGCTGGTTCCGGCAACGCCGTTGACCATCAGAATCTTGCCCTGGCCGCCGGTCTCATCGACCAGGAACTGCGCCCAGCGGCGTCCCATCTCGACCTGGTCTTCGTTCACAAGCACGACCTGGTCGGAATCGACAATGTTGTCGAAGGCAACAACAACAATGCCGTCGGCGCGTGCCTGCTCGAGCACGTTGACCTGCCCGCCCGGCGTGTTCGCGTTGACGACGATCGCCTGTGCACCGAGCGAGATCATATCCTCGATCGCCGCTATCTGTGCAGTGTCGTCGGTCCCGGACGAGTTGACCTGGAAGTCCGAGATCAGCGGGGCAATGTCGTCCTTCTGGACGAACGCCTGTGCCATCTGGATCATCTGCGTACGCCAGACATTGCCGATGTAGGAGTTGCTGAGTCCGATCTTGAACGGGCCCTCGCCGACGGCATCGTATTGGACCGTTTGCGCACCGCCGAGCGGCGTGAAGCACACGGCGGGATCGAACACGGCTGCTGAGGGGGTGGCTGGAGTCGCGTCCTGTGCCAGAGCCCCGATTCGCACGCCACCGAGCCCGGCGAGCGCCGCGCCGGCTCCCATGGTTCCTGCCTGTATCACGCGGCGACGATTGACCCGGTTGCGATGTATCTCGCCCATCAGGGACCTCCTTCAACCGCCGGTGCCAGCCAGGAGGCTGATCCGGCCGAGCCGCCGCCAATACGCTCTTGTGGCGTCCGTGGCGGGTTCGGACACTGTTTGTTGAACAGGTAGCCTGACGGTATCAATGTCAATGCGTGATGTCAACTGCTTGCATTTATTGAATCGAGGCGCGCATACCGAACTTCCCAATGGTGCTCTCGACGCTCAGCATGAAAAGCGCCCGTGTGGCGCCTCTTGCGAGGCGCCACACGGGCGCTGTGGGGCTCGCCCCGATCAAGCGAGCGGACGTCGCGTGTCTACGTTCCCAGTGGCCGGAAGTGCACGAGGTTCGTGCGTCCTGCCTCCTGCGTCATCGGTAGCGATCCGACCAGAAGTGCATACTCGCCCTTCTCGGCCAGCCCCTCGTCGATGATCAGCTGGCCCGCCTTGCGAAAGACAAAGTCAGGATCCGGGTCGACCGGCACCACGATGCTGCGCACGCCCCACACCAGCGCCAGCCGGCAAGCCGTCTCATCGTTGTCCGCGACGGCAATGATCGGCGGGCTCGGGCGGTACTTGGCGACCCGCCGCACCGCCGACCCCGTCTTGGTGAAGACGACGAGGAACTTCACCGGCGTGTCCACCGCGAGTGCGTACGCGGCCCGCGCGATCGCGTCCGCGAAGCGATGCTCCTGATCGTCGTCGATCACCGGGATGTGCTTCGCGGCGCGCTCGGAGCGCACGGGACCGTCCTTTTCGACTTCCTTGATGATTCTGTCCATCGTGTGCACGGCTTCGATCGGGAACTTGCCGACTGCCGTCTCGGCGGAGAGCATCACCGCGTCGGTGCCATCCCACACGGCGTTCGCCACGTCACTCGTCTCCGCGCGCGTGGCCACCGGCTGGGTAATCATCGACTCCAGCATTTGCGTGGCCGTGATCACCGGGACGCCGAGCTCGTTGGCAACGCCGATGATCTCCTTCTGCGCCCGCGGCACCTGCTCCGGCGGCAGCTGCACGCCAAGGTCGCCGCGAGCGACCATGAGGCCGTCGGACTTCAGCGCGATCTCGCGCAGGTTGGCGAGCGCTTCCGGCCGCTCGATCTTGGCGATGAGACCCGGCACGTGGTCGGTGTACTTTTCCGCTTCCTCGCGCGCGCTTACCAGGTCACTGGCGTCGTTGATGAAGCTCAGCCCGAGGTAGTCCACCCCCTGCCCCACAGCGAAGGCGACATCCTGCCGGTCGACCTCTGTCAGCGCCCCGCCCTTGATCGGGGCGCCAGGCAACGTGACGCCCTGGCGGCCAAGCAGCAGCCCGCCTCGCGCGACGGTGGCAACGGCATAGTCGGCATGGATCTCGTTGATGTGGAGCTCGATGAGTCCATCGGAGATCAGTACCCGCGCCCCCTCCGTGATCACCTCAAGGAGTCCCGCAAAGTTCACGCCGATCTGGTCCTGCCGGGTCGGCTCGCCACGAGGGACCACGCGCACCGTGGTACCCCGCGCGATGGGAATCGGCTCACCGCTCTCCGGCAACGGTCCCGTACGGATCTTGAGTCCCTGGAGATCGAACAGGATCGGCACCCTGCGCCCGAGCGAGCTCGCCACCTCGCGCACGGTCCGAATCAGGCGGGCGCGCTCCTCGTTGCTGCCGTGTGCAGCATTGATGCGAACCACATCGACGCCCGCCTCGATCAGCGCGCGCAGGCGTTCTGGGGCGCTGACGGCGGGCCCCAGCGTCGAAACAATCTTGACGCGTCGTTCCATGTACCCCGTGTCCTCGTGCTATCGCAGTCCGCAGGAAGGGCGCGACACGCTCAACTGCTACGTCCTGCAAGGATGCCTCCACCCAAGATCGGTGGGCGACGCCTTTCCCGGCTGGCGAGCGTCGTGACGCGCGCGGTGTGCATGCCGTAAGTGCTGCAGTGGCGCGCGATCCAGCCCATACGCTGCCTCCCCCGGCAAGCTGGTCGCGCCCGCTTCGATCGTCATGGTAGCAGCTATCGTCCCACCGGGCAGCGGCACGACAGCGCCCCCTCCGCCATGCCGGCGAGAGGGGGCGCCACTTCAGCCCGATACGGGTATGCCTACTCGTACCGCAGTGCCTCCGCGGGGAGCACGCGCGATGCCTGCCGCGCCGGAATCCACGCCATCAGCAGGGCGGCCACGATCGCGGCGGAGAGCGTAATGACGATCAGGTTCCACGGCACAAGGAAGTCGATCTGCGCACCGCTGGTGAACTGATCGCTCGTCATCAGCGTCCACGAGAGGATCAACCCGGTGATGCCGCCGGCGAGCACGCCGAGGATCACGATCACCGCGGACTCGATCACGAACGCTCGGGAGATCACCGTTCGCTGGAAACCGATCGCTCGGAGCATGCCGATCTCCTGCCGCCGCTCGACGACCGCGCGGAACGCGATCACGCCGACCGCCGCGATACCGACGATGAGGCCGAGCCCCATGAACGCCTGCATGATGTAGAGGAACGAGCGCTGCTGCGCCTGCGAGTCCTCCATCTGCTTCCGGATATCCTCCGCCTGCACACCCGCGGGCAGCAGGGTCCGCTCGATCTTCGCGGCCGCGTCCTGCGTGTCGACGCCGTCGACCATCCGGACGTACCAGGTGCGCTCCGGCTCGCCACCTCCGGTGAAGAGCGCATCGCTCGTCGCCGGGCCGGTGTACAGCCCGAACAGGGTCGAAACGTTCGAGCTGATCACGCCGATCACCTTGACCGTCTTCGTTGAGCCGTCCGGGAGTCGCATCTCCACCGGTGCCGGCTCGAAGGTGCCGCTCGCCTTGACGTCGGCCAGCGCGAAGGCGTTCGGGTCACCACCGAACCCACCCTGCTGCTCCGATTTGAGCGAGAACGAATCGAGCACCATCACGTCGGGCTCGGTGGCGAGCGCTTCCATCACCGCCGCGTCGTCCGCGTACCCTTCCGCGTGCGCACCGAACTTGACATCGGCGTTCTCGAGGTACGCCTGGTCGAAGACCTTGATGTTGCCGTTCTTCCATTTGTCGTCGCCCGGATTCCGCACCGAGGTCGAGGCAGAATCCGACGGAACGAGGATCGAGCCGACGGCGGCGATAGTCGACGTGTCGAATCCCTCCTGCTTGAGGCTCGCTTCGAGATCCGGCACCGGGTTGGTGCGGGAGGTACCGACCTGGACATCCCAGCCGGCGGTCGCATCCTCGCTCAGGAACGCCGCGGCGAAGTTCTCGTTGATCGACGCCACGACCACCAGCGAGAACACGATGAGGCTGAACATCGCGATGGTCATGCCGGTGCGGCCCTTGTTGGCCGTCGGGTACGATGTCGCGATCCGGATCGCAGGGAGCCAGCCCGACCCGCGCTGGCCGAGATGCGCCACCCCCGACACGAGCCAGTCGAAGTTCTGGATGATCACCAACGTCGACGCAGCCACGATGCAAATGCCCGAGACGAAGAACATCTCGATGCCGCCATCGTACTCGCCGAAGATCGCGGTGGACGGGTCCTCCGGCAGCAGCCAGAACACCAGCGTGTAGAGACCAGCGGCCGTGAGCACCCAGCGCGTATGCCAGCCGAAGAAGGTCAGAACCGCCGCGACGCCGAACGGGATCAGGGTCATGCCCGTGGTGAACATGAACTGGTTTCGGTTGTCTTGCGCTCCGAACACGAGCAGCGCGCCAGCCACCAGCATCACGATGCCCCAGATGAGCTGACGCCGGTTCTTGTGCGGGTGGTACGCATCCGGAATGTCGCGCACCGCGGCGACGACATTGAGCCGGCTCACGCGCCATGAAGACACCGCCACCGCCACGAAGGTGATCACCACGCCGAGCGCATACGCGATCACGAGGCTCTGCGGCGCGACGTATGGCGTGATGTCGATGAAGTCACCGAAGGCGGACTGGATGCCGACGCCGATGCCGAGCGAGATCAGCGCGCCGAGCGCCGTCCCTACCAGGCCGGCGAGCAACGCGTACCCGGCGCCTTCCGCGATGAACTGCTGGATGAGCTGTCGTCGCTGGGCGCCGACCGCGCGCTCCATGCCCATCTCCGAGCGCCGCTCGGCGGCGAGCATGGTGAAGATCAGCACGATCAGCAGGATGCCGACGGCGATCGAGAAGAGCCCGAAGACCACGAAGAACGTCACGAAGACATTCGCGATGAGCTCCGCCTGATCGACGAAGTCCTTCTTGATCGTGTTGATGCCGAGCCCCTGATCCGCCAGTCCCGGCTTGATCAGGTCGACGACGTCGTCGGTCTTGTCAATGCCTTCCCTGACACCGCCCGCATTGGAGATGCCGACCGCGCTGAGACGGCCTTCGTTGCCTGTCAACGACTGCAATGCGTCGAGATGCATCGCCATCGCCGGCCCGCCGGTGCTGTCGAGGCTGCCGGTAACCACGGAATCCTCCGCGATGGCAGCAACCTTGAACACGACCGGCTCGTTGCGCACGGCGGCGACAAGGTAGTCACCGACCTTGGCGTCGAGCTTCTCCGCGCCCGTCTCGCTCAGGAGCACGTCGCGATCGCCGAAACTCGCGAAGTCGACGCGCTTGCCGCTGACGTCATCGGTGCCACCAAGCTCCTCGAAGGACGTGGGGTCGATGCCGGCAAGGATGACCGCCGGCTCCGACTGCACCGCCGAATCGATCACCTCATTGATGGAGGGAACGTTGCCTGGGTCGTCTTCACCGACGTTGAGCGCCGGCGCGAAGGCCACGAGCAGGCCACCGACCGCATCGATCTCGCCGCTGTCCCCAGCGAGGTCCTTCACCGTCTGGAGCGACGATTCGGGGATCGTCTGCGAGATCATCGCATCCGTGGTGCCCTCGCCATCGCCGTCCGCAGAGGCCACCACGATCTCATCGACCGGCCCCAGCAAGTCGTAGACCTGAGTACTCACCGACCGGTTGAGCGTGTCGCCGGTCCCGAGCGCGGCCGAGATGATCAGCGTCGACAGCATGAGCCCAATGACGATCAGGACTGTCTGCGCCTTGCGACGCGGAATGTTGCGCACCCCGAGCTTGAAGATCACAGGACGTCGCCAGGCGATATACGCCACCACCGCCATACTCAGCAGCAGCAGCACCACCATGACCACCATGATCTGCACCATGGGGATTCCGAAAAGCTCTTCCATCCTCTACTCCTGAACACTCGATCCGACAGCGTCGTCAGACCGAAACGGCGGTCTCCGCAGGCTCGGCAGGCGCGCTGTCGCTGGCGACCTCCTCGCCGATGATCTCGCCGTCCTGCATGCGCACGATGCGGTGCGCCTGCCGGCCGACATTTGGGTCATGCGTTACGAGCACGATCGTCAGACCGTGGTCCCGGTTCAGGTCCACGAGCAAGTCCATGATGTCCTGCGCCGTCTTCGAGTCGAGCGCGCCGGTCGGCTCGTCCGCCCAGACGATCGCGGGGTCGTTGACGAGCGATCGAGCGATCGTCACGCGCTGGCGCTGCCCGCCCGAAAGCTCGGCTGGTCGATGGTTCGACCACCTGGTGAGATCCACGCGCTCGAGCGCCTCCATTGCCAGGCGTCGCGCCTCCGCGGGACGAACACCGCCGACCAGCAGCGGCAGCTCCACGTTCTCCACCGAGCTGAGCACCGGCAGCAGGTTGTAGACCTGGAAGATGAACCCCATCCGGCGGGCGCGGTAGTCGGTCCGCTTCTTGTCGCTCATGTCGGCGAGGTTCTGGCCCTCGAGCCAGATCTGCCCGGAGTCGATCGAGTCGAGCCCGGAGAGCGTGTTCAGCAGGGTGGTCTTGCCGCAGCCGGACGGGCCCATCACCGCGACCATCTCACCGCGCTCAACCTCGAAGTCGATCCCCTTGAGGGCGTCGACACGCATCGTCCCGGTGTCGTAGGTCTTGACCACATCGCGGGCCGCGATAATGGCATCCGTGTCCGCGGGAGCGTCGGGTTTCCTGGAGCGTAGTCGTCCCAGCATCATCTCGTATCCTCCATACCGTGTTTCGGGCCAGCGCAATGGCGCCGGGCGTTATCCCATGGAAATCGTCGAGGCACGCACCGGCAGCAGCCACGCGCTGCCGACACACCTCGGCGAGAATAGCCGCCGATTGTGTCGTGTTTGTTACGAAACCACCGCCGTCCGGTGTCCCGGATAGGATCTTGCGTAACTGCAGCGTGGTGCGTCCGGCTCTCCTGTCGCATTGTATTCCCACAACCACGACAGACGGTTCACGGGCACACCTGTATGATTGACGCGTTGCCCGAACGGGGCGAGCGAGCCGGATGGGAAGCGCAGGGAGCCCTTGGAGACGATCGACACGGTCATCGAGTTCTACCGCGACAGGTCCGATCAGGTGCTCGAGCTCACCTGGGAGCACGTGCAGCTGAGCCTGATCGCGCTCGGCATCGCGACGCTGGTCTTCGTGCCGCTCGGCATTCTCTTCGCGAGATGGACCAGCGTGGGATCGAGCGTCGTGGGCGCGATCGCGTCCATCCGCGTGATACCCTCACTTGCGCTGATCTTCCTCTTCTATCCCCTTCTCGGGTTCGGTTACGAGCCGGCGCTGGTAGCGCTTACCATCCTCGGCGGGCCACCACTCATCCTCAACACCTATGCCGGCATGAGCCAGGTGGATGCCTCGGTCCTCGAGGCGGCTCGAGGTGTTGGCATGAACCCTGCGCAGGTCTTCACCAAGGTCCATTTTCCGCTCGCGCTGCCTGTGATCGTGGCGGGGATGCGCTCGGCGTCGGTCGAAATCTTCGCCAGCGCAACACTCGCTTCGTTCATCGGCGTCAAGACGCTCGGGCAGTACATCATCACGGGCATCTCGATGCTCGACACGACCTACCTGCTGGCTGGCGGCATCCTCATCGTGATGCTCGTCCTCGCCGCGGAGGTCATACTCGGTGGGATCGAACGGCTGGTGCGACCACCAGCCGCGTGATCTGGGTCTCTGGTGGCACGGTGCCGCCACAATGCACGTTCCATTTCGGAAAGGACGTCAGACCAGCATGTTGAATCGACGAACAGTGATCAAGGGCGCCCTCGCCTCACCGCTCGCGGCATCGGCCCTCGCCGCGTCGCATCCGGCCCTGATGGCGCAGGACGAGCCGATCGTTGTAGGGTCCAAGGACTTCACCGAGCAGTTCATCCTCGGCAACATGTACCTGCTCGTGCTGCAGGACATGGGTCTCGAGACCGAGGACGCCCTCAACCTCGGTGGGACGCAGATCGCCCAGCAGGCGCTCGAGAGCGGCGACATCGACACCTACCCTGAGTACACGGGCACGGCGCTCGTCGAAGTACTCGGCATGTCGGTCGAGGACGTCCTCGCCGACTTCCAGGGTGGCGCGACGGCCACGCCGGTGGGCAGCGCCATGGCGACCCCTGTCGGCGGCGGCAACTCGGTGGAGGACTACGTCTACAACATCGTGAAGGACGCCTATCAGGAGCAGTTCAACCTGACCTGGCTCGCCTACTCGCCCTTCAACAACACGCAGGCGCTCGCGGTCAAGCGATCCTGGTCCGAGGAGAATGGCGTCACCACCATCTCGCAGCTCGCGGAGATGGCCAGCGATCTCACCATCTCGGCGCCCGCCGATTTCCCCGAGCGCGAGGACGGCCTGCTCGGTCTCCAGCGCGTGTACGACTCCGGTTTCAGCGACATCGAGGTTCTGCCCGTCGCACCGGGTCTCAAGTACCAGGCGCTGCAGGATGACGAGGCGCAGGTGGTGCTCGCCTTCGGCACGGACGGCCAAATCTCGGGCTTCGACCTCGTCGTGCTCGAGGACGACAAGGGCCTCTGGCCGCCGTACAACGTCGCACCGGTGATCAACAGCGACGTGCTCAGCGCCAACCCGGACATCGAGAGCCGCTTCAACGAGGTGACGACCTCGCTCACCGGTGAGGTCATGTCGGGCCTCAACTGGCGCGTGGATGGCGACGAGAAGGCCGAGCCGGCCGACGTCGCGAAGGAGTACCTCGAGGAGAACGGACTCATCGGCGGCTAACGGGCCAGGAGCTCGCACCCCTCGGGCCCGTCCGGCGTCACTTCGGTGCGTCGGGCGGGTCCGTTTTCGAGTACAGTCGGGTACATTCGGTTCAGACGACGATCCCGCGAGGTGACGAGTGGTGACAGAGCAACGACACGAGCGCAAGGGCGGCGCCGCGATCCGCCTCGAGCACCTCACGAAGCGCTATCCGGGAACCGGGCAGGCCGCCGTCGACGACGTCTCGCTCTCGGTCGAGCCGGGCGAGTTCGTGGTGCTGCTCGGCCCGTCGGGCAGCGGCAAGACCACCCTGCTCAAGATGATCAACCGCATCTACGAGCCGACCAGCGGCAAGATCCTCATCGACGGCACGGAGGTGCACGAGCTCCCTGCCCCGGAGCTTCGCCGCCACATCGGCTACGTCATCCAGCAGACCGGTCTCTTCCCGCACATGCGGATCGAAGACAACGTCGCCACCGTCCCGCGTCTCCTGAAATGGAGGAAGGACCGCGTGCGCGGACGCGTCCATGAGCTGCTGGACCTCGTCGGGCTGCCGCCTGAAGATTACGCCCGACGCTACCCCAACCAGCTGTCCGGCGGAGAGCAGCAGCGCGTCGGGCTGGCTCGCGCGCTCGCCGCCGAACCCCCGACCATGCTGATGGACGAGCCCTTTGGGGCACTCGACGCAATCACGCGGTCGCGCCTCCAGGACGAGCTTCGCCGCATCCACCGCCAGTTCGGCCAGACGATCCTCTTCGTCACCCATGACATCGACGAAGCGGTGCACCTCGCTGACAGGATTGTCGTGATGTGCGACGGCCGTATGGTCCAGTTCGCGACACCGCTCGAGATCGTCACCCAGCCCACGAACGAGTTCGTTGCCGATCTCGTCGGAGCGAAGGATGTGCTGCGCCGGATGAGTCTCATCCCCGTGGCGAGCGCCGCCTCGCATGCCGGGTCCGACGGCAAGCGCGATTCCGAACAGATCGCCGGATCGGCGGTCCTGCGCGACGCCCTTGGCCAGATGGTGGAATCCGGTTCCGATCGCCTGACCGTGCTGGATGAAGATGGGCACCCGGCGAGCGAGCTGACGATGGACGACATCCGCAGAGCGGTGAGCGAGCGCGCGGTTGCCAATGCGCCCGTCGCGGCCGGCGACCAGTGATGATGCGCGCGACCACCGGGAAGTAGCCTCATGGACCTCCGCTACCTGCAGGAAAACAGCGATGTCGTCTGGACGAAGACGATCGAGCATCTCTCGCTCTCGCTGACCGCGCTCGCGATCGCGCTGCCGCTGGCGATCGTGCTCGGCGTGATCGCCACGCGGTTCCGGTGGCTCACCACCCCGATCGTGTCGCTCGTGAGCATCATGTACACGGTGCCGTCATTCGCGTTCATGGCCTTCCTCATCCCGGAGTTCGGCATTGGACGCAAGCCCGCACTGATCGTGCTGGTCACCTACGCGCAGCTCTTCCTCGTCCGCAATATCGTCGCGGGACTCAAGAGCGTCGACCCGGCGGTACTGGAAGCGGCTCGGGGGCTGGGCATGAACGAGGCGCAGCTATTCGTGAAGATCTGGCTACCACTCGCCGCCCCGGTGATCATCGCCGGCATCCGCACCGCGCTCCTCGCCATCATCGCGATGGCGACGCTCACCGGCTACATCCGCTCCGGCGGCCTCGGGGAGATCATGTTCAGCGGCATCGGCAGGGACTACCCGTCGCAGGTACTTGCCGGCGTGATCGCCGTCGCGGCACTGGCGATCGTCACCGATCTCGTCCTGCGCGCGGTCGAGATGGTCACGCCGGTCGCGCGCGCCCGTCGCGCATCCTGATTCCGGAATCGGTCGAGCGCCGCAGCGGCTGGTTCGGACCGGCATAATACCTGAACCCAGCCTGTCACTTCGGCCGCATCGGCGTCCTGCAGCGCCCTATCCTGTGTTTTTGAGGGAAGCGTCCACATGGTGCGAACTGGAGAATTCCCTCGCACCGAACGAGACGTGGTCTGAGCAAGGGATTTCTCGACACACGATCGCTTCGGTCAGTGCAAGCCTTTGGCGCAGGCGCGCCTCGCCAGCTCGAAATGACATCCAGCGTGAGCCGCGCGACCTGTGCGCTGCGACCGCCGTACGTCGACGTCTGCTCTGACCGAAACAGAAAAGGAACCACCCCCGGCGCCGCTGGCGCCGGGGGTGGTTCAAAGCCGACCTGTAGCTGGTCTAGCTGCGGTTCATGATCAGGTTCTTGATCCACACCAGGATCGCCGCGGCGATGGTCGCGACCACCAGGCTCGTCCAGAACCCCGCGTCGCCACCGACGAGCCCGTCCGTGACCAGACCGGCGACAAAGGCACCGATCAGACCGAGGAGCAGGTCCCCCCAGATGCTGCGGTTGGTCCGCGTGATCACGCCGGCGAGCCAGCCGGCCAGAATCCCCAGGATGATCCAGAGAACAAAGTTCATGTCTATCCACACTCCCATGTCGATCGAGTCGTAACGGCTCCTGCCGTCACCATGCCGCATGAAGCAAGGTTCGTGCCACCTTTTGCCCAACGATCAACAGCGTATGCGCCCAGGCGCCATGCCGACCGCTACCGCGACTCCGACCCGCCGCGCTCTGGCTCGTCCTCTTGCACCGGCTCCTCTCCGCCGCCAGCTGCGCCGTCCGGATCGGCGGCGTCGGTCCCCGCCGGGGCGGGATCGCGGTCCGGCGGCTGTGTCCTGCCCCGACGGGGGCGCCCCTGCCCGCCGGCGGACATGTCGAGGTCGTCCTCGGCAGACCCGTGCTCGATCGGCGATTGCATCCCGGCGAGCCGCTCCTCGGGCGTCTGGATCCCCACCTGCTCCTCGCCGGTTTCGACGTCGGCGACCGGAGCCTCAGGCGCGGTCTGGACAGGCTCCGGCGCAGGCGGACCGGCAACGGGCGCGGGCTCCTGCCGGGCAGGCTGCCCCTCAGCATCACGGCCCGCTGGTGGGTCGGCGGTGGTGGCGGGAGCATGCGCGACCTGTGTGTCCTCGGGTGCTTCCTCGCGCTCCGGCAGAATGCCGTACGAGCCGAATCGGTCGAAGAACGCCCATGTCCAGAACATGACGAGGAGCAGACAGGCGATCAGCGAGCCAATCATTACCCAGCCGCCGGTGCCATCGGACACCATCAGCCCCATGCAGACGCCGGTGACGATCACGAAGAGGACGCCGCCGATCGCGAGCACGGCTCCCAGGGCACGGGTGAACCGTGTCCAGGCAACCTTGGCGACAAGCTCCTCGGCGTGGAAAACGCCGTCCGGGGAGGTCGGCGCACGGTACCTCAGGCCCGGGCCGATGTCCCGAATCAGCAGGCCGAGCACCAGGATGGTTGCCCCGAATCCGATGCCGAATACGACGTAATCCAACGACTTACCCCTGTCCCACCACACAACCCACCGCTGGCCCCTGGCTGGAGCCAGCGTCGGCAGACGCTCTTCTCGAGATCTTTCGCGCGTCTTCGCCCACTGCTTCCGTCAATACTACCAGCCCTGAAGGACCGTATACGCGGAGAAGCGGGCGCCGCGATGGCGCCCGCTTCTGCACACCGCATCTTCACATGGTTGCTACCGCTGGAGCCGCTCCAGCAGCATCGCGTAGGCGACGCGCCCGCGCTCGTAGTCCTCGATCCGGTACCACTCGTTCGGGGCGTGCGCGCCCGAGCCGGGCATGCTCCACGCGTAGCCGACGGTGTCCGCGCCGAGCACGTCCTGGAAGATGCCGGTCGCCGGGATTGTGCCACCCGAGCGCGTGATGTACGGCTTCTTGCCGAACAACTCCTCGAGCACCTCGCCCGCCACGATGTTGACCGGGTTCGAGCGGTCGAGAACGAACGGCTTCGCTGATCCGGGGATGCGCTCCACCTCGACCGTCGCGCCCGGTGGGCAGTGCTTCTGGACGTGCTTCTCGATCAGGTTCACGATCTCGACCGGGTCCTGGTCCGGCACCAGGCGGCAGGTCACCTTGAGGTGCGCCTCGCGCGGTGTCACCGTCTTGGTGCCATCGCCCTGGAACCCGCCCCAGACGCCGTTCATGTCGAGTGTTGGCCGCGCCCAGATCCGCTCCACCGGGGACCAGCCCGTTTCGCCCCAGAGCTGATCGAGCGCCAGCTCCTCCCGGAACGCCGACTCGTCAAACGGGACCTCGGCGATCTCGGCGCGCTCCTCAGCGGTGAGGTCGTGGACCTTGTCGTAGAACCCCTCCACCTGCACGCGGCCGTCTGCGTCGTGGAAGGTCGCGGCGAGCTGTACGAGCGACTGCACGGCGTTCGGCACGGTCGCGCCGTACATGCCGGAGTGCAGGTCGCTGTTGGCCGTCGTCAGGTTGATCTGGCAGCCACCGAGGCCCTTGAGCCCGACGGAGAGCTCCGGCTGATCCGGCCCGAACTGCCCGCCATCCGCCGAGAGCACGGCGTCACAGGCGAGGAAGTCCTTCTCCTGCTCGACCAGCTTGCGCAGGTGCGGACTGCCGATCTCCTCCTCGCCCTCGTAGAGGAAGACGACGTTGACCGGGGGCGCACCATTTGCCCGCGCCAGCGCCTCGACGCCGTGCAGCGAGGTGAGCAGGTTGCCCTTCATGTCCGAGGTACCACGCGCGTATACCTTGCCGTCGCGGATGGTGGGCTCGAACGGCGGCGTGTTCCACAACTCGAGGGGCTCGGCCGGCTGGACGTCGTAGTGGCCGTAGATCAGTACCGTCGGCTGGTCAGGTGAAACCTGCCAGCGGCCCAGCACCGACGGATGCCCCTCGGTCTCGACGATCTTCACCTCCGGCACGCCCGCCGTGCGCAGCCGATCCGCGACCCACGCCGCAGTGGCGCGCACGTCCGGCTTGCGCTCCGGGTCCGTGCTCACGCTCGGCATCGCGAGCAGGGTCATCAGCTCTTGCTGGAGCGCGTCCCTGCGCTGTTCGAGGTCCTGCTTCCAATCCTGTTGTGCCATCGTCTGATGCGCTCCCTGATACAAGCGAGCCGTTTCGGGCTCCGTGAAACCAACATCGAGCAGTATCCCAATATCCGCGCGGGTTGACCACGCGCGGCCACCGGACGTATGGGCAGGGACGGCCGGCTGTGCAAGAATGTCGCACGATCGAGAATCGACGGGGTACCACACCTACCCGAACCACCAGGCAGGAGGAGCGGCGTGTCCAGAAACGTGAAGGTCGTCGTGACGTCGGACCGCTACGGCTCGGAAACAACCGGGCTGGAGCTCGAGCGCGAGCTCGTGAACGAGTATCCCGAGCTGGATATCGAGCTGCGCGGCGCGCCCTCGCAGTCCGAGGACGAGCTGATCGAGATCGGCAAAGATGCGGACGCGCTCCTGATCAGCACGCGCGAGGCAGTCACGCGGCACGTGCTGGAGAACATCCCCAGCGTGAAGGTGATCAGCCGGTACGGCGTCGGGCTCGACAACGTCGACCTCGACGCCGCCGCCGACGTCGGCATCGTCGTCACCCACTTTCCCGCCTACTGCACGGCGGAGGTCGCCGACCACGCCATGGCCCTGCTGCTCGCCGTTAATCGCCGCATTGTGGAGCAGGACCGCGATCTCCGCGAGGGCGCGTGGGTGAGGTACGGCTCCGCCACCGGGGGCATCCTCCGCGGCCCGGTGCCGCCACTGCGCCAGATGACGCTCGGCATCGTCGGGTTCGGCCGCATCGGCCAGGCCGTCGCGCAGCGCGCACGCGCATTCGGCCTGGAGCTGCTTGTCGCCGACCCGTACGTCGACCAGGGCGTGATCGATGCGAGCGACGCGACCCGCCTGCCGCTGAACGAGCTGCTGCCGAAGGTCGATCTCGTCACCCTGCACACCCCGCTCACACCGGAGACGCGCGGTCTCGTGAACGCGGAGCGCCTCGCGCTGATGAAGCCGGATGCGTCGATCATCAACACCGCCCGCGGGCCGATCATCGACCTCGATGCGTTGGCGGCACATCTCGAGAAGAATCCGATCGCGCGGGCCGCGCTCGATGTCGTCTACCCCGAGCCGCTCTCCACCGACCACGCGCTCTACCGGCTGCCGAACGTGATCCATACGCCTCACTCGGCGTACTACTCCGAGCAGTCGGTCGTCACCGTTCGCACCGAGACGTTCCGCGAGGCGATGACGGTGCTGATGGGCAAGATGCCGAGGACCGTCGCCAACCCCGCCGTGCTCGGCAAGGTCTCGCTGGAGCCGGTCACCGCCTGACCGGCATGGGAGAGGCGAGGGAGCTCCCGGCGCCTCTCCCCCATCAACCACCAGCCCGCACGCTCCGATCGCGAGCCCGTCAGGTGCTACGATTGCGCTGGCAGACCACCGGCAGCTCTCGTGGACCACTGGAAGGCGCACGATCGTCACATGCTCTGGCCCATCTTCCCGACACCGCGCGTCATCCGGTACCGGCGACGTCGTCCGCTCCCCCGTGAGGACGAGGCGTCCCGCCAGCCTGCCGCCGACGAGACGCTTATCGATCGCGCCAGGGCGGGTGACGCCGACGCCTTCCGCGAGCTGGTCGATCGCCACCACATGCCCGTCTTCAACGTCGTGCTTCGCACCGTCCGGGACGCCGCGCTTGCCGAAGACGTGACTCAGGATGCGTTCCTGCGCGCATGGCGCTCGGCTGGACAATTCCGCGGCGGCAACGTGCGCGGCTGGCTGATGCGGATTGCCGTGAACCGGGCCTACGACGCGCTCCGAAGCCGAAAACGGCGGCCGGCCGATTCGCTCGACGCCCTGGAGTACGAACCGGTGCCGCGGTGGTCATCGACCGTCGAGGCCGCCGAGCCACCTGACAGCTACTCGGCACGCACCGAGCTCTCGGAGCGTCTCGAGCAGCTGCTGGCGCAGCTCCCTGACGACCAGCGCACGGCGCTGCTGCTGGTGGACATGCAGGGATTCAGCTACGACGAGGCGGCCGGAATCATGGCCGTGGCGCCCGGCACGATCAAGTCGCGCATCAGCCGGGCACGCTCCCGCCTGCGCGAGGAGATCCGCGCCGACACCGCCGCCTCGGAACTCTTCGACCGATTCGTACGTCAGGAGAGCGAGACGTCCACCTGACCGGCGCGCTGCGCTGGCGGCCGGGACGTGTTCAGGAGCACCATGGCACACCTCGATCCGGACGTGATCACCGCGTATATCGATGCCGAGCTCCCGCCTGACGAGATGGCGGCGGTGGAGGCGCATCTCGCCGCCTGTGAGACCTGCCGGGCGGAGTACGACGACCTCCGCGGCGTGGCCACGCTCGTGCGGCAGCTGCCTGCGTACCGTCCCCGCCGCGAGATCGAAATCGCAGAACGCACTGGGAACGAATCCCGGACGATGGCGAGAATCATCGAGTTCAGCAAGCCGCTCGCGCTCGCCGCGATCATCCTGCTCGTCGCATTCGCCGGTCTCCGCCTGATCGGGACCATTGGCGACGGTGACGAGGACACGAACGAGACGATCCCCTTCGCCGCCGAGCAACAGGCGCCGGCCGATGGAACCGAATCTGCTGGCGAAGCGTCAAGAACGACAACGGCGGGTGAATCGGCGCCCGCCGCCGCCGGGGCCCAATCGGATTCCGACAGCGCATCGAGCGTGAACACCATGCAGGAGGCCGCCCCCGCACTCAGCGCGACCGCACCCGCCACCGCACCGGAGGCATCGCCAGAACCCACGGATGACGGGGGACCGTCACTCGCGGTGATCACCGCGACCACCGTAGCGGTGCTTGCGATCGCTGGATCGGCGGCCTGGTACACGCTTCGACGCTCACCACGACGTCGCCGCTCATGACGGAAGCGGCACGAGACCCCCTTACCTGGAGGACCATCACCATGACCATTACCAGGCGGCTCACCAACAGCATCCGTGCAACGCTGCTCGTCATGCTCCTCGCAGCGCTCCTCCCCGCCGTCACGGCGGCGCAAAGCACGCCCGAGGTCGACCAGGACACCCGCACCATCATTGTCGAGGGCACCGGCTCGGTTGATGTCGCGCCCGACACGGCCGACGTCAGCTTCGGGGTCCGCACGCAGAACGAATCGCTGGAAACTGCGCAGGACGAGAACTCCACGCGGAGCCAGGCGCTGCTCGACGCGCTGTCCGCCGCCGGCATCGCAAAGGAGGACATCTCGACCTCCAACTACGCGATCTACGTGATCAACGAGTACGACCGGGACGGCAACCTCGTCGGTGTCAAGGGCTACGAGGTCTGGAACCAGGTGACCGTGACCATCCGCGACCTCTCCATCGTCGGCTCCGTGCTGGACGAGGCGGTTGGCGCGGGTGCCAACGAGGTCAGCTCGATCAGCTTCTACGTCGACGACACTGACGCGGCGGCAAGCCAGGCGCGCAAGGCCGCCATTGAGAATGCGCGTGCCAAGGCTGATGAGATGGCGGAGGCGGCCGGCGTGATCGTCACCGGCGTCTTCTCGATCGAGGAGACATCCGCCCCGCAGCCACCCTCCGTGCAGTACGACATGGCCGCTGCTGACACCGCCGAATCGTCGGCACGAGCAGTGCCGGTCTCGCCGGGCCAGACGCAGATATCCGTGACGGTGCGCATCGTCTTCCAGATCGACCAGCCACAGGGATAGCAGCGCCGACATCGACAACGGACACACGAGCAACGGGCGGCCGAAATGGCCGCCCGTTGCTCGTGTGTCGATCGCTTCGACCCTTGCCAGGCGCTCCCTACCGCGCGCGCTCTTCGACGAGTGCCACGAAGCGATCCACATCCTCGCGGATCACATCCAGGCTCGCCGCCCAGAACGCCTTCGAGCGGATGTCGATGCCGAAGCGCCCGGCCAGCTCGGCCGCGTCGAACATGCCGGTGGACGACAGCAGGTCATCGTAGCTCGCCCGGAACGCATCCGGGTCCTGCTCGTACTGGGCGTACAGGCCGAGGCCGAACAGCAGCCCAAACATGTACGGGTAGTTGTAGTAGGCAAAGTCCATCGAGTAGTAATGCGGTTTCACCGCCCACATGTATGGGTGAAGCGCCTCGACCGCGTCGCCGTACGTCTGTCGCTGCGCGTCCACCATCAGCGAGCAGAACTCCTCGGCCGAGAGCTCCCGCTCCGCCCGACGGGCGAAAACCGACTGCTCGAACAGGAATCGGCTGGTGATGTCCACCGTGATCGCCGCGGCATCCTGCAGGGCACCCTCCAGGATCGCGATCTGCTCGTCCGGCCCGACCGACTGCAGCGCCGCCTTGCGGAGGATCGTCTCGCAGAAGGTGCTCGCGGTCTCGGCCAGCGTCATCGGCGTCGCCATCGACTGGATCATCGTGCGATCTTCCTCGCACAGATTGTGGTACGCGTGTCCGAGCTCGTGTGCCAGCGTGCTGACACCATCGAATGACGGCGAGAAGTTCGCGAGGATGCGCGACTCGCCGGGCCGCACGCCCATGCAGAACGCGCCGCCAACCTTGCCCGAGCGCGGTTCCGCGTCGATCCAGCGCTCATCGAAGGCCCGTTCGGACAGACCACGCATCCGCTCGGAGAACGTCCCGAACTGCTCGTTGACGAACGAGACCGCGTCCTCCCACGCCCACGCGCGGCCGCCGACGCTGACCGGAGCCGAAAGGTCGTACCACGCAAGCTTTTCGAGGCCGAGCATCGTCGCCTTGGCGGCGAAGTATCGGTGGAGGTCCGGGAACGCGTCGCGCGCGGCGCCCATCATCGCGTCGAGGGTAGCGCGGTCGATGTGATTCTGGAACAGTGACTCGTCGAGTACATCGTCCCAGTCGCGTCGGGTCGCCAGCGTCAGGTGCTGACCCTTGACGCCATTGAGCGAGGCCGCAAGCGGCGTCTCCCACTGCTTCCACGCCGAAACCTCGGCCTCCCACGCTCGCTGGCGCACGCCGCGATCCGGGTCGTTCTCGAGGTTTCGCACCTCGGTCATCGCGAGGTGCTCGGACTTGCCCTGCTCCTTCTCGACCTCGACCATGATCTGCGAGCTGAGATCGCCGTGAAGCTTGCCCCACGCATGTCCTCCCGAGATCGCGAGCTGGCTGGCGAGATCCTCTTCTGGCTGCGCCATCAGGTGCTCGGCGCGAACCTTCGCCTGCCGCACGGCGAAGGCATGCTCGCTTGCTACTGTGGATCGCCCAATCAGCTCCTCGGTGTCGAGGCTGCCGAGCCAGGCGGTCACCCGCGTCGACGCCATCACCAGCCGCGCGAACAGCATGCGCAGCTCGCTCTCACGGGCGTTGGCCGTCTCGTTGCGCGAGTCGACGGAGGTGAATCCCGCGACGAACGCGCGCACGGTGTTCCCCTGCTCATACAGGTCGTTGAGCCTGTTGGTGAGATCGTCGTACGTCGCGACCGTGGCGTCGTCAATAGGTGCACCGGCGGGCAGCTCCCGCACGGCGGCTTCAAGATCGTCTATCTTGCCTCGCACCTCGCCGACGGCAGCGGCGAACTCCGGCGACTCGAGACTCGGGTAGATCGTGCTCATATCCCAGTGCGGGAGCTGGGTTTTTTCGATGGTCTGTGCCACGGCGTTGTGCCTTTCTGTGAATGGGTCTGTCCGTTGGGGATACTACGCGAACGCTAGACCTCCGCGAGGGACGAGAATGTGACGTCCTGCGCGTTTTCCTCGGCGTAACGGAGATCCCACTCGGTGGTGAAGAGGATGATCGGCCGCCCGTCGCGGTCCTCTGCGCGCATGCGACCGCGACCGTTGCTGATCGTGGTGATCTCGGCCTCGTCGCCAGTCACCCACCGCGCGGCGGTGTAGCTGAGCGAATCAAGCTCGGTCTCGACGTTGTACTCGGACTCCAGCCGGTAGCGCACCACCTCGAACTGGAGCGCGCCGACCGCCGCCAGCACCGGCTCGCGACTGCCCGTGCTCACCGGATAGAAGAGCTGGATCGCGCCCTCCTCCTCGATCTGCGTCAGCCCCTTGAGGAACTGCTTGTAGCGATCCGCGCGGGTGTGCCGCAGCAGTGCGAAGTGCTCCGGCTGGAAGCGCGGCAGCGGCGGGAACGTGCCGATGTCATGGTCGCTGATCGTGTCGCCTATGGTGAATGTCCCCGTCGACACCAGCCCGACGACGTCGCCGGCGTAGGCCTCCTCGACCACCTCGCGGTCGGACCCGAAGAGACGCATCGGCCGCGAGAGCCGGACCTTGCGTTTCAGGCGCGGCACCCAGGCATCGAGATCGCGCTCGAACTTGCCTGAGACCACGCGCATGTAGGCCACGCGGTCACGGTGCCGCTTGTCCATGTTCGCCTGGATCTTGAACACGAACCCGGAGAACGTCTCGTCGGTCGGCACCACTTCGGTGCCGTCGGCGGTCTCCTGCGACTGCGGCTCCGGCGCCATGCCGACGAAATGGTCGAGGAAGAGCTGCACGCCGAAGTTGGTCAACGCTGACCCGAAAGCAGATCGGCGTCAGATTGCCGGCGAGCACCTCGTCGAGATCGAACTGCGTCCCGGCGAGGTCGAGCAGCTCCATCTCCTCGCGCAGCGTCGCGGCCCGCTCCGCGCCAATCTCGGCATCGAGGGTGGGGTCGTCGAGCCCGGAGAGGCGCACGGGCGCCTGCTTCGAGCCGTGCTCGGTTCGCTCGAACAGGTGCACCATGCCCGAGACACGGTCGTACACACCCCGGAAATCCTGGCCGTCGCCGATTGGCCAGTTCAAGGGATATGTTGCGAGGCCGAGCGTGTTCTCGATCTCCTCCAGCAACTCCAGCGGGTGCCGCGCCGGCCGGTCCATCTTGTTGATGAACGTGAAGATCGGCGTTCGCCGTCGCCGCGTCACCTCGAACAGCTTCAGTGTCTGTGGCTCGATGCCGCGCGCGCCGTCCAGCACCATCACCGCGCTGTCCACCGCCGTCAGCGTCCGGTAGGTGTCCTCGGAAAAGTCCTGGTGGCCGGGCGTGTCCAGCAGGTTGACGTGAAAGTCACGGTACGGGAATGCCAGCACCGTCGAGGTGATGGAGATGCCGCGCTCCTGCTCCATCTCCATCCAGTCGGATGCGGCGTGCCGCTGGCTCTTGCGCGCCGTCACGGAGCCCGCAAGCTGCACCGCGCCACCGTACAGCAGGAGCTTCTCGGTCAGCGTGGTCTTGCCGGCGTCCGGGTGGGAGATGATCGCAAAGGTCCGCCGGCGCTTGACTTCCTCGGCAAGCGCAGCACGGCTCGGTGATGATGCCTGAATCATGTGTTCCTCGGTTGTGCGGTATCGGTGAGGTCGCGGGTAATCGGGGGCCGGGCGAGGCGTCGTCAGTACCGGCCGCGGCGGAGCAGACCGGTGCGCGGCGGGTCACCCGAGCGGATGATCGGCTTTACGTACAGCAAAAACTCGTTCGAGCCAACCTTGAGCACCCGTGTGATGTCGTACTTCGTCTGGCGCACGCTGTCGCGGTAGGTGCCGCCTACCCGGTACTGCCCGAGCCGCATGTCGCGGCTGCTGCGCGAGATGATCTCGTAGGTCAGTCGCTTGCAGTTGTTGCAGAGGATGTACTGGTCCCGCTCGTCCGTCGGTCCAGTGAAACCACGCTGGGTCAGCCGCACATCCCGGCTTCGGCACCAGGGGCACTGCCGCGTGCGCGTCGAGTCGCCAGAAGCTCCCGCAGTGCGGGGTTGCGCGTCCGGCCCATCGGAATGTTCGACCATGGCACCCTCCCTCCTGCACGAGTCCGTGGGCAGGCGTCGCGGCTCGCCGCGACGATGCTGCGCCACAATCCTTCCAACTATAGCAGCGTTCATCCAGACACCAGGCACGCGGGGCACTTGCCTCGTATACCCCTTAGGGGTATCATTGGGGCAGTGAGACGCCGCCTCGTGCGGCATTGGAGAGGATGCTTGAGACATGGCGATCAGGAACCAGCCAGGCACAACGCAGGAGTTGCGACTCGATATCGAGGGGATGACGTGTGCCGCGTGTGTCCGCCGCGTCGAGAAGGCTCTGGAGAAGGTAGATGGCGTCGAGTCGGCCAGTGTGAACCTGGCGACCGAGCGTGCGACTGTCACCTACGACCCGACGACGGCCACTGCTGACAATTTGACCGATGCGGTGCAGAAGGCGGGGTACAAGGCGACGGCGCAGTCCGATGGAGAACAGACGTACGAGCCGGACACTGCCAGGACCGAGCTGCTGACGAGCACGACCTTCGAGGTTGGCGGGATGACCTGCGCCGCCTGCGTCCGCCGGGTCGAGAAGGCGCTCGAAAAGGTGACTGGTGTCGAGTCGGCGAGCGTCAACCTCGCCACCGAGAAAGCCAGCGTGAGCTACAACCCGCAACGAGCATCGGTCATCGACCTGACGAAGGCGATCGAGAAGGCCGGGTACACGGCGACTGCTCAGGAATCACCCGCCAGGCCAGCGGTTCCCGTATCGGAGGCCAATGCGCCGTCGCAGCAGGCCGGTCCGACATTGCTTCGATATTGAAGGTATGACGTGCGCCTCCTGCGTGCGCAACGTCGAGAACGCGCTCGGCAAGGTCGCCGGTGTGCGGTCGGCGAGTGTCAACTTCGGCACGGAGCAGGCCTCGGTCGACTACGACGCGGAGGTGGTCTCACTCGACGACCTGACGCGAGCAATCGAGGGGGCCGGCTACAAGGGCACGCCGGCGGCACGTCCTGGCGACGCGGCGCCGGCACGCCAGCCAACCGACACGGGCGGCGACGGTAAAACGGGGATGGACGCGCGCGATGCGAAGCGCGATTTGCACATCGCCGACCTGAAGCGCAAGTCATTCGTCAGCCTCGCGGTCGGTGTGGTGATGATGGTGCTGATGTACGCGCCGATCGGGATCTCCGAGCGCACGCTCGCGCCGTTCCTGCTGATCGCCGCGACGGTGGTGCAGTTCTGGGCCGGGCGCGTCTTCTACGACGCCGCGTGGTCCGCCGCCCGGCACTACTCGACGAACATGAACACGCTGGTCGCAGTCGGCACGTCGGTCGCCTACGGCTACAGCGCCTTCGTGACGCTCTGGCCACACCTGGCGGACCGCTGGGACCTGCCCTACCACCTGTACTTCGAATCCGCGGTGATCATCATCGCGCTGATTCTGATGGGTCGCTGGCTCGAGGCGCGAGCGAAGAAGCGCACAGGGGACGCCATCCGCGCCCTGATGGGCCTCCAGGCCCGCACCGCCCGTGTCGTGCGCGGCGGACAGGAGATCGACATCCCGATCGAGCAGGTTGTCGTGGGCGACATCGTCCGCGTGCGACCTGGCGAGAAGATTCCCGTCGACGGCGAGATCACCGACGGTTCCTCGACGATCGACGAGAGCATGCTCACCGGCGAGAGTCTGCCGGTGGACAAGCGCGCTGGTGACGAGGTGATCGGCGCGACGATCAACGGATCCGGCACGTTCCTCTTCCGGGCGACGAAGGTCGGCCAGGACACCGCGCTCGCGCAGATCGTGCGGCTGGTCGAAGACGCGCAGGGCTCGAAGGCGCCGATGCAGCGCCTCGCGGACCAGATCTCGGGCGTCTTCGTGCCCATCGTGCTGGTCATCGCCGCCCTCACCTTCGCGATCTGGATGGCGTTCGGGCCAGAACCGACGCTCTCCTACGCGATCACGGCCACGGTGGCGGTGCTGATCATCGCCTGCCCATGCGCGCTCGGTCTCGCCGCACCCACAGCGGTGATGGTCGGCACCGGCAAGGCTGCCGAGAACGGCATCCTCGTGCGCGGCGGAGAGTCGCTCGAGACGGCGCGGAAGATCGACACGATCGTGCTGGACAAGACCGGCACCATCACGCGCGGCAAGCCCTCCGTGACGGCGATCGAGACGGCGAACGGGTTCGATCAGGATCGCCTGCTGTCGATCGTTGCGTCGGCGGAGAGCGGCTCGGAGCACCCGCTCGGCGAGGCGATCGTCGCCGCGGCACGCGCTCGCTCGCTCGACGTCGGCGCGGCCACGGGGTTCAACGCCGTCACTGGCCGCGGCATTACCGCCGAGGTCGACGGCCGGCGGGTACTGGTTGGAAACAGCCGCCTCCTCGCTGATGCGGACATCGCCAGCCAGCCACTGGCCGACGCGGCGGACACGATGGCGCAGAGCGGCGCGACTCCGGTCTACGTCGCGATCGGCGACACGCTCGCCGGCGTGATCGGCATCTCGGACACGCTCAAGCCCGAGTCACGCGAGGCGATCGAGGAGCTGGAGGCCCTTGGCCTGACCGTCTGGATGCTTACCGGCGACAACGAGCGCACCGCGCGTGCAATTGCGGACGATGTCGGCATCGAGCACGTGCTGGCCGAGGTGCTGCCGGGCGAGAAGGCGGCCAAGATTCGCGAGCTTCAGGATGAGGGCCGGGTTGTCGCGATGGTCGGCGATGGCATCAACGATGCCCCGGCGCTGGCACAGGCGGAGCTTGGCATCGCCATCGGCACCGGCACGGACGTCGCCATGGCTGCGTCGGACGTGACGCTGATCGGCGATGACCTGCGCTCGATCGTGACCTCGATCGCACTCTCGCGGCGCACGGTGAACACGATCAAGCAGGGCCTGTTCTGGGCCTTCGCCTACAACGTCGTGCTGATCCCGGTCGCGATGGGGGCGCTCTATCCCGCCTTCGATATCCTGCTGAACCCGGTGATCGCCGCCGCGGCGATGGCGATGAGCAGCGTCAGTGTGGTCACCAACGCGCTGCGGCTGCGGACATTCAAGCGTCCGGAAAGTGCAGAGTCGATCCTGCACCCACCCGTCGGCGAGCGGATCCGCGAGGGCGGCTTCCTCATCGCGATCGGACTCATCGCTGTGCTGATCGGCGTCGGCGCGCTCTGGATCGGCGAGAACGCCGGCATGGGCGTAACCGCCAACGAGAGCACGATGGACGGTGGCCACGGTGCGACCGAGATCGTGGTCCGGTAGAGCGCCGCGCAACCCGCATGCATCACCCGCAGCGAACGGCTCGCTCTCGACGAGAGCGGGCCGTTCGCATGTCGGTCACGGTACGGCGCTTGCGCCGCGCAGCGGCATGCATCCGGCACACTTGACAACCGATATATACCCCGGTAGGGTATATACATAGCGTCGATTCGTCTGTACACCCATGGAGAGCAATGACATGGAAACAATCACTCTGAACGCCCCGGATATCAGCTGCGGCCACTGCGTCGCTACTGTCCAGAACGCAGTTGGCCGGGTGGCGGGCGTCCAGTCCGTGACCGCCGACGCCGACAGCAAGGACGTCAACGTCGCCTACGACGCAAGCCAGACCGACGTCTCCGCGATCAGCGCGGCCCTCGAGGAAGCGGGATACCCGGCGAGGTAACCGATCACCACACAACGCGAGACAAGCACGACGAAGGGCCGGCTGCGATGGTGTCGCAGCCGGCCCTTCGTCAGTCTGAACGTGAGCGGGATCGAAGGACATTCCCGGCTCCCACGAGAGACACCAGATCGAGTAGCTGCACGGCCACGGTCGCATCGTTGCCGTGGCTGGCGATGGCGTGTACGGCGGCTCCGCGCTGACGTCGGACTCGCCATAGGCACGGAATGGATGTTGCGATCGATACCGCGAATGTGGTGCTGGCACTGAGGGATCATTGGTCGGCAGACAGGGCGGTCGCACTGTCGCGGCGGACTGTCGCAAGCACGATGAAACCGTTGAAGACCGTTGGGCTCAGCGCGATGAGGTCGCGGCGGCTGGGCTCCACGTTCAATCGCGACGACGCTGCGGCCCATCGGTCCGCCATGACCTGACGCCGCCACATCCATGCCTTCAATGCGTGCGGCGCCTGCCATCATCGGGGATAATCGAAAGGCAACGACGACGCGATACCTGGTGGCCAACCGGTCCGGGTATCACCACAACCGAGCGCCAGGGGCCGATCCGGGTCTGCCCACAAGTCTGAGGAGGCCATCACTGTGAGCACCAACGACGACAAGAGCAGCACGACTGCCGACGCGCAGAGTCCGCAGGAGCTGGTGGACCAGATCATGGAGGAGCGGCAGCTGATCGTCGCCTCCAACCGGGGCCCCGTCACGTTCACGCAGCGCCAGGACGGAAGCTTCTCGGCCCGCCAGGGCAGCGGCGGGCTCGTCACGGCGGTCAGCGCCGTGCTCCAGGGTCAGCAGGCGATATGGATCGCGGCCGCCATGACGGACGGCGACCGCGCCCGTGCGGCCGCCGCGGAGGACGCCGGCGAGACCCTGATCACGCCGCACGGGTCGGGATCGCAGTTCAAGCTGCGCTTCGTCACGCCGTCGCAGGAGGCCTACAACCAGTACTACAACGAAATCTC
This sequence comes from uncultured Chloroflexia bacterium, assembly GCA_963741965.1. Lineage (GTDB taxonomy): Bacteria > Chloroflexota > Chloroflexia > Thermomicrobiales > UBA6265 > JACCVC01. Next base: position 579,751 of record CAVUKC010000001.1, on the reverse strand, counting down.
GAACCCCCTGCTTTGGTTCCTGCAGCACTACCTCTGGGACACGCCGCGCTCCCCGGACATCACCCATGAGACGTGGTCCGCGTGGCGCGACGGTTACTGCTGCGTCAACCAGATGTTCGCCGACGAGATCATTCGCGCATGCGACCAGCTCGACAAGGAGCCGGTGATCATGCTGCAGGACTATCACCTCTATCTCACCGGCGGCATGATCCGCGAGAAGCGCCCGAACGCCATCATCCAGCACTTCATCCACATCCCCTGGCCGGACCCGGATTACTGGCGGTTGCTGCCGATGGAGATGCGACGCGCACTCTGCGAGGGGCTGCTCGGCTGCGACATCGTCGGATTCCAGACACCCGACCACGCGCGCAGCTTCATGTATACCTGCGAGGCGTACGTGCCGGGCGTCGAGGTCAGCTACAACAAGCGACTCATCTCGTGGAACGGGCGCACCATCCAGGTTGCCCACTACCCCATTTCGATCGACACCGAGGCCGTGCGCAGGACAGCGCACAGCCAGGAGGCACGCGCCTATGAGCGCTACCTGCCGACGCACTTCAATGAGTTCACGATCCTCCGCATCGACCGCGCCGAGCCCAGCAAGAACATCATCCGCGGGTTCAACGCCTTCGATCGCTTCCTCGAATCCCACCCCGAGTACAAGAACCGGGTGAACTTCATCGCCGTCACGCAACCGTCCCGGATGGACGTCGAGGAGTACCGCGACTACCTCGACGACATGAGCGCGACGGTTGGACGAATCAACGCCCGGTACGCCAGTGTCGAGACCGGCTGGCAGCCGATCACCGTCATCATGGGCGAGAGCTACCCGCGCGTGCTGGCAGCGATGCGGTGGTACGACGTCCTCCTGGTGAACTCCATCATCGATGGCATGAACCTCGTCGCAAAAGAGGGCGCGCTCATCAACGAGCGTAGCGGGGTGATCATTCTCTCCGAGGGCGCCGGCGCCGCGCTCCAGCTCGGCGAGCACGCGCTGATGGTCTCCCCGGCGGACATCGAGGGCACCGCCGAGGCGATCCACCAGGCACTCACCATGCCGTTCAGCGAGCGCCAGCGACGCGGCCGGGCGCTGCGCGAAGCGGTCGAGCATGAGGACGTGCGCGAGTGGTTCCAGGACCAGCTGGCGGATATCGGCGCGCTCATCCACGGTCGCGTCACCGCCTGATCGGCACCGCCTGCACGAACCGTCAAACGGCACCCGGCGTGACGCCGGGTGCCGTTTCCTCTCCCCGGCATGCCCGAGCGCGGAAAACTCGCATAAGGTGTTGACGCGGGTCCCCGGGTCTGATTCGATATGCCCATCGAGACAATTCCGACCGGAGCCGCAGCAGCACAAAGCGCAGCACGTCGCTGTGGAAGATCCACACCCGCCGGCTTCGAGCCGGCGCCAGGCGTCTCGATACAACGGCGGCACCCGCCGTGCCGAAAGGAGGATCCGACACCGGGACCCCGACCGTTCGTTGATCACCACATCTGCGTGCAGGAGGCTGATCATGGCTGCAGGGAACACGTCGAACAATCGCCGCAATCGTCGCGACGTCATCAAGGCCGGCGCCGGCCTCGCCGCCGCCGCCACGAGCCTGAAGCTCGGCATGGTGACGGCGCAGGAACAGAGCGAGAAGACCGGTGTCGATCCGACCGAGTGGACGCCTGAGCATATCAAGGAGATCGCCGGCACCTACGAGCCCGACACCAAGGCCGATGTCGAGAAGGTCGTCCCACTCGACCACGAGGGCACCTTCGACTACTGGTACGTCGGCCCGGACCAGACCACGCCGGAAATCCAGAAGGAAAAGGAATCCGAGTTCTGGACCGCGTGGGACGAGACCTACACGAACATCGCCATGGAGGACGGTGACAACGTTCTCAACATTGGCTACAACGATCTGCTCGACAAGGCGCGCACCGCCGCCACTGGCAAGGCCGCGCCGAACCTGGCCCGCTTCCCGATCCTCTGGGGCGTCGAGTTCGCCGCCCGCGGCCAGCTCCAGGAGCTGAAGCTCGAGGACTTCGGGTTCACCGAGGAGAGCTTCTGGCCCGGCGCGCTCAAATCGTGTCGATGGGAGGACAAGCTCTACGGCATCCCCACCAACAACGAGACGATGGCGTTCATCTGGAACGCGCAGATGTTCAAGGACGCCGGGCTCGACCCGGACACGCCGCCAGCCACCTGGGACGAGGTCGTGGAGTTCTCCAAGGCGATCAAGGAGTCCACGGGCAAGGCTGGGTACGGCCTGGTCGCCCGCGTGAATGCCGGCAACACGCCCTTCCGCTTCATGCCGATGCTCTGGGCGTATGGCTCCGGCGCGCTCGATGAGGCGGAGGAGAGCCCCACCTACGAGAACGTGATGATCAACAACGATGGCGGTATCGCGGCGCTGCAGGCGGCGTACGACATGTACGTCCGCGACAAGTCCGTCCCCGCCTCGGCGCTCACCAACACGCAGACGGAGAACGGGGACCTCTTCATCGCCGGTGAGGTCGCGATGATGATCAGCCACCCGAGCGAGTACGCGTCGCTGCGGGACAAGGCGAGCAAGGCGCAGGGCGCCGACAAGGAGCTCGCCGACGAAATCGTCAACAACGTCAGGTACGGCCTCATCCCGGAGGGACCCGTGCGCCGCGCGGTGGTGTTCGGTGGCTCCAACATGCACGTCTTCAGCAACGACGTGGTCAGCAGCGAGGGCGACTTCGACGCGATGCGCGCCTTCACCGCGTTCAACTGCGGCCCCGAGTGGTCGACCAAGCTGGCGTGGACCGGCTCGAACCCCGGTCACCTCAGAGGCTTCGAGACACCGGCGATGAAGGAGCGGCTGGAGTCCATCCCGTTCCTCGATGTCACCACGGCGATGCTGCCGTACGGCGTGCCGTTCCCGGTGATCCCGGAGGCGACGCAGATCATGAACGAGATCGTGCCGAACATGCTGCAGAACGCCCTCACCGAGACGATGTCGGTGCAGGAGGCAGCGGACCAGGCGGCCGATGAGATCTCGACACTCAGGGGAGGCGGCTTCTAGAGAACCGTCGAGGGAGGGACGCGCTGGGCGCGTCCCTCCCTCGCCCCGAGATCCGTCACGCCACTCCAGAGGGATCCGAGCATGGAATCACCGCCACTGCAGGCCGCTCCGGCGACCGTCCTCGAGCAGGGCACACCGAAGCGGCCGGGACGCATCCGCAACATCCGCAACCACTGGGCGGACTATCTCTACATCCTGCCCTCGCTACTGGTGATGGGGCTCGTAATTGGCTACCCGCTCGTCTACACGGTGTACCTGTCGTTCTTCGATACCCCTCCCAGCACCGGTGGGCGCATCTACAACGGGATCGACAACTACACGACGATCCTGACCAGTGAGCGCTTCTGGAACGTCACCCGCAACACCTTCCACTGGACGGTGTGGTCCACGCTGTTCGCCTTCGCTGTGGGCTTCGGAGCGGCGCTGGTGGTGCAGAAGCAGTTTATCGGTCGCGGAGTCCTCCGCGGCATTTTCCTGATCCCGTGGGTGATCAGCCAGGTGGCCGCCGCCTATGTCTGGCGCTGGCTGTACCACAGTGACTACGGGCTCATCAGCGGCATGCTGATGGACTGGGGAATCATGGACCACCGGTTCATCTTTCTCGACTCCACGACCTGGGTGATGCCATCGCTCATCGTCGCGAACGTCTGGAAGGAGTTCCCGTTCGTGATGATCATGATGCTGGCGGGGCTGCAGACGGTTCCTGAGCAGCTTCTCCGCGCAGCGCGTGTCGATGGCGCGGGCGCCATCAATCAGTTCATCCACATCACCGTGCCGCACCTCAAGAACATCATCGTGGTGACGGCGCTGCTCCTCTTCGTCGCGAACCTGAACTCGTTCGGCCTCGTCTGGATCATGACCGGCGGCGGGCCGGCAGGCGCGTCGGAGATCTGGATCGTCTCCATCTACACCACTGCCTTCCGATCGCTGCGCTTTGGGCTGGCGTCGTCGTTCTCGGTCATCCTGTTCATCTTCATGATGACGATCGGCTACTTCTACGTCCGCGCCCTCACCGCGGGCAGCAGCACCAGCCAGGAGCGAGCCACATGAGTGCATCAACCCCATCGCGCTCGCGGCGGCAGGCATGGCGCAAGCCAGGGAACATCGCAGCGGCGATCTTCACTGTCTTCCTGCTGATCTACACCATGGTGCCCGATGCTGTGGATGTTCTCGACATCGCTCAAGTCGCAGTTCGCCGCGCTGCAGCAGCCGCCGCGCTGGATCCCGGACCACACGACGTTCGACCAGTACAGGACACTGCTGTCTCCGTACAACGATGTTGGCCAGGATTTCCTGCGCTACCTGCTCAACAGCATCTGGGTCTCGACCGCCAGCACCGTGCTCGGCGTGGTCGTGGCCGTGCCCGCCGCCTACGCCTTCTCCCGGTTCAGCTTCCCGGGCAAGAACGCGCTCTTCTTCGCGGTGCTGGTGCGGAACATGTTCCCGCTTGTCGTCTTCCTGATCCCGCTGTTCATCCTGATGCGAAACCTGCGCCTGGTCGACACTCACGCGTCGCTCATCATCACCTACCTGACCTTCGGCCTGCCGCTCTCGATCTGGCTGCTCAAGGGGTTCTACGACAACATCCCGCCGCAGCTCGAACAGGCGGCGCGCATCGACGGCGCGACCAGGTTCCAGGCGTTCTGGATGATCGTGATGCCGCTCTCCTCACCGGGGATCATCGCCACCGCGATCTACGCCTTCATCCAGGCATGGAACGAATACGTCTACGCGCTGACCTTCCTGAACAGCGATCGCCTGCTCACCCTCCCGGTCGGCCTCCAGCGATTCTTCGCGGAGTACTCCACCAACTGGCCTGGCCTCATGGCCGCCTCATTCATCATGAGCGTGCCGGTCGTGGTGATGTTCCTCGTACTGCAGAAATACTTCGTCCGCGCGCTGACGGAAGGAGCGGTCAAGACCTGATGACGCGACATCCACTCGTCCCCCACCAACACCGGGAGCGCTGATCCATGGCAAACATCGAGTTGCGCGAGGTCGTCAAGGAGTTCGGCGACGTACGTGCGGTCAACCAGGTTTCCCTGGACATCGAGGACGGCGAGTTCGTCGCGCTCGTCGGTCCATCGGGCTGCGGCAAGACGACCACGCTGAACATGCTCGCGGGTCTGGAGGATGTCACGGCGGGCACCATCACCATCGGCGAGCGGGTTGTCAACGACCTCGACCCCAAGGACCGCGACATCGCGATGGTGTTCCAGAACTACGCGCTCTACCCGAACAAGCGCGTATATGACAATCTCGCCTTCCCGCTCAAGATGAAGAAGGTGCCCAAGGCGGACATCGACAAGCGGGTCCGTGAGACCGCCGAGGTGCTTGGCATCACACCCCTGCTGGAACGCCGCCCGCGCGAGCTCTCCGGCGGCCAGCAGCAGCGCGTCGCGCTCGGCCGGGCGCTGGTGCGCGACCCGAAGGTCTTCCTGATGGACGAGCCGCTGTCGAACCTCGACGCCAAGCTGCGCGTCCAGATGCGCACCGAGCTCAAGCGATTCCACCAGGATCTCGGCGCGACGATCATCTACGTCACGCACGACCAGCTCGAAGCGATGACGATGGCGGACAAGATCGCCGTGATGAGCGGTGGCGTGCTGCAGCAGTTCGCCAGCCCGGACGAGGTCTTCAACCACCCGAACAACCTCTTCGTCGCGAGCTTCATCGGCAGCCCTTCGATGAACCTGCTGCGCGGCCAAATCGAGATCGAGAGCGGCACCGCCTCCGTGAGTGGCCGCGGCTGGCGGACCGCCCTGCCGCCTGCGCTCGGGCAGCTCGTCTCGCCGGGCGCAAATGTCATCGTCGGGGTTCGCCCCTCACACCTGCAGGTCAGCCACGAGCCAATCGACAATAGCTTCAGCACGCAGGTCATCACCGTGGAACCGACAGGTGACCTCACCTACATCCACTGCCGAGCGGGCGACACGATGCTGATCGCGATCGTGTCGCCGGAGTTCCAGGTCCAGCCGAACGACGTTCTGCACATCGCGTTCGAGCTCGACCATCTCCACCTCTTCGATGAAGGGACCGAGCAGGCAATCAGGCCGTCTCGCGTTGCCGCGGCCGTCTGACCATCGTGACCAACAGACATGACGGCAACGAGGGAATACGACGATAGCGGGTGGGCCCGCCCTTCCGTGGGCGGGCTGGTCATTCCCGTCAACCTTCGGGGCCGGAGCCGCGAGCAACGAGCTGCAACCAGTCAAGGCAACGGAACGCCACCGATCGTGTAACGCTCCCCGTGAGCGGCGACCTCACGAACCGGGCACTTCCTCGCTGGCCGAGTCGCGTTCGTGGCTGCCCGCCCACGGAAGGGCGGGCCCACCTGTCATACCGGCTCCGGGGGCCCCTACCCCTTCGTCGCGCCGGCGGTCATGCCCGAGATGTAGTTGTCGACGAAGAACGAGTACGCCACCGCCACCGGCACCGAGCCGAGAATGCCCGCCGCCATCAGCGACCCCCAGAAGTAGACGTCCGCGCGGATCAGATCCGTCACGACGCCAACCGGCACGGTCTTCATGTCGCCGGAGCCCATGAACACCAGCGCGTAGAGGAACTCGTTCCACGCCAGCGTGAAGCAGAAGATACCGGCCGAGAGGATGCCCGGCATCGCCAGCGGCAGGACGATATGGCGCATGGCCTGGAGCCGAGTCGCGCCGTCGACCATCGCCGCGTGCTCGAGGTCGATGGCGATCGTACGGAAGTACCCCATCAGCAGCCAGCTCGCGAACGGGATCAGGAACGTCGGGTACGTGAGGATCAGCGACCAGTAGCTGTTGTACAGCCCGAGGTTGGCGACAACCTGCGACAGCGGGATGAACAGCAGCGTCGGCGGCACGAGGTAACACAGGAAGATCACCGCGCCCATCAGGTTGCCGCCGCGGAAGCGGAAGCGGCCGAGCGCGTAGCCGATCAGGACGCTGGTCGAGAGCGACACCACCGTTGAGCCGATCGTGACGACCATCGAGTTCCACGTGTAGCGCATGAAGCTGGTGTCGGTGAACAGGTAGGTGTAGTGGTCGAGTGTCACGCTCATCAGGATGAACGGGTTCACGCTCGTGTCGAGAAGCTCCGAGTTCGGCTTCAGCGACACGATGAGCATCCAGTAGAACGGGAACAGCAGAAACACGAGAAAGAAGGCCAGCGGCAGGTATAAACCGAGCCAGCGGTTCCTCGTGGGATGTGATCCGACCATTGCCATGATTGGTGTCTCTCCTCGCCCGGCTAGTCTTCGCGGCGCACGTAGCGCAGCAGGATGATGGCGAGCACCGCCAGGATCGGGACCATGTAGATCGAGATCGCGGCCGCGGTGCCGATGTCGGTATAGCCGAGGGTCTGGTACGAGTAGGTCCCGAACACGTGCGTGGAGTTCGCCGGTCCGCCCTTGGTCAACACGTAGATGAGCTGGAAGTCGGCGAAGGTCCAGATGATCGAAAAGAGCGTCGCAATGAGCGTGATGTTGCGAATCACTGGCCACGTCACGGACCAGAAGCGCTGCCAGACGTTGGCGCCGTCGAGGGCGGCCGCCTCATTGAGGTCATCCGGCACGGCCTGGAGCCCGGCGAGGATGGAGATACCGAAGAACGGTACGCCACGCCAGACGTTGGCGACACAGAGCGAGATGATCGCGTTGACCGGGTCTCCCAGGAAGTTGATGTTCCCGTTGATCACGCCCCAGCTCTCCAGCACCCACGAGACCGGACTCATCACCCCGTTGTAGAGCATCAGGAACGCCAGCGCGCTGATCGCGGTCGGCACGATCCACGGCAGCAGCAGAAATGCCCGCGCGAGGCGGCTGAACCGGAACGTCTGGTTCAGCACGAGCGCGAGCCACAGACCGAGCACCAGCTTGAACGGCACCGTGCCAACTCCATAGACAAAGGTGTTGCGCACGGTCTTCTGGAAGACCGGGTCATCCAGCAGGCGCTGGTAGTTCTCGAACCAGATGAAATTCTTGTCGGCAAACCCGACGAAGGCATCGGTCATCGAAATGTAGATGCCATAACCGAACGGGTATGCCATGAACACCAGCAGGATCAGCAGGCCAGGGAGCAGGAAGAGCCACGCCAGCGTCGACTCGCGACGCGAAAGCCGCCGGAGGAACGACTCGTTCACCTCGGGAATTGCTGGACGTGCCGACTCTTGGGTGGAGATCGAGCGCATGGGAGGTCCTGACTAGGTGGTGCGTCGAGGCGGCGCTGGCTCCGTAACGCACGAGTGAGCGAGACTGCGCTCGCTCACTCGTGCTCCCGGCGCGGATCACCTCATGGTGGTGCGCTATCGGTTGTAGATCCGCTCCAGCATGCGGGCGCCCTCCTCGATGGCGCCGCCGGCATCGCCGTTCTGGACGGCATTGGCGAAGGTATTGACCACGACGTACTGCGAAGCGGCCTGCGCCGACTTCAGGTTGGCCGGGCCGGCGTACCCCTTGTTGCGACCGATGTTCACGATGTCCGTGAACGGCGCCAGCTTGGGATCGTCAGTGAAGACCGGGAGCTCGATGAAGCTCGGGCCCGGCGGGATGATGTACCCCTTGAAGGACTCCAGCCATGCCTGGTAGGGCTCGGCGGAGAACCACCACTCGAAGAATGCCTTGGCCTCGTCCTGATTCGACGAGTATTCGAGCAGGCCCATCGAGCGGCTGCCGAGCACCGCGAACTGGCCCTCCGGACCTGCCGGAAGCTGGGCGTGGAAGGTGTCGTCGGCGATGTCGGGATTGTAGTTCTCGCCTTCCTTGTCGGTTGCGGCGAGGTAGATGCTCGAGCCGTTCAGCGTGGCAGCGATCTGGTCCGAAAGGTAGGCGCTGTTGTTGGTCGAGTCGTCCCAGCCGAGACCGGTCTCGTCGAACGCGTCCTTCCAGCCCTGGATGAACGCGTCCAGGCCCTCGCGGAAGCCGTCGGTATCGAACGCAATGGTCTCGCCGTCCTCCTCGACTTCCATCGCGCCGAACGACCACATGTACGGGTAGGTGAAGCCCGGCGGGTCACCGAGGCTCTGGCCGAGAGATTGCCCGAGTGGGTGCCCGTTTTCCTTCAGCTTCTTGCCAACCTCGAACAGCTCCTGCCAGGTCTTCGGGAAGTTGTTTTCCGGGTCCTGAACGCCGGCCTCCTCGAAGTAGCTCTTGCGGTAGGCGACGGCAATGGACGACGTGCCGTGCGGGATCGACCTCCACTCCCCGTTCACGGCCGCGGTCTTGGTCACCCACTCGTAGTAGCCGCCCTGAACCTCTTCGGTCTTGGTGATGAGATCGGTCATGTCGACCAGGTTCTCGGAGAAGAGATACGGGATGGTGTCCCAGAGCTCGACGATGTCCGGACCGGCGCCCGCCTGGATGGCGGACGTGATGCGCGGCTGCAGGTCCGGCCAGTTAATGAAGTCGACGGTGACGTCGACGTTGTTCTCCTCGCCGAACTGCTTGGCCTGCTCCTCGAAGAAGGTCTGCGCCGCCGGCACGAACGCCGTGCTGATCAGCATGTTGAGGCTGCCGCCCTGCAGGAACGCCGGTGCCCGGTTCGGCGCGGCGGACGCATGGCCGGTTGCGCTCAGCACACCGCCCATGGCCGCGGCGGACAGACCCATCGCGCTCGCACGCTTCATGACGGTGCGACGTGAGTACTTCATCGCCTTCGCTTCAGCGATCAGCTGCTTGGAACGATCCTTCATGATCAACCTTCTCCTGCGTCTGGGGCATCGCCGTAGAATGCGGCGCGCCCCTGGCATCGAACGGTGACGGCAGTTCCCTTCGTACAGACCCACGGGCGACGGGCGCGCGAGACGCCCTCCTACGTGATCTTCGGTTCGACAAGCACCCCGATAATAACAGGGTTGCATTGCCACGAAAACACGGCGCTGCCTGACCGGTCCTCGTGGGGAATCCCCCTCGGGGGCCGCCTCGGGCTACAAACCCACGCCATCTTCGTCTGAAGGAAACGTAGCCCTATTGTGACAGGGAAATGTCATTTCGCCAATATCGTGCACTCTTTCACAATCCTGCATGGACACCGGACGTCTTCCGTGATTTGCAAAGCTTTGCTAGGCTGCCCTAACGCGATACGCCGCCGTACCTGTTTCAGGAGTACAGAACCATGCGAGTCAACCATGTTCGCCGCCGCCTCGAAGCCGGGGAGCCGTCCATCGGCACCTGGCTCTCCCTGCCATCGCCCGAAGCCGCCGAATACGTCTCCGAGCTCGGTCTCGACTGGCTCGTCGTCGACACCGAGCACAACGCCGTCGACATCAATACGCTTGCCCGGATGTTCGCGTCGATGCGCGCATCCGGCATCGCGCCGATGGTACGCATCCCCTGGATCACCGGCGAGAACGTGAAGCGCGTGCTCGACGCTGGCGCGTGGGGGATCGTCTTCCCCATGGTGAACAGCCGGGAGGAGGCCGAGCTGGCCGTCGAGGCATCCCGCTACCACCCCGCCGGCAACCGCTCCGTCGGCGGCGGGCGACACGGCATGAGCTTCGGCACCACCGGCAAGGAGTACTACCAGAACGCCAACGAGCAGGTACTGGTGGTGGTCCAGATCGAGCACATCAAGGGTGTCGAGAACGCCGACGAAATCCTCAGCGTCCCGGGGGTGGATGCCTGCTTCATCGGCCCGAACGACCTCGCTGCCTCGATGGGCCACGGGCTCGGTGTCTCGCTTGAGACGGACATTCCGGAAGTGATGGACGCGATCAAGACGATCCGCGAGACATGCAACAAGCATGGCGTGGCGCCCGGCATTCATACATCCGGCGGCGCGGCAGTCCAGCGGCGCATCAACGAGGGGTTCCAGTTCTGCGCGCTGGCCAGCGAGCTCCGCTACATGGTTGGCGGCATGGCCGAGGACCTCGCGACCATTGATTGGCAGGCGTCGAGCCGCACCGAGAAGGTTGGCGGTCCTGCCGCAGAGGCCGGCACCGTCGTCCGCTACTAGGTATCAGGCCGCTGTCGGCGCGGCGATGCGCCCACAGCGGCCAGGCTTGGTTGACCCGCCTGGAGGCTCGCCGTGTCCTACCTGCCCGACGGCCATCTCATGTGGGACTTCTGGTTCGCGCCGCCGCAGCCGGGCGAGCCGGTGCATGTCTTCTACCTGCGCGTGCCGGCGTCGATCGCCGACCCGGAGGACCGCCACTGGCAGGCGGAAGTCGGCCACGCTACCAGCAGCGACCTTCATCATTGGGAGGACCGCGGTCTCGCGCTGACCCCGTCGGCCGGACCGGCGTGGGACGACAAGGCGATCTGGACCGGCTCCATCATTCGGCACGAAAACCGGTGGTACTGGTTCTACACGGCCCTCACCCACGCCGATCGGCAACAGCGGATCGGGCTCGCCACCTCCGACGACCTCGAGCACTGGCAGCGACATCCATCCAACCCGCTCCTCACCGCGGACCTCTCCTGGTGCGAGTCGAACGACGGCGACGTCGCCTTTCGCGATCCCTGGGTGTTTCCCGCTCCCAACGGCGACGGCTGGTTGATGTACATCACCACCCGCGTCAACACTGGTCCGTCCGACGGCCGCGGGGTGATCGCACTTGCCCGCTCACCCAACCTCCTCGACTGGACGCTCGAGGGACCGGTGACCGAGGCGGGCGAGTTCGGTGAGATGGAGGTTCCGCAGGAGCTCGAGATCGAAGGACGCCACTATCTGCTCTTCTGCACGGGCAAACACGCCGCTGACCGTCTCGATCGGCCAGGCACGACTCGATGGATCGGCACCCACTACCTGACGGCGGAATCCCCGCTCGGGCCGTGGCGGCTCGCACCGGACCCGCCGATGGCCGCCGACGAGGCGGGCACCTGGTACGCGGGGCGCGCGCTCGAGCACGACGGCACCTGGTGGTTCTTCGCCTGGCGACGGGAGCGCGATGGCCTATTCGTCGGCGGGCTCTCCGATCCGGCGCTCATCGAAGTAACTCGCGACGGGCGGCTCACCGTCGACCTGCAGGCACTCGGGGAATAGCGGCGATCCCTGGCCTGCCTCACCCGTGACTGCGTGGTAGGCTTTCCACGAACCACCCGCATGCCATATACGGGTGCCCGCAATCGACCATGCAATATATAAAGCGCGCCGCGCCCGCGGGCACGCTGGAGAACATGGATGCCGCTGCGAGTCACGCCACAGCGCCTCACCGAACGACACCCATCACGCCCGCTTCCCTGGTTGCCATGGATCGCCAGCGCCCTCTTCGTCATCGGGCTGCTCGGTGTCGTGGCGACGCTGATCGCGGTGCTCGCGACGCGAGACGACGCGAACCTGCAGGTTCGCGTGCTTGACAGCGGCACCGGCGAAGCGCTGGCAGGCTCCATCGTCACGGTTGGCGGCACACCATACGTCACGGACGAGGACGGTCGCATCTCGCTGGCCGGCGTCTCCGGCGATGTCGCACTGCTGGTCGAGCACGACGGCTATCGCGCAAGGACCGGCAGCGTGAGCGTCGCGAGCGACGACACGAGTCTCCAGGTCCCGCTACAGGCCCGAGAATCGGCGCAGGCCGAGATCGCGAGCGTCGATCCGCAGAGCCTCACCGCAGGTCAACCGGCCACCCCAACGTCAGTGGCTCAGCCACGAACCGCTTCCAGTCCAGAGACCACGGTGCCCGCCAGCCAGCAAACCGCGCCGCCTGCCGCTGGCACCGCGACACCATCGGCGCCGGCATCAGGCGAGCTTGCCGGGACCATCGTCGACGGCAGCGGCAAACCGGTACACGGCGCGCTCATCACCGACGGCAAGAAGGTGGAGATCACGGGGGCCGACGGCCTGTTCTCGCTCAAGGCACAGGACTTCGCCGCGGACACCCTTCGCGTGTCCGCAGCAGGCTATTCCGACACCACGATCTCGTTTCGGCAGGTGTCCGGTCCGCTGAAGGTCAACCTTCAGAAGCAGCCGATCAAGGGGATCTACTTCAACCCCAACATCTCCAACACGCCGGACGATGTCGACCGGCTGATCGACATCATCAACACCACCGAGGTGAACGCGATCGTCATCGATGTCAAGGAGGAGCTGATCTTCTACGACAGCCAGGTGAAGTTCTTCCAGGATGTCGATACCGTCCGCCCGATCCTCGACCTCCCTGCCTTGCTCGCCAGGATGCAGGAGAACCACATCTACACCATTGCGCGGCACGTCGTGTTCAAGGATGGCCTGGTTGCCGACCGCCGGCCCGACCTCGCGGTGCTCAACAGCGTGACGGGCGACGTCTGGCGCGACCAAAACGGCGTGGCGTGGGTGAACCCGATGGTGCACGATCTCTGGGACGCCAACATCCAGCTCTCGGTGGAGCTCGCCCAGCTCGGATTCGACGAGATTCAGTACGACTACGTTCGGTTCCCGACCGATGGCGACCTCACCACCATGGACTTCGGTCTTCCCTACAACGAGGAGAACCGCGTCGCGGCCATCAGCAAGTTCATGAAGCAGTCCCACGAGGCGCTGCTGCCCACCGGCGCCAAGCTCTCCGCCGACGTGTTCGGCTTCACCGTGCTCGTGCCGGACGACCTCGGCATCGGCCAGGACATCACCGAGCTCGCGCCCTATCTGGACTACTTCAGCCCGATGGTCTACCCGTCCCACTTTCCGGACGGGGCGATGGGCCTCGATGGGCGCCCAAACGACTACCCGTACGAGACAATCGAGATGAGCATGTCGGCCGGCAGGGACCAGCTCGGCTCGGCGCTCAAGCTCCGGCCGTGGCTGCAGGACTTCGACTTCTTCGACATGAAGGCCTATGGCCCGACGGAGGTGCGCGCCCAGATCGACGCCGCCGAGGATGTTGGCACCTCGGGATGGCTGCTCTGGGACCCGAACAACATCTACACCGTCGAGGCGCTCGGACCGGACGACGGCAACATGAAGCGGTTCGACTCGCCCACGGCCGCGCTGCCTGGCAGCGACGGCACGCGCACGCTCACCCGGAAGCGCGCCGCCTGACGGCCTCGATCACCGACTCCGGAGTCAGCCACGCGTCACCGAACAGCAGCTGCGTCTGCGTGGTGAAGGTCAGCGAGCCGCCGAGCACCTTGCTCGGCGGGCCGTCGGCGATCACCTCACCATCGCCAAGCATCACCACTCGGTCGGCCGTTCCGGCGACCAGCTCGACGTCATGGGTCGCCATCAGCACCGCACCACCCTCTCGCCGGAAGCCATCGAGCATCCGCACAAGCTCGCCCTTTCGCCACGCGTCCATGCCTCGCGTCGGCTCGTCGAGCACCAGCGCCCTCGGATTTCCCGTCAGCATGATCGCCAGCGCCAGCCGCTCCTGCTCGCCGCCGCTGAGATCGCGCGGGTGACGGTCCTCCGCCCCACCGAGACCCACACGGCGAAGAACATCGCCGACGTCGACGCGCGTCCCTCGCTGCCGAGCGGTGTAGAGAATCTCGTCGCGAACCCGCTCCGCGAACAGCATCGTTGTCGCCTGCTGCGGCAGATAGCCCGCCACGCGACCGATCTCCGAGGCATCGGCGCGGCCAACGTCGAGACCTGCCACCGCGGCGCCACCAGAGTCGATCGGATGGTGTCCGAGCAGGCTGCGCAGCAGCGTTGTCTTGCCACTGCCGTTGCGACCGATCAGCGCGACCAGCTCTCCTTCGCGAACTTCGACGTCGACCTCACGGAGCACCTGCCGCCGACCGTAGCCCACGCTGACACTGCGCGCCTGGAGCACGATATCGCCGGGCCGAGAGCAAGCTGATGCGTTGGGAGCTGCCGGCAGATCGAGCGTGACGGCGCGGCGACGCCCCTCCTTCACGGTGAGCGGAGCCGGGTCCCAACCGAGCCCGACCCCGAGGCGGGTGACGGCGGGCAGCATCACGGGGTCAGCCGTCGCCGCGAAGTCCTCAGGCGCGAGTGCATCGCTGACATGCCCGTCGCTCACCGACCGCACCGCATCCACGCGGTGCAGCAGCCGCTCCAGTCGATGCTCGGCAGCAATGATCGTGAGCCCGAGGTCCTCGTTCAGCCGCGTCAGCGCGGCGAGAACGTCCTCAGCGCCCCACGGATCGAGCTGGCTCGTTGGCTCATCGAGCACGAGCAATCGAGGATGAAGCGCGAGCGCGCCGGCGATCGCGACGCGCTGCCGCTCGCCACCGGAGAGGGTCGACGGGTCGCGGTGCCGGAGCGGTGCGATGGACAGCAGGTCCAGCAGCTCCTCGACCCGCTTGCGCATCGTCGAGCGCGGCGTGCCCCGCTGCTCGAGCGCGAAGGCGATATCCTCATCCACTCGGCCGGCCAGCACCTGCGACTCCGGATCCTGAAAGACGAAGCCGACGTGCTGGCTCATGCGGCTCGGACCGTGTGTCCGCGTGGAATCGCCGCACACTACCACCGATCCCCCGAAGGTGCCTCCGGAGAAATGCGGCACCAACCCGTTGAGCGTGCGCAGCAGTGTCGACTTGCCCGACCCCGAGCGCCCGGTCACCAGCAGGAACGCGCCCTCGTCGATCTCCCACGATGAGTTGTCGATCGATCTCCGCTCCGCATCCGGGTAGCGGTACGAGACATTGGCGATCCTGGCGATTGGGTCTGATAGCGCGCTTTGCTCAAGCTGGCGAATCATCGCGGGTCACCACCTGAGGGAACCGGTGCGAGCACGGCCGGCATGAGCAGCCCCCCCAATGCGGCAGCGAGCAGCGGTGAGCTGACCGGCCACGACAGCGTCGGATACGGCTCGTAACGAAGCGCCGCTGGCTGAAACTGAAGCGCGAGCACGACGACGAGCACTGCGATCGCCGCACCCGCCATCACCGCGGCATCGGCGCGAGTGAGCGTCGCGGTGCGGTAGTGTGTCGGCCGTATCGCCGCCTCATTCATGACGCGGATACCCGCGAATCCGATCATCGCGGCGACAGCGATGACGACCATCGCATCGAGCGAACGGCCGATCGCGAACAGGTAGAGTCCGGTCACCGCGGCGGTAAGCGCGAGACCGAGCGCGGGTGCTGCCCAGCGGCTCTGAGTGTGGGATGCCCCGGCCGACCCGAAGCCGCGGGCCTCCAGGGCTTCCGCCATGGTGAGCGAGCGGTCGAGCCCGCCTGCCATCAGCGGCACCACCAGCGGCACGGCATCGCGCGCGCCGCGCCAGCGATGCCCCCTGGCGGTCTGTGCCTCGCGAATCTCCCGCCATGACGTGGCAAGCTGCGGCAGGAAGGTCCACGCCACCGAACCAGCAACCGCGAGTGTCGCGGCCCGCGCGGGCAGCAGGCGCATGAGCGCGCTCCACTGGACCGCCGCGGCGACCGTGGTGCCGGCAGCAACCAGCGCGACGATGGTGAGTCCGCTGAGCAAGCCGTAGAAGACGGCGTTCCAGGTGATCTCACCGCCGGCGAAGGGAACGCTGTCCGGAACGTGCACGAGCACGCGATCGCCTGCGTGCACCGTCAGCGCGTTGAACACTACGCCGACGGGTACCGCGATCGCACCGAGTCGTACCACCCAGCCCCAGCGAGCCGCCTGATCGGGCGGCAGGCAGACTGTGCGAACGACCAGGACGATCAGCAGCACTTCTGCAAGCACGACAGGATGTCGCCCGGTGAGGAGCGGCACGATCGCCGCCATGCCCCAGGCGAGCCAGGTCCGCGAGTCGAGCCCGCCGCGCGAGCTCATGACGCCCTGCGCAGTCGCTGGCGAACCACGAGCCAGCCGCCGATCACCGCCACCAGCGCAACGACGCCGGCTCCAGCCATCGTGCCGGTGGCGTCGTCACCGCGCTCCGGTGCATCAACGCCGGTGACGTACACAGCGGGCTCGCCCGAAATCTCTCCCGAGGCGATTGCATCGGGCGCGCCGGCGCGCGTCGCGATCTCCTCCCATGTGAGTGCGGGAAGATTGGGCGGCACGCCCGTCCATGCCCACGCCGCGATCTCGCTGTCCCCGAGGGTCGCCTGGCTGGCTCCGAGTGGACTCAGCAACCAGTTCCCCGGAGCCTGCTCCTCCAGGTATTGCCAGAATGGCGACTCCGGGTCACCCGTCTGGCAGAGCCGCTGGCGGCAGGTGCTGACGTCGCAGCCGACCGTCGCGATCGAGCATACCGCCGAGCCCAGGCCGCCGAACTCCACCGTGACCGCGTCCAGGTCCGCCTCGCGCAGCAGGTCGAGCGCGCGCACTTCCGTGCCGCTGTAGGTGACGACGACATAGATCGGATCGCCCTCGCCGGTATCGATCACGAGACCGGATGCTGAGGTTGCATCGGTCGCAGCGCCCGCCGTCGACGGCAGGGCCAGACCCGCGATGACCACCGCAAGCAGGCCGAGCCAGCCGAGTCGCGAAACGAGTCGCCACATCTCAGGCGGCCATCGCTGGCGCGAGCGGGCGAAGCGCGACCGGGGTCGCGTTGTCCGATGCGGGAACGACCGGCAGCGGCTCCCCGGCCAGCGCCGGGATCGCCTGCACCGTCGAGAACAGGTTGTCTGTCTGGTCATCGCCGTTGAAGAAGAAGGCGCCACTCTCACTCTGGAACCCGGCGAGAGCCTCCACGAGGTTGCCCCAGCCATCTGACGTCGGATCGGCTCCCTGCCGCGAGCGCCGCCTGGGCGACCATCGCGGTCGACGACGAGTCGGCCGGCTGGTCGGCTCCAGGCTGGAAGACCGCGCCGTCGGCCACAATCGCCGTCTGGAGGTAATCGAGCGCGTCCGCGACCATCGGCGACTCGACCTCTCCCACGGCAGCGAGCGCCTCGACCACCAGCGCCGTGGTGTTGCTGTCCGCCGCGCCGGACGTTGCGGTACCGTCGAATGCCCAGCCACCCTCCGGCGTTTGCGTCGCTTCCAGCGCGGCAACGGCCTCATCTGGAACATCGCTGCCGGTCGCCGCCAGCGCGAGCATGACCAGCGCGTGGTCGAAAATCCCCGACCCGTACATACCTGTGTCCGGGTTCACGCCTGCATCGATCAGGGCAACCGGGTTGACGCCTGCGATGTTCGTTGGGTCGATGCCAGCGGCGACCGCGCCCAGCACCAGCTTGGCCGCCTGGCCCTGTCCGGTCTGCGCGAACACCAATGCGGTATCGCCCGACGTCAGCCACGTAATCGCCATGTCGATGGCGTCATCAGTGTCGATGCCATGCTCGTCCGCAGCCGCCAGCGCGATGATCGCATCGATCGTGACAGACGCCTCGCTCTCGCCGCTCATGCCCGGGAACCCTCCATCGTCGGCCTGCTGCGCCATGAGCCAGCTCACCGCTCCCTGGAGGTCGGCATCGTCTTCGGGTGCTGCAACCGGCGTGCTGCCCTGCGCCACGGCACCAGCGGCCGTCAGCATCAGCATGACCACCGCCAGCATTGCCGCCACGAACCCGTTCCATCTCTCGTTCATACCCTGCTCCAGTCATCCGAACGCCACGTGCGCGCGCCTCGTCCGGCAAGCGACCACCCATCAAGCAGCAACCCCCTGACTCCACGTGGAGTCAGGGGGTTGACATATCTATCGCGATCCTGTCGGCTCGTCTGTCGAGCTACCTGGTACGCCAGTCCACCTCCCCGTGTTTCCGCGCAGGGTCAGCGACAATCCTCGGGATCGGGTGACCTGGCTTCGATCGACAGACTCGATCGTTACAGTTGCGCGACAGCGCCGGATTCTCACCGGACTTCCCCCGTCGGCGGCACAGTACTGGACTGGCCGCTCGATATCCCGGGCATCGTCTTTGGTTGCAAAGGTGCAGCCCGGCGTCGCGCCGGGACGTGATCATCATCCCACTCTCGAATCAGCGGTGTCAACGCGCGACGGATCGCGGGCAGCGTAGTATAAGGGGCGGGGCCGGGACCGCCGGCCTGCACGACGCCGGCAGCACGGCGTCCGGGTCACACCAGGGTGAGGGAGTACACGCTCGTGGAATTGTGGGAAGCTATCGCGCTGGGAGGGTCGGCGGCGCTCGCCGCAATCTTCGGCAGCATGCTCGGCCTCGGGGGCGGGGTCTTTCTCGTGCCGATCTTCACGCTCTTTTTCGGCATCGATCCGAAGATCGCCATCGCGGCCAGCGCCGTCTCCGTGATCACCAACTCGGTGGTCGGTTCCAGCGTTCACCTGCGCAACGGATTCACCAACGTGCGCCTCGCGATGCTGATGGCCATCTTCACCATCAGCGGCGCTATCGGTGGCGCGCTCCTCGCCATCGTGCTCAAGGGCAGCGTGCTCAACTTCATCTTCGGACTGGTGCTGATCACCGCCGCGGTCAGCATGCTGGTGCGCCGGCAAGCCACCATCCCGAACGCCAAGCCGGACGACCCCGACCCGTTCCACCTGCGCACCTCCTATACCGACCGCGCCACTGGCGAGACGGTGAGTTACGTGCCCCACAAGATGGGCATCGGCCTGATCGGCAGCATCTTCGCCGGACTCATCTCCGGCCTGCTCGGCGTGGGCGGCGGCATCGTCAAGGTGCCGCTCATGAACCTGTGGATGCGGATACCGGTCAAGGCCGCCGCAGGCACCAGCACCTTCATGGTCGGCATGACAGCCGTGGCGACCGCGACGGTGTTCTATGCCAACGGCCGCGTCGACGAAACGGTCGTGGTGCCTTCGATGATCGGCATCTTCATCGGCTCGCGGGTCGGCTCGCACCTGACGAGCCGCGTGAAATCCGCGAACCTCGTCGTGGTCTTCTTCGTCATCATGCTGTACCTCTCGATCTCCATGATCCTGAAGGCCTTCGGGATCTCGCTGCCGGGTCAGGAGTAAGACCATGGAACTCGCCCAGTCACAGCTCGAAGTCAACCGCGCCACCGCGCGCGTCCTCACATGGGGCTTCCGCATCTCGGCCACGCTGCTGCTGCTCGGCCTCCTCGTCGCCGCGATCCGCGGCGAGTCGCTTTACACCTCGCTCGAAGGCATCCCGGACCTGTTCGCCGACCTCTCTCATGGGCACGGTCCGGCGATCGTCGGGCTCGGCATCCTGCTGATGGTGGCCACGCCAATCGCGGCGACCATCGGTGCGATCGCGTCGTTCATCCAGCTCGGCGACCGGCGCTACGTGCTTATCACCAGCACCGTCCTGCTGATCCTGCTCATCTCGGCCGTCTCGGCGGCATTGCGGTAGCGGCGCGATGACGGACACCATCCGACGGCTCGCGGTCATCGTCGCGATGCCTTCCGAGCTCCAGCACCTGCCCGGCCTGCCATGTATGCCGGAACCGACGGGATCGCCATGGCCGTGCACCACATGGACACAGGGCTCGCTTGAGGTGACCGCGGTGCTCTGTGGCATCGGCATGATCCGCGCGGCGGCCGCGACGGAAGCGGCCATTGCCGGGCACGACCCGGACGCCGTGCTCAACTTTGGCTGCACCGGGTCTCATAGTCATGAGGTGAACGTTGGCGACGTGGTGGTCGGCACCCGAGCGGTTGCCCACTCCACCATGGTCGTCGGGCCGGACGGCGAGAGCCGATTTGACCTGCACGACGGAATGGATTCTCCGCCGCCAGGGGAAACGGGCATCGCGGCGGATCCGTCACTGCTCGCGATCGCGCGCTCGGTCGCTCGTGGCTGGCAACCGGACCCGTGGCGGAGCGCATCGGGCGAAAACCCGTCGCCGCGGGTGCATGAGGGTGTGGTGGCCTCGGCGGACATCTGGACGCAGTCCCACGCGGCCATCGCGGCGCTCGCCGAACGTCACCATTCGCTGTGTGAGGACATGGAGGCTGCCGCGATCGCGACCGTGTGCCAGCTCCACGCTGTGCCGTTCCTGACGATCAAGGACATCAGCAACAACGAGCTGCAGCAGGCGACCATCTTCGACTCGAACCTCGGTCATCTGCCGGAATCGGAGGTCGGGCGCCGGGCGGCCAGCCTCACCGGCCGCGTGATCGACGCGATCGCCCAGGCGCGGTCAGAGGCCAACCTGGGCACATAGCGCCGAACTCTTGCCGGCCGTGCTGCTACCCATGAAGTGGATGCGGGGTCAGCCCTCTTTGGCCTCGTCGGAATAGACCGGTCTGGAGACCGTGATGGTGCCGCCCGCCGGGTCGACGTCATGGACGTACTGGCGGTGATGCGGGATGAGGAGCTCGCTGGCGGGTGATCGGCTTGCAGGGCTGCCTTCCGGCGCGATCACGAGAACGTCATTGGCGCCAGTTTCAATGATGTCGACGACAACACCGAGATCCTCGCCATCCTTCGATCGCGCCCTGAGGCCGATGAGCTGGTAGAGGAAGGTCTCACCTTCCCCGAGCGGCACGGCGTCCCGTCCATCGATACGCACGGGCGTCCCGCGCAGCTCCTGAGCTCGCTCCGGGGTATCGACCCCAGCGATCCGGATCAGCGCGCCGTTGCCATGGAACCGCACGGACTCCATCGCCACCGTGGCATCGCTCTCACCGAGGTACACCCGCTCGATCTCCTGAAGGTGCTCGGGGGTGTCGGTAAGGAGGGTCATGCGCATCTCGCCGCGAACACCGTGGGTCCCGACGATTACGCCAACCGTCAGCCGGACGTTCTCAACAGATGCGTCGGGCGACGGCCCTCTGGTGTCGATCAGGCGGCGAGCCTTCGGAGCGCCTCGCCGCCGGCGCTGGCCGGAGCGAGACGACGCCGAACCACCCGATTTGGGCGATCCGGCGTCTGCCTGTCGTGGGTGTTTCTTCTTCGGGTCAGGCATCGGCGGCTGGCTGGTTGGCGCCTTCAATGTCGAGGCTGACGCGCACGTCGTGCCGCGAGCCAGCGATCATCAGCGCCGTTCTGAGCGATCTGGCAATACGCCCCCCGCGGCCGATTACCTGCCCAAGGTGCTCCTCGGGCAGCTCCAGCCGAACGGCGACATGGTTGCCACGCCGCTCCGCAGACACGCTTGCCTGTTCCGCGTCGTCAACCAGCTCGCCGGTCAGGTACGACACCAGATCGGTCAGGGCAGACATGGCGCGCTCGTCGGATTCGTGCTGCGGGGCGGCGAGGTCGCTCATCACTACGCCTCGGCCGTTGCGGTCTCACCCGCCGGGGCCTCTGCCTGAGCGGCTTCCGCCTTCTTGATCAGCGACGCGACCGTGTCTGACGGCTTCGCGCCGACGCTGATCCAGTAGTTCGCGCGCTCGAGATTCACCTTGATCTCGGGCGGCTCGGAAATCGGGTTGTAGTGCCCGATCGACTCAATGATGCGGCCGTCGCGCGGTGAGCTGTGCTCGGTGGCGACGATTCGGTAGTGCGGGCGCTTCTTGGCGCCCATGCGGCGCAAACGCAGCTTTATCACGTGGTCATCACTCCGGTGGTGTGGCATCGGGCCGATACTCACGGCCCTCGTCATAAACGTTCAGATTGGGTGGGGCCGGCAAAGGTGCCATGCCCGTGGCCGGTTTCGCGCCAGATCGATCGGTGAACAGGAGGCACTGAACAACCCGTTCCGGATGTCCGCAAAACATCCCCGCCCGCGCTTCGGGCGGCTTCGCAGCCAGCGCTGGCCATGCCCGGAGTTTCGGACACGACGACACCGCTGGTGGCTCGATAACCAGCACCTAAACCTAGCATATCAACAGGAAAATGGCGAGAGGGGCGGTACTCAGGAAGCGTGGGGCTCTTGCCGCCGCGTGGGCGTGATCGACACCTCGATGTCGGACGCCTTGTGAGCGTCACAGGGGCACGCGGCCATCAGCACGTCGGTCAGGCCGCGCGGCAGGCCCATGGAGCGGGCGCGCTCGACAAATACCGTCCGATCATGACCTTCCACGAGCGCCTCCGCGACAAGGCGGCTCGGCCGAGCCTGCTTCGATATCGGCATTTCCGATCCTGCTACCATGAGTCCCCTCTTCCTTTCTGGGCACACGCGTCCGCTGAGGGTTGAAACCCTCCCCTTCCCGTGTACGCAAGATGAATACCAATGAATTCGTTTGGGTGCGCGTGAGGAGCTGCTGGGACAGCGCCTCCCTTCCACCCCGAGAGTAGCAAAGCGGCGGCGTTATGGCAATACTTCGAACGTAGCCAGGTTGCCCGTTTTCGGGCGATCCCTCACGCTCGCACCGCCGGCTCCTCCGCACCCCGCATCTCCCGCGGCAGGAACCGGGTCATATACGCGCGAAACGCCTCAACCTGCCGCGCCGACTCGGCCTCGTCCCAAACGCCGTTCTCCACCGCGACAGCGGCGACGGCATCCGCCGCATCGAGCCCCGCGCCGCGTCCGTAGCCGATCATCGTCCGCCGCATGATCACGTCGGTCAGCGTCCGCGCGAACTCATGCTCGAAGGCAAAGGTGACGGCGGCAGCGATCAGGCCGGACTCGTCGTCCACGATGCGCTGCGCGGCCGGGCCCGAGCGCGCCGCCAGGGCGACGATGTGCTCGGCTCGGGTGCCGTAGATACGCAGCAGGTAGTCCGCCGAGCGAGGCTCGAGCCAGTCGGGCCCGCTGCTGGCGAGCTCGCGGCGCACCCGCTCGATGTTGCCGACCGCGCCGGGGAACGGCGCCTTTCGGGTGGGAGACGGTGTCGCCTTGCGACCCAGTTTGTCGTAGACGGCGTCGACCGTCTGCTCGGCGAGGTTTCGGTACGTGGTGAGCTTGCCACCCACGATGGAGATGAGCCCCTCAACCTGTGGAGCGTGATCCTTGATGATGTGCCGCCGGGTGATGCCGCTCTCCTTGCCCTCCGGCTGGTACGGCAGCGGGCGCAGACCCGCATACGCGTACAGCACGTCGTCACGCTCGAGGCCGGCCCCCGGGATAGCGACGTTCGTCTCATAGAGGAGATAGCCGATCTCCTCCTCCGTCGGCTCGATCCGGTCGAGATCGCCGTCGTAGCGGATATCCGTCGTGCCGATCAGGTAGAGGTTGTTCCAGGGAATGATGAAGTACGGCCGGCCGTCCTGCTTTGCCTCGATGTAGAGCGCGTCGCTGGGGGCGCCGGGGAACGGATCGACGACGATGTGGCTGCCCTTGGTGCCGCCGATGAGGCGCGGCATCTCGGCCAGATCCAGCTCGGCGAGCACGCGATCGACCCACGGACCGGCCACGTTGACCGTCATCGCACCGCGCGCGCGGTGCTCGGTGCCATCGGCATCGCGCCAGACGACGCCCTTCACCACGCCCGCCTCGACGATGAGATCGACCACTTCGGCGCCGGTGCGGATATCCGCCTTCCAGGCGGCCGCGTCGATGGTGTTCTCGACGGCGACGCGCTCCGGGAACTCCACCTGCGCGTCGTAGTACCGCGCGGCGCCGGTGAGCCCGTCACGGCTGAGCCCTGGCTCGTGCTGCAGCGCCTGATCAGGGGTCATCATGTGGTGCCGGGGCAGCGACTTGTCGTACGAGAGCACGTCATACGCGACCATGCCGGCGCGGATGAGGAGCGGGCCCCGCTGGTGCCATTGGTAGATCGGGATGGTGAGCGGCAGCGGGTGGACGAGGTGCGGCGCGACTCGCAGGAGCCGCTCGCGCTCGCGCAGGGACTCCCGCACGAGGGAGATCTCGTAGTACTCGAGATAGCGCAGGCCGCCGTGGATAAGCCGGCTCGACCAGCTGGTGGTGCCCGCCGCAAGGTCGGTCTTGTCGAGCAACAACACCGAGAGTCCGCGCATCGCCGCATCCCGGGCGATGCCGGTGCCATTGATCCCCGCGCCAACCACAATCAGGTCATAATTCTGTTCGGACAACGAAACCGCTCCCTTCACCCGACAATATCTGCTCCCTCAAGGATACGCGGCCCAAATCGAGCCGATCCAACCCATATCACTGCACATGTGTCCTCGCCCCCCTCACTTGCGACCACCCTTCCCGCTGGCGCCAGCGGTTGACGCCCGCGGAAGCCGTTGCTAAGATCGGGCAAACATACCCGAATCCCTGCACCTCACGTAGCCCGATTCGCATTTCGCGCGAGACGCATGCTGGTGAATCGTTTCACCTCCGTCGAACGCCGCACCCGGAGCCGCATGACCCGACGCAGCCGACCCACCATCGTCGACGTCGCCCGCACCGCCGGTGTCTCACCGACGACGGTCTCCTACGTCCTCTCCGGACCCCGCGAGCGCGCCGCCCGCATCAGCGACGAGACTGCCGATCGCGTTCGCGAGGCGGTGCGGGAGCTCGGCTACGTGCCAAATCTCAACGCGCGCACGCTACGGCTACGGCAGACCAACCGCGTCCTCTTCCTCGGCAGCCGCCTCAACAGCCTCTACTCGCAGGAGATCGCGCAGTCGATCGAGCGGGCGCTGATGCGCCACGGACTCAGCATGAGCGTCCAGATCGGGTCGTCCGCCGAGCATGTGCAGCGCGCGATCACCGCGCTCGCCCAGAACCTCGCCGACGGGCTGATCCTCGAGACCGGCGACGGCCACCTTGAGGCGCTGCGGCAGGCCGCAGCCAGGCGGGCACGCCATCGTCGCGATCGGGGCCGACCCGCCCTGAAACAACTTTTGACGTCATCTCCAACGACCTCGCTCCTGCCGTGCGACGAGGCGATGTCCCACCTCCACGATCGTGGCTACGCTCACTACGTGCTGATGTCCTCGTTCGAGCAATCGGAGGACGACCACCGCATCCAGGTTGCGCTTGCACAGCTGCGCGAGCTCGGCGTGAGTGGCTCCGACATCACCGTGCTCCACTGCCCGCACGACCGCGTGGCGGCGCACGACGCCGCACTGGGGTTCCTCAAAAACGTGCCCCAACCGGTCGCTGTCTATGGCGGCTCTGACGTTTCCGCGATCGGCGTCCTCTGGGCGGCGCGGCGCCTCGGGATGCGGGTTCCGGGGCAGGTGGGCATCGTCGGGCACGGCAACACGTCGGAAACTCACATCACCGTCCCGGCAATCACCAGCCTCGGCCCCGTCAGCAATGACTTCAGCAAGGCGGCAGGGTTGATCCAGTCGCGGCTCCGTGACCGATCACTGCCAGGACGGCACATCGCGGAGGCGTACCAACTCACCGTTCGCCAATCCACCTAGATCCCACGGTCCACGAGACAACGCATCGCTGTGCACGGAAAGGAGTGATCTACCCACGGGGCTCGGTACTTCAACGTCCAGAGACACATCAGGAGGATCTCGCATGAACCGGAACCTCAATCGCCGCTCGTTCATCCAGTACACCGGTGCCGGTGCGGCCGCGCTCTCGATGGGCGCGCTCGGATCCCGCATGGCCGCCGCCCAGACGCCCGAGGCGGGCGCGATCGTCATCCCGGACAGCAGCGTCGAGCTGCCGACGGATGACATCACCTTCCGCTGGATCGACAGCGGCGACCTGAAGGCGCTGTTCTACAAGGAATTCCACGCCGCCTACACCGAGAAGCACCCGAACATCGCCATCCAGTACGACGCATTGCCGTGGGAGGAGATCAACCGCATCGTCCCCCTCGGCGTCCAGAGCGGCGACGCGCACGACATCTTCGCGATGCCACAGGACATTCCCTCAACGCAGGCGGTGGCCGAGGGCTGGGTCGCGCCGCTGGACGACATCATCCCGAACTTCGAGGAGTGGAAGGGCCGCTTCCCGCTCGGGTCGTTCATCGACGGCGTGCATGTGTTCGACGGCAAGACCTACACGTTCCCGCAGACGTCGAGCAAGCGCTACTGGTCGATGACCTTCTACAACACGAGCCACCTCCAGGAGGCCGGCTACGACCTCGAAGCCGAGCGGATGACGTGGGACCAGTTCCGCGAGGCGGCGAAGAAGATCACCGATCAGGGCCAGGGCCAGTATTACGGCATCATCATCGGCGGCCAGTCCACGCCGCGGTTCGCCAGTTTCACGCGAGACCTCGCCCGCATGGCCGGCGCGTCCGCGGGCGCCGGCGCCGGGTTCGAGGACATCGACTGGCGCACCGGCGAGTTCCAGTACACCAGCGACCAGTACATTGGCGCGATCGAGCTGCTCAGCGCGATCAACAAGGACGGCAGCATCTTCCCAGGCTCGATGTCCCTCACCGAGGCGCAGGCGCGCGCGCAGTTCCCGCAGGGCGTCGCCGGCATGATCCTCGAAGGTCCGTGGAACATCCCCACGTGGCAGACCGACGCGCCGGACTTCGACTTCGGCCTCGCCAGCGCGCCGATCCCGAACAGCGGCGAGTCGATGCCGCTCACCTACGAGGAGACCGGCTCCAACCAGCTCTGGATCTACGCCGACAGCAAGTACAAGAACGTCGCCGCCGACATGTTCTCGTACATCGGCAGCGTCGACGGGCAGGTCGCGATCATGGCCGCCACCGGAGGCAATCTGCGCGCGATGCTCCCGGAGGCGGTGGAGATCGCGCAGGCGTCAGTCGAGCTCGACCCATACGCCAGCGAGGCGCTGTCGCTCTACGACGAGCAGATGCGGCTCGGCCCCATGGTCACCGTCCGCAACCCGGACACCGCCCAGATCGCCCTCGAGAAGAAGAAGCTCACGCCGGATCTCGGCGAGCTTGTGCAGGGCATCCTCACCGGCCAGGTGTCCGACGTCGCGGCCGCAATGGATGACCTGCAGAGCCGGTCCAACGCGGAGCTCGAGCGCGCCATCAAGGCCGCCCAGGACAAGGGTGCGGACGTCTCCCGCGACGACTTCGTCTTCGCGGACTGGGACCCCACCAAGGAGTTCACCGAGGACATGTACACCGGGAGCTGATCCCGGCATACCCGGGAGGCCCTCACGATCGGGCCTCCCGGCTTCCCTGACACCTGAGGAGCGAAGATGGCGATCGGAACTGCGTCAAATGCCGAACGGCTGATCCACAAGGGTCGGGCGGAACGAGGCAAGACGCTCGGGCAGCGCATCTGGGCCGCCCGCTGGTACTACCTGTTCATGCTGCCCAACCTGATTCTCGCGGGCATGTTCACCTTTTACCCCACGGTGATGTCCTGGTACTTCGCCTTTCTCGACTGGTCCGGGTTCACTTCGGACAAGGAGTGGGTCGGCCTCGAAAACTTCCGAGAGATCATCCACGACGGGTTTTTCTGGGACGCCTACCAGCGCTCGTTCATGTTCCTGGCTGTGGCGGTGCCAATCCAGGTCGTCCTCGCGCTTGTGGTCGCGCTCATCCTCAACGACAGCTCGTACCGGCTGGGGACGTTCTTCCGCACCGTCTTCTTCCTGCCGGTCGTCACCAGCGCGGCGATCATCGGCATCGTGATGACGTTCATCTTCAGCCCGTTCAACGGCCCGGTGAACAAGTTCCTCCTTGAGACCAATCTCACCGACAAGCCCATCGACTTCCTTGGCAACCCCGACACGGCACTGTGGACCGTGGCGGGTGTGTGGATCTGGAAGTGGTTTGGGATCACGATGATCTACTGGCTCGCCGCGCTGCAGGTCGTGCCACAGGAGCTCTACGAGGCAGCGCGCCTCGACGGCGCCAATCGCTGGCACCTGCACAAGGACATCACCCTGCCGATGGTCTTCCCGTTCGCCATGGTGATCGTGCTGATCACCGTCGTCGGCTCGCTCAATGTCTTCGGGCTCGTGCAGACGATGACCGGCGGCGGTCCGTTCTTCGCCAGTGAGGTGATGGAGGTTTACATCTATCGCAACGCCTTCGGCGAGGGCGGCATACCACGGCTCGGCTACGCATCCGCCGCCGCGCTGTTCTTTGGCGTCACGGTGCTGGGTCTCTCACTCCTGCAGGGGTGGGGACTCAAGAAGGCGAACGACGCACGCACGCAGATAAAGCAGTCCTGAGGAGCCGGACCATGGTATTCCCAACGACACCCTCGACCGAGCTCCCCCGCTCACCAGGCGACACGCACCGTTGGTGGCAGTCGCTCACCCGCGGCAACCGACTCCGCGCGATCATCACCACGGCCATCCTGCTGCCGATCGGCTTCGGCTGGATCTACCCGTTCCTGTGGATGGTCAGCGCGGGGTTCAAAACGACGAACGAGATCTTCGCCGGGCTCAGCCTCATCCCCGCCGACCCGCAGCCGGGAAACTTCTCGCGGGCGTGGACCGATGCCCACATCGGCCAGTACTTCCTCAACACGGTGATTGTGACCGTCGGCTCGATCGCGATCGTGTTGATCTCCGTGTCGATGATCGGGTACGTGCTCGGCCGCTATCAGTTCCCGGGCAAGCGGCTGATCATCGTGCTCTTCGCGGTGACGGTCTTCCTGCCGGAGGGCTACACGATCATCCCGGTGTTCGAGCTGGTGAACAAGCTCGGGCTCGCGAACTCGCTGGCCGGCGTCACACTGGCCCTGGCCGGCGGCGGCCACGTCGTCATGGTGCTGCTGTTCGCGGGGTACTTCGCGCAAATCCCGAAGGAGATGGAGGAAGCCGCCGTTGTCGACGGAGCCGGTTTCTTTCGCGTCTTTTGGGAGATCATGCTGCCGCTGGCCAAGCCAATCGTCGCCACCACGATCATCCTCCAGTTCATGCACAGCTGGAACTCATTCCTGGTACCGCTGGTGCTGACGCTGTCACGCCCTGACCTGCGCACGCTGTCCGTCGGCATCTACGCCTTCCAGGGGCAGTTCTTCACTGACTGGTCCGGCATGGCGGCCGCGGCCACGATCAGCCTCGCGCCGATCGTGATCGTGTTCCTGTTCCTGCAGCGCTACTTCGTCGAAGGCATCGCCGGCGCGGTGAAATCCTAGGAAAGGCAAACTGGTGACGAACGTTCTCATCCTGATGTCCGACGAGCACAACGCCCGCGTCTCGTCGGTGTACGGGCATCCCCGCGTGGAGACACCCAACATGGAGCGGCTGGCGGCGGAAGGTGTCGTCTACGACGCCGCCTACTGTCCCTCGCCGCTGTGCGCGCCTTCGCGCTCGTCCTTCATGTCGGGACTGCCGCCGCACCAGACGCAGGTCTACAACAACTGCACCGTGGTCGGATACAGCTACCCCTCCTACGGACAGGTGCTGGCCGAGCAGGGCGTCCACAGCGTCCACATGGGCAAAACAGATGTCTACCGGTCGTGGGACCAGCTCGGGTTCTCGGAGCTGCACCGGCCGGGCGACCGCAAGGACCCGGGGGATATCAACTTCGGACGCGATCCCCTCACCGTCCGGGATGACGGCCCGGAACGCGCCAACGGGTACGGCCCGAGAGAAGGCGCGTTTGCGTCCGACACGCTTGTGGTCGACGACGCCGTCGAGTGGCTCAACACCAGGACGGCGTCCATTGAGCAGCCGTGGACGCTGACGGTGAACGTGAAGGCGCCGCACTTTCCCCACTACGCCACGCCGGAGCTATGGGAGAAATATCAAGGCGCGGGGGACCTCCCGGAACACGGCTCTGACGCGGATCCGGCCAGTCACCCGTACGCGGAGGACCTGCGGCGTCACTTCCAGACCGACGCTTTCACCGAGGAGCAGATTCGTGGGCTGCGGCAGGGCTACCTCGCCGGCGTCGACTACGTAGACACCCAGCTCGGGCGCCTGCTGGACGCGCTCGATGCGAGCGGACAGCGCGAGGACACCGTCGTTGCCTACACCTCGGACCATGGCGAGATGCTCGGCACCTTCGGCATGTGGTGGAAGTGCTCGATGTACGAGGACTCTGCCCGCGTGCCGCTCATCGTCGCCGGGCCCGGCTTCCAGAGCGGTGTGCGCTCGTCCACGCCGGTCTCGCTGCTCGACCTGCAGGCATCGCTGTTCCTCGCCACCGGCACGCAGCGACCGGCGCACTGGTGGGGCGAGCCGCTTCAGGATCTCGCGCTCGACGACCGTGACCGCGTCGTGACCTCCGAGTACCACGGGCACGGCACCCGGTCCGGCACCTTCATGGTGCGCAAGGGCGGATGGAAGCTGCTGTACCACAACCTGGCACCGAACCAGCTTTTCGACATCGCGTCCGACCCCGCCGAGCTCGTGAACCGCTATGAGACCGACCCGGCGATTGCCGCCGATCTGGAGCGCGAGCTCCGGTCCCGGTGCGACCCTGAAGCCGAATTCGCGCGAAGTCATGCATTCGAGCAGCACCAGCTGGATCTCGTTCGCCAGCTGACCGCCTGACCAATTCCCCACCAACCGAGGAGAGACGCCCGCACATGACAACGTCGCCAAACGTCATCGTGTTCCTGACCGACCAGCAGCGCTGGGATACCACCGGGCTGCACGGCAACCCGCTCGACCTCACACCGAACCTGGACCGCGTCGCCCGTGAGGGCACCCACGTCCGCTACTCCTTCACCTGCCAGCCGGTGTGCGGACCGGCGCGATCGTCGCTGCAGACGGGGCTCTACGCGACCCAAACCGGCTGCCACACCAACGGCATCCCGCTCAACCCAGAGCTGCCGACCCTCGCGACGTGGTTCCGCGAGGCGGGATACCGGACCGGCTACATCGGCAAGTGGCATCTCGGCTCCCACGATCCAGTACCGGCGGACGAGCGCGGCGGCTACCAGGACTGGCTCGCGGCGAACACGCTCGAGTTCACCTCGGACGCCTACGACACCGTGATGTTCGACGAGGACGGGCAGGCTCGGAAACTGCCGGGCTATCGCGTCGACGCGCTCACGGACGCCGCCATCGACTACGTCGCGGACCACCAGAACGACCCGTTCTTCCTCTTCGTCTCCTACCTGGAGCCGCACCACCAGAACCACCGGGACGACTACCCCGCTCCGACGGGGTATCGCGAGCGGTACGAGGGCCGCTGGATGCCGCCGGACCTCGCCGCACTTGGCGGGACCGCCCATCAGCAGTACGGCGGCTACTGCGGCATGGTGAAGCGGCTCGACGAGGCCTACGGGCGGCTGCTGGACGCGCTCCAGAGCCTCGACATGCTCGACGACACCATCGTGTTGTTCACCGCGGACCACGGCAACCACTTCAAGACGCGCAACACCGAATACAAGCGCTCGCTCCACGACGCATCGATCAGGGTGCCGACCGTGCTGACCGGCCCACGCTTCACCGGCGGCGGCGAGATCCGCGAGCTCGTCTCCCTCGTTGACCTGCCCCCCACCCTGCTCGATGCGGCGGGGATCGACGTCCCCGAAAACCTCCCGGGCCGCTCGCTGCTCGATCTGGTCGAGCGGCGTCGCACTGAGCCGTGGCCGGAGGAGGTGTTCGTGCAGGTCAGTGAGTGGCACACCGGCCGTGCCATCCGCACCCACCGGTGGAAGTTCGGCGTGGTCGCGCCCGATGACGTCTCTACCCACGCCGTCGGCTCCGAGACGTACATCGAGTCCGAGCTGTACGACCTGCACGCGGACCCGCACGAGCTCAACAACCTTATCGATCAGGAATCGCACGCCGAGCTGTGCCGCGAGCTGGGGCAGCTACTGCTGGAGCGGATGACGGCGGCGGGCGAGCCACCGGCGAGCATCGTGCCGGTGGAAAAACGCCCGGCCGGCCAGCGGCGGGTTGCGGAATCCCGCCTGCGTGTTTGAATGGGCCGAAGCATTCGCTCGGCCGCCCATATCGAGGAGCAGCACCAACGCCATGCCAGGACCGAAGATCGCCCTGATCGGTGCCGGTAGCACCGTCTTCGCCAAGAACCTGATCGGCGACATCCTCAGCTTTGAGGAGCTGTCCGGCGCGCAGTTCGCGCTCATGGACATCGACGCCGAGCGCCTGGAAACCTCGCGCATCGTCGCCGAGAAGCTGATCGAGTCCGCGCCGGCGAAGGACATCTCGCTGTGCGTCACGCAGAACCGCCGCGAGGCGCTGGACGGCGCTGACTACGTGCTGACGATGTTCCAGGTCGGTGGGTACAAGCCGGCAACGGTGACCGACTTCGAGATTCCGAAGACATACGGTCTGCGACAGACGATCGCCGACACCCTCGGCATCGGCGGGATCATGCGCGGGCTGCGCACGATCCCGGTCTTCCTCGACCTCGCCCGGGAAATGGAAGAGCTCTGCCCCGACGCGCTGCTGCTCAACTACGTCAACCCGA
Organism: uncultured Chloroflexia bacterium; assembly: GCA_963741965.1. Taxonomy (GTDB): domain Bacteria; phylum Chloroflexota; class Chloroflexia; order Thermomicrobiales; family UBA6265; genus JACCVC01. The sequence continues at coordinate 546,992 of CAVUKC010000001.1, read as the reverse complement.
TGGCGATGATCTGCTGGGCCGTCTCGCGAGCGTCCTCGATCAGCACCGTCGGTCTCTGCCACAGCGTGCAGGGCACCGCTGGCGAGCTGGCGAAGGACATCGGCGTCCCGATCGAGGAGATCAACTACGTCTCCGCCGGCATCAACCACATGGCGTTCTACCTGTCATTCGAGCGGGACGGCCAGGATCTCTACCCGGAGATTCGCAAGGTGATCGACGAGGGCCGCGTGCCGGACGGCAACCGCGTGCGTTACGAGGTATTCAAGCGCACCGGCTACTTCGTCACCGAGTCGAGCGAGCACTTCAGTGAGTACGTGCCCTGGTTCATCAAGCGGGACCGCCCGGACCTGATCGAGCAGTTCAATATCCCGCTGGATGAGTATCCGCGGCGCTGCGAGCGACAGATCGCCCGCTGGGACGCGATGCGCCAGGAGTACATCGGCGAAGCGCCGATCGAGCACAAGCGCTCGCACGAGTACGCGTCACGGATCGTGATGGCGAAGGAGACCGGCGAGCCGTACGTCATGTACGGCAACGTGCCCAACCGCGGACTGATCTCGAACCTGCCGGACGACGCCTGCGTCGAGGTGCCGACCCTCGTTGACAGCAACGGGCTGCAGCCGGTTCGCATCGGCGAGGTCCCGCCGCACCTCGCCGCGATGATGCAGACGAACATCAACGTGCAGCGGCTGACGGTGGAGGCGGCGCTCACCGGCAAGCGGGAGCACATCTACCACGCGGCGATGCTCGACCCGCACACCGCCGCCGAGCTCGACCTCGACCAGATCTGGCATCTCGTCGACGACCTGATCGAGGCGCACGGCGACCTCCTGCCGGCGTACCAGTAGGGAGAGCGCCGAACCAACCCGTAGGGGACGGCGTGGATGCGCTGCCAACGCGCGCCTTCACCGATGCGCCGCGCATTCCATGCCGTCCCACGCCAGTGGACGCGAACCGCGAGACGCCATTGTCCGCGCGCACGTAATTTCCAGCGAACGCTGAACGCGCGGACACGACGTCCCCTACGGTTCCTTGGCCTGATCAATCCCTCGATAGCGATCGCTGCACGGCGTCGCACCAGCCCCTGTAGCGCTCCTCGCGATCCGCCTCGCTCCATGCCGGCTCGAACCGCCGGTCGACCTCCCAGCTCGACCGCACATCCTCGCGACTCTGCCACACGCCCGATGCCAGGCCCGAGAGATACGCCGCGCCCAGCACCGTCGTCTCGACATTCTTCGGCCGCACCACCGGCACGCCGAGCACGTCCGCCTGGATCTGCATCAGCAGGTCGTTCGCCGAGGCGCCACCGTCGACGCGCAGCTCCTCCAGCGCGATGCCACTGTCCGCCTGCATGGCGTCGACCACGTCGCGCGTCTGAAAGGCGATGCCCTCGAGCGTCGCCCGCGCGATGTGCGCCTTCGTGGTTCCGCGTGTGATGCCGGTGAGCGTTCCGCGAGCACCCGAATCCCAGTACGGCGCTCCGAGCCCAGCCAGCGCCGGCACGAACGCCACGCCGCCGCTGTCCTCCACCGACGCCGCCAGCGCCTCGACATCGGACGCCTTCTCGATGATGCCGAGCCCGTCCCGCAGCCACTGCACCGCCGCACCGGTGACGAAGATCGCACCTTCCAGCGCGTACTCGACGGCACCGTCGATGCCCCACGCGATCGTGGTCAGCAGGCGGTTCTCCGACACGGTCGCCTCCGGGCCCGTCTGCATCAGCAGGAACGAGCCGGTGCCATAGGTGTTCTTTGCCTCGCCCGGCGCGAAGCACGCCTGCCCAAACATCGCCGCCTGCTGATCGCCGGCGACGCCGCCGACCGGGATCGCCGCGCCGAACAGCGAGGCGTCCGACTCGAAGAAGATCTCGGAGTTGCCCCGCACCTCGGGCAGGATCGCCTTCGGGATGCCGAGGTCACGGAGCAGCTCGTCCGACCATTCCAGCTTCCGAATGTCGTACAGCATCGTGCGGGAGGCGTTCGAGTAGTCGGTGATATGCGCCCGGCCACCGGAGAGATGCCACAGCAACCAGGTATCGACCGTGCCAAACGCGATCTCGCCGGCCTCGGCTCGCCGACGCAGGTCGTCGTCCTGCTCCAGCAGCCAGGCGATCTTGGTCGCCGAGAAATAGGCGTCCGGCACCAGGCCGGTGATCTGCTGGTAGGTGCCGGCCATGCCGCGGGACGCGATCGCGTCGACCAGCGGCGCCGTCTGCCGGCTCTGCCAGACGATCGCCGGAGCCACTGCCTCGCCGGTAGCACGGTCCCACAGCAGGGTCGTCTCGCGCTGATTGGTGATGCCGATGCTGGCGATGTCGCCCGGATCGGTTCCGGTCTCCTTCAACACGCGCCGGACCATCTCGAACGTCACGTCGACGATCTCGCGCGCGTCCTGCTCCACCCAGCCGGGCTTGCGGTATTGCTGGCTGGTCTCCTGCTGCGCGGAGCCGAGCACCGTGCCATTGCGGTCGAAAATCACCGCCCTGCTGGATGTCGTTCCCTGGTCGATCGCGAGTATGCGCGTGTCCGCCGCCACTGATGCTCCCCTTCTCTCCGACCGAACGTCCTTGCTCCAACATGCTAGCCTATCGGCAACCAGTTCGCCGCAGGAGATGCCGCGCAGCGCAGCCGCCTGCCCCAGCCATGCCCTTCACAGGCCAGGAATCCGGTCATGGATAACCAGCTCGCAACATACGAATCACTGGAGACACGGGTCGGCCGCATCCTCGGCGATACCGTCGTGCGCTCGCGCACGCTGACCGGCGGCAAGATGGGCGATGTGGTGCGGATCGAGCTGGCCGAAATGGGCCCGGTGGTCGCGAAGTCGTCGGCCCCGGAGGCGCGCCTGACGCTGGAAGCGAACATGCTGCGACACCTCCGCGGCGCCAGCGGTATCCCGGTGCCTCACGTGTTCCATGCCACCGACGACCTGCTGGTGCTGGAGCATATGGATGGCGAGCATCTCCAGCCGGTGGCGGAGGCGCACTGCGGCGAGCTCCTCGCACTGCTGCACGGCGTGCACGGCGACGCCTTCGGCTTCAGTGAGCAGACGCTGAACGGGCGTATCGTTCTCAACAGCCCGTGGTCCGACTCGTGGGTAGCCTTCTACGGCGAGCACCGGTTGAGATTCGCGCTCGAGCTCGCCGATGAGCTCGGCCAGATTCCGCCGGAGATGCGCGCCGAGCTGATTGCCGTGCTCGACGCGCTGCCTCGTCTGCTACGCGAGCCGGAGCGTCCGTCGCTGCTCCACGGCGACATCTGGGCCGCGAATGTGCTTTCGAAGGGAGATCGCGTGACGGCGTTCCTCGACCCGTCCGCCTGCTACGGCGATCCGGAGATCGAGCTCGCCTATGTCGATGCCTGGCATTCCTTTGGAGCCGGCTTCTGGGACGCCTACACGGCCATTCGCCCTATCGATGACGGGTTCCACCGCGTGCGCCGCCACGTCTACGCGCTCTACCCGCTGCTGATGCACGTCTACTACTTCGGCGACCGCTTCCTGCCGCGTCTCGCCGGCGCCATCGCCGCCATCAAGCCGCACCTGTAGCGCCAACCATCCTGCTACTCGTCCTCGATCCACATCATTCGAGTGTCGAGGGTCGGCCAAATTGGGTTCGGCACAAAGCCCTTCACCCGCGGCGCGAGCAGCGAGAGGTCCTGTGGAAAGCCGAGCCAGAGCGCGAACGGGTCCTCAACGATTGCGTCCTGCAGGTCCGCCAGCGCCGCCGCCATCCCCTTCTCGTCAACCGCCGCGAAGTACGCCTGGATCGCCGCGTCCGCATCGGCATTGCTGTATCCGCCCGGATTCCATCCGGCAGGATTGGTGCGCACATTCCAGTCGGTGCCGATCAGGTCGAACTCGGTGAACGCCGGGTAGAGCCGCAGGTCGTAGACGAGCAGGTCCCAGGTGTGATCCTCGGACCACCACGCCACGAACTCGTCGGCAGACACGACATTGACGTCGATGGCGCCTCCGATCTCCCGAAGGTCGGCGTCCATCGCCTGCAGCGTCTCGATCACCGCCGGCTCCGCCGTATCGATCACCACCGCCGTGAGCTGGAAGGTATCGCCCATCGGGCTGTCGAGGAGACCGTCGCCGGTCGCATCGCGCCAGCCGAGATCCTTCAGCAGCTGCTTCGCGCGCTTGACATCCCGCTTCGGGTTCTTCCGCGACGCGTCGTCGACCCAGCGCTGCGCGACGATCCCCGCCTGCTCCCACCGCAGGAAGCCGCCCCAAATCTCCTGGGCGTAGCGCTCGCGGTCGAGCGTGAGTGAGATAGCCTCGCGAAGCTCTGGATAGGCCAGCACGACCGGCTCCCAGCGGTTGGGATTGTCGAAGTTGTAGGCGGCGAACAGCGTCCGCGCGGCGTTGGAGACGATCAGTCTCCCGGTGTCGTAAAGCAGTTCCTCCACCCGCTGGGGATCGAGCTGCCCGACGACATCGAGCTCGCCCGCCTGCCACTGGCTCACGCGCGCGTCGCTTTCAGGAGTTACCACCAGCTCGAGCCGGTCGGCGTGTGGCGGCGTCTGGAAATACGCGGCATTTCGCTTCAGCGAGATGACCTCCGGGCCAATGTCTTCGATCACCCACGGACCTGTCCCGACCGGCTTCGCATCGTCGAAGGTGATGCCCTCCAGGGTCCGCTCGCCAATCGGGTTCGCCTCCCACCATGCCGCGTACTGGGCCGCCTGGAACACCGGCAGGCTGGCGACATTGAACAGCCAGGCGCCATCCGGGGCGTCAAACTGGACCTCGATCGATGTGTTGTCGACCGCAACAACATCGGCCACCAGGCCCGACTGCCCAGCGATCACGCTGCGATAGTCGTCTCGGTAGGCGATGTGAGTGAAGCGGGCGTCCTCCGACGTGAACGGCGTCCCATCGTGCCACGTCACATCGTCGCGCAACGTGAAGGTCAGCTTGAGGCCGTCCTGGCTCCATTTCCAGGAGCTAGCGAGCGACGGGGCTGGCGTGCCGGTCTCCGGATCGATGCGCACCAGCGCGTCGAGATAGCTCCAGGTGAGCTGGGGATCCTGACGCTGCGTCGTCGGCACGAACTCCAGCAGCCCGATGCGTCCGACGGGCAGGCGCAGCGTCCCGCCGGGTACCGGTTCGCCATCGTCGGGCAGGTCACGCTCGTTGAAGATGTCGAGCGGGTAGTCCGGCACCGGTGTGGCGACCGGGCTCGCGACAGGACTGGCCGACGGTGTCCCCGCCGGTGTGGCCGGCGTCCCGATCGGCGTTGCCTGCGGCGTGGCCGAAGGTGTCTGCGCGATCGCCGCCGTCGCCACACCGCCTCCGAGCAGGGCGACACCGCCCGCGACCGCTGTCCGCCGCGTCACGCGTCGCCCGTTGTCCTGTTTCGAGATGCTCATCGCCGCCGTTGCCCCCTACCCCGCGACCGCCACGCCGGCGCCCCGCTGCTGTTCGCGTCCCTGTCAGGTCAGGCTCGCGATGGCCTGCCAGAAGAACCAGATTCCAAATCCGATGACGATCACGCCGCCGATGCCCGTGACCCACAACATGCCGCGACCGGTGACGAACCGCCGCGCGACCTGCGCGAGCCATGACAGGAAGGTGACCCAGAGGAAGATGCCGAAGAACACCCCACCGACCAGCGTCGGCGCCCCCGCCGTGCCGGCCCGATCAACCGCGTCCGCCACCAATGCCGCGCCCACCGAGAGCCAGTACACAATGCCCATCGGGTTGAACAGCGCCATCAGCAGCCCGGTGACGAAGCTGTCGCGGCCACCCGGCACCTCGCCCTGCTCGAGCGTGTGCCCTTCAAGGGCCGTCCGTACACTGTTATACCCCACCCAGGTGAGCATGATGGAACCGGCGAGGAAGAGCGGGACGCGGAGGGCGGGCCGGTCGGCGACCGGTGTCAGGCCACTGACGATGAGGGCGGCGTAGACGGTGTCGGCAGACATCGCGCCGATTCCGACGAGCCAGCCTCGGCGGTACCCGCCCTGGATGCCTCGACGGATGATTTCGACGTTGATCGGACCGATCGGCGCGGCAAGCGCCACGCCGATCGACATGCCATATGCAAGTAAGCCGACGACGCTGCCGATTCCCATGCCTGTCCCGTTCCGCCTGGACGCATCCGCTCGATTGAGTGTACGACAGGGAACGATGTGGCACTCGGGACAAAGAGAAACGCCGTCTCGCTTTCGCGAGCCGGCGCTCTCATTCTCACTGAAGCACCCTTTCTGACAAGTCGCCGCCCTGGGAAAGGCAAACGTTTCAGGCTGACAGGATCAACAGCACCGAAGTGCCTTCCCTGCCAGAACCCCGTCTCAACCCACGCCTCGCACGCAGGTCACGTCCGGATGCATCGAAGTAGTGCATTCGACACGACTTCCAGACGCCCATCGGTCGCCGGAGCTGACTCCCGACCGGGTTCCTGAAAAGACTGGAAAAGGATGCACTCGCTGAGTTTGGTTACACCGAGTACTTCCAGCCACCCACGGGACTACCAAACGATTCGGGATCCTGCTCAATCATTGAGTATTCAGGTGTTTGATAGCGTCCCGATGCTTCAGTATCTCAATGATAGACCCCCTCACGTATCTGTCAAGGACTTTCGGGAACCAATCTCGTGATGCTGGCACTTTCGTATATCGGTTCGGGCACCATGGAACCCGTCTCCGCATTGCGATATTCCAGCAATACCGCCGAAATCAGGCTCCTGCCCCAGGTCCGACGTACCGAACACGCACATCACCCTTCCTGCGCGTGATCCGTTGCTCATCGAGGTATTCAAGAGTTGGCTGAGCGAACTTTCTGCTCGTGTCGAACATGTCCCGGTACTCCGCCAGCGTGATCGTCGTCTGTCCCTCGAGGTGCTCGAGCACGCGCGCCTTGATGTCGGCGAAGGTGTCCGCCGGGTACACGATCTGGTCAGATACCTGCACCACCTCACCGAGCGCCTGCAGTGCCGCCACGAGGTCACCCGCGACTCCATGCTCCTGCGGCGGAGGCGGGCTGTAGCCTCCGGCACTCGCCACCGCCAGAAACGCATCCGCCGCCGCGCGCTGCCCGGCATCCAGCGTGATCCTGAACCCAGGCGCCGCCACATGCGCGCCGCTCGCCCGCAGCACCTGCCGCCGCTCGAGCTCCCGCACGATCTCGTCGAACACGCGCTGCGATCGCACACCGAGCGCGCTGCGGAGCTCGTCCCGGCGCGGACCGCCCGCGAGCGGGTACCGCTGATGATGCTCCTCAACCACACGAGCGGCGACGTCCTGCATCCGGGACAGTGTGTCGGCCCGAAGCACGACCGCGCGCGGACCGATCGCGTCACCATCGCCCCTGAGCGCGACGACGTCCCCGGCTTCGATCAGCGCCTCAACGGCGGCACGGGCGTTGTCCATTCCGCTCTCCCGCTCCAGGTCGGACAGCTCGACGGCGCGATCCCCGAGCGCCTGCAGCAGCAGGTCCTCGGGGGTTCCTCTGGACATCACCTCGAGGCGGGCGACGATATCGCGCTGGAAGCGCTTGTGTCGCCGTGGCGCCGGATCGACAACGATTCCGCCGCCGACAGTCATGGCCGGCGACGGCCGCCGCAGGATCACGCGATCCCCGCGCAACAGCGCCATCGGCCGGGAAAGCCGCAGCTGCACCCAGCCTCGCTCGCCGGGCGCAATTCGCTCGACGTCGAGCAATGTTGCGCGAGCGGGCATCTCGTCGGCGCCACTGAACACAATGAGCTCATCGTTTTGCTCGAGCGTCATCGTCGCGTCCGCAAGCATCGCCAGCTGGCAGTCGAGGCGCATCGAGGGCATAAGCGCCCCCGGAAGCGCGAGCACATGCCCACGCCGCACGTCATCGTGATCGATCCCGCTGAGGTTGAGCGCGACTCTGCTGCCGGGCCCGGCGGACTCCACCTGCTGCTGGTGCGCCTGCATGCCTCGCACCCGCACTGTGCGCCGATCGGGATAGAGCATGAGCTCCTGCCCCGCTCGCATGTCTCCGCCAATCAAGGTCCCGGTCACCACGGTTCCGAAGCCGGCAACGTGGAACGCGCGGTCGATCGGGAGGCGGGCACGTCCACCCATGTGCCGCTCGCCGATGCCGTCGAGCTCCGCCTCCAGCGTCGCCTGCAGCACGTCGAGCCCGTCCCCGGTCACGGCGGAGACCGGCACAATCGGCGCGTCGGCCAGCGTGGTGCCTGCGAGCAGCTCGCGGATCTCCTCGGCGACGAGGTCGCGCCACTCCTCATCCACGAGGTCGACGCGGCTCAGGACCACGACGCCGTGCTCGATACCGAGCAGGTCGAGGATGGCGAGATGCTCGCGAGTCTGGGGCATCGGGCCGTCATCCGCCGCGATGACCAGCATCGCGAGGTCGATCCCGCCGACACCAGCCAGCATGTTTCGCACGAAGCGCTCGTGACCCGGGACGTCGACGATGCTGACCGACCGGCCGCCCGGCAGTGTCAGCCACGCGAAGCCGAGATCGATCGTCATCTCGCGCGCCCGCTCCTCGGCCAGCCGGTCGGGGTCGATGCCGGTCAGCGCGCGCACCAGCGTGGATTTGCCGTGGTCGACATGACCGGCGGTGCCGATCACGAACGTGCGGTCATCAGGATGGATATGGGGGTGGTTCGGGGCGGTGGGCGTGCTCATTACCCGGCAAGTATACGGAGTGCGCCGGGCGGTGTCCGCTCTATGTATCGATCTCTCCGCGATCGATCGCGCCGAACGAGGGCGCCGACCGGCTCCGGCGGACCAGACTCTGCATGAACGGCTCGCAGGTCTCGTCGTTGAGGATGGCGACGAGCTCTCCGGATGGATCGATCACGAACGTTGCGGGCCACTGCAGCGCAGGAAACCAGCGCGAGAAGATACCGTCGTCGTCCAGCATGCAGGTACAGCCGCGGTGGCTGCAATGCTCGCTCTCGGGAAGCGACTCCTCGTCGACCACGACGTCCATGACCACACCGTCGAGCCCGTCGCAACAACGCGACAGGTGCTCCCCATCCGGCAGATCGGAGACGCGAAGCACGAGCCACCGCCCGACGTACCGATGCAGCGACACCGAGCGTCCGATCCGATCGCGCAACACAATACTGCCCACTGGTCTCACATTATGGCGGTCCTTCACCGGATGTCTTCCATCCGGCTCGAAATGTCGCATCATTGCCCTTGCGCTTCCATTACATACACATACGGTCGCCACGGAACCCTGTGAGGCGACCCTGTCTCTATTTTGCCCGCTCGACGAGACGGCAGGCATCCGCAAAATTACCGAGATTTGGAGTAAAAACCTACGTAATGCTGCAGCAAAACACGACACGACCCCGCCAAGCGGGGTCGTGTCGTGTGCTCGCGAGCGCTCTCGAACGGCTATCCGACCGATGGCCTAGTCGGCGGCGGCCACCATCGGCGCTGGCTGCGGCACCGGGTTGAATACAGGCGCGAGCGCGCCATGGAGCGCCTCGACTCCCTGCTGGATCTGCGCCAGCGTCGCCGGCGTGATCGTCTGCGGGCCGTCGCACATGGCGGAGTCCGGATCCGGATGCACTTCGACGATAAGGCCGTCCGCGCCAGCCGCGATCCCAGCCATCGCCATCCGCGGCACCAGCGAGCGGTGCCCGGTTCCATGGCTCGGGTCGACCACCACCGGCAGGTGGCTCCGCTCCTTGAGCGCCGGGATTGCATTGAGGTCGAGGTTGAAGCGGAAGGCACTGTCGAATCCGCGGATGCCACGCTCGCAGAGCACGACGTTCGGGTTGCCGTGGGCGAGGATGTACTCCGCGCTCATCAGGAACTCCTCGATGGTCGCCGAGAAGCCGCGCTTCAGCAGGACGGGACGGTCGCTGGCGCCCACCTTCTTGAGAAGTGGGAAGTTCGCCATGTTGCGGCTCCCGATCTGAAGCATGTCGCTGTACGCGCCCACCAGCTCGACCTGATCCGGCTCCATCACCTCGGTCACGACCGGCATCCCGGTGACACTGCCCGCCTCGGCGAGGTGCTGCAGCCCCTCCTCGCCCAGCCCCTGAAACGCGTACGGCGATGTCCGCGGCTTGAAGGCACCACCGCGAAGGATGCGGGCACCCGCGGCGTGGACCGCCCGCGCGTTCTCGATCAGGCTCTCGCGATCCTCGATCACGCAGGGGCCGGCCATGGTCACCGGCGTGCCATCGCCGACCGCGACATCGCCCACCATGACCGTGGACGCCGCGCGCATCTCGCTGCTCGCCAGCATGTACGGCTTGTGCGCCGACTCGATCCTGGCGACGCCGAGGAGGTCAAGCTGCTCGATGGGAACGGCGCCCCCGATGCCGATGACCGTTCCGCCGCGCTCGTTGACGATCGCGTTTGCCACCAGCCGTTTATCGCTGGCGATTTGCATGATGGCCGATTTCGTCGATTCCGGTGCGTTCGCTCGAAGCTCGATGATCATGGTGTTCCCGGTTCCTTCCTGCGTCCTGGCGCGCTTTGCCACTCGCGTGGCACTCGTGTGGTGGTCTCCGAGCCCGGGTTTCTGTCGCGCCGGGTGCACCGGGCAACAAAAAAACCGAGGTGTTGACCTCGGCTCCCCCGTCGTACGGTGCTGGTTCTTGCGTGAAGGCGACTACGTGCTCATAACACGAAACCGCCCCGCCAGCGCCGCCGGGGGGGTGGTAAAATACCAGTAATAAAAAGCAGTCGCGCACGACCGAGGACTCGCCTCAATCGCGTTGCGCTTCAACTCTTCAACCGGTGCATGTCGTGTCGTCGCGTTCATCACGATGGCAGCGTATATGCACGCATCGCCACCTGTCAACCCCTATCCTCGATCAACGCTTGTCACCATCCATGTTGGAGCCCGTTGCATGTCCGAGCCGTCTCCCATCGTCATGACCACGAACCCTCGCCTTTCCTGGGCACTCAAGGGCAACGGCCCCGATTTCGAGCGGGCGATGGAGGCGGTTGGGCTCGAGAAGACGCACACATGGCTGAAAGACCGCGTCGGCGACGAGATCCCCGAGGAGTACCTGCGGCCCGCCGTGGAGGCGTGGTTCGCGTCGGACGGAGCAGAAGACCGCATGATGGCGCGGGTCGAACTGGCGGAGATGCTGGCCGACGCCGACGAGGCGACCGCCGAGCTGCTCTGGGAAGCCTCGATGCAGGACGGTTTCGAGCGGAACGACAGCGAGCAGGCGTTCGACGCAATGGCCCACCTCGCGGAGATCGCCGAGCAGACCGGCGACCCGCTCACCGCTGCCGACGTCTACATCGACTTCCTCAATTGGCGTCGTGAGCCGGAACACATCTCCGATCCCGAGTTCGTCCACCAGGCGTTCGAGGAAGTCGTCCGCCTGGCTGAAGCCGGTGGCGACATCGCCGCGGCCGCCCGTTTTGGCCACGCGCACGCGCAGTACACGCGAGCCGAGGACGCGGGCGACGAAGCGGCCACCGAAGGCGACTGGGCGCCGGGCACCCCCTCCTATACCGGCTGGGCGTAGACAACCCAAATCCCCTCAGCCCAAGCCTGTCGACGACTCGGCCCAAGTCCCTGACGATCGAGTCGTGAATGCGCTGGCTTTGGACGTATCAGGAGGGTATCCACGGTGGCTGACGTCATGCATGATGCGCGCCGATGGCTGGCGCGATGGGCCGACGAGCCTTTCGCTTACCTCACCACTGTTGGACGCCGAACCGGCCAGCCACACCGAGTCGAGATCTGGTTCGCCGCTGAGGACGGGCGGATGTACCTACTCGCTGGCGGTCGCAACAAATCCGACTGGGTACGCAATCTCCAGGCGAATCCGTGGGTTACGGTGGAGCTGGGCGACGAGACGCGCTCCGGCACCGCGCGCATCCTCACGGGCGACACTGTCGACGATGGGCGTGCCCGCGAGCTGCTCGTCGCCCGCTACCGGCAGGGCGACAACCTCGACGAGTGGGGGCGAACATCGCTCGCGGTCGTAGTCGAATTCGCGCTCGGGATCGAATGACTTCTCACCACTCCCATCAGGTTCACGCTGAGGCACATGATTGGAGACTCCTGACATGGAGTACACGAAACTCGGCAACACCGGGATGGACGTATCGCGCATCTGTCTCGGCACCATGGGGTTCGGCGATCCGAACCGCTGGATTCACAAGTGGGTGCTCGACGAGGAAAACAGCCGACCCGTCATCAGGCACGCGCTCAATCTGGGCATCAACTTCTTCGATACCGCCAACGTCTATTCCCTCGGACGCAGCGAGGAGATTCTCGGCAAGGCGCTCCGCGACTTCGCCAACCGCGACGAGGTCGTCGTCGCTACCAAAGTGCACGGCCGCATGCACGAGGGGCCGAACGGCGGTGGCCTCTCGCGCAAGGCGATCCTCAGCGAGATCGACAAGAGCCTGGAGCGGCTGGACATGAACTACGTCGATCTCTACATCATCCACCGCTGGGACTACGACACGCCGATCGAGGAAACCATGGACGCGCTGAACGACGTGGTGCGAGCCGGCAAGGCCCGGTACATCGGCGCGTCTGCGATGTTCGCGTGGCAGTTCCAGAAGGCGCTGCACGTCGCCGAGACACATGGCTGGAGCCGCTTCGTCTCGATGCAGAACCACCTCAACCTGATCTACCGAGAGGAGGAGCGCGAGATGCTGCCGCTTTGCCGCGAGGAGAAAATCGGGGTGACCCCGTACAGCCCGCTCGCCGCCGGGCGCCTGACGCGGGACGCAGCAGTAGGAACGACGGCCCGCTCGGAGACCGACCAGATCGCAAGGCGCAAGTATGACGCGACCGCTGGCGCCGACTCGCTGGTCATCGAACGCGTTGCCGAGCTCGCCGAGCGGCACGGGACAACCCGCGCGCAGGTTGCGCTGGCCTGGCTCATGCAGAAACAGCCGGTGACCGCACCGATCGTCGGCGCGACGAAAGCGGAGCACCTCGACACAGCGGTCGGCGCGCTCTCCGTTCACCTCACCGATGAGGACGTCGCCTGGCTGGAGGAGCCGTACGTTCCGCACCCGGTGGTCGGCCCGGAATAGGCGCCGACAAGCGACCACGGTGGACCCCGCCCACTGCCACCGTCATGGCTACCATCACGAGGAGACTACACCTTGAACATCACGAGAAGCACTCTTGAGACCATGATCGGCCCGGAGGAATGGTTCACAGGATCTGTCTACGTCGACGGCATCGCCGCCCCAGCCAGCAGCTCTCGAATCAGCGCCGCGAATGTCCACTTCTCACCTGGCGCCCGCACCGCGTGGCATACCCACCCAAACGGGCAGACCATCTACGTCACCGAGGGCGTCGGCCGCTGCCAGCGGCGCGGCGGTGCGGTCGAGGAGATCAGACCGGGCGACCGCGTCTTTTTCGAGCCCGGCGAGGAGCACTGGCACGGCGCCGCTCCGGACCGCTTCATGGCACACACCGCGATGCAACAGGTGAACGATGAAGGCGTCAGTGTCACCTGGGGCGAACACGTCACCGACGAGGAGTACGGGCAGGAGCCTGCATAGGTCGGGAGAGTATCCCCTCGCTGGCCCGGGTCTTGCGGCATTTCCAGTGCTGTCGCAGAATGCTCCCAGTAGTTGGGGGGATTCCCCTGCGACGCCATGCTCCAACGCGGGAGCATGTGGCATGAAACTTCCATAGGAGGAACAGCCAATGGCTTTCGAACTTCCTGCACTTCCGTACGCGTTCGACGCGCTCGAGCCGAACATCGACGCCCGCACGATGGAGATCCACCACGATCGCCACCACGGCACCTACGTCACCAAGCTGAACGACGCGGTCGCCGGCACCGACGTCGAGTCGCTCAGCATCGACGAGCTCATGAAGAACCTCGACCGCGTGCCCGAGGCCAAGCGCACCGCTGTTCGCAACAACGGTGGTGGCCACTGGAACCACAGCTTCTTCTGGAAGGTCATGAGCCCGAACGGCGGCGGCCAGCCGAGCGGCGACCTCGCCAAGGCGATCAACGACGCCTTCGGCAGCCTCGATGCCCTCAAGGAGCAGTTCAACACCGCGGCAGCCAACCGCTTCGGCTCCGGCTGGGCCTGGGTTGTGGTGGACGGCAGCGGCAAGCTCGGCGTGACCAGCACGCCGAACCAGGACAACCCGCTCATGGACGGCTCCGGCACGCCGATCCTCGGCGTTGACGTCTGGGAGCACGCCTACTACCTCAAGTACCAGAACAAGCGCCCGGACTACCTGAGCGCCTGGTGGAACACCGTCAACTGGGATCAGGTCGCCGAGAACTTCGCGAACGCGCGCGGCTAGTCGATCGCATCGGCTCAGCACAGGCACCGTCGCCGGCCCACCCGGCGGCGGTGCCTTTTGCATGTCCCCGCCTTGACGGTGCCCAACGATTCTCCGTACCCTGCCCCTACCACGCGACGCTCGCTCGGCACAATCTGTGGAAGGACCAACGAGAATGAATCGCATCGGCCTCCAGCGCAACCGGATCGCCGCTGTCCTCGCCGCGCTGCTGCTCACGCTCACCGGCATCGCCACCGTTCTCGCGCAGGCGCTGGGCCCCGCCGGGCCATCGCCCGCGACTGACAACGCGGCGGTGGTGACGCAGGCGCTGGTGACGCTCCCCGAGGGACAGGCGGTCTGGCGCATGCGGAACCTCCCCGTCGATGACGCGACCGCGCCGATCTCCAACCCTTACCCGGCGTTTATCACGACGGAGAGCGTCCCGCTGCTCGTCGAGGACATGGTCACCGGCTTCCGCCAGCGCGTCGCTGCCGGCGAGGCGACGGTCGTGCTGCCCTTCGACGAAACCCGCATCCTCAGCATGGGCCCGCGGCAGACCGCCCTCGTGATCGACATGCTGCCCGTCGCGGAAGCAACGCTCAGCGGGTCCTCCGGCAGTATCAGCCAGACCTTCGACATGACCGCCGGAACCTACGATGTCGACATGATCCGCATCACCCTGGACGAGGGCGAGACCTCGAGTGTTCCCCTCGGGAACGGACCGAGCCAGATCGTGGCGCGCAGCGGGCAGGTCGACGTCGACGCCCAGGACGAGAGCTTCTCGATGGCCGCCGGCAGCGACCGCCTCGCCTCCGGCGATCTTGCGATCACCGCCACCGCTGACGACACCGTGCTGCTGGTCGTGCGCATCGGCCCCGAAATCGAAGAGGGACAGGTCGCGACCCCGGAGGCCACGCCTGCCCCGGCAACACCGGCGCCCGCCACGCCGGCTCCGGCCACACCCACGCCAACCGAGGTGCCGGCGACCCCCGTACCCGCGACGCCTGCACCGGCAACTCCCGCGCCGGCCACACCTGCCGCGACACCGCAGGACATCGACAGCGACGGTGACGGTCTCGTCAATTCCGAGGAGATTGGCATGGGCACCAATCCGGATGTGCCCGATACCGACAGCGATGGTGTCAACGATGGTGACGAGGTGGATCTGGGCACCGATCCGCTCACGGCCGACACGGACGACGATGGCGTCAGCGACGGCGACGAGCTGCTGCTCGGCACCGACCCGCTCAACCTGGACACCGACGGCGACCAGCTCTACGACGGCGGCGAGCGGATCTACGGGACCGACCCGCTGAATGCTGATACCGACGGCGATGGCATCAGCGATGGCAATGAGGTCTACGTCTACGGCACCGACCCGCTGAACGCCGATACCGACGGTGACGGCACCAATGACTTCAACGACCCGGACACGGTCTCGGGCGGCGGGAGTACTGGCAGCACGACACGTGGCTCAAGGGCGCTCGCCGGCAACACCGACAGCGACAACGACGGGCTGTCCGACGCCCAGGAGGCGGCGAACGGCACGGATCCGTTCGTTTGGGACACTGACGGCGACGGCGTCAACGACTCCAACGAGGTGAACGCCGGCACAAATCCCAATGACGCGAACAGCTACTGATCCGACATCGCCTCCGCGACACAAGGGGAGCGCCCGAGCCATCGATTGAGGCTCGGGCGCTCCCGTCATTGCCGTCCGTTGTAGTCTGGCCGGCAGCTCAGGTCGATCGGTGCCGGACTTTGCGCACTACGGGGTCAAGCCGGCAACTTCCGTTGAGGCGGACCATTCGGCGAAGTCCCGATGGCGACGTCTTCGCTGCTGACGGCGCTAATCGGCGGCGCGGGCGGCCGCGTCCTTCTCGCGCTCCTGCTCCAGCGTCTGTTCGCCCGTGATCAGCCGGGCGCCACGCCGGTAGGTGAAGTAATTGAATGCCCACTGTGCCCCGACCAGCAGCCGATTCCGGAACCCGATCAGCTGCGCGATGTGCACCAGCGCCCATGCGAGAAAGGCCGGGTACCCCGAGAACTTCACGCCCTTGATCTCTGCGATCGCGCGATTCCGGCCAATCGTCGCCATGCTTCCGCGATCCGAGTACATGAAGGGTGTGTACGCGTTCCCGTTCATGGCCGCCTTGATGTTGCGTGCGACCCAGTTCCCTTCCTGAATCGCAACCGGCGCCACGCCCGGGAGCGGCTTGCCATGCTGGTCCTTCGCACTGGCCGCATCACCGATGGCGAAGATCTCCGGGTGCCCGGAGATGTGCAGCTCCCGCTCAACCGGAATGCGTCCGGCGCGGTCGAGCGTCACCAGGTCGGACAGCGTGCGCGTCACCGGTGAGGCGCTCACGCCCGGCCGCCCAGAAGACGTTATGCGTCGGGATGCGCTCATCGCCGATGTTGACCCCCTCGGGGTCGATCGAGGTCACCAGCGAGTTCGTGCGCACGTTGACGCCGAATCGCTTGAGGTCGTCGGTCGCCTTCTGAGACAGCTTCTCGTCGAACATCGGCAGGATGCGCGGCAGCCCCTCAAGCAGGAGGATGTGCGCATCGCGTGGGTCGATGCGGTTGAAGTCACGCGCCAGCGTGTGGTTCGCCAGCTCCCCAATCGCGCCGGCCAGCTCGACACCGGTCGGGCCGCCGCCAACCACCACGAAGGTCAGCAGGGCCCGGCGGCGCTCGGGATCCGATTCGCGATCGGCGTCCTCGAAGGCAAGCAGGATGCGCCGCCGGATGGTCAGGGCGTCCTCGATCGTCTTGAGCCCCGGCGCCATCGGCGCCCACTGGTCATTGCCGAAATACGAGTGGGTGGCCCCGACCGCGAGGATCAGATAGTCATAGTCGACATGACCGCCGGTGGCGAGCCTCACGCGACGGGCATCGACGTCGACCCCGACGACCTCCGCCAGCATGACATCCAGGTTCTTCTGCCGTCCCAGAACACCACGGATCGGCTGGGCGATGTTGGCGGGCGAGAGCTGCGCGGTGGCCACCTGGTAGAGCAGCGGCGCGAACAGATGGTGGTTCCGGCGATCGATCAGGGTGATATCGACCGGCGCGTCCGCCAGTGCCTTGGTCGCGTTGAGGCCGGCGAATCCCCCGCCGACGATGACCACGCGCGGCCGGGCCGTCAGGCTCGCGCTGTTGGGTGTGTGCAGGGCGTCATCGACGCTGACGAACTGCGCGACCGGGTCATTGGCGTCATCCGCCGGGTGTACGGTTCGATCGTTACTCACGGTGCTGCTTCCGATCCCTCTAGCTCTCGTCTCCCCGGCGGTGTGCGACCTGCCGGGACATTCATGCGGCGCGACCGGGAAATCCGTATGGCCCGGTCATGCGACTACGAAGAGTAGACGCCGCACGCGGCGAGGACAACATCGGCTCCGCGTCAGCTCGCGTCCACCCGCAGGAAATCGTGGACCCCGAACCGCGGCAGCAGGAATCGAACGAGCCCTGGCAGGTACGGCCTCGCCTCCGCAGCGTCGACAAGCCGCGCGTTGTTCACCGCGTGTGCCCGGCTTCGGTAGGTGAGCTGGCCGCCGCCCGCTCTGAGGTTCAGCTCCCAGTCCGTGTTCCTTCCGTAGGTCAGCGCGATGATGAACCCGCCGTCCGCCGGGAACGCCATCATCGGCGTGCGGTAGCTCGTCCCGCTCCGGCGACCCCGGTGCGCCAGCACGGCAAGCGGTGGGATGTGTCCCGCAAATCTCCGAATGACGGGATTCGCGATGTACCGGTTCAGTTCTCCAAGTGCTCTCGGAAGCGGCATGAGGTGCCTCCTCGTTCTGGCATCACTCGGTTCGGGCCACCGGCAGGCGCAGGGACGCCGGACCGGGATCCGTCCTCGACTGATTGGTCGCTTGTGGCATGGTGCTCTGATGGCAGGTAACGCCAGACGAAGTACGCGCCCACCAGCACGAACCCGGCGGCGATCACCCCGGCGATGCCGAGCGCGTCCACGAACGAGGTCCTCGCCGCCTCGGCCAGTGACGCCGCCTGCGGACCCGCCGGTAGTTGCGATGCGACCGCCAGCGCGGCACCGACGGAGTCACCCGCCCGCTGGGCGGCCTCGGGTGGCAGGCCCGCAACGACAGCCGCCATGCGATCCGCATAGATCACGTTCACGACGGACCCGATGATCGCGACACCGAACGCCCCGGCGACCTGGCGCACGAGGTCGTTCATCGCCGACCCGATGCCGGCCTTGGCCGTCGGCAGGGCGCTCATTACCGAGTCGGTGGACGGCGCCATGATGTTGCCCATCGCCACCGTCATCAGGAACAGCAGCACGCCGATGATCCAGTACGGCATCGTCACGGTCCAGAGCACCATGCTCGCCAGCACCAGCGCCAGTCCGACCATCGCGGTCGAGACGACCTTCGCCGTTCCGAAGTGGGCCACCCAGTAGTGGCTCCGGCTGGCGCCCGCCATGATGCCAAGCGCGATGGGGATCAGCCGCACGCCCGCTTCGAGAGCGGTGTAGCCGCGCACGAACTGGAGGTACTGCGTGAGCAGGAACACGATGCCGAACAGCGCGAAGAAGGCGAAGCCTATTGCCCCGGCACCGAGCGAGAACCTCCGGTTTCGGAAGAAGCTGAAGTCGAGCATCGGGGCGTCGGTCGTCAGCTCCCGCCAGGCGAACGCCACAATGAGGGCGACCGAGAGCACGAACGCACCCACCACAAGCGGGTCGAGCCAACCGCGCGACGGTGCCTCGATGATCGCGTAGACAAGCACCACCACCCCCGCCATCGAAAGGACGGCGCCGGGAAGGTCGAGAGCCAGGGGATGCGGGTCGCGACTCTCCGGCACCAGGAACACCCCGCCCGCAAGTGCGAGCAGCACGATCGGCACGTTGATCAGGAACACCGAGCCCCACCAGAAGTATTCCAGGAGGAGGCCGCCGACCAGCGGCCCAAGCCCGATGCCGAGACCCGCGACGCCCGCCCACATAGAGATCGCGCGGCCGCGCTCCTCCTGCGGGAAGACATCGATGATTACCGAGAGCGTCGCCGGCATGATGAACGCGCCACCCACGCCCATCACGGCGCGGGCGATGATGAGCATCTCCGCCGATGACGCGTAGGCAGCCGCCACGCTCGCCAGCCCGAAGATGACCAGCCCGGCCTGCAGTGCGCGGGCGCGACCGTGCCGGTCCCCGAGGTTGCCGAATGTCAGCAGCAGTCCGGCAAACACGACGATGTAGGCGTCAACCATCCACTGCAGCTGCGACGCGGTCGAGCGGAACTCTCGTTGCAGCGACGGCAGCGCGACGTTGAGGACGGTGTTGTCGAGTCCAATGATGACGAGGCTCAGGGACAGGATCGCAAGCGTCCACCATCGAAGGCGGTACTTGCGCTCGGGGGACATGGTTGGAGTGAGCATGGATCAGTCCTTTGCTGCTGTGCCGTGGTGTTGTGGACACGCACGCATGCGAAACGACGCTACGAGCGGTCGACGTTGGGATGCGCCTCGACCGCGCGGCAAAACATGTCCGCCATCGCGTCGAGGGTGGTATCTCGCTCCGGCGGGTCGATACCGAACGATTCCTTGAGAAGTCCCCGCGAGGCGATGTGCAGCACCATCGGGCCGACGAACGCCTGCGCGATCAGCAGCGTCGGCAGCGGGCGGAACGAGCCCCGCGCGGCGTGGCGCTGGAGCGTCGGCGCGATGACGCCCACCACGCGAGGCAGGTACCACTCGCGGAACAGGCGCCCTACCTCACTCCCCGGGTCGCGCATCACCTCGGCAACGAACGCCCGCAGCACCGGCCAACCGTCCGTCACCTGATCGAATATCACGCCATAGAGTGACCGGGCTTCGCGCCGCAGATCGCCGTCGGCGTCGAGCTCGCCGCTCGCCACAAGCCGCTCCACTGCCGGAAGCGGGCTGTATCGCTCGAAGGTCGCCCGAAGCACCCCTTGCCGGCCGCCCAGCTGGCTGTAAATCGATGGGAGCGAACAGCTGGCGCGCTCCGCGATCACCTCCAGCGTGACCTCCGCCAGCGGGCGCTCCCGCAGGAGCTCCGCGGTGGCCGCGATGACACGATCACGCACCGCCGGCTCTCTCTGGACATCCACGCCGCGGGCTGCAAGTGCGGCAAGGATCTCCGTGCGTGATCCCGCCTTCCGGTACAGCGTCATGCGAGTCATGCCGAGCTGCCCCGCGATCTGCTCCATCGACATGCTCTTGATCGGCCGGTCGGTGGTGGACGCGAGTCGCGTCAGTTGGTCTGCAAGGTCCGGATCGATCTCCATGGGACTGCCCTCACCGTTACGTTACAACAGTGATACTCATGTCTTGTATCGTATCAGTCCATGCGCGGATGTCAAGTGGTTGGCTCGCCTCACGATGCTCCCTACTCATGCCCGCCGGAATCCGGTACCATCGGGCTACAAGACCCGGGGTCCTTAACGTGTCGTTCACGAGCGGACCACCATGCAAGGCGATACTTCCCGTGGCAGAGGTCCGTCGAGGCACGGACGGCCCGAGATGTGCCCGCGCGTGGAGCTCGGGCGGCCTGATCAGCGGTGGCAGCGATGCCGCCGCACGGCATCCACTCGCCTCGATCTGAGGCAGGTGGTGGCAGAAAAGGAGAGAGCCATGTCTTCACGCATGTCCCGACGTTCCCTTGTCTCGCGCGCGTCCGCGCTCGGAGCCGGCGCCGCGATCGGCGCGCCCATGCTCGCTCGCGCGCAGTCCACGCCGGTCGCATCTCCCGCCGCAGCGGGGGACCCCGACGCAGCCGCCGCGTCCGATGCGCTGATCCAGGAGCTGCAGAGCGCCGACAACGGCACGATCAAGGTGCTCAGCGCCGTAACCGGCGGGAAGAATCCGGAGGAGGACGCGCTCTTTGCCGACGAAGTCAAGCGGCTGACGAACATCGAGCTCGATCTCGTCCATCCAACGGCGGAATACGACCAGAAGCTGCTCGCCGACCTGGCCGCCGGCGTCGAGTACGACCTGATCTACATCGGTCTGGATACGATGTTTGATCTGGCCGACCAGGGCGTGCTCACGTCCCTGACCGAGCAGATCGAGGGCTCGGCGCTGTTAAGCAACCCGACGGTGGTCGCGCCGGAGGAGTGGGACTCGATCCGGTACAACGACGAGCTCTACGGCGTCTTCAACAAGAAGGAAGGCGCCCGCATGCCCATCGTGCGGCAGGACTGGATGGAGAAGCTCGGTCTCGAGGCGCCGAAGACGCTCGACGACTTCTACAACGTGATGGTCGCGTTCCGGGATGAGGACCCCGCCGGTAACGGTGAGGGGAAGACCTACGGCCTCTCGACCGCCGGCACGTACGATATCCAGCCGTTCCTGAGTGCGCAGGGTATCAAGCCCGGCTATGTCGAGGTCGACGGCGCCCGCACGATCCCGTGGGCGACCGAGGACGCCATTCCCGTGTACGAGTGGCTCGCGAAGCTGTACACGGACGGGCTCTACGACCCGAACTTCGCCACCAACGCGACCTCGGACATGCGGGAGCTCTTCCTTTCCAACGGCGTCGGCATGGTCACCTACTGGGACACCTGGGTCGGGCTCTTCAACAACCTCGTGCTCGCCGAGAACCCGGACACCGAGTTCGTCGCCAAGGGAATCCCCGGCGCGGCGGATGCGGACGGCAATGTGATCATCGAGCGAGGCCTGCCGGGTCTCTGGTCGGTCCCGGTCAACGCGCCGAACCCCGAAGCCGCCTTCAAGTGGTGCGAGTGGTGGAACACGATCCCCGGCATCACGCTCGGCTCGCTCGGCATTCTCGACCACGACTACACGCTCTCGAACGGCTCCTACGCACTGACGGACGTCGGCGAGGAGCACGGCATGGACCACGGCGACCCGACACCGTACAACTCCAATTGGGAGAATCCGATCGGGACGCTGCCCGGCCTCGAAGACGCTCAGCAGGTATCCGCGCAATACGCCTACCTGCCGACGCACGGCCTCGCCTGGGGCACGGATGTGCAGCCGATCCTGGACGAGTTCATCATCCAGGCGATCCAGGGCGACATCTCCCCGGAGGACGCCATCAGCGGCATGCAGGAGCAGCTGCGCGGGCAGGGGCTGATCGACTGACAGCAGGGCACGCATGCATGGAGTCTGACCGTAGGGTCGACTCCATGCCGTCCCTCGTGTTGGCCCCGATGACACGTGGATGCCGGGGCGGACGGCGTGTCCGTCCGCCCCGGCAGTCAACCTGTGGCCATCGCTCCCGGGCTTCGGATCACAACCCTTTCGTCTCGGATCGTTGAACAATGCACGGCACCCTGCGGCAGATGAAAATCCATACGGCGCTCTACCTGATGATCATTCCGGTCATCGCCTACTTCGCCGTGTTCGTCTATTACCCGCTCTACGAAGGCGTGGTCGCCAGCTTCCAGGAGTTCAATCTCCTCGGCGCCCGGCCATGGGTCGGCTGGGACAACTACGTCACCGTCTGGAACGATCCCGCCTTCTGGCAGGTCGTGCGCAACACGCTGCTCATCGGCGGCGGCATCCTCGTACTGGGGTTCCTGCCGCCGATCATCGTGGCGCTCTCGCTCAACGAGCTCCGCCTGATCCTGTTCAAGAAGTTCACCCAGACGGTTGTGTATCTCCCTCACCTCTTTTCCTGGGTCGTGATCGGCGGCATCTGGGTCTACCTGCTCTCGCCGCGTGGCGGGCTGGTCAACGAGGTCCTGGCCCTCTTCGACGCCGGTCCGGTCCGCTTTCTCACCAACACCACCTGGGCACGCGCCGTGATGATCCTCGTCCCCATCTGGAAGGACATGGGCTACGCCGCGATCATCTATCTCGCCTCGATCACGGCCATCAGCCCGTCGCTGTACGAGGCCGCGAGGATCGACGGCGCCAACCGCCTCCAGCAGGCGTACCAGATCACCGTGCCGCTGCTGGTGCCGACCATGAAGGTGGTGCTGATGCTGAACGTGCTGGGGCTGCTGCGTATCTTCGACCAGATCTACGTGATGCGGAACCCGGTGGTGCAGCGCAAGGTCGACGTGCTGATGACCTACGTCTACGACACGGGCATTCAGCAGTACGACGTCGGCTACGCCAGCGCCATCTCCGTGATGGTACTGGTGGCGACCCTGGCGCTGACGGCGATTGTCTGGAAGTTCACCGGCTTTGGGAAGGAGAGCTAGCATGGAAGGCGATCCTGCCCGGATGACTGGCACCCAGATCGCGGAGCGAACGCCCGTGCGGGGCGGAGGGTCGGGCGAGCGCACCTTTCGGTGGCTCAACGTGGTCGTCATGGCTCTGCTCGCGGCGGTGATGATCATCCCGTTCCTCAACGTGCTGGCGGTGGCCTTCTCCTCGCGGCTGACGTCGATGGACACCGGCATCAAGCTCTGGCCGTCGGAATGGAGTGTCGATGGGTTTCAGACCGTCTGGATCAACGTCGGGCTCCAGCGCGCATTCATCAACAGCGTGATCGTGACCTCCATCGGCACGACGCTCCATGTCCTGCTGGCGGCGTTCGCGGCCTACGTGCTGATCCAGCGCAACCTTCCCGGCAGGCGGCTCCTGATCGCGCTCATCATCGCCACGATGGCGATACCCGGCGAGCTGATCATGATCCCGTTGTTCATCGTCAACAAGAACCTGGGGCTGCTCAACACGCTCGCCGCGCTGGTCTTCTCCGGCCTGGTTTCCGGGTTCAGCATCCTGCTCCTGCAGAACTACTTCCGGTCCGTGCCGTACGACCTGTGGGAATCGGCCAAGATCGACGGCGCGGGCGACTTCCACATCTTCCGCACCATCTACCTGCCGCTCTCGCAGGCGGGTCTGGCGACGGTGGGGCTCTTCGAGCTGGTCGGACGATGGAACCAGTTCCTGCCCGTGATCCTGTACATCAGCGACAGCAGCAAGTACACGCTGCAAGTCACCCTGCAATCGCTGGTATCGCCGGAGATGGCGACGTCGGGCACATCGCTGGTGACGCCCAACGTGCAGATGGCGGGCATCGTGATCGCAATCCTGCCGCTGGTGATCCTCTACCCGTTGATGCAGCGCTACTTCGTCGAAGGCATCACCCTCGGCTCCGTCAAGGAGTAGCGCCGCAGGACGTCACCTCCCACGTCTGTCATTTCGACCGGAGCGCCCGCAGGGTGCGGAGTGGAGAAATCGCGCGACTGGCGGCAACGACGCGATTTCTCCACTCCGTGTTCGCTACGCTCACGTTCCGGCCGAAGTGACTGGAATTCGCATCCGTCCCTCATGTCGAAGGATTCTCGATGACCGACATCGCTCTCCCCGACCACGCACCCGACTTCACCCTTACCGGCAGCTTCCACGAGGAGCGGGAGTGCACCTTCGAGCACATCCCCTTCGACGTGCCCGCGGGCGTGGACCAGCTGCTGATCGACATCACCTACAACGACCGCATCGGCTCCTCGCCGATGGTGCGCGGCGGCAACACGCTCGACATCGGTCTCTTCGACCAGCAGGGCACCGAGAGCCGCAGCCCCGGCTTCCGCGGCTGGAGCGGCAGCGAGCGCACTCGGCTCGTGATCGGTGCGGACTTCTCCACCCCGCCGTACCGCGCCGGCCGGCCCGAGGAAGGCACCTGGCACCTGCTCTTCGGCCCGTACAAGATCGGCCCGAACGGACTGCACTGGGAGGCGCGCGTCTGGCTCGACCCCGGCATCCCGGTTCCCGAGCCCGCCGAGACGCCGGATATCCACGCCGTCTACCGCCCCGACCTGCCACCGGCGGCCGAGCCTGGCTGGTACCGCGGCGATCTCCACATGCACACCATCTACTCTGACGGCAGCGGCGCCCCGGCCGAGGTCGCCGTGATCGCGGTCGAGCACGGGCTCGACTTCTTCGGCATCACCGACCACAACCGCGCGCAGTCGCCCGTCGGGCTGGTGCCACAGGGCAATGGCTGGCCGGTGCTGGTGCCGGGCGTCGAGGTGACCACCTACGCCGGGCACTTCAACGTCTGGGGAACGGGGAACTGGTACGACTTCCGCCACCCCACCGCTGAGGGGCTGCAGCGAGCGGTCGACGAGGCGCTCGCGGACGGCGGCACGGTCTCCATGAACCACCCGAAGCCGTTCGGTCCAGAGTGGGCGTTCCCGGAGGTAACCGGCTTCCACACCATCGAGGCGTGGAACGGCTGGTGGGCGCGGCTCAACGCCGACTCGCTCGCCTGGTGGCACCGCCAGCTGGATGGCGCGGCGCTGCCGATGATCGGCGGCAGCGACATGCACAACCACCGCTCCCACGGCGCGCCGAACCGCCCCCTCGACCCACCGCGCATCGGGCACCCCACGACATGGGTGCAGGTCGAAAACGAGCTGACCGCGGAGGCGATCCTCGCCGCCATTCGCGAGGGTCGGACGTTCGTGAGCGAGTCGCCATCCGGCCCGCAGCTCTACGATCACAGCGACACAGAGACGCTTGAGCTGCACATCACGAGCGCCGCTGGCGACGCGCTGCTGCTGGTCGGTCAGGAGGGGACGATCCACGCCGAGGCGATCACGGGGGACGACGTCGTCATCGCCTTGCCGAAGGGCGATCTCGCCGCGCAGGCATCCGGCGCCTTTGTACGGCCGGAAGTCCACGCCGTGGGCGGCGCGGTCCGCGCCCTCGGCCAGGCGATCAGGCTGTAGCACGCCGATCCCGGCCAACTGATGGGCCCGCCCGAGTGCCTCCTGAAGACGTCAGGCGTCCCACTCGTCCTCATCGTCGACAATGCGGATGATCCACGGGTTGTCGCCGGGTACCTGCGGCCCGCCGAAGAGCGCGCTCTCGCTGACATCCTGCTCGGCGCACTCGACCATCTTGCCCAGAAACGCCTGCACCGTCTGCTCCGGCTCGTGGAAGCGGAACCGCCCAAGCTCCGTGAGCAGCACCGGGCCGGGATCGAACTGCCCGCCAGAGAACGCCATCTCGCGAAGCTTCACGACGTGCGGATCGTCATCCGGCAGCCCGGCAATGTAGTTCGCCAGCTCTCGCAGCCCCGCCGCCGAGCGCCGGCTACGCCTCGCCGCCTCCGGGCCGAGACCGAGCATGTCCTGATGCTCGCGCTCGGCGCGCCACTCCGCGATCTCGTCGATCCGCCGGGCGATCGCGATCTGGGTCATGTTCTCCATCATTCGTCCCGCAATCCATGCCGCTGCCGGCCGCGCGTCCGCGCCGCCCCTCTGCCGAGACATTGTAGGTCGAATGACGACGCCGCATAATGACCGGCGTACCGACCCGACACAGGAGACCGCCGCCCGTGGCGCACCCGATCCGACCGACCGCGCTCAGCAGCTACCTCGCCCTCGCCTCCGCGATGCTGATCGTGGGGACGTCGGTGGTGGCGAGCAAGGTCGTCACCGAGACGATGCCGATCTACACCGCCTCGGCCCTGCGCTTCCTCTTCGCCGCGGCGATCCTGCTCGTCATGGTCCGGCGCGCCGGCGGCATCCCGCACCTGCCCGTCCGGCTGCATCTCGTGGTCGCCACGCAGGCGCTGGCGGGGCTGGTCGTGTTCAACGTCCTCCTCCTCCTCGGGCTCGAGCGCACAACCGCCATCGCCAGCGGCATCATCACCAGCTCGACACCGGCCGCGATCGCGCTGATGTCGGTCGCGCTCGGAGACCGCCTCAAGCCGGCCGGTTGGCTCGGCGTTTCGCTCGCCATGCTCGGCATCGTGATCGTGAACCTGTTCGGCACCGGCGACAGCGGCGGCGCCACCCAGCCGCTCCTCGGCGCCGTGCTGGTGGTGCTGGCCGTGGCCGGCGAGGCACTGTACACCGTGCTCGGCAAGGTCGCCGCGCCGTCACTGCGCCCAGTGCCGATGGCAACGCTGGTGACGCTCTACGGGTTCGTGCTCTTTCTGCCGTTCGCGGCGACCGACGCACGCGACTTCCACCCTGCCGAGATCCCGGCGCGTGGCTGGCTCGCGATCCTCTACCTCGCCGTGGTCGTCACGGTTGTCGCGTTCGCGCTCTGGTTCCAGGGGTTGCAGCATGTACCGGCGAGCACCGCGGGCGCGTTCACCGGCATGATCCCGGTCGGAACGATCCTCGCCACGGCGGTCTTTCTCGACGAGCCGGTGACGTGGCTGCACGTCCTCGGCGTCGGCATCGTCGTGCTCGGCATCGTGCTCGTCACGCGCGGCATGCGCCCGGCGATCGATGCGGCACCGACCATCGCGGCGGGTGTGGTCACCTCCGCGCCGCGACCGCCGTCGTCGCGCTAGCCCCTCAGGGTAACGGCCGTACACACACCGGTCTCGCATCCCCTACGATGAGACCCGGACCCTCTCCGTCACGCTCGAGTCACCACGTCATACCAGCGCGTCCCACCGACAGCAGGCGCGGCAGCATTCTGTCCCCGCCTGCCACTCCGGGAGAGCCGTCATGGCCAAGTACGTCATCCTCGTGAACTGGACCGAGCAGGGTGTCGCGAACGCGCGAGACACCGTAAGCAGGACCGAGAAGGCCCGCGACCTCGCGAAACAGCACGGGAGCGATTTCGACCTCTTCCTGTGGACGCTCGGGCGGCACGACGTGATCGCGGTGCTGGACGCTCCGGACGACGAGACCGCGGCAGCCATCGCCATGGCCGTCAGCGGGCAGGGGGCGATCCGCACAGAAACGCTGCGCGCCTTCACGGCCGACGAGGTCGGCAGCATCGTCGGCAAGCTCTCCTGACGCACCTGGCGCCGGCACGCCGTGCCGGCGCCAGGCCGACCCGCAGGCCGCCATCGCTGGCTCCACAGTGCCATACTTGAGGCAGAAAGGAGACGCGAAGCATGCGGATCGGAGCCTCCACGGACCCCCGGGTGAGGCGGACCCGTCGATACCTGCAGGAGGCGCTGCTGTCGCTTCTGGAGGAGCGCGACATCGCAACCATCTCGGTGCTGGACATCGTGCAGCGGGCCGAG
Organism: uncultured Chloroflexia bacterium; assembly: GCA_963741965.1. Classification (GTDB taxonomy): domain Bacteria; phylum Chloroflexota; class Chloroflexia; order Thermomicrobiales; family UBA6265; genus JACCVC01. The sequence continues at coordinate 518,887 of CAVUKC010000001.1, read as the reverse complement.
ATCAACCGGGCCACGTTCTACCTCCACTACAACGACAAGGACGCCTTCGTCACGCAGGCGCTGGACGCGCTGTTCGACAGGCTCGTGGGTGGCGTGCGCACCTTCATCGATGCGCACGGCCAGATGTCGCCGGACGCGCCACCGGAGGTGCTGGTCGATCTCTACCGCACGATGGCGGAGCGCCCGGCGCTGTATCGCCGGCTGCTGAGCAACACCAGCCCGGGCAGCTTCGCCGCGCGGCTGCTCGCGTTTCTCGAGAGCGAGTTCCTTCGGCACTGGCCCGATCTCCACGTCACCGTGAAGACGGGCGAGGCTCCACCGGATCTCCGCGCCCGCTACACCGCCTCCGCCAGCCTCGGCGTGATGGATTGGTGGCTGGACCACTGCGACACCGAGCGGCCCGAGACGGTCGCGCGCTGGCAGTGGCAGCTGATGCGCCCCGTCTGGTTCGCGCATCCCGGCAGCCCCGGCCCGACGTGAGCGCGCATCGGACGGTCAGATGCGCGCCTGGTAGCGAGCCAGCTCCGCCTGCTTGCGACTCAGCTCGCGGTGCAGGGACGCCATGTCCTCGGACTCCGAGTCCGAACCACCGGCGCTCGGATCGATACCCTCGCGCTCGCTGAGGTCGGAAATCTCCTGTTGCAGCTGCCTGACCTCCTGTTGGAGTCTGAGCATCACATCGTGACGGTGCACGCGAGCTGTCGCGGCCTGCGACTCGGTCGGTGGCCCGCTGACGAAGAACAGCCGTTTGATCCGGGAGAGGATGTCGCCTAAGGTCACGGTGCACCTCGTGTCAGCATTCAGGATGGGTCGGCGGTGTTGGCATCAGTGTAGCCGGTTGGGGCCGCCGTGACGCCACGGCAGCCTGTTACCCGAAGGACGCGAAGCCGTCGGTGTACAGATCCTGCATCATCAAGGCGGCGCGCATGCCCGTCTCCGGGTAGCGCCAGTTGTCCTCGACACTGTCCTCGCCCGTTCTTACCACCTGGTCGAACGGTCGCCCCTCCTCCATCAGCCTCGTGAAGGCGGCTTCGAGTGTGGATCGATCATCGGTTCCCATGACGCCATCGACATGGCACCAGTGGATGAGCTCATAGAGTGCGCTCTGGAGCTTGCCCCGCGAGCCGTTGAACTTCGGCAGCACCTTCATCAGCACGGCGTGGTCGAACGCACGCTCGACGCTGTCGTACATGCCGTTGCGCTCGGCGTTGTGGACGAACTGCATGATCTCGTCAAATACGCGGTAGCCGAAGTGCATCCGGGCTCGCCGCAGGCTGGTGTTGAGGCTCTGGAGGTCGTCGCGGAATCGAGGGTTGGCCGAGACGAACTTCGCGATCTCGCCCTTGTCGATGCGCGGGTAGCGCTGGCCGTCGCCAGTGAAGGCGTCCAGCAGCGCCTGCTTCTCACTGTCGTCGAGAGTCGCTTCACCCGGAGCAAACGTCGGGTAGCCCGTGAAGTCGACCTCGGTCAGCTCGATGGTGAAGGCGCGGTCGAGCACCTTCGGGCTGAAGGGGTGCGTGGTCTCGTCCATGTTGACCGTGCCGACGATGTAGAGGTTCGGCGGGAGCCGCAGCGACTCCGGCAGGTCGGCGTCCTCCTCTCCGACCGCGAGCGGGATACCCTCGACCGTCCAGCCTTTGTCGTCGCGACCGGACTCGATCACGCTGAGGACGTCGGCGAAGTAGTACTCGACGTGGGCGAGGTTCATCTCATCGAGGATGACGAAGAAGGCGTTGCGGTTCCCGGCGGTGTAGTCATCGGCGGCGGCAATCACGAACTCGAGGAACGGCGTGCGGACGTACTCGCCGGAGAGTGGGTTGTGGTACCCGATCAGCGCCTTCCCATCCCGCCAGTCCGGCCGCACCGGTAGAAACAGGTGGTTTGGTGCTGGTTCTACTTTGCTTGGCAGAGTCTGGGTTGGGACCTCGCTGCGCATCTCGATCAGCGAGAGGTGATCCATGGAATCGTCCAGATGAAACCGAAGCGCGAATCTTCCATCGAGCGACGACTTGAACCGATCACCAACAGGGCCCTGTGGAAAGATGTAGACATCTGCATGGACTTCTGGTCGCGTCCAGACGCGACACTCGCCCATTTCACCATCGACCGAGAATGGCACCACCTCGGACGTTCCCTGAGCGGGTATCGGCAACCCGTGAGACACCTCGTTCAGCAGTCTGATGCGCTTGTACTTCGCCATGTAGGGCCGTACAGCGACTTCGACGAAGTTCTCGGCTACCTCGGCCTCAGTCCTTTGCTTCGCCGTTGGCAACATGTCCGCAAATCGCTGTGCAATTTTGCTCTTGCCGGTGCCGCTGATTCCGCTCAGAATGACGAAGCCCTTGGTTTGCAGCGCCGTGTAAAACGAGGAGATATGAGCATTGGTGTAAGTCAACCCGGCGGCTGCGAACCTGCTCGGAAGCACGCCGGCGATGGTCCACCCTAGCGCATCAGCGAGTGGCGCCACTTCTGCTCCTTCGGAGCCGTGTCCAGCCGACTTCCTTTGCTCCACACGGCGCAAGCCATAGGCCAGTCCGCGTGTCGACTCTGGCACATACCCCGGTGCGGGAATGTCCTCACCTGTCAAAACGGCGAGTTTCACTCGGATGTCATCGCGGTGGTTTCGCCCCTGCACACCAATTTTCCCTTTAGCGAGGCGCTGCAACGTAAGTTCTTGCACCCTATCCAGTTCAGCACGCGCACGATCAGAAGTACGTGAGTCAACATATACTTGCACGAGATACTTCCGCGTCCTGTATTGATCCCATGCAATGAAGTCCTGAAGAGTGGTATCCAGCGCTGGTTCGCTAACGAGGTCACGCTGAACGACGAAGCGGTACTTGTCACCTAGACTTATGACGTTCGTTCCCGAGACGTTGAGCGCGACGAATGAGGACTCGTTTTCGTCGACCGTCACGATAGCCCAGCACTCATTGGCCTTCTCGTGAACCAGCCTGATCGCGTCGACAAATCGCTGCGAATGGTCAATTCCTTCGTCATCGGTGAACAGGTCGATTGGTAGGGCATCTATAGCTGCCTTCGCTTCATCGCTTAGCGAGTCATAGATTGCTTGACCTGGTGTGGTTCCTTCGGACGAGGGTATCTCCATTGGTACGCCGATGCGATCTTCGGGAACATACGATGGAGCAACCAAGCCAACGCCGGAAAGTAAAGCAAGCTTTGCCCGCCAGTCGTCGCGATGCCACTTCCATCGATGATTAACCTTGTATCCGAGCTGCATTAATTCAGACACCGCCTCGCGGTGAGATTCTTCAAGCGCTGTGAACACCCGGTCCGTCAAGTCAGTAGTGTCCAGCTCCAGCTGCGCGTGCGGCTGCTCAGTATATGTCTGATCTGGTGCTATCACCGCGTGGAGGTCCTCAAGGTTGAGGGCACCAATGCGATCCTTTGTGACGAGCACTCTGAACTTGTGCTGCCGCTTGTAGACAGCGTTTACGCCCGCGACGTTCAGCGCGATCGAATCGCCTCCGTCCGAGACCTGAACGGACCACAGCGCCTTGTTCTGCTCGTTCGCCGCATGAGCGCTGCTGGCCATGAACCGTGCAGCCGTTCGGCCTGTCTCTCCAGCGAACACATCTCCTGGCAGCGCATCAACCGCCGCCTTGGCTTCATCGCTAAGCGCGTCGTAGATCGCCTGGCCTGGGTTCACTGCCTCACCCACCTGCTCACTCATCTCCCACTCCCGTCGGGCGCATTGGTATCGCCCCTACCCCGTTCATCTCGTTCATCACCACATCCGCGACCGTGATCCCCGGCCGCTTCTCCTCGCTCACCGTCCGGAACTCGGCGACATGTCCCGGGTAGAGCACCACCGCCGCCCGCAGACCGGGAATGGCGTCGCGGTAGGCGTGCATCTTCACCAGGTCGTCCGCCTTCGCCTTTGCCTGTGGATCGGAGGCCGTCTCGCCATCGACATCCAGCGGAGCGGTGTCCCATGCCAGCCGGAATTTGGCGTCGAACCCGACCTTCCCGCCCTCCTTCGGCTCCCAGAGGTAGTCCGGCCGAAGATAAATTCCCGAGTACGCCCGGCGCGAGGCGTTGTACGTCAGCGTGCCGAGTCCCGCGAATCTTGCTCGCAGTCCGTGCGGCAGCCCCGGCTCCGCGGGAGCGATCGGATCGACCACCGGCCGGTCAGTGTCGAACGCCTCCTGAATCTCCCTGCACAACGCGAACCACACCCAGTACTCGTACAGCGTCGCGATGTCCCGCAGGTCGATCGCGTGCTGCATCCGCCGCCACACCGGCTCCCGGGACTGCAGGAAGCCCTGCCAGAGCAGATTCAGGTCGCGATACCCCGCCCGGCGCTGGAGCACCCGCGACGACACCGGCACGCGGAGCATCGCTCCGACCTCGTCGAACATCGGCGCCCGCTCGAACCGTCGCAGCCGACCCCTGAGCCGGGCCACCGTTTCCCGCCGGCGCTCGGTGCCCGTGTCAGCGCCGGTCCGCAGCCACGGTGCGCGGAGCACGTCGTCGCAGGCATCGCCCATCGCGCCCGCCACCGCACGCACGAACCGGTTCTCCGCCGAGTCGATACCCCTCCTGCGGCACACGGAACCAGACGCCACCTGGCGCCGCTCGCAGCCGGGGCGGCGACACAGTGCGGTCCCATGCGGCGTTGCCCTGCACCAGCTGCAGCACGACGTCAGCGTCGATGTCGGTGACGTCGAAGATCGAGACGTGCCGGCTCTCGTCGTCAAGCACGCGGTGCGGGCTCCGCTCGATTAGATCCAGCGCCTCCGCAATCCTCTCGGCGTTGCTGAGCAGCTGGAAGTACTGCACCAGCAACGACGGTGGCCGATTGACGACCTGGACGGTGCGAGATGTCGCCGCCCGCGGCATGTAGGCGATGGCGCCGCGCTCCGACGTCAGGTCCGCCAGGATCGCCCGCAGGAACGCGAGCGAGGCACCCGCATCCCCGAGCTTCGCGCTGACCACCTCGACGTGCCGGTCCGCGATCTCGGCTCCCGCGGCATCGAACGCCCGGATCCGGGAGAGCCCCACCTGGTTCTCGAACTGGACCTGAAACACGCCCTCGACGATCGCCTGGAACGACTGCGAGCCGAGCTCGAGACGCGCCGCGCCTCGGCACAACACCCGGTACTGCCGCCACTCGTGCAGCACATGGGTCGCCGGCGCGAGCGAGCACGGCGAGCTCCGGACCGATGGCATGGACCGGACCGTCGTCGATAAGGATGGTTGCTGGCTCGGCACTTCCTGGCCTGGCGGGCCGGGTCCGGCTCGAGCTTGGATTGTTCCGTGACCATGTGCCCATGATAGGCCAGATCGAGCTATCACGTCGGCTTCCGGAAAACAGGCTTGAGCCATTCCGCCTGGCGTTCATGGCGCATAGCCAGGACCTGAAGCGGGCCGGCCAGGGGACCTCGTCGGTCGCCGCGCCACCGTTCATCCGGAACACCACCGCACGAGTGTGCTCAGCGCTTCACGCCGGTGGCCAGCACCATCGTCCAGTACCCGAACAGCGTGCCCTGCGCCCCAGCCTCCGCCATCCACGCACGCCATCGGGCGATCTCCGCCTCCGACACCACCCCCGCCGCCAGTGCCGCCTCCTCGACCGCGTCCAACGTGCCAGCCGTGCGGATGAAGTCGAGGTCACCAGTCGCCGTCGAGCGAGCTTCGGCTCGCACATCCCGCAGACCTGCCTCGACGAACAGCCGGTGAAGCTGGCGCCCCGAGCGAGGATTCACGATCATGTGTCCGCAGAGGTGGCGGTTGAGGCGCTCCTCGATCTCCGGATATGGCGTGTCGAGTGCCCGCGTACTGTGATCCGTATCGAACACCACGACGCGTCCTTCGAGTCTGGTAACACGAACCATCTCGGCGAGCGCCGCGGAAGGATCAGCCAGGTGCTGGAACACCCGCTCGCTCCGGACCGCGTCGAAGGTGGCGTCGTCGAATGGCAACCGGCTCGCGTCTGCCCGGAGATGGGTGACGTTCTCCGCCAGACCAGCGGCTGCGGCTCGCGCGTTCGCCTCGGCGACCATGGCGACGTCGTGGTCGATGCCGACGACGCGCCCGGTCGGCCCCACGAGCTCGGCAAGGTCGATGGTGTCGGTTGCGGGACCGCAGCCGACATCGAGCACCACGTCGCCAGCCCGGATCCCCATCGCCTCGTAGGTGCGGCGCTTCTCAGCCTTGAGTACCGATCGCAGCAGGTCCAGATAGCTCGTCCCGACCACACCAGGGTATGGATCCATGGTTCTGCCTCACTCGCGTCGACTGCCACCAGCGACGGTGGCGCGTCGAAATCGGTTGTCGTCGCATTGGGCTCCGAACGCCAGATTATGCCGGAGTCATAACTATGTCAATCCGAATCGCCGAGTCGCCGCGTCCTCGGTGACAGATCGAGCACTTCCCGGCACAATGACGCAGACCAACCGGGCCGCTCAGGCCGAGTCCCACGGGGAGCACACGCATGCCGGACAGCCGACCGAACATCCTCTTCATCATGAGCGACGACCACGCCGCCCACGCGATCAGCGCGTACGGGAGCGTGATCAATGAGACGCCGAACATCGACCGCCTCGGTAGTGAGGGCGCCCGCTTCGACAACGTCTTCTGCACCAACTCGATCTGCGCGCCGAGCCGGGCGACGATCCTCTCCGGCACCCACAGCCACGTCAACGGCGTGCTCACCCTCGCCGACCGCTTCGACGGCTCTCAGGTCACCTTCCCCAAACTCCTGCAGGAGGCCGGCTACCAGACGGCGATCTTCGGCAAGTGGCACCTCGGGCACGGCGGCGAGGCTGACCCCACCGGCTTCGACGCGTGGAGCGTCCTGCCCGGCCAGGGCGACTACCACGACCCGGCGTTCTACGTGCAGGGCGAGGAGCGGCACGTTCGCCGGCTATGTCACCGACCTCATCACCGACTTCTCGCTCGACTGGCTCGAGCAGCGCGACCCGGACCGGCCGTTCATGCTGATGACCCACCACAAGGCGCCGCACCGTCCGTGGGAGCCGGACGACAAGCACGCCCACATGTATGAGGACGCCGACATCCCCCTCCCGGGCACCTTCGACGACGACTACGCCACCCGCCCGGCCGCCGAGGCCGCGCTGATGCGCGTCGGGCGCGACATGACCTTCACCGACCTCAAGGCGGAGCCGCCCGCCGACCTCACCGACGATCAGGCGCGCCACTGGGCCTACCAGCGCTACATCAAGGACTATCTCCGCTGCGTCGCCTCGATCGACGACAACGTCGGCCGCATCCTCGACTGGCTCGACGCCAACGATCTCACCGAGAACACGATCGTCATCTACACCTCGGACCAGGGCTTCTTCCTCGGCGACCACGGCTGGTACGACAAGCGCTTCATGTACGAGGAGTCGCTGCAGATGCCGTTCCTCATGCGCTACCCGCAGGAGATCGCACCGGGCACCGTCGTCGACGCGATGGTCAGCAACATCGACTTCGCGCCGACGTTCCTCGACTACGCCGGGCTCGACACGCCGGACGTGATGCAGGGCACCAGCTACCGCCCGGTCAGCGGCGGGACAACGCCGGACGGCTGGCAGGAATCGATCTACTACCGCTACTGGATGCACCTCTCGCACCACGGCGTCGCCGCCCACTACGGTGTCCGCACGCCGAGCCACAAGCTGATCTACTACTACGGCAAGGCGTTGGGCACCACGGAATCTGTCGACCGCGACACGGAGCCGTACTGGGAGCTGTTCGATCTGGATGCCGACCCGAACGAGCTGAACAACGTCTACGGCGATCCCGCCTTCGCTGGCGTCCGGGAGAAGCTGCACACCGAACTGAACCGCCTGAGAGTGCTGTACGGCGACACCGACACCCCGTGATCGGCCTGTGGTGCACCCAGTGCGCACGATTCCGGTAGCCCGGAGGGACCAGCAGCTCACGCATCACGTCATCCTGGTGGGCTCGGGCCTCAGTGCCCAGGCGTGCCATCAGTCACCGACGCGGCTGTGGACGTGCGGCCGGGCGGTGCTACCATGCCTCAGGAACGTCCCCGACTTCCCCACAGCTCGGGACATCGCCTTGCGACACATCAGCCCGTCCCGCCGGCGCGCCGGCGGCGACTTCGCGAGAGGACCAGCGGCAAAACATGATCACGGCGAATTACGACTCCCTCACCGTCGACGAGCTCAACGGCGTGCTGGGCATGAAGTGGACGAAGTTCCCGGACTGCATCGGCGCGTTCGTCGCCGAAATGGACTTCGCAACCGCCCCTGCCGTGGTCGAAGCCCTCCGAGAAGCGGTCGACGCCGGGTTCTTCGGCTACCTGCCAACGCAGAAGTCCGAGGAGCTCTCCGCCGCGGTCGCCGGCTGGTACCGTGCCAACACCTCGTGGGAGGTCACTCCGGAGCAGGTGCATCCCCTGCCGGACGTGATCAAGGGCCTCGAAGCGACGCTCCAGTACTACGCACCGAAGGGCGGCAAGGTGATTGTGCCGACCCCGGCATACATGCCGTTCCTCAGCGTGCCACAGAAGTACGGGCGCGAGATCATCGAGGTGCCGATGACGCAGCGCGATGGCCGCTGGGAGTACGACCTCGAGGGCATCGAGGCCGCGTTCCAGGACGGCGGCGAGGTGCTCATCGTCTGCAACCCGCACAACCCGGTCGGCCGCTCTCTCACGCGCGAGGAGATGGAGCCCATCAGCGAGATCGTCGATCGGCACGGTGGCCGGGTGTTCTCGGACGAGATCCACGCGCCGCTGGTCTACGCAGGCCAGGAGCACACCCCCTACGCCTCGATCTCCGACACCGCCGCCGGCCACACCATCACGGCGATCGCCGCGTCCAAGGCGTGGAATCTCGCCGGGCTCAAGTGCGCACAGATCGTGATCTCGAACGAGGCCGATGCGAAGACGTGGGAGGACGGCGCCAACTGGGCCGCCCACGGCGCCTCCACCCTCGGCGTGGTGGCGAGCATCGCCGCCTACACCGACGGCCAGGCGTGGCTGCAGGAGGTGATCGCCTACCTCGACGGCAACCGCCGTCGCCTCGGCGAGCTCGTGAAGGAGCACCTGCCGGGCGTGAAGTACACCATGCCCGAGGGCACCTACCTCGCCTGGCTCGATTTCACCGACACGCCGCTCGACGGCGACCTCGCGGAGTTCTTCCGGGAGAAGGCGCGAGTGGCGATGGTCGATGGCAGCGCCTGCGGCAAGGCCGGCGAGCGCAGCATCCGCTTCAACTTCGCGATGCCGCGCCCGATCCTGGAACGCGCGATCACGCAGATGGGCGAGGCCATCGCCGCCGTCTGATCGGGACTGTCGGAACCATTCACGCCAGCAACGGGGCGACCGCTCTCGCGGTCGCCCCGTTGTTCGTGCAGCCAATCCTGGCCAAACGCGACCAGTCGGCTCCGCTCAGGAACGCACCCAAGCCGCCGACGTGTCGTGACCACCTGCGTCGGTCAGCTCGACCGAAGCACCCACACGGTGCGGAGTGAAGAGATCGCGTGGATGCAGGCCGTCTCGTGATCGCTCCACGTCTCATCTCACGCTACTCCGATCAAAAGGGACAGTGTCGGAACTGGCAACATGGATCGACGTCACGCCATGCGGGCTGGCGGTTCACAGCTGATCAATTGGCCCCGCCACCAGCCGCGATCGGCAGCCGCACGATGAAGGTCGCGCCGTGGCCCGGTGCGCTTTCCAGCTGGATCGTGCCGCCATGCGCGGTGGTCACCGCCTCGGCGATGGCAAGCCCCAGTCCCGTGCCGCCGGTGGCGCGCGTCCGCGCCGGGTCCTCCCGGGTGAACCGCTCGAAGGCGTGGGCCTGGAACGCGAGACCGATGCCGGGGCCCATGTCGCGCACGCGCAGATCCGCCATGCCGTCGACCCGAGTGAGCGTCACGTTGACCCCCGCGGTCGCCGGTGTGTGCGTGCGCACGTTGGCGAGCATCGCGGTCACCAGCATGCTCAGCTGGCCAGACTCGCCTTCCACGCCAATATCGTCATTGATCTCGACGCTCACCTGACGGTCGGGCTCGGCATCGCGAAACCCGGCGACCTCGTCCCGCACAATGTGCGAGAGGTCGACGTTCGCGAGCGGGCGGTCCCGCGGCTCGTCCAGCCGGGCCAGCAGCATCATGTCGTCCAGCAAGCGGCCCATCCGTATCCCCTCGTCCTCGATCCGCGCCATCGCCTGGCCGATCCGCTCGGGCGAGTCGAGCGATCCCTGCCGGTACAGCTCGGCATAGCCCCGCAGGGATGTCAGCGGTGTGCGCAGCTCGTGCGCGGCGTCAGCAATGAACCGCCGCAGCGTTGCCTCGCTGCGCTTCTGCAGGCGCGATGCCTCCTCGATGCGATCGAGCATCCGGTTCAACGCGCGGCTCAGGCGTCCGAGCTCGGTGCCCGCCCCCGGCTCTGGCAGGCGGCGCCCCAGATTCACCTCACCGATCGCGGACGCCGTGCCGATGATCCGGTCGATCGGACGAAGCTCCTGGGCGATCGCCCACCAGCTCGCCAGGCCGGCCAGCACCACCGCGACCAGCGCCGCGATCACCATCGTGCCGACCAGGTCCTCGACGGCCTCGTTGGCGGCGGTCGTGGGCACTGCCGTGAGGACGAAATTGCCATTGTCGTCGAGCTGCACCAGCGCCCGGTAGTCGAGGTCGCCCTCCGCGGCGGGCACCGTCTGCAGCACGTTGACGGCGCGTAACAGCGAGGCGGGCGAGCCGTCCCCGATCACCGGGGCGGGTCGCGGAGCATCGGTGAAGCCGTATGGCTGCGCCAGCAGCAGCTTCCCCTCTCGATCGTAGACGTATCGCGCAATCGGCTGAAACCGGGTGACTGGCTCGCCGCCGTCAGGCGTCTGGCTGGAAGATGGGTTGTCGTAGTTCGACTCGAGGCGGACCGCGGCAACGCGGACCTGCTCATCGATCTGCTGGACGAGCGTGGCTCTGGTGGTCCTGATCGCGATAATGCCGGTCACCGCGATCGCGGCGACGAGCACCAGACCCACCACGAGCGCGAGTCTTGCCCGAAGGCTCATTGGCGTCTCCTGCGGAACGGGTCACCCGACTGCCGGGCAATCCCTGACGCAGGACATCGCATGGGAGACGCCAGCGATGCGCGTTGCCAGCTACATTCGTGACACACAACCCGGTTGTGGCGCCACGCATCAGGCATCAACGAAGTCGGCTGGCGTGATGTCCATGAGCAGAATGTCCCAGCGCCGACCGTGCCGCCGCTGGGCGCCCCGACGGCGACCGATGAGCTGAAACCCGACGCGCTCGTAGACCGAGATGGCCCGCTCGTTGTAGGAGAACACCCGCAGTACGATGTTCTCCAGCGCAAGCGTGTCGAAGGCGAACCGGAGCAACAGGCGCGTAGCCTCGGTGCCCCGTCCCTCGCCTCGAAACTCCGGCTCCGCGATGAAGATGCCGAACTCGGCCGTGCGCGTCCGGCTGTCGATGTCCTGCAGCGCAATGTTGCCGATCGGCGTCAGCGTGTCCACATCCCAGATCGTGAACACCAGCGAGTCGGCGTTTGCCCGCGACTGCCGCTCATACCACGTGCGGATCCAGTCCGCCGTGAGCGGTCGGAAGCGGCGATCCATCATCGAGAGCAGATCGAAGTCGTTGAGCCAGCGCTCATAGTTGTCGAGCAGCTCCGGCCGGAGCGGACCGAGCCCCACTCTCTCGCCGCGCATGTTGAACACCGGTTCCCGGCGCGCCGCGCGTGGGAACAGCTCAGGGTCATACAGGAGATCGTCGGTGTTGGTTTGCCGCGCCAGCGCCATGGTCGCTCCTCGTCCGGGCGGGCACCTCGCCGTGTCGCGATGCCCGCCTCCAGCCCGCCATCCCGGGGAAGCGGCGTTTAGCCGTGAACCAAGCGTACCCTGAAGTCGCGCCAGTTGAATAGACTGTACGAACGCTTTTTCTCGATATATGTCGATTCACACCGAGGACGACGCTGGCGTCGGCGGGATCCACCTCGCTTGTCATGAGGCGCCGCTGTCGATGGATGGAGAGAGCGGCTACAGCGCCCAGACAGCGAGGAGGATAAGGATGATCAGCAGCACGACCAGCACCAGTGCGATGCCCTTGGCTCGCGTGCTGAGGTCGGCGGGAGGGAGCTCACCTGAATCGCTGAGCCCGCCGCTGTGCTCGTCGCGATAGGCGGACCAGCTGATCATCTCGTGGCGTCGCTCGCGCTCCAGCTCGAATGCGACGATCCGGTTGGCGAGGTCGCTGGCGTCGAGCTCGGCCCAGCCGAAATCGTAGCCGCCCCACTTGCGCTCGAGCTCGACGACGGAGGCGAGGGCGTCATGCTCGGATTCCTCCGCGCCCTCCATGGCGAGGCTGTGCTGCCGCTGATCGGCCGTGATCTCGCGCGTCAGGTCCTGCCGCACCTCGTCGACGGATGTCCCCGCGTACTCCGGGTGCCACTCGAAGCGCGGCGTCGGGTCCCCACCCGTCGGCTGCTGTCTCTCCTCGCTCATCGATACTCCTGTCTCGGGCGGCGGATACCGCGCGTGCTAGAACCGGTCCAGTGGATAGATGTACGGGACGCGCTTCGGGAAGAGTTCCCGCAACACCGGCCATGCGGGGGCCGGCACGCCGGCGCGCTCGAGCACGAGGTCCGTCTCAAAGCCGCCGAACGCCAGCCGCGCGACATCGCCCGGCGCGAGCTCCACGATGTGGTCGCCGGGCCGGTCACCGCTCACCTCGATGCCGTCCTCATCGCCCGCGATCGTTGCCCGCTCGGCATCCGTGACGATGGTGAGGGCAAAGGACGGCGTCGCGGCGCTGACCCGACGCCACCGCGCGGTGAGCTCCGGCGCCATGGCCCGCAGCAGCGCCAGCAGCCCGGTGGATCGCCCCATGAACTCCTGCTCGTCGCTGTAGAGCGCCTCGATACGGCAGTTCTGCAGCTGCGCCGCCTGCCCGACACGCCCTGTCGGCGGTATTGCAAGCGTTAGCGCCGGTTGCTCCAGCTCGGTTGCCCAGGCTCGGCACATCGCGAGCACGGCGTCTGCCGCCGTGCCATCCAGCGCGAACGCCTCCCCGATCTTCAGCGCCGCTGGGGTGTCTCGCTCCAGGTGCTCCATCCACCAGCATGTCGATGCCCGCAGCGCGTAGCCGACGACAGCGCCATCGCGCTCGACCACCCGTACCTCACCGGCATCCTGCTGGAGCGCCTTCTCTGTTTCGCCCCAGGTCCACCAATCGTCATCGCGCACGAGCGCGCCGTACTGCGACGCCGTCTCTTCACGGTAGAGGCGCTGGATCGCACCGAGATCGCCGGGCGCGCCGGGTCGAGACGCGAAGCCGCCCGGGAGCTCGTGGCGCTCGTCGAGGCGCAGCGGCGAAATCGTCCACTCCGGTCCGAGCGTGGCGAAGCCGAACTTCGGGTAGTAGTGCGGGATGCCGTACAGCGTGGCGAGGGGCGCGTCACCCGCCCGCATGAAGTCGACCGCGGCCTCCAGCACCCGCCGGGAGTACCCCTGATTGCGATGCGGCTCCGGCGTCTCCACCCCGCCGATCCCGTCCATGCGCACCCTCGCCGCGCCGAGCTGCAGGACCATCGGCACCACGAGCGTCCGGCTCAGCTCCTCCTCGCCGCGCATGAGCGCAACCGTGGTGATACCGCGCTCGGCGGGGACGTAGCGTATCTCGTCGGTCATCGAGGACTCCCCGGTATCACGCCTGCGCGATCGTCCCCTCGTACACGAGGTCGTGCGTGCGCGCTTCGATCTCGGCCGGGTCGGTGTCCTTGCGGGCGAGCCCTTCCTCCTGCGCAGCGCGCGCGACGGCTCCGGCCACGCGGGACGCCACCCGCAGGTCGAGGCTGTCCGGGATCAGGAATTCCGGCGAGAGCTGGCTGGCGGGAACGAGGTCGGCGATCGCGTGCGCGGCGGCGGCCTTCATGCCCTCGCTGATCGTGCGCGCCCTGACGTCCAGCGCGCCGCGGAACACACCGGGGAACGCCAGCGAGTTGTTCACCTGATTCGGGTAGTCGCTGCGGCCCGTCGCGACGGCGAGCGCGCCCGCCTCGTGCGCGAGATCGGGCGTGATTTCCGGGTCCGGGTTCGCCAGCGCGAAGATGATCGGCTTGTCCGCCATGCCCATGATCATCTCCTGCGTCAGCGTGCCCGGCGCGCTCAGGCCGATGAAGACATCGACACCCTCCAGCGCGTCCTTGAGGGGCCCGGTGCAGCCCCGCCGGTTCGTGACCTCCGCGATGCGGCGCTTGGAGACGTCCATGCTCGCGTCGCGCTCGGCGTAGATCGCGCCGCGACGGTCGCACACGGTCACGTCCGCACCGAGGCCGACCAGCAGCTTGGCGACGGCGATCCCGGCCGCGCCGGCGCCATTGATCACCACCCGCATCTCGCTGATGTCGGTCTTGCGGATCTTGGCGGCATTGAGAAGCCCGGCGGTCACCACGATGGCCGTGCCATGCTGGTCATCGTGGAAGATCGGCATGTCCAGCTCGGCGCGCAGCCGCTCCTCGATCTCGAAGCAGCGCGGCGCGGCGATGTCCTCGAGGTTGATCCCGCCGAATGAGGGCGCGATCGACTTGACGACCTCGACGATCTCATCGGGATCGCGAGAGGCGAGGGTGATCGGGAAGGCCTCGACGCCGGCGAGCGTCTGGAACAGCACCGCCTTGCCCTCCATCACCGGCATCGCGGCCTGCGGTCCGATGTCCCCGAGCCCTAGCACGGCCGACCCGTCGGTGACGATCGCGACGAGATTGCCGCGCGCGGTGAGCTCATCCACCTTCGCCGGGTCGTCGCGGACCACGTGCGCCGGCACCAGCGCGCGCGGCGGCACGTACAGCAGGTTCAGGATGTGGTGGTCCCGGATGGGGATCTTGCTCCGAATCTCGAGAATGCCCCGGTGCCGCTCACGGAGGTCGATTGCCTCCTCGCGGAACGAGGTCTTGCGGGATCGCACGCTGGGGCGAGCCGGCTCCAGCCGGCCCTCGTAGACGAATCGCCGGGTGTTCTCGTAAACCTCCTCGGGCGAGATGTCGCGCGTCGCCTCACCGGCCTCGATCGCGCCGTGCACGACCGCCGCGGCGATTGCCGGCGCCACGCGGAAGTCGAAGATGCGCGGCACGATGTAGTCGGCGTGCAGCTCATCCTCCTCCACCATGCCGGCGAGCGCCTGCGCGGCGTAGATCATCATGCGCAGGCGGATGTTGCGCGCGCCAGAGTCCAGCAGCCCGCGGAAGAAGCCCGGGAACACCAGCGAGACGTCCATCGTGTTGGGGTAGTCGGACCGGCCGGTCGCCACCACCCGGGCGCCGCCGGCGCGTGCCGCCTCCGGCAGGATCTCCGGGTGCGGCACCGCCAGCGGCAGCACGATCGGGTCGGCCGCCATGCTGCGGATCATCTCCTCGTCGACGATGTCGCCGGTGGAGAGGCCGATGAAGACATCGGCGCCGACGAGCATTTCGCGCAGGGAGCCCGAGCGCTGCTCGACATTGGTCTCCTTGGCCACGTACGCCTTCGCCCAGTTCATCCGCTCCGGGCGGTACCGGTAGATGGCGCCCGCGCGGTCGCAGACCACGAGGTTGCGCACGCCGGCCCGCGTGAGCAGACGGGCGACGCCGATGCCTGCGATGCCCGCACCGCTCAGCACCACCCGCACGTCGGTCAGCTTTTTGCCGACGACCTTGAGCGCATTGAACAGCGCCCCGAGCACGAGGATCGCGGTGCCGTGGTGCTGGTTGGAGAAGACCGGGATATCGGCGGCCTTGTCGAGGTTGTCGGCGATCGTGAAGGCGCGCGGTGACGAGATGTCATCGAGGCAGATCGCGCCGAAGGTCGGGCTGATCGAGATGCCGGTCTCGACGATTCTGCTTGTCTCGTTGGTATCGAGCAGGATCGGGAACGCGTCGATGCCGGCGAACGTCTTGAAAATGACGCTCTTGCCTTCGGCGATCGGCATCTCGGCCTCGACCGGTCCGGTCTCGCTGCCGAACAGGTCCGAGCCATCGGTGAGAATGGCAACCGTGTTCCCGCGACAGGTGAGATCGAAACTGCGACGCGGGTCCTTGGCGATGGCGAGACACGCTTCGGCGACACCCGGGGTGTACACGAGCGAGAGGATGGAGCGGTCGCGGATCGGCACCTTGCTGCTGACGCCGATCAGACCCCGGTAACGACGCCGGTAGTCGAGCCCCTCGTCGTTCTCCTCGTCATAGACGAAGGCACCGGAGGCCGATGCGTCCTCGCTCTGCGCGCTGCCTCGAGCGACCACATGCGACAGCGGCGTCTCCATATCGAGATCGACCGGCTTCGCCTCACCGTCCGAGAACCCGTCCGCCCCCATCATCTCGTCACCTGCCACCAGATCGGGCATGACCGCGTCCTGCCGCCCATTCGTGCTCATCGATACTCCCGCGCATGTGCGATCCTCCGCTGTCACTCACTGCACACGTCGCCTGACGGTGCTGCACCATACCAGGAACAGGGCTCACCGGGGATCAATCCGTTTACCACACCTACTTTACCAGCGATCCGCCAATCCCTTCGGCACACGCGGCGGGGAGACCGGGTTACGGCGAGCACACGAAACGCAAGACGCGCGGGCACCAGTTGGCGCCCGCGCGTCTGTGATTGATGTGTTCCCTGTCGCGCTGCGACCGGACGTCCTAGGAGACCGGGCTTGCCGACGGGGATGCGACCGGAGAGGCAACCGGGCTGGCGGCAGGCGTGCCGCTCTCGACGATCATCACCGGCGTGCCCTCGATGATGCCCTCGACCGGGGACGCGGTCAGCTCAGGCGTGCCCTCGACCACGCCACCTGCCGGGGTACCTGCCGAGACCGGCATCGCTGACTCCGGACTCGCCGCGGCAGCGGTGCCCTCGGTGCCCGCAGCTTCCTCGGCCTCCGTGGCGACCTCAGTCGCTTCCGCCTCAACCTGGGTCGACACCTCGGTGGCGACATCCTGGACCTCCGCCGTCGGCGTCGAATCCTCGTTGTCGTCACCACAGGCCGCCAGCACCAGCGCGCTGAGCGCAATGCCCGTCACCGCGAGTGCTCGCTTGCTCTTCTTCACCATCGGTCGCGTGTTCATAATCAGACCTAACCCTCCATGCCTCGTAATCGGCTCGACCCCATTCATCGGTGGCCTGGGTCATACCATCAATATCGATGCCACAACCCGGTGGTTCTGCGGTAGGCTTTGAGCGACGTGTCCCGCGGACCTCCGATCCTGACGCACGACGCTCCCGCTCCGCACCTCGCGGCGGACGCACGGCCCAGACCTCAGAAAGTATGCCGTAAAGGATTCCTCCGTGACAATTCTGCCACAACCTCACCCGTACGTTCGCGAGCTCGAGGTCGCTGTTCCGCTGGTACGCGAGGTCGCCGACACTGTGCGAGCCATTTACAACTCCCAATCGGCGGCAACGTACACAAAGGGTGATGGGTCCCCGGTCACTGACGCTGATCTTACCGCCGACCGCATGATCCGGGAAGGGCTTGCTCACGCCTTCCCCGACGATGCCCTGCTCACCGAAGAGAGCGAGGACAATCCGGAGCGGCTCAGGCATCGACGCTGCTGGATCGCCGATCCGATCGACGGCACGGCACAGTTCGTGGCCCGGACCGACAACTTCGACATCCTGCTGGCGCTCGTGATCGACGGTCACACCGAGGTATCCGTCTGCGCCCACCCGCCGTCCGGAGAGATGATGCTGGCGGTGCACGGCCACGGCGCGTGGCGAATCCATCCCGACGGAACGGTGCTCCCATTTCGCATCCCCGCCCCGGAGACGCCGCCGGTGCTGGTCGGCTCGCAGTACTACGGCCCCGAAGAGAACGCGGACTCGCTCGCCACAGTCGCGAAGGCGCTTGGCGCCTCACCGATGACGATCATGCCGGTCGGCTACAGCCCGCGCGCCTTCCTGCCTGAGTGGCGCACCTACGACGGCTTCGTCGGGTTCTGGCGGGCCAGCGGCAACTCGCCGGTGCGCGAGTGGGATCTCGCCGCCAGCGACCTCTTCACGATCGAGGCCGGCGGCGGCTTCACCGATCTCTACGGCAACCGCTACGAGTACAACCAGCCCACCCCACGACCGCGCGCCGGCCTGCTGGTGAGCGCGTCAACGGACCTGCACCAGCGTCTGCTGGACACGCTTGCGCCACTCCTGCCGGCCTCGCCGCCGGTGCCGACGTCCGACCCGGCGGATTAGCCCTCGTGCTACCGCGCGCTGAGGCTCCCGGCCGCCTCGCGGTCGAGAATCACCTGCAGGCGCTCGCCGGCCATCTGCAACCAGGACCCCGGCACGTCCAGCGTCGGCTCCTCCTCGAGCGATCGGCGCACCACCTCGGCCTTCCCCTCGCCGGAGGCGATCAGCACGATCCGCCGCGCCGAAAGGATGGTGCCGAGCCCCATGGTGATCGCCTGCCTCGGGATGCTTGCTTCGCCCTCCCAGTAGCCGGCTGATTGCTGGCGGGACTCCTCGGTCAGATCGATCACCCGCGTGCGGCTGTCCGGCGTCGACCCCGGCTCGTTGAACGCGACGTGCCCATTCGGCCCGAGCCCGACCACGGCCAGCTCGAGCCCGCCCAGCGCCTCGAGCTCCGCCTCGTACGCCTTTGCGGCCGCCTGCGGATCCTCCGCGGTCGCCGGGATGAGATGGATATGGTTCTCTGGCACCCCGGCCGGCGTGAGGAACACGTTGAAGAGCCAGCGCGTCAGGCTCGCTTCGTCCTCGCGGCTGTGGCCGAGATAGTCGTCCAGGCAGAAGATATGGGCGCGGCTGATATCGAGCGAGCCCTGCCGGATGCGCCGCACGAGCTCCTCGTACATCCCCACCGGCGTCTCACCGGTCGGCACGGTAATCGCCGCCTCCGGATGCCGCTCCAGCGTTTCCAGCACGGCATCGGCCGCCATGTTGCTCAGCTCGCGATAGCTCTCAACCACATCAAGGGCGTACGTCCCCACAGCACTTCTCCTGAACGACGGCGTCGCGCCCATGACGAGCGCCAGGCACGGGACGCGACACCGAACTCGGCACCTGGCGCGGCGGTCTTCTTCGCCACAAGCTTACCCGCGATTCGGTCGCCCCGGAATCCGGTTTGTCGATACAATCAAGCACGCACCGCAGTGGCGCGACAGGCACCGCCTGATCCCGGGGGATCGGCGAGGCGCGCCACTGCTCGTCAGGGGAGGGATACCCGGCTCACCATGGGAACCATGCAGGACGCGCTCGGCAGGATCGACGAGTGGATCGACGACGGCGCGGTGCGCGGAGCTGCCGCCGCCGTCTGGCACGATGGCGAGATCATCGCCACCCACAACGTGGGGCAGGCCGCACCGGACCGCGCCGTGGCGGATGACACCCTCTTCGCGCTCGCGTCCGTGTCCAAGCCGATCACGGCGGCCGCTGTGATGCACGTGCTGGACACGCACCAGATTCCGCTGGACACGCCGCTCGTGACCATCCTGCCGGAGTTCGAGACGGTCGACGACCCATTCGATCCCGATGTGCTCCCGCAGCTCGAGGCGCTGCGCGACCGCGTCACCCTCCGACATCTCCTCTGCCATACCTCCGGGCTGCCGGAGAACGTCGGCGTGAAGCGGCTGCGCATGTCCGAGCGGCCGTCCCTTGAATCGATCGTCGACCACATGTGCGATCTGCCGCTGCAATCGGCGCCCGGCACAGAGCTTCGCTACAGCAATGCCGGCCCGGCGCTCGCCGCCCGCGCCGCCGCCGTGATCGACGGCCGCGAGTTCCATACCATCCTGCAGACGGAGATTCTCGATCCGAGCGGGCTCGCCGGCATCGTGCCGCGCCCTGGACCCGAGCTGGACGACCGCATCGCCATCGTTGCCGACGCCGCCGGCAAGGGCGGCCCCAGCGAGAGCTACAACAGCCGCTACTGGCGGGACATGGGCATCCCCTGGGGCGGGTACTTCGGCACCACCACCGATGTGCTCCGGTTCGCCGCCTCGTTCCTGCCCGATCAGGAGAGTCCCCTTGCCGCCGATGCGCGCGCCGAGATGGTGGTCGACCAGACCGGCGGCGTGCCGGGCGGCGTCAACTCCGCCGGCGTCCACTGGAACCACGGCGCCTGGGGTCTCGGCTGGGAGGTGCGCGACGACAAGACCGACCACTGGACCGGCACCCGCACGTCTCCGCGCACCTGGTGCCACTGGGGGCAGTCGGGAACGCTGGCCTGGCTCGATCCCGACCGCCGGCTCGGCCTCGCCGTGTTCGCCAACCGGACGGTCATGACCCGATGGAGCATGCGACCGCCGCGCTGGTCGCACCTGAGCGACGCCGTCGTCGCCGCTGTGGAGGACGCAGGATGACACCATCGCTCACGCCGGAGGCAAACCCCGGCGCGACTCCACAATCGCGACGGCTGGGACTTGCCGCCTTCGCGATCATGCTGCTCGCTGCGACCCTCGCCCTCCCCTTCTGGACATCGGCCTCCATGTTCCGCACGGATCAGGAGGTAACCATCGGCACAGGTGAGCCGGTCGATGAGGATCTCTACGTCGTTGCCGACACCTTCACGCTCGATGGCCGCGCCAACCGGGACGTCTTCGCGGCGGCGCGGGTCATCGACATCAACGGTCGCGTCATCGGCTCGCTCAACGCGGCGGGCGGCGACATCGACCTCTCGGGCGCCGTCGGCCGCTCCGTTCGCGTATTCAGCGGCAGAACGACCATCACCGGCGACATCACCGGTGATTTGATGATCTTCGGGGGAACGACGGTCGTCGAGCAGGGAGCGGAGGTCACCGGAGACGTGCACGTTTATGGCGGCACCCTCGACATGCGCGGAACGGTGCTGGGCGATATCTCCGGGTCGGTCAACAGCATGACGGTGAGCGGCGAGGTGCGCGGCGATGTGACGGCGACCGTCGATCGCCTCTCACTCGATCAGGATGCCACCATCGGCGGAAGGCTGGACTACACCAGCCGCTCCGAGGCGTCCATCGACGATGCCGCGGAAGTCGCCAACGGGATCGATCGGCAGTCCGTCGCGCCGTGGGGAACGGGCTCAGGCATCAGGGCGAAGTTCTTCAGCCCGCTGGTGCGCATGGTCTGGCTGCTGGCGACCGGCGCGTTGATCATCGCGGTGGCGCCACGGCTCTCCTCGGCACTGAACCGCAATTTGCGACGCCCGCTGCTGGCGGCGCTGGCGGGCGTGCTCGGTCTCATGTTGATTCCGGTGCTCGCGGTGGTGCTGATCGCGACGATCATCGGTCTGCCCGCGAGCATCCTGCTGATGGTCGCGTACGTCGTGGCGCTCTATCTGAGCCAGTACATCGTCGGGCAGCGCATTGGTTCACTGATTCTGCCGAAGCGATGGAACGATGGCAGCCGCGGCTACCTGCTGCTCAGCATGACGATCGGCGTGATCCTGCTGAGCGCCGTGCGTTTCCTGCCAGTGCCATACCTCGGCACCGCCGTGAATGCGGTCGTCGCCGTGCTCGGGCTCGGCGCGACGATGCTGCTGGTTCGCCAGCTCCGCCCACGATACGCACGCGTCAGCTAGGCGCGCACTGCCACTGATGGCTGCATCCGCAGGCAGCAAGAAAGCGAGCGCGGACGCAGCCATTGGCAGCAGCACATCATGAGTCGCCCCCGCCTTGCGCGGGACCGACGGTTCTTACGCGGTCGTGCCTCGCCTCTGCGCGCGACGCAGATGCGCGTGCATGCCGGTGTATGTGAAATCCACACCATACTGCTCTGCCGTCCAGTCCACGGCATCACGGATGGTGCGGAAATGCCCGGCCTCCTGCTCGCGCAGCAGCGCGCGCGTCTGCTCGGGACTCAGCTTGGATCGGCGTCCCGGCGCGGCGTGACCAGGGGTCCGCTGCAGCACCGCGTCGAGCCCGCCGGTGCGATACCACGACACCCATCGCTGGATGGTGCGGTAGTCGGCGCCGACGGCGTCACTGACGTCGCCGATGCGCTTGCCCTCCCGCAGCATCAGAAATGCCTGCAGGCGGGCCCTCCGCCGAGGATCGCGTTCCTTATCGAGCCGATCAGCCAACTCTCGGGCTGTCTCGGTCCATGTCACGACCAGTGGTCTGCCTCGCATGGCTCCGGTCTCCTTCGATACTTTTGGGCCCCGACATGTGCCGCCGCGTGATGCGCTCCAGACACGCATCCGTGCAGTCGCCCACCAGGCATGTGCCGCTTGGGCCGCCGCTCTGTACGATCACTCTCTACACGCGCTCGAATTGAGAAAGCGCTGCGATCGATGTGACAACGTACGCGCAGAGCGGTGGTCAGATGACTGCTCTGCCAGTATGCGGCAACTTCTTGCATTATGCTACCCCTGCTCCGCCTCAATCAGGTCATGTGGGCCAAATGCGCGCGGCAAGAGTGCTCCAAGCCACATCAGCTCCGGCAATTCGCGGTCGCCCCGGTCAAGAATCACCACCATGTCACCATGGGGAGGGCGAAACTCGTTCAATACCTGCCGGCATGCGCCGCAGGGTGTCGCGCCGGGTGCGTTCGAAGCCGACACCGCCACCGCGACCACCTCGCGGTGCCCCTCCGCCGCGGCCCTGAAGATCGCCACGCGCTCGCCGCACACGGTGAGCCCGTAGCTCGCGTTCTCGACATTGACGCCGGGAACGACGCTGCCGTCGGCGGTTAGCACCGACGCGCCGACCGGGAAGGAGGAGTAGGGCGCGTACGCGTTCCGCGCCGCCGCCCGCGCCGTCGCCAACATTCGCTCGACCGTCTCGTCAGCAAGCCTTGGCTCGCCCTCACTGCTCATGCGTCGTACCCTTCCTACGGCGAACCGCCGGTTGCCGGGCGTCACAGCCCGCCACACGCATTCGACAGGACAGATGATGACAGACCCGCAGTCCGCACCTAACGACTCCATGGCCCACGCGGCCGCCAGCTTCCTGGCCCAGGTCCTCGAGCTCGGCGATGACCCAGCCACCCTGGCGCCACTGCTGACCCCACTGAAGGAAAGCGCCAACAGCGCGATCTACTCGGTCGAGCTCGACTCTTCGATCGGCACCGCGGCCTTCCTGGTCTACGTTTACGCGCTCCACGAGACGAGCGATGAGGGCAGCACCGGCGCCGACCTCTACCAGCAGGGCATCACCACGCTCCGCCAGGCTGCCGATCGCGACACGCCGGGACCGCGCATGGTGGCACACGCGGAATCAGAAGTTGCCGGCTTCATCCTCGCGACCACTCCGGCGACGTGGCGCGCTCTGCAAGGCGAGGACCAGCCGTCGATCGTCGCGACAGAGGCGGACCTCCCGACCATCGAGATGTCACCCGAACAGCGCGCGGCGGTCGCGGAGGACCTGCATCGGACGTTGAAGGAGGCGAGCGACCACGCGAAACAGTGGCTCGCCGCGCTCCGTTCCGCCGGGGCCGCCATCGACGAAGACGAGGTGGCGTTTACGGAGGAAGAGACCGCGCTCGCACTCTTCGTGCTCGACACCGCCAACATCCAGCCCATGCTCACCGCGCTCAACGTGCTGGTGGCCTCGGCGCAGGAGCAGGCCGGCCAGATGGTCACGCGCCAGCAGCCGGAATCGCCGGAACGGTAGTCGCCCACGCTCCCCGGCGCTCAGTTGTGCCCCCGAAGACCTGTCACCACTCGCCACCAGTCAGTCCGAGCCGTGGTTCCGGCAAGAGATGACAGGTATTCAGACACACTCTACTCCAGAGGTCGCACCTCGTGTGTGTGTCGATGACACGGCCGGGCTACCGGGATTGGAGCCTGGAACCGAACTCGGCGGCGACCTCGCGCAGCCGCACGAGCAACGCATCCTCGTCGTACACGACGCCGAGCGACGAGAGCAAACCACCGGCAATGAACTGGTTGACATGGAAGGTCTGGTTCTCGATGGCGGGTTTCGACGGGTCGGGCACAGCCGCCAGCCTGATGTCGGTCGCGAGCCCGAGCACGCCCCGGTAGCGCAACGAATCGACGTGCCGCGAGAGGCAATCGAAGTAGCCGGCCTCCCAGTTCGTGCCGGAGTCCTCGCTTACCTGGCAAAGGTAGACATTGCTCGCCTCGAGCGCGGCCAGGTCGACCTCATAAATCTTCCGGCTGGTGATGTCGGTGCGGGTCTTGTCATTGATAGGCTCGCTCTCATTGGGGCAATAGACCGCGTACCCCTCCTCCCGCAGGACACCGGCGAGCCACAGGTTGTATCGCTTCTCCGCCGCGGTGAACATCGGGCCCCCGAGATAGATCTGCATCATGCCGCCCCCTCACCGTCCGCGGCCTGCGAACCGGCATCACGCAGGTACCGGGCGCGCCAGGCCTCCGCCTGCGCCTCTGGCACCTGCACAAAGGTCGCCGTGGCACTCGCCAGCACCGTGCCGTCAGCATTCTGGATCTCTCCGGCCATTTCGATCCTCCGTCCACGCTGGTCGACCTGCCAGCCGACCGCCCGCGTCTCCTGGCCGACACGGATCGGCGCCCGGTAGCGCACGTTGAGCGCGCCGGTCACCGCCCAAACCTGGTTTCGGTAGAGGGACCATGCCATCACCTCGTCGAGCACCGTGCTGATCACGCCTCCGTGCACCATGCCGGTGTACCCTTCGAAGCGCTCCTCAGGCACAAACGGCGACCACACACCACCGCGCTCGTCGGGGTAGAAGGTCAGGCGCAGGCCGTGCGCATTCAGGCGACCACACCCAAAGCAGTTGTGGTCCATATCGACGTTGACCCGCTCGCCGTCTCGCGCACTCGGTTCCACGTTTCGTTTCTGCTCGCTCATGTCCCACTGCACTCCGTCACTGGCCCTGCAGGATCAGCCGCGAGAGCGTATCAAGCACCGGCCCGGCATCGCCGCGCACCACCGCGTTGGCGATCTCGTCCAGCGGCGTCGGCTCGCGATTCACGATCACCAGCGGCGCGCCATTCCTGCGTGCGACGACAGGCAGCTGCGCGGCCGGCTTCACCACCAGCGAGCTGCCCACCACCAGCATCAGGTCGGCGCTGGCGCTCGCATCCACGGCCCGACGCAGCGTCTCCTCGGGCAGCGACTCGCCGAAGAGCACCGTGGAGCTGCGCAGCACGCCGCCGCAAACGACGCAGCGCGGGTCGGTCTCCCCCCGCTCCAGGCGCTCGAGGATCTCCTCGGAGGCGTACTCGCGACCGCAGTCGACGCACCGCAGCCGATGTGAAGAGCCGTGCAGCTCGAGGACGCGCTCGGGATCGGAGCCGGCCTTCTGGTGGAGGCCGTCGATGTTCTGCGTCACGATCGCGCTCACGCGGCCATTCCCCTCCAGGCTGGCGATCGCAAGGTGCCCCGAATTCGGTTCGCGTGCCTGCATGACGGGGTAACGCGTGCGGTGCTCCTGCCAGCGCTGCTCGCGGCTCGCCTGGTCAGTAGGCACGGTGCTCGCGGTCGGGATACGGTTGGTCTTCCAGACGCCGTTGGGTCCGCGGTAGTCGGGGATGCCCGACTCGGTGCTGATCCCCGCGCCGGTGAACACCACCATCTGGCGGCTCGGGGCCATCAGCTTCGCCACCGGCGCGAGCCGCTCCGCCAGCGCCGGATCGGGCGCCACGGCATGCATGTTCGAGGCGGAATGCTCTGTCATTCGCGTGCAACTTTCCATCTATCCGGCTCAATCGGGGATCCCGTCTGCGAGGCGGTCCCAACCGAGCCACGGTGCCTGAAACAGGCGCTCCCCGTACCGTAGCAGATAGGGCAGGCGGACCACTTCCCCACGACGAGAGCCCACTTGTGTACGTACAGACGGCGTGGTAGCATCAGTTCACGGAATGATGTGCCAGCTCGTCACAGGTCGCCCGCTTTCTGACCGCCCGCACCGAGCAAGGCAGCGATGCCCTAATCGAGCGCGGTCCGGACACGCGGGATGGATCACCGTCGCCGCATGTTCAAGACGGCTATATGTGGAGACGGACGCGAACCCGAAATCGTGGGGATTCGGGGCATCGCAAATCGAGCATGAACCGGAGCAGTTGCTCCCGGCACACCGGCAACCGGGTGGGGAGAGAAGGAACCATGCTAATGACTGATCTTGCCGTGCGAGACCTCGAGGGCAGGCGGGACTCGATGCTCGGGGGGTTGAGACGCGTGCTCGTCGCCGTGTTCGGCCGCACCTCGGACCATCACCTGCCGGCGGCTGTCGCCGAGCGCCGGCCCCCGGTGCTCCGCAGCGTTCCTCGCCCGGCGCATCAGCCGCGCCAGGCGCAGCTCGCGCTGCAGGCGACCGGCACAGACGGCGCGAACGAGACCGACCTCCGGTGGCAGCGGCACCCGCAGCTCCGCTCCCGACAGACCGCGCGACCGTCCTTCGATGGCAGCGTGCGGTCCGCCAGACTCGAGGCGGAGCGCGGCATGATCCTGGCGCGGGGCGGCAAGATCAACGAGGCGATCGTTGCCTTCACCACCGCGGCGGGCGACCCGAATGTCGATCTCGCCGCGCTCCCCGGCTTCTGGGACCTGCCGCGCAGCGGAATGTCGGCAGCGGTTCGTGCATACGAGCGGACGGACCGACTCCGCGACGCGGCGGCGCTTGAGGCGCGCATGCGCCACACCCTCAAGCCGCGTGCAGTGCGCTCCGAATCGGGCCGCTCAGCCCGCTTCACGGCCAGCGGCGACTGAGACAGCGACCCGGCGAGCCCCTTCCGTTGCCGTCCGGTCGAGCCCGGCACCGTGATTAGACGACGTCTATTAGGTATTTCCCCGATCCTTCTCGTCGCAACAGGCCCGGAGCGGCTATCACCATATGGTGATAGCCGCTCCGGGCCTGTTGCATGGCAAACAAAAACGCCCGACGCTCGAAGGCGCCGGACGTTTCATGTTCATTTCGGTCGCAGCCGAGGAATACCAGCCCAATCGCGACCGAGAGATCGGGCTTCGGAGAGGGAAGTTGTGAAGTGATGCCAACGTCTTTCGTTTCCTTCAGACATCAGCATACTGATGAGGGAAATAGAGGATTGTATATGCCAGGCGACTGGCTAATGTCGCCCGAGGCGGCTAAGTCATCTGCGGACCACGACGGTTCTGTCTGGTTAGTGAGTGGTGCGTCGCCGCGATCCGGAGAGAATGCCCTGAGGGCCTTCCCTGAACCTCATGTGTTGTCAACGTTCAGACGGGCGTTGCGTTGCCCCATTAGCGAGTCTTCGTTTTCGCTCGTCTAGGGATATCCTATCATCGCGATATCGAGTTGTCCAGTCCGGCATATGGCCAAAATGTGATTGACCCTGTGCTCGCTCGTGGATTGCCTACGCAACACCCGTGCCAGCAAGCGCCGACGCGGTTGCGGCCCTGGCCCGAAGGGTCTCCCCTACCGCAGCCAGGCGGTTCGCCTCGATGGCGTAGTACTTCATGCCGCCACGCGGATGCACTTCCACCAGTCCCGCGCGCTCGAGCTGCGAGAGGTGCCGCGACACCGCGGACTGCGCGATCCCGAGCCGGCCGACGATCTCATTGGCATACAGCTCGCCGGAGCCGAGCAGGTCGAGGATGCGGAGCCGGTTCGCGTCGCTGAGGGCGCGCAACGCCTCGAGCAGCTCGGTGCCATCCAGCGCGTCCTCCACCTCCACACGTGCCTCGCCGTTGAGGGGAGCCCCGCCGTTGCGCGCGCCCACATCCGGAACCGGCGCGACGTCACCGCGCAGGACGTTCTCCGCGCTGAAGAAGATGATCACGTCGGGCGGGTAGATCACGAAGCTCATGAACGAGCCGAGGTGCATGGAGGGCACAAAGGTGACGCGGGCGGCCTTGCCGAGCCCCGCCGCGAGCGTTGATGGCACGCGGTTGCCGGTCAGCTCGCCGAAGGCGGTGGTGAGCCCCCTCGCCGCGGCCGACTCTGCGATGCGCCCGGCTTCCTGCATGCACTCGCGGTTGCGCCCGTATTCCGCCTCGTAGGCGGACTCCCATATACCCCGGATCAACCGGAGCGTGCGGGATTTCAGCAGCGCGCTGTCGAGCGCGAGCGCGAGCACCTCCTCACCGTTGGCGGTCGTGATCCCCGGCTCGATGAACCGTCGCCACTCGAGCTCATCGTCACCGCTCGGTGCGGCGAGACCGGTCCCCAGATCCTGGTGGACCCGGCCGAGTGCGCGCTCGACCATCTCGTGGTACGCGTCCGCCGGCAGCTCTTCGAGGAACGCCAGCAGCTCATCGATCGACGCGTCATGCCGGTCCTCACGGAGCGGCTCGAAGCGCATGATCGGCTCTTCCATGTAATACAGCAGCCGTCCGGAGAACCCGTGGAGCAGGTCCAGGTCGTGCTGGAGATGCCCCGGCAGCTCCCGGCGAGTGGCGATCAGCCAGGGATCGAGCCCGCTCCCCGGAACCGCCCGGTAGAGCAGCGACATCACCGACACCATGTCGAGCGGCAGCGACACCGCAGCCTTGACGCGGAGCGCCGGACGTCCAACAATGAGTTCGCCCATCTGTGCGTAGTCCCCCTGTACAGCCGGTTGGTGACGCTCGCGTTCACCGAAATCAAGCGCCAGATGCGCCGCAGCCTCGCCGATGCGACCTGGTCGACTGCTGATGCTGCCATGACGATATCAGCATAACCATGACAGGTCAATATACCTCCGTATACTTCTGTAAAATCGGATGCCGCCACCAGCTTGACATGGTTGTCAACCGGCACGTAGGCTGGCGCCACCTGGAACTGGCAGGGTTCGCTCATCTCCTTGTGCCTCACGTTCGTCCCAGAACAGGAACGCGCCCGTGACCACTCCCCCTCCCCGGTCCGACAGCGACGATACCCGGCCCGACCGGCGTCCGGCTCGTGATGGCATGACGAGCGAGGAGCGCTTCCGGACCCCCGAGGACCCGGCGCTCGAGGCGCTCGAGCAGCGCGCGAAGCCGCCGAGGCCCGATCAGCTCGCGCTCTTCGCCACCACGTCCCGAGGCGAGTTCGGCCCCACACTCGGTGGACTGGCTCCGCTCTCGGCGACGTCCAGCCTCTCGCTTGCTCGCGCGTGGTACCGCCGGGAGCTGGAGCAGGCCAGACGGCCGCCCAACACCATCGCCGCATACACCAACGATCTCGCCGTGCTGGAGCACCTCATCGGCTCGCGCTCGATCAACGCGATCACCCGGCGCGACATCGCCCGCTATCTCGGCGATGCCAACAGCCGCACCACGCGCAAGCGCCGGCTCACCTCAGCGCGCCGCTTCTTTGATTTCCTCATCAACTCCGCTCGCGTGCTGAAGGAGAACCCGACCGAGGGCTACTACCCGCACGGCATTCAGCTGCGCTCGCCGGTACCCCTGTTCCCGGACGAGCAGGAGCGGATACTCATGGCGGCAGCCGACGACGAGCCGTGGAGCGAGACGGCAATCTGGCTGATGATGCGCCTGGGGCTCACTCGCGCGGAGCTGCTGACGCTCGACCGCGACCACATCGACCGCACCACGGAGCCGGCGCCGACCGTCTACGTCTTCTACGCGGAACCTGGCAAGCAGGGCAAGGAGCGCCACCTGATGACGACGCCCGGATTCGCGGAGGCTCTCGACCGCTACTACACCGCGCGCAATCCCCACGGCCGGCTCTACCCGCTGGGGCCGCAGGCGATCAACGGCATGGTGGAGCGCGTTCGCCGCGCCGCGGAGATCGACAAGGAAGTCACGCCGAACGTGCTGCGACACACCTTCGCCGTCGACCAGGCGCGGCAGGGCGCCGACCAGAAGCGCCTCCTCGCGCTGCTCGGGCTGGCGGACGATCCCCGCAATCGCGCCAGTGTCAACCGTTACCTCCGCCTCGCCGAGCCCCCAGTGAACGTAGAGGCAGAACTCGGCAACGCTGACACAGACTCCATTGAAGACGCTCCGGGTGAGGCGCAAACTTCCAGCTAGGGAACCGCGAACCTTACAAGCGAATCCCCTGAGCGCTGGAGCGTGTGATGACCACCGGCCAGATCATCGTCATTCTGCTGCGGATCGTCGTACCGCTCCTCATTCTCCGCCGCTCGCTCACGGGCGGAATCGTCGCGATGCTGCTCGATGCGTTCGATGTGGTGATCGTCGAGCTGTTCGGCGAGGGCGGCATGGGGCCGCACTACCACTCCATCGACAAGGTGCTCGACCTCTGGTACCTCGGCATCGAGGCGTGGGTCGCGTGGCACTGGACGCAGCGCATCCCACGCCTGGTGTCGAACTGGCTGTTCGCATTGCGCGT
This sequence comes from uncultured Chloroflexia bacterium, assembly GCA_963741965.1. Lineage (GTDB taxonomy): Bacteria > Chloroflexota > Chloroflexia > Thermomicrobiales > UBA6265 > JACCVC01. Next base: position 488,768 of record CAVUKC010000001.1, on the reverse strand, counting down.
GGTCGGCGTGATCATCTTCGAGATCACCGACCTGCGCTGGGTGCTCTTCGCCTTCCCCAACCTGTTCGAGAACTGGTTTCTCTTCGTGCTGGTCGTCTGGAGGTTCTTCCCGCGTGTTCGGCTGGACACCTGGCGCTCGGCGGCGATCTGGCTCGCGGTGCTCTACATCCCCAAGCTCGGCCAGGAATACCTGCTGCACATTGCCGAGGCGCAGCCCTGGGACTGGATCAAGCGCCAGCTGGGGCTGTAGCGCCGCTGGTGATCCGCCAGGGTGTCGGTCCACGCCTCCCACTGCACGTCATTTCGACCGGAGCCCACGAAGTGGTCGGCGTGGAGAAATCCCTCGCATGATCGTCATCAACGCACGCGTCCTGCAGACGAAGGCGCGCGGGATTTCTCGACGCGGCCCTGCGGGCCGGCTCGAAATGACAACGCGGGATAGCGCCAGCTTGGTCAATTCCCCGCGTCCCAGCCCGGGCCGCTCCGGTCGAAATGACACAAGCCGGGCGAGCGCCGTATCCCTGAGCATCGTCGATACTCAGGAGCCCGAGCCGGCGTCCGCCTCGCTCCACCGGAGCAGCTTCCCGGCGAGCTCAATCAATTCCTCGCGCGGCTCCAGCACCGCGCGCCACCGCTCGGGGATCGCGCCGACACCGTAGTGCGCTCCAACAAGTGCGCCGGTGACGGCACCGGTCGTGTCGGTGTCATCGCCCATGCTCACCGCTGTCACGATCGCCTCCTCGGCGCTGTCCCGGTGCGCGATCGCCCAGAACGATGCGCCCAGCGTCTCCAGCACGAACCCGCCGGAGCGGATCTCATCGTACTCGCCATCGGCCGCCTGGCGGATCGCCTCGACAACCGCCTCATTCTCGACTCCCTCGACCGCCGCGTCCCGCACGCCGTCCAGATCGCCGCCGTCGAGCAGCCAGCCGATCGCCTGGTTCAGCGCAACGCTCCCCCATGTCGCCATCGGGTCCGGATGCGTCATCGCCGCGGTTGTCAGGCTCACTTCGCGCAGTCGGTCGCGGTCGTGGCGGAACCGAAGCGCCAGCGGCGCACACCGCATCACCGACCCGTTACCGGCCAGCTTGCCCGGCGTCTCGGTCATCATCCGGCCGGCAATGTCGCGCCACGCCACCCCCGCATCCATCTTCGCCAGTGCGCGGCTGGTGGTGATGCCGATGTCCTTGGGGTCGGACCGGTACCATGCGAGGAAGTTCGCCGCGACCTGATCGAGATCGATCCCGTCCGGTGTGCACGCCCGCGCAATCGCGAGCGCCATCGCCGTGTCATCGGTCACCTCGCCGACCCGCAGTCCGTGCGGCCCCCCGCCGGTGATCTCTCGCACGCCATCGGGGTGCGATCGCGCGATCGCCGCCCGTGGCGAGAACTCGACCGCACCGCCGAGCGCGTCGCCCGCCGCCAGTCCGAGCAAGGTGCCGTCATATCGCTCGCGCAGAGTTGTCACGTGTGGTCGTCCTTCCCCCATGTACATCGATACACCTGCAAGACCGTGCTAGGAAAGTGCCTCTCGCACGTCAGGAAGTGCGCCGCTCAACCGCTCCAGCTGTATCCGGTCCGGCTTGGCGAGTCTCGTCAGCACCGGCAGCTCGGCGGCGAGATCCGGCATCCAGCCGCGCAGCGCGACGGTCGGCGCGGTCGCCTCGACCGTCGCCGTGCCGCCTGGCCAGACCACCGCCGAGGTTCCCGGCGAAAGCGTTTCGCTGCCGATGGCGACACCGCCCTCGAGGACGGTGACGACTTGCGGGCCGCCCGACGCCGGCAGCGCATACTGTCCGCCGCCGGGCAAAGCGATCCGCTCCAGCGCGAATTTGTCGCATGCCGTGAGGAGATGGCGGCGGCCCTCGCTCGCGCGGAGGTCGATCGGCTCGATCCATTCCGGCCGGCTCTCCGGCAGCATCACGGTGAAGCCGTCCTCGAGGTGCATCTCGCGCGGGTTGCCCTGCGCGTCCACGCGCCCCCAGTCATCCATGCGATACGTCACATCGGACGGCTGCTGAATCTCGTAGACCATCACCCCGGCGCCGAGCGCGTGTACCGTCCCCGCGGGAATCAGCACGGTAGATCCGACATCCGCCGTCACGCGCCGCAGCATGGCCGCCGACGACCCATCGAGCTTCGCCGCCGCGTCCTGGAACGCCTCCATCGTGACACCGTCGCGAAGCCCGACGTAGATGCACGCACCCGGCTCGGCCGCGAGGACATACCAGGCTTCCGTCTTGCCCAGACGATCGCGCGATTCCGCCTGCTCGTCGTTCGGGTGCACCTGGATCGAGAGGTTCTCCTGCGCGTCGATCAGCTTCACCAGCAGCGGGAACACCGCGCGGCCCCGCACCGCCTGGGACGCGACCTCGCCGAGGGCACGCTCCGGATCCGCGGCGACCACGTCCGCCAGAGTGCTTCCCGCCGCGTGTCCGGAGACAATCTCGGCCTCACCCGCCGTCACCAGCGCCTCACCGATCGCCACATCATCGGGCAGATCGAGCCCGTAGCGCTCCAGGCGCCGACCGCCCCATGGCTTCTCGTCCAGCCGCGGCCGCACCACCGACACCGCGCCACCCGGTTCCAGGTTCGCTTCGCTTGCCATGGCGTGTCCATTCCGCTCATGCCGCCCGCAATCGCAGGCGGCCCCGACATTGGTTGCCTACCGGGCACTATACTTCCCAGCATCACCCGCAAGCTGTCAAGGAGTGAGCGTTGCCCGCCAATTCGATGAAACCTGTGAACGGCCGCGCGATGACGCGATCGACCCCGTCCGCGCCCAACTTCTGGGCGGTGATCCCGGCGGGCGGCTCGGGCACGCGGCTGTGGCCGCTGAGCCGCTCCGCGCGCCCCAAGTTCCTGCTGCCGCTCCTCGGCAAGCAGTCGCTGCTGCAGCAGACCTTCGAGCGGCTGCAGACCGTCACCGACCCCGAGCGCATCATCGTCGTCTGCGGCCCGGCGCACGTCGCCGCGATCGCCCGCCAGCTGCCGGCGCTGCCCAGCGCCAACATCATCGTCGAGCCCTCGCCCAACGGCACCGGCCCAGCGCTCGCACTCGCGACCGCGCTGATCGAGCGCCAGGACCCCCATGCGATCATGGGCAGCTTCGCCGCCGACCACGACGTCACCGACACCGAGGCGTTCACCCGCGTCGTCAAGGCCGCGATCACCGCCGCGCGCACCGGCGACCTCGTCACCATCGGCCTCACCCCGACCCGGCCCGAGACCGGCTACGGCTACATCGAGCGCACCGACGAGGTAATCCTCACGTCCGGTGAGGACACCGCCTACCGCGCCGCCCGCTTCATCGAGAAGCCGAACCTCGAGCGCGCCACGGCGTTCGTCGAGTCCGGGAAGTTCCTCTGGAACGCCGCCATGTTCGTCTGGCAGGTGAAGGCGCTCAAGCGCGAGCTCAAGCGCCAGCAGCCGGCGATCCATGACGGTGTCTGGACGATCGCCAACGCGTGGGAGTCGCGCGATCAGGAGCGCGTGACGGCACGAATCTGGTCGGAGCTGCCCGACATCACCATCGATCACGGCATCATGGAGCACGCCGAGCGCGTCGCGGTGGTGCCGGCCGAGCTGGGCTGGTCGGACGTTGGTGACTGGAACGGGCTGGGCGAGCTGATCGAGCAGGACGCGCTCGGCAACTCCGTGCGCGGCAACCTGCTGCGGATCGACACCACCAACAGCGTGATCTGGTCCGAGACCGGACGCATGGTGGCGATGGTCGGGCTGGACAACATCATCGTCGTCGACACCGAGGACGCACTGCTGGTCGTCGACCGTGACAAGTCGCAGGAGGTCCGCAAGGTCGTCGAGCAGCTCAAGGCCTCGACGCGCACCGAGCTGAGCTGAGCTCCGACGAACCAGGCTAGATCATCAGCGACGCCACCGAGAGCAGGACGAGATTGGCGGCGCCGATGGTCTTCTCGACGGAGACGCGCTCGACGACATCGTCGGCGGTGTGGTGCACCGGACTCCAGCCGAACAACTCCCGGGCGACGAGCACGGACTCGAGCCCGTTCGCGCGGAGCCGCGTATCATCGGCCACGATGTCGGGGTCCTGCAAGATCTCCAGCTGCTGCCCGAGCCCATACGCGTCGTTCACGCGCTGCATCAGGTCGGCCATCCAGGCAGATCCCTTGTCCGTGTTCAGCACGATCAGGTCGCCATTTCGCGCCGAGCCGATCGAGTCGATGTTGAAGATACCTTCCCACGGCACCTTGTCGGCGACCTGCTGCTTCGCGAACTCGCCCGAGCCGACGACTCCCTCTTCCTCATAGTTGATGAACACGACCCGGAACGAATACTTCAGGTCGAAGTCGGCAAGCAGCCGTGCTATCTCGAGCGTCGCCGCGATTCCGGATGCATTGTCGTCCGCTCCCGGCGCGACTGTCCCAGGCTTGTCAGAAGTCGTGTCGAGATGCGCCATCACGCCGTAGAGACGACTGGTGTCCTTGCCCGGCAGCTCGCCCACGACGTTCACGAGCAGCAGCCCGTCCCAGCTCACGAAGTCCTCGTACCAGACGTCGAGCCCATACGACTCGAGCGCGCGAAAGAGATACTCGGCCGCGATCTGATTGCCTACCGTGCGGTAGTGCCGCGTGCCGATACCCGTGCCATCGTTGGAGCCAGATGCCTGCAGGTCGGTGATGATTGCCTCGATCCTGTCCGCGTCGATGCCGTTCGGAAGCCCGCCGATATTCGAGTCGTTCAGCGTTTGTCGGTCCGCTGGCCTGCTGAACGACTTCGGTGGTGCCGGTGCCACTTTTTCCACCGTGAGGCCAGCGTTGATCACCGAGCGCACGTTTGCCGGTGCCCGATCGGTTTCCACGAGTCGGTAGTTTTCCACCGAGTCGAGCACGGAGCCGAACGCCTTCGCCTCGTCATCGCTCGCGGCTTCCGAGGGCAGCATCACCATGTACAGGCGCAGCGTCTCGTCGCTCTCGCGGATCACCGTAGTGTCCAGGCGGGTAGAGATCGCCTCGATCTCCTTCGGCTCAGCGACAACCCAGTACCAGTCCTCCGCGGAATACGACGGCCGGGTACCGTTGGCGGCAAGCACCTGAGGGGCTTCCGGCGTGCGCTCCACGCGAGCGAGACACGCGTCGCCGCAGGTCGCGGTCGGCTCCTGGATCTCGGCGGCGGGCGTGCTGGAGGTGCCATCGAGCATGTTGTCGGAGCCGCGCGACGTCGGTGTGACCAGCAGGTCGCGATTGACCGCCGAAGTCGCCACGGAGTCAGCGCCCCCCTCGACACTCGGTGTCGTGGTGGGCTCCGCTGTGCCCTGCTCGCCGATCGGCAGCACCTGCAGCTCGGCTGTGGCGGTAGGCTGCGGCTGCTCACCATCACCGCCACCCAGCAGGGACGCGAGCAGCCAGATGATGGCGATGATCGCTATGACCAGGATCGCCAGCGCGGCGATGGCTCGCTCGGTACCGCCAGCGCGGTCAATGAGATCCTGCATCCACACGGGCCGCTCTGTCGCTGCCGCGGGCGGCATCTCGCCACCGTCCTCTGAAACGACCCCTTCGCGACGCTGCCGGCTGCCTGGCGGCACGGCGCGACGCCGCCCGCGCGGTGCTTGCGACTCGGCGCCCGAAGGTGTCTCATCACCAGAGCGCTGGCGCCGCGACGGCGTGGCATCGCCGTCGCCGCGACGGAACCTGCCGGCCGAGCGGCGCACCGAGTCGGACACGAACGAGCCAAAGGTCGGCTCGGAGTCACCCGGATCACTGCCGCCATCCTGGCGAGGCTCGCGCGGGCGCCGGTCCCTGTCGCTGGGCGGTGTATCAGACATGCGTTGGTCTTCCCCGTGCGATGCCCTCGACGAGCACCGTCCCGTATCCCCGGTATGGCCACATGTCACGCGCTCTCCGCGCCGGGTGAACGTACATAACCATCATACCCGTCCCCTCGACCTGTGACGAGACAATCGTACCCTGTGTCGGCCCTGACGCACCTACAGGAACCCGCGCCGCCGCGGGCAGCACGCACCTCAGAGCGGTGCCGGCAATCGCATGTGCCCCTGTGCCGCGATTTCACGACGCCACGAGTTGCATTCGCCCGGCTCGTTCTGTAAAGTGTGTACGGACGGTACGTCGAGAGCGAACTGAAATTCGTTTGAGGCCGAACACCGTCGCAATGCACCGCGTTACGGCGCTTCGTTCTGGCTGGGTTCGAAGCGCCGGACACGCGTATCCACCGACACCACCATCCCGGGGAGGGAGCAGGCGCGTCATGAGGTATTCGTCACACCGGCGACATCGATCCCGCTCGCCACACCGCCGTTCAACCGCCACCCCGCTGGTGGTCGCGCTCGCATTGCTCATGCTGCTCGGCAGCCTTCCAGCAGCGGCGCCGGAGGCGATGGCTGCTCCGAGCGGCACGATCCCTCCCACCACCATGACCGGCACCGGCACCTACTCCGTGGTCGCGTCGCGCGAGGGTCTGGTCGGTCAGATGACCTCCAGCGGCCACATCATCCAACCCAATGACCACTTCGCCTCACTCCCCGCCTGCACGACCACCAGCTGCGCATGGCTCGACCCCGGCGAGCTGGTGGAGCGCTACGGCAACCGCACCGAGTGTGGCGACGACTGCTACGTCAAGGTGATCAACCCCGCGACGCAGGCGTGCCAGGTGGTGCCGGTGCTGGACACCGGCCCGTGGTTCACGCTCGATGACTGGTGGAACCCGACCGCCGAGCGCAACATCAACAAGCTCGAATCCAACCCCAACGATCTGCCGCAGGGCGTGCCCGCCGCCGCGGCAGCGCGCAACGGCGTGGACGTCGGCTACGGGTACGGCTCCGGCGGCATCGGCGCCTCCAACCGCTACAGCACGGTCGGCAACGCGGCCGCCATCGACGTCGCCGATGGTGCCTGGATGGAGCTCGGACTCGACTTCAACAAGGGCATCGGCACCGTCGACATCGAGCTGCTCTGGCAAACCGGCGCGGATCCCGCCTCGGCCGCCAGCGGCTGCGGTCATCCGCTGGACCAGTCCGGCGAGACCAGCGCGCTCACCATCTCCCCGGCCTCCGGCGAGGTCGGCACCGCCGTGACCGTCTCCGGGACCGGGTTCACGAAGGGCGAGACCGTCACCATCCACGGCGGCAGCACCGCCACGCCGGCGGTGGCCACGGTCACGGCGAACAGCTCCGGCGCGATCAGCACCACCATCCGCATGCCTGACGCGCCGCTCGGCAACGCGCCGATCATCGCGGTGGGCGGCTCGTCAGGCACCGAGCAACAGGCCACCTTCCGCGTCACGCCGTCGATCGAGCGCGCCCCGACGCAGGGCTCGGTGGGCACGCCAGTCCAGTTCAGCGTGCACGGCTATGCCCGCAACGAGGACGTTCGCGTCACGTGGGACAACGCGGACGGCGCGCTGATCGCTACCATTCGCACCAACGATACGGGTGCCGGCTCAACCACGGTCACCATGCCGAAGCGACCGGCCGGCTGGAACACCTACTACGCCCGCGGCGGCACCTCGAAGGCCGGTGCCTACGGCGCGTTCAACGTGCTCGCCTCCAGCGTCACCAACCCGCCGGGCGACGCCTCTCCCTCCTTCGGCGGCAACAAGCTGACACCGGCATCGAGCTTCGGCAGCAGCAACGGATCCGGCTCGACGCTCGTGTGGGACGGCGACACCAGGACTTCGTGGCAAACGGTCACGAGCAAGCCGACCTCCGGCGGCTTCACGATCGACTACGGCAAGGTCTACGACCTGACCGGCGTGCGATGGCAGATGGCGACCACCGGCGAGGCCGACAGCTTCCTGGTGGAGACGTCGATCGACGGCACCCGCTGGGCCGCAATCGGCACCTACGGCAACGCGGCGGTCAACGCATGGTTCGGCGAGGATCTGAGCCGGCAGGGCCGCTACCTGCGCGTCACCTTCGGCAACCCGAACAGCGACGCGCGCATCGGCGGCATTAGCGAAATCGAGCTCTGGGGCAGCGCCGTCACCGGGACGCCAACCGGCGCGCCAGCCGGGTCCAACCCGACCTTCAGCGGCCAGAAGCTGCCGATCGCGGGCAGCGCGACCACGCGCACGGACATCCCCGGCGCCAACGCCTACGACGGCAACAGCTCGACGAGCTGGTACACCAGCGGCAGCGACCCGCTCGAGGCAAGTCTCACCCTCGACCTCGGCGAGGCGAAGCAGGTCTCGGGCGCGAAGTGGACGTTCTCGAAGGAAGGTGGCGCCGACAGCCTCACCGTCGCCGTCTCGGCGGACGGCCAGGCGTGGACGACCATCGGCACCTCGTCCAACCGCAGGGCGGGCACCTGGGAAGGCATCGCCATCGACCAGCCCGCGCGGTACGTGCGGCTGATCTTCACCAACCCGTACAACGCCGAGGTGCTCGGCTACGTCGCGGAGGTCGAGGTATGGGGCACCGGCACGACGGTGCCCCCGACGCCAGAGAGCTCATCCACACCGGATCCGACTCCAGGCGCGACAGCTCCCTCGACGGCGTACCCCGGTTCGAACCCATCGTTCGGCGGAAACATCCTCCCGGTGAGCGGCGCATCGTCCTCCGCGCTTCCGACGGGTCAGCAGGTGTCCTCGGCGTCCCGCGCCATCGATGGGGACCAGGGCACCAGCTGGTACACGACCGGCGGCGATCCGGATCGCGCCATTCTCATGCTGGACCTTGGAGAGGTGCGCCCGGTAACCGGCGTGAAGTGGCTCTACAACCGCTCCGATGGCATCGACCAGCAGATCCTCCAGGTCTCGAAGGACGGCTCCAACTGGACCCAGAAGGTGGTCACCTCGGCGCGCCAGCCGTATCAATGGGAAGGCTTCGCCGTGGACCAGGACGCGCGGTACGTGCGCCTGATCCTCACCAATGCGAAGAACCTGCCAGTGCTCGGCTACGTCGCCGAGGTGCAGGTCTGGGGCGAAGGCGACCCCGCGCCGACCGCAACGTCCACGCCCAAGCCCACCCACCGCACGCCAGCCCTCCACCGCAACCCGAAGCCCTCGCCGACCGCAACGTCTACGCCGAGGCCAACCGCGCCACACCGTCACCCACCCCGAAGCCGTCGCCAACAGCGACCGCGACGCCGAAACCAACGTCAACTCCGAAGCCCTCACCGACTCCGACGTCGACGCCAAAACCGTCACCCACACCCACGCCGAAGCCAGCGCCGACCGCGACGCCGACGAACGTGCCGGACACCCCTGCGCCCGTGACACCGCCGCCGGGCCTGCCGGTCTACCCCGGCTCCAACCCGACGTTCAGCGGCGGCGTGCTGCCGATCGCCGGCGCGTCCTCCTCGGCGCTGCCGTCCGGCCAGCAGACGTCCTCCGCCAGCCGGGCGGTCGACGGCAGCACGGGCACCAGCTGGTACACCACCGGTGGCGACCCGGACCGCGCGATCCTCACCGTCGATCTCGGCAAGGTGCAGTCCGTCAGCGGCGTCAAGTGGGTCTACAGCCGCTCCGACGGCGTTGACCGTCAGGTGCTTCAGGTGTCGAAGGACGGCTCCAGCTGGGATCAGCTGGTGATCACCTCGGCACGATACCCGAACCAGTGGGAGGGCATGTCCGTCGGGCAGGATATCCGTTATGTACGGCTCATCCTGACGAATGGCCGCAACCTCCCCGTGCTCGGATACATCTCGGAGGTGCAGGTCTGGGGCAAGGCGGGCACATCCGCGAAGCCTACCCTGGTACCCCCGACGCCATCACCGACCGCAGTGCCACCGACACCGACGCCCGCCCCGAAGCCGTCGCCGACGCCGGTGCCGCCCACCCCACGCCGGCGCCCACGGCGTCGAACGTCACCGCCTACCCCGGCTCGAACCCGTCGTTCGGCGGCGACGTGCTGCCGGTCTCGGACGTGACGGCGTCGGTCGAGCCGTCGAGCCGAGGCACGACCAGCCCGTGGCGATCGGTGGACGGAACCACCGACACCAGCTGGGCGACCTGGGGCGGCGCGCCCGACCGCGCGACCCTCACGATCGACCTCGGCTCCGTGCAGGCGGTGTCCGGCGTGAAGTGGGTCTACAACCGCTCGGACGGGATCGACCGGCAGATTCTGCAGGTATCGACAGACGGCAGCGAGTGGCAGCAGATGGTTGTCACCTCGGCTCGCTACCCGCTTCAATGGGAGGGCGTCGCGGTGGACCGCGATGTCCGGTACGTTCGCCTCGTGCTCACCAACGACCCCGGGCTGCCGGTGGTCGGCTACGTGGCGGAGGTACAGGTGTGGGGCGCGCCTGCTACAGCAACGACGCTGGCGGCGGTCGGCGGCCCGTCGATGTCGATCGCGGCCGCTGAGGCACCCACCGAGGCGCCAGCGCCGGAGTCGGCGCCCGCGGCGACCACATCGTGGACCGGCTACGTCAGTGGCACGAACGGCGACGCGCTGAACTGCCGCGCCGAGCCGAGCACCGGCGGCGAGATCATCGCGAAGCTGCCGCCCGGCACGGCGGTGACCATCGCCGGCGGCGCGGAGAACGGCTGGCTGCCGGCGCTCTGCAGCGGCATGCCGGGGTGGGTCTCGGCCGACTTCATCTCGGACACCGCCCCACCGGCGGAGGAGCCAACCGCGGTGCCGACCGAGGCGCCGGCTGCCGAGACCGAGGCTTCGGTTGCTCAAACCGCCCCGGCCGTCCGCGAGATCGTGATCCCCGTGTCCGTCGACCTGAGCGTCGCCGGCAATGAGCCGGACACCACCGAGGCTCCTCCGGGCGACACGCTGCTCGCCATCGGCGGCGAGAAGAGCTACACCACGGCGTTGACGTTCGACATCGCCGGTGTCGACGGCGGCACCATCACGAGCGCGGTGCTGGTGGTGAACGGCCTGCGAGATGGCCGCGGCGGCGAGATCGACCTCGTCACCGGCTACCGCGTCGACCCTTGGGGATCGACGTGGAACGGCCTCAGCGCCAGTGGCGCCTATCCGGCGGGGTGGCTGGACTGGATCACCGCCGGCGGGCAGGCAACCGCCGACCTGACCGGGTGGATTCCGAAAGAAGGGACCGTGACGTTGCTGATGAGCGGCAGCGCGAGCCAGACCGCCGGCATCGCAAGTCAGGAGTCGGGGTCCGGACCGGTGCTGGTCCTCACCGTCGAGAACTGATCCTCCCGAATGAAACGAGCGGCCCGAGACCGGGTCGCTCGTTTCATTGCGCCGTACCGTCTCCGCAGGCGATGCTGGCGGGGGTGACGACCGCCATCAGGGCGTGGACAATGGCGCCACCGGATCGACGTTCGACCGGCGCCTCGCAATGAAAGGAAGACCGCATGCACAGACGAATCGTCGTCCCGCTCGACGGGTCAGAGACCTCCGAGGCCGCCCTCGAAGAAGCGATCAGTCAGGCAAAGGCGTTCAAGCTGCCGATTCACCTCGTTCGCATCGTCGACACGCACGTCCTCGAGCAGGCGAGCGGATCCGCCGCGGCCTTCAACTACACGGTGCTGGGCGACCTGTTCGAGCAGGAGTCCAACGACGCCCGCGCCTATATCGACGGGATCGAGAAGCGTCTCGAGTCCGACGGCATTACCGTCACCCAGGACGTCCGTGTCGGGCCGATCGCGCGGAGCATCCTTGACTCGCTGCAGGACGGCGACATGGTCGTCATGGGCTCGCATGGGCGCAGCGGCATCAAGCGGTGGGTGCTGGGCAGCATCGCCGAGGAGGTGCTTCGGCACTCCCGCGGGCCGGTATTGATGGTGAAGGCGCCGGCAGCGCAAACCTGAGCTGCCCGTTCCCGGCGAGACCGCCAGCACCCGGCTGCGTTGGCAGACCGTGCGATACTATAGGCGACGCCTCCCGACCGGACGGTAGGGCGAGGCGTCGGAACTATTCGATTCCCACCCCCAGCCGAGACCATGCCTGACGATCCCACCGACAATGCACAGCCGCGCGAGGAAACAGCACCCGCACGCCCCCGCGCGACCGCATTGCGGGCCGGGCTCATCGCGTTCAGCTACCGCAACTACCGGCTCTTCTGGTTCGGCCAGCTGATCTCCGTCACTGGTACCTGGATGCAGACGCTGGCCCAGGCGTGGCTGGTCTACGAGATTCTCGGCGCCTCCCCGTTTCAGCTCGGACTCGTCAACGTCCTCCAGTTCCTGCCGGTGCTGCTGTTCGGCATCCCGGCGGGGATCGTCGCCGATCGCTTCCCCAAGCGAACGATCCTGATGACGACGCAGTCGGTGATGATGCTCCTCGCGGTGGTGATGACGACCCTCGTGGTGACGGACGTGGTGCAGCTGTGGCATGTCTACCTCATCGCCACGATCTTCGGAATGGCGCGTTCCCTCGACATGCCGACACGGCAGGCATTCGTCTCGGAGGTGGTCGAGAGGGACGCGCTGATGAACGCCATCGCGCTCAATTCGGCGCTGTTCAACACCGGGCGCATCGTCGGACCCGCCGTCGCCGGTGTGCTGCTCACGATCATCGGCCCCGGGCCTCTCTTCGCGATCGACGCCATCAGCTACCTTGCCGTGCTGACCGGCCTGTGGATGATCCGTTCGACCGCGGAACCGGAGGTCTCCACGGAGTCTCCGCTCACACGGCTGCGCGAGGGTATCGCCTACGTCCGCGCTGACCCGACCATCTCGCGGACGATCCTGATGATCGGCATGATCGGCATCTTCGGGATGAACTTCAACGTCTGGGTGCCGGTGCTTGCGTCGGACTACTTCTCCGCCGGATCCAGCGCCTACGGCACGCTTTTCTCGGCGATGGGCGCGGGCTCACTCCTCGGGGCACTCTCGCTCGCCTTCTTCGGCCGCGGTCCGAGTCGCGTTCGCATGGTCGGCGCGGTCGTGCTGATGGGCATCGCGGAGATCCTGCTGGCGATCGTCGCCGGCAACACCGACGCGATCGTGCTCGGCGGCGCGGCGCTCGCGCTGGTGGGCTTCTCCAACACGAACGCGATGTCCACCGCCAATACCACGGTGCAGACCACCGCTGAGGACCACATCCGCGGCCGCGTGATGGCGGTCTACATGACCGTCTTCGCCGGCTCGATCCCGATCGGCGCGCTGATCGCAGGATGGGTCACCGGGCACTTCGGAGCCCCGGTCTCCGTGACGATGGGTGGCACAATGGTCCTTGTGGCCGCCGCGGTGCAGATCTGGGCATCACGCCGGGACCGCATCGCAGGCGCAGGCAGTGTCACCAGTACCCCCGCCACCGAGCCGGCAGACTGACACCGCGCGTGCCTCGTCCTCGACGACATCGACTCTGGAGACATCATGGGACTCGGCCCGTTCTCGCTCATCAGCCTGATCTACACCATCATCGGCATCCGCTCGATCGCCCGCCTGGTCAACAGCTGGGAGCAGGTCTGGGATCGACGGTTCACGGTCAAGGACCGCCAGCTCGTTGATGAAGCCGCGTTTTTCGTGCTGGTGCCCATCTCGGTGGCGCTCCACGAGCTCGGGCACGCCTCCGCGGTGTGGGGGTTCGGCGGCGAGGTAGTCGACTTTGGCTACTACGGCTTCGCCGGGTACGTCTCGTTCGTCCCGTTCGGGTTTACACCCTCGGAGCTGACGATCATCGCGGCCGCCGGCTCGCTGGTGAACCTGGTGCTCTGTATCGCCGCGATCGGACTCGTGTTCGTCCGCCCGTTCCGTGCCGCGATCAACGAGCTCCTGATCCAGTTCGCCATCGTCAGCGGCGCGAACGCGTTCATTCTCTACCCCATCCTCGACCTCGCCTCGAACCTCAACGGCGACTGGCGGCAGATGTACAGCTCGGACGTTCCCTGGCTGACCGGCGTCATCGTCGCGGTGCAGATCGCGGTGGTCGGCTTTGGCTTCTACCTCTACTCGAACCCGGCAATGCAGGCGCGCCTGTCGAAGCTCACCGACGTTCCTGCCGGGATGCAGCGCGGCTTCCTCGGCGGTATCCGCCCCGGAACCATCGACGTGCAGACCCTCAACCCGCAGGAGCGCAGGCTGCGTGAGGCCTGCGAGCGGGTGCAGTCCGGCTGGCACGCGAAGATCGAGACGGGTCTCCAGCGCTTCGATACCGGCACGGCGGTGACCATGGCCTGGCAGCGCGGCGCGACCGGCTACGCGATCGCGGCGCGGACCTTCGCCACCGGCAGGACGGACATCGTCGCGCTGAACACGCGCGGCGAGGACCGGCGCCCGCGCCTGATCACCGGCTGGCCGGAGCTTCCCACCACGGACGAGCTGACCATGGCCCTCCGCATCGCCATGGAAACCGTCGAACAGGGGACGTAGATGTGGGCGCGGGAGCGCCATTTCGGTCGAGAGATGACTGGTCACGGAGGCCCGAGCCTGCCACATTGCCCGTGACCAGCGCGTCATGGTTCTCGGCTCCATCCTGACAGGTGGACGGGCATCTGCTAGCATCAGCGTCATGAGCTACGACACGATCGCATGCCAGGTCCCTCGCGGGCCGGTTCAGGCGCGTTCCATCTCCCGATGGCAGCGCCCCATGAGGACCGACACCGACGGTGCCCGGCGAGCCGACTCGTGAACCGTGGCGACGGCGCTCCCGCTCGGGACGCCAGCGCGTACCAGCCTGGTACGGAGTGATGAGGAGGCGAACGGTGAGGCACGGAAGTCGAACCCACTCGTGGCGGATGTTCCTTGCGGCGGCAATGACCCTCTCGTTCCTGGTCGGGGCGCTGATCCCCGGACAGATCGCGGTCGCACAGGGAGCCGACTGCTCAGACTGGGCATCCGAGACGCTCGAGATCATGGCCCCGGCGGGTCCCGGTGGCGGCTGGGACACCACCGCGCGCGAGATGCAGAACACGCTCCAGGAGGAGGGCATCGTCGACAACGTCGAGGTCTTCAACGTCGAGGGCGCCGGTGGCACCATCGGCCTCGCCGAGCTGGTCAACGAGGACGCCGGCAACGACCACATGCTGATGATGATGGGCCTCGTGATGGTGGGCGGTATCGCTCTCAACGAGTCACCGGTCGATCTCACGCAGGTCACCCCGATCGCCCGCCTCACGACCGAGTTCGAGGTGATCGTGGTGCCGGCTGACTCCGAGTACCAGACGATCGATGACCTCATGACCGCCTTCAAGGAGGATCCCGCCAATGTCAGCTGGGCGGGCGGCTCCGCCGGCGGCACCGATCACCTGCTGATCGGCCTGCTGGCCCAGGTCGAGGGCGTGGACCCGGCCTCGATCAACTACGTGCCGTACTCCGGTGGCGGCGAGGCGCTCTCCGCCATCCTGGGCGGCGAGACAACCGCCGGTGTCTCCGGTCTCGGCGAGTGGCAGGCCCAGATCGAGAGCGGCGAGCTCCGCGCACTTGCCGTCTCCGGCCGCTCTGACTCCGCCGCCGGGGCGACTCCGGTCGCGGGCGATGCGACACCGGCCGCGTTCGGGGCCGACATCCCGACCCTGCAGGAATCCGGCATCGACGTCGAGCTGGCGAACTGGCGTGGGTTCGTGGCGCCGCCCGACATCTCGGACGAGGCCAGCACCTGCCTCGTGCAGTCGGTCGAGCAGGCGACGCAGAGCGAGACCTGGCAGTCCGCCCTGGAGAAGTACGGCTGGAGCGACTTCTTCCTTGGGGGAGATGAGTTCGGCGCCTACCTGCAGGACGAGACCACGAGAGTCAACGACCTGCTCTCGGAGCTCGGCCTCATCGGCTAGCGCCTGACGCCAACGCAGGGGCGGTCGGAAACGACCGCCCCTGCCCGGAGCCCCTGCATGACCGACCACACACCCGCCACGGATCCAGGCGCCCAGGTGACCGGCGAGCCGGAGCCCGCGGCGCCAGAAGCGCTGTCGTTCTGGGATCGCTGGGGCGAGCTGCTCCTCGCGTCAGGGGTGCTCGCGCTCGGGATCGTGGTGCTCGTCGGCACGCAGGACATCAAGGTCCGGCAGGGCGTGGTCGTCAGCCCGCGCATCGTGCCGACAATCGTCGGCATCGGGCTGGTGATCCTCTCAATCTGGTACGCGTTCGACATTTTCCGGGCACCCCACCGGGCGTCCGGCGGCGAGGACTCCGAGGACGTCGACCCGGAAGCGCAGGCGGACTGGTCCGTGATCGGCACCATCGCGCTCGCCCTCGTTGTCTACGCAGTCTTGATCAAGCCAGCCGGATTCGTCATCGCCAGCGCGCTGCTTTTTGTGATCTCGTCGTTCGCGATGGGGAGTCGCCGATATCTGCGCGACACCGCCATCGGCGTGCTGCTGTCCGTCGCCGTCTTCCTGCTGTTCGACGGCTGGCTCCAGGTGCGCCTGCCGGACGGCATCCTCGAAGGGCTCCTCTGACCTCCCTTCCATGTCGGGACGTGACATGGCGTTGACCCACCTGTAGCGCCCCAGGGCGTGACGCGCACGGGAGCACATCGCGCACATGGACTCTCTCGCCAGCCTCATCGACGGCTTCGGCGTCGCCCTCACCCCGATCAACCTCTGGTGGGCTCTCGTCGGCGTCTTTCTCGGCACCTTCGTCGGCGTGCTGCCCGGCATCGGCCCGGCGCTCACCGTCGCATTGCTCCTGCCGGTCACCTACGCGCTCGATCCCATCCCCGCGTTCATCATGTTCGCCGGCATCTACTACGGCGGCATGTACGGCGGCTCCACCACCTCCATCCTGCTGAACACGCCGGGCGAGAGCGCCTCGATCATGACCGCGATCGAGGGCAACAAGATGGCGAAAAAAGGGCGCGGCGCCGCCGCGCTCGCGACCGCCGCCATCGGCTCGTTCGTCGCCGGCACCATCGCCACCATCGGCCTGACCTTCGCGGCGCCGGCGATGGCCGACATCGCGATCGACTACTTCCAGTCGCCGGAGTACCTCGCGCTGATCGTGCTCGCCTTCACCACCGTCGCCACGCTGCTCGGCAGCTCGACCGTGCGCGGGCTCGTCAGCCTCTTCATCGGGCTGGCCTTCGGGCTCGTCGGCATCGACGGGCTCACCGGACAGCCACGCTTCACCTTCGGCAACCAGCATCTCCTCAGCGGCATCGACGTCGTCACCGTCGCGGTCGGGCTCTTCGCCGTGGGCGAGACCTTCTGGGTCGCGTCACACATGCGCAAGGACGAGCAGGACGTCACCCGCGTGACCGACTCCAAGTGGATGACAAAGGAGGACTGGAGGCGCTCATGGAAGCCGTGGATCCGTGGCGCGCTCTTCGGGTTCCCGATCGGCTCGCTGCCAGCGGGCGGTGCCGAGATTCCGACCTTCCTCTCCTACTCCGTCGAGAAGCGACTCACGAAGCACCCCGAGGAGTTCGGAAACGGCGCGATCGAGGGCGTCGCAGGACCTGAGGCTGCGAACAATGCCTCCGCCGCCGGCGTGCTGGTACCGCTGCTGACCCTCGGGCTACCGACATCCGCCACGGCGGCGATCATGCTGGCCGCGTTCCAGCGCTACAACCTCAACCCCGGCCCGCAGCTGTTCGACAAGAACCCGGATCTCGTCTGGGGCCTGATCGCGAGCCTCTACATCGGCAACCTGATGCTGCTGGTGCTGAACCTGCCGCTCGTCGGCATGTGGGTGAAGCTGCTCTCGATCCCGCGTCCGCTCCTGTACAGCGGCATCCTCGTCTTCGCCGGGCTCGGCACATGGGCGCAGAGCCGCTCCGTCACCGGGCTGGTGGTGCTCTACGTGATCGGCGCGCTCGGATACCTGATGCGGCGATTCGACATCCCGGTCGGTCCCGCGGTCGTCGCCGTGATCCTCGGGCCGATGGCGGAGATTCACTTCCGGCGCGCCATGCAGATCAGCCAGGGCGACGCCACTGTCTTCATCGAGCGTCCCGTGTCCGGTACCATTCTGCTGATCGCGCTGCTCGCCTTCATCGCGCCGACCGCGCTGCGCCTGATGCAACGCGGACGCCAAGACGGCCACGCGACGGCGTGACACGATATCCGAAAGGGACCTCATGCGCCGAATCCTGCTCGCGGTAGCACTTAGCTACCTGCTGGTCGCCTTCGGGTTCATCATCCTCACGACCCTGAACGCCTCCGAGGAGGGTGACCTCGTGATCCTCCTCGCCGCGGACGCGCGCGTCGTGGTCGTGATGAGCCTGATCGGCATCGCCGCCACCATCGCGATCGCGCTTCGCATCCTCGCGGACGGCATCGCCCGGCGGGAGATCGACCGTCACATCCGCGAGCCTCGGCGGAAGTCGGACATCACCCGCAACGAGCGCATTGGCTGATCGCCTGTTGCCACCGGTTCGCCGCTGTGCCACCATCGACACACGATTACGTCCAGTACAAGGAGCTCGCCATGGCCTCGATACATCCCGATGACGTCAAGCCCCTGCTCCGCGGAGCGCTCGCCTTCCCGATCACTCCGTATATGGAGGATGGCAGCGTCGATCTCGACGCGGTGCGCGACAACGCCGACTTCCTCGCCACCAGTCGGGTCGCGGCGGTCGTCGCGCCAAGCGGCACCGGCGAGTTCTTCTCGCTGACGCCGGACGAGATCAACGCCGTGCTCCAGTCGACGGTCGAGGCGGTCGACGGCCGCAAGCCCGTCATCGCCGCGGCGGGGTTCGGGCCGAAGGTCGCCGCCGAGCAGGCGGCGTTCGCCGAGTCGGTCGGCGCAACGGCCGTGATGGTCGTTCCGCCCTATTACGGCAAGCCCGACCCGGCCGCGCTGATCGACTACTACGCGACCGTGGCGAACTCCACCTCGCTGGCGATCGTGCCATACGCGCGCGACTCCGCCGAGTTCACGCCGGCGATGGTGCAGCAGCTGGCGGAGCGCGTGCCCTCGGTGATCGCGTTCAAGGATGGCCGCGGCAACGTGCGGCTCTTCCAGCAAATCCGGGAGCACGTCATCGGTGCGCTCGGAGCCGAGCGGATGGTCTGGCTCGGTGGTACCGGCGACGATCTCCTCGCGCCCTATTTCGCGGCCGGCGCTGAGGGGTACACCTCGTCCGTCGCCTGCTTCTGGCCGGAGATGTCGGCCGAGCTGTACGACCTCGCCAGCAGTGGCGACTTCGCCGGGCTCCGCGAGCGGCACGAATCGTTCGTCGGCCCGCTGTACGAGCTTCGGCAGCGAAAGCGCGGTTATGAGGTCAGCATGATGAAGGCGGCGATGGAGTTGCTGGGCCACAAGGCGGGCCCGGCGAGGCCGCCGCTGGCAAACCCGAGCGAGTCGGAGGTTGCCGAGCTCGAGGCGCTGCTCGGCCAGTTCGAGATCCCCACCGCGGAGTCACGCCGGGCGGTCACCGCCGGCTGACCTGTCAAAGATCCCGAACACGCCACAATCACACGTAGCCCCGGGTCTCGTGCCCGGGGTTCGTCGTCGACACCATGCTTCGCGTCTCGAAACTCCGGTCGCATCGGCATCTCGGCCGATCTCCACAATCGTCGTATTGTGCAGATCAGTCGTCGGTGGGCTGGAGGTAATCCGCTGCGACGAAGCCGGTCATGCCGGTATCAATGACCTTGACCGGGTACCACGTGTACCCATCGGCCTCGACCGGCTCACCGGTGACCGTGACGCGCGCGCCCGGCTTGAGCTCAACGACGATGTCGCCGCCGGTGGACGCGGAGGAACGCAGGTTGAGCGGATCGCTACCGACCTGCATCACCGCACCTGCCGAGGGGATCGACGCTGGCGGCGTTGGCGACGGATCCTGCTTTGCCTGCGAGATCGCCGGTGTGGGCGTCTCTGCCGCAACGGGCGTGACGCCAGCGTCACCATCGGCCGGGGGGCCAATCGCCAGCCCATCGTTCTCCTGCGCCGCGAAGACCTGCAGGAACCGCTCCCACGCGACCCGGTACTGGTACGGGCGCCGATCGTTGGTGGTGGTCGGGCCGAGCGGATCGCGGATCACCACGTCCGACTCGTTGTACGCCATCACGCAAAGCGCGTGGTCGTTGCTGAACACGACCTTGTACTGGTCACCGTCGGGCGTGTTCCAGATCGCTGGCTTCCAGTCGAGAAAGTCGACCGTCGACTTGAAGAACACCGGGTGGCCACGGTCGAGTGCCGCCTCGATGGCCGCGCGGTCGCGAACCGGCTCCGCAGTCAGCCCCTTCGCCTCGAACGCCTTGCGCATGGCGCTGCCCTTCGCGCGCGCAACGAGGTTTGTGTTCAGGTCGCCACAGAAGTACTCACCGATGTCGCCGCCCTGGATCATCACGACGTCGCCCTGATCCTCCCAGTACGGTTCCAACCGGTCATCGATGCGCACGGCGTCGAGCTGCTCCTGCAGCGGCACGTCGAATCCGTAGGCCATCATGATGCACCACGCCGTATCGAACTCGCAGGTGAAGTGAAGGTCCTGTCCGCGCTTGATCGGCACCTGCACCATCGCCGTCCAGACCACGCCGTCGGCCTCGGTCGGACCGATCTCGTCGACCGGCTGGCCGGCGCGCTGACCGAGCGTCTCGCTCTCCGGCATGGTGCGGATGTAGGTGAACGGGTCCATCGACTGCGCCGATGCGATTGGCGCGGCGCGGTACGCATGCGCGCCGGCGCCGAGCATCGCGGTCGAGAGCGCGGCAAAACGCCGCCGGCTCATGCGGGTGGGTCGTATCGGGAAACGGTGGGTCATCACGGCCCTTTCGTGTCGTGGCAGGTCGTCAGCGTGAAGAATCGACACGGGAATATTGTACATAACCGTCGTGCCGGATCGGCCGTCCAATTGCCCCGCCCAGGTGTCCATGCCACACTGCCGGCACGACACCGTGACACCGATGCACGCCTGAAAGGACGCAGACATGCCCTCGATGCTTGACCACATCGTGATCGTCGACCAGAACCTCGAGACCATGGTCAGCCACGCGGAGTCGGCTGGCTTCACCGTCGTGCCAGGCGGCGAGCATGCCGGTGGCATGACGCACAACGCGCTGATTGCGTTCCGCGACGGCAGCTACATCGAGCTGATCGCCTTCATCGAGCCCGACCAGCGCTCGACCCACCGCTGGTGGCCTCGGCTGTGGAAAGGCGGCGGGCTGGTCGACTTCGCCCTCCTCTGCGCTGACCTGGAGGGTGAGGTCGGCGAAATCCGCGCCCGCGGCCTGGACATCCCCGAGCCGATCGAGAACGGTCGGTTGCGACCGGACGGCCAGCGCCTCGACTGGCGGCAGTCATTCCCACAGGAGATCGTTGGAGAGAGCGGCCTTCCCTTCCTGATCGAGGATGTCACGCCGCGGTCCCTGCGGGTGCCATCGTCCGAGGCGGAGACCACGCACCGGAACGGGGTTGTCGGCATCGCCGGCATCACGCTCCTCGTGGACGACCTCGACGCTGCCTCGAACGCTCTCGGCGCGATCACCGGCAACGACGTCGCGGCGGTCGAGCCGCCCTTTCCGGGCACCGCGCGGGCCGCCCGCGCGACGGTGGGCGCCGAGCTGGGGCAATGGATCGTCGCGGCGACGCCGGACATGTCGAAGGAGGACGGCATGGACGCGGACGCCCTACCCGCACGGTACCTGGCGAAATACGGCCTCGGGCCGTTCTCCGCGGTCCTCACGACAGGAGCGGCGCCGAGCGACCTCGCCCCCAATTCCGGGAAGGAGCTCGACGTCGAGCTGCTGGCAGCCTCGCGCCTCCGCATCGCCTGAGCCAGCGCTGGAGCGATATCGCCATGGAACTGTGACGGATACCGCAAAACTGTGATGCCTTTCAGTCGTGATCGGGCGTAGCGTGCACTCGGGCCCAACCCGGCGCTGCACCGCGTCCGCGCTCCACCTGAAAGGCAGCTCGTCATGGCGGCTACCAGACACGCACTTCCCCATCGACCATCCATTTTCGGCGAGCACACCACCGGCACACTCGCCAGGGTCTGGGCGCATCCCGTCGCGAGCATCGGCACCGCGGCGCTGCTCGCGGTCACCTCTGGGCTCTCCGTCGCGCTCGTCATGCCGCGCGGCCCGCTGGACACCGGGCACGCGCTGCTGCTCATGGCCATCGGCATCGTCACCGGCGTTGCCAGCGGGCTGGTGATGCGCTCACGCTGGGCGATGCTCCTGACGCCGGTGATCCACTACGCAGCGTTCGAGCTCGGGCGTATCGGCGAGAGCGGTCCGACCGTCGATATGCCGAACTTCGACACCACGTTCGGCATCCTCGCGCTGATCGTCAGCCGCGGCGTGTACGTGGTGATCGGCCTGTTTCCGATGGCCGTCGGCGCGATCTGGGGCGCCACGCTCGCCCGCCGCCTGGTGAGCGAAACGCGACATGCACCACACCGACGCGCATTTGCGCACTACGCTCGCCGCGCGGGAGGGGCACTTTCCACGGCCATGGTCGTCGCACTCGCGATCTGGATTGCGATGCCCGCCAGCGTCGCGCCGGTCACCGGACCGGACGGCCAGCCCATTGAGGGCAGCATCGCCGAGCTCACGAAGGTATCCATCGGCGGCAATGACCAATGGCTCGAAATCCGCGGCGCCAGCGAGGACCTGCCGGTGCTGTTGTACGTCAGCGGCGGACCGGGCCAGAGCGACCTCGCACTGTCGCGCGCGCTGCTCGACGACCTCACACAGGACTTCATCGTGGTCGGGTGGGACCAGCGCGGCAACGGTAAATCGTACGCCGACTGGAATGGACGCCTCGATCACGCTCGACCGTGTCGTCACCGACATGATCGACGTCACGAACTACCTCCGGGACCGGTTCGGCGAGGAGAAGATCTACGTGCTCGGCGAGTCGTGGGGCACGACCCTCGCCGTGCTGGCGGCGCAGCGCGCGCCGGAGCTCTACCACGCCCTGATCGGCAGCGGCCAGATGGTGAGCCAGCGCGAGACGGACCGGATCATCTACGACGACCTTCTCGCCTGGGCCGAGACACACGGGGACACCGGCCTCGCGGGCAAGCTCCACGGCTTCGGCCCTCCGCCGTACCGCGACGTCTGGGCCTATGGCTACGTGCTGACGCAGTACGAGAAAATCGAAGGCGCGTACGACCCGCCGCAGGCGTACACCGACCGTGGCGAGTCGTCAGGCGTCGGCTTCTGGGGCGTGATGGGCAGCGAGTACACCGCTATCGACAAGGCGAACGTCTTCCGTGGCCTCGTCGACACGTTCGACGTGCTCTATCCGCAGCTGCAGGAGATCGATTTCCGACAGGACGTGCCGAGTCTCGACGTGCCGATCTATCTGTTCGACGGCGAGCACGAGCTGCGCGGCCGGCGCGACCTGGCACACGAGTGGCTCGCGATGCTCGATGCCCCGAACAAGGAGATGTACACCTTCGAAGACGCCGGGCATGCGGTCGCCTTCGAGCACGCCGACGACCTTCACCGCATCCTGGTCGAGGAGATCCTGCCGGCGACCTATCCCGGCGGTTGACGAGACCGAGGTGACACCATGCCGGCCCGGACGTCTCGGGCACATGCTCGCCGCGGACGGCAAACCACCGTTGCGACTCCATCCAGCCCGTGGAGCCGAAACTACGGTCGGCGCCAAGGTCGGTGGCGTTACGACGAGGAGCCCCGGTCCGTCCAGACCGAGGCTCCTCGAAAATTGGGAGGGAAGTGGGAGTGTGCTACTGCTGGATGAACGGGGTGGCGATGTCGAGCACCTCGTTCGGGGTGAGAGGGGCGTTCACAGCATCCGGGAACGGGTTCCCGCCGTTGAGGATGGCGAGGTAGGCGGCGTGCCGCGCCTCGACGCCATGGATCGTGAGCGCCGCGGTGAGCAGCTCGTCGTTGTCCATCAGGTACTGCGCCGCTCCGCCGTAGGCCGCCACACCGGTGTCCTCGAGCGCCTGCGCGACCTGAATGAAGCCGGCGGCGTCCGCGTAGCCGAAGTCGTAGCTCCCCTCCTCGACCGGCGTGCCGCCGAGCTGGGTGACGACGTCGGTGAGCGTCGTGACATGCGCCGCCTCATGGGCGCCGATCTCGCTCAGGTACTCGAAGACGCCGGGCATGAAGCCGAGACCGGTGATGCCGCTCTCGCCGATCATCGCGAGACCGTCGCGGTAGAACGCGGCCTCGAGGTGCTCAAGCGTCAGCGCGTAGTTGAGCACATCCACCGGGCCGCCGAATGGGGCGTCCTGCGCCGCCGGGGTGCCGTCAGCCTGCGCGAAGACCGATCCGGCCGAACCGAAGGCGACCAGCGCGCCACCGGCGATCGCACTGTTGCGCAGCAGCGCCCGGCGGTTCACCTTCGCGAGGCGGCCGTTGAGTGCGCCCTGCAGCATGTGCTCGAAGCGTTCCTGTCGTTCCGTGGTAATCATGGTGCATCTTCTCCGTCAACGTATGCGTTCGTGCGTGCCGTCAGGTGATCTGCTAGCTGCCCGAGACGATGAACCCGCCGGCGGCCTGGAGCACCTCATCCGGGGTCATCGGTGTCTCGACTGCCGCCGGGAACGGGATCATGCCGTTCACAAGGTTGAGGTAGGCAGCGTGCCGCGCCTCGACCGCGACGATCGATCCGGCCGCGGTCACCAGGTCAGCGCTCTGAAGGAACTGACCGGCGCCGTCGTAGGCAGCTACCCCGACGTTCTCGAGCGTCATCGCCGTCGCAAGAAACGACGTCGCGTCGGTCACGCCGAAGTCGTACTCGGCCGCCGCGACCGGCTCGCCGCCGAGCTGGGTGATCACGTCGGTCAACGTGGTGACATGCGCGGCCTCCTGCTCGCCGGCCGCCATCAGCCACTCGTTGATCGGGTTATTGAACGGGTCGACACCGAGATCGTACTGCCCGGTGAGCTGGTAGAACGCCGCCTCGAGGTGCTCGAGGGTCAGCGCGTAGTTGAGCACCTCGACATCGGTGGTGAGCTGGGTCTGCGCCGCTGCGAGACGAGCCGTGGCCGCGCCCGGCTGGTTGACGCGCTGTTCCCGGATCGCGCTCATGATGAGCTTCTCGTGAATCTGCATGGTCGTCTCCCTGTCGTTGTCCCGGAACCTGCCGGGAGCTGTCGTCCTGATGGCGCCTGTCGAGGCCGCCGACACACCCTCGGAGCTCCGGGGAGGGGTGCCGGGCACCTCGTGGACAGGCGCCGTTGACAGGTACATCGACGCCGGAGCGATCCTGGATCACTCCGGCGTCAGATTCGTGCAGATTGGGTTGCCAGGAGGCAGTTCCGGGAGCGATGTCTGGTCGGTATCCCGAGAGATGGCAAGCCATCGGCAGCCGTGGTCTCGGGCAGCCGGCGACCCGCAGCGGCACTGCCGCGAGATGACACCGGACACGCCAACCTCTGTCATCCCGAGCGGCTTGAGTGTTGCCGAGTGGTGTCGCGACGAATCGGGCTAGCTCGTCGCGGACTCCGAGAGCTGGCCCACGATGACGGGGTCAGAAGTCGGTCCGGCACTGCCCAATGGACCCGGCTCGACGGTCACCGCGAATGTGGAGTACCTGCCTGGATCGGCGGCGGTCGCGAACTCGCCCGTTTCGGCATCGATCACCCCGACGGGCGTGGGCGGCGTGTCGTCGCCCTTGATGAGCCACGCCTGGTAGACCTTCCCGTCCGGCGGGTCGGGCAGACTCGAACCCTCGAAGCGGACGATCCCCTCGTTCTCGTTATAGACCAGCCGGGCGCCGCCGAGCTCCATGCCGGATGGCGATGACAGCGCGATCTCGCGAGCGTCGCTCGGCGTATCGTCGCTGAAGACAGTGCGGTCCAGCACCACACCGCCCAGCAGACCGAGCAGCAGCATGGCCGCTGCGGCAACGAGCCACGCGCCGCGCACCGGGAACCGCCGCACGGTCGTTTCGGGCTCGTCAATCGGCTCGAAACGGAGCGGGATCAGTCCGTCGCCGGCCGCATCGGAAGCTGGAGGCGGCTCCGACCCGCGCGCATCGGCACGAGGCGCGCTCGCCCCAACCCGCACGCGAAGGCGCTCGCGCAGGTCGGCGGACGGCTCGCGCTCTTCGACCGACACCGGAAGCGCCTCCACGGCGGACATCAGCCGGCCGAGCGTGGCCCGGCATGAAGCACACGTGCGCAGATGCGCGACGAGCCGGGCGTGCTCCTCTGGGTCGAGCGCTCCGAGCGCCGCCGGTGCGAGCATGTCCTCGAAATCGCGATGGGTTGTGGAGGTCGTGTCCTGCTCCACCGGTGTCACCTTTCGAACCCTGAAGCCGCGTCGCGTTCCGCCGTTGACAGCACCGTCCGAAGCTTGTTCAACGCCAGCCGCATCCGGCCCTTGACCGTGCCGAGCGGCATCGCCTCCTGATCCGCAATCTCCCGCTGCGTGAGGCCGCCGAAGTACGCGAGCTCAATCGCCTTGCGCTGATCACCTGGCAGGTCGTCCAGCGCCTCGCGCATCTCCTCGGCGGTCAATCGCCGGGAGACATCGTCCCAGGTATCGCCGAGCGAGCGCAGCTCCAGCCGCTCATCCAGGGTCGTCGTTCGCTGGTCGTGTCGGGCCAGCCGCCGCTGCGCGTCGATGGCACGGTGATGCACGATCGTCAGCAGCCATCCTCGCACGTTGCCGTCACCGCGGTCCTCGAACGATGCCGCACGGTTCCAGACCTGCATGAACGCATCCTGCACGGTCTCTTCGGCGGTGGCGGCATCGCTCAGGATTCGGTATGCAAGCCCGAAGGAGACCCGGCTGTGCCGATCGTACAGCGCCATGAACGCATCGCCGTCACTGGCAGCCGCCGCTCGCAGGAGCTCCACGTCGGATTGTGTGGCATGCTCTGGCGGCAAGCGGTCCTACCTGTCTCTTTCAACGAGCGCGAGCGACGTTCGGATCACCCGAGCGGACGTGGGTGTCACGATATCCGTACGATACCCCACCCCGGCGAGATGACGCGACACCAACCGGGTAGCACGCGGCACGTACTAGCGCAGATCGACTGCCCGGCTCCGACGTCCGATCGCGGCATATGCCCTGGTGGCACAGCTCGATAACACCCGACTCCACGACAGCCACCGGCCCCAAGTGGCTATATGCATGCTAGACTCACAAGACACGCGTTTAATCCATAGAGGAGGTAGGCACATGCATCTGCGACATGCCGTGTACACGCTTATCGTTCTGGCGATCGGTCTCGTCGTTCCAGCCGGTGCGGTCGCGCAGTCATCCAGTACGCCGAATTCGACCATCACGGTGCCAGGCTACGGCGCCGCGAGTGCCGCGCCGGACACGGCCATCGTCCAGATCGTTGTCGGCGATTCGGCGTACGGCGGCCCCCCACAGCCGCCCGCTCCCGGTTCGACGCCCGGCGCTCAGGAGCGGCAGGCAGTGGAGCCGGTGGTCCGCGCCCTCGTCGACCAGGGCGTCGACGAAAGCGAAATGACGGTGCTGGTCGGTCCGAACGTGCAGGAGTATATGAGCTTCGGTGGTCCAGCGACAGCGGCGATCCGGTTCACGGTCGAGGCGCCGACCGCCGAGATGATGCAGCGCCTGGTCGACGCGGCAATGTCGGGCGCGGCCGAAGAGCGAATGGTCGTGGGCAGGGTCACCGTTGTCTACCAGGCAGACGACTGTGCAGCGCTGGAGAAGGAGGCACGCCAGATGGCGATCTCCGACGGTGCGGCGCGCGCCGACGTGCAGGCGGAGCTCCTCGGTGTGACCCGGGGCGAACTCGTGGCGTCCCGTGATGTGCCGACCAGCGTCGAGTCACCCTACCCCCTGGTGGGCACGACAGGTGTCAACAACTGCTCTCCAGCCGCGGATGTGGCGACGCTGCTCTCCGGCACCTACGCTCCAGTCTCATTCGATCCAACCGCCGACCCGGAGGTTCGGGTACATGTGCAAGTGGAACTCACCTTCGAGATGACGGTGGACGCTGCCGCGACCCCAGCGGCATAGCGTCGACGCGCACAACAGCCCCGGATCCGATGTGGATCCGGGGCTGTTGTGTGCGCGGTCCTACTCGCCGCCACCACCGAAGGATGGCGCAGGGGGCTCGACCACGAGCGGCGTCTCGATCTGCGGTCGCTTGATCGGCGCGCCCTCGACGCGCAGGTCCGGCAGCCAGTGCAGCCACGCCGGCATGTACCAGTTGCGGTCTCCCAGCAGCGCCATCGCCGACGGCACGAGCACCGTGCGGATGATGGTCGCGTCGATCAGCACCGCCACACCGAGGCCGAAGCCCATCTGCTGCAGCATCACCAGACGCCCGGAGGCGAAGCCGGCGAACACCGCGACCATGATCAGCGCCGCGCCGGTGATGATCCGGCCCGTCGACTTCAGGCCGACGGCGACGGACTCGAGGTTATTGCCCGTCTCGTCGTAATGCTCGCGGATGCGGCTCAGCAGGAAGACGTGGTAGTCCATGCTCAGACCGAACAGGACGCAGAACAGGAAGATCGGGATCCATGCTTCGATCGTCGGGGTGTGCTGCAGTCCGAAGAACTCGTTACCGACGCCCTTCTGGAACACCAGCACGAGCAGGCCGTACGCCGCGCCGACCGACAGCAGGTTGAGGACGATCGCCTTCGCCGACACCACCACCGAGCGGAACGCCAGCAGCAGCAGGATGAAGCTCAGCACCAGCACGAATACGACGATGATCGGCTGGTAGGTCGCGACGAGCTCGAAGAAGTCCTGGTTGAACGCCGTCTCGCCGCTGACGTAAACCTTCGCGTTTGTTCCATCGAAGGCCGCCGGCACGACGTCGTCGCGAAGCTCCTTGATCGTGTCGTACGAGCGCTCGTCGTTGGAGGCGTGCGTCAGTGTCGCCTCGAGGAGCGCGACGTCGCCGCCCTCGCTCCAGACTGCCCAGTCGCCCGCCGGCACCGGCAGGAACGCCGGCCCGCTGCCGTCGCCGTTGGGCACGGTCATATCGGCCAGCGACGCGCGGAGCTTGTCGATGCCCGGCGCGACGTCCTCTGGCTTGCCCTCGATCACGAACTGGACCGGCGCGAGCTCCCCGGCGGAGAACTCCTGATCCAGAATCTCGAAGCCGTGGCGGACCTCGCTGTCCGGCGGCATCGTCTCGACCCCGGCGAAGCCAGTGTTGATGTCCCAGTACGGGATGGAAGCCGTGATCAGCAGCACCGACGCCACAATGACGGCGATCACCGGGCGAGCCGTGACCGCCTTCGTCACGCGGCCCCAAAAGCCGGAGTACACCGTCTCGACGCCGTGGTGGCGCTCGCTCGCGTGGTCGGCGTGGTAGGCGTCGTAGTTGCGCTTGCGCGGCCAGTCGATGCGATCACCGAGCAGGCTGATCACCGCGGGCACCAGCGTC
This sequence comes from uncultured Chloroflexia bacterium, assembly GCA_963741965.1. Lineage (GTDB taxonomy): Bacteria > Chloroflexota > Chloroflexia > Thermomicrobiales > UBA6265 > JACCVC01. Next base: position 459,716 of record CAVUKC010000001.1, on the reverse strand, counting down.
ATCGTGCCGATCACCGAGACCACCACGACGATCACCGCTCCAGCGGCGAGCGCCTGGAAGATGGTGGCCGGCAGCAGGAACATGCCGCTCAGCGCCAGTACCACCGTGCCGCCGGAGAACGCCACCGCCTTGGTGGCGGAGCCGCCTGCGACGGTGATCGCGTCACGCTTCTCGAGCCCGTTGCGGCGCTCCTCACGGTAGCGCTCGATCACGAACAGTGCGTAGTCGATGCCGACCGCGAGACCGATCATCGTGATCATGTTGGTGATGAAGAATGAGAGATCCCAGACCTGACCGAGGATCGCCGTCAGGCCGAACGAGACGATAATCGACGCCATCGCCAGCACGACCGGCACGCCGGCCGCGACGAGCGCGCCGAAGACGATCACCAGGATCACCAGCGCGGCGCCAATGCCGAAGGTCTCACCCTTGACGAGATCCTCCTCGGCGATCGTGTTGTTCTCCTCGCCGATGCTGATGAACCCCACCGACTGCACTTCGAACCCGTCGGTGTTGAACCCGGCAAGCGTGTCCTGGTAGGTGGCCGCGTTCTCGGTCGCCTCGTCCTGCGTGCCGGCCAGCGTGAGCGGGATCAGCGTGGTGCGCCGGTCCTTCGACACCATGCCCTCCGCCATCGCGGCGGTGGCCGGGTTCGCGCTCAGCTCGTAGTAGTTGACGACCGAGTCAGGGATGACCACGCCGTCCATGCCGCGCAGCGCGCTGGTCACCTTCTCGACCTGCTCGCGGTAGGCGGCGTCATCCACGGTCCCGGACTTCGCCTGGATGATAACGGTCTCGTCCGTCGGGTTGTTGTCATCGAGACCGGCCTTCTCCAGCACATCCATGCCGGTCTGGGCTTCGGGACTGTTGGTGAACCGAATCTCGGTTGTCGTCGCGTCGCCGAGCACGCCCATGGTGCCGACGGCCAGGACGAGGACGAGTATCCACGCCGCGACGACCCGCCAGGGGTGCGTCGCGCTGATTCGCGCCAGGCGCGCTGTGAAGGGCAACTGCATCGCTGTACCTCTCCGATCGTGCTGATCGTGTGACATCACTCCGTTCGGACCCTGAACCCAATGTATGTCTCGTGACCGCCGGCGGCATCGGCCCACCGCTCGATTTCCGGCTACCCGATCGGCGGGCAGCCATCTCCGTCCTTTGGAGGAGACGCGAACGGTTGACGTGACCGGCGAGACATCTCGGCCGCTCGCTCCCGCGTCACAGGAGCCTCGCTGCTGCATCAACGTGAAGCACCGCCACGCGTGAGACGCGCAGTGATACCCGTGTGACGATCTCGACCCTCAGTTGGTGACAATCGGTGTGCGCTGATACCCGGAATTCATCATGCATGCCGTATGAACGGACGTCAATTGGCATGTAGCCCCACCAGAATAGACCCAGCCGACAGTACCGCCGGTTTGTGTCAAATCTGTTACGCCTTTCACAAGGAATCGTATCGCCTGCCACCTGCGGGGCATGCAACACGGAGGCCGCCGGCACTGTGCCGGCAGCCTCCGTTGTCCTGACACGTGAACTGTCGCTGGCGGCGTCCCTACTCGCCCACAGGCGAGGCCGCGATCGAGGGAGCCGGGGCCGATTCACGCTCTGTCTCCTCGGTCGGCACGGTGTGAGCCGTCGGCGTGTCCGGGCCGATCAGCAGCCACGTGCCGAGCGCCGCGATCACCGTCATCACGCCAGTGACCGTGAAGGCGAAGTGCATGCCGTCGATGAACGCCTGGCTCGACGCCCGATCGATCACGCTGATGGCCTGGTCGGGCACCGCCGCGAAGGCGTCCACCGACCGCACCCAGTTGCCGGCGAAGTTGATGCCGTCACCGACCACGTGCACCACCGGCGCCAGCGCGCCGTCGCCCTGCTCTCGCAGCGACTCGATCTGGTCGTTGCCGGTGTACGAGTTGCGGTAGGTGCGGTTGGCAAGCGCCCCGAGCACCGCCACGCCGAAGGCGAAGCCGGTCTCGCGCACCGCCCCGTTCACGGCCGAGCCGACGCCGACCTGCGACTCCGGCACGCTGTTCATCACGCCGGTGGTCATCGGCGCGAACAGGAACGAGTTCCCCGCGCCCACCAGCATCATTGCCGGCAGCACCGTCAGGTACGTCGCGTCGGTCGAGGCGCGGAGCCACATCAGCGCGCCCGAGCCGGAGATCAGCAGGCCGATCGCGATCAGGTTGCGGATCTCCACCCGGCCCACCAGGCTGCCGACGAACGGCGACAGCACCATCATCACGGCCACCATCGGCAGCATCGTGAGACCGGTCTTGATCGGCGAGTAGTCATGGATGTTCTGGAAGTACATGGTGCTGGTGAAGGCGAGCCCGGAGATCAGGAACGCCACCGCCAACGCGGTGATGTTGGCGCCGGTGAACATCCGCGATCGGAAGAGCCCGAGCGGCACCATCGGCCTGCGCACGCGCTGCTCGATCGCGATGAAGATCGCGAACATCACCAGCGACGCGAGCAGGCTGCCGACGACCTGGGACGACTCCCAGCCGACCTCGCCGGCCTTGATCAACCCCCATGTCAGGAGACCGACCGCGAGGCTCACGGCCACCGTGCCCGGGATGTCGATCGAGGTGTCACCGCTGTAGTCACGAGACTCGCGCACGACCAGCAGCGTCAGCACGAAGGCGGCCGCGCCGATCGGCACGTTGATCAGGAAGATCCAGTGCCACGCCCAGTTCTCGACGATGAAGCCACCGACGATCGGGCCGAGCGCCAACCCGGAGACCGAGATCGCCGACCAGATGCCAAGCGCCTTGCCCCGCTCGTTGGGCGGGAAGGCGTCGGCGATCAGCGAGAGCGACAGCGGCATGATCAGCGCGCCGCCGATCCCCATCAGCGCCCGGATCGCGATCAGCGACTCCGTGCTGTCGATGAAGGTCGCCGCGCCCGAGGTCAGCGAGAAGAACGCGATGCCGATCATGAAGAATCGCTTGCGCCCGTAGCGGTCGCCAAGACCACCGGCCGTGATCTGCAGCGAGGCGAAAACCAGCGTGTACGCCGAGATGATCCACTGCAGCTGTGAGGTGGACGGCGCGAGATCGCGATTGATAGTGGGAATGGCGACATTGAGAACGAGGTTGTCCAGAATCGCCATGAACAGCGCCACACACGCGGCGAGCAGCGTCAGCCCCTTGTACGGAGCGGGACCCCGCGCTTCATCCACCTGCGTGTTCAGGTGCATCTCCATAGATCGTGCTTCCTCCAAAAACGAACCGTTGAACCGCCAGGACCCAGAGACAACAGTAGCGCAGAGGGCGGTCAGAAACCGTCCTGCTTGCGAACGTTTGTTCGAGTACGACGTGAGACCCATTGCCGGCGAGGCTGCCGGCGTGACTGTCCCGACGCGGGGTGTCGGGAACTCGGCGAATGACCTGTGGGGACCGATGCACCGCCCTGGGCAGCGCGAGCCCCGAATGATACGCGATCCCCGCTGCCAACGGCAACGTGCCATCGCCCCGCTATCCAAAGACGCGTGAGCACCCTCACGGTGAGATCGGATTCCAGCGAGGAAGGAACGCTATGCCTCGATGAGAAGACGAGGCGGGGCGGCCGAGTGTGACGACCAGCTCGACCGCCGATGGCACGCGGTCTGCAACAGCGTCCGGCAGTCAAGAGCATCGAACCGCAAGGAGGACAGACATGCCCTACAGGAACCGTGGCGACCTGCCGGACTCCGTGAAAGACAACCTGCCGAAGCACGCCGAGGACATTTACAAGGAGGCGTACAACAGCGCCTGGGACGAATACGACCACGACGAGGAGCGCGCGCACCGCGTGGCGTGGGCGGCGGTGAAGCAGAAGTACCACAAGAACGACGACGGCGATTGGGTCGAGGGCGCCAGCGACGACGCCTGAGCCGATACCACACCAATCACATGACCAAAGCCGGGTGAGATGCATCTCACCCGGCTTTCCTGTGGCATGAGACATCAGTCATGCTACCTAAGTTATGTCATCGATAGCCAACCACTTACGCATTGACCATATTCCGCCAATGGTGCACACTTGATATCGGGTTTTTGAACGATAGATCGACAATTGATGAATATGTCATGTTACGGTGCAGCGCATGCAAGGGGGTATCTGGCAGGAACCACGTGGTCGCAGCAGGCCACTGGAGTGGGCGGGGCGTCCGGCTGGGCCGGCGTGTCGCATTGTCCGCAAGAATCTGTGGGGGGAGAACCACATGCAGTCAGAGTGGCAAGCGAGGCTACGCCTCGTACTGGCCCTGTTTATCATGATCGCGGCGATGCCGCTGGCGCATCCGGCGGGCGCGCAGGAAGCGACGCCGCTGCCGCCGGATCAGAGTACAACGACCTCTTCGGGCGACACCTCCGAACAGGCGCCCGAGCAACCCCAACCAACCGTCGCGCCGACGCCTACCGTGGTGCCAACCACGGCTCCCGACCCGACCATTGCGCCGACGGTTGAGCCGACCGCCACGGCCACATCCGAAAGCAGATCGATCGCACCAGCCGGCGAGTCCGTCACGACCGACGTGGCCCCCGGCGGTCAGCTCATGGTCGTGTTCGGGATCTGCGGCAATGACGACCGCGCCGGCGAGGTCGAGTACGTCGCGCTCGAGGTGAACGCGCGACTTTCCGCATCGACGAGCTATGACTGTCAGCAGGTGCCTGCGGGCATGCAGGTCGACTTCACCGTCTCGAATGTCGACTCGGGTGAGGCCTCGCCGGTCACCACACTATCCTCCCAGCCACTGACCTTCTCGGTACCAGGTGGCGACTACGCGGCGCATCTGGCCAACTACAATGACGCGTCGGGCAACGGGTACGTGATGAACGGCCCGTTCGACAGCAAGCCGTTCAGCATCGCGGACGGTGGCGGGACGCAGCTCACGATCCTCCTTTTCGTCCCCGAGAAGGCGCAGCCGACACCGTCCGGCACAGGAACCGGCACCGTCGACGTGTCGCTCGCCTACTGCGCTGACGAGACTCGCGCTGGGACCACCGAGTTCTACGAGAGCGCGGCCACCACCTTGGCGGCCGCCGACACCTCGGGCTGCACCATCGCGCCGGAGAGCGGCGACTCCTTCAGCCTCACCAACGCTAATGATCCAGGAGAGGTCTACGGTCCCGTGGCGGTCGGTGCAAACGGCATCGCGGCCTTCGCGGCGATCCCATACGGATCGTGGATTGTCACCAGCGACACCACGGGCTCGTCCTCGGAGCCGATCACGCTGGGTGAGAACACCAGCGGTGAGGCGCACATCACGGCGGTCAGGTACTTCGAATCGTTACCGGCATACGTCGACCTGTTCGTCGAGAAGCAGTACTGCCACGACGACGCGCGCGCCGGTTCGACCGACTTCCTGCTCGACACGTACAGCGAGCTGCCGCGACTCGCGGCCGCGGACACCTGCTACGCCGAGCCGCCGTTCGGCGAGCGACCCGAGCTGACGATCACGCTGGACAACCAGGACACCGGTGCGTCATTCAGGCAGTCGCTCGGCTACGGCACGAGCACCTGGTTCTATGACATCCCGGCCGGAACATACGTTGCTACCGAGAGCAGCGGCAGCCTTACGATCGCGTCCGACCCGTTCGTCGTTCCCGGCGACCAGGGACCTCCGCGCCTTCGCATCATCAACTACTACGCCGGCGAGGACTTGCCGACACCGGATACCGAGGGCGACGGCATTGTCGGCGGCATGCTGCTGTTCTGCACCGGCGAGGGTCGCGACGGCGACGTCGAGTTCGTCGTCCGGGACGATTCCCTCCTGGGCATCGCCGCGGTCTCGCGCTGTGAGGTCGCCGAGGCCATCTCCGGCCAGCTGACCCTCTACCCGCTCACCGATCTCACCGATCCCTCCAGTGCCGTCGATGGGGACGGCGGCGTGCAGATCGACACCCAAGGCGGAATCTTCTACAGCGGTCCCGTCCCTGGTGGCTACCACGTGCTGGGCTACGCCTCCCCGCAGACCGGCGAGGTGCTGTCGGAGCCCTTCGCGATCGACGCGTTTAGCGGGACGTCCATCGACATCAACGTCTTCACCGAGCCGTACCGCACCGGCGACATCGAGGTCTGGAAGGACTTCTGTGTCGACCCGGACCGCGCCGGCGAGGCCGCGTTCCAGATCACCGATTTCGATGAGAGTGGCCCGCTGCTTGCCGCGGCGGACGCGCCGGACTGCCGCTACAGCACCGAGGCCGACGGCGAGTTCGTGTTCACGCTTACCAACACCGAGACGGGCGATACCTGGACGGAATCGCTGATCGGCCAAGGCACCGCGTACTTCGCTGGCATCCCCGCCGGCACCTACACGATCACCGAGGACCACGATGGCGCCAGCCTGACCTCGGACCCATTCGACTTCGAGCCTGATGGCTACGGTCCAGTCGAGATCTACGCGCGCAACTTCATCGCCGAGCCGGACTGGACGCCCATTCCCGACGATGAGGATTTCGTGGCCGAGGTCGATATCTGGGTCTACACCTGCGCCGATGCGCAGCACGACGGCGGCGCCGAGTTCTTCCACTATGTGGAGGAGCAGCACGTCAGCCCGGCACTCGTTGCGGCATCGAGCTCGACGTCCCCAGCCGCGAATTGCACCGTGGATGACGGCACCGGCGGGTTCTCCTTCACGGCGTACGGCCAGGGCGAGACCGCCGAGGGACGGCCGCTCGGCGACGTCACCTTCCTGTACGACGACTTCAGCGGCACCTACGTCCCCGATACACGAGATGGCACGATCCCCGAGGGCGACTACATCGTCACGGAGGCAACCACCGGCGTCTCGACCGGCGTGATTCACCTCTACGCCCACCACGACTTCGACTTCCTCGCCTACGACAAGCTGCCGACCTCGAATGTGACGATCGAGGTCACGTCATCCGACCTGGGCATCGCCGACACGCTGCCGGCGGATGCGACGTGGACCGTCACGAGGGCTGATGGCACCCCGGTCGGGAGCGACACCTTCGCGGAGGATGACCGGCAGTTGCCGGCGACCATCACGGTTGCGAAGCCGGTGACCTACGGCAAGTACGTCATCAGTGTGGACGCGGGGCCGACCTTCAAGCCCTACACCGCCAACGTCACGATCGAGAGCGCGGACCAGACGGTTGAGGTCGTCCTCGATCCGGTGACGGAGTCGCAGGTATCCATCAACGTCACCTCCGCCGACCCGACAATCGCAGATACGCTCCCGGAGGGCTCGACCTGGACGGTGTCCACGACGGACGGCACGCCGGTGGCGAGCGACACCTTCGCGAGCGAGCATCTCGTGCTGCCCGCCAGCATCTCGGTGGAGAATCCGGTCCCGTTCGGCGACTACGTGATCAGCATCGACGGCGGCCCGGCGTTCGATGCCTACGAGCAGACATTCACCATCAACACCGCCGTGCAGACGCTCAACATCGTGCTCACGCCAGCGACCGACGCCGCGGTCACCGTCGAGGTCTCGTCGGCCGACCCGAGCATCGCCAACATGCTGCCGGCCGACGCCACATGGACAGTCACCACCGCCGACAGCACCCCGGTGGGTGGCGACACCTTCGCGGAGGCTGACCGACAACTCCCGGCGTCGATCCCGGTGCACGACCGCGTGCCGTTCGGCGAGTACACCATTGCGGTGGACGCCGGTCCGCTGTTCCAGTCGTACACGGCGAATGTCACCATTGACCAGCAGATCGAGACCGTCAGCGTGGTGCTGGACCCGGTCACCGAATCACAGGTGACGGTCAACGTCTCCTCGGCCGATCCCACCATCGCCAATACGCTGCCGGAGGATGCTTCGTGGTCGGTGGAGCTGGCGGACGGCACTCCTGTCGGCGGCGACACCTTCGCGGCCGAGCATCGCCAGCTGCCCGCGGCAATCGCCGTGGAGAACCCGGTACCGTTTGGCGAGTACGTCATCACGGTGAGCGCGGGTCCGTCCTTCCAGCCCTACTCGGCGACCGTCACGATCAACAGCGTCACACAAGCGATTGACGTCGTGCTCGATCCGGCGACCGACGCCGCGGTCACCGTCGAGGTGTCCTCGGCCGATCCGAGCATCGCGGACACGCTGCCGGCCGACGCGACGTGGACAGTCACAACCGCGGACGGCACGCCCGTCGGCGGCGACACCTTCGCCACCGAGCATCTGCAGCTCCCCGCCACGATCGACGTGAACGATCGCGTCCCGTTCGGCGATTACACGATCAGCGTCGATGCTGGTCCCACGTTCCAGCCATACACGGCGAGCGTCACGGTCGACGAGCAGGTAGAGACGATCAGCGTGGTGCTGGAGCCGGTGACGGTCTCCACGGTGTCGCTGACCGTGGTCGATGGCGCATCCCCCGCCCTGGCGGATCCGATCGTGCCGGCCGGCACGACCTGGAGCATCACCGGCACCGCCGATGACAGCTCACCGGTCGACCTCTCGGGCACGATCGACAGCGACCAGTCGCTTCCCTACACCTTCGAAGCGGCGCAGGACGTTCCGTTCGGCAGCTACACGCTGATGCTCGATGCGGGCGAGAACTACGAGTTCTACAGCACGTCCATCACGATCGACGTCCCGACCTTCACCTTCGATATCCCGCTGGTGCCGATCACCGAGTCGCAGGTGACGATCAACCTGTCCTCGTCGGCGCCGGAGATCGCCAGCGCCATGCCTGAGGGCGCGACCTGGACGGTCACCCTCGCCGATGGCACACCGGTCGACAGCGCCGTGTTCGCGACAGGCGACCTCGCACTGCCAACCTCGATCGCCGTCGAGAACCCGGTGCCGTACGGCGACTACATCATCACGATCGACGCCGGCCCGACCTTCGAGCCGTACACCGCCGAGGTGACCATCGACACGCCGATTCAGACGGTCGAGGTCGTGCTCGAGCCGGTGACGACTTCGTCGGTGACGCTCACCGTCATTGACGGCGAGGAATCCGCGCTCGTTGGCGCGCAAGCGTTCGCCGCGCAGACGGCCGCCACCGTACCGGCGGGTTCGGTGTGGACGATCAGCGGCACCGCCGACGATGGCACCGACGTGGACTTGTCGGGCACGATCGATACGGAGCAGCCGCTGCCGTACACCTTCGAGGCGGCCGAGGACGTCCCGTTCGGGGACTACATCCTCACCTTCGACGCGGGCGAGAACTACGAGTTCTACAGCACGGCGATCACGATCGACGCGCCCGGATTCGCAACGGACATCCCGCTGGTGCCGATCACCGAGTCGCAGGTGACGCTCAACCTCAGCTCGTCGGATCCGGACGTGGCCGACACGCTCCCAGAGGGCGCGTCGTGGACGCTTTCCACCACCGACGGCTCGTACGTCGAGCGCGGCACCTTCGAGGCCGAGCAGCTCCAGCTGCCATCCTCGGTCGCGATCGCGGTGAGCATCCCGTACGGCGAGTACCTCGTCAGCATCAACGGGCTCCCTGCCTTCCAGGCGTACGAGCACACGCAGGTGATCGACGCACCGATTCAGGAGCTTGACATCGTGCTCGACCCCGCGGAGGCGCCGGCAACGGTCACGCCGACCACGGAGCCGACGCAGACACCGACCGACGCACCGGCGACCGCCACGGTGACGCCGAGCGCTACACAGGCCCAGGCCACCGCGACGCAGGCGCCGACGAAGACCGCGGTGTCGGCGCTGCCGAACACCGGTCAGGGCGCCGGCGGCAACGGTGGGCCAATCGCGATCGTGCTCCTGCTGGTCGCGCTGGCGCTGGCGGCGCTCGGCCTGGCGGCGAGCCGCCGACGCTGGAGCGCGCGGCCCTAGCACCCGCGCCCATCCAGTCAGTGGCACATGATGCGAGCCCTCTCGTCACGCGACGAGGGGGCTCGCACATTTTTGCGACCTCGCGCGTGAAGCAAGTCGATATACAGGCGTATGATGGAACCCTTCTTGCAATACACGGCCAAAGAGCATGAAGAGCATCGGCTGTATCGAACGCACCGGCACCGCGAACGCAGGTCCCGTGCAACACTCGGGAGGGTGACATGAACTCAGGATCATCCGGCAGCATCGTCGAGCGGATCATCGCGTGGCTGCGCGGCTTCCTCGGCTCACCGCAGGGCGCTCAAAGGGACACCTCAACTCGGCAACAGACCGGCTCGACCGGCCAGGGCGCGGCCACATCGTCCGCCAGCACCGATCGGGCTACCGGCGACATCACCGAGCCGCTGCGAGGCTCGACCACTTCCGGCACGACTTCAACGTCGAGCGACACGACCGCCAGCGATGAGCGTCAGGTCCTCCCCGATCTCGACGACAGCGAGAGCGAATACGCCTATACGGGTTCCGCGCCGGGAACGGCCGAGAGCACCGCGTCCGATGAAGAGCGCACCACCACCGACCACTCGGACTTCGAGGATGCCGGCGGGGACGAGGAGCCGGACGAGGCGAGCTACCCAGGCGAGGGCTCCGAGGACGGCATGGACGAGATCCATGACGCCGTCGGACGTCACGAAGCTGATGACGACGACGAGCGCATCGACACCAGCCGCGACCGGGACTTCGCCGCACGCGGCGCGACCGCTGACAACGTCCCCGAGCCGCGCGACGAGGATGTCGAAGGCGTCTCGGAGCAGGACGAGCTGACTGCTTTCGACGGCGCCAGCAGCGACGAGTTCACCGCCGGCGGCTATGCCCCGTCACCAACCGACCAGGGTGACGTTGAGGCTGCCAGCATCGACATTGAGCCGGGCACCGACACACCTCAAGGCGTTGCCCGTGAAGAGGTCGAATCCGAGGCCGCCGGCGACGCATTCGCGCAGGGCGACGAGGCGGTGACGGCGCCTGGCCAGAGCGACGCCGACACCTTCACCGACCTTTCGACCGGCACCACGGAGCCGTCCCGCTCGGCCACCGGCAACGAGCTGGACGAAGAGCAGGACGCGCTCGGGACAACGCTCGAATTCTCCGAAGATGAAGAAGATGCGTTCGACCCCGATGCCGCCAACCTCTCCGCCGAGGGCGAGCTGGGTGTGATCGACAAGGGCGCATCCGCGGCGACCGGAGAGACATCCACACAGGATCCCTACGCGGATCTGCCTGACGAGCCTGTGGCTGGTGACCCTGACGACACCGGCCGCGATGACTTCTCCGGCAGTGACTACCCCTCGGACCGTCGTGTCGATCCGCTCGCCGGTGACGACGCCTTTGCCGCGATGGAGCCGGACATCGACGAGGCGACCAGCTCCGCCGGCGATCTCGAGACAGATAGTGGCGACGAGACCCTCACCGGTGAAGCCGAGGCGACGATAGACACTGGCAGCGCCTCGGACGCCGTCCAGCCCGCCATCGAGCAGGAGATGGTCGGGACGTCCGACGAGCACGTCGGCGGCGAGGTGCCGGAGTTCGTCGGAAACATGCAGGACGTCGACGTTCCGTCGGGTGAGAGCCCTGGCGACTCTCCCCCCGCTCGCTCGGAGCGCGCCGCCGCCTCGCCAGATGCCGGCACGGACACCGGAATGCCGGCGGGGGCGGTTCGCGGCGACGGCACCACCGACACGCCACCGGGTTACCCCGTGAAGGGAAATGCCAACTCCAAAATCTACCACCTGCCGGCCTTCCCCTCGTACAAGAGCACCAAGGCCGAGTTCTGCTTCGCCACAGAGCAGGACGCCATCGCGGCGGGGTATCGAGCTCCGGGCCGACGCAACCGGGGACGATCCGACTCCGGCGCGAGCCCCGAGGGTGAGAGTGGCATCGCCGAGGCCAGCCCATCCGGCATCGACTACGAGGAGCCCATGCACGAGGCATCCAATGCGAAGCCCTCGCCCTCCGCGACCTCTGACGAGTCGGGCACCAATGTCGACGCGCCGGTGGGAGCCGTGGCCGGCGACGGCAGCGCGACCTGCCCGCCGGGCTACCCGATCAAGGGCAATGCCAGCTCGATGATCTACCACGCGCCGGGCCGAGCATCCTACAACGGCACGGTGCCCGAGTGGTGCTTCGCAACCGAGGAGGACGCCCTGAACGCGGGCTATCGCGCCCCGAAGCGCTAGCCACATGCGCAGCACTCCAGCACAGGCCGGTAAGGAGATCGGCCGCGACGAGCCGACGGAAGGCGGGCCGGAGACCTGATGCCACCGAGCCGTTAGCGATAGCAGCAGGGTGTTGGCATAAAACATGCTTCCTAGCGCCATAGAGACCCTTGAGCGAAGCGTCTCGGCGTTCAGCGCCGGTGCTCACGGCCAAAACTGGCCGGACCCCGGTATATCCACGGAGGAGTCAGCCATGTCGCGATTCAGTACGCTTCGACATCTGTCGATCGGCGCGGTGCTCGCAGGCAGCCTGATGGCGGGCGGCATTGGAGCCGCCAGCGCCCAGGACCAGGCAGAGAGCCCGTCACACCCCTCCCACATCCATGCCGGGACCTGTGACGACCTCGATCCGAACCCGGCAATGCCGCTGAACAACATCGTCCCGATCGGCCAGAGCGACGATGACGAGGCCAGCGAGCCGCAAGGCGTGCTGACCGCGTCCCAGATTCTCTACGCGGAGTCGGACGACGGCGACCAGCTGACGTGGGACGACATGCTCGCCACCGCGCACTCGATCAACGTGCACGAGAGCGACGAGAACATCCAGACCTACATCGCCTGCGGCGAGATCGGCGGGGTGGTCAAGGATGACAAGCTCGTCGTCGCGCTGCATCCGATGAACGACTCCGGCTACACCGGCATCGCCATCCTCGAGAAGGATGACGACAACATCGACGTCGAGGTCTACCTCGCCGCGCCACCGACCACGAACGAGGTGACCACACCGGAGGCGACACCGTCCTCCTGATACCACGCCGGTCACAACGAGCCGATCAGCCGACCGCCGCCATGGGCGACGGTCGGCTTTTTCGTGCCTCCGTGACGTACCGTTCGCTCGTGCGCCATGCGACAATCGACTCGCCTCAGGCGGTCCGGCGACGGTCCGCGCAGACTCGATATGGGAGCCACCAGCACACGTGAACACCGAGCCCGTCGCCCAGCTTCAGGACACACAGCGGCGCATCGTGCGCGTACTCGCCGCCGCGCAGGTGCTCGGTGGGATCGGCGTCGCCTCCGGCGCGGCGGTCGGAGCGCTGCTCGCCGCCGACCTCGCCACCGAATCGCTCAGCGGGCTCGCCTCCGCGGCATCCGTCACCGGCGGCGCGCTGATCGCGCTCCCGGTGTCCCGCGTGATGAACGTGCATGGCCGGCGGCCAGGGTTGCTGCTTGCCTACCTGGTCGGCATCCTCGGCGCGGTGACCGTTGTCATCGGCGCCGCGCTCGACCTGTTCCCGCTGGCGCTGCTGGGGCTGGTACTCACCGGCGGCGGCACCACCGCGGGTCTGCAGTCCCGCTATGCGGCCACGGACCTCGCCCTGCCCGACACCCGCGGCCGCGCGCTCGCCACCGTCGTGTGGGCGACAACCGTCGGCTCGGTCTTCGGGCCGAACGTCGCCTCCCCCATGGGCAACCTCGCGGAGTCGATCGGCGTGCCGCGCCTGGCCGGGCCGTACGTGCTGACCGTCATCGTGTTCATCATCGCGGCGGTGTTGATCGCCACGATGCTTCGACCTGACCCCCTGATCGTCGCGCGCGAGGACCTGGCTCGCGCCACCGGCGTCCAGCATGTCGGTCCCTCGCGCCACGTGTCCATCAGTGAAGCGGTCAGGATCGTCCGCGGCATCCCGGCTGCGACGCTGGGGTTCGCCGCGATGGCGATCGGCCAGGCGGTCATGGTCGCGGTGATGTCGATGACACCGGTCCACCTCCAGCACGGCGATGCATCCCTGAAGATCATCGGGCTGGTAATTAGTGGGCACATCACCGGAATGTACGTCGCGTCGCCGCTGGTCGGCATGGCCTCCGACCGCGTCGGGCGGCGCCCGGTAATCGTCGCCGGCTGCGCGATCCTGCTGTCGTCGTTCGCCATCGCGGGCACCGCGACAGGACACGAGACGGCGCACCTGATGATCGGGCTCTTCCTGCTCGGGCTCGGCTGGTCTTGCACCCTCATCGCCGGATCGACGCTCCTCACCGAGTCGATTCCGGCCGACGACCGCCCCACGGTGCAGGGTACCGCCGACCTGCTGATGGGCATCGCGGGAGCGAGCGCCGGTCTGCTCTCGGGTGTCGTGGTCGGGCTCGGCTCCTACGCGATGCTCAACACGATCGCCGCGATTCTGGTGGTGCCGCTGCTCGCGGCGACGATCCGGTTCGGCACGCCACGAACGATCCTCGAGCCGGAGCGGGCACGGTAGCGCCCACTCCCCTCCGGCCGTGCCATCTGGATGGCATTGACCGCACTGATCGGCGACGCGACCATGGCATTCGCCGTGTGGATGCGCCTGCGCGATCCTCGACGGCATCGGCGTGCAGGTGAAACTCGCCATGCAGGCAAGCAGCGATGACACCAGTGACGCGACCAATCCAGAGGGAGACGCTTCGTGACGAGTGAGACAGGAACCGCGCGGCAGACGGCGTTCGAGCAGGCGACAAGCGCATTCGAAGCGGCGACCGGTGGCCGGCTCGGCGTGCTCGTGCATGATCTCGGCACCGGTGAGGAGCTGGCCTGGAACGCCGGTGACACCTTCCCAACCGCCTCGACGATGAAGGTGCCGCTGCTCTATGCGCTCTACCGCCTCGCCGACGCCGGCGATATCGACCTGGCCGAGCGCGTCACCCTGGTGCCAGACGACCGCGTCCCCGGCTCCGGCGTGCTGCAGCATCTCGATGCCGGCCTGAACCCGACCGTGCGCGACCTCGCCGAGCTGATGATCATCGTCTCCGACAACTACGCCACCGACCTGGTCTATCGTCTCGTCGGCCAGGATCGGCTCGCCGCCACACTCGCTGACCTCGAGCTGGGAGACACCTACCTGCCCCACCCGACCTGGCACATCCTCGCGCACATGGTCGGCATCGCCGCGGACGATCCGGCGCTGACCTACGACGCGTTCCGGGAGCGGCTCAAGGGCTCCGGCTCGACGAGCGGCGACGTGTACACCGACGACGAGTACGACCGCAGCACGCCGGCCGACATGGCGCGCCTCATGACGATCATCGAGAACGGGCATGGGCTTTCGCCCGAGAGCCGCGACGCGATGATCACGATGCTGAAGCATCAGACCGTCAGCGACCGCCTGCCAGCTCTCCTGCCCCAGGACGCTGGCATCGAGGTCGCGCACAAGACGGGCAGCGTGCGCGGCGTGCGCAACGACGTCGGGATCGTGTACGGCCCGAACCTCGCCTACGCCATCGCGATCATGACGAAGGGTCTCGCCGACCCTGCCGAGGGAACCCTGCAGATCGCACGCCTCTCCCGCGCCATTTGGGACTTGCTCGCCACGACCTGACCCCTCCGGGTAGCCAGATTCGCGTCGCCGCGACTCGCACGAGGTGGTGCGGCATTGCAATTGCGTTGACATACCTATACTCGCGCGTAGAGTCGGTGTTTGGAACCCTCCCAGTTCTGCCGTTTTGGCATTCGTGGTTCGCCTGATCCGCACGGGGCGGCAGGAGGTCGTCGGCAACCCTCCAGTCAGGGCCAGGAGGCGCGTCATGTCGAGAGATGGGGATCCGCAGCGAGCGCGTTTGCCCTCCCGCCCAATGCTCCCCCGGTGGCTGACAACCTTCATCGGCCGCGAGCGCGAGCTGGCAGAGCTGCGGCTCGTGCTGGCCCCAGGCTCCGCCCGGCTGCTCACGCTCACCGGGCCGGGTGGCGTCGGCAAGACACGCCTCGCGATCCAGCTCGCGATCGAGACCCAGCCGAGCTACCCCGACGGCATCTGGTTCGCACCGCTCTCGCTCGTTCGCGACAGCGCCGCCGTGCCCTCCGCGGTGGCCCGCGCAGTCGGCACGCTGCAGCAGTCCGCGTCGCCCATGGAGTCGGTGACCGAGCTCCTCGCCGATGCCCGGGCACTCCTCATTCTCGATAACTTCGAACACGTGCTCGATGCGGCGCCTATCGTCGCGCAGCTGCTTGCGGACTGTTCCGAGCTGACGGTCGTCGTGACGTCCCGACACCCGCTCGGGCTGACGGGCGAGCACGTCATTCCGGTTCCACCGCTTTCGGTGCCGGGACCCGATTCGCAGTCGCCCGAGGCCGTCGAGTCGGACGCCGTGCGGCTCTTCGTCGAGCGTGCCCGGGACAACGGCGCCCAGCTCAGGCTCACCGACGTCAACGCAGGAGTGATCGCCGAGATCTGCAGGCGCCTCGACGGGCTCCCACTGGCAATCGAGCTCGCGTCACCGTGGCTGCGCGCGATCACGCCAGCCGCGCTGCTCGCCCGGCTGGACCATCGGCTGTCGCTGCTGGAGTCGGGCCCCCGTGACGCTCCGACCCGGCAACGCACCATGCGCTCGACGATCGAATGGAGCCATGTACTGCTTCAGCCAACGGAGCAGGCGCTCCTCCGGCGTCTCGCCGTATTCATCGGTGGGTTCCCGATCGAGGCGGTCGACATCGTGGCAAGCATGCCCGAGGAGCAGCCGGGCGATCTCGCGACGCTCGGGACACTCATCGACCACAGCCTGGTCCGCCCGATGCCGTTGCCGGCACACGGCCTGCCGTGGGACCCGCCCCGATACATCATGCTCGAGACGATTCGCGAGTATGCGCTCGAGCTGCTCGACGCAGCCGGGGAAGCCGCGGAGATCCGCCAGCGGCACGCAGGCTGGTGCCAGGCGCTGGCCGACCAGGCGGCTCTGGAACGCACGGGAGGCACGAGCAACCAGGCGGCGAGCCAGCTCGGCGTCGAGCGACACAATGTCCTGGCCGCGCTCATGGGGCTGGAGCAGGGCGGGCGTATCAATGACGCCCTGGAGCTCGCGACGTCGCTCTGGCCGCTCTGGCTCGAGCGTGGAGAGGTCGCAACCGGTCGGAGGCACCTCCAGCGCCTCCTCGCGCACCCCGATGCGACGGACGACCCGGCGCGACGCGCACGGGCCATGGTGGTGCTCGGACACCTCGAGCAGTCGCAGGGTAACCTCGACGAGGCCGAGCGACTGGCGGATGCCGCCCTCCCTGTTCTCAGGGACCGCGGAGACGACGCCTGGCTCGGGGCCGGCCTCACGGCGCTGGGGCTGGTCGCGATGGTGCGCGGCGAGGCGGACCACGCCACGATGCTGCTCGAGGACTCACGTACGCACTTCCAGCGCGCCGGCGACCTGCGGGCCGGGTCGTGGGCGCTCCGGCATCTCTCCAGCGTCGCGTACCGGCAGGGCAATATCGACCTGTACGCGAGACGCGCGGAGGAGGGCCTCGCCATCGTCGGTCCGAACGGCGACCCGCTCGATCTTGCCCGGCTCGGCGCCAGTCTCGCCCTCGCCACCACCATGCGCGGCCGTCTGGACGACGCGAAGGCGCAGTTCGAGACCGCACTGGCGAGATATCGTGTCGCGCAAGATGCCTGGGGAGAGGCGGATGTCCTCCAGCGACTCGGTCATCTCGCCTACCTTCGCGACGCCCCCGCGGAGGCGAGGGATCTGCTGAGCCAAAGCGAGTCCCTGCTGCGACGCATCGGCGACCCCGAAGGGCTGGCGCGCACACTCGCGAGCCAGGGGTGGCTGCTTCGGCGGGAGGGGGATCTTCCGGACGCGCTCGACCGGTTCACCGAAGCGGTCATGCTGTCCCGGCATTATCGGGTGCGTCGATCGCTCGCCAGAGCACTCATTGGCAAGGGCACTATCGAGCAGGACCGTGCTGACAGCCACGCCGCGGCGAGCACGATCCTCGAGGCGCTGGACGAAGCCGTGGCGATCGGGGACCCTCTGATGCTCGTCTCTGTCGCGGAGCGAGTCGCCCAGTTCGCGGGCACGATCGCCCCTGGCGCGGCCGCGCAGCTCGTGGGTACCGCAACCGCAGTGCGCGAGGCACGGCGAGTGCCAGTTCCTGCCTCTGAGCTCGGGGAGATGGAGATTCTGGTCCGCTCGCTGCGCCAGCGACTTGGCGAGGACGCGTTCACCGCCGAGGTCACCACCGGCGCGCAACACTCCCTCGACGACGCCATCGAGACCGCGCGCAGCGTGTTGGGTCGCATGATCGCCGCCGTTGCAAGTGCGCACCTGACCCAGCCGATGCCATCCGCTGGCGCCACGCACGACCTCAGCCCGCGCGAGATAGAGGTCCTGGCGCTGCTGACCTCGGGGCTGCCCGACCGGGAGATCGCCGAGATTCTGCAGATCAGCCGGCGGACGGTGGCTACGCACATCACCCACATCTATGACAAGATCGGAATATCGTCACGAGCCGGGGCTGCGGCGTGGGCGGTGCGCAACGGCCTTGCGTAAAGCCTGCCCCCGCTGTTGCACACGCGGGCAAGCGATTGTCCATCACAACGAGGAGGACGTCCCACATGCCAGGTCACATCCCGACCCTTGGCCGCCACTCACGGCGCGCGGCGCTACGGAGCGGCTTCGTTGTGGGCGCGAGCTTGTTGCTCCCACGCGGTCCATACCGCGCCATCGCCCAGGGCACGCCTGCGGCGTCGCCGGTTGCCACCGGCTATGCCCATCCCGAGGCGCTGGTCGATGTCGAGTGGGTCGACATGCATCGGAGCGACCCCGGCGTGCTGCTGGTCGCGCTCATGCCGGAGAAGAGTTTCGAGGCCGCGCACATCCCGGCGTCGTTCCGCATCGACTGGCCGGATCTCGAAGTGGCCGACACCAGCGATGCCGGTGTTGCCGAGTGGGAAGCCACGATCCGGCAGCGCATCGGTGACCTCCACATCGATCCGGAAAGCGATGTTGTCGTTTACGACGACGGCTCACTCTTCGCCGCACGCCTGTGGTGGGTACTGCGTTTTGTCGGTCACGACCGCGTGCGTGTGCTCGACGGTGGGCTCCCGGCGTGGCAGGCCGATGGGCGCGACACCGAGACCGGCCCGGTGGTTATGACGATGGAGAAACGACCGCCCTATCCAGGCACGGCCGAACCCGAGATCCTCGCCCAGTACGACGAGGTGGTGGCCGCGCTGGGTGATCCCGACGTTGCGATCGTCGACGCGCGCACGCCCAAGGAGTACGCCGATGGTCACATCCCTGGCGCGGTCAACCTCAACTTCCCGCGCAATGCCGCGCCGGACCCACCGAAGCGCTACAAGCCGGCAGACGAGCTGCGGGCGATGTACGCGGCGATCGGCGTGACGCCGGACCGCATGGTGATCCCCTACTGCACAACGGGCGTGCGCTCGGCGGTCACCGCACACACCCTCCACCTGATCGGCTACGAGCGGGTCGCGCTGTTCACTGGATCCTGGCAGGAGTGGAGCAGCCACCCGGATGCGCCCGTCACTGGCGGTGACGCGCCGTGACGTCTCCGGCACGCGCGACAAGATCACCTAGACGAGGAGCTGGCCGACGCCGGAATCGGGGTCGACGGACGAATCATCGCCCTCGTGGTGCTTGAGATCCGCCTCCGCCGCGAGCGCGATCCGCAGCACCCCAAGAATCAGCAGCGACACCACCAGGTTGCCGAAGGCGAGCAGCTGGTCCGAAGCGAAGGCGAAGAACTGGCCGAACAGCAGCGACACCAGGATCGAAAGCGCAAACGCGTGCAGCGCCGCCACGCGCGCCCGCCGCATGAGCCGGATCACGCCCCAGAAGGCCAGCAACCCTCCCGCGGCCGCCGCGATCGTCGCGCCCCACTCCGAAAACGAGAGCCCGTTGTCGACCGTAAACGACCGCGTTGCCACGCCGACGGCGATCGAGCCGAGCACCTCCACGCCCTTCAGGATGAAGAGACCGATCACGACACGCTCGAGCCAGTGGTGACTCACAAGCCGCCAGTACCCGGCGAGCAACCGGTCGCGAGACTCGAGGATGCGGGACTGTTCTGCGTGCTCAGCGACAGTTGCGGATTCGAGCATCTCGCGAATCCGGCCGGCGAAGCCGGAGCTCTCCTCGATGGCATCGAGGTGCGACAGTGCATGCTCCTTGCGGTGCTCGTCGAGCTTGCCGATCGACGCCCACTGCAGCCCCTCCACCGCGTGGAAGAGATGGTCCGCGGTGGTTGGCTCGCGCTTGCTCTCGAAGTACCGCGCGATCAGGAAGAACACGACGAAGATGGCGTAAATCAGCGCGATGGTCGGCTGGTAGAAGTAGTCGTTGTCCTTGGTGATGAACTTGCCGAGCTCGTCGATGAACGCGCCGAACCCCGCGCCGCCGACCAGCGCGGCGAATGGCTTCCACACGGGATGCGCGAAGATGATCAACATGCCGAAGCCGATCACCATGCCGAGCCCGCCCCACAGCATGTGGGCGATGTGCAGCGAGTCCCCACCAACCTGTGGATAGCCGGTGAGCTCGAGGTAGATGCGGATCAGCAGGATGGTCACAACCGCGCTGACCAGCCAGATCTCGGTCAGCGCCGAGGCGTGCATGTCGCGGATACGGTAGGGGTTGCCCTTGACGGGCTCGCCGGATGGGTGGGTGGGCAAGAGCGTGTCCTGTGCAGGTGTGGCCTGGGTGCCGTTCGGATCCGTCACGATGATCATTCCACACAAGCCGTCCGGTGTCACGGACGGCTTGTGCTGTCGCATAACCTGTTGACATCAGTGTGGGCAGGTGGCACGCTGGGTGCCACTCCAGCTCGTCCCGATCCACCATTCCACCCGAGGAGGCCAGCCATGTCGCCGCTCGATCAGCTCAACCCGATGCAGCAGTACCTCGTGCACGAGTTCGTCGAAGACTACGAGGACGGCATTCTCTCGCGCCGGGACATGATGAGTCGCGTTCTTCACATCACCGGCGGTGTGGCCGCCGCCGCAACGGTCCTCACCGCGCTCGGTGTCTCCGCAACCGCCGCGCAGGGAACGCCGACACCGGGACCGAACGAGCCGCGCAGCCCGCTCACCGTACCGGCCGACGACTCGCGCGTCACCGGCGAGGACATCACCTTCCCGGGCCCCGACGGCGAGTCGGTGATGGCCTACCAGGCAGCGCCCGCGGACGCATCCGCCGGGCCGCTCCCGCTCGTCCTCGTCTGCCACGAGAACCGCGGCCTCACCGACCACATCCGCGATGTCGCCCGGCGGCTCGCCGTCGAGGGCTATCTCGCCTGCGCGGTTGATCTGCTCAGCCGCCAGGGCGGGACAGCCGCCGTCGCGGACCCGTCCGAGATTCCCGCGATCCTCACCGATGGCGACCCAAACCGGCACGTCGCCGACTTCCAGGCCGCCATCGATCACTACCGCTCCGGCGATTTCGCCGATCCGGGCCGCATCGGCATGACCGGCTTTTGCTTCGGCGGCGGCATCACCTGGCGCGCGGCGACGCGCATCGCCGACCTCAAGGCGGCGGTGCCGTGGTATGGCCCACCGCCTCCCATCGAGGACGTGCCCAACATCCAGGCGGCAGTGTTCGGCATCTATTCGGATGACCCAGACGACTTCGCCAACAACGGCCGCGACCAGCTCGAAGCGGCACTGAAGGACGCGGGCGTCACCTACCAGATCACGGTCTATCCGAACACCCAGCACGCGTTCAACAACGACACCGGCCAGCGCTACAACGAGCAGCAGGCGATCGCCGCCTGGAACGACATGCTGGCATGGTTCGGCCAACACATGGCGGCCGAAACCGGCACGCCCGCCGCCACGCCGACCGGGTGAGGTACGATGGGACACGAGCCACGAACGCGCGTTGCAAAACTGCGGGGAGCCCATGCAGGTATCGCTGTTGCGCACCAAACTGACCGTTCCGCCGCTGCCGCCACAGCTCCTTGAGCGCGGCCGGCTGGTTGAACTGCTCGAAAATGCAGCGCGATCCCGCAAGCTGACCGTCATCGCCGCGCCCGCCGGCTACGGCAAAACCGTCCTCGCCGCGCAGTGGGCGCACCGAGCCCGCATGCCGGTTGGGTGGCTCTCGGTTGACCCGGACGACCAGGACCCGGAGCGGTTTCTTCGGTACCTCTTCGGCGCCTGGGTGTCCGCAGATCCCGAGATTGAAGCGTCCACCGCGGGCGTGCTTCTCAGCGGGATGGCGCCGGATATCGACACCCTGCTGGCGGAGCTCGTTCGCTTCGCCAGTGATTCGGGCGCCGAGCTGGCGCTGGTGATCGACGACTGCCACCTGATTGGGGACCCGGAGGTCTACCAGGTGCTCACCTACCTGCTGGACCGCCTCCCGTCCTCGGTGCACTTCATCCTGACCGGCCGCGTTGAGCCGCCGCTCCCGCTCGCTCGCTATCGTGCCCGCCAGGAGCTGGCGGAATTTGGCGTCAGCGAGCTGCAGTTCACGGGCGACGAGAGCGCGTCGCTGCTCTGCGACGTGCTTGGCCTCGACCTCTCCCGCGAGGACATCGCTCCCCTGACGGACCGTCTGGAGGGATGGGCGGCAGGGCTCCAGCTCGTGTCGCTCACCCTTCGCAGTCATGGACGAGCCCCACCCGTCACCATCAGCGGTCGCCATCGGTTCATCGCTGATTATCTTCAGGGCGACGTGCTCGTGCATCTGCCCGGCGAGACGCGCGATTTTCTGGTACGCACATGCATCCTCGACCACCTCTCCGGCTCGCTCTGCGATGCCGTCACCGAAACCACGCGTGGGCAGGAGATGCTGGAACGGCTCGAACGCGAGCACCTGTTCACGCTGCCGCTGGATGACAACCGCGAGTGGTTCCGCTACCATCCCCTGTTTGCCGACGTGCTCCGGCAAGAGCTGGAGCGGCACGACGCCACCGAAGTCGCGGCGCTCCATCGCCGTGCCGCGACATGGTACCTGGATCACGAAATGCCCGACCCGGCATTCGATCACGCATTGGCGGCCGAGGACCTGCCACTGGTGACCGACGTGCTTGAGCGGTACGCCCATGTCAAGCTGTTCACCGGCCAGCTCCGTGCCCTCCACGACTGGCTCGGGGCGCTGCCGAACCACTGGTACGATCAGCACCCCGAGCTGGGGCTGCTGCGTGTCGCGTGGCTGATGTTCACCGGGCAGTTCGAAACCGCCGTTGAGACACTCGACTCGATCGACCGCATCGTCTCGAGCCCGGCGCACATGAACCAGCGAGCGATGGGCCGGGTATCGGCAATCCGCTGCTTCATCGCCTGCGAAGCCAACGCTATCGATCAGGCCGAACGATTCGCGGACGTCGCCCTCGAAACCCTGCCCTCAACCGATGACCAGTTCCGCGGCGGCGTGTGGGGTGCCCTCGGCGATGTCTACCGGCGCAATGGCCGCTGGAGCGAGGCGAAGGATCGCTACCTGCGGGCGCTGCCGCACTCCGACACACCAGCGGGATATGTGCAATCTGTCAGCGCCTATGGGGCGCTCGCGGATCTCGAGCTGCGCCAGGGACACCTCGACCGCGCGGCGGAGTACTGGCGCAAGGCGTTGGCGGTCATCAATGACGAGCAGTTGTGGGGCGCCTACCCGCTGCCGGTCATCGGCTGGGTCCACATCCGCCAGGCGGAGATCCTCTACGAGCGCAACGACCTCGATGCGGCTCGCGACGCCACTGTCCGCGGCCGGGAGCGCGCAGCGCTCGGCGGTGATCCCCGAGCCATCATCGCCGGCGGCATCCTCGCGGCACGGCTCCGGATGGCCGATGGCGACCTCGACGCCGCCGCCGCGCATCTTGAGGCAATCCGGAGCGCGGTGAACGATGCGCAGTTCACCGACTGGAGCAGCGCATTTGAGCGATGCCAGCTCGAGCTCTGGCTGGCCCAGGGCAAGCTGCGAACCGCGGTGAGCTGGTCGGATGCGGCTCTCGAAAGCATCGATTTCAACGATCCTGACCAGGAACCCACCCGGCTGGCGGCAGCACGGGTCCTCATCGTCAAGGGTGATTCCGCCTCCAGAGACCGAGCGGTGTCGTTGCTGCACCAGCATGCCAGTGAGGCGGAGGAATCCGGACGCATGGGTGTTCACATCGAGGCCGTTGCCCTGCAGGCGCTCGCGCAATGGGGCCGGGGCGATCGAGCGGAGGCCATCACATCACTCGAACATGCGCTGCGCATGGCCGAGCCCGAGGGGTACGTTCGGACCTTCACCGATCTGGGTCTGCCCTTGGCGCGGGTGCTTCAGGAGGCGCGTCGCCGCAAGGTGATGCCGAACTACGTCGACCGGTTGCTTTCGAGCTTCGGCCCCGGCACCATCGGGCACCTTCCCGAGGACCGGCCGCTGCCGGAGCCGCTCACCGACCGCGAGCTCGACGTCCTTCGCAGGATTGCCACCGGGCTCACCAACCGCGAGATCGCCAAGGCCCTGTTCATCTCCGCGGAAACGGTCAAGAAGCACACCAGCAGCATCTACGGAAAACTCGGCGTCGGCAGCCGCACCGAAGCCGTCGCCAGGTCACGCGACCTGGACCTCATCGACTGAACGCGCGAATACCCCACCTGATGTCCCCGTACGGGGCATGCCTCCAACCACCATCACGCGCATCCTCGACCTGACGAGTTCGAACGAGCGAACCAGGAAAGGTGCAACGATGGATATCAGCCTGCCGATCATCGCCGGGACCGTGTCGACCATCTTCTTTCTGACCGCCGAGGTTCCCATGCTGACCAAGGCGTTCCGCACGAAGGAGCTGGCGTCCTACAGCGTGGGCAACATCCTGATTGCCAACGCGGGCAACCTGGTGCATTCGGTCTACGTCTATTCCCTGCCACCGGGTCCGATCTGGGTGCTCCACACGTTCTACACGGCGTCTACCGCGCTCATGCTGTTCTGGTACCTTCGCTTCGAAGGTCGACCGCGGATTGCCCTGCACGTGCCTCGCTACCGGGCACGGCTGTTGGCGCATGCCCAGAGCCAATCCTGAAATACCCCATCCCAATACCCCATCCGGGGAGTGAGCGCCGCGACGGCGGTCCATATCCTGAAGCTGCGTCACGCGACGCCCGTGCCGATGCACGAAGCACACATGAAAGGACGCTGTCATGTCTGAGCAGAACAAGCGCATCGTTCGTCGCGCGTTCGAAGAGGTCTACAACCAGGGCAAGCTCGATGCCGTAGCCGAGCTCGTCTCCGGCGACTTCCTGGCCCATATGGGATCCGAGGACATCCACGGACCCGCATGCGATGCAACAGTTCGTCGGCTCGCTGCGGGCGGCCTTCCCGGATCTGGAGATCACCGTCGATGACCAGATGTCGGATGGGGACAAGGTCGTCACGCGATGGACCGCCCGCGGCACCCACACCGGTCCCTTCCAGGGGATACCCCCTACCGGCAGGAGGGGCACGATGACCGGCATCGACATCGACCGCGTCGTGGGCGGCAAAACCATCGAATGCTGGTCGAGTGGTGACTATCTCGGGTTGATGCAGCAGCTCGGCGTCGTACCGGATCCAGCTGTGAGCGAGGCCCCTACAGCCGCGAGCTGACCATCCGTTCGGTGGGACGCCTCCACTCCTCACGCGGCGACTCCGCCTGTGCATTGATGGCATTACCTGAAACCGAAAGGCCGATCACATGACGCATGACATGCAGACGCAGAACACTCACCAGACTGATGCGATCCGGAACGCCTGGGACGCAATCGCTCCCGGATACGACGAATACGTAACTCCGACACACACGCGATTGGCGAACGCCGCGCTCGACCATCTCGATATTGGACCGAGCACACGCTTCCTGGACGTCGCCGCGGGCAGCGGCGCCCTCGGTTTCGCCGCCGCGCAGCGGGGTGCTCAGGTGCTGGCCACCGACCTCTCTCCGGGGATGATCGAGCGCCTGCATGACAACGCGCAAAAACGCGGCCTCACGAACCTCACGGGGCAGGTGATGGACGGACACGACCTCGATCTGAGCGACGGTTCTGTCGATGCGTCAGGATCGATGTTCGGCGTGATGCTCTTTCCCGACCTGCCGCGCGGGCTGCGAGAGATGGCTCGTGTCACCAGACCGGGCGGGCAGGTGCTGATGGTCACATTCGGGCCACCTTCCGGGATCGAGTTCCTCGGGTTCTTCATGGCGGCCGCCAGGCGGGTGAACCCGAACTTCGCCGGTCTGCCGATGGATCCCCCGCCCCTTCCGTTCCAGGTGTCCGATCCGGCGAAGCTCGAACGTGCCATGGTCGACGCCGGCTTGTCGTCCGTGCGGATGGATACCGCCATCGAGACGCAGGAATACGAGTCGGCGGCGCAGCTGTGGAGTTGGCTGGCCAGCAGCAACCCGATCGGCGCGAAGCTCACCGGAAGCATGCCCCCGGACCGGGCCGACTCTGTCCGCGGGGTGCTGGACGAGATGCTCCACGAGCGATCAGGTGGCAGCGGCGCGGCCCACCTCACGTTTCCGATCAACATCGCAGTCGCAACAGCCTGATTGACAGGACAGCGAGCGGCGCGACGAGGCATGCGCGCGTCGCTCACGCCACGGTGCAACAACACGAACGGAGGCTCTCATGACCACCATCTCCTCGGCGGAAAGGCGCGGCACGACGATCATCGTTCAGGAGCATCCTCGGGAGCGATTCGACACCGTCGTCATCGGCGGCGGGCAGGCCGGTCTGGCAGCGGGCTACCACCTCGCTGAGAACGGGGTGCGATTCGTCATCCTCGACGCCCGTGAACGTGTCGGCGACGCCTGGCGCAACCGCTGGGACTCGCTCACGCTCTTCACCCCTGCCAGATTCAACAGCCTGCCAGGGATGCCATTCCCTGGACCGCCCTGGGCCTTCCCGAAGAAGGACGACATCGCGGACTACCTCGAGCAGTACGCCGCGACCATGCATCTGCCAGTTCGGAACAGCGTCGAGGTCCGCAAGGTGTCTCGCACCAAGGGTGGCTGGTGCGTCGACACAGGCGACCAGCAATTGGAGGCCGACGCCGTGATCATCGCGACCGGCGGCTTCCAGACGCCGAAGGTGCCAGCCTGGGCGAGCGAGCTCGACCCGAACATCATGCAGCTCCACTCCGCTGACTACCGGAACCCATCACAGTTCCTTCCAGGACCAGTGCTGGTCGTCGGTGCCAGCCACTCCGGAGCGGACATCGCGCTGGAGGCATCCCGCGATCACCGAACGATGCTCGCAGGCCGCGACACCGGCCAGATTCCGTTCTCGACCGATGGAAAGCTCTCTCGGAGGATCTTCGGACCGCTCATCTGGTTCGCCGTGAACCATGTGATCACCGTCAACACACCGATGGGCCGCAAGGCGCGGAAGAATCTGCGCAACCACGGCTTCCCGCTGGAGCATCCGAACCGCAGCGACCTCGCGAGAGCCGGGGTCGAACGCATCACCGCGCGGGCAACCGGCGTCAGGGACGGCAAGCCGATGCTCGACGACGGAACGGTCCTCGAAGTACCCAACGTCGTCTGGTGCACCGGGTTCCGGGGTGACTACTCGTGGGTCGACGGTGTCACCTACGGCGAGGATGGGTATCCCGAGCAGGAACGCGGCGTGGTGACGACCGCACCGGGGCTCTACTTCCTCGGCCTGAAGTTCCAATACGCGGGCGCCTCGTCGCTCGTCGGCGGCGTCGGCCGGGATGCGGCGCACATCGCCGACCACATCGCTGCTTCAATCCGCCAGCACGCGGTAGTCTAGCCGCAGTCCGGGATGTGGAGGCGTCACGACCGCAGCGATCAGGAACGGAGCGCGGCAGGATCATGATCGACGATCAGCTGACAATCGACGGCACAATGCTTCGCGTGAGGGCCGCGCGGCGCGAGGAGGTTCCGGCGATCGTCGCGCTCCTTTCCGACGACATCCTCGGTCGCCAGCGTGAATCGGTCGAATCCGATCTGCTCCCCTACTACGCCGCGTTCGACCTGATCGCATCGCACCCAAATCAGGAGCTCGTCGTGGTGGAACGCGATGGCGCGATCGTCGGGACATTCGACCTCGCCGTGCTCGGCTCGCTCTCGCGCCGGGGCACGACGCGGCTGCAGGTCGAGGCGGTGCGCGTCGCCGCGACGGAGCGAGGCACGGGACTCGGCGGGGCCATCTTCCGGTGGATCATCAACCACGCCCGTGCAAGCGGCTGCAGCATGGTCCAGCTGACCACGGACCGGGCGCGTGAGGACGCGCACCGGTTCTACGAGCGGCTCGGGTTCACGCCGTCACACGTCGGCTACAAGCTCGATCTCACCGGGAAGCCGGAGCTCGCGCCAGTCGGATGACGTTCCATGAAAGCTTCGGCAGCGTCGCCGTCAGCCTGCCGCCGTCGAGCGCGGCGTCGCCCCCGGCGTGCGGCATCGACCGTCGTCCGGCGCGTCGGCCGTGTTCCGCGCCTTGGGATCGTCGTGCGCGAGCACCAGGTGCTCCACCACCCGGTAGCCTTCCAACGCGCGCAGGTCGCCCTCCAGCGGCAGCGGCCCCTCCTGGCTGCGGTTGACCGCGAAGATCGTAGCCGTCTCGGCGTCCTCATCGATCGTGGCCACCGCGTCGAGCAGCGGCACCGCGCCGAAGGTGGCGTTGTCGTACACCGGCGAGCTGACCTGCACATCGAGCACCGCGCCACGACCGTACCGTGACGCCTGCTGGAACGGATGGTAGATCGTCTGGCGCCAGGCGCGGCCACCGGTCTCGGTGGTGATCGGCGCGAGCACGTTCACCAGCTGGGCGAGGCAGGCGATCTTCACGCGGTCGGCGTGCTTCAGGAGGGAGATGAGCATGCAGCCGACGACGAGCGCGTCCTCGAGGTTGTACGGCTCCTCCGCGAGGTGCGGCGCCACCTGCCATGGCCGGTTGCGCTTCGTCTCGGCGTCCTGCTCCTTGGTGTGGTGCCAGACGTTCCACTCATCGAAGGCGATGTCGACACGCTTCTTCGACCGCTTCCTGGCGGCGATGTAGTCGCTCACGGACGCGATCGTCTCGATGTAGCGATCCATGTCGAGCGACTTCGCCAGGTAGGTGCCGAGGTCGTCGGAGGCGTTGCCGTAGTACGTGTGCAGCGAGATGTAGTCGACGTGCTCCCACGTGTGATCGAGCACCGTCGCCTCCCAGTCCGGGTAGGTCGGCATGTTGGCGTTGGAGCTGCCGCAGGCGACCAGCTCGATGGTTGGGTCCACCCACTTCATTGCCGCGCCGGCCTGCGCGGCCAGCCGGCCGTACTCGTCGGCGGTCTTGTGCCCGATCTGCCACGGGCCGTCCATCTCGTTCCCGAGACACCATGTGCGGAAGCCGTGCGGCTCCTCCACCCCGTGCGCGCGACGCAGGTCGCTCCAGTACGTTCCGCCCGGGTGGTTGCAGTACTCCACAAGTGCGCGAGCGGCGTCGATACCCCGCGTGCCGAGGTTGACCGCCATGTTGACCTCGGCGCCAGCGAGCTTCGCCCAAGATGCGAATTCGTTGGTGCCGACGGCATTCGTCTCGGTCGAAGTCCACGCCAGCTCGAGGCGACGAGGCCGCTCCTCGACCGGCCCGACGCCATCCTCCCAGTTGTAGCCGGAGACGAAGTTGCCGCCGGGGTACCGGATGAACGGGATGTCGAGGTCGCGGATCAGGTCGAGCACATCCCGGCGGAAGCCGTGCTCGTCCGCGGTCGGGTGGTCGGGCTCGTAGATCCCCTCATAGACCGCGCGGCCCATGTGCTCGATGAACGAGCCGTAGAGGCGAGGATCGACGTCGCCGATCCGGTAATCCCTGTCGATCACGAGTCGAGCTGGCTGCATGGGCGTCACATCCCCTGGTAAACGTGCGAACGTCACGGGTTTGCGTGGATGCTAGCGACATGCAGCCGTCGCGTAAAGACCGGCGCTGCTACCAGATGACGAGCCGATCCTCCGGCGCGATGTACATCGCATCGCCCGGTTGCGTTGCGAAGGTCTCGTGGAAGCCGTCCATGTTGCGGATCGGCTGCGTCGCGCGCACCTCCGCTGGCGAGTGCTCGTCGGTTTGCACCTGCATCGTCAGGGCAGCGTCGCGAATCTTCATTCGCCACGCCGTCGCCGCGGCAATGTAGAACCGCTCCTGCTGCGTGAACGCTGCAGCCGCCTGCACGGCCACTGGCGTTGCCGAGACGGGTGAGGCAATGGGTGTCGCGTACGCGGCGATCGGCGACGCTTCCGCCGCCGGGTCGATGTCTCGCAGCGGACCGTTCAGCACGGCATCGAGCGAGCTGCCATTCGCCTCGAGGTAAGCGCCGAGCGCATCGTGCGCGACCTGCACGCCGCCAAGGTCGGCCACGTTTTCCCCGATCGTGATCTGCCCATCGACGAACACGCCCGGCAGAACCTCGATGGCGCTGTACTGCTCCACGACCCGCTGGTTGAGCGCCTGGAACGCCGCCTCATCTTCGGGGGACCACCAGTTCGCGAGGTTGCCGTCGACATTGAACTGGGAGCCAGTCGCGTCGAAGCCGTGCGTGATCTCGTGACCGATGATCATGCCGATCGCGCCAAAGTTGGATGCGGGATCCGCCTCGGCGTCGAAGAGCGGTGCCTGCAGGATCGCCGCCGGGAACGTGATGTCGTTGCTGAGGAAGTTGTAGAACGCGTTGACAACGTGCGGTGAGTCTTCCCACTCGTCCCTGTCGACCGGCGTGCCGTACTTCGCGATCCGACGGAAGTAGTCGGCGTTGCTGGCATTGAGGGCCGTCTGGGAGAACGAGTCGGCCACCTCCACGGCCTCGAACGTCCTCCAGACGTCGGGATAGCCGACTTTGACCCCCAGCCTGGAGAGCTTCTCGAGCGCCTTCGCTCTGGTCGCGTCGGTCATCCACGCGTTGCGCTCGAGCCGGTCGCCGAACGCCTCAACTATCTGGTCGACGAGCCCACTGATTCGCGCCTTGGCCTCGGGCGGAAAATACGCGGCGACGTAGAGCTTGCCGAGCGCCTCCGACATGCCGTTTTCGATCTCGCCCAGGACACGTTCCTCGAGCGGTACCTGCTTGTCGGTGCCGGAGAGGGCGCTGTCGAACCGGAACGCCGTCGCCTCGATCTCCTCCGAAAGCGTCGTCGAGGACGACCACATCAGCGTGAGCGTGAGGTAGTCGCGGATCGCCTCGATCGGCGTGTCATTGAGCAGATCACCCAGTGCCTGCATGTAGCCGAGCTCGGTGGCGATGACCGTGGAGACGTTTTCGAGCCCGAGCCACTGGAAATACGCATCCCAGTCGAACGCGGGATAGATCTCTCGCAGCTCCGCCACGGTGACGGGGTTGTTGATCAGGCTGTAATCCTGCTGCTCTTCTCGGGTCAACGTCTCGGCCGCGAGGCGCCGCTCCAGGTCGAATACCGCCTCGGCGTCGTTACGGGCGGTGCCCTCCGCGTGGCCAGCATGGCGAAGCAGGTCCGCGCAGGTGGCGATGTAGGCTTCCCGCGCCTCGAGGTTCGATGGCGTGTCGTCGAGATAGTAGTCGCGGTTCGGCATGCCGAGATACGGCCCGTCGAGATAGAGCGAGTAGACCGAGCTGTCGGAGAGATCCTTGCCGACGTCGACGCCGAAGACGTGCGGCACGCCGAGCTCGAAGGCATCGATCAGGAACGCATGCAGGCCATCGAGGTCGCCAATCCCCTGGATGCGGTCGAGCGCGGTCTGAATCGGCGCGATGCCCTGTGCGTTGCGGGTGGCGAGGTCGGTCCCCTGCCGAAAGAACTGCACGACCTTCCACTCGTCCGTGCCCTCGTCGAGCGCGTCGCTGTCCGTCAGGTTCTCCAGCAGCCCGATCACCTGCTTCGTGGTGCGCATGTTCAGTTCCCTGAGCACGCCGAAGGATGAGCGGTCGCTCGGAATGGTGGTTCGGTCGAGCCAGCCACCGTTGGCGAACCGGTAGAAGTCGTCCCGCGGGCTGACCGCAAGATCCATATCGGCCGGGTCGATCCCCGTGACCGCCTCGGTCGCCTGCTGTGCCACTGCCCACGTCCGGGATCGTCCCGGGCGCGCCAGCACATCACCGTGTGGCACCGCCAGCACGGCCGGCAGCCCTCCGAGCACCCCGATCGCCTGTCGACGATTCAACCGCATCCCCTGCTCCTCACCCTGTCGTACCGGCATGCCGCGCCTGCGCGAAGAACGCGCGGCAGCGTCACCGGTTTGTATGCGTCTCGTCGCGAAACATTGCTCTGTGACGCCGAGCCCAACGGTCGTTTGTATGCGAAATCCCGCCGTGGTGATGGTACACGAAGGTGACCGGTTTTGGGAACGTGGTCTCGACCGTGACACAAACGTCACCGCCTCCCGGTCTGCCCAGGAGGCGGTGACAACAACGATCGTCAGGTTTAGGGGCCTGGCTCCTACGATCCGGCGGTGAACACCTCCAGCTGCGTCGCGGTGCCTGGCAGCGTCTGCACCTCCGCGGAGATCAGCACCGGATCGCCCACCCGTTCCAGCAGCTCGAGCCGGTAGATTCCCGGCAGTACCCAGACGTAGTCGCCCTGCTCGAACTGATCCTGCCAGATCACGGTGCCGCCGAGATCGGTGACGGTGTAGATCTCGCCAGCGCCCTGCGGGAACTTGAGCAGCGAACCCCGGATCCAGGTCGTCTCGCCCGCGATGATGTTGGCGCGAATCTTCGTCTCCGCTCCACTCGGGTTGGTCCAGCTGACGTCACAGACCCCGACGTTCAGCTCCACCTTATTCGAGTCGGTGAGCGTCACCTTTTGCTCCTCGCCCTCGGGATTGGAGTCGGTCGCGCCGGTGCGGCAGGTGATCGTCGCCTTCGGGAAGATGCCGCCGAACTCCTCGATCTCAAGGAAGCCGGTCTGGATCACCACCTGGAGCTCCTCCAGCACCGTAAACAGCGCCGTGTTCAGCTCCTCGGTGTTGCCCGCGCCGAGATTGAGACCACCGCCCGCGTCGGCGATGCACTGCAGGGTCGCCTGCTCGTCCTGCGTCAACCCGAAGCCAATCACGTAGGTGGTCACGTCCACGTCGGCATTGGCGAGCTGTTGCGCGGCGGCACAGGGATCACCGCCACACGTCTCCAGACCGTCGGTGACGAGCACGATCGCGTTGCGCTCGTTCTCCGCCGGCGGCTCGAAGTCGTCCGCGGCGCGCTGCAGTGACAGCGCGATCGGCGTCCAGCCCACCGGCTCATAGCTCGAGACCGCGCTCCGGAGCTTGTCCTTGTTGACACCGTCGATCGGCACGATCAGGTCGCTGGACTGGCAACTTTCCTGGCGATCGGCCTCCTGGTTGCTTCCCTTGTGGCCGTAGACGCGGAAGCCAACGTTGACGCCCTCCCGCTCCGGGACGACATCGATCACGTCGTTGAGCACGCTCTTCGCGGCCTCGATGCGCGTCTCGCCGGGGGAGACCTCCTGCGCCATCGATCCCGAAGAGTCGAAGATCAGCTCGACGTTGACGACACCGCCGCCCTGCTGTGCCTGACCCTCCTGCGCGGCGGCCCCGCGGAGCGTGATGAACCCGAAGGCCGGGTTCAAGGCGAGCACCATGATGCCGAAGATCAGCACCCGGGTGAGCAAGTGACGTGAGCGCGACGACGTGGGCATCGGTTCCACTCTCCCTCGTGAGTCCAACTGGTGCGACAGGGTCCCGTGACGGACGACGACGGTACTTCGCATTCTGTTCGTGTGTGACATCGATCTCTTGCCCGAAACCGGCTGCATGATGCGTGCCAAGACGCAGCGCACACGCGGTGGCGTGATTCGTGCAGTGCCAACATGTCATCTACGGGGATCCGAACGAACGGCGCAGCGGAGGTGGTGGTGATGCGGTCACGGTTGGCACTGGGACTCGTGATGGTGGCGATGCTGATCCTGCCGGTACGAGGGATGTTCTCGATGGCGCTCGCGCAGGACGACGCGACGCCCGAGGCTGGCACCTCGGGTGAGCTCGTTGTCGACGGGCAGCGATACGCCCTCGACCAGCCGGTGGCGCTCGACCCCGCGCAGCTGCAGGAGCGAACCGATGACAGCGGCGCGACGATCTACGTCAAGCCGGGCGACGACCCGCTCGGCGCCGTGTATGCGCCGGGCAGCAGCGGTCTGGACCGCTACCTGCCGGAGCACCTCGACGCGCCGGACACCGCCTGTCCCAGCGAGGCGACCGCTGTCGGCACGATCGAGGGCAACGGCGCGATCTACATCCCCTCCGGCATCGAGCCAGACGTCTCCGTCGACCAGCTGACGCAAATTGGCTCCACCGCCGACGGTCGCACACTCTATGCGCCGACGGCGGATCAGCCGTTCGAGGTGCTCTACGCCACTGGCGCCGACGGTGGGCTCGTCCGCTACCTGCTCGTGCAGGAAAACGGCGTGCCGGCAACCTTCCCTGACAGGATCACGTTCGCCGGCCAGGAATTCCAGCTCACCGCCGGCGAGACGCCGACCACCGACGGCCTGCAAAAGGTCGGCTGCGCGGTGCGATTCCCAGCGCTGGCCGACAGCGCGGAAGCTGGTGGACCGTACAGCGCCATCTACCTCCAGATTCCCAATGGATTCGTGGTCTATCGCTCCGTCGGGCAGCCAGAGGTGACCCCGACGGAGCCAGCGATTGTTCCGGTCGAGACGGAAGCCCCGGCGACGATCGCGCCGACCGAAGTCCCGCCCACGGCAGTGCCGACTGAAGTCCCCACGGAGGTTCCCACGGCTATCCCGACCGAGGTTCCACCGACGGTCGCCCCGACCGAGATTCCTGCCACGGCGGTGCCGACTGAGGTTCCCACTGCCGTTCCGACCGAGGTCCCGCCGACGGCCGTGCCAACGGAGGTGCCCCCTACAGTCGCGCCCACACTGGCACCGACAGAGGCGCCGCCGACCGCCGCGCCGACAGAGGCGCCCACCGAAGTGCCGCCGACAGAGGCCCCGCCGACCGCCGGTCCGACCCAGGCAGCACCAACACAGGCACCTACCGAGGCACCGCCGACCGCCGCACCCACCGAAGCACCACAGGGAACCGCCGCCCCGACCCAGGCGCCAGCTCCAACCGCGACCTCGACCCCGCGCCCAACGCCGACACCCAGACCACTGGAGCCGCAGGCGGTCGTGCCGACCCTGCCGCCAAGCGCGCCCCCGCCGGCTGCCTCGACGGCGACGACGACCGGCTGCACCGGCGATGCTGGCGAGATTGGCTCCAACGGGCTGCCGTCGCGCCTGCCGACATCGCTCCAGTACGGCGGCACGGGCTACCGCTTCGTCAAGACCGTTCCCGTTTCGGAGATCGGCGACCTCACCCGTGTCGGCTGTGTCGGACCGTTCGAGGCGTTCCGTAGCGCCGACGACGACGCGCTCTACCTGACGCTCGAGAACGTTGCCGACAGTGCCTGGCGCTACGAGCAGACGTCGTCGTTCACGGTGCGGACCGAGGTTTCCGACACGCCGCGGTCGCTGACACTGCAGGGCACCGGCGACCAGCCGGATGTCACCTACCGCGCCTCCGACCCGTTGGTGCGATCCGTCTACTCCAGCGTGACACTGATCCTCTACGTCGCTGACGCCGAGACCGCGACGCCGGATCGCGTCCTCGGGTACGCCGTCGATCGGGATGTCTTCGGCGAGTACCTGCCCGAAAGCGAGGGCGAGCCAGTCTCAGAGGACATCCAGGCGCAGGCGGAGGAGCTCGGCATCCACCCGACGCTCACCATCGGCAATGGTGACCAGACCTACGTGCTGGTGGCGCTGTGGCGGCCGTTCGGCACCACCACCAACGGCTGGCTGACACTCTATGGGCCGGAGGGCGAGACCGCGCCGGAGCAGCTCGTCGGTATCGACCCGCGCCGCCTCGACCTCCAGATCTTCAACCGCGCCGACTGACGCGGCGTGCCGGGAGTTCCGGAACCCGCACCTGCCTGATACCCTGCGTGGAGACAACCACGCAGGGTATCTCCATGTGAAGGGATGAATCGATGGCCGACCAACGCACGACGGTCCTGCTCACTGGCGCGACCGGCTACATCGCCGGGCAGCTGCTGCCCATGCTCCGCGAGCACTACGACCTCCGCCTCGTCGACGTCCGCGACACCGACCGTGAAGGCAACCGTGTCGAGGGCGTCCAGGTGCTCGACATGCTCAGCGCGGACCGCGCCGAGCTCGATCGCCTCTTCGACGGCGTCGACACCGTCGTCCACTGCGGGTACATCCGCCCGCGCCCGGAGCACGTCTACGAGGACGAGCGCAGCAATGTGGATCTCATGCAGCGCATCTTCGACCTCTCGGTGGCCACCGGCGTGCGCCGAGTGGTCGCGTGCAGCACCAACCAGGCGGCCAAATGGTACGAGCAGCCCTACTACGCCGGCCGCCGTGACCGCGTCACGCCCGAGGACTACCCGCGACCGGACAGCTTCTATGGCTGGGCGAAGGCGGCGTACGAGTCGCTCGGGTTCCTCTACGCCTGCGGCTCGATCGGGCGAAAGCTGGACGTGGTGATGATCCGCATCGTCGCGCCGCGCGACATTGACGCATCCGCCTTCGAGGGCAAGCCGGTGGAGCAGTACATCCGCGACATCACCGGCTACGTCAGCGAGCGCGACCTCCAGCAGCTGTTCCAGAAGTCGATCGACACGCCGGACATCGAAGACGACTACGGAGTGCCGTTCCACATCTTCTACGGCGTTTCCAACAACGCCCGCACCTTCTGGAGCATCACCAACGCGCGCGAGGTGATCGGCTACGCGCCGCAGGACGATTCGGAGGTTCGCTTCGCGGACGACATCCGCCGCATGCTCGAAGGTCCCGGCGATGTCGGGAGCACCATCATCTCGAACATCCGCGGATAGCGAGCGATCGCCCCGGCTGGTCGCAACGCCGGGAGGGAGGCAGCGCATGAGCGTCGGGACCAACTGGGCCGGGAACCACACCTACCGGGCGGGAACGCTCCACCAGCCGGAGACGGTCGACGAGCTGCGCCGGATCGTCGCCAGCGCCGAGCGAATTCACGCGCTCGGCTCCCGTCACTGCTTCAACGCGATCGCGGACTCCGCCGAGCTGGTCTCGCTGGACCGGATCGACCCAGGCATCGAGATCGATCGCGAGAGAATGACCGTCACCGCCGGCGCCGGCGTGAAGTACGGCGATCTCGCGGTGGCGCTCGACGAGGCTGGGTTCGCGTTGCACAACATGGCGTCGCTGCCCCACATTTCGATAGGCGGCGCGATCGCAACCGCCACCCACGGCTCGGGCGACCGCAGCGGCAACCTCGCCACCGCCGTCACCGCGCTCGAGCTGGTCACCAGCGACGGCGAGATCGTCAGCGCTCTCCCGCGGCGACGCGGAGTTCCCCGGCGCTGTCGTCAACCTCGGCGCGTTGGGTGTTGTCACTCGCATCACGCTTCGGATCGAGCCGACCTATCTCGTCCGCCAGCAGGTGTTCGAGCATCTGCCGTGGGACGTCGCGTTGGGCCACTTCGACGAGGTCATGGCCAGCGACGACAGCGTCAGCCTCTTCACCGACTTCGGCGACACCATCAATGAGGTCTGGCGCAAGCACCGCGTTGTCGACGATGAGGACGGGGAGCTGCAGCAGGAGTTCATGGGCGCTCGCGCCGCCACCAGGGCGCTGCACCCTGTCGCCCGGCTCTCAGCGGACGCCTGCACGGAGCAGCTGGGCGTGCCCGGGCCGTGGTTCCACCGCATCCCCCACTTCCGGATGGAGGCCACCCCGGCGAGTGGCGACGAGATCCAGGCCGAGTTCATGGTCGCACGGCAGGACGCCGTGGCGGCGCTCACCGCGCTGCGAGAGCTGGGACCCGAGCTCCAGCGCGCCATCTGGATCTCGGAGGTGCGCTCGATGACGGCCGACGATCTCTGGATGAGCATGGCCTACGGTCGGGAGACGATCGGCATTCACTTCTCCTTCTATCGGCAGCAGGACGTCATCGACCGGATGCTCCCGCGGATCGAGGCCACCCTGGCGCCGTTCGCGCCGCGTCCGCACTGGGGGAAGGCCTTCGCAGCGACGGCGGCCGAGCTGGCACCGCGCTATGAGCGCATGACCGACTTTCGCGCGCTGGCCGCGCGCCTCGACCCGCGTGGCGCCTTCCGCAACGCCTTCCTGGAGCGGCACGGCCTCGGATGATCCCGAATCAGGCCAGACCGTTGCGAATCGCAAATGCCACCGCAGCTGTTCGCGAAGGGAGATCGAGCTTGGTCAGCACACTCGTCACATGGGTAGCCACGGTACGCAGCGAGACATAGAGGGCGTCGGCAACCTGCCTGTTGCTGAGCCCATCCGCCATCAGGCGCAGCACCTCCATCTCGCGAGGCGACAAGCCGAAGGTTTGGGAAGGAGCAGCTGGTGTCAGTGTTGACACGGTCGGAGTGTAAGCAAGTGCCTCTGCCAACGCCGCTCCGACAGGTACATCCAGCATCTCGTTGCCGGCTCCCTCGCCGAGCTCGGTCCTCACGGCTCGCTCAATCCACTTCATCACGAGATACGTTCCGGGCTGCTGCAGGTCGATGCCCGTCTCATGCAACAGCCGGTGCGACGCCGCCCAGAAGCGCATCGCCTCGGTGACATCTCCGGCGCATGTACGGCAAGAAGGGCAAACCCACCAAGGCATTGGGCGGCTTCGAGTGGCTGCAGGTAAGGGTCTGTGCGTTCGAGCGTCGCGACGAGCGCTCCCCGCGCGCCTGCGAAGTTGCGGCGCCTAGCGGCGATCACGCTCCCCACCACATTCAGCCAGTGCACATCCCATGACTGGTGGCCAATCACCCTGGCAATGGCGCTCCCTGTCGCAATCCGTTGTGAGGCAGTATCGAGATCGCCTCGATCATGTGCGATGAGCGCAAGCACGAGCCAGACACCCGGCACATCACCCGTCGCCCCAAGCGACTCGAACAGGATCCTGGCCTCCTCCGCAGTCGTCTCGGCCTCCTCCAGGCGACTGCCATACCACGCTGCGGCCGCCCGATCACGCAGGTGATATGCGAGATCCCACGTGTCACCGTTCTCCATGGCGACGTAGAACGCCTCGTCCTTCAGGAGCCGGGAGCCAACCATGTTCCCGGCACGCTGTGCATGCATCGCAAGGTGACTCAGGTTCGTGCTCACGCTGCGGTGACAGCCAAGCTGTCGAGCCATGGCGATCGTGCCCTCAGCAACCTCTCGCATTCGCTCGTTATCGCCCACAAAATCATATGTCTCGGCCAGGCTGTCACGCGCCTTGATCTCGAACCACTGGTCGCCGGCATCGTGGAGCACGTCGACCGCTTCACTGAGCAACTCCAGAGATCGAGCCAGGTCTCCTGTGTTCTGCAGAAGTCCTCCCAGGGCCATCAGCGCGAGCCCTCTGACGCGGTCGGTTCGACCGAGCGCGGGAGTCACTACCCACCGTTCCAAACGCTGGCGAAAATCGACGGTATGCCCCCGTATGCTAATGAAGAACGTGATGTGAGCAGTGAGCTCCACCGCATCGGCGAGCCGATCATGTGCCTCGAGCCAATCGAGCGCACCCTGTAGGTTGGCGTATTCGATCTCAAGGCGGTCGAGCCATGCCACCTGGTCGGGCCCCATGAGCGCACGATCGGCCGACTCGGAGAGTGCCATGTAGTACTCGGCGTGCATGCGCGCCGCACCATCGTCACTCGCCTGCATGCCGAACTCGCGGATCGTCTCCAGCATCCTGAACCTTGGCCCGTCCGCGTTGGGTACGGTCAGCAACAGGCTTTGGTCGATCAGCACACGAACCGTGTCAAATGCGTCGACCGTGGTGGGCGTCGAGTGTGGCCACGCCGCCGCAAACTGGACCGCATCGAGTGTGAAGCCGCCGAGGAACACCGAGAG
The DNA here is from genome assembly GCA_963741965.1 of uncultured Chloroflexia bacterium. GTDB lineage: Bacteria > Chloroflexota > Chloroflexia > Thermomicrobiales > UBA6265 > JACCVC01. The sequence goes on along the minus strand of CAVUKC010000001.1, from coordinate 420,183 downwards.
GCGGCAAAAGAGCCGCTGCTCATCCGGCGCGAGAAGATCGAAGCTCCAGCCGATGGCGTCACGCATGCTCCGCAGGCGGACCGGCACGTCACCACGACCGCCAGCGAGCAGCGCCAGCTGATGAGTCAGGCGCGCGTGGAGTGCCTGTGGTGACAGGACCCCAACTCGCGATGCGGCGAGCTCGATCGCCAGAGGAAGACCACCGAGCCGGCGGCATATGTCAATAACTGTGGCGACCGTTGTCTCATCGGGAACGAAGTCGAGATTGCACGATCGCGCCCGGTCAATGAAAAGCGCGACCGCTGCCGTCTGATCTGTGGCATCGTCTGGAACTGGCAGTGCGGCGACGCGGTACTGCTGCTCGCTGCCGATGTTCAGCGCACGCCGGCTCGTGACGAGCACCCGCAGGAGCGGACAGTGCGCGATGGTATCGGCGAGCCACGTCGCTGCACCGATTACATGTTCCATGTTGTCCAGCACAAGCAGCAGGTGACGCTCCGCGAGGACTCCGGCTAGCAGATCCACAAACCCGTCGCCCGAACTCTCCTGCACGCCGAGGGCGCGGCCAACCGCCCCGGGTACCTGCCGAGGGTCCTGGATGGAATCGAGTGTCACGAACAGCGCACCATCGGCGAACTCTGTCTTGACGCGCTGAATCACCTCGAGGGCGAGCCGGGTCTTGCCCACCCCACCCGGCCCGAGCAGCGTCACCACACGCCGGTAGTCGCGGTCGAGGAGCTCCGCAACCTCGCGAAGCTCCTGATCCCGGCCGAGCAGCGGAGTTGGCGGGATGGGAACGTTGATATCCGCCAGCAAGGGCACGGAAAACGCGGTTGGGAGCGGGATCGGAGATGGGCCTGAAGACATCGCAACCATGCCTCCGGATCGTGGGCGATTCCGAAAGCATGATGCGCGCATTAGAGCGTTACGTCAACTCGACCGCGTCCGGCACGTTGTCGGACGCGGAATGACAGAGGAGGGTCCCAAGCGTCAGGCGGTCACGTGTGCTCGTCGCTCGTCGACGGCCGCAACCGGAGTTGCTTCAGCGTCGATCGCGGGAAACATCACGTTCCCTGGTGTCATGCGGTAGCCTCGCACCGGTTGCGGTGAGCCACCGGGAATGTCCGCCACAACAGCGTTGCTGGCATTCCGGACCGTCGCGTGGTCGTCGGGATTGGCGTCCTCGAAGGTCGCGCCGTCCTCGCTCACCTGCGGGTATCCATCAAGCGTGAGGGTGCCAGTGAACGCGCCCTCAGCATTAGTGAGGATCTGTACCGTCGTGAAGTGCCCGGTGCGATCGTCGACTGGCTCCCATACTCCCATCGCGGTCGCCTTCAGGGTCACCCCCCGCTCACCAGACTCGGCCAGCGGGAAGCTGTGAAAGACGAAGCCATCGGCGGTGTAGATACTGGTCACGACGACGGGTGCTTCGGGCGAGGTTGCCAGAGTCAACATGACCACCCATGCACCAACCAGGGGATGATTCGCCAGAGTGGTTGACTGGGCTGCGGCCCGCGGCACTCCGGCGAAGGCGAGCGCGCCGGTCGCGGTCGCGAGTCCGACGATGGCATTGCGTCGAGAGATGTGGCAAGAGGGTGACATGGCTGCCTCCATAGGTAGTTGCGATCCACCGAACACGACGTCTGGTGGTGCGTTATGAGCATCTGCTCATGCCCGCGCTCGCATCCTGCGCCGATCCTCTCTGCCGCGCCTCGTAAGAAATGACGATTTCCATGAAAACCGCCACGAACTCTCGCGGCCATGCCGACGATTGAGAGCGCCAATGCAGACCGGATGAATGCGTTGCGGCGCGGCCATCCGGCAACGATCCAGGTTGCGATCCACCCGCCGGCGCCTGTATCGTGATCCTGGTACCTGGACGAAACAGAAACGCGAGGTCCGCGCCCGAACCTATGGAGCCGAGCCCGTCATGAATCTGATTGCCGACCGCCTGCCACTTGCACCGGGATACGTTGTGCGCGCCCTCCGGATGGATGACGCCGAGGCGATCCACGACCTCACCGCCGCGTCCGATCTTGCCGAGTTCGGCGAGGCCGAGGGCTACACCGTCGAGGAGCTGCACGACGAGTGGTCCGGCATCGACCTCGACCGCGACGCCTGGATCGTGACCGCACCGGACGGCACCGTTGCCGGCTACGGCGCCACACGCGACCGCCGGCACGTCCGCATCGACGCCGAGGTGTACATCCACCCGGAGCACTTCGGCAAGGGGATCGGCACCACCTTGGTGCGCCTGAGCGAAGCCCGCGCGCAGGAGCACGTCCCGCTCGCCCCCGAGGGCGCCCGCGTGGTGCTGCACAACTGGATCAACGGTCGCAACGAGGCCGCCTGCTCGCTGCTGGAGCGCGAGGGCTACCGTCCGGTGCGGTACTTCCTGCGCATGGAGATGCCGCTCGATGACATGCCGGCACGCGCCCGAGTGGCCGGCAGGCGATCGACGTTCGCACCTTCGTCCGCGGCGAGGACGAGCGACGCTACTACGACACTGTCGAGGAAGCCTGGACGGACCACTGGGGTCACGTGCCGATCGCGTTCGAGGACTGGGTTCAGCGCCGCATCGGCAGCACCTTCGACCCATCGCTCTGGTTCCTCGCCAGCGAGAACGGTGAGCCGGCGGGGGCCGCGCTCTGCAGCTCGGTCGAGTCCACCGGCTGGGTCGACACGTTGGCGGTACGCCGACCGTGGCGCAAGCGCGGGGTCGGCATGGCGCTGCTGCGGCACGCGGCGGACGAGTTCCACCGGCGCGGCCTCAAACGCATGGCGCTCGGGGTCGACTCCGACAGCCCGACCGGCGCGACGCGACTCTACGAGCGCGCCGGCATGCACGTTGCCCAGCAACACGCCACCTACGGCAAGGAGCTTGCGCCCCGGCGAGGAATTGGCGGACCTCGACGAAGGTCTGAGCGATGGCGCACGCCCGCGGCCGCTACCCCTTGACGGCGGCGGAAGTCGAGCCCTCGATGAAGTACCGCTGGAAGACGACGAAGAAGATCGCGATCGGCACGGTGGTGATCACGGACATCGCCATCAGCGTCGGCTGGTCGGTGTAGTACGCGCCCTTGAAGTTCGCCAGGCCAACCGGCAGCGTGAACAAGTCGGCGTGGCTACCGCTGATGAAGATGAACGGCTCCAGGAAGGCGTTCCAGCTTCCCTGGAAGGTAAAGATCGTCAGCGCCGAGATGGCGGGTATCGCGTTGGGCACCACGATCTGCGAGAAGATGCGGAACCGGTTGGCGCCATCGACGCGCGCCGCCTCCTCGATCTCGGTCGGGAACGACTCGAAGAACTGCTTCATCAGAAAGATGCCGAAGGCGTCCGCCAGGAACGGCACCGTCAGCGCGCCATAGCTGTTCAGCAGGCCCAGGTTCTGCAGCAGAACGAACTTCGGGATGATGGTGACGATACCCGGGACCATCATCGTGCTCAGGATCGCGAGGAACATCACGTCGCGGCCGGGGAACTTCATGCGCGCGAAGGCATACCCCGCCATCGTGCACATGATCACCCGCCCGACGATCCACGCGAGGGCAACCACCACGCTGTTGAAGAACCAGCGCAGCACGTTGGCCTCCCGCGCGATACGGTAGGCCTCGGCCGTCGGCTTCTCCGGCCAGAACAGGTTGTCGAAGGCAATCTGCAGCGCCTCGGGCTTGCTCTTGAACGAGGTCGCGAGCGCGTAGACGAACGGCACGAACATGAGCACCGCCACCGAGACCAGCACCACGTAGGCGATGATCCGGAGCACGGTGTCGGTGCGCGTGTTCGACCCGACGGGCGCCGTGCTGCCCGTTGCGGTCACCCGTGTGGCGGCCGGGGCGACAGCGGCGCCCTGATCGACGCTGGCCATCAGGCATTGCTCCCCACGATGCGTCGCTGGATCAGGAAGATCGCCATGATCATCGCGAACAGCACGACCGCGATCGCCGCGGCGTAGCCCATCGCGAAGTTGGAGAACCCCTCCTGGTAGATCAGGTAGCCGAGCGTAATCGTCGACTTGGCCGGGCCGCCGGAGGTCATCACGAAGATCTGGTCGAACACCTGGAAGGTGCCGATGAAGCCGAGCGTGAGCACGAAGAACGTGACCGGACGCAGCATCGGCACGGTGATGTCGAAGAACTGCCGCCGGCGCGAGGCGCCGTCCATCGACGCCGCCTCGTAGACATCGGGCGGGATGTCCTGGAGCCCGGCGAGAAACACGACCATCATCGTGCCCATCGTGGTCCAGATGTTCATCATCATGATCGACAGCAGCGCGACGCTCGGCCCCGCCAGCCAGATACTGACGTTGTCGATGCCGATGCCGTTGAGCGCCATCTCCAGAACGCCCTTGGGGTTGCTGAGCCATGGCGGCCTCGGCGTCGGGAAGCCGAGCTGGTGCAGGACGAGGTTGATCAGCCCGCGCTGCGAGTAGAGCCACAGGAAGATGATCGAGATCACGACGGATGAGCTGATCGACGGGAAGTAGAAGGCAGTCCGGAAGAAGGTGCGACCGCGGATCTTCTGGTTGGCGAGCACCGCGAGGATGAGGCCGAGCGCCGTTTGCGTCGGCACGACGCCGAGCGAGAACCAGAGCGTGTTGCGCAGCGCGAGCTGGAAGTCGTCGTCGCTGAACAGCTCGCGGTAGTTGCCGAGCCCGACCCAGGGCCGCTCCGGCGTGATCACGCTCCACTCATGGAAGCTGAGCCAGAACACCTGCAGGATCGGCCAGAAGATGAACGTGCCGACGACAATGACGGCCGGCAGGATGAAGAGCCAGCCGGCGATCGCGTCCTCGGCAGCCAGCGGATCGCGCGAGCGCTTGCGACCGGGCAGTGCGACCATCCTCCCCCTCCTCTCGAATGCGCCTCTTGAGGGAAACGTGTTGTACCTCGTCGTCGCTCAGGTTTTCCGACTACCGGAGCCACACCCCCGGCGTGGCCGAGGGTGTGGCTGGCGATTACGACTCTGGCGTGGCGCCGCCGCCGGTGCCGAGCGTCAGGTCGTTGGTGGCGGCGTCAACGAGCTGCTGCTGCGCCTCGGCCGCGTCGATCTGGCCAGCGTAGAGGTTCTGCATCACCGCATTCGCGTCGGCGTTGAACTCCTGCCCGCCAGGGCCGTACTGCACCGCCGTCGCGTACTCGCCACTGTCGAGATACGGCTTGCGCTCGGGGTACTGCTCCAGCCAGGCATCGGCCAGTCCCGGCCGGGCCGGCATCGCGAGTCCGAGCGAGGTCCACGTCGCCATGCCCTCGGCGCCGGTGAGATAGTTCACCAGCGTCCATGCCGCGTCCGGGTTTTTCGACTGGTTGAAGATGGAATACGCGTTGGTGAACGCCGGAGTGCCCTTTCCACCCGGTCCCGCGGGAAGCTCCGCGACGGCGAACTCCTTGTCGGGCGCGTTGGTCTTCAGGAACGGGAACATCCAGTTCCCCTCGAACACGAACGATGCAAGTCCCTGCGCGAAGGCATCACCCGGCCACTGGGCGCCGACATCTGCCGAGGACGCCGAGATGCCGTCCTGGTACAGCCCGTAGTACATGTCGAGCGCCTGCTTCGTGGCGTCGTCACCGAGGGTGATCTCCGTCACGGCGTCGTTGGTGACGTCTCCGCCCGCCTGGTAGAGGAAGAGGATGAACCGGTCGAACGACGCGTCGAGCACCAGCGCCGGCTGGCCGGTGGAGTCGACGATCGCCTGGCCGGCGGTCTTCAGCTCATCCCAGGTCGTCGGCACCTCGACACCCGCCTCCTCGAACACGGCAGGGTCGTAGACCATGCCGAGCGGCGACCAGTCCTTCGGCAGCCCGTAGGTCGCGCCTTCCCACACGAACGCGTTCACCAGCGACTCGTAGAAGTCTTCCTTCTTGACGCCGTCCGCGGTCATGTAGTCGTCGATCGGCAGCAGCACGCCACGGGACATGAAGTCCTGCGCGAACTCGTTCTTGACGTAGAAGACGTCGGCGGCGTTGCCGGCGGCGATGTCGGTCTGCAGCTTGACGAGGTAGTCCGTCGTGACCGGCTCGTAGTCGACGCTGATGTCGGGGAACTGCTCGGCGAAGGTGTCCAGCACCTGCCGCAGCAGATCCTCCTCCTCGGGCGACGCGGCACCACCCGTGAGCCGCACCTCGCCAGACGCCTGCGCCGCGATGGCGGAGGTCTCGCGGAGGTACGCGCCCCACGCGGCGACGCCGGCAAGGCCAGCGGCGGTCCCTTTCACGAACGATCGACGAGAGTGTCCGCTGGTACGAAACGGGGTATCCATGCTGCTCCTCCTTCGAGATGCGTCGCACTTTTCCGCCTGCCAGCCCCGGCGCCAATCGGTGCGTGCATCCAGGCCGCCCAGCGGCCCAGCGGCTCGCCGGTACGCTGTGCTGACGGTGGTATGCCTGCGCCGGATCTGTCTTGGTTGATTATACATAGGTAGTTCCGTCGCACCGCGAGGTATTAGAAATCGGGTCGGCGGGAACTGCCATCGGCGTGGCACCATGGACGCGAGACGGCCATTTCGCCGGGCCATGCGGGTGTCTCGGCAACCAGGACGGAGGATCACATGCTCGACCTCGATCTGCAGCTGAAGCGAAACGAGCTCTGTGTCGTCGGCCGCGCGCCGCTCCACGAGACCATGGACGAGGCGGGGCTGTACGTGCGCGACACGCGCTTTCTCAGTGACTTCTCCGTGCGCCTGAATGGCGCGAGCCTGCACTTGCTCGACCTCCAGTCCACCACGCCTGGTCGCGCCGTGATCACCCGCACCAACCCGCGGAGTGACGACCCGGACGGCCCCGAGCCTCACACGGTGATGGTGCGCGACGACGTCACCCTCGACACGGCCCTCAATGTCGACATCACGATTCACAACTTCGGCCGCGAGCGCGTGTCGGGCTCGCTGGAAATCGAGCTCGCGTCGGATTTCCGCGACATGTTCGATGTGCGGGGGATGACGCCCCGCGAGCGCGCCACGCCCCTGCAGCCGAAGGTCGGTAGCAACGAAGCGACCCTCTCGGCGCGCTCGGTGGACGGCAACGTCGTCTCCACCACGATCACGTGCTCGCCGGATGTTGAGATCGATCCGCGCCTGTCGGACACCGCCTGCGGGGTTTCGCTCAGATACTCGCTCTCCCTTGCTCCGGGTGCGGAAACCACGCTGGGGATCCGTATCGCCCCACGCCCGGTTGGCCCGGCGCTGGAGGCGCCGTCCACCGAGGACCTCGGCAGCGAGTTCTCGCCGCACCTCGCGATCACCGCACCGTCCGACGTGTTCGCTCGGTTCCTCCACCGGTGCGACGCCGACCTCGCGCTGCTCCAGACCAGCTTCCCGGACGGCAACGTCCCCGCCGCCGGGATACCGTGGTACATCGCGCCGTTTGGCCGCGACAGCCTGATCGTGGGCCTGCAGACCATGCACGCCTACCCGGGCCGCATCGCGTCGACGCTGCGCGTGCTGGCGGCGCTCCAGGCGACCGAAGAGGATCCGTGGCGGGAGGCGCAGCCGGGCAAGATCCTGCACGAGATGCGCTACGGCGACATGGCCCGCACGGGACAGGTGCCGCACACCCCGTACTACGGATCGATCGATTCAACGCCGCTGTTCGTGATGGTGTTCGCCCAGCACTACCTGTGGCACCGCGATGATGCGCTGTTCGACGAGCTCGCCGGCAACGTCCGGCACGCGCTCGGATGGATCGAGCAGTATGGCGACCTCGACGGCGACGGCCTGATCGAGTTCTCCGGCATGCAGCAGGACCAGTCGCACATCTCGCAGCAGGGGTGGAAGGACAGCCACGACTCGCTGCACTTCGCCGACGGGCGCGAAGTCGAGGGGCCGATCGCGCTGGTGGAGGTGCAGGGGTACGTCTACGCCGCCTGTGCGTGGCTCGCCGAAGCCGCCCGCCTCCGTGGCGACGACGCTTGGGCGGACGAGCTGCAGGCCCGGGCCGATCGGGTGCGGGAGGCGGTGGAGCGCTCGTTCTGGATGGAGGAACCGGGGTACTACGCGCAGGCGCTCGACGGGCAGAAGCAACAGGTCGACGCGATCAGCTCCAACCCCGGCCACCTGCTGTATTGCGGGCTCCCGAGCGCCGAGCGGGGCGCGCGCGTCGCCGCGCGCCTGGCACAGCCCGACCTGAACTCGGGCTGGGGCATCCGGACGTTGAGCAGCGAGATGGCGACCTACAACCCGATGAGCTACCACAATGGCAGCGTCTGGCCGCACGACTACAGCCTCACGATGGACGGCCTGCGCGCCTACGGGCACGACACCCTCGCGCGGGAGCTGGCGATGGCCCTGCTCGCTCTGGGAGGGAGCGCCGACGATCTGCGCATGGCCGAGCTGTACTGCGGGTTTGCCCCGACCAGCGACCTGCCGGGGCCGGTCGCCTACCCCGTGAGCTGCATTCCGCAGGCGTGGGCGGCAGGGGCCGGATTGCTCGCGCTGCGCACGCTGCTCGGCCTGCGCCCGGACCCGGCTGAGCGGCGGCTGCTGTTGAACCCACACCTGCCCGAGGGATGGCCCTCACTGGCGGTGTCGGGGCTGAGCGCCTTCGGCTCGCGGCTGCGCGCCGCGGTCGAGCGAGACGGCGACGGCTACTCGGTATCGGTGGTGCCGGAGTAGCCGTCCCCGCAGCCGCATGCTGACGATGTGGACGCCGGCAGCGTCGCTCAGGTCAGCTTCGCGACACAGCCGCGCGCCGCGTCAGCGCTTCTTCGGTGCCGGGGGCTTCGGCGGCGCGCTCACGCCGATCGACGGCTTGGTATTGGACGACGGTTTTGGCAAGGTGTAGATGTAATACGCCATTTCGATCGGTCTCCCCCGCGATACGGCTTGTATCGCATGCATCTCGGCTGAATCTCAATCGCGGCAGCCACCCCGCTGCCTCCTTGTGTACGTACACGCTCTACGATAACAAAGCGCACGTTCGTGATGTCAATGGGGAGCCTCCCTGCATGCCTCTTGGTGTACGCGCACATTCTACGATATACATAGCCCACGCTCATGCACAACTGTCACATGGCAGATGGCACTGGCCCTTGGGTGCCACCCATACCTGATCTACGTGTGACACCCGAGCGTTGGCGCGCCAATCGCTCGGGTGTCACACCACAGTGTACGGTTCGTTTGGGGCATAGTTCTGACGACCAATCTGTGTTCCGACGATAGAGAGCCCGATCCGCATTCCTCGGCATTCAGATAGGCAATACATCACTTTAACGCGGAATATGCCAATCGGACGCGCAGTTGAAGGGCAAGGGAGACATGGCCCGATTGCCGGCCATAAGTTTGAACGATATCAGTGTCCAGATTTACATATTGACAAAGGGTTAAGCCAACTCATATATTCGCGTTGGGACAGCCACTAAAATACATAAGAGCTCTGGCCACTCCTGCTACTTCATCCGCCGCCAGCGAAGGCGCATTGCTCCGCAACGTCGCGGACTGTCCGAAGTTTGAATCCTGCGTCCACAACCATGTGGAACGTTTAGCGGACTCCGAAAGGAGGCGTAACCCCAGCACAACGCCTTGGAAATAACAAAACGGCGGATGGGCATCTCCTTCGCAATGAGCACCCATCCACCGTCGCCTACTGACAAGCTCGAAAGCCGCGCAGCAGTGGTTCCACTATACAGGATATTCGTGCTCCCTGTGTGGGCTTTCGAGCCTGTCTCCTTCACTTCGTTTCAAGTGAGAGGAGAGCCAGGCTATGGCAGCCTTGTCCGTATCGGGTACCACAGGGGTCGCAGGATCCGGCACCGCGTCGACACAAATGGATGCGGGCCCGGAACATGCGTCAACCTTCCCCCCACCGAACTGCCACCGCGACGCGTGAGCTCTCGGTCATCATCCCGACTCGCAACGAGTCTGGGAACATCGAGCCCCTGCTCCAGCGCCTCGCCCTCCATCGTGGCGCGGCAGCCGACCGAGATCATCTTCGTCGACGACAGCTACCGATGCCACGCCGGCCATGATCACGCGCGCCGCGACGCGGCTATGCGTGCCAGATCCATGCTGGTCCACCGCACCGAAGACGAGCGCACCGGCGGGCTTGGCAGGCGCAGTGGTCGCCAGGCATGCGGGCGCGCCACCGGACACTGGCTCGTCGTCATGGATGGTGATCTCCAGCACCCGCCCGAGCTGATTCCCGATCTACTCGCCACCGCCCTGCGGAATGGCAAGGACCTGGTCGTCGCCAGCCGCTACTGCGAGAACGGCGACGCCAGCGGCTTCGGCATGGTGCGAGCGCTGGTATCGCGAGGATCCACCCTCGCCGCCAAGGCGGCCTTTCCTGGCAAGCTGCGCCACGTGGATGACCCGATGACCGGCTACTTCCTCATCCGGCGGAGCGCCCTCGACTTGGAGCGGCTGCGACCCAATGGGTTCAAAATCCTGCTCGACATCGTGGCCCGCACCCCCGGCCTTCGAACCACCTCGGTCCCATTCCAGTTCGGCTCGCGCCACTCCGGCACCAGCAAGGCGTCTTTCCGGGAAGGGCTCCGTTTCCTCAACCTGCTCTTCACACTTCGCGTCGGTACGAGCGTGGCGCGGTTCAGCGGATTCGGGATTGTCGGCGTGTCCGGCCTGGTGATCAACTCCCTTCTTCTGGCCTTCTTCACGGAGATCCTCGGCATCTACTACATGCTCAGCATGGTGATGGCTACCCAGGGATCCACGATGTGGAACTTCGGCCTGTCAGAGTATTTCATCTTCAACCGGCAGCGCGGGCACGACGGACAGGGGCGGCGTGCCGCTCTCTTCTTTGCGATGAACAACATCGCCCTACTGGCGCGCGGACCGATCGTCTTCAACCTGACGTCGCACTTTGGCATGAACTACCTGGTTTCCAACCTGGCATCGATGGCCGCACTGCTTGTCCTGCGCTTTGCGCTGGCCGACTGGATCATCTGGCGCGCACAACCAGAGCTCCGCCCCGCCGCGCCCTCTCCATCAATCGCCACAGATCGTGAGGTTCTCTGATGAAGTCCCATACCCACGCCTACGATATCCACGGCATCATCACCGTGCAGTCCGACGTCGCCCTACCTGAACTCACCGCTTTCCGGACCGACGGCCAGATCGATAACCCAACCATCCACGTCCGGATCGGCCCGGTCTCCACCCCGAAGAAGACTCCCGCGCCGAACGCGCGCCGTGTGATCTACTCGGAACGTCCCGGCGAGCGGGGCTTCGCCATCCGCCTGGACCTCGGTGCACACGTCGATATCACCGCTTCCCCCTTCCTCCGGCACTCGCCTCATGTCCTCTACACAAACGTGGTGGAGCCCGTACTCCGCTGGGAATTCGTAGAGCGCGGCTACGCGCTCGTGCATGGCGCATGCATGTCGGAGGGCGACAATGCTTTCCTCATCACGGCCCGCACAGACACCGGCAAGACGACCACAGTCCTCAAGACGCTGGACGCCCACAGGGAGTACAACTTCCTCTCGGACGACCTGACCCTGATGCGGGACGACGGTACCGTGCTCAGCTACCCGAAGCCCCTAACGATCAGTCGTCACACGCTCCACGCAGTTAACACGCCACTACTGACACCGTTCGAGCGCTTCACGCTGTTCTTCCAGAGTCGCCTCCACTCGAAGTCGGGCCGGTGGTTCGGTCTGATGCTGACGCGGTTCGACCTGCCCATGGCCACCACGAACGCCATCGTCCAGCGGCTGGTGCCACCTCCCAAATACCCCATCCAGCGGCTGGTCCCGCACGCGCCGGTGGCGACGTCGGCGAAGCTGACCGGCATGGTGGTGATAGAGCGTGGCGAGGCAAATCACATTCCACTGAACCACCGACAGGCTGTCGACATCCTCCTCGAGAACTGCGATGACTCGTATGGATTCCCCCCGTACGACGACATCAAGGAACACCTCTACTTCGTCGAAGACGGTGACGACCTCCGCAATGAGGAGCGACGCATCGTCGCCTCTGCAATGCAGCACTGCCCATCCGTCGTGATGCGCAGTGAGACCCGGAACTGGTTCATGCACATCCCCGAGTTTATCAGCAACGTCGGACGCCCCAGCGTATGGGTGCCGGGCTCCCTCGCCCTCGAGGGGAGCAGCGACTAGTCGCTGCTGGGGCCATTCTTCCATTTGCAGCATGCAAGGACGAGCCGTGTTCGACAGCTCCATCGATCAGACAGCACCGTCGAGGTTACGAGACCGGCTGGACAAGGTTCCAGTCTGGGCAGTGCCGCATGCGCTTCCCAAAACCGTCGGTGTGGCAATCAGCGCGCGGTTGTCGCTCGTCCTCATGCTGGGCGCGGGCGCGACACTTCGGTTCCTGAACATCAACGCGCTTGGGTACAACAGCGATGAAGCTGTGTACACGGGGCAGGCGGCGGCAATCGCTGGCGACCCTGAACTGAGCCGGTTCTTCCCGATTTTTCGCGCCCATCCCATGAGATATCCTCGCCTTTTCGCCGAAGCGCCTTCCGCCAATCGGACTTTGGAACCAAGCACGGATGCGTGAACAGTGCGTCTAGCCAGGAGGAACCCGACACCATGGCTATCTATGACCCCTTCTACGCTTCATCACCTTCGACGCTACGTCGCACCCAACGACGAGACACCCACGTTCGGAGTCGACGGCCTGACGAACTATGGTCGGTCATCCCGGCCGGCGGCTCGGGCACAAGGCTTTGGCCGCTCAGCCGCTCCGGTCAGCCAAAGTTCCTGCTGCCACTCGTCAATCCTCGCCGGTCCCTCATTCAGGAGACCGTTGACCGGTTGCAGAGTGTCAGCAACCGGAAAAACATCATCATCGTTTGTGGACCAGCTCACGCCTCGCCAATCACCAGGCAACTACCGGAACTCGCAACCAACCAGATCGTCGTAGAACCCTCCCCAAAGGGATCGGGCCCTGCTATCGCTCTTGCCGCCGCCATTATCAGCAATCGCGATCCCAACGCAGTGATGGGCAGCTTTGCCGCCGACCATGATGTCCGCTCACCAATCGCGTTTACAACTGCGATCCGCGACGCTCGTGCTGCTGCCGAGGAAGGCTGGCTCGTCACCATTGGCATTCGGCCGACACGGCCAGAAACTGGATACGGGTACATTGAGAAGGACCCTGTGATTCTTCTGACCACGCCGATGTCGGCCGTGCACAAGGCTGCCCGTTTCGTCGAGAAGCCCGACCTGGGGCACGCCACAGCCTACATGGAAAGCGGTCGCTTCCTCTGGAACGCCAGCATGTTCATTTGGCGCGTGGACGTCTTTATGAGCGAGTTGCGCCGGTATCTCCCCGACGTTGCCCACGGTGTTGAAGTCATTGCGGACGCTTGGGGATACCGATCAGCAGGATGAAGTGATCGGAGAAATTTGGCCAACGCTGCCTGATGTGACTGTCGATGTCGGCGTGATGGAGAAGAGCAACCGCGTGGCCGTCGTACCGGCTGATCTCGGGTGGTCCGACGTCGGTGACTGGCATGGCCTCGGATCCCTCCTCGCTCACGATGAACAGGGCAACAGCCTGCGCGGTGACACCATCAGCTCAAACTGCAGCGACAACGTGGTTTGGTCCGAAACCAAGCGAGTGATCTCCCTCGTCGGCGTGAGCAACGTTGTGGTGGTCGATACTCCTGATGCCCTTCTTATCGCCAACCGGGAACACGCCCAACAGGTGCGCAACACCGTGGATCACCTCAAGGCGCTTAACCGAACCAACCTTCTGTAGTCCCACTCGCTGCCAAAGGATCGATTCTGATGATCAGACACAACACCCGTTTTCGAAGCCAATCCTCCTGGGAGCAACCGCTGTCACGACGCAGCGCCGTCGCATCGCTGGGTGCAATTGCGGTAGGCGGACTCAGGAGCGGAGCTGGAATCGCACACGCACGGACAACTCCTGCAGTGCTAGAGAGCGCTCCACAGGAAGCAGACATGCCGGATTGGCGATTTAGCCTTGTCGAGCTACACAACCCCTATACAGGAACGCTATCCCGGCCGGACACAACTCCGCAAGGCACTCGGGTGCTGGGGATGCAGGTGATTCTCAGCAATCAGTCTCAACAACCGATGGATTTCTCCATCGGAGACATCAGACTTCGCGATGCCGATGGGATCGAGTATCGCGGAGGTGAATACGTTGGATCGGAGCCCCGGATCGTCACTCAGAACCTGCCTGTTGGTGAGCAGGCGCGAGGATGGATTTGGTTCGGTCTGCCGGAACAGGCGGTGTCCACCACCCTCGTGTTCATCGCCCCACCACCCGTCCTCCGCATCGAGTTGCCTTGATATGGCGCCGACATCTTTGTTCCAGAACTCACAACGTAGACAACGAAAGGGTGGCGACTCTGGCTCGCAAACGTGCCGCGACACTGTGCGTGTCAATGGCTGGTCTTCTTTCACCCTCATGGCGCGGCGACTGAGGCGTCGATCCGCGCCTGCAAACGTGTCAGCCACAAGTCTGTACCGGTCGGTTTCGAGCGATCCTTCTCACTCACCAGACAGGATGCCCGTGGGCCCCGCCTGCTCCCTCCCCATGAGCGTCCCGACACATGGCATCAGTCGATCGGCCGTTCCTACCTCGTCTGAAAGCCGACAGCCCAATGTGGCCCTCACTCAATCGCTCGCACAGCGCCTGGTGGCACTAGTTGAACTCATCTCACCGCTGCACCTCGTCACCATCGCAGTCCTCGCCGGAACACTTCTTAGACTCTGGCGAATCGTTGCGGTGGGATACAACAGCGATGAAGCTGTCTACGCTGGACAAGCGGCGTCGTTGGTGAACGACCCGGAGATCAGCAAGCACTTTCCCCTCGTGCGCGCCCATCCGATGCTGTACCAGTTTGTCCTCGCGCTTGTGTACCAGGCGGGCGTAAATGATCTCGCGGGGCGCCTGCTGTCCGTCTTGTTTGGCATTCTCGCTGTCCTGGTCATCTTCCTTGTCGGCCGGATCATGTACACCGCTTGGACGGGCGCGACTGCTGCTCTCCTTCTCGCACTCATGCCCTATCACGTTGTTGTAACTCGCCAGGTCCTTTTGGACGGTCCCCTGACGTTCTTCGCAACACTCACCCTGTACCTTGTGGCGAAGTACGCGGTTACCTCCTCCCCACGATGGCTTTGGGCGACGGGTGCCGGAATGGGACTGACTTTTCTCGCCAAAGAGACGGGGCTCATTCTCGTAGCAGCGATCTACGCGTTTCTCGCGCTCAATTCAGGTGTCCGCGTTCGTATCCGGGATCTGATCATCGCCTCCACCATCCTGGGCATCATCGTTCTGTCATTTCCGCTCTCTCTAGCACTAGCCGGAGGTGGTGCATCCGAGAAGGCACGAGGCTATCTCGTCTGGCAGCTCCTGCGAAGTCCGAATCATGAGTGGACATTCTACCCTGCCACAGTTCCACCGGCCGTCGGGCTGCTCGTCGTCGGTACGGCGCTGGCTGGGCTCTGGTGGCTTCGGCGTGAGCACTCCTGGCGAGAAACTCTTCTCATCTCGTGGATTGCTGTGCCTGTGGTGTTCTTTCAGCTTTGGCCAGTCAAGGGCTTTCAGTATCTTCTGCCAGTAGCGCCCTGCGTGGCGCTGTTGTCTGCTCGTGCACTTTGTCGCTGGGTCCCTCCGGCAAGAAGCTGGGCACGGTGGGACCAGATTCGCCGCACACTGCCGAGCGTTCTGGTAGTACTTGTGGCTGTCTCGCTAGCCATACCTTCGTGGACGAGCGTTGAAGCAGTGCCGACGGATCAACTGCTCGCGGGCTCTGGAGGTGTGCCCGGAGGCCGCGAAACCGGCGACTGGATACGAGACAACGTACCCGAGGGAGCCGTCTTCCTCACGGTCGGACCGTCAATGGCCAACCTCATCGAGTTCTACGGGCACCGCCCTGCATATGGTCTTTCGGTCAGTCCGAATCCGCTCGCGCGCAATCCGTCGTACGACGCGGTCTTGAACCCTGATCGCAGCATCCGAACCGGGGAGATGCAGTACCTGGTGTATGACGTTTACTCCGCGTCTCGATCGCCCCACTTTGGAGATCGGCTCCTTGAGTTCGCTCAACGCTACAACGGCACAGTGGTGCATACCGAGTATGTGCAGGTCACGTCAGGAGATGGAACAGTGAACAACGTACCGGTCATTATCGTGTTCGAGGTGCGGCCATGACTAGAAGCTTCGTACGATTGCCAATACTCGCCTTGTTGCTGCTGAGCAATCTTCCGGCAAATGGCTCGGCGGAAAGTCAGCTCTCCACGTCAACGCTCCCAACGACACCCATCGAGCATTTCATCGTACTGATGCAGGAAAACCACTCGTTCGACAATTACTTCGGGACTTACCCGGGCGCAGACGGTTTTCCAGGCGAAACATGCATACCTGTAGAGCTGGACAACCCCGACAACACAGAATGCGTCGAGCCGTTTCACCTGGAAGGCGGGCAGAGCGCCGATCTTGACCACACCCAGCAGACACACAAGATTCAGTACAACAACGGCAAGATGGACGGATTTGTGGCGGCACTTAACGAGCGAAATCAGGACGGCCGTATGGCAATGGGGTACTACGATGACCGCGAACTCCCCTACTACTGGAATATCGCTGACCAGTATGTGTTGTTCGACCGGTTTTTCACCTCGGCCCACGGTGGCAGCGTCGAAAACCACATGTACTGGATAGCCGGACAGTCTGGTAGCTCAGGTGGCAGAATTCCCGAGGAAGGGTACGGGGATGACATCGTCACCATCTTCGATCGCCTCGAGGCAAGCGATATCTCGTGGAAGTTCTACGTTCAAAACTACGACCCCGATCTCACCTTCAGAACCGTCGCGACAGCGAAAAGCAACAGGGCCGCGCAGGTTGTCTGGTGCCCGCTCCTCGCCTTTCCTCGATTCATCGATACTCCGGAGCTCTCCCAGCACATCGTGCCTCTTGAGGAGTACTACGATGACCTTCACAACAACACGTTACCCGCTGTTTCCTATATCGTCCCGTCGGGCGCAAGCGAGCACCCGCCAGGGAGCATCTTCGCAGGCGAGCGTTTCGTGCAGACCCTGATTCACGAGTTGATGCGCAGCGAAGCGTGGAGCACGTCCGCATTCACGTGGACCTACGATGACTGGGGAGGCTGGTACGACCATGTCCCACCCCCGCAAGTCGACGAATCTGGCTATGGATTCCGGGCGCCCGCGCTCCTCGTGAGTCCGTACGCCAAGCGAGGCTACGTCGATTCGACAACCTTGGACTTCACCTCATATCTGAAGTTCATAGAAGAGAACTGGCGGCTCGGTCCACTGGCAGAAAGGGACGCTTCCGCCAACAATTTCCTTGACGCCTTTGATTTTGCGCAGGCGCCGAGAGAGCCAGCCTTCATCAGCTGGGAGCGCCACCCCGTCGCCGCATCGGAGCCGAAACGTATCGTGTTGTATATCACTTATAGCTCGGTGGTTCTCTTCTCGGCACTCCTACTGGGAATCGCAGCAGCGCGTCCCTCATGGTTCCCATGGCTACGCCGCCAGCAACGTGCGCGAACGGTAGGTCAAGCATGAACAAGAAGACCAAATGGTGGATCGCTCTCGGCGGTGCCGTAGTTGTCTGGACTCTGCTGGCCGGAATTTCGGCTGCCCAGGAAGCGGACGCGCAAGCACGACCAGTCATCTCGCTGGATCCAGTTCCCCCAGCTGTTGTCGGAGAGCGGCCCGTGGTTGTTACTCACATGACGGCTGCCAACGGGAAACCCATTGCGGGAGCGACGCTTCTCCTGTACATCAACGAAGCAATTGAGGATCGAGCATCCACAACAGAGAACGGAACGGTCATTCTCCGCACTCGTTCAGAGCTAGACGCGGGTACATACGACTTCCTGGTCGTGTTCGAAGGAAGCACCAGCAAGAACCTTGGCCCTGCGTCTACAGCGGGCCAACTTGACATCCAACCGGGCACGCTGAATGTCCAGATGGTGCCCGCAATGGCGGGCGTTCAGGTGAATCTCACTCCGATTGCTGCCGTCGGTGCCATCCCAGCACCGGATGCCAAAGTTACGACGCTGCCTTCCGATGCAGACGGGTATGTCCGTTTCTCGATCGCCCAGGAAGGTGCTTACCACCTGGAAGTGATGCTTCCATGGTCCAGCCCAGACCCGGGAATCAAGTCACAATTCTCTCGCTGGATGGACAACGTATTCACGCCCGCACGGGATATTGAGTACAACGACGGAGCGCTCTATCAAGCCGGATTCGAAATACACTACCTGGTGGGGTATCAATTCACCAACCTTCAGGGCAAAGCAATCGATCCAGCCGAGATCACCTCGGTCACACTCAAGAACACCATGGGTGAGAAAATCACTCGCACCGAGACTGGCCAATTCTGGGTCAAGGGCGGGCGGGTGACTCGTCGGCACGAAGGTCTTGAAGAGACGCAGCTCCAGTACTCGATAGAGGAAGTTATCGTAGACGGAACGAATGTCGTGAACCGCGCTCAGAACCGATTCATCCCAGCAGAGACTCGATCCTGGACGATCCCACTGCTGTACTACTCGATGACATTCACAAGTCAGGATGCGCTCTTCGCGTTTCCGGCCGGAACGTCCGCCGAAGTCACATCGCCAAATGGCACTGTGCGCGTCGTTCAGCTCGACTCCAGCGGAACAGCATCCGTGCCCCTCCTGCCACGCGGTGAGTATCATGTCAGGATCCTTGGTGGAGGGTATTCGCCGGAGACGCCCGTTGCGCTCTCGCGAGACCAAACCGTTGAGCTCAAAGTAATCAGTGTGACCGACGCAGCGTTTGTGGGTGGCATTGGCGGCGCGGTAGCGCTCGGGCTTCTCCTCATCGGGCGATGGCGACTGATGCGGGACAAGCTCCGTGTACTCGCCCCATGGAAAGACCGGGACCTGCAATCGTCATGAAAGAGCGGTGAACCAAATGTCCATAACGCGAATTCGAGAGGCCAAGCGTGCTGCCCTCACAACGCTCCTCGCAGTTCAAGTGGTCGTCATGCTTTTGCTCGTGGGGACACTAGGAGTACACGCCGGTAGCATGCCGTCTGCATCCCCAGCGATAGCCACGCAATGGGCAAGTCCCCCAGCAAGCGTGGTGGATGCCACTCCAGTACTCGCCTACTACTACATTTGGTTCAATCAGGACTCCTGGGATCGCGCGAAGATCGATTTCCCATCCCTCGGAAGATACTCAAGCGACGACGCTCAAGTCATGCGCCAACATATCCAATGGGCCAAAGCAGTCGGAATCGACGGATTTATCGTGAGCTGGAAGAACACCGAAGTTCTCACCACACGACTCACTACCCTCGTGGAGATCAGCAACGAGGAACACTTCAAGCTGGCTGTGATCTATCAGGGCCTTGACGTCAATCGCAAGCCCTTGCCAGCGCCGCGCATCGCCTCCGATCTCGACTTCTTTGCAGAGAAGTTCGGGGGCAACGCAGCGTTCGACCTGTTCGACAAGCCAGTCGTTGTATGGTCCGGAACTTGGGAGTTCTCTCGCGACGAGATTGCGTCGGTCACCGAGGGGAGGCGGGACCGCCTGTTGATCCTCGCCTCGGACCGTAACCCTGATGACTACCGCAACCATGCCGATCTATTCGATGGCAACGCATATTATTGGTCATCGGTAGATCCCACTACCTATGGTGGATACGAAGCGAAGTTGACGTCCATGGGAAATGCTGTCCATGAAACTGACGGACTATGGATCGCCCCAGCGGCTCCCGGATTTGACGCACGTCTTCTTGGAGGCCAGCGCGCTGTCAGCCGTGAAGGCGGGAACATGTTGCGCACCCAGTTGTCGGCAGCCTATCAATCGGCTCCTGATGCGATCGGGATCATCAGTTGGAACGAGTTCAGCGAAAACTCCCAAGTGGAGCCGAGCTGTCTTTACGGGACGCAATCACTCGGCGTTCTCGCTGATTTCCTAGGGGGCAAGGTACCCGCGCCGATTGCATGCGGTGCAGGTGGGGGTGTGCCAAGGGTGGCGACGCCAGCTCCCTCCGCGACGACCGGTGGAAACACCACTTTCAGCGTCGAACAGGCGGAGTCGACGATCGCAATCGCTAGTGACCCAAAATTGATCCCATGGGCAAGCCAATTCAACGTCGACTCGAGCGACGCTGCCTCTTCTGTTGGCTCTCCACGGCTCCGACTTCCAACGCTCGTACTGTTGGTTGTACTTGGGGGGTTCGTCGGTGGCTGTCTGATGATCATCATGTACCGCGCATGGGCAGTACGCATTTCGCAGGAGTAGCGCCGGTTTCACTGAGGCCCATGGGCGCCATCGCCTTCATCACCTCGGCATTCAAGCTCAACACCTGGGCTCGTTCGGAGCACGCGTTGGTGCAGGGCAGCCCCGAGACTCTCGAGCCACCCACCATCCGCTTCGCGGCGCTCCTCCCTGCCCGCCACAAGAGTGGAGTGATCGCGTGTACGATGCAGCCTGCTTGGAACACTCGATACCCGAGGGACATTCTGGAATTCGCTTTCGTTGGCGAGCACAAGGAACTGCTCGACTCTGGCCCCGTTCTTGCACGCAGTCTGCTGTGGCGCGATCGCGGCGATGGGCCGTACCGGCGCCGTGACAGCTGTACATGACACCACCGACCCGCTGGAGATTGACACATGACACGACGATCCACCTTGCCCGGCATCACGTCTTCGATGCTGGCGCTCGCGCTGGCGTTCCTCGCGGCCCTCACCGCCGCACCCGCCACTGCCGCGAGCACGCAGACCGGCGACGGCACCGCAATGACGATCACCTTCCTCGGCTGCCCGCCCGGCGGCAACGAGTCCGGCCCGCCAGCGGGCTGCACCAACACCGTTGACTCGCCGGAGGTGGCCGTGCTCAGCGTCTCCTCCGAGGTCGCGATCCCGCTCAGCGACCTCGAGCGTACCGCCGACGGTGCCTACGCCGTGCCATGGTCCGTGCTCGACGACGCCGGCTGGGACGGCGGCGAGATCGGGCTCATCAACTTCTTCCCGACCGACTACAACTACTTCACCTTCGATGGCGTGGACACGCTCGGCCGGTGGTACGCCGGCGTGCGACCGGTCGAGGGCCAGCCTCGCGATGTCACCGTCTCGAACTGGAACGGTCCCAGCGGTCTCATCACGCCGCCCGAGAACACGCTCGTCGTGAATGCCTGGACCTGCGACGGCGATATCGACCCGTCATCCGACCCATCCGGCTGCGCACCGGCAACTGGTGAGCTGGCCGGCCTCTATGTCGGCACGCCGCCACTCCGCAACCTCGACATGGCAGACTACCGCACTCGCGACGGCGGCACGCTGACCTACGCGGGGTTGCCGGCCTATACCCAGGCACAGGTGGTCGTGCAGCAGCCGATCCCGGGGTACAGCGAGGCGTTCATCACGGGACAGGCGGAGACGGTCGAGGGAGACGCGGCGACCGCCTACCTGCTCCGCAACGAGCGCCGCGAGATCGACGTCTACTTCTACGCCCCCGATGGATCCGCCATATCGAACCCGACGCCGACGCCCGCTCCGGGCACCGGTACGCTGCAGCTTGCGCTGGTCGCCTGCCCGCCCGGCGTGACACCGCACGACGACCCCGGCCAGTGCGCGGAGCCGGTGGAGGCGCCGGCGTCGGCCACGGTGAGCTTCCCCGAGAGCGGCGAGCGCATCGCGCTCTCTCGCTTCGCGCGTGACGAGAGCGGCGCCTACCTGATAACGGGGGTCCAAAGCTCAGTCACCATCTCCGGCGTCACCTCGCCCGACTACGAGCGCATCGCCAGTGACGCCGACCAGATCAACGGGTCCGAGGTTGTCTACGCGGTCGACCCCGGCGAGACCCGCAACGGCCGCCTGTACTACTTCAACGAGAACTGATAGGTAACGACGCAGCCGCCGCGATCTCCTCGTCGCGGCGGCTGCGTCGTGTTTGGCAGGTGTCCCATTCGATGTCGACCAGCTCACTGCAGCGATCGCTCGGAATCGCTATCGGCGCCCGGTCGGAGGCTCGTCCTCGCCCCCTGATGGCGGCAGGTCGCCGGGCGGCTCGACCGGTACATCGGTCGGGACGTAGACCGGCGGGTCGGTCGGCACTCCGACCGGGTCATCGGCGGGAACATCAACGTCCGGGTCACGCGGCCCCGGATCGGGGGATACTGGCTGGTCGTCATCGCCTGGGTACGGGCTCTCGATCATCGTTCGCTCCTTTCGCCAGGCGCATCTGTCTACGCGCCCGACCGTGGGCAGCTTGAACGCAATGGACGTACCACTATCAGAGTTGGGTGAAATGGTTACCTCAAGTACGGCTGTGCAGGGGACACCCATTTGATTGGGCCGTGATCCCCCAAGGGTAGCGAAGCTCTGCACGTGCAGGGAGATGGCATCCGGCTGTAATGCATACCGGTCCAGTTCATGTGGTGATACCATGCTCATGTGCTTGGGAAACTAACTCAATGAGGTAGCTAATGGCCAAGAGACGACGCTCCTACTGGCTTGACTTGTTCTCACCGCTGACTTGGCAACAGTTCGTGGACGCAGGTGGCACTGTCACAGGGTTCCGGGCAAACCGCTGGAACCAGGTCAGCAAGATCGAAGTCGGTGACTACCTCCTCTGTTACCTCACCCGCGTGTCTCGATTCATTGGCATGCTGGAGGTCGTTGGCGACCCGTACCAGGATCACTCTGGCTCAATCTGGGACGACGACTTCCCGTGCAGAATCGAGGTCCGTGTGGCCACACAGTTGGAGATCGACACCGCTGTTCCGATCAAACTGTTAGCCGACCGTCTCACGTTCTTCCAGAATCTGAGAAGTCCCAATGCGTGGAGCGGTCAGGTCCGCGGCTCCCCGACTCGGTGGCGCACCCCCGACGGGGAAACGGTCGTCGAGGCCATTCGTGATGCGCAGCGCAATCCGGTGGCCCGCCCGGTAGACGAGCGTAAATTGCGTCCCCAACCGAGAGGGATCGATACGGATAAGGGCACGGTCACCATACCCAACGATGAGGAACCAGTTACGCGACAGGACCCGTCGGCACCAGGCAACGTGGAGCCAGAGTCCGAAACGACGGCGCACACGGAAATTCAGGGGTTGCTGTTGAAGCTTGGTAGCGACCTCGGCCTCGACGTATGGGTCGCTCGAAACGACCGAAGCCGGTCGTCGAACGGCAAGCCATTTGCCGAGCTACCTCGAATGCGACCAGACCTCCCGCGCCAGTTCGACGAGGTCACTACACGGACGATCGAGCTGATCGACGTTCTCTGGCTTCGTGGTAACGCCATCGTTGCAGCCTTCGAGATCGAAAGTACAACGGTCGTCTACTCGGGGCTGCTTCGGATGGCCGACCTCCTTGCCATGCAGCCGAATCTCAACATCCCGCTCTATGTGGCAGCACCTGACCAGCGACGCGACAAGGTAATGGTCGAGGTCAATCGCCCTACATTCTCCCGGCTCTCGCCGCCACTCAGCGATGCCTGCCGATACATCTCCTTCTCCACGTTGCGGGAACGGCTCCCAGCCCTTGCCCCGTTCGTGCAGTACCTCAAGCCAGACGTGTTGGAGGAACTATCGGAGTCCTGCGAGATCGACTAGCAGTTGGGTAAGACTCTGGACCTACTTCAGCCCGAGCACTTCGGCGTGCTGGGCGAGCGCCTCACGGACGTGAAGGTCCCAGTAGTCCCACTCGTGGCCACCCTTGAACTCGGCGTAGTGGTGGTCGATGTTGAGTCCCTGCAGGTGCTCATGGAACTTCCGATTGTGCTCCAGCAGCTCGTCCTCGGTACCGCAGTCGAACGAGATCACCGGCCGAGCCTCGCACTTCGCGACCGCGTCCGCATGGTGGTAGCAGCTCGCGTCCTGCGGGTCCTCGACCAGCGCCGAATCCAGCATGTCGTCGATGTGAAATGCTGACGAGTGCCCGTAGATCGATGCGAAGCGGTCCGGGTACTTGAGCCCGAGCCGCATCGCCCCGTAGCCGCCCATCGAGAGCCCGCCGATCGCCCACTTCCCGTCCGCGACGTTGAAATGCCGCCGCAGGTGGTTGGGGATGTCCTCCATCAGCAGGTCCTCGTAGCGGTTCTTGTGCAGCCGGCCGGAGACCTTCCAGTTGAGGTAGCCGGAGCTGGCGCCGTCCGGCAACACCACGATCATCGGCAGGTCGGCGACGTACCGGCTCAGGTTCGATCGCTGGATCCACGAGTCGCAGCTGTCACCGAGACCATGCAGCTGCATCAGCACCGGGAACGGCCCCTCGCCTTCCTCCGGCAGCAGCACGTTGTAGTACACCTGCCGGCCCATCGCCTCACTACGAAACTGCACCCTTGCGATCCCCATCGCGACTCTCCTTCATATCTATCTCTCGACTGTCCGAGCGGAACGTCCCTGTGGGGGCATCCTCGCATATCAGGACCAGACCCGCATCACCACCCGCGCTGCCGGAATTGCGGCGCCATGGCATTGACATAGCAACATCCGCGATGCGACGATGCCGGTGGGACCACACGACAACCGGCCACCTTTCCCCGGAGAAACTGCCATGACGCGCCTCGTCCGCCTCACTATCCTCATCGCGCTGATCGGCATCCTGCTCGTGCCCGCTCCGTCGCTCGCACAGCAGTCGCAGGAGGTCTCACCGGGGATCACCACGGTCGGTTACGGGCACGCCAGCGCCCCCGCAGCGGCGGCCAACCTGCAGTTCCTGATCATGTACAACTACTTCTACGGCGCCCCCGCCGCTGGACCCGCGATCGAGGCGACACCCGGCGCGCAGGTGCGCTCGCTCCTCGAACCGATGGTGACAGCGGTCCAGGCGATCGACGGCGTGGACCGCGTCGAGGTGGTGGTGCCGGTGATCCCCACGTACCAGAAGGACCCCAACATCCTCGCCCGGCTGGACGTGATGTTTGTCTCGCCAACACGGGACAGCCTCGCCGGCCTGTACAGCCAGGTGAGCCAGATCGCGCTCGACAACCGCCTCATGGTCGGGTACGTCGGCGCCAGCTTCACCGCGCAGGATTGTCAGGCGCTGGAGCGCGAGGCACGCCAGGCCGCGCTCGACGACGCCCGCACGCGAGCACAGATCCAGGCGGACCTGCTCGATGTCGCGCTTGGCGATGTCGTGGGATCGGAGGACCTGGCCATCAACGACCTGCCGACCATGACCGCCTACGGCAGCGTGCCGCCGGCCGGTGGCGCCTGCGACCCGGCGACGAGGTCGCCATCGGCCCTCGGCCAGCTCTACCCCGGCATCACGCTGCCGTCATTCGACCCTGACGCACAGGGTGCCGAGGTGGAGGTGTACCGCCAGGTGCGTGTCACCTTCGAAATGCTTCCTCCGGCGTAGCGCGCGTGATACCGTACGAGTGGGACTCACGACATCTACAACTTGATGCATGGGGAGGCACGGTATGGAGTACGCCGGATTCTGGAAGCGGTTCGTCGCCATCTTCATCGATGGCATTCTCGTCGGCATCGTCACCGGTCTGCTGACCGCCGCGATGGACGACAACACCGCCCGGGTGATCACGGGCATCCTGACCTGGCTCTACTACGCGGGCATGGAGAGCTCGTCGCGCCAGGCCACCATCGGGAAGTCGATCATGAGCATCTACGTGACCGATCTCGACGGACAGCGTATCTCGTTCCTGCGGGCGACCGGCCGCTACTTCGCGAAGATTCTCTCGGCGCTGATCCTGTTGATCGGGTTCATCATGGCGGCGTTCACGGCTCGCAAGCAGGCCCTGCACGACATGCTTGCTGGAACCTTGGTGCTCTCGCGGTAATCCACGCTGCAGGGTGGTTGGTGACCCCTGCGTGACCTTGCCGCGGACCAGAAAACGCAGGGACCGGCACACGACCGGTCCCTGCGTTCGCGTGTTGGCCTCAGCCGCGATCAGGCCACGCCGGCCCGCTCTCGCACAAAGGTGTGATCGCGGAATACCTCCACCTGCGCGCCGTGCTCTCGCTTGTGCCCGTAGTACTGATAGACGATGAGATCGTCCACGGCATACTCGTCGCCATACCACGGGATGGCGCCGGCCCTGCCGAGCAGCTCGGGGGACATGCCACGTACCAGACGCAGCGTCTCTTCATGCGCCCCGTTGAGCTCCGCCAGCGCCTCGCTCATTCCCATCGACCGGCGGGCATCCACCTCGGTGTCATTGAAGGCTTCTCGCAGCTCGGTGAACCGCGTGAGGTGAGGCGTCTCCGCCTCGCCGTCGGCCAGCAGCAGCAGCGCATCGACCAGCACCAGCTCGTAGGACGCCAGGTGCGCCATGATGTCCTTCACCGACCATACCCCGCAGGCCCCCGGTACGTCATATGCCTCCTCGGGCAGCCCCTCGAGCGTGCTCAGCAGTGTCAGCTGGCCGTATCGCAGCACGTCGTACGCATGCATCGCTCCGCTCTCCCCTCGCGCTAGCCGGCTTCGGTCGGCCGGATGTTCAGGTTCATGTGGAACAGGTTGCCGGGGTCGTACCGGTTCTTGACCTCGACCAGACGGTCGTAGTTGGGACCGTACGTGGCCCGAAGCAGTGCCTCATGGTCCTCCCCGAAGCCGGGGAAGTTGAGGTAGGTGCCGGAGCCCGCGAACGGGCGCGCCCGGGCGATCGTCTCTCGCGACCACGCAATCTGCTCCTCATCGGTGGTTGCGTCCTCCCACGTCGCCTCGCCGGTCAGCAGGAACGGCGCGTCGCGCCGATAGTAGGCGGTCGACTGCGGGTCGACCCGGCTGATCGCCCCACCGAGGTGCCAGAGCGTGACGGAGGACATGTCCGACGGCCGGTCGTTGCCCCGCTCGACGAGTACGTCGATGGCGTCGTCATCGAGACGGTCGAGGTAGGTCGACTTCCAGTAATACCGCCGGCCGACCGGGAAGAACGGATCGAAGGCGGACTGGACCTCGCGGAACTGCTCCGGCTGGCTAAGGTCCATCACGGGATCGCCCAGCTCGCGTAACGGGCGCGTCGCGCGCTCGCCCTGCTCCACCGTGCCACCGTGCACGGCGGCGACCAGCGCGACCGGGCGGCGGCGCAGCTCCGCCGGGAAGGCCTCGTGGTCGGGGATGCTCCACAGGAGCGCCAGCGAGCTGACATCGTCCGGCGCCTCGGCGACGAAGTCCCGCCATCCGCGCAGAACGCGGCCCGCGTGCGTCATCGGGTAGGCGACGCCGCAGAGGAACACCTCCGGGCCCATCGGGTGCGCCTCGAACTCGAAGCGCGTCACCACACCGAAGTTACTGCCGGCGCCGCGCACCGCCCAGAACAGGTCGGCATGCTCGTCCGCGCTCGCGGTTCGCACCTCACCGTCGGCGGTGACGATCTCCACCGAGCGGAGGCTGTCGATCGAGAGTCCGTGCTTGCGCCGCATGTGCCCGATGCCGCCGAGCAGCGTGAGCCCGCCGATCCCGGTGCTTGACACGACACCCCCCGGAACCGACATGCCGTGCGCCTGGGTCTCTCCATCAACGTCGGCCCACGTCGCCCCGCCCTGCGCATGGACACGATGCGTGGCCGGATCGAACGTCACCCCGCGCATGGCGGAGAGGTCGATCACGATGCCACCGTCGTTCATGGCAGCTCCGGTGACGCTGTGGCCACCGCCGCGCACCGAGAGCGGGAGCTGGAGCTCACGCGCGAGCCGCACGGCGCCAACCACGTCCGTCGTGTCAGCTGTCCGAATGATGAGCGCGGGATGGCGGTCGATCATGCCGTTACGAACGGTGCGCGCGGCATCGTACCCGGCGTCACCCGGCCGGATCACCTCGCCGCGTACCGATGCGATATGCCTGGTGACCACTGTCGAATCGAGGGGCTGCGCATGCTGCTGAGCCATTTCAGACCTCCTTGGCGGTGGACTTCGAACGGACGTGAGGCCCGAGCGCCGTGCCGGGGATCGGCCGAGGCAGCGTCGCGCACTGCAACGCACGACCAGACCGAGACTACCGATCACGGAATCTCATACGTTATGGTGACTTCAGACCGAGAATCGTTACACCACCGCGCCCATTTCGTCGGTGTGGCTGGCACGCACCGGCCACCAGCGAATCCGGGGCGCGACCGCCGGAGTCCGCCTGTGACCGTGAACCGATCCACCGGCGATCGAGATGACGCCGCGCTCGTCGACGCCCTGCGACATGGCGACGAGCGCGCGTTCGCCATGCTTGTTGACCGCTACCACCCCTCCCTGGTGCGTCTCGCCCGAACGTATGTCGACGACACGGCCGTCGCCGAGGAGGTCGCCCAGGAGGCATGGCTCGGCATGCTCAGCGGCCTCGAGCGGTACGCGGGTCGGGCGTCGCTTCAGACCTGGCTGTTCCATATTCTGGTCAACTGCGCGCGTGCCCGGCGCCGGCGCGAGGCACACTCGATCGCGTTCTCGAACCTCGCGGAACCCGCCGAGGAGGACGGCTCGACCGTCGACCCCGCTCGCTTCCATCCGGACGACCACCGCTGGGCGGGGCACTGGTCGACCCCACCGGCGGAGTGGCCGGAGTCCCGGACGCTCGCCCTCGAGATCGGCGAGTCCCTCGCGCGGGCCGTGGACCGCCTGCCCCCGCGTCAGCGCTCGGTCCTGACGCTCCGCGACATCGAAGGGTGGCCGGCGAGCGAGACGTGCGCCCTGCTCGGCATCAGCCCAGCGAACGCGCGGGTGCTGCTCCATCGCGCTCGCGCGCATGTGCGGCGAGAGATGGAGAGCTATCTCACCCAGGCGGGGGAAGGGGCTGCGTCGTGAGCCAGAACGAGGAGATGACCTGCCGCGAGCTCGTCGAGCTGGTGACCGCCTACGTCGAGGGCGTGCTGCCATCAGCAGAGCGCCAGCGGTTCGAGGACCACCTCACCGACTGCCCGTACTGCCGCACCTACCTCGATCAGATGAGGACAACGATCCGGCTGCTCGGCACGCTCCGCGAGGACACCATCGCCCCGGACGCCCGCGACACCCTCCTCGCCCGCTTCCGCGACTGGAAAGGAACTACGGTCGTTGACCGCCGCTCCGCTCAGAGTTGAGGCTCACCGAGCTTGCCGACACACGCTTCCTGCGCATGCGAGCCACAAGCAAAATCACGAGACAACGGCCGCGAGTGGACCATATCGTCTCTGTGGACTATACGTATATGCGTCAGTAAGAACGTGAATTGACGCACCAAGGGAAGGCACCAGGACGATGACGGACACAGCAGGCGACTCCGGGCAAACAGAACGTCAACTCCTTGTGTGCCTGGTGCCTGCTCGGAATGCAGAGTTGGACCTCCCCGGGCTCCTCGAATGTGTGAGCGGCTTCTGCGACGCCGTTGTGGCGCTCGACGACGGCAGCACGGACGGTACCTGGGATGTGCTCAACGCCCACCCGCTGGTTAAAATTCTGCTGCGGAATCCTCGCCGGGAAGACTACCGCGGCTGGGACGATGCCGCGAATCGCAACCGGCTGATCGAAGCGACCGAGCAGCTCAACCCGGAATGGCTGATCTCACTGGACGCCGACGAGCGCATCGATGATCGCGACGCTGCATCGCTGCGTGATTTTCTCGCGACAGATGCACTCCCCGGCTGTGCCTACGGATTTCGGCATGTGCCGATGCGCGACGATGGCGAGCATTTCCTGCCGAAGTATCAATGGGTCTATCGGGTGTTCAGCGCCGAGCCAGGTCAGCGGTTTCCGAATCAAAAGCTCCATTTCGTTCCGGTTCCTACCTCCATACCGCGGTACCGCTGGATCCGCACAACATTGCGCATTCAGCACTACGGCGGCATGACCTCGGAGCGTCGATTGCTCCGCTTCCACAAGTACCTCGAGGCCGATCCGAACCGGCGCTATCAGAACGACTATGCGCACCT
Source organism: uncultured Chloroflexia bacterium (assembly GCA_963741965.1). Lineage (GTDB taxonomy): Bacteria > Chloroflexota > Chloroflexia > Thermomicrobiales > UBA6265 > JACCVC01. The sequence continues at coordinate 390,432 of CAVUKC010000001.1, read as the reverse complement.
GATCGAAGCACCGGCAGCCGAAGACCTTCGTCGCTGGCAAACGCGGCCCGAGAGTGTACCTGTGTTGTACGCAGCTGGCGAGGATGACGATTCTGGATTGCCGGCGCCAGACAATGACCCTCGAATCCCGTCAATCTCCGCCATCATCATCTCCCGAAACGACGAGGCCATCATCGAGCGCGCGGTGCAATCCGTCGTGAGTCAGGAGGTCCCCGAGCCGTTCGAGGTCATCGTTGTGACCAGCGGCACGGATCGCACGGCGAGCATCGTCCGCGAACGGTTCCCATCGGTAACCGTCGTCGAGCTCGACCGGCCAGCTCTTCCCGGCGAAGCGCGAAACGCAGGCCTCGCCGTTGCTCGCGGCAGCGTGATCACATTCCCTGGGTCGCACATTGAGTTGTTGCCTGGGAGTCTCGCGGCAAGGCTGCGCGCCCATCGACGCGGCTACGCCATGGTGACGGGTGTGGTGACCAACGGTACCCTTACTCCGGCGGGATGGGCCTCCTACTTTCTAGACCAGTCGGAAACCTTACCTGGCCACCTCGCCGCCGAGTTCAGCGGACCTCCGGGCCATTGCTCCTACGCCCGCCTGCCGCTGCTCGAGGTCGGTGGCTTCCCCGAGGGCGTTCGCACTGCGGAAGACACTGCGGTCAATCGGGCGCTCGTGGCGCGCGGGTATGTCGCCTTCCGAGAGCCCGACGTTCAGTTCGTTCACCATTCGCCATGCTCGACGACCGGGCGTCTCCTCAAGCACCATGCGCAGCGCGGTCGCGGATGGGGACGCATGCTCGTCGCACGGCATCGTGAACAGGGGCACCTGCTCACGCGTGACTTTGTGCGCAACCGGCTTTTCGAAGCCGTGCCCATCCGACTCGCACGCATCGAGCGCAGCGTGCAGCAGGCACGGCCGGACATCGCTGCCCAATACGAAACGGTTCTCCCGCTTGTCGTTGCCGGAGCGATCGCTTCCTGGTTCGGCATGTGGCAGGAGATCCTCAGGCCGACCCCAGGCAAGCTCGAGATCTTGCTGGGCCGGCCGGTGGTGAATCTCCTTATCGCCCCAGCTGGCTCTCCAACCTCGGTGCATCTCGCCCAGATCGACCATATAACCGGCACAACAACCATGCGGAGCATCTCTCCGAGTCTTCAGGTACCGCGCGGAACCAGTCTTGTCCCGCTCGACCGCACTCCTGAACCAGATGAATCATCCGCTCAAATTCCTGCCAGAGATACGACGATCGATCGCAAGCCGCTCTGCATCTGGAACGCGTGGACTACGCCATCCTTCCAGAGCATCTGCTCCACGCAGTTGGCCTTGTCGGAGACTTCGAAACCTCCGGTTCAAGACCATCTACCGGCAGCCGGCTCGACGCGGTCGGCAACCAGCCTTGCTATCCTGCACAGCTCCTTTTCAGGCATGATCCGCTCGACGCTGCCGATCTGGAGCACAGCCAGAGCACTGCATCGCATTCGCCGCCATCAAAACGGTTGAGACCCATGCGTTCGGCAACCACTCCTGAAGGTCGAGGGTTGGCTGCATGGCGCACCGAAATCTGATGCGTGCTCGGTGGTCACCAACGATTCGAAAAGGGTCGTAGAGTCGGCATGAGATGGACTCGGCGAGCAAATGCGCCGCCGATCGGGCAAGTTGCGCCTGCAACTATCCACGTTGCCAACAGGCACGAGCTGCCCCAGCGGCCCGCAAGGTCAGGTTGATTTTTCAGCAGCACAAGACAAGCACCGGGGTTCGTACGAACCCCGGTGCTTGTCAACAAAGGCGCGGTGTGCATCGAATTCTACTAGAGCGTGCTCGGATCGATCGGCGTCTCGAATGCGCTCGGGGACGGGTTGTTCCCGGCAATCGAGTTGACGATCGCGGCATGACGACCATTGACAATGCCGATGTTGGTCATCAGCTGCACATCGGCACCGTCCGAGAACGACGGGATCAGCGCTGCCGCCACACCTGCGAGCGTGTTCAACTGGTCCGCGAGAGCGGACACCAGCTCATCAGCCGACCCGGATGCCTGCTGGGTACCGGCGCTCGTCTGAGCAGCGACGCCATACTTCGGGCCAAGCTGAGCGACGATCGCATCCTGCTGCTCGGCGATCTGCGCACGCACCTCGTCGAGGTACTGCCAGTCCGGGTGCTGGGTAGGATCGCCGGTGGCGCCCTGGAACGCGAGTGCCTGGGACAGGCCGCCACTGCCGAGACTGAGCAGCTGATCGAGAATGTTCAGGATTTCCGAGATCACGCTCAGGAACGAGTTGATCGCCTCCAGCAGGTTCTCGATGATCACGGCAACGCCGTAATCATCTTCGATCTGCGCCCGAGCCACGAATCCCGCGCCGTTCCGCGCGGGAGCTGCCAGCGCGTCACTGCCGAAGCTTGTGGCGTAGGCCGCCGCAGCTGTTGCCGAGACGCCCATGGCGGTCAGCTTGCGAATGAAGCCACGTCGGTCGACGTCACCTCGTACATACGCGTCGATCAGCTCATTCTTCGTCATTGTGTTCCTCCACCACGAGAGCCACTATTCCTGGGACCCGCGACTGACACCCTGCACGCCTATTCCCGGCTACCGAGCTAACACGGCACCTTACGTCGAACCTTACCATGATGGTGTAGGTGTGTAAACCACTTGCGTCTCCTTGATCCAGCCGATTGTACGTTCAGTCTGGATACGCGATCCGCGTATGGGCATCGAGCACGAGTCCTGCCACGAAGCGGCCTCCCTTGTCGAGATCACCCCGCTCGCTTGCTTCGATTCCGTAGAGCTCGTCGATCTTGGCTCGCAAAGTAACCGGCGACACCACGTTGTAGTAGAGGACCTGCGTCAGGATCGGATCCTCGAACTGCGCTCGTGCACCACGCAACAAGCTGGTGGTGTCCTTGCCAACCTGCAGGCACCCCTTCCCATACGTCTTGGCCAGATCCGCCATCTCGGTCGCCGTGAGATCTGTGCGGATGTGATCCTCCACCGTTGGCAACAACTCATCGACGTCATTGACAACGTCACGATTTTGCGCCTTGTTGGCCATACTCGAAAACATCGACCACTGTCGCTGGATACGATCCAGATCCCCTCCGCCCGAGGCCGTTCGGAATCGGGCATACAACAGCGCCTGCTCACCATCGAACAGATGCGTGCCCTTGGTGAACTCCACCCTGTCGTTCCGCTCAAGATCTTCAGGTACGGTCACCTGAACCCCCCCGAGCGCATCGACGATTTGCCCGAATGCAACATAGTCGACCAGCACATAGTGGTCGATTTTCTCGCCGATGTAGTCCTCGGTGACGAGCAACTGGTACGGGATTCCTCCGACCATGAGCGCATGATTGATCTTGGATTGTCCGTATCCTGGAAGCTGAACGCGCGTGTCCCTCGGGATGGACAGCATCTGGCAGGATTTCGCCGCCGGATCGAACCGGACAAGCATGAGCACGTCTGGGCGCACTCCGATGTCGATCGCCGCACCGGGCTGAGCGTCCACACCCATCACCAGCAGGGTGAACCCTTCGCTGCTCCCATCCTTGATACCCGAAGCCACCGCAGCGCCACCAGTGATATCCTGAACGTCATCACTCAATTGAAGGAGCCTGCTACCGGTTCCGTCTTCTGATGGCTTGGGGAGACTGCGCTCCGTGTAGGCTTTTTCCAACACGGCACGCGCCGGGGCGGTGTCAACCTGTATCTGCGGTGCAGGCGTTGCGCCCACGGCCAGCTCTTCTTCGAACGTGTTGTCTGTGATCAACGGTGGCGGCGTGCTGATCTCCTGAACGGAAGAAAGGATCGAGCCCGCCCGATAGAACGTGGCAACCAGAACCGCCATCACGCAGAGCAGCGCGACAGTGGGTATGAGCACTCGCTTCCTGCGATAGAACGGCTTGCGACGGCGACGTCTGCGCCTTGCCCCTCCATGTCGAGCCGTGACGCCGAGCGGCACAAATTCGCCATCGTCGCCAATGGTGCCACCGGAACCGGCGCTGCCGAGCCTGCGACTACAGAAGGGACAAAACCGCCACTCGGAGTTGATCTCCCTCCCACAGCTTGGGCATGTTGAGGGCTTGGCTGCGGAGGTAGGGTTGGGGTCGTTCGGGACAGCAGGCAAGGAGTTCTCTTCTCCACTCACAATGGCAGCACGAATATCTTGATCTGGCAGCTTTCGCGACGCGGGATTAGCGTGTCATCAGAAGACGTCGCAAAACCACCCAGCAAGCGTGAACTGGGCACATGCTACCACGAGTATATATGTCTTCAAGCTCGTCTCGTGACCGGGACAGTTAGAGCACGATAAGCAAATTCATGGCACGGCGTTTGCACGTCACAGCGGGTGGAGCGAGGGGTAGCAGGCGCGCGTGCTCGTCACCACGACTGCTACGATTCCCTCTCCACGAGTTTCGGTTCGTTCGGCAACGACATTCACGATCAGGAGAACGCACATGGCTCAGGGTCAGATCGATCGACGACGGTTCCTCTCGGTGGGCGCGGTTGGTATCGCGGCATCCGCGGTTGGCGTTCGCGCGGTGATGGCGCAGGACAGCACGTCGACACCGGAGGCTACGCCCGGCGCGACTCCGGGAGCCACGCCCGGCGCGACACCGGCCAGCGGCGGCACCTCGGTGACGGTCGAGGCAGTTGACATCGACTTCAACCCCAATGAGTTCTCGATTCCGGCTGACACCGATGTCGAGATCACCGTCAAGAACAACGGTGTGCTCCAGCACGACTTCCACATCGAGGACACCGATTACAAGACCGAGCTGCTCGACGGCGGCGATGAGGCGACCATTACCGTCAACCTCAAGGCTGGCGACTACACCTACTTCTGCTCGGTTCCGGGTCACCGCGAAGCGGGCATGGAGGGTACGATCACGGTCAAGTAGTCGCGGTCTTTGCCGCGGTCTGTACCATCAACAGGCAAACCCATCGGCGTTGCCGGTGGGTTTGTCGCGTCCGTTGCATTGACCACACCGGACGCCTTGACACCGTCACCGCGCTATGGCGCACTTCGTCTATTGAATAGGAGCGCAGCGCCACGGTAGCCACCACCGGTATGCCATGGCACGCGGTCGATACGCATCGGTGCCGGGCGGCACCATACAGGAGCAATGTTGCAATGGTCGATACAGGAACCAGGGTCGGGATTTCGGATGACGTGCGGTCGTTGCTTGAGCGGCCAGTGCTCTACAACCTGGCCACGGTCAACCCGAACGGCACCGTTCAGGTCAACCCGGTCTGGGGCGAGCTGCATGACGGCATGATCCGCCTCAACACGGCGGCCGGGCGCCAGAAGCACAAGAACCTCGCCGAGCGCGGCGACACGGTCACCGTGATGGTTCAGGACCCGGACGATACCCAGCGGTACGTTGAGATTCGCGGCCGTGTGTCCGAGCTGACCGAAAAGAACGGCGTCGAGATCATCGACCGCCTCGCGAAGAAGTACATCGGCGTGGATGTCTACCCATGGCACAAGGACGACGAGACTCGCGTCACCGTGATGATCGAGCCGACACAGGTCTTCGGCCAGATCTAGAACCAGCAGGCGACACACAAATGGAACACAGCGGGCCCTCGCGGAAGCCGGGCCCGCTTCTCGTTGCAGGCACACCTGCAGGAAGAGGACGCCGCATGTCGGTTCGCATCGATTACACGACGTGCCAGCCGGAGATCTACCGCGCCATGGGCAGGGTCGGACGCGCCGTCGCCGAAACCGGCCTCGACCGCTGCCTCATCGAGCTCGTCAACATCCGCGCATCGCAGATCAACGGCTGCGCCTACTGCCTGTCGCTCCACATACCCGACGCTCTCGCGGCAGGGCTCTCACAGGAGAAGATCGACCTCGTCTCCGCGTGGCACGAGTGCGGCGATCTCTTCACACCGCGGGAGCAGGCGGCGCTCGCATGGACCGAGTACAACACACGGCTCGCGGACGGAGCACCCGACGACGAGGCATGGGAGGCGGTTACCGCCACATTCTCCGAAGACGAGGCGATGGCACTGACGTGGGCGATCGCGGCAATCAACACCTGGAACCGCATCGCCGTGCCAATGCGCCGTCCGATCCGCCGCCGCGACGGGACGGAAGCGCAACGGGCCACGCACTGACCCGCCGGGAGGGTCGGACGATTGACAATGTCCGATAGATGGAGGATCGTACAGGCAACCACCACACGCTATCGCCCTGCCAATGGACACCATGGCCACGCTGCTGCTGCCTCCCCAGTACCACCAGATTCCGGTTCCTCGCCTCCCACTGATCGGGCGCGAGGCGGATGTCCGTGACCTGCTCGCGCGGGTGTCGGTGCCCGGCACACCGCTCGTGACGCTCACCGGCCCAGGTGGCGTCGGCAAGACGCGCATCGCCCTCGAGGTCGCGGCGGCGGCCCGCGACGTCTTCACCGACGGCGTGGTGTTCGTGCCGCTCGCCTCCGTGCGGGACACGTCTCGGGTGCTGTCCGCGATCGGGCAGGCGCTCGGCGTGATCGATGCCGGCGACGAGTCGCTCCTCGATCAGGTCATCGCCGAGCTCTCCGGTCTCCACGCGCTGATGGTGCTTGACAACCTCGAACAGGTCCTGGAGATCGGCCCGATCCTCGCGCGCCTGCTCGCAGACCTGCCGCATCTCACGCTGCTGGCGACCAGCCGCACCCGGCTCCGGCTCTCCGTCGAGCAGGTCTGTCAGCTCGCGCCGCTGACCATCCCGGACGACACCGTCGCTCCGGCCGATCTCGCCGCCACCGCTGCCGTGCGCCTCTTCGCCGAGCGAGCAGCCGCGGTGCATCCGGATTTCTCGCTTACCGATGACAACCTCGCGGCGGTCGTCGACATCTGCCGACGTCTCGACGGACTCCCGCTGGCGATCGAGCTCGCCGCCGCGCGGAGCAGCGTCCTCCCACCGGCGGTCCTGCGCGACCGCATGCAACACAGCTTCCTCACCACGCTCGCCGTGGGAAATCGCGACGTGGAACCACGCCACCGAACGATGCACGCGACGATCGCATGGAGCTACGATCTGCTCCCGGCGGAGGAGCAGGAGTTTCTCGCACGCATGTCGGTCTTCGTCGGTGGCTTCACGCTCGACGCGGCAGAGACACTGTGGGACTCCTGCCACCCATCCGGACTCGACGCGCTCGACGGGGCCGCATCGCTTGTCGACAAGAGCCTTCTCCGGCCGATGGACGGCACGGAGGACCAGCCGCGCTTTCACATGCTCGAAACCATCCGCACGTTCGCCCGGGAACAGCTCGACGACTGCACGGCCGATGCCACAGTCAGTCACCATGCAGGGTGGTGCCTGAAGCTCGCCGAGCACGGACGCGCGGAGCTGCTGGGGCCGGACCAGGCGACGTGGCGGCGTCGGCTCACCGTGGAGCTGGACAACTTCCGCGCCGCGCTCGGCTGGCTCGTCGAGCACGATCCCGAGCGAGCCGCGCGCCTGGCAAACGCACTCTGGTTCTTCTGGTACGCCGAGGGATACCTCGCCGAGGGGCAGCGGTGGCTGGAGCTGGCGCTTGCCGCCGGCGGCACGATGTCCGCCGATACCCGCGCCACCGCTCTCAACAACCTCGGCAACCTCTGCTATGAGCTGGGGGATCTGGCCCGCACGGAAACGCTCTACGGGGAGAGCCTCGCGCTGCGCGAGCGCATCGGCGACACCTCCGGCGTCGCGGACTCCCTCAACAATCTCGGCATGCTCGCCACCGCCCTGGGCGACCACGCCCTGGCTCGCGAGCGACTCGAGGCAAGCATCGCAATGCGTGAGGCGCTGGGCGACCCACACGGCACCGCGCCCACCATGAACAACCTCGGCGACGTCGCGATCGCTGAGGGCGACGGCGAGCTCGCCCGTACGTGGAACCAGCGGGCGCTCGCGCTGAGTCGGGAACGTGGCAACACCCGTCGCATCGCCCACTCCCTCCATAACATCGGGCTCGCCCACCGCTGCCTCGGCGACGACACCGGTGCGAAGGTGCTGTTTGACTCCAGCCTGCAGCTGTTCCAGGAGGTCGGCGAGAAGTCCGGCGTCGCCGCCGTGCTCCACAGCCTGGGCCGTGTCGCCGTGCGCCAGGGCGACCTCGACGCGGCGCGAACCGCGTTCCGGCGGGCGCTCGCGCTGCACCGGCAGGTGCTCGACCGGCGAGGCCTCGTCCGCTCCCTGGAAGGGGTCGCGCTCGTCGCCGAGTCGACGGGCCAGGACGCGGAGAGCGCCAGGCTGATGAGCGCCGCCGCCACGATACGCGGCCAGATGGTGCCGCTCCAGCCACCAGTCGACCGCCACGATGTCGAGGCAGCGGAAGATCGTGTGCGGGCGCGCCTCGGCGCCACCGCTGCTGACACCATGTGGACCACCGGCAGCACGCTGTCGCGCGAGCGGGCGATCGACGCCGCGCTCGAGGTGCTGAACGCAGATGCGGTCGATGCGGGATACGCCATCCTGACCCGGCGCGAGCGTGAGGTGCTGCAGCTCATCGCCGTCGGATGCTCCAACCAGGAGATCGCCGACCGGCTCTACATCAGCGTGCGCACCGTGAAGTCACACGTCACCAATATCTTCACAAAGCTCGATCTCGCCTCGCGCGCCGCGGCGGTCGCCTACGCGCACCGGCACCACCTCGTCTGACGGCACTCCCGCCAGCCCCTCCAGGCCATCACCCCGACAACGGCCAACGCAAAAATACGACTTCGGTACGATGCGCCATCGCGCCAGTGTCCGCATCATGGGCCACAGGGTCCTGGTTGGTTCGCGTCAAGCCCGTGGCAACATCACGGCGGAAGGCATGATGACCGTCATGTGTCTCGATACTTCCCCCCTTCAGACGGCGAGCATCTGCCCGATCGACGCGGCGACTGGTGTCCCGTTTACCGTTGGCGACCTCGCGCTCGTGACCGTGCCAGGTCAGGGAGCGCGGGTCGCAGCGGCGCGACGCGCGCCGCCACCCGGGCGGCCGGGGCATACGTACTGCCACCGTCGGGCTAATTCCTTCACGGCGACAGGCGGCACATGGTGACATGCGCCCGCATCTTCGCCACAATTGAGAACAAGCACTGGGACCCAGGACAACCTGCACAACTCCCGCCCATGGGTGGGGGGAAAAAGGGCACGGCGCCGCTCGCCATGCCCCCGAGGAGGCGAACGTGAGACCCAAGCGTGCCCCTTCCGACGGACCGCCGAAACGCCATCATCGCCTGGTGATGCTGCTCGGTGTGTTCACCCTGTTCCTGTCGCTTCTCACCCCACTCATCACCCTGGAGGAGGCGGCCGCGGCCAGCGCCGCAGCAGAGCTGGCGCAAGGTGTGCCACCGGACTGCGACCCCGGGTTTGTCGTCAGCGATGACGGGCAAACCTGTGTCGAAGACACCTCGGGGCAGCTCGACCAGCAGCCACCAACCTGTCCCGAGGGGCAGGTGCTCGACGAGGCCAGCGGCCAGTGCGTGCCTGACCAGTCGCAGCAGCCCCAGACCACTGATTCGTACATCCAGATCGACAAGTTCGACTGCCCCAGCGGCACGGACTTCTCGTCAGGAGACTACGGCCTGCTCTCGGGCAGCTGTCCGGCCAACCAGCAGCCAGTCAACATCACGGTCAACCAGGAGACCCAGCAGGTCGGCAGCGGCAGCCAGTGGGGGCCGTTCAACCCCGGCGGCGGCAACTACCAGATCTCCGAGGAGGTCCCCCAGGGATACGACCAGCCGTGGGTCTTCTGCGGCGCCTATATCCCCGGCCAGTTCGATCCCAGTCTGAACCAGATGGGCCAGACCAGCTCGTTCGGCTGGGATCTCAACGATAACGAATATCTCTACTGCCAGATCTACAACATCCCGACCGGACAGCAGTACGGCTCGGTGATCGTCCACAAGTTCGCCTGCCCGGAGAGCTACACCTTCGATCCCTACCAGGCATCGATCGACGACCTCCAGCAGTCGTGCACCACACCGCAGCAAAACGTGTCGTTCTCCTACGAGCAGAACGGCTCCCAGGTCGGTTCGCTGACCACCGATCAGAGCGGCATGGCTCAGTGGGACCAGGCGCCAGTCGGTGACTACGTGCTTCGCGAGCAGATCCCGGTCGACTACGCCTACGCTGTCGTCCACTGCTCCTACCACGAGGCCAACCAGGGCAACTTCGTCGGGCAGTCGCAGCCGATGCAGATGCTGGACACGTCATCTTTCGGCTCGTCCGAACCGATGGCGGCCGGCTACGTGCTCGACTGCTACTGGTTCAACATCCCGACCGAGCAGATTCAGCTCTACAAGTACTGGTGCCCACCCGATTTCAACCTGCCAGACAGCCCGACGCAGCAGGACTTCCAGCCGTGCGCCGAGCAGCCGGCATCGCAGGCGTCATACCGCATCGCAACCACCAGCAACAACCAGGACGTCGCCACGATCCAGTCGTCGAGCGACGTGCCAGGCTACGCTGGCTACCACCAGCTCCAGCAGGACCAGGAGATCAGCATCGTCGAAGAGCTGCCTCCCGACTCCGGCTATGGCACTCCGACCGTCTTCTGTAGCGAGTACCAGCGCGGCAACCCGTCCACGCCATCCTCCTCAGCGAGCTATGACCCCAGCACAGGCGTGACCTGGACACCGCGTGACGGTTACTACCTCGTCTGCTTCGTCTACAACATCCCGACCGGCGGCAACTCCATCACCATCTACAAGTGGGAGTGCGCCCCCGGCACCGAGTACGGTCGCGAGCTCGACTACTACCAGGGCGGCCTGCCCGACCAGGACACCGGCCCCTGCGAATCCGAGCACCTGAACGTGCCCATCAGCCTCATCGATGGCGCGCCAGACAGCCCGCATGAGACAACCACCCAGGCCAACGGCACGCAGTTCGACAACGTCGTCCTCGACAACGGCAGCTTCCAGGTCGCGATCACCGAGCCGGACGGCTTCGGTGACCCGATGGTCTTCTGCGCCACGCTGGACGAGGACACCCAGACGATGGTGACCGCGACCGGCGGCCAGATCACCATCACGCCATCGAGCGAGCCGTTCACCTACCAGTGCAACTGGTACAACATCCCGACCGGCTTCGGGCAGGTCGTGATCGAGAAGTACTGGTGCCCGCCGGGTCTCGCCTTCGTGCAGACGCCGACCCAGGCCGACATGCAGGCGGCCTGCCAGGCAGAGCCGGGCACAGGCGCGAGCTTTACGCTCGAGGGTCCGAGCAGCGCCCCGCAGACGTGGCCCGACCAGCAGCCGCAGGGCCCCTCGCCACAATCCGTCTTCTGGGACCAGCTCCCCGCGGGCCAGTACACCGTCCGCGAGACCGGTCTGGACGACACGTGGATCTACACCGTCTACTGCCACGAGTCCAACGGCCAGGCCAACGGCGCCGAGCCGCAGATGATGGATCTCGTCGATGGCAATGGCGTTCAGTGGGACCTGCAGGGCGGCTACACGCTCGATTGCGCGTGGTTCAACCAGCCAACCACGAACGAGAACTCCATCACCGTCTACAAGTGGCAGTGTGTGGAGGGCACCGAGTACGGCAACGACCAGCTCTACTACCAGGGCGAGGGTCAGGACCAGGCGCCGTGCGAGACGGAGCACCTCAACATCCCGATCAGCCTCATCCACGGTGGGCCGCAGCAGGACACCACCACGCAGGCGAACGGCACCCAATTCGACAACGTGGTGCTCGATGCGAACGGCAGCTTCCAGATCGCGATCACGGAACCATCCGGCTTCGGCGAGCCCATGGTGTTCTGCGGCACCCTCGACGAGGACACGCAGACCATGGTGCCGACCCAGGGCGGGACATGGACCCTGACGCCGACGGGCGAGCCATTCACCTATCAGTGCAACGTCTACGACGTCCCGACCCAGGGCAATTCGGTCACTGTCTACAAGTGGCAGTGTGAGGACGGCACCGAGTACGGCCGCGAGCTCGACTACTACCAGGGCGGCCTGCCCGACCAGGACACCGGCCCCTGCGAGTCCGAGCATCTCAACATTCCGATCAGCCTGATCCATGGCGGTCCGCAGCAGGACACGACCACGCAGGCGAACGGCACGCAGTTCGACAACGTGATACTCGACCAGAACGGCAGCTTCCAGATTGCGATCACCGAGCCGGCCGACTACGGCGACCCGATGGTCTTCTGTGCCACGCTGGACGAGGACACGCAGACGATGGTTCAGGCGCCCGGCGGCACGTGGTCGATCACGCCGTCCGGTGAGCCGTTCACGTACCAGTGCAACGTCTACGACATCCCGTCCACCTTCACCACGACGGCGGGGACCAACTGGATCACGATCTACAAGTACCTCTGCGCCCCTGACGAGGCCAACACGGACCTCGAGCTCCTGCGCGAGTCGTGCACGGAGCCGCAGAGCGGCGTCCCGTTCTCGCTGTCCGGCGAAGGTATGGGCAACCCGTCCGAGCAGAGCACGTCCGGCGGCAGCGTCGAGTGGTCGAGCCTCACGGCCGGCGCCTACACGGTCACCGAGCAGGTGCCGCCGGGCTACGGCGCGCCACTGATCTGGTGCGGGTACGCATCGCAGAACGGTGAGGATATCGACGAGGCAAGCCAGCAGTACGATGCCTACACCGCCACCGACGGGGGCATCCAGCTCCAGCTGGACGGCGAGTACGCCCGCATCGTCTGTTACTGGTACAACTTCCCCGGCACAGAGAGCACCGTCACCATCTACAAGTACGTGTGCGACTACGCGCCGGCCGGCTTCCAGTCGCTCGACCAGTGGCAGAGCGCCTGCCCGACCCAGGGGAACGACTACACCTTCACGCTCACCGACAGCGCCGCCACCGCCACGGACATGACGACCTCCGGCGGCAATGCGAGCTGGAGCGGCGTGCCCGAAGGCGACTTCACACTCAGCGAGCAGATGCCGCCGGGCTACGGCGAGCCTGTCGTGTGGTGTGGCTGGACCGCCTACTACAACGGCGCCGTCTACGATGCCTTCCCGCAGCAGGTGACCACCAGCGGCGGCATCTACAACGGCACGATCCCGTACCCCGGCACGACCTACTTCTGCTACTGGTTCAACATCCCGTCGCCGTACTCGACCATCACGGTCTACAAGTACAACTGTCCGGAAGGCTACCTCGAGGGCGTCACCGACGACCCGCTGGGCTCCTACCTGGACATGTGCACCACCTACGGCAACGGCTACGACTTCTCGCTCGAGAACAGCGACGGCACCTCCAGCGTTACGACGCTCGGTGGTGTGGCGCAGTGGAGTGACGTGCCGCTCGGTGACTTCACGTTGACCGAGACGGTGCCGCCCGGCTACGACCCGCCGCTCTGGTTCTGCGGCCCGTACGGGTCGATCGAGCCGGTCGACGGCCCGACCAACACCTACTCGGGCTCGATCGCGAGCCACCCGACCGACTGGATCTGCTACGTCTTCGACTTCCCGGACCCAAGCCGCACCGTCGTGGTCTACAAGTGGCTGTGTCCGGAAGGCTACCAGGGCTCATCCTACGAGGAATGGTCAGGCAACTGCACCATGCCGATGGACGGCGTGAGCTTCACCTTCTCGGACATCAACGGCAGCTGGACGCAGCCGACGACGGGTGGCATGGCGACATGGTACGGAGGCGGTCAGGGCGATGTCTCACTCGATGAGCACATCCCGCCCGGCTACTTCGAGCCGGTGTTCTACTGCTCGCTCGAAGCGGTCAACGGCGCCGCCTTCGCCGAGGACTGGACGCAGGTTCCGTCAAGCAACGGCACAATCCAGCGCAGCCTCGACTACAGCGAGTACCACTGGATCTGCAACGTCTACAACGTTCCGAAGGGCCCGGGCGAGATCACCGTCTACAAGTGGCTCTGCCCGCCAGGCTACGACTTCTACGCATGGGGCGCGGACCCGGCGAAGGACTGCACCCAGGCGATGAACGGCGTGACCTTCACGCTCGACCAGCCGGTCGGCCCGAACCTGCAGACCAACACCGGCGACTCGGTTCCGGGCGCGGTCTACTTCGGCGGGCTCGATCCCGGTGACTACGTCGTCACCGAGACGGTGCCGGCGGACATCGACTACGTCTTCGTGCTCAACTGCGTCGGCAGCGACGACGACAAGGTCAACCCGTACCCGCTGATGTGGGGCAACACGCTCCCGATCAAGGTCGCGGGCGGCGACAAGATCGTCTGCAACTGGTACAACGTCCCCTACCCCGAGAACGGCTGGGTGACGCTCTACAAGTACCAGTGCTGGACGGCAACGTTCACCGGCGCGGTGAACTGCGAGATTTACGAGTTCGGCGCGACCTTCGAGCTGAAGGGCTCCCCGAGCGGTACCTCGTACGGCGTCGGCACGACCAACAGCGGCGGGCTCTACACCTGGAACAACCTGCCGGAAGGAGCGTACTCGCTCGACGAGATCTCCCACACGCCGTGCAAGATCACGGCGACGAAGACGGACGGGCAGGGCCACGCCAAGGTCGATGCCGGCCAGGGGACCATCATCAAGGTCTACAACTGCAAGTCGTCCTCGAAGGTCACACCGACGCCGACCACACCGGGCGGCACCCCGCCAAAGACGCCGGGCAAGGTGCCGGGCAAGTTCCCGAACACGGGTGTTGACCCGAACGCGACGGACAACTTCATGCCTCCACTGCAGGCGGGGCAGGGCACCCCGACCCCGCCGGTAAACGAGGCGCCGGAGGACGAGTACTACAAGATCAGCTGTCTCGAGGGCGCCACGCCGACACCGGAAGCCTCCCCCGAGGCCACGGCGACGGCGGAAGCGACGACGACGGCGACACCGGAGGAGTTCGACCTGCCGCTTCCCACCGAGGAAGCGCCGAGCCCGACTTCCGAAGCCTCGCCGTCGTCCGAGGAGCCATGCGTGCGCGGCGCCCTGCCCGAGCGGGTGGTGATCGACGCCGCGAAGGTCGATGCCGGCGTCGAGACGCTGGAGATCATCGACGGCGTCATGGAACAGCCGACCGGCCCCGAGCTGGTGACCTGGTACAAGGAGACCGGACGGCTCGGAGAGAGCAACAACGTCGTGATCGCCGGCCACCTGAACTACTGGGGCGTGCCGGAGGGCGTGTTCTTCTACCTGAGCGCGCTCAAGGAGGGGGACCGTGTCGAGATCACTGGCGATGACGGCAACGTCTACGTCTACGAGGTGCAGTGGGTGCGCCAGGAAAGCAACCTGGCACCGCCCGCGGCGGAGGTGATTGGCCCGACCGACGAGCCGAGCCTCACACTCATCACCTGCGGTGGCGAATGGAACGCGGGCATCAGCGAGTACGACGAGCGTACCGTCGCCCGTGCCGTGCAGGTGGACGTCAAACCGGCCACCGCGTCGACCGGCGGGTCGAGTTAGCGACCGGGAGCGACGGCGATGCCGTCGCTCCCCACACGTCCGATCACGAGGAGCGGGTCGGCCAGATGGCCGACCCGCTCTGGTGCCCGAAACCTGCTACTTGCCGGACATCGGGCGGCGACCGACCACGATGGTGTAGCGGCTGTCGCCGGAGATCGGCCCGCGCTCAAGGTCGGCGGCCATCCGCGCCAGCCCGCGATCGAACGCCTCCTCGCTGATCAGATGCAGCGAGGAGTACGCCTTGTCGCGGTACGCCACGATCTCCTCGACCTGTCGCGGTCGTGAGACAGCGATCTCGGCGCCGATCTCCATCCCCGCCGCTTCGAGCTCCCGTTCGATCGTCTCCAGCGACGGATAACGCTCCAGCTCGACCTCGACGGTGTCGGGGAAGTACGTCACGTGCGGCGTGCGGTTACGCAGGTCGTCCTCGCTCTCGGTGACGATCATCAGCGTGCCGCCGGGCTTGAGCAGGCGAAACGCCTCCCGCGCCGCAGCATCACGGTCCTCGATGTGGTGGATGACGTCGACCGAGTACACGAGGTCGAACTGCCGGTCAGCGAGCGGCACGTCCTCCGCTCCAGCCCGGACGAACGTCACTTCCGGCCGCTCCGCCATCCGGTTCTTCGGCAGCGCCGGGTTCGCACGCGCGCGCCGGAGCATCTCGGCACTTGGATCGATGCCGGTGCAGACTGCGCCGGTCGCCGAGGCGATCGCGGAGATGTAGTTGCCCGTTCCACAGCCGATCTCCAGCACCCGGCTGCCCTCCGCGACACCCCCTCGCTCGATCAGCGCGGTCAGCACATCGGGGTGCACCGCCCGGTTCCGTCCGTACGCCTCCGCCAGGTGGTCATAGTCCATGCGCCCCATCGTCCACTCCTGTGCGTCACGAATCGTCACTGCCTGCATCCTATCGCAGCGATGCCGGACCGTCCCGCGCTGCAAGACCGGTATACTCAAATCACGTCACATCACCAGCGCCGCGCATCGCCTGACCAATGGGGAGGACGAGATGGCACAGCAGCGACGACTCGACCGCCGGGACCTGATCGGAACAGCGACGGCCATGACGGCCGGTCTCATCCTGCCGCGCGGCGCGCTCGCGCAGCCGACCACCGAACCCTCGCGCGGGTCGATGGCCGCCGCCGAGGAGCTCTCTGTGCTGGAGGCAACGGAGCACCTGCCCGCGCTCTACACCTTCTACGGCCTCATGCACCCCGACGGTCGCGAGATCGTGCCGCGCCACGTCGTCATCGGCTGGTACCAGGACGAGTGGCAGCCGAAGGGTCCGCAGCCTGCCCGCGCCACCGGCTATCAGTTCGTCGACTGGACGTGGCCGGTCAACGGGGTCACCTATCGCGGCGTCTCGGAAGTGTCGTTCGTGCAGGAGTTCGACAACGCCCCGACCGTCGAGGACGTCGTCCGGCTCGCGTGGGCCGACGGCGCGTGGCGCTGGTTCTTCGGTCGCGACCGCGCCTGGGTGGACCAGCAGATCGAGACCTACAACGCCAGGGCATACATCGATCAGCAGGGCTCTGTGCCGTGGGACCTCGACCAGGTCGTCACTGCGGACCCCGCTGTGATCTCCTCGCTGCCGCTCCAGATCTCGGGAGCGCAGGCGGAGATGGTCACGGATGCCCGCATGCTCCCCGAGTACGCTGCCTCGATGCCCGCCGCAGTGCAGTACCGGGACGCCGAGTACCCGGTTGGCTACGCGATGGCAGTCACGCTCGCCGATGCTCGCGCCCTCCCGGACACCATCGCCGCGATCGTCTGGGAGCGCATCCAGGCGCCGCCCTTCCGGCTCATCTCCTGGAACCTCGCACCGACGAACGGCGTCCCGTTCGCCCACTTCGAGCAATTCGGCAGCGAAGCGATCGGCAACGTGCAGACCATCGTCTGGGGCGCCACCGACGGCCACACGCTCTGGACGATCTCGTTCCGCGACGAGCAGGGGCTGCAGGCGCTGGCAGACGCGCTGGTTCGCATCGCCCACCCTTGAGATTACTGGCGCAGCAGCATCGACTGGTAGACGGCGAAGCGCACCACCGCGATACCAACCACGCCGGTGACGGCAAGGCCGATGCCTGTCATCTCGCTCCCCTCCAGCACGAGCCACACCAACAGCGCGACGACGGTGAGCGTGTTGACGATGGCGGCGAGCCCGAGCACGTTGCGGGTCGGCGCGTAGTGCGAGGCAACCAGCAGCAGCGCGCCCCAACCCGCCGCCACTCCCCCGGCAATGGCGAGGGGCCAGAGGGACGGTACCGGCAGCTCGCCCTCGAGCCACGCCGCCGCCAGCGCCAGCAGCGCACCGGCGATGACGCAGAACACGCCATCGACGAAGAGGGCGCGTCGAATGGTGAGCGATCCGGACAGATGCATGCGTGTCCCGCTCTCCCTCATTTCAGCTGGATCGTGAACCCGTCGAACACCCACTCAAGGATGCCTCGATCCAGCGTGCGCGTCGGCTCCAAGCCGTCGACCACCGCCGCCAGTGCGTCTCGCTGGCCCGCAAGCATCTCAACCGGCATCTCGACGTCGCAGTGCGAGCCGTACACGGCGACCGGTGCCGGATCCAGCGCCGCCAGCCGGTCCATCGTGTCCCGGTAGACACGCATGTCCTCACGGGAATACACCAGCAGGGCACACGGGTACGCGACATCCGTGGTGAACAGCACCCGGTTGCGCTCATCCCACAGGGCGATGCCGCCCGGCGAGTGCCCCGGTGCGTGGATCACCTCGAGGCAGCGGTCGCCAAGGTCGATCTCCTCGCCGCCCTCGAGTGTCCCGGTCGGCGGGGTCGGCGGATACGAGATCGCCTCCGCGGTCACCCCTTCGGGCAGCGGGCCGCGCAGGTGATCGGGCCCGAACCACCGGCGCAGCGTGTCGTTGGACACGCCGGTGGTCAGCCCCTCGGCCTCCGCCTCGTGGATCCAGATCACGTCGAAGCGCGCGTTGCCACCGATGTGGTCCCAGTGCGCATGGCTGTTGATCACGACCACCGGCAGCGAGGTGATGCCGCGCACGACCTGATGGATGTCAGCGACGCCCATGCCGGTGTCGATCAGCGCGGCCCGCTCGGAGCCGACCACCAGGAACGACTTCACGTTCTCATCGTGCAGCGGCTCCTGAATGCGCCAGACCCCGGGCGAGGGCTCGTCCACCGCGAACCATCCCTGCTCCAGCACTCCCTCGCGGGGCCATATCACGGTCGTAGCCATCGACGTTCTCCGTTGCATGAAGTCTCGCGGCGTCAATGCCCCAATTATGCCCGAACACGACAGCACCCCGGTCGGGGATCCCGACCGGGGTGCTGGTCTCGCTTGCGGGTCGCTAGTACGGGACCACCCCGTCTTGCGCGATCGCACCCTGCCCCGGGTTGAGCTCGACCGGGAAGAGGGCTGTCGCCGTGTCGACATCGTCGAACGAGATGCACGCGAGCGTCATCACGATCGGGTAGCCCGCATACGGATGCTCCATGCCATGCCGCCGCCCGAACGGGTCGTCGCTCGCGGAGAGCAGGATGCACCCGGGCAGCACCGAGGCAGCCGCGTAGTTTGAGACGACCGGCACCGGCTCGGTCCCGCCACCGGTCGCGGAAACCCGCGCGGCCAGGACCACCGCGAGCCAGATGAGCATCGCCCAGCCGGCCAGTACGATCGCGCGGCGCAGCCCGCTTCGAGCTGCGGTGAGCGGCTTCGTCATGGTATCGCCCCTTTCCATCGGCTCAGACGATCGTCGAGCACGAGAGACAGACCATCGGCCAGTCCTGCGACGACAGCTCGAGCGTCTGGGCGCCAAGCGCGGTCCCGGCGCTCTGTACGGTTTGCCGGTGCACCGCGGCACCGTCGGGCGCGGCGGGCTGGTTGCCGGAAGCAACGACCCCGATGGACATCAGCAGCGCAACCGCCACCAGCAGCTCCCGCAGCGGTCGGTGGAACGAGTCGTCGAATGGGATGCGCCGTGGGGTAGAGAGTGTGTGCATGGCCATCTCCAAAGTTGAGAACGCGCTCCGGTGAGCCGGAGCTAGCGGGGCCGGAGTCCCGTCTGTGCGATCGGTTCGTCACTTGCCTTGACGACCGGTGTCTTCGGCTCGCCACACGCGGCGTCATCCGTCTCGTGCGGCGCGTATCCGGAATTGGTCTGGATGTCGTCGTCCATCGTTGGGGTCTCGGCGCAGGTCAGGTTTGCCGATTCCCTGGCCGCGGCGCAGGCCGCGTTCATCTCGTTCTGGGTCGCGTAGCTGGAGCCCGCGACAAGGTTGGCGTAGTCGGCCGTCGGTGTGCGACACGCCGGCGCGGCGGCGACTGACGCGCTACTTCCGCCAATCGTGGCGAGTGACATCGCGAGCGCGAAGACGAGAAGGCCGAGGCACGCGCTGACCGAGCATGCCAGGAAGGTGCGATACGTGGTCATGGAGTCCTCCGTTTGTGTGGCACATGCTCGTGCTGATCCATCTCGCCGGTGTGCCTCGGAGCGTTCCCGATGAGTGATATCCGGCTGGCGCCAGTCTCCTGGCGCCAGCCGGGCGTGGGGCTCCGCAATCAGGCGCTCGGACCGATGCCAGCGAAGGCGCTCTCGTCGCTGGATGACGCTTGCGCCTGCACCTGCGCGACTTCCTCACGCTCCGGTCCCGATCCCACCAGCGTCGCCGCGACTGCGGCCTGGCTGTGCGCGACCTCTTCGCGCTCCGGTCCCGAGCCCACCAGCGTCGCGGCGATCGCGACCTCGTCGCGCGCTGATTCCGAGCCCACCACGGTGGCGATCAGGTTGTCGCTGTGCGCGACTTCCTCTCGCTCCGGCCCCGAGCCCACCAGCATCGGCGCGGATTGCCGAGCCGCGACCTCGACACACCCGCTGCCCGGGAAGCCGTAATCGCAGTATTCGGTCGTGAGGGCCGCGGCGCTCTGGCTGCCGAGCAGGAGACTGATCGCAGCGACCGCGAGAAGGACGAGCGAACGAGCCGAGAAGATTGAAAAAGGCGTCTGGGCGTTCATGACTGCCTCCATATGGATGCATGCTGCGACTCGCCGGTTGGGGCCCGAGTGAGGGATGGATCGTGCTGGTCTTCCGCTTGCCAGCGGGCGTGCGACCCGGCCGGTCGGGCCAGATCCCGTTCGCTCCGCGGCATTGCCGGCTGATGTTGCTCGATCACATCCGCTCCCGGCAGCATCATCCGCCTCTCACCTCCCCGCGGCATCGGACGAATGACGGATTTCATCGGGGGGCAATCCATGCGCAGACTACGTATGACAGGTCTCCTGCCACAGATGCCGGAACTCCAGAGGTGTTGACGCGCCTGAAGGGGCGAAGCTGGCGTTCCTGGCCCCATGGTGCCAGCATCACGAAGCCAATCCTGCAATACGGTGACATCGGTATACCGCCTCTCTTTACACAGGGAGAACCGGCGTTTAGGCTGGAATCAGTCGGGATTTCACTGAAGCAAGCGAACGGCAACGCCTTCTCGTCGCGGGGAGTATCCATGTCCGCCCTAACCACGCCTGTGCAGCTCACCGAGCACGTCGCGATCATCTACGCGGAGTTCCCCCATATCGACAGCGGCAACGTGTACCTCGTCACCGGTGCCCACCCGACGCTGATCGATTCGGGAAGCGGTCGCACCGTGCCGCAGCTGGTGGACAACCTCGCCCAGCTCGGGATGACGGTGCAGGACATCGAGCAGGTGATCGCCACCCACGCCGACTACGATCACGTGCAGGGGTTCCACGGGCTGCACGAGCTCAATCCGTCGCTCCGGCTGCTCATCCACCAGCGCGACTGCGCGATCGTCCAGGGCGCCAACGCCTATCGCACCGCCAGCTACCTCTACAACCGGCCGTTCGTGAGCGTGGCGCCGGAGCAGTGCATTCCGATCGCCGATGGCGACCTCGTGAACGCCGATGACACCCAGCTCACCGTGCTCCACACGCCCGGGCACTCGGACGGGTCGATCTGCCTGCTCGGCGAGATCGACGGCAAGCGCATCCTCTTCGCCGGGGACACCGTCGGCGGCTCGATGAAGAGTCTTGAAGGCGCGTCCCTCGAGGTCTGGGCGAATGCGGTCCGCACCTGGCGGGATTCGCTGGCGCGCCTCTCGTGTCTGGAGTTCGATTGGATCCTCACCGGTCACGAGCCGGCGTCGAGCATGCCGATCGAGCGCGCTCGCTTCGACGACATGGTGCAGAACTTCGGCAAGATGCTGAACCCGTGGTTCTCCCTCGGGAAGCCCAGTCCAGTGCTCACTACACCTCAATAGACCTCACGCCCCGCACGTCGCCGCCGCAATGGTCACGATCGTGCGAACGTCTGGCTGGAGACACCGGCGAGACTGCTCGGGGCACGAGGAAGGGACAATCACGGCATGCGCGACATCCTGGCGGAGGCACTCGGGACACCCGGGGCTTGGTTTCTCGCGGCGTCCGGCGCCGATGAGCATTCCGCCGTCGTGGAGACGGTCCAGCGCTACGCATGGCTCCTGATCGCCGCGACGCTCGTGGGGATGGTCGTGCGGCGGTACAACATCCCCTACTCGGTGGCGCTGGTCCTGGGCGGGCTGCTCATCCAGGCGAGCCATGTCGGCGGTGCCCCGGACCTCGATCCGGAGCTGATCCTGTTCGTGTTTCTGCCACCTCTGCTGTTCGACGCCGCCTTCCGCCTCGACGCGCGCGAGGCGCGCTCGCTGCTCAAGCCCATCCTCGTGCTCGCGGTCCCAGGCGTGCTCGTCACGGCGCTGATGGTCGGCACCGTGGTGTGGCTCGTGCTGGACCTGTCACTGCCCGCCGCCCTGCTCTTCGGCAGCATCGTCGCCGCCACCGATCCCGTCGCGGTGATCGGTATCTTCCGCCAGCTCCGCGTCGCCCACCGGATGTCCCTCATCGCCGAGGGCGAGAGCCTGATCAACGACGGCATGGCGATCACCATCTACGTCGTGCTCCTCGACTGGGCGGTCTCCGGCGCGCTCCACCCGTTCGATGCCCTCGGCACGTTCGGCCTCGAGGTGCTGGGAGGTATCGTCATCGGCGCGACGATCGGGTTCGTCAGCTCTCGCGTCACCAGCTACGCCGATGACCACCTGGTCGAGATGCTGCTCTCCGTGAGCGTCGCCTATGGCAGCTACCTCAGCGCCGACATGATCGGCGCGTCCGGGGCGCTGGCCTGCGTCTCCGCCGGGGTCGTGCATGGAAGCTATGGCCGCACCATCGGCATGTCCGCCAACACGCGAGACCGTCTCGACGACCTCTGGGAGTTCTTCGGATTCGGCGCGAACGCCCTCGTCTTCCTGCTGCTCGGGCTCAACGTGCACTCGAGGCAGCTGCTTGATGACGCCTGGCCGATCGCGGTCGCGATCGGCGCGTCGCTGGCTGCCCGGATTCTCGTTACCAACGCTGCCGGGGCCATGACGCCCCGACGCGACGACCCGGTCCGCAACTGGCGTGAGGCCCTGCTGCTCACGTGGGGTGGACTTCGGGGCGCCCTGACCGCCGCACTGGCCCTGGCGCTCCCGGCATCGACCCCGCACCGTGACGTGATCGTGGCGATGGCCTTCGGTCTGGTGCTGTTCACGCTGGTGGTGCAGGGTCTGACGCTGCGGCCCCTCATCCGTCGGCTCGGTCTGGGACAGCCGGACACGCGTGCTCCGGCGGGTACGGAATCGTAGCGATGGATCGCGTGTCGGTTCGCGCAACCGCACGATGAGGCATTGTGACGCGGCTGGCACGCGACAAGGGCAGCCCTGCACGCCGCCGAGCGCGCGCATCCCGCTCTAGCTGCCTGCGGGCCGCTCCTCGGGTGCGCCAACCTCCGTCGGCGCGTCATCCACACCGGTCCACTCTCGCTCGGCTGGCGCCACGACACGCACCAGCAGAATCCGGAACGCGCCGGCGAGCGGGATCGCGATGATGCCTCCCAGCAGCCCGCCGAGCGCCGAACCAACCAGCACAGCCACCAGCGACACGAGCGGTGGCACGTCCGCCTGCTGGCGCATGATCAGTGGCAGCAGCAGGTTGCTCTCCACCTGCTGCAGCACAATGAAGAAGATCAGCACGAAGAGGGCCTGCTCCGGGGAGTGCGCGAACGCGACGATCATCGCCGGTATCGCAGCGATGATCGGCCCAACCACCGGGATCAGCTCGCCGATCCCCTGCACCACCGCGAGCACGAGCGGATATTCCACCCCGATCACGGCCAGGCCCACCCAGGTCAGCGCGCCGATGATCACCGAGTCGATCACCGTGCCTCGCACGAAACCGCCCATCGTCGACCCCACCGCGTCCATAATCCCGCCCGCCCGGTCACGATGCTCTTCCGGAAAGAGCGAGAGCGTGAAGCGTTTGAGATCCGGCGCTTCGATGAGCCAGTAGGCAGCCATGAACACCACCAGGATGAGATCGATGGTCGAGGAGAAGATGGTCAGCGGCAGACGAAGCACCATGTCACCGAATCGGGATGCGATCGACTGCGCGGACGACATCACCTGGTCGGCACTGGCGGCGTCGAGATCACGCAGCAGCTCCCGCGCCCGTGTGAGCGTGGCGGGCGCCTCCTCCACGAGCACCTGCGCCTCCCGCAACATCGTCGGCACGATCAACCATCCCAGCCCGGCGATGATCGCGAAGAGCACGGCGAAGACCACGACGACCGACAGCGCGCGAGGCAGCCACCGATCCATCCAGCCGACAAGCGGCGTCAGTGCCTGCGCGATGATGATCGCCACCAGCACAAGCGTCAGTGGCCGCGCCAACAGCCAGATCGCCGCGATGAGCGCGATCGCCAGCGCGAACCCGGCCGCGGTGATGGCTACGCTCCGCCACCACGCCGCCTCCGGTCGCTCGTCGCTGGGAGCGCGCAGGTCGTCGATGTCTGGTGTGCGAACCGAGCCCACTACATCTCCTTTCGAGATCACGTCGCTGTCGGGCATTCAACAGACGCGACGCACGTCCGGTGCCAGTGGCCCGGACGTGCGTCAGTGGGGGACTCGGTGACTGATGTCGGCAAGATCGTCAGAAAGCGGTCGGGTACGAGCGTCCCCTCGCGACCGCGGCGTCATCCTCGTCGGTCTGCGCCTGACTCGCCGCGATCTGCGTCAACCTCGGGCTGCCGGACGCGATCTCCGAGGAACCCGATGCGATCTCGGCCTCGCTCCCCGCGATCGGCGAGAGCGAGGGGCTGCCGGACGCGACCACGATCTGGTTGGCGGGATCCGCCAGCGCCGTGGAATCGTAATTCGGCCACGCCGCCGCTTCCTGCTGCGCCTTGGTCGATAGCGACCTCCTGCGACATGTCGCTGGGGTCGAAGTCCGGCCACGCCGCCGCTTCCTGCTGCGCCTCGGTCGCCGCGACCTCCTGCGACATGTCGCTGGGGTCGAAATCCGGCCAGCCGGCAACCGCCTGGCGTGCCTCGGTCTCGGCAACCTCCTGCGACATGTCACTTGGGTCGAAGTCCGGCCAGCCGGATGCCTCCTGTGCCGCCGCGGCGATTGGGTCTGCCACCTCGAGATCCTGCGCAAGGGCCCCTGCTGCAGGAGTCGCCACCAGGAGGCCGATCATCACGCCGACAGCGCACCGTCGCAGGCGTGATTGCAGGGTGGTGTGATGCGCGTGCTGCCATTCGATTGGTCCCGTGTCGTACGAGCGTGCCATGAGCGTCATGTCGCTGCTCCTTTGCCTCGACACGCCGGAAGCGGTCTCCCGGCGATGGTCACCATCGAGCGGCCACAGCACCACTCTGCGCCGACGGACGAGCCGCAACATCGTATGAACAGCCGATTTCGCCAGAGGGTACCGGTCTACGTCATCGCTGCAGCGCCATGCCACGCTTTGCACAACATGCGTAGAGCGTCGGGATGGATTGGCGCATACTGGAAGTGATGTCCGGTCAAGACCGAGGGAGTGGAACCATGAACGTCAGCGAGGCAAGGACGATTGCGCGGGGCTGGATCGAGGCGCACGCCGCCCCGATGCCGGGGTTTCGGGGCGCCCTCTGGCACGGGTCGATCCTGACCCTGCCGGACGACGCTCCGCACGCCACGTCATCCGACATCGACATCATGGTGATTGCCGACGACCCGTCGTACGAGATGAAGAGCGGGAAGCGGCAGCATCAGGGGCTCCTCCTGGACGTGACCGTGATGCAGTGGAACGACGTCCGCGATCCCGAAGCGATCCTGGCCAACCACAACCTCGCGCCGAGCTTCCGCAGCCCGCGCGTCGTCGCCGACCCGACAGGCGATCTCGCTCGCGTTCAGGAGGCAGTCGCGCGGGACTTCGCAAGGCGCACCTGGGTCGAGCGACGCACCGTCAGCGCGCATGACAAGATCAAGACGTTCCTCGGATCGATGGATCCGGTGGGCCGCCCGCTGCACGAGAACGTCAGCGCGTGGCTGTTCGGCACCGGTGTCACCACCCATGTGCTGCTCGTTGCCGGCATGCGCAATCCCACGGTGCGCAAGCGCTATCTGGCGGCCAGGGATTTGCTCCGCGATTACGGAATACCGGAAGAGCATGAGCGCCTGCTGGCGCAGCTCGGCTGCGCGGACATGAGCCGGGCCGACGTCGACGCCCTCATGCCGCGCCTCGCCGACGCCTATGACGTGGCGAGCATGGTGATCCGCTCACCGTTCTTCTTCGCCAGCGACATCAACCCGATGACGCGGGCGATCGCGATCGGTGGGTCGCACGAGCTGATCGACAGCGGCAATCACCGGGAGGCGATCTTCTGGATCGTGGCGACGTGGGCGCGCTGCATGGACGTGTTCCACCATGATGATCCCGAACAGGAGGAGCGGTTCACGCCGGGCTTCATGGAGCTGCTGGCCACGCTGGGGATCACGTCGTACGAGGACATGCGCCGCCGCGCCGACGAGGTCATCGGGTCCCTCCCGCACCTGATGGAAATCGCCACGGCGATCATGGACGCCAACCCCGACATCGAGTGCTGACCCACCGCTCGGTCAACGCACCGCAGCCGTACCTCGGATCGGGATGGCGCGCACGTCACCGCGTCGAATCTGCCTCATCAGCACGGATACCACCGCCCGGCCGGCCGAACACGCCTCCGCTCCGCCTGTCTGCTCGTTGACGATTCATTGACGCTGTGCAGCTAGGGTGATCTGTGGGAGCGGGACATTGACGTGTTCTTCCGGCAGCGGCGCCCCGTGGCGCGGCATCGGATCGTCGGGCGCGTCTGCACCGCCGCTCCTCTTCTCGTCCCATCTCGTCGTCTCACCATCCCATCGAGGAGATCTGCATGGCACTGCTCACCGGAAACGCGCGTGTCGCACCGCGAGAGGGCCGCTCGGCCAGGGCACGACACCTGGAACAACGACCGGCGCTCCGGCGCTCGCCAACCTGCACCGTCCCTCAGGCACGACAACGGAACCGCGGCGATGCACGGACATCAACCGTGCTGCTCGCGGTCACTCCCGATCTCGGACGGTCGAGGCAGCTGCGTGCCGACCTCCAGCGCCGGTTCGGCGCGGACTATCGGGTCATCACCGCTAACTCCCCGCGTCTCGCCACGGAAATGCTGGAGCGCTTTCGCGCCGAGCGCATCGACGTCGCGATGGTGCTCGCCGATTTTCACCTGCCGAAGATCAATGGCATCGAGTTTCTCGCGCGGACACGAGCGACCCACCCTTCCACCAAGCGAGCGCTTCTGTCGACCTTCAATGACCATGCGGCCGCGGCGCCAATCCACCGGGCAATGGCACTCGGCCAGGTCGACTTCACCGTCTACTGGCCGTGGATGGCGCCAGAGGAAGCACTCTACCCGCATCTCAGCGAGGCGCTCGCCTCCTGGTGGCGCTCGCATCGGCCTCGCTTCGAGCGCGTGCAGATTGTTGGGGAGCAATGGGAGGCGAGAAGTCACGAGCTGCGCGATCTCGGTACACGCAACGGCGTCCCCTATGGCTTCTACCCGGCCGACTCGCCTGCAGGACTCGCGCTGCTGCGCGAGCACGGTCTCGATGGCTCCAGCCTGCCAGTCGTCATTGTCGACGGGCAGCCCCTGGTCGACCCATCCATCATCGATATTGCGAACACGCTCGGAGCAACCACGCGCGCACCGTCCGATATCTGCGATGTCGCGATCATCGGCGCCGGGCCCGCCGGTCTCGCGGCGGCAGTCTACGCGGCCTCCGAAGGGCTGCGTACGGTCGTCATCGAGCCAGTCGCACTCGGCGGGCAGGCCGGGACCAGCTCGATGATTCGGAACTACCTCGGCTTCCCGCGCGGCATCAGCGGCGAGGAAATCACGAGCCGGGCGCATGAGCAGGCGCTCCACTTCGGTGCCGAGGTGGTGCACACGCACGCCGCCGTGGGTCTCCGCGCCGAGGGGCCGTTTCGGATCGTGACACTGTCCGACGGCAGCGAGCTCCGCGCTCGCACGGTTGTGCTGGCCACGGGCGTCTCCTACCGGCGCCTGGACGTTTCGAGCCTCGAGCGGCTGATCGGCGCGGGCGTGTACTACGGCGCGGCGACGACCGAGGCCCGGGCGCTCGCCGGCGAGAACGTGTACGTCGTTGGCGCCGGCAACTCCGCCGGCCAGGCGGCGCTCCATCTCGCTGCGCACGCGCGGCAGGTCACGATGGTGGTTCGAGGCGAGACGCTGACCAGAACGATGTCCACCTACCTGATTCGCCAGATCGAGGAGGCGCCCAACATCGACGTCCGCCTGGAGGCGCGCGTGGTCGACGGCATTGGCGACTACCGGCTGGAGGGGCTGGTGCTGGAGGATGCGAGGGGCAAGCGGAGCGAGGTCGACGCGCGTGCGCTGTTCGTGTTGATCGGCGCGCGGCCGCGGACCGACTGGCTCGACGGCACGCTGCATCGTGACGCCAGCGGGTATATCCTCACCTGCCGCGACCTCGCGCAGGCGTATGAGCCGATGGCCGCCGAGTGGCCGCTCCTCCGATCACCGTTCGCGTTGGAGACGAGCATGCCGGGGGTCTTCGGGGTGGGCGATGTGCGTCACCGATCGGTGAAGCGGGTCGCATCCGCCGCCGGCGAGGGCGCGATTTCGATCTTCTCGATCCACGAGTATCTCGCCGGCGAGCCGGCGGTGCTGTGACACGAGAACGCACACGTCGAGACGCCCCGCCGCCAGCGTTGGCGGCGGGGCGCTTCTGATGGCGAGATCGCGCTCGATCAGGAGTCCGAGATGATCTCACCGGGATTGTCGAGATACGAGTTGATAATGCCCGCGGCCGTGTGATACGCCAGCGCGCAGAGGGTGCCCGTCGGGTTCATGCCGGCGTTTTGCGGGAAGTTCGACGCGCCCGTCACGAACACGTTCGGCGTGTCCCACACCTGCGAGTACTTGTTCACCACCGAGTTACCGGGCGTCGACCCCATGATCGCGCCACCGGTGCAGTGCGTGCTCTGGTACGGGCCGATGCTGTACGGGTTGAGCTCCTCCTGGGTCTGGACGTTCGTGGCGCCCATCGCCTCGACCATCTCGCGCATCTTCGTGGAGAGATACCGGATCAGGTTGTAGTCGTTCTCGTGCCAGTCGAATGTGAGCCTTAGCAGCGGGAAGCCGAAGCGATCCTTGTAGGTTGGATCGAGGTCGAGGTACTGATCCTCGTACGGCAGGCTCTCGCCCTGCAGCCCGACGCCCACCGTGCTGTCCCAATTCTGCTTGAGCGCGTCCTTCCAGCCTTGTCCCCAGCGCTCGCCGTTCGCCCCGGCAACGCCGCCGGTGGAGCTGATGGGGTTGTTCTCGCCGCCACCGCTGCCGATCGATCCGCCACCGATGAAGTCGAGGTCGGAGTGATCGAAGTTGTCGGCGTTGAAGTCATGCACCAGCGCCTGCACGCAGCTGTTGCCCATGAACTTGTTCAGCCGCTTGCCCTCGATCAGTCCGGATGAGCCGCCGCCGCCGAGCTGGTAGGTGTAGTTCTTGCCCACCAGGCCCCAGTCGTTGCCGATGCCATCCTGATGCGCCGATCCCTTCGACATGAGCAGGAGCTTGACGTTCATGAGCGTGTAGGACGACACGATGACGATGTCGGCCGGCTGGAACTGCTCGCGCCCGCTGGGATCGATGTACCGCACGCCGGTCGCCTTGCCATCGCTATCGGTGTCGATATTGAACACGTAGCAGTTGGTGCGGATCTCGTAGTTGCCGGTGTCCATCGCAACCGGGATGTGCGCCGTGATGGCGCTCGACTTCGCTCCAACCTCACAGCCGAAGCGCGTACAGAACCCGCACAGGAGACAGGCCGCCCGCTCCCGACCGAACGGATCGGTGTACGCCTGCGAGGTGATCGCCGCCGGCTGCGGGAAGGGATGGTAGCCGAGCTCCTTGGTGGCGTCGGTGAACATGTTCCCGGAGATCGACGTCGGCAGCGGCGGCAACGGGTACTCGCGCTGGCGCGGTCCCTCGAAGACGTTGCCACCCTCGATCTGCTCACCTTTCAGGTTGCCCGCCTTGCCGGACACGCCGACGTCGTACTCGAACTGGTCGTAGTACGGCTCGAGGTCGTCATAGGTGATCGGCCAGTCCTGGATCCTGTTGCCCTCCGGCAGCTTGTCCTCACCGTATTTCTCGATGTGGTGCGTGCGGTACTGAAAGTCGGACGGGAAGAACCGCCAGTTCTGCGCCGCCCAGTGGATTCCCGCACCGCCGATGCCCTTGCCCGGGTTGAACGAGCCATACTGCCGCATCGGCAGCCCGATCTCGCGCGGGCTCGGCCGCCAGGTCCACGTCTCCTGGCTCAGGTCGACCATCATCGCGCGCCGAACCTGATAGCGCAGCTCGTCATGCTCCCACGGAGCGGTGAAGTCGGGGCTGGTCTCCCGCACCTCGCCCTGCTCCAGCGACACCACCTTCAACCCCTTCGCCGTCAACTGCTGCGCGATAATCCCCGCCGTCCAGCCCGCGCCGACGGTCACGACATCGACCTTGTCCAGCTGTGCCATGGTGATTCACTCCTGTCGCGACCTAGTGGCTGTGCATGTCCGGCATGTCGGCGAGGCTCATCGGCTCCGCCGAGAAGTTCGGGTCCTGCATCTCCTCTGCGGTGTAGAACCCTCGCGCGCCCGGATAGCCAATCAGCTTCCACCCGGCCATGTCGACGTTT
Organism: uncultured Chloroflexia bacterium; assembly: GCA_963741965.1. Taxonomy (GTDB): domain Bacteria; phylum Chloroflexota; class Chloroflexia; order Thermomicrobiales; family UBA6265; genus JACCVC01. The sequence goes on along the minus strand of CAVUKC010000001.1, from coordinate 360,041 downwards.
CCGCCGTACATGGGGTCGCTGAACATGCCCTCGATCGTGTCATTGCGCAGCATCGTGAAGAACGCCGAGCTGGAGGGAGCGTCAAAGCCCGAGGCCTCGTCCGCCTCCATGGCGGTGAGGATCTCGTCCTGCTGGGCCTCGCTCAGGTCGCCGTATGCCCCGCCGTACTCGGACTGTGCGTAGCTGGCAAGCGCGGCGAGCCCCCGACGGTAGACGTCCTGCGGCGTCAGCAGGGACTGGTAGCCATAGCGGGACACGTCCGTTTGCCGCACCGGCACCACCTGGTAGATGTCGGTCCGGCTCGTTGCCTCGACATCCACCTGCTCCTCGGTCACGTTGAGGAACGGCCCATGGGTGTAGGTCTTCTTGGAGTACCCCTCGTTCGTGCCGGCGAGGGTTCGGTCGATGTAGTAGAGAACGCCGGCCTCGCGGGCACCGGGGTCATCCGCAGTGCCCGGCATGATCCGGGCGACGATGGCGTCGACCATCACCGCTTCCGTGGGGTTGAAGAACTGGAGGTTGGTGGGGGCTTCACCGGCGCCCGCAGCTGGCGTCGCGCCCGGTGTTGCCTGCTGGGCCGCCGCGGTGCCGGCAACGCTGGCGGTGGCGACCGCCGCGCCGGAGCTTTTGAGGAAGAGGCGACGCGAAACAGGATTCGAAGGGGGTGCGGGCGCTGCCGCTCGCGAATGCTTCGAGGAGGTCATATCTGGCTCCAGGGCTGGGTCGATGCGCCACGAAAGCATGCTGGACCCCTGGTGTATCGATAACTCCACCTCCTCCATATGTCTTTATGTGTAGTCCGAGGCTACTCCTCTCATCTCGAAAAAGCAATCGCGACGGCGCGGCGGACACACATGCGCCCCCGGTGTCTTCCGACACTGGGGGCGCTGGCAGAGTACCGGATGACGACGCTACGGGATGCAGGAGGTCAGGCACTCATCGCTCGACGCACCCGCCGAGGCGACCTCCGCCGGAACGATGGAGGCAACGGTCTGGTCCAGCACGAGGTCGGCGATCCGGGCATCCGAGGTGGTGAACACTGCAGACCCGGTGACACTGAAGTCCACATCGATAGGCGGCTCTGCCGGATCGACCTGGTACCAGGTGCCCGTCATCGACCAGTCAATGGTGACCGTGTCACCCCTCACGGAAATGCTCGAGACATCGAACACCGCTCCAGGGTAGCCGCGGTCGAGCATGGAGATGTAGTCAATCAGCCCGTCCGGACCGACGTAGTCGCCGTAGACGGTGTGGATGACGGCATCGTCCGACACGAGCGTGCGCGCCAGGTCGGCGTCGCGCCCGTTGAACACCGCATCGAACAGTTGATAGCCAACACCGATGCTCGACAGGTCAGCCTGGCTCACTGGCTCACCCTCGGTCACCGGGGCCGCACCTGCAGGACCTGGCACGAGCGCAACCGATACGATACTCGCGATAGCGACGACGCTCAGCAGACAACGACGCATGAACCCGTTCATGATGCTGCTCCTCCGGCCCGATGGCGACGGGCCGTCTGTGGTGGCGCGAGAGGACGTGATGGGAGACCCAGCCGCCATCCTGCGCGCGAATGCGCGAGTGGGCATCGTCTGAACGGCGTAATTGGCCACGGTGGAGGTCGTGCACAGAATACGTATGCGCCGGACGCGCGACGAGCGAGCCGGCTTCACAGCCGGCTCGCTCGTCTCCAACTTCTCATTTGTGACCGGTCTACCGCTCGATCGGCTTGCCCGCCTGCGCCCAGGCAACGACGCCACCGCGCATGCTGCTCGCCTCCCCGAAACCCGCACGCTGCAGCACCTGCACCGCCGCCTTGCTGCGGTTCCCGCTACGGCACACCGCCACCACCGGCAGGGCGGGATCCAGCTCCTTCACGCGGGCAGGCAGATCGCCGAGCGGGATATGCACCGTGTTCGGGATGTGCACCTCATCCCACTCCACCTTCTCGCGCACATCGACCACCTGCGCGCCGCTCGCGATCTTCTGGTCCGCCTGTTCCACATCCACTTCCGGTACGCTCGGTCCGGTCAGCCAGGAAAGCATTCGCCTTGTTCCTCCATGCCATTCAATCGATGTGTGCTGCTGTCAATTTCACTGGTTCAGCGCTGGACCCGGCGCTCGGCCTCGTTCCAGGCGTCCATGCCGCCCTCCACGCTGGCGAGACGGCTATAGCCTGCATCCGCGAGCAGCGAGGCCGCTACGGTGGAGCGGTACCCGGAGCCGCAGATGATCGCGATCTCGTCATCCTTGCTCAGCTCGGGAAGATCGCCCTGCGCTATGCGCCCCAGAAAGTGGTGCACCGCACCCGGGATGTGGCCCTCGTCCCATTCGCTGTCACTGCGAACATCGAGCACCACCGGCGCGTCCGGCTTGTTAATCTGCTCGCGCAGCGCATCCACCGAGACCATCTCCGTGGTCGCGAGCTCTTGTCCCGACCGCGTCCAGCCCTCCACGCCGACGATGTAGCCCACCACACGGTCGAGCCCGATTCGCTGCGCCATCAGGCGGGTGGCTCCGAAGTCATCGGCATGCTCGACCACGAAGATGAGGTCACGGTCGTACGGCGCGATCCAGCCGAGCCACGTCGCCATGTCGTTGCCGGAGGCGAACACCGATCCGGGGATGTGCCCTTCCGCGAAGATCTCCTGCTCGCGCGTGTCCACCACCAGCGCGCCATCGGCCCGCGCCGCCGCGACGGCGTCCGCGCCGAGCTCGCTGCCCTCCGGCAGGGTGGTCACTGGCGACGCTCCGACCTTGTTCACCTTCTTGAGCTGCGGGTAGTAGGTCGGCGGGGTCGGCATGCCGCCCATCACCGCCTCCTTGAATTCTTCCGGCGAATGCGTCTGGAAGGCGTAGTTGTCGTGCTTCTCCCGGTCGATCGTCGTCTGCGGGTCATCGCCGATCTTCTTGCCGCAGGATGAGCCTGCCGTGTGACCGGGGTAGACCACGGTGCCTGCTGGCAGCTTGGCAAAGACGTTGGTGACCGTGTTGTAGAGCTGGCTCACCAGGGCATCGGTCTGCTCCTTGCCGAGCAGGTCCGGGCGACCGACATCCCCGACAAAAAGGGAGTCGCCAGAGAAAAAGACCGGGGCGGCGCCCGGCGCGGCGGTGTCTTCGGCCCGCCAGGACATATGTTCCGGCGTGTGGCCAGGCGTGTGCATGGCGGTGATGCGCACGCTGCCAATCTCCAGCACGAAGCTGTCGTCGACCGGGATGTGCTCGAAGTCCTGGTTGCCAAGGCGGCTCGCGTAGACGGGCGCGCCGGTCACCTCGGCGAGCACGGGCGCGCCGGAGACGAAGTCGGCGTGGACGTGTGTCTCGAGAATGGCGGTGATCTTCAGATGCTGGTCCCTGGCCCACGAGACATACTCGTCGACATCACGGCGTGGGTCGATCAGGGCGATCTCGCCAGCGTCGCGATCGCCAACGGCGTACGCGACCTGGGCGAGCTCCGGAGTAAAGAAGCGCTCGACAATCATTGACTGTCCTCTCCTGCAGCTTGATGAGAATGGAATTGAAACGGATCAGCGGCCGGCGCGGAGCATGGTGCGTACCATCTGCGCAACAGCTTCGTTCGGGGAGTCGAACTGGTCGGGATGGGAGATGCAGTGGAGGACGAACACCTCCGCCACCTCGGCACTGAGCCCGTTGATCGCAGCCTTGATCGAGGCGATCTGGTCGAGAACCTCGGTGCAGTCGCGCTCCTCATCGATCATGTTGCGGATCCCGCGCGCCTGTCCCTCGATGCGCTTGAGCCGCGCATTGAGCTTGTTTCGGGCCGCCGGATCCAGCTGGGAAACTGAAGGCATGGCTGTGCACTCCTCTGCGTCACACAGGCCGCACTCGAGCAGCGCAACCTGCACCGTCCGGATGTTCCGTCCGATTCCTCACTGGGGGATATCTTAGCACATGTAGATATAGGGGGTATACCTATTTAAGTGTCGGACGCGATCCCGTGTAGCGCCGGCGACAAGCCGGTCATCGTCACGCCATGGAGCGGCCCCGCTCGCGCGATCGACGTCCCAGGTGGACGATCTTCCCGGTACATGTGCCTGTCATGTCGACCAACGCGGCAGCCTCGTGCTGACGCACGCGGCGCTCAGAACGACGAAGCTCGTAGCCGCGGCGTGGCGCTGAAACCGCCGGGATTACGCCTCAACAACCTCGAACGTCGTGCCCAGGTCAGCCGTGGAGTCAGTGCCGACCCAGACGTCGAACGTGGCCGCATCGATCACCCAGTCGCGCTCCAGCGCGTGCCAGTACCGCAGCTCGCGCGGCCCGAGCGGCAACTCGACGGTCTGCGTCTCGCCTGGCGCCAGCGAGACCCGCCGGAACCCCTTGAGCTCGCGCACCGGACGCGCCGCACGGCCATGACGCTGGTGGATGTAGAGCTGGACGACCTCGTCGGCCCGGCGCGCGCCGGTGTTGGTGACATCGACCGACACGGTGAGCGACTCGCCAGCGGCGATCCGATCGTGGTCGAGCGCGAGGCTGTCGTATCGGAACGTGCTGTAGCTCAGCCCGTGGCCGAAGGGAAAGAGCGGGGTGCTCGCCTCGTCCCAGTAGCGAGTCCCCTGCTTCTCCGGCTCGTGGGAGGTGGTGTGCGCGTAGGTCATCGGCACCTGTCCCGCCGTGCGTGGCCAGGTGAAGGGCAGCTTGCCGCCTGGCGCAACGTCGCCGAACAGCAGGTTGGCGACCGCCACACCGCCCTGCGTGCCGGGATACCAGATGTCGAGGATCGCCGGCACCTGCTCCGCCGCCCAGCGCAGGTCGAGCGGCCGCCCGTTCATCACCAGCGCCACCACCGGCGTGCCGGTCGCGGCCACCGCCTGCAGCAGCTCGAGCTGGCGCCCCGGCAGCTCCAGCGATGATCGCGACGCCGCCTCGCCGATCATGTTCTGCCACTCGCCGATGACCACGACGGCGATGTCGGCCCCACGCGCCAGCTCGACGGCGCGAGCCAGCTCGGCCTCGTCGTCGAAGCCCTCCGGGTCCTCGGGTGCGTTGCCCGCCCACATGTCGAACATGGACGGGAAGGTGCGCTGGGCAGGACGGATACCGGGCGCGTACTCAACCGTAACGCCGTCTCCGGCCCTGGTCCGAATGCCATCCACCACAGTCACCGTCTCGTCCAGGTCGAAGTCGAAGCACCACGGACCGATGGTGTCTCGCTTCGAGTCCGCCAGCGGACCGATCACCGCGACGGAGCGGAGGGAAGCGGTATCGAGCGGCAGCAGATCGCCGTCGTTCTTGAGAAGCACCGCCGAGCGCTCCGCCGCCTCGCGCGCGACCTCCCGATGCGCCGGGTCATCGAGCACCTCCCGCGCGCGCTCCTCGTCGACGTACGGCTCGTCGAACAGGCCCATCTTGAGCTTCGCCTCGAGCACGCGGCGCACGCTGGCGTCCAGTGTGACCCCATCGACCGCACCGTTCTCGAGCGCCTCCGGCAGATGGGCGAAGGCTGCGTCGAAGACCGCCATCTCCATGTCGCAGCCAGCGTCGAGCGCCCGGACACCGGCGTCGCCGAAGTCCTTCGCGAACCCGTGCGTCTTGAGGTTCCGGACGGCGTTGGCGTCGGAGACAACGAAGCCGTCGAAGCCCCATATCTCGCGCAGCACCTCCGTGAACAGCCAGCGGTTGCCGGTCGCGGGCACGCCGTTGAGGCTCATGTAGGCCGTCATGATGTTGGCGGCACCCGCCTCGATCGCCGCTTCGAACGGTGGCAGGTAGGTGTTCCACAGCTCGTATTCGGAGACGTTCGCCTCGTCGTAGTCCCGGCCACCAAGCGCGGCGCCGTACCCGGCGAAGTGCTTCGGGCCGGCGATGACGCGGTCCGGCGTGCCGAGCCCCTCGCCCTGGAAGCCGCGCACCTGCGCCGCCGCCACGACCGCACCGAGGTACGGATCCTCGCCCGCGCCCTCGACGATGCGTCCCCAGCGGGGATCGCGCGCGATGTCGACCATCGGCGCGAACGTCCAGTGGATGCCCACGGCGCGCGCCTCGCGGGCGGCCACCGCCTGGCTCCGCTCGATCGACTCCGGATCCCACGACGCGGCCATCGCGATCGGCACCGGCAGGATCGTGCGGAAGCCATGCACCACATCGAACCCGAACAGCAGCGGGATGCCATGCCGGTTCCCCTCGATCGCCATGCGCTGCAGCCGGTTGAACTCCGCCGGCTCGCGCACGAACAGCAGCGACCCCGCTCCACCGCGCTCGAGCGCCGCCTCGACCTGCGCCGGCTGATTCGGGATGTGAATGTCGTCGCCGGACTCGTCCGCCGGCATGTCCCGCATGAACCCGAAGTAGAAGTACTGCGTGAGCTGACCGGCCTTCTCCTCAGGCGTCATCTCCGCCAGCAGCGCATCGATCCGAGCCTTCGTCCCCTCCGACATGGTGACCCCCTTGATGTACCCGTTGTGCCGCGATACGGTCAGTATAGCGACCACGCGGGAGTCCCCGGAATGCACCACGGGCAACAGCGGGATTTCCGGTGGGCACGCGGCTTGCTGGAAGTACCTTCATCTTGATCATGCCGTCTGTCGTCTGCAAGGATGAGGAGATACCGCCATGCGGTACGGCACCGAAACCAGGCTCACATCGGAAGAGCTGCTCGACAAGGCCCGTGACTTCTTCGGTATTTCCGGAGAGCTGGGGCTGTGCGAGGTGAGCACGCACGCTGGCAGCGTCACCTTCTGCGACGGGATCGGCTTCGTCAGCATTCACGCCGACAACATCGACCGGCGCACCGAGGTGACGATCCTTTCGCGCGAGTACGACTCCTGGGCACAGCGCTTCATTCGCGAGCTCCACTGACTCTCGTCGCGAGGCATCGCAGTCGCCTTGCGTACACTCCGGTAGTCGCCGCCAGATCTGCCGCGAGAGGCGAGACGCTATCATTCATGCGGGTCCCGAACGCGTCGCTCTCGCCTGTATGGAGTGGCACATGAGCACGTACACGTTCTCCGCCGAGCGCACAATCGCCTCCCCAGCCGACAGGGTCTTCCGCATCCTCGCCGACTACAGAAACCACCACCCGCGCATCCTGCCACCCTCTATCCACGACCTCACCGTCGAGGAGGGCGGCACTGGCGAGGGCACCGTGATTCGCTACTCGCTCCGGCTCCTCGGTCGCGACCAGGCGACCCGCGCGAGCGTCACGGAGCCGGAGCCGGGTCGCGTGCTGGTCGAGACGATCCTCGACCGGGACTTCGTCACCGCGTTCACGGTCGATCCCGCGGGGGCCGAGTGCCACGTGCGGATCGAGTCGCGCGCCAACACTCCCGGCGTGCAGGGCATCATCGAGCGCCTGACGGTACCGCGCATGCTCAAGCCGATGTACGAGCGGGAGCTCGAGAACATCGATCGCTACGCGCGTGAGCATCCGGATGTCTGATCCCACCGTTGCCATCCGCCCCGCTGAAGCACATGACAGAGAAGCGATCGCCGCGCTCGCGGGCGAGCTTGGCTACCCGACCCCGCCCGCCGCGATCGCGTTGCAGCTCGATCGTGTTCGGCAGGCGGCTGCTGGCCAGCCGGCGGCGATCCTCGTCGCAGAGCTGCCAGGAACGCCCAGCGTGGTCGGATGGGTGCATGTCTGCATCCCGGCCGACCTCGTCAAGGTGGACGTCGCGGACATTTGGGGGCTCGTCGTGTCGTCGGCACACCGGGGCTGCGGCATCGGCCGCGCGTTGATGTCCGCCGCGGAGGCATGGGCCGCCGAGCACGGATGCCGGCAGGTGCGTCTGCGCTCCGGCTCGCACCGGCACGAGGCGCATGCCTTCTACCAGCGGCTCGGCTACGAGATCGAGAAGTCGCAGCTCACCTTCGCGCGCACCCTGCCAGACGACGAGGGCGACGCCGATCTCACACCAGGATGACCGGTGCTCACCGCAGTCCGTACCGCTCCAGCAGGTCGCCGTCCCGCTCGAGCCGCTCCCGAACCTCGCCAGGCGTGAGCTGCTGAAGACCGGCAACGATCTCGTCCCACGCACGCGGCGCGGCGACCGTCGGCCCGCCGGACTTCCCGCGCAGCGTGTACGGGGTTGCGGTGGACCGCGCCGGGTGGTTCTGGCTCCAGTCGATCATCACGCGCCCTGCCCGCTGCTCCTTCGCCTGCACGGCCACGATCCGGTCCGGATGCCGCGCGGCGAGATCCCGCGCCATGTCGCGCACATAGGCATGCACGGCCCGGGCGGTACGCCGTCCGTCCAGCGGCGCGTAGAGGTGGATGCCCTTGCCGCCACTCGTGACCGGAAAGAGCGCCAGGTCGTCCTCCGCCAGGCGCTCCCGCAGCAAGTGCGCGATCTCGGCGCAATCGTCCAGCCCCATGCCCTCGCCGGGATCGAGGTCCATCACCAGCCGGTCCGGCTTGCGAATGCCGCCGCGCGGGCCGAGCCGGTACTGCGGCGTGTGGAGCTCCAGCGCGCCCTGGTTCGCGAACCAGAGCAGTCCCGCCTTTTCGTCGATGACCGGGTAGGTCACCGTCTTCGCCGGCGTGTCGGAGCCGGGGCTGGCAGAGATGCCGAAGCGGCGAATCCACTTCGGCGTGTAGCGGGCGGCGTTCTTCTGGTAGAAGCGGTCCCCGCCCACACCGTCCGGGAAGCGGATCTGCGTCACCGGGCGGTCCCGCAGCTGCGGCAGGATGGCATCCGCCACTGACCGGTAGTAGTCGATGACGTCGGCCTTGGTGAACCCGGTTTCCGGGAACATCAGCTTGTCGGGACTGGTCAGCCTGACCGCGTGCCCGTCGACCGTTATCGTTGAGGCGCTCCCTCTGGAACCTGCCATGCTCCACCTCCGCTCGCCTCCATGCTACGCCACGAACGCCACGAGACCCGCCACCCCGACCACGTACAGCAGAAGCACCAGCAGCGAGTCGTAGCCCATCCTGAGGACGGTGTGCCGGCTGCGGAACACGAGCCCGACGAGATAGACGCAGGTGAGGATGATCCCCAGCGCGGCAAGGTACAGGTCGGTGCTGGTCATCCTTGACACGACCGCCTTGCCGCTGAGCAGCGCCATCAGCAGGAAGAGCGTGGGCAGGAAGGCGTTGCCGCCGAAGACGTCGCTGATCGCGAGCTGGTGATCGCCCTGCTTCACCGATTGCAGACCGGTCGAGATCTCCGGGATCGCCGTCGCGGCGGCAAGCACCGTGGCGCCGAACAGCGCGCTGCCGACGCCGAGGTCGGCGGCGATCGCGTCGCTGCTGCGCTCCAGCACCACACCGCCGACAAGGGTGAGCACGGCCGCGCCGGCGAAGATCGCCACCGCCTTGCCAGTTGACCGATCTGACGTCGCCTGCCCCTCGTCCGACTCCTCGCTCTGATCCTGATCGTCCAGCCGCCACGCCAGGCCGGTGGTCGCCCGTCGCACGAGCAGCAGGCCGCCAATCCAGATCAGGAGAATCAGCGCCGCGATCGGCTCGACCCGCAGCACCGTCACCGACTCCACCTGCGAGCCGAGCAGCAGCAGCGTCATGCCCATGATCACGATCGTTGCCTCGATCGCCGGCACCAGCGTCGTCGTTCGGCTCGTCAGCGGTGCCCGTCCGGCTCCGGCGACATCGAGCAGCACCAGCACCACCGTCTGGATGGCGATGCCGCCGAGCAGGTTGCCGCTCGCCAGCGCCACGCTGCCACCGATCGCGGCGCTGCCCACGATCGCGATCTCCGGCAGATTGGTGGCGATCGTCAGCAGCACCAGCCCGCCGAGCGCGTCGCCCCAGCCGAACCGGCGATCGAGCACGTCGGTCGTTTCCGAGAGGCGGATCCCTGCCCACCACACGGCCCCTGCCGCGACGAGAAAGACGAGTGCGAGCAGCGGCAAGGACAACGATGACATGGTCGTGCTTCATCTCCTGGATGTGCGTCGTTCGTGATCGGATTCCCGAGCTTGTGGGGGCCAGCGGAGGCGGATCGCCAGCGCTGGCACCGGACCCATCTGCAATTTGCCGGCCACCACCGGAACACGTGCAGCGTGACTGCAGCGCATCGTGCGGTGGGGGTACGCTGGCTTCGGGACCGCATCATCAATCACACCCATACCTGGAGGTCGCGAATCATGGCGAAGAACCAGACAGTCCAGCTCCCGGCGTTCTCCCGGCAGGTTGCCGCAATGCGCCTCCTGACCACCATGACGCTCGTCTCGGCCGCCGCCGCCGCGGTCGGCGCGCTCGCCATCGGCGCCGTCGCGATCGGCCGTCTGAGCCTCAAGCGCGGCCGGATTGAATCCCTCACGATCGAGGATCTCGATGTGGGACGGCTCCGGGTCCGCGAGCTCATCATCGAGAACCAGTAGCAAGCCACGGCAACATGCTTGCGACGCTCCTGTGGCTCGGCGTCCACGCTTGTTGTGCCGTTGTGACGACGTCCCGCCGATCATGGCATCTGACGTTTGCCGTCGACATCAGCAACATGACCGCTGATGTCGACGTCGCGACCTTGCGAGCAACAGCAAACACTGGGAGATCACCATGAACGAGCAGGCGCCTGTTCCCCGGCTGGACGCGCTCGTGGCGGAGGCGCGATGCGTGGGTCGCTTCGCGATGCTGCTCGCACAGCGCCGCATTCGGCAGCCACGGGAGCATCTCGGCACGAGGCTGCGGTTCGCCGACGGCACATCGGCACCCGTCTACCGCGAGACCGCCGTCGGCCATGCCGCGGAAGACCCGTGCGTGCTGGTCGTGGCGTTCCGCCTGCGGCTGGTGCGCGGAGTTGGGCACACGCTCTTCCGCTGGGAGAGCCTGCTGAACACGCCGCTCTTCGTCGGATACCCCGGCTACGTCTCCAAGCTCTGGCTCGCGCACGACGAACACGGCGTCTACCGCGGTGTCTACGAGTGGGATGCTCCCGAGCGTGCCCAGCGATACGCCCGCTCGCTCTGGCGGGTGCTCGAGCCGGTCTGCGAGCCGGGCTCGATCCACTATCACGTGCTGCCCGGCCTGCGGCGCGACGCGTGGCTCGCCGATCCGTCGCTGGTCGCGGGCACAGGTGACTATGAGCGTGCCTGGTGGCGCATCGTGGGGACGACATGAGCGCCACACCGGACATCCTCGTCGCCGGTGCCGGCCCAACCGGTCTCACGCTGGCGCTGCAGGCCCATGCCCATGGCGCCAGTGTGCGAATCGTCGACCGGCGGTCGGACCCGTTCCGGCCGTCCCGCGCGCTGATCATGCACGCGCGCACGCTCGAGGTGCTGCGCCCGCTCGGTGTGACCGACGCCATCCTCGCGCAGGCGGACACCGACCCGCAGATCGAGCTTCACCTCGGCCGCAAGGTCGTGAGCACGCGTCTCGGCGAGCTCGCGCTGCCGGACACCGCCTTCCCGCACCTCACGCTCGTTCGCCAGATGGACGTTGAAACCGCGCTGCTGGCAGCGCTGGCGGACCGCGGCATCGACGTCGAGCGCGGCGTTGAGGTGACTGGTGTACGGGACGGCGCGGACGGTGCCCCGGTGGCGCTTCGCTCCGGCGTACGGCGACGGAGCAGGTCGCCTGCCAGCTTCGTCGCCGGATGCGACGGCCCGGACAGCATCGTCCGCCGGAGCGCGGGCATTCGCTGGGCGGGCGGCCCATACGGCGAGGAGATCCTGCTCGCCGACGTTGAGCTCGTTGGCAACCTCGGGCGCGATGTCGCCCACGCCGCGATTGACCGTCGCGGCCTCCTGATCCTGTTCGCGCTCGGGGAGCAGGCATCGTGGCGGCTGCTCGCCACCCGGTCCGCGACCAGTGCTCCGAAGGCGTTTGGACAGCCCGGCCCGCCGGTGCCACCCACCGAGCTGCAGCGCGTGCTCGACGACGCCGGCATCGGCGCGCGTATCGACCATATCGCGTGGTCGGCCCGGTACCGCGTGCAGCACCGGCTCGCATCCCGGTTCCGACGCGGCAACTGTTTCCTGGCGGGCGATGCCGCACACGCCTACTCCCCCGCCACCGGCCAGGGCCTCAACACCGGCATCCAGGACGCCGCCAACCTCGGCTGGAAGCTCGCCTTCGCCGGCAGATCGTCCGACCCTGTCGCGCTGCTCGGTTCGTACGACCTCGAACGCCGCCCGGTGGCGCGGCAGGTGCTCGCGATAACCCACGCCGCGTTCTGGCTGGAATCGTCGAGCAACCCGATCCCGTCGCTGCTTCGCGCGTCCGCCCCGCTCGGCGCGCCGACGATCCCGCTCATTCTCCGGCGGCGTCGCCTCGTCGCCGAGGGTATCCGGCTCATCTCCCAGCTTCGCACCGCCTACCGGGACAGCCCGATCTCCGACGATCACGCCGGCGAGCGGCTGCCCGACGAAGCGGTGACGATGGACGGCGAAACCACGCGGCTCCACGACCTCACCGCCAAACCAGGAGCTCACGTACTGCTCGACCACGACGCGCCCGAGATCAAGGGGTTTGCTGGTAGCCTCGTCACCTGCCACCGGATCGAAAGCTGGCCGGGCGATGGGATGCTCGCAGTCCGGCCAGATGGCTACACCGGTCTGCGACGCAACACCTTCGACGCGGCCACGCTCGACTCCTGGCTTCGGCGTATCGGCGCGATGAGCTGACCGCAGCCGAGCCCGGCAGTGCACTTGCATTTGGGCACTCGCAGGCGTAGCATGAAGCTCCCCTTGGGACGCTCTCGCCCCAGACTCGCTGTTCGTGACACAGGAGGTCCACATGGGTCGCATCATCGTCGCCAACCGTCACGGTCATCAGCTCGTCACGTGGGAGACCACGGACACCGACGAGGCCCGGCAGTCGATCGCCGAGGCCGAGCGAATCCTCGCCGAGGCGCGCGCCAGCGGCTGCGCGATCGCGAAGAGGGTCGACGGCGAGCATGTCATCGACCACGATCCGTTCGACCCAGACGTCGAGGAATACCAGATCATCGCGCCCATCGCCGGCGGATAGACGCCCGCGCATGGACACCGATCGCAACCGTCGCGCGGCGCTGGCCGACGATGCCACGCGGGAGCCCTGGTGGTCCCGCTGGTGGTCGTGGCTCGCCCCGCGCGATCCTGACCCTGACTCGCTCGATCCCGGACCGCTGGAGCTCCCCTGGCGGCATCGGTGGGACCATTTGCCCCGCCGGTCCGCCGGATATGGCGTGACGCGACCCGAGTACCAGGCGGCGCGGAAGCGTGGCGAGGCGGTTGCGCGGAGCACGCTCGGCGAGGAGCGCTGGCAACAGCTCCGGCGGGACGGCCATCTCGACGTGCCCTCGCGCCAGTTCCCCGGCGTGACCTACCGGCTCCGCATCGGCCGCCGGATCGAGGTACGTTGCGCGCCCGGCACCACCTCGCCGTGGCGGCACCCCTACCTCTGCATCAATCCGACCTACCCGCTGCCGGAGGCCGAGTTCCTCGCACACCTCTACCTCTACGTGCGCGACCGCGAGGAGGAGGTGATTCGCGTGGCCGCCCCGCAGCCGTGGGACCAGGAGCTCGGCCGCACCTTCTAGCGCGCAAGGCACGCCCCCGCGTCGCGTGACGCGGGGGCTCTTCGTTCGTGTCGGATGCAGGCGCTATGCTGCCGGCGTCGCGTCAGGCTGAATCGGCATCCAGACCGGGACCTCGCTCAGCGACGTGCCGACCGCCTCCGGACCCTGCACCGGCAGCCGCACCGCGCTTGCTGGGGCATCGCCGGAATCCAGCACGGTGCCATCAGCCCCAACCACCGTGAAGGTGCAGGCACACGTCCACGCGTTGCCGGATTCATCCAGCTCGTGGACTCCCCTGACCACCACGTAGGCGCCGACGCCATTCGCGTCCGAGACCGTGACGAGCGTGAGCAGCACCGAGCGATCGTCGATCACTTCCCACGACCCGCCGGCGACGCGGTTGGCGCCCTGCCCGATCATGGTCCCGCCAGGCAGGAAGAGCCCGATCTCGGGCGAGTCGGTGTCCGACGCGGTGACCGTGTCGACAATCCAGGTGCCGATGATGGGATGCGTGGACGTATCGACCGGCGTGGCATCCTGGGCGGCGCCGGCTCGGCTGATGCCCAGGATCGACACGAGAACGAGAATGACGACGGTGATGCCAGACACCCGAGTGGCACGTGCGCGCATGGCGATGACCTTTCCACGAATTGCCCTCCAGCAGGGAGTGCAGCGGCCGGGAACCGGTGTTCCCGCCTCAACGGTGCTCCCCGGACCGACTCGCCACATCAGACGATTGGCCGGTTTTTCAGACTACGTATGTTGTCGGTGCGTCGTGCTAGGCCAGTCCGGTGCGCAGCGCGACCGCGACCGCGGCGGCCCGCGTCCGGACCTCGAGCTTGGCGAGGATGTTCGAGACGTGCGAGCGCACGGTGCGAACGCTGATGTACAACGCGTCGGCAATCTCACCGTTCGAGCGGCCCTCCACAAGGAGGCGCAGCACCTCGATCTCGCGCCGCGACAGCGCGTTCACTGCTCGAGTCGCGTGGGCCTTCTCCCCGGCACCGACCTCCATTGCGAGCGCGACCGCCGCGTCCATAGGCAGCGCGCCACCGGCCGCGCGATACCTGGCGAAGCCCTTGCGACCGAGCGCCTCGCCCGCGATGGCGATCGCTCGGTGGTAGTGCTCCTGGTCCACGGGGAAGACCCCGGCACCGCTCTCCGCGACGCGCGTGTCGATCGCGCCAATCAATTTGGCCGCAACCTCGTGCTGCGCATTGATGGCGGCAATTTCGGCGAGGCCGACAAGCGCCTTCACGCATCCCCAGCGCTCTCCGATTCCCGCCCACAGCCGCACCGCATCCTGATAGGCGCGCAGCGCGGTCGGGTCGTCGCCCTGGCGGTGCGCAACGCGAGCCAGCCTCACGAGCGTGAACGCCGCACCGGAGTCATGCCCGACGGAGTCGAAGGCGTCGAGCGCCGCTTCAGCCCACGCTCGTGATCGGTCAAGCGCACCGAGTCCGTATTCGATCTCGCTCAGGACCATCAGCGCCATTCCCTCGCTGGATCGCTCACCGGTGACGCGCCACAGCGGCAGCGCTTCCTCCATGTGCAGCTTCGCCTCCGGCCACTGGAGCGCGAGCGTCGCGGCAATGCCGATCAAATGCAGCGAGAGGGCTGTCAGGTGCGCGTCCCCAAACGCCCGGCCGATCGCAAGGGCGTCCTGGGCAAGCTGCGCGGCCTGCTCCGGCTCGACCTGGGTCCAGAGGATCAGGCTGAGCCCGGCGAGCGCGACACCACGCTCGATCGTCGGCTCGGCTGGCGTGCCGGCGAGCCCGTACTCCAGCCAGCGACGCCCCACGCTGAGATACGACCGGTGGTGCCAGAAGATCGCGCACTGCCCGGCGAGGTGCAGCACGCCGCGAGCGTCTCCGATCTCCGCCATATGAGCCAGTGCCGCCTCCAGGTTCGGCTGCTCGGGCTCGATTTCGCGCAGGTGGCCGTCGAAGGTGACGCCAGGTTCGATCACATTTGGGTCCAGCCATGATCCCAAGCCATGGAAACAGGCCGCATGGGCGTCGCGGGCGTGGCGAGTCTCCCCGAGCTGATCGAGCAACTCCTGGCCATACTCGCGCATGGTTTCCAGCATCAGGTACCGGGGCCGTGTCCCGGCGGTGTCTTCGAGACGCAGGAGACTGGCATCGATGAGCGTGGCTATCCCGGCCAGCACATCGCCCTCAGCCACCGCCTCGGCAGCTTCATGAGTAAATCCGGCCACGAAGACGGAGAGCCGGCGGAACAGCCACTGCTCGGTCTGCCCGAGCAGGTCGTAGCTCCACGCGACGGCGCTCCGCATTGTTCGCTGCCGCGTTGGCAGGCCGCGCCACTGCTCCGTGAGGATCGGCAAGCGACGCTCCAGCCGATCGAGCAGCACGCCCAGCGGCACGGCCTTTGTGCGCACGGCGGCAAGCTCGATGGCAAGCGGCAGGCCATCAAGCCGTCGGCAGATGGCTTCTATCGCCGCCACGTGTTCCTCTGTCGCCTCGAATCCTGGCCGCACCGCCCTCACCCGTGCCGTGAACAAGCGCGCGGCTGGAGAGATGGCACCTCCATCCGCACCGTCCGTGCGCGCGAGGCCGAGTGGCGGCACCACCACCTCATGCTCGCCGGACAGCCGGAGTCGCATTCTGCTGGTGGTCAGAATGGTAAGAGCGGGAAAGGCATTCAGCAGATCGACGAGCAGTGGCGCCGCGTCAACGACCTGCTCGAAGTTGTCGAGCACCAGCAGCAACGCTCGGCCGCGCAGAACCGGGGTCAGGTGCTCCGCCAGCGACCGGCCGTGACGCTCCGGAACATCGAGCGCCTGCGCGATGGCATTGCCGACCCGGTTGGGATCCCTGACCGTTGCGAGGCTGACATACGCAACCTGTTCGAAGCGCGAACCGGCTTCGTTCGCGACCGCGATGGCGAGCCGGGTCTTGCCGACACCGCCGGGTCCCGTCAGGGTCAGCAGTCTGGTATCGGGATGTTCGATGAGCCGCCGGAGAGCCGCAACGTCGTCTTCCCGACCGATCAGCGGCGTCAGCGGGCGTGGCAGTGCGGCTCGTGAAGCCAGCGAGCGATCGAGCGCGACCAATGATGGCATGGATTGATGCGTATGAGGCAGGGCCGTGAGCAGCCCGCGCCGTCGCAGCCGGAGATGCTCGAGGTCATCCCTGGAGATCTGAAAGGTGCCTCCGCGCTTGGTAGCCGCAAGCTCCCCACGGGCGATGGCCCGGCGAATTGTTCGCTCGTGGACACCGAGCATCGCGGCCGCCTCGCGGGCCGAAAGCGGCCACGTGTCCGCTGCACCGGACACCGCCGCATCTGATGTCCACTCCGGCAAGCGACCACTCATGCGCTCTTGCACGATCGGCGATCCTCTCACCGACAACGCAAACTGCCGACTATGTCTACTTCAACCCAGCCCCATCATATCAGGTACGAAGATCCTTCAGGAATTCGGTTCCACCACCACGCAACAATGTTCACCCGATCGTCGATGCCGGATCGGCGGAGACGTGCGCGATGTACCGCCCTGCCGACTCCTGCACCACCTCACTGCCACGATCCGGCACGACTCCGCCCGGAAACGCGCCATAGATGCGATCGAAGGCGTACGGCTGCACCATGTCGGCGATGCGCCGCACGCTGCCGGGATCGAGCGGGATCGCGTTCGGGTAGCTGTACATGAACGTCACCATGTGGCGGTCCTGCACGACCTGGATGATGTCGCCGACGAACAGCAGCCCCGCCGCGTGCGGATGGACGGACCCATCGACGTGCATCACCTGACCGCCAGGGAAATGCCCGCCAGTGCGGATGATCGTCACGCCCTCCAGCGGCTGCATCGTGTCGCCTGACCAGAACCGCACACGGTCGTCCGGCCGCATCACCCACTCGCGGTCCGCCTCGTGGATCAGGATCGGCACGTCGCCGAGCGCATGACTCCACTCCACCATCGTTGAGTAGTAGTGGCAGTGCGAGATCACGATCGCAGCGACGCCCCCGCGCCGCTCGACCTCCGCGATGGTTGTCTCGTCGACGTACCCGACCAGGTCCCACAGGATGATGCCGCGCTCGGTCTCGACCAGCCACGCATGCTGCCCAATTCCCAGCTTCGGCGTGGTAGTGATGCGGGTGACGCCCGGCTCGACCTCCTCGAAGGTGTTGTGGTGGCGCCCCTGCTCCCGCGCCAGCGTCGTCCACTGCTGCCCGGCGTCGGGGATGTACTGCCGGTCATCGGTGCAGATCGGGCACCGCTCCGGGACGCCAGTCCCTGGCGGGAACTGCGTGCTGCACGCCACGCACATCGCGGCCTCGCGACCGCCTTCGGTCCACATGCTCATCGATGTCGCCCTCCAATATCCTGCAACCACGCACCCAAGCCGTAGGGATCGATTCCGGAGGATATCGACCCGGCCACCTGCGGGCGGCATCGTGTGCCGACAAGCCATTGCCGCGGCCGCATCGCGACCCGCCCCTACGCGGGGTCGTCAATCACCGCCTCGGCCTCGATCTCGACTTTCCAGCGCGGATCGAGCAACCCACCGGCGACCACCATCGTCGACACCGGCCGGATGTCGCGAAACACCTCCCCATGCGCGCCACCGACCGCCTCCCAATCGGACGCATCGGTCAGGAATGTGCGCGTGCGGACGACATGCTCCGGCTTCGCGCCTGCCTCCGCCAGCGCGGCGACGATAATCTCCAGGCAGCGCCGCGCCTGCGCGCCGGGGTCGGGGTCGCACGACCCGTCCGGCCACACCGGCGCCGTCCCCGCCACGAGCACGCGGTTCCCGACACGCAGCGCCCGGCTGAACCCGATAGATGCCTCGAACGGCGAACCGCTCGCGACCCTTTGACGAACCTGCGTCATGTGAAGGTCCTTCCACTACACCATAGGGGACAACGACTATTCCGTAGTGGCGAGGCTCCGTCCTCACCCGGTCGCCGTCCGACGGCAGTATCTGTTGAGCAGGCCGTGTGCGCTTCGCGCGCACCGAGCGGGGACAGAGCCCATCCCCTACGGAATGTGATGTGACAACACCTGACTGAGACCCGCTAGAGAAAATACACCAGCTTGTCCCAGAACCAGTCCTGCACCCGATTCCAGCGCCCCGTGGGCAGCTCCGCCAGCGACGAGCGCGAGATCGCGTCCTCGACCAGCACGCGGTGGGCATCGTCCGCGACGGCCGGGTCCTGAATCATCAGCGCGATCTCGTTGTTCCGGTAGAGCGCCCACGCGTCGAGGTTGATCGTACCGATCACGACCGTGTCGTCGGCGACGATCACCTTCGCGTGCATGATCCGCTCGTGCTCCCGGACCGCCACCCCCGCATCGAACAGCGCGCCGTAGTTATGCTCCAGCGCGTCCCGCGCGGGCGGCACGTTCGAGTCGCCCGGCACGACGATCGTGACATCGACGCCCCGCTTCGACGCGTCCAGCACGCGCCGCAGCATGCCAGGGTCGGTCAGATAGGGGTTGAGAATCTCCAGCCGCCGGTCTGCCCGCTCGATCACCTCCTGGATCGCCTGGGTGCCCGGCACGTACCCACCCGGGACGTTGTGCAGCAGTGTCGCCGGGATGGTACCTGGATCGCCCGGCACCGGGAAGTACGCCTCCAGCCCGCCGTCCGGCGCGTCCCCGCCAAGCGCGTGGAAGCTGGTCAGGAACACGAGCTGCATCTGCCGCACCACGTCACCGGTCGCGCGGGCGTAGTCGTCGTGGTACCGCCCGCCGTTGAACTGGTCCTCGAAGCCAGCGCCGCCGATCCAGCCGGTGCGGCCGTCGACCACGATCATCTTGCGGTGATCGGCGTTGCCGACCTCGTCCTGAAGCAGGTCGATCTGGCCGTCGCGGAGGGAGCCGTCGCGGTCGATCGGGAAGATGTCATTGACCACGATCTCGACACCCGCGGCCGCCAGCTCGTCGAAGATCTCATGCGAGCGCCCGTTCACCTTCGCCCCGTAGCGGTCGACGATCATTCGCACCTCGACTCCGGCCGCGACACGGTCCTTGAGGATCGCAACGACACGGTTTGAGATGTCACCCGGCGTCATCGTGAACATGAGGATATGGATCGACGATTCCGCCGATGCGAGGTCGTCCAGCATCGGCGGGAAGAACTCGGGTCCGTCCGAGTAGAAGCTCACCGAGGCGACGGTCGACGGCGCCAGCGGGATCGCGAGATCCTCGATCGCGACACGCTTCCGCTGGAGGAAGTCGGCAGTGGCCTGCTCCGCCTGCGCGGCGGTGACGGCATTCGGCGGCGGTGGCCAGCTGTCGTGCTCCTCGATCCGCAACACGAAGTACCAGGCGAGGAAGAGCACCACCAGCAACAGCCGGAACGCGAACCAGAGCGCGCGTCGCAGCCACCGGCGCCAGCGTGGTCGTCGCGCCGATCGCTTGCCAGCCTGTACCGGCGCGTGTGAAGCAGTCACTGCCATTCTTGCCTCGTGACTCGATTGGCATCTCACGGGATATGTCGCGAGATCGCCACGCGCGCATGCGTTCCGCATGCGCTACGCGCCGACGACGTCCAGCTCCAGCCCCAGTAGCCACGCCGCCTTCTCGATGTCCCGCACCCGATGCCCGAGCGCGAGCGCGACGTGATGCGTCGGGCCGGTGGCACACCACGCCTCGAACCAGCCACGCAGGTCGTCAGCGAAGCGGATGCGGTGCAGCGAGTTGCCGATCCTCGGCACCGGCCCCGGCAGGCTCTCGCCCTCCGCCGCGACCAGCTTCAGTCGTCCGTCCGCTGTCTGCGTCATGCCCAACACCGTGACCGGCCCGGCCTGCGCGCGCATCTCCACCGCCAGTCCGCCGCCGGCCTTGCCATGGAACACCTTCAACTCCTTCAGCACGGCATTGCCATCACTGATGCCAAGGTGCGCGGGACCGTCGTGGCCCATCAGGAAGAAGTTCTCGGTGAAATCCATCGCCGCGAACTCGCTGAACGAGCCGCCGCCGGTCAGGCCGTGCATCAGCTTCATCGCCATCGCCGTCTTGAGGTCGCCCTCACCTGCCCCCGGGACACCATCCGTGGTCAGCAGCGTGTTCCCGAGGATCATGTTGGACGCCATCTGCTCGATCTCGTCCCCGCCACTGCCGCGGTGGTAGTACGCGAGTCCGTCGAGCGCGAAATCGTCCACCAGCGACCGCATTCCGACGGCGATCCGGGTGGCGCTGACCATCGCCTGATGGGATATGTCCTGAAAGCCGGCGAATCGCCGGCGCGCCTCGTTCTCCATCGCCATCGCGGTGTCGATGCTGGCCGCGTGGACCCGGTCGCGCAGGTCCTCCATCTCCAGGATCTCGACGTGCGCGCCGAGCTGGCTCGCGATCACGCCGACATCGGTGGACATGTCGATCATGCCCGGGTACGTATGCCCGAGCATGCCGAACCGTCCGCGCTGGAGTGGCTTCACCGCCGCCACCGCCCGGCACCACGCCTCGATCTCGCCCCACGCCACCGGGTCGTCGTACAGGTGCCCGGTGACGATCCGGTGCGGCACGCCGCTGCGATGGAACACGCCAGCAAGCTCGGGAATCGGGCAGACGCCGCAGTTCTCCAGCCATGTCCCCGTGTCGACCGTCTCGTAGTCGAGCGCCACCCGCGGCTGCAGGTTGAGCAGGATCACCGGCACGCCGGCCCGCTGCGCCACGGGCAGCACCTGCGTGCTCGTCGCGTAGGTACCCGCGTAGCAGAGCAGCACATCGACCCGCTCCTCGGCGAACCGGTCACCGGCGGCGGCGCCCGCCTGCGCGGTGTCCACCACGCCGCCAGCCACCACCTCGCCCCAGCCGGTGACGCGCTCCGAGATGTGCACCAGGTGCCCCTCGATCGCCGACTGCAGCCCCTCGAACTGCGGCCAGTACGCCGCCAGCCCGATCCCGAACAGACCGATCCGCACCGTCCCCGATTCGCCCATCAGCTGGCCTCCCGCTGCGCATGCGACACACGATGCCCTGATGCTATCGCGTTTGCGCGTGCCCTGCCTCGCCGGCGGGCGGCCTGACCCGCCGTGGCGCTGTGGCATACTGCCGGAAACGCGCGTCCATGCCGACCGGGGGAGCCCCGTACGACGCCAGGGAGCAACGGCGCCCATGGATCCAATCCACCGCAACGAGATCAGCCGCGAAAGCCCAGGCAGCGTGATGGTGCGCGATGTCGTGGTGGCGAACGCGATCGCCAACCTCGCGGCCGGCACCGCGCTCGATCTCGGCTGCGGCGACGGCTCCAACACACTGATGCTCGGCCGACGCGGCTGGCAGGCGACCGGCATCGATGTCTCGCCCGGCGCGATCGCCAGCGCCCGCGCGGCCGCGCGCGAAGAAGGGATCGACGCCCGCTTCATTGAGGCGGACGTACTTCACTGGGAGCCGGATGGCGAGTACGACCTCGTGATCGCGACCTACTCGCTGCCCGGTGGCGCGGAGTCGCATCAGGTTCGTGCGTACGGCGATCCGGGCGCTGAAGCCCGGCGGCACGTTGATCCTTGTCGAGTGGGACCACTCGATGGAGGAGCGCTGGGGGCTCCAGCCTGGCGATCTCCCAGCACCATCGGACCTGGCGGCGATGGTGCCCGGCCTGACGATCGAGGTCGCGGAGTCGCGAACCGTCTCCGATCTCTTCCGCGACGACCCCGAGCGAGCCGGCAAGGAAGCGACGATCGCCTACCTCCGCGCGCGCAAGCCGCTTCCAACAAACGACGAGAGTAACGAGGCCGGCTCCCGATAGTTCCGATGGGCCCGCCCCGAGCGCAGTCGAATGGGTGGGCGGGCGCGTCGGCCTCGCCAGCAATCGGGGCAATACAGCAGCGCAACCAGAGATCTCTCGACGCGCTTCAACGCGGCGGCCCGGGCTGACGGCGAAAAGGCGCGCGGGCTACGCAGGCGGCAACGGTAGTCGATGCCCGGTGGGGATCACCCGCCCGGGCACGGAGGCCCGAGCCCACCACGATCACGCAACAGGCGGCCCCACAACGTAAACAGGCGGGACCGATAGGTCCCGCCTGTTGTGCATTTCGGTTCGCTTGAGACTACTGACCCTGCAGGTTCGCCGGGATCGGGTCCTGCTGACCCGGCGCCTTCACCGGCTTGCGACCGCCGCGCGGCGCCTCACCTGGCTGCTCCCGCTTCTTGCCACGGGCGCCACCGGACGGCCGCTTGCGACCACCCTCCTTCACGAACGCGACGTCGAGCACATCGTCCAGATGGTCCACCTCGATGAGCTCCAGGTCTCGCTTGACGATGTCCGGCAGCTCCGAAAGGTCCTTGGCGTTCTTCTTCGGCAGCAGGAAGGTCGTGATGCCGCCCCGGTGCGCCGCCAGCGTCTTCTCGCGCAGCCCGCCGATCGGCAGCACCTTGCCCCGCAGCGTGATCTCGCCAGTCATCGCGACGTCCTTGCGCACCTTCCGGCCGGTCAGCGCCGAGATGATCGCCGTCGCCATCGTGATGCCCGCCGACGGGCCGTCCTTGGGGATCGCCCCCGCCGGAATGTGGACGTGGATGTTCCGGGTGTCGAACAGCTCCGGGTCGATGCCAAGCGTCCGCGCTCGCGAGCGCGCGTACGACAGCGCCGCGCTCGCCGACTCCTTCATCACATCGCCGAGCTGGCCGGTGAGCGTGACCTCGCCCTTGCCCTCCATCGTGGTGACCTCGATCGAGAGCAGGTCGCCGCCGACGCTCGTCACGGCAGCGCCCGTGGCGACACCGACTTCGTCATGCTCCTCCGCGAGCCCGAACTCGTATCGCGGCACGCCCAGCAGCTCGCTGACTTCGTCGCCGTCGACCGTGACCTGCTCCGGCGCATCGTTGGCGGCGAATCGTCGCGCCACCTTGCGTGCCAGCGCGCCGATCTCACGCTCGAGATTGCGGACGCCAGACTCCTCGGTGTACTCGCGGATCAGCCGCTTCACCGCATCGTCCGTGATGGTCAGCTGGCCGTCGTTGAGCCCGTGCGACTCCAGCGCCTTCGGCAGCAGATAGTTCCGCGCGATCTCCATCTTTTCGAGCTCGGTGTAGCCCGAGACCTCGATGATCTCCATGCGATCCCGCAGTGCCGCCGGGATCGGGTCGAGCATGTTCGCCGTCGTGATGAAGATCACCTTCGAGAGGTCGAACGGCACCTCGAGGTAGTGGTCGGAGAAGTTCGTGTTCTGCTCCGGATCGAGTACCTCCAGCAGCGCCGACGACGGGTCACCGCGGAAGGTGTCCGCGCCGAGCTTGTCCACCTCATCGAGCACCAGTACCGGGTTGCGGGTGCCGGCATCGCGCAGCGCCTTGACCACACGCCCCGGCATCGCCCCGACGTAGGTGCGGCGGTGACCGCGAATTTCGGCCTCGTCGCGAACGCCGCCGAGCGACATCCGCACGTACTCGCGTCCAATCGCGCGGGCGATCGACTTGCCGAGACTGGTCTTGCCGACGCCCGGCGGGCCGACGAAGAGCAGGATCGGCGCCCGCTGCTTGTCCCCGGCGAGCTTGCGCACGGCGATGAACTCGAGGATGCGGTCCTTCACCTTCTCGAGGCCGTAGTGGTCCTCATTGAGGATGCGCGCCGCCTCGTCAAGATCGAGCCGGTCCTCGGTCTCCACCGACCACGGCAGCTCCGTGAGCCACTCGAGGTAAGTGCGGATCACGCCGATCTCCGGCGAGAACGGGTGCTGCTGCTCCAGCCGCTCGAGCTGGACGATCGCCTTCTCGCGCACCTCGTCGGGCATGCCGACGGTTTCGATCTTCTCGCGCAGCTCGTTGGCGAGCGCTTCCTCGGTCGAGCCCTCGCCGAGCTCCTTCTGGATGGCCCGCAGCTGCTCGCGCAGGTAGTACTCGCGCTGCTGCTTCTCCATCCCCTGCTGCGCCTCGTTCTGGATCTGGTGGCGCAGGTTGAGCAGGTTCAGCCGCTTCTGAATGAAGACGCTGACGCGGCGAAGCCGATCGATCGGGTTGAAGATCTCCAGCAGCTCCTGCCGCTGCACCGAAGTGAACTCCGGCGAGAACGCGATCAGGTCGGCCATCCATCCGGGGTCGTCGATGCCCCGGATCATGTCCAGCACCTCTTCCGGCACGTTGGGCAGCAGATTCACGTAGGACTCGACCTGTTCGACCACGGCCGTCATGGCGGCTTCGGTCTCGCCCGAGTCCATCACGCCATCTTCCGCGCGGCGAACGCGCGCCGCCAGGTACGGCTCCTCCTGGATCACCTGTTCGATCACGCCGCGGCTGACGCCCTGAAGGATGACGTGGTCCTGGTTGCCGGGTCGGGTGATGTACTGTGCGATCTCCGCGATCACGCCGACGCGATGGAGGTCGTCGATCAGCGGTCGGCCACCGAGACCCGGTTCGTTGTAGGACGCGTCTTCCTCGTAGGCGGAGTCATCGTCGCCGTCGTACTCCTGGGCGATCATGTCGCTGACCAGGTCGATGAGATCGCGACCTGGCCCCGAGCCGTCCTCGTCGCCGAGATCATCCAGATCCCGCGCGGACACGATCAATACGCGGCGCGGGTCCATGCGCATGGCGCGGTCGACCGCCATCGCGTTCTCGTCCAGATCGAGCGAGAACGGGATGGTCATGTGCGGCATCAGCAGCGATTCCGGCGCAACCAGCACCGGCAGCGCCAGCTGGTCGGGCTCGCGCCGCTCGCGGGGAGCCGCAGATGCGCCAGCCGTTTCGTCGATTGTGGTCGTGGCGCTGGCACCTTCCTCCGAAGCTCCGTCGGTGGCTCGGTCGGCATCATGTGTCATGTGTGAACTCGACTTTCAGGCAATGCACCTGTCCATCGCCACCCCGCTGGGATCGGGACAGCGCGCAGGAAAGAGGTAGCGTAAACGAGGCCGTCCGCGTGTTCAACCGGCGTGATCCGGCAGAGGGCGGACAAGAAAAGTCAGCGGAAGGGGGTGGAACGGTCGGGGCGGGAAACTCGATGGCTCACGACTGGGGACATGGCATCCACCTTTCGTTCGAAGGCAACGGTTTGCCGGAAGCTCCGGTTCCCGGGAACAAGTGTACCCTCCACCGGCAATCCACACCGTGCCATGGCAACGAGGTCACGTCGCCGCTTTGCTACACTTCGCAATCATCCTGCCGTCAACGCACCACGATAGAGTTGACCACCTGCGGATCATGCCCACCGCCCGGAAAGGAACGCCCCGGTGACCCAGCACGCGGATTCGATACAGGCGCCAGTGACGGATCCCTCCGGACCTGGGGAGCCTCCTGAGACGGACGATCCAGTGGTGCTGCGGGAGCTTCTCCGGCAGGCGCGCGAGCACCTCCGACTGCGCGAGTCGATCGAGCAGCTGATGGCCGAGAACGTGGCGCGCACCGAGTCGCTGCTGGTGGAGGCGCGGGCAGCCAGACAGCACAGCGTCGGGGCTGACAGGACAGCACTGGCAGTGGCGGTCGCGGATGTGCGCACGTCACTGCAGCGAGCGCTGGGCACCGTCGAGCGTCTCGAGGCGCTGCTGGCACATGCCGATGAGACACCCCACGCCGCTGGAGACACCGGCTCGCGATGCGAACCGGCGCCGGCGGTCGAGACCGATGCGGAGCCCGAAATCACGGGGGTGGTGCCACGGACGATCGAGGTATTGATGCATCAGGTGCACACGCCCGCCCTCGCTCGCTCGGCCCAGCAGCACCTGCTCGGCATCGACGGCGTGACCAGCGCCGAAGTGCGCGAGCTCGCCGAGGGGCTGCTTCGGATCACCGTGGTCAGCTCCGAGGCGATCACCGGAGAATCACTCGCCGGCTGGGAGCCGGCTCGAAAGCGGGTCGTGCGCACCTCGAGCGATGACGTGCTGGAGCTGGAGCTCGAACCGGACGACAGCTGACGCCCGGCAGATCCCAATCTCCGCGTAGCTGCCGCCACCGTCGGGCCACAAACCAGCTTGACGCTTATAGGTTTAGTGCTAAACTAATTGCAGGAAAGGATACGCTGCCATGACGCAGGGCACCGCGACAACGAGCGTCCCGACCCGGCGCCGGCGGCAGGATCTCCCGCTGCCGGTCCGAACGTGGGTACGCATGATGCGAATCTTCAACCGGATTGACCGCCGCTCCGCGGAAGGGTTCCGCTCCTGGAACCTCTCGGTGGCACGGTTCGACGTGATCAATCACGCCGGGCTCCACGACGGCATCACGCAGCAGGAGCTCGCCGATGCCCTGCTCGTGACCAAGGGCAACATCGCCCAGCTGCTCGACGCCCTCGAGCGCGACGGCCTGACCCGCCGGGAGCGCCAGGGACGGTGCAACCTCGTCTACCTCACCGAGGCGGGACGCGAGCTCCGCGACCGCGCGATGGCCAGCCATATCCAAACCATCTCCGCCGCCATGGACAGCCTGACCAGCGAGGAACAGCAAACGCTGGCCAGCCTGCTCCGCAAGCTCGAGCGCGGGTTGAGCGCACGGTGCGCCAACGTCGCCAGCAACCAAGAGCCAACAGAAACGGAACACAGATGAACCGACCAGACACCCCGCTGACGGGAATCCACCACGTCAGCTCCATCACCGCCGACGCGCAGGCCAACGTGGACTTCTACACGCAGGTCCTTGGACTGCGGCTGATCAAGAAGACCGTCAACCAGGACGATGTCTCCGTCTACCATCTCTTCTACACGGATGCCGAGGGCGCGCCAGGCACCGACATCACCTTCTTCGACATCCCGCACGCGGCACGCAACCAGCCAGGCAGCGGCGAGATCAGCGAGATCGGCTTCCGCGTCCCCAGCCAGGCGAGTCTCGACTTCTGGGCGGGCCGTTTCGGCGCGATCGGGGTCGACCACGACGCCCCGCGCGAGCGCTACGGCCGCCAGGTGCTCACCTTCCGCGATCCCGAGGGACAGCGCCTCGCGCTCATCGCCGACGAGGACAACGCGCCGATCCCGGCGGGTAAGCCATGGCCGCACGCCGGCGTCCCCGAGGAGCACGGGATCGTCGGGCTCTCCGCGATCAGCACCACCACGGCCCGGCCGCACGCGACATTGCCGGTGCTGACAGACGTGATGGGCTTCCGCGTCGTCGCCGAGTACCCCGACCCGGACCATGCCGACCGCAGGACGATCGCCCTGGAAACCGGCGACGGTGGGCCGAACGCGCTCTTCTACCTGCACGTCATGCCGAGCGTGCCGTCGGCGCGCCTCGGCCGCGGTGGCGTCCACCATGTCGCCTTCCGCACGCCGGACGCCGAGCGACACGCCGCGTGGCGCGAGTACGTCGGCTCACGCGGGCTGCACATCACGCCGGAAATCGACCGCTTCTACTTCCTTGCGGCCTACTTCCGCGAGCCGGGCGGGGTGCTCTTCGAGCTGTCGAGCGACGGCCCGGGCTTCACCACCGACCAGAGCCAGGACGAGCTCGGCGTCGAGCTGGCGCTGCCCCCGTTCCTGCAGCCGCACCGCGATCGCATCCTGGAGATGCTGCACCCGCTCGACACCAGCCAGGCACGTACCTCGAAGGACGCAGCGGCGACAGAGGTGACGGCATGACCGACAGGACGAAGACCACGCCCGTTCTCCAGGCCGGGGCCTCGCTCGAGGAGGCGGACGCCGCGGTGATTCTCATCCACGGGCGCGGGGCCACCGCCGAGAGCATCCTGGCGCTCGCCAGCATGATCGACGCCGAAGGCGAGCTGAGCATCGCCTGGCTCGCGCCGCAGGCGCCGAACAACACCTGGTACCCGCTGCCGTTCATGGAGGCGCTGGAGGCGAACGAGCCACAGCGGAGCAACGCGCTCGCGCTGATCGACTCGCTCGTCACCACCATCACCGAGGCGGGCATCCCATCCGAGCGGATCGGCGTCGTCGGCTTCTCCCAGGGGGCCTGCCTGTCGCTGGAGCACGCGCTCGTCGGCGACCACCGGCCGGGTTTCGTCGGCGCTCTCAGCGGTGGCGTGATGGGCCCGGAGGACGAGCCGCGCGCCGTCGACGGCTCACGTGAGGACCTGCGCGTCTTCATCGGCTGCGGCGACCGCGACGGGCACATCCCGATCACCCGTGCGGAGGACAGCGCGAAGCTCTTCGAGGGCGCCGGCGCGACGGTTGACTATCGCCGCTACGACGGCATGGACCACACCATCAACGACGACGAGATCACCGCCCTCAGCGACGCCGTGCGCAGCCTCGCAGGCTGATCTCTCCACATCTCCATCATGGGACATGCGAGTGGCCGGTCTCGATACGAGACCGGCCACTCGCGTTCTTTCTTGCATTCCTGTAACCTAATGGTTACATTTCATCCATGGACACGTTCGATGCACTCGCTGATCCTGTTCGGCGCGCCATCCTCGAAGAGCTGCAGCGACATCCACGGTCGGCGGGCGAGATCGCACGACGATTTCCGATCAGCCGACCCGCGGTCAGTCGCCATCTCCGCATCCTGAGAGCGGCTGGTCTCGTCTCCGTGACACGCCAGGGACGCCAGCAGATCTATCGCCTGGAGCCCAAACCGCTCAGCGAGCTCGATGCATGGCTGGTGCAGTTTCGCTCCACGTGGGAGAGCCGCCTGGACGCGCTCGACACCGAGGTTCATCGCACCCGCCGCGAGCGGGAACGCCGAATGCAATCCAACGACCAACAGGGGCCGCGCGTGGACGACGCCGGACCTACGCGCATCGATTCCGCAAAGGAGCAGCCAGCATGAGCACACCGCCAACCGGCCGCCTTGTTCCCAACGCAACCGGGCATGACCTCGTGTTGGAACGCACGTTTCGCGCGTCCATCAGCAACGTCTGGGCCAGCATCGTTGAACCGGATCGCATGAACCGCTGGATCGGCACCTGGACTGGCGAGGCCGGCCCCGGGAAGCGCGTGACGTTCACCATGACCGCCGAAGACAGCGCCGAGCCGGAGGACGTGCTGATCAAGGCATGCGAGGCCCCGACACTGCTCGATGTGGAGCTGCATGTGAAGGGCATGGAGGGTAGTCCAGTCTGGCGGATACGCATTGAACTCTCCGAGCAGGATGGCGTCACCACGCTCGTCTTTCGCCAGGAGGTGGATCGATACGAGGACCTGTCGAGCGTGGGTCCCGGCTGGGAGTACTATCTCGACCGCCTCACCGCGCTTCACGCCGGGCAACCGTTCGCCGCGTGGAGCGACTACTACCCGTCACAACGCAGCCATTGGGAGCGCGAGGCGAGGGCCGCAGCTGCGAACCAATGAGGCGACGCCCCGACCAAACGGCCGGGGCGTTGCTCTGTGGAGCGCTGGTGATGGCGTCTACTGGCCGCCCTGAGGGCCGGGACCGTAGAAGTCACTCGCGAGGAAGACCGAGACCTCGGTCTTGCCATCCGCCGTCGGCGTCAGCCACGCCATGCCGGCGTACCCTGACTCGTTGAGCTGCCGCATCGGAATGACGAGCCCCGCCGGAGCCTCGCTGCGCATGTGCATCCGCACCGTGCCAGCAATGTCGCCACACGCGATGTAGGTGCCCATGTCGTCCGCGCTGGCATGGACGTTGATGGCGTAGCCGCCAGCGATCAGGTCATCGAGGCTCGCATCGACCACGGTGATGCTCGAAATAACGTCATGCATGGTCTCCATCATCGTCGGGCTGGCAGTGGGTGTGCCGCCCCCGGGCGCGAGCGCGACATCATTGAGCGGGTACACAACGTCGCCGAGCTCGGTGCAACTCCCGGTGTGGATGTGCGCCGGGTGGGCCACCTCGGCAGACGGTGTCGCGTTCTGGGCCGACATGACCATTGGTGTCGCGGCGAGCCCGAGGAGCGTCAGGAACATTGCCACCAGAGCCGAAACGGATCGAAACGCCTTCATTTCGTTCACTCCATTCTCACGTGGATGCGAAACGACCGGCCAATGATGGCTACAGCATACGCCTGAATCCATCTCCTATGTTGACCTGATACCCATTTTCTTAGGAGTGTCGCAATCCAGTCCGGATCGTCAGGAGAGATATGGCGGAGGTGCGGCGGTGACCGTCGGGCCGCCCGGCATCTGCTGGAACCTGCTGGCCATCATGTTCGCCACGCGGCCGGCATGCATCTTCGCCACGAGCGCGCGTTCCCCCTCGAACAACGTGTCGACCGTCTCGACCCAGTAATCCAGCCACCGCTGGAAGTGATGCGGCGCGAGCGACGTCTGCTGGTGCAACATGATGTGCTTCATCATCATGCCACCCGGGTACTTGCGGGCGTCGAACAGGATGTTCTCCCAGAAATCGCACATCACCGGCATGTGCGCCGCGAGGTCCATGTGCGCAACATCCGTAAAGATCGGCCCGAGCACCGGATCCACCATCACCGCCGAATAGAAGGTCTCCACCAGCCGCTCGACGTCGGCGCGGGTCTCGATGTCGTGTCGCTTCGCGTCCTGATCCTGCTGCACGGGTGATCGCTCCAACGAAAAGATGCGTCCTGCCTCTGCCGCTATCCTGCCACGTGCCGGGTCGCGCCGTCGCCCGCGAATCACCGTGGCGAACGACTGCGACGTGCCATCGCGTGTCACGTCACCCGCGAGCGGCGTCTGGCTGCTAGCATTGAGCGCAGTATCGTCCGACCTCTCGACCGGAGCAGCGCCCGTGGCACGCATGATGGAAACCGAGATCTTCGCCAACTACACGCTTCCCGATGAGCGCGGCAACTTCGGGCGCTTCGGTGGCACCTTCGCCCCCGAGACGCTGATGCCCGCCATCCAGGAGCTGATCCAGGCCTACGACGAGGCGAGGAACGACCCCAGCTTCCAGGCGGAGATCGACCGCCTCGCGAAAGACTACGTCGGCCGCCCCACCCCGCTCTACGAGGCAACGCGCTTCTCCGAGGAGGCGTCCGGCGGCAAGGGGCCGCGCATCTTCCTCAAGCGCGAGGACCTCGCGCACACCGGCGCGCACAAGATCAACAATGCCCTCGGGCAGGCCCTGCTCGCCAAGCGCATGGGCAAGCAGCGGATCATCGCCGAAACCGGCGCCGGCCAGCACGGCGTCGCCACGGCGACCGCCTGCGCGCTGCTCGGCCTCGACTGCATCGTCTACATGGGCGAGGTGGACGTCCACCGGCAGTCGCTCAACGTCTTCCGCATGCGGCTGCTCGGCGCCGAGGTGATCCCGGTGACGTCCGGTTCGAAGACGCTCAAGGACGCCATCAACGAGGCGATCCGCGACTGGGTGACCAACGTCGACACCACCTTCTACATCTTCGGCACCGTCGCCGGCATGCACCCGTACCCGAAGATGGTGCGCGACTTCCAGGCGGTCATCGGCCGCGAGGCGCGCCAGCAAATCCTCGACACTACCGGCTCGCTGCCGACCGCGATCACCGCGTGCGTGGGCGGGGGTTCCAACGCGATGGGGCTCTTCTACGCCTTCATCGAGGACACCGAGGTCGACATCATCGGCGTCGAGGCGGGCGGCTACGGCATCGAGACCGGCAAGCACGCATCGACGCTGGTCGCCGGCGAGGAAGGCGTCCTGCACGGCTCGTGGTCCTACATCCTCGAGGACGCGCACGGGCAGATCCTCGAGACGCACTCGATCTCGGCTGGGCTCGACTACCCCGGTGTCGGCCCCGAGTTGGCGTTCCTGAAGTCAGCCGGACGAGCGGACTTCGTTTCCGTCACCGACGACGAGGCGCTTGAGGGGTTCAAGCTGCTCTGCCGCACGGAGGGCATCATCCCGGCGCTGGAGTCGAGCCACGCGATCTACCACGCGGCGCAGCTCGCGAAGCGGATGTCACCTGACGAGACGCTGATCGTCAATCTCTCCGGCCGTGGCGACAAGGATATGCACACCGTCGCGGAGGCGCTCGGCGTCGAGCTGTAGCGCCAATCGCTCCCTG
Source organism: uncultured Chloroflexia bacterium (assembly GCA_963741965.1). Lineage (GTDB taxonomy): Bacteria > Chloroflexota > Chloroflexia > Thermomicrobiales > UBA6265 > JACCVC01. The sequence goes on along the minus strand of CAVUKC010000001.1, from coordinate 327,850 downwards.
CATGGGTGGGCCCGTCCCGAGCGAACCCGCCTGTGCAGGCGACCTCGGCCGCGCCGCCTCCCGGTTCCCGTCCCCAACACGCGCCGTCATCCTGAGCCGGCAAGGAGCCGCAGACGACGCAGCCGTGCCTTCGAAGGATCCCCCGGGTTGTCCGGCCCGCAAAGCGGAGACAACCCGGTCCGTACATGCCATCATGGAGCCGCTACCGGTTTCCTGACTGCTACTTCGTGACCTTCTGCATCCCCTTGGTCATGACCTCCATCGCGGTCCAAAGCGGGCCCTCGTGGAAGGTCTGGATCCGCCCCATCTGGAGCGCGAGCATCATGTACATCCCCCATTTGCCCGCCTGCCACAGCCTCGAGCCGCGCACGATGTAGTCGTCCAGCTGATCCGGTGCGACCTCGACGGCGTGTGCCGGGTCACCGGTGAGATGCAGCGGCACCTGTGCGTAGAGTCCCGCATCGAGCTGCTCCATGATGCACATGCTCAGCGGCTCGAAGCAGCGCCGCGCCGACTCGCCCTTGATCTCGCTGGCAAGGTTGTGCGCCACCGTGCCGCCCATGCCGAGCGCGAGGAACGCCTGCTTCACCGGGAAGTCCGCGCCGTCGCCGATGACGTAGATGTTCTCCATCCCGTTCACCTTCCAGGTGTCAGGGTCGGCGTGGATGAAGCCACGATCGTCGGTCGGCATGCTGTCGAAGCGGGTGTGCGCGATGTACGGCGGGAAGGAGATCATCCAGTCGAAGTCGATCGTGCTGCCATCCTTGAAGATCGCGCGCTTCGGCTCCACCCGCTCGATTCGCTTCTCGCGGTGCGCCTCGATGCCGCGCTCATTGAACTCCTGTGTCGTGCGCTCATCGAGCTTGGGACCGAACGCGGCGATGAACGACGACTCAAACGTCGTCCACGTGATCCGGAACTGGTCGCGCACCTTCTTCCGCCGCAGGTAGGTCTCGAACATGAAGACCATCTCGTACAGCGGACCGGCACACTTGTTGTTTTCCGGCACATTGAAGAGCACGTGCTGCTTCTCACCGCGCTTTGCCCGGTCGATCATCTGCGCGACCGCCTTGGCGAGGTGGAGCGAATCCTGGAACCCCCAGATCGTTTCGGAGTTCTCGATCATGCCGGGCACGTCGCTCGGCTGCATGCCGGCGCCAGTGGCAATGACCAGATGGTCATACGGCTGCTGCCGACCGCCGCCACGGATCACGCCAGCGGCCGGGTCGATCTCGTCAACGTGCCACTCCTGGAACTCGACACCGCGGCGGGCGGCCGCGCGCCGGAGCCCGAGATGGGTCAGGCGCCGGTTCTTGAACATGTTCGAGAAGGGGGGATAGATGAAGAACGGACGCAGCTGGAGCTCGTCCGTCTCGGAGACAAGCACGATCTTCGCCGTGTCTCCGAGCTGATTCACGAGGCTGGCGGTCGTTTCGACGCCGCCCATGCCGCCGCCGACGACCGCGATGGTGGGAACATGCGAAGCCATGGCTGGCTCCTTTCTCTGTGCCAGGCGAGGGCAACCACACGGCGCCTCGGCCTGGACCTGAGACATCTGGTCGGGCGCGTATCGCGGCGGTTCGGGTGTTCGTGCGCCGTTGCACGCGCTCCCTTTCTACTTTCAAGTGTAGGGCGCAGGTCGCACGTCTGGCGTCACAGCTTCGTATCAGTTTGGGCTCCCAGGCGGTGGTGGCCGGCATCGTCGAATCGGTACACAATGGGACAGAGAACGTCACACGATTTCCGCGGCCGGCCCTCGCTGGCGCCGACCGCCTGGAGCACGCCAGTGAGTACCACGACCCCCGCCCCAAGCCGCATCGGCGATGCCCTCGACGCCATCAGAAAGGAGGGTCGACCCGCGCTGCTGCCCTTCGTCACCGCCGGCTACCCCACCATGGAGACCTCCGAGGCGACGATCCACGCGATGGTCGAGGCCGGCGCCGACGGCTTCGAAATCGGCATCCCCTTCTCCGATCCCATCGCCGACGGCACCACCGTTCAGCGCACCAGTCAGGTCTCACTCGCCAACGGCACCACCCTTGACGACTGCATCGCGCTCGTGCAGCGCCTGCGGGCATCCGGTGTCACGGTGCCGCTGATGCTGATGGGCTACTTCAACCCGGTGGTGAAGTACGGGATCGAGCGCTATGTCACCGACTGCGCCGAGGCCGGCGTCGACGGGTTCATCATCCCGGACCTGCCGATCGAGGAGTCCGACCGCATCCAGTCCATCTGCCGGCAGCACGGGCGCGATCTCATCTTCATGGTCGCGCCGACGAGCACGGAGCGGCGCCTGGAGCTGGTGGGCGAGCGCGGCAGTGGCTTCGTCTACTGCGTCTCCGTCCGCGGCGTCACCGGCGCGCGCGAGTCGGTTGCGGAGGGGCTCGGCGAGTACCTGGATCGTATCCGTCAGCACGTTGACATCCCGCTGCTGGTCGGGTTCGGCATCTCGACCCCGGAACACGTCCGCGAGGTCGGGCGGCACGCCGACGGCGTCATCGTCGCCAGCGCGATGATCAACTACCTCGACACGCTGCCGGAGGCAGACCAGCCTAGGGGCGCGGCGAGCTTCGTCCACTACCTCCGCGGCGAGGCAGAGCTTCCCGCCGCCAAGACCCGGTAGCGACTCATATCGTGAGAGCAAGGTAGGCTCGGGCCTCCGTGCCCGGGCAGTCGCGCAGAAGCCCACCCTCACTGGGGTGAGCCCACCGGTCCATTGCGGCCGTCGAAGGCTTCCACCATGCCCATGTCCACCGCCGAGCTCGCCGGCCAGAGCGTCATGTTCCGATTCGAAGGACCGGCGTTCACCGACGACGCCCGCGAGGCGTTCCGCACGATCCGCCCGGGCGGCGTCCTCTTCTTCGCCGACAACATCACCAGCCGCGAGCAGGTGCACGCCCTCACCGCCGAGCTCCAGGCGGAGGCGCGGGCGCTGGGCATGCCACCGCTGTTGATCGCCGCCGACCAGGAGGGCGGTATCGTCAGTCGCTTCTCGGCCGACTTCGTTACCCCGCCGAGTCCGATGGCGCTCGCCGCCAGCGGCAACCCCGGCGACGTGCTGCTCGCCGCGGCGCTCACCGGCGTGCAGCTCCGCGAGGTTGGCATCAACGTCAACTTCGCGCCGTCGGTGGACGTGAACAACAACCCCGCCAACCCTGTCATCCGTACGCGCTCCTTCGGTGACCGCCCCGAGCGGGTCATCGACGCGCTCGAGTGGGTCTGGCGCGGGCACGAGGCGGCGCGGGTCATCACGACGGTCAAGCACTTTCCCGGGCACGGCGACACCAACGTCGACTCCCATCTCGGGCTGCCGACGATTCCGTATGAGCGGGAGCGCATCGACGCCATCGAGCTGGCGCCGTTCCGCGCCGCGGTGGCGATGGGCATCCCGGCGGTGATGTCGGCGCACATCCTCTTCCCTGCGCTCGATGTGGAATATCCCGCCACCCTTTCCCGCCCCATCCTCACCGGGTTGCTGCGCGAGGAGATGGGGTTCGACGGGCTCATTTTCACCGACTCGATGTCGATGCGCGCGATCAGCGAGCGCTACGGCGTGCCCGAGTCAACCGTTCTGGCCAAGGCGGCCGGTGTTGACGTGCTGGAGGCGAACGAATCGATTGCCAACCAGCTCGCGCGACACGAAGCGCTGGTCGAGGCGCTGGAGTCGGGGCGCATCCCGCGGGAGGCGTTCGAAGGAACCGTCCGGCGGCTGAGCACGGTGCGGGAGCGGTACGGCATCACCGGCGAGCCTGCACCGCTGCCGGCACGAGCCGCCAGGCGCGGTGAGATCGCCTTCGACATCGCCCTGCGCTCGGTCGCGCACGTCGGCATCAAGCCGTTCCAACCGCTCGACACCACGGAAGGCACCGTCTTCGTCGACTTCCAGCGGTTTCGGACCACCGAGGCCGAGGATCCGGTCGGACGAGCGCAGGTGCTGCGCGATGCCGTCGCCATGAACGTTCCCGGCGCGAGCGTGGTCACGCTCAGCAACGACCCTACCGACGATGAGGTCACGGAGGCAACGGCCCGCGCATCGGAGGCGAAGACGCTCGTGGTAATGACACGTGATGCCTCGGACCTGCCCGAGCAGGTCGCCATCGCGAACCGGGTCATCGCGGCGGCACCCGCCACCGCCCGCGTGATCCACTGCTGCATGCGCGGCCCCTACGACGCCGGCACGCTCGCCCGCGCCGACGACCTCATCTTCACCTTCGGGGATCCAAGAGTATCAATCGACGCGATGGTTGCCTACCTGACGGGCCGCCAGCAGGAACACGCGCACCTGCCGGTCGACGTGCCCGGTCTGGATGCGCTGCAGCGCGACATTGTGCTTCGCCAAAAGGAACGGGAACGTTCGAGGAAGCAGGCGTAGCGCTTATCAGGAACGTGCTCGCCGGCGGTGGCATCGAACCCGCCAGACACCCTCGGCGAAGAGCAGCGCGACCGCGCCCCAGATCGGGATGTAGGTCAGCCACTGCTCGGCCCCGATGCTCTCGCCGAGCAGCAACGCCACGACCACCAGCAGCACCGGCTCCAGATAGGCGAGCAGCCCGAACAGGCCGAACGGCAGCAGCTGGCTGGCGAGGTAGTAGCCCGACAGCGCGAGCGCGCTGATCACGCCGAGCCCGGGGATCAGCGCGACCATCCGAGGGTGCTCGTCCAGCATGGTCGCGGTTCCCGATCCGCCGAGGATGAGCGCGATCGCGAGCGGCACGATCAGGTGCATCTCGATCCACACCCCGCCCTGATGGTCGGTCCGCAGCCGGCGCCGCAGCATGAAGTACACCGGGTACCCGACAGCGATGAACGCCGTCACCCACGAGATCCCGCCGACGCGGATCACCTCGTTCCCTACCCCAACCGCCGCAAGCGCGGTCGCGGCCATCTGCATCCGCGAGAGGCGCTCCCGGAACACGACCCGCCCAACCAGCACCATGAAGAGCGGCATCAGGAAGAACCCGAGCGACGCTTCCAGCGCGCGCCCATTCACCGGCGCCCACACAAACAGCCAGAGCTGCGCGGCGACGATGGCAGCGCAGACGACCACGCCCGCGGCGAGCCCGGGTTGCTGTCGCATGCGGCGGAGCGTCTCCCGCACGAGCGGCCACTGCCGGTTGAGCACCAGCAGCACGGTCAGGCAGGGCGCGTTGAAGAGCATGCGCCAGCCGAAGATCTCCGCTCCGGAAAGTGAGTCCAACAGCGTCGCGTAGTAAAAGAGCACCGCAAACAGCGCCGATGCGCCCACGGAGGCGAGCACGCCCCTGACCATCTCGCCTCCCGATCGACCGCACGATCGCATGGAACCGGCACGGACGCATCGGCGGTTGCCGCCGAGCGCACGGACCCCATACAATCCGGATACGGGTCACATCAATATGGATCAGATCATCACACAGGGGCATCGACGCGGGTAGTGCCGCCGAGGGCCACCAACGAGGACACCGACATGCACGCCGACGCCCTCTGTCTCCCCCTCGCCCGCCTGGTGCGGACGTGTGCGCTCCTGCTCGTGCTGATGCCCCTCGCGGCCGCCGCCGCGCAAACTCCGTCGGCGTCACCAGCCACGGCAGGCGCATCGGTGCCGATGTACCGCGGCGATGCGGCCCACACCGGCGCGATGCCGGGCCCCGGCCCGGTTGGCGATCCGGAGGTCCTCTGGCAGTCGGAAAACGGCGGCGTGCGAACGTCGCCCGCCGTGGACGGGAGCACCGTCTACGTCGGCGCGCTCGACGGCTTCGTCTACGCACTCGACCGCGAGACCGGCGTCGAGCGCTGGCGGTTCGAGGTCGGCGGCTACACCACCTCCCCGGCAGTGAGCGACGGTATCGTGTTCGCCAGCGGCGGTGGTGGCCGCCTCTACGCCATCGACGCGGAGACCGGCACCGAGGTGTGGTCCGCCTCGACCGACGCGCCGTCCCTCTTCTCCGATCCCACCGTCGTTGACGGGGTGCTCTACATCGGCGGGTACGACGGCTTCGTCTACGCCCTCGACGCCGCTACCGGCGATCTGGTGTGGAGCGTCCAAACCGGTGGGCGCGTCTGGATCGCGCCCGCGGTCGCGGAGGGGCGGGTCTACGCCCGCAGCGACGACGGCACCCTCTACGCGCTCGATGCCTCCAACGGCGCAGAGCGGTGGCGTGCCACGATCGGGTGGGACAACGAATCGTCCTCGCCAGCGGTTGCTGACGGTACGGTGGTCGTCGGCGGCGCTGGCGGCGTTGTTTACGCCTTCGACATCGCCACCGGCGAGCCACGCTGGAAGGTGACGCTGAACGGCATCGCCGACACCTCCCCCGCCGTCGTGGGCGGCTTCGCATACATCGGCGCGACCGTGCCGCAGGGTGCCGGCGCGGTGCACGCGCTCGACCTGGCAACCGGCGTGGAACGCTGGCGCCTCGATGTGCCGGCCGGCGTGGCGAGCTCACTCTCCGTCGCCGGCGGGGTCGGGTGGTTCGGCGACTGGGACGGGCGAGCTCCACGCGGTGGACCTCGTGTCCGGCACGGAGCTGTGGACGCTGCCACTCGACGATGGCTACGCCGCCTCGGCGCCGGCGGTGGTGAACGGCGTCATCTACGTCGGCGCGATCGGCTCCGAGCACAGCCATATCCACGCGATCGGCGGCTCGCCCACCGACTGACGCGTGCCGCGTCCGCCGGCACCAAATTGCGGGATACCGGCGAAAGGTGGATAATGCCGGCAGGACCGTGAAAGAAATGTGGCGACCCGGGTCATTGTCATGCGTTCGCGCATTCCGGAATCGACCGATACGACAACGATTCATCGACGACGTCTCGCTCGGCGCTGTTCGCGCCGGTGCACCCCACACGGTCGTCATACGGTAGTTGGCACGGTCCACGAGATTCAGGAGGTCAAACGTGACTACGAATCGATCCCGACGACGCTTTAGCCTGAACCGACGCGTGTTCGCCGGCGGCGGTGCCGCCGTGCTGGCCGCCGCGCCATGGATGCGGGTCGGCGCCCAGGGCGCCACGCCAGCACCGGGCGCATCGCCGGCTGCCATCGCCGTGATCAACGACGGCACCCCGGAGTCCGAGCTCGAAATCTTCTCGTGGTGGACCGGCCCGGGCGAGCACGACGGCCTGATGAAGCTGTACGAAGCGTTCAACGGCCTCTTCCCCGACGTGGAGATCACTGACGCTGCCGTCGCCGGTGGCGCCGGCTCCAACGCCAAGGCCGCGCTTTCCACACGCCTCCAGGGCGGCGACCCGCCCGACAGCTGGCAGTCACACGCCGGCAAGGAGCTGCAGGACCTCTACCAGGGTCCGGGTTACGCGGATCCCCTCACCGAGATCTGGAACACGATGGGGCTGGATGACGTCATCCCTCAGGGCCTGAACGACCAGGTCACGATCGACGACGAGAAGTACCTCATCCCCGTCGGCGTCCATATGGGCAACGTCCTCTTCGCGAACAAGCAGGTCGCCAGCGACAACGGGCTCGAGTGGTCCGACACGCTCTCCTCCGATGACTTCTTCGCGATGGCGGACACGCTCAAGGAGGCCGGCATCCCCGCGATCGCGCTCGGCTCGAAGGATTCCTTCGCGCCGGTGCAGCTGTTCGAGAACACGCTCATGGGCGCGCTCGGCGGTGACGCCTACAACGGCCTGTGGGACGGCTCGACGGACTGGGCCAGCGAGGAAGTCACCACCGCCATCGAGACCTTCGGCAAGTACCTCGACTACGTGAACGAGGATCACGCCTCCCTCACCTGGGACGGCGCCATGGACCTCGTGCTCAACGGCACCGCCTTCTCCACCTCGATGGGCGACTGGGCCTACGGGGCGGCGGTCGCCAAGGAGAAGACCGACGTGCTGGCGTGGGCGCCGCACCCGGACACCGATGGCCTCTACGTCTCCGTGATGGACGGCTTCACCTTGCCGAAGGATGCGCCGCATCCGGTGAACGCCGCAGAACTGGCTCGGTGTGGTTGGCTCCGCCCAGGCGCAGGCCACCTTCGCGCCGTTCAAAGGCTGCATCCCGGCCCGCACCGACGCCGACACCAGCGGCCTCAGCGACTACGGCCAGTGGTCGGCCAGCCAGTTCGGCTCCGCCCAGGTGGTCGCCTCGATCGCCCACGGCGCCGCCGCCTCGCCGCAGCAGGTGCTGGACATCACCGACGCGATCACCTCGTTCCTCGTGGACAAGGACGTCGCGGCGCTGCAGGATGCCCTCAGCCTGGCGGCCGAGGACGCTCAGTAAGCCCCACCGGCATGCCAATAACAGGAGGGTGGCGAACGCCCCCCTCCTGTCGTGTCTGCGCACAGTAAGGAACACGCATGGCGACGAGCGCCATCCCGGCACGAACCACCACAGAGCAACCACCCTCCAGGCGACGGCTGGGCGAGCGATGGCTGTCGCCGCTGATGCTCGCCCCGAGCGTGATCGCCCTGATCGTGTTCATCTATGGCTTCATCGGGATGACGTTCTGGATATCCATCTCAAACTGGCGCAAGGCCGGTCCGATGGATCTCTCCGTCACCGACCCGTGGTGGGGCATCTACGACCGCCTCTTCAACGACCGCCGCTTCCAGATCGACCTGCGCAACACCGTCATCTTCACGATTCTCTTCCTGCTGCTCGCCGTCGGCGTCGGCCTGTTGCTCGCCATCCTCCTCGACCGGCACATCTTCGGCGGATCGGTCTTCCGCAACATCTTCCTCTTCCCCTACGCGCTCTCCTTCATCGTCACCGGCGTGTCCTGGCGCTGGATCTTCAACCCTGAATCCGGCATCAACCTGCTGTTCGACCATCTCGGACTCAATTGGCTGCTGCGCCAGCTCGGCCTCGGACCCCTCCATCCTGGCTGGCTCACGAACGCGTCCGTCTTCGGCGACCTGCCCGTGCCTGACGCGATCAAGGCGCAGATCGGCTTTCCGGCCGCGCTCTGGCCCGTTGTGATCGCGGCGGTCTGGCAGCTCTCCGGGTTCGCCATGGCCATGTACCTTGCCGGCCTCGGCACCATCTCCAACGAGGTCCGCGAGGCGGCCTCGCTCGATGGCGCCTCGACCTGGCGCCTGTACCGCGACATCATCATCCCGCTGCTCAAGCCCATCACGGTCAGCACGCTGATCATCCTCGGCCACGTCTCCCTGAAGATCTTCGACCTGATCTTCGCGATGTCCGGCACCGGCCCCGGGTTCGCGACCGATGTCCCCGGCATCTACATGTTCGAGCAAACCTTCAAGGCGACCCGCTACAACCTCGGGGCCGCCGCGTCGGTCGTCATGCTGGTGCTCGTGTCCATCGTGATCATCCCGTACCTGGCGCGCACGATGAAGGAGCTCTAGCCATGGCGTCAGCGGAGAATGTCCTTCACCCACCCCCCGACCGCACTCGCAGCCGCGGCCGTGGCATCGGTCGAACCATCCTGATCGCCTTCCTGCTCCTTGTCTGCGCGTTTTACCTGCTGCCCGTGTATGTGATGGTCATCAACGGGTTCAAGTCGGCCGCCAACGTCGACATCAGCCGCATGTGGGAGCTGCCCACATCGCTGACCGCGGGAGGGTACGAGGAAGCCTGGAACAAGCTCGACCAGAACATGTGGACGAGCGCGCTCCTCGTGGTCCCGGCCACGATCATCTCCAGCGTGCTCGGCGCGCTGAACGGCTACCTCTTCTCCAAGTGGCGGTTTCCGGGGTCCGACCTCGTCTTCGCCGCGCTGCTGTTCGGCATGTTCATCCCGTACCAGAGCGTGCTGATCCCGCTGATCAAGTTCCTCCAGTGGATGCATCTCTACGGCAGCATCCCCGGCCTGATCGTGGTGCATGTCGTCTACGGCCTGCCGATCACGACCCTGATTTTCCGGAACTTCTTCACCGGCATCCCCAACGAGATCATCGAGGCGGCCCGTGTCGACGGCGCCGGCATCGTGCAGATCTTTCTGCAGATCATGCTGCCGCTCTCGATCCCGGCGTTCGTCGTGGTCGGCATCTTCCAGTTCACCAACATCTGGAACGAGTTCCTGTTCGGACTCACGGTCATCACCAACCCCGCCCGACAGCCGGTGACGGTGGCGCTGAACAACCTCTCGGGATCGTTCTCGGTGAGCTGGAACGTGATGATGGCCGGTGCGGTCATCACCGCGCTGCCAACGGCAGTGATCTACATCCTCCTGGGCCGGTTCTTCATCCGGGGGATGCTGGCCGGCTCGATGAAGGGATAGGGAGCCGTGTGGGGAAGCCCGGGAGCCGAGATGCTGCTGAAGTTCCCGAATCCGCTGCTACGGGGCTTGCCAGTATGGGACAGGTCACGTATACTTTTAACAGGGACATATTTGTCATACAACCTACCAGTTGTTCGGAGTTGCGGTTCAGCATGCGACGCAAGGGGGGGCCTTGCCATGTGCTGGAGCGCGAAGGGAGTTCCGAGTGAACACCATCAATCAGCGGCGTAGTGCGCCCGGCGTTCCGTTCCATGCGATTACGCTGCCATCGACCGAAGTCACGGTCGCGAGTGGGGGGAGCCAGAACGGCATCCCAACGACGCGCCACCACGCGCTCCGCTGGATGGCCACGGTTGGGGACGTCCACGCCGCTCCGACCGTGGTGTGTGGCACGGTCTTCATCGGCACCGCCGACGGGATGCTCCACGCTGTCTCAAGCCAGAACGGCCTGACGCGATGGCAGGTTCAGCTGGAGGGCGCGTCCCGCGCGCCGGTCGTGTTTGACGACATCGTGCTGGTGAGCGGCGGCAGCCGGCTGCACGCGCTCGATGCCGACGACGGCTGCGAGGCGTGGTCGGCGAGCCTGGATGCCAACGCCGTCTTCTCCGACGTCACCGTGGACGAGGGGGTCCTCTACGTCGGCGACAGCGAGGGCTATGTCCAGGCGATCTACCCGCCAACGGGCGAGCGCTTTTGGCACACCCGCGTCGGCGCGGCGGTCGGCAGCGCGCCCGTGGTCGACGGCGATCTCGTCTACGTGCGCACCGATGACGGCACGGTCACCGCTCTCCACACAGCGACCGGCGAGGTTATGTGGCAGGTGCAGGGCGGCTGGACGTTCTCGCCCTCGGGACCGATCGTGACCGATGGCCTTGTTGTCGCCGCCGAGGGCGGTGGTACCTTCCAGGCGCTCGATGCGGACACTGGCATCCGCCGCTGGGAGATCTCCGCGCCGGGGATCGCCGTCGGCTCGCCCGTAACCGCCGGTGGCACCGTTATCGTCGCCACCGAGCTGCCGACCCGGTGCGGCATGATCACCGCCATCGACGCCGCCACCGGCGTGCAGCGCTGGCAGGTCGAGATAGGAGCCGCCCTCGCAAGCCCGCTTCGCATGGTCGGCAATATCGTCTACTTCGGCGATGCCGGCGGCGCGGTCCGCATGCTGGACGCGACCACGGGCACCGAGCGCTGGTCCTACACGCGGTGCGACGGGCAGCCGGCGTCCGCGCCGTTCATCCTCGCCCACGTGCTCTACCTCGGCTCGACGGTCAGCCATCCGGTGCTCTCTCCCGGTCTGACCGAGATGATCTACGGCGCGCAGCAGGCGGGCACGGTGCGCGCCTACCGCCTGCGCCTCACCCCCAACTGATCGGGGAGTAACAGGTTACGGCTCTGCCAATCGGGGTGGATCTCGACGTCGAGATCCACCCCGATTGGCGTTCCCAGGCGCGGCTCCTCGCGCGTGGCCCTCGTCCTGCGGTAGTATCCCGGCTGATTCACAACGCGTCAGCCACATGCGCGATCGAGCCGAGCGGACCGCCCGCACCGCATCATTGAGGAGCACGGATGGGAGAATCGACGATCAACGGCCTGCTGTGGGTCATGGTCGCCGCAACGCTGGTACCGGTGATCGACTACTTCATCCCCCGTGTCCAGCTTCCCGTGGTGGTCCTCGAGATCCTGATCGGCGTCGCCTTCGGCCCGCACCTCCTCGGATTCGTGAATCACACCGAGGGGCTGGAGGCCGCCAAGGAATTCGGCGTCATCTTCCTCTTCTTTCTCGCCGGCTTCGAGGTGGACTTCGAGGGAATCAAGGGCAACCCGCTTCGGAACGCCCTGTGGGGGTGGCTCGGCTCCCTCCTGATCGCGCTGGCGCTCGCATTTGGCATGCAGGAGCTCGGACTGATCTCCGCGTTCCACCTCGTCGGTATCGCCATCGTCACTACCGCGCTTGGTCCGCTGATGCCGATCCTGCAGGACAGTGGTCAGCTCAAGACGCGCTTCGGCAGCAACGTCCTCGCCATCGGCGCGCTCGGCGAGTTCGTGCCCGTCCTCGCGGTTGCCTTCCTCTTCAACGAGACCCGTGCAGCCTTCCTTACCGCCATCGCGATCGTCATCTTCATGCTGGTCGTTCTCGCCGTGCTCATCCTCAACCGCCGCATCGTCAGCCAGGGCCGCACCAGCCACGTCCGCTCCATCGCCATCCAGACACTCGACTCCAGCGCCCAGTTCGGCGTCCGCATCTCGATCCTGCTGCTCATCGGGCTGGTCTACCTCGCCTACACATTCGAGCTCGACGTGCTGCTGGGCGCCTTCGCCAGTGGCTTCATCGTTGGGCAGCTCGGCGATGTCGCCAGCACGAAGGAGTCCCGCAAGGTGATGGAGTGGATGAAGTCGAAGTTCGAGGCGATCGGCTTCGGGCTCTTCATCCCGATCTTCTTCGTGATGACTGGCGTGGACTTCCGCCTGGACACGCTGCTCGACAGCCCGCGCGCGCTCGTCATCCTGCCACTTGGCGTGCTCGGCTCGTTCATCATTCGGGGCGTACCGGTGCTGCTCGGATATCGCCGGTTCGAGCGACGCATGCGCTGGCGGCTTGCCTTCGTCTCGGCGGCGCAGCTCCCGCTTGTGGCGACCCTGATGGAGCGATTGATCGAGTCGGGCGACGTGCCTGCCGATGTCGGCACGGCGATCGTCGGCGCGGCGGTGATCACTGTCACGATTTTCCCGCTCGTCGCACTCAGCGGGCTCAAGCGCCCGGACGGTGACGACGGCGATGAGAAGGTGGTCGAGGGCCTGCCGGAGATCAGCACGGAAGCACGGTAGCTGGCCGCCGCGTGGCGGCATGGACGGGACCTGCAGGGCTGGTATGATTGCCGTAACCGTCAATTTGCGGTACGGGCAACGGGGCCCCTGACAGCACAGTCGCCAGTCACGCGATGCCCCCGGTGCGACGCCTGGCGCCACCGGTGGTACGGACGCGCCATCGAAGAACGGAGACACGGAACGGATGACAGCCAACGGCGAGCGCCCGATCGTCTGCCGCGGGATCCGCGGGGCCACCACGGCCACCGCGAACACCGCCGAAGACATCCTCGAGGCAACGCAGGAACTGGTCATGGCCCTGATCGATCTCAACGAGATCGCATCCGAGGACATCGCGAGCGCCATCTTCACGACCACCACGGACCTCACCGCGATGTTTCCCGCCATGGCCGCGCGCTCGTTCGGCTGGACCGATGTCCCGATGATGTGCGCCCATGAGATGGCCGTTCCCGGCGCGCTGACGAAGGCTGTCCGCGTGCTCGTGCATGTCAACACCGCGAAGACACCGGACGAGATTCGCCACGTCTACCTCAAGGACGCGCGCCAGCTCCGCCCCGAGTGGGCCATCGCCGACGAGGAGCTCGAGGCGATCCTCGCCCGCAACCCGGCGCGGCCCAACGTTGTCACCTCCGCCAACCAGCCTGTCACCAACCGCTGACCCGCACACCGGCGCAGCCGGAAGGAGCCCCACCGTGATCATCGTGATGAAGCCCGGCGCGACCCGCGAGCAGATCGACCCCGTCGTCAACCGGGTCCAGGAGCTTGGCCTCAACGCCCACCTCATCGACGGCGAGGAGCGCACCATCGTCGGTGTCGTCGGTCTGCCGCTGCCGCCGACGCTGGAGGAGATGTTCGAGTCGTTTCCGGGGGTGGACAGTGTGGTGCGCATCACCAAGAAGTTCAAGCTGACCGGCTGGGACTTCCATCCCCAGAAGACCGTGATCGACCTCGGCGACGGGGTGACGATCGGCGGCGACGAGATCTCGATCATGGCCGGTCCCTGCTCCGTCGAAAGCGAGGAGCAGACGGTGGAGACGGCGAAGGCGGTCGCCGCGGCCGGCGCGACGATCCTGCGCGGTGGCGCCTACAAGCCACGCACCTCGCCGTACGAGTTCCGCGGTCTCGGTGAGCGCGGTCTCGAGATCCTTGCCAAGGCACGCGAGATCACCGGCCTCAAGGTGATCACCGAGGTGATGACCCCCTCCGACGTCGAAACGGTCGGGCAGTACACCGACATCTTCCAGATCGGCGCGCGCAACTCGCAGAACTACCTGCTGCTCGAGGAGGTCGGCAAGGCCAACAAGCCGGTGATGCTCAAGCGCGGCCTCTCAATGCTCATGGAGGAGTGGCTGCTCGCCGCCGAGTATGTGATGGCCCAGGGCAACCCGAACGTCATGCTCTGCGAGCGCGGCATCCGCACCTTCGAGACGATGACCCGCAACACGCTCGACGTCGCCACGGTACCGGTGATGAAGAGCCTCTCGCACCTGCCGATCATCATCGACCCGAGCCACGCCGCCGGGAAGCGGGCGTTCGTCGAGGCTCTCGGCAAGGCCGGCATCGCGGCCGGCGCCGATGGGCTCATCATGGAGGTGCACCCAAGCCCGGACCACGCCATGTCCGACGGCGCGCAGTCGCTGGATTTCCAGCAGTTCGCCGAGATGATGCCGCGCATCGCCAAGGTCGCCGAGGCGGTCGATCGCACCTTCCACCGCGTGGGTGTTCCTACCTCCTAGACGACACAGGCGCAACGTCTACGATCAGCGGGCCGGGACACCACCGGCCCGTTGTCGTCAGATAGAGGTACTCATCCGAATGCGCGCCAGACACGGCGGTCTCAGCCTGTTGATGCTGGTGACCTTCCTCGCCTTCATCAGCATCGGCTTCCCGGACGCCGTGCTCGGCGTCGCCTGGCCGGAGATGCGGCTCTCGTTCGACCGCTCGCTCTCCGACGTCGGCTTCATCCTCTTCTCGTCCGGATCGGGCTACTTCCTCTCCGGCATCCTCGCCGGCAAGGCGATCGAGACGCTCGGCGTCGGCCGCCTGCTCGCGGTGAGCACCAGCGCGGTCGCGGCCGGGCTGTTCGCCTACGCCGCCACGCCGAGCTTCTGGCTGCTGCTCGGCGCGGCCGTGTTGATCGGTCTCGGCTCCGGCGCCGTCGATGCCGGGCTCAACGTCTACGCCTCCGAGCACTTCACCGTCACCGTGATGAACTGGCTGCACGCCTTCTTCGGCATCGGCGCCATGCTCGGCCCGTTCATCGTCGCCGGTGTCTTCGCCGCCGGAGGGACGTGGCGGGTGGGCTACCTGATCGTCGCGAGCGTGATCGCGGCCATGGCGGTCGTGTTCGTCCTGACGGCACGGCGGTGGGGCAACAGCGTCCACCATACGGATGCTGAGCAACCCGCGCGAGTGCCGGTTCGCGTGGTGCTGCGCTCGCGACTGGTCTGGCTGCAGGTGTTCCTGTTCCATGTGATGGCCGGCATCGAGGCGGCCGCCGGGTTGTGGACAGCGACGCTGATGATCGAGCGGTTCGGAGCCGGCAAGAGCGAAGCAGGCCTCTGGGCGGGGCTGTTCTGGGGCGCGATGGCGGTCGGCCGGCTGGTGCTGGCGCCACTCTCCGGCGATCTCGACCCGCGCCGGCTGGTCCAGCTCGGCACATTCGGCGTGCTGCTCGGGGCACTGCTGATGATTCCGGACCAGAAGCTCAGCTTCCAGGTCGGCGTGCTGCTTTTCGGCCTCTCGATGGCGCCGCTGTTCCCGACCCTGATGTCGCTGACACCGAGGCGGCTCGGCTCAGGCGTGGCGCTGCACGCGATCGGCTTCCAGGTCAGTGCCGCAACACTCGGCATCGTCACCATTCCGACGGTGGCCGGACTCATCGCCGAGCGGACGGACTTCGTCGCGATCCCGATCGCGATGACGCTCGGGGCGGCGATCGTGATTGCCCTCGACACGCGACTCCGAAGCAGCGCCGATCGTCGGCCTATCCCCGACGAGAGCCCTGCCGTCGCCTGACCACGGCGAGCAGACTATTGCGCGACGGCAGATTGGACATCAGCGGTGGTCGGCATCCGCCGGGCGCAGGGGGAGCGTGTAACAACGATGGCGGATTCCCAGGAACGCACGAGACCCCGGAGCCGATTGGCAACCCCGCGAGTGCTGGCTTCGCTGAAGGACAGCCCGAAGTTCAGGCTGCTGTGGATATCCAATCTCTTCTTCTTTGGCGGTGCCTGGACGCAGACACTCGTCCTGGGCTGGATCGTCTTCGAGACCACCGGGTCGGAGTTCCTGCTGGCGCTCTTCACCACATTCCGCCTTCTGCCCCTGCTGCTCGGCCCACTCGGTGGCGTGCTGTCGGATCGGCTCGACCGCGTGCGCCTGCTCCTCGGCGCCTGCACGTGGGCGCTCTGCGCCGTCACCGTGATTGCCACCTTCGCCTCGGCCGGCTATGTGCCCTACTGGCTGCTGCTGATCGGCGGGCTGGTGATCGGCCTCGCCCAGTCACCCTCACAGCCAGCCCGCGCGGCACTGGTGTTCGATCTCGTCAGCCGGAACAACCTCAGCAACGCCAATGCGCTCAACGCCATGGCTATCAACCTGACCCAGGTGGTCGGCCCGGCGATCGGCGGCACGATGATCAGCGCCTTCGGCGCGCCCGCGGCGCTCTGGATCTCGACGGCCTGGTACGCGCTCTCCCTCGTCGCGCTGTGGCCGCTGCGGCACGAGAAGACCACCCGGCACCCGCACCAGGAGTCGGCGTGGCGGATGCTCACGGGCGGGTTTCGCGCCGTCCTGACCAGCCGGCTGGTCTCGGCCGTGCTGCTCGTCACACTCGCGGCGAACATCCTCATCTGGCCGGTCTACCAGGGGTTCATGCCCGTTTTCGCGGTGGACGTCCTCGGACTCGACGCCGCCGGGCTCGGCTGGCTGCTGACCTGCTACGGCGTTGGCGGTCTCATGGGCTCGGTGACCGTCGCCGCCCTCGGCGACTTCCGCTTCAAGGGTGGCTTGTTCGTGCTCGGCACCGCGACCTGGGGACTGCTCTGGGCGATGTTCGCGCTGTCGCGCTCGGTGGAGCTGTCGTTCGTCCTGATGGGCGCGATCGGGCTGATGACGGCACCGTTCATCATTTTGCAGAATACGCTGCTGATCATGGCCAGCCCGGCGGGTATGCAGGGGCGCGCGCTCGGCATGCAGGAGCTGGTGATCGGCGTCATGCCGATCTCGGCGCTGGTCATCGGCGCCATGGCGGAAGAGTTCGGGGTTGCCGCAACCACGGTCGCCTGCGGCCTGCTGCTGGCGGCGGCGATGCTCGTGCAGGCCGTTCGCGTGCCGGAGCTGGTTCGCTACAGCGGCATCGAGAGCGCCTAGGACTCGCCGCCCGTCGCCGCCAGATGGTCGATCGCCGTGCCGAGGCTGCTGGCGACGTGCGCCGTCGACAGCGCTTCAACGCGCTCCACATCACCGGCGGCGATCGCCTCATAGAGTTCCTCGTGCTCGCTGGCGACGGCGAGCAGGTCGTCGTGCTGTCCCAGCAGCCAGCGCATTCGGCTCTGCAGCAATCGCTCCACCTCGCTGAGGAGCGCGTTCCCGGCGAGCGATGTGACTGCCTCGTGGAAGTCGGCCGCGGCTCGCCGCGCCGCCACCTCGCCCCACGCGCGGCGGCAACCTGCCGATCCAGCACGGCCCGCAGCTCGGCCACTCCCTCGGGCGTTCGATGCCGGGCCGCGAGCCGGAAGGCAGCACCTCGAGCGCGGTGCGGATCTCATGCAGGTCTTCGACATCGGACGGCGTGAAGGTGCGCACGACGGCCCACGAACGCGGCCTCGGCGTCACGAGCCCCTCGGTCACCAGCGCGCGCAACGCGTCGCGCACCGGCACCCGGCTGACGCCGAGCTCGGCCGCGAGGTCACGCTCGACGAGCTTGCTCCCCGGTGGCCGCTGGCCGTTGATGATCTCGTCCCGCAGCTGCCGCGTGACCCGCTCCGATTCCGGTTCGAACCCACTCGTTGTGGTCATGTCGCATCTCCGGTCTGGATGGTATACCAAATCGAAATGGTATACCATTATCCCACGATCTCGGGCAAAAGGTTGTGTCGGGCAGTGCCGCCGGGCGAACCGCCACGTCGCCGCGGCTGACACCAGCGTCTGGTTCACCGTCCGGCACCTCTGTCTACACGATCGTGCCGGTCGATTGCCGCGGTCGCGGCAATCGACCAGGCATACGCAGGTCACCCCTGGAGCAAAGGATGCCACGATGACAGCCGACCGACGCACGCCCTTCGCCAGCCTCTACTCCCGCTACCGCGCGGGCACCCTCACCCGCCGCTCGTTCATGCAGCAGGCCCTCGCCGCCGGCATGGCCCTGCCCGTCGCGCTGCATGCCGTCCAGAGCGTCGCCGCGCAGACACCCATCGCCCCGCGCCCGCCGGCGGCACCGAAAGCCGAACTCGCGGCGAGGGCGGCACGCTCCGCATCCTCCAGTGGCAGGCGCCCACAGCCCTGTCGCAGCACTCCGCGCTCGGCGGCAAGGACAACCTCGCCGCGACTCTCGTGCTCGAGCCGCTGATGAGCTTTCTCCCGGACGCCACGCTCGTGCCACGCCTCGTCACGGAGGTGCCCTCCCACGAGAACGGAATGCTGGCCACCGACAACACCAGCGTCACCTATTCGCTCAGGGAAGGCGTCACCTGGAGCGACGGCGAGCCGTTCACCGCGGACGACATCCGCTTCACCTGGGAGTGGATCACCAATCCGGACAACGCCGCCACCACCTTCGACCTCTACAAGGTCATCGACGACGTCGAGGTAGTCGACGACCTCACCGCGAAGCTCGTCTTCGCGGAGCCGCAGCCGGCGTGGTACGTCCCGTTCAGCGGGTCGTGGTGGGGTCCCGTCCTGCCGAAGCACGTGCTCGAGGGCGGCGGACAGCAGGGGTATCAGGACTTCCTGCTCAACCCGTCGGCACCGGCCCGTACGTCGTCGAGTCGTTCACACCGGCGATCAGGTCACCTACGTCGCCAACGAGCAGTACCGCGACCCGAGCAAGCCGTTCTTCTCGACGGTCGTGCTCAAGGGCGGCGGCGATGCGGCCTCGCCGCCCGCGCCGTGCTCGAACCGGCGAGTACGACTACGCCTGGAACCTCCAGGTCGAGCCGGAGGTACTTCAGCAGATGGCCACCGGCGGCGCTGGCACGCTGATCGCCACCGCGGGCGCCGCGCTCGAGCAGATCTACCTCAACTTCTCGGACCCGAACACCGAGGTCGACGGCGAGTTCGCGTCGCTGCAGGCGCCGCACCCGTTCCTGAGCGATCGTCAATGTCCGCAAGGCGTTCGCCGCCGCCGTTGACCGCGAGAAGATCGTGTCGGCGCTCTACGGCGAGGCCGGTACCGGCCACCGCCAACATCCTCGTCGGCATCGAGCCGCTCGAGTCGCCCAACACCTCCTTCGTCTTCGACACCGACGAGGGCAACCGGCTGCTCGACGAGGCGGGCTGGACGCGCGACGGCGACGTCCGCGCGAAGGACGGCGTGCAGATGAAGGTCGCCTACGCGACGACCGTCAACCAGGTTCGCCAGAAGACGCAGGCGATCATCAAGGCCGGTCTCGAGGGATCGGCGTCGAGGTCGAGCTCAAGCAGATCGACGCCGGCATCTACTTCGACAGCTCGGCCGGCAACGACCAGAGCTACATGCACTTCTACAACGATCTCGGCATGTCGACCGCCAACATCGACTCGCCCTTCCCCCTCTCGTACATGAACCAGTGGTACGCCGGCCCGGACAACGTCAACTCGCCCAGAAGGCGAACGGCTGGACCGGACAGAACCTCTCGCGCTACGTCAACCCCGAGTACGACGCGATGTTCGAGGCGGTCCGCACCGAGATCGACCCGGAGAAGTCGGCCGAGCTCTTCATCGCGATGAACGACCTGCTGGTGGACGATCAGGTCGTCATCCCGGTGTGCAGCGGGGCGACTTCCTCGGCGTCTCCACCCGCCTCAACCTGGACAACCTCGCGACCGGACCGTTCGAGACGGACTACTGGAACATCGAGAACTGGGTGACGGTGGAATGATGACGAGCACTCACGCACAGACCACCGGCGAGACGCTCGATCTCGCCATCGTCAATGGCACCGTGATCACCATGGATTCCGAGCGGCGCGTGCTCGCCGTGGCGCCGTCGGTGTCCGCGATGGCCGCATCGTCGCCGTCGAGGACGACGCCGCCGCGCTCAGCAACGCCCGCGAGACGATCGATGCCACCGGCACGATCGTCCTGCCGGGATCGTCGACACCCACGGCCACGCCGGGCACAGCCTCACCCGCGGACTCGGCGAGGGCGCCAGCGAGGGCGGCTGGATGCACATCGTCGAGACGATCTACTTCCACGCCTCCGACACCTGGTTCTGGGAGGCCGAGAGCCGGCTGGCGGCGCTCGAGCGCCTGCGTTTCGGCGTGACCACATCGGTCTCCATGACCGGCTCGTCCCCACGCATCGACGACGCGAAGTACGCCGTCGCGGCAAGCACCGGCTATCGCGAGCTGGGCCTGCGGCACATTGTCGCCGCCGGACCTCCCAACGGTCCCTGGCCGAAGGAATACACCGAGCTGATGCCCGACGGATCGACCCGTACGCACCGCGTCGACCTCGACCGCGCCCTCGCCGTGACCGAAGAGGCGCTGCAGGCGATCCGCGCGCTCAAGAACCCGCTGCTGCAGTTCTACGTCGGCCCTTCGGCCGTCAGCCCCTGGATCGACCCTGACGACGCCTTCACGCGACAGCAGGTGAACGGCGTCCAGGATCTCGTCGAGAAGCACGACGCCGGTCTCCACACCCACGCCTACGCCGGGCAGATCGCCGCCGCGCACGCGATCCGTCCCGACATCCTCGGCCCCCACGCCTGCCTCGCGCACTGCGCGGGAATCACCGGCGACGAGATCGCGATCCTCGCGAGCGCCGGCGCCTCGGCGAGCAGCGGACCGCTCACCCACGCCTATGTCAGCGCGCGTTTCCCGGTCATCGAAGCGCTCGAGGCCGGCGTCAACGTCGTCTTCTCGACAGACGGCTCCGCGCCGGACCGCTCCTTCGACCTCATCGACCAGGCACGCATCGGCGTCCAGCTGCAGCGGGCGCACTTCCGCGACAGCAATCTCCTCCCCGCCGGCAAGGCGCTCGCCATGATCACCATCGACGCCGCGAAGGCGCTCGGCATGGAGAGCGAGATCGGCAGCCTGGAGGTGGGCAAGCGCGCCGACGTGACGATCGTCGATGCGCGCCAGCCACACCTGGCACCGGAGATCCTCGCGCCGCTTCGCGTGATCGGTCACGCATCGGGGCAGGACGTCACCACCGTGATCGTCGACGGCAAGGTGCTGATGCGCGACCGGGTGATTCCCGGCGTCGACATGGACGGCGTCCTCGATGACGCCCACCAGGCGCTGCTGGCGACATGGGCCCGCACCGGCTTCGGGGACATCGAGGCGCAACACCCCGACACCTGGCACGGCATCCGGTACGGCCAGTAGCCGGCCGTCGTCTCGCTTCACATCCAGTGCAGACGCCCGCCTCGGGTTGCCCCAGGCAGGTGGCTGGCGCATCCCTGTGACCAGCCCCGTTGAGATCGCGTGCTCGACTTCCATCTTCATCGTTTCCGGCGCCATCACGTCGACATCTCCACGCGCGCGCGCATCTGGCGAGGTGATTTGCTGCTGCATCCAGAAGGGGCGATTGTCGACAGGCATACCTGATGGGGGTATAGTCACCACCGACAGTCGACGGCGTCGCACCGATGCATCGGACTTCCACCATGGCTTATCGCCACGCGCACACCCTGATAACGCTCACTTCCTTCACTATCGTGCTGCTGACCATCGGGCACGCGTGATGATGATGTCGCCCGACGCGCACAACCTGGAACAGCAACACCACCGCGCCGCCTTCGCCGAACATGGCAACCACCACCCCGGCCCCGACGATCCCGACGATGGCGCTCCGATTGTGTCCTCGATCAGGCACGCCCCCACGAAACCATCGAGACAGAGCGGTTGTCTCCGAGGGCAGCCTGCTGGAGACGCCATCGCAGCTCGCGGTGGCAACCGTCGAGGTGGTCCACCGACATGGCGCCGGGCAGTTCTCCCGGAAAGCTCCGCGCCATGCTTCAGGTCTATCTGAACTAGGCCGATCTTCTCCAGGCGCTGTGCGCCCTTCACAGGCGCTCACGGTCAACACCGACGGTGTTGACCCACCGATATGTTCACGCTCACCATGGAGATGATCATGCGATCCTTGAATCTCAGTGCAGCCGCGTCCGCTCGGCATTCGTCGCGCTCGCCGCCGCGCTCCTGTTTGCGCATACCTCCCCAGGGCATCCACGCAGACGCCACCCCACCGGTGCGCTCCTGCGTCGACGTCCCGGCGACGCCAGCCACCATATATGAATACGCCAGAGGGACCATCCGATGATGCAGCCATCCCGGCAACACACCGGATGGCGGAAGCGCCCGAATTCGACCTGGCGTACATCGACATGATGATCCCGCACCACGAGAGCATCATCGCGCTGGCGGAGGTCGCCCTGCCCGAGCTGACCGACCCGCGGCTGATCGAGATCGCACACGCCATCATCGACACGCAGACGGTCGAGAACGAGACCATGCACCAGCTCCGTGAGGAGTGGTACCCCGGCGCCGAGACCGTCTCGATGACCAGATGATGGACGCCATGCCCGGATGGCAGCCAACCGGCGATGCCGGACCATTGCACGCCACTGCAGATGCAGACATTCTGCGCGGCAGAGAACAAGGATCTCGCCTTCATCGACCAGGTCATCCCGCACCACCAGATGGCGATCGATACCTCCGAGGATGCGCTCGAGTCGGCGGTTCACCCCGAGCTCGTCGCGATCGCAGAGGACGTGATCGCGGCGCAGACGCAGGAGATCGAGGTACTGGAGGGTATTCGCGCGGAGCTGAGCGCCGCGGCCACTCCGGCGGCGTGATCCTGAGGCTTCCGGCTGGGAGCGGCAAGGAGGCATGACATGTGGCACATGGGAGACGGGTGGGGCTGGTGGATGGCCTTCGGCTGGATCTGGATGCTCGGGTTCTGGCTGCTCGTGATCTGGGCGGTCTGGGCCTTGCTCGGACGTCGACCAGGCTCCCGCGCCACCGGCACGGACCGCCGTGAGGACGAGCTCACCGCTCGCGAGATCCTCGACCGGCGCTATGCCAGCGCGAGATCGACGACGAGGAGTACGAGCGACGCCGCGCCCGGCTCGCGCCCCCGCCGCGCCCCGGGACAACGATTCGGCCGCGCGCTGACCGAGCCTTTCAAGGCGCCATTGCAACGCGCGTGCTCCCCCCAAAGATGCGCCGCCAGCAAGGCGGGAGGCCGTATGGTCTCCCGCCTTTCCCATACCCCACGCCGGTACGGCACGCGGTTTGCGCGGGCAGAGCGTGACAGGACGCATTGGTGTGACGGATGGAGGGGTCATGCGCGAGAAGCAGGTCAACAGCGGCGAGCAACCGGACCCGGACGAGATGATGCGGAAGCACCGCACGTCAACGCTGTGGATGTACTTCGCCAACATCATCCTGGGGCTGTGGCTCATGGTCAGCCCGGCCATGACCGACTATCACGACAACGCGCTCGTCTGGAGCGACCTGCTCACCGGCGCCGCCATCGTCATGCTCGGCATCGTCGCGCTCTTCCCCAGGGGCGACTTCTGGGGCCGCTGGGGCATCAGCCTCGCCGGCATCTGGCTCCTGCTCGCGCCGCTCGTGTTCTGGGCACCAACCGCGTACGTCTACGCCAATGACACGCTCGTCGGCGGTCTCGTGATCGCGCTCGCCGTGCTGGCGCCGATGATGCCCGGCAAGGCACACCACATGGCGATGATGCAGCCCGGTCCGCAGATCCCGCCCGGCTGGAGCTACAACCCATCGAGCTGGTGGCAGCGCGGCATCATCATCGCCCTCGGCGTGATCAGCTTCTTCATCTCTCGCTACATGGCCGCCTACCAGCTCGGGCACATCGATGCCGTCTGGGACCCATTCTTCCATCCAGGCACCCCGAAGGTGCTCACCTCCGACGTCTCGAAGGCATGGCCGGTCTCCGACTCCGGGCTCGGCTCGGTCACCTACCTGCTCGAGGCGCTCTCGGGGTTCATGGGCGGGGTCAGCCGCTGGCGCACGATGCCGTGGATGGTGCTCATGTTCGGCGTGCTCGTCGTGCCGCTCGGCATCACCAGCATCATGCTCGTGATCATGCAGCCGGTCATGGTCGGGACGTGGTGCATGCTCTGCCTCGTGACGGCACTGTTCATGCTTGTGATGATCCCGCTGGCCCTCGACGAGGTCTGGGCGATGATCCAGTTCATGCAGCGCAGCCGCCGCGAGGGCAAGCCGTTCTGGCGCACCTTCTGGGTCGGCGGCACCACCGAGGGCGGCAGCGAGGACGAGCGCTCGCCCAGCAGTGGAACGGGCCGGACCCGTCGACCGTCCCGTCGATGGTGTGGGGCGTGACCGTCCCGCCGACGCTGGTCGCCAGCGCGCTGATCGGCTTCTGGCTGATGGCCGCGCCGCCGATCCTCGGCAGCGAGGGCACGGTCGCCAACAGCGACTTCCTCGTCGGCCCGCTGGTGGCTGTCACCGCGGTGATCGCGATGGCGGAGGTCGCCCGCCCGGCACGCTTCCTGAACGTCGCGTTCGGCATCTGGCTGATCGCTGCACCCTTCGTCCTCGGGGGCGCCACCACCGGCTCAACAGTGAGCGACGTCATCGCCGGGATCGCGCTGATCGCGCTCAGCATCCCGCGCGGCACGGTACGCGAGCGATACGCCGGCTGGCAGCGCTACATCGTCTGATCGTCTTTCCACACCGGACACGCAGGAGCACGCATTCATGGCACAGCAATCGACAGGAGCAACGGGCGGCGAGGTCGTCGTGGTGACGGGCGCGTCCAGCGGCGTCGGGCGCGCGATCGCTCGCGCCTACGGCGCCCGCGGCGCACGGGTCGGACTCGTCGCGCGGAACGAGGAGGCGCTTCAGGCGGCGCTGGTCGAGGTCGAGCAGGCCGGCGGCGAAGCGCTCATCTGCCCGGTCGATGTCTCCGATGCGGAGGCCGTCGAGCGTGCCGCCAGGGCCGTCGAGGATCGCTGGGGACGGATCGACACGTGGGTCAACTGCGCGATGGCGACCGTGTTCGCGCCGGTGCGCGAGATGGACGGCCGATGAGTATCGCCGCGTCACCGAGGTCAGCTACCTCGGCTACGTCTACGGCACGCAGGCGGCCCTGCGACGGATGCTCCCACGTGACCGCGGCACGATCGTGCAGGTCGGCTCCGCGCTCGCCTACCGCTCGATCCCGCTGCAGAGCGCCTACTGCGCCGCCAAGCACGCCATCGTCGGCTTCACGGACTCGCTCCGCACCGAGCTGATCCACGACGGCAGCAGCGTCCGCGTCACCGTGGCGCACCTGCCCGCCGTCAACACCCCACAGGCGGTCCGCCAGCGCAACAAGATGCCGCGACAGTCGCAGCCGGTGCCGCCCCTGTTCGACCCGCACGTCATCGCCGAGCAGGTCCTGTGGGCCGCCGACCACGCGCCGCGCGAGCTGCTGATCGGCCAGCCGACCTACAAGGCCGTGTGGGCGCAGAAGTTCGTCCCCGGCCTGATCGACCGTTACCTCGGCAAGAACGGCTGGGACAGCCAGTTCGTCGACCAGCCCAACAAGCAGGATGGCGACATCCTCTACGACACGCTCCCCGGCGATCCCGGCGCGCACGGCCCGTACACCGACCGCGAGCAGCAGGCCGACACAGTCATGCAGCTGCGGACGCATCCACGGGCGCTGGCGGGCGCCGTCACCGCCATCGCCGCCGCCATTGGTCTCAGGGCGCTGCTCGGTCGCGACTGACCTCGGCGAAACGCGCCGCGACGTCCGAAGGCCACGCACCGTTCACCGCGACAACGGTCGCGAAACAACGTCACGCCGATTGCCAATAGCCCGTTTGAGTCACGGCATGGCTCTTGCATTACGGGACTACAATGGAATGAATTCGTGACAGGCGCGCCTCGTGAGGCGCGTCTTGGTCCCCCGCAGGGGCTGGAGCGAAGACGATGGCCGATGCCTGGCACCAGATACCCGGGTTCCTTCGATCCCCCAACATCTCCGGCGACTGGCGGCTCTATGAGGTCGAGAACCGCGCCGCGGACCCGGACCGCACCATCGAGCGGGCGATGCACGCCATCGCGCCATGGGATGGCCAGATCTTCATGGACGTCGGCGCCGGCACCGGGTATCACATCGAGCGCTTCCACGAAACAGCCGGCCACGTGATTGCCGTCGAGCCCGACCCCGAGCTGCGGCTCGAGCTGATGCAGCGGCTCGCCGAGCACCGGCTGCAGCAAACGTCGGTGATCGGCGCGAGCGCCGCCTCCATCCCGCTGCGCGACAACACTGTCGACGTCGCGCACGCCCGCTTCTCGTACTTCTTCGGCCCCGGCAGCGAGCCGGGACTCCGCGAGCTGGAGCGCATCCTGAAGCCCGGCGGCACGCTCTTCGTCGTCGACAACGACCTCCGCTCGGGCACCTTCGGCACCTGGGTCCGCGAGGCGTACGGCGAGGCGCGCTTCAACCCGGATCGTGTTGAGACGTTCTGGCGCGACAGCGGTTTCACCATCGAGCACCTGACGTCCTGCTGGCGGTTCGACAACCGCGACGACCTCGAGCGCGTGGTGCACCTGGAGTTCCCCGAGGAGCACGCCAACCGGTTCATCGGCTGCCACTCCGGTCTCGAGATCGACTACGACCTGCTCCTCATCCACCGCACCTTCGGCGCGTGAGCCGACACGGCAGCCGGCGCGGCGGGACACCAGGTCCATGATGGGCTCCTGGCGCCAGCGCGCGAACCAGCTCAAGCGCCTCGTCCACGCGCTCGCGATCGCCGCGCGCGATCCGCGCACGCCGCGCGTTGCCAAGGTCCTCGCGGTGATCGTCGTCGCCTACGCCCTCAGCCCGATCGACCTCATCCCCGACCCGATCCCGGTGCTCGGCTACCTCGACGACCTCGTGCTGATCCCGCTCGGCGTCGCGCTCACCATCCGGCTGATCCCGCCGCAGGTTTGGGCGGAGGCGCAGGCGACGGCAGAGGCGCGCGCGACGGTTCCCACCACCTCCGGTCGCATCGTAGCCGCAATAATTGTCGCTGTCTGGTTCCTCGTCGCCGCTGTCGCCGTGGCGCTCGTCCTGCGCTGGTGGTAGACGATACGTCGCCACATCGGCCGGCACGGAGGATCGACTCATGCCATCACCAGACAAGCAGCCGTTCGATATCCACCTCACCATGGAGCGCATCCGCGAGGCGGTGGAGCCGTTCCCCAAGGCGGCCATGTTCGAGCTGCGCGACGACGGCTACGACACGCCGTTCGAGCAGCTCATCGCCTGCATGCTCTCCGTGCGAACCCGCGACGAGACCAGCGTTGTCGCCGCGCGCCGCCTGTTCGAGGTCGCGCGAACACCGGACGCGATCGCATCGATGGATCCGGCCGAGATCGACGCGCTCATCCCCGACGTCACCTTCCACGAGCGCAAGGCGCCGCAAATCCGCGACATTGCCGTAGCGGTGCGGGACGATCATGGCGGTGAGCTGCCCTGCGATCCCGAGGTGATGCAGGGGTTCAGCGGCATCGGCCCCAAGTGCGCCAACCTCGCGCTCGGCATCGCCTGCGGCCAGAAGCGCATCAGCGTCGACATCCACGTCCACCGCGTCACGAACCGATGGGGCTACGTCTCCGCGAAGACGCCCGAGCGGACGATGGTCGCGCTGGAGGAGGTGCTGCCGGAACGGTACTGGGTGGAGATCAACGAGCGCCTGGTGCCCTTCGGCAAGCACATCTGCACGGGCGTTCGCCCGAAGTGCTCCACCTGCCCCGTCCTCGACATGTGCCAGCAGGTCGGCGTCACCAGCCACCGGTAACCCCGCACCAGCTCCGCCGCCCTCCGACCTGTCAGCACCCGATGAGTGCGATGCGGAGAGGACGCGGCTCAAACCTGTCATTTCGACCGGAGCGCGAGCGATAGCGAATGCGGAGTGGAGAAACTCCGTCCTCGCAGGCATGCGTCTGATTCTTTTACTCCAGCGCTGGTGGCACTGCCGACACGCGCCAAAGCGCGATTACGGCACGCTCGTCCCAGTCATCTCCGGTTGTTGCCCCGGACGGCAGCTGCGAGAATGATGCCACTGTGGGTGTCGGGTTCGAAATGAGCGGGTGGAGAAGCAGGAGCGTGACCGAACGCGTCGTTATCCTCTTTCGGATCGTGCAGACCGATCCACCCACCGATCGGATGACATGCGTCTCACATGCAGCATCTCGGCATCCACTCCTCGCGACAACGATCCCGAGATCGCTCCGGCTCTGGCAGCGGCATCTCTCTCGATTCGACCGTCGCGCACGCGCCAGGCGCGTCGGAAAGCGATTTCCCTGGAACGGCAATGCCTTCATAGCCGAGCTCGCAATCCCGCCCGGACCAGTTGCACATCGAGCAAACCGGGGCACGGGGCCACTACACGCTTTGGGGACAAACCGCGTGATATTCTGGCACTGTTGTCGATGTGCACCCGATCGCGCCCGCATGAGTCGAGAGAGCATATGCACATGATCTACGCACTCTGGGACATCCGGACAATAATCTGGTGGGCGACTTCGATAACGAGCGCGATGCGCTCGCGCTCGTCCTCGCTGGCATCGATCGCAACGGCCCCGACGATACCGATACGCTTTCGCTCGATGTCGAGGATGAGCAGGTGAAGGACATCGTGATTCACTTCTCAGGGCAGGAGCTCGCGGAGCTCGCCACGGCGAGAATTTTCTTCGGAGCGCATCGCCGGTCGACGGGCATAATCGAAATCGCCACGCTGCGGCACGATCCTCCCGTCAAACCATCTCCGCGACGGCGGGGATGACCTCCCGGCCCATCACCTCCAGCGGCTTGATGCGGTCGACGCCGACGACCCAGCCGATCACTGTCTCCGCCCCCATCGAGTGCAGCCACCGCAGCTGATCGATCACCTCGCCCGCCTTCTCTCCCCGCTCCCCGACATCGAACCCGAACGGCACCGTCTTCTCGATCGCGTCGTAGTCGGTTCCCGCCTCCTCGCAGGCGCGCTTCAGCACGTCCAGCTTGTAGCGGCAGCTCCGGCGACGGCGGGATGTTGCAGGCGTTCCCGTATCTCGCCACCAGCGGCAGCGTCCGCCGCTCGCCACCGCCGGCGATCAGGACCGGCGGGTGCGGCCGCGACAGCGACTGCGGCACATTGAGCGCGCGCTCGATGTCCACGTGCTCGCCGTGGAACGGCTGCTGGCTGCCCATGTCGCCTTCCCACATCGCCAGGCACGCCCGCACCGTCTCCTCGAGCGCGTCGAACCGCTCGCCCAGCGACGGGAACGGCACGCCGAGCCCTCGCGCCTCTTCCTCGTAGTCCCCGGCGCCGATGCCGAGCATGGCGCGACCGCCGGAAAGCACGTCGAGCGTCGTCACGATCTTGGCGAGCAGACCGGCGGGCCGGTAGGTCGCCGCCGTCGCCAGTGCCAGCAGCCGGACCCGGCTCGTGCTCGCGGCGATGTAGCCGAGCGTGGTGTACGCCTCGACCTGGCTCGTCTCCGGCCCGCCCATGATCGGATGCTGCCAGAGGTGGTCGGCGACGGTGATGGTGTCGAAGCCGACATCCTCGGCAACCCGGCAGACCTCGGCGAGCGTGGCACCCATCCTCGCAGGCCCGCCGTCCCATTCCATCACCGGCATGTGCAGTCCGAGCTTCATGCGGTCCTCCCGTCCGTGGAACGTGCCTGCCACGCCGTCGCGAGTCCCCACACGAGCACCGCGATGATGATGGCGTGGTAGACGACATCCGGTACCGTTCGCGGCCCCACGCCCACCGCGATGGTGAACAGCCCGACCAGCGTGAGCAGCAGCGCGAACCCCTGCGCGCCGAGACCCGCCTCGGCCGTCAGTGCCGGACGCGCCAGGCTCACCCCCAGCCCGGCCAGCAGCACCACCGCGATGAGTCGCCTCGGCGTTTCGCGCTGCGTCATGTTCATACCCGTCGACCAACACGCCGAGATGGACGAGCGAGGCGAGGATATAGGTAATCGCCTCGACGAGCAGAAACAGCCGGATGCGGTCGATCATGCGCCCTCCGTTCACGAGCTGCGGGGGTCCTCCGTCCGTACCGGGCCATGCTACGGCGATATATTTGATCTGTCAAACTATTTGATTCATCGTATTATATGGACAACGAGACGCGCCTGCACCGAGGAGCCTTGATGACCGCCGATCCCAGCGCAACGCCTGAGTTGGCCGCCCGTGCGTGGCGCCTGCTGTTCGGATTCCTGATGCACACCCGCCCGCAGCGAGACGCGGTGCTGGAGGAGCTCGGGCTGACCCCGAACGAGGCGCGCTCGCTGTTCTCGCTGCGTCGAGATGCCACCCGCACCATGAGCGAGCTGGCAATGGCGTGGCGGTGCGACGCATCCACCGCGACGTGGCACGTCAACCGGCTCGAGAAGCTGGGCTACGCCGAGCGGCGCAACCGCCCCGGCGACCGCCGCGTGCGACTCGTCACGCTGACCGACAAGGGCAGTGAGGCGCGCGATGCGCTGCTGCATGGGATGTTCACGACACCGCCCGAGCTGCTGGCGCTGCCGCCCGAGGAGCTCGAGACATTGATCGAGGCTCTCGGCCACCTTCCGACGGACCTGCAGGAATTCGCGGACGAAGCCTGACGCGACGGGTCAGGCAGCCGGTGTCGCCGCGGGAGCACCCGACACGGGGAACGGCACCGGAATCGGCGCGCATGTGCCGAACTCGAGGCAGCCAACCTGCCGCTCGACCAGGTTGAACATCAGCGCCTGCTCGACCCCGTCCGGAGCGCTCGCCTCGACGACCGCCACGGTCCGACCGACCTGAACCCAGATTCGGTATCCGCGATCCATGCTCCCATCGTCCCATTCATAGACGTACGACACCGCGGCAACTGCACCGTCGACCTCCGGCAGCTCGTCCAGCTCGTTGAGCTCGATGTATCCGGGCATCTCGTCGTACTCCATGTGCCCGCGCACCAGAGCGGCCGCTTCATCCGCGCTGCCGAGCCTGAACAGCTGCACCATGAAGTACGGCCCATGCTGATCCCCCGGCGCGGCGGCAAACAGCGTGCGCGACAGGTAGTTGGCCTCGATGCCCCAGCGATCCAGAAACGCAGCGGCGTCCTGAAGTGCGGCGAGCGAGTCTCCGTAATGCGGGATCGCCTTGCTCTCGAGCGTGTAGTACGCCTCGTCGTGCGTATCGATGTCGAGCCCCGCGCTCGGGCTCATCCGCACCACCATCCCGGGAAGGTTCGGTCCGTCACTTGCGATCACCACCTGCATCCGCTCCAGCAGTCGCTGTGCAGGGGCCACCATGTCGGCGGCATCGGCCTGCCTGGTCCATCGCCTCGTCATACCAGTACACCGCGACAGACCCGACCAGCGCCTCATGCAGGAACGTGTACCTGATGCGCGAGAAGCTGCGCCCGTCCTCCGCCGTGCCGGCGTACCGGGTGATGCGCGAGGCCTCGCCGACGCTCTGTGCCTGCAATACCTCAACGCCCTCCCCGCCGCTCTCATCGAGGAGCGTAAACCCCTGCTTCGCGCCGGCCGCGTCCTCGTACTCGGTGATCGAGCTCCAGCCGACAGTGCCGTACTGATCTGGATTCGTGGTGCTGGCCCGCAACGCCTCGCTGACGTACCGAGCCTTCCAGCCCGAATCCCGCATGTCCCGTAGCAGCGCATCCTGCTCTGCGCCGAGGAGCGGAGCGAATGTGGCGGCTTCCTCGATCGGACGCAGCAGCCGGCCATCGGCGGCCACGAGCCCGACCGCAGGAAGCTCCTCGGCGCGCAGGGTCATCGCGGGCAGGTCGTAGGTGAGCGACGATGGGAACGACCTCCCCCAGGTCTCGAGGTCATCCGCCTGCATCGCGGTGGCGCCCGACGCGACCACCGCCGGCACGCAGACCCAGAGAAGCATCATCAACACCACCGCGCGACGCGGAATGACGTGGCGAGCCATGCATCTGCCCTCGCTGCACCGCGACCAGCCGGCTATCACCGGGCAATCGACGGCGAATTGGGTGGAATGTCCTGTGTTGGGTCCCGCTGCTGACTGCCTCGATCATAGCAACACCGGAAACCGGGTCACAGCGAGTCGTGTTGGGGTTATAGCCCCTCGACGCTGGCGACCATGCCACGCACCATCAGCCGCCGCAGCGCGAGGAACAGCGCGAGCACCGGCAGCACGTACAGCACACCCAGCGCGGCGGTCTCGTGAATGTCGCTGCCCGCATCGGCCAGGTAGAAGAATGCGAACGGCAGCGTCGCCATGCGTGCGTCGGTGACGAGAAGCACCACCATGATTACCTCGGCCCACGCGTAGGAGAACGCGAATCCGGCCACCACGGCGATGCCCGGCAGCGACGCCGGCACCACAACGTCCCACCACGCCCGCAGCTGACCGGCGCCATCGACCCACGCCTCCTCCTCCAGCACGCGCGGCACGGCATCGGTGAACCCCTTCATCAGCCAGACAAGCAGCGGCAGCGACACCGCCGCGTGCGAGAGGATCAGCCCGCGCCACGTGTTCTGGAGCTCCAGCCGCACGGCGAGGTCGTAGATCGGCACCATCGTCACCGCCATCGGAATCGTCTGCAGCAGCAGCACGGCATATGCGAGCCACGTCTTGCGCCGGAACGCCATCCGGGAGAGCCCGTAGCCGGCCAACGTCGCGGCGACCGTCGCCAGCACCATCGTCGCCATCGCCACGATGGCGCTGTTGCGCAGGGCGGTACCGATATCCCGCTCCGCGAAGAGCGCGCGGTAGTGGTCCAGCGTGAGCTCGCCTGGCCCGGGCAGCGCCCGCTGCGAACCGGTATCCAGCGACGTTGCCACCGTCCACAGGAACGGCAGTCCGAACCCCGCGATCACGAGGAGCAGCGCGCCGCGCATTGCGAGCCAGCCAATGGCGCGCCGGGTGGTCATTCCCCTACCCTCGCGATCCGCAGGTAGAACGCCGCGAACACGAGGTTCATCGCGAGCATCACCACCGCGATCGCCGCGCCGAGGCCGATCTCATAGGTCACGAACGCCCGATGGAACGCGAACAGGGCGATCGTCTCCGTCTGGTAGCCGGGGTCGCCGTTGGTCAGGATCTGGATCAGCAGGAAACTGCCCATACCGGTGATCGTCGTCACCAGCAGCACGATCGCGACCAAATGGCCGAGGAGCGGCAGGGTGAGGTCGATGAATCGTCGCCAGGGGCCGGCGCCGTCGATCTGCGCCGCCTCGTAGATCGACGGCGACAGCATCTGGAGCGCGCCGAGGAAGATCACCATCGGCAGCGCCGCGCCGCGCCAGCTCTCCGCGACGATGACGGACAACATCGGGTACTCCGCGAGCATGTCGATCGGCTGGATTCCGAGCGCCTCCAGCATCGTGGTGAGGGCGCCGTGACGGAAGGCGAAGATGGCGCCCCAGATCGCTCCCGAAAAGGCGGGCGGCGTGATCCATGCGACCAGCACCGCCGCGTACGCGATCGGCGCCAGCCGCGAGCGCTCTCGCCGCGCCTGGTGCAGCAGCAACGCAAGCGCGAACCCGAGCGCGGTCTCCCCGACGATCGCCGTGCTGGCGACGAAGACGACGGTGTTCATCAGGATCTTGGGGAAATCCGGGTTATCCCAGAGGCGACGGTAGTTGTCCAGCCCGATGTATCGCGTCTCCATCGCGCCGAAGCCGAGCAGCGCGCGGTCGGTCAGGCTGGTCCAGATCGCCCACCCGGCAGGGAGCACGAAGAAGAGCAGCAGGATCGCCGCCGCCGGCAGCACCAGGGCGACGCGCGGCAGCTCGCGGCGCCATGCCCGTCGGCGCGCGCCCTGGCATGCCGTTCCGGCGGCGGGTGTCTCCATGCCGCTACCCGCAGGGCTGGCGCACAACCCGGTCCTCACCCAGGATGCGCGTCATCTCCTCGGCGTATCGCTCGACCGCCTCGTCCGCCGATACCTCGCCGGTGGCGACGATGCCGGTCGCGTTCTGGATCACTCCGACGAGCTGGCGATAGGACGGGTCCGGGGGCGCCAGCATGAGATCGTCGAAGCCGCTGACCATGGCCGAGAGGAACGGCGTCTCCTGGAAGGCAGGATCATCGACGGCATCCTGACGGGGCGGCAGGTGCGGCGACGCCAGGCTCATCGCGACCAGCGCCTCCTTCGTGTTGCCGGCGGCGATCATTGCCCAGGCGAGATCCATGTTCTCCGTGTTCGCGTTCATGTACCACGAGTTGCCGAGCCCGCCGAGGTTGAACCCGCGCGTGCCGTCGTACATCGGCAGCGGTACGTACCCGACGTCATCGGCGGCGTCCGCCCAGCTCGCATACACCCACGAGCCCTCGAACACCATCGCCAGCTCGCCGCCGCCGAACGCATCCCGCACCATGTTCGACGGGTTCGGGGTGGTCATCACCTCCTGTGGCACCGTCTTGTCCGTCTGATATGCGGTGGCGTAGTAGCGCAGGGCATTGCGGATCGGGCAGCTGTCGATGATCCACCTGTCCGTTCTCGTCGGTGAGCGAGCCGCCGTAGGCGAAGGCGAGCGGCAGGAACCCGCGCGCAGCGGTCGCGTTGCTACCGTTGGCGCCAGCATAGAGGGCATACGGAATCACGTCCGGCACGTTGGCCTTCACCTGCCGGGCCGCCGCGAGCACGTCGTCGAGCGTCGTCGGTGTCCAGTCACGCCCAATGCCCGCCTCTTCGAAGAGATCCTTGCGGTAATAGAGGAAATGCGCGTCGAGCACTGTCGGCAGCGCCCAGGTCGAGTCGTTGTAGCTGATCGCCGCGCGAACATGATCGGGGTACTGCGACCAGCCGTCCCACGTCGCGAGGAAGGGATCGAGCGGTGCGAGGTAGCCGCCGGCGCTCAGCTCGCCGACGCCAAGGCCGGTGGTGATGAACACGTCCGGCGCGCGACCGGTGCTGAGCGCGAGGAAGAGCTGCGTCTGGAAGTTGCCCGCGGGCGCCGGCGTGACCTCGATCTCGGCATCCGGATTCGCCTCCCGCACTGCCCCTGCGGCGGCCGCGATGACAGCTGCCAGCGTCTCGTTGGAGGCATCGAACCCGACGGTGATCTTCCCGCTCAGGCCCTGTGCCAGCGTCGCGAGCGGCGAGCCGCCCAGCATCGCGCCGGCAATCACCCCGGCACCGGATCGCATGATCGCCCGCCGCGACAGGCGTGCAGGACTACAGGTCATGTCGGGACTCCTCTCCATGGACGCCCCGGACCGTCACACGCCTCACCTTCGGGGCACCCCGCTGCCCGCACGATACCGCGAGGCGCATCCCAACCGGCACGCCGCAGGCGGGCCCAACGTGACAACTTCGCAACAGATCCATCCGGTGGCCGGCTTCGGCCCAGGAGCTGTCAGGTCAGGCGCACGTCCAGCCGCTGCAGCCCGTGCAGCACGGCGCCGGGCCGCCACGCCGGGTTCGGATCGATCAGCTGGAGCCCGGGCGCCACCCGCGCGAGGGTGGCGAAGGCGATCTCCCCCTCGAGGCGGGCGAGCGGCGCGCCAAGGCAGAAGTGGATGCCCATGCCGAACGACATGTGCCGCCCGACCTGCCGGTCGATCCGCACGTGGTCGGGATCGTCCCAGACCGCCTCGTCACGGTTCGCCGAGCCAAGCATGAAGAAGACCTCGGAGCCTCGCGGCACCGTCACACCCCCGATCTCGACATCCTCCGCCGTGATGCGGGTGGTCAGCTGCACCGGACTGTCGTATCGCAGCAGCTCCTCGGTGGCGTTCCCCGCCAGCGACGGATCCGCAACCAGACGCTCCCACTGGTCTCGGTGCCGCATCAGCGCCAGCGTGCCGTTGGCGATCAGGTTCACCGTCGTCTCGTGCCCGGCGATCATCAGCAGGATGCACGTCGCGATCAGCTCGTCATCGGTGAGCTTTCCCTCCTCGTCGCGCGCGGCGATCAGCCGGGAGATGAGGTCGTCCTGCGGGTCATCGCGGCGCTTCGCGACGACGGCGCGGAGATACTCCGCCATGTCGCGGGTCGAATCCTCGATCCGCGACTGCAGCGCGGCAAGCCCCTCCATCGGCAGGTCGATCGCGGCGCCGAGCACGGCCGACCAGTCCCGCAGCCTGCGCAGGTCCTCCGGCGGGATGCCGAGCACCCGCGCGATCACCAGTACCGGCATCGGGAAGGCCAGGGCGGCGATGAGATCCCCATCGCCGCCCTGCTCCTCGCGGAACGCGTCAACCAGCGAGGATGCGATCTCCTCGATCTCGCCGCGCCGGTCAGCGACGACCCGCGGCGTGAAGGCGCGGTTGGCGAGGCCGCGCAGCCGGGTGTGGTCCGGCGGATCGAGAAAGAGCATGAACCGGTTCGCGACACCGCCCCATGAATCTGGCGACGGCGGCTCCCACCCGTTCTGCTCGCGCTGCTCCTGCAGCTCTGGGAATCCGGTCACCTGGCGGATCATGCGCGGGTCGCGCAGCCATTGCATCACGTCAGCATGCCGGAACAGATAGATCGACGGGTGCCCGAACAGCCACCCCGCTGGCTCGCCAGCATGCACCGGGTCGTGCTCGCGATACCAGGCATAGTGCGGGTAGGGGTTGCCGTCGGCGTAGACGTCCTCGAACGAAAACGGTCGGCCACTGGACGTCGATGCGGCGCTCGCCATGCTCGACCTTTCTGCTGCGATCCTGATCACATTCGGTCCCGTCGCCGCCATTCTACGCCCCGGATCGGCACGCCGCATCATGCCGTCCGGGATCGCGGTATCTTTGGAGCGGCACTGCCGCCACGCGGACCATCTGACTCCAGGAGTTTCCCGTTCCGATGACCCAGCTCACCGCACCCACCATCGCCGCGCCCGTGCCGACCGGCACCGATGTGACCGTCGGCCCGCTCACCCTCCGGGTCGAGGAGGCGATCGTCGCCGATGGCACCGCCACCGTCGCCAACACCAACAGCCAGAACAACCCGCCGCCCGACGGGCTTTCCTACGTGCTTGCCAAGGTCACCGCGGTCAACAACGGCCAGCAGGTGTGCACCTTCGCGGTCTCCGACTTCCCGGTTGGGAGCACCGACGGCATCCTGCGACGATGCCCGAGCATCGAGGTCCCCGACCCGCCGTTCAACGTCGCCCTGAAACCGGGCGAGACGTACACCGGGTGGACTGGCGGGCTGGTGAACGACGTGTCCACGGCGGTGCTGCTCTTCGATCCGGCGATCCCGGTCGGCCCGCGCTACGCGGCTGCATTCGCGCTCACCGACGGCGCCGCGCTGCCGACGTACAGCGACACCGGCGGCGAGCCGACCGATGTCGGGAGCTCGCTGGCATCGCCGGCTGGAATCGGCGAGACCGTTCGCACGGCGGTGTGGGAGGTCACGGTCAACGACTGGATCGACTCCACCACCTACTACAACGTCTCGGACTACCGCGTGCAGGCGCTCGGCATGCCGGGCGACGGTGCGGACAGCTGGCAGGCGATCGGACTGGATGTGACGGTCCGCAACGTCGGTACCTCGCCGCAGTTCTTCTCGTGGACCGCACTGGAGCTCGTCGACACCAACGGCGAGCCGTGGGACCACCTGCTCGCGATGGCGCAGCCTTACCCCTGGATCTCGGTCGAGCTGGTTCCCGGCGCAACCGCGAACGGCTGGTACGGCATCTGGCTTTGGCCCTGGGCGACTACCAGCCTGCTGCGCATGCGCGACTCCCGCCTGACCGACGACTATCGGTATATCTCGCTGGACGGCACCACCGGCACCGCCCAGG
Organism: uncultured Chloroflexia bacterium; assembly: GCA_963741965.1. Classification (GTDB taxonomy): domain Bacteria; phylum Chloroflexota; class Chloroflexia; order Thermomicrobiales; family UBA6265; genus JACCVC01. The sequence goes on along the minus strand of CAVUKC010000001.1, from coordinate 289,963 downwards.
AGCCGGCGGCGGACAACGCGACCAGCGGCTCCACACCGGGCAGCACGACACCAGCGTTCTCCAACGGCGACACAGCGAAAATCGGCAAGGACCCGCTCAACCTGCGGGACCAGCCCTCGACCACCGGCGAAGTCATCACCGAGCTGAAACCCAACACCGAGGTGGTCATCATCAGCGAGGCGATCCAGGCGGACGGCTACAACTGGTACCAGGTCGCGGTGATGGACACCGGCGAGGCGGGTTACGTCGTGGAGGACTATCTGGTCGAGGCGGCGGGCGAGGCTGGATAGCCCATATCGGCGAAACGCGACGAGCGTCGATGTCGCGGAAGACAACAACACCGACACGGTGTCCCTACACCCGTGATGGACCGAAATGTGCGTCGTTGTCGCGAAAACGCTGGCGTACGACTACAATGGTCAGCAACGACTGTGCACGACGCACCAGCGTCGTTGAGGGATTTTCACCATGTCGGTGCAGACCGCGATTGCGATCGCCCTGGTCGTCGGCTTCGCCGCCGCCCAGTACATCCTGATGATCCAGGCGCTCCGCGATCTGCGGCGCCGTCCGCGTGTACGCGGCGGCAACAAGGTGGCATGGGGCCTGTTTATCCTCTGCGCGCCCGTTGTCGGCGCGCTGGTGTACGGCTGGATGGGTCCGACTTCGCTGCTGCGCCGCCCGCAGGCGCAGGCAGCCGCTGAGCGTTCATCCATGCGACGGCCCTTGCAGGACGGCGCCCACCGCAACATCACCTCCATCGACGAGGCGCGCACCTCTCGTGAAGCGACGCCCCGTCCAGCCCCTCGGCGCTTCTCGCGCACCGGTTCCTGATCCGCCTCCCGAACCAGCGCACATCGGCACGCACCACGCGGAGACCGCATGCATCCCACCACGAGCGCGCTCCTGCATGACGACGCCTTCGCCGGCCACGACACCGGCGCGCACGTCGAGCATCCGCGTCGCTACCGCGCGATCATGTCGGCGCTCGAGTCCGCCGGCATGCTGGCCGATCGCCCCGACGTCCCGCACGCACCCGCCACCGACGAGATGATCCTCCGCGTTCACACCGCTGACCACCTGCGCCACCTTGAAGCGATCGCCGCGTCCGGCGGCGCGTGGCTCGACCCGGACACGATGGTCGCGCCGGACTCGGTGGCCACAGCCCGGGCAGCGGCCGGCACCGCCGTCGGGGCGGTCGAGGCAGTGTGGTCCGGCGCGGCCACGCGGGCCTTCGCGCTCGGGCGCCCGCCGGGGCACCACGCCACGCCGAACCGTGCGATGGGATTCTGCCTGCTCAACTCCGTCGCGATCGCCGCGGCCCACGCGCGCCACCTTGGCGCGGAGCGGGTCGCCATCGTCGACTGGGACGTCCACCACGGCAACGGGACGCAGGCTATCTTCAATGAAGATGCGAGCGTCTGGTACGCATCCATCCACCAGTCCCCGCTCTATCCCGGTACCGGTCGGCGCGCGGAGCACGGCAGCGGCCGCGGTGAGGGTACCGTCTCCAACAGCCCGCTGCCGCCCGGCACGGGCGACCTCGAGTGGATCGCGACCTTCGATGCCGACGTCGCGCCGCTCGTCGAGCGATCCCGCCCGGACATCATCCTGCTCTCGGCCGGCTACGACGCCCACGAAGAAGACCCGATCGGAGGCTGCCGCGTCACCGACGACGGCTTCGCGGCGCTGACCCGGCGCACGCGCGAGCTGGCCGACACCCTGTGCGACGGCCGGCTCGCGGTCGTGCTCGAGGGCGGCTACGACCCGGCTGCGCTGGCCCGCTCGGTGATCCGCTCCATTCGGGAGCTGGACGCTGTGCCAGCCTGACCCACGTCGCCACCCGCGACCGCCCGTTGTACCCTACACAAAACGTCTCGCACCCACGGGGAACCGCATCCATGCTTCGACGCCGCAGGAAACAGCAAAACGACCACCAGCCCACAGACCGGACGGTCCTGCCGGACCCGGACGATCTCGAGGCGTTCGACGATGAGGATTCCGAGGAGCGGGACGACGCCGTCGATCAGGAGCCGCACGCAGAGCAGCCTGTGGAGCCCCAGCCGGTGGCGCCGAGCCCGCCACCGACGCAGGCGTCCCGCACCATGCCGCGGCCGGAGACGGAGTCACGATACCGCCGCGAGGACGAGCGTCGCCGCGAGGAAGCCCGGACCGCCACGGTGCAGAGCCAGGTGGACGAGCTGCGGCAGCTCCTGCGTGAGCTGACCAGCCGCCAGCAGCGCCAGGAGGAGCAGTCAAAGCACCAGCAATCGCTCGTGGCCCAGAACGCGCTCACCATCGAGCAGGTGCAGAAGGAGGGCGAGCAGAACGCCCAGGCCCGCGCGCTCGACGAGAACCGGACACGGCAGAAGATCGAGGAGCTGGAGACACGGATCGAAGACGGCATCCGCCCGATCCGCTCGCTGCAGGCGCACGTCACCGAGATTCTCGAGGAGTCGCGCAAGAAGGTCGACGACAGCTCGCAGACGGAGAAGCGGTTCGACGAGCTCGGCACGATGATCGAGCACCTCTCCGCGCTCAGCGACCGCACCAGCACCCTCACCCATGGCCTCCGCGACACCATCGACGGCGTCCGTGGCGAGATGGACGGTCTCCGGCGCGACATCATCCGCACCGAGGACGCGATCAAGATCGTCGACCAGGAGGGCCGTCGCCGCGTCGTTGACGTACAGGATGTTGTTGACAGCTACAACAGCCGCATCGACGAGCTCCGCTCCGATCTCGCCCACCTCTACGACGTCATCGAGAACACGCGCCGCGGGCTTGTGCACGTCGATCCGACGCTCGACGAGCTGCGGCAGGCCGAAGAGAGCCTGCGGCAGGAGTTCACGCGCCATCAGACGCTCTCCGAGGAGCGTCACGACATGCTGATCGATATGCACGACGACGCCCGGCAGGAAAACGACGCCCGCTTCGAGCAGCTGCGCCAGACGATGGACGAACGCATCGACCGTCTCAACGAGCGGCTCGAGGAGGCCAACGAGATGCACCGCGAGCTCTCCTACCGGATTGGCTCGATCAACAGCGAGATCGAGGAGCTGCGGCAGATGGACACCGCCCTCCACCGGGACGTCTGGTACCTGCACGAGCAACGGGTCCGCATCCGCATGGAGCAGATCCAGGAGGAGCTCGACGCCGCCACCTCGCAGCGGCGCGACGCGGAGTCCGAGCTGCAGGCCGGCACCGGGCCACGCGTCCGCCGGCGTCGAAGCGACGCCGAGAGCGACATCTAGAGATGCGTCGAACGCGGTCGGGGCCTGTGCCCCGACCGCGTCGCTGTATCCCCGCATCGGGCCAGCCCACCAGACATGCAAACGGGACAGATGTGCAGCAATTCACGACATGGATTTTCGTGACGATGCGGCACAGCGGCGTCGTGAGCTAACCACCCCCTGTCTTCCGTGCAAGCTGCCGCTGTGCCCGGCCGTCATCATGCCGCGACAGCAGCGTGCGCAGGTGCCCGTTAGAGGCGGAATCAGCCCGCCAGGCGCAAAACACGATGCCAACTGCTGGACAGCTGGGCACACCCACACCGCCGGCGCTCCAGCCCGGAAAATCAGGCTGTCGACAGAATGTCGCCATTCGGTGTAAAGTGTGTTCGTACTTTCATTTCAGCGCCGCCATACCTGCTTGACACATGTATGGGCTTTTGTTACCGTCCAAGAGACCCGATGGGTTTGACGGCATCGGAGCGGGATACTCTGGCTGGTTCCCCGCTACCGGGCAAGCGATGTATCGCTCGACAGTGACACGACAGGAGACAGGGCCACACCACGCTTCGCGGAGTTCGACGCAACGTCGACTGAACCTCAGGTTCCGGTTCTGCGAACAGGTTGTGGCCATCTGTATACCCACCGCGCACCGTCGAAGACCGTTGCACACGCCACCGTCGCCTGGGGATGGAGGGATTCGCCTGCACAGCAGGCTCGCACCGCATCAACTGTTCACGTTCGTCATGGCTGGAATGGCTCTGAAACGGTGATCGGTGCGCTGCATCTTCTTCAACTCCCCAACATCGACAATGGTCCATGGCCTGTGCAGAAGGCTGGTTTTGCACAGTCGTGACTGCTCAAGCCTCGGGATCGCCCTGGCGAACCCATCGCACGAGCGGGCACGGAGCGAACAGACCGGGGGGCTGCCCGGCTGCCGAACCAATAACAGGAGGGAAGGAGTTGTTGACACTCCTTAAGCAAACCCGCACAGGGTTGTTCATCGCGATGATCGGGCTGATGCTGTTGTCCGTCATCTCTCCGGTGATCGCCCTGGCGAATGACGATCTGGTGCCGGGGGACGACGCCGTCGTCTCAACGGACACCAATCTCTACACCGACTCGAGCCTCGACGCCGACGTTCGCGCCGAGGTCGTAATCGACACTCCGGTCACCGTTCAGGATGGCCCCTTCACCGCCGCTGATGGCTCACTCTGGTACTACGTTCGCGTTTGGGATCTCGAGGGCTACATGCCCGCGATCGATCTCTCCGGCGTCGCTGCCACCGAGGAGACCACGGACGCGGCACCTACACCCGACACCACAGCAACCGAGAAGCCGGCTCCCACCGCCCCGTGGCAGGAGCCGATCGCATATGGTGTTGCACGCGACAACGTGACGTGCCGTACGGACGCCACGACGAGCGCCGAGAAGATCGCCACCGTCTCCCTCGGGCAGACGATCGAGATCACCGGCGTCGAGACCTGGGTCGAGGGCATGAGCTGGACCCCGGTCAACTGCGCCGGCGTCGGCGGCTTCATCGCCACCGACTACATCACCACCGAGGCCGAGCAGGCTGCCGCCGAGGAGCAGGTCGCTGAGGAAGCACCCGCTCCCGTCGAGACGCCGACGCCCGCTCCGGTGGTGCCGACGCCGACCGAAGTCGTGGAGCAGGCGCCGGTGACAACCGACACCACCACGACCGAGACGACAGACCAGGCCACCACCGAGGAGCCTGCAAGCGCCCCGGCCCCTGCCTGGCAGGAGCCGATCGCAACGCTCTTCGCGTCGGACAACGTCATCTGCCGCGCGGCCGCGAGCACCGCGGCGCCTGAGCTCACCGTCGTCAGCATGGGCGGCACCGTTGAGATCACCGGTGCCGAGACCTGGGCCGAGGGCATCAGCTGGACCCCGGTGAACTGTGCCGGTGGCGGTGGATTCATCGCCACGGCCTACCTCACTGGAGACGCACCGGCCGCTCCGAAACCTGCCGACACCACGACCGAGGAGGTCGCTGCGGCGGAGACTCTGGTCACAGAGACGCCGGTTGCCGAGGCGACCACGCCCGCCGTGGAGACTCCGGTGGTCGAGACTCCAGTAGTTGAGACACCGGCAGTCGAGACTCCTGCTGCAGAGGTCACGGTGGCGGCCACCGAGGTCGTCGCCGATGAGACCGCCCAGCAGACCGACGCTGTCCAGGCGCCATCCACCGACAAGACGGACGACCCGGCGACGCCGGATGTCGCCACTGAGCCGGCTACCACCGATGTCACGCCGGCCGCCACGGAGACCACCGAGGCAACCGTCGACACGGCGGTCAAGGTCGATGTCCAGACTGGTGAGCCGGCGGACGCGACCCCTGCGCCGACAAAGACAGATGAGTCGCAGGACGTCACCCCGACCGCCGAGACGGCGCCGGAGGGCGACGCCACGGTGGCGACTCCGACGACCGAAGCGACCGACGAGGTCGATGCCCCCGAGGCGAAGCCTGCTGATAGCGAAACCCCGGTTGCCACCGAAACGGCGACGGCTGAGGCAACCGCCGAGCCCGAGGAAGAGACGACGGGTATCACCGTCGCCGAGACCGAGTCGACCGCGCCGGTGAAGGACGATGAGATCCTCGGCACGGCCACGGTTACCGGCACCAACGGCGACGGCATCGCCTGCCGCACCGCTCCGAACGCTGACGCGTCGGTGCTTCGCGTGCTGCCCGAAGGCATGTCGGTCTTCGTCCTGTCCCAGCCGGATGACGCCGGCTGGATGTCCATCCTCTGCGGCGACCAGGTCGGCTACGCGCACTCGATGTACCTCTACTCGGGCGGCGCCTCGAGCGAGTTCACATCGGGCAATGTCAGCAATGGCGAGGTCACCGGCACCGGTGGCGGTGGTCTCAACTGCCGCAGCGAGGCCTCGATCAACGCGAGCATCATCGGCTACTTCCCGGCCGGCAGCGCGGTCAACGTCCGCGGCGCGGCTCAGGGCGACTGGGTTCCTGTCGTCTGCGACGGCCAGAACGGCTGGGTCTACGGCCAGTACATCACGGCGAAGACCTCCTCCTCTGGCTCGACCAGCGGCGGCAGCACCGCCACCAGTGGCACGGCCACTGTCAAGGGCACCAACGGCGACGGTCTCCGCTGCCGAACATCGCCGAGCGGCAGCATCATCACCGTGATGGCCGAAGGCACCCGGGTCAACGTCCGCGGCGCGGCCGAGGGCAGCTGGCTCCCGGTTGTCTGCGGCGGCCAGAACGGCTACGCCCACACGGACTACCTCAGCATCGGCAGCAGCTCCGGCAGCACCGGTGACAGCTCGTCCGGAGGCGGTGCCGCGAGTGGCACCGTGACCGTCAGCGGGACCGGCGGCGCGGCGCTTAACTGCCGCACGGGCGCCGGCACCAGCTACCCGGTCATCACCGCGGTCGCGGAGGGCACTGTCCTCAACGTTCGCACCGCAGCCCAGAACGGCTGGCAGGGCGTCACCTGCGGCGGGAGTGATGGCTACGTCTCCACCACATACGTCAGCGCCGGCGGTACTGCCCCGAGCGATGGCGGCGGCTCGACAGACAGTGGCAGCGGCAGCACCGGCCAGGTGACCGGCACCGCGACCGTATCTGGCACCAGCGGCGACGGCCTCCGCTGTCGCAGTGGCGCCAGCACCGATTCGAGCATCATCACCGTCCTCGCACCGGGCGCCACCGTCTCCCTGCGCGGCAGCGCGGAGGGCAACTGGCAGCCGGTCGTCTGCGGCGGCACCAACGGCTACGTCTACAAGACCTACCTGAGCACTGGTGGCGGATCCTCGGATCCCGCGCCAGCCCCGACGCCGGATCCGGAGCCGGCCGCGGCGTTCGGCAACGGCGACCACGCGAAGACAACGTCGAACCTGAACCTGCGCTACGAGCCGAGCACCGGCGCCGGTGTGGCGACCTACGCCCCGACCGGAACGGTGGTCCTGATCACCGGTGGACCGGCCGGCAACGGCTACTACCCGGTGAACTGGGACGGCCTCAAGGGCTTCATGCACGGTGACTACCTGACGAAGACCAGCGAGGCGCTCAGCGAGCGCGGTGGCTCGGCGGCGCCGGAGCCATCCGACCCGCCCACCTCCGGTGGCGGCGGCAGCTCGGCGACGGGCAACGCCATCGTCGACTACGCGCTCGGCTACGAAGGCTACCCATACGTCTGGGCGACCCATGGCCCGTACTCCTTCGACTGCTCCGGCTTCACCTACTGGGTGATCCGCAACGTGGTCGGCAAGGACATCGGGTACGGTCTGTGGTCTCAGGTCGCGGCCGGCACCCCGGTCGGACGTGGCAGCCTCCAGCCGGGTGACCTGGTCTTCTTCCAGAACACCTACAAGGCGGGTCTGTCGCACGTCGGCATCTACATCGGTGGGGATCAGTTCATCCACGCCGAGAACGAGAACACCGGCGTCAAGATCAGCAGCCTGAGCTCGAACTACTACAGCTCGCGCTGGTACGGTGCCGTCCGCATCACCTAGCGGCGGAGACCACAGCAGGGCACATCGAAACGGGTCGGGAGCGAACGCTTCCGGCCCGTTTCGGTATCCTTGGGGCAGGAGGACGAACCGTCACGATGACCCTCGATGCCGATCTCGCAAACTTCTCGCGCCAGCTCCAGACCCTCGCTCCCGGCACCGGCGCCCTCGGCCCACTCGAGCTCGTCGATGTCGGCTACGGCGCCGCCACGCTCCGCTCGATGACCGGCGTTGCCGTCCGCATCCCCGCGACGGAGCACCTCGCCCTCCGCCAGCAGGCGCTCAGCTCGCCGATGCGCCGCCTCGCGCGTCTGCTGCCGGTGCCGATCCCCGTGCCGCTGTGGACCATCCCGATGGGGCATCCGTTCGAGCATGGCGTGGTCGGCTACGCGTGGATCCCCGGCGAGCCGCTCTCTCCGGCGACGATGACGCCCGCCATCGCCGACCAGCTCGGTGCGATCCTGGCCGCCATGCACGCCATCCCGGCCTCCGCCCTCGCGACCTTCGCGGGCACGTTCCAGAACCGCGAGGACATCGACGCCGAGCGCGAGATCGCCATGGCGCGCGCGCTCCCATGGCTCACAGACACCGCCGGACCGGTGGTCGCAGACAGGCTGAAGCGCTGGTGGGACAGCTATCGACACGCCCGCGCCGACGCGCGATATACGCCGCGCCTGGTTCACGGCGACCTCTGGCACGGCAATATCCTGGTCGACCCGGCACAGGACCGCATCACCGGTCTGATCGACTGGGAGAACGTCGGCATCGACGATCCTGCACAGGACGTCGCCACCCTGCTCCACGCCGGCGAGCCGTTCACAGGCGCGGTCCTCGACGCGTACCGTCGCCATGGCGGTGAGATCGACGCCGACCTCATGGAGCGTCGCCGGTGGCACTGGGAGTACCGTGAGTTCTCCGGGATCGCGCTCGCGCTCGAGATGGGAGACGAGGACGAAGCCCGTGACGCGCTCGACAAGCTCCGTAGCGGCCCCCTCAAGGCATTGTTCGATGCCTGACCCATCCCACACCTTCGAGCGGGGGAAGACTCCCGCCAACGGCGTTGCGCTCGCCTGGACACGTCACCGGGGCACGGAGGCAGGCGGTCAGCTCGTCGTCGTCCTTCATGGCCTCGGCTCGAGCTCCCGCGACCTGCTCTATCTCGCTGACCATCCCGCGCTCGCCCACCGGCCGATGCTGTTCATCGACGCCGCCGGCCACGGCGAAAGCGACCGCCCGAGCGACTGGTCATACACGATGGAGAACCATGCCGACGCGGTAGCCGAGCTTCTGGGTGCGTTCGATCTGTCGAGCGTCGCCTTCGTCGGGCACAGCATGGGCGGATCGATCGGGATCGCGCTGGCCACCCGGCATCCCGGCCGCATCGCGAGCCTTGTCGCCGCCGAGCCGAATCTCGACCCCGGCGAGGGCTCGCTCAGCGGGCACATCGCCCGTCAATCCGAGAGCCGGTTCGTGGATCGCGGCTACCGGGCGCTGGTCTACCAGACGCAGCGGGAGGCCGAGCGCGGCAGCACGGTCGCCGCCCGGTTCCTGGTGACCCTGAAGCAGGCATCGCCCATCGCGCTGCATCGGAGCGCCGTTTCGCTGCGTGCCGAGCGGTCGCCCGACCTTCCGCGAGCAGGTGGAATCGCTCGCGATCCCACGCACGATGATCCGGGGCGCGCTGACGCCTCCGCTCTCACCGGCCCTGCACGACCCCACCATCGCCGTGAAGGTCATTCCCGACGCCGGGCATGTGATGATGATCGAGAACCCGGAGGCCTTCGCTGACGCGATCGTGGAGTCCGTCACTACTGACCGCTAAAGGTCTTTGCAGGCCGATTGCATCAGGTCGTAGGGGCGAGGCTCTGCCCTCGCCCGGCCGTCCGGAGGGCGGCAGTCGCGGCCGATCCGCGAAGCACGCGCCCAATGACGAAACCGCCCGGCGCGTTGGAACGCGCCGGGCGGTTGCCTGCTCAGTGACGTGTTGCGAGGAGCCTACTCCTCGTCGTCGGAGATGACGCCATCCTCGTCGGCCTCATCCTTCTGTCCGTCGTAGGCGAGACGGCCACTGAGCTCCGGCGACTGCGCCTTGATCCGATTCCGGATGTCGTTGAGGATATCCTCGTTCGACTTGAGGAAGGTCTTGGCGTTCTCGCGACCCTGCCCGAGCCGCTCCTCTTCGAGGTAGAACCACGCGCCGCTCTTGCGCACGATGCCGAGGTCGGTCGCCACATCGAGCACGCTGCCGGCGACAGAGATGCCCTCGTTGTACATGATGTCGAACTCGGCCTGCCGGAACGGCGGCGCGACCTTGTTCTTGATCACCTTCACCCGGGCGCGGATGCCGGTCGCATCGGTCCCCTGCTTGATCGTCTCGATGCGGCGGATATCCATGCGCACCGACGAGTAGAACTTCAGCGCGTTGCCGCCCGTCGTCGTCTCCGGGCTGCCGAACATCACGCCGATCTTCATGCGGAGCTGGTTGATGAAGATCACGCAGGTCTTCGAGCGGCTGATCGCCCCGGTGAGCTTGCGCAGCGCCTGGCTCATGAGCCGCGCCTGCAGGCCGACATGGGAGTCGCCCATGTCGCCCTCGATCTCGGCCTTCGGCACCAGCGCCGCCACCGAGTCGATCACGATCACATCCAGCGCGCCGGAGCGCACCAAGGTTTCGGTGATCTCCAGCGCCTGCTCGCCGGTGTCCGGCTGGGAAATCAGCAGCTCGTCGAGATCGACACCCAGGCGACCGGCGTACTGCGGGTCGAGCGCGTGCTCGGCGTCCACGATCGCCGCGAGACCGCCCGACTTCTGCGCCTCGGCGATGATGTGCAGCGCCAGCGTCGTCTTGCCTGACGACTCCGGACCGTAAATCTCGACGATGCGGCCACGGGGCACGCCACCGATGCCGAGCGCGAGGTCCAGCGCGATGCTGCCCGTCGGGATCGAGTCGATCTGCATCGGATTCACTTCGCCCGGCTTCATCTTCATGATGGAGCCCTTGCCGAAGTTCCGCTCGATCTGCGCGATCGCCATATCGACTGCGCGGTCGCGGTCTGTCTGTGGTGTCGCCATTACCATGTGACCTTTCACCTTCTGGCCTGTCGGCATGTACCGGACCATCCCCGGCGCTTCTGCGCTCTGACGTGAAAAAACGGGTGATGTGCTGACAGCACCTCGCGGCCAGAGAGGGTTGGACCGGTGTTCGGATTCTATCCTGTTTCCGTGTGAAACGTAGCGACAGCGATGCACGCGAAGCCCGTGCCTGCCCCATCGTCCGCTGCCCGGAATACGAACGCATGTTCGCATTTCCACACCCGTAGTGTACGATACTGGCCATCACGGCACAAGATGATCCAGGTTCGCAGCGTAACCGGCGAACCCCGCAGCGCTGTTGCCAAACGACGCACATAGGACGGGGATCGACCTCGGCTTGCAGGGCTGGCGGAGACAGCGAGAGGGCGGTGTCGCACAGATGCGACACCGCCCTCTCAGCCTGATCTGGCGTCCGCCTTACCGCGGACACCAGCCTCACTTCTCCAGCCGGGTCGAGCCCGGCGGGAATTAGAGGACCAGGATCAGGATGATGATGATCAGAATGACTACAAGCAGTCCGCCACCGATGTACATGCATACCTCCCTTCCGTCGTGCGCTCTATCGACTCTGGTAGTCACTAGAGCAACATCCATGCCATCCGCAGCATGGTGATTCGGATTGAGCGGCTTCGGAGCGTTGCATGTCAAGACGACCCGCCGGGATGGGCGCCGCGGCATGACTCGCGAAGGTCATGCCGCGGCGCCTGTAAGCACATGCGGCCATTCGAGCCCTGGCATCCCGGTCGAACGCCCGTGCATTCGACGAAGCCGCCTCAGGGGCGGGCTCGTCTCCCCATGCCTCGGTTGCCATGACCGCCAAAACATCTCATCCGACCGATCACGACAGCTCGCAGTTCGTCGTGTCTCCCCGACTGCGGCATCAGTCGGCGGCGACGCGGAACCCCATGTTGCCCGTCGCGCTGTCCGGTGTGTTGGCGCTGCGCGCGCCCACCCGGTAGCGGTTGCAGTACGACTTGTGACAGAGGTAGCTGCCGCCGCGCATCACGCGCGCATCGCCCGTGGCCGGCCCCGTCGGGTCGACAACGCGCTCCGCCGGGTGCGGCCCCGCCGTGAACCAGTCCGCGCACCACTCCCAGACATTGCCACACACATTGTGGAGACCGAAGCCGTTCGGCTCGTAGGCGTCCACCGGCGCGGTGGAGAGATAGCCGTCCGCCTTGCTGTTGCGCTGGGGGAACGTCCCCTGCCAGATGTTGCAGCGATGCTTGCCGCCCGGCATCGAGATCGTCACCCCAGGCGAACCGCTTCTGGTCCAGTCCGCCTCGCGCGGCGAGCTCCCACTCCGCCTCGGTTGGCAGCCTGGTGCCGCTCCACGCACAGAACGCCATCGCGTCGTTCCACGAGACGTGAATCGCCGGGTGGTCGAGCCGGGCCTCGATCGTCGATCCCGGCCCTTCCGGCGCCTTCCAACTCGCGCCGTCCACCCCCAGCCACCACGGCGCGCCTCCCGAGGAGCCCCGCACCGTCACGCCCCGCTTCGGCACCAGCAGGTGGAACACGAACGACCAGCCGAACCGCTCCGCCTCGGTCACGTACCCCGTCTCGTCGACGAACGCCGCGAACTGCCCGTTCGTCACCGCGTAGCGGCTGATCCGGAACGGGCTCACCGTCACCGGCGCGCACCGGCCCCTCGCCGTCCGCCGGAAACCCCTTCGGGTCGTCACTCCCCATGCGAAACGTGCCGCCGTCGAGCGCGAGCAGATCCCGCGCGACGATCTCATGGACTGTCGTGCGCGTTCGCACCGCGCCAGACTCGGCATTGCTCGTGTCGCCGGCCCGCATGGGAGCACAGCACCCTCCGTGGGACATCTCGTTCGTGGTCAAGATCCGCTCCAGAAAACGCATCGGTCGTGACTGGCGCCCACCATGCGCCATGTGTCGATGCGTCTAGGGTACCAGCGACATGCCTCTTGCCAAACCGGGTGATTGAAAGCTGAATACATGCATGATGCATCGCCCGACCCTCGCAGGAGGCTCCATGAACCAGCAGGACGAGTCCACCGCACCCCTCCGCCGGCAGATCGACGAGACGGTCGCCCGCGGGCCGTTCTCCGCCACCTGGGAGTCGCTCTCCCATTATGAGGTGCCCAGGTGGTACCTCGACGGCAAGTTCGGCATCTTCATCCACTGGGGCCCCTACGCGGTGCCGGCGTTCGGCAACGAGTGGTACCCCAGGAACATGTACATCCAGGGCTCGCCGGAGTATCGAGCACCACCGCGCCACCTATGGCCCCCAGGATGCAGTTCGGCTACAAGGACTTCATCCCGCTGTTCACCGCCGACCGGTTCGACGCCGCAGGCGTGGGCGTCGCCTCTTCCGCGAGGCGGGTGCGCAGTTCGTCGTCCCGGTCGCCGAGCATCACGACGGCTTCGCAGATGTACGACAGCGCGCTGAGCCCCTGGAACAGCATGCAGAAGGGTCCGAAGCGGGACATCATCGGCGAGCTCGCCGAGGCGGTGCGCTCGCAGTGGATGGTCTTCGGCGTCTCCTCCCATCGCGCCGAGCACTGGTGGTTCATGAACGGCGGCAATGCGTTCCCCTCCGACGTGCAGGACCCGGCGCTCGCCTCGTTCTACGGTCCCGCGCAGCCGAAGGAGATGCCGCCGAACGACGCAGTTCCTGGAGGACTGGCTCCTGCGCACCTGCGAGCTCGTTGACCAGCTACCGGCCGCAGCTGATGTGGTTCGACTGGTGGATCGAGACCGACGTCTTCGAGCCGCACCTGCAGCGGTTCGCCAGCTACTACTACAACCGTGCCGCGGAGTGGGATCGCGGGGTCGCGATCAACTACAAGCACCGCGCGTTCCCCGAGGGAACCGCGGTGTTCGACGTCGAGCGCGGCCAGCTCGCCGGCATCCGCGAGCGCTTCTGGCAGACGGACACATCCGTCGCCCGCAACTCGTGGGGATACACCGAGAACAACGACGTACAAGTCCGCAGCCGATCTCGTTCCGGACCTGGTCGACATCGTCAGCAAGAACGGCGCGCTGCTGCTCAACATCGGTCCCCGCGCCGATGGCACCATCCCCGACGAGGACGCGGCGATCCTGCGCGACATCGGCGCGTGGCTCCGCGTCAACGGCGAGGCGATGTACGGAACGCGACCGTGGCGCATCTTCGGTGAGGGACCCACTGAGATTGCCGAGGGCTCCTTCACCGATACGGAGAGGTCCGCGTACACGGCTCGTGACATCCGCTTCACCCGCCGGACCGACGTGCAGCAGGGCGAGACAACGCACCGCCTCTACGCCACCTCGCTCGCCGTGCCGGACGATGGCGTCATCCGCATCCAGTCGTTGCGTGAGGGGAGCCCGCATCTGCCGGAGCGGATCGTGGCCGTGGAGCCGCTTGCTGGCGGCGAGGCACCGTGGGAGCGGCGCGACGACGCGCTGCATGTCACCCTTCCCGAACGGCTGCCCATGGAGCACGCGGTGTCGCTGCGTATCGTGCTCGAATCCACGTAGACCTCAGGCGGGAAAAGACGACGCAAGGGCGGGATCGCCGACAGATCGCTGCCAGTCGACCAGCGCGGTCTCCAGCCGCTCGCGAACACCGGCGAGCTGCGACATCCCACGCCACATTGACGCGCTCCCATGGGTCATTGTCGAGGTCGAAGAGCTGAACGACGTCCGAGCCGCGCGTCTGCTCGCCACCGGGCCGCCAATCCGGGTTGCTACTGTAGCGGATCAGCTTCCAGCGGCCATCCTGCACGGATCGCTGCGTGAACCGGTAGGCGGCGCCGACATACTCGCGTGACGGCAGCCCCTCGCCCCGCAGCGCCGGCATAAGCGAGTGGCCATCAGCGGCCACGGCCGGGTCGGTCCCGGCGATGTCGAGCAACGTCGCGGTCGTGTCGCCATGCCAGACGAGGTCATCGACGCGCCTCCCTTCAACGATGCCGGGACCGGCCATGATCAGCGGCACGCGCGTGCTGTGCTCGTACAGGTTCTGCTTGCCCATCAGCCCATGCTGTCCGATGGCGATGCCGTGGTCGGCACTGTAGACCACGACCGTGTCCTCGGCGAGCCCCCGCGCCTCGAGCGTCGCCAGGATCGACCCGATGCGGTCGTCCAGGTGCGCGATCATGCCGTAGTAGTCGGCGATGTGCCGCCGCACCGCCTCCGGCTCGCGCGGCCACGCCTCCAGCCGCTCATCGCGCACCTGCATCTCGCCGTTGTCGAACGGGTGCACCGGCACTGCGTTCGGCGGCAGCGACACCGTCGCCGGGTCGCGTCGCCACCGCTCCGGCGGCGTGCGCGGGTCGTGCGGCGCGGTGAAGGCGACATACAGCAGAAACGGCTGGTCGCCGCGCTCGGTCATCGAGGAATCGGATCGCGGCGTCCGCGAACAGATCGGTACTGAACCCGCCCGCCCGCTCGACCGCCGCATCGGGAAACGCACCGCTCGGGTCGAACGGCCGCACCGGCACGCCGTCGTGGTCGCTCATGCCGCCGAACATCAGCATCTCGCCGCCGTCGAACGACCGCGCAAACGAGGCGGCGTCGTTGTGCCACTTGCCAATGGCATGCGTGCGGTATCCCGATTCCCGCAGCAGCTGCGGGAAGGTCGGCAGCTCCGCCGGAATCGTCATCGCCTCGCGAGGATCGCGCCCGGTGGGATCGCACGACGACGCGAAGATGTTTCGCCCGGTCATCAACGACGCTCGGCTCGGCACACAGACCGCGCCGTGCATGCCGCCCTGGCAATGCGCGCGGTCGAAAACACCCCCTCTCCGCCCGAGGGCATCCAGGTTCGGCGTGGCGACCTCCGCATTGCCGTGGATACCTACCGACTCATATCGATGGTCGTCAGCGAACATGAGGACGATGTTTGGCTGCCGATCGCGGCGCATGCCCCCTCCCTACTGCAGGCGACCTCGCGCCAGTGTCGGCCACACGGCATCGACGCATCCGCGATCGACGACGAACAGGTGCTCGTGCAGGTGGATCACCTGGTCGCTGTAGCCGACGTTCAGCCGCAGCCGGTCCCCGACCTTCACACCGTCGTTCGGTCCGTCGAGGTGGATCGTGCCGTGCTCGGCGGAGAACCCGAGGCTCTTGACGCCGTGCAGGTCAACGACCTCGGGCATGGTGCCCGACGGGTCGATCGTCTTGCGACCGGCGTCAAAGATGATCCGCTCCGGCGTCGGCCGGCTCGTCACCGTGACCAGCAGCGACAGCGCCGGTCGCACCGGCACGCCGAGGCCGCGGTAGAAGCGGTCGCCGAAGATGCCGCCGCCTGCCTCCACCTCGGTGACACCGTCGATCCCGGCAGTGGTCAGGAAGGTGCCAGTGCCGCCGCAGGAGACGATCGGCACCTCGATGCCGGCGGCGCGGATCGCCTCGACCGTCTCCAGCACCGGCGCCAGCGAGCTCCGGATGGCGGCCTCCCGCTCGGCAGGGTCGCGGACACCGAGTGTGTGCCCCTCCCACGTCATCACGCCGCCGAAGCGGACGTGGCGCAGCTCGGAGATCGCCTTCGCCAACTCGACTGCTGCCTCGCCCGGCGCGACACCGGCGCGACCCATGCCGCAATCGATCTCGATCACCAGCCGCGGCGACGTGCCCGCCTCCGCCGCGGCCGCGTCGTGCTCGCGGGCGTTCCCGAGCGAGTCCACCGCCACCGCGATGTCGGCCTGCCGCGCGAGGTGCGCCAGCCGCCGCGTCTTGATCGGCCCGACGACCTGGTTGGCAATGAGGATGTCGCGGATGCCCGACGTCGCGTAGACCTCGGCCTCGCTGGTCTTGGCGCAGGTGATGCCGTGGGCGCCGGCCTCCAGCAGCAGGTGGGCGACCGCGGGCGACTTGTGCGCCTTCGCGTGCGGTCGCCAGCCGGTGCCGTGCTCGCGCAGGGCCGAGGCCATCACCTCGATGTTGGCGTGGAAGATGTCGCGCTCGATGAGGAGCGCGGGAGTGTCAAGCGCGTCGAGCGACTGCCCGACCAGGGACGTGATCACAGTGGTGGCTCTCCAGGGGAATGCGGACGGCCGCGCCGCCATCTCCGGCGGCGCCTCTGCCCGGCATTGTACCGGCCAGTGCCGATCCGGCAATCGCCTGCCGCCTACCCCGAGGTGATGTCCCGCCGGTTGAAGACGACATACGTCGCGACCACGAATGCGACCACGTACACCGCGAGGATCCCGGCGGACTGCCACACCTGCGACGCCGCCACCGGGTCCATCGCGCTGTTCTCGCGGGTCGGCATCGTCGCCAGCTCCTGCACGTTCCAGGCGATACCGTACTCCTGCACCGACTGGAAGCGGTCGCTCACGAACGTGAGCAGCCCGAACAGCAGCGGCTCGACGAAGCTGAGCCCGATGCCGACCGCGATACCGGCCGCGTTCGAGCGCGTGATCAGCGCCACCGAGAACCCGATCACCGCGTACGGCAGCGACGCTCCCACCAGCCGCATCGTGCCCAGCAGGTAGTCGTCCCACAGGTGCGAGGGCAGCGACACGTTCAGGTCCATCAGGAACGACGCCAGCGAGGCAAGCGCCATCGACGCGATGATGCCGACGATGACCATGAAGGCGGTGTACCCGGCAACGACCAGCCACTTCGCGGAGAGCAGGCCGGAGCGCGAGCTGGCGCGCGCCACCAGCGGCCGGAGCGTATTCCAGCCGAACTCGCTGCCGATCAGGCTGGAGGTCACCACGACGATCATGATGCCGCCGAAAAAGGCGAAGATCTGCATGCCATTCGTGAAGATGTTGTCGAGACGCGCCGCATCCCGCATCTCGTCCTGGTTGCTGACCGCGCCGAACTGGTAGACGAGGTAGATGACGGCGTAGAACGCCGCGATCAGACCGGTCACGAGGATCGGCATGATCCATGTCTGGGGCCGGCGTCGCAGCCGGAAGAGCTCGCTCTGGAGTGCGTGAATCATTCTGGTACCTGGCTCCGGATGGTGATGTGCGGCAAGTGTCGGTCGCGTGCGGTGCGGTGTCAGATCTCGGCGACGCCGTCATCGCTCTCGGTGAGCTCGAGGAAGAGATCCTCCAGCGTGCTGCGCTTCACCGTGATCTCGCTGGCGAAAATTCCCGCCTCGGCCAGCGCCCGGTTGATCGCGGCACCGTGCGTGTCACCCGCCACGACCACCAGCCGGTCGCTCTCGACCGTGACCTGCTCGACCCCGGCCACGCCGCGGACCATCCGCGCCGCCGCCTCGAGGTCGGCGTCTGGCGCCTTCACCTCGATGTAGCCGTTGCGCCGCAGCAGATCGTCGACGGAGCCCGACGTCACCTTGCGGCCACGCCGGATGATCAGTGCCTGGTCGGAGACCTGCTCGACCTCGTGCAGCATGTGGCTGGCGAGCAGCACCGCGTGGCCCTCGTCCGCCATGCGCGGGATGATCGAGCGGATTTCCCGCTGCCCCGCCGGGTCGAGCCCGTTGGTCGGCTCGTCGAGAATCACGAGCGCCGGGTTGGTCAGCAGCGTCGAGGCGATGCCGATGCGCTGCTTCATGCCGAGCGAGAACGTCTTGTACTTGCCGTCGGCGCGGCCTTCCATGTTGACCAGCTTGATCAGCTCGTCGATCCGGCTGTCCGGCACCCCACCGACCAACTTCGCCTGCGCGCGCAGGTTGTCGCGGCCGGTCAGGTACGGGTAGAAGGCGGGGTTCTCGATGATCGCGCCGACGTACCGGGAGACGAGGGAGGGCGTGTCCGCCAGCGGCTCGCCCATGATGTGCACGCTGCCCTCGGTCGGCTTCACCAGCCCCAGCACCATGCTGACGGTGGTCGACTTGCCGGAGCCGTTGGGCCCGAGGAAGCCGAGCACCTCGCCTCGCCGGACCTTGAGATCCAGATCGTCGACGGCGGTGGTCTTGCCGAACCGCTTTGTCAGGCCGCGCGTTTCCAGCACCAGCTCGCTGGTTGCCTCCGGTGCTGCCTGGCTGGCGGCTGCCGGCCTGTCGAGTAGCGTTACCACGAGTGTCCTCCGATACATGTCCCGGTCGTGTGTCTGAATCACGGGCGGCGACGCGCGCTCACAAATGCAATTGCGGAAGTCGCTACCCAGGAGTGAGGATAGACGCACAGTACGACAGCGCTGCGGCGCAGTTGTGTCAAAACTGTCGCATCGTCTGCCGACCTGTCAGCGGGGCGGACTCCTGTAGCCTCGGGTCCTGTGCCCGAGGTCTGGTATCCGTCCCCACGACGTGTCGATCGCCCTGCTTCGATCAGCGCGCGGCCTGCGTCATGTCGCGCCGGAAGATGACCTTCAGGCTCGGCTTCTGCCCGTACATCAGCACGCCCATGCGGTAGATCCGCGCCGCCAGCCACACCGCCAGCGCCCCGCTCGCCGCCAGCAGCCCGATGCTGATCGCGATCTCGCCCGCGGACGGGTGCCCCAGCATGATCCGCGGCATCATCGCCATCGGCGACGTCAGTGGCACGATCGATACCACCTTCGCCACCGTGCTGTCCGGCGCGCTGAGCGTGAAGATCGCGCCGAAGAAGCCGATCACGATCGCGAACGTCATCGGCGCCATCACCGCCTGCAGGTCCTCCTGCCGGCTCACCAGCGAGCCCACGCCGGCGTACAGCGCCGAGTAGAAGATGAACCCGAGCACGAAGTAGACGAGGAAGTAGCCGACCAGCTGCACGCTGAGCTGCCCGAAGTCGATCCCCGCGATCTCGTACCCGGTCACATCGAACGCGTCCGCGAGGCGCTGCTGCGAGTACAGTCCGATCCCCGCCACCGCGAGCAGCGGCAGCAGCTGGGTGAGCCCCGCCAGCCCGATCCCGAGGATCTTGCCGTACATCAGGTCGGTCGGCGACGCCGCGTTGATCATGATCTCCATGATCCGCGAGCTCTTCTCCTCGACCACGCCCTGCGCCACCCACATGCCGTAGATCAGCACCACCATGTACATGACCAGCGCGGAGGCGTACGCCACGGCGTAGCGGAAGCCCTGCTCGGTGTCCTCCGACGCGGCGTTGACGTCGGCGGCCGCCTCGATCCGCAGCTGCGGCAGCGCCTGAACCTGGTTCGCCGCCTCGGGGTCGACACCAAGCCGCTGCAGCTGGTCCCGCAGCGACACCTCCCCCGCCGCCGACTGCGCGATCACCGCCGTCTGGTCGACGCTGCCGTCCACGTTGGTGTAGGTGAACGCCAGCGTGCCGTCCTGCGCCCGCTCCACCGCCAGCACGCCGTCGGCGTCGCCGTCGACAACCACCGATGACGCATCGACCTCGCCGTCGGAGGCGCGGAAACGCACGTCGTTCTCGAGACCGGCGCGCTCGGCAAAGCCGTTGAGGTCCTCGACCACGGTGGACAGATCAGTACGGTTGTCGACCAGCACCGCCTCCGCGCCGGAGCCCTCGTCGTTTCCGAACGCCGCCGACAGCACCACCGGCGCGAGCACGAGCGCCAGCACGCCCACCACCAGCACGATGGTGGAGATGAGGAAGCTGCGCTGCCGGATCTTCTGCGACCACTCCCGTGAGGCGATCAGCTTGATGCGTGCGAAATCGAAGCTCATGCCACCACCGCCTCTTTGTGTGCGCGGTCACCCGCGATCTCGCGGATGTCCTCCTCGGAGGCGCCGGAATCGCGCACCTTCGTCAGGAAGATGTCGTTCAGCGAGGGCACCGTCACCTCGAACAGCTCCACCGTCTCGCCCCGCGCCAGCGCGTCCTGCAGGATCCGCTGCGCCACCGCCTCATCGGGAATCTGCATCTCGACGTGATCTCGCAACCGCTGCCGCACGACCACCTCCGGGTAGCCCGCGAGCCACTCCAGCCGCGTGTCACCGGCAACGCCGAGCCGCAGGATCTTCACGCCAATGCTCTCCCGCACCGATTGCACGTCCCCCGTGACCAGCAGCCGCCCCCGATGGATGATCGCCACGTCCTCGCACAGCCGCTGCGCCTGCGCCAGCTGGTGCGTCGAGAAGATCACCGTCTTGCCCCGCGCCGTCATCTCCATGAACGCCTCCTCCATCTGGGCGGCGTTGACGGGGTCGAGCCCGCTGAACGGCTCGTCGAGGATGAGGATGTCCGGGTCGTGCAGCACCGCCGCGAGGAACTGGATCTTCTGCTGGTTGCCCTTGGAGAGCTGCTCGATCCGCTTGGTGCGGTTCTCCTCGATGTTCAGGCGCTCCAGCCACTATCGAGCGCCGACTTCGCCGTGCGCCTGTCCGCCTTGTAGAGCTGCGCCAGGAACAGCAGCTGGTCCTGCACCGTCATCCGCGCGTAGAGCCCGCGCTCCTCCGGCAGGTAGCCGAACTGCCGCCGCGGCACGTCCTCGATCGGCATGCCGTCCCAGGTGATGCTGCCGCTGTCCGGCCGCAGGATGTCGAGCACCATCCGCATGGTGGTCGTCTTCCCCGCGCCGTTCGTGCCGAGAAAACCGAACATCCGCCCCTGCTCGACCGTGAACGAGACGTCGTCGATCGCCTGAACGTCGCCGAACGACTTCGAGATGTTGTCGATAACCAGCGCCATGAAGCTGAAGCCTCTCTCCCTGTGATCGCGTGTCGGGCAGCCCGAAACACGCCCCGAACGGCGTGCTAGGCTCTATCCAGTATGCGGGAAGCCTGTCACAGCGGGCCCCGATCCGTGTCACGAAACTGTGTCATCGCCACGCCGCGGGCGCCCGCCGGCGTTGACGCGGCAGACGAAAGGCCGAGCCATGACCGCCAACCAGACCGCCCCCGCCACCATCCCCTACGGCGCCTGGCCCTCGCCAATCACCCCGCAGATGCTGACCGGCCAGACCATCGGCCTCAACGAGCCCGGCAGCGACGGCGACACCCGCTACTGGCTGGAATCCCGCGCCTCCGAAGGTGGCCGCGCCCGCCTCGTGCGCCAGGTCGGCATCGACGACCCCGAGCCGATCACCCCGCCGGAGATGAACGTCCGCTCCGCCGTGCACGAGTACGGCGGCGGCGTGTGGGACGCTCGCGACGGCGTCGTGGTCGTCTCCAACTACGCCGACAGCCGCCTCTACCGCGTCGGCGAAGGCGACCCGCAGCCGATCACCCCGGACAACCCCGGCTGGCGCTACGCCGACCTCCTCCTCGACCCCGCCCGCGACCGCCTCTTCGCCGTCCGCGAGGACCACACCATGGAGGACGCCGAGCCGGTCAACACCATCGTCGTGCTCAGCCTCGAGGGCCCCAACGAGAATGGCGGCACGGTCATCCTCTCCGGCTCCGACTTCGTGAGCTCCCCCACCCTCTCCGCCGACGGCTCCCAGCTCGCATGGCTCTCCTGGAACCACCCGCTGATGCCGTGGGACGGCACCGAGCTGTGGAAAGCGGACATCGCCGCGGACGGCGCGCTCACCCGCCTGCGCCATGTCGCCGGCGACGCCCGCGAGTCGATCTTCCAGCCCCGCTGGGCGCCCAACGGCGACCTCGTCTTCGTCTCCGACCGCTCCGGCTGGTGGAACCTCCACCGCGCCTACCCTGGCCGCGACGAGATCACCCCGCTCTGCCCGATGGAGGCCGAGTTCGGCGTGCCGCAGTGGGTCTTCGGCATGTCGACGTGGGACTTCGCCCCGGACGGCAGCATCGTCTGCGCGTGGACGCAGGACGGCGAGTGGTCGATCGGCCGCCTCCCCGCCGAGGGCGGCGAGCTGCAGAGCTACGACACGCCCTTCACCGTGTTCGACGGCGTGCAGGTGCAGGACGCCACCGAGGCCCTGATGATCGCGTCGTCGCCCGAGGAGCCGCGCCAGGTGATCGCGCTCGACCTCGAGTCGGGCAACTACGCCACCCTGCGATATTCGATGGAGATCGACATCCCCGAGGGCGCGATCTCGATCCCGGAGCCGATCAGCTGGCCGACGCCGGACGGCGCTGAGGCGCACGGCATCTTCTACCCGCCAACCTCGGCGGAGGCGATTGCGCCCGAGGGCGAGAAGCCACCGCTGATCGTCAAGAGCCACGGCGGCCCGACCAGCATGGCGACCGCCGATCTCGACCTCCGCATCCAGTTCTGGACCAGCCGGGGTTTCGCCTACCTGGACGTCAACTACGGCGGCAGCACCGGCTACGGCCGCGCCTACCGCGAGCGTCTCGATCGGCACGTGGGGCATCGTCGACGTCGAAGACTGCATCTCCGGCGCGCAGTGGCTCGCCGGGCAGGGCCGCGTCGACGGCGCCCGCATGGCGATCAAGGGCGGCAGCGCCGGCGGCTACACCACCCTCGCCGCGCTCACCTTCCACGACGCCTTCCGCTCCGGCGTCAGCTCCTACGGCATCGGCGAGCTCGAGGCGCTGGCGACCGACACGCACAAGTTCGAATCGCGCTACCTCGACTCCCTCGTGGGGCCGTATCCGCAGGCGAAGGCGACCTACGAGGCGCGCAGCCCGATCCACCACGTCGAGCGGCTCAACGAGGCGATGCTGATCCTCCAGGGGCTGGACGACACGGTGGTACCGCCGTCGCAGGCGGAGACGATGGCGGAGGCCGTCCGCGACAACGGGATGCCGGTGGCGCTGCTCATGTTCGAGGGCGAGGGGCACGGCTTCCGGCGGGAGGAGACGATCCACCGCGTGCTCGAAGCGGAGCTGTCGTTCCACAGCCAGATCTTCGGCTTCCCCCACCCGGAAGACATCCCCCGCCTCCACATCGAGAACATGCCTGCGCCAAGGCACTAGCGAATCGTCACCTCAAGCCACCGAACCCGTAGAAGACGGCCTGGATGCGCTCGCTCATGCCTCACCTCCCTCCAACTCCCGCTCGATCTCTTCAATGGTCGGCATGTTGGTCTGCAACGGCTCCGGGAGTGCCTCCAGAAGCTGGTACTCCGACACGCCAAGAGGCGAGGTGATATCGCGCACGGCGTACTCGGCGACCACCTTGTTCTTGCTCTTGCACAGCAGCAGGCCAATGGTCGGGCCATCCTGCTCGGACTTGACCTCCCCGTCGACGGCGCTCAGGTAGAAGCTGAGCTGGCCAAGGTGCTCGGGCTTGAACTTCCCCGCCTTGATCTCGATCACAACGTAGCAGTGCAGCTTGAGGTGGTAGAACAACAGGTCGATGAAGAATCGTCACCACCCACGTTGAGCAGCACTTGCCGACCGACAAAGGCGAATCCCGCCCCCAGCTCCAGGAGAAAGTCCGTGACGTGGGTGATCAACGCGGTTTCGATCTCGCGCTCGTTGGCTTCCGCGCCCAGTCCCAGAAAGTCGAAGCGATACGGGTCCTTGAGGGACTCTCGGGCGAGGTCCGACTGGGGAGCGGGCAGCGACTGCTCGAAGTTCGTGACGGCAGCACCCGAACGACCACGAAGGTTCGTCTCGATCTGCATGACCAGCACGTTGCGCGACCAGTTGTGTTCTATGGCACGGGCTGCATACCAACGACGCGGTTCCGGATCAGGGAGTTTTTCGAGCAGTGCCAATTGATGGTACCAGGGCAATTGTGCAAGCACCTCTTGCACAATTGAAACGTCCGGCCAAGCCTCGGCAAATGCACGCATGTATTTGAGATTGCGCGGCGAGAACCCCTTCATGTCCGGGAAGGCCGTGCGGAGGTCACGTGACAGCCGGTCGATCACCTTGGCGCCCCAGCCTTGCTCGGCCTGTCGTTGCAGGATGTCATGGCCGATCTGCCAGTACAGCAACACCAGCTCGCGGTTCACTGCGAGCGTGGCACGCTGCTGGGCAAGGTGGATGCGCGCTTTCAGCTCGGCCAGCCAATCGGCATAGCCTTGCGGTGCGGCGTCATGCAGGCCGGGGCTGCTGCTCACGCGATGCCCTCCAGGTCGGCGACGATCGCATCGATCACGGTGCGCGGCTCCTGCTGCCGGACGACGACCCGGGCGATCTCGGCGTTGAGCGCGGTGATCTCGATCGCCTCGCGGGTGTCATCCTGCTCCACGTACGACATCTGCGCATCCCACGAATCGCTATCTCGAAGCCGGAGTATCGGTCACCGCGTCGGGGTATGGCTCGTCTGGGTCGCTGCCCCAACTATAGCCGACGTGATGGATACCGGGAGCCGACCAGGCATACGATTGCGGCGCTGCGGGAGGGCTTGCCATCTCGTTTCATGTGTAGGGCCCGACCCCGTGTCGGGCCGTTTCCCCACCCGCCTCGCTCCGCCTGAACAGGGAAGGCTGCCACACTGCCAGACATTTCGATTTCTGGCAGCCTTCGCTACCGCAGCGTCTGGTCCGGGATGTCGACGCGCAGCGCCTGCGGGTCCACCTGCCGGAACGGCCCGTGCGGCACGCCCTCGATCTCTCCCCGCTCCCGGCGACGCCGCGTCCGCGTCTTCCGCTCCCGGTGCCGCATCCACGTCGCGTTGATGTACGTCCCGAACAGAATCACGTGCGCGATCGCGTAGAACGCCGCCACCATCAGCGAGAGCAGTCCCAGCGCCACCCCGTACCGGTTCGCCCCGCCGAGCCAGCGCAGGTAGATCGGGAACACCTGCGTCACCGCCAGGAACAGCAGCGCCCCCACCACCGCACCCGGCCACACATCCGTGATCCGCTGCTTCGCGTTCGGGATCAGCCGGTAGATCGTCATGAACAGCAGGAACGACGACAGCAGCGCCACCGTGTACGCGATCACCTGCCCGGTGGTGTTCGCCAGCACCCACCGCTGAAAGATCACCGGCAGCCGCTCGCGGTCGCCGACGAAAAACGTCGTCACGATCGACGACGACGCCGAGATCATGAAGAACAGCGCGAACAGCAGGATCACGATGAACCCGCGCTGCTTCTCCTTGATGTACCCCGCGTTCGGCACCCTGTAGATCCGGTTCATGCTCCGCGCCAGCGCGCTCACGAACCCGGTGCCCACCCACGCGAACCCCAGCAGGCTCAGCGCGCCGTAGAAGCCACTGTTGCTCCGCGCCTGGAACGCAGCGGTGAACGCATCGCCCGAGGCCGACTTCGGCAGCACCCACGCGATCGTGAGGATCGCCTGCTGCAGCACCCAGGAGTCCTGCAGGAAAAGCCCGGCGACCGAGATCAGCAGCAGGAACATCGGCACGATCGCCACCAGCGCCTGGAACGCGATCGCGGAGGCGAGGTCCGTCGCGTTCGTCTCCTGGTACCCGCGGATCATCCAGCGCGCCAGCCGCCCGACCAGCCGCCCCGCCTCCCGGTGACGAGGCAGCCCCCGCGCCAGGCTCGCCGGCGGCCGCAGCATCACCTCCTCCGGGTGCTCGAGCGCGCCGAGCCGGGTGTCGATCCCCGCGCCAATGGTGATCATGCCGGGTCTCCTCTCCGGAACAGCCGCCGAATGCGCCCGAACACGCCGCGCTTCTTCGGTTTGGGCGGCGCCTTCGGCTCCGGTGGCGGTGGCTCCGCCGTGGTCTTCACGACGACGAGCGGCGTGAACATGCTCCACATCTCCACCACCACGCCGTTGACGAACCGGAACGTCTCCACTCCCTTGGACACCACCAGCTTCCCGGATGGCTTCAGCCCGAAGAAATCCCCGACGTGGGTGCCGCTGAGCCGCACCTTCGCCACCACCTTGTCACCGTCCGCGAGGATCTCCTCCGGCTCGATCTCGCCGTCCGGGAACGCCGCGCGGAACTGCCCCACCAGCTGCTTGTATCCGGAGAGCCCCTGCACCTGCCCCGGCGCGGGCGAGCGGTCCACCACGTCCACGGCGATGATGTCGTCCAGCCGCTGCAGCTCGCCCGTCTCGTACACCCGGTAGATGTCGGCGATGAGCGACTTGCGCGTCTCGGCGTCGCGCGACATGAACAGGTCCGCGCCCACCCACGCCAGCGCCACCGCCACCAGCGCGGCCAGCCCGAGCCGGCTGAGGTTGTCCTGGAAGCTGTCGTTGGCCCGTTGCACGATCGCGTCCTTCGGCAGCGACACGGTGATGAACGCCGCCCCGACCGTCGGCCCCTGCACGCTTTGCACCTGGATCCACTCGCCGGCGTGGATCGCCTCGGGATCGTCATACTGCCCCAGCGACACGCCGGTACGGTCGCTCAGCATCGGGCCCACCACCGGGTCGTCCTTGAACGAGTGCCCGATCAGCTCGGGCGCCTCCGGGTAGCGCAGCAGCAGCACGCCGGTACGGTCGTAGACGCTGAACTCGGCGCCCTCGGGCAGGTTGGCGATGTTGGCGAAGGTGTCGAGCGCGCCGAGGTCGAGCGACGCGAACACGATGCGCTGCGGATCCTCGCCCTCGTTCAGCACCGGCGCCGCGTAGGTCACGGTCGGCTTGTCGGAGAGCGGCCCGAGCTGGTAGGTGCCGATCACGAACTCGCTGGTCGAGAACGCCTCCCGCACGAACTCCTGGTCGATCAGCACCGCGCTGAGGTCGCCCTCGATCGCGGAGCAGAACACGGAGCCGTCGCGATTCACGACACCGAGGTTGTCGAACTCCTTGTTGATGTCGAGCAGCTCGCCCATCAGCTGAGTGCACTCTCTGGGGTCGTCCTGCCGTACCTCGGGCAGCCGCGTGATGGTGGCGAGGAGCTGCTCGGCCTGGTCGAAGATGCGGCGCTGATCGACGGCGGCGAGACGCACCAGCCGGTTGGCGGTGTCCTGCCCCTCCTCGATCGCGTCGCCGCGCTGCTGCGAGGCGGTGAGCAGCAGCAACCCGAGCGCGGGCAGTGCCCCGAGCAGCACGACCAGCGTGAGGCGGAAGCGGAGGCTGTGGAAGAACGGAAATCGGGCGAGCCACCGGAGCGGCGCGATCAGGACGCTCATCGGCACGCCCCACCGGGCGACACGACTCGCGAGTTGGTCCCAAAGGTGATCATGTCGTGCCCTGCCCGCTGCGTCCCGGTGTCCCGATCGCCCGATCTCGGCGACAATGCCCCCGACGAAACGACCGAGTCGCGTCATGACGGGAGTTACTGAATGATACTTGGCAAGATGGATGCCGTGTTGCGCGCGGTCGACAGCGGGGCCGACCAGGACCGCGAAGACCTCTTCACGCTGGTGCGCCAGCCGAGCATCAGCGCCCAGAACGTCGGCGTGCGCGAGTGCGCCGCGCTGGAGCAGCGCTTCATGGAGGACGCCGGGCTGGAGACGCGCCTGCTGGAGACGAGCGGACACCCGATGGTCCTCGGCACGTGGCTGCACGCCGGCCCGGACAAGCCGACCATCCTCTTCTACGGCCACTACGACGTCCAGCCGCCCGAGCCGCTGGAGCTGTGGGACTCGGAGCCGTTCGAGCCGACGGTGCGCGACGGGCGCATCTACGCCCGCGGTGTGGCCGACAACAAGGCGCAGCACTTCAGCCATCTGATGGCGATCCGCCACTGGATGCGGGAAGCCGGTTCGCTGCCGGTGAACGTGAAGTTCCTCGCCGAGGGCGAGGAGGAGGTCGGCAGCCCGCACCTGGACGAGGTCGTCGCCGAACACGCTGATCTCCTCCGGGCGGACATGGTCTACACCTCCGACGGCCCGGTGCAGGACACCGCCTACCCGGAAATCTGCTTCGGCGTGCGCGGCATGCTCTACATCGAGCTGCGAGCTACCGGCCCAAGCCGCGACGTCCACTCCGGTCACTGGGGCGGCGTCGCGCCGAACCCGGCCTGGATGCTGGTCGATGCGCTGCGCACGATGCGAAACGAGCGCGGCGAGATCACCATCGACGGCTTCTCCGACAACGTGAATGCGCCGACCCCCGCCGCCCGCGCCGCGATGGACGCTCTCCCCTTCGACACCAAGGAGATGCTCGCCCGCGTCGGGCTGGACGAAATGGTGCCGCCCGCCGACCTGCCGTGGGCCGACCGCATCATGGCCCGCCCGACGCTCAACATCGCCGGGTTCACCAGCGGCTACGGCGGCCCGGGCAGCAAGACGATCATCCCCTCGAAGGCGACGGTCAAGATCGACATGCGCCTCGTGCCGGACCAGACCCCGGACGAGATCTGGGAGAAGGTGAAAGCGCACGTCGAGCAGCACGCGCCCGACGTCGAGGTGGTGCGTCTCGACGGCGGCATGCTGCCGAGCTACACCCCGGTGGAGCACCCGATGGCGGAGATAGTGCGCAAGGCGGTCGAGAAGGGCTTCGGCACCCGCCCGATCGACGTGCCGCTGGTCGGTGGCAGCCTGCCGGACGCGGTGTGGACGAAGACGCTCGGCACACCGTCGTTCCTCGTCCCCTACGGCGACCCGGAGCAGGCCAACCACGCGCCGAACGAGTCGTACAGCGTCGAGCGCTTCCACCAGGGCATCCGGACCAGCGCGATCCTCCTCGCCGAGCTGGCACGGTAGCGGGGCTGCAAGCACGGCGCTGTCCGGTCGGGCTGTGAGAAGATGGAGGCATGAGCCGTCAGGTCGCGGAGGTGGACGCCATGCAGCCGCTGATCGAAGTGCATTTGGAAGCGATCCGGGCGCTGTGCCGGGAGTTCGGCGTCAGCAAGCTCGAGCTGTTCGGCTCGGCCGCCACGGAAGACTTCGACCCCGAGCGCTCCGACGTCGACTTCATCGTCCACTACCCCGACGACTACGACTTCGGCCCGTGGTTAGCTCGCTATTTCGACCTTCGAAACCATCTCCAGGACCTGCTGGGTCGGCCGGTCGATCTCGTCATGGCCAGTGCGATCAAGAAGCCGCGATTCATCCAGGCAGCCAACGAAACACGACAGGTGATGTTCGATGCGGCCTGATGCACTCGGGTCCGCCGAGGACCTTTTGGGTATGCCGCAGGGTTCATCACCGAAGCGCCCCGGAGCTGTCCACGGCGATCCGGCCATCACGATGACTCGGGCGTAACGGGCCGGCCATGCTTCGCCGATTCGATCAGGGCCAGCACGACTGACAGCGCGACCGCGCCGTCCTCGGGCGTGACGATAGGCGACGGCGTACCGGCGAGCGCGCACTGGGCGAAGTGCGCCAGCTCGGCCCCGAGCGCGCCGGCGACCGCGCCGTGCACCTCCACCTCGTACACGGTATCGGGCGCGGAGCTGCCCACTTCGGTCCAGATGCGCACCGGCGCGGGATCCATCTGGATCTTCGCGGCACCGTCCATGCCGATCACGTGGAGGGCGTCGTCCGTGGCGATCTCCGCGCGCTCGGGCAGCTGCCAGACGGTCTCGACCGTGGCAATGGCTCCGCTCTCGAACTCCAGCATGCCCCACAGCCCGTGGGCGCCATTGTCACGATCCGCCAGCCGGTCGATCGCCTGAACCGATCGCACACCGGATCCGGCAATCCAGAGCATGATGTCGATGTCGTGAATCGCCGTGATCAGCGCGGGGTGCACGCGACCGTGCGACGTGATCAGCGATGCCGGTCGGTTCCGCCGCGCGGTCATGGAGACGATACGCCCGAGCTCACCGTTGTCCACCGCCGCCTTCACACGTGCATAGGCTGGCGTGAACCGCAGAATGTGCCCCGGCATCAGGATGCCGCTCGACGCCCGGGCAGCAGCCAGCATGGCCGCTGTGTCCGCCAGAGTTGAGGCGATCGGCTTCTCGACGAGCACGTGCTTGCCCGCTCCCAGCGCGGTCACGACCGGATCGCGGTGCTCGTGCTCGGCTGTCGTGACGCTTACGGCCCCGATCGACCCGTCGGCGATCAGCTCCTCGTGGCTCCCGTACCAGGTCGGGACGCCGTATCGAGCGGCGATCTCCCGCGCGCGCTCGGGCGATCGCGACGCCACCGCCGCGACCTCGACGTACGGCAGACCACGATACGCCCTGATATGGCGCTCGCCGAACGCGCCCAGCCCGAGCACCCCAACCCGCAATCGTTCCATGATTCTCCCTCCGTGTTCTCGCTGTCTCCCACGGATACAACCGTGTCATTTCGGCCGGAGTGCGCACAGCACACGGCGTGGAGCAATCGCGTCGCCCGTCTCACCCTGACTCCGATGGCACGAGTTCTCCACTGCGCGCTCGCTGCGCTCGCGTTTCGGCCGAAATGACAGATTGAGGCGGCATTGTGCCAGGTTGGGGTGGCTTCGTATCGCGGACGTGATGACAGCACGGCCGGATACACCGGAGCTACGAGAACTGCTCCGGCGGGAGCAGCTGCCGGATCTTCTCCATCGCGCGATCGACGTGCATCCGACCGTTCTGCACCGCGAACGACACGTGGCCCGGATAGAGACCATCCAGATCGAGCGCGTCCAGCTTCTCGATGCTCCGGCATGACTCCTGCACCGAGCAGTCCCAGATGTCCTGCAGCAAGAATCCGCCCTCCGGGAAAGATGGCGTCACCGGTGAACGCCGAGACCTGCTCACCCTCCCGCAGCACGAACGAGAGCTTGCCCGCCGAGTGTCCGGGCGTGGCGATCACCTCCAGCTCGACCTCGCCGACGCGAACGGTATCGCCCTCGGCAAGCGTCGTCCCGACCGGGCACGCGTGGAAGACATAGTCCTCGGGGTAGACACCGGCACGGCGCGCGGCATCGAGGCTGATCTTCGCCTCGTCGCCGCCGCTCACCCACGCTGCCGTCTCCGCCGACCCCGCCACCGCCAGCCCGAACCGATCTCGCAGCCATGCCGCACCTCCGGCATGGTCGGCGTGGGCATGAGTGAGCAGCAGGCGCCGCACCTTGGCGGGATCGAGACCGTCCTCCTCGATGCGCGCCACGATGCCCTCCGGCGCGATCCCGGCGCCGGCGTCGATCAGCGCGTATGTGTCCCCTCCGTTGACGAGGTACACATTGCAGTCGACCGGGTGCGTCAGGTTCAGCCCGAACCGGCCGCTGCCGACGATGTGTATTCGCTCGGTGATCCTCACGTCCTCGCTCCCTCCCCACGCTCCATCCGCAAGGCAATGCCCGCGTAGATGTCCACCGCGCGACTCAGCTCGTCTATCGGCACGTACTCGTCGGCACTGTGCGCCTTCGTGATCGATCCCGGCCCGAGCACGATCGCCGGGACGCCGCGGATCGCCTGCAGCTTGCTGGCGTCAGTGCCATACGGCACGCCGATCGGCTCCGGGTCGGCGCCTGCCGACCGGCACGCCTCGCCCGCGGCTCGCGCGAGCGCGGTGTCCGGCGAGGTGTCGAGTGCACCATCGATCAGTCGCGGTTCCCGGCGCTCGATCCGCGCCTCCGGGCGGCGGCGGCGAACGCGATCGAGCACGGCGTCGAGCTCGCCGATAACCGCGTCAGACAGCTCCCCCGGCAGGGTGCGCCGATCGTAGGTGATCGTGCAGCGATCCGGCACGATGTTCACGCCGGTCCCGCCCTCGATCTGCCCCACCGAGAACGTCGGGCCGCCGAGCAGGTCGTGATGGTGGTGGGCCAGCTGCCCGCCGATCGAGCGCAGCTCCACCAGCACGTCGGCCATCACGTCGATTGCGCTGACGCCTCGCTCTGGCTCCGAGCTGTGCGCGGCCCGGCCATGCGTGACGATATCGCCGCGCACGCACCCCTTGTGCGCCACGACGACCCGCAGATCGGTCGGCTCGCCGACGACTGCCGCCGTCGCCTCGGCATCGCTGCCGACGTACGCCATCACCCCGGTGAAGGCGTGCTCCTCGTCGACCGCCGCCAGCAGCGCGACGTCGACATTCAGCTCGTCCACCCGCTCCCGCAGGCGCTCAAGCGCGGCCATCATCGCCGCCAGCGACCCCTTGGTGTCGCACGCACCCCGGCCATGAAGGCGGCCATCCCGCACCTCGGGCCGGAGACCGGCCTCGCCCATCGAATCGAGCGAGACGGTATCCATATGCGCCTCGAACAGCAGCGTGCCGCTGGAATTCGGCGCCCGCAGGGTGACCAATACGTTGTCGCGCCCCGGCGAGACCGGCTGCCGCTCAACCTCGAGCCCGGTATCGCTCGCCCAGCGCTCGACGTAGTCCGCCACGCCGGCCTCCCCCACCCCACCGGGATAGGCGGGGTTGACGCTGTCGATAGCGATGAGATCCGTCAGCAGTTTCACCACACGCTCGTCGGACATGGAATTCCTTCAAATGTCGCGGGCGCGCTCAGGTCTTGAGCGCGCCCTCCTGCAGGCCGCGCATGTACCACCGCTGCGTGATCGCGAAGAAGATCAGCCCCGGCGTGATCGCCATGATATAGACGGCGGCCAGCCTCGGCCATGCCCAGGCGCCCATGCCGCCCGACGCGGATGCGAGCACCACCGGCAATGTCCACTGGCTCTGCTCGTTCATCAACCGGCTCGCGAGGAGATATTCGCCCCAGGCGGTGACGAAATTGATCATGATCACGACGACGATGCCGTTCCGCACGATCGGCAGCATGATCCCGAGCAGCATCCGCAGCGGGCCCGCGCCGTCGATACGGGCCGCGTCGCCGAGATCCTTCGGTACCGTCTGGAACACGCCCCGCATCACGAACACCGAGATCGCGACGCTCAGCGCCGTGTACGGGAAGATCAGACCCCATGCGTGGTTGATGAGCCCGAGGCTGTTCTGCATCTGGAAGATCCCGATGAACGCCGTCACACGAGTCGGGAAGAAGAGCGATGCGACGAACAGCGTGGTCACGATCAACCGGCCTGGCGTGTGAAGGAAGACCAGAGCATAGCCACCGAGCGTGGACACGATCGTGGTGATGATCACGGTCACCACCGTGATATAGATGCTGTTCCAGTAGTTGTGCCGGAGCGTCGGGATCTTCTCCCACGCAAACCCGTAGTGGCTGAAGTCGAAGGCGTTCGGCCAGATGTAGTTCTGGTAGGCATCCGGCAGCGACTTCACCGACAGCAGGATCACCCACAGAATCGGGAAAAGCACCACCGCGCAGAAGAAGATCAGCACCGCATGGCGGATGATGGTCCAGATGGGGACGTGGTGCTGCGGCCGGTACGTCGCCGCGATCTCCTCCTTGGTGCGAGCCTGCGCCGGCGCTGCCTGGGGCCGTGACTGCGTGATTGCGCTCATCTCCGTCCCTCCTTCTCAGTCCCGCGACCGGAACACGTAGAACATGCCAACCACGACCACCAGCATCGCGAGCGCACCGATCCAGCCGATCGCGGCGGCGTATCCCTGTCGCCAGTCGCCGGTGACGAACGCCGTCTCCCACATGTAGACCGTCCAGGTGTAGGTCGGCCGCTCGCGATTGAACGCGCCCATGATCAGGTACTCGTCGATCACCGCCATGGCGGTGCCGAAGCGAATCACCACAAGCACGAGAATCACCGGCAGCAGCCGCGGCACGATGATGTTGCGCCACAGCCGGAACTCACTGGCGCCATCGATCCGCGCGGCGTCGACGAGGTCACGGGGGATCGTGGCCATGCCGGCGAGGAAGAACATCGTGTGGTAGCCGAGCCCCCACCACCACTCCATGAACGCGAGCGAGAAGAAGACGAGATGCTCGCTGCCGAGCCACTGTGGCTGGTCCCGGATCGTGAACACGCCGAACACGTTGACGAGGAAATAGTTGATTGGTCCGATGTAGAGGTCGTACATCCACTTCCAGAGCACGAACACCAGCGGTCCGGGGATCATCGCGGGGATCAGCAGGATGAGCCGGTACGCGGTGCTCAGCTTCGTGCTCGTGACGCGGTCCACCAGCGTGGCGAGCACCATCGGGATCAGGATCATGCCAGGCACGAACAGCGCCGTGAACACCATCGCTCGCCAGAGGCCCTTCCACAGCAGGTCGTCCTGCAACGCCGCCCGGAAGTTGTCCAGCCCGACGAAGGTACTCGGCAGGCCGAGGATTGTGGTTGGTGCGTCAGGATCCAGGAACCGGAAGTCGGTGAAGCTGTACCAGGCTACCTGGACGATCGGCCATATCTGCCACAGAACGAAAAACGCGACCGCCGGGAGGAGAAAGAGCCAGTTCCGCAGGGATTCCCTGGTTCGCCCACCGGCATGGCGCGGCGACATGGAGGCACTCGCCATGAATTCTTTCCTGTCAATGAGTCATTGTGGGAGTCTTCACGGGCGGGGCCGAGCGAGGTGCCGGCACCCAGATCGCGCGTCTCGAAGACGCCGAAGCCAGCCCAATGGCGGGGCTGGCTTCGGCCGAGCCGCGTCAGGAGGACGCGCCCTCGAACTCCTTCATGACCGCGTCCTGCGCGTTGTCCAGCGCCTCCTTGGCGGTGCTCACATCGCCGGAGAGATACGCGGTGTAGTACGGCGCGGCGACATTGAACTGCGTGATGCTCAGCTTGCTGGGCGCGATCGAGCTGGCGTCCGGCAGGCTCTTCCAGAGATCGGTCGCCCAGGGGTTGTTGGTCAGCCAGTCGGGTGGGTTGCTTTCCAGCTCGTCCCACACCATTTGCGTGACCGGTAGCTGGCCCACCGCCACGACGTTCTCGTCCGGGTTGCCCATGATGGACTGTTGCCAGACGCGCATGTCGGTGCTGAGCGCCAGCATGTAGTCCGACGCAGCTTCCTTGTTGATGCCGTAGGTGAAGAGCGCGGCGCCGGTATCCCAGAACACCGTGCCGCCGGCGCCACCCTCCGGCGCCGGGAGCGGGCCGAGCTGCAGCTTGCTCGGATCCGGCCAGGTGCCAGCGAAGCGCATGGGCGCGTTCTGGTACTTGATGTAGTAGGCCGCTCGCTGCGCCGCGAATGCCTGCTCGTCCGGCGTCTGGTTGACACCGGCGTCAGACGTTCCCTCGTTCAGCACGTCCGGAACGGTGAGCTCCATCATCTCCTTCATGATCTCGAGCGCCTGCATCGCCGGCTCACTGTTCCACATGAACAGGCCGTTCTCATCGTAGACGTCGGTGCTGATCGAGTGTGTGATGGGGATCAGCGAGCGCCAGGCATGGAAGTCGAACACGAGGCCGAACGGCGCCGCGCCGGAATCCATGACGGTCCGCGAGTTACCGATGAACTCGTCCCACGTGGCCGGCGCCTTCGTCGGATCCAGCCCCGCCTGCTCGACCATGTCGCTGTTCCACGCCTGGATCGTGACATCGAGGAGGAACGGCCAGACGTAGAACTTCCCGTCGTAGCTGCCCTCATCACGAATCGACTGCGGCAGGGAGTCGAGGAATCCGTCCGGCAGGTAGGGATCCCACGGCTCGATCGCGCCGGATTCGACCAGCTGGAGCATCTCCAGAAACGGCGTCACGCCGATGTACATGTCCCAGGTCGAGGTCTTGTCCCGCGCCTCCTGCACGAAGCGCTCGATGCCGAACCCTTGCGTCGGCGCAACCTCGGCGTTCAGCGGGAAGGTGGAGTTGAAATCGGTATTGACATCGGAGATGATCGGCAGGTTATTGATGATCCAGTCATAGTAGGTGACGCTGAGCGTGCCTTCCTCTGACGCAGCCGCGCTGGCGAGGTGGGCCATCTGGCCGAGACCGGCGGCTACCGATGCCGACAGGCCTATCGCGGCCGCCCGACGCATCACATCACGGCGGCTGCTGCGTCCAGACAACGCATCCTGAAACAATTGACGAGCTACGAAATTGGGTTTCACGGCGACCCTCCGGTCCTCGGTATTACACGGACAAGACGATTGGGACCCGGGTCCTCTTGAGATACGTCACCGTATCATCGGTTGTGAGGGTTGGCGCGATCATACGCACGCCCCGAAAGGCTGTCAACGGTTTACGTAATGGAATGTCGTATCAGAACCGCCAGGATTCTGCGATACCACCGGTTCCTCCGGTCACGTCCAGGAGCAGGAACGCTTGACCATGCGAAACATTGCCCACCGGGGCGCGTCCGGGTACGCGCCCGAGAACACCCGTACCGCGTTCGAGCGCGCCATCGAGATGGGTGCCGACGCGATCGAGACTGACGTCCGCCTTAGCCTTGACGGCCACCTGGTGCTTGTCCACGATGCGACGGTGACGCGCACGACGGACGGCCACGGCCCCGTCGCCGACCACACGCTCGCCGAGTTGAAGGCGCTTGACGCCGGCTCGTGGCTCGCACATGAGTTCGCCGGTGAGCGGGTGATGACGCTGGCGGAGCTGATCGCGGAGATCGTCCCGCGCATCCCGGTCGCATTGGAGATCAAGGACGCCGCAGCGACCGGCCCGACCATCGAGGCGATTCGCAAGGCGGGCATCGAGGATCGGGTCGAAGTGACGTCGTTCCTGTGGCCGGCCGTGCTGGAGACCAGGCGTCTCGCGCCGGACCTCACCTGCGGCTTCCTCACGCCCGAGTTCGATGCGGACATCATCCAACGCTGCGTCAACCGCGGGCTGGTACAAATCTGCCCGCACGTCGACACGCTCACGCCGGAGCTGGTCGTCGCGGCGCATGAAGCAGGACTCGTGGTCCGCGCCTATGGCATTTCCAAACGCGAGCAGGTCGATACCCTGTTCACCACCGGAGCGGACGGAGCCACCGTCAACTGGCCAGACTGGATCTCGGCACCTCGCCGCTGATCGGCACCAACCGGTCGGCGTCACCGCGCGTTCACGGAAATTGCGCCGAGTGCACCACAGCCGGCCGAGCGTTCCCGTCGCGCACGGCGCGCACGATGGCTACACTGGCGACACCAGCGGCGCATTGGGCCGTGACGCGAGCACCAGGGGGAAGAGTATCGATGCGGCTCGTCAGGATCGGAATCGCCAGCGTCAACACCACCGTCGGCGCCTTCGAGGCGAACGTCGACCGGGCGATCCGCGTCGCCCGCGAGATGGCCGACGACAACGTGACCATCGGGCTCTTCCAGGAGCAGCTCGTCGGCGGCTACCCGGTCGAGGACCTCGTCCAGTGGCAGGGCTTCGTCGACCACCAGTGGCCACAGCTCGAGCGGTTCGCACGGGAGACGGCGGACCTCCCCACCGCGTTCGCGGTCGGTGTCTCGGTGGTTCGCGAAGGGCTGCGCTACAACTGCGCGGCGATCGTCGCCGGCGGGCAAATCCTCGGGCTGGTTCCGAAGCAGAAGCTGCCGACATACAACATCTTCTATGAGGGTCGCACCATCTCCCACGGCGTGCCGTTCGACCAGGACGACGTCCATGGCGTTCCCTTCGGCGATGTCATCTTCGACTTCGACTTCGGCCGCGTCGCGGTCGAGGTCTGCGAGGACCTATGGAGCCCGGAGGGGCCGATCGGTCGCCGCACCTACTCCGGCGCCGAGCTGGTGCTCAACCTCTCCGCCTCGCCGTACCGCATCGGCATCGTCCAGACCCGCCGCGAGCTGATCGCCACCCGCGCCGCCGACTACCAGTGCACCCTCGCCTACGCCAACAGCGTCGGCGCGAACGATGGGCTGATCTTCGACGGCGGCGGCTTCGTCAACCAGAATGGGCGGCTCATGCTGGACGCGCCCCGCTTCCAGGAGGGCTTCGCCGCGACGACGGTCGACCTCGACCGCACCATGCGCCTGCGATCCGAGAACACCACCTGGCGGCTCGACCACGAGGCGTTCAGCGCGCGTCACGACCCGGTACCCGTGGTCACGTCGCCCCGCGCGGCCCTCTCGACGGAGGCGACTCGCGCCACACTCACCTACCCCGTCCCGTCACATCTCAGCTTCTTCCTGCCCGAGCCACGCGAGAGCACCTCGCCGATCGCGGCGTTCTGCGAGGACGTGCTGGACGCGCTCGCCCTTGGTGTCGGCGACTACTTCGAGAAGACCGGCGCCTTCCAGCTGATTGGAGTGTCACTCTCGGGCGGGCGCGACTCGCTCCTGGCCCTACTGGTTGCGCATCGGTACGCCACCAAGGCCCGTCCTGACGACCCTGGCTCGCTGCTTCGCGCCTTCACGATGCCCTCGCAATACTCATCGCAGGGCACTCGCTCCGCGGCCGCGCGGATCTGCGCGGATCTCGGCGTGCCGCTGGAGGTGATCCCGATTCAGGAGGCGTTCGAACGGGAGCTGACCGCCGCGCAAACCATGCTCGGCGAGGGCGGGACGGTTACCGAAATCACCCGGCAGAATATCCAGGCGCGCATCCGGGCGCAGCGAATGTGGAACTGGTCGAACTCCGCCGGGGGACTCTTCCTGCAGACCGGCAACATGACGGAGAAGGCAGTCGGCTACACCACCGTTGGCGGCGATCTGATGGGCGCGCTCGGCGTGCTCGCCAATGTGCCCAAGACGGTGGTGATGGCGCTGCTCCAGTACCTGCTGGAGCAGACCGGCCACGCGGGCATCAGGATGGTTCTGGAGACAGAGCCAGGTCCAGAGCTGGCGGCGGGGCAGGTCGCCCAGAACGAGTTGATGCCGTTCCCGATCCTCGATGCCTGCTTCCACCTCTTCGCCGCCGAGAAGTTGCTGCCCGAGGAGGTCGAGCAGGTGCTGGCCGCGATGTTTCCGGATACGCCGACGGAGAAGCTGCACGCCGACGTCGAGAAGTTCAGCCGGCTGTTCCTGCAGTCAATCTACAAATGGGTGCAATCGCCGATCTCGCTGCACATCGGCAACCTCGACCTCGAGCGCGAGCGCGCCCTGCAGCTACCGGTCGTCCAGCACCGATCATGGACCACCTGAGCTCGCGAGGGCAGCCAGACAAACTTCGGCAATAACGGGCAGGTTCACGTGCGCATCGCCATGTAGCATGAGTCGAGGGAGTGTCCTCGACAGAAGCCGCGCGTTGGCACGGCGCCTGGCGCGACCTTCCCCGCCACATCGACGGTCACGCCAGACGGAATGGGAACTGCGCCACAATGACGACTCTACTCGCGCTGCGACGCATGCTCGTCAGCCTCGCGATCATCACGATCATCGTGGTGAGCCTCGCCGTGCCAGCGAGCACGCTCGCAGCCGCCCAGGAGGTGACGCAGTCAACGCTCGAGCCGACCGCGGCGGCAACGTTGCCCGAGCCGACTGCGATACCGACGCTCGTGCCCACCCCGACACCTGTTCCAACCATCGCACCGACGCCCACGCCGGTCCCTCCGACGCCGACCCCGGTGCCCACCGACACACCTCCGCCTCCAACCGCTGCGCCTACCCAGGAGGCGACAGTCACGCCCACGGGGACGAGCGAATCACCGTCCCCAACGGCATCGGCAACGGCTACCGCAACGCCATTAGCGACCGCGACCGTGGCCCCCACGGTGACGCCCGTGCCGGACACTATCGTGTGCAACCAATTGGTGGGAACAAGGAACGGGTCAATCTGGCAGTTCGATGCGACGTGCGTGTACACCGTCAACAGCGCCCGATCAGAGACGCGCATCCAGGCGACGATGATGGCCACCGATGCGCCTGGCTGGACGGTGCAGCTTCGGCCGACCGGAGGCGACTGGACCGCCCCAGGTACGGCCGCCGAGTTGACCGACGCGCACGGCGAGGCTGGTGCGACGATCAACTTCGACGTACTCGTCATCGCGCCCGCGACAGCTACGGCCGGACAGCGGGCGACGATCTCCATTGCCAGTCAGATGGTCGGCCCAGCGGGCGCGACCGATGGACCTGAAGCGACGCTCAATGTCTCAATGCCGAACACCGTATCGCGGCAGACCGTCGGCGTCACCAGCATCGTCGCGCAAACTCAGCCCGCCGTGTTGTCCTGCACACAGCCAAACGGCGACACGGTCATGCCCGGCCAGACGCTCACCTACCAATGCCAGTTTTCCGTCGAATACCAGAATCCCGGCAAGGTTGTCACGACATTCAATGGGATGATTCCCTCAGGCTGGGACATCGGATTGACGTCCAGTTTTGGCAGCGACGGCTCTCCCGCCAGTCCCATGAATGGCGATGGCGCCGCACAGATCGAGGTGAGCTCCAAGGGCGGCTCCCTGAGCGGAACGATCGCCGTATCCGTCAAGGCTCCGGCCGCAGCGGCTCCCGGAAGCACCAGCTCGCTGACGCTGGCGTCAGACTGCGACAAATCGCAAGCGTGTCCCACCTCGGCCCAGAAGGGCTCGGTCACGATCACGACCACCGTCGCGCCGGTGCAGTGCAAGACGGCAGGTGGGGATCAGGTCGCTGCCTCGCTCTCGGGCGGGGCGCTGCCGGCGGTGCCGTTTGCCTACACCGCGCGAACAAACAGCGGCAACATGACGTTGGCCGTCCAGAATCCCACGATGTGCACGGGCTGGAACGTGGACATCAGCGCGACGTCACTGACCTACAGTGGCGCCGCGCCGGGACAGCCGTCGATCCCGGCGAGCAACCTCAAGGTGTCGGGCGCTGGCGTGTCCACCGTGCAGCTCTCGTCCACCTCCCAGCGTCTGGTCTCCAACGGCGGCACGAACACCGCCTACACCTACCCGCTGACCCTGACGCTGACCATCCCGGCCGGCGCGCCAGCCGGCGTCTACACGAGCACGCTCACGGTCACCACGACGGCGTCTCCATAGAGCGACACCACGCATCGATCCGCGAGAACGACAGAGCCGGACGGTGGATTCACCGCCCGGCTCTCTCGTGTTCGCGCGCCATCGGCATCCGGGAGGCCATTCGTGGGAGGATCAAGCCCGAATGGTTTTCCCGGTGCTCCTGCCTACGACACGCTTCCCTTCATCGACTCCCCGACAAGGGCGAAGACACTCGCGAGATCAATCGTGCCCAGCTCCTTGCGCTCCCCGTCGACGCACGTGAGCGCCGACATCTCCCCCTTCGGATAGAGCAGGAGCCAGGCCGAAACCCGCGTCTCGACGGCGGTCGTGAGGTGACTGCAAACCACAAACGCCGGATTGTGGCGCACGACGCCCTCGTCCAACGCATCGGGGTCGATCACCCGTACCTCGGCATCCGGGCGAAGCATCTTCAATGCCACGCCGAGAGTGTCACGGTAGGCTCGCGGCTCGTTGGCAACAAGGATGGAAAAGGCGGTGGTCAAGGCGTCTGCCTTCGCGCATTCGATGATCCCCGCGACCGTCGCGTCGATACAGGCATCGTACCCGTCGTGCGTGCCGCCTTGCCTCCCCTGAACCGGTGAGGTTTTTCTGCCGGTGGCGCCCAGCTTGTCCCGTCAGGCTCCCTGATCGAGGGTCACCAGTCCGGTCCTGACGGCGAAGATCAACGCCTGCATCCGCGATTCCACCCCCAGCTTGCTCATCATGTTGACCATGTGGGTGTGGACGGTCTCCTTGCTGATGTACAGCCGCTCGGCGATCTCGCGGTCGCTGAGCCCCTCGCCCAGCGCCGTGAGCACCTCGCGCTCCCGGCGCGTCAGGCGATCGATCGCCTGCTGTGTCGCCTGCTCCTGCTCGCGGTGTCGCCCCGCAAACTGGATCATGTCGATCAGCTCGCGGCGCGAGAGCAGCGCCTCGCCCCTGGCCACCCGCTGTACGGCGGCCACGATCTCCTTGAGCGGCGAGCTCTTGGAGAGCACGCCGGCGGCGCCCGCCTCGACGGCGCGGGCGAGGTCGATCTGGCGGTCGCTCGCGGTCAGCACAAGGGCTTCCGCCCGGCTGTTCACCTCATGGAGCTTCCGGATCAGCTCCAGACCGTTGCCATCCGGTAGATAGAAATCGAATACCGCGACATCGATTCCCTCGAGACATTTCTCTCCCTGCTCACGGGTACCTGCCTGCGCGACGATCTCGAGGTTGGGTTGGAGGCCCAGCGCGAGCGCGAGCGCCTGCCGAAAAACGGCCTGGTCCTCCACCAGTAGAATGCGCACCGGCGTCTCGGTTGCTCCGGTCATGTGTCACCTCTCCTGGAGAAAGACCCGCCAGGATACGCAGGTAGAGATCGTCGGATGGTGGTTGTGAAGACCCATGGCGCACGCACAGATGATTCCCTGCGTCTTTACGTCGTCTCCCAGTATACCCGTGGGCGGTTCGCAGGAATACGGCCTGACCATGGTCGCCTGGCAGCCCTTCCTCACCGAAATCGGTGAGTCGGACCTCCGGCCGAGCGGCAGTGAAAAGTCAACCGTTGCCGGGACGCCCGCCAGGGGTGCAGGACGGATGATGGTGACAGGAAATCAAACGGTTACCACCCCGATCCGCAACAGGAGCAACAGGACATGAACTTCAAGAAGATCGCAGTCGTCGCCTCCACCGCAATGCTGGCCCTGAGCTTCGGCAGCGGAGCCCTTGCCGCGAGCGACTCCCCGACGGTGTCGCAGCAGATCAACGGGGGCGAGTTCACCGCATCGCTGGGCAATGGCTCACTGAGCGCGATCGACTTCGACTACACGAAGTCGGCTGCCACCGAGTCCACCGGGTCGGTCACCCTCACCGTCGATGACGCCCGCGGTACCCGCGAGGGCTGGTCGGTCTCCATCCAGTCGGGCGCCTTCGTCTACGACGGCGTGGCAACAGGTGACCACGACATCGTGGCCGAGAATCTATCGGTGACACCGGGTGCCCCGGAAATGCTTGCCGGCGAGAGCGTAGTGAATGTGA
Source organism: uncultured Chloroflexia bacterium (assembly GCA_963741965.1). GTDB lineage: Bacteria > Chloroflexota > Chloroflexia > Thermomicrobiales > UBA6265 > JACCVC01. The sequence continues at coordinate 247,079 of CAVUKC010000001.1, read as the reverse complement.
GCGCGGGGACGACCGGCTCGCTCGATTCGAGCCGAACGGTGTTGAGCGCGCCGGTGGGCTCAGGCTCTGGCAAGTACCAGCAGAATCTCGCTCTCACCCTCGCCGTGCCGGCCTACAGCCCGACGGGGAGCTACACCGCCACGATCACGGTCGGGACCAACGCTGCCCCGGGCACCTAGCCACCTCGCCCGCCAGCGCACCGGCACAATCGATTCGAGCGAAAGCCGGTCCGGGGATATCCCCGGACCGGCTTTCGCACACGGCACATCACCGCTCCTGGTCCACGGAAGGTTTGCAGAAGGTCCGGTCTGTACGCTCACAGCATGAGCGGTGCGCGATTCCGATGGAACGCGCGCCATTCGCTGCGAACGACCGACTTCCCGCGCGCGAGCGCCGTGACACAACGGCTCACCTCGCCGCACCAAACCAGTCCGATGCACGTCTCGATGCCGGATCAGGAGCTTGAACGTCGTGAACCGTCCCGCGTGGCTTGTGCTGTGTCTCATCACAATGGTGTCCGCCCTCATCACGCCGTCGGTGGCGTCGGCTGATGACGGAGGCGCTTCCGAAGTTGCGTTCTCGGTCTCGGGCGGCGAGCTCACGTATGCCCTGAGTAACGGCGGTTTGGCGCCGATCGCGTTCACGTATGACGGGACCGGCAACACCACCGCGACCGGCATCGTGACGCTCACTATCGAGGATGCCCGCGGCACCTTCCAGGGGTGGTCGATCGCCATCGAGTCGACGCCATTCACCTACGCCGGAACGGCGCAGGGCAGCAACGACATCCCCGCCGCGAACGCGACCATCAACCCGCAAGCGCCGACCAGGATCGCGGGTCCGGATCGCGGCGGAGTCCACGCCGCTCCCGGGGGCTCGCTCGCCACCAGGCGCAACGTGATCGTCGCCGACCCCGGCGCCGGCTCGGGCGCCTACTCGCTGGAGATGCTTGTCAGCCTCTCCGTCCCGGCGGGCAGCCCCGCGGGCACCTACACCGCACTGCTGACGGTCGCCGCGTCGGACGCCCCCTCCAGCAACGGCTGACCGCATCCCGCCGACGCACAACTCTCCATCAGTATCTGTCATACTTGTGCCATGCTCTCCGGCCACGCTGCGCAGCCTGGCCGGTACCGCGACAGGAGGCTATCACCGCAATGGCTGGAACGCACAGACGTGTGATGATCTGCCTGTTCGCCGCGCTTCTGGCGAGCCTCACCGTGCTGCCTGTGAGCGCCGGCGCGCAAGAGGCGACAGCCCCCGCCGCGCGAGCCGCCCTCGTTCCTGCTCGAGCCGGTTGACCAGGACGGCCCCTATTTCGCGGTCACGCAGGAGCCAGGCACCACCCAGGAGCTCACCGTCACGCTGGGAAACAGCGGCACGTCGCCCGTTACCGCCCAGACCTACGTCGCCGACGCCTACACCCTCGTCAACGGCGGGTTCGGCGTCGAGACGGCGGACAGACGAACCGAGCGAGCCGACGACGTGGATCGACTACCAGACCGAGACGCTCGATCTCGCTCCCGGCGAGACCGATCGAGCGCACATTCACCGTCTCGGTTCCGGCAGACGCCGCGCCCGGACAGTACATCGCCGGACTCGCGATCCAAACGGCCGACTCGATTGCCGTCGGCGAGGACCGACATGCTGCGCCAGATCATCAAAAAGTCGGTCGCGGTCTTCATCACCGTGCCGGGGCCGGAATCACCGGCGCTGTCCATCGGTGACGTCAGCATCAGCCAGGTGGGCGGCGCGTCCAGCCTCGTGGTCGAGGTCGAGAACACGGGCAACGTCTTCCTCAACCCGACGGGCTCCGTGACGCTGACCACCGACGCAGGGGAGCAGGTGACGGGCGGTGCCGTCACCATGGGGCCGGTCTACGCCGGCGATGCGACGACGCTCGACCTGAGCATCCCGGTCGCGCTGACGCCAGGCACCTACAACGCATCGGTCTCGCTCGAAGACGAGGCCACTGGGGCGAGCGCTGAGGTCTCCGATATGCCGGTCCGGCTCACCGGATCGGCGGTCGCGACCCCGGAGGCTGCCCCGGTGACGATCGCGTCGTCGAGCCTGGAGCCGATCGAGGACGATTCCGGCGCACTCCAGGCGGTCAACGTCACGGTCGAGCTGACCAACGAGGCGGCGGCCATCCCTGGCGCGCGGCTGACGCTGCACGTGAGCCGCGACGACGAGCCGGTCGAGGACTACCCGCTCAACGCGTCCCTCGCCCTGCCGACGGGAACGACCGAGGTCCAGCAGCGATACATCCCGCTCGACGGCTGGGATCCCGGCACCTACACCTTCGCGCTGACGCTGGAGGCTATCGACACCGCCACCGGGCAGGCGACCGTCCTCACGACTCAGGACATCGAGAAGACCGTCACGGTGCCGTAGGCGCCATGACCGATCGATCACATCACCGCGTTGCGCCTGCCCTGCGAGGCAGGCGCGGCCTCACGCTCTGACCGAGGCGCGTGCCTGGGCGCCCCGCGGCACCAGTGGGCGAGAGCGCCCGGGCAGTGACCACTCGACCGGCTCCGCCACGTCCACCCCCAGCGACCGCGCCAGCGGCACAAGCTTGTCGAGCGCGAGGACCGATCGGATCGCCGCCACCCGCCCATCGCGGATGTCCAGCATCGTCACCCGATCGAGCTTGCCCTCGTGCAGCGCCGCGATCGCCGGAGCGCCGTTCACGTCGATGAATTCGTAGGTCAGGCTCTGGTAGACGGCCGACTTTTTCGTCAGCCCGACCCAACCGCGCGAAACGCGATCCGCGCCGACCACGGCACGGATGGTCGCCAGACGCTGCCCGCCGCCATCGCCCTCCCAGACGACGTCGTCAACCATCAGCGACGCGACCCGGCTCGCGTCACCCGTCGCGATCGCCGCCAGGATTTGCTCGGTCAGCGCCCGATGCTCGCTGCTCGGCGCGATCGAGGGCCGTCGCGCGTCCGCCAGGCGCAGGTGCGCGCGCCGATAGATCTGGCGGCAGTTCGCGGCGCTCTTGCCAATGTGCCTGGCGATCTCGTCGTACGACAGGCCGAACCCCTCGCGCAACACATAGACGACCCGCTGCTCCGGCGACAGCCCCTCGAGCAGCATCAACAGCGCGATCGAGACCTGCTCCCGCTGCTCGACCGTCCCTTCTGGACCGTCCAACAGGCTGGTGGTCAGCACCGGCTCCGGCATCCAGGTGCCGGTGTACTGCTCGCGCTTGACCCGCGCCGACTTGAGGTAGTCGAGTGCGAGGCGTGAGACGGTCGTCGTCAACCAGGCGCGCAGGGAATCGACCCTCGGCCGACCAGCATCGAGGTAGCGGATCCAGGCGTCCTGGACGAGATCCTCGGCATCGCTGGCGCTGCCGGTCATTCGGTAGGCAACGGAGAAGAGGTACGGCTTGACGGTCTCGTAGGTTTGCGTCGTGGGTGCTTCGGCGATCACGTGCAGGCTACTCCTGGTCAGGCGACGTCACGTGGCTACCCTGCAATTGTCTCGCAGTGGTCAACCCACGGACGGGTTCGCTGACTGGAGGACGAGTGTGTCACACGGAATGTGACACACTCGTCTTCGGCATCCGCAATCGCAGCACACCGCACCAGGTCAGCCGGTGAAGGTTTCGACGCCAAAGCGGCCCCAGGCCACGAAACCGGCCAGCACGAGGTATCCCGCGGTCAGCATCACGAGCTTGACCTGGCCGAAGCGGCCGTGGGTGATCATCGCGCCGACCATGAGCAGGACCCAGCAGGAGGCCGTCACCGGCACCATCACCGGCACGATGTCCACCACAGCGGGCAGGATCAGGCCCACTGCGGCCAGGAGCTCCAGCACACCGAGGGTCTTGACGAAGCCAACGCTGGCGCCTGAGGTCCAGCTTGCCGGGTGGGCATCCAGCTTCTCCTTGGGCAAGAATGTCTTGCTGATGCCGCCGGCCAGCGCGACTGCGGCCAGCAGTCCGGCGGCGATCCACAGTGCGAGGTTCATCGCAATCTCCTTTGTCGAACAGTACCTGCACACCACGAACGCGATGGCTGAGATCGTTGACGGGCGGGTCAGCTCCAGGCCGTCCATTCCCGGAGCCGCCCGCCGCAGATCAGTGACGGCTAGTCGGCGGCCGCCTCTTCGCGCTCGGTGATCTCGAAGTGGTCAGGTGGTGTTTGCATCAAGGCGATGTTGGCGCGGTTCCATCCGTTGATCGCGATCACCGCGAGGGTCAGGTCCGCCAGCTCCTTCTCGCTGAACTGCGCCCGCGCCTGCGCGTAGATCTCGTCCGGGACATGCTGGTGCTCGAGCCTCGTGACCGCCTCGCCCCACGCCAGCGCCGCTCTCTCGCGGTCGCTGTACCAGTCCGTCTCCCACCACGCGGAGAGGAGGTGGATGCGGTCCTCGCGCTCCCCGAGCTCGCGGAGGTGCCGGGCATGCAGCGCGAGGCAGTAGGCGCAGCCGTTGATCTGCGACACCCGCATCTTCATCAGCAGGATCAGGCGCTCATCGAGCCCCGATTGGTGCAGGTAGCGCTCGATGCCGGCGAGCTGCGAGTATGCGCCCTGTACGTTGGTTCGATCGGTAATGCGCTTCGACATGGTTGCTCCCGTTCCGGCGCTCATCCTTGAGCTGCCGGTCATGTGCCGGCACGAGGCCGGCGCTGCGTTCCGGTGCCGATCGCACCGGCGGTGATGTCAGGCGGTGCCCGCCATCCACGGTTCCCGGCGCGGCTCCAACCGCCGCACGCTCCCCTGCTCCTGCTCCCGGTCAGCGCGTCGCTGCGCCTCGGCGGCGTCGACGCCATGCTTCCTGGCCATGGTCTCGTACCGGATGACCTTGTTCTGAAGCGTCAACACGCCGAAGTAGAGCGCCTCCGGCGTCGGCGGGCAGCCGGGAACGTAGACGTCCACCGGAATTACCTGATCGACGCCCTGCACCACCGCATAGGTGTCGTACGGTCCGCCGACGCTGGCGCAGGAGCCCATCGAGATGACCCACTTCGGCTCAGGCATCTGGTCGTACAGCTGGCGCACCACAGGGGCCATCTTCTTCGTCACCGTGCCGGCGACGATCATGAAGTCCGCCTGCCTGGGCGATGCTCGCTGCAGGTTGCCGAACCGCTCGGAGAGGTCGAACCGGGACATCTGCGCCGAAATCATCTCGATGCCGCAGCAGGCGAGGCCGAACTGCAGCCACCAGAGCGACGATCGTCGCGCCCAGTTGAACAGGAAGTCCAGCGAGGTCACGAACGTCGTCTTTTCGAATCGATCGTCGATCAGGCCCATGGCCGCCCCTCCTCTCGTGGGTGGGAACGCGCGGAACGTCCGCGCCTGACCATGGGACGAGGCTGGATGCTGCCGTGTGACAACGCTCGCTCGCCGTCACCGCCGGTGACTCCGAGGTGTGCCCACCGCATTGCGGCGAAGGTCGGTTCGATATACTGGGAGAGCAGCGACTGTTCAGGTCATAGGGCAATGGGCAGGCAGATGGCGAGCCAGATCCGGATTTCTCCTGGCACCAGGGGTTCACCGCCGCCGATCGTCGGACGGACGGCGGAGCGTGTCCTGCTCAGCGAGCAGCTTCGTGCGGCGGAGGCGGGCCGCGGCAACCTCATCATCCTTGGCGGGGAAGCCGGCATCGGCAAGACCACCCTCGCGCGGGATCTCGCCCGCCAGGCGCGTGCGCAGGGCTGCGTCGTCGCGGTCGGACACTGCTACGACATGTCCGCCGCGCCGCCGTACGGCCTCTGGCTCGACCTCGCCGACCGCTACCGCTACCTTCCCGACGCCGCCGATCTCCCGCCGCTGCCCGACGTGCTGGCGAACCGGACGCTCGATGCCGTCACCAGCCAGTCCGCCTTCTTCGCCGATGTGACGGCGTTCCTGCGCGCCATCGCCACCGCTCACCCGACGGTGATCGTGCTGGAGGATGTCCACTGGGCCGACCCGGCCAGCCTCGAGCTGCTTCGGCATGTCGCCACGCGCATCGACCACCTGCCACTCCTCCTGCTGGCGACCTACCGCGAGGACGAGCTCACCCGGCAGAACCCCTTCTACCAGCGGCTGCCGGCGCTTGTCCGCGAGTCCGAGGGGCTCCGGCTCGACCTCCGGCGACTTGGCATCGACGACCTCGCGACACTGGCAGGCATGCACTACGCGCTGCCGGACGATGACCGCGACAGGCTCGTCGCCTACCTCGCGCTCCACGCCGAAGGCAACCCGTTCTTCACCATGGAGCTGCTGCGCGCCCTGGAGGAGCGCGGTGACGACGGCCTCGTCCGCACCGGCGATGAATGGTCGCTGGGCTCCATCGACGGTCTGCATGTCCCGCCGATGATCCGGCAGGTGATCGACGCCCGCGTGAGCCGCCTCGGCGACGCGGTCCGCGAGCCGCTCACCGTCGCGTCCGTGATCGGCGATGAAGTGCCGATCGCACTGCTCGCGTCACTCACCGATACGACCGAGGACGCAACCCTGCGAGCGATCGACGAGGCGATCGAGTGGCACCTCTGCGGCGCCTCACCGGACGGCCGGGTGATCTATTTCACGCATGCGCTGACCAGGGAGGCGCTATACGCCGCGATCCCGCTCCACCGACGTCGGGAGCTGCACCGCCGCGTCGCGGAGGCGCTCGAACAGGGGCCGCGCCAGGACCCGGACATCATCGCCTGGCACTACCAGCAGGCCGGTGATGTCCGCGCGCCGGACTGGCTGGTCCGAGCTGGCGAGCGGGCGCAACGCGCCTACGCGTGGCTCACGGCGCGGGATCGCTTTCGCCGCCGCCGCGGATCTCCTCGACGGCGTTCCCGGCCAGGCGATCGCCCGGGCGCGTCTCCTCTACCGATGCGGGCGCCTGCAGCGCTACACCGATGCGGCGGACGCGCTCCGGTGCCTCCGCGCGGCTGCGGAGATCGCGGCGGAGGCTGGGGATCACGTCCTCGCCGCCGACGCGCGCTACTCGCAAGGGCTCGTGCACTGTTTCGCCGACGACTGGGCCCGCGGCATCCCGATGATTATCGCGGGCGTCGACGTCCTGCGCGCGCTGCCCGCCCGCGAGACGTACATCTCGTGGACCACGGCCGACTGGATGGCGGATGCCCTGCCGACGCTCGAGCAGTGGTCGGTGAACCACCCGGGAGCCACTGAAGAGCGACTCGTTGCGATCGATGCGAACCGGCACATGAGCCTCGCGTGGTTTCTGGCAGCGAGCGGCCGCCTCGACGAGGCCGTTGCGGTGGCCGAGACCTACCAGGCAGTCACGTCCGGCGCGGAGATCGGCCCGTTGTCGATCGCCAACACCGGCCACGCCCGGTTCGGCCTCGGCATCGCGCTGGCGTCGCAGGGCGACCCGGATGGCGCCACGGAGGCGTTCCATGCCGCCCGCGAGGCCTACACCGCGATCGACCACCACGCCTGTCTCGCCTTCGTGCTGCTGGACGAGCTCACCGACGTGGTGCTGCCGTACCATGCCGACGACCCCGCCGCCCGCCGCGCCATCGCCGACGCAGCCGGAATCGAGATCGAACGGGCTCGCGGCGCGCTCACAACCCAGGCGGTACCCGAGGTCGCCCGGATCACAGTTGATTTCCTCGACGGCGCATGGCAGGCGGCCGCAACGGTGGCCGCCGCCTGCACCGACCCCGGCGCGTATCTGATCCGTCGGCAGGTCACGCACGCGCTCGCGCCGATGGCGTACCTCAGCGGGGACACCGCCGAGGCGTGGCGGCATATCCGCGGCCTGCTCTCGGATGGCCCGGACGCCGCCCCCGGCGCGGCCGTGCTGCTCGACGGACTCATGCTCCAGCAGCTCGCCGTCCGCCTCTGCATCGACGCTGGCGATCTGGACGCTGCCGAACGCTGGCTTGCGGGCAGCGCCCGCTGGCTGGAGTGGAGTGGCAGCGTGCTCGGCCGCGCCGGTCATGCGCTCGCCGAAGCCCGCCTGCTCGCGATCCATGGGCACGTGGAGGATGCGATCGAACATGCCAGCGCCGCCGTCACATTCGCCTCATCCCCACGGCAGCCACTCGCGCTGATCGATGCGCTCAGGCTCCGCGGAGCCCTTCTGCGCGACCAGGGCACTGACCTCCCCGGCGCCAAACGCGACCTCGCGGCGGCACTCGATCTCGCGACGACCTGCGCCATCCCGCACGAGCGAGCGCTCTCGCTCACTGAGCTGGCGATCCTCTACAGGGAATCCGATCACGCGATGGCAAGCACCATGGCGCAGGAGGCGGTGGAGATCGCGACCACGCTCGGGGCCGCCCGTTTGGTGGAGCGCGCCAGCGAGCTTGTCGCGCCCGGTGGCGACGCCACGACGGAAGATCGGCTGCCCGCGGGACTCACCCAGCGCGAGGCGGAGGTGCTACGGCTCGTCGCCCAGGGCATGACCGACGCCGAGGTCGCCCGCGTGCTCTCGATCAGCCCGCGCACTGTCGGGCAGCACCTGCGATCGATCTACAACAAGCTCGACGTCCGCTCCCGCACCGAGGCGACCCGCTTCGCGATCGAGCACCACATCGCCTGACCCCGCTACGCAGTTCTACGCAGCCTCACGTCTCGACATGCGCAATGCGAATTGCGCAGTTCTCGCGATGTGCGTTGCATCGCACGCTCCTAATGTGAATGGTGCCGGCCGGGTCCCAGGAAACCGCTCAACCGACACCATCACCCATTGGGAGCACCTCATGCATCGAACAATCACCGCCATACGTCTCGTCTTCGTCATTGCCTTCATGGCGCTCGCCAGCGTCGCCACCATCCCGACCGCGGGAGCGCAGGACGTCCCGCCACCCAGCCCCATCGACCTTCCCTGTGCAACCAACATGAGCGCGCAGCTCCTCGGCGCGACCCCGGTGGGCGACGGCAGCCAAACGCTCGTCCTCGCCCGTGTAATCTTCGGCCCCGGCGGCAGCCTCGGCGCGCACACGCACCCAGGCACGCTCGTCGCCGTCGTCGAGTCCGGATCCTTCGGCTTCACCCTGCTCGAGGACGCCGACATGTCGATCACCCGCGCCGCGACGGCAGACACCGAGGCCAGCCAGGAGCCCCTCACCGTCGGCGAGGAAGCCACGCTCGCGCCGGGTGACGGCTTCGTCGAGGTCGGCATGATCCACAGTGCGCAGAACCTGGCCGACGAGCAGACCACCGTACTCCTCTCCGGTCTCATCGAGTCCGGCCAGCCACTCACCGCGTGTGCGGAACCGAGCGCCACGCCGGGCACCTGACAGCGAGGGGCCCGTCAACGGTGATGGGTCCCCGCCTCAAGCGTCGGGCCACCGATTCGCAGACATCATTTCAGGAGATCCGCACCATGGCGACCGATACCGTTTCGACACAGTCCCAGGCAATCGAGGCGCTCACCGCGCAGGTTCGCGGCGAGATCATCCAGCCCGGCGACGCCACCTACGACGACGCTCGACGCGTCTATAACCAGAACATCGACCGCTCACCAGCGCTCATCATCATGTGCCGGGATGAAGCCGACGTCATTGCCGGCGTGAACTACGCCCGTGAGCAGCGCCTGGACCTCTCCATCCGTGGCGGCCGCCACAACGTCGCCGGCTTCGGCACCAATGACGGCGGGGTCGTGCTCGACCTGCGGCAGATGAACAACGTCCACATCGATCCCGAGTGCAAGCGTGCATACGTCGGTGGTGGCGCCACCTGGGGCGACGTCGACCACGCCGCGTGGGCGTTCGGTCTCGCCACCCCCGGCGGCGTGCTGTCGACCACTGGGGTCGCCGGGCTCGGGCTTGGCGGCGGCTTCGGCCACCTGACACGGAGGTTCGGCCTCGTCATCGACAACTTCCGCGCGATGGATGTTGTTACCGCCGACGGCCGGCTCGTGCGCGCCAGCGATGACGAGAACGAGGACCTGTTCTGGGCGCTGCGCGGCGGCGGCGGCAACTTCGGTGTGGTCACGCGCTTCGAGATCCAGCTGCACGATGTCCCGTCAGTCTACGGCGGTCCCATCTTCTACCCGGCCACCGAAGCGGAAAAGGTGCTGCGGTTCTTTCGCGACTTCATCGCCCAGGCCCCACGCGAGCTAGCCGCATTCTTCGCCTTCCACGAGGCGCCGCCCGCGCCGTTCGTCCCGGAGCCGCTGGTCGGCCACAAGGCCTGCGCGATCGTGGTGGCGTGGACCGGGCCGATGGAGGACGCCGAGGAGGCGATTCGTCCGATCCGCGAGGCGGGCATGGTCGCGCTGGACCTCGCCGGCCCCGTTCCGTACCCGGCACTCAACAGCATGTTCGACGCGCTGCTCCCGCACGGGCTGCACCATTACTGGAAGGCGGACTTCGTGGAGGAGCTGACCGACGAAGCGATCGCGCTGCACGCCCAGCACGGTCCGGAGGTGCCTAACTTCCTGTCGCTGATGCACCTCTACCCGCTCGATGGCGCGGTGCATGACATCGCCGAGGACGCGACTGCGTTTGGCCACCGCGACGTGAAGTTCGTTCACATCATCGCCGGGATCGACAGCGACGGCGAGAACCTGCCCGCTCACCGCGACTGGGTGCGGAACTACTGGTCCGCCCTGCACCCGCACTCCTCGGAGGCGTCCTACGTCAACTTCCTCATGGACGAGGGCGAGGACCGCATCCGCGCCACCTACGGCGACAACTACGATCGGCTCACCGAGATCAAGGCACGTTGGGATCCGACGAACCTGTTCCACATGAACCAGAACATCGCCCCGGCGCGCTGACGACGGATTCGCCGCACGCCATACGCGGCCGAACTGGCTCGAAGGGGGGACGCAACGTCTCCCCTTTCTCACATCACGCATCTCACACGCGTCACACACGCGCGTCTTTCAAACAAGGGAAGACCCGGGAGCCGAGCGTCGGCAGCAGGGTCGCCCGGCCGGCACGTCAGTCTTTCGTCCCACCCGACACATCTGGCATGGATGCATGTCCGGCCCAGGAGCACCAGATCGCCATGATCGACATCGACTACCAGCCCGTCGTCATCGAAGCGCATCGCAACGACCTCCGCAAGCTCTACCACCCGGTGCCGTACGAGGTGGATGTGCGCACCAACCGGCAACGAGTCGGCGCGTTCATCATCCGGCTCGGCGAGCGAATCGGCGATCTCCGCCCGGAGATCACCGGCGAGAGCCCGATCGCGACACCTGTCCTCCAGACTCGAGGCTAACGCAACCAAACTCCGGACAACGGCGTCCACCGACACGGCCTCCCTGCCAGCGATGGCAGGGAGGCCGTGTCGCGCATGAAGGTCTGCAAGGCGATCAGCCGCGGGTCGTGGCGCCTGCCGGGCCGCCGACGAGATCCCATCGGCCGCTTCGCTTGAGCGCGATGTCGAGCTCCAGCTCCTCGAGCTGCTCCTGCAGCGCCTCGCGGGACTTGCGCTCGCCCGGGAACGCCTCATCCGACGCAACCTGCAGCAGCAGGCGGGCCGTCTGCATCGCGGCCATCTGCAGGCCACGAAGCGTCGCCTTGTCGACGGTGTCCGCCTCGGTGTGGCCCCAGCCGCGGCCGACAAGCGTCGTGGAGTCGTCAGGGCTGTTGAGCGTCGCCGATGGGACGCCGCGAACGGCCCACGGGAAGTGGTCGGAGTGGGAGTTCAGCTCGTTGGAGATCGTCATGTCGTAGTGCGACGCCTCGCGGAACCCCTCGAAATATGGAACCAGCTCGGGTCGACCGGAGATGTTGAGCGTCTCGGAACCGCCCTTGCCGCGCCCCGCGCCGTCCAGGTTCAGCATGAATCGGGTCCGCTCCGCTTCGTCCTCGTGGTCGGCGGTGTAGGCCCACGAGCCGAACAGGCCAACCTCCTCCCCGCAGAAGAGCACGAAGCGGATGGTGCGCCCGATCGCCTCGCGCGGCAGCGCGGCCAGCACCCGTGCGGCCTCCAGCGCGACGATGGTACCGGCGCCGTCATCGAGCGCGGCCTGGGAGACGTCGTGGCCGTCGTAGTGGGCGCCGGCCAGCACCAGCTCGTCCGGCTGCCGCGATCCCGGAATCTCGCCGACGACGTTGTAGGACGTGTTGTCCGGCTCGAAGGTGCCGCCCACCGACAACCGAACGCGGGCGGCGCCCTCGCCGCGACGCGCGAGACGCAGGATCGTCTGGCCGTGCTCCCACGAGGTACCGACGGCGACGATGGCGGCCGGACCGCCGCCGGGCGCGCCGATGCCGCCGGTGATGTGCAGCAGGCCGGGGTTCTGGTTGACGAAGATCATGCCGGCCGCACCGGCGTCGACGGCGAACCGCAGCTTGTCGGTGCGGTGGGCGAGCTTCTTCGAGCGCGTTCCCGCCGCGTTGGTCTCCGCGGCGGCGATCACGATCCTGCCGCGAACGGCGTCACCGAGCCGCTCGAAGTCGTCCGCCTCACCGTTGCCGGCGTCGATCAGCTCGGCATCGACGTCGCCTGACTTCGAGTACGGGAGCGCGATGCAGGAGAACGCGCGCTCGGTCGGCTCGACCAGCTCCAGCGTGGCGTGCCCCCGCGTCCAGGCGCCGAACCTCACCGGTTCCAGCCGGACGTTCTCGAGGCCGTACGCCTCCAGCCTGGCCTTGATGAACTCTCCACCCTGCCGTTCGCTCTCGCTCCCGGCCCAGCGCGAGCCGATCACGTCACAGAGAGTTTCGAGATTGCGCAGGGGCTCGTCGGTGGTCCAGATGTCGCCGATGAGCTGTCGCTGATACGCCAGGTCTGCCGATTCCGCCATGTGTGGTGCCCGTCCCTTCAACCTTCAACCGAATTGCTTCGGGCACGGTATCAGGTGATCGCGCCACCGGCAATCGCGGTGACCGCTGACATGATGGAGGCGTTCATCACTCACGGGCGGTGGCCCCGACCGCGCCATGCGCTAGCATTCGCGGAGCGACAGATACGATGCGCACTCGGAGGCGCCATGGATCCATTCGAATTTATCTGGGGCGTCGTCCAGGGTGTCGGCCAGCTGGCTGCGGCGGTTGTGCTGCCGATCGGCGTCTTCTGGCTCATCGCCCGCCGCCAGCGGAATCGGTCGTAGCCTGAGCGTTCTCGGCCGCGGCGCAGTCCCAGCCCGACGGGCCTATGGTCGTGCCGGCGTCTACTTAGAAACCGGATACAGCAAGGTGCGGCGAGCAGTGATCCTCCGGGTTGGTACACTGGCCCTGCCTTGTGCGGCACGATGGGCACGGACGGGAGAGGACCTGGATGGAACTGCTGCTCTACCTCGCGATGGGCGTGTTCGCCCTGCTCTTCGCTGTGGTGCTCTACTACCTGATCACCTGGTCGGCCAGACGATTCTCCGGTGCTCCCCGCCCCACCTCCACGGCCGATCGCCAGCCGGACACCGAGCCGACACAGATGCCCGGCCCACCGACAACAGGGAGAAGCTCATGACCTCCATCCCTTACGACACCGTCCTCGAGCGCGTTCGCGAGCGCTACGTGCGCGAGCCGCAGATTATCCAGCGGCTGCGCGCCGAGACCGCGAGCCACCCCCACGCCGGCATGATCCTCGACCCCGAGGGCGGCGCCCTGCTCGCGACGTTGGCGCGGGCCGTCAACCCGGAGCGCTCGCTCGATATCGGCGTGTTCACCGGCTTCAGCTCCCTCACCGTTACCATGAACGCTCCGCAGGTGCAGGTGACCGCGCTCGACGTCGACCCCGAGGTGACGAAGATCGCCCGGCGCTACTGGGAGGAAGCCGGCGTCGCCGATCGGATCGACCTCCGCATCGCTCCGGCGCTGGAGTCGCTGGACGCGCTTCTCCACGACGGAAAACAGGGAACCTTCGACTTCGCGTTCATCGACGCGGACAAGCCCAACTATCCCCACTATGTCGATCGCGTGACGGAGCTGCTGCGACCCGGCGGCGTGATGCTGCTCGACAACATGCTCTGGTCGGTGCTGGAGCAGGAGAATGAGAACGCGGCGATGATGGACCAGCTCTCCCGCCGCATGGCCGACGACGATCGCCTCACCGTCTCCGTGCTCCCGCTCGGCTCCGGCATGACCTTCGCCGCGAAGAACGGATAGCAACGCTCGGTGCGCAGGGCGACATCTCCTTGTTGCGCGCCACTGGAGTGTAGGGGCTGGGCTCTGTCCCAGCCCGGTGGTCGCGCAGCGGCCACAATCGGTGGCAGGAGCGACGCGTCGCCTTGCCGCCCGGCGCCCGCCGGCAACACAAGATCCGCCCCTACGTGACCGCAACGATGTGACAGGTCACTGAGCCGGTGAGGGGCGCAATCCCGAGATGTGCCGGAGGATCTCCAGGCGAAGGGGTCCCCGGCGCTACGAAAGCCGGTTGTCCTCCCCACCGACCGTGAGGGACTGCACCGCTCGCCAGCGTCGCACTGCCCCGCTCCGCTATCCTTGTCTCCAGTGACAACGACGCATCATCTGGAGCACCACACCCCCATGGGCAGCCGACCACCCCGACAGCAGGGCCTCCCGAAAAAGCCACGACCGCCCCGAGACGCGCTCCCCGCCACTGAGGAGCCGCGCGGACTCCGCATGGAGACGATCACCCCGTTCATCGGGCTCGCCACCTTCCCCGTCGCGCTCGGCGGCGCCTTCATCGCCTACGGCGCCACTGGGGACACCCGCGCAATCGGCTTCTCGCTGGTCATCGCCGCGATCGCATCTGTGGCGATCTGGCTGGTGGTTCGCACCCGCGCCTCCTGGCGCAGCGGCACGCGGATGTCGAACGAGCTGCTGCTGGCGCTTCTGGTCGCGACGATCGGCATGATGTTCCTCGTCGGCGGCTTAGCAGCGCTCTCGCCGATCTGGATCGGCGTCGGGGCCGCCGTGCTCGTCGGCGCATGGCTCGTCCAGCGATCGTCCTCCTCCACCGCCACGTAGCCCATCGCACGACACCGACAGGAGCGCCATGTTTACCCGATCCGTTCCCCTGCCCACCGACGAGGACTTTGCCGCCGCCCGCGAGGTGATCGCACGACACCTGACGCCGACCCCGCTGATTCCGTCGCCGGTGCGCCGCAACGGCTGGCTCAAGCTGGAGTCGTTCCAGCCAACCGGATCCTTCAAGGTCCGCGGCGCGCTCGCGGCGATGTCCGCCGTGGCCGCTAATCGCCCGATCATCACCGCCTCGGCTGGCAACCACGCGCTCGGCATCGCGCACGCGGCGTCCCTGCTGGGCCGAAAGGCAATGGTCGTCGTGCCGGAGACGGCCTCACCGGCGAAGATCGAGGCGCTGCGCAACCTTCCGGTGCAGCTCGTTACCCACGGCGAGAGCTTCGATGAAGCCGAAGCGTGGGCAGTGTCCCGCGCCGACGCCCCGGCGAAGGACGTCGAGCTGATCTCGCCCTACAACGATCCGCACGTCATCGCCGGCCAGTCGACGATTCTCGACGAAATCGTGGCGCAACACCCCGGCGACCGACCGTTGACGATTATCGCCGGCGCGGGCGGGGGCGGGTTGTTGAGCGGTCTCGGGCTGAGAGCGACCCAGCTCACCAGCGACGAGCGCCCCATCCGCGTCATCGGTGTCGAGGCCGAGGCATCGCCGGCGATCTCCAGCGCGATCGAGGCGGGCGGGACCGAGACGATCGAGATCGATCCAACGCTCGCCGACGGGCTCGCCGGCAATCTCGAGCCGGGCTCGATCACCGTCGAGCTGATCAAGCGACATGTCAGCGAGCTGGTACAGGTGACGGAGGACGAGATCGCCGAGGCGATCCGCTGGCTGGTGAGGCGGCACGGTCTCGTCGCCGAGGGGGCCGGGGCGGTGCCGGTCGCCGCGCTGCTGGCGGGGATGCTGCCGGACGAGTACCGAGACGGCGACGTCGTCGCCATCATCTCCGGCCGCAACATCGCGCTCGAGACCCTCGCCACCATCCTCTCGGGCGAGGACGTCGTCCACGACGAGGAGTGAGGGTCGCCGCGATGGTCCAGACGTCGGGCACAGGACCCAACGCTACAGGAACTCATCGTTGCAGCGCCGCCTTCTGTGGGCGGCGTTCCGCTGTCTACCGAGGGCCGGTTTCAGCCGCCCCCCGGTGGGCCCGTCCCCTCCGTGGGCGGGCTCGCGCTTCACGCCGGCTCGCAGCGGTGGGGCAAACTGTTGTGCCGATGACTCTTGTGGATCAAACGATTGCAGTCTCGACAGGCCCGTCCACAGCGGGACAGGTCTACCGGTGTGTCTTTGTTCCCGGAATCGCTCGCTGGTAAGGACGACGAACCCGGGCACCGCGGCCCGCGTTCTACATGTTGGTGTCTTGTCTCGCCTCAGGTGACAGCAAGACGACAGTGGGGACGTCGGTTGACGTCCCCACTGTCTCGTATTCGGCTGTTCCCTGCTGTCAGGCGGCGTCCCGGTCGTCCTCCGCCTTCGACCAGTCGTACCCCGGCGCCAGTACCTTCCGCGATCGCAACGCGAGCAGCACCGCGCCGATGATGGCCAGCGGCCAGGCGATGCCCGGCGTCACGCCGATTGCGCCGTTGCCCGCCCCAGGAGCCGGCGCTGCCGGCTCTGACGGGTTGAGCAGCCCAGCCGCGTCACCGCTGCCGGTGTTGGGCGGCTGCGACGTGCCGACGCAGTTGTAGATGGACACCAGCGAGACCTGTCCAGCCTTCACGACCACGTCGCCCTTGGTGTTGACGCTGTTGGAGTTGGCGTAGCACCAGTTCGCGTCCACCTCCCGTAGCTGGTAGCTGCCAGGCCGCAGGTTGATGAATCGCACGAAGCCATCCGGGTTCGCCGTTTGCCGCGTGCCCTGCTCCGGGTAGTTCTGCAGCTCCTCGTTGAACTGCTTCAGGTCGAACGACGCGTTCTGGTCGCTGAGCCTGCACTCGTCGGCGAACTTGTACCCCTTCGGCGGCGCGTCGACGTCGCAGACGTACTTCCGCACCAGGATCACGCCGGTCGAGTCGGTCACCGGCTCGGGGATGTTGAAGAAGACGCAGCTGAAGTCGTCTCCCTGACCGAGCTTGGCGGTGATCGCGCCGTTCACGGTCTTGAAGTCCGCCGGCCAGTTGCCGTTCCACCCACAGAACCCGTAGTTCGTCGGGATGTTGTACGGCCGCTCCTCGTAGATCGTGTACGTGCCCGCGGGCTGGTTGGCGAAGACCGTGCGGCCGGTCTTGCCACCGTCACCGGTGATGGCCTTGAGGTCAACCGGACCCTCGGCTCGCACGGTGATGTTGTTGGTCAGCTGCGAGTCGCTCATGCAGCTCGCCGCGAAGTCCTCGTATGTCGTGCCGTTGAACCCCGCCTGGCAGGTGTACTTGGCGACGTGGATGTTGACCGGTTCCGGTGCCGGCGGCGCCACGTAGTTGATCACCACCACCGTCGTCAGCTTGCCGACCTCGACGCGCAGCAGTGCCGCCGAGTTGCCCGGCAGGTCCGGATCGGTCTCGTCGAGCCGGTAGACCTTCGCCGGCAGCGTCACCTGGTACTGGCCGTCGTTGCCGGTGCTGAACGCGCCCGGTCCGTCCGCGCCGTCCTGCCCGACGAGCGTGAACTCGGCGTTCGCCGGCGCGCAGCCCTTGGTCTGCGACAGCTCGGCGTTGCCCGCCGCGCCGCCGAGGAAGCTCGTGTGCTCCTCATCGGCCGTGCTGACCGGGCAGACGAACTTGAGCACCTGCACCGAGCCGGTGTTGGGTGGCGGCTGGCTTTCGTTCTCCACCGTCACCACGGTGGTCTGGCCCGGGTTGACGGTGATGTCCTCGACCGGGTCCGCCTTCTTGTATCCGTACGGCACGGTCGTCTCGGTGAGCGTGTAGCTGCCGACCGGCACGTCCTCGAACAGAATCTGCCCGTTGGCGTCGGAGCAGAGCGGGTCACCCTGGTCCGGCGAGAGCTCGAAGCAGGCGCCCGTGACCGCCTTGCCCTGCGGCGTCACCTTCTTGACGAGAATGCGACCTCGCTTGAGCTGGTCGGTGACGTTGACCTCGGTCGTCTTGCCGTTCTCGATCGTCACATTCTGGTCCGGCGCGAGCTGGTAGCTCGGCGACGGCGCCAGCGTCTCGCGCAGGGTCCACGTGCCGACCGGGACGTTCTCGAACGTGATCGTCGCGTCGTTGGTGCCGTCGGTGATGTCGCACACCTGGCCGCTTACCGGCGTGTCGCCGTCGAACAGGCGGAAGCAGCCGCCGGCGAGCGCCTCGTTGTTCTCGTCCAGCTTGTGCACCACCAGCGTGCCGGCCTCCGGCGGCGGCGGGGTCTTTTCGTCCTGCACCGTGATCTGCAGGGTGACGCCGGGGTTGATGGTGACCTCGCGGTCATCGGCGGCATCGTAGCCGGCCGGCGCCTGGGTCTCCACCAGCGTGTAGGTGCCCGGCGCGACGTTGCTGAACACCGTGCGGCCGTCAACGTTGAGGTCGTCGCCGTCGCAGAACGGACCGTAGGTCGCGCTCCCGTCGAGGCGGAAGCAGGCGTCCTCGAGTCGCGTCGATGGGTCGGCGCTGTCGACCTTCACCACGTAGAGCCGGCCCGGCGCGGCGGTGTTGGTCACCTCGATGGCGACGTCCTCGCCAGCGCCGATCTCGACCGTGCGGTTCGGCGCGGCCTGGTACTGGCTGCCCGGCGTCCGCGTTTCGACGAGCGTGTAGGTGCCCGCCGGGACGTCGCTGAACACGAGCGTGCCGTCGTCGGCGCCGTCATCATCGTCGCAGACCTGGGCAACCGAGCCGCCGCCGTTCTCGAGGCGGAAGCAGGTACCCGACAGGGCATCGCCTGCGCCGTCGACCTTTGTGACGGTCAGCGTGCCGGTCGTGACCTCTGCCGTGACCTCGTACCGGAGCGACGCCGTGCCACCGCCGGTCACGGTCGCGGTCTGGTCGGCTGCGGCGGTGTAGCCATCGGGCGGCGTGCTCATGCTGACGGTGTAATCGCCCTGCGCGAGCCCGGTCACCAGCACGGTGCCGTCGTCGGCGGACTCGTCGCCGTCACCGCCGTCGCAGACGACGGTCGGCTCGGAGGTGCTGATCGTGTAGCAGGCGCCCGCCACGGGGTCGCCGGTCGCGGCGTCGACAGTGGTCATCTCGATACCGCCGAGCACCAGCAGGCCAGGCACGACGACGTCCATCTCGGTCGTCTCTCCCGCCGTGATCTCGATGATGATCGGCTCGGCGGTGTCCTGCATCCGCAGCAGCGCCGCGCCGGTCGTCGTGAAGCTGTTCGCGTCCGGGAAGACGACCTCGTAGGTGCCGACCGGGATGTCCTGCACCAGCAGCACGCCCTCAGTGGCGTCGTTGTCGCCCTCGCCGTTGTCGCAGAACGGGCCGAGCTGTTCGCCGCTGTCCTGATTCACCAGGCCGATGCAGACTCCGGCGGCCGCCTGGCCGTCTTCGCTGAGCAACGTCAGCAGCGCGCTGCCCGTCTGCGGCGGGGCCGCGGCCAGCTCGATCTGGACCGTGGCCTCCTGGCCGGCGGTGACGTCGACACTGACGGGATCCGGCGTGACGTACGCCTGCGGCACCTGGCTCACCGAGACGCTGTACGTCCCCGGCGCGACATTGTCGAAGCTGAAGGTGCCGCCGTCACCCTGCTCGCAGAGCGTCTGCGGCTCGCCTCCCTCGGCGCTGATGTCGACGCAGATGCCCTCGACCGGATCGCCGTCCGCGTTTAGCACCGTCGCGACCAGGGAGCCGGTCGCCGGCGCGTTCGTGAACCGCACCTCGACGGTCTCACCGGCAACGACGGTCGCCGTCTGCGGGTCGACCGGCTGGTACCCCTCGGGCGGCGTGGTCTGCGCGACGGTGTGGTCGCCAGCCGGGACCTGCTCGAAGATCAGCACGCCGTCACCGTCGGTGTCACACACCGGGTCGCCGTCATCGACCGCGACGCAGGCGCCGGGCAGATCGGTGCCGTCGGCGGTCTCGCTGACGACGCGGATCGTGCCGTTGGCGAGTGAGAGCTGGAACTCGACGCTCACGCTCTGCTGGTCGGTCGAGAGCTCCACCTGCTGATCGGCCGGGGTGGCGTAGCCCTCCGGAACCGTGGACATGCTGATCGTCTGGGTGCCGAACACGGCGTCCGGAACCTCGATCGTGCCGTCACCGTCATCGTCGCAGAAGGTGTACGGCCCGCCGGACGGGTTGGTGATGTCGACGCAGGCACCGCCGAGCGCGCCTTCGCTGTCCACCACGGTGACCGTGATGGTGCCGGTGGTCGGCGCGGGTGTCGACGTCGCCGTCGGCTCTGGCGTGTTGGTCGGCACCGGCGTTTCGGTGGGAACCGGCGTCTCCGTCGGTGCCAGCGTGGCGGTCGCGGTCGCAGTGGGCGTCTCTGTCGGAACCGGCGTCTCCGTGGGCGCTGCGGTCGCCGTGGCGGCCTCGCCCAGCTGCACCGTCACCTGGCCGGTCTCCGACACGGTCACAGTCACGTCCGGGATCCCCTCGGCACCGCTGGTAACGGTGAGGGTGTAGTCGCCGGGCGGCACGTTGGCGATCTCGATCAGGCCAGGCTGGTCGTTGAGGTCGCCGTCACCGTTGTCACAGGCCGCCGGCGGCTCCACGAAGGCGATCGCACCGGTGGTGTTGAGCTCGACACAGAGCCCCTCGCCGATCGCGGTGGTGTCGATCAGGACATTGCCCGCGCCGCTCGTGGGCGTCTGGGTTCCACTCGGAGCAAGCCCCTGCTGCGCCGGGTTCACGACGAGGTTCGGGTTGTCGCCTGGCTGGATCGTGATCTCCCGCGGCTCGATCGGGTTGGTGCCCGCGGGCACCGTCGTCTCGGTGAGGGTGTACTGCCCGCTCGGCACGTTGAAGAAGCCGGAGTTGCCGTTGCCGGGCAGCGGGTCGTCGGCATCGCACCGCTCGATGGGCGGCTGGCCCTTCATCTCGATCTGGAAGCAGGCGCCACCGATCGGGCTGCCGTTGGCGTCCTGCAGTGTGACGATCAGGTTGGCCTCAGGACCCGGTTGCGGCCCCTGCGCCTCATCGGTCGGCGCGCTCGTCGGCTCGGTTGTGGCTGTGACCGTCGGGGCTTCGGTCGGCGCGGTGGTCGCCGTCGCCGTGGGCGTCACCCCACCGGTCGCGTTGACCGTCACCGGCGTGTCGGTGCCAGCGACGACCTCGACCTGCTGGTCATCGGCGGTCAGGCCGTTCGGCGCGGACGTCAGGCGCAGCGTGTAGGTGCCAGACGGCACCCCGAAGAACCCGGTGAGCCCGTTCTTCACAAACTCGCCGGTGTCATACGGCGCGTCGTCGCAGCTCTCCGCGACCTGGTTGCCGTCCTGCAGCAGGACGAAGCATGCGCCGCCGACCCGCTGCTGGCTGGCGTCGAGCAGCTCGACCGTGAGGTCGCCGGGGGCGGCTTCCTCGGTCGGGGTCTCGGTTGGAGCCGCCGTCCCGGTCGGAACGGCCGTTTCAGTCGGCACGGGGGTCTCGGTGGGTGCCTGCGTCGGGGCCGGCGTTTCCGTCGGCTGGGCAACGGTCACCGAAACCTGCACGGTGTCGTCGCCACCAGGAGTGACATCGACGCTGCGATCCTCTGCGGTCGCGCCCTGCGGCGCGGAGACGAGATGGAGCGTGTAGGACCCGGCGGGGACATCGAAGAAGCCCGTGTTGCCGTTGTTGGCGAACTCGGCCGACTCCTGATCCGTGGTGTCACAGCTCTCCTGCACCACCGCGCCGTTGGCGTCAAGCAACTGCCAGCAGGCGCCGCCGATCGGGTTGCCACCCTGATCGAGCAGCTGGATGGTCAGCGTGCCCGGCGGCGCTGGCGTCTCCGTGGGAACAGCGGTTTCAGTTGGGACGGGGGTCTCGGTGGGAACCGGCGTCTCCGTCGGCGCCTGCGTCGGCACCGGAGTCTCGGTCGGCTGGGCGGCCTGAACATTGACCGTCACGGTGTCGTCGCTGCCCGGCGCGATGTCGACCTGTTGGTCACTCGCCAGGGTGACATTGTCCGGGCCGTCGGTCATGCGCAGGGTGTAGGTGCCGCTCGGCACGCCGAAGAATCCGGTGTTGCCGTTGTTCGCGAAGTCCGCCGACTCGTAGTTCTCCGTGTCACAGCTCTCCGCGACGGTCGTGCCGTCCTGGATGAGCTGGTAGCAGGCCCCCGGTACTGGCTGAGCGTTCTGGTCGAGCGTCTGCACCGTGAGGTTGGCCGGTTGCGGCTCGGGCGTCTGCGTCGGCGCCTCCGTTGGCACCGGCGTCTCGGTCGCAGCTTCCGTCGGCGCGGCGACCTGAATGGTCACGGTCTCGTCGACCTGCTGACCGGCAAGCACCTCGACCTGGCGGTCGTCGGCCGATCCGCCGCCCGGCGCTTGCGTCAGGCGCAGCGTGTACGTCCCGCTCGGCACGCCGAAGAAGCCGGTGGTGCCGTTGTTGGCGAACTCCGCCGAGTCGTACTGCTCGGTGTCGCAGCTCTCCTCGGCGAGGTTGCCGTCGCGCAGGAGCGCGAAGCAGGCTCCGGCCGACCGGCGCGCCATTCTGGTCCACAAGATAGACGAGCAGATCGCCTGGCTCGCTCTGGGTGGCCGCGGTTTCGGTCGCGGCAGGCGTCTCGCCACCGCCCTCGATCACCTGCCCACCCGCGGGCGTCTCCGTGGCCTCGGCCGCTGCCGGCTGAAGCGTCACGACGTTGTCGCCCGCCTGCAGCTGGGCATCCTGGCTCTCGACCGGCTCAGCACCGGAGGGCGGCGTGACCTCGACCACCGTGACGCTGCCGCTCGGCATCCCCTCGGGGAAGCTCATGCTGGTGTAGCCGTCGGCGCCGTCATCGGCGTCACAGCCCTGATTGACGATGCTGTTGCCGCTGCGGATTTGATAGCAGCCACCGGAGAGCGGCGCACCGCTCGCATCAAGGCGCTCCACCGTGAGCGATCCGCTCGCCAGCGGCTCCACGTTGACCAGCTGGCCGTTCGCATCGAAGGTGAGCCGGTTCGCGCCCGGGTTCAGCTGCACCGGCTGCGGGCCACCGACCGGGTCAGCGCCGGCATAGACCTGCGCACTCGCCTGCCCGCCCTGAGAGGTGATGAGCGCGGTGTACTGGCCGCCCTCCGGCTGGAGCGCCGCGGCGGCGCCATCGACGTTCACCGAGTACAGCGCGGGGACCGCCTGCGCGGCGGCGTCGTTGGTATGGGTGTCGAGGGAGAAGAACGCACCGGCATCGCCATCGCCGACACTCAGCTGCTGCGCGCCGCCACCGAGGCCGCCCTGGCCGTAGGTGGAGACGGTGCCGTCCGGCGCGACCGCCTGAATCTGCCACTGGTAGGTTCCCGCAGGAATCGCGAACACGCCGGTCCAGATGCCGCCGTTGTTGGTCAGCTGGGTCGTCTGGCAGGAAGGGTCGAACGCGGCGCAGCCGAGCGCCTCCTGAAAGTCGCCGACCGCCGCCACCTGTACCGGTGCCGCCGGCACGGTGTCGCTGGCGGACTGGTACCGGGGCGCGTCCGTCCCTGGCCCCATCGGGGCCGCGAGCGTCTGCCCGGCGTCCGTCAGCGGCAACAACAGGCCCATCACCAGGGCGATCGCTCCGAGCAGGTGGATCCACCAGCCGGCTCCCGACACACCCCGCGCGTGATGCCGGCCTCCAATTGAAAGGGTCGAACGTGCTGGCAGCGATAGCATGGTAGTCCTCCGCGTCCCTGCGTCGTCTCGAACGTCGATATTCGGTCGAAGTGCGTGCATGCTTGCCAAGGCGCCGAGTCGACCGGCAGCGCGGCGAGGCGCGTGCGGGTCTGACGGCATGGGCGACGACTGTGTGACTCCACGGTAGCACGCGGTATCGCCGAGTCAACCAATCCGAGCCGGGTGATGGGCGGGCCATCCGGGAGAACGGCGCCGCGACACCACCCGGTCAAATCGGGAGACGCGCAGATCAATGGAGAAGGGAGTCAGGGAGAGCGTTGCGCGCGTCTCTATGCCTGAAGACGCACCAGGGTCGGCGGTGGTTTCGCACGATGCCCGAACCCATGGGATCTCATTTCGGCTACCCCCATGTCATCCTGAGCCGGCAAGGGACGGAGTCCCGAGACGTGTCGAAGGATCCCCGCGCGAAGCGCCGGCAGCGCACGCTGCCGCATCAACGAAACCTGGCGCATCGTTCAGTTCTGCCCTACGGGCAGCGGCTCCGCCGGGGGACTCCATTCGACTCGCGCCTTTGGCGCTCGCTCACGACAGGCGCTTCGACACGGAGGCGATGCCTGCGGCACCTTGCCGGCTCAGGATGAAGATATTTCCAAGATGATGAACAGCTCGGTCACGCATCCGCGAGGGCGGAGACGATCTCGCCGATGTGCTCGGACGATGCATCCTTCGGGCGCGACAGGAACACATCGGTGACGCCGATCTCGCGGAGACGTCGCAGGCGGCCCCGCACGTCCTCGACCGGTCCCGCAACAACCAGCTCCTGCATCAGCTCGGTCGGGATGTGCTTCCGTGCCGCGCGGAAATCCCCCTCCCGCTTCAGCTCGGGGAAGTTGCCGCCGCGCTCCAGCACCTCCAGCGTCTTCATCTCCTCACGCACCCGCGCGATGATCTCGTCAGTATCGAAGTTCGGCGATTCCAGCAGCCGCTCCATGCCCGGCAGCGCGTGGATCAGCGAGACGGTGTCCTTTCGCCGCTCCCAGACCGGCTCCGGGTCGTCGGTGACGGTGACGGCAGCGCGGGCGAAGAACCGCATCGCGTCGGCGTCGCGACCGTGCCGCGCGGCCTCGTCGCGCACATCCCGGATCGTCCGCTCGATGAAGGTCACGGAGGAGAGCTCGTTGAAGATGACGCCGTCGGCGTGCCGCGCGGCGATGGAGAGCGCCTTGGGACCAACCGCCGCGAGGTAGACGGGGAGGTGCTCCTGCACCGGCCCGATCACCCGCTCCCAGTGCGTCACCTTGAACTCGGTGGCGCCCTCAGCGGCGTCCGCGTGCCACGGCCGCGAGAACCACTGCCGCAGGAGCTGGAAGGACTCCTCCAGCGCCCGCAGCGGGGAGCCGACGTCGATGCCGAGCGCCTCGCGGTACCACTCGGCCTGACCGCGGCCGAACCCGAGGAAGGCGCGGCCGTCGCTGAGCACGTCCAACGTCGACAGTGACGCCGCGATCAGCGCCGGATGCCGGTAGTAGGGGTTCATCACACCGGGCCCGAGACGGATCCGCTCCGTCTCGCGAGCAACCACGCTCAGCACGGCGGCGGCGTCCCACCCCTCCGGGTCCTCGTTCAGCCAGAACGAGTCGACCCCGCCCTGATCCGCGGCCTTCGCGAAGCGGACGAGGTCGTCGATGGCGGCCTGAACGTCAGCACCGGTCTTCTGCGCATTGGCGATCCGCTGGTGGGTGCTGTCCACCGCGAACCGCAGCCGCTCGACCGGCATCAGAGCTCCCGCAGGTAGAGCAGGACACCGCCCTGGCGCTCGTCGCCCTTGCCCATCACCACACCGGTGACTCCGTTGGGGAGCTCCTGCTCGGCACCGCGCTCCGCCCTGTCGGCATCGTCCTTGTCGACCAGCACGCCGTACATGCCGTGCTTGCTGCAGTACCAGAGATGCTCGTGTCCCTCCACGGGTCGCATCCGGTGCCGGTCACGCGGGTGGCGGCGTCCGACTTCGCACGGCGGGTTCGGTCCAGATGTCGATGTCGTCGTCATGATGCCTTGAACAATCCTCTCGTGATCAGGAACGAATGCACACTGCTTCCAATGATACGGCGAGCGGACCAGCCGGCTCCGCTACACTGTGCCGAAACACCACGCAGCATCGATGCCGGAGGTTCCATGACCCGCGCCCTCACCACCCTGATCGTCGTCATCACCCTGCTCACGCCGCTGACCGCCACCGCGCGGGACAGCACCGCCACCCCTGCCGTCGGCGGCGCGCTCGCCGACCCGGCAGCCATCGCCACGGCAATCGAGGAGGCCGAGCCGCCCGCGACGCTGCCCGGCAACACGAATGACGCGATCGAGCTCCACACCTGGGAGGAGCACTACGGCCAGGCGCTGCCAAACACCGAGGGCGCGTGGGTGCTCACCGGCTCCACGCAGTTCCCGATCGCGTCCGTGATCGTGTTCCAGACGCCGGAGAACGCGCAGGCGGGCCTGGGCGACTTCGCGGTGGACACCGCCGCGGTCGATGTGGCCGGGCTCGAGGCGTACCGGGTCGCGGACCGTGGCAAGTGGGTCTGCATCGCGACGGACGGGCCGGTTCTGCTGATCGGGCAGGCGGAGCCAACCTCCATGGAGGAAGATCAGGATGCCGTGCGGGATCGCTCCTGCGCGGCGATGGCGGAGACGCACGCATGGCTTGTCGGCCTGGTGTCGCCCGAGGGCCCAGCCACCCCGGCCGGGTAACCCCAGCCCACGAAGCAGGACCCGCTCCGCACCCTCGCCGGCGCGGGACTACGATTCAGAGTCGTACGTCGAGGCATCCTTGATCGCGTCCTCGATCTGCCCCTGCTCCACCACGCCGTACTGCGCTCCGTACACATGACCGTCTGGCGTGATGATGAACATCGCCGGCGTCCCGGGCACGCCGAGGGTGGACTCGATCTCCCCCCGGACGCCATCACCGCCTTCCGTGTCCCGGCCGATCGGGAAGGTGGCGCCATGCTTCTCGACGAAGTCCTCGGCGTCGCCCTGGTCGTCGTTCTTGAGCCCAACTCCGAGGACGACAACGTCCTTGTCCTTGTACGTCTGCCAGATGTCCTCGAACATCGGGAACTCTTTGTTGCAGTACGGGCACCACGAGGCCCACATCACCATCAGCACCGTCTTGCCGCGATAGTCCGACAGGTGGACGGTCTTTCCATCGAACAGCTTCAGCTCGAAATCCGGCGCCTCTGGCATGTCCCGGTCGCTCGCGGCGCTGTCGTCGGGAGGGGAGTCCCACAGCCCGACGGCGTAGGTGGTCGTCGCCTCGACGCGCGTGATCGTCTCGATCCGCGCCTTGCCCTCGACACCGGTGTCGCCAAACGGCGCGAGCTCGACATCGAACTCATCACCGGCATCCTCAGGGATCTCGCCGCAGGCAACGACTGGGCTTACCCCCTCCTGCTGCATCTGGCGCACCGCGACGACGTGCTTGCCGGTCGTGAGGTCGCCGAGCGACGCCTTGAGGTGACCATCCACTCCCTGAACATGCGCAGGCTCTGGCTCCACGTCCGCCGCCAGCTCCGCCGCGCCATCGTGATCCTGGACCAGCTCGCCGAGATCCTCGACCGGCTGGCTCATGATCGCCCCGTCGCACGCCCCCTCGAAGACGTAGGCGTGATACGTCGGCTGATCGCCGTCGTCGGCGAGTGCCAGCTCAGGCGCGAGAGCATACACGCCCAGCAGCATCACCATCGCCATCGGTTTCAGCATCGACCACAGACCGAGAACCCGCACCAGCCACTCCTTGATTGACACGCAGACATGAACACTGGCGGGACGCGAAACCGCGACATCCGCCAGGCAACACTCGTCTATACGCGGGTTTTCCCTGTCAGGTTTTTCCACAGGGTTTCCGGAACCAGGTTCTGCGGGAAACGAAGCAGCTGTCCCGACTGCCGAGGTGCAGTCAGGCAACGAATCGGAAGAGGACGATCCCCAAGAAGATGATTCCGGGGGCTGGTTCGATACCGTAGTCGATACCGGCGTTGATGTCATCGGAGGCACCAAGGACACGACAGTAAATGCGGCAGATGCTGTCTGGGATACCGCCCAGCAAGCGCCTGGCGCTGTCTGGGATACCGCCCAACAAGCGCCTGGCGCCGTGTGGGGTGCTGCCAACGATGGCTGGAACTGGCTTCGAGACACCTCCTCCGAATCAATGACGTGGGAGGGGTGGGGCAATTTCCTGGTCAATCACCCCGTTCTTGGCACGGTTCTTGGTCCCTTGGTGCTACTGCTGATCGGGTTGTCGCCAGACGGCTCGATCTCGTATCTGGATATTGGGCTAGCCGGGCTGCTCTTGCTGATCCCCGCAGCAAAGGGTATCCAGTTGGTACGGGACATCGTCGCGCCAATGTTCCCGCGCCTGACGCGTGGTGACGACGCTCGCAACGGCCGTCGTGGCTGGGGTTGGCACGCCCCCGAACCACGATTTGCCAGCAGCACCGCGCGCACCGGCGTGCGATCCGCCAACCGGCATGGCCGTCCATTCGCAGCCGCCCCTTCCAGCGACAATGCCTATTCGTCGTCAGCGTCCTGCTCGCTTCGCCGCCAGGCGTTCGTCGCCAGCCGGCTCCACTCGTACTCGCTCATGCCGACGGACCGAGCGAACGACGCCAGCTCCACCAGCCGCTCCTCGAGCTGCTCCCGCGTGCCCGGCGCTCCTTGCGATGCCGGCACATCGACGTCGTCGCGCACCTCCTGCGTCGCTTCGACGCGCTTGCGCTCGGCGTCGACGTCGGCGAGCTTCAGACCGCCAGTGCGCTCCAGCTCGTCCGCGAGGCGCTGCTGCGACTCCGGCGGCAGCTTGCCTGCCCGCTCCCATACGGTGACATTGAGCCGCCCCTCGAGCATTGCCCGGCGCAGGTCCGGGTGCATCGCCGATGGCCGCAGACGCGTTTCGAGGCTCGCCTTCGTCAACCCGGTGAGGCGCATGATCCCATCGGCGTCGTGTCCGAAGTCGCCAAGCTGCTCGACCGCGCGCCATTCGGTGACGGCGTTGCGGGAGCGCAGCGTGTTGGAGATGACCGTGATCGCGGGGGCGAGGTCGCCCTCGACACCCTGGTAGACGACCGCCGGCACCTTTGGCAGCCCGGCCTCCAGCGCGGCGTTCACGCGCCGGTTGCCGTCGACGATCTCCAGGGCGATCACGCCGTCCTCATCGACGCGCTCCTGCAGCAGGATCGGCGTGAGAATGCCGTAGTCACGCACGCTCTGCACCATCCGGGCGGACGGCTTCAGGTCCATCGGCGTGAGATCGGCGGTGTCGACGATGCGAAAGACACGTTGCATGGGATGCTCCCTGTTCGAGGGTTCGATCAACACCTATGGTCGCACGCGACGCTCAACCGAGGATGTCATCTCGACCGGAGCGGCGATAGCCCAGAAGCGGCAGGCTCGCGTCGCCGTGCGCAACCCAACCTTGTCGTTTCGACCAGGCGCCGCGGGCGGGCGTGGAGAAATCGCGTCGTTGCCGTCAGGTTCGCGATCTCTCCACTCCGTTCCCCTGCGGGGATGAGACGTCAAACCGGACGCAGGAACGAGTGGCACAACCTACCCGAGCTCAAAGCTGGTGATCCCCCAAATCCTTGCGATATCGATTTCGGGGCGTTCGCCGGCATACATCCGCGCCGTCTCGAACACGGGCGTCATGCCCCTCGCCTTCGCCGCAGCAACAGCGAGCCCGTTCGGCTCGGGAACATCCAGATACACGACGTCGCCCGGCACCGACGCCATGAGTCCATCCAGCAGCCGCTCGGCCGTCGCCTGGTCGTCCGCGAACAACGGCCCGATCTTGTGTCCCTCGGCACAGCGACGCATCAACCCCCACCCCGCCAGCCTGCCATCGCGCACCACACCGAGACGAACCGCATCCGGCTGGGCGACCCAGGTGCGAAGGAAGCGCCGCCGGTCCGCCTCGAACACCGCACCGTCATAGGCAGCGATCTGCTCGAACGGGACACTGTCGAGGTCCACGAGCCCCGCGACCGGCTGGCCACCACCCTGGCCCTGGTAGCGCACGTTGTTCCAGGCGAGCGTGAAGCCGGACTTTGCGTAGTTGTGCTGCTGCGCCGGCACGCCGTCCAGCCCGATCGTGCGCCCGCCGGCGTACGCGATCCCCGCGTTCCAAACGCGTATGCCGTACCCCCTGCCCCGCAGGTCGGGCCGGCAGATGTAAAGACCCAGGAAGGCGTAGCTCGAGCCATACCGCACCACGCTGACCACGGCGGCTGGCTCCCCGTCGTGAAGCGCAACGAAGAACCCGTCCGGGTCGGCGGCGTGGAAGCAGGCCGCATCGAACAGCCCCGGGTTCCACCCCTCTTCCCGAGCCCAGTCGATCGCGAGATGCACCTCGCTCGCGGAGAGCCGTCGAACCTCGATGTCGTCATTCATGTTTCACGTCCGACCTCAGATGAGCAGGTGTCATTTCGACCGGAGCGCCCGTGGGGGCGCAGCGGAGAAACCTCACCGTTCGCTATGACATGTCGGGTCCGCGGCGCCTACGGCAAACTAGCCGTCCCTGTGCGGCTCGCGTAGGTGCCCGGCAGAGGGCGGTACTCCACATCGTCGTACCCGAACGCCGCCGGCCCGACGAAGCGCAGCCCGACCTCGGTTCGCAGCTGCTCCGGCGCAGGGATGCCGATCGCCGTCGCCCGCAGCCCGTAGCGCAACACCTCCGTCGTCAGCGGCGCGCCGGTATCGCTGTCGATCAGGCAGATCAGGTCCGGCACCACCGCCAGCACCGCGCCACCATCCTCCCGCGCGATCAGGTTCTCGTTCTGGAAGTCGACCCGCAGCGTCCGCCCGGCGAAGTCGCCGAACCCATCCAGCACCACGACGCCGCGCGCGAAGCCGCCGGTCATGCGCCGCTCGACGTCCAGCACCTTGCCCGCGAACAGCCGCTGCCAGCCGGTGACCGCACAGACCGCCGCGATTGGGTCCGACTTCTCTCGCCGCGCTGCCATCACCGCCTCGCCGAGCCGGATCGCCAGCGAGAGCGTGCCAGGGATCACCGTCTCCCTCAGCTGCGTGCCGGTCATCACCGGGAAGGCGTAGCCCGCCGAGCCGCCCATCTGGATCGTCACCGCGCGGGCGTACCGCTCCAGCGTGGTCGCGTCGTCGATGCGGTCGAAGATGGCGATGTGCCCGTGGTGGTTGCAGAGCGCGGCCGGCGTCGGCGTGACGCCGTACATCGCGAAGGTCTCCATCTGCAGCTCGGGGAACGCTCGCCCCATGCCGTCGCCGTCGATCACCGGCAGCCCGACCTGCGCGGCGACGACCATCGGCGTGGTCGAGTTGCTGCCACCGATCTCGCTCGGCACCAGGTGCGTCACCCTCCTGCCGGTGTGGGCCTCAAGCGCCCGCAGCGCCTTCACCGACTCGTCCGCCCGCCGCAGCCGCTCGATGCTGACCGTCGGCGAGCCCATGCCGCCGACAGATGCCACCACGGCGTCATCCGGTACCTCGGCGGGGTCGACGATCTCGATCCGAGCGCCCTCCTCGACGAACTTGCGGGCGATGAGCTTGCCGAGATACGGGTTCCCGCCCCCGCCGGTGCCGAGGATGCCGGCACCGATCTCAAGAGCGTCAAGGTGGTCAGGCGTTACAATCCAGGACACGTAGCGTTCATCCTTGCACAATGCGGCATGCAACTGGTCGGCGCGTCACGATCAATCATGGTGCTTCAAGAACAGGCGATAGATTGCCTGATTGTCGACGATCTCCTTCGGATCCGGCCTGCCGCTCGCGCCGATATTGCCGTCAGGGAGATAATAGAAATGCACGAGGCACTCGCGGACGCCGTCCCGGTTGACGAATCCCACCATGAGACTTCGTGTTCCCGGGGGCTGGTGCGGCCCGGCGGCGACCTCCTTCTTGAGACAGGAGAGGAACTCGCCGTTCCGCCAGCGCCGGAGATAGTCTCGTCGCTCGAAGAGATCGCGAATCTCCTCGGTAGTCACGCGTTCCATACGGAGATGTGCAATGGATGCCCGAGACCTCTTCTCACATCTGAATCGCTTCGACGCAGGCATCATCACCGCCAGTCAGCTTTGGAACTTCCTGTCCGAGCATGCCGATCAGCTCGAACGCGTGCTTGCGGACGAGGAGCAGGACATCTTCGACACCGCAGAACTGGTGATGGCCGAATTCACCCGCGGCGATCTGTCCGAGTCCGAATCACGCTCCCGCCTGCATGCACTCTTCGATAAGCAGGATCAGCTTCGGTATCTTCAGGCATCAGCAAACATGCATGCAAGAGCAGGATGACCGGCCGGTGTCGATCGACGCGCGTGTCTTCGAGCCACCTTCAGACGTCGCTGCCCTGCTCGGCGAGCTGCGCGAGGGCATCGCCGCCACGCTCGGCGCCGACTTCGCCGGGCTCTACCTCTTCGGCTCGCTGGTCTACGGAGACTTCACGCCCGGTGTGAGCGACATCGACCTCGTCGCCGTCACCAGCCGGTTCATGACTGAGGACGACATCGACCGGCTGCGCGAGATGCACCGGCAGATCGTCGCGCGTCACCCGGAATGGGTCGACCGCATCGAGGTCGCCTATCAGTCGACGCACGGCCTGCGGACGTGGCGCACCGAGCGCAGCCCGATGGGCATCATCAGCCCCGGCGAGCCGATCCACCTCATCGACGCCGGCGACGACTGGCGCATCAACTGGTTCTTCGTGCTCGACCACGGCGTCACGCTCTTCGGTCCGCCGCCGGAAACGCTGATCGCGCCGATCCCGAAGGTAGTCTTCATCGACGCCGCGCGGGAGCTCGGGCGGGACTGGCTCACTCGCATCCACACCGTCGGCGACCAGCGCGGGGAGTCGTACGCGATCCTCACCCTCTGCCGCGCGCTCTACACCCACTACACCGGGGATCTCGTTTCGAAGGTCAGGGCCGCGCGCTGGGTACAGTCTCGCTACCCGGAGTGGACGTCGCTGATCGAGATGGCGCTCGAGCGGCGCGTCTCACCAGACGCCAACGGCCCGGTCGACACCTTCGCGGAGACCGTTCGCTTCATCGAGACGATGGTTCCGCTCCTGAATGCCGACCTTGATCCGTGCTGAAGGCCGGCCGAACTGCTGTCATCCCGAGCCGACGAGGCGCTGAAGCGCCGATGGCGTGTCGAGGGATCTCCCGGCGAAGCCGGTCCTTGCTCTGGCGCCGATAGAGGTGACCTCCGCTTGATTGAGCGCCGGAGAAGACGGGACCGCTCCTGCGGAGCGGGAGATCCCTCGACACGTCTCGGGCCTGCGGCCCTCACCGGCTCGGGATGACAGGTTGGGGATGATAGAGTCGTGCAACCACTCTCTGCTCGGTTGACCTCCCCGCTCTCCGCCCCATAATCATCACCAGTGAACGACGGCCACCACCCCTGGAGCGACCAGCGTGACGATGCGGATCGGAATCGACGTCGGCGGGACCAACACGGACGCCGCCCTCATGCACGGGCGCACCGTGCACGCCACCTGCAAGACCCCGACGACCGACGATGTCACCACTGGCATCGTCACCGCCGTCTCGACCATCCTCGAGACCGGCGGCGTCACGCCTGCCGACATCGCCGGCGTGATGATCGGCACCACGCACTTCACCAACGCCGTGATCGAGCGCCGCCACCTCGCACAGACGGCGATCGTCCGTCTCGCGCTGCCCGCGTCGGAGTCGATCCCGCCGATGATGGATTGGCCCGCCGACATCCGCGACGCCGTCGGCAACCACACGTTCATGGTCCACGGCGGCAACGAGTTCGACGGCCGCGAGATCCATCCCCTCGTTCCGGAGGAATTGAAGAACGTCGCCGAGGCGATCCGGGCGGCGGGCATCGCCGACGTCGCCATCTCTGCGGCCTTCGCGCCGGTGAATCCGGCGATGGAGGACCGCGCCGCGAACATTCTTGCCGACCTGCTGCCTGGCGCGTCGATCACCCGCTCGCACGAGGTCGGTCAGCTCGGCCTGCTGGAGCGGGAGAACGCCGCCATCCTCAACGCCGCGCTGCGCCCGCTCGCCCGAAAGACCGTCGCCGCGTTCAGGGACGCGATCGCCGGCATGGGTATCGAGGCCCCGCTCTACCTGACGCAGAACGACGGCACGCTCATGACCGCGGACTTCGCCGAGCACTTCCCGGTGCTCACCTTCGCCTCTGGTCCGTCCAACTCCGTGCGCGGCGCCGCCTTCCTCTCCGGTCGTCAGAACGCGCTCGTGCTCGACGTCGGCGGCACCACCAGCGACCTCGGCGTGCTCGTCGACGGCTTCCCCCGCCGCTCCTCGCTGGCGGTGGACATCGGCGGCGTGCGCACCAACTTCCGCATGCCGGATGTCTACTCCTTCGGCCTCGGCGGCGGCTCGATCGTGACGGTCGACGATGACGACGCCGTGCTCGTCGGGCCGCAAAGCGTCGGGCACCGGATCACGCGGGAGGCATGGGTGTTCGGCGGGGACACGCTCACCGCGACGGACATTGCCGTGAGCCGCCGGCTGGGCCGACATCGGCGAGCAGTGCCGCGTGTCGCGCTTCGACCCGGAGACCGTCGACGCCGCCGCGACGCGCATCCGGGAGATGATCTCGGCCGGGGTCGACCGCATGAAGACGCAGGCCGGCGATGTCGACCTGATCGTCGTCGGCGGTGGCTCGATCCTCGTGACCGAAGTGGATGGCGTCGGTGAGCTGGTCAAGCCGGACCACTACGCGGCTGCCAACGCCGTCGGCGCGGCGATCGCGCAGATCAGCGGCGAGGTCGACCGCGTCTTCTCGATGGCGGAGATGACGCGCGACGAGGCGGTGGCGCAGGCGAAGGCCGAGGCGACCGAGCGGGCTATCACCGCCGGCGCCGACCCGGAGACGGTCGAGATCGTCGACGTCGAGGATATCCCCCTCGCCTACCTGCCCGGCAACGCCACCCGCATCCGCGCCAAGGCCGTCGGGGATCTCCGCACCGCATAGGTGTCGGCACGCCTCCACGTGATCTCCTCGGTGCGCGCATTGCGGGCACGCACGACCTCGGGTGTATGCTGACCTCTGGGACCCATGTCGACCATCTGCATGACAGCGACATCAGTCGCACCCGGGACCGTGCATCCATCCCTTGGCAGCGCAGCTGGAGGTCACCATGCCTGCACCTGAATGGACCGCGCTCGCGGAGCAGCTCCGTTGCGGCGCGATATCCCGCCGGGAGCTCATTCGCCTCGCCACGGCCGCCGGTATCTCGCTCGGGGCCGCCGAGCGCCTTGCCTGGCAAGCCGGCGCCCAGACCGCGACACCGGCCACCGGGGCATCCCGCACCGGCGCCGCCGAGCCGGGCGGGCGCTCGATCAACCGCGAGGAGCTCAACCAGCTGATACGCGACACCTACGATCTCGGTACCCCCGAGGTCACCGGCGGCCAGGTGATCTACGGCGAGACGAGCGACATCGACACGCTCAACCCGCAGCTCTATGTCGATGCCTACACCGGGTACGTCGCCGGCTTCGTCTTCGAGTACCTCGCCAGCACCAATCCCGTGAACGGCGTCCCGGCTCCCGGTCTCGCGGACTACTGGGAGCTGGCCGAGGATGGCGTCACCTACACCTTCCACCTGAACCCGAACGCACGCTGGCACGACGGCGAACCGGTCACCGCCGACGATGTCGTCTTCTCCTTCGACGCCACCCTCGATCCAGGCAGCCTCAGCGTCGTCGCCTCGAGCGTCGATCTCGCGCTGGCGAGCTACCGCGCCGTCGACGACCACACCGTCGAGCTGATCGCCCGCGACCGCCTCGCCGTCTTCATCGAGAACACCGCCGTGCTCGTCGCGATCGTGCCGAGGCACATCTGGGGGGACATCCCGCCGGGCGAGTGGGGATCCGATCCCGGCGCGACCGGCGCCGATGCCAGCCGGGTGATCGGCTCGGGTCCGTTCCGCTTCGTCGAGTGGCTGCAGAGCGACCACGTCCGGCTCGCGCGGAACGACGACTACTGGGACCCGGCTGGAACGCCGGTGATCGACGAGTTCGTCTACCGCGTCGTGCCGGAGGCGTCCTCCGCGACCGCGGCACTCAGCACCGGCGAGGTCGACATCGCGACCGTGCCGTTCGCCGAGGCCGGATCGCTCGGGGAGAGCCCGGACCTCGAGATCCACGCGTTCGACACCGTCGACTTCAACCTCTGCGACATGAACCAGGACCCGGACCGGACCGAGCTCTTCCTCGACGTGCGCGTGCGGCAGGCGATGATGTACGCCCTCGACCGGCAGCTGATGGCCGAGGAGATCTTCCTCGGGTACGCCATGAAGGCGGACGGCACCCAGCCGCCGCTCTCGATCGCCTACGCCCCGGACCGCGTCACCACCATCTATGACCATGACCCGGACCACGCCCGCCAGTTGCTCGACGACGCCGGCTGGCTTGCCGGCGATGGCGACGTGCGGGAGCGGGACGGCACGCGGTTCAGCTTCGAGTGCATGTACCCGTCTGGCGTCCCGAGCTACGAGCAGCAAATCCCGTACATGCAGCAGGCGTGGCGGGAGGTCGGGCTGGAAATGACGCCGCGCGAGGTGCCGTTGCAGACGCTCGCCGATGCGAGCGACACCGGCGACTACGAGGCTCGCATCTACGGGTTCTCATGGACCGTCGACGGCGAGCAGGGTGACATGTTCCGCTGCGACGCCGTGCCGCTCGCCGGGTTCAACGCGATGCACTACTGCAACGAGCGCTACGACGAGCTTGACGAGCAGCAGAAGCGGGAGCTCAACGTCGCGAAGCGCATCGAGCTCCTCATCGAGCAGTCGAACATCGTCAACGACGAGGTCGCCGCGGGCGTGCTGCTGTTCCGGAAGTCGATCGTCGGCTCGCGCCGCACGCTACACAACTTCCTGCCGAGTGGGTACAGCCTGCTGTGGAGCATGCCGTGGTGGTGGACCGAGCTGCAGGACTGATCCCGCGCCCGCCAACGCAAGATGTCATTTCGACCGCAGCGCCCGGCTGGGCGCGAAGTGGAGAAATCGCGTCGTTGCAGCCAATCTCGCGATTTCTCCATTCCGCACGCTGCGCGTGCTCCAGCCGGAATGACAGGCTGGGCCTGGCAGCGATGGACTGACGTCGCTGCCATTTCGTCAGTCACCGTCCGGTGGCGGCAGCGGCTCGGTTCCCGGGTTGTTGTGGCAGACCAGCAGCACCTCGCCGCTCGGTGTCACCTGGGTGTGCGACTCGCCGACCGTCCCGCCCTCACCGAGCGCGCATGGCACGTTGGTGATGAGCACGGTCCGATCGGGCGCAAGCGACGGATCAAGCGTGCCGCGACATGTCAGCGTCGCCGTGCCGGACGGCGTGATGACCAGCTTGCCGGTGGTCGAGATGACCTGACCGTCGGGCAGGATACCGGGCAGGAGGATGCCGCATTCGACCTCGCTCACCGGCGCGGCGCGCGCCGCCTGTGGCCCGATGGCCCCGGCAATGGAAGCAACGGTGATGGCGACGGCCATCCATCGGACAATCAGGGACCGCAACGACGTGAGCGCAGGCATCACACGACAGGCGGAAATCACGGTCGGAGTGGGCATGGACGCCTCCTTTGGAGGGGGACGGGATGACCGATCCGCGATGCGGGATATGGCAGGTCGCCTCGTCGACCGAGGCAAGACCGATTGATTGGGATTCCGCCGACATCTTACCATAACGGTCATCACGCAGGGCGCGTCATGGCTCCTGCATGATGACCGTCGCCGCTCACCGCCGCGCGGGCAGCGAGTATCGGATCACGCCGTAAGCGTCACCGGCACACCTGCATCCTCGACCGGACGGGAGATGTACACGTTGGCGTGGTACCACCCCTCGTCCTCCTTGCCGGCAGGGTCGATCCCCATTTCCTGCAGGTTCTCGATGACGTGAGCCTGTTCCTCTTCGTTGGCGAACCGCCGCTGCAGCAGCGTGCCGTCCATGCGCTCGGTCACATACCCGCGCTCGCCCAGCAGCTCCTCGTAGGGCGCGAACGAGAACATGCGCAGCACGGAGTGCGTCATCCAGGGCCGGTTGTCCGCGGTGGTATCCAGCAGGTGCTGGATGCTCGTCTCGGTCACGTACCCGATACAGCCGGTCGACATCACCAGGTCAGCCCCCCGGAGGGCGGCGACGTCGTCACGCACTGGCGCCGTCTCCTCGAGATTGGTCGTGATGCCGTGATCGAGCAGCTCGACCTCGACGCCGTAGTCGACCGCGTTGCTGGCGGGATCGATGCCCACGGTCTCCAGGCCGGCATCGCGCTCGTGCTCGGCGTAGTAGCGACGGTCCCACTCCAGGAGCTCGTCGCGGGAGACGTCGGCGATGCCTGGATCGCTGTAGTGGTCGTAGAGATCGCCCAGCGAGAGATCGCACTTCAGCAGGGCCGCGTTGACGCCGTAGGAGGCGCCGAGGTCGACGACCTTGACGGACTCGAGGTCCCGGCACGGTCGGAGGACGTCCAGCACATTCCGAATGACCGGCTGGGTCTCACCGGCAATGCGGTAGTCCAGCTCCCGCAGGGCGGTGAAGTACGCCCTGGGGTCGGGCTGGTTGTAGTAGTCATTGAACACGACCT
This sequence comes from uncultured Chloroflexia bacterium, assembly GCA_963741965.1. Taxonomy (GTDB): domain Bacteria; phylum Chloroflexota; class Chloroflexia; order Thermomicrobiales; family UBA6265; genus JACCVC01. Next base: position 209,050 of record CAVUKC010000001.1, on the reverse strand, counting down.
TGCCGGTGTCGTCGTACTCGTGCTGGGTGCTGGTAGCCACGATGGTGTTCTCCCTCACATGTCCCTGGCACATGCGCGCGGAATCCCGCCGCGCACGGCCCCACTGGCAATCGGATTGCCCAGCCAGGCGAGCCAGGGATCGAAATCGTCGTGGTTCGCCCCCGAACCTACCACACGATCCCGACACCGCAAGCGAGATCGCCCCGATTCGACACGCCGTTCCTGGCCCCTCAAGGGGTTGACACGTCGGCCGTCCGCCCTGCGCGCCCCGGTATCAGCGAGTGGCGGACAGGTGGAAGTCGCCCGTGTTCTCCGCGCGATTCCAGGCGCGCATGGCGCGATCAATCCAGACCGCACGCGGAAGCTCCTGAACGATCGTCTCCTGCGCCAGCCGCAGCAGCTCAGCGTCGAGCCGAGCCAGGAAGGCATCGCCGGCTGCCCGAGCAGGTATCATCCCCGCCGCATGCTCTCGTACCACCGGCTGCTGCGGAGGCTCGTCACTCGGCCGCCGCGCTTCCGCGGGCAGTTCTTCGGGCGGAACAGGCACCGGCTCCACGGCCCCTACCGGCACAACCGTGGGCGGCGTCGCTGCCGCCGTCTCAGACCCAGCGGGCCGGCTCATCGGGGCCGGAAATGGTCTGACGATCGTTCCCGGATCCGATGTGAGCGAACCCGCGACGACCGTCGCAGGGGCGGTCGTGCCCGGCTCCGGCTCGACGGAGCTGACGGCTGCGCGGGATGGATCCACGAAGGTCGGGGCGGGAAGAGGAATCTCGACCTCGAGACCGACAGCGTCGTCCTCGAGCCATCCATCCACGCGCTGATTGCCGGCTCCGTCCTCCACTGGTGCGGCCGAACCGGGAAATCGCGCGTCATATGACGCCTTCATCGCCTTGAGCGCGGGGGTGTTGAGGTGCCTGCGCCGTGCGAGCGTCTCCACCACCTCTGCCTGCAGATCATCGGGCCAGCCTCCGACCCAGGTGGCCCCGGTCACAGGGATGCGATGCTCGTACATCGCCTGTCGCACCGCTTCGGGCATGGAGGTGATTTTCCGATACAGCTGCTGCATCTTCATGGGCCCGAGACCAATCTCCCCGGCTGCCTGCCCGATCGCCTCCTCAGATCCCCCGAGCATGGTGATCGCCAGAGACTCTGTATGGAAGTTGCTCGACCGCATGAAGTTGCAGATCAGGGTCAAGCGCGCGCGATCGAGCAGCGTAGTCTCCTTCAACACCACGGCGGGTACCTTCGAAAGCCGCGAGGCCCGAGCCGCCCGAACTCGACGGTTGCCGTCGAGAATATGAAGCTGGATCACCCCGTCCTCATCAGGTACCTCCGCAAGCAGGACGGGATTGAGCACGCCGAAGCGCCCGATACTTCGATTGAATCGGCCCGTCGTCTTCACCCCCTTGGGTGACAATTCCCTCGTGTCCACCACGCGAAAGACCCGTTGCATAGCATCCTCCCCGCTTCGTATGATGTCTGCCATGTCTCCGTCCACCGATCATAGAACATGTGTTCTTCTGGCACAACAACCTGGCGCGAGGCCGTATCAGTGGATGCGGTACTGCTGAACCCCCGCCTGCCGGCAGCCAACACGGAAAGACGTTGAACCTGGGGTTCGAGGGAGGCGAGAGATGGGACCGGTGATGGAAAATGACGCTGCCATGCCGGCCGCCGTGAGGGTCGCCATCGATACCCTCGCCCGGCATCCCACCGTGGTCGCAATCACGCTCGGTGGATCGCGGGCGTCGGCGAGCGACGACCACGCTTCCGATGTCGACCTCGAGGTGTTCATCGACGGTGAGGTACCGAGCGAGCTGCGCCGCTCGCTGGCGACCCGGTTCGACCCGAACCCGGAGATCGGCAACCCGTGGTTCGGACTCGCCGACGAGTGGGCCGACGCGACGAGCGGCGTCACGGTCGACATCGCGTACTTCGACCGTGCATGGTTCGAGACGACGATTCGCGACGTCATCGAGCGCCATCGCCCGTCGCTCGGCTACTCCACCGCCTTTTGGCATACGCTCCGGCACGCGCATCCGGCGTACGACCGTGACGGCTGGCTGGCGTCCATGCGCGCCCTCGCCGACACCCCGTACCCGGAGCAGCTCCGGCGAAACATCGTCGCGTGGAACCACCCTGTCCTCCGCACGGCGCGCTCCTCCTACCGGCATCAGATCGAGCTCGCACTGATGCGGGACGATCCGGTCAGCGTCAACCATCGCGTCTCGTCGCTGCTCGCAAGCGCGTTCGACATCGTCTTCGCACTCGCCCGGTCACTGCATCCCGGCGAGAAGCGCCTGCTGGGCCATGTCGCCCGGCTCGGCGACGCGGCACCCGAAGGGTTCGAGCCGCTGGTGCGGTCGTTGCTGCGCGCGGCTGGTGACCTCAAATCCGGCGAGGTGCTCCCCGTCATCGATGACCTATGCGATGTGCTCGACCAGGCGATTCGCGCCCACGGGCTGTGGCATGCCACCGTCAGGCGGGCATGAGCCAGCGCATGCCCTCGCCCGGACCGACGGCATCGGCTACCATCTGGGCACCAACGCAGCCTGATCGCCCATGAAGGAGCGCCCGATGCCGTCGCCCAACCGCAAGGTCATCATCTCCTGTGCCATCACCGGCGGGATCCACGTCCCGTCGCAGACGCCCCACCTGCCGATCACGCCAGACCAGATCGCCGCGTCCGCGATCGGCGCGGCCGAGGCCGGCGCGGCCATCCTGCATCTCCACGCCCGCAACCCGGCGACCGGCGAGCCGACGCCCGAGCCGGATGTGTGGGGGCAGTTCCTTCCGAAGATCCACGCCGGCACCGACGCGGTCATCAACATGACCACCGGCGGCGGGCTGACGATGTCGGTCGACGACCGCCTGCGCGGGCCGAAGCGATTCCAGCCGGAGATGTGCTCGCTCAACATGGGCTCAATCAACTTCGGGCTCTTCCCGATGAAGAACCGCATCACCGAGTACACCTACGACTGGGAGGAGCCCTACCTCGAAGGCACGCGTGGCGGCATCTTCAAGAACACCTTTGAGGACATCGAGCGGTTCCTCACCGAGCTCGGCGAGGCACACGGCACGCGCTTCGAGTTCGAGTGCTACGACATTGGGCATGTCTACAACCTCGCCCACTTCCTCGAACGCGGGATGATCAAGCCGCCCATCTTCGTGCAGTCGATCTTCGGCATCCTCGGCGGCATCGGCACCGACCCGGAAGACCTGCTCCACATGCGTCGCACGCTGGACCGGCTCGTCGGGCGCGAGAACTACATCTGGTCGATCCTCGGCGCCGGGCGGCATCAGACCAACCTCGTCACGATGGGCGCGATCATGGGCGGCAACACCCGCGTCGGGCTGGAGGACAACATCTATCTCGAGAAGGGGAAGCTGGCGGAGTCCAACGCCGATCAGGTCGCCAAGATCCGGCGCATCCTCGCCGAGCTCTCGCTGGACGTCGCCACGCCGGACGAGGCGCGGGAGATGCTCCAGCTCAAGGGCCGGGAGAACACGGCGTTCGCCTGACACGCACACTATCTTGAGCTGGGTCACCTCTCCGTGGGCGAGCTCTTCACATCGAACCCGGACCTACGCCAATACGTGCTGTCTCCCTCAGCCGGTGAGGGCGCGGGCCCGCCACGTGCGACGGCTCCAGTCGGCCAGGTGGGTCGCCGGCAGCATCAATCGTGGCAGGCGGTTTGCGACTGTCTCTCACCTATCGACCTCTTGCCGTGACGAAGGCAGGGCCATGTCCGACATCTCGCCTGCGCTGATCCATCTCGAAGACGACGGCACCTTCCCGAACAGCCGCCTCCCGGTGCTGCTATGGCGGGGCGCGGTGCTCACCGACGACGACTTCGACACCGCGATCGAGCTCTGCTTCCGAGCCAATGGCTGGACCAGCGTGTGGCGAAACGGCATCTTCACCTTCAACCACTTCCACTCCACCGCCCACGAGGTGCTCGGCGTCGCCCGGGGCAGCGTCGATGTCCTGCTCGGCGGTCCGAAGGGAACCTCCGTCGAGCTCTACGCCGGCGACATCGTGCTGCTGCCGGCGGGCACCTCGCACTGCAACCAGGGACAATCCAGGGATCTGCTGGTGATCGGCGCGTACCCACCGGGCCAGCAGCCGGACATCCTCCGCGGCGACGCCGCCGATCGGCCGGGCGCGGACGAGCGCATCGCCGCGGTCCCACTGCCGCACACCAACCCGGTCACCGGTGAGGGTGGCCCGCCGCTCGCGTGGCGTCAGGCTGGCGAATAGCCCCGGAACTGGCGCAGCAGCGCCTCCACCTCGGCGTCCGGGGTGGGGCGGAAGTCCTCGTAGTACAGCCCAACTGCCTGAAATCGAGTGCGCACCTCCAGGCAGATAACCTCGTCCACCTCACGCCCGATCGCATCGACGGCTGAGCGCGACCCGACCGGCACGGCCACCACCAGCCGGTGAGGATGGCGCTTGCGCACCGCGTGCACGGCGGCCTGCATCGTCGCGCCCGTCGCGAGCCCGTCGTCAACGAGGATCACGGTGCGCCGCTCGAGCTTCGGATATGGCCGCTCCCCGCGGAATCGCCGCTCGCGCTGCTCGGCGACCTGCCGCTCCCGGGAAATCCGTTCCTCCAGCACCTCAGGCGAGATGCCGAGCTGCTCGATGAGCCGCGTGTCGAGGTAGACACCACCATCCGCGGTGACGGCGCCCACCGCCAGCTCCGGCTGTCCGCGGCGCGCCGACCTTCCGCGCAACCAGCACGTCCAGCTCGGCGTTGAGGGCCCGCGCGACCTCCGCCGCCACCGGCACGCCGCCGCGCGGCAGTCCCAGCACCAGCGCGGTGCCGTCCGCGCGCGGCACCAGCCTGGCGGCGAGCTGCTCGCCGGCGTCGATCCGGTCCCGGAAGCGCTGGTGTCGGGCATGTCCTCGGAGCCATGACGCCATGGCGGGCTCACTCCCCGGTCGGCACGGTTGGAGCCGTATCATACATCCCGCGCCGTCGCGCCACTGGCACCGGCACCCGCGAACGGCGACACTGGGAGCCGGAACGGCCATCGCCCTATCGATCTGGAGAAACGTCGTGAAATCCGTCTGCGTCTTCTGCGCGTCCAGCATGGGCAACGATCCCGCCTATGCCGACGTCGCCGCCCGCCTCGCCACCGAGATCGCCCGTCGCGGCATCACGCTCGTCTACGGCGGCGGCCAGGTCGGCCTGATGAGCGTGATCGCCGATACCGCGCTGGCCGCCGGCGGGGAGGTCCTCGGCGTGATGCCACGCGCGCTGGTCGACCGCGAGATCGCGCACGCCGGGCTGACCGAGCTTCACATCACCGGCTCGATGCACGAGCGCAAGGCGGAGATGGAGCGGCTCTCGGAGGGATTCATCGCGCTTCCGGGGGGATTCGGCACGCTCGATGAGTTCTGCGAGATCGTCACGTGGGCGCAGCTCGGCTACCACGCCAAGCCCGTCGGCATGCTCGATGCGAACGGCTACTTCGACGCGCTCCGCAGCTTCTTCGACCACAGCGTCGAGGCCGGCTTCGTTCGCGCCGAGCACCGCAGCCAGATCATCGAGTCCGAGTCACCGGGGGACCTGCTCGACCGCATGGCGGGGTGGCGCCCGACCGCCGCCGCGAAGTGGACGAGCCCGGCCACCCCTACCACCTGACTGCCCGCAACACGCCAGGATTCCCGATGCGCACCTATTTCACATTCGCGATCGGCCTCGCGCTGCTGATCCTCGTCAGCTTCGTCGTCGTGGAGGCACTCGACGTGCCGCTGCTCGTCGACCCCTCCGAACAGCTGGAGCGCGCCGGTCTTCTCGGCGGCGTCATCGGCGTGGCGCTGCTCTGGGCGGACGTCTTCATCCCCGTGCCGTCGAGCGTGATCATGATCGCCAACGGCGCCATGTTCGGCGTCGTCGGTGGCACCGCCGCCACGCTCGTCGGCGCGGTCGGCGGCGCCATGATCGGCTTCCTCGTCGGCCGCCGGGGCGCCGGCCTGATCCGGCGCTTCATCTCCCCGGCGGAGCAGCGACAGGCGGACGCGCTCCTCGCCCGCTGGGGCGTCCTCGCCATCATCGTCAGCCGCCCGATGCCGATCCTCGCCGAGACCGTCTCCGTCATGGTCGGCACCACCGCGATCAGCTGGCAGCGGGCGCTTGCCGGCTCGTTCATCGGCGTGCTGCCGGCGGCGATCGTCTACGCGATCACGGGCGCCTTCACCACCGACCTCGGCAGCGGGTTCCTCGTGCTGGCGGGCGTTATCCTGCTTGCCGGGCTGACCTGGCTGGTGGCGCGCAGGCTGGAGTCCCGCTTCGCCGGCACCGCCGACGAACCCACCACTTCCTCGACATGATGTAGAGAAACGTCGTGAGAACGGTGTAGGATGTGCCCGCGTGCACCACGCATGCAGGGACTCGCACCATGCACCACGGAGTTTCAATCGTGACCTGGACCCAGGACCTCTCCACCGCCGGAACGATCGACAACCTTGAGCAGGTCGCGGGAGGGTTCGCCTTCCCGAGCAGCCTCGCCTTCGACGATGCCGGCAACGCCTATGTCGGCGAGACCGGCCTGCCCTTTGGCGGCAGCAAGCCCGGCGCGTCGATCTGGAAGCTGACACCGGACGGCGAGCGCTCCCTCGTCGCCGGGAACCTCGGCTTCCCGCTCACCGGTCTCACCTGGCACGACAGCGCGCTATGGGTCTCGCAGGGCAGCAACCCCGGTCGCATCGACCGGCTCGACCCAGCGACCGGTGAGGTCAGCTCCGTGCTGGATAACCTCCCCGGCGGTGGCAACTACCACACCGGCGAGGTCGCCTTCGGGCCGGACGGCAAGATGTACTGGGGCCAGGGCGCGATGACCAACACCGGTCTCGTCGGTCTCGATGCGCTCGCCATGGGCTGGCTCAGGAAGCTGCCCCACAGCGTCGACATCCCCGGCTACGACATCGCGCTGAACGACGTCCGCGTGACCACGAGGGACCCGTTCTCGGACGACCCCGACGCGACGCTCACCACCGGCCCCTACTCCCAGTTCGGCGAGACGGTTGAGCAGGGCAGGCGCATCCCGGGTCAGGCGCCAGCCACGTCGGCAATCATGCGGGCGAACCCGGACGGCTCGGAGATGGAGATGGTCGCCTGGGGCGTGCGCAACGCCTTTGGTCTGCGCTTCCTGCCGGACGGCCGCCTGCTGGCGATGGACCAGGGTGCCGATGACCGCGGCAGCCGACCGGTCGCCAACGTGCCGGACTATCTCTGGGAGATCAAGCCGGGCGCGTGGTACGGATGGCCGGATTTCATGGGCGGCATTCCCATCACCGACGCGCGTTTCATCCCCGAGACGGGAGACCCGCCGACCTTCATCCTCGCCAATCACGACGAGCTGCCGGAGCCGGAGGTGCCGCTGGTCGAGTTCACCTCGCACACAGCCTCGACCAAGTTCGATGTCGATCCCGCTTCGGACGGCGGTCGCCTGGTCGCCGCGCTGTTCGGCGACGAGACCCCGATGACCGCCGCGCCGGGCCACCCGACCGTCGGCCGCGCGCTGGTCGTGGTGAACACCAGCGACTGGACCCAACGGGTGCTGACCACGGAGCAGCTCCACCGGCCGATCGACGTGCGCTTCAACCCGCAGGACGGCTCGCTGTGGGTCGTGGACTTCGGAAAGTTCGAGATGGAGGGCCGGTCGAGCGGCGTCGCCGTCGTCGCCGAGGCCGGTTCGGGCAACGTTTGGCGCCTGCCGGCGCTCCCCGACACCGTGCGGTAGCTGGCACGAAGACGTCGGGCACGGGCGCTGGTGTCAAAACACGGTCGTAACGCCGCCTCCTCTGGGCGGCGTTACGACGTCCACGCCGCGATGCGATCGCCGGAGATGCCCTACGCGGCCTTCGCCGAGCTCGATCCCGTCAGCGCCACCACCAGCCCCAGCAGCAGGTAGACCAGCCCCGATGCCCGCTCGCGGTGCGCGTCCGAGCCCGGATGCCGCTGCAGCCATACCCCGATCGAGCCGCTCGCCAGCGCGTAGGCACCGTCGCTCACCACCGCCACCAGGATCAGCACGCCGCCGAGCACCAGCATCTGCAGCGCCGTTGAGCCACGCGCCGGATCGACGAACTGCGGCAGCAGCGCCAGCACGAAGAGGATCACCTTGGGATTGAGCAGGTTGGTCACCATGCCGTTGATGAACAGGCGTCGCATCGACGCCGGCCGCATCTGCACCGAGGGATCGACCGTTGCCTGCCGCCTGCGCAGCAGCGAGACGCCCATCCACAGCAGGTAGGCCGCACCTGCGTACTTCAGCACGTCATAGAGCACCGGCGACGACGCCACCAGCGCGCTGAGCCCGAGCGCGGCGAGGATGGTGTGCACCACCATGCCGGCCTGCACGCCCAACGACGACACAATCGCGGCCCGGCGACCCTGCTGGATGCCCCGGGTGATGATGTAGATCAGGTTCGGTCCGGGGATCACCACCAGCGCCAGCGCGGCGGCGGCGAAAGCGATCAGGGTCGCGGTCGTCGGCATGCGAGTCGTTCCGGGTCGTCACGGCGAGTGAGTTGCAGGGAATCCGCGAGGTTGCCCTCGAAAATCATCCTAGCACCACGCGGTCTCACATGTCCGGCGCAATCGTCCGCCGCCCGCCCGGCGGGCCTGCCCGAGCCCGCCCTGGGCGACGGCCCGAAGGGTCGGAGTTGAATAGGTGGGGGGCTCGAAATGGCAGGCAGTGATGATGCAATGAATCACTCACTGTCGAGGATGTCGCGCCCGGGCACGGAGGCCCGGGCCTACCGGCATCGCGACCTTCGGCAATCGCAATCACCCCCGGGGTCATCTCGTCGCGGCCAGCACGCGGTACTGCCGCGTTCCTGGCGACCACATCGACCTCGCCGAGGTGCTCGCGCATCAGCCGGTCGTACGGCAGGAACGCATTGGCGACGATCACCAGCCGCCCGCCCGGGTTCAGGTGCTCCGCCGCCTCGGCGATGAGCCGCTGCGGCATGTCGTAGTCCACCACCTTGCCCTGGTGGAACGGCGGGTTGCTGACGATCAGATCGAACCGGCGCCCCTCCACCGCGCCGTAGACATCCCCGGCAAGCACCTCCACCGGAGCGTCGGCCAGCGACGCATTTCGCCGCGCCGCCGCGACCGCGAGCAGGCTGACGTCGGTCATCGTCACCGACCCGGCCCCCCGCACGGCCGCGATGACGCCTATCACCCCGGCGCCACAGCCGACGTCGAGCACGGAGGCGCCGTCCGGGACGTCGAGATGGTCCAGCAGCAGCGCGGTGCCGTCATCCAGCCGGTCTGCCGAGAAGACACCGGGCACGGTCGAGAAGACGATGTCCTCCGCGCCCGCCTCCGCCACCGTGAGATGGCCCCACGTGCCCGGGGCGATGCCGGGCTCCATCGCCCACGCCGGCGGCGCGGGCAGCACCGGAGGCATCGCGATGTGCGCCACCCGGCTCCGCCGGCGGAAGTCCTCGACGACCGAGAGCCCGATCGCGTCACGCGCATCACCGATTGCGCTACGGATGCCGGCGTCGTTCGCCCCCGCAATCAGCACCACCCCACCCGGCCGCACCGTCTCCCGCGCCAGTGCGATCCACCTTCGGGCGAGATCGCGGTCACCGGTCACCTCGATGGCCACGAGGTCAACCGAGCCAGCCTTGACACCGGGCAGAGCCGGATCATCGTGCAGCACGACGTTGCCAGTCGGGCCGGGCAGCTCGCGCGCGTCAACCGGCAACCAGTGAATCGTCGCCTCCGGATGAAGCATCGCCAGCTCGTCGAGCAGCGCCGCGCTCCCGCCCGGCACCAGAATCGACCGCACCTCGTCCAGGTCGGTGGCGAAATCGGCGAGCAGGTCTCCGGCGGGACTGAGGGATTCAGGCGGCATCGGTGCTCCAGTCGGCGGCGAACATGATCAATGATCGATGGTACCCGATGGCGACTACGCGGCCATTGACGTGGGGTTGATTAGTATTTCCCAATCGCATAGGATATGCATATCGAATGGCACTTCCCAGGAGCGTCTCTGATGTCCGATCCCACGCCCTTCACGCCGGAACCTTTCATCGTCATCACCGACCAGAAGCAGCTCAAGGCGTTCAGCGATCCGCTCCGGAGCCGCATCCTGCGCATCCTCGCCGACCGCGAGGCGACGAACCAGCAACTGGCCGAGACCATCGGCGAGCCACAGGCCAAGGTGCTGCACCATGTCCGCACGCTGCTCGACGCCGGGCTGATCCGCCTCGTCGAGCAGCGTATCCGTGGCGGCAACGTCGAGAAGTACTACCGCGCCACCGCCCGCCTCTACGGCTTCCGGCCGGGTCCGGGCGAGGCGAGCATCGCCCCGCTCGCCGGCGCGATATTCGCCTCGTACACGCAGGAAATCTCCGCCAGCGCGACCCTCTGGCCCGAGCCCGGCCCGAGCTGGGAAGGTCGCCGCGCCAGGCTCTCCCCCGAACGACTGGCCGAGTTCGACGCGAAGCTTCAGGCGCTTATCGCGGAGTACTGGGGCTCGCCGGAGGCCCCCCTGGAGGGCGATCCCGACGCCCCGACGACGGCGTTCATCGCCGCCACCTACCGCTTCCCCGGAGAGCGCTGATGCCTGCCCGAACGCGCCTGCCGATCTACGCGCTCCTCGCCGCCAACGCCCTCTCGTACATCGCCGAGGCGGTCGCGATGGTCGCCATCCCCTGGTTCGTGCTGGAGCTGACCGGCAGCTACGCCCGCATGGGTCTCATTGGCTTCTTCACCTTTCTGCCGCGCGTCGTCGCGACCTTCCTCGGCGGGCAGGTGGTGGACCGCATCGGCTTCCGCAGCGCCAGCGTCACCTCCGATCTGCTCAGCGGTATCTCCGTGATGGGCATCCCGCTGCTCTATGCGAGCGGCCACCTCACCTTCGGCTGGCTGATCGTGCTGGTGATCCTCGGCGCGTTCTTCGACGGCCCCGGCGCCACCGCCAAGGACGCGATGGTACCCGAGCTCGCCGAGGCCGCCGGCATCGGGCTCGACCGCGTCAACGCCTTCTTCCAGGGTGCGCGCCGGCTCTCGATGTTCATCGGTCCGGTCGCCGCCGGTTTCCTCATCGCGCTGGTCGGCACCAGCGACGTCCTCTGGGTCAACGCCGTCGTCTTCGGCCTCTCGGCGCTGCTCACCGTCGCCTTCATCCCTGCCGTCACCGCCCCGTCCGACGCCGAGCACGGACCGCAGTCGTTCCGGCAGAACGTACTCTTCGGCTTCCGCTTCATCCGCCAGCGACCGATCATGCTCTGGCTTGCCTGCATCGTCGCCCTGATGAACCTGCTCGACGCGCCGTTCGCGACCGTCGAGATGCCAGCGCTGGTCAACGAGCACTATGGCGGCGCCGAGCGGCTCGGCATCCTGTTCAGCACCTTCGGCGCGGGCGCGGTGGTGGGCACGATTCTGTTCAGCATCGTCGCGGGACGCCTGCCCCGGCGACCGACGTTCATCACCGGGTTCTTCATCATGGGGCTCGGCTACGTCGCACTCTCGGCAGCGCCGTCGTGGCCGCTCGCTCTCACGGCGATGCTGGTGATGGGGCTCGCGAGCGGGCCGGTCAACCCGATCCTGATGTCGATCCGGCAGGAGCTGGTACCGGTGCAGTATCGCGCGCGGGTCTTCGGCACCACCACGGCGATCGCGTTCGTCGCGATCCCGCTCGGGCAGCTCGCCGGCGGCTACCTTGTCGAGTGGATGGGCATCCAGCCATTCATCCTTGTAGTCGGCACCATCTACCTCACGGCCGTCGTCGCCATGACCTTCACCCCCGCACTGCGCGAAATGGACGCGACCCGGTCCGTCAGCATGCCGGCACGTTCCACACCCACCGGCGCCTGATCGTTGCCCGCCGACCGTTGACGAGCACACACCCTGCGAACGAGGATGGGACGAGCGATCAGATCACCCGGAATGGAGCCACAGCCGATGCCCGACACCGCCCGACCGAACATCCTCTACCTGCATTCGCACGACACCGGGCGATACATCCAGCCGTACGGTCACGGCCTGCACTCCCCGAACCTGCAGCGGCTGGCCGAGCAGGGCGTCCTCTTCCGCCGCGCGTACTCCGGCGCGCCGACCTGCTCGCCCAGTCGCGCCAGCATGCTCACCGGCCAGTCGGCGCATCAGAGCGGCATGATGGGTCTCGCCCACCGTGGCTTCCGCCTTCGCGATCCCTCCCAACACCTCGCCACCACCCTGCGCGACGCCGGGTACCGCACCGTGCTTGCCGGTGCGCAGCACGTAACCGACGGCGACTCCCATGAGGTGGGTTACACCGAGGTACATGACGAGGCGTACGAGAAGACGCCGAAGACAGTCGAGGCATCGGTCGCGACGATTCGCGAGGCGGCGTCACAGCCGGGCCAGCCGTTCTTCCTCGACGCCGGCTTCTTCGAGACGCACCGGCCCTTCCCTGAAGCACCTGGGCGACGCCGGCCGCTACCTCGCTCCGCCCGCGCCGCTGCCCGACACGCCGCGTATTCGACAGGATATGGCCGGCTACCAGCAGATGCTGACCGATCTCGACGACGCCTACGGCGAGATCCTCGCCGCGCTCGACGATTCGGGACTTGCCGACAACACGCTCGTGATCGCCACCACCGACCACGGCATCGCCTTCCCGATGATGAAGAGCAACCTCACCGACCACGGCGTCGGCGTGCTGCTGATCATGCGCGGACCGGGCGGGTTCGAGGGCGGCGTGGTCAGCGACGCGCTGGTCGCGCAGCTCGACCTCTACCCCACCATCTGCGAGCTCGCCGGCATCGAGCGGCCGGCCTGGCTGCAAGGTCATTCGCTGCTGCCACTCATCAGCGGAGAGGTCGCGTCGACCCGCGACGAGGTTTTCGCGGAGGTCACCTACCACGCCGCCTACGAGCCGCAGCGGCTGATCCGCACGGAGAGGTACGCGCTGATCCGCCGCTTTGGCGATCGCCGCACGCCGGTGCTGGCCAACATCGACGACAGCCCGAGCCGGGACGTGCTGCTGGAGGCAGGGCTCGAGGACATCGAGCTCCCCGAAATCGCACTCCACGACACCGTGTACGACCCGCACGAGCGCGTGAACGTCGCCGACCGTGCGGATTACCGCGACATCCGCGACGACCTGCTCGCGCGGCTGTTGCGATGGATGGAGGAGACGGACGATCCGTTGCTGCGCGGCGAGGTCCTGCCGCCGCCGGGCGCGAGGATCAACGCCGCGGGTTCCCGCTCGGCCACCGACGAGCCATGGCTCGCCGACGAGGTCGGCACGCTTCAACCACCGACCAGCGCCTGAGGCCACACCCCCACGTGGTGACCGTCGCTACACGACGAAGCGGCCGTCGCGCATGAAGGGCTCGCCGTCGACGTCGACCTGCCCGCCCCGGCGCAGGACGACGTTACACAAGACCGTCGATCCAGGCGATCACTCGCTCGGCGTCCTCCAGCGCCTCGCCGATATGTTCCTGCGCGTCGACATAGTCGAGGTCATAATCGGCATTCGTGCGTAGCCGCTTCAACCTGAAAAGCGTATTCCGCATCGTGCTCGACATTTCGTCAGGAATCGCGCCTACAGAGAAGATTACGCGCTCGTGAGAGCCCAGGCGTCGTCCTGATCGGGCGCGCCCTTTGATTCCTCGCCCATCGACATACTCGCGAGCGACAAGGAACGCGGCATAGTAGGCACGACTCAGTGCCGATCGCCAAGCGGCCTCGTCTTCACTCGCGGCAAGCACATGTTCCGCCAGCGAAAGATACCGCCTCGGGTCAAACATGGCGACTCACAGAATGGCCACCAGCACGAGCTCCGGGTAGTTCCGAAGCATCTCTTCCGCCTTGTTCTCGAGGATGAGGATGTGCCGAAACCGCTCCTCACCCGCATACACCGTTCGCACCCATACAGTCACCGGATACACCACGTCGTCTTCATCGTAGTCGACGGTTGTGGACTCAACGCCTGGGTACGACTCCAGCATGTCAATGGTTTGCACGATGGCGTCGAGCAAACCCCGATGGTCCACTTCGAGCGCTCGCAGATGCTCCAGGATATCGAACCCACGGTGGTATGGAACGATCCGGTCGCGGATGGCAGTCGGGATCTCCGGCAACTCCAGCTGATGCGATGCGTGTACCACGGTCCTGCGCTCCGGCGGTGAAGTGACGACAGTCAGACGAGAAGATTCGTCTCCATTATGCAGCCATTCATCACACCAGGATCTACACGACGAAGCGGCCGTCGCGCATGAAGGGCTCGCCGTCGACGTCCACCTGCCCGCCCTGGCGGAGGTCCGCGATCATGTCCCAGTGGATCGCGCTCTTGTTCGTGCTGCCCGTCTCCGGGTAGCCGAGCCCGAGCGCCATGTGCACCGTGCCGCCGATCTTCTCGTCGAACAGGATGTTGCGCGTGAACTGCTGGATATCGAAGTTCGTGCCGAAGGCGAATTCGCCGAGATAGCGCGCGCCCTCGTCGCTGTCGAGCTGCTCCAGGAGGTAGTCCTCGTTCTTCGTCGCCGAGGCCGCGACCACCTTGCCGTTCTCGAACCGCAGCCGGATGTCGTCGATCTCGCGGCCACTCGTCACCACCGGGAAGCTGAACCGGATGGTGCCGTTGACCGAGTCCTCCACCGGTCCGGTGAAGATCTCGCCGGAGGGGAAGTTGCGCTTGCCGTCGCTGTTGACCCAGGTGCGCCCTTCGATCGACAGCGTCAGGTCGATGTCCGGGCCGGTCAGGTGGACCTGCTTCCTGCCATCGAGCCAGTCGATCAGCCGCTGCTGCTCCGCCTTGAGATCGAGCCACGCCTGCACCGGGTCATCCCGATCGAGCTTGCACGCCGCGAGCACGAAGTCGGTGTAGGACGCCGTGTCCATGTCGGCGTCCTGAGCGTAGGCGTCGGTCGGATACAGCGTCAGCGTCCAGTCCATCTCACCGCTGCCGGCGCGCTCCATGAACCGCTCGAACAGCGGCCTCCGCGCCTTCTGGTAAAGCGACTGGCGCGCCGGCTCGACGTTCGCCATGCCGCGCGTGTTCGTTTCCGCCATCACGTTGATAACGATGTCCGCCTGCTCGCGGACGAAGCGCTCGATCGGTGTGATGTACTGCAGCTGCGCGTCCGTGCCAAGCTGAAGCAGCGTCGGCACCGCACCGCGCATCGACGGCACCAGCACCGGGTGACCGCCCCGCTCGACCACCTCCCGGTAGATCTCCGTCAGCAGAGGCTCGGCGGCGCTGCCGCCGCTGATCGCCACCACCTGTCCCGGCTGCACCTCAACCGAGTAACCCGTGAGCGCCTGCGCCCACCGCTCCATGCGTGGATCGGCCATGCGTTTGCCTTCCTTCCAAAGTACTTGCCTCGCTGGCACGCCAGCAGGCACGTCGGCGTCATCGCTGGTGGGGATGGTACCAGTTGCGTCGCTGACCGCTCCGCGTCCGGATCGCCGCGTGCGACAACATTTGGCCGCCGGAATCGCCCAGGATGGTTGTACAGACTGTACGATCGGCCAATTTCATCCTCGCTTCAGAAAAAGCCGTACGGTCACCTGTGCAACCCCGCTCCGGTTCCATACATTCAGTAGCGGGGCGAGTCGACCGCAGACTCGGTCCGCCGACACCCCGTGTACCCCGCAGGTCGGCGGACACCTTGGGAGGGATGAGGGAGAGAAGTACGATGCTGACGCTCCGGGAGGCGCGGCAAGAGCGGCATCTGTCGCAACAGGCTTTGGCAGATCGTGCCGGCGTGGCACGGGTGACCGTCTCACAAATCGAGCTGGGCAAGTCCGGCCCACGCCCGCATGTTGCCAGGCGCCTGGCTGAGGCGCTGGAGATGCAGCCGTCCGAAATCGTCGAGTTCGCCGAGGCCGCCAGGATGATGGCGCTGCCCCAGCCGACGATCTTCGCCGTGGAAGAGGCCCAGGGCGACACGGACGGTGCGCCTGTCGAATAGCCTGAACACCGCTGGCGGTGCCTCCCCACCACCGCCGGTCAAGACGTGCAGCCGGGCTGGATTCGCGTGATGAGGGGCGAATCCAGCCCGGCTCTCCGTTTGCCCAGTGTCGTGAACAGGCTCATTCGAGCCGTCCCTGTTGACAGGCATGGCAAGCCACCTGCGAGGGTGTACCATGCTGAATAGTGGGGCCCACGCACGCTGAACACGTATCACATTCGCACCGCCCGGCGCTCCGATCCGGACGCGCCGGGCAACGAGACGGTCCCTTCCACGGAGGTTCGCATGCCGACCAACGCGGAACGCGGTATCACCATCACCACGGGCGAGCTCGCCAGTGAGGGTGTCGACACGGTCCTGGACAACCTCACACGCGCAGGCGCCAACGCGCTGACCACCTCGACGAACGTCACCGTCGAGGCGCCGTCAGGCGAGGGTTTGCGCGAGCCACCGCTCGACATCGCGGGGCAGGCGCGCATCCTCGACCGGCCGCTGTGGGGCAAGCGCGTCGTCAACCTTCATCGCTACAGCGCCCACGCAGCGGACCCATCGCTCTGGCAAGACCTGCCGTGGGACCCACCGCCAGTAGCGCCGGAAGCCATGCGCGTCGACTACGCGCGACAGGCGCTCGACGGCGCCCGCGAGCGCGGACTCCGCACCTACGTCCATCTCACCCCGTATGTGCTTCCCGGCGGAACTGGTGGCCAGGACGCCACCACCTTCTCGACCGAGCTGCGAGACGAGTACCGCCCACGGCGGTTCATCGGAGGCAGCCACCCCGATGCCATCGCCTTCACCGGCTGCCTCAACAACCCGGTCGTGCGCCGCCTCGGACGTACCCGCATGCGCGAGCTGCTCCGCCATTACGGTGACGCCGACGGCGTCGAGCTCGACTGGGTCGAGTATCCCGTCTACTTCATCGACAAGCTGTTCACCTGTTTTTGCGAGCACTGCCAGCGGCAGGCCACCGACCTCGGCTACGACTGGCAGCAGATCACCGGCGCGGTCCGCGTGCTGTGGGACTCGCTCCACACGCTGACCAACGACGCTGTCGTCGCGATGACCGCGTCGGGTGACTGGGGCGATCTCGTGGCGGACCCGGCCAGCATGCAGCAGGGCCTGATCGACTGGCTGGAGTTCAAGTCGGACTCGGTCGAGCTCGCGATCGCCGATCTCCGCGCCACCATGGACGACGCCGGCGCGTCCAACATGACCATCGCCGCCGGCGGCTTCGCGCTGCCATGGGGACGGATGAGCGGCGCGGCGCACGCCCGCGCGGATGGTGCGGTCGATGCGCAGCGGGTCAAGCTCTACAGCTTCCACTGGCTGATGATGGTCCGCTGGTGGACCGAGACGATACTCTCGTGGAACCGCGGCTCGGACGTCCAGCCCGAAGCGCTCACCCAGGGCTTCCTGAGATTCTTCGATCTCGAGCTGGAGGAAGCGCCCATCGACCTCACGCCAGGGGTTTTCGGGATGCCGCTGCCGGACACGTCGCACAACCTGATCCCGGGTTCCTACACGCACCGGCTGGTCAATGCACTGTCCCGGCGCGACAACCAGGCGCCGATCATGCCGGTCGTTCACGCCTACCGGTCGGCGGACGACCTCGCAATGGTCCTCGACGCCGTGCGCCCCTACTCCCAGGAAGGTGTCTGGATCCAGCGGTACGGCTATCTCAGCGACGACAAGCTGGACGTCCTCCGCCAGGAATGGTCCGGTACCTGAGACGAAGCACCTATCTCCGCCATGTCCCTCGGCTGCCAGCGATGCCCCGGTGTGCCCAACCCGAGCAATGACACATCTACGACCTCCCGATCCACCGACATCCGGTGGGCGCACGTCTCCGTACAATCGATGCATATCCCGGAGATTGTGGTCGCTACGCGCCCACCGGGCTGGGACAGAGCCCAGCCCCTACGCTACTGCTCGCAACAACCGGTGGGCCCGCCCCTCCGTGGGCGGGCGCGTCATCCCCGCCAGCAATCGATCCGTGACAGTTGCCGCTGACCGCTTCGTGGGGCAACCGAAATGCTCGGGCACGGAGACCCGGGCCCACCTGACTGTCGTGGGGCGGTCGGCGGGACTATGAGGCGATCCCTGACATTCTCGGCCTGAGCGCCTCCGGCAGCCATTCCGCCTCCGCGACGAAGAGCTCGTCCGTCATCGCCCGGATCTCGTCCAGCGTCAGCACCGCCCCGGTGAGCGGGTCGAGCGCGATCGCCTGGTACACCCGCTCCCGATTCCCCTCCAGCGCCGCCGATACCGCCAGCTCCTGCACGTTGACGTTCGTCCGGTTCAGCGCCGCGCACTGCGGCGGCAGCGCCCCGACATGGGTCGGCTGGACGCCGTTGTCATCGACGAGGCAGGCGACCTCGACGCAGCACCCTTCCGGCAGGTTGTCGATCAGCCCCTCATTGACGACGTTGCCGTGGATCACCACCGGCTCGCCCGTCTCCATCGCGTTGACGATCAGCGCGCCGTACTCCACCGACCGCTCGAGCCGCTCCATCAGGCGCTCGCGGACCTGCGCCGTCTGCGTCGCGAAATCCCGCGCGAGGCATATCTGGTAATAGTCCCATCGATTCTCGATGAAGCGCGAGACGTGCTCCGGCGTCTTCCGAAACCACGGCGTGTACTCGCTGGCGTGATGGCTCGACTCGGTGTGGAAGTAGCCGAACGTGTCCATGATCGCCGTGCGCACCCGCTCGGCCCCACCCTCGTAGTCGGAGTCGCCGCGCCCGGCGCCGCTGTGGTCGCCGGTGTCCCGCTCAAAGTCGCCATCTCGGTCCGGGCGGCGCAGATGGCGCGCGACCATCACCTCTCGCAGCCGCGGGTAGAGATCTTCCTCACCGCGCCGGAAGGTGAGAAACCACGCCTGATGGTTGATGCCGGCGCAGGTGAAGGCCACCTCCTCGTACGGCACGTCGAGGGAGCGCGCCAGCATGCGCGACGTGCCCTGCACGCTGTGGCAGAGCCCGACGACGGTGATGCCCTTCGCGGCGAGGTACCAGCAGGCCATCGCCATCGGGTTGGCGTAGTTGATCAGCAGCGCGTCGGGGCAGACCTCGTGCATGTCCGCCGCGATGGCATCGTACGCAGGCACCGAGCGCAGGAACCGGAAGACGCCGCCCGGCCCGAGCGTGTCTCCGACGGTCTGATCGAGTCCATACTTCCTCGGGATCTCGACGTCGTGCCGGTACGCCTCCAGCCCACCGACCTGGAAGGTGATGATCACGTAGTCGGCACCGTCCAGCGCGGCCCGCCGGTCTGTCGTCGCGGCGATCGTCGGTGCCAGCCCGTGGTGGGCGGCGACGTCCCGCGCGGCGGCGGCGGTCGCCTCGGCACGGTCGAGGTCGATGTCCATCAGCGCGTACTCGGCGTTCTGCAGCGCGGGGAAGCTGAGCAGATCACCCATCAGGCGCAGGGGAAAGTTCGTTCCGCCCGCGCCGATCATCGCGATCTTCGGACGGTGGCTGGTCTCTGGCATGGATGGCGCTCCGGCATGGTCGGCAGGTCGATAGCGGCATTACACCAGTGGCGGACGCACCGGGCAACACGACGAGAGGCGACCCCGTTCGGAATCGCCCCTCGCTCGCACCGCGCACATGGATGACGGCGCCCGTCACTCGCCGCGACGCTGCTCCTCGTCGTTGAGCCTGCGTTGCGACGCCGCGGCGTCCTCGTCATCGTCATCCGCGCGGCCGATCGCCTCCGTTATCGGGCTGATCGCGTCCTCGGCCGTGTCGAGAATCCCGTCATCGTCGTCCCGCGCATCATCATTCGCGCGCTGCTCGTTCGCCTCGATCTCTCGCTCGACATCACGGTCGGTCATGGTGCGTTCCTCCTGTGACTGCGACGTATCATTGCGCCGAGAAAAAGCAGGAACCATGCCGCCGTCACGTTGCCGCGCACGGCCCGATCGCGGATACTCCGCGCATGTCTCAGGCAGACCAACCATCCATCGGCCAGGTGCTGCGCGGCTACGTCCTCCTGCCCCACGCGGTACCGATCATCGTCGTCATCACCGCCACGGCGGCCTTCGCGCTGGTTGCCGCCGGCGGCTGGCCGGGCACGGGGGCGATGGTGCTCCTGCTCGGCGCGATGCTGGGCGGGCAGGTGGCCATCGGCGCCATCAACGAGCTGGTCGACGTCGATCTCGACCGGACCGCCCGACCCGACAAGCCGATCCCGGCCGGACTCGTCACCGAGCGCGGGGCGTGGACCATGACCGCGACGGGCCTGGCGGTGATGGTGCTCCTCAGCGCCACCTTCGGCGTCATCTCCTTGCTCCTCTGCACGCTCGGCACGCTCACCGGCATCGCCTACAGCCTCTGGTTCAAGCGGACGGTTCTGTCATGGCTACCCTACCTCGTCGCCATCCCGCTCCTGCCGATATGGGTCTGGGCCGCACTCGACGACATCGACCTCGCCCTGTTCAGCGTCTACCCGTTGGGGGCTGGCGCGGTGATCGCGCTGCAAATCGCACAGAGTCTGCCGGACGTCGCCAGCGACCGTGCGGCCGGTGTGAATACGCTGGCCGTCGCTCTGGGCGAGCGTCGCGCCCTGTGGGCCTGCTGGGGTTCCATGGCGACCATCGCGCTGGCGGCCACGATCGCCGCGCCGTGGCTGGGTGACAACCCGGCGCTCCTCCGCCTCGCCGCGCTCGCGGTGCTGGCGCTGGTCGCGCTCAACATTGCGCTCTGGCGGCGCGAGGCTCGGACAGGCGTGATGGCCACCTTCCCCTGCACCGCCGTCGCGACGGTTGCCCTCGGCATCGGTTGGGCCATCGCGGTCGTCGGGAGCTGACGGGTCACGCAGCGAAAGGGGACGCCGGGGTACGCAACGTGCGGTGGACCAAAGATCGACACCCGCGCAGCACGGCCAGGAACCGCCCAGATGTTTCGAACTGGAGCGCCAGCCCCCAGACTCCCAGCCCGGTTCCTCCATCCACCGCCCCGGCGGGTGGAGCGGGAGCTGCTCGACGGTTCCATCGACGATCCCGCAGAGCTGGCGTCCAACTTCCGGGACATCCGCCGGGTCAACCGGCTCCTCGGCGGCGTCTCCACCACGATCCGGCACCTTCCCGCACTGGTGGACAGCGTTCCCCCTGGCCAGCCAGTGACAATCCTCGACCTCGCCACCGGCTCGGGCGACATCCCGCTCGCGACCCTGCACTGGGCGCAACGGCGCGGGCGATCGGTCGAGATCATCGCCAGCGACGTCGATGCCGGCATCCTCGACCTCGCACGGCGCCACACCAACGGCCACCCGGAGATCACCTTCGCGCAGTATGACGCGCGGAATGTGCCCTTGCCTGACGGAAGCGTCGACATCGTCCACTGCGCGCTCTCGCTCCACCACTTTGATCCGGACGACGCCGTGCGGGTGCTGCGTGAGATGGACCGTCTCGGTCGCCACGGCTTCATCCTCAACGACCTGCGCCGTGGATACCTCGGCTACGCCGCCGCGTGGGGTGCTGCCCGCCTCACCACCCGCAACCGGCTCACCCGCAACGACGCGCCACTCTCGGTGCTGCGCGCCTACACGCCGGACGAGCTCCACCGGCTGCTGCGCCACGCCGGTATCGACGGCGCCCGCATCTCCACGCATCCGTGGTTTCGGATGGCCGCCGTGAAGGTTCGCGGAGCTGCCGATGCCTGAGCGCGACGCCGACGTGATTGTCGTCGGAGCCGGCCCAGCCGGCAGCACCGTGGCGACGCTGCTCGCCGACGCCGGGCACAGCGTGCTGCTGCTCGACAAGGCCAGCTTCCCGCGACACAAGCCCTGCTCGGACTACGCCAGCCCCGCCAGCGAGCGCCTGCTCGAGCGGCTTGGCGTACTGGATGCCGTGATGGCCGCTGGCGCGTCGCGCATGCCCGCGATGGTCGTCCAGGCGCCGAACGGAAGCCGCTTCACCGCCGCCTTCGCGCGCGTCGAGCCGGACGCGGCGGCGATCGGTCTCTCCCGCTACCGGCTCGACCACATCCTCCTCGACCGCGCCCGGCAAGCAGGCGCGACGGTATGTGAGCGAGCGCATGTGCGCGACGTCATCCGCGATGGTGACCGCGTCAGCGGGATCGAGGCGACCATCGACGGCAGCCGCGAGAGCCTCCGCGCCCCGATCGTGATCGGCGCGGACGGCCACGACTCCGCAGTCGCCCGCTCCCTCGGCCTCGATCTCAACTGGCGATGGCCGCGCAAGACCGGCCTCGCCGCCCACTACCGTGGCGTCACCGGTCTCGACGGGTCCGGCGAGATGCACGTCGGCCGCGGCGCCTACGCCGGGCTCGCGATCCTCGAGCAGGGCCTCGTCAATCTCACCGTCGTCGTCCCGACAGATGCCGTGAAAGCAAAGACCGGCTCCCTGGAGAACTACTTCGCCGCCACGGTCGATTCACTCCCCGGCATCGCCAGCCGGCTCGACGGCGCCGACCGTGTCGGCAGCATCCGCGGAGTCGGGCCGATGGGCCGTCGCGCCCGCCGGGTCACCGGCGACGGCTGGCTGCTGCTCGGCGACGCTGCATCGTTCCTCGACCCGTTCGTCGGCGAGGGGGTCTACCAGGCGTTGCGCAGCGGCTTCCTCGCCGCCCCGGTCGTCTCCGCCGCCCTGCGCTCAGGCGACACTTCGGCGAGCGACCTCGATGGCTACCGGCGAGCTCGGCGACGTGAGTTCACGACCAAGCGGGCGGTGAGCTGGGTCGTGCAGGGGTTCGTCAACCACCCGCCGCTGATGAACTACGTCACCGATCGACTCGCCGCGCGCGACGACCTCGGACTCACCCTCGCGGGTGTCCTCGGCAACCTTCGACCGGCCACACAGACCCTATCGCCGATCTACCTGGCCGGGTTACTGCGTCCCTGACGGCGAGAAGGAGGAAGCATGAAAACGGCGAACACCGTGCTGATGCAGGGTGAGCTCGAGCACATCGTCGAGCTGGCCGTCGCCACAGAGCGATGGCCGGAGATCCTGCCCCACTACCGATGGGTCACCGTGCTCGAGGGCGGCGGTGACCACAAGGCGGTCGAGATGGCCGCCCGGCGTGACGTCATCCCGGTCAAATGGCGTGCACGGCAGGACGTCGAACGCGACGGCCCGACACCGATCATCCGCTTCCACCACATCGGCGGCGTGACGAAAGGGATGGACGTTGCCTGGACGTTCAATCCCACCTCCGATGGCGTCTACGTCACCATCGACCACGACTTCGACCCGCCCTGGCCGGTGGTGGGCGGCTTCGTCGCCGACCGCATCATCGGACCGCAGTTCGTCGAGGCGATCGCAACCAGAACACTCACCACGATCAAGGGCATCGTCGAGGATCGCGATCAGCGATTCCAACCAGACGGGATTCCACGATGAACAAGCAACGCGTCGCCATCACCGGCATCGGCACCATCACCCCGATCGGGACCGGCGTGGAGGGATTGTGGGACGGCGTGCGCCGCGGCGAGTCCGCCGTGCGCCGCATCTCCCGCTTCGACCCGTCCGACTTCCCCAGCCAGGTCGCCGCCGAGGTCGACTTCGACCCCGTCGATTACATGGCGCCGAAGCGTGCCCGCCGGCTTGACCGCTTCTCGCAGTTTGCCCTCGTTTCAGCGCAAATGGCGCTGGAAGACGCGGCGCTCTCCCCTGAGGACGCCGCCCGCGCCGGCGCCGGGGTCTACATGGGCTCCGCGCTGGGCGGCGTCGCATTCGCCGAGGAACAGCACCACGCCTACGTCACCGGCGGCGTCGGCAAGGTCAACCCGATGCTGGCGCTCTCCGTCTTCGGTGGCGCGGCGTCCTCCAACATCACCATCGAGATGGGCCTCAACGGCCCCTCGATCGCCAACGGCAACTCCTGCGCCGCTGGCATGATCGCCATCGGGGAGGCCGCCCGCCTGATCGAGGACGGTCGCGTGCCGGTGATGCTCGCCGGCGGAGCGGAGGCGCCGCTCGCGCCGCTCACCTTCGGCGCCTTCGCCATGATCCGCGTGCTGAGTACCCGCAACGATGATCCAGGAACCGCCAGCCGCCCCTTCGATGCCGGGCGTGACGGCTTCGTGATCGCCGAGGGTGGCACGGTGCTGGTTCTCGAGTCGTTCGAGCACGCGCAGTCGCGTGGTGCCCGCATCTATGCCGAGCTCGCCGGCTACGGCACCAGCAGCGACGGTCACCACATGACCCGGCCGCACCCCGACGGCAGCCGCGCCGCGAAGGCGATGCAGGACGCCCTCTGCGCCGCCAACCTCGCACCGGACCAGATCGAGTACGTTAACGCCCACGGCTCATCGACCGTGCTCAACGAGCCGACCGAGTGCAAGGCGATCCGCATCGCGCTCGGCGACCACGCCGACGAGGTGCCGGTGAGCGGCACAAAGGGGCTCCATGGCCACGCGCTCGGCGCGACCGGCGCGATGGAGGTCGCGATCTGCGCGATCGCCATGCAGCGGGGGCACCTGCCCGGCAATGCGAACCTGATCGACAAGGACCCGGCGTGCGACCTCGACGTCATCCCGCCGGGCGGCCGCGACCAGCAGGTGACGCATCTGCTCAGCAACGCCTTCGGGTTCGGCGGCATCAACGCCTGTGTCGCCATGAGAGCCGTCTGACCGCAGGTTGAGCGCAGGCGGCGCACGGGTACAATGCCGGCGTACACCACCCGACGCGCCGGCCGGCGCATCACACGACAAGGCGGCACCACCCTGTGGCCATCCCCACCACCGCAACGGACCTCTGCTACCTTCCCGCGATCGAGCAGCGCGACCTCCTGCGACGCCGCGCGATCTCCGCGCGCGAGCTCCTGCAGGCGTATCTCGCCCGCATCGCCGAGGTCAACCCGGTCGTCAACGCGATCGTGACGATGGACGCTGAGGGCGCGATGGCACAGGCGCAGGCCGCCGATGACGCGCTCGCCCGGGGCGAGTCGCTCGGCCCGCTGCACGGCCTCGTCGTCGCCCACAAGGACCTCCGCGCGACCAAGGGCATGCGCACCACCTACGGCAGCCCCATCTACAAGGACAATGTTCCGGACGAAGATGTGGCGACCGTGGCGCGCATGGTCGAGGCCGGCGCGATCCGCCTCGGCAAGACCAACGTGCCGGAGATGGGCGCCGGCTCCCACACCTTCAACCCGCTCTTCGGCGTCACCCGAAATCCCTACGGCACCGACCGGAGCGCGGGTGGCTCCTCCGGTGGCGCGGCCGCCGCGCTTGCGAGCGGCATGCTCAGCCTTGCCGACGGCAGCGACACCGGTGGGTCGCTGCGCAACCCGGCATCGTTCTGCAACGTGGTCGGCCTCCGCGCCGCCATCGGCCGCAACTCGAGCGCGCCGGTGGCGACCGGCTGGGTCGGCTACTCGGTCGTCGGCGCGATGGGCCGCACCGTCGCCGACACCGCCCTGCTGCAGTCGGTCCTCGCCGGGTTCGACCCGCGTGACCCGGACTCCCTCCCCGGCGACGGCAGCCCGTTCGCCACCATCGCCGAGAGCGCGCCACCCACGAGTCTGCGCGGCGTGCGGGTCGGCTGGTCCCGCACGCTCGGTGGTCTGCCGGTCGACCCGGCGGTGACGGAGGTGCTGGAGCGGGATGGCCGCCCGGCGCTCGAGGAATTGGGAGCCGAGGTCCGCGACATCGAGCCGGACTTCGAAGACGCGGCCTTCGCATTTCGGACGCTCCGCTTCTGGGGCGCCTCGCAGCGCTACGGCGAGCTCTACCGGACACAGCCCGACTCGCTCAGCGACAACATCCGCACAGACGTCGAAGCCGGTCTCGAGCTCACCGCCACGGACATCCACGAGGCGTTCACCGCGCGTACCCGGCTCTATCAGCGCATGGTCGAACTCTTCGACGGCATCGACGTCCTTGCCGACACCGACCGTGCAGCTTCCGCCGTTCCCGGCCGAGTGGACGTGGCCCCGGGAGGTCGCTGGTGAGGAGCAGGACGACTACCTCGGCTGGATGCGCTCCTGCTGGTACATCTCGGCGACCGGCCTGCCCGCGATCTCCCTGCCGTGCGGCTTCACGGAGGACGGCCTGCCAGTCGGCATCCAGCTCGTCGGCCGGCCGCTCGGCGAGGTCGAGCTGCTGCGCGCGTCGCTCGCCTTCGAGCACGCCAACCCCGCCTGGCAGCGCCGCCCGGAGATCATGGAAGCCCCATAGTACCGACCTTGCACGCGTGATGCGCGTTCCGATCGCTGCGGGAAGCGTTGCCCCCACCCCTGTCATCCCGAGCCGTGAGGCGCGAAGCGCCGAGCGTGTCGAGGGATCCCCCGCCCGCAGGGCGGACGTTCACATGTTCGGTTCACACAAGATGACACTGAGAGCCTTCGGAACCAGAGGGTACGGACCGGCTTCGCCGGGGGATCCTTCGACACGTGCGGCGTCGCCTGCGGCTCCTGGCCGGCTCAGGATGACAGGGATCTGGTGGGCCTGACCCGTGGCACGGCTCTTCCGGTACGCTTGCAGCAGAACGCGCACCAACCGAGGGAGGATGACACCCGATGACCGCCAGCGACGCACCGGCCAGCCGCCACAGCCATACCGAGGAACAGGACGCCTGGTGGAAGCACGCCGTCGTCTACCAGATCTATCCCCGCTCCTTCGCCGACTCCAACGGCGACGGCATCGGCGACCTGCAGGGCATCATCGGCAAGTTGGATTACCTCGCCGAGCTCGGCGTCGACGTGATCTGGCTCTCGCCCATCTACACCTCGCCGCAGGCCGACATGGGCTACGACATCAGCGACTACCAGGGCATCGACCCCGCCTTCGGCACCCTCGCCGACTTCGACGAGCTCCTCGAGGAGACGCGAAAGCGCGACATCAAGCTCGTGATGGACCTCGTCGTCAACCACACCTCCGACGAGCACCCGTGGTTCATCGAGTCGCGCTCCAGCAAGGACAACCCGAAGCGCGACTGGTACTGGTGGCGTCCGGCGCGCGACGGCTTCGAGCCCAACACGCCGGGCGCCGAGCCGACCAACTGGCAGTCGTTCTTCTCCGGCCCGACGTGGGACTACGACGAGGCGACCGGCGAGTACTACCTGCACCTCTTCGACCGCAAGCAGCCGGACCTCAACTGGGAGAACCCGGACGTCCGACACGCCATCTACGACATGATGAACTGGTGGCTCGACCGCGGCGTCGATGGCTTCCGCATGGACGTCATCAACCTGATCTCCAAGGACACCAGCCTGCCGGACGGCGCTCCCACCGGTCACGGCACCCTCGGCGACGGCTCTCCCTACTACTTCTCGGGCCCGCGCATCCACGAGTTCCTGCAGGAGATGCACCGCGAGGTCTTCGAGGGACGCGACAAGATGCTCACCGTCGGGGAGATGCCGGGCGTCACCATCGACCAGGCGCGCCTCTACACCGACCCCAGCCGGCACGAGGTCGACATGGTCTTCCAGTTCGAGCACGTCCAGCTCGACCGCGGCGGCAACAAGTACGAGCCGCTGCCGCTCAAGCTCACCGATCTCAAGGCCTCGCTCGGCCGCTGGCAGGAGGGGCTGGAGGACATCGGCTGGAACAGCCTCTACTGGAACAACCACGACCAGCCGCGTGTCGTCTCCCGTTTCGGCGACGACGGCGAGTACCGCGTGCAGTCGGCGAAGATGCTCGGCACGGTGCTGCACATGCACCGTGGCACACCCTACGTCTATCAGGGCGAGGAGATCGGCATGACCAACGTGCCCTTCACCTCGCTGAAGGACTTCCTCGATGTCGAGGCAATCAACTTCGCCGCGGCGGCGGTCGCGCTCGGACGCGACGAGGAGGAGCTGCTCGCGGCGATGCGGATGCACAGTCGCGACAACGCCCGCAGCCCGATGCAGTGGACCGGCGACGCCGGCGGCGGCTTCACCACCGGCGTGCCGTGGTTCCCGGTGAACCCGAACGCGAGCGAGATCAACGCCGACGCCGCCCGCGCGGACGAGGATTCCGTCTTCCACCACTACCGCAAGCTGATCCAGCTCCGCCACGAGCACCCGGTCATCGCGCTCGGCGACTTCCAGATGCTGCTGCCGGAGGACCCGAAGGTGTACGCCTTCACCCGCTCGCTGGACGAGGTCACGCTGCTCGTGCTCGGCAACTTCTCCGGCGATGAGGCGCAGGTGGAGCTGCCGGACGCCGCTGAATGGGCGCGCGGGGAGCTGTTGATCGGCAACTACCCACCGCCCGACGCCGAGGACGGCATCACCCTGCGCCCGTGGGAAACCCGCGTCTACAAGCGCGGCTGAGGCGCCTCCACATCCAAATGGACAGCCGCTCAGTCAGGTGGGCCCGCCCCTCCGTGGGCGGGCTGCTCATCCCCGCCGAGGGGGCCGATCCGGGCCGAGGGTCATCCGTGAATCGAACAGTCTCTCCCGGTCGGTGAGTTCGAACCCGCCCGGGCACGGAGGCCCGGACCTACCGGGGTTGGGTCGGCATGGGTGGACCACGCATACCGATACGTGCTCCATCACCCCATCGACGACCCTGCCCAGCGCTCGCGGAGCAGGTGCGCGGCCATCTTCGGGCGGCGATCCCGCGTGAACACGCCCTTGTGGTTCATTCCCGCCGCGCGGCTCGCGCTCTGCCCCGTCTTGAAGTCCGCGAAGTTCCAGACGTGCATCCCCGCCACGAACGGCCTCGCCGCCGCGACGTCCAGGTACCGCCCGATCAGCTCCGCCTGGTACTCCTCCGACCACATCTCCGGCGGCGTCGCGTGCAGCCCGGCCAAGGTATCGGCACCGAACTCCGTGACGATGATTGGCTTCCCGAACGCCTCATGCAGCTCGTCGAGCTCCCGCGCCAGCAGCTCCACGCCCTCCTCGATCCGGCCGCCGTTGGTGTACCAGCCGTAGTAGCGGTTGACGCAGACCACGTCGAACACCGCATGCCAGTCCCTTGCCCCGCCCTGGAACCCGGCGTAGGTGACCGGGCGGCTGCCGTCGAGCCGCTTCGCCTCGTCGTACAGCCGCTGGAACGCCGCCGTACCGGCCTCCACCGCGCCCTCCGGCGCCTCGATCCCCATCCACGGCACCGGCCCACCGAACGGCTCGTTCGCCACGCTCCACATGATGGTGCTCGGGTGGTTGCGGTCGCGCACGATCAGCTCGCGCAGGTGCCGCGAGCACTGCTCCAGCCGCCGCGCGCTCACGTCCGCCGGGTCGTTGAAGTTGAGGCCCACCGCAGGCGTCTCGTTGATCACCAGCACGCCCAGTCGATCGGCCAGCTGCATCGCCTCCTCGGCGTACGGGTAGTGCGCGGTGCGGTACGAGTTCGCCCCGGCCCACCGCATCAGCTCGTGGTCACGCACCCACACCGGCAGGTTGAGCCCCCGGCCGGAGATCGGGAAGTCCTCATGCTTGCCGAACCCGGTCAGCGTGATCGGCTCGCCGTTGAGCAGGATCCGGTCGCCGCGTACCTCGACGGTGCGAATGCCGATCTCCAGGGTGTAGGTGTCGATCAGCCGGTCGCCGTCGGTCAGCGACATCGTCAGCGGGTAGAGATGCGGGTGGCCCGGCCCCCAGAGCCGCGCGTCCGGGACGCGAACCGTGCCGCTCGCTGAGCCATCCGCGAACCGCAGCTCGGCCGAGACCTCGCCGATCCGGGCGGTTCCGGTGCCGGAGTAACCGTCGCCGGTCTCGACGGTCACGTCCACGACCCCGTCGGCACCGTCGATCGAGGTGACGACCGCGATGTCCTCGATGTGCGCCTCGGACGGCACCGAGCAGAGCACCACCGGGCGGTGCAGCCCGCCGTACGGGAAGAAGTCGTAGGTCGTGAGCGGGTAGCTGCGCATGAACCCGCCGACGCCGGCGCTGCCCGGCAGCGGACCGGGCGGGACGCGCTCCGGCAGCTGCTCGTTCTCCACCGAGATCGCGATCACGTTCGGCCGGTCCCACATCACCTGCTCGGTGATGTCGCATACGAACGGCAGGTGCCCGCCGAGGTGCTCCGCCACCAGCTCGCCATTCACCCAGACCCGCGCGGCATAGTTGGCCGACCCGACCCGCAGCAGCACGCGATGCCCCCGCCAGCCGGACGGCACCCACGCCTCCGTGCGATACCAGGCAAGGCCGAGATAGTCGCGGGCGTCGTCAAAGAGGTCGTTCCAGCTGCTCGGCACGGCGATCTGGCGCGGATCGGGCAGCGCCGTGTGCCATCCCTGCGCCTCGCCCAACCCGTCAGGGTCGAGCTGGAACGCCCACAGTCCGGAGAGATCGAGCACGTTGCGCACCTGGTTCTGCTGTGGGTAGAGCAACCCGGACGGGCGCTCGGCGGCGATGTCGGACATGCGTCTCTCTCCTGATACACCCGGCATGCGGGCGGAAGGCATCTGCTGTCTGGATACCGGCATGGTAGTACATGACCGGATCAGCGGGCGCGCATCACCCGCCATGGCACGAAACCCGCGTCGAGAAAGCAGTCGCGTCGCGGGGTAGCCACCTGCCCCTCACCCAGGGACATCGCATGAAGATCGGCTACCCGTGCTCCAACCTCTCGATCGGGTGCAGCACCCAGCGCACCTTTCGGCTCGCATCCTTCACGCCCGAGCGGCTCACGGAAACTGTGAACGACAACCTCGCCTGCCTGCGCCGCGCGCTCGAGTGGAACGCCGAGCACGGCATCGCCTTCTTCCGCATCTCCTCGACGACCATCCCATTCGCCTCGCACCCGGTCATGACCGTCGACTGGCAGCGGGAGTTCGCCGAGCCGCTCGCCGGTATCGGGCGATTCATCGCCGCCCACGGCATGCGGATCAACACCCACCCCGGGCAGTACGTGCTGCTCAACTCGCCCCGCGAGGATGTCGTCGAGCGCAGCGTGGCGGAGCTGCTCTACCACGCCGAGCTGTTCGACCTGATGGGACTCGACGACAGCGCAAAGATCCAGATCCACACCGGCGGCGTCTACGGCGACAAGGCGGCGGCGATCGACGCCTTCGTCGACCGCTACGCCACATTGCCGGAGTCCATCCGGCGGCGACTCGTGATCGAGAACGACGAGCGCAACTACAGCCTCGCCGACAATCTCGCGATCCACGAGCGCACCGGCATCCCCCTGCTCTTCGACGTCTTCCACCACACGCTGCTCAACAACGGCGAGTCGCTGCCGGAGGCACTGGACGCGTTCATGCCGACGTGGGACGGCCATGGCGCGCCGATGATGGACTACAGCACCCAGAACCCGGAGAAGCAGGCCGGCGCGCACACGCAGTCGATCGACATGGACGACTTCGCCGCCGTCCTGGCGGAGATCGGCGACCGCGACCTCGACATCATGCTGGAGATCAAGGACAAGGAGCAGAGCGCCCTCGCCGCCCAGGCACGCGTTCGCGAGCGGGACAGCTCACGGGCCATGCGCGCATAGCCGTGCGGCCACACGGATCGCGAGCACGTCTCGCCTCTTGCGGCAATGTTTAGCTCATGCTAATTTAGAACAGCAACACGAGCGGGAAACTCCTCGGGCCATCGAGACCAGAGACACCCCGCCACGCGACGTCTGGCAACCCTTGATGAAGTCAGCTTCCATTCTGGAATCGTCCATCTCCCCGTCCTTCGCCGACCATGCCGCGAGCGTGATCGAGGGCACCAGCGAAGCCCCATGGTACCGGCGGCTCCTCCCGTTCATGGGTCCCGCCTTCGTCGCCGCAGTCGCCTACGTCGATCCCGGCAACTTCGCCACCAACATCCAGGGCGGCGCGCAGTTCGGCTACCTCCTCATCTGGGTGATCGTCGCATCCAACTTGATGGCGATGGTGATCCAGAGTCTCTCGGCCAAGCTCGGCATCGCCACCGGTCAGAACCTCGCCGAGGTCTCCCGAGACCACATGAGCGAGTGGATGCGCTGGCTGTGGTGGTCGATTTCCGAGGTCGTCGCGATGGCCACCGACCTCGCGGAGTTCCTCGGCGCCGCGCTCGGGCTCAACCTGCTCTTCCACATCCCGCTCTTCCCGGCGGCGCTGCTCACCGGCGTGGCGACGTTCCTCATCCTCGGGCTGCAGCGCCACGGCGCGCGTCCGATCGAGGCGATCATCATCGGCATGATCGCCATCATCTCGCTCTGCTACCTGATCGAGCTGCTGCTCGAGCCGCCCAACTGGGGCGCGACCGGCAGCGCCCTCGTCTCACCCGGCTTCCAGGGGGGTGACAGCGTGCTGCTCGCCGCCGGCATCCTCGGCGCGACCGTGATGCCGCACGTGATCTTCCTCCACTCTGCGCTCACCCAGCACCGCATCCGCGTCACCGACTACGCCGCGCAGCGCAAGCTGTTCCGGTTCGAGCTGGTCGATATCCTGATCGCGATGAGCATTGCCGGCGCGATCAACGCCGCGATGCTGCTGATGGCGGCGGCGACCTTCTTCGACGCCGGCCTGAGCGAGATCGCATCGATCGAGGAGGCCCACCGCACCCTCGAGCCCCTGGTCGGCTCCGCCGCCAGCGCGCTGTTCGGCATCTCCCTGCTCGTCGCCGGCCTCTCCAGCACCACCGTCGGCACCATGGCGGGTCAGGTGATCATGCAGGGGTTCCTTCACCGCACGATCCCGCTCTGGGTCCGACGGCTCGTGACCATGCTGCCGACGCTGGTGATCATCGGCATCGGCGTCGACGCCACCCGCACCCTCGTGCTCAGCCAGGTGATCCTCTCCTTCGGCATCCCCTTCGCGCTCGTGCCGCTCGTCATCTTCACGAGTCGCCGCGAGATCATGGGCACCGCGCTGGTCAACCGCCGCGGCACCACCTTGCTCGCCTGGGGTATCGCCGCGCTGATCATCGTGCTCAATGTCTACCTGCTCTGGGGCACGTTCTTCGGCTAGGGCCGCTGGCGGCGCCGCAATCCCGTGAAAGCCACAACAACGCAACCGGAACGGTGCCTCGCCCAACCGACGGAGACGGGACCGCAGGGTATACTCCTATCCATTGGGTAGCTGCTTTCCACGCGCAGCGGGTCGCCACGGCAACACCCGGGTACCTTCCGAAAACCACCCTCGCCTGACGAACAGGAGCATTGCGATGAGCACGCAGACCGTCGACACCAGCGAGAGCCGCTTCAGGCAGTACGCACACCCGGAGGTGCTGGTCAGCACGCAGTGGGTCGCCGATCACCTCGAGGACCCGAACGTCCGCGTCCTCGAATCGGACGAGGATATCCTGCTGTACGACATCGGCCACATCCCCGGCGCCCAGAAGCTCGACTGGGAGACCCAGATGCAGCAGCCGGTCGTCCGGGATTTCGTCGACAGGAACGACTTCGAGCAGCTGATGCGCGAGCGCGGCGTGAGCAACGACACCACCGTCGTCTTTTACGGCGACCGCAACAACTGGTACGCCACCTACGGCTTCTGGCTGATGCGCTACTACGGCCACGAGGACGTTCGGGTGATGGACGGCGGCCGCGCCAAGTGGGAGGCCGAGGGCCGGCCATGGACGCGGGATGTGCCGGCGTACTCGGAGTCGGACTACACCGCGCGGGAGCCGGACCCGACGATCCGCGCCTTCCGCGACGACGTGCTCGCGCAGATCAAGGCGGGCGACCCGACGCTGGTCGACGTCCGCTCGCCGCAGGAGTACACCGGCGAGCTGCTGCACGCCGAGGGTTACGCCCAGGAAGGCGCCCAGCGCGCCGGCCACATCAAGGGCGCGCAGAACATCCCGTGGGGCTCGGCCGTGCAACCGGACGGCACCTTCAAGCCCGTCGAGGCGCTGAAGGAGCTCTATGGAAACAAGGGCATCACGGCGGACAAGCCGGTGATCGCCTACTGCCGCATCGGCGAGCGCTCCAGCCACACCTGGTTCGTGCTGAAGTACCTGCTCGGCTACCCCGACGTCCGCAACTACGACGGCTCCTGGACCGAGTGGGGAAGCCTCGTCGGCGTGCCGAACGCCAGCGGCGACCAGCCGGGATAGCCCGCCGCGTATCAGCAACCGCAGCAGATACATTTGCAGGGGCGGACCCCGTGTCCGCCCGGTGGTCGCGAAGCGGCCACATGAAGACCCCGAAGGAGCATTCGCACCGTTGGACCGCCAGGAATATATCGAGATCCTTCTCGATCACTACGAGAACCCGCGCAACAAGCACCGCATGGAGAACGCCTCCGTCCAGCTCGGCGGCGGCAACCCCGGCTGCGGCGACCTCATCACCGTCTATCTCAGGATCGACGACAACGAGCGCATCCAGGAGGCCAGCTTCGAGGGCGAGGGCTGCACCATCTCGCAGGCCGGCGGCTCCATCATCGCGGAGATGGTCGAGGGCATGACCCTCGATGAGCTCAAGGCGCTCGGCAAGCAGACGATGATCGACGAGATGGGCGAGGATGTCGTCAAGAGCCGCGTCCGCTGCGCCACGCTCGCGCTCGGTACCGCCCAGGCGGCCGCCGATGCCTACCGGCGCGAGAGGCAGCGCAGCGCGGAGGGGCTCGCACCGGCCGCCGAGAGCGGGACCGACCCATTCCAAAACTGACGACTCGCGGGCCCGCCCCGAGCGAAGCCGAATGGGTGGCCGGACGCGAGCGTGCACCGCACGCCTGTGCGCCAGGCCCGTGCCGTGCCATGGTGATTGGCGACCTACGAGCGTGACGTCAGCACCGATCCCCAGGCGGATCGGTTGCACCATCCCTTTGCAGGTGTACTCCCAGCTTCATGACGACCTCAATCGCCACTGACACTCGCCAGCGCACCATGCCGCGCCATCTCCTGCCCGGCATCGCGCTCATCGCCATCGCCTGGCCGCTGGCGTGGGCCGGCCCGTCACCATACGCGAACTACACCTTCTTCCCGCTCTGGCTCGGCTACATCCTCACCGTCGACGGCATCACCGCGGCCCGCGCCGGCACCTCCCTGCTCCAGCGCAACCCCGCACGGTTCGCGCTGCTGTTCGCCTTCTCCATGCCGCTGTGGTGGCTGTTCGAGCTCGCCAACCAGTACCTCGACAACTGGCGGTATCAGTACGGGCTCGACCACAGCCGGCTCGCCAACGTCCTGCTCTCCTCCCTCGCGTTCTCGACGGTGATGCCGGCCATCTTCGTCAGCGCCGAATTCTGGCGCACGTTCCCGGTCTTCCAGCGGGAGATCCGCTGGCTGCGGATCGCACCGTCCCGAAACGGCCTGATCGCCATCGCCGTCCTCGGGCTGGCGATGTACCTTGGATCGCTGGCATTCCCGGACACGCTCTTCCCGCTTGTCTGGATCGGGCTCTTTCTCACCATCGACGTGGTCAACTGCCTCGTCGGTGGGCGCAGCATCACCGGGCAGGTGGCCGAGGGCCGCTGGGACACGGTGCTCGTGCTGTTCGCGGCGGGGCTCACCTGCGGCGTGTTCTGGGAGATGTGGAACTACTGGTCGATGCCGAAGTGGGTCTACGACGTGCCGCACGTCGGGGTACTGAAGGTGTTCGAGATGCCCATCCTCGGCTACGGCGGATACTTCCCCTTCGCGCTCGAGGTCTACGCCGCCTACCACCTGCTGCAGGCGATCATCCTCCGCGTGCCGGACAACTACCTCACCTTCGACGACTGATACCGAAGCCGAATCCGGCTGCACGCCACAGGCATCGCGGCAGCGGGTCGGTCCATCCAGTTCCGGTTTCGGAACCGATCGCCCACACTCCCTGCGACTCGTTTCAGGCGGCCACCCCGCTGATCGGGAAGCCATCGCCCCAATGCGTGTCCGGCATGGCCATGGCCGCGCCTCTCACCTCCACACCGCGCTCGTGCGCGCCCGACCATGCCGCTGTCGGCATCGAGGCCGAACACTCCATGGTCTGTCAGCGCTGCGGACCCCGCCCGGTTGCTTTCGGATGAGGCCGCTCCTCATCCGGCTCCCGACGGCTCGGGACACCGAACGCGTCTTCGCCGCGCATCGACGAGAGCCGGCGCTCGAGCTGCCGCTCGACGTCCCGCACTGCCAGCACCACCGCGTGGTCGGGCGTTTCCGCCGCCTGGTGGCTGATCAGATGCTGCGCCTGCGGCCCGAGCTGCAGCCGCAGGTCGGCGGTCACCCGGCGCTGCGTACCCTGTTCCTTGAGATCCAGCGTGGCAATCGGCTCGGGGAACCGCTCGACCCGGCGCCCCAGTGCGTGGAGCTGGTGGCGCACCAGCTTCTCCTCCTGCGGCGAGAGCGGACAGTGCCTGGTTCGAAGCTCGATCTGCATGGTCATGGCCTGCATCCTTTCATCGCGATGAGACGGCGAACAGCTAGTAACGCGCCCAGGCGGCGAGCCCGCCGCGCTGAATCAACACGTCCCCCGCCTCGCCGGCCACATGCTCCACCCGCGCCCCCTGCGCCCGGGCGTAGGCCGTGGCGCGCTCGCTGATGCGCGGCACCGTCTGCACGGGACCGCCGCACACCGGGCACGTCTCCACCGCCAACATCAGGCGCTGGCACCGAGGGCACTCTCCACCAGTCACGTCCAGCGCCTCCGCGACGTACAGCAGATGCACCTGCCCCTCGTTCAGCACCCCGAGCGTCGCGTCCAGCCCGAGCACCGCGCCCTGCGCGCTCGACGCCTCCAGCAGCGCCCGGATCTGCGCCAGCTCATCCCGGCGCTCGGCCGCCTCCGCCTCGACAAGCGCCGCCGAGAGGACGTCGCTGTCGGGCGCGAACAGCTCGATCGAGATTGTGCCGGCCAGACGGTCCCGCAGCGGTCGCGGCAGGTGGTGCAGCAGCATTGATGTCGCCTCGGGCGAGCCGCCGATGATCAGTCGATCGAAGGGCAGTTCCCGCAGCTCGTCCATGAGCGCTCGGGTGGTGCGCTTGACGTGCCGCAGCACATGGTCCTCATGGTGGCGGGCGTATCGCGCCTGTGAGAGCCCGAACCAGTCGCCGGTCGCCTGCTTGCCCGGCACGTCATCCACGAACACGTGCCGCTCCTCGATCTGGCCGAGGAAGACCGAGAACATCCGCGTGCGCTCCTTGTCGAAGAGCACGACGGCCACCCGCTCCGCATCATCGACCGCCTCCACCAGCGGCTCGACCGCCGGCTCGGCGCTCCACACGATGAGGTCGCGCGGTGGCCGCGGCAGTGGCACGCTCACGGTGTCATCCGGCGTGCCGGAGCTGAAGACCGCGATCCCGGGATGATCCGGCGTTACCGTTCGCTCGACCATGTCCTGGACGATGCTCACCGCCTCGTCGAACCGCTGCCGCTCGGAGCGTTCTGCCCCGGTCATCTGCTCACGCAGCGCCTCGCTCGCCTGGCGGAACCAGATGCGCCACCCTTCGCCGATCACCCGCCCCGGTGTCGTGTCGAGGTGCACGGAAAGCATGGGAGGACCGGCCGGTCGCGCCTGCAGCGACGCGAGCGTGATCGGGAGAGATAGAAGATCGGTGACCTGCATCATGACCTGCCTCCAGTCATGCGGAACGGCGATGGAACGCCCACCGGCGCTCCTTCGAATGGCATGACACTAGCGAAGTTGCCGCCCCATCCGCGACATGCTGCCGGCCGCCGATGTATCAAGTCCGTATCGAAACCGTCCACCCTTGTTGTGCCCCCAGCCGGCCAGTATGATGCGGACGGGTCCCACCGCAGGCAGCATGCCGACCGCCCGCCACACCTACTCGTCAGGAGGTCCAGATGACCGCCCTCGATGCCCGCAGACTACCCCGTCGCACCGTCCTGAAGTGGGTTGCCGCCACACCGGCGGTATCCGCGTTGACCCTGCACACCGCGCGAGCATCGACCCCGGTCGCGGGAGCCGCTCCGGCGACGGCGCTGGTCGCGGGCAACACCGCGTTCGCGTTCGCGACCTACGACCAGCTGCGCGGAACCACGGATGGCAACCTGCTCTTCTCTCCGTACAGCATCTCCGAGGCACTGGCGATGACCTGGGCGGGCGCCGCCGGCGAGACGGCCACGCAGATGGCGAATGCGCTCTCGTTCACGCTTGGCCAGCCCGCGCTGCACGAGGCGTTCCATGCCCTCGACGCCGACCTCACCACCCGCGGCTCCGGCAGCGAGGAGCCCGCGAGAACGCTGCGCATCGCCAACGCGCTCTGGGGAGAGCAGACGTACCCGTTCAGCGACACCTACAACGATGAGATCGAGCGGTACTACGGCGCGGGTCTCCAGCGGACCGACTTCATCAACGCACCGGAGGACGCGCGCGGGCAGGTCAACGACTGGGTCGCCGAGCACACCGAGGATCGCATCCAGAACATCGTGCCAGAGGGCGTCATCACCTCGATCACGCGCCTGGTCCTCGCCAATGCAATCTCCTTCTACGGCCCGTGGCAGTCGCAGTTCGAGCCCGACGCCACCAGCGACGACACCTTCCACCTGCTCGACGGCGGCACCGTGACCGTCCCGTTCATGTTCCAGCAGGAGCACCTGCCCTACGCGAGTGGCGACGGGTACCAGGCGATCGAGCTCCCCTACGACGGCAGCGGTTTCGCGCTCACGGTGATCCTGCCGGACGAGGGGCAGTTCGAAACGGTCGAGGCCGAGCTGGACGCTGGCACGCTCGCCACCGCCGTGGATCAGCTCGCGTACACCGAGGTGCTGCTCTATCTGCCGAAGTTCGAGTTCGATTTTGGCGCCAGTGTCGCGGATACGCTCCAGGCGCTTGGCATGACGGACGCCTTCAACCCTGACGCCGCCGACTTCACCGGCATGGTCGAGGGCACGCCTGCCGAGCCGCTCTTCATCAGCGACGTGCTCCACAAGGCGTTCATCAGCGTGGACGAGAACGGCACTGAAGCCGCGGCGGCCACCGTCGTGATCGGTGTCGGCGCCGGAGCACCGACGCAGGAGCCACCCGAGGTCCGCATCGACCGGCCGTTCCTCTTCGCCATCCGCGACACCGACACGGGCACACTGCTCTTCCTCGGCCGCGTCATGGACCCGAGCACGCCGTGATCGGTCGGCCGGTCGAACCGTAAGGGAGGGCTTGCTCGCGCCGCCAGCGTGATGAACACCAACTGGCGCGCGGGCCAGCCCTCCCACATCACGATCACGCCGCCGGCAACGCGCTCATGTCCAGCGGCGGCTGCTCATCCGGCGTGACCTCGAAGGCGACGCCGTGGCTGATCGCGATGACGCGGTCGCCGAGCGCGAACGCTTCGGCCAGGTCCGGGTATCGCTCGAGCAGCGCGAAGTAGTCGTCGCTGGCGAGCTGCACCTTCACCGTCTCCATCGTCGACGGGTCGAACGTCGTCTCCATCCAGACGCCTTCCTGCTGAATGAAGGTCCGGCTACCGACGATGCGGATCGCGTTGCCCTCCTCACTTCCCGACGCCGCCGGCGCCGGCGCCGCCATGTCGCTGTCCGCCAGGCCGCCGACGGCCTCGGACTGCTGAACAGCCCCGGCGCCCGATGCCTCCGGCGCGGCGCTGGTCGCGACCTCCTGCGCGGCACCGGCCCTCCCCTCTTCGGTGAGGATGTCGTCCTCGGTGATCAGGTAGCTGGTATACGGCGTCACGATGCCGTAGCGCACGGAGAGGTCGACGATCGCCTCAACCAGCTCCGGATCCTCGCCGTGCAGGCGGATCTGGTTGAGCAGGTAGCCGACCTTGCGCGTCGCCCACAGCCGCGGCAGGAAGTCGTCACCGCCCGCGTCGCGAAAGGCGCGGTCCTCGTAGACATACGTCTGCCGCTCGCCGTTCACCTCGCCGGTGAGCGTGATGGTGGCCTCGCCACCTTCCCGGTAGGTACCGACCACGACGAGCTGCGTGCCGGCGAAGATGTCCGGCAGCGGCTGCGGGTAGACCTCATCGACCGTGACACCCGCGACCTCCAGCTCCACATCGGTCAGCAGAGGCGTGCTGACGCGGGCGTAGAACGCGGAGACGGCCTCATCCAGCCGCTCTCCCGGCTCGACGTAGGCGCTGGCGCCGTGGTGGTCCTGCGCGAGGGTGTCGAGCAGCAGCGTATCGACGTCGTACCCGACACCGAAGGTGAAGAGCCGCACGTTCTCCGGCGCTGCGTCACGGACGTTGCCGAGGATGCGCTCCATCTCGACCTCGCCCTCGGTTGGAAGCCCGTCGGTGAGGAACAGCACGTAGGTGGGCCGCTCCGGCTCGACCATCGCCATCGCCTCGAGCAGGGCCCGGTTGATGTCGGTGCCACCGGTGGCGGCCAGGCCGCTCACCCAGTCAACTGCGTCCGGCGCCTCGGAGACGGGCTGAAGCTCGCTGTCGTAGATGCGGACACCGGTGCTGAACTCGACGACGTTGAAGCGGTCCTCCTCGTTGAGGTGCTCCAGCACGTACGTGAGCGCGGTCCGTGCCTGCTCGATCTTCTCGCCTTCCATGCTGCCGGAGGTGTCGAGCACGACGATGACGTCCTTCGGCACGGCCACCTGGTCGGTCTCGACCCCCGGCGCGGCGAGCAGCATGAAGGTACCCTCGCCCGTCGCCGGGTCCCGGTAGGTCAGCAAGTTTGCGCCGATCGCGTCATCGCTGACGGTGTAGATCAGCTCGAAGTCGGTGTCTGGCGTGACGCCGCTGTCCTCCCACCCGGCGGAGAAGTGACGGTCGTCCTCGCGATCGACGGCGAT
Organism: uncultured Chloroflexia bacterium; assembly: GCA_963741965.1. Lineage (GTDB taxonomy): Bacteria > Chloroflexota > Chloroflexia > Thermomicrobiales > UBA6265 > JACCVC01. The sequence goes on along the minus strand of CAVUKC010000001.1, from coordinate 168,647 downwards.
CTGATGCGTCGGGGAGTAGACCGCGCGTACCGGCTCGGCGGACTCGACATCGACGTGGACGCTCACCTGCTCCAGCGGCGCGGCGGAGAAGCGCTCGGTGTTCAGCGGATACGCATAGCGCACGAGGCCGCCCTCGGCGGTGAGCACCTCGCGGTACTCGATGGTGATGTGGCGGTCCTCGCCGGGCGGGATCGGAAAGACGCTCGCCTGGATCGCGCCGCGGCCGATGTACTCCAGCAGCGCGGGGTCGCGCATCTTGCGCACGGTGTCGTCGTAGATCTCGCGGGCCTCGTCGGCGGAGAGGATGGTCGCCTCGATCGGCTTGCCGTCGACCTCCATCGTGAAGCTGTCGATCGTGGACCCCTCGGGGATCGGGAAGACGTACGTCCCCTCGGCGGTCCAGTCGTTGGGGTTGTGGAACGTCTGGTCGATCTTCGTGGTGGCGACCTGATCGGCGATGGTGACGTCGACGCGGTGCGACACGACATCGAGCTGATCGCCGACGTAGTGCGGCTCCGGGCAGGCGGGATCACAGGGCGGCGGGTCGACGATGATGACGCCGTCGGCGCTCGCGGCGAGCGGCGCGAGGAGGCTGACGGCAAGAACGAGAAGCGCGACAAGCGCGAAGGCACGACGATGCATGGCTGACCCCTTCGGTGGGCGTATGTCGGGTGACGGGCGCTCGTCAGCACCTGCCACATCGGATCGCAGGGATGCCGGTGTCTGTCCGGACCATGGCGCGATGCCGGCTCCCTGCACCACAACAACGTCCCGACAATCTCGCGAGTTCCCAAGCCACCGGGTGCCGGCCGATGCGTGGACCCGGCGCCTGTCCCGAGTCCGCACCCATCGGCGATCGATCCACGTATTGACGCCGGGAACTCCGCTGGCTATAGTTCGCTCGAGTACACCGAACACACGCCGCATACGGCCCAACGGGCAGACCATCGTTCTCTCGGTGGGTGCGCTCACCCGTATGGCTCGAAGACCCTGGAGATGGTGCAGTGGCAGAATTCACCTTGCGCGTCAATGGCGAGGACCGGTCCGTGGAGGCAGAATCGGACAGTCCCCTGCTCTCCGTCCTGCGATACCAGCTTGACCTGAACGGTCCGAAGTTCGGCTGCGGGCTGGCGCAGTGTGGCGCCTGCACTGTGCTCGCCGATGGCGACGCAATTCGCTCGTGCCAGACGTCGGTCTCCGAGGCGGTCGACAGGGAGATCGTCACGCTCGAGGGCCTGGCCGACGATGGAGCCCTCAGCACGGTGCAGCAGGCCTTCATCGACGAGCAGGCGGCGCAGTGCGGCTACTGCATCGTGGGGATGATCATGAGTGCCGAGGCCCTCCTGAACGACAACGCGAACCCGAGCGACGAGGAGATTCGCAACGCCATGGCCGGCAACCTCTGCCGGTGCGGCACCCACACCCGGATCCTGCGGGCGGTCAAGCGAGCGGCCAGCGAGGGGGCAACGGCATCATGAGCTATCCACCAGTGTCGCGTCGCGGTTTCCTGAAGGGCGCCGGGGCTGTTCTGGTCAGCTTCTCCCTGGCCGGATCGTCCCGGGCGGCGCTCGCGCTCCCGGAGCAGCCAGAGGATCCGAAGTGGTCCGCCGACCAGCAGCGCGACCTCACCCCCGAGCTCGACGGTTGGCTTCGCATTGACGAGGACGGCCACGTCACGCTTCATACCGGCCGGATCGAGATCGGCAACGGCATCCTGACCGCCCTCCAGCAGATCGTCGCCGAGGAGCTCTCGGTGCCGTTCGCGGAGATCAGCATCATCTCGGGCGACACCGACCTGGTGCCGAACCAGGGCATCACCTCCGCCACCACGACCATCGGCGTCGCGGCCGTTGTCATCCGCCAGGCCGCCGCCACCGCCCGGCAGGCGATCCTCGAAGCAGCTGCGGAGGAGCTCGGCGTCACGGTCGATCAGCTCGAGCTGCGGGATGGCATCGTCCGCGCATCGGATGGCGGCCAGGAGCTGGGCATAGGCGAGGTCATCGGTGGCCGCCAGTTCTCCCGCGACATCGACATGGAAGCTCCCACCAGGCCGCCCGAGGAGTACACCATCGTCGGCCAGTCGGTCCCTCGCACCGATATCCCCGTGAAGCTGACGGGGAGCGAGGGCGACTTCATCGAGAACACCCGAGTCGACGGCATGACCCATGCCCGGCTGCTGCGCGCTCCGGCATACGGCGCGCGGCTGCTGGCGTACGACGAGTCGGTCGCCGGCATGGACGGCATCGTGGCGGTCATCCCGTTCGAGCACCCGGGTGACGAGCGGCTGCAGCGCGTCGAGCGCCTGGAGACGATGCCGGGCGACTTCATCGCCGTGGTGGCGGAGCGCGAGGACCAGGCGCATGGCGGCGGTCCAGCGCCTCGCCGAATCCGCCGAGTGGGATGCCGGCGAGGAGCTGCCCGCCACGAAGGACGAGCTGTACGACTGGATGCTGGCGAACGGGCAGCCGGTCGAGCTGATCCCCAACGGCGATCCGGGAGCGCGTCGCGAAACCTTCGACGAGATCTACCAGCAATACGAATCGCGCCGCGGGGATGCCGCCGCCACGGTCGCGCAGACCTACCGCGGTCCCTACCTGTCGTACGGCCCGATCGCGCCGGCCTTCTCGCTCGCGGACGTGCAGGGCGACCGCGCCACCGTCTGGTCGTCGACGCAGTGGCCCTTCGGTGCGCGCTGGATGGTCGCCCAGGCGCTGGGATACACCGAAGAGACGCAGGTGCGGGTGCATGCCGGGTCCAGCAGTGGGCTCTATGGCCGCCGCGACGACTACGACCAGGAGGTCGATGTCGAAGCGGCAATCCTCTCGCAGGAGGTTGGCCGGCCGGTCCGCCTGCAGTGGTCTCGCTCGGATGAGTTCGTCTGGGGGCAGTACCGCCCGCCCCAGATCGTCGAGCTCGAAACCCTGCTGGACGAGAGCTCGCAGATCACCGGGCTCTACGGTCGCATCCACACCGCCGTCCGCGGTGTCCACCCGCTGCCCGGTATCGCCACCATGGCGCTCGGGGATACCCCCTACAACATTCGGCCGCTTCCGCTGGAGGCGTTCGACGCGGGGCCGCTGCTGCGTACCGGATACATGCGGAATGTCTTCAGCGGCTACAACATGTTCGCGCTCGAGTCGTTCATGGACGAGCTCGCCGCGCGGGCCGGCATCGACCCGGTTGAATACCGGCTGCGCCACCTCGAGGATGACCGCGCTGTCGAGGTCATCAAGGCCGCAACGGACCTGGCGGGATGGCGGCCGAGCGGTGGCCGTGGCGGGACCGGCATGGGCATCAGCTTCGTGCTGTACACGAGTGAGAGCGGACCGTCGTCCGCCTACATGGCCTACGTCGCGGAGGTCGAGGTCGACGAGTCCTCCGGCCGGTACCGGGTGACCCGGTTCTCCTGCGCGATCGATCCGGGGCTGGTCGTCAACCCGGATGGGGTGAAAAACCAGGTCGAGGGCGGCGTGATCCAGGGGATGAGCTGGGCGACGAAGGAGCAGGTCGAGTTCGATCGTCGGATCGTGACGAGCCATGACTGGGTCACCTATCCGATCCTGACCTTCCCGGAGATTCCGGAGATCGAGGTCACGGTGATCGACCGGAAGGACCAGCCCTCCAAGGGAATCGGCGAGCCGGTGACGGTCCCGGTGGCCGCGGCGATCGCCAACGCGATCCACGACGCCACCGGCGCGCGGGTGCGTGAGCTGCCAATCACACCGGAACGGGTGAAGGCGGCCCTGCAGTCCCAGTCAGCCACGCCGACAGGCTGATTTGATCGCGATGAAACACGGACCCGCACGGAATCCGCTCTACCGGACTCCGTGCGGGTGAGCGACCGAACGCGGCGATCGACTGGCGCGATGCGTGCGTCGGGGCGAGGACTGTAGCCTTGCCCCGACACAGTGGTCTCCCCCACAACACCCGCTAGTCGGCGGCCAGCCCGGGCGACACCATCGCCGGTGCCTCCAGAGACCGGGCAGCGGACGCGTTGAATCCCTTGGCGATCAGCCAGATACCGAACGACGCCTCCCAGATGATCTCCGGTATGGTCGCGATGAACTGCCACGCGGAACCGAGCTCGAAGACACCGAACATCACGGCGACGCCCGACGCGCAGACCAGCGGGCCGCCAACCAGCCCGAAGATGGCCAGCCGACGTGGCACGAGCTCCGACCGGTACATCAGGTAGCCCAGGATCAACCCGTTCCCGATGCCAACGACGAAGCCGGGACCGAGCAGGAATGTCAAGTCCTTGACCGCGACGAGCGAATCGCCGGCGATGCGCAGCGCGGCCGAGTCGGCACTGGCGGCGCCCTCGAAGTCCTGCCGCAGCGTCACGACCGAGAGGACGCTGAGGATGCCGACGGCAATGAAGACGCATTCCATGATGCGAGCCGAGACGAACCCGAGCGAGAGCATCTCACTCTGCCGCTTGAGGATCGGGAACAGTACGAGCGCGGTGCCGATGTTGGCGATGATGAGCAGCAGCTCCAGGAACGCGCCCAGGAAGATCTGGTTGTCGGCACCCGACCCAACGATGTAGTTCGGGTCGTTGATCACGGGGTCATACAGCAGGAGCGCCGGGATCGAGGTGATGAAGGTGATCACGAACAACACGCCGGTGATGAGTGCTGCCCTTCGGGTTGGGTCCATGGTGGCTCCTCCGCTTGCTGTGAGTCGATTGACGAACATCATGACGGTCTCCGTTCATTCCCTGGTGAGTTGCTGGCGAGGCTCGACGGACGGCATGTCCGGCTCACCGAGCGCTACAACGGTGAGCGTGTTGGTGCCTGCGAAGGTGCGGGCTGCATCGGGGTGCTCGGCATCGCCTGCTATTCGGTCCCTGCCTGACCGAGCCGGGAGCTCGCGGTGGCAGGGACGAGCGTTGTAGCGGGCTGGCGCCAATCAGCCCAGAGCGCATAGCCGAGCCATGCCAGCGCCAGGCCCATCGGCACCGCCAGGATCCGATCGGCCGGGTGCGGCAGCGACGCGGCCACGACGGGCAGCACAGCCCCGGCAGCGAGGGCGGCGCCTGCCCAGCGCGGCAGGATGCCGGCGCGGAACGTCGCGATGCCCAACAGCAGCCCACCAAGCACGTACATGCCCCCGGTCACTGCATAGACCTGCGGCAGGGCGCCGAGGTCGACCTCGCTGGCGTGCCCACCGGGAATCCCCAGGAGACCCTCCACGAACGCGGGCGACTCGGTCGCCAGCCGCGGCGAGATGAGGGCCTCGATGAACTGAAAGGCCATCGAAAACGCATAGAAGAGGCTGAACAGGGCGTAGCCGGCCAAACCGAGCCAGCCGGCCGACGTCGCTTGCCGGACGTAGAGCCCCGCGACTCCAAACAGGCCGAGCAGGCACATGGCGATACCGAGGTAGTGGACGATCGCCCATCGGTCCGTGGTGACGGACGAAAGGACGTCCGATGGATGGATCGCCTGAATGACGATGAAGAGGATCCCTGCCCCCATCAGTGGCAAGCCGGACCAACGGAGGAGATTGTTGGCGTTCATGCGTGTGTCTCCCTGTTTGTAACGAAGGTGATCAGTGACGGTTGTCAGCGTCCGCGGTGGCGTCCGGTCCGTCCGCCTGCGTGGGCTCGATCTCCATGACCGAGATGAGCGGCACACCGAGGTCGCGAACCCTTCTCAGCAGGCCGTGCAGCGCCGCCTGGTCGGCCACCGGGCCGGTCAGGATCGTGTCGCCGTCCGCCTGCGGGGTGACGGTCATGTCGTCGAACCATCGCTCCCATCGAGAACCCAGGTGTCCCTTGACCCGGATCTGGTAGATCATCGGCTCGCCCGGTTCGGTGCGTGACTTGGACGTGTGTGGCATAACCGAATCCCTGACCTGCGGTCGTATCGCTGGAAGTCCCTGCGTCTCTCCAGATCGGCGGTGTGCTCCCTTCCGACGAACCCCGGGGAGGCGACGGCCGCTCCTCTCGTTCGTCTGGGACGAGCATAGGGAGCGCCGGCGGTGCCGGAATAGACACCGAAGTGGTGTTCGCGGTGGTGTTTCGGGGGTGTTGGTGCTGGCGGTCAGCGTGGCGCTAGAGCAGCCCCAGCTCGCGGGCGCGGACGATCGCCTGGGTGCGACGCTCCACATCGAGCTTGGCGAAGATGCGCCGGTTGTGGCCCTTCACCGTGTCGAGCGCGAGGTAGAGCCGGTCGGCGATCTCCCGGTTGGAGAGGCCGTCGGCGATGAGCCGCAGCACCTCGCGCTCGCGCTCGCTGATCGGCTCGGCCAGCGGTGATCCGGGCGGGACCGGCGCGCCGGCGTCCAGCAGGTCGATCAGCTTGCTTGTGTAATCGGGAATCAGCCCGTGCGCGTGAGCCTCGGACAGCAGCCTCGCCATGGAGGCACCTTCATCGACGAAGGTGCGGACATAGCCCTCGGGTGCGGCCAGTTTCAGCGCGCGCTCCAGCGGGGCGAGCGCCACTTCGCCAGCGCCTTGCGCGTCGTGGGCGAGCGCCAGCAGCACGAGTATCTCGATGGCGCTGCCGGTTCTGCCTCCCGCCTCCGCCGCCGCGAGCAGCCGCTCCAGCAAACCGACCGCCTCGTCGAGCATCCCGCCGTGACCCTCGCTGCTGGACCGGGCGATCAGGAGCCGCGCGAGGGTGATGTGCTCGTACTCCCGCAGGGAGTTGAGGCCGTCCCCAGCAGTGAGACCGCGCTCCCGCGCCCACGCGAGCGCGTCGGCCAACCTGCCCTGCCTCACCCACAACCGCGCCCGCAGCGCCGCGACCGGGTGGATGTTGGGGTAGAAATCGCTCGCATACCGCCGCTCGGCCTCGTCGAGCAGCTCGATCGCGCCGTCGAGGTCGCCCTCCGCCTCCCTGATTCGCGCCAGTGCCACGCGCAAGCGATACGGATACTGCGGGAACCCGGTGTGCTCGCCCTGCTCCTCGCTTGTGTGCAGGTGCTGGGCGGCGGCATCCAGATCGCCCCACTCACGGCAGATACCGCTCATGCCGACGTGCATGTCCGCCGTTCCCCGCATCGCGGGCGCGCCGTGCTCCGCCGCGAGCCGCAGGCCGTGCTCGTAGATCCGCATCGCATCCCGCAGGCGACCCTGCGTGATCCGGATATCGGCCAGCGCGATCGATCCCCCGATGACGTCGGATATGTTCCCTGCCCGCAGCAGGCTCGTCATGCCGGCGTCATAGCTGCGGTAGGCGGTGTCCAGATCCCCGCTCGACCACGCGGCGAGCCCCAGCAGCGCCGCTGCCGCGCCACGCCAGAGATGATCGTCATCGGCGACAACATCGAGCGCCTGCCGGGCCCAGGCCACAGCGGACGGCATATCTCCCAGCGCCAGGGCCAGCCCGGCACGGTAGACGGTTATGGCCACGGGCAGGCGTCGGAACGCTTCCTCGTCGACCACCACCATTTCGTCCGATGGTGCCTCCAGCCACCGCTCGGCGTCCCGCAGCCGAGTCTCGACTCCCTCAGTGACGCCGTTGGACAGCAACACCCCGGCGTAGTCGACACCGAGCACGGGCCTTTCGCGGACTACATCATCCGGCAGCGCCCTCAGCCAGCCGAGCAGCGTCGCCTCCAGCCGGCCCCGGCGCATCGCGGGCCCTGCCCGCTCGATGAGATCGGCGGCGAGGGAGACCTCTTCGGCCGCCAAGGCGTGCCGAATCGCCTCGGAGATGTCGCCGTGCTGGGCGTACCACTCGCTCGCCCGCCGATGCAGCACCGGCAGCTGATCCGGATGCTCATCCAGCAGGTACGCACGCAGCACATCCTTGAAGAGGTGGTGATAGCGGTACCACCGGCGGCGGTCGTCAAGCGGCACCACGAACACATTGCCGCGCTCCAGCGCCGCCAGCCGGGCGCTGCCCTGATCCTGGCCGGTGACGGCGTCGCAGAGTGGCCCGCTCAGGCGATCGAGCACGGATGTCCGGAGCAGGAACGCCCGCATCGGCTCGGGCTGGCGCCGCAGCACCTCGTCCACCAGGTAGTCCACGATGTACCGGTCGTCACCGGCGAAGTCGCGGATGAACCCGGTGACGTCATCCCGTCCCTGCATCGAGAGCGCGGCCAGCTGCAGGCCGGCAATCCACCCCTCGGTACGTGCCTCCAGGGCCGCCACATCGGACGCGGAGAGGCGCAGCCCCATCGCCTCGTCCAGGAAGGCGGCCGCCTCGTCGGCGGTAAAGCGCAGATCGGCGGCGCGAACCTCGGTCATCTGGCCCCGGCTGCGCAGGCGAGTCAGGGGAAGCTGCGGGTCCTCGCGGGTGGTGATGACGAGGTGGAGCCGCGATGGCAGATGCTCGAGCAGGAAGGCGAGCGCCTGGTCGACCGGTCTGGAATCGACCGCATGGTAGTCATCGAGCACGAGCACGATCGTGCCAGGCAGGACCGCGACCTCGTTGATCAGCGACGTCAGGATCACCTCGGCAGCTGGTGCCTGGGCAGATTCGAGGACACGCAACGCCGCGTCCCCGATGTCCGGCTCGACCGTCCGCAGGGCCGCGATCAGGTACGCCAGGAACCGCGAAAGGTCCGCATCGGCATCGTCGAGCGACAGCCAGGCGGTCCGGTGTCCGTGGGACGCGGCCCACTCGCTGACCAGCGTCGTCTTGCCGAAGCCCGCCGGGGCGGAGACCAGCGTGAGCCTGTGGCGCAGGCCCGCGTCCAGCCGCTCCGTCAGGCGTGGCCTCGGGATCGACCGCGACAGGGGCGGCGGTGCGTGGAGCTTGGTGACCAGGATCGGCAGAGCCATCGTCCATTTCCGGTTGTCGAGCAGTACTCCACCGCCACTGTACACCCGCTCGGGCACCGCTGGCGCCCTGCCGTCCGGACTCCTCGCCACGCCCAACCGGCTGGCACGCAACGTGCTGGTAAGAGCGGCATCTCCACGTATGCCGGATCGCGGGGAGCCGAGCGCTCCCCGAGCATGGAAGGACGCAAGATGTACGTTGCCCGCTTCTCCTACAACATCAAGCCCGCCGACCGCGAACGCGCCCTCGGGCTGCTCCAGCAGGAAGTCGCCGCGGCCTCCGGGCAGGGCATGGAGGCGCGCCTGCTGGTCCCGCTGACGCGCCCGCCCGGCGGTGCCGCGCTGCAGTACGAGGTGGTGATCGACACGCTCGACGCCTTCGAGCGGTTCCGCGAGCGCGGCATCGGCAGCGAGAGCGAGACGGACGACTGGGCGCAGGAGCTCCGCGACATCCTGCTGGAACCGCCCACCGTCGAGTTGCTCCGCATCGCGCAGACGAAGCCCGAGGGCGAGCAGCAGCGCAAGCTCATCGGCGGGGCGACGCAGAAGGCCTGATCAGTCGGGGGTGGCTCCCTGTCCCACGCGACGAGGATCGGATTGACGCGGCCCGGCGCTGTGCTACGCTCCCGGCAGTGACCATCCGCCACCAGCCAGACAGGGACCGCCCATGCCATACATCGCCAACGACGACCGCTACGCCGCCATGCCCTACCGGCGCACCGGGCGCAGCGGCCTCATGCTGCCGGAGATCTCGCTCGGCCTCTGGCAGAACTTCGGGGAGACCCGCCCGCTCGAGACCCAGCGCGCGATCCTGCGCCGCGCCTTCGACCTCGGCGTCACGCACATCGACCTCGCCAACAACTACGGCCCGCCCTACGGCGCCGCCGAGCGCACCTTCGGCCAGGTGTACGCGCAGGACTTCCGTCCCTACCGCGACGAGATGGTGATCTCCACCAAGGCCGGCTGGGACATGTGGCCCGGCCCCTACGGCGACCACGGCTCCCGCAAGTACCTGCTCGCCTCGCTCGACCAGAGCCTGCAGCGCATGGGGCTGGAGTACGTCGACATCTTCTACCACCACCGCCCGGACCCGGACACGCCGGTCGAGGAGACCGCCAGCGCCCTCGCCACCGCCGTCCAGAGCGGCAAGGCGCTCTACGCCGGCATCTCCGCCTACTCCCCCGAGCAGACCGAGCGGATGGCGGACGCGCTCGCCGCGTACAACATCCGCCTGCTGATCCACCAGCCCAGCTACAACATGTTCAACCGCACCATCGAGGACGGTCTGCTGCAGGTGCTCGACCAGCGCGGCATCGGCGCGATCGTGTTCGTGCCGTTGGCGCAGGGGCTGCTCACCGACCGCTACCTCGGCGGCACCATCCCCGCCGGCTCCCGCGCCGCCACCAGCCCAACCCTCGCCGAGAGCCAGATCAGCGAGACCTACCTCGGGCGCGCGAAGGCGCTCAACGAGATCGCGACGGGTCGCGGCCAGACCCTCGCGCAGCTCGCGCTGAGCTGGATCCTGCGCCGGCCGGAGATCACCTCCGCGCTGATCGGCGCGTCGAGCGTCGCGCAGCTCGAGCAGAACATCGGCGCTCTCTCGGCGGCACCGCTCACCGACGAGGAGCTCGCCGCGATCGAGCCGCTCGCGCAGCCGCTGCCGTAGCGACCGCCCCCGGCAGCGACACCGCAGAAACACAAGACACGCGACCGGGGTGGACATTCTCGTCCACCCCGGTCGCGTTCGTGCATGTCTGGCCCGCGCGCGTCATCCCATGCAGGCACTATCGATCTTGTCACACTTTTGTTATGTCGCGAAATGGGCTATGATGTCCCTGCCATGCACCGATTGGTACCGTGGAAGCACCGGCAGCCGGGACAGCTCCAGTCCCCGCCCGAAGGAGGCTCGCCATGCCAACCCGCCGCGTTACCCGCCGTATCCTCGTCCCACTCGATGGCTCCACGCTCGACACCATCACCCTGCCGCACCTGCGCGCGCTCGGGTCGGTCGAGTCGGAGATCGTGCTCCTGCGCGTCATCCCGGAATCTCCCGATATCACCCCCGGCATGTGGCGACGCAGCCCGGCCGCGACGCACCTGCGCGACTTCGCCGCCACGATCCGGGACATCACCCCATACGTCGATGTGCTTGTTCGCACCGGCAACCCCGCCGACCAGATTCTCGAGGTTGCCGACGAGCACAAGATCAACGTGATCGTGATGGCGTCCCACCGCCGCGCGGAGCCGGAAAACATCTTCGACAGCGTCGCCTACCGCGTCGCCCAGGCGGCGACCGTGCCGGTGATGATCGTCCACGAGCCCACCGCCGCCGGTCCGGACGAATCCGAAATCGTCGCCAGGTACCGGCGCGTCGTCGTCCCGCTCGACGGCTCCGCGCGCTCCTGCTGTGCGATGCCCATTGCCGTCGGTATCGCCCAGCACCAGAACATCCCCCTTCATCTCGTCCGCGCCGTGCCGAGCGAAGCGGAGATGATCCGCCAGGAGCAGGACACCGGACGGGAGGGGATGGATCACGCTGTCTACGAGTCGTTCTGCGCGCTGATGGAGAAGCCCGTCCGCGAGGAGGCGAGGATGGTCCACGCCTGCGGGATCGAGACCCACGCATCGCTGCTCGCCGGAGAGCCGGTCGAGACGATCCTCGGCGTGCTCTCGCCGGATGACATCCTCGTGATGAGCAGCCACGGCGAGGGCGGCGTGCGACCCTGGCTGCTCGGCAAGGTGGCGCAGAAGCTGCTGAGCACGGCGGTATCGAATGTCGTCATCGTGCCGGTGCCGGAACGGCGGGAGCTGACCCGCACCATCCGCAAGCAGGCGCCGGAGGCCCAGGCCGCGAGCGAGACCGAGCGCATCACGATCGAGCAGATGCTCGAGCGCGTGCAGGCGCGAACCGGCGCCCTGCCCCGCCGCGCATCGGCCGTCCGCTGACACGACGCGCCCACTCGTCCGGGCCGGTGCTGGACCGGCCCGCTCAGCTCACGGTTGAGAATCCGTAGGGGCGGATTCGCTTGCGATATCCGCCCGGCCGCCCGCAGGGCGGCAATCCCGGCCACGCTCCGCCCCATCTCGGCATCGAACGCTCGCTATCCCCGGCGCTGCCCCAACCGCCACAGCGCCATCGCCACCCACGCGATCCACACGAACAGCAGCACGCCGTACACCGCGTAGGCCCAGCCGAGCTGCGCCCGGAACGCCTCCGAGACGATCCCCAGCGCGCCGGTGACCACGCCCAGCCAGCCGAGGCCGCGCGGGAACACGCCGCGCAGCATCAGCACGCCCAGCAGCAGGATCCCGACCGTCTGCAGCACCCCGAGCGGCGACGCCATGTCGTTGAGCGCGATCAGCGTCTCCGCGCCGCCGATCAGCGCCGTCCGCTCGGCGTCCGTGGTCGCGGCGGCGTAGCGGTCGGCGAGCAGCACCATCGCCAGCGAGCCCTCGCCGGTCGTCGGCCAGGCGAACGAGAGCGCCCAGGAGACAGCGGCGATGCTGCCCGCGACGAGCGCGAGCGATCGCCCGAGCCGCCAGCAGGCGACCGCCAGCGCGAGCGAGACGACGATCAGGAACAGGCTCGGCACCAGCCAGAGCACCTGCTTGACGATGTAGACGGTGCGGTGGGCATCGACGAAGGCGAGCATCTCGGCGCCGGTCGGGTCGGTCGGCGGCGTGTCCGTCACGAACACAAGCACGAGCGCCACGACGTACAGCACCACCGCCACACCCGCCGAAATCGCCCCGGCGCGATACAGCGGCGCCCAGTCGCGGTCGTCGACGGCTCCGGCGTCATGAGCAGGCAGGTCGGCCATGCTCTTACCTCCGATATTGAACTGCTCTTTCTTCAAGCCAGTTGTGTTCCCACTCCAGCATGGCGATTTGACCGGGCTATGTCAACGCGCTTTTGCGGTCGTTGACGAGCTGATTCCTGGCTGCACCACACGGAGCAGGTGTTCCATGGCGTACAGTACAGACGGATCGAACTTTCACCAGGAGCGACGGATGAGCGGCACATTAGTCGTTGTCCCATGCGGACGCAGCAAGATTTGGAACAAGCACCCACTGGCAGGCCCGACCCCTGCCGCCGATGCCTACACCGGAACACCGTTCAAGATCAACCGCCAATACGCGGAACGCTTCGGCGATGCGTGGGTCGTGTTGAGCGCCAAGTACGGGTTCATCGACCCTGGCTTCGTGATACCCGAAACGTATGAGGTAACGTTCAAGAAGCAGTCCACCAAGCCGATCGAGACATCGGCTCTGAGACGGCAGGTCCAAACTCTTCGACTGAGCGACTACGGCACGGTGATCGGGCTTGGCGGCATCGAGTACCGAGAGGCCGTTAAAGCAGCGTTCGCTCCTTTCAACATTGATGTCACCTTCCCGTTCGTGGGGATGCCTATCGGTGTGATGATGCGCGCCACCAAACACGCCATTGATTCCGGTTACCCCGGCTTCAGTGCGGGAGAATGACCGATGGCCCACCTTGAACAGCTTGCCAGCCTCATCACGCAGCGGAACGAGATCGACGCCGAAATTGCCGCTATCATTGGGCGTCCCGCACATGTTGGGCACATCGGTGAATACGTCGCTGCCGCAATCTTTGCCATCGACCTGCACTCGTCGGCGGTAACGAAGGCCCACGACGGCTACTTTCGGGACGGCTCGCTCGCTGGCCGGTCAGTGAACATTAAGTACGGAACGCGACGCGACGGTATGCTCAATCTCGTCGAAAGCACGAACCCACCCGACCACCCAGACTTCTATCTCGTGCTCACCGGTCCCACGATCGGCGCCGTGTCCTCGAAGGGTCTAGCCGCACCATGGGTGATCCATGCCGTGTACTTGTTCGAAAGCCGATCACTCGTCGAATACCTAACGGAACGTGGTCGCATACTGGGGATCGCAACCAGCATCCGCAAGGAACTATGGGAAGCGGCGAGGATCTATCCGGAGGCGCAAAACCCGCTTCTGACAGTCACTAGAAGTCAGCAAGCGATGCTCGCCGCGCTTTCGAGGCACGCAAGGTCCGTGAGCTGGATGATGGCGATGCTCTTGACCACTAGCTTCGCGCGCTACTCTACAGGCAAGAACACCGCCGCCTCGCCCTCGTCGAGGTCGATGCCGAGCGGGTCGATGTTGTGCTGGTGAGCGACGATCACCGTGTTCGTCCCCGCCTCCGGCGGCGTCGACAGCAGCTCCCGCAGCGCCTCCGCCTTCGCCTCCTGCTCCGCCGAGGTGTCCTCCGGCAGCGGCGTCAGCATCGGGTCGGGCATGTCCTTCCCGAACGCCAGCTTCGCCGTCTCCGCCGCCCGGCAGAACTCGCTGCTGCGCACCTCCCCCACCGGGATCCCCAGCGCCGTGAACCCGGCCCCGATCTCCTTCGCCTGCTCCCGGCCGGTCTCCGAGAGGTTCCGCTGCGTCGCGCAGTCCGTCAGGTCGACGTTCTGGTCGTAGGCGGTGTCCGTCGCGCCGTGGCGGACGTAGATGACGAACCCGCCCTCCTGGAGCGCCTCCAGCAGGCTCAGGTCGCCGAGGTCGACGCCCGGTAGCACCGTCGGCAGCGGCTCCCGCCACTCGTCCGCACCGATGATCGCCACCAGCACGAACCCTTCCCGCGAGGGCGCCGGTGTCGCGCCCGGGCTCGCCTCGGGCACCGGCGTCTGCGCGAGGGCCGGAGCGCTCCCAATGAGGGTCAACACGGTCAGGATGACGACCAGCAGGCGAGGGCTCGGCATGGCGACACGCGCTCCTTCGGCGAGGCGAAGACGATGTGGATGCGGTGACGATACCACGAGACGGCGAGGGCGTCGTCACCGGCCGACGCGATCGCGACAGGGGACGCGGCGCCTCCCCGACGCCCCAGCCGATGGGTGCGCCAGTCATCATCCGCCATGCATCTCCTCCAGCAAGCCCCTCCTCCCCTGTCACGGACGGCCGGACTGCCTCGTCTCCACTCGTAGAGACACCCGGCTACCGCGCCTCTCGGCGTCGAGGCGGCCACAGGCAACATCGAAGGAGATGGACCGTGCACATATTCGTGGCAGGCGGGACTGGAGTGATGGGACGGCGGCTGGTGCCGCAGCTGGTGGCCCGGGGTCATCAGGTGACGGCAACGACGACCAGCAAGGCCAGGCTGGAATCGATCAGGCAGATGGGCGCCGAGGGCGTCGTGATGGATGGACTCGATCCAGCGTCGGTGCGGGCGGCGGTGGCCGCGGCCCGGCCGGACACGATCGTCAATCAGATGACGGGGCTCTCCGAGGCGCACGCCGGCAAGCTCAACCCGAGGCGTGCCGATCGCTTCTTCGCCGCCACCAATCGCCTCCGCAGCGAAGGGATCGACCACTTGCTGGCCGCCGCCGAGGCGACCGGCGTCGCCCACGTCGTCTCGCAGAGCCACGCCAGCTTCAATGGCGGGCGCGGGGGCGGATGGGTGACGACTGAAGAGGACCCGCTGGAGGTGGTGGAAGGCACCTGGGCGATCAGCCATCTCGAGGATGCGGTCGTCGAGGCGGGTGGCGCCGTCCTGCGCTACGGCGCATTCTACGGACCCGGCGCCAACGACGAACAGATCACGCTCCTGCGCAGGCGGATGTTCCCGCTGATCGGGGGCGGCACCGGCTACAGCTCCTGGGTGCACCTCGACGATGCGGCGAGCGCGACCGTCCTCGCGGTGGAGCAGCGAGCGAAAGGCGTGTTCAACATCGTCGACGACGAGCCGGCCCCTGCCAGCGAGTGGCTACCCTGGCTGGCCGCGACCGCCGGCGCGAAGCCTCCGTTGCGCGTTCCCGCCTGGCTCGCCCGGCTGCTGGCCGGGGAAATGGCGGTGGGAATGATGACGGAGGGACGGGGATTCTCCAACGCCAGGGCGAAGCGGATGCTCGGCTGGGAGCTTCGCTACCCCTCGTGGCGCCAGGGCTTCAGAGAGATGCTGGCGTGACCCAGGTCGAGCAGGCGCTTACAGCGGCAACGAAGGCCTCGGCCTGAAGCTACTGAACACTATCGTCCACGAGGAGACGGACGCCCCCACCAGAGCGAGGAGGAAGTCGTCACGCTGGTCCCCGCCCATGGCACCAATTGGTAGCCCAACGATCGCCATCTTTTATGTCGACTCTATACTGGAGCGGGACCCATCTGCCCGCGCGTGCTCTCCGGCACGGCGGCACACCCCAACGGCGGCCATCGCCGCCAGCCATGCAAGGGAGGCCCACCATGGCGCGGGACACCTCGAACGGGACCACCGTCGATCTCAAGAACGCGATGCACGGCGAGGCGATCAGGCGCGACACCGGCCACCTCGAGTTCCGCTTCCCCACCGGCAAGGGCTCGATCGCCCCGGGCCGCGCGACGTACCGCGACGCCCAGGAGCTCGTCGAGCACGTCGGCAAGCTGCTCGGCGTCGAGCCCACCGGCGGGGCGCTGCGCGGCTCGGCCACCGTCGTCGGCAAGTACGAGCGCACCGCCTCCAACGGCGGTCGTGCCTTCACCTTCGGCGACCCGATCCTCGATCTCATCACCGACGCCGCCGGCACCGTCACCATCGGCAAGGAGCGCCTGGACCTCGCCGCGATCGAGCTCTCGTCCCCGCGCTATCGCTCCGGCGGCATCCGCAGCATCGACCTCGGCATGGTCGCCGACGCCCTCCGTTCCCGGCAGGTGATCGAGGCCGCCCTCGGCACGGGCGATTTCACGCTCATCGAGTGCTCGGACGACGTCATCGGTCTCGCCTCGACCAACCCCTCGCAGCGCGACTTCTACCGCAACGGCGACCACCTGCGCTTCAAGGCGTGGAAGAAGAACTACTGGCTCTACTGGTCGATGGGCGCGGAGATCGAGACGTGGGGGCATGACTTCGACACGGCCCGCATCGACAGCACCTACATCGATACCTTCTACGCGCAGACCTGCTTCGTGGTGAAGCGGGACTCCGACAGCGACCGCAACGACGACTACGTCGACGAGTACGAGTGGGGCGTGAACGCGCCGCAGCCGCGCCGCGTGGTCTCGCAGTGCACCGCCAACTGGCACGGGCTCCGCTTCGACGGTCAGGTGGAAGCCGGCCCGACCTGCTACACGCTCGGTGACGGCGGCATCTTCCAGTAGCCGCTTGCAGAGAGATCGATTCGCAGGGGCTGGCCTCTGCGCCAGCCCGGCCGCCCGCAGGGCGGCAATGTCCCGTTGGCACCGGCTCACGCGTTGTGGCAACTGCGCACGCAGGCAGGGGCGGATTCGCTGAAGCCTGTCCAGAGCGACGGCCATTGGCCCGGGTCGAATGGAATATCCGCCCGGTGGTCGTGTGGTGCCCACGAAGTCTCTGCCCTGCGGGCAGCGCGCTTCGCGCGGGGAGGGTTCTCCCCTCCGGGGGAGGGGAGTCAGTGGGGAGGATTCGACACGCTCGGCGCTGTCGCGCCTCACGGCTCAGCATGACGCTGGCGGGTATGCCCGAGGCCACAGGAATTCGCCCCTGCGAATCCCTGGGCCTGGACCGGCTGCTCAGTCGTCGTCCTCCAGCGTCGGGTCCGCCATCTCGGCGCCCATCATGCCGCTGTCCATGTCACCCATCATCATCTCGGCGATGGCGTGCTCCCGCCGCCGCTCCTCCGGGGTCAGCAGCGCCGCGCAGGGCGTGCCGAACCGCGGCGTCGCGAACGGCAGGTGCGTGTCGCCCCGCGCCAGGATGTGCGAGCTGTTGCTCATCCCGGTCTCCGGGTCGGTCGGCTGGTCGGCGCCCCACTGCGTGAACGAGCGCGCGTTGCAGTAGTGCCCGACGAACGCCCGCCGGAACCGGTCCGTGGTGATGTTCTTCTTGCTCCGGTGCAGGATGTGCCCGGCGAAGAAGACGACGTCGCCCGCCTTCGCCGCGACCAGCAGGTGCGGGTACTTCTCGGCGATCCGCGTGAGGTCGTTCTGCTCGTCGTCCGGGTTGCTCACCCCGCTGACGCCCGCGATCCCCTCGAGGTCGGCATTACCGTAGCCATAGCCGGAGTTTGGCGGGTAGACCGGCTCGTGCTGGCTGCCGGAGGCGAACCACATCGCGCCGTTGTGCTCGTCGCAGTCGTCGATCGCCATCCATGCGCCGCAGAGCGTGTCCGGGTGGGTCGGGATGTAGTAGGTGTCCTGGTGCCAGCCCTGCCCCGGCTTGCCCGGCCCCTTGAGGAACAGCATCGTCTGCAGCGCCGACACGTCCGGCCCGATCAGCGCCTGCAGCACGTCGAGCACGCGCGGGTGCAGCATGTACCGCTCGTGCAGCTCCAGCTGGCGGTGGAGCATGTGGATTCGCAGGAAGTAGTCCGCCTTCTCCTCCGGGCTGAGGTCCGCCGGCGGCGCGGCCAGCGCCTGGACATTGGTGCCGGTGTCCTCCGTGCCGTCGCGCCGTGCCAGCTCGTGCCCGGACTGCTCGGGCAGGCGCCCCTGCATCAGGTCCTCGGTGTGACCGCGCAGCTCGGCGACCTCCTCCGGGCTCAGCAGCCCGCGCACGACGAGGAAGCCCTGCCGGCGGAAGGTGATGTACTCGTCAACAGAGACGCGGTACGGCGTGCGGGTGCGGGTGATCGCGGGTGCGGCAGACATGAGGGCCACCTTTCGGAGGATACGTCGGCGGCGCGTTCCCGCCGGATCGTGAGAATGGCCCATTGTAGGCAGCGTCGGC
Source organism: uncultured Chloroflexia bacterium (assembly GCA_963741965.1). GTDB lineage: Bacteria > Chloroflexota > Chloroflexia > Thermomicrobiales > UBA6265 > JACCVC01. The sequence goes on along the minus strand of CAVUKC010000001.1, from coordinate 150,249 downwards.
GTCTGTGGCAACGCCGCGTTGCCGGTCCGGCAGGGGGGAGCAGTTCCTGCTATGCTGTCCGGATGAAATACTCCACCCTCTTCGGCAAAACCACCCGAAACGTCCCGAAAGACGAGGTCACGGCCAATGCGGAGCTGCTCACCCGGGCGGGCTACGTTGAGAAGCTGATGGCCGGCGCCTACACCTACCTCCCTCTCGGCCTCAAGGTGCTGAACAGCATCAGCGACATCGTCCGCGAGGAGATGGACGCCATCGGCGGGCAGGAGCTGCTCATGCCGATGCTTCACCCCAAGGAGAACTGGGTGAAGACCGGCGCGTGGAAGACGCTCGACGTCCTCTTCGAGCTGGAGAGCCGCACCGGCCGCGAGTACGCCCTCGGCCAGAGCGAGGAGGAGGTCGTCACGCCGCTGGTGATGAGCCGCGTGCAGACGTACCGCGATCTCCCGCAGATGGTCTACCAGGTCGGCTGGAAGTTCCGCGACGAGCTCCGCTCCAAGTCCGGCGTGATGCGCGGCCGCGAGTTCCTGATGAAGGACCTCTACAGCTTCCACGAGGACCAGGCCGACTTCGACCGCTTCTACGCCATCGCCAAGGACGCCTACCTGCGCGTCTACGAGCGCCTCGGGCTCACCGCGAAGGTGACGGAGGCCTCCGGCGGCGCGTTCACCGAGAAGATCTCCTACGAGTTCATGGTCCTCACCGACGCCGGCGAGGACGACATCCTCTTCTGCGACACCTGCGAGTTCTGCGTCAACGTCGAAATCGCGAAGGTGAAGGAAGGCGACACCTGCCCGAAGTGCGGCGAGGGCAGGCTCTCGATGGCGCGGGCGTCGGAGGTCGGCAACGTCTTCGACCTCGGCCAGAAGTACGGTCGCGACTTCGACATGGGCTTCACCGACCGCGATGGTAACAAGCAGTACCCGGTGATGGGCTGCTACGGCATCGGCATCACCCGCCTGATGGGCGTGATCGTCGAGACGTTCCACGACGACCGGGGCATCATCTGGCCGGCCACCGTCGCCCCGGCGCAGGTCCACCTGGTCAACCTGGGACGCGACGAGGAGTCGTTCCGCGAGGCCAGCGAGCTCTACGAGCGGCTGCAGCGCTGCGGTGTGACGGTGCTGTGGGACGAGCGCGACGCCACCGCCGGCGTGAAGCTCGCCGACGCCGACCTCATTGGCCTGCCATGGCGGGTCGTCGTCTCCTCCCGCGCCCGCGAGGCCGGCGGCGTCGAGCTCAAGCCCCGCACCGGCGACCCGGAGATCGTATCGACCGATTCGCTGCTGGAGCGTGTGGCGTTGACCGCGTCGCCGTAGGGGACGCCCAATGTGCAACGTCCCCTGTCACGCCGCCGGGCGCCAGCTCTCCCCCGACTCCAGCACGATGATCACCGATGCGAACGGTGCCTGCTCGGCAGCGAAGGTCGAGTAGTAGACGTCGTTGATCCGCACCGTGTAGAACTGCCGCGTCCGGCAGCGGGAGATTGAAGGTGGCGTCGCAGCGGTACCAATCCTCCCCCTCGTTGTGCCGGATCGTGCCTCCCACATCCCGCGCCGCGACCGTGCGATGCGTCTCATCCTCCACCACGATCTGCATCGGCACGGTGCTCAGGTACCCGAATTGCTGCCCCGTGAACGAGCAGGTGCCGCCGTCCGGAAGGTTCTCGTTCCATCCGTAGCGCAGCTCGGTCACGCTCACGTAGAGTGAGCGGTCCTCCTGCGCCGTGGTCGATCCCCACGGCCCCAGCATGGCGATCGACACGGCGACGATGGCGACAAGTGCGGACCCGACGATCGAAAGGCGCTTCATGGCGACCCTCCCTGTGGATGCGAGTGCGATTCCTATCGGTCCCGCGGGTGATCGCATCATGGTACGACGAGCCGCAGCTCCCACCTTTCCGCAGGAACATCCGCAGGGAACGCCCGAAACCATTGCGCTCGCCGTTGCGTTGGAATGACTACATGGCGCATACCAGCGTATGTCGCCGAGGGACCCACACCACCACACGAGCGCGCATCGCCCAACATGCCGGCCGGCAATCCCGCCGACCCCGCGTGCGGTGCCGCATCACCACAAGGAGCGCACGGCAATGCTGCACGCGCAAACCATCATGACCCGGGGACTCCGTTCGACCATCCTGCTGGCGATCCTCGTCGCCACCGTCGGGCTGGCCGCCGCGCCCGCCTCGGCGCAGGAGACCATCATCGACCGATCCACGACCCTCAACGCGCTCGCGGACGGTCAGCTCTGCACCGATGCGGACTGCAGCGACGTCTCGCTCCACGTCAGTCCCGGCAAGTTCGACGAGTCCACGATCGTCTGTGTCACCGTCACCTCGCAGACCGCGGATGGGCCGCTGTCCGAGGAGGGCTGCGCCGACGTCGGCTCGACGTTCTCGATGGACATGGATACTCTCGCCTCGGCCGAGCTCGCGCCCACCGCGGTCGACCTGAAAAGCTGGATGTGCGAGGGCAAGACGTGCGAGGAGTCGACCCGCACGGTGACCCTGAGCGCCTCGTGGACCGGCATTGGCGAGGTTGAGCGGTACCGCGAGACGGTCGGTGACCACACCGGCCCCTGCACCACCTACGACATGATCGACGGTCTGCTTCGCGACGCTGAGGTGACGGTCGCCATCGACGGCGCCAGCTTCACCACCACCGGCGACTCCAATCTGCAGGTCCTCGACTCGACCACCTACCGCCGCACCAACTGCGGCTAGGCGGGAATCGAATATGCCGTAGCCCCGCACCTCGTGTGCGGGGTTCGCCATTTGGGCGCGTTGCAGCCTGGTTACACCGCGTAGGGGCGAGCCGCGCTGCCCTCGCCCGGCGGCCCACAGGACGGCAACCCAGGATTCACGACGTCCACCGGCCACCTATCACGTTTGTCAACAGAACGAAAACGGGAGGGGCAATGCCCCTCCCGTACCGAGTCGGTCGGTTGTCCTCCCGCTCACTTCCTCGGCGTCAGGCCGGTCGCATCGGCGAGCGCCTTGGAGAGGTAGACCGAGTAGTTCTCGTTGATGTGCATCCCGTCCCGGTGCACCGTCAGGTCGCCGATCACCGCCGGGCAGAACTCCTGCGTGCAGAACCACGGGATGATGTCGACGTACTCTGCCCCGTGCGCCTTCGCCACCCGCTGCTCCATGGCGTTGTGGTCGGCCAGCACGCCATCTTCATGGCTCGTGCCACACGCCTCGACGTCGTCCTTGTGCTCGCTCAGGCAGTCGATCCCCGCCTGCTGCGGGTAGGCCATGTCGCCCAGCACCACCACACGCCCGGCGCTCGGCGCGACCCGGTCGATCATCTCGCCCAGCCCCGTCTCCCACGCCTTGTCCACGCCGTCCGTTGTCGGCTCGCCGTCATCGGAGCGGTAGATCCCCTTGCCGGCGCTGGTCATGATCAGCACGTCCGGCTGGATTTGCTGGATCTGCTCCACCGCCCACTCGCGATACTCGGCGCACTCGGTGTACTCCCGGCCCAGCGAGTTGGAGTAGACCGGCATGTCCGGCACGATGCAGCCCGGCTTGGTCAGCTGGATCACCTTCCAGTCGCGCTCCTTGCCGATCCGGTCGAGCGCGGGAATCCACATCGCCCCGTGGCTGTCGCCGAACATCACCACCGTGCGGTCGCTGTTCACGTTGCCGAACTCGCACTTCGAGGACGTCGTGTCCTTGCGCGTCACGTCGCATGTGTCGCTGTACGCCTCGTTCTCGATTCGCGGCGGCTGCTCCGGCCAAGACTCCGTGCTCGTCGCCTGCGCCACCGCTCGCTGCACGCCGTCCGCCGACGGCGGCTCGATGCCGATGCTCTCGTTGACGCGCTCGCCCGCCATGTGGTGCACCGACATCATCGCCGAGGCGGTGCCGAACGAGGTCGCCACCAGCGTCAGGCCCAGCCCGACGCTGACGAACGCGGGCCGCTTCACGAGCGCTGTCGCCGAGCGGACCTGATCCTCCACCAGCACGTACGTCAGCGCGGAGAGCGCCACCGCGGGGATGTAGAGCAGCAGGTTCTCGCCCACGCTCAGCTCGCGCCCGGCGTACCCCGCCGCCAGCAGGATCACCGGCCAGTGCCAGAGGTAGAGCGAGTACGAGAGCTTGCCGATCCACTGGAGCGGCGCCTGCTTCAACACGATCTCGGCGCCACCCTCTGGCGCGACCGTGCCGCCCGCCACCGCGAGCACGGCACCGAGCACCGGCACGGCCACCGCCGCGCCGGGGAACACCGTGGTCGGCTCGAACGCCACCGCCGAGCCCAGCACGATGCCGACGCCCGCCCAGCTCATGGCCGCGCCGGCCAGCCGGGGGATGCGCGCCAGCCACGGCGCCGCCACGGCCATCAGCGCGCCGGCTGCAAGCTCGGACGCGCGCGGGAACGGCGAGAAGTACGCGGTCGTCGCGTCCGACTGTGTCAGGTGGATGGAGTACGCGTACGACCCGGCAATCAGCACCACCAGCGCCACGCCGAGCTTCAGGCGCATCGAGATGCCCTTCGCCAGCGACGCGAGCAGCATGATCAGCAGCGGCCACACGAGGTAGAACTGCTCCTCCACCGCCAGCGACCAGTAGTGCTGCAGGGGAGAGGGCGGCTGCTGTGCGCCGAGGTAATCCGTGCCCTGCTGGATGAAGCGGAAGTTGCTCGCGAACAACGCCGACCAGCGGGCGTCCTCGGCAATGCGGTTCGCGCGGATCTCGCCGAACACCTGGTACGAGAGGAACACGGTCACCAGCAGCACCAGCGTCGCCGCCGGCAACAGGCGCCGCGCCCGCCTCGCATAGAACTTCCCGAGCGAGATCGTGCCGCTCTCCTTTACCTCCTTGAGCAGGAGACCAGTGATGAGAAAGCCGGAGAGCACGAAGAACACATCGACGCCAACGTACCCGCCGTTCGCGAGCGCGAGCCCGGCGTGATCGAGCAGGACCAGCACCACGGCGATGGCCCTGAGCCCTTCGATATCCGGGCGAAACTTGCGGTTTCTGGCGGGATGCGTGGACATGTGGCTCGCGTCGGCGGTGACGGGGAGCGGTGCAACCATATTGGGGGAGAACTCCGAGCGCCGGTGGGGCCCGACCGGCAGGCTGATTCGTGCCCGATGGCCCGAGGGGTGGCAGCGGGGCGCGCAAGGCGGCACCCATGCGTCACCGGTGACGGGCAACGCGAATCGGCTGGCGAGATGTTCTGGGCAAGGTTGGGTCACGATTGTCGGGGTGCCAGCCACACCACCGCATCCATTTTGCAAGACCGGTGCCAGCGGCCCACTCACTCCGATACGTTCTTGCAACGTCGCGGCGCCACAATCAGGCGAGCTTGCGACGCAATGTGCCGTATCGTCAGGCAGTGACACCGTTTCCACCCAGGAGGCATCACCATGTCCGACATCAGCTTCCCCCGCCGCATCCTCGTCCCGCTGGACGGCTCAGACCTCGCCACCGTCGCCATCCCATGGCTCCGCGCCATCGCGCGCCCGGACACCGAGGTCGTGCTGATTCGCGCTGAGACGTGGATCCTGCCCATGGTCGACATCACCGGCACCACCGGCTACTACGATGGGGACCTTCAGGAAGCCGCCCTTGCGTCGGCGACCGACTATCTCAAAACCGTCGCCGATGCGCTCAAGGACGTCGTCGCATCTGTCACGCCGGTCGCGCGCAACGGCATGCCCGCCGACGAGATTCTTCGTGTCACCGAGGAGGAGCACGTCGACCTGATCATCATGGCGACCCACGGCTACGGCGCCATGGGCAGGGCGCTGCTCGGCAGCATCGCCGATCGCGTCGCGCGGGCCGCCGAGGTTCCCGTGCTGCTCATCCACCCGGACCCCGCCAGCGTGCCGCCGATGATCGGCGACCGAGCCATGATCCAGCGGGTCGTGGTGCCACTCGACGGCTCGGAGCGCGCCAACGCGGCGCTGCCAGCCGCCACCGCGCTCGCCCGGCAGCAGTGCGTGCCGATGCACCTGGTGCGAGTGGTCCCCGCCCGTGAAGAGATGTTCGCCAGCCGGGAGGCCGTCCAGACCGGCGCGCTCATGGAGCGCATGCTCTTCCCGATGCCGCAGTCAACCGTCTCCGACCAGCAGCGCGAGTATTACGAGGAGTACGTCACCGCGGCAACCGATGCGCTCCGGCGCGAGGCCGACCGGCTCCATGCCGAGCAGGTTGAGACATCGTCCGAGGTGCTGATCGGCCCGACTGTGCCGACGCTCACCAGCGCGCTGGCGGCAGGCGACCTCGTGGTGATGTCGAGCCACGGCGAGGGCGGCGTGCGGCGGTGGCAGCTCGGCAGTGTCGCCGAACAGCTCATCCGCCGGGCGGTCGCGCCGATCCTGCTCGTCCCTGACCTCGAGCGCCGGCTTCTCCACCGATAGGCGTCCGGCCCCTTTCCGGGATTTCGACCGTCGGGCGGCGTAACGTTGCGCCGCCCGACGTCACTATTCATGTAGATCGGGCGGATGGACGGCCGCCCGCGGGTCTCTGTGTGTTCGTCGATTCGCGATCGCCCAGGAGGCACAACATGTACGGAACGGTCGCCAGGATGCGTGTCATGGCAGGCAAGGAGTCCGCGCTCGAGAAGATGTTCGAGATGGAAGCATCCCGGGATACCCCGGGCTTCGTCTTCGCGCACATCTACAGGATGGACAGCGACCCTCGTGAGTTCATGCTCGTGGTGGCGTTCGACAGCAAGGCGTCCTACCGCGCCAACGCCGAGAGCCCGCAGCAGGACGCCGAGTACCACGAGTACCGCGCGCTGCTCGAAGTTGATCCAGAGTGGCATGACGGCGAGATCGTCGTCTCCGAGGTACATGCGGCAGCCGCCGCCGACTGACTCGGACGCTCTCGCATCGATCGCCTTCGCCCCAGTGAGCGAGGGCCGCGGAACGGCTGGCCGCACGGATCGACCGGAGCGGGCGTGTTTGTGCGGCCACCACTTCTTCCGAACGCAACCAGATCGTGAGCATGCCAGGAGGTGCTCAGCATGACCGCGCAACAAACCCAAACCGGCTCGGTCCCGGCGATGGCCGGGGTCATGGACGAGTGGCTTGGCACCCAGCTCCCCGGCGTCTTCGCCCGCGCCCACCAGTGGATCGTGGTGCTGCAGCGGGCATCGTCCGAGGCGATAATCGCCGCCGCCGACGTCGCCCCCGGCGACCACGCCATCGATATCGGCTGTGGATCGGGCGTCCCAACCATCATGCTCGCCGGTACTGTCGGGCAGCAGGGGCGCGTCACCGCCGTCGACCCGTCGTCGGTTTTCATCGAGGCACTCGCGAAGAATGTGCACGAAGCCGGTCTCGACAACGTCGACATCGTGCAGGCGAGCGCGATGACGCTGCCGTTCGCGGACGCGAGCTTCGACGCCGCAACCTGTCACTTCGGTGCGATGTTCTTCCCGGACCTGCCCGCCGGGCTGGCGAGCATCCGGCGCGTGCTCAAGCCGGGCGCGCGGGCGGGCTTCGCGGGCTGGGGCCCGATCGAGGAGAACTCGCACCTGCGCCCCTACTTCGAGATCCTTGCCCGTCACCTCGGGCCGCGCCCCAGCCCCCCGAACCCGCGGGAGGCGCCGTGGCCGATGCGCTTCGCCATCCCAGGCACGCTTTCCGCCGGGCTCGAAGCGGCGGGCTACGACGATATCCGCGAGGAGCAGCCGCTACTGAAGATGACGTGGCCCGGGAAGCCGGAGACGCTTCTGACGTTCTGGATGGAGTTGGCGAACCTCGGCCCGGATGTCCCCGCCGACACGCGCACGGCGATCGAGTCCGATCTCCTCGCACACCTGCGCGAGATCGAGGACGCCGACGGACTGCACTTCACCGCCAGCGTCACCGTTGGCTCGGGCCGCAACCCGGCGTGACCCTCATCCGGTAGCACCGCGCCGCGGTGCGCGGGTTCGTCGCCCACGCCGCTGCCCATGCAATCCCCGGTGGGCCCGGGCCTCCGTGCCCGGGCTGGTTCGATCCCGCCAGGTTCGAGAACGAGGATGTTCTCCGGCGCTCTTCGAGTTCAGACCATGGCCGTGGCGGGCGCACCAGGTATGCATGAAGATGCCAGCCGCGATCCCGGAACAAGAGTATGACTACGACCCGGTCGCCTGTGCCAGCGCGCGCGTGATCAGCGAGGTCAGCAACGGCACCTTGTAGCCGTTGTGCTGCAGCGGCGTCGCGCCCTCGAGCGCCGCGTCCGCGACCCGCGCGAACAGCTCAGCGCCTGGCGCCTGTCCGACCAGCAGCCCTGCCGCCTCCGTAGCCAGTTTCGGCACCGGCGCAACGCCGCCGAGCGCGAGCCGGGCATCGCGTACCGTCCCATCCTCAACGGTCACCTGCACGCCGACCCCGACCAGCGCGAACGCCCACACCTTGCGCTCCATCGCCTTCAGGTAGGTGCTCCGGACCTTGCCGGCAGTCCGCGGCAGATGCACCGCCACCACGATCTCGTCGACACCCAGCGTGGTCTCCGTGCGGCGGCGATCCTCCGGCGGCGCGAAGAACGTCTCCAGCGGCACCGTGCGGTCACCGCCCGCGCCGCGCACCGTCACCGACGCGCCGAGCGCCAGCAGCGCGGTCGCAAGATCGGAGGGGTGCACCGCCACACACGGGCTCTCGTCGAACAGCGCGTGGTACTGGTTCTGGCCGTCCCGCGCGTAACAGGTATCGCCGCCCTCCAGCCAGCAGGTCACCTCGGTGCTGCGGTAGTACCAGCAGCGTGGGCGCTGCAGCAGGTTACCGCCGATCGTCGCCATGTTGCGCAGCTGGGGCGTCGCCGCGATCGCGGCCGCCTCCGCCAGCGCCGGATAGCGCGCGGTGATCAGCGGGTGGCGCTCGATCTCCGACAGGGTCGCCAGCGCACCGATAGTGGCGCCGTCCGGCGAGTCGGTGATCGCGTCGTCGAGCTCCGGCAGCCGCTTGATGTCCACCAGCCGCTCCGGCTCGGCGATTCCGTGCTTCATCAGCGTGAGCAGATCGGTGCCGCCCGCCAGCAGGCGCGTGGAGCCACCGTCCAGCATCGAGATCGCCTCGCCGATCGATTCGGGTCGCGCGTAGTCGAACGGTTTCATGCGTTGCCTCCCTGGCTGGCGATGGCGTCCAGCAGGCGACGCCGGTTGATTGGGCTATGGTGAACGCGGATGCCGGTGGCGTCGAAGATCGCATTGGACAGCGCCGGCGCGGTCGGCACCAGCGGCGGCTCGCCCACGCCCTTGGCGCCGGTCGAGTTCGCCTTGATATCCGGCACGTCGACGTGGATGTGCTCGATCGGCGGCACGTCGGCGATCGTCGGCACCTTGTACTCCTCGAGGTTCGCGTTGAGCACCACGCCGAGCCGGTCGTCCATGACCCGCTCCTCGATGGTGCCGAAGCCGATCCCCTGCGTGATGCCACCGATCACCTGGCTGTCGACCGTGGCCGGGTTGACGATGCGGCCGATGTCGTGCGCGGTCACGACACGCAGCACGGTCAGCTCACCGGTCTCGACATCCACCTCGACCTCGACGAACTGGGCGCCGAAGGTCCGCACGGAGACATCGCTCGGGTTCGGATCGCGCGCGCCCTGGCCGTGCAGCGTATGCGGCGCCACCTTCTGCATGATCTCCTCGACCGGCGTGCCCTTCGCGGGGTTGTCGGCGACGACCACCGTGCCGTCGCGCACGTCGAGGTCGTCGACCGACGCCTCCATCACCGTCGCGGCGATCTCCAGCAGCTGCCGCTTCACCTCCAGCGCGGCCGCGCGAATGGCCGGGCCGATCGTCGCCTGCGTGGCGCTGCCGGAGCTGACCGGCGCGTATGGTCCCCGGCCGGTGTCGCCGAGATGGAAGGCGACGCGATCCAGCGGCAGGCCCAGCTCCTCGGCGGCGACCTGCGCCAGCCCGGTGCGCGTGCCGGTACCGATGTCCTGCGTGCCGGTGAGCACGTCGGCGGTACCGTCGCTGTTCAGCTCGATCCAGGCGTACCCGGGCGGGTGGCCGGCGCCGCCGATCCAGTCGTGCGCGGCGAATCCGACACCTCGCCGCTTCGTGCCGGTCGGCGGCGGCTTCCGATATCGCTCCCAGCCGATCGCCTCGGTCACCTTGTCGTAGCAGTAGCGCAGCCCGTCCGGAAGCGAGTACGGCTTGCCCTCGAGCTGGTCCACCTCGCTGTAGTTCCTGCGGCGCAGCTCGACCGGATCCATGCCCAGCTTGCGGGCGAGCATGTCCATCGCCTGCTCCAGCGCGAAGGCGGACTCGACGTGCCCCGGCGCGCGGAACGCGACCGCCGGCCCGGCGTTGATGGAGACCTGCACCTCGTTGGTATGGACGTTGTCGCACTTGTACAGCGTCTGGTACATGCCGCTGACGTTGCTGGCCTCGCCGCCCGGTGAGGTACGCGCCGCGCGCCTGGTGGATGTCCGCCCAGATCGCGGTCAGCGTGCCGTCCTTCCTCGCGCCCAGCCGCACCCGCTGCCGCGTCGAGGGGCGGTTGCCGACGGCCAGGTTCTCCGCCTCGCGGTCCAGCATCAGCTGCACCGGCCGGCCAGTCTTCTGGCTCAGCACCGCCGCGATGACGTCCTGCTTCCAGGCGATCTGCTTGGCGCCGAAGCCGCCGCCCATGTGCTGCTTGATCACCCGCACGCGGTGCTCGGGGAGCTTGAGCGACTGCGCCACCTGCTGCCGCACGGTGAACACCGACTGCGTGGAGTCGTAGAGCGTGAGGGTGTCACCCTCCCAGAACGCCGTGCACCCGTGCGGCTCCAGCGCGTTGTGCAGCGCCACCGCGGTTTCAAACGTCTCGTCGACGACGACATCTGCCGCATCGAGACCCGCCTCGGCGTCACCGCGGTCGTAGACCTTCGGCTCCTGCGCGATGTTGCCGTCCGGCCACACCTTCGGCGCGTCGGGCGCGAGCGCGTCGTCGAGATCGGTGACGAACGGTAGCGTCTCGTACTCGACGCGGATCAGGCGCAGCGCATCCTCGGCGATCTCCTCCGACTCGGCGGCGACGGCGGCGACCTCGTCACCGATGAACCGAACCGTCGGGTCGAACAGCTTGCTCTTCTCGTACCAGTCGATGTCGGTGGTGTCCGCCGCGCTGATCACCGCGTGGACGCCGGGCACCTGCGCGGCGGCGGAGACGTCGATGCCTGCGATGCGCGCGTGCGGGTGCGGGCTGCGAAGCACTCGAGCGTAGAGCTGGCGCGGCAGGCGGACGTCGTAGGTGTACTGCGCCGTGCCGGTGACCTTCTCGCGCCCCTCCAGCCGCCGCTGGCGGGTGCCGACGGTGCTGAGCGTCGTCCCCGCCTCCCACGCCGGCACCTGGCTCTGTTCGGTGACCTCGATCGTCGCGTCCTTGCCGCTGCCCTTGCGGCTGACCGAAAAGTCGCTCATGAGGCACCTCCCGCCGCTCGCGCATCGGCGGCACGACGGCCGGCCTTCGCGATGTTGAGGTAGGCGCCACAGCGGCAGAGGTTGCCGGTCACCGCCCGCTCGATCTGCTCGTCGCTCGGGTGCTCGTGCTCCTCCAGGAGCGCGTGCAGGCTCATGATCTGGCCCGAGGTGCAGAAGCCGCACTGGAAGGCATCCTCCTCGATGAACGCCTCCTGCAGCGGGTGGAGCTGCTGGCCGTCGGCGAGCCCCTCGATCGTCGTGATCTCGCGACCGTCGCAGTCCACCGCCAGCATCAGGCAGCTGTACATCGCGCGGCCATCGACCACCACGGTGCAGGCGCCGCAGTCACCCATGTCGCAGACCTTCTTGGTGCCGGTGAGCTCGAGGTCATGCCGGAGCGCGTCGAGCAGCGTCCGGCGCGGCTCGACCAGCAGGCTGTGCTGCTGGCCGTTGATCGTGAGCGTCACCGGTCTCCGGGACGCCGTCGCATGTGTCGGTTGGTGCATCGGGCAGCTCTCCCCTGGCGTAGATCGGCTTGTACGCCGGGCTGTGGCAAGAACTGCGCCAAGGGACATCTGCCGCAAAGCGATTCGACAGCCGTGACCAGGTGCCTTACGCCGTCGCTGCCTCCTCGAGTGGCCGACAATGCGCGTCATGGTCCCGGTAGCGAGGCGTCCATCGAGACTCACGACGAGGATCGAACCGGTGCCCGACGATGCCGACGACGACCCAGCCGCCCTGCGATTCGAGCGGCAGGGGATCGAGATCGAGCATCAGTGGTTTGTATCCGGGGGCGAAGACCTTCGTCACCGCCGCTCCACACCGTGGGCAGATCATGGTCCTGCCTCCTTCACGACAATCGGGAACCTCGACGGATGGCCAGTGGAGCCATTCCTGGTACCGGCACACTACGACGTCAGCCGCATCAACCGTATCCATGCCGGTCCGATGAACATGCCAGTTCCGTCACAATCCCGGCCCGGTTCCACAATGATGCGTCGCTGTGACGATGCCGGCCCGAACCATGTCGCGCTTGAGGCGCGGCCAGGGAGATGATGGTGCCGACAATCCGCATGTTGTCGCCTGGCCGGCATCCTGCTGACCGTGATTGAAGAAAGCGAGGTTGGCGATGCTCGGTATCGATCGTGAGAACTGGCAGCGTGAGCTCGGCATTCCACTCGCAGCACTGGCGGTCCTGATGGTGCTCTCCGTCGTGTCCTACGGTGAGTGGCTTCTGCTGGCGTTCCCGGTCGCGACCGCGGTGGGATACCTGCTGCAGCCCGCCCGTCTCTGGGTGGTCTGGCTCGGGTCCGTCGTGCTGATGTGGGTCGTCTATGGCAGTGCGGTGCTCGTCGGGCTCGAGGACAAGCCGGCCACTGACCCGGCGCAGGGCGAGACGTGGTGGACCTTCGCGCTCGAGTCGTTCGTGTTCATGGCGGTGCTTGTCCTGGTGCCGATGTGGATCGGCCGGCTGACGCATCGACTCGGGCATCCCGAGAACCGGATGCAGCCGCGCACCTGACCGCCGCCAGCGCCGGGCGGGATGGCAACTGGTAGGATGACGATGGGTCATCGCTCGGGATCACCCGCCCGTCAGGAGACCAGTAGATGTCAGTGACCGAGGCGACACCAACCGGCCAATCGATATCATCCATCTGCCCCGGTGCCGCGTAGTGAGTAATGAGCGGCAGGGCTGGCGCGGCGGGCCGATCCGCGAGGTCCCCGTATCGCCACGCGAGGCGCCGTCCACCGCGGACGACGACCCGGAGCGCGATCGTGCCCTGATGCGTCTCGTGGTCGAGCGCGACGAGGCGGCGCTCGCCGCGCTCTATGATCGCCATGCCGCCATGGTCAACGGCCTCGCGCTGTCGGTGCTTCGCAACCCCGCGCTGGCCGAGGAGGTCACCCACGACGTCTTCCTCCGGCTCTGGCAGCAACCGGGGGCCTTCGACCCGGCGCGTGGGACGTTTGCGGGGTGGCTGATGCGCGTGACGCGGAACCGGGCGATCGACCTGCTCCGGCGGCGGCGCGAAGATGCCATCGGCGGGATGGCGGACGACCCCACCACCCGGATTCCCGATCCCGCGCCGGACCCGGAGGAACAGGCGATCACCCGCATGCACCGCCAGGAGGTGCGGCACGCGCTCGAGACCCTGGCGCCCGACCAGCGCCAGCTGCTGGAGCTGGCCTACTACACCGGTCTGAGCCAAAGCCAGATCGCCGAGCACCTGGGACGGCCGCTCGGCACCGTCAAGTCGCAGATCCGATCGGCCATGCGCCAGCTCGCGGACCGCCTGGCGCCGTCCGATCGCCCGTCCACCACCGCGGCGGCCCGGACCGCGCCGCCCGAGAGAGCCTGAATGAACGACGAAGGCACCGACCAGACCCCAGCCGCCGGCCACGAGCCGGCAGACGCGCTTGCCGCCTACGCCCTCGGTGTGCTCGACCCCGAGGAGCGCCGGGAGGTCGAGACGCACCTCGCCTCCTGCGCCGGGTGCCGGGAGGAGCTGGCGCGCCAGGAAGCGGTGGTTGGCGAGCTGGGCGCGCTCGCGACGCCGGTCCCGCCGCGTCCGGAGCTCCGCCAGTCGCTGCTCTCGGAGATTCACGCCTCCGCGCCGGCGCGGGAGACTCCCACGCCGATCCGGCGTCGCATCCCCTCATCGTGGCTCGGCCTCGCGGCCGCGGTGGCGCTCGTCAGCGTCACCATGCTTGGTGTGCTGCTCGCTCGGGTCGCCGATGAGCGCGATGCCGCCGTCCATGCCGAGCAGGAGATCGCCGAGTATCTGGCGGATGGCGGCACCCTCTCGCCGCTGCTCCCCGCGCCCGACGCACCGGCGGACGTCGCGGCGGGCCTCGGCTCGCTCGCGGTCGCACCGGACCAGGACCAGGCGATGCTCGTGCTGCACGGGCTGGCGCCCTCCGGCGACGGTCGCCGCTACATGGCGTGGGCGGAGCGGGATGGCGAGCGCGTGCGCCTGGGCGAGCTCCCCGTCAACGACGACGGGATCGGCTGGCTCGTGCTGAGCGGTCCGGAACCGATGTCGACGTACGAGAGCGTGGGCATCACCCGCTTCTCCCCGGACGCCCCCGACGGCGAGCCGTTCCTCGTCGCCTCCCTCCAGTAACCCACCGGGCCATCCCCGCCACCGATCCGGCGCACATGCCTGTAGCCTCGACATGCAAACGGCGGCAGCGACCGCCAACCCGCGCCGCCGTACCACGCCACTCCATCCCACAAACACGTCGCTCATCCGAATCCATACCTCGCCCGTAGGGAAGGTACGCGCAGGGTGCGCGGCGGGCGCGGGCCCGCGCCGACCAGACCACCACGGAGGCGCTGCACACAGGTACCACCACGGTCGTCATGACCGCGTCATCGATGCTCTCCCCGCGGGTGCTCCCTGCTCGGGAAGCCGGGTCCCAAACAGATCGCGCGTCACCATTGAGAAACCGAGAAACGGAGCAACCCGATGCCGAAGCGACTCCTGTTGATCCTCCCTCTCCTGTTCGCGCTCACCGTCTCGGCGGTCACCGCCCAGGACGCCACGTCGGTCAAGACCATGGATGACCCGGAGCTGGGCACCTACTTCACCGACACCGACGGCATGACCCTCTACATCTTCCTCAAGGACACCCCGAACTCCGGCGAGAGCACCTGCTACGACCAGTGTGAGCAGAACTGGCCGATCTTCTCCGCCGAGGAGCCGCTGACGCTGCCCGACGGCGTGCCGGGCGAGCTCGGCACGATCACCCGCACCGACGGCACCATGCAGGTGACGTACAACGGCTGGCCGCTCTACTACTTCGCCAAGGACCAGCAGCCCGGCGACACCACCGGCCAGGACGTCGGCGATGTCTGGTACGTCGCAGTCCCGGCGGAAGGCGACGCCACGCCGATGGCGGAGCACGAGGAAGCGGCAGGCACGCCGGAAGCATCTCCCGCGGCTGTCACCACCACCGTCAGCACCACTGACAACGCCGATCTCGGCACCATCCTCACCGACGCGAGTGGCATGACGCTCTACCTGTTCGAGAAGGATGTACCCAACTCCGGCGAGAGTGCCTGCTACGACCAGTGTGAGCAGAACTGGCCGATCTTCTCCGCCGAGGAGCCGCTGACGCTGCCGGACGGCGTGCCGGGCGAGCTCGGCACGATCACCCGCACCGACGGCACCATGCAGGTGACGTACAACGGCTGGCCGCTCTACTACTTCGCCAAGGACCAGCAGCCCGGCGACACCACCGGCCAGGAGGTCGGCGATGTCTGGTACGTCGTCACCCCGGCCGCGCCGGGCGAGGCGACACCGTCCTCTTGATCCCCACGAGGCGGTGTCCTCGACAGCCTGACGGCTGACATCGTCTTCAGCGATCCACGAGAGCCGCGTCGGCGACGCGGCTCTCGTGCGTTCCGGCCGATGGCCCCGAAGAGGCAATCGCGAACCACAACTCCCGGTTATCCGGCCGATAGCCGCCGGCCAGCCGCGTACCCGGTGCTAGGCTGTACGCGAGGACGGTCCACGACCGGAAGCCAGGAGCGCCCGCATGTGTCCCCACCGTGCCAATCGCATCACCATGCCGACCCAACGCGTCGCCTTCGCGCTCGCGGCCGCGGTGCTGTTCCTGATGCCGATGTCGTACCGGGGCGGTGCCGAGGCGGCGCACCCGCACGCGCTGCTCCAGCTCTGGGTCGAAGCCGCCCACAGCCTGCCCGACCACCACCACGCCTACCTGCGCCACGCATCACCCGCGAGCAGCGAACAGGCGGGCTCCGCTCGCGTCTCACCGGACATCCCGCGCTCGCAGCAGAGCGCCGTCACCGTGGGCATCGCTCCGATTCCGATCCTGACTCCAGCAAGCGGCGCGGCCTCCAGCATTCGACGCCGGGTGATGCGAAGCGCGGCCGACGACCCTCCCCTTGCCGGCGTGCGTCACAGACCGGAATCACCACCGCCGAAAGCCGTCGCGTAGCTGCTACGCGGACCCATCGACACACCACCCCCGCCCGGCCAACGGGCGGGTTCTGGAGATGCAACCATGCTGCGCAATATCAAGCTTCTCGCCTCCCTCGCGGCGCTCACGCTGCTCGCCGGTCTCATCCCGACCCTGACCGCCGCCCACGAGCACCGGGAGGTCGCCGACGGCCGGTACGAGCTCACCGTCGGCTTCCTCACCGAGCCCGCCTACGTCACCCAGCAGAACGGCCTCAGCCTGCGCGTGCTGCAGGTCAGCGACGCCACCCCGGCCGCCGCCGACGCGCACGCGGGCACGCCGGTGGAGGGACTCGCCGACACCCTCACCGCCGAGGTCAGCTACGGCGACCAGTCCATGGAGCTGGAGCTGGAGCCGGTGTTCAACGACCCGGGCCACTACCAGGCGATCTTCTTCCCGACCGCACCGGGGGCGTACAGCTTCCACATCTCCGGCGAGATCGAGGGCACCCCGATCGACGAGACCTTCGAGCCGGGGCCGGAGACCTTCGACGAGGTCCAGCCGATCGAGCCGCTGCAGTTCCCGAAGCCGGACGCGTAGCGACACTCCCCGCCGGTCGCCAACCAGCGACCGGCGGGGAGATCACGGCAGAAAGGGACCTGTCATGACCTTCCCGCAACGCGGGCCCGTTCATGGTCGCTGGCGCTGGCCGCTTCTCGCGCTGCTCGGGCTCGCCATGCTGCTCATGGCACCGAACGGCGCCGACGCGCACGCGTTCATCACCGAGAGCTCTCCCGAGGCCAATGCGGTCGTGCCCGAGGCACCGGCCAGCGTGGAGATGACGTTCTCGGAGCCACTCGAGTGGAGCTACAGCAAGGCCGAGCTGTACGACCAGACTGGCAACGCCGTTGCGAACACATCGGTTCACCGCGGCGCGTCCGACTACGACATGGTGCTGGAGCTGCCGTCGGACCTTCCGGACGGCACCTACTCCGTACTCTGGCGCACGCTCTCGACGGCGGACGGCCACACCGCCCAGAACTATTTCGCGTTCACCGTGGGCTCGGAGGCGGACGTCGTCGCGGTGACGCAGCCAACCATCGAGGACAGCGGCCCGACCTGGCAGCAGGCCGTCTCCCGCTGGCTGGCGCTCCTCGGGCTGGCCGGCGCGGTGGCGGCGTGGCCCGTTTGGCTGGCTGTCAGCCGCCCCGGCCTGGCGCGGAAATGGCACGTTGCACGCCCCGCGACGGTCGCCGCGCGCCGGTTCGCGATGGCCGCCATCGCCCTCGCGCTCGCAGGAAACGTCGTCGCGCTGCTGGTCCAGGCCTCGGCGCTCGACGAGGGCAACCTGCTCGACGACATTGCCACCACAGTGCGCGACACCCGCTACGGCCACCTCTGGCTCCTGCGCATCGGGCTGGTGCTGGTCTACGCCTACGCGCTGCAGTGGGTGGCGTGGTGGTGGCCGTACCGGCGGCCGATCCGATCCGCGCTCGCGGTTGCCCTCGCCGCAACGCTGCCCGTGCCCTACAGTCTCATCGCCCACGCCTCCGCCCAAACCACCGGGCACGACGTCGCCATCATGAACGACTACCTGCACCTGCTGGCGGCATCGCTGTGGGCAGGCGGGCTGGCGCTGATGGCAACCGTGTTCGGCGCGGTCGGCTACCGTCGCGTCGCGCCGGATCTCGTCAGCATCCTCGGTCGCACCCTGCCGCGCTTCTCGACGCTGGCGCTGACCGCATGGGTGGTGATGCTGCTCTCCGGCCTGTACAGCGCCTGGCTGCAGGTCGGCAGCTGGGATGCGCTTCGTGACACGGACTACGGCACCACGCTGCTGATCAAGCTGGCGCTGCTGGTGCCGGTGCTCGCGCTCGCCGCCTACAACCTCGTCGTGGTGACGCGACGGCTCAGCCGGCGGGCATCGCTGCCGCACACCGCGCGACGGCTCGGGCTGACGGTGCTGGCCGAGATCGCGCTCGCGGTCGTGGTCTTCCTCGTCGTCGGCTCGCTCACCGCACAGGCGCCCGCGCGTGAGGAGGCTTCCGCCGCCTCCACGGGCCAGACGGTCCAGCTGAGCGGCTCGGACACCAACGCGACCATGCGCGTGACACCTGGCGCGGCCGGCCCCAACCGCATCGACATCACCCTCACCGACCCGTCACCCGCCGGCACCGAGGTGCTGCTGCGCGTCGAGCAGAGCGCCCGCGACACCGGGCAGCAGGAGATCCCGCTGGACCCGACCGCGAACGGCGCGTGGGCACACCAGGGCAGCGAGCTGAGCCTGACAGGTGACTGGGATCTGGAGCTGATTGTCCGCCCCTCCGGCGGGATCGAGCAGCGCCTCCATGGCACCGTCTCGATCCAGAGCGAGCACGCCGCCCACGAGGCGGGCACCGCGGGCCCGTCATGGGTGCTCACATCGGCCAGCGCCGTCGTCGGCATGCTCGCCATCGCCGGCGGCAGCCTCTCGCTCTTCGCCGGGTGGCAGGTCGCGCGACGTCGAACAGGCGTCGCGGTGGCGGCGGGCATCGCGGGAATCGTCGTCGGCGTGCTGGCGCTGATGCTCGCTCGTACAGAAGTGGTCGGCACGGCGACGGCCATCATTCGCGCGTTCACGCGATAGACGAGATGCGGGGACGCGCTCCGGCCCCTTCCCCGCATCTCACACCTTCCGGGTTGTCACGTCCTTGTGACATTGTCGCCTGGGACGCTATCGCGCCTGTGACGAGCAGGATGCGACGGTAGAGCCAGCGACCGTGCCATTCGTCTCACGGACCTGAAGGAACACCGAATGCCCATCTCCCTCGCCCCCGAACGACGTGCCAGCAGAAGCATCCGTGCCGTGTCACCACCTCGCCTCACCGCGCGCGCGATGGCGCACCTCTACACCGAATACCTTTCGGCGCTCTGGCGCGGGGACGATGTGTCCGCCATCACCACCTGGCTCGAGGCGCGCTGGAACCATCAGGGCCCGCACCAGCCGGAGGACACCCCGGACGCCGTCAGCCTCCTCGGCGGAGCGGCCGTCGGCGAGAATCGCATCAGCTGGTACCAGCACGACGATGCCATCCTCGGCTACCAGTCAGGACAGCGCCACGGCGCGTATCGCATCCCGACCTCCGAAACGCCGCCACCGCTCTGCCGCTAACATCGTCTGCCCGGCGTCTCTCGGACGCACCGCCCCGTCAGTTCGGTCGCAGCACTCGAAGAACTCGCCGCCGCCTCATTGCCACAACAGCGCTCGCAAGGTACCCACCTGTGATTTCTCCACTTCGCACCCTGCTGTTGCTTCGGTCGAAATGCCAGGGCGGGGTCGTGCCTCGCGCATTCGAGGCACCCGAGCCTGCATAGTCCCGAGCCCGCGCGTTGACACCTGCCTGCCTCCTCGCCATGATGGCCTCCACGAAGACTGGCGCGGTACGACATCACGAGGTGAAGCATGGAGCTGCGACTCGATCGAAAGGTCGCCCTGATCACCGGCTCGGACAGCGGGATCGGACAGGGTATCGCCCGGCGCTTCGCCGAGAGCGGTGCCGACGTCGTGGTGCACTACCACACCGATCGCGACGGGGCAGAAGCGACCGCGACGCATGTCCGGGATGCCGGGCAACAGGCGATCATCGTCCAGGCGGACGTCGGCGACGAGGCGCACGTCGACGCGATGTTCGCCGCGATCGACGATGCCTTCGGGCGGATCGACATCCTCGTCAACAACGCCGGTCAGGGCGGCCGGGGGCGGCTCCACGAGCTCGATCCGGCGCTGTGGGACCGCGTACTGCGGACGAATCTCTATGGACCGTTCTTCTGCTCGCGGCTGGCCGCGCGGCGAATGGTCGAGCGCGGCGAGGGCGGTCGTATCATCAACATCAGCTCGGTCCACGAGGAAGCGTGCACACCGAGTGCCGGTCCGTACAACGTCTCCAAGGCGGGACTGCGCAACCTGACCCGCACGCAGGCCATCGAGCTGGCGGAGTACGGGATCACGGTCAACGACATCGCGCCGGGCATGATCCTCACGCCGATGAACCACCGCGCGAAGCGGGACCCCGAGTACCGCCAGGCGGCGGAGGCGCAAATCCCGCTGCGCCGCGCAGGGGAGCCAGCCGACATCGCCAACATGGCGCTCTTCCTCGCCTCGGACGCCGCCAGCTACTGCACCGGCTCGACCTTCTTCGTCGATGGCGGCTGGATGCTCACCTGGCCGCCGGTGTAGCGGCACTCTGATCGACATGCCGTAGCCCCGCGACTTGTACGCGGGGCATGACGATGATGGGGGTGGTATGGCCTCCACGCAATGGTGATCAGCAACAGCCTCCAGACCGCGCTGCGCGTCACACCGAGAACGGCATGGCGTCGCCAACCTCCAGCACCCCGCGGAACCGGAATGCGAGCGCCTGCTCCGTCGGCACCTTTGCCCACGCGCCGCCCGACGACGCGCCGTTGGTGCGCAGCGTCGCGGGCTCGGACGACACCGCGGCACCCGCAACAGACTGCACCAGCCAGGAGACCGCGCCCTTCGGCGGTGCGCCCCGCGTGATCGCGATCACCGTGTAGACCAGCGTGCCGTCCTGCGCCATCGCCAGCGTGAAGTCCACCGGTGGCGAAACGGATGCATCGCGCGCCATCGCGGCGATGTGCGGAATGCCCAGACCGACCGGAATCTCGGTCAGTGGCAACGGCGCGCCACTCACACCGGTCGCGTTCATGTCCGTCTTCAACAGCTCGAGCCCGGCAGACGCGCTCGCGTCGGAGTCGAAGGTGTAGACGGCAACCAGCAGCAACATCACCTCGGGGCGAGCGGCATCGCGGAGCTCCCCGATCGCCCCGGGCGGTGCGAAGAAGTCCGTGGTGCCGGTGTACGTCCGCGACATCGCAGTCTGCAGCCCGGCGAGATCCTCGAACCCGACACCGTCATCCTGCGCGGCCGCCGGGAGCGCGGGCACGCCGAGCGTGAGCGCCGTGACGACCACGGCGAGGATCAGACGAAGACAGCGCATGATCACGCTCCATTCCCACTCCGGGCCGGTGTGGCGCCGGGCAACACGTCGATGATGGAACCCATTGCGTCGAGTATACGGGAGCCTCGGGCACTCCGGGCGGCGACACATCCGCAACTGTGCCGGGTGGCTATGCTGCTATCGTGAGGCGACAGCGACGGCACCCGCTTCACGCACGCAAGGAGGCGCCATCATGGCCGATCGATCTTCCCCACTCCGGATCCTCGTCCCGCTCGACGGCTCGGACTTCTCGCTCGCGGCACTCCCGTGGACACGCACCATCGCCGGCGACGCCGAGGAAATCCGGCTCCTGCGGGTGGTGCAGGCGCCACTCTCGGCGACCGAGATCACCGTCGCCCCCGAGGCCCTCGCAGAGGTGCTGCGCCGCAACACGGAGGCAGGTTGTGCCTGGCTGCGACAGGTCGCTGACGACCTGGACGACCTGCCGGTCCGGATCACGCGCACCGTTCGTGTCGGCGCGCCACCCGATGAGATCCTTCGCGCCGCCGAGGCGCACGGGGCTGAGATCATCATCATGGCCACCCATGGTCGCGGCGCGGTGGGTCGGGCGTTCATCGGCAGCGTGGCTGACCGCGTTGCGCAGGCGGCAACCGTCCCGGTGATGCTCATCCACCCGCGCGCTGACGCGGAGCCGATGACCCCTTTCGAACAGGCGACCGGCCGCCGGCTGGTGGTGCCACTGGACGGCTCCGAGCGCGCACGCCACGCGCTCCCCGTCGCGATGCAGCTGGCGAGTCAGCTCGGCGTCGGGATCCACCTGGTGCGCGTGGTGCCCTCGCGGGAGGCGACGCTCGCGAGCCGGGATGCCGCGATGAGCGGCGATCTCTACCGGCGGCTCGTGAGTGCGACGCGGGCCGATCCGGACGCCGGGGGCGAGGAGCTGTACTTCGAGGAGTACACGCAGAGCATCGCGGACGCGCTCGACGCCGAGGCAGCGCGCCTTCGTTCGGAAAAGATCGACGCCACCTCGGAGCTCCTCATCGGGCCGACGGTCCCCTCGCTCACGGACGCGCTCGCCCCCGACGACGTCATCGTAATGACGAGCCACGGCGAGGGCGGCGTCCGCCGCTGGCTCATGGGCAGCGTGGCGGAGAAGCTGATCCACATGGCGGCCGCACCGATCGTGCTGGTGCCCGACCCGGCGCGCAAGCCCGTGGCAGCGGCGGATGACGACGAGTGGCCGAATGAGGAGACAATCTGCCCGGATTGACAGCAACGGGCGATCTCCCCATGATGCGGTGACGACGCACGCGCACCACAAGGAGATCGCCGCCCATGACCCTTCTCTACACCGGAGCCTATACGAACCCGCCGCAGGGCCGCGCCGAGGGCATCGGCGTGCATCGCTACGACGACGAGACCGGCACCATCGCACTGGTCAGCACCGCCACCGGCATCACCAATCCATCGTTCCTCACGCTGAGCGCGGACGGCCGGCACCTCTACGCCGTCTGCGAGTCGGAGGGCGGGGCCGTTGCCGCCTTCGCGCGCGATCCCCAGAGCGGCGAGCTCGCCGAGCTGAACCGGCAGGCATCAGGCGGCAACGGCCCCTGCTACGTCAGCATCGATGCCTCGGGGCGCTACGCGCTGGTGGCAAACTACGGCAGCGGCTCGATCGCGGCGTTGCCGATCGCGGCCGATGGCTCCCTCGAGACGGCGTCGTCCGTGATCCAGCACGAGGGCTCGAGCGCCAACCCGGACCGACAGGAGGGTCCGCACGCCCACATGATCGTGCCGACCCCGGACGGCCGCTACGTGCTGGCGACCGACCTCGGCACCGACGAGGTCATCACCTACACGCTCGACACCGAGACCGGCCAGCTCGCGCGCACGAGCGCGATGCAGACGACACCGGGCGCCGGGCCGCGCCACGTCGCCTTCTCGCCGGACGGCGCGACCGTCTACGTCATCACCGAGCTGGACAACACGGTGATCGCCTGCGACTACGACGCGGAGTCCGGCGCCCTCACCGCCCGGCAGACGATCTCGACCCTGCCGGAAGGCTTCGACGGCGAGTCGTTCTGCGCGCACATCGTCGTGTCGGACGACGGGCGCTTCGTCTACGGCTCCAACCGCGGCCATGACAGCATCGTGGCGATCTCGGTCGACGAGGAGAGCGGCAAACTCGCGGTCGTCGGGCACACCTCGACGGAGGGCGAGTTTCCGCGCCACTTCGCGCTGGATCCTGCCGGGACGCGGCTGCTGGTTGCCAACCAGAACACGGACAACGTCACCGTGATGGCGCGAGACCCGGAGCGCGGCACGCTCACTCGGGAGACCGTGCTCACCGGCATCCCCTCGACCGTCTGCCTCGTCTTCGCCTGACGCGGTAGCGTCGAGCAGCACTGGCGAGCGTGGCACGAGCGTCAGCAGACGATCGACACCGGTGTAGTCGGTGTAGACGGCCGGGTCCTGGCCGCAGACGGTCACCTCGTAGCCATCGTCGCGGCCGTCCCCGTCGGTATCCGTGTTGAGCGGGTTGGTGCCGTAGGTGGAGAGCTCCGCGCCGTCGCCGAGGCCGTCGCCATCGCTGTCCGACGAGTTCGGGTTCATGCCGCGACCGGTCTCGTAGCCGTCGTCGACACCGTCGCCGTCGCTGTCGGAGGAGTTCGGGTTGGTCCCCTGGTTGTACTCGAAGCCGTCACCGAGACCGTCACCGTCGGAGTCGCGGTTGTTCGGATCGGTCAGGGTGACCTGCCCCTCGAACCCGTCCGTCAAACCGTCGCCGTCGGCGTCGCCAGAGCCCTGCTCCTGCCCGTCCTCCCCGTACTCGTCGTAGTCGCTGACGCCATCGCCGTCCGTGTCCGGCTTGAGCGGGTCGTATCCGGCGCCGCACCTCCGCGCCGTCGAAGACGCCCGTCACCGTCGCTGTCGTTGCTGTTCGGGTTGGTCCCTCGCGCGACCTCGTCCGCGTCCGTGAGGCCGTCACCATCGGTGTCGGCCGGCGCGGTGGTCGGCATCACTGTCGGCACCGTCGTCGCCGTGGGCGCGGTCGGTGCGACGGTCGGCATCGTCGTGGACGCGATGGTCGGCGTGGGTACCGCCGCGCCGCCCGACGCCTGGGACGTGCCGCTCGACTGCGACCCAGTCCCCGCGCTCGCCACCGTTGCCGTCGACTGCGGTTCCGGCTGGAGCGTGGCGAGCAGGATCACCGCGCCGTCGTCGGACACCGCAAGTCCGGACGACGCGTCGGCCGCGATCATCTCGGAGGTCCGCACAGTCTGCGACGGCGTCCTCGCCGATCGGCGTTGCCATGACCTCACCCTGCTCGACGTAGAGGAGCGAGGGATACGGCAACGCGGCGATCTGCCGCTGGACCTGCTGCACGATCCTGACCGCTGCGCATCGTGAGCTCGTAGCGGTGAAGCTTCACGATGTAGTCGCCGGCAGGCGACGTCGAACGGCTCGCCGACCGGCTGCCACGCGTCGCCCTCCGCGATCACGGCAGGGTCCGCGACACCGATCGCGAGCAGCGACGCGGGACCGTCCTGCATCGCCACGGGGCGCAGCCGCTCCTCCTCGTGCACCGCCACCGCCTTGCCCTTCAACACTCGCTCGACGCGGCTTGACCCCTCGTAGAGCACGAGCAGCGGGGCGTCCGGCGCGTAGAGCATGCCGTCGCGCCCGTCGATCGGCGGGTCGTCATCGGAGAGCTCCAGATCGGTAGATACTCACCCACGTCTGCTCGCCCGCCGGCAACGTCAGCGGCGCTTCGGCGATAAGCGAGGTGTCGACGGCTGGCGTCTCCTCCTGCGCCCCCGCGCCAACGAGCGCGGCCGCGGGAAGCATGGTCGCGGTGATCAGGGCGAGGGCGAGCCGGACGGCTCGAGTGATGCGCATGGGAGCCTCCTGGAGAGCCCGCGTCCGTCATCGCGGCGCGGGTGGAGACGCAGCACCGGCGCTGGGCCGGTCGGGTCATACGGGTGGCCGCGGGTTCGCCGGAACCCCGCAACGTGCCCTGAATCGGGCGAGTTGCAGGTGCAACGAGCGGTTGATGGATGATGATCGGGGTCCCGAATGCCGCATCCATAGTGCGCCCGCCGCGAGATCGCTGTCAATTGGCAGGACGTGAGAACCGGCCCGGGCCAGCCAGCGCAGGGCGAGGCGACCCATGCGGCGGTCATTCAGCATATGATGTCGCTACCTGTCAGCGGGCCGGTATCCCGTGCGAGCGCATGCACGGCATGGCCGGCCACCATGAGGAGAGAGTCACATGACCGATGGAAGCGCTACGTCTCGCCCGACCCTTGCGCGCACGCTGCTGCTGGCCGTGATGCTGATCGTCAGCATTGCTGGCATCACCGGTTCGGCCGCCGCCTCGTCGCGGCAGGAAGGTGCGACGCCGATCGCCGCGACACCGGTCGCGACGTCCACCTGCGACGCCTCCGCGCCGGGCGTCGGGTCCGAGGCGTGGATCCGCTCCGAGCTCTACTTCGGCACGACGATGGCTGACGGCAGCGAGATCACGCCGGAGGCATGGCAGATGTTCCTCGACGAGGAGATCACGCCGCGCTTCCCGGCCGGGCTGACGATTCTGGACGGCTACGGGCAGTTCCTGAACGCGCAGGGCGTGATCGCCGCGGAGGACAGCGTCGTGCTGATCATCTTCCGGCCGGCAGACAGCAACGCGGCGGACAGCGCGGCCCTGGAGGAGATCCGCGACGCCTACGAGACGCAGTTCGACCAGGAGTCGGTGCTTCGCGTCGACTCGCAGCCGGTCTGCATCTCGTTCTAGAGACCGACTCCAAACCTGAGCACGAGCGCGCCGCCGGGAGAGCTTCCCCGGCGGCGCGCTCGTCTGCTCCGGCCCTCGGCTCTCTCATCCTACGCCGGCGCGGGAACAGGGGTCGGGTCTGGTAACACCGGCGGGCGCGAGAACCAGACGAGCACCGCCGCGATCACCGGCAGCACCAGCAGCGCCGCGATCGCCGGCGTGTAGCCACCCAGCGTGTCATAGGCGATGCCGAACGGCAGCGGACCGAGGGCGGAGCCGAGCACGCCGATGCCGATCGCGAAGCCGCGCACGCTGCCGAGGTGCTTGCGGCCGTAGTACTGCGGCCAGGCGACATCCGCGCCGATCATCCACAGCGCGCCGGCCGCCCCGCGCAACGCCGAGTAGACCAGCGCCAGCAGCACGCCGCTGGACGCGAGCAGCGCCACCATGGCGATGGCGAGGACAACCTGCCCGGCCACCATCACGAACCGCACCGGGTAGCGATCGACCAGCCAGCCGACCAGGAACGTGGTCGGCAGCGCGAACGCCGACTCGACCGTGAAGGTGGTTGCCGCCAGCGAGCTGGGCAGCCCCTTGTCGGTGAAGATCGCGACCTGGTTGAATGCCAGCCCCGTCACCACCAGCGACGGCACGATGCTCGCGATCACGAGCCCCCAGAAGGCGAACGTCCCGTTGGCCTCCTTGAGCGTCATGCCCCGCTCCGCCTCCGCGTTGGCGGCGGCGATCGCCTCGTCGCCCTCGGGTCGCTCGCCGTCGGGGAACTCGCCGATGTCCTCGGGGCGGTTGCGCAGGAAGCTGGAGACGATCGGCGCGAACGCGAGCGCGAGAATGCCGGCGTCAACAAACCACGCCGTGCGCCAGCCGAAGAGCGAGATCATCCGCTCGTGGAACGGCGGGAAGAGCGCGAGGCTGAAGGTACTGGCCAGCCCGAGCACGGAGAAGGCACGGCCGCGCTGCCGCACGAACCAGTGCGGGATCAGCGTGCGGGCCGAAAGCCCGAGCATGCCCTGCCCGAACGCCCTGGTGAAGCCGAAACCGACCAGCACCAGCAGCGGCCCGCTCGCGAGTCCCAGCAGCACGGTGCCCACCGCGAGACCAACCGCCGCGAGGGTCATCACCAGGCGCGTGCCGCGATTGTCGATCTGCCGGCCGAACACCATGAGCCCGGCCGCGCTCGCCAGCGTGCCGATCGCGTAGAGCGACGAGAACAGTGACCGGGACATGCCGAGGTCGTCGATCATCGGGTCGACGAACGCGGAGGTCCCGTAGGTCTGGCCCGGCCCGGAGAAGAACACCGCCAGCCACGCAATGAGCAGCATGCGCCAGCCCGAGAAGCCGGAGCGCGTCAGCTGGCCGAGCGAGGGGAGGTTGAACGGTGATACACGAGGCATGCAGGGTCCCAAACGAGCGCAAATGCGGCAAAAACACTCCCGCTACTTTCGCACAGATGGCGGCAGCGCGTACACTGGGTGCCCCCGCGAGGCGCGTCGACATTCGGCGCCCGATGCGGCACCATGAGTGCGAGAACACGCACCGCCCGAACACGACGAACGGCCAGCGAGCGAGGATGCCACGATGTGTCACGACACCTGCCCAAAACCAGTTACCGGCGGCGCGCCGGTGAGCGAGACCATGGTGACCGTCTCGCGTGAGGACGCCGAGATCCCGGTGCTGCTGGCTCACCCGGAGGGCGACGGCGGCTCCTTCCCCGGTATCGTGCTGATCCACGATGTTCACGGAGCGAACGACTTCTACCACGACATCGCGCGGCGTCTGGCGATGGAGGGCTACGCGGTCGCGCTCCCGAACCTGTTCCACAGGGAGGGCCCTCCCGCCGAGGAAACGCGCGAGGCGGTGATGCAGCGCGCCGGCAGGGCGCGGCAGGCGGACCAGCTCGGCGACCTCGATGCGGTGACGACGTGGCTTCTCGCGCAGGAGGCTTGCAACGGCACCTACGGGCTGATGGGCTTCTGCATGGGTGGCACGCTCACCTTCCTGCGGGCCGCCCGAGAGCCCGCACCGGCGGCCGGCGTCGCGTTCTACGGCTTCCCCGCCAAGCCGGCGACCGACAACGCGCCGATCCGCCCGATTGACGAGTCGGAGCTGGCGGCGATCAACGCGCCATTGCTCGGCATCTGGGGCGACCAGGATGCCGGTGTCGGCATGGACAACGTCGACGCCTACGGCGACGCGCTCGTGCGTCACGGCAAGCCGCACGACTTCATCATCTACCCCGACATCGGTCACGGCTTCCTTACCTTCGATGAGCATGCCGACGGCTACGGAACCAGCCAGCACGCATGGCGCAAGGCACTCGAATTCCTCCACCGGCAGCTGGTGTCGACGAGGCCGGCGTGACCGGCCCGGACGGCGTCGTCACCCTCCTGCGGCAGCTGCTGTCGCTGAAGGCGACGCCGCGCACCGGCTGGCTGGACCGAGGGCTCCCTCCGGCGAGGCGGAGTCGGTCGCCGACCACATCCTGATGACGGCACTGATCGGCTGGATCACCGCCGACGAGGCGCTCGACCGGGACCGCGTGCTCAAGCTCGCGCTGGTGCACGACCTCGCCGAGGCGATCACCGGTGACCCGCCGCCGTACGACCGCAACGATGTCCCACCGGCATCCGACCCGGACGCGATCCGCGTGTTCTTCAGCCAGCGACATGTCCGCCCCGCCGCGCACAAGGTGGCAAAGGACCGTGCCGAGGGAATAGCGCTGGAGCGCCTGCGGCAGTTGATGCCGGAGGGCGTCGGCACCGAGATCACGCAGCTGTGGAACGAGTACGAAGCGCAGGAGACGCCCGAGGCGTGCTTCGTCAAGGATCTGGACCGCTTCGAGGCGTTTCTGCAGGCACGGGACTACGCCGCACGCCACCCGGATCTCCCCTTCGACGGCTTCACCCGCATGGCCGAGCAGGAGCTGCACGACCCGACCCTGATCGCGCTGCGGGACGCGATTCTGGCCGGTGAGAACGGATCGGAATGACACGCTATATCGACCTGTACGGCGAGGAGCGCGAGCGGCCGCACGACACGCCCGCCCAATGGCGAATCGGCGGCTACGGCGTGGTCGAGCGGGACGGACGGCTGCTGATGGTGGAGCCCGTCTGGAGCACCGGCTGGACCTGGGACTTGCCCGGTGGTGGCATCAAGCTGATGCCGGAGGAGACGATCCTCGAGGGGATCGTGCGGGAGGTCTATGAGGAGACCGGCTACCGGTTCACGCCCGACCCGATAACGCTCACCCATCTCGGCGACATGTTCTTCCGGACGCTGAAGGGCCGCTACCTGAGGTCGATCACGTTCACGGTCCGGGGTGAGGTCGGGGATGCACCTGACCCGGCGTGGGTCCGGCCGGAAGACGAGATCGCGCGTGTCGGGTGGGTCGACCCCGCCACGCTGCGCCGCGAGGACGTCCACTTCCACCACTGGGATGCGCTGACGAGGCTCGGCTACGTCGGCGGGTCGTAGGCGCAGCGACCATCGGGTCGTCAGCTTCCCCAGGTGACCGTGTTCCCTCGCAGCCAGCGCTCGAACGCGTCGGTAGCCTCGGCCAGCGTTCCGGTTCGCTCTGCCACAGCCTCCAGTTGTTTAGCGAATTCGATCCCGTTACCCAGAACCTTGTGCCCATTCAGTCGCAGAAAGGCATCGGCGGAGGCAAATGCTGTTCGCTTGTTTCCATCGACGAACGGTTGGTTCTGCGATATCCCGACCGCGAGCAGCGTCGCTTGTCTGATGAGATCCGCGTGGTCGTAATGTGCCGCCATCCTCGGTCTGGCAACCGCGGATTCCAACTCGTTCAACGAGCGAATGCCCTGTGAACGAGCGCCTGTAAGCTCCATGAACTGAAGATGAATCTCGATGACTTCCGCAGCCTCGAGGTATCCGATCCCCACCACAGCAACCTGACGCTAGGACTACCGGTCCGCAAGGTAGCGGTACCCTGCCTCGTTCTGCTCCCAGCTCTCGTCCAGCGCCTTCTGAAGCTCTGGCCGAAGGACCGCCCGGGTCTCGAGCTTGACGGGCTGGAATGCGATCCGGTCGCCCTCGGCCAGGTTGAGCTTCTCCATCTCGTCCTTCGGGATGGTCACAACGAAACTGTTGCCCTGCTTGCGAATTCTTGCCTCGATCATCGCTCGCCCACCTTCCGGAACCGATCGCTGTTGATGCCTGCCCTCAGCATAACAGTGGCCGTGACTACTGTGCGCACCGTATGCACCGTGCAACTCGCGGTCGATCCGGAAGGTTAGCTCGCGCCGTGCGGCATCCGTCTCAGGCGGTCTGCGGAAGTGGCACGACGTAGGATTCGACCCGCGAGATCACGTCACCGGCGAACGTGAAGACATCGCAGAACGTGAACCGGTGGACCGTCCCGCTCCTGTGCATGGACGCCCCGGCGCCGATTGCGACGACAGTGCCCTCCTCCTCGATCAGCCGGTCGACCTCCAGCGTCGGGCTACCTTTAAACGCCTCGTTCTCGATCTCGCCATCGAAAGCCTCCTTGCCGACAAGACGCGCGTGGCCCTGCAGGTCCCAGACCACGTCGTCGCTCAGGCAGCCGAGGACCTGCCGGTGGTCGCTTCGTCGGAACCCGTCCATGTACGTTTGCACCAGCCGCTTGCGTGATGACACAGCTCTCTCCTTCGTTGATCATGGAGCACCAGGCCACCCACCACACGTTGGCTGCACACAAAGACACCAGCGCCCAGAAGCTGAACGCTGGTGCACAAACTGCGTGCGGGGTGGTGCCTGCCCTCCTTTATGCGATCGAAGCGTCGGTTCGGGTGGCCGCCGTCCATTCGGCCACGGCTCCACTCTAGGGAACGCACAAGCTCGGGGCTTCTCCGATATTGCGTCGGCCGCTCACAGGAGCAGCGCGGGCAGCGCCGTCAGCACGGGGATACTGAGCGGCGAGAACGGTCGCAGCAGCACATTGCGCTCGACCCGCTCGTTGCCGACGTGGATCTCGATCGCCTGGGCGCCACCGACGTGAATATCGGTACCCGGCACGAGGTGGGACACCGGGTCTCCCGACGTCGGCAAGGCGGCGGCCATCAGGTGGTACCGGCCCGGCGGCACGTTCGTCAGGGAGAACGCACCTGGCTGTGGCAGCATCTGCCCGACAACGGGCCGGCTCGCCGGGAGCCGGTCGGTGAACAGGCCGATGTAGACACGGGAGGCGAGCGCGGGGGCGATGACCGTCCCCTCGACGCGCGCCACCGACCCGATCCCCGGCAGGGATCGCCGCGTGGCGATGTCATCGAACGTCATCCCGGCGACCACGTCCGGCAGTGCCCGGAACTCCGCCGGCGTGACGCCGACCATCTGCTTGAACCGGCGCGAGAAGGTGCCGAGGCTGCCGTAGCCAACCTCGAAGCAGATGTCCGTCACGCTGGCCGGGCTCGCGAGCAGCAGGGCCTTCGCCCGCTCGAAGCGCAGCGCCGTCTGGAACTCCACCGGCGGCACCCCCGCGACCGCGCGGAAGACGCGGGCGAAGTGGAACGGGCTCAACCCGGCCATCTCGGCGAGATCGTCGAGCGTCAGGGGGTCTTCGCTGGTGCGCATCACCTGAACGATGCGCCTGACCAGCAGCTGGTAGTCAATCAGGATGTCGGTGGTGTCGAGGAGTGCAGCTTCGGCCATCGTCTCTCGCCTCGGTCGTCTTGAGTACGAATGCGGTCCCGACCGGCATGCAGCACCATGTGCCCTGCAGTCACCGATGTGCCGATCTTAGCACAAATGTTCCATACGTACACCATGGCGAGCACGCGAACTAGCCTTATCGAGCCGCGTTCAGAATGCGCGCCGCCAGTGTTGGCCACGCTCGCGTCGGCACCGTCGGGATACCTCGCGCCGCCGCCTCGTTTGCCAGCCATCGCGAGTAGCGCCAGTTCATCGCGGCCACCCGCCGTGCCTGCGGCGTCACGCCGTCGCCGGAAATGCCGCGCCCGCGATCGAGCATGTTCCGCAGAAGCTCATCCTCCGACTCCGGCATCAGGAACACCGACCGCACCAGTCCCGCTCCGACATGCGGGAACACCTCGGCATGCTCGACGATCCCTGGCAGGACCCCGTCCCCCTCGATCACGACAGGATCCCCCTGGACGACGTGGTTGCCGATCACCACACCGATCGCGTCGGTCATCGCCTGCCCGACCGCGATGAGCCCATCGCACAGGCGATCGGCCGGCAGCGACCAGATGTCGGGCGTGTGCAGGAAGAAGTACAACGCCTCGGTCCCCTCCTCGCTCGGCAAGCGGACATCGCTCCACTGCATCGCGAGGCGGAGATCGTCGACCTGCACCCAGGTGATGCCGCGCTCCCGCGCGATCTCCTTCGCGACGGTCGTCTTGCCGGTGCCGGACGCCCCGCCGATCAGCAGCACGGACCAGTCGCTCATCGCCCCCGCTCCACGATGCGCGCGAGCGACGTCTTCAAGGTGTGCAGGTCCGCGTCGCCGAGCACCGCGCGGTACTCCTCCTCCAGCGCCTGCACGACCTCCACGGCAACCGACAGGAGCTGCATGCCAGCGTCCGTGAACCGAACCAGCATCGCGCGGCCGTCGGCCGGGTCAGGCACGCGCTCGACGAGCCCGAGCCCCTCCAGCTCGGCAACGAGCTTGCCCATCCCCTGCTTGGACATGCCGACCCGCCCGGCGAGCTCCGTGCTGCGAGTGCCGCCGACATCGATGTGGGGCAGCAGGTCGATGTGCCGCAGCGCAACCTCCGGATACCCGCGCTCCTGCAGCAACGCCGCCGCCCGCGCGCTGAACGCCCGGTGCGCCAGCAGCAGGAGCCGGCCGACGTGGTGCTCCCGCAGCTCCTGGAGCGATTCATGATCCGTACCTGTAGCGCGCATGGTCCCCTCCGTTGCCAAACCAGTAAACCGAGTGTACTATGCATTGTAGTCTACCCGGTTGACCGTTTTCATGAGAGAGGAACCAGACATGACGCTGAACCGATTCGACGCGGTGAACTTCATCGAGACACCTGGAGGGAACGCCAGCGCGCCGCTGGCGACCGCGAGCACGGGCGCGCGGGAGGTGAGCGTGATTCGCCAGCGGCAGGCGCCGGGCGGGAACAACCCGCCGCACACCCACGACCGCGAGGAGGTACTGGTGCTGCTCGCCGGCACTCTCGACGTCACCTCGCAGGGCGAAACCCAGACGCTCTGCGCGGGCGACTCGGTGGTCATTCCCGCGCGCACACCGCATCAGCTTCGCAACTCCGGCGACGAGGCGGCCGAGTGGCTGCTGATCGCCCCGGCAGGGTACCGGTTCTACCGTGAGTCGGGAGAAGACGCCACGCCCGCCTGGTCTCGCTGATCAGCGGGTGGGATTTCGTACCGCATCAACCGGACGCGCCAGCCGGGCATCATCGGCGGCTCCCAGTCGGCGACGCCGACGGTGACAGCGCCCATGCGGCGGTAGAACGGCTCGGCGTTGGGGTCGGCGTCGAGGGTGATAAGGATCGCGCCGAGACTCCGGGCGGTTGCGACAGCGTGTTCCCACAGCGCCCTGCCTATCCCGACGCCCACCCGATCAGGCTCGACCATCAGGCGTGAGAGCTCCATCTCGGGCGGGTCGCCGCGCAGCATCGAGAAGCCGAGGGGTGGCCGCCATCCTCCAGCACACTCACGATGGCGCCGGTGATGTGCTCGGGCGCGACGGTAATCGCCTCGGGGTCCCACGCCATGAAGTCGTCGGGATACCGCCACACCCGCTGTGCCGAACGCAGGGCCAAATCGGACAGCAGGTCATGCTCGCCCAGCCTGGCGGGACGAATTCGCCACCGATCGCGGTGCATGGGTTTCACCCTCATCCTGGCAACCGTGCCGTTAGGGCAGCCGGGGGAGCGGCGGCTGCTCGCCCCCGCAGGATATCGATTCTATCGGGAGCCTGGTGAGCGCGTGGCCGCCGCCTGGTCCCGCCGCACCGGTGATACGGCGCGTATTAGCGCGCGCCGCGCACCGCCCAGGCGCGCGCCTCGAGCGCGATCGTTCCGTCGGCCGCCGTGGGAAGGGTGGTGCGAAGCCGCTCCCGCACCGCCTCCCGCTGAACCTCGGGCAGCGTCATCAGGTAGCCGGGCGCCGCGCCCTGACCACCGAGGAACGGCGTCCAGTAGTCATCGAAGTCGCGGAACACCGTCGGGATCTCGATCGCGCGCACTTCGACCTGCCGCACCTCGGCAGTCTCGAAGAGTCCGAGCAGACCAGCGGGGCTGCACAGGTCGGCGAAGCGTCGGGCCTCATCGAGCTCCGCCACAGCCGGGTCGATCTCCATCGCGACGTCCCAGAACCGCTGCATCATCTCCATGCCGCCGGCGTAGTCCCAGACGTAGGCACCGAGAACACCGCCGGGGCGGGTGACCCGCGCCATCTCTGCTGCCGCGCGCGCTGGATCCGGCACGAAGTTCAGCGCCAGGCCGGACACCACGGCATCGAACGTTGCCGCGTCGAACGGCAGCTCGCGCGCATCGCCGATCTCGAACCTGACTCGCGAGTCATCGGTGTGCGACGCGGCGTACGCGAGAAAGCCGTCTGACGGGTCGACACCGACGACCTCAGACGGTGTCACGGTGTCGAGGATGGCGCGGCTGAGCGCACCGGTGCCGCAGCCAACGTCCAGCCACCGCCCGTCCGGTGGGGCATCGATCCATATCAGGAACTCGCGTGCCACCTGCCGGCTCCATCGCCCGACATAGGGCTCGTATGCCGCACCGGTCCCCCAGACATCATGCTTGCTGGCTTCGTCCATGGCCTCCGCCTTTCACGACCGCAGGCCATCATTCTATGCGCCGGAACACGCAAACGGGGACGGCCCACTGGGTGAGCCGTCCCCATGTCAGTAACGTTCGTCCCCTCAGGAGCTACACATACTTCGGCAGGATCTCGCGCTTCGCGAAGTCGAAGAAGCCGTCCTGGTCCGGCCCGACCTGATGCAGGTAGACATGGGTGAAGCCGGCATCGATGAACGCCTGGATTTTCTGGTGGTACTGCTCCGGGTCGGGGCCGCAGACCACGCCCTCGGCGATCTTCTCCTCGGTCACCAGCTGCGCTCCCTCCTGGAAGTACTGTGGCAGTGCCAGCTCCTGACCAAGCTGCCCTGGCAGCGCCGACTGCCCCCAGTACTTCAGCGCCGTCTTCTTCGCCTCGTCCTCGCTCGCCGCCCAGCAGACCGTGAGCTGACCGTAGACCGGCTTGCCGGTGCCAGCCTTGCTCGCGAACGCCTGCACCGTCTCCTTGCTCGGCGCGGTCGAGATGAGCCCGTCGCCGATCCGGCCGGCGACCTCGCCGGACTCCTTCCCGGACGCGGCGACGTGGATCTTCGGCAGCGGGTCCGGCAGCGTGTAGAGCCGGGCGTTCTCGACGGTGTAGTAGTCGCCGTCGATGGTCTGGTAACCACCCTGCCAGAGTTGCCGAATGATCTCCACCGCCTCGACCAGCATCTCCTGCCGGATCGAGATCGGCGGCCAGTGCTCGCCGGTGACGTGCTCGTTGAGATTCTCGCCGGTGCCGACACCGAGGAAGAAGCGGCCCGGCATCATGTCGGCCACCGTCGCCGCCGCCTGGGCGATGATCGCCGGGTGAATGCGGATGATCGGCGCGGTCACGCCGGTGCCGAGCTCCAGCTGGCTGGTGCGCTGAGCGATGCCGCCGATCGTGCTCCAGACGAACGGACTCTGACCTTGCGAATCCATCCACGGGTGGTAGTGGTCGGAGATCAGCGCGAACGGGAAGCCTGCCTGCTCCGCCTTGACGGCGTTGTCGACCAGCTCGTTCGGGCGGAACTCCTCGCTGGAGAGGGCGTATCCAATCTGGACCATGGTGTCGTGTCTCCTCCTGTGATCGTCGGGTGCGTGGCAGGGCGGCCGGATCGGCCGCCCCTGCTGGCCCTGCACAGATCAAGTTGGATGCCACGGCGACCGCGTGGCCGCTATCCGGCCGCCAGCATCGCGTCCACCAGCCGCCGCCGCTCGGCAATGGCGGCCTCCAGCCGCTCGCGTCGGCCGTTGGCCGCCTCGCGGTCACTGGCGAGCATCTCGCGCGACCGCGCCGCCGCGTCGCGCGTCGCCGACGGTGCCGGCCCGCCGGGGATGTCTCGCGCCCGCACCATCTCCCACGGATCGAGCGCCCGCTCGACGAAGGCGTCGTCGATCTCGACCGGTCGCCCGGCTTCCTCCGTCGCGACCAGCGCCACCTGCGCCGCCGTGATCGGCTCGCCGGTGCGTAGCGATGCGCGCACGAGCGTCGACACCACGTGGTGTGCCGACCGGAACGGCATGCCGCGCTCCTTCACGAGCACGTCGGCGAGCGCCGTGGTGGTGGTGTGTCCCTGCCCCGCCCGCTCGGCAAGCAGCTGGACATCGAACTCGCACGTCGGCAGCACCGCCGCGAGCAGCCCGAGCACCGCCGAGGCGGAGTCGCAACAGCGCGACAGCGGCACGTACACCGGGTCCTCGACATCGACGGTGTCCCCGAACGCGCTCGAGTGCGCGACGGCGGTGACGGTAGCGGCGTCACCGATAACGTAGCCGGTGCGCGCGCGGATGTGCTCGAACACGACCGGGTTGCGCTTCTGCGGCATGATCGAGCTGATCTGCACGAAGGCGTCGCCGATGCGCAGCACGCTCGCCTCGGCGCGGGACCAGATCAGCAGGTCGTGCGCGAAGCGAGAGACGCTCGTCGCCATGTTCGCCAGCGCGCCGGTCACCTCCAGCATGTAGTCGCTCGCGCCGATCGCGTCGTAGCCGTTTTCGACCAGCCCCTCGAAGCCGAGCAGCCGGGCGGTGAGCGCCCGGTCGATCGGGAAGCTTGTGGTGGTGAACGCCGCCACGCCGAGCGGGCTTCGATTGACACGCTCCCACGCCTGCGCGAGCCGCTCGCTATCCCGCTCGAATGGACCCAGCACGCCCAGCAGGTGGTGGGCCAGCGTCGTCGGCTGCGCCGGCTGCGTGTGCGTGACGCCGGGCATCAGCGTCTCGTGGTGCTGCTCGATCAGCTCCAGCAGCGCCTCGCGCACGGCGAACACCTGCTCCTGCAGGTCGAGCAGCCGCTCACGGGTCATCTGCCGCGCCATCACGGCGTCGAGATCGTTGCGGGAGCGGGCGATCTGGAGGTTGCCGCCGGCCTCGACACCTACCCGTTCGATGATCTGCCCCTCGATGGCGAAGAAGAGGTCCTCGACATTCTCCGAGTACGGGAACGCGTCTGGGCCCGCCGCCCACACCTCCCGGTTCGCCTTCAGCAGCGCGGCGGCCTGCTCCCGCGGGAGGATGCCGGTCTCGGCGAGCATGAGGGTGTGCGCCTCGTTGGCGGCGAGCATGTGCGGGAAGAGCAGCCGCTGCGCCTCGAGGTAGGCGGGCTCCAGCACGTAGCGCCGGTACTCGGGATGCGGGAAGCTGTCGGTCGTTGTCATGGTGTCCTTTCAGATGGATCATCAGTCGTCGACGCTATACTGCGAGCATGGCACACGCGGCGGCCCGGCGGGCAGTGGTGATGCAGGAGTCGGTGATGGCAGAGAACACGTTCCCCAGCCAGACCATGACTATCGAGGAATATCTCGAGCTCGAGAAGGACTCACCGGTCCGGCATGAATATGTCGGCGGCCGGCTGTACGCCATGACCGGCACCAGCAAGCGCCACAACCGCATTGCCGGGACCATCTTCCGCAAGCTTGCGGACGCCGCCGAAGACACGCCATGTCAGGTGTACATGAGCGACGTCAAGGTGCGCACACCCGACGATCGATGCTACTACCCCGATGTCATGGTGAGCTGCGACGACGAATCAGACGATGCCTACGTCGAACAGTCGCCCTGTCTCATCGTCGAGGTGACGTCACCGTCAAGCGCGGCCACGGATCGTCGCGAGAAGCGGCTTTCCTACCTCGCGCTCCCGAGTCTGCGGGTATACCTGGTGGTTGATCAGGAGCGCCCCTACGTGGAGCATCACATCCGCCTCGAGAGCGGCGCCTGGGTGCAACGTGACTATATCGGGGAGGGCGAGTTCTACGTCCCCTGCCCCTCCGCTCACCTGACGCTGGCTGACATCTACGCCGGGGTGTAGCCGGCAGGTTCGCTGGCAATGGCTGAATGCGCGATGAGGAATTCGACTCTTACCATCTCGGATGAGCTCCACGAGGCACGCGAACACTACCTGATTCGGCAGGGCATGCCTATGGGCTTGCCTATTTTGGTGGAGATCGCTCTCCGGGAAGGCCTGGACCACCACGACCGCTCAGGAATCCAGGGTATTGTCCATTGCGGATCACGCCTGTCGCGGAGAAACTTGGCTCGGGTGAGTGGGTCGTGAGCATCAATCACGACCATGCCTCGCACAAGACGCCTACGACGACGCGTTCAGCCAGTCATGAGACCGGTCCCCGCTGTACGCATGATTCCTTGCCGGTCGTCGCGTCCAGGGTAGTTGCGGTTGATCCAGCATGCACGCTGCACGTCGCTCATCCCCAACCCGCAGGGCGCGGAGGCCCGGGCCAACCGGATCGGTGTCTGGCCCTGGGTTCCGAGCCACCTGACACTTCGGTGTGGTGCTACCCCTTGACGCCGGTGAGGGCAATGCCCTTGATGATCTGCCGCTGGAAGATGATGAAGACGATGATCACCGGGATCGTCGCCATCGCCGCCGCCGCCATGATCAGGTGGAACGCGCTCCCCGCCTCGCTCGAGAAGAACGCGATCCCGACCGGCAACGTCCGCATCTCCTCCGAGCGCACCACGATCAGCGGCCAGATGTAGGCGTTCCAGTTGCCCAGGAAGGTGAAGATGCACAGCGCCGCGAGCGCCGGCTTCACCAGCGGCAGCGCGATCTTCCAGAAGATGCGGAACTCGCTGAACCCGTCCAGCCGCGCGGCGTCGAGCAGGTCGTCCGGCACGCCGAGGAAGAACTGCCGCATCAGGAAGATGCCGAACGCGCTGATCACGCCTGGGAACATGATCCCCCAGTAGCTGTCCGTCCAGTGCAGGTTGATCGCCAGCACGTACCACGGGATCACCAGCATCTCGGTCGGCACCATCAGCGTGCTGAGAATGACGATGAAGATCAGCTGCCGCCCCGGGAACCGGAACTTCGCCAGCACGTATCCCACCAGCGAGTCGAAGAACGCCACGCTGGCCGTGGTCGCCAGCGCCACGCCAAGGCTGTTGAGGAACCACCGCACAAAGGACGTGTCGTTGAGCACCTCCCGATAGTTGGCCAGCGAGGGGTTGGGCGGGACCAGCGAGAGTGAGTAGATCTCGCTGGCGCTCTTCAGCGACGAGATCACCATCCACACAAACGGGAAGACCATCAGCAGCCCGCCAGCGAGCAGGATCAGGTAGAGCAGCGCCCGCGCCGCCGGACGTCGCCAGTCCTTCTTCTGCACGACCGAGCTCGCCGCGCTCCGGCGGGCGGTCTCGGTGTCGGTCCCGGCGACCGGCGTCGCGCTTCCGGGCAGGACGTCGCTACTCATACGCACCTCGCGACAGCACCTTCAGCTGCAGGATCGTGATCATCAGGATGATGACGAAGAGCACCACCATCATCGAGGCGGCGTAGCCCATCTCCGATGGCAGCGACTGGAACGCCTTCTGGTAGACGTAGAGCACGACACTGACCGTGCTGTTGAGCGGCCCGCCGTCGCCGCCGCTGCTCATCGCGCGGACCTGGGTGAACACCTGCAGGTTGCTGATCACCCCGGTGACCGTCAGGAAGACGATCGTCGGGTTGAGCAGCGGCAGCACGATCCCACGGAACGCCTGCCATCCCGTGGCGCCGTCGACCGCGGCCGCGTCGAGGTAGTCGCCCGGGATGCTCTCCAGCCCGGCGAGGAAGATCACCACCTGGAACCCGAGCCCCTGCCAGACGGTCGTCGCGATGATCGCGTAGATCGCCGTATCCGGGGAGCCGAGGAACGTCGATTCCGGCAGCCCGAGAGACCCGAGCACATCGTTGAACAACCCGTTGGGTGTGTACATCCAGCGCCACACCCATCCCACCGCGACGAGCGAGGTGATGTAGGGCAGAAAGTAGAGCACGCGGTACGCGCCGACGAAGTGGGTCAGCCGCTGCAGCCCGAGCGCGACTGCGAGGCTGATCACCAGCCCCGCCGGCACGCCGACCAGCACGTAGACCCACGTGTTGCGCAGGGACTTCCAGAAGACCTCGTCGTGGACCAGCTCGCGGTAGTTGTCCACCCCGATGAAGGGCCGGTCGAGCGCGATTGGGTCCCACTCGTGCAGGCTCATCCAGAAGGCGTACA
This sequence comes from uncultured Chloroflexia bacterium, assembly GCA_963741965.1. Lineage (GTDB taxonomy): Bacteria > Chloroflexota > Chloroflexia > Thermomicrobiales > UBA6265 > JACCVC01. Next base: position 109,953 of record CAVUKC010000001.1, on the reverse strand, counting down.
GCGTCGGCCCGATCCTGATCGACAGGAAGAAGACCAGCGGCACGGCCAGGAAGACGTACGCCCATATCCACTTGCGGCGCTCGAGTGTCAGCCGCATGTATTGCCCCTCGTGTGACGTCCGGCGAATCGCGCTCCGACAGTCCGTAGGGGTCGATTCCGGAGGATATCGACCCGGCCGCACGCAGGGCGGCAATGCGAACGGCAATCACCCCAACTCGCATGCGCGCCTGCGGTGCGCCGGGCGGATACCGGACCTCGGGCACAAGCCCCGGGCTACAGGAATCCGCCCCTACGCCATGCGCGTCAACGCGTCGGCTATCCCTCGTCGATCTTCGACCAGTACTCGTCGAGCCGCTCCTGCGTCTTCTGCGCCGCCTCGTCCACGGCCGTCTGCGCGTCGACATCCTGCAGCGTCACCTGGTCGAACGCGTCCATCACGTTCTGGCGCAGCTCGGCCTCGTTCACGAGGAAGGTCGCGTAGGAGTACGGCAGCGACTCGATGAACGGCGCCAGCTTCTCGTCGCTGGTGAACTGCTCCTCGTCGGCCAGCGCGGAGCGGGCCGGAAGCTCGCCGACAGCCGGCGTCCACTGCCGCATCACGTCCGCCGTGGAGAGGAAGTTGATGAACTTGTGCGCCGCGATGTTCTTGTCGCCCTCGGCGGCGTTCCGGGTGATGGTGTTCGCCCAGAAGGAGGCGAAGCTCGCCTTGTCCTTGTGCTCCGGCAGCGGCACGATGCTGTAGTTCAGGTCCGGCGCGTTCGCCTTGTATGTGCCAACGCGGTAGGAGCCGTCGACGTGGAGCGCCGCGGCGCCATTCTGGAACGCGGTCGGGCCGTCAGTCATGAAGCCGTTCTGGGTGACGTCGTACTCCATCAGGAACTTCGTCATCCACTCGAACGCCTCGACACCCTCCGCCCCGTTCCACTGGACCGTGCGGTTGTCCTCGGAGTACGGCGCAAGCCCGTTCTGGCGCACGAGGCACTCGCGCCACCAGTGGTGACCCTGCCCGCCGATATCCCACGTGATGCCGACGGTCTCGAAGTCGTCGCCGTTCTTCTTGGCAGTCGCCTTGGCGACGTCGACCGTCTCCTCCCAGTTCGTCGGCGCCTCGACGCCAGCCGCCTCGAGGATGTCATTGTTGACGAAGAGCGCGAGCGTGCGCACCGCCGTCGGCAGCGCGTAGTACTCCTCGGCCACCTTCGCGGCGGTGACCATTGGGAAGTACTCGGACTCGATCACGTCGTGCGGGAAGGCCTCCTGCGAGAGCGGCTGCAGGAATTGCTGCTGCACGTAGGCGGGGATCCAGCCGTAGTAGACGTTCAGCACGTCCGGCCCCTCGCCGGCCTGCACGGCAGCGGCGACCTGCTGCTGGAAGTCGTCGTACGGGAAGTTGACGTGCTTGACGGTGATGCCGGGGTTCTGCTCCTCGAACTGCGGGATCAGCTCCTCGACCAGCGTCGTCTTGGACTCGTACTCGTACTGCCAGTACTCGATCTCGACGTCACCGCTGACCTCCATGCCGGAGAGGTCGAACCCGGCGGATGGGGCGGGACTGGCGTCCTGCGCCATCGCCGACCAGCCGCGCCCGCCGAGGGCTGCGGCGCCGGCCGCGCCCGCGCCGATCTTCAGCGCCGTGCGGCGGTCGAACGAGCGTCCAAATCCATTGCGTCGACTGCGTGCCATGAGTCACGTCTCCTCTTCCTCCCCGCCATCGCTGGCGCCGGGGAGATACAGTGGCCCGAAAAACCACCCACAACGTTCCGCCCTGCACAATGTCTGTTGCGATCAATGCCGGTATGCTATGCGATTCCCTGAGGACTGGCAAACCACGAGCTGGCCGCTCTCTTTACGACGATCCCATCACATGGCTGCGCCACCCATGCAAGGAAGGCAGGGGCGGATTCCGGAGAGCCCGTCCTGAGCGAGGGCCAGCGGCCCGAGTCGAATGGCATATCGGCCCGGTGGTCGCTACGCGACCACAATGCCTGAGCCGGTGCCAACGGCATACTGCCGCCCTGCGGGCGGCCGGGCGGACATTGCTTCGCGAGTACCGTCCCTACGACCTGGGCTTGGCGTGCCCCTACGCCCCCTGCTTCGCGTCGATGTCACCCAGTGGCACGTCGAGGATGCGCGCGGCGTTGCCCCCGAAGATCAGCTGCAGGTGGTCGTGCGGCATGTTCATGAACCGGCAGATGCGCAGCTGGTCCTGCAGGTACCGCAGCGCGAACCCGCGCGGGAACCAGCTCGAGTCGCTGCCGAACAGGATCCGCTCCGGCCCGATCGTCTCGTAGAACCGCTGGAAGAGATCGTCCAGCGTCAGCTTGTACGGCATCCACCGCACCCACTGGTTCGAGCCGGAGCTGTCGACGTTCACGTTCGGGCACGACCAGCACAGGAACAGCAGGTCGGTGACGTGCTGGATGCCGAAGTGCGGGATCACGAAGTCGACCGTCGGGAAGTCCCGCGCCACCGGCTCCAGCACCGCCGGCGAGATGTTCGGGTGGTAGCTGACGCCGCCCGCCGCGCCGAGCATGCCGAAGTGGCAGAGCACCGGGATGCCGAGCCGCTCGCAAACCTCCCACACCGGGTAGAGCGACTTCTCGTTGATCAGCACCGGGATGTTCGGCGCGAGCAGCTTGAGCGCCTTGAGCCCCAGCTCCTTCACCGCCCGCTCCAGCTCCTCGGCGGCGTCCGGCCGGGTGATGTCGTGGTGGGCGAAGCCGACGAAGCGGTCCGGGTACATCTTCACCACGCGCGCGAGCTCATCGTTGTCCTGCCCGGTGACGAAGCCGATCCGCTCGATGCCGTACCTGTCGAGCTCGGCCACCCACCGCTCGGCCTGCGTCTCGCTCGACTGCGCCTCCGTCTCCGGCTCGGGGAAGTCGAACGCCATCCGCCACTGGTGACGCGTGCGCTCCAGCATCTCGTCACGCTGGTTCTTGCGGGCGAGCGCCGCCGGATTCTCGATCGGGCCGACCTCGCGCGGCGCCGGGCGATGCCCGTGCGACATGTTGGTCTTGATCGGGAAGTGGGCATGGAAGTCGATGACGTGGAGATCCTGGAACACGCTGCCTCCGCTTCTACGTGCCGCTTTCGGCACCTGCTGTCGGGTCACACTGGCGGCATGCTAGCAACCCAGCGCCGCCACGGCAACAGCGCGACCGTCCCTTGACGCATCCGTTGACGCTCTCTTGATGGTGCCTCCCTAAGGTGGAGTGCAGCGGCGTGGCCAACGACGCCCGCGCCACGCCACCGGGCACGATGCCCGGCGACCAGACACCACATCACGACGGCCATGACGGCCACGCAAGGAGCAGAGGATGCATACAGTCGATACCCGTTCGATGGACATGCTGGAGGGCTGGTTCGACGGCGACACCACCGTCCACTTTCGCGGGGGCTTCGCGCTCCACAAGGGCAACGGCAGCGAGGATTCCGCCGCGGTCGTGATCGAGCTCAAACCCGGCAACGCGCTCGGCCAGCATACGGACAGCCCCGAGGAGATCCTGCTGGTGATGCAGGGGACGGTCGAGGTCGAGATCGGCGACGAGCGCCAGGTCGCCAGGCCGGGCACCGTCGCGGTCGTGCCGGCGATGGTCCCGCACAACATGCGAAACATCGGTGAGGGTACGGCGCGCGTCATCGGCTACTTCCCGCGACCGCGGGTCGTGTCGACATTCGCCGAGCCGATCCAGCCGCTGGGCGTGCAGGTGCTCGTCCACGGCGACAACGAAGCGAAAACAGCGGCGGACTAGGGCCGCCCAAGCGAGAAACAGGACATCATCATGGCCGCCGTCTATGATCTGAACACATTGATTCGCCTCGCCGACCCACCGGCGGAGGCGCAGGAGGCCCCGCTCGACACCCTCATGATGACGACGGTGATGCAGCGACAGGTCCGGCAGCTCATCGTGGTGCGACCGCGCACCGAGCCACTGCGCCCCTCCCTCACGCGGGCGGAGCGCGACGCGGTCATCTGGGAAGACGCCGAGTGGCAGTAGCCGCCCCGGCTCCGCCACGCGCACACCGAGCTTCGACAGCTGCGCACCCGAGCACGGTGTGCACGTGGCACTCCGAAGGCTTCGCCGTCAGGCGACGATGATGTCGCCCGCGACAACACATCCCCTCCACGCTGTACGAATAGTCGGCGCAGTCGCAGATGCTCTTCTCCTCGTCCTCGAGGTAAGGGGCCGCGGCGGTCCCGACGTGCAGCGAGAGCGTGTCCTTGCCGCTCCCCGGCCCGCCCAGATCCTCGACCTGCAGCACGAAGATCGCGGTCTTGCCACCAGCGGATACCCAGCCGATGAGGCGCCGCGCGTCCGGCCCGACGTCGCTGTCAGCCTCGAGCCGGCTGAGCAGCGTCGATTGCATCACCACCGGGTTGCCCGGCTGGGTCAGGTCACGCAGGGTCAGCGTCCCCGTCAGCTCACCGCTCGCGCTGGACACCGCCACCAGCCCGAAATCAACGGGTCCAAGCACCGTCTCGACCGCCCCACCCCCGGCGACCATCCCGGCCCCGGACAGCGTCTCCTCCTGCGCGAGCATGCCACCCGGCAGGGCCGCCGCGGCGACCGCCGCCGCGCCTGTTCCCAACATCTGGCGTCGGTTCATCGGCATGGCATCCCTCTCGAACATGCGTTGGACCGACTCATGCCGATTCCCACGAAGGCGCGCCTCGCGCACGGCGGGCGGACGCGTCCCGACACTGTGTCGGTCCCTACGCACCAGCGATGGCGGTGAGCTCGTCGCGCTCCTCGGGCGTCATCGTCCACTCCGCCGCCGTGATGTTCGACGTCACCTGATCCGCGGTGCGGGCGCCGGCGATCACCGACGGCACCACCGGATGCGCCAGCAGCCACGCGATCGCCGCCTCGGACGGCGTGTGCCCGCGCTCCTCGGCCCACGCCTTGACCTTCTCCGTCCGCGCCAGCTTCTCGTCGGTCAGCCGGCCTCGCACGCCCTCGAGATCGCCCGCCCGCGTGCCGGCCTTCGGCTCCTCGCCACGCCGGTACTTGCCGGTGAGGATGCCGGACGCCAGCGGCGTGTACGGGATGACGCCCAGCCCGAGCGCCTCCGCCGCCTGCTCCAGCTCCGGGCTGTCGAGCCCATCGAGCAGGTTCCAGCGGTTCTGCACCGCGACCCAGTGCTCCAGCCGCTGCAGCCGGCTCGCGCCCATGGCGTAGGCGACCTCCCACGCCGTGTAGTTGGAGCAGGCGATATAGCGCACCTTGCCCTGCCGGACGAGATCGTCCATCGCGCTGATCGTCTCCTCGATCGGCGTCTCCGGGTCCGGCCGGTGCGCGTAGAAGAGATCGATGTAGTCCGTGTTGAGCCGCCGCAGCGAGTCCTCCGCCGCCTGCGTCACCCAGCGGCGGGAGAGCCCGCCGGTGTGCGCGCCGGTGTTCAGCGCGTTTCCGCACTTGGTCGCCACCACGACCGACTCGCGCCGTCCCTCGATCGCCTTGCCGACCAGCTCCTCCGAGCGCCCCATCGAGTAGACATCGGCGCTGTCGATGAACGTGATGCCCTGATCGATCGCGTGCTGGATCGTGCGCACCGCCTCGTCGCCGTCGACCGTCGCGCCGAAGGTGTTGCCGCCGAGGCCGATCGTCGACACCGTGAGACCGCTGTTCCCGATTCGTCGCTGTTCCATGACATCCTCATTCGCTACCGGGCGCTCGGCCCCCTGACCCGCAATCCCAACGAGTGTATGCGGCCCAGGCGCCACGCACCATCCGTCATTACATCGGCAAACGATGATTTTGACGTTCTGTTGACGCTGGCTTCCTACCATCGGTGGTGTCGCAGCACGCCAGCGAGGTCTCACCACGCCAACATCCACGGTCACAACTCCGACCTTCGTACGATGCGATGCGCGTGTCAGACCGGCACGATGGTATCGGGTCCCGACGTGATGAAGCAATCGAAATCAGCGAGAGGAGGTGGAGCCAGAGACATCGCGCGACATGACGTCGACCGGCGAACGCCGATCGTGAACGCTCCGGGAAAGGAACGACGCATGGCAACCAGCACCCAAACCACCACACACCCATCCATCGACCCCGACCGCCTCGAGGAGCTGCGCACCGCGCTCGGCGGATCGGTGTACCTGCCCGGCGAGTCGGAATACAGCGCGGCCACCACGCTCTGGAACGGGATGATCGACCAGCAGCCGGCGATCGTCGTCCAACCCACCGGCGTCGCCGATATACGACACACCGTTGCGTTCGCGCGGGCGCTCGGTCTCGAGCTCTCGATCAAGGGCGGTGGCCACAACGTCGCTGGCTACGCGACGACCAGCGGCGGGCTGATGCTCGATCTCGAGCGCATGCGGGGTGTGCGCATCGATCCGGCGGCACGCACCGCTCGCGCCGCGGGCGGCGCGCGGTGGGCCGACCTCGACCGCGAGGCCGCGCTTTCGGCCTCGCCACCACCGGCGGCGTCATCTCCACCACCGGCGTGGCCGGACTCACGCTCGGCGGCGGGGTCGGCTGGCTGGTCGGCAAGCACGGGCTCGCCAGCGACAACCTCCGCTCCGTCGATGTGGTCACCGCCGACGGCGAGCTGGTGACCGCGAGCGTCGACTCGCACCCGGATCTGTTCTGGGCGCTGCGCGGCGGTGGCGGCAACTTCGGTGTGGCAACCTCGTTCGAGTTCGACCTCCACCCGCAAGGCATGGTCTACGCCGGGATGGTCGCGCACCCGCCCGACCGGGCCAGGGAGGTGTTGGACCTTTTCCGCGAGGTGACCGCGAGCAAGCCGGACGAGCTGACCCTCTACGGCGCCGTGCTGGCGGAGCCCGAGCACGGACAGCGGGTGGCGGCGATCCCGTTCTGCTGGTCCGGCGATCTGGATCGCGCCGAGGCCGCGCTCGAGCCGATCCTGACGTTCGGCCCGCCCGTGATGACGATGGCCGGCGCGATGCCCTATGCCGCATGGAACAGCGCCAATGATGCGCTCTTCCCGCACGGCCGCCGCTACTACTGGAAGAGCGCGATGATGCGCGAGCTGGACGACGCCGTGCTCGATGCCGTCGCCGAGTTCGGGAGCAACGCGCCGCTGCCATGGCTGAACGTGACCATCGAGTGCTATGCCGGCGAGATGAACCGCAAGGCGCCGGACGCGACCGCGTTCCCGCACCGCGATGCCCGCTACCAGGTCGTCATCGTCGGCGCGTGGGACGACCCGGCGGACGACGACGTCGGCCGGCAGTGGGCGCGGGATCTCCATGCGGCCATCGCCCCCTACGGCAAGGACGGCGACTTCCTGAACTTCGCGAGCGTCGACGGTGACGATCGCCAGACGCGCATCCGCGCCGGCTACGGAGACAGCTGGGACCGGCTGGTGACGGTGAAGCGCCGCTACGACCCGGACAACGTCTACCACCGCAACAACACGATCACGCCCTGAGCGCGCCGTCCCTCCGGCGACCAGCGGCTATCATGGTGGGCAGACCGGCCGATTTCCGCGCCCACTTCCTGGACTGCCCACCATGACGATGAGCCCCGACCAGCCAGCGCCTCCGGCAGCCGCCGCTACCACGTTCACGGAGCGGCTCCATGCGCGCTGGAGCCAGGGCCGCGTCGTCTGCGTCGGGCTCGACCCTGTGTACGAGCGGATTCCGGAGACGATTCGCGAGGGGCGATCCCGTGCCGAGGCAATGCTCGCGTTCAACACCGCGATCGTCGACGCCACGTCGGAGTGGGTGTGCGCGTTCAAGCCCAACGCCGCCTTCTACGAGGCGGAGGGCATCGACGGCGCGGTCGCCCTCGCCGGCACCATCGCGCACATCAAGCGGCATCACCCGTCGATCCCGGTGATCTACGACGGCAAGCGCGGAGACATCGGCGACACCAACCGGAAATACGCCACCGCCGCGTTCGACGTGCTCGGCGCGGACGCCGCCACGGTCCACAGCTACTTCGGCCAGGGGTCGCTGCGGCCCTATCTGGAGCGTGCCGATCGCGGCGTGGTGATCATGACGAGCAACTCGGACCCGGGCGCCGGGGAGTTTCAGGACCTGCCGATCGGAGACGCGAGGGAGCCGCTGTATCAGGTGGTGGCGCGGAGCCGTGGCCACCCGGTGGAACGAGAACGGCAACTGCGTCCTCGTCGTCGGCGCGCCGTTCCCGGACAAGATCGCGATCGTGCGGCGGGAAGCCCCGGAGCTGCCACTCCTGATCCTTGGGATCGGCGCGCAGGGCGCGGCAGTCGCCCCCGCGATCGCCGCCGCACGCGACCGTCGCGGCGAGGGCATGATCGTCAGCTCCTCGCGGTCGATCCTGTACGCATCATCGGGTCCGGACTTCGCCGAGGCGGCGTGTGCGGCAGCCCGTCGCCTGAGCGACGAGATCGACGCCGTCCGCTGACGCAGGCGAGCGACTACCGCGGCACCACCGCATCCAGCTCCGGCAGCAGCTTCACGCTCTCCTGCTCGTGCGGGTCGGTGCGCGCGAGGACGCATACACAGGGCTCGTCGGTGGTGTTCACCGGCATGTGCGGCATGTTGGCCGGGATGTAGAGCATCTCTCCCGCCTTCACCACGAGATGCTCCTTGAGCCCCTCGCCGTACCAGGTGTCCGCCTGGCCGCTGAGCACGTAGATCGCCGTCTCGTGGGACTCGTGCAGGTGCGCGTTGGCACGGGCGCCCGGCGGCAGCGTGAGCAGATGCATGCAGATGCCGGTCGAGCCGACGCGCTCGGCGGAGATGCCTTCGACGTAAGTCAGCCCCTGCTTGCCGTCGTAGGACTCTCACCCGGCCGCACCACCGTACAGGTCGGGATCTGCGTGCTCATGACCAGCTCCTGTCCATCCTCGATTCGAATCCCAGACTCGTCGTAGGGGCCCGCCCGGATGTCCGCGGGGCGGCGGTGGCACGGAGGTGCAGTGCGACCGCCATGCGGGAGAGCAAGGCCCTCCCCTACAAATTGGTGCTGATCAGCCCACGAACATACCGTCCGCGTCGAACGCGATCGGGTGCACATCCTCCAGCACCTCGATCGGCGTGCCCGCCGACCGCAGCTCTGCCATCACCGGCGCGGAGACCCACAGCTCCTCCAGGTGCTTCGTGCTCTGGATGCGCATGATCCGCGCGTTGCCCGGCTCCACCTTGAGCGCCGAGGCGACCGCCAGCGTCAGCGCCTGCCGGTCGTTCGCGACCGTGATCGGCACCCGCGCGCCCGGCGGTGACTTGGCGGTGATCATGTTCATGTAGGTCGGCACCGGGTCCATCTCGTCGACCAGTCGCTGCAGCGCGAAGTCGAACATGCCGATTCCCGCCGCATTACCGTCGGTGTCCTCGGTCAGGCCTCGCGCGATGTAGCGCTGCACGACGGGCCGCGCGTCGGAGAAGTCCATCGTGTTCACCACCGCGCGGTGGATCACGTTCGGGTCCGCGCCGTCACCGCTGACGTCCTTGCCGATCTCGTCGACGATCAGGACGTCGAGGCGCTCGACCTCAGGCAGCCCGGCCATCATGCCCTTCGCGATCTCCAGCAGCTCTTCCTCGCGCGTGCGGATATCCGCCGCGGGGACGGCCTCGATCTGCGCAAGCGTGCTGTGCCCGTTCTCCAGCAGCGCGATGCCGAACGGGATCGGCTCCTGCTGCAGCGTGAACGCGGCGACCTTCGGGATCAGCTCGCCGAAGGTGTGGATGCCCTGGCTGTGGAACCAGCTCGCGCCGTGCTGCTTGCCGAGCCCGATCGCCAGCATCTTCATCAGGCCGGACTCGACCGGTCCCCGGAAGTCGGTGTGCGCCTTGACGCGCCCGACCGGGATCACGAGGTCGGCCGTCTCGTGCGCGATGCGGTCGAACCAGACCGGCACGCCCCCCTCGACCTCGCCCAGCTCGACCGTCTCCATGCTGGCACGGATCGGCGCGCCGACGAACTCCTCGGTCACGCCGTAGTGGGCGATCAGCGCCGTCTGCCCCTCGGCGGTGGCGCCGCCGTGGCTGCCCATCGCCGGGATGATGAACGGCTCGCCGCCGCGGTTGCGGACCTCGTTCACGCAGGCGCGCAGCACCTCGGCGATGCGGTCGATGCCACGGCTGCCGGCGGTCAGCGCGACCGCCTTGCCCTCGGTGATCTGGTCACCGATGCCGGGCTTGGCGAACTCGCGGGCGATGGCGTCCGGGATCGAGCCGACGTCGGTGCTGTCGAGCTCCTGCCGGATGCGCGCCCAGCCGGGCAGCGGCGTGTCGGAGAAGACATCGAGCCCGCTGCCGATCTCCTTGCCGGGTCGATGGGTGGTGGTCGCCATGAGGTGCATGCTCCTTGCTTCGGCGTGAGCGGATGGTGCCGCCATTGTATGCGGTATCCGTCATCTCCGCGCGGACGGCGACAGATGCGCGCACGATGACTCGCCCGATTCAGGACACAACGCATAGTGTCATTTCGACCGATGTGTGCGCCAACACGCGAAGGGGAGAAATCGCGTGGGCTGGGGCGCGCTGAAGTGGGCGACGCGATGTCTCCCCTTCGCCAACTTCGTGGACTCCGGTCGAAATGACCGGTTTGATAGGTGCGCCCCTGACTCGGGCCTACCCCGCCGGGGTGAGGTCGATGTTGCAGCCGAAGAGCCCGTCCTCCAGCCCGTTGGTGAACGCCTGCTGGCGCTGCTGCCCGGTGCCGTGCGCCATGGGGTCATCGAACGGCGTCCCCGGAGAGTCCGCCGCGAACAGGCTGATCTGGTAGGCGTCGTTGAGCTCCTGCTCGCTCAGCCAGCCCCGCGCGACCGCCTCCTGCGCGTAGACACCGGCGAGGCAGTCCGCCTGCAGCTCCAGCTCGATGTCGTAGATGCCGCCGTCGAGCTCCGGGTTGTTCGAGGAGTCGATCCCCTGCAGGAACTGGATGTGGTGTCCCCACTCGTGGGAGACAATGTGCGGCCACGCGTACGCGCCGAACTGGCGCTCCATCAGCTGCTGGAAATCGACCATGTAGTAGATCTCCTGGTCGAGCGTGCAGTAGAAGACCTCGGAGTAGTCGTCCTTCGTCATCTGCCCGCATCCGGTCTGCACCGGCAGGTCCGTGATCGGGTTGATCGCGTCCGGCGTGCTGTACTCGACGCCCGCGTCGGCGTAGATCTCCGACCACACCAGGTTCACCCGCGCGTACTGCAGGTCGGCGAACTCGCCGATGTCGGCGTCCTGCGTGACCTGCGCCTCGAGGCTGTCGATGAACGCCTTGTCGGCACCGAAGAACCACCGCCAGCGGGAGCCATCGAACCAGTAGTGCTGGATCTCGACCTGGTCCAGCACCTCGCCCTGCCGCACGCCGGGCTGGCGCACTTCCACCGTCGCGACGTCGGCGTAGGTGCGGCCGGTCACCGGCCACGTCCACGAGCCGAACTCGACGGAGAGAACCTCCGGGTCCGCCGTCGGGATCACCGCGTCAATGCCCTGGTACCACAGCTCCAGCGCCGCGCGGGAAACGACCAGCCGCACATCCGGCTGCAGCATGTCATGCAGGGCCAGGATGTCACCACTCTGCTCGAGACGGCTCATCTCGACCGCCGCCTCCGACACAGCCCGCCGTGCGCGCATCCTGGGCGACGGTCGCGGCGGGCGCGAGCAGGGAGACAAGCATCATTGCCAGCGCGCCGAGCATCACGACCCGCGCCCTCACCACCGATGTCATGTCCGATGTACTCCTTGTATGCTCGTTTCATCGATGCGGTGCTCTCGGTGAATAATACGCGGTCGGGCCGCGAAAATGGATACCTCCCGCTCACGCGCCGATCGACCAGCCACGACCCATCGGCTTGCTGATACTGTGTATCATCTTCAGCAAGGCCGGGTTTCTTCGGCACGACGATCCGACCAGGCACGACCCCGACGCGCACAGAGGGAGATCTCATGACCGCATCTCGCACAGCCATCCGCCACACCGCGCTCACGCTCGGCACCACACTGCTCATGCTGGTCATGATCGTCCCGACCGGCGCGCGCGCGCAGGAAGACGATCCGCTCGAAGTCGTCGCCTCCTTCAGCGTGGTCGCCGATATCGTCCAGCAGGTCGGCGGCGACCGCGTCCACGTGACCTCGCTGGTGCCGGTCGGCGGCGATGCCCACACCTTCGATCCGTCGCCGGACCAGGTCGCCGCCATCGCTGATGCCGATCTCATCGTCGAGGCGGGTCACGACTACGAGCCGTGGCTGCCCGACCTCGTCGAATCGTCCGGCACCGACGCGCCGGTGCTCGCCCTCTTCGAGGCGGGGCACGGCGGCTCGCCGACCGCGACCGAGGACACGGGCGACGGCCACACACACGGGAATGAGATTCACGTCTGGCTCGACGTCCAGAACACCATCGACGCCATCCCGTCGCTCGTCGATGCGCTCACCAAGGTCGCCCCGGACAGCGCCGACGCCTGGACCGCCGGCGGCGAGGCCTACACCGCCGAGCTGAAGGATCTGGATACCTACATCCGCGACCAGACCGCGACGATCCCGGAGGACCGCCGCCAGCTCGTCACCGCGCACGAGAGTTTCGGCGCGTTCGCGGACGCCTATGGCTTCGAGATTCCCGGCGTGCTGCTGGAGTCACGCAGCACCGAGGGCGCAGATGCACCCGCGCGCCACGTCGCGGAGCTGGCGCAGCTGATCGAGGACCACGACATCCCGGCCGTCTTCCCGGATGCTCCCGGCAGCGCGGACATGCTCCAGCCGCTCGCCGACGAAGCCGGCGTCGATGTCGCGCCGCAGCTCTACGTCGAAACCATCGGCGACAAGGACAGTGACGCGGACAGCTACATCGATATGATGCGCTACAACATCGACACCATCGTCGCCGCCCTCGGTGCCTGACCCGCCAAGGTGACGTCGATCCTCCCGCCTGCGCATGGTCGGTCGCAACCCAGCCGGTGACCGACGAGATCGCTTCTCGCGCTGGTGTGGGACTGCATTCTGGCCAGGACCGCCGCCGATGGCATACTGACGGCGATGAGCCGATCGTCGTCACAAGGAGCCCACGTGACCAGCGCCCCCACCTCCACCACCTGGCCCGACACCATCGAGATCCAGCCCGCCACCGGCCCCGTCTCCGGCACGCCGGTGATCCCCGGCTCGAAAAGCATCACCAACCGCGCCCTTGTCACCGCCGCGCTCGGCGACGGCACATCCACCCTCACCGGCCCGCTCTTCAGCGACGACACCCACTACATGGCGCAGGCACTGCATCAGCTCGGTATCCCGGTCCGCGCCGACGAAGCCGCCCGCACGATGACCGTCGATGGCTCCGCTGGCACCATCCCGGCGACCTCCGCCGATCTCTACATCGGCAACTCCGGCACCACCGCCCGTTTCCTTGCCGCCGTCGTCGCGCTCGGCACCGGCCCCTACCGCATTGACGGCGACGAGGCGATGCGCAAGCGCCCGATCGGGCCGCTGCTGGATGCCCTGCGCCAGCTCGGCGTCGACGCCGCCTCCGAGGCCGGCAACGACTGCCCGCCGGTTCGGATCACCTCTCAGGGCCTCCCCGGCGGCGAGGTGACCATGCCCGGCAACCTCAGCAGCCAGTACTTCACCGGGCTCATGCTCGCCGCTCCCGCCGCACGGGACACCGTCACCATCCACGTCGCCGGGGAGCTGATCTCGCGGCCATACATCGCGATCACCGCCGAGGTGATGCGCGCGTTCGGCGCCGAGGTCGAGCTCGGCGAGGACACCTTCACCGTCCCCGGTGGGCAGCGCTACCGGTCACGCGAGTACGCGATCGAGCCGGACGCCTCCGCCGCTTCCTACTTCTTCGCTGTCGCCGCGATCACCGGCGGGACCGTCACTATCGAGGGGCTCGGCAGCTCGGCGCTCCAGGGCGATCTCGACTTCGTGCGCGTGCTGGGGGCAATGGGCTGCACGGTGGCGATGACCCCGACCGCGACGACGGTCTCCGGCCCGCCGAAAGGTCAGCTCCACGGCGGCGAGTTCGACTTCGCCGACATCTCGGACACGTCGCAGACGCTTGCGGGCATCGCGCCGTTCGCGGATGGCCCGGTAACCTTTCGAGGTGTCGCTCACAACCGGTTCAAGGAGACGGATCGGGTCGGGAACGTGGTGAAGGAGCTGCGGAAGCTCGGGCAGGAGGTTGAGGAGTTCGAGGACGGCATGACCATCCACCCTCGCCCCGTCACCCCGGCAACCGTCGAGACCTGGAACGATCACCGCATGGCGATGGGCTTCGCACTCACCGGCCTCCGCGCGCCCGGCGTCGTCATCGCCAACCCGGCGTGCGTCACCAAGACCTTCCCGGCCTACTTCGACACCCTCGACGATCTCGTCCGCGACTCACGCTAATCCCGTGCGTGACAGCGCACGATCGATTTCAGCAGACACGGATATCAAAATCCGGGTCTGCACGATGGCCGTATCCTCGCGTCGATACGACGAACCCCGCACACACGGTGCGGGGCTACGCGCTGCGTGTTTTGGATAACCGGAGCGCTACAGGCGCTGGTACTCCTCGAGGTCGAGGACGAAGACGGTCGCCGCGGCCGGCTGCGTCGCGCCCGACCCCTCCGGCGCCGCCGCCGACGTCGCATGGCTCCGGATCAGGCCCAGCACCTGGTCCACCTGCTCCTCGTCCGCGCCGATCATCAGCGTGGTGTTGCCGCGACGCAGGAAGCCACCGGTACTGGCGAGGCGCGTCGCGCGGAACTCCTGCTCCAGCAGCGCATCGACCACCGCGTCCGCATCCTCGTTCTGCACTACCGCAATAATCAGCTTCTTCATCGTGTGTCTCCCCACAGCGCCGAATCGTCGAACGGATGATGTTGCATCAGGCTCAGTGTCTCTGCATCCTACCGCATCGGCGGCGGTTGCCGACAGTTTATCGTGACTTCTGCCATCGCTGATGATCCAGGTACCCCTGCAGGATCACCGCCGCCGCCACGGCGTCGATCTTCCCCTTGCGCGCCTTGCGACGGTGCCCGCCCTCGATCAGGCTGCGCTCCGCCACCGCCGTCGAAAGACGCTCATCCCAGTACTCCAGCGGCACGTCGATCTCCGCCGCCAGCGCGTCAGTGAACTGTCGTACCAACGCCGCCTGAGGCCCCTCCCGCCCGGAGAGCCCGACCGGCAGGCCGGCGACCAGCCGCACAGCGCCGTACCGCGCGATCATCTCCCGCAGCTCGCCGCCGACATTCCCTTCCCGCCGGATCATCCCGACCGGGCTGGCGATCGTGCCCATCTCATCGCTGATCGCCACGCCGATCCGTCGCTCGCCGATGTCGAGCCCCAGAATACGCCCGAGCATCACGAGCCCGCCCCCGCGTCCGGCGTCGCCGCGGGTGATGCCGCCGGCGCGGCACCGCCGGGAAGCGACTCCCGGATGTTCAGCGTGATGCGACCGTCGCTGCGCGGCATGCGGTCCGGCCACCAGCCAGGCGAGTGCGACATCTGCCAGGTCTCGATCGCGCCGACGTCCTCGACCGCCGCGCGCGCCTCCTCCACGCTCGATCCCGCCATGCGCTCCTTGAGCCCGTTCTGCGCGCCCTCGTCGAAGATCGCTCGCGCGGTCGCGTTGGCGCTGACGCGATACTCGACGTTCTGTGGCGCCTCGGCAACCACCTCGGGCTCGCCCAACGCGATGGTCGACGCCACCAGCTCGTAGCCGGGCGGGACCTGATCCTGCAGCGCAACCTCGAACGTGCTGCGCGATTGCTTCTCGACATCCGCGAGGCTGTACACCAATCCGGTCACGGACACATTGCCGGTGACCGATACGGACTCGCGGCGGTCGCCGGCGGCGCCTTCGATGGTGTAGGTCGGGTCGCCCGGCTTGCACCGACGGCCCGACGATCGCCATGCCCTCGGGCAGCTGCGCGCGCCAGCCCTCGGCGGCGGCGGGCTGGAGGTCCTCCGCCAGCGTCCGCTGGGCCTCGGCGACGTCTTCCTCGGTCACGACCGGGTACTCGCGGTCGGTGCCGCCGTCGATCGGACCGGTGAGGTTGCTGTAGTAGACGTTCTGGTCCGGAACCTTGCCGGTGAGCGCGCCGACCTCACGGTTGCCGGCGGCGCCCGGCTGGGCGGCCGTCACCGGCGCCTCGGCCTCGCCTGGGGTGTCGACATCGCCACTCGGCACCTCCAGCGGCTCCAGCAGCAGGTAGCTCACGCCGCTGATCGTGGTGAGCTCGGTGCCCTGTTCCAGCGTGACCGGTGCGCCGCTGACATTGCGGAACAGCACCGTGCCGCTGGCGGTGCCGTCCGGCTCCTTCTCGACGCCGCTCGCCGGGATCTCGATCGAGAACGGCACGTCGGCCGACTGCTGTTCGGCCTGGACGGCGAACGCCGCGTCGCTCGGCACCTGGGCGTCCGGGGCGGCGACGGAGTAGACGATGTCGGTCGAGATATCCGCCTGGCGCAGCGTCACATCGAGCTCGACCGCGGGGTACCAGTACCAAAGCGCCGCGAACGCCACCACCAGCAGCACGAGCACGCCGGCAGCGATGCGGCCATAGAGCCACGCCGCGCTGCGGCCGCGGTCCTCGTCGTCCTCGATGTAGTCGAGACCGGCGTCGTCGATCAGGATGATGTCGTCGTCCGGCTTCTCGCGGGAAACGCTGTCGTTGTAGAGCGCGTTCCGGCGCCGGCGGGAGACGGTGATCGGGTCATCCTGCTCCGGGGCCGGCGCATCGGCGACAGGCGGCAGCTCGGCCTCCGGTGCCTGCCCCGCCGGGCGGTGCTTGGGGCGCCGGACGTTGCGCCAGCTGCCAAAGTGATGCCCGGCCGGCTCGGACTCGGCCGCCTCGGGCTCGGGGCGGCGTGTCGTGCGGGCGAACCCGAACATGGATGCCAGCTGCAGACGCAACGTGTCGTCAGTACGGATATGGATGCGGAGGTTCTGGCGGTCGGCGAGGTCCTTGAGCGCCCGGAACTCGGTCGCGGTGAGCAGGATCGGGCTGTGATCGGCGATCACCAGGAACAGCGACTCTCCCCTGTGACCACGGAGGCGATCCAGCACCTCGGGCAGGGACTCATGCTGCTCCACCTGAAACGGGTTGCCTGGCGATTCGATCTCACTGCTCATGGTTTTGCCCGGCCTGGCGCGGTTGGCTCCGCGCCAGGCCGGGACGCACTCTCCTCTCCCGGCCGCGATACGCCCGGGTTTGCGTCGCTATGCGGTTGCAGCCTTCGCGGTTACCACCTCGGTCACGGCCGAGATCGCGTTGTCGATGCCGCCCGGGTTCTTGCCTCCCGCCTCCGCGAGCTCCGGCCGGCCACCGCCGCGACCATCCACATGGGTGGCGACCTCACGAATGATATCGCCCGCCTTGATGCCTTGCTTGACCACATCCGGGGTGACCATCGCCAGCAGCGCCGGCCGCTCGTCGATCACCGCGCCGAGCACGATCACGCCCGACTGCATTGAGTCGCGCAGGCGGTCGCCCATCTGCCGCAGCTCGTCTCGCGTCGCGACATCGACGCGGCTCGCCAGCACCCTGGTGCCATTGATGTCGACCGCGCTCTCCAGGAGGTCGCCGCTACGCGCGCCCGCGAGCTGCCCGCGCAGCTTGCCGATCTCGCGCTCCTGCTGCCGGATGCGCTCCTGCATCGCATGCACCTGATCGCGCAGGTCGGTCCACGACACCTTGAGGTCGCGTCCGATCCCCTCGACAACTGACTGCTGCCCGATCATCCGCTCCACCGCCGCCGTACCGGTCAGCGCTTCGATGCGGCGGACACCGGATGCGACGCTGCTCTCCGCGGTGATCACGAACGGCCCGATCTCGCCGGTGTGGCGCACGTGCGTGCCGCCACAGAGCTCGCGCGAGACGTCCCCGACGGAGACAACCCGCACGACATCGCCGTACTTCTCGCCGAAGAGCGCCATCGCGCCCTTCTTCACCGCCTCGTCGTACGCCATCTCGTTGGTGTCGACCGCGATGTCGCTGACAACCTCCCGGTTGACGATCTCGGTGATCGTCCGCAGCTGGTTCGCGTCGACCGGCTCCATCGCGGTGAAGTCGAACCGGAGGCGGTCCGGCGCGACCAGCGAGCCCGCCTGCCGCGCGTCCTCGCCGACCACCATGTGCAGCGCCTTGTGCAGCAGGTGCGTCGCCGTGTGGTTGCGGCGGATGCCCTGCCGTCGCTCGCTGTCGATCGCCGCCGTCGCGCGCTCGCCAACGCTGACGAAGCCCTCGATCACCGTGCCGACATGCACGAAGAGGTCCGGCGCGGGCTTGTGCGTGTCGTCGATGTTGATGCGGCCGGTCTCGGTGTGGATCTCGCCGGTGTCGCCAACCTGACCGCCCGACTCGCCGTAGAACGGCGTGCGCTCGAGCACGATCTCGACCTGCTGCCCCGCCTCGGCGGTCTCCCGCGTGCCGTTGCTGTCGAGAATCGCGACGATCTGCGTCTCCGCGCGGGTATCGCTGTACCCGAGGAAGGTCGTGCGCGGGCTGATGCGCGCGTAGAGGTCGGCGCGATCGCGCGCGGTGTCGCGGAAGTTCGCGCCGCTGCGGCTTGTCTCACGCTGGCGCTCCATCGCCGCGTTGAAGCCGTCCTGGTCGACGGTCAGCCCCTCCTCGCTCGCGAGCTCCACCGTGAGGTCGTACGGGAAGCCGTAGGTATCGTAGAGACGGAAGACCTCCTCCCCCGGGATCACGGTCACGCTCTGCTGACGGAGCTCATCGGTGAGCAGCTGGAGCCGGTTGATGCCGGACTGCAGCGTCTTGCCGAAGCTCTCCTCCTCGTGCTCGAGAGTCTTGACGATCTGGCCGCGGCGCTCGACGAGCTCCGGGTTGTGCTCGCCGTACATGTCGATCACCAGATCGGCGATCTGCCCCACGAACGACCCCTCGAGGCCGATCAGGCGACCGTGGCGCACGGCGCGGCGAACCACCCGGCGCAGCACATAGGAGCGTCCCTCGTTGCCCGGCAGCACGCCGTCCGCGACGAGGAAGGTCGCGCCGCGGAGATGATCCGCGATCACGCGCAGCGCCTTGTCCGTCTGCGGGTCACGGTCGTACTTCACTCCCGCCAGCTCCGCCGCCTTCTGGATGATCGGCTGGTAGAGATCGGTGTCGTACAACGTGCGGCCACCCTGCGCGATCATCACCAGCCGCTCGAGGCCCATGCCGGTATCGACACAGGGCTTCGCCAGCGGCGTGGTGGTGCCGTCAGGGGTGGTGTTGAACTGCATGAAGACGTTGTTCCACACCTCGAGAAAGCGCTCGCACTCGCAGCCGGGCGCGCAGTCGGGCTCGCCGCAGCCAAGATGCGCGCCGCGGTCGACGTAGACCTCGGAGTCCGGGCCGTTGGGGCCGGTCGGGCCCGCGCGCCACCAGTTGTCCTCGAGTGTGTGGATGCGCTCCTCCGGCACGCCGATCTCGTCGCGCCAGATCGCGTAGGACTCCTCATCCTCCGGGTGCACCGTCGGGTAGAGGCGCTCGGCGGGGATGTGCATCCACTCGGTGAAGAACTCCCACGTCCATGCCAGCGACTCGCGCTTGAAGTAGTCGCGCACGGAGAAGTTGCCGAGCATGAAAAAGAAGGTCGAGTGGCGCTCGTCACCGACCTCGTCGATATCCGGGGTGCGAAAGCACTTCTGGACCGTGACGAGGCGGTTGTGCGGCGGGGTTTCCAGCCCGAGGAAGAACGGGATCATCTGCTGCATGCCAGCGGTGGTGAGCAGCACCGTCTTGTCGTTGTGCGGGATCAGTGAGGAGCTGGGGTAATGCTGGTGGTTCTTGGATTCGAAGAACTCGACGAACCTCCGGCGAATCTCCTCGCCGGACTGCCAGGGGATATTCAGGTCGGACATGGCTTGGTACTCCACGGTGACTCGATCTGCGTGATCGGGGCGAGGACGTGTCGCCGGGGGCGTCAGGCAACCTGTGCGGCGACCGGGCACAAGGTCGCTGGCGCAGCGGCAGCCTGCCCGCCATGGGACATGGCGAGGTGACGGCACCGGGTCAGTTGCGGCAGATCGAACGTGTGAGCACACATGGCAACTGCGATCCAGGATAGATGGCAACGAGAAACCCGCGGAACGCAGCTCCGCAGCATCTCCCATTGTGCCAAACGCACGGCATCTCGGCAATCAGCCGATACGCAGAGGTGGATATCGAGCGAAGCACCCGGTTTCGTGTGTCCAGCCATCGTGACGATCGGGACGCCATTTCCCGCGCGAGCCGGCTGCCGCGAACGTCGGTTGCGCGGGCAAGGCGTCCCCTACACCGGCGCCCCTTGCGTAGGGGGCGCGCTTGGCGGCGCTCCTCAACGCACAATTCCCCATTGCTCCGCGCCGCCAATGCCGTCCCGACCTCGCAACCGCTCACCTCGGCCAGCGCGGCCAGAGTTTGCACTGAGCGAAGGCGATTGAACGCTCGATCGGAACGGGACCGACAGCCCTCCGGCGCATCAACCCAACCGGTGACTGCCACGTTCAGCGTTCCTTCAGCGAACGGTACCTTCCCGCTCAGCATCTCCCGCTAGCCTGAGATCAGGCCGCCCCGGAATCTCCCTCCGGGCGTTCGTCTCGCCATGCACCAGGAGCCGCCCATGCCGTCCATCACCCCACCCGATCGCATTCCCGCCTCCATCCTCGACCGCCGCTCCCTCGTCACCGGCGGGTTCGCCGCCGTCGCCGCCGGCAGCTTCGGCCTGAAGTCCGCCATCGCGATCGCCCAAAGCTCCGAAACGGTCGCCACACCCGACCAGATCATCTGCGTGCTCACTCCGGAAATGACCGAAGGGCCGTTCTACGTCGACGACGCCCTCATCCGCGATGACGTCACCGACGGCGAGGCCGGCCTGCCGCTGGCGCTCGAGATCACCGTCGTCGACACCACCACCTGCGAGCCGCTGCCGGACGCCGCCGTCGACATCTGGCACTGCAACGCCCAGGGCTACTACTCCGGCGTGCAGGGGGCGACCCCGGGCGGCAACGCCGACCCCGCCGCGGCGGAGCAGGCAGCGAGCAGCATGTTCCTGCGGGGGACCCAGCTCACCGACGAAGAAGGCGTGGCCCGCTTCACCACGGTCTACCCCGGCTGGTACCAGGGCCGCACCGTGCACATCCACATGAAGGTGATCCTCGGCGGCGCGGCGAACAGCGCCTACGACGGCGGCACCGACATCCACACCGGGCAGCTCTTCTTCGACGACGCCGTCAGCGACGAGGTGTTCGCTTCGCACGAGGCGTACGCCGGCCGCGACGACGCCCAGCGCACCCGCAATGACCAGGACGGGATTCTCGCCGGTCACGAGCAGGAGCCGGGCTTCTTCCTCGATCTCGCGCCGATCGACGAAGCGGATGCCTCGACGGGCTACACCGGCAGCATCACCGTCGGCGTCCGTCCGGCGTAACGACGCCGCCTGCCGGTCACGTCTGGTGCCTGCAGGCGCCGCCGCTACCGCATGGCGCCGGGCGAGCGAGTATCGCCATGCTTCCGACACCATGCCGGGGCGGTTGAAGCGCCCTGGACGACATGGATTGTTGGGCGGTCAACACTCGGGGCGCACGTCCCGGTCGACCCCGCCGGTCGCGCCAGGACGGACAACATGCTGGTCACCTCGCGGACGGCTCCGGGAGCAGGAAGTCCCGGCCACTGGGTGACCGGGACTCCAGACTCACATGACTCGAACACCACGGAGGTGTCTCCTTGTGGCCCCTTGCCAGCCGCGGTGCGTCTGCCCCCTACTCGGTCGGGGGTGTGAACGTCATGTTGTACTTGCCGGCAATGGCGATAAACGCACCCATATCCGGCGGATCGAGTGTGGGTGGTTGGGACGCGTCCTCGACATGCACCCCTGCTTCCCTGAAGAAGCCCTCCATCTCGGCGGCGGGGGAGAGAACCCCGAGCAGTCGCCCGGGCACCGATCCGATGTTGTGATAGCTGTGCGGAATGCCGCTTGGAATGTAGATGGTATCCCCAACGCTGGCGCGCGTCGCTTCCCGCCGGCCGTTCCGCACCGTGGGAAACTCGAACTCCCCTTCGAGCACCAGGAACACCTCCTGGGCGAGGTGCGTGTGCACCGGCGGGCCACCACCTGGCGGTGTGTTGATCTCGACCACCAGCTGTGTCCCGTCGGTATCGGCTCCCCCGAACTTGATGATGACCGTCTCCGGACCGACGAGGTACGTCTCACCCTCCTGGCTGCTCGTCGAAATAATCGTGCGCTCACTGGTCGTTGCCATGATGCTTCATCCTTCGGCAGGTATACGAAACGGCACGTAGTTCACTCACATCATCGGGGCCGCGTCCCCCTGATCGCTGGGCGTTTCCCTCCCACGCTGGTCGGCCGGAGGCTCCCCGTGTTCTGGCCTCCACGCCGCCCGGTAGATGGCGATGATGTCCGGGATCAGACCGCGAAAACGGTTGGATCGCTCGGACAGGAGTCTCTTCTTTCCGATCTGTTCGGCGACGACACCGCGCCGGGCGGTCAGCAGGATATCTATCGCACGCTCCGGTGGCATGCCCGGCACCATGGCGCCAGCCTCCATCACCGCCATCAGCCCTGACCTGACGGTCTCCAGTAGGTCCCTGACGGCCTGCCGGCTCTCGTCCGATGGCTCGAACCCGGGCACCGGCATTTCCAGCACGAGGTGGTAGAGCTCGGGATGCTCCTCGGCAAACGTCAGCCGATTCTCGAACCACGCCTGCACGCGCGCCCAATCCGGACCATGCTCCGAAAAGGCCCGGTCGTCACCCTCATGCATCAGACGCACGCCCTTCACGAACAGGGCGTCGTACATCGCTGACTTGCTGGGGAAGTACTCCGCGAGAGACTGGGGCCGCATTCCCATGCGGCGCGCTACCTCGCTGACGTTGAGCGCCGCGACACCTTCCTCCCGCATGAGTTCCGCTGCGATGTCGAGGATCTCGGTGATCGTCTCCTTTCGCGCGATGCGTCTGCGCTCCATCGCCGTAGGACGTTTCTTCGCCTTGGGCGTGTTCATCGTCATGCCAACACCCGCCGGTCCCTGATATCAACAGGCTTACCTGATACCATCAGGATATGTGAGAGATGGCGGGGCGTCAAGGGGTCTCCACGCACGATGGGGCAGTGTTCGTCCCGCACACGGGATGCCCGGACGCTCGGGACGAGCGTGGGCGCTCGCCTGTGGATATATCCGGTCGCGTTCGGCCTGCTTCGCCCCACACGGTGCCCGGCTGCGATACACTGCCGGCGGGTCCTGTTCCGGACAACAAATGCATAAATCACGTGTGGAGGTGAGGAAAATGGCGGGAACCACTCGTCGATCATTCATCGGCGGTGCCGCGACCGGTGGCGCGATGCTGCTGGCACCATCGCTGGCCGCAGGCAGTCAACAGGCGACGCCCATTTCCGATGCAGCCGCGTCGCCGGGCTACGCCTCAGCTCGCGTGCGCACCCAGCCCTCGGCAGCGCTCAACCAGGCGATCTTCCCCGATGTGATGGCGCGGCTCCTGCCGCAGACCACCGAGCTTCCCGGATTCCACGGATACACCTTCGTGTTCGACGATGCCGACCCGGCAACCGCCATCATCTTCTCGACGATGGCGGACGCGGATGTCGCGCAGCAGTCGCAGGCACTCGCACAGGACTACGTCTCGCAGCTCGATCCCCGGTTCGTCACGCAAACGCCGCTCTCCGCCGAGAATCGGACCCGGATCTGGGCGACCACCGACACGCCGGCATCCGAGCTCCCACCATTTCTCCACGGCACGACGTTCACCATGCGCGACCAGACCACGGCGCCGGACTACGCGACCGACGATCTCGTGGCGATCGCGCAGGAGACGCTGATCCCGATCTTCCTGGCACAGCCTGGATTCGTTCTCTACTGCTGGTTCGAACGCCCGAAGGGCCGGATCGCCGTGAACATCTGGGAAACACCGGAGGACATGGCGGCGGGCGAGGAAGCGCTGGTGAGCTGGCGCGACGAGCATTTTTCCGTCCCGACCTCCAGTGAGAGCGTCACCTGGCGCGGCACAGTCGGCTACTCGACGCTGACCGGCCCGACCTGACCCGGCTCACGCCACACGCAGCCTCCGTGTCCTGACACCGACCTGCCGAACCATGAGGGGGCCGCCATGTGGCGGCCCCCTCATGTCGCTGGTCGACGATCACAGTCTGGTCAGTCGCCGGTGGCCATGCGTGGCACCGAGGCGTGCCGCGCCTGCTCCGCCTCGATCTCCCGGCGCGGTGGCGGCAACACCAGCCGCACGCCGTCGCTCAGCGTCACGAAGAGCAGCGCCATCAGCCCGGCGTGCGTCAGCGTCGCCAGCAGCTGCAGCCCGGAGTAGACGACGATCGCACCGGCGGCGGCCTGCCCAATCACCAGCACCAGCGCCAGCAGCGAGAGGCGGTGCAGGTCGCCGCGCTCCATCCGGAACCGGTACGACCACACCACCAGCGCGACGATCAGCAGGCTGATGCCCAGCGCCGCGAGCCGGTGCAGCGTCTGGATACCAGCCGGCCCGCTGAATTCGGGGATCACCTCGCCGTTGCAGGTCGGCCAGCTCGTGCAGGCCAGCTCCGCGTTGGTGTGACGAACATAGGCCCCGGAGTACGCGACGATGATGGAGAACACGAGCGTCGCGATCATCAGCAGGCGATACCCGCCCGGCGCGGAGATGCGGCGGATCGCGAGATGGTCCTCATCGTCTCTCGCCTCGGTCACGACCCGCGCGATCAGCACCGCCGACGCCAGGCAGATCAGCGAGATGCCGAAGTGGCTCGCCATCACCTCCGGCGAGGTCGGCCACATCACGGCGGCAGCGCCCATCAGGGACTGCAGGATGAGCGTGCCGGCCACCGCGGGCACGAGCAGCCTGAACTGCGGGAAGCGCTTGCGCAGCGGCCACGCGAGTATGGCGGTGGCGAACACGAAGAGCCCCTCGATGCTCGTCACCAGGCGGTGGCTGTACTCGATGACGGACTCGATGGTGTCGGCGGGCAGGAAGCTGTCGTGGCAGAGCGGCCACGTCCTGCCGCACCCCTCGCCAGAGCCGGTGGCGGTCACGTTCGCGCCCATCAGCAGGACGAGGAACATCCCCACGGCGGTAATCACGGCGAATCGCTTCGCCCACAACATTCGTCGATCCATCGGTACCCCTGAGTTCCTGGTTGACCCGCGCCGTCCGGTTCATGGCAATCCGATGTCGACGCCCGGACAGCGATGACACATTGCACATTATGGTACCCGAGGGCTGGAGCGTCACAGGTTCGCCCCGGCAATGCTGCCACGAGCCCTGGCCCCCTTGCTATCATGTGCGGGATCCCACCTGTCCGCTCGCCCGCCTTCACCCCGGAGGAAGCGCTCATGACCGTCTCCCGATCGACGCTCGACGTGATCGGCAACACGCCCATCGTGCAGCTGCGCCGGCTCGTCGCTGACGACGCCGCGACGGTGCTCGTCAAGCTCGAGTACCTCAACCCGACCGGCTCCTACAAGGACCGCATGGCGAAGGCGATCGTCGAAGGCGCCGAGGCGCGCGGTGACCTGCGACCCGGCATGACCGTGGTCGAGCTGACCGGCGGCAGCACTGGCTCCTCGCTCGCGTTCGTCTGCGCGACCAACGCGGCTACCCGCTCAAGGTCGTCACGTCGGACGCCTTCGCGCCGAAGAGAAGCTGCAGCACCATGGCAGGCATTCGGCGCCGAGCTGATCATCGAGCCGAGCGTGGGCGGCCAGATCACCGCGGACCTCATCCAGCGCAGGACCGCCCGCGCACGCGGGATCGAGCGTGACGAGGGCGCCTACTGGACCGACCAGTTCCACAACGACGACGCGCTCACCGGCTACCGCGGCATCGCTGACGAGCTGGGCGAGCAGGTGCCCGGCACGATCGACGCCTTCGTCGGCGGCGTCGGCACCGGCGGCATGCTTGCCGGCGTGCTCGCGCGCGCTCCGGGAGCAGGACAGCCGGTACCCGGGTCGTCGGGCTCGAGCCGGCCAGCTCGCCAATCCTCTCCGAGGGTCGCACCGGCGCCCACCACATCGAGGGTGTCGGGGTCGGCTTCGCGCCGCCGCTCCTGAATCCGGACGACTTCGACGAGGTTCGGGCGATCGACGAGGACGAGGCGCGGGCGACCGCACGGCGGATGGCGCGGGAAGAAGGCATCTTCGCGGGGACATCGTCGGGCATGAACGTGGCTGCAGCGATCCGGCTCGCGCGGGAGCTGGGTCCCGGACACACCGTCGTCACCGTCGCCGTCGACTTTGGCCTCAAGTACCTCAGCGGCGACCTCTACCAGGCGTAACAGCCTCAATGTGCAGACTCGCGCCTCGGTGCGCGGGTTCGTCATGGAGACCAGGCCATGAACACCATGGGGTTGTACGGTCGACGCCTCCCTGTCATCTCGACCAGGCGCCGCAGGCGCGCGTGGAGAGATCGCGTGTCCGTAGCAAGCTCCGATGAGATCGGCGACCCGATTTCTCCACTTCGCCCACTGCTGGGCTGCGGTCGAAATGACATGCTTCTCATGAGGCTGAGGCATTCTTGCGTCGTGCGGGAACTCGCGCATCACCGCCGTCGCAGCAGCCACCGCCCGCCGAGACCGATCCCGAACATCACCAGCCCGGCGGCCACCGACTGCCCCGGCAGCGACGCCACCAGCACCAGGCACCCAACCACCCCGACCGCGTTCAGCCACCGCGGCCAGCGCCGGTGCGCGCCGGTCTGCGTGAACGCCGACGCGTTGGCGATCGCGTAGTAGATCAGCACCCCGAACGAGGAGAACCCGATCGCGCCGCGCAGGTCGACGGCCAGCACCAGCGCACTGACGACCGCCGCCAGCGCGATCTCGGCGTGGTGCGGCACGCGATGGACAGGATGCACCGCCGCCAGCCACGACGGCATGTCGCCGTTGCGCGCCATCGCCAGGCTTGTCCGCCCGATCCCGGCGATCAGCGCCAGCAGCGCCCCGAGGCTGGCGACCGCCGCGCCGATGCGCACCACCGGCGCGATCCCGCCCACACCGGCGCCATCGATGGCGGCGACGAGCGGCGCAGTCGAGCTCGCGAGACGCTCCGGGCCCGCGCCGAGCAGGGCGCTGGTGCCCACCAGCGCGTAGACGATCACCGTCAGGAACAGCGCGATCGGGATCGCCCGTGGGATCGTCGTTTCCGGCTCGCGCACCTCCTCGCCCATCGTCGCGATGCGGGCATACCCGGCAAACGCGAAGAAGAGCAGCCCCGCCGCCTGCAGGAGACCGTGCAGCCCGCCATCGGAGATGTCGAGCACGCCGTCGAGGTTGTCCGGGTCGGGGTTACCGAAGAAGAGGATGCCGCTGACCACGATCGTCAGCGCGATGAGGGTGATCGTCACGAGCACCCGCGCCACGCCCGGCGGTCTTGGTCACACCGCGGTAGTTGAGCGCCGCAAGTGCCGCGACCGCGGCCACGGCGACCAGCCGCTGCGCCCACCAGGGGTCCGGGATGGCGTAGGCGGCAAAGGTGAGCGCCATCGCCGTGCAGGAGGCCGTCTTTCCGACCACGAACGCCCACCCGGCGGTGAAACCCCACCAGTGCCCGAGCCGCTCGCGCCCGTAGATGTAGGTGCCGCCCGAGGTCGGGTATTGCGCCGCCAGCTGCGCCGAGGCGACGGCGTTGCAGTAGGCGATGAACGCGGCGATGGCCAGCGAGATCAGCAGGGCGCTGCCGGCGGCGCGCGCGGCTGGCCCGAACGCCGCGAAGACACCAGCGCCGATCATCGACCCGAGGCCGATCACCACGGCGTCTCCCGTGCCCAGCTTGCGCGCCAGCGCCGGCTGCGGTGACGATGCCCTCTCACCCACCACGGTGCTCACGATGCGTGCCTCCGGACCCACTTCAACGATTCACTTCTGAGGCACTCTATCGCAAAACTCGGGTCGTGGCACCCGCATGTCCGCTACAGCTGCGCGCCACGGCACCGCAGCCAGCGATAGCCAAACCCGTCCAGCCGCAGCGAGGGCAGCGCGTCGCGCGCCTGCCCGTAATCCTGGTCGGCGAAGATCTCCACCACCGCCGAGCGATCGAGGTCGCCGATGTCGATCGTCACCGTGCATGGATCGGCGCCGATGTTGTGGACCATCATCACGGCGCTGCCGTCCCAGTCGCACCGATGCGCGAACACCGACGGGTGGTCCGTGTTCAGGATGGTGAGATCGCCCCAGCCGATCTCGGGGTTCTGGCGGTGCATCTGAATCGCGCGGTGCATCCAGTTGAGCAGCGACGTCGGATTCCGCCGCTGATCGACGACGTTCACATCCTTATAGGCAAACGGTCCCTCGCTGATCACTGGAGACTTCAGGTTGCCCGCGCTCGCGGTCGAGAAGCCGCCGTTGGGCTCGGCGGACCACTGCATCGGCGTGCGCACGCTCGATCGCTCCGGCAGCGAGAGATCGTCGCCCATGCCGATCTCGTCGCCGTAGACGAGTCACGGGCGTCCCCGGCAGGCTGAACAGCAGGCTGTACACCATCTCGATCCGCCTCTGGTCGCCACCGAGCATCGGCGCCAGCCGCCTCCGAATGCCCCGATCGTAGATGCGCATGTTCCTCTCTGGCGCGAACGCGGCGTAGACCTCATGCTGCTCGCTGTCCGAAAGGCGCTCGAGGTCCAGCTCGTCGAGGTTGCGCACGAAGTTGGCCCACTGCGCGACGGCAGGCTTGTCGGGGAGCTGCTCGAGCGCCCGCGCGATCGGTTCCGCCTTGCCGCGCGCCAGTGCGAGGAACAGGAAGTTGTCGAGCCAGAAGTTGTAGAGCAGGTGCATCTCGTCGCCGTCCCCGAAGAAGGATGCGAGCGCGTCTACATCGACGTCCGACTCCGCCATCAGCGCCGCCTGCCCGTTGCGCGCGGTGACGATGCTGCGCAGGTGCCGAAGGAACTCGTGCGGCTGCTCCGCCGGCTCGGGCTGGAGCGCCTCGCGGCCGAGCATGCGCGAAGCGGCGTCGACGCGGAACCCGTCCGCGCCGATCTGCAGCCACATGCCAATGATCTTCTGCAGCTCGCGGCGCAGACCGGGGTTGGTGATATCGAGATCCGGCTGGAACCGATAGAACTGGTGCAGGTAGCTCGCGCCGGCCTCATCATCCCACGCCCAGACGCTCTCCTCGTCTCCCGGGAAGATCACCTCGGCCGACGTCTGCTCGGGCGGGTCGTCCGTCCAGACGTAGTAGTCACGGAACCGGCCGCCCGAGCGCGCCTGCTGGAACCAGGGATGCTGGTCCGAGGTGTGGTGAACGACAAGGTCGACAATCACGCTCAACCCGCGCGCATGCGCCTCATGCATGAACGCCACGCAGTCGCCCATCGTGCCGAGCCGCGGGTCGATGCCGTAGTAGTCGGTGATGTCGTAGCCGTTGTCGTGGTTGGGCGTCGGGTAGAAGGGCAGCAGCCACAGGCAGGTCACGCCGAGCGCGGCGATGTAGTCGAGCCGCATCCGCAGCCCCTCGAAATCGCCGATACCGTCGCCGTCGCTGTCCATGTAGGTCCCGACATCGACAGCGTAGATAACGGCGTCCTTGTACCACAACGCGGTTCGATCGGCGGTGATCATGGGTCCCCTCTTTTGCCGGCAACGAGCGGCGGGTTGCGCCGGGGCCGGTTCAGCAAGAGGCGCGCCACGGGAGCGGCAGGCATCGCCCTGAGGCTCTCGGGGACACCGGCGTCTCTCGGGCATGAGGACACCCCGCCACGGCTTGCATGCAATGTACGTACACTCCTGCTATACTCGTCGTGTGAAGCACCGACCCATTCCAGCCCGCGGATGCGCGGCTCGAGGAGTTTCCGCAGCAATGGACGTCACCTGCCCGACATGCCACCGTAGCGCCGTCCCCGGCGACCGCTTCTGCGCGGGGTGCGGCGCCCCGATCTCCACCGCCCCGGCCCCGGGTACCACGGACGACTTCCACCCGCTGCCGCTCTCGGTGCCCGGCGCCGACAGCGGCGTCTCGAGTTCCGCGGCGGGATGTTCCTGATCGCCACGATCGCGCTGGTCATGTTCGGTGGGCTGACCGCGCTCGCCTACGCGGTGATCGATCTCGCCGGTGATCCGGAGGTGTCCATCTCGGCGACGGCGCCCGACACCAGCGGACGGCGCGGCCGCTGTCGGGCAGCAGCCGATCACGGACGCCGAGCTCCGCCCGGGCGGCAACGCGGTGTACCAGGGAGTGCATGCGACACTGCCGGGCCGGCTGGCGATGGCGGGTGGCGCGGCCCGCGCCGCGGCGGTGATGCCGCGCTATGCGGTGGTGCCGGGCGCCGTCGTGGCGAGCATGCAGGTGTCCGGGTCGGCGAGCGCGGCAAGCCAGCACATCCCGGGCGTCGAGACCGCCCGCTTCGTCTCCAGCCACCCGGCGGACGGCACCGGCGGCGCGGCCTACCACCCCGGCAGCTGACCGGTCAGCGTGAAGGTCAGCCGGCGTCGGCGGTTCGCTCGACGATGACCTCACAGTGCCGCGCCACGAACGGCACCGCCGGGTCGCTGGCGCCATGCGTGTCCGGCACGTAGGTCCAGAGCCGGTTGCAGCGCTGCTCCAGCGCCTGAGCGTAGGTGGTCATGCGCTCGAGATCGAGCCGCAGCCGTCGCATCTCGTCACGCTGCGGCTCAACAGCGCGGGATGGTGGAATCGACTGATCGGGGGTCGATGTCATGTCATATGCTCCCGGCACTTCGCGGTGTCCATGTTCCTCTCTCCCACGATACCGGTGACGCATCGTTGGCACAACATGCCCGAACGGGCCAGTACCGCGGCTCCGGTCGAGCCACACTGTGGCCGGAAGCGCCAGCAGCGCGCGCAGGCATCGTGCGCGACACACCACGGCAGCGCATCTCCCTGCTATGATGCGGATAACGATCCTTCGACCAACACAGGGAGCGGTTCCATGGACAGGCTGCGGGCATGGTGGAATGGCATGATGGCGAAGCTTCGCGGCGGCACCGCGAAGCGCTGACCCTGAGTCCGACGCGCGAAGCCCCATCGTCCCGATTGCCGGGCGGTGGGGCTTCGTGCGTCAGCGAGCGGGACGCCACCGCGCCGATCGGCGCCGGGACCACTGCTGTGACATGATCGGTTTTGCATCAAGGTGCGGGAGCGCGAGGGGACCGAGCAGCTGACGACCCTGTCATGTGGTGCCAGACGCCAACTGCTCAGGATTCCTTGACCTCGCGGCGCGTCGCTGCACTACCAGACGACCCCCATCCGCGGGACCACTTCAATTCTGACAGCTTCGCGTCGTTCCGCAACCGTTGACCCTCTCCTTTCATGGAAGCTTCTGACCCGCGCGAGCCACCTGCGTGGCCCGCTAGGCGAGATGCAGGCGCCGCGCGAGCCGCAAGGGCGGATCCAGCAGCGGCAGCACCACCGGTCTGGCGCGATGCATCAGCACCGCGACCCCACCGCCGATCAGCGCGCCGGCGACGACATCACTGACATAGTGCTCCCCAACGTACACGCGCGCGAAGCTCACGAAAAGCGCGAGCGCGAGCGCAGCCATACCGGCACGCCGATTGACAAGCGCCACGGCGACCGCCACCGCAAAGACGAACGTGGCGTGGTCGCTGGGGAACGATGGATCAGGGGACGGCGGGAGCAACAGGCGGACATCATGGTCGGTGAACGGTCGCGCCCGATCCCAGAGGTGGATGATGACCTGGCCCACTCCGAGCGCGATCGCCGCCGCGGCCGTCGCGGACAGGCACGCCCACTGGCGATCGTCCCGATCGGCGCGATCGCCCGGCCAGAACCACAGTGCCAGCAACAGCGGGATCAACAGCAGCGGGAACACACGCGCGGCAAACTCGAAGAGGTCGTCGATCGGGTCGATATGGCCAGCGAGCGCGTTCACGGCGTGGAAGAGCGTCCAGTCCATCTATGCCTCCATGGGATGGTGCTGCTCGGCAGGCCCCGAGTATAGCACCGGCACTCATCGATCAGGCAGCATGGCCGGACGGATCTCACCGCGACCCATTTCACGGAACTCCAGGGGAGCCGGCGCGGACGTGTCGAAACCGGCCCCGCGACAATGCAGGGCCCGGTTTCGTGCGAGGACGGCTGCCGGATCACTGCATCATGCAGTCATCGCTCTGCATCATCCCGCGCATCTGCTGGAGATGCTGCCCGAGTCCCTGGATCTCGCCGCCGTGCATGCCGCGGTGGTGGGCGGCGAGCCCACCGGGACCGCTGGCCATCCCGCTGACGCACTGGCCGAACCCGGCCTGCGGCGCGGTGTCGCCCGGCTGCATCGCCACGGTCCCGGCTGCGCCAGTCAGCAGCGCCAGGGTGAGGGCGGCGCCGGCTACCCATCGTCGTGCATTCATCGCTCATGCCTCCGGATATCGGCGGACCCCGCTTGCCTTGCGAGGGTCGGAACACCTGCAATCGAATGGGCGCCACGCCCGGAGGCATGGCGCCCACTCATGAGCCGGATCACCTCACCATGGGTGGGTGGCCGACCCCATGCGTCGACGTCGGAAGGTTGGTCATGTAGTGGAGCACCACCTCCACTGCCACCCCGACGACAATCGCGCCGATCAGCGCGGGCCAGAGGCGCATCCCCTGCCAGAGGGTGCCCCAGTCACTCAACGCGCCAAGGTACTCGCTGGCCACGAAGCCACCGATCGCGGCGCCGACGGCCGTAAGGACCCACTCGTACCCGAACTGCTGCCGAACCACGAACTCGGCCGCCAGGCCGATTGCCAGCGCACCGACGATCAGTACCACGTATCCCCAGGCGTCCATCGCTCGCTCCTTTCACGAGCGCCACCGGGCCGTGACGAATCGGAATCGACACCCGTCGTTCCATGCACAGGCTAGACCCGCGGCCGTCTCAAGGTCGCCCCATAACCTGGCGAAGCGTTGCAGCATCGCAACAGGCAGCCCCGGTCGGGCCAGTGCCGGTGCGCCAGGCATCCATCGCACATGACAATGCGGCGGGGATTTCTCCGCCGCAGGTGTCGGCGACGCCGATCCCGTCGAGCAGTCCGGTAACGGCGCACAGGAGGTTGCCTGGACCCGGCTCCGCGTGGATGTCGGGCACGATCGGATCGGGGATATCGATCACGAGGCCAAGCAGGTTGAGATCGAGCAAACCGAGCGTAAGGTAGAGAATGTCGCAGGCGCCACTATTCTGCAGGATGACGTCGCATCATGCGACAGAGAACGTCGGAGTACGCAGCATGCCACCAGGTAGCGATCGGACCGCACAAGCTACCCAATCGTGCCCTTCGTCCACGAGCGTACTGGCGAGCTATCAGGAGCTTACGTCGACGTATCACCCCGTTCCAAGCCGTGCACGCGATGATTGATCGTGGAGATCATCTCACGTCTCTCGATCGCGATCCGAAGCAGACGCACCTGCAGCCCGTCCACCGTCTGCCGCTCGTGCAGCAGGTTCTCCTCGAGACCAGCCAGGTAGACATGGAGATGCATACCGTACGCCTGCTCTCGCAGGACTCGTTGCGCGCCATCGACGTGCCTGGCCCGCTGCCTACAATCCGACAGATCGCGAAGTACTTGTGCTCGCTCACGACCGGTTTCTGCCAGCCGGGCCTGCAACTCGAGCAGGCTCTGCGCCGAAGTATCGGCGGGCACCACGTGAGGCACGTACATAACCGCGTCCCCTTTCATGCTGTACCGAGTACCAGCCCCGCATCTTGCGGGGCCGCCGGAACATGTCGACAGGTCCGCTCGACCCTCGGCACATTGACATGATCGGGCCAAATCTCGATCCGACACAGGATAGGTCCACGACAGCCGGATGTCAATCCTATGTCAACTCTTTCGAACGCCGCTGGCAAAAGTGTGTTGAGAGGGGAGCCGTTCTGGCCGCATAGGCGCGGAGTCACTGAAGCGGGGATTGACATCCGCGCACGACCAGAACGGCATGAAGGGATCGAAACCCCTTCGCCGCGAGGTAGCCGATGCCGGCAGCGCCCCGGGGAGGAAGGAGATCGGGGTCGCATGTGAGCCTGGCCAAATCAGGCTATACCTCGCGTTCCGAAATAGTACGCAACCGGTGACGAGATGTCAAGCGTATGTCAATTTGTTTCGTATATGTTTTTGAGTCGGCGCGTTTGTGATCCCGCTGCCGGTCTCACATGCCCGCGAATCGTGGCAAGCCATGGTGTCCGAGCGCGACACCGCCACGGAGGGGCCAGCGCCATTGCGAGGCGTCTGACTTTCGCAAGCCAGGCAGGGCACGCGCGTGGCAGCGGAACTGCTCTGGGGCGACGAGAATCGCTCGGACCGGCGACCGTGCCGCGCCCGGTGGTTCCGTCCCGATCGCACCGCGGCGGGACACGGGTCCGAACCGTCCCTCCTCCATGCAGCAGAGGGGCAGCGCAAAAGAGATGTGGGCAAATGCCGTATTACGAGTACACCGTTCCCAAGCCGTCCACTCGCACGAAGCCCGCGATCGGCGTGAGCGCGCCGCGCAAGCCACCCGCACCGAAGAAGCCGTGAGCCCAGCCCGAGCGGCGTCTCGCTCGCCGGAGCGTCTTCGGCGCGAATGGGTTCGCGACGGCTGATTTTCTAACGGGATTCTAACGCGATACCGCCGAATTCCCCGGTGCTACCGGCCTATACTCGGGCCCTGGAGACAGCGCCCGACCGGCACCGGTCATCGGGTCCGTGCACATTCGCACCGCCGAGGCGCGTCCTGTCTATGGAAGCATCCCCTCGGAGGTTCCGTGATCTCGTCGCCAGCCGCACCCAGTCGCGAATCCATCCAGAGCTGGCTGCTCAAGGGCTACCGGAAGCATCCCGCCGGCACGCACCAGCCGGAGCACAGCGAGCATGTCCACCCCTGGTGGCAGGTGATGTGCCTCACTGGGGTCGACTATTTCTCGACCCTCGGCTACCAGCCCGGCATCGCGATCGTCGCGGCG
This sequence comes from uncultured Chloroflexia bacterium, assembly GCA_963741965.1. Taxonomy (GTDB): domain Bacteria; phylum Chloroflexota; class Chloroflexia; order Thermomicrobiales; family UBA6265; genus JACCVC01. The sequence continues at coordinate 75,155 of CAVUKC010000001.1, read as the reverse complement.
GGGGCGCTCTCCCCTCTCGCCACGCTCATCCTCGTGCTGATGACCCTGTTCGCCGCGCTGCCGATCTATCGCCGCGTGGCACGGGCCAGCCCGCACGGCGAGGGCTCGATCGCGATGCTGGAGCGGCTCCTCAGCTGGTGGCAGGGCAAGCTCTTCGTGCTGATGCTGCTCGGCTTCGTGGCGACCGACTTCATCATCACCATCACGCTCTCGGCGGCGGACTCCGCCGTGCACGTGCTGGAGAACCCGTTTTCGCCGGCGTGGCTGGAACACCACCAGGTCGGCGTCACGCTCTTCCTCATCGGACTGCTCGCCGCGGTCTTCCTGCGCGGCTTCACCGAGGCGATCGGGATCGCGATCGCCCTGGTCGGCGCCTTCCTCACCCTCAACGCCGTCGTCATCGCCGTCGGCTTCATGGAGATCGCGCGGAATCCACATGTCATCACCGAATGGCGCCTCGCCATCACCAACGACTACGCCAACCCGTTCTTGATGGTCGGCGTGGCGCTGCTGCTCTTCCCGCGGCTCGCCCTCGGCCTCTCGGGATTCGAGACCGGCGTCGCGGTGATGCCGCTCGTGCAGGGCGGCCCCGACGACACGCCCGAGCGCCCGGCGGGGCGCATCCACAACACCGGCAAGCTGCTCACCGGCGCGGCCATGATCATGAGCGTCTACCTTATTACCAGCTCCCTGGTGACGACACTGCTGATCCCGCCCGAGGCGTTCGAGAGCGACGGCGAGGCAAAGGGCCGCGCGCTCGCCTACATGGCGCACCACTACCTCGGCGACGTGTTCGGCACGGCGTACGACATCAGCACCATCTCGATCCTCTGGTTCGCCGGCGCCTCCGCCATGGCCGGCCTGCTCAACATCGTCCCGCGCTACCTGCCCCGCTACGGCATGGCGCCGGACTGGACCCGCGCCTCCCGGCCGCTGGTGCTGGTCTTCACCACCATCGCCGTCCTCGTTACGCTGCTGTTTCGAGCCGACGTGGAGGCACAGGGCGGCGCGTACGCCACCGGCGTGCTGGTGCTGATGTCCTCGGCGGCGTTCGCGGTCTCGCTGGCGATCCGCCGCTCCGGGCGGCAGCGGCTGTTCGTCGCGTTCGTGGGGATCACCGGCGTCTTCGTCTACACCACGCTCGTCAACATCTTCGAGCGGCCCGACGGCATCAAGATCGCCTCCTTCTTCATCCTCGCGATCATCGTCACGTCGCTGGTGTCGCGCACGATGCGCTCGACCGAGCTGCGCCTGTCGCAGGTGGTGATGGACCCGGTGGCGAGCAAGTTCATCAAGTACTCGTCCGAGCCAGGACCGGTCCGCCTGATCGCCAACCACCCGGACGAGCGAACACCGCGCGAGTACCTCCTGAAGGAGCGGGAGGAGCGCGAGGCGAGCCACATCCCCTACGGCAGCAAGCCGCTCTTCCTCGAGGTGGTCGTCACCGACGCTTCCGAGTTCGCCCCGGCGATCCGCACGATGGGCGAGCAGATCGGGCCGCACCGGGTGCTGCGGGTGTACAGCCCGTCCATCCCGAACGGGATCGCGGCGGTGCTACTGGAGATCCGCGACATGACCGGAGCACCCCCGCATGCCTACTTCGGCTGGACCGAGGGCAACCCCCTCAAGTACCTTGCCCGGTTCCTGCTCTTCGGCGAGGGCGATATCGCCCCGCTGGTCCACGAGATCCTCCGCAAGGCCGAGCGCGACCGCCGCCGGCGCCCAGCCATCCACGTCGGCTGACCACCACGCCGTGACACGTCATCCGAGCCGGCTGACCCGCAGCCCGGGCCGGGACGTTGGCTAACGAACCACTCACGGCGACGCCGCGGGCGTGGCCGACCGGAACGCCTGCTGCCGCGCCTGGATGAACGCCAGCACGTCGCGGATATCCCTGTCCGACAATTCGCCGTCGAACGCCGGCATCGCGGTGCCCTGCTTCCCATGCCGGATCCAGTACACGAGGTCCTCCGTCGAGTGGACCATCGTGTGCGGCGCCGAGAAGTCTGCCGGGGGCGGAACCAGCCCCGACGCGGCCGGCCCGTTGCCCCGCAGCTCTGCCCCATGGCAGCTCTGGCAGCTCGCGGTGTAGATCGCCTCGCCCCGCGCCACCATCGCCGTGTTGCCGGGATCGATGCCCCCGTTCGGCCCGGCGGTCAGCGCGGGATCGACCCGCGCCTGCAGCAGCAGCACCGCTCCGACCAGCACCGCCGCCGCGCCGATGCCGACGCTCTCTCGCAGCATGAGCCGGTTCCCCGCCGCGATCCCCGCGACCGCGCCGCAGACGCCGCCGAGGATCAGCAGCAGCCCCGCCGTACCGCCGTAGCCACTGAACCGCCACGGCGCGGAGGGCAGGTCGATCTTCGGCGCGCTCGCGGGAATTGTCGCCTCGGTCACCGCCTGGACCGGCATCGCGTCCGGCGTGCGCAGGATGAGCGTGATCTCCCAGTCGCCCGCGATCCCCAGCTCGCTGCCGTGGTGCTCGAAGGCGTTGCCCGAGACCCGAGACGCCTGGATCTCCTTCGTGCCGATGTCGTCCTGGCTGGGGAGTGTGAGTCGCAGCAGCGCCTCCGTGTCCGGCTGCAGCAGATCCTCGGACACCTCCAGCCGGAAGTGGTTGACCCCGGCGGCGCCGGGCGCGAGCAGCAGCTGCGCGTCCCCCTCCTCCAGCGGGAAGGTGATCGTCATCTGCTGGCCCTGCCGCGCGAGCGCCTCCCGAGCTGGCTCCAGGCTCGTCATCTGCCCCACGGCGACAAGCGCGCCGAGCACGAAGAGCGTCTCCAGCGCAATCGACCACCGCAGCCGCTCGGTCCAGACTGAAACACCCGGCGCGACCGTGCGCAGCCGCCGGCCGATCACGAGCAGGTTGACCGCCGCGAACACCAGCGCCAGCACGAGCAGCGCGAGCTTGACGATCAGCGCCTGACCGTAGGCGGTGGAACGAAGCGCATGCAGGTTGCCGACCTCGAGCCAGCCGGCGTACAGCCCGGTCAGCCCCAGCACCGCCCACCCGGCGAGCCCCAGCACGGAGAAGCGCGGTACCGCCACAGCGAGCACCGCCCGGCGACGTCCCGGAGGAACCCCGCGCAGCGCGGGCAGCAGCACCGCGAGCAGCATCAGCAGCCCGCCGACCCACAGCGACGCGGCGAGAAGGTGCACGTAGTCAGCGACGACCGCAACGGTGCGCCCGGTCTCCTGCGCGGAGGCGTGGGCGATCAGGCTGAACGGCACTGGCAGCGCAAGCGTCACCAGCCACGCGAGCACACCGATGCGACGCCGGCGCAGCGACCACCACGCGCTCGCCCAGAGGACGCCGCCGGCGAGGAGCATCAGCGCGACCCGCGCCAGCCAGAGCCGGCCGTAGCGGGTGCCGTCGAGGGTGTCCAGCACCCGCTCCGGCAGCGATCCGTCCGGCAGGGTCATCGCCTGCACGACCAACGCCAGCACCGACCCGCCGACCGCCAGCGCGAGCGCCCCGAGCGAGTACCGCCGCATGCGGCGGGTGACATCCCTCGCCGACCGCCACATCGGGCGGAGCGACGGCCGCAGGACCAGCACCCACACTGGCCAGACCGCCACGAGCGCGGCCAGCCCCACGAGCGCCACCCAGCGAGAGAGCGTCTTGAGCCACTGCGGCGGCCCGCCCAGCGACGCCTCCGAGGAGGGAATCGCGACCGGCGCGACATCGACGTCGGACCCGACGGTGAACGAGAAGTAATTCTGCGAGGTGTGCCCGTCAGCGGTGGAGAGCGTGCGCCAAAGCACCGAGTAGGTGCCGTGGGGCAGGTCCGGCGGCAGCGAGAGCACCAGCTCGTACTCGTCATCGCCCATCGCCACGCTGGTGCCCGGCACGGCGTCGCCAGCCTGATCGTAGAGCTCGGCCTTGCTGTAGCTCGGCTCCAGCGGCTCCGTGAAGCGCATGGTGACCGCCCCCGGCGCCTCGTTGACCACGGTGTTGGCGCGGGGATCGCTCGACTCGAGCCCGGCGTGGGCGCCGACCGAGAGCGGCATGAGCAGCACGACGACGAGCGCGACCGCCAGGGCGGCGATCCGGGCGACGAGTGTCGCGGTCAGGCGTCGCGACCGATGCGAGGAAGGATGGACTGCGCGCCATCATGGCAGGGGACCTTTTGCGAGATATGACGGAACCCGGCGCCCCGCGATGCGAGTGCCGGATCCCGCCTGGAATCGATCGTCAGGCAGTGATGCGCTCGGCTATGAGTCGAGCTTCGGGAACTGCAGCGGCTCGATCGGCTGGACCTCGTCGAAGGTCTCCGGCCCCGGCTCGAAGGTCTCGTCGATCGGGGTGCCCTCGATCTCGCCGGAGATGTGGAAGCTGTACGCCCCCGGCGCGGTCGGGAAGAAGATCGCCTGGTAGTGGCCCGGGTCGTTGAACACCGGCTCCAGCTCCAGATCCATGGACTGGTCGCCGTAGCTGACCTCGGCGGTGAGGGTGTCGGCGAGTCCCTCCACCGGCGTGCCCGCGTGCGCGTCGGCGGCGGCCGGGGTGGCGTCGCTGACCTGCAGCACGCGCAGGCTGAGGCCGTTCTGCTGGGTGACGTAGGCGGGCTCGGTGAGGAAGCCGACGGTGAGCTCGTACCGGCCGTCGGCGACCTCCCGGTGCTCGTGGGCGGCGGCCATCGTGGGCAGCAGCGCGGCGATGAGCGCGATGGCGGCGAAGGACATGACGGTCTTGAGAATGCGTTGCATGGATACGTGCTCCTGCATCCCACTCCAGATTGAGAGGGATGTTGTGATCTTCGATATCGATATCGACAGAGGGGAGCTACGCGACGCGCGGCGGCGGCGGGTCCAGACCAGGTTCGACGCCGGCAAGCGGTACCGGGCGGCTGAACCAGATGCCCGCATTCGCAAGATTCAGGGGCAGCACGACGCGGCCAGGCGCGAGCACGGCGAACAGCGCAAGGGTGATGACGACGGTGCTGTCCGGCCCGTGGGCGATGTCCGGTGCGGGATGATCGTCACCGGCGACGTGGTGATGATGGTCCGGCGTGCCGCGCGTGGCCTCGTAGACAAGCTGCATCAGCGCGTGGGGATGGCCGATCTGTGCGCCCGCCCGGTAGGTCACCGGGGTCAGCAACACCGCCACGGCGGCGAGGGCGACCGCCATGCCGACCGGGATGTGGATACGGGGTGAGCTGCGGTGCGCGGGCAGGGTATGGCCTCCGGACAGTGGTCGAACGAATGCCTTCAGCCAAGCCTACCACCCGCCACATCACGCTCCGGTGGCGTCCAGCCCGCGAGAGCGGCACCCTCGCCCGACGCGATCGTCCGCCGTCGTGCGGGGCACCACCGCACCGATGACCCGTTGAGGCTAGAGGCGTCGATTCCTGCCGCATATCCCGTTTACACCGGATATCAGACATGTTATCTATATAGAAGTCGTGCGGCGATGTCATCGTCTGGTAGTGCAACGATGGCGCCGCGCGGTCCCCTTCCCGAGCGGCCGGCCGTCTGCACCACACGGGCGGCCGGCCGCTCTCCCCACCTCTAATCACACCACCAGCAAGATGCGGTGGAGGCAGGTCGTCAACTCTATCCAATCGATGACGTTCGCTACGTAGATCGAATCTGGCCACATGAGTTTTCCGCTACCGACATGGTCCGATCAACGCACGCATGCGCGAGCCTGGAACACATATCAGGCAAGCTACAGGCCTGGCGAGATGATGCCTTCAGCGCGATGATGGAGGCCACTGCCACCAGTGACACCACCGCACTGAAGTAGAACGGGGCGCTCGCGTCGATGCGGTCCCAGAGGAGACCGGCGATCAGGCCAGCCGGCAGGGCGGAGAGTCCGATGACGGTATTGTAGAGCCCGTACGCCCGCCCTCGCGCGCGCGGCCCGACAGTGTCGGCGATCAACGCGCGGGACACGCCCTCGCTGGCGGCGTAGTACACGCCGTAGAGCGCGAACAGCGGCCATACCTGCCAGGAGGCACCGGCCAGTGCCAGCCCGAGGTAGACCACCCCATACGTCGCCCACCCGGCGGTGATCATCGGGATGCGCCCCATCCGGTCAGAAATAATGCCCGCCGGCAGTGACATCGCGCCGTAGATCAGATTCAGCACCGCATAGGCGATTGGGATCGCCACGATGCCCAGCCCCAGATCCTCCGCCCGCAGGATGAGAAACGCGTCGGACGAGTTCGCCAGCGCGAAGAGCCCGGCGATTGCCGTAAACAGGTAGAACGGTCGGGGGAGCGGGACCGCCGTGGTGCGGTCGTCATCGCGCTGCTGTGCGGACTCCCGCACCCCGACCTGGATCACGGCGATGGTGATCAGCAGCACCGCCGCGGCGAGCACCAGCAGCCAGCGATAGTAATGCGCTGGCGCGACGTCGGCGCGGGTGAAGAGGTACAGCAGCCCGCTCAGGATCAGCGGGCCGAGGGCGGAGCCAAACGTGTCCAGCATCCGGGCCAGGCCAAAGCTGCGCCCGCGGCTGGTCGGCACGGCGGCGTTGGCGACGAGCACGTCCTTCGGCGGGTCCTTGACCCCCTTGCCGACGCCGTCGGCGAGGCGAAGGCCGAACACCGCCAGTGGCGCGTGCACAAAGGCGAGGGCGAGCCTCCCCAGCAGGGAGAGCGCGTAGCCGGTGATCACGATCGGCTTCTGACGCCCGTACCGGTCGGAGATGCGGCCGGCGATGATCTTGAAGCCGCTCGACGCCGTGGTGACGAGGCCCTCCGCCACGCCGACGACGGTGCGATCGAGGCCGAGGATCTGGGTGAGGTAGAGTGGCAGGATCGGAATGAAGATGTCCTGACTCACCCCGCCGAAGAAGCTCGCCCAGCCTACGCTGAGCACAGTGCGGCGTCCAGACTCGATCTCTCCAGTGTCGGGAGATGGAGGTGTCTTGATGTTCAATGGGGTAACGGCCATGGCTCGCTCGCTACACTGCGCAACATGTGCAAAGAAACGCCAACGCGAATCCGGGGTGTAGACGCTATCAGCCTGCGAGACCAGGCGGTTGAAGGCGAGCATCATCGCCGTGAGCATCATATACATGGCCGCAACCGAACCGCAATGCCTGTCGTCCTGGCCCTTCCCGTCCTCCCGCCTGCTCCCGGTCAAGCAATTCGGTCGCTCGCGAGTAGAGATGATGTGGCATTCGTCATCTCCAGGGCCAAACAGAGCGCCGGCCTTTGACACACCACACGCCCTGCCGTACCATCCGCCAAGAAGTGAAATGGGTGATGGAGTTCACCTGAACCGCCTTACTGGCTGATGACTCCTGGCGTCTTCACGCAGGAGTCTTTTCATGCCCTGGGCACATCAGGTCAACCGCAGCTGGCTCGTCACCGGGTCCCTCCTCGCCATCCTCATTGGCGCGGCAAGCGGGCTCGCCAGTTCGGTTTTCCTCGACTCCCTCGCGACCGTCACCGCCTGGCAGCAGCGCCATGGCTGGCTGCTCTTCCTCCTCCCCCTCGGCGGGGCAGCGATCGCCTGGGCCTACGCAGGCATCGGCAAGAGTGCGGCCGGCGGCAACAATCTCATCCTCGACCAAATCCACGCCGCCGACCGGGCCAATCGGGTGCCCCTGCGCATGCTGCCGCTGGTGCTGGTCGCCACGCTGATCACCCACCTCTTCGGCGGCTCGGCCGGACGGGAGGGCACCGCGGTCCAGATGGGCGGCGCCATCGCGGGGTGGCTCGCCCGTGTCTTGCGGTTGAGCGCAAGTCACCTGCGCATCATGCTGATGTGCGGGATCAGCGGCGGCTTCGCGAGCGTGTTCGGCACACCATTGGCCGGCACTGTCTTCGGCATGGAGATGCTGGCCGTCGGTGGCATGCGCTACGAGGCATTGATCCCCTGCCTGCTGGCGGCCCTCGCCGGCGATCTCACCGTCCGCTCACTGGATATCACGCACGCGCGTTACGCCATTCACACCGCCACGCCGGAGATGTCGCTCCCCACGGTGCTGCTTGTCATGGTTGCGGCGGTCGCGTTCGGGCTGGCCAGCCTGCTGTTCAGCGAGCTGACGATGCTGATCGAGCGGGGCTCGAAGCGTCTGGTGCCACACCCGATCTGGCGGACCACGCTCGGCGGCGTGGCGGTGGTTGCCGTGACGCTGCTGCTGGGCACGCGAATGTACAACGGGCTGAGCCTGCCGCTGCTGGCCGACGCGTTCGCCGGCGCACCCATTCCCACCTGGGCGTTCCTGATCAAGCTTGGCCTGACCGCCCTCACCCTCGGCGTCGGCTTCAAGGGCGGCGAGGTGACACCGCTGTTCGTCATAGGCGCCACACTCGGCGTAACCCTCGCCGGGCCGCTCGGGCTGTCACCGGATTTCCTCGCCGCGCTTGGCTTTGTCGGCGTCTTCGCCGCCGCGGCCAATACCCCCATCGCCTGCGTCGCGATGGGCGCCGAATTGTTCAGCACCTCCGGCATCATCTACTTCGGCATCGCCGTGTTCGTGGCCTACACCATCTCGGGTCATCGCGGCATCTACCACGCCCAGCGCATCGTGGCACCCAAACACGTTCACCTCGCGCCGCGAACAGTGGGCATCTCGTTGCACCAGCTCCACCTCGACCGCGGCCCGCTCTATCACCGTCTGATCGCCGAGCGCCTCAAGGCCCGGCTCGTTCTTCGCCGAGACATGCAAGGAGACGAGGCATGACCAAACATCTTCAGGTGAGCCGCTACGGCATGGTGCGCATCCATCTGCGTGCCCGCGACCGCATCGCGGCAACAGGTCCCTGGTGGCGTCGGCTGGGACGAGGCCGTCATCTCTCACACCGCATCGTGCAGTGGGCGCATCAGGCCGGGTTTCCGACAGCGATGGTGCACCGAATCCCGGTGGGCTTCGTCAACCACGGGCCGATCATCGACGACACCGCCAGTGAGCACCCCAACCCGCATGCGCTGATGGTCGTGGAGATCAACGGTCCGGAGGCTGAGCTGCAGGCGTTCATCGAGCGGCACCGAACGACGCTCGGCCGGGCCCACATCTCATTCCACGTCCTGGAGCACTGGTCGCTGCCACACCCACACCACGAGCCGCACGCCGTGCATGCCGAGCCTCGCGTCGTCGACAACGGGAATGAGCGCCACTGACGCCCGGTGAAGGAGGCCAATCGTGCCAGCACCCGAGATGAATGCAACCCAGAGCCACTTCGACCTCCTCGATATGATCGCCGAGCCAGGGTGCCCGGTGTGCGCAATCGGGCTGCGCCGGGTCGCGCACTACATCGACGCCGTCAACTACGATTCGGTCGGCGACCACGGCATTCGCGCCCAGCTGCGGGCTAGCCTGGGATACTGCAACACCCACGCCCACCAATGGCTCCATACCGCCTTCGTGCTGGGCACGGCAAAGATCTACAACGAGGTACTCGGTCTCATTGATGATGACCTGCGCGCGTTGCAGCACCACGATGATGCCTTCGCCGATCGGGTCGCCGCTCGCCTGCTGCACCGCGATGACGACGAAGACCCGGCCGCCGCAATCGTGGCACCAACCGGATCATGCCCGGTCTGTCAGCACCTTGCCGACACCGAAACACTCCTGATCCGAACGCTGCTGCGCTCACTCCGCGAGGAACCGGCGTTTCGAGAGGCCTATCAACAATCCACAGGTCTCTGCCTGCCGCACTTGCGCATGGCACTGGCAGCCTCGGCGGATCACGACATCTTCGATCTCCTGCGCCAGCGCGCGCTCGATACGCAGTCCACGCTGCGGCAGCAGTTGCAGGAGATCATTCGCAAGCATGACTATCGCTTCCAGCACGAGCCGCCGGGAGCGGAGAAGGGTGCAGCCGAGCGAGCGGTAGCCCATGTGGCCGGTGCCCCGCGAATTGCCAAGCTCCAGGTGATGTGACCGCACGCGGGCGTAAATCGCCGCCACAGGAGCGGCCGTCTGGCGTTTTGTCGCGGCGAGGCGTACGATCGGAGCCTGGGTTCCCTGTTCGTGCCACATCCCCACCATATTGACGCTGGGTAGCACCGCGATGCCCGCCGCGCACCCCGCAAGACAGGAGGTCACCCCATGCCGCTCTACCTCACCCGGTTCAGCTACACCCCGGAAACCTGGGCCCGGCTGATCCAGCACCCCGAGGACCGTCGCGCGGCCGCCACGGAGTACATCGAAGCGGTCGGCGGAAAGCTCCACGGCTTCTGGTACGCCTTTGGCGAGAACGACGGCTACAACCTCTGGGAGGCGCCGGACAACGTCTCCATGGCCGCCACGGCGGTCGCCCTCGGCGCGGGCGGCGCGATGCGTTCCATCCAGACGACGGTGCTGCTGACCGTTGAGGAGACGTTGGAAGCGCTCGACAAGGCGTCCGCCATCGCCTACCGGCCACCGGGGACGAACGGCCAGGAGCCTGGCGCGTCCTCGGACTGACCCATCAATAAGGTGGACGCCTTGCCGGCGCGATTACGGCCCCGGAGCGGCGACTGCCGCCTCGATGTCCGCCGCGGAGAGCCCGGCCAGAGGCGATCCGGTGCCGTTCCGGTCGATCGTGTCGAGCACGATCTGCGAGGCGAGCCCGAACGCCTCCCGCGGGGCAATCAGGATGGATGTTACCGCCGTGCCAGGCGTGCTGGTGACATCGGCCGTGACCAGCACGCCAAACGGCTGGCTGCCCTGCCCGACCGTGTAAAGCCGCCACTCGGTGCCAGGTGTCAGCGCGCCGCTCGCGACAAGCTGCTGGTCGCCATCACCGAAGCCGCTGAACACCCCCTCCTCGAACGCGGCAAACACGCTCGCCGTATCGATTGCAGCCGGCTCCGCGACCTCCGTGTAAAGGTAGATAGTGCCGGGCAGCTGTGCGTGCGACAAGTGGATCGAGCCGGGGTTTTTGCCAGCGGGTTCTGCCTCCCAACCCGCACTGAAGGTGACGGTCGCCGCCCCCACCGTCTGCGAGGTGCTCGCGGAGGGTGCAAGAGATCCCGTGGCAACGCCGTCTGTCTCCGGCCCCGTCCACGTGAACGTGATTTGCCGCCCGTCGGCCGTGGCGGCGAATGCGAAGGTCCCGCCATCGACACAGGCGTCCTCGCCGATGGTGATGTCCTCCGTCACCTCGATGCTGCCGGTCGCCGGGTCGACTCCGCGCAGGATGAGCTCGCCGCTGCACGCGAGCGTTGGGTACGTGGCGGTGCCGACCACCTCGTCGGCGCCACCGCCGCGGAACGCGACGGTCACTGGCCACGTCTCGTTCGGGTCCGGCTCCGTGCCGGTGCCCTCCCAGGTGCCACGATAGACCGCGGGCAGCGCGGCCGCTGCCGTCACACCCGGCACGCTGGCCGGATCGAGGTCCCGAAACGCCGGGGCGCCGTCGACCTGGATCGATGACTGAGCTTCGGTCAGGGCCGGGTGCAAATCGTCCGGGTCCGTAATCAGCATGTGAACCCGAATCTGCCCTGCCGCCGAGGCGACATCGACATACAGGAGCATCGTCATCGGCGAGCCCATCAGCTCGGCCCCCTGCGCGGACCAGGCCGTGCCCAGCGAGGGCTCACCTGCTCCCAGCTCCTCGACGCTGGTCGCGCCGATGTTCTCCAGATACGCGCCGGCGAACCCGTCACGCGCCCGCACCGCACCGATGCCGGGGTTCTCCTCGACGAACACCCCGTAGAACCGAAGGAGCGAGTCGTCCGCCGCATCGAGGTAGATCCGCTCGTCCGGCACACTGCCGTCGGCGTCGTACACCCAGGCATCGCCGTAGCTGACTGTCACACCGGCAACGGCGACCTGACCGGCGGATTGCAGGGCCGGGCTCGCCATGGCGAGCGCCGCGGCCGGCAGCATCAGGGGGATTGCCAGCAGTGCCACGACAATGCTGCCGGCCCATCCCCGGCGGGCGCGGTGGGAACGTCGCATGAGGTCATCTCCTGTCGCTGATACGCGTTACGCGCCGGAGGCAGCCGAGGGGCACGCCCACGTGACGGCGAAGGCGTACACCGGCCCCTCGGGTCCCGCGCCGTTGGTGGCGACCACTCGGTCGACATCGACGCTGCACGATGCGTCGATCTGGTTGGTCAGCTCGGCGAGAGCGTCGCCAGTCTCCGGCAGGGTCGGACGCCATATCATCGCGCTCTGCCAGGTTGACCCGTCCTGCGCCACGCTCGCCGGACACGACCAGGTCACCGCGAACGCATAGACTACGCCCTCGGGGCTGGCACCGTTCGTCGTCGCGGCGGGGTCGACATCGACCGAGCACCCCGCCGGGATCTGGTTGACCAGCGCCGCCAGTGCATCGCCCGACTCGCCGAGCGACGGCTGCCACAGCATCGAGTTGTTCCATGTGGCCGCTGGCTGCGCGGCCTCCACGGGAGCGTTCGATCGGTCGATCTGGAACCCGGCCATGGCCAGCAGCGCGACGGTCATGGCAAACGCGAGGAACATGCGACGGGACATCGTAGCCTCCTGTGCTCGTGTTGTACGTCCGGTTCAACCGGTCTGGGAACTCCCCGCATGCTAGCACAGGGTCTCGCGCCGACCGGCCAGTCCAAGCCAGTGTCGAAGCCAGGCACGCTCCTCAGCGGACGACCTGCACGTCAAAACGGATCCCTGTGCGGACGCTGGTCACGTATCGCGCGGGTACCCAGGCTTGCTCGTTGTCAGAGCAGCAAGTCGCGAGCTGATCCGAAATTGGCGCGCCGGAAGAACGGTCGTGCTACCCTTTACGTCGAAATTCGTAATCGATTGCACGAATGGGTTTGCATTCGGTTGGCTCGTCGCCCGTCCTGGCGCACGAGCGCGACACTTGAGAGGACCAGTTACATGACGCACCTGACACGACGAACACTCATCGGCGGCGCCTCCGCGGGCATCGCCATGACCGCGCTCGCCGGCCCGGCAAGCATCCTCGCGCAGGACGACAAGCCGGCGCTCACCGTGGGCAGCACGAACTACACCGAACAGTTCATCCTCGCGGAGATGTGCGCGCTGCTGCTTGAGGACGCCGGCTACCCCATCCAGGTCGAGCACAACATCGGCGGCACGCTGGTGATCCACGAGGCGCGCAATGCCGGCGAGATCGACGTCCATGTCGAGTACACCGGGTCGGGCCTGACCGTCCTCGAAAAGGATGTCTCCGAGATCAGGACGCCGGACATGACCCCCGATGAGGTCGTCGACGCCGTCTACGACGTGGTCAAGAAGGGCTACGCCGAGAAGTTCGACGCCGTCTGGCTCGAGCCGATCGGCATCAACAACACGTATGCCCTCGCCATGCGGCGCGAGCAGGCCGAGGAGCTCGGCGTCAAGACGATCTCGGACCTCGTTGAGCACGCACCGGACCTCGCTCTCGGCGGCTCGCAGGAGTTCATCGTCCGCCCGGACGGCCTCCCGGGCCTCGAGGACACCTACGGGATCGAGTTCGGCAGCGCGGACGGCATGGAGTCCGGGCTGATGTACGAGGCGCTCGACAACGAAAACGTCGATGTGATCTCGGCGTTCTCCACGGACGGGCGGATCATCTCGATGGACTTCGTGCTGCTGGAGGACGACAAGGGCTTCTTCCCGCCCTACTACGCCTCGCCGGTGGTGCGCGGGGACGCGATCGAGGCGTCCCCGGAGATCGCCGACGTCCTCAACCAGATGGGCGGGCTGATCGACAACGACACCATGGCCCAGCTCAACCTCCGCGTCGACGAGGGCGGCGAGGAGCCTCGACCCGTCGCCCGCGAGTTCCTCACGGAGCAAGAGCTGCTGCCGGCCGAGTGATCGCTGCGACGGCCGGCTGCGGTCACATCCACGGCTGCGGAAGCTGGAAGGCCGCAGCCGTGGGTGTCGCTGACCTGCCCGCGGCCGGGTCGTTCTGGTTCGTCGTGTCGTGGGGTCCCGCGTCCCGTCCCTACTGCTCGGGCACCGCGCCTCCGACCGCCTCCAGCGCCTGGCGAACGGTGTCGATCAGGTGGTCGATGTCGAAGGGCTTGAGCACCACCCGCACGCCCATCGCGTCCAGGTGCGCCTCCATTTCCCGTACCTGGCGTACCGCGGCGGTACACAGGACGACGGGGATATCCCTCGTGCGGCGGTCGATCCGCAGCAGGTTCAGCAGCGACCAGTCGGCATCGCTGCTGGACCACATGTAGTCGAGAACGATCAGGTCGGGGTGGAGGTCGACAATGTCATCGACGCCCACCGCGTCACGCGAGCGGGTGGTCACGCGGTAGCCGTCGTCCTCCAGCAGCTCCTTGACGAGATCGAGAATCTCCGGAGCGTGGTTGACCACGAGGATGTGCCGCGGCTTGCCATTCTGGCCATCGGGGTGCATGGCATTGCCTTCGAAGGGCGTCTCTGCCGGTGCACAGGCGTCCATGAGGATGCAGACGCTCCCGGACAGGCGGCCACACAGGGGATGTTCCGACGCGCGCGTCGGAACGGGTGCCGGCATGTACGGGTGCCGGCGTCGATCGGGGTGACGGGATCATGGTATCAGGGCGTGGTGAGGCGGCTTGATCGCCCGAACCACGTCACACGCGGCGTTGGATGTCGATTGACCCGGCTTCAGTCAGGGTACAGGGGGCTGGGCGTGGCAATCCGGCGAGGGCCGCTCGCCGGATTGCCCTCCCGCAGACGCGACACCCGCAGGTACCTCGCCCGGTAGTGCCGAGAGGAACCTGCACCCTCGCTGCTGCCAGCGAGACATGCCAAGCCACCCACGATGGCGATGCCATCGCGCTGCGCTGGCTGGACATGGTCGCCTGGAGTCAGGCGACGTTGTCGTGTGGTCCGGCCTCATCATGGGCCCCGGTTGGGGAAATGTATACCGGCCGGATCGGCGAGGGGGCCCGAATAGGCTGGCAAACAGAAGCTTGGCCCATGGTGGTAACACGGGTCAAGCGCCTGCCTGCCTCAATGGCCCATGCCCGTCGCACTACCAGGCGAACATAACGGATCACATCGGCTGGCATTCAGTATTGCACCGCTCGCCCGCTCCTGGATAGCCTCCCCACGCTGCTCCGCCGGCATGACGGCCCGAACGGGTCGGACACGAATACCTTTCGCGAACTCGACCACCACACGCTCCGAGCCGGAGCACCGGAGGAGCCGGTCGTCACGCCTCCTGCTGTGTCTCCGGCTGCTGCTCGACCTGAGGCACCACGGTCGTCTCGGGCTCTCGAGGGGCCTCCACTGTCATCACGCCGTTGGGCAGCTGCACCGTGGAGAGTGGGCGCTCGCTTTTCAGCGGTGCCGGCACATAGCCCTGCTTCATGCCGCTGCGGACGTACCGCGCTCGCGCCTCGGCGGGTGTCTTCCCCGCGACAGCGGCGCTGAAGTGGAAGAACATGATCACCACGTCGTTGTTGGCCGCGTGCCTGCCGACGACATCGGTGGCGATCCTCGCCATGTCACCGGCATGCTCCGGACGCATGGCCACATAGACCCGCAGCCGCTTCACGGCGGCGTTGCTCGCGTCCTCGATGGTGACGATTTCGTACGGTGGGCACTTGGCTGTTGGCGTCATGGCGCTCCTCCTGAGGTGACGTGCTGCCCGGCACCTCAGCGCGCTCCGGGCTGAGCGGAGCGCCTGAATCCACGAGCCGCGGAAAGGCGGACGATGTCTGTCCTAATCCTCCGAGGTCGCGGAGGAGCCCTGTGGTGCGTCCATCCCCGCCGCCGGCGCGGAGCGGGTGTCGGTGGGGCGGGCCACCAGCGCGATATCGTCCGAGCAGAGGCCGAAGATCCCACCCAGCTTCCGGAGCTGCGGTACCTGCGGCATCCGCCGGCCCGTCTCCCACAGATACACCGCCTGGGGATGCACACCGACCTGCTGCGCCAGCTCATACTGCGTCAAGCCCTGCTCCTGCCTGAGCTGCCGGATGGTCTTCACGCTGTCGTCTCCTCATCACTCCTGCCAGGACGGTCACACAGCGTGAGTATACGCGACGGCGTATAGCATGTGTTCTATAACATATGTTAGAATAGCATCATGCCGACAGACCAGGATGGTCAACGGACCAGAGCCAGTTTCCCGCCCAGCGAGGACCGGCCCAACCCCTGTCATCAGTTTCAGCGCGCCAGACGCGCTCGCAAGGACATCGCTAAATGGCTACCGGAACAATCCTGCGCCTCGTAGATCGCGGCTTCGGCTTCATCGCCCCGGCATCGGGCAGTGGCGACGACATCTTCTTCCACAGCTCCGCCGTTGCCGACAACGGCTTCAACCAGCTCCAGGAGGGACAGAAGGTCACTTTCGAGCAGGAAGCCGACCCGCGCAACCCTTCCCGTCAGCGCGCCACCGCCGTCACGCCGGTGACCGCGGACAGCGAAGTCTAGGACGCACACGTCAGGAGCGGGCGCACGGCCCTTCGGCAACTCGCCCGCTCCGGCACGCATCCGTCTTCCCCAGCTTCGGTCACCGCTCCGCGTAGCAGCGGTTGGCATCGCGATCCCGCTCGGCTCACGCCGGGCGAACACCTGAAAGGGAGCTAGCCGATGTCGTACTGGTGGTATGTGCTTGCGGCGATCGTGATCGTCGCCGTCGTCGCCTACGTTGTCATGCGAAGCAGGACGGCGAATGTCACCCGCCCAGACGCGGACACGCCCGCCCGGGACTACCGGGATGAGCGTGAATCCAGCCGGCTGAACGGCATGAGCGACGAGGATCGCGCCTGGGAAGCAGCGAGCCGGGAGCGCAGCCAAAGCGCCCAGCCGACGGATCAGCCGCCTCCGAAGCAGGGCTGACCCCGGCCGAACCGGAGCCACAACACGCGCTCGCCGCTTGACCGGGCTTCACGACCACCGACACGCACACCGGCCAGCTCGCCCCGCACGATGCGCGTTGCGAGCGATACGTGTACTTCCGGTTCCCTGACGACGTGGATGCGTCGCACCGGCAGGAACCGTGACATCCCCGCCTACACGACCAGCCGGGCGGAGCTGCACGCCATCAGGGTGGCCTCGCCCGCCGAGCGCGCATGGCGCGTGACCTGATGGCCAAGGCTCGGCGCAATGGTCTTCGTCATCGTGACATCGTAGCCGCTGCCATCCTCGCGGCTGGCGACCGCGGTAACCCGCCAACCGTCTGCGCGCAGGAAGCGATCGATCGACCGTGTGAGGACGTCAGGCGACGTGTTGCTGGTGGCCATGAGTGGGCGTCTTTCGGAACAGACGGCGCCCCCGTCCGGGGATGCAGGTCGGTGCCTGGATGCCTCCAAGCCTAGCCTATCTCGCCACCACCATGGCGTGTCCACGCACGCCACCCGCCGTGAAGATGCCGTTTCCCCGTCCTGACGGACGACACGGTGACCCGCCGAACAACCGTTGATTCTTGACATATCCTTGAACTGGAGGTTCACCATGGAACAGGCACGCACCACACTGCAGCAGCTCGTCGATCGCATCATGAAGGCCATCGGCCGGAAGCCCTGAGACGCCGGGCAGCCGCCCTTCGCGCATGCCATGGCCGGGCCGCGTGCGCACCGCGCACGAGCGCCCAGGACCATGGCTCTCCGCATGAACGGGCTCGATCTGCAGGCAACGAAACAGAACGGAGCCACGATGCCGAAACGTTGGGAATACTGCGTGCTCACGCTGGACGCCGGCGGGAACATGTTCTGGGTGGGATACTCCGGCCCAGCCAACGTCGATACCCTCGACCACGCGCTCAGTGACTTCGGCAGCGTGCTGGGTGAGCTGGGCGACAAGGGATGGGAGCTGGTCAGCGTCGCCCAGAGCGCGAACCAGCACGGCGGGCTCGACGAGAAGCTCTACTTCAAACGCCCCCACGAAATGGAGCGGGAGCTCGTCGAATAGCCATGCCCCGGCGCACCGCGCGCCGGGTGTCGTTTTCAGGGATGCCGCCCGCGTGGTGCGGCACCCCTCTCGAAGACCCGGTCAACCGCCAAGGACTCGCCGTGCGACAGGATGCGATTCAGGGCTGACCAGTGGCACTCCCGTCAAGACAGCGTACCGGCAGCGCCGGATGCCCGTGGAGAAGATGTCACCATGAACGCGATACACATCGATGGGTTGGCGCGGCAGTACGCGATGCAGTACGACATCACCGAGCGACAGGCGCACATGCTCGTCTCCAACGCGCTCGGTCACGACAGGTCCGGGAAGGTCCTCGTGTTCGCGCTCGCGCTGCTGGCGCAGCACGTCGATATCGACGCGATCCTCACCGCGATGGCGTTCGGTGAGACGGCATGGTATCGGTCAGCAGAATCGGCACTCTAGGCCCGACCTGACCGGCACGGGCAAGGTGGCCCCATGCACGGCACAAGGAGACACGGATGGATGTGGTCTACCAGGCGACATTGACCTGTCCCGCATGCGGCGCGACGCACACCGAGGTCATGGGCGAGACGTCCTGTCAGTTCTTCTACCGCTGCGATGCCTGTGGCGCCACCCTGCGACCCGCCGATGGCGATTGCTGCGTCTTCTGCAGCTACGCCGACGTGCCGTGCCCGCCGATCCAGCGCGAGCGTGGCGCCCCCGAGACCACGGCCACCGCATCACGCTGACCTGCGCCTCTATGGATCAGCGCCACTCGCCGTGGGGCACGCGGTCCAGCTCGGTGTCATCCCACGAGACCGCGTCCTCGAGCGGCTCGAGGTGGGTCAGCACCGTCAACGCCGGCAGCTCGGCGTGCAGGTCGCGCTCCAGCTCCTCCAGCAGCTCGTGCCCCTTGCGCACACTCCAGTCACCCGGCACCAGCACATGCACGGACATGAACCGTCGCGTGCCCGCCTCCCGCGTGCGCAGCGCGTGGGTGCGGATGCCGTGCTCCTGCCGGTAGCGCTCGAGCACCGCCTCGATCAGCGACGTGTCCTCCTCGGGCAGCGCCGTATCCAGCAGGCCGTGCGCCGACTGCCGCACCAGCGCGACACCGGACCAGGTGATGTTGAACGCCACGAGCACGGCGATCACCGGGTCGAACCGCGTCCAGCCGGTCAGCGCCACCAGCCCGACCGCGACGATGACACCGACCGAGGTCCAGACATCGGTGACGAGGTGCTTCGCGTTGGCGTGGAGGGTGATCGAGCGGTACCGCGACGCCGCCCGGAACAGCCACCACGCGACCACGCCATTGACGACGGACGCCAGCGTGGAGACCACGAGCCCCCATCCCACCTGTTCCAGCTGCACGGGGTCGAAAAACCGCCCCACCGCCGTCCAGATGATCGCCCCGGCGGCCCCGAGGATGAGCATCCCCTCAAGCCCGCTGCTGAAGTACTCCGCCTTGGTGTGGCCGTAGGCGTGCTCGTCGTCCGGACCCCGCTCGGCGAAGGTCAGCGCCACCAGGGCGGCGACACCGGCGACGAGGTTCACCACGGACTCGAGCGCGTCCGAGAGCAGACCGACGGAGCCCGTCAGCAGGTACGCGCCGGCCTTGAGGCCGATGGTCGCCACGGCGGCGGCGATCGTCAGCCAGGCAAACCGAGTCAGGGATCGAGCGGCGTCAGGTGAGGCAGTCACAGGCAGTGTCCCGGCTCATGGCGTGCCGTTGGCCAGCAATACCACGGCAAAATGGCCTGCAAGTGTACCACGCCACGCCTCGCGCCCCCGCGACGCTGGCCGCGCGAGGAGCCACCATGCCGAGTCCCTGGCCGGCGCGCATCGCCGCCCCTGAGCCGCGGCGGGAACGATCCTGCAACATCTCGACCGGTCACGGTGATGCGGTTGTCACGCCGCCAATCGTAGCATCGAGGTGTGGCCAACCGTTCCCGACAGCAAGCGAGGTGATCCCATGACCAGGCGACACAACAGCACGACCGAGCTGGGCATGATGGTTGGTATCGTCGCGGGCGCGGCGGTATTCGCGATCATGCTGGCGATCACGGGCAGCGTGCTCTGGATCATCGCCGTGGGCGCGGGCGTGGCGCTCGGTCTCGGCGTTGGGGCCAGTCTCGATGCGCGCAAGGGACACGGGGGCGATTCAACGGCCTGACAGGCAATCGCGACCCGCCCCGGCCCTGCTCGCCCGGCCGATCCCCGTTGCGCACGTCGCCCTTCGTCATGTGCCGGAACCACCGGTTCCGTAGCGGGCGCCTTGCCGGCGCTCACCCGCGTTGGGCCATGCCATCGCCCCGCGCCGGAATGGCGTCCCAATCGCCAGGAGATCGCTGCAGAGGGCATTGCCCGCGCGGAGCGCCGGTTCTCATCGCGCCGGGAGCGCGGGCAACCACCGCCGCTACGGATGCATGCACCCGGCGCACCACACGTCGCCGGGAGCGGGTGGTCTCTGCCGCGATCCCGGACATCTGCCATACCCGTCCGTCTCTGTATACTACCGATGGGACCAGCTATTGAACCATTTCGACGTTGCGAGGGTGCAGGCATGGCCGCAGCAGATCCCCCGTCGTTTCCGGTGTCCGTATCCGCCTGGCAACGCCCTGGTGTCCGGAGGGTGCGCCGTATCCTCTTCCTGATCGCGATCTCCCTGTTCGGGGGGCTGGTGGCTGGCCTCATCGCCGGCGGCGTCGGATCGCGGCTGGCGATGCGCGTCGTCGCCCTGCTCGCGCCAGCGCGGGACCAGGGCACCCTGACCGACGCCGATGCCGTCGTCGGGACGTTCAGCTTCGAGGGCACGCTGTTCCTGGTTGGCGTCGGCGGAACCCTTGGCGTGCTCGGCGGGCTCCTCTACCTCGCCCTCCGGCGATGGATGCCGGGCCGCACCATCGGCAGGGGGCTTGCCTTCGGCGCGCTGCTGCTCATCCTGTTCGGCAGCCTGATCATCGAGGGAGGCAACCCGGATTTTCGCCGGTTCGTCCCCTCGCCGGTGAGCGTCGGTCTCTTCGCCTCGCTGTTCATCGTCTACGGGCTGATCGTCGCCGCGATCGTGGAGCGGCTTGACCGTCGGGGCGGCACGCCGCTGCGAAACCGGTATGTTGGCACCGGCGGCTATGCCCTGATCGCCGTCGCCGGCGTCATCGGCCTGGCACGCGACCTCGACGCCCTCACCGCGATCTTCTGACAGGCGACTCCGCCCGCTCGTGGTTGGGCGTGTAGCCCCGGGTCGTGTACCCGGGGAGCCGCGAGAGGATGACGCCCTCCGCGACCTCGCCCGGGACCTCGGCTTCCGGCCAGCCGCAGGCGTCCCACACCGCCCGGTCGAGCGCCGCGTGCGTGTTGGCCAGCCACGTTGGGCGGGAGCTGTAGAAGTTGGTCAGCGTCCGCTCCTTCTCAGTGGATGAACGTCGGATTGAGATCCACGCTATTGGCGACCACGCTGAAGCCATTTCCATTCCAGCCGGTGCCAACAGACTTCCGCTCCTCCCATTCGCTGGTTCCAGTCTTGTACCCGTTGTGCTTATACCACCATAATGTGCCGTCCTGGTCGACCGCGTAGATGATGCCTCCGCCTATGGAAAAGACGTTGACGAACCCGCTCCATCCGCTGCCAACAACGTTGGGGCCCTCCCACTCTTGCGATCCATCCAGATACCCCAGGTGCTTGTACCACTTGAGCGTCCCGTCGTCTCCAATGAGGTACACGATCCCGTTGCAGCCAGAAAACACCCGGTGCTGATCGGCAACCCAACCGCTCCCGACCTGGATACCCCGACCGCCGTTGGCCCACACAGGCGATCCGTCACCACCGCCATCGTGCCTGTACCAAAGCAGGCCACCGTCGGCTCGGACCGCGTAGATGACGACTTGTGAGGACGCGGCTGCCAACAAACCGCCGCCGTTGCGGGTGTCGCAAAAGGCGCCGAGGAAGGTAGAGGGTGACGGATCGAGGCTGCGGATGTGCCATCCACTGCCCACTTGCCTCGGTCCTACCCATCGGGTAGCACCGGTCGCGAAACCGAGATGGTCGTACCAAAGGAGGTCGCCGTCACGCTCAACAGCGTATATGGCTCCTGCCGGGCCGGGGAATACGGCATCGAAATTCCATCCGTTCCCAACCTTGCGCCCACCATCCCAGGTGGCAGCGCCGTCCTGATAGCCTTTATGGGCATACCAAAGCAGGTCTGCCGTGTAGTAACCGTTGCCAAAGTTGGGGACTTCCTGCGGTGGCGATTCGATGGTGACCCAGTAGGTGTGAAGCGCGTATATCACGTCAGCCAAGCCTGTGGTGTGGACAGGCACAATCGGGTTCTGTCCCATGTCGCCCTCCTGTGGTTCGCAATCGACGAGCCGAGATTGTGCAGGCTGGGGTTGCATGGATACCGCGACGCGCAACTCCAGACTGCACCCGCAGCGATCCTCAAGATGCTGTCATCCCTCAATTCATTTGGCGTCGCGCCATCGTTGTAGTGTTGGATCCCACCGCAGTCTACTCCCTACGATGTAACTTATCAACATATAGTTATGTGTAATACGAATGTGCCCCCATGAGCGATATGGCATGGACGAGCCTCACAGGCTCCCGGGTGGGGACGCCTTGCCGGCGCTTGCCACCGCACGGCCATCCACCGTTCCGCGCCGAGACTAGCCTGCCCTGAGCGAGGGCCGCAGGCCCGCGTCGAATGGGGCGTCCCCATCAACGCCCCTCCCGCTCCCCATTCCGCTCCCAAGCATTGGCGTCATGACGTATTGTTCGGGCCGGGCCTGGAAGCCATGCCGAAACGGCTTGAGCTACGCAGGTCACAGCAAAATTCGCACTCGGGAGAAAGCAAGATCCAGCTTGTCTCCGAGCCTGCAGCCTCTTCACCCGACATGGTCGACGCTCATCCAGTTCGGTACGCGAGCATGTCGGGATAATTAGGTTAGTTGACATATAAAGTATCATTTCCTCTATGGGGTCCAGAATCCTAAGAGACACGAGTCGCCGTTGAACGGGGGCTACCGGCGCCGCCACCCAATGCACACTTCAGAGCAAGGGTGGGGCGTCGCCGGTTCCTCCTGGAGTTCGTATCGAGGAGGAATTGTCATGGACGGACAACCGACGGGTCCCAAGGCAGCCGACATCAT
This sequence comes from uncultured Chloroflexia bacterium, assembly GCA_963741965.1. Taxonomy (GTDB): domain Bacteria; phylum Chloroflexota; class Chloroflexia; order Thermomicrobiales; family UBA6265; genus JACCVC01. Next base: position 52,315 of record CAVUKC010000001.1, on the reverse strand, counting down.
GTCTACCCTTCAACCGTGGCGCCTGAACCGGCGCGAGTTGTTCGTCCGCGCGGCAGTCTTTGGTGCTGGTGCCGTCGGATGGAGCACGCTTGGCCCTTCACGTGCCATGGCGGCGACAGCCAATCTCACGATCGGGCTGCACAGCATCACATGCCTCGAAGAAATCAACGAGGAATCGGTTGATGAGGAGGTCTATGTCCTGGTGACCACCGTCAGTCTCCGTCCGCCGACGACGGTGATTTCAGGCATACCGCCGGTCCCGAACTTCGAGGTGTTTCGCTACGGGGTCTATGAGAACTTCGACGAGGGGGACGTCGTGACCGTCGACGGTCTGCAGTTTTGGGGGCCGAGCTCGACGCCGGAGGACATCGAAAGCCCCGACCATGCCGCGATGGTTGTGTCACTGATGGAAAACGACAATGGCAGCCCCGAGCAATACCAGGATCTTCTTCGCGATGTTGTGGTTCCGCTCTGGCTGGCATCCACAGCGGGAGAGCCGAACCAGGCGAATCGAGCAGCACGACTGACCAGACGAATCGGCGATGCTCTAAACGGTGTTGATGTCCCGATTCCGTTCACACTGGACGACGATCACATCGGCACACAACAGCTGCTCCTGGACCCCTCTGACCTGATCGTTGGTGGCACCAAGGACAAGGTCATGCGAATCGAGAGTTCCGAGGGGAGATACGAGCTTGTGTTTCGCATCACCTCGCACAACCTCGTCGAGAGCCCATGGTCGGGCGCCAACGACAACTGGCTCTCCATCGGCGGCTACTTCCCCGCCGGTGCACGGGTCGTCGCGACGACGCGCAGTGCCGACAATTTCGATCTCTTCACCACGGGCAATGACGGGCGCGTCTACACCTCGTGGTGGTACGCCGGATCGGATTGGTCGGGCATCAACGACAACTGGCTCTCCATCGGCGGTGTTTTCCCAGCGGGTGCCCCTGTCACCGCAATCGCAAAGTCGCCAGACAGCATCGACGTCTTCATCACCGGCAATGACGGGCGCGTCTACACCTCGTGGTGGTACGCCGGCGCTGCCTGGTCCGGCGCCAACGATAACTGGCTCTCCATCGGTGGCTTCTTCCCCGCCGGTGCTCCGATCGCGGCCACGTCGCGGAACGCCGGCAACCTTGATCTCTTCATTACGGGCAATGACGGGCGAGTCTATACGTCCTGGTGGTACACCGATGCGCCGTGGTCGGGGGCCAACGACAACTGGTTGTCCGTCGGCGGCGTGTTTCCGGCAGGAGCACCGGTGGCGGCCGTTGCCCGTACGCCGGACAATCTGGACCTGTTCATCACGGGGAACGACGGGCGTGTCTACACCTCGTGGTGGAGCACCGGCGCCGCCTGGTCCGGCGCCAACGACAATTGGCGGTCGATCGGTGGCTTCTTCCCGGCCGGCGCACCGGTCACCGCGATTGCAAAGTCACCTGACAGCATCGATCTCTTCATCACCGGCAACGACGGGCGTGTCTACACCTCATGGTGGTATGCCGGATCGGATTGGTCGGGCATCAACGACAACTGGACACCCATAGGCGGCTTCTTCCCGGCCGGCGCCCCGATCGCCGCGACGACGCGCAGTGCCGGCAATCTCGACCTCTTCATCACGGGCAACGACGGCCGCGTCTACACCTCGTGGTGGTATGCCGGTGCTGCCTGGTCGGGCGCCAACGACAATTGGACTCCGATTGGTGGCTACTTCCCGGTGGGTGCGTCCCTGGGTGCCGTCGCGCGCACGAGCAACAACCTCGATCTCTTCATCATGGGCAACGACGGGCGGGTGTACACCTCGTGGTGGAGTGGATGATCCCCGCCCTCTGGCTGACGGGAGCAAGAGGGAGCGGTGACACTGAGCCTTGACGAGCTCGCCCAGAATGTAATCGGGGAGCCGCGAGACGACGACGTCCTCCGCGCCCCCCGGCAGGAGCATCTCCCAACGATTCCTGTTGACTACGACGTAGAATTGCACGTGAAATGACCACCGTGGCGGGAGAACGGCTACCCGCGCCTTTCACGGAGACCCCCGATGGATGCCTGCGGGGCGGTGGTCATGCGTCATGCCCGTCGAACCGATCGGTCATTGATCCCGCCGTAGGGGACGGTCTGGACGCGGCGCCACCGCCGTCCCTTCCTCACGACGACATCCAGCTTCGTGTCGGGAGGGCATTGCCCGCGCGGAACGTCGGCTCCCATCGCGCCGGTGAGCGCGGGCAATGGCGTCCTGATTCGAGAATGAGAGGCAATTGCGCGCGCCCGTGACCGCTTTCGACGGTCGGCGACCCAGGACGCGCGGTCATTGAAAACGATCAGTCGGCCAGGATTATCCCGTTCTTTCAGTCCAGTCCGAGTATCACGAGATCGGACAGAACGGCATGAGCTGCGCCATGGTGTTCTCCTTGGCGGCGTCAAATGCCGGTTGCGGATCTTCTTCGTTCAGCCACACCTTTTCGAACGCAGCGGTGAGCTCGTCCCAGTACTTCGCGCCAACCGGCAGTGGAGGCCGGTTCTTCGCCGTAGGGAGTAGCTCATCAGCGAAGAAGATCAGCCTCTCGTTGAACAGCTCATGCTCCTTCAGCAACGAGGTCAGGGTTGGAAGGGCCCGGTTCTCCCCAGCAAAGATGCGCTGTCCTTCCTCGCCGCAGGCGAAGAGCATGAACTTGATGGCTGCCTCCGGCTCCTTTGCTCCCTCGGGAATCACCATCGACCATCCCCCAGCCCAGGTCGACGAATCCATCCCCGCTGTCGGAACCGGAATGTAGGTAATGCCGTAATCCAGATCGGGCGCGTAGTTCTCGTTGAGCGCCACCTGCTGACCGTTCGAGATCATTGTCGCGAGGCGGCTCTGAACCCACGGGCTATCCTGCGGTGGCGCGCCAGGACGTTGCGACGCCTGGATGAATGCCTGCGTCTTCGATGGATTCAGCTCGGCGCAGATGTCATACACCCACTGCATCGCCTCGACCATCTCCGGCGTGTTCGGTGTGACCTCGCACTTCTCCTTGTCGAAGAACGCTGTGCCCCACGAGAACCCGTACGTGTAGTGCCACGCCTGGTTGTAGTACGGCACGTACCCCATCTGGTCGTACGTGTCGCCGCTGGAGGTGTCGATGTTGGCCGCAAACGCGGCTTCCTTGAGCTGATCCCAGGTCATCGGACCATTGGCAGCGTCGAACAATGCGAGGTCGACCCCGGCATCGGTCAGCAGCGTCTTGTTGTAATAGAGAGCGCGCGCGTCGGTCTGGAAAGGCATCGCGTACGGCGCGCCGTTGTAGGTCGCCTCGTTCGCAGCGAAGTCGACGTGATCGCCCAGGGCAGGATCCGCACCGTTGTCTTCGAGCAGCTGCGTCAGGTCCTGCAGCAGCCCGTTCGCAGCACGCTCGGGCACGATGAACCGATCGAGACAGTAGACATCCGGACCGGTGCCACCACGGACAGCGGTGATGAGCTTGGAGGAATCGGTCACGTCCCCTGGAGGAATCTGCTCGAGTGTCACCTCGATGTCATCGCTCTGCGCGTTGAACTCGTCGACGATGTGCTGCTGGACTTCAAGCCCCCGCGCACTGAATGAGGTCCAAAACGTCACCGGCGCCTTTGATTGCCGGGCGATGATTGCAGGTGCGTGGAACGCGCGCTCGGTAGCCAGCATGGCACCTGTCGCCGTCGCGGTTGCTCGCCTAAGAAGCGTGCGTCGATTTACCTGTGTGTTCATGTGAAGGTTCCCCTGTTCCAATTCGGTGATACAAACTGCTCTGTGCCTCGGAACGCGAGCCCAATCACCTCCTTCGCAGAGTGTCATGAAGCACTACAAAGCCCGGGGTGGCTTTCGGTTTGGGACACTGGTGCTACGGGTAGCGAATCCGCGCGACTCACGCAACATCCGCATGCACGACCCCGAAGTCGAGCCGGTCGAAATGCTCTGGCGGAGCTCCGATCTCCTCCAATCGGCGGCGGAGAGCGTCGACCAGCCGGCTCGCTTCATCCGGATTCTGGTCGATCACGTTGTGGTACTCGTAGGGGTCCTGGTTCAGATTGCTGAGCCAGGCTGATGGCGCATCAGCGAAGGGCTCCACCCTGGCGGACCGACGACCGTTATCCCCCGGCAGGCTCTCGTACTCGCCGAGCGCCATGTTTCCCTTCACCGCCAGGTGGTGGGAATACCAGTAAAGAGGCTCGTTCTCCGGCTTCGGCACGACGTGGAGCGCCCATGTACCGTCACTCACTGTGATGCCCTGACCGAACGTCCCGCAGATTGCAATGTCGTGTCCCGGAGCGGCGGAGTCCGCAATCACCGGGAGCAGCGATCGTCCATCGAGTCCGTCGGGGATGTCCTCATCGAGCGCATCCAGGATCGTCGGATAGCAGTCGACGAGCTGGGCGATCTGTTGCCGTCGCTCGCCATGGCCGAGGTTCGGGTGCGAGACGATGAGCGGGATTTGCGCGATCGACGAATAGAGGTGGGACCGCAGCTTGCCGGTCCGGTGGTTGCTGCCGTTGAACGTTCCGTGATCCGTCGTGAAGATCACGAGGGTGTTGTCCCACAGGTTGTGACGATCCATCACATCCCACAGTCGACCCAGGTTCTCGTCCAGATGCACGATGCTGGCGGCGTAGAACGCCTGGATTTTGAGCAGGTCGTCCTCGGACAGATGGGTGTCGGAAATGTCGCCCTGTGGTGCGATGGAGCGCCAGTTGCCGTCGTCGTACCCCCGAGGATCGAACAGCTTGACGAGACGTTCGGGCGGGTCATTCGGCTCATGGGGCGAGAAGCTGTCGATGTGAAGGTAGAAGTCCTGCCAGGTGTGATTGCGCTCCAACCAGTCGGCGGCATGGGTGAAGGTGCGTGTTGCGTACCAGGTGGACTCGTCAGGCACGTCCTGGCCCTCGCGCAATACCGCGAGATTGTGGTAATGCCGCTCCCGATAGGTGCCGCGAATGCCCTCTTCGAAGACAGGGACCTCAATTGGATCGGTATGCCAGGCGTCAGCCTCCATGCCCCGAATGAACTCGAACCCGGTGTATCCCATGTGGTAGTTGCCGGAGCCCTGTTCCCAAAGGTGGAAGTGGTCAGTGACGAGGTAGCTGACGTGGCGCTCCATGGTGGAAAGCGCCTGGTTTGGCTCGCCGGAGATGCGGCGTGGCAGGTCGTCGTCAGTGTCTTCGAGCGGTCCCCACCCCCTGAATGGAAACTCGAAGCGGCCAGTATAGAGGTCTCGTCGAGCTGGCATACAGGGAAACGAGCCGTTCCATGCCTGATCGAAGACCGTGCCTCGCGCGGCGAGACGGTCGATGTTCGGGGTCGGCACGGTCCAGTCCGGTTGCGCCGGGTCGCCCAGGGAGCGAACTGACCGCCCATGGTGCCATGGCCCACAATGATCGCGACGGAGGGTGTCGGCAACGATATGCAGGACGTTCACGGAAGGGCTCCATTCTTGAACATCTTCTCAAACTGGGTGCCCTCTTGTACCAGCGCCAGCACAACGCGTCAACACACCGTCCCAGCATGCGCGTCGCGGATCGCTGCCCCTGGCTGGGGTCTCGATTGGTCCCGCTCGGCATGCGCAAGCGACAGCGAGGCGACGACGTGCTCCCCTGCGTGCCGTTCGCAATGGCGAAGGGAGGGCATTGCCCGCGCGGAACGTCTGCTCCCATCGCACCGGTGAAGCGCGGGCAAGCGCCTCCCCTACACGGATCCCCCACAATGCGCACCCGCCGTAGGGGACGCCTTGCCGGCGCTAGCCACCGCACGGCCAATCCACCGCTCCGCGCCGGGAATGGCTTCCTGTCACCGCCCCACCCGCTCGTGGTTGCGCGTGTAGCCCCGGGTCGTGTACCCGGGGAGCCGCGAGACGACGACGTCCTCCGCGCCCCCCGGCAGGAGCATCTCCAACGATTCCTGTTGACCACGAGGTATAATTACACGTGAAATGACCACCGTGGCGGGAGAACGGCTACCCGCGCCTTTCACGGAGACCCCCGATGGATGCCTGCGGGGCGGTGGTCATTTTCTCATCCCCGCCAGATGACCCCGGGTTCCCGCAGCCGGTTCCGAACCGTCCCCAGTCGCGGGATGTGGATCGAAACCAGGTTGAACCCTCCCCGGCTCTCCCCAACCACAACCAGCACCCACGGTACCGCTGGATCATTCACCTCAACGTTGATCTCCCACTGTGTTCCCGCCCCGGCGAGAAGGACGCGCTCAAGACCATTGCGCAAGCAAACCGGTCAGATCAAGCACGTAGTGAAAGCTCTCAGGGTGCGCCCCGATCGTGTGCTTGTCGTACGCCTGTCGATCGACGCGAATTGCCCGATGCCGAGCATCGAATGACCGTCCTGCAGGTCTTCCGGCATGGACGCCCGCAGCGTCAGAAGCTCCCAGGGAGCGTAACCGGGCAGCTCGACATCGTCGTCCTGCGTCACCGACCCGCCCGCTCCCCGTTGAGCGCCAGCAGCCGCGAGAGGATGACGTCCTCCGCGACCTCGCCCGGGACCTCGTCTTCCGGCCAGCCGCAGGCGTCCCACACCGCCCGGTCGAGCCGCGCGTGGGCGTTCGCCAGCCACGTCGGGCGGGCGTTGTAGAGGTTCGTCAGCGTCCGCTGCTTCAGCTCGGCCTCGCTGGCATCCCGGCGGGGTCGAGCCGTCTCGCCGGCTGCGCGATACCCCTCAACGTCACTAGCCCGCATCGCCACTCGCGTGTCGCACCAGCTCCAAGGCCAGCCAGACACACCCGGCGGTGACCAGAAGGCCATGAATCACACGCAGCTGCTGGTTTCCGAAGAATTGCGGGATGTACAAGACGAAGGCAGCCGCGAACGGGATTCCGCTCCACTTCGACAGAACCCCAGTACGCCAGGTCACAACCGCGACCATCACAGCGCCCACCGCCAGCAGGATCAATCCTGTGAGAAACAGGCCGAGCCCCGCCCCGCCCCGGACCGTTGTGGAAAGGTCGACCAGATCGGCGTTCTGCTGACGCATCGCTTCCTGGCCGATGGCATGCAGCCCAAACGCTTCGCCACCGTAAAACGGCAGCGTCAAGCCGATACCGATCAGCGTGACAAGCAGAGCCCAGAAGGCGCGCGATTCGGCCGCGCGCGCGAGCACGAGGTACCACCCGAGGAGGCCCACCATAAGCAAAGTGAACCCGACCATTGCGAGCATGTGCGCGACGATCCACGAAGACGAGCCGAACGCCTCGGCACCTTCCAGGGAGACCTCATCGGAGAAGGGCCGAATGGCCGGGTAGAGAACGAACAGGACGCCCGCGATGGCGAACGCGGCCGCGCCCAACCGAATGCGAAGCGCCATCGCCGGGTTAAGGGATATCCGCTCGCCCTCGGACGAGCGTGCGACGGACGGTGATACAGAAGCACTCATGACGTTTCCCCTTGCGCGCCGGGTGCCACAGTTTGTGCGTCCAGCGCTGCAATGAAGAGCTCCACCAACCAGCGGAAGCTCTCGTCAGTGCTTGAGGGGGCCGCGAACCGGTGGGCCCGCTCGAGCATGATGAACCCGTGGACAAGGCTGTACAGCCCACGGACGGCGTGCGTTGCCTCCGGCTCCGGGAAGCCGTAGTGGCGCACCGTGTCGAAAAAGATGCTATTGAACTCGGCGGCCACGGCGGCCAGCTCCGGATCGCCTGGAATGGTGGGCGGCAGACCGGCCAGGTACAGCCCCGGATGGTCATGCGCGAATCCTCGCATCGCAATCGCCGCCGCCAGCACAGCGTCCCCACCGCTCCGACCGGTTGCCGCCCGAGCAACACGCGCACTCAGGTTCTGGAGCCCTCGGAGCTGGATCTGCCGCCGCAGGTCAGCCAGCCCCGCGACATGATTGAACAAGGAGGACGGGTGAACGCCGAGCTCTGTGGCAAGCTGCTTTAACGCCGGAACGTCCGTTCCGCCTCGTCTGCCATCCGGATCGCCGTCTCCACAACGATCTCCCGGTTGAGCCGGCTACGTGGCATGCCCACTCGACCGGTCTGCGGACAGAAAGGCGATGAGCTCCGGAGCCACCTGTTCGGGAAACTCGGCATGCGGATAGTGGCCGGCGCCATCGACCATGCAGACTTCCCCATGCACGTGGTCAGCGATCCACCGCGCCTCCTCGGCCGGATCCTTGAAATCCGGGTCCTTGCTGCCCATCACCACCAATGCCGGCACTGCGCACGCCCGAGGCTCGCCTCAACGGCGGCGGTCGCATCGTCGCTGTCATTCATCATCGCCTGGAGCGCCTCCATGCGCCCCGGCTCGCGCAGGTTCGCCTTGAGCGCGGCGCGATATGCCGCGAAGTCGTCCGGCTTGTGGCTTGGGTAGAACTTCGGGAAGTACATCGTCCACATTGCCGGTCCCCACGGTCGGGCAAGCAGGACACGCATCAGCGCCCGGAGCATCCGGTCGTCACCGTGGCTGCGTACGAACGGATCGATCAGCACGAGCCGGTCGACCAGGTCGTGATCGTGCGCGGCGGCCCAGGTCGCGGCGCCACCGGCCTTCGACGCCGCCACGATGGCAACAGGCCCGGCATCGAGGTGATCGTGCCAGGGCGAGGATGTCCTGACCGATGGCAGGAGACGAGTAGTCATGGAACGTCACGTCCGACTCCCCGTGCCCGCGCAGATCCATGGTCACCACACGGAAGCCCGCGGCAAGGAGCTTCGGATGCATGAACCTGTACTCGGCTCGAACGTCACCGAGCGAGGGAATACAGATCACCGGGGGTCCACTGCCGGTATCGTCGTAGGCGATCGTTCCGCCCGGCACATGCAGATGCCGTGTTACGGGAGATTGCGGAGAGCTAGTGGATGCGGGAGCATCAACAGTTCGAGCAGACATGATGACTTGACGACTCCTTCCGTGGTACGCGACGTTATGAAAAACCAAGGTTATTCGTGGTGTAGCAAATGGTATTCGTCGAGTCAACGACGCTTGGTGTGTGCCTGACCCTAAAGGGGTGCGTCACAAGCCGACTTGGCAGCACGTCCGGGTCAGCCACCCGCGACCTCTTCCGATCTGATCCACGGTGGGCCGCAAGCCGCCCAGATTGTCTGACGGTGGAAGTGGATCACCCCCGGCGGCAGGAGCCTGCCTCGCAGGGTCGGCTGTGGTCTCGAGGCAAAAGTGCGTCCCCTGCATGCTGGTTGCGATGGTGGCGGGAGGGCATTGCCCGCGCGGGGACTGGTCACGGGTCGGGCCGGTGAGCGCGGGCAAGCACCTCCCCTACGGTTGGTGGCACCGCGTAGGGGACGTGCCTGGAGGCGCTGCCAAGCGTTCGCCTTCGCCAAGGTTCCGCGCATCCAATGCCGTCCCGTCACTCCCCAGCCCGCTGCACTGGCTCGGCGCGGAGCCACCCGTCCTGTGCCCGGTCGAGGCCGCAACAGGCCCCGACCTCGCGCCTGCTCGCCCTCAGCTCCGCCGGACCGAGGCACCGCCCACACGTTCCCAGCACCGCGTGCCGTTCCCACCATCGAACTCCATATGACGCAGCCGCATTTAATTTATGTTAATATCAGCGTCCCCTGACGGGACCTCGTTCGAACCTGGAGCCATCTCACTACGTTCCACGAAGGAGGATCGTCCATGACGCCCCACCACACCATCCCGTCCGTGTCTCGTCGCGCCGCGCTGGCTGGCATCGTCGGGGGTAGCCTCGGCATCGCCGTGCTGCCGGCCGGCGACCGGGCGTTCGCGCAGGAAGCATCACCGGAGGCAATGGTCAGCCATCCCGTCGTCGGCACCTGGGTACTTCAGTTCGAGGATCCGTCGGCGGCGCCGGTTGTGGGTGTCTGGGGCGCCGACGGCAGCTTCATCGACGCCGGGAGTGGGCACGCCGGGGTCTGGGAGGCAACCGGACCGCAGACGGCACTCCACACGTGGGTGCACGTATTCTCGCAAAACAACAACTATGTGGTCGTGAGCGGCACCATCGAGGTCGATCCGTCGGGCGATAGCTGGACGCAGGCGTATTCCAGCATGGTGGTCTCGGCTGGCGGCATGGTGCTGAACACGGGCACGGGCGTCGCGCATGCCCGGCGGCTTCGCCCGGTGCCGGAGGATGCGCTCAACGCGCCGCTCGATGTCGTGCCGACGTGGACGCCGGCAGAGGCCACGCCAGCGTCATAGGACCCACGCCGGGCGGGCGCGGTTCGCGCCCACCGTAGGGGACGTGCTTGGCGGCGCTGCCAACGCGCTGGCATCTCATCGCACCGCGCCGCCAATAGCCTGCCCTGAGCGAGGGCCGTAGGCCTGAGTCGAACGGGCCGTCCCGTCACCGCCCCGCCCGCTCCCGGTTGAGCGCCAGCAGCCGCGAGAGGATGACATCCTCCGCGACCTCGCCCGGGACCTCGTCTTCCGGCCAGCCGTAGGCGTCCCACACCGCCCGGTCGAGCCGCGCGTGGGCGTTCGCCAGCCACGTCGGGCGGGCGTTGTAGAGGTTGGTCAGCGTCCGCTTCTTCAGCTCGGCCTCGCTCGCGTCCGGCGGGTTGAGCCAGTTCTCCCGCAGGCGATCCAGCTCCTTCGCCGCCTCGGCGATCGCGACCACGCGCGGGTCGCCCTCCGGCTCCTGCCCCGGCGGCCACGGCAGCGGGAAGGTCTCGAAGGTGGTCGTCGGGGTGTAGCGGGGTCGTTCCCTGCCGAGCCACGTCCCCATCCGCAGCGACCAGACCTCGTGCGCCCGGCTGTGCAGCACGCCGAAGAAGTAGTCATCCTCGCGCGCGAAGACGACCAAGTTGGTGATCCGGCAATGATCTGTCCGGACGCCAGACAAACAGCCGATGCTTCGCGACACGTGGGCGTACACGATGATAGCGCGTACTAGTTCGCATAGCGCAGCGCGCATCAGGTGCCGTTCTAGCGTGAAGCCACCACTGCTCGCGGTAGCGTCTCGTTCGCCTGTTATCACGCTTCGGCTTGACATACCTTGCGACATACTCAAAGGGCTCTCGTACAGTGCCGCTTCTCTTCGCGGCATGTCGGTACCAAAATCAATAATCCAGTTGTCTCGATGGCCGTCGCGTGACGTCCATAGCCGTTCATCCACGGCTTGACCACGTCTGAGTTCGGCCGTCCATTCGGGTTCACCGGCAGCTCGAAGCATTGCTCGCGCTAAGCTCATCAGTGAATATCAAATGGGCCGCCTTCTGGTCACACCAATGAAAGCCAGATGCCTCGATTCTCGTGCCAGTTTCGATGCAGCCTGTGATGTCGATGCTGCGCTGTGAGATCAGCTATTGATCGTCTGCAACTGGCTCGCCATTCGAGCATCTGCGTCGCTCCTCGCTACCATCATCGAATCCAACAATCGAGATGCGAACGGCAGCACCAGTCAAGACCCACGGCTCGTCTGACCACGCCATGAAGATGTCGCCGGTCTCCTTGATGCGCTTCAGCACCTCGCGGTTCGCACCACCGCGGATGGAGTTCGTCGCCAGCAGCCCGGCACGCTCGGTTCTGCTCCTCCTCGATCGCCTCCCGCGCCTGCTCGAAGAAGTAGCAGCACAAGTCGGCACCAGCCGCGGCACACGCACCTCGATAGACGTCGAACAGCTTGCTCGACGTACTCGTCGCCGAGTTCCGGTCGCAGCATCTTGTCGCCCAGGAACGGCGGGTTGCCGATGATGTAGTCCGCCGTCGGCCAGACGGTCCGCTGCACCTTCCCCGCCCGCTCCTCCAGCAGCGCGTCCTGCAGCGCGATGGTCTCCAGGCTCTCCAGCACCGGCTCCTGCCACCCGAACCCGTTGCGTCCGCAGCCACTGCAGGTACCCGATCCAGATCACCGCCTGCGCCAGCTCCTGCGCGTACGGGCTCACCTCCAGCCCCATCACCTGCCGCGGCCCCACCGAGGGGATGCCCATCGGCAGGCCGCCCTCCGTCGCGCCCCACAGGTTCGCCGCCTTCTCCAGATCCAGCAGCTGGTTCAGCGCCACATAGAGGAAGTTGCCGCTGCCGCACGCCGGGTCGAGGATCGTCACCGCCTTCAGCTCGTCGGTGAACGCCCGCAGCGCCTCCCGGATCCTGTTCTGCGCCCGCGTCCGCGCGCTGGCGTCCCTCGCGCGCGTCCCGACGCGCCACCAGCCCCTCCAGCTCGGCGCGGACCGCATCCCAGCGGCGGCGCAGCGGCTGCATCACCACCGGCTCCACCACCCGCATGATGTCCTCGCGGCCGGTGTAGTGCGCCCCCAGCTGGCTGCGCTGCGCCGGGTCCAGCGAGCGCTCGAACAGCGTCCCGAAGATCGCCGGCTCCACCTGGCTCCAGTCGAGCCGGGCGGCGTCCGCGAGGGTGTCGACCTCCGCCGGGGTCAGCTCCAGCGCGTTGACCTCCCGGAAGAGCCCGCCGTTGACGTGCGGGATGCGCTCCAGCGCGTACGACCCGCCGGTCGCCATCGTCGCCAGCAGCTTCTCCGTCTCGTCGCGCAGGGATGCGGGGTTCTGGCGGCCGAAGGCGAGCAGGCGGCTGAACACGCGGTTGGGCAGCAGCCCGATGTCCTCGGCGAACAGGCAGAACAGCGTCTGCACGAGGAAGTGGGCGACGTCGTGCGGGTCGTGCCCGCGCGACCCGAGGCTCTGGGCGAGCCGCCCGAACTTCTCGGCCGCCTCCTCGGTGACGCTCGCCGGGTCGGGTCCGAGGGCGGAACGACATCGGGTCGGTCCACATCCGCCGCAGCAGGTCCTGGCTCTTCGCCGTCGGCGAAGGTCGCCAGCGTGATCTCGTGCGTCTCCTGCTTGCGTGTTGGTGAAGTTGGTGTGGATGACGATGCGGTCGAGGTCGGAGACGACGAGCAGCGGCGGGTTCTCGAGGTTGTCCTTGTAGCGCAGGAGCTGGTCGTACGCCTTGTCGAGGTCGCGGCCCGGTCCCTTGTACTCCCAGCCGAAGTGCCCGCGGTACCAGACGTCGGCCCAGCCGCTGCCGCCGGTCGCTCTTGGTCGCGCCCTTCTCGAAGGTGTAGGTGGAGCCGTCCTTGTCGAGATCGGCGGGCGTCGGTGGCCGAGCACGTGGCAGAGTTCGATGAAGTGCTCCTTGCGCGCCGGATCGCTCGGTGCGGCTGACGTCGCTCCATTTTCGGACGAAATCGACGGGGTGCATGGGGTGATGGCTCCCGGTGGTGACCTGCTGGTGGCGGTTTCCTGCCCCCATCATACCGAATGCTGACGTGCCCGGGCCGCTCCGCGCGCCGGCGCCGTTTGATGCGCCTGTGCGCCGCCCTATGATGAGCGCACACTTTCAACCCGGCCCCTGCTTCGCGTACCCACGGGACTCCACCGGCACCGTCGCTGTCGTACACACCGCTCGGTCACGAGCAGGGGGTCGATCACCATGGCGACCGTCACATCTGGTTTCACCGCCATCGATTTCGAGCAGCCCGACGAGACCCGCGACGTTCCCGCAGGGCCGGTGGGACATCGTCCATATCGGCGCGTCCACCGTGGCGCGCGCCACCATGCAGCCCGGCTGGCACTGGGCGGAGCACGTCAAGCCGATCGTCGGCACGGAGTATTGCCAGCAGCGCCATGTCGGCGTGATCGTGAGCGGTCGCCTGCGCATCCGGATGCAGGATGGTGACGAGGTGACCTGCACCGCCGGCCAGGCGTACGTCATCGAGCCGGGTCACGATGCCTGGGCCGAGGGCGACGAGCCGATGGTCGTGCTGGAGTTCGCCACCAGGAGCGCCGAGACCTACGCCACGAGGGCCTGACCGCGCCCCTCCCCATTGTCATGCTGAGCCGTGAGGCCCCGAGGCTGGTGGGCCCGCCCCGAGCCTGCCCCGAGCGCAGTCGAATCGGTGGGCCCGCCCCTCCGTGGGCGGGCTCGTGCCAGTGGCCATGCCCGTATTGCAAGGCTGGCTGTTCATCCCCGTCAGCGTTCGGCGCCTCCCGCCAGCCACAGGGGACGTCATTTCGACCGTAGCAGCCGCAGGCTGCACAGTGGAGAAATCGCGTCGTCCAAATCAGGTTCCCGATTTCTCCACTGCGCACTCGCTGCCCTCGCGCTCCTGTCGAAATGACAGGTTGGGCATGGCAGGGACAACGCTCCCCGGCACGGGGGTCCGGGCCCACCCTTCGTCATGCTGAGCCGTGAGGCGCGAAGCGCCGAAACGTGGTGAAGCATCCCCGCGCCAAAGCCTGGCCTGAGCGAGGGCCACAGGCCGGAGTCGAACGGCCGCCGGCAGCGCATGCTGCCGCATCATCGTGACATGAGGCACCCGACGGTGCTGCCCTGCGAGCAGCATCGATCGGTGGCGGGGGCACGCGCCCGGTGGCGGCCCGGTCGTACAATGACGTATCCGACCCCACGCCACCACGCGCGCGAGGCAGATACCATGCCGCACAACGAACCGACACCTGGCGCAGGGGATGCTGTGCTGGAGCAGGCGCTGGCCGGCAGCATCCTGGGCTGCCTCCCGCCCGACCTGAGGTCGCGACTGGTCGCCGGGGCTCTCCCGGTGGAGGTGCCGGCTGGCGGGGTGATCTACCGCGACGAGGACGGCCCGCGCTGCGGTATCGTCGTCGCCGGTCTGGTGCGCGTCTACCTCTCCGCGCCGGACGGACGCACCGTGACGGTGCGCTACGCCCGCGCCGGCGAGCTGCTCGGCGGACCGGTGGTGATCGGCGGGCCGGTGCCGGTGAGCGTGCAGATGGTGACGGACACGACGCTGCTGATGCTCAACGCGAAGACGCTGCGCGAGCTCGCGCAAACGGAGGCCGCACTCGGGTGGCTGCTCGCCCAGGAGGTGACGCGCCGGCTCTACGACACGCTTGACGCGGTGGCCGACAACGCCTTCGGCTCACTGCGCCAGCGCGTGGCGCGGCACCTGCTCGACCTCGCCATGGTGCGGGAAGGCACGCTGGTGGCGGTCGTCAGCCAGCATGAGCTCGCCGAGGCGGTCGGCTCCGCGCGGCCGGCAGTCGGCCGGGTGGTCGGCGAGCTGCGCGACCTCGGCCTGATCGCCACCTCGCCCCGCGGGGTCACGATCCTCGACGCAGACCGACTCCACACGCAGACCTGGTCCGGCTCGATGTCACGCATGTGACACGTTCCCGAACACATCGGACACCTCGCCGTACCGTGCGCGGCTGCGGTCCCGGCTCCCCTCCGGCACGCTGGATCCAGGGCGGCACATCCGCGTGCCGCGCCCGGTCGCAGCGAGGAGGTACGCACCATGGTCACAGCAGTGTCATCGCAGAATACGACAGCGAGTGCAGGGAGCCCCGGCGTGGCGGTGCACGCCATCCGCACGGGGAGCGTGCGCGTCCGGGCCAATCAGGTCCGGGGCAAGGGGCGAGGCGCGCTCCGGCAGCTGAGCACGTTCGCAGGGCGTGCGTGGAGCGAGTGGATGCCGATCCACGCGTGGGTGATCGAGCACCCGGAGGGGCTGATCGTCGTCGACACCGGCGAGACCGCGCGGGTGATGGCGCCGGGGTACTTTCCCCGATGGCATCCGTACTACCGGCGCGGCGTGGAGTTCCGCGTGCGCCCGGCGGAGGAGATCGGACCGCAGCTGCGGGATCGCTGGCTCGACCCGCGCGATGTCCGCACCGTGGTCCTGACACACCTGCACACGGACCATGCCGGCGGGTTGCACCACTTCCCGGACAGCGAGGTGCTGGTCCACCGGGATGCGCTCGCGGCGGCGTCCGGAATGATGGGCCGCCTGCGCGGCTACCTGCCCAACCGCTGGCCGTACTGGTTGGAACCAACGCTTTCCACCTGCAGCCGATCCCGTTCGGCCCGTTCCCGCGCAGCCTGCCGGTGACGCACGCTGGTGACGTCGTGATCGTGCCGACGCCGGGACACACCCCCACCACGTCTCGGTGGTGGTGCGAGGACAGGACACGAACTGGTTCCTGGCGGGAGACACGTCCTACACGCAGTCGCTGATGCTGGCCCGGCAGGTGGATGGGATCGCGCCGGACGATGACGAGGCGCGAGAGACGCTCGGCCGCATCCGGGCACTCGCGGGCGAGATGCCGCTGGTCTACCTTCCGTCGCACGACCCGGAGGCAGCCCGGCGCCTGGAGGAGGGAGAGCTCGTACCTGGCACAACGCCGTAGGCCGATACCGATCGCTAGTGCCTGTTGGTGGGCCCGCCCAGAACGCAGTCCAATGGGTGGGCGGGCTCGAACCAGTTGGCAGTAGCGATCGATATCGACCGGTGGCGTGGACGTTACCGCCCGGGCACGGAGGCCCGGGCCTACCTGTCGTCATCCCGAGGCACCGCAGAATTCAGAGACAACGGCCCCTTCCCCACCGTCATTCCGAGCCACGGCAGCACCAGACAAAGCGCACTCTCCCCCACCGTCATGCTGAGCCGTGAGGCGCGAAGCGCCGATACGTGTCGAAGCATCCCCGCGCGGAGCGCCGGCAGCGCATGCTGCCGCATGGCCGACCTGTCGATTCTGGCCAATGGGCAGCGGCTGCGCCGGGGGATTCCTCGACACGCGGGCTGCGTCCTGCGGCTCGGGATGACGAGTGGTTGCGGGCGGCGCTAATGCGTCGCCAGCGTCACTCCACGTACTGCGTCGGTTCCGGCGGCGGGACGTTTAGCGCAGGCTGGTTCGGGTCAGCGGCAGCGCCTTCATCGGATCCCGGAATCTCGAATCCGCCGCCACTGCCGCCTCCATCAGGACATCCATCGACGTCGCATGGCGTCGGTGTGAAGGTCGGTGCCGGCGTCGGGGTCTCAGTCGGCGTTGGCGTGTCGGTCGGCGTCAGCGTGGCGGTCGGGGTCGGCGTATCCGTGGCAATCGGGGGCGGCGGGTCGTTCGCCGAATTCTGCGCGTTCCCGCCCGGCGGGTCGACCTGCCCACCGCCCGAGATGCGAGCGAGCGACGCCCCCGGCGTGGGCGTCCACGTCGCCGTCGCGATCGGGGCTGGTGTCGGCGTGTCCACCTGGCAGCGGCAGGGAGATCGGGTTCAGTGTCGGCATCCCCGTTGCGGTACCATCCCTCGTCCCACGCGTCCCCGGCGAATCGACCTCGCCGGTGTACAGGGCCAGCGCCGACCACACTGACGGTCACCAGGTTCCGCAGCGCCCCGGCTCCAGTGGGGATATCGCCCGTGTCCGGGGAATCCTCCGTCGAACGCATGCCGGTCGTCCCGGTGATGCACCCGCGCCCGTCGCCACCCGACCGCGTCGGGTCAACCGGCTGGTTGTTCACCACATCCTCCGCCGAGGCGCGAC
Source organism: uncultured Chloroflexia bacterium (assembly GCA_963741965.1). Classification (GTDB taxonomy): domain Bacteria; phylum Chloroflexota; class Chloroflexia; order Thermomicrobiales; family UBA6265; genus JACCVC01. The sequence goes on along the minus strand of CAVUKC010000001.1, from coordinate 35,127 downwards.
GGCGTCGCCACAGGCCGAAGGTGATCACGCCCAGCACGGCGTTGACGCCGGCGAGCGCGAACCCGACGGCCGGCATGAAGGCGGGCCCGAACGCGGTCACGACCGCGATCAGCGAGGCGATGAAGTTCAGCAGCCAGACGGATCTTGCTGCCCGTCCGCTGCATCCACCCGCCGATCGGTCGACGTCGCCGCCGTTGGGCGGCCTTCTGGCGGCGCAGGTCCGTGCAGAAGCCGCGCGCTTCCGACTCCGGGAATCGCCAGGCGTTGCGAACCTTCATGCCGCGCAGGTTGCCCACCCGCGCGGAGTACCGGACGGTCGATTCCGATATGCCGCATCGCTCCGCGACCTGTCGGGTGGTCAGGAATGGTTCGTCGTCGGCGTACGCCATGACCCGCTCGCTTCACGCAGGCCCGCCCGAAGCGCCATAGCGGCGTCGGCGAAGCACCGGCACGTCAGTCGGTCAGGTCGTTGATGTCCCGCCCATATTGTGCGAATCAACTTTACGTAAGTCAAGACACAGCGCACAATCCGACTCCCCTGCGCCCGTCCAACGACGTCCCATCCCCCACCTTCATGCTGAGCCGTGGGGCCCCGAGCGCAGTCAAATGGGTGGGCCCGCTCCGCGCCCACCGGTGGCAGAGATCGCACAATCACTGTTCCGGAGCACAAAACGAGCGGATGGGAGAGGTCTCCCATCCGCTCGTCGAAAGCTATTGACGCGCTTGCTGCCCGTCCGCCGGTCAGGCTATCCGAGCAGACCCGAAGATCTGGTTGAGCAGGTTTGCCAGGCATTGACCGAGCGCCGTTCCCGCTGCCAGTCCAGGATGCCAGTAACCGCGCACAGCAGGTTACCGAGCAGGTTGCCCTGGCCCGGCTCAGCGGTGATGTTCGAGCGTGAATCGGTATCAAGTATCGTCACCACGAGACCAAGCAAGTCGAGATCCAACGGCCCCAGCGAGATCGAGAATCTCGCAGCCCGACGCCTGCGCAATATCCAGCGAGCTCTGGACGATCTGCGCTGTGACGTCGCAACGCCATGTCGCCAATCTGTGGACGAATGCCGAGTCGAACCGATGACTGTCGAGGTCCAGCACGGCTCGTTCGCACGACTGCCTCGAGATCGCTCGAGCGTGCATCACTTCGGAAACGCATCAAGCGACGCCGCCAACTGATCGTCCCCACGATGTGACCGGCAGTACCGGCGCGGCCACAGCCGGCTGCGCCGCGGCGTTGTTGGCCGCCGAGAGACCGACGCCCGCGAGCGCGCCGCCGACGATGCCCCCACCGAGCATCTTCAGCGCCTGCCGGCGTGATGAGGTGCCGGCGAGACCACGGCTGATTCGATCGATGCTGCTATCCATGTCGCATGTACTCCTGCATATTCCTGCGCGTGCCGATACCTGACTCAACGAGATGGTGGCGTCGCGCAATGGGACCCAGACCACCCGGGAAGGGCGGCGCCGCCTTCCGGCGACAAAATACGACACGCACGCATCGTGCCATCATGATACGTTCGTACCGCTTCCGGTATACGTTCGGAACCAGACGTCAGAGGTCGCGCGATCGCTGACGCAAGCAGCGTTTTGCCCGGCCACGGCTACCCGGGCAGGGCCCGTTGGTGGGCCCGCCCCGAGCTTGCCCCGAGCGCAGTCGAATGGGTGGGCGGGCGCGACATGGTGGATGTTGGCGATGGAAATCGATCACTGGCGTGGCCGATGCGCCTCCCACAGCCGTACTGTCGGATCGCGTCCGAAACTCATCCCTCGTCCCCATTGACCGGGCGTCTGGGCGGACGTACGATAAAAGGCGTCAGGGACCATGACACCCCAAGACCACACGCGCCCGGGGCGACAACGACGCCACCACCGACGCCGAATGAGGAGGGGTCGTGCTCGTGGCAGCGGCGTGGGCGCGCTGCCGGCATGAGCCGTGCCCGTGTGCGCGGCTCGCTCAGGGGAGGGTTCGTCGGTGGAGGGTCACGGGGATCTCGCGCTCATTGAGGGCGTGGCGATGATGCTGGTCTATGCCTGTCTCGGCGGGTTTCTGGCGACGAGGCTGCGCCTCTCGCCAATCGTCGGCTACCTCGCCGGCGGGGTGCTGCTCGGGCCGTTCACGCCCGGCCCCATCGGCAACGACGACGTGGCGCGGCAGCTCGCCGAGCTCGGCGTCATCCTGCTCATGTTCGGCGTCGGGCTGCACTTCTCGGTGGGCGATCTCATGTCCGTGCGCGGCATCGCGGTGCCCGGCGCGATCGGCCAGAGCATCGCCGCGGTGGCGCTCACCGCCGTCATCGCCGCGACGTGGGGCTGGAGCCTGCGCGCCGGGATCGTGCTCGGCATCGCCGTCTCCGTCGCCAGCACGGTGGTGCTGATCCGCGCGCTGACGGAGCGGCACGTGCTGGACTCCCACGCCGGCCGCACCGCCGTCGGCTGGCTCGTGGTCGAGGACCTGATGTCGGTTCTCGTGCTGGTGCTGCTGCCGCTGATGGTGACAACGCACGGCGACGAGCTGGTGGTCGGCCACGAGACGGCCTACGAGGCCGGCGACCAGAACATACTGATCGCGCTGCTGACCACCTTCGGCAAGCTGGCGGTGCTCGTCTTCCTCGTGTTCGTGGTCGGCAAGCGTCTCGTCTCATGGGCGCTCGACCAGCTCCGCGCGACGGACAGCGAGGAGATGTTCACGCTCACCGTGCTGGTGGTGGCGATGGGCGTCGCCGTGGGGGCGAACGTCGCGTTCGGGGTGTCGTTCGCGCTGGGCGCGTTCTTCGCCGGGGTGATCGTCGGCGGCTCGGGCGCGGAGCACCGCGCCGCCACGGACGTGCTGCCGCTGCGGGATGTCTTCGGGGTGCTCTTCTTCGTCTCGGTGGGGATGCTGTTCGACCCGGGCGTGCTGATCCACGCGCCGGGGCACCTGCTGGCGGTGGTGCTGCTGATCATGATCGCGAAGCCACTGGCGGCGGGACTGATCGCGCTGGCGCTGCGGCAGCCGATGCGGGTGGTGCTGACGGTCTCGCCGGCGCTGGCGCAGATCGGCGAGTTCTCGTTCATCGTGGCGGTGATGGGCCGCGAGATCGGCATCCTGCCGGAGGGCGCGACCCAGCTGATCGTGGGCGGGGCGATCGTGTCGATCGCGCTGAACCCGTTCCTGATCCGGGCGGTGGACTGGCTCGGCCAGCGGCTGGACGCCGAGGTCGCCGAGCAGCCGCAACCGGCCATCGCCGAGGGCTGACCCTTCGCGTTGATGGTAGCCCGGGTCGCTCTCGACCCGGGCACATCCAGACGCCGGCGTCGGCTAGAGCGGATTGCAGGGAGTTTGACGCGTAGGGGCGGCCCTCTGTGGCCGCCCGGTGGACGCGAAGCGGCCACGATGGTCACCTGACACCGACCATGCATTGCCGTCCTGCGGGCGGCCGGGCGAGGACGGAGCCTCGCCCCTGCGTCGTGGTGCAGCCAACCTGCATGCGCTTGAGTCCGCGCCCGCGTCGGCACTGTGGTGGGCGAACCCGAGCCGATCGCCCACGAGCAGGACCGGCCGCGGCGCCCACCAGTTCCAGCGGCCCATGAGCCGCATTGTCGCTGGGACCAGCAAGCCTCGGACGATCGTCGCATCGACGAACACCGTCAGCGCCGTCGCGAGCGCCTCCGTCAGTCCGGGCGGGCCATGTTGAACATCGTCTCAGGGGTGGCCTCGACGTAGGCGTCGCGGTACCCGGCCCGCATGATCGGGTGCGCCGCGCCGGTGTCGAACAGCCCGTCACGCAGGTACTGGCGGTCGAGGTGGACGCCGACGACCTGGCCGATCACCAGCCGGTACGGGGCGGGGTTGCCGTCGAGGTCGCGCAGCGCGACGACCTGCAGCAGCCGGCACTCCAGCGCCGCCGGGCTCGCCGCGACCCTTGGCGGCGCCACCATGCGGCTCGGTGCGGCCTCCAGCCCGGCGAGCGCGAACTCGTCGACGTCCGGCGCCGCGCTCGCGGAGGTCGCGTTCATCTGCTCCGCCAGCGCCCGCGTCGCCATGTTCCAGACGAACTCGCCGGTCGCCTCGACGTTGACGAGGCTGTCCTTGGGGCCGCTGGACGAGAAGGCGATCATGGGCGGCTGCTCGCCGATGGCGTTGAAGAAGCTGTAGGGCGCGAGGTTCGGCACGCCGGCGGCGCTGAGCGTCGAGACCCAGCCGATCGGGCGCGGGGCGACGATCGCCTTGAAGGGGTCGTGCGGCAGGCCGTGGCCCGTGGCGGGCTCGTAGAAGTGCATGTCGTTCATGGCGGGCAGCATAGCCGAGGACGAGGCTCGCGACAATCGCTCCCGGTGATGCCTCAGGCGGCGATGTCGACCGGCTCGATGTCGTCGTCGCGAATCCGCAGCTGGTCGAGAATGGCGAGCTCCCGGTCCTCGAGCAGCTCGCACTGGAGCACCCATGCGTCGAGCGTGTCACCGACGGCGCGTTGGAATCGTGGGTCCTCGAGCGGCAGCGCGCCGAGCACCTCGATGCGGAGCGGCGCGAGACCGGGCCGCACGGAGATCGCCCAGATGTCCGCGGCCGGGCCGCTCATCGGCGGGCAGATCACCACCTCGCCGCTCCCCGGGTCCTCGCCCACGGTGAGCGTGTCGGCGCCGTCGTAGGCGTCGGCGACCGACACCTGGATCATCGAGACAATCGCCTCGCTCGTGAGTTGCATGTAGAGACCTCCAGTTCGCACACGCTTCACGGACACGGTTGCCGGTGAAGCCAGCCAGTGCGCGGGTCGTGCCTCAACATGCGTGCCACGGGCACACGATAACTGGCACCCAGAGCGGCGCGCTCCCCTGCGACTACCGCTCCGCCAGTGAGGCGATCAAGGGACGGAGCACCTCGAACATGGCGTCGCTGCCGAAGGGCGCGCCGAGCGCGATCTTGCCGATCTGCCGGTACGTCGCTCCGGGCACCGACGCCGCCAGCCGCCGCCCGGTCGCCTCGATCATCGCCGGCGACGACCCCGCCGTGATGACATGGGCACGCGCCTTCACCTCGCCCAGCTCCTCCGGCAGGATCCGGTAGCCGTCAAGCGCGCTCAGCGTCGGCCCGAGCGCGCCGATGTGCCGCCGGGTCGCCGCCAGCCGCGGGCGGGAAAGCTCGTCGCGCCACTCCGCGCCCCAGCGATACCGCATGTACCCCTCCAGCGCCTGGTCGGTCTGCCCCTTGTAGGCGGACTCGGAGATCGTCCGGTAGATCTCCCGCGCGGTCTCCCGCAGGTGGATCACGTCGCCGTCCGTCTCGCCGTCGAGCAGCGCGGTGGCGTCCGGCTCGATCAGGATCATCCCGGCAACGCGGTCCGGCCGCCGCCGGGTCAGCTCCAGCGCCGTCACCGCGCCCTGTCCGTGGCCGATCAGCACCAGCCTCGGCGCATCGGCGGCGACAAGCTCCTCCGCTTCCAGCACCGCCCAGACATCGTTCGCCATGTCCGTGACGGTGAAGCTTCGGTTCTGCAGGGCGGCGCTGGCGCCGTGGCCGCGCGCGTCCGGCAGCACCAGCCGGTACGACGGCGCCAGCTCCCGCTGGAGGTCACCGATCGTGCGATGGTCGCCGAGGGTGGCGTGCAGGAAGACGACCGGCGGCGCGCCGTCTGGTCCGTCGGTCTCGTAGCTCAGCCGCGCGAGGTCGTTCTGCGCGAATCGTGTCGTGCCCATGGGTCTCCATTCGTGAACGTGTCGCGCACAGGCGTCACTTGCTGCGACAATCCTACCGTCCCCGCACCGAGGGACAGCCAGGGGAAAGGGCAGGAAGTGGACGACCTCTTCGTCAGCATCGTCGGCACGAACCACATCATGCAGGGGCTCGCCGGCGGCATCATCATCGCGATGTTCAACCTGGTGGGCGCGCTCGCCGTGCTCGTGGTGCGCAACCCGACCAAGGGCATGCTCAACGGGGCGCTCGGGTTCTCGGCGGGGGTGATGCTGGCAGCGAGCTTCACCAGCCTGATCCTGCCGGGCATCGAGGCCGGCGGCGTCTGGCCGGTGATGATCGGCGTGCTGCTGGGCACGGTCTTCCTCGACCGCTCCGACCACTGGGTGCCGCACGCGCACCTGCTGGTGACGGGCCGCTTCCGGCGCGACCAGAATGTCGACTCCACCGCGATGGTTGAGGGCAGCGTGCTGCACCAGCGCTTCTCCGCGATGATCCTGTTCATCGTCGCGATCACGCTGCACAACATGCCGGAGGGGCTGGCCGTCGGGTTCGGCTTCGGTTCCGGCGAGACCTCGGCGGCGATCTCGCTGATGCTCGCGATCGGCATTCAGAACGTGCCGGAGGGGCTCGCGGTGGCGGTAACGGCGCGCAACGCCGGGCTCGGCACCCATTTCTACGCGGCGGTCGCGGGCATCCGCGCCGGGCTGGTGGAGATCCCGCTGGCGGTGATCGGCGCGGCGGCGGTGTCGGTGGTCGGCGCGCTGCTGCCCTACGCGATGGGCTTCGCGGCGGGCGCGATGCTCTACGTGATCAGCGACGAGATCATCCCCGAGACGCATACGAAGGGATACGAGCGGGTCGCCACCTTCGGCACCATCATCGGCGTCGTCGTCATGGTCACCCTCGACATCTCGCTCGGCTGACCGCTCGTCAACGCGCTGCCTGGCAGATTCCCCCGAATTGATGAAATGTTGACACCTGACAGGTGTATGCTGATGGAGAGACAGCTACGCCATGGTTCCGTTGCCGAGGGATACCGACGACTCGAGACTCGCTCGATCGATCGCGCGTCTTCATCGTCGCGAGCAATGCCGTTTCTGATCGGGGGCCAGTGGGCACACGCGTCAGGAGCAGCAATCGCCGCTCGGCCGGTCGTGCCCGGACACGGAAAGGACCGACCATGGAGACGAGCCAGTATCCCATCCGTTTCTCGGTGGAGTACCCGGATCGCACACTCGATCGCGTGACCACATTCTTTCGCCTGTTCGTGGCGATCCCGATCCTCATCGTGCTGGGCAGCGTCTCGGCAAGCTCCTGGGAGTGGACCTCCGACAACGGCACCACCTCCGCTGCCGCCGGCGCGGGCGGTCTCCTCTTCTTCGGGCCGCTGCTGATGATCCTCTTCCGCCAGAAGTACCCTCGCTGGTGGTTCGACTGGAACCTCGAGCTGCAGCGCTTCACGAATCGCGTCGCGGTGTACATGGCGCTGATGGATGACCGCTACCCCTCGACCGACGACGCACAGGCCGTGCACCTGGACTACCCCTACCCGGACGCCGCCCGTGACCTGAACCGGTGGCTGCCGCTGGTGAAGTGGCTGCTGGCGATCCCCCACATTCTGATCCTGGTCGTGCTGAACCTGGCCGCCATCGCCGGGGTGATCGTGGCGTGGTTCGCGATCCTGTTCACCGGTCGCTATCCCCGCTCGCTGTTCGACTTCGTCGAAGGGGTCTTCCGCTGGAACAACCGCGTTGTTGCGTACGCGCTCACCCTCGTCACGGATGCCTACCCGCCGTTCAGCATGGAGTGAGCCGGCGCCCTCGCCGAGAGGGCTGCCAGCGCTCGCCTCCTGGGGTCTGGTCCGCCCCAGGGGCTTGCGGGGGCTAGGTATACTGCACATAACCCAGGGACCCACTTCGGTGCAGACGTCACGTACGCATCCCCATGCGGAGGTACCGTCATGACCAGACCGGGCACACTCACCTCGACCCGCCGCTCCCTGCTGGCCGCGTCCCTGCTCGCCGCCTCGCTCCCCGGGCGCGCTCTCGCCCGGCAGGCGACACCGACCGCCGGCGCCTCGCCGGTCGCCGCCGGAGGGCAGCCGTGGGGCGAAGCGTTCGACGAGAAGGTGGACCGCTTCATCCTCGCCAACGCCAGCGGCCTCGGCATCACCGTCCTCACCTACGGTGGCACCATCCAGCAGATCTTCGTGCCGGACCGCGATGGCAACCTCGTGAACGTCGCCCTCGGGTTCGGCAACATCAACGACTACGTCGAGAAGAGCCCGTACTTCGGCGCCATCGTCGGGCGCTACGGCAACCGCATCGCGGCGGGCCGCTTCACACTGGAGGGGCAGGAGTACGAGCTGGCGATCAACAACGACCCCAACTCGCTCCACGGCGGCGAGCGTGGCTTCGACAAGCGCATCTGGACCGCGTCGGACGCGACTGATACCTCGATCACCCTCAGCTACACCAGCCCCGACGGCGAGGAGGGGTATCCCGGCACGCTCGATGTCACGGTCACCTACACGCTGACCGACGACAACGCGATCCAGATCGACTACACCGCGACGACCGACGCCACCACGGTGCTCAACCTCACCAACCACACCTACTTCAACCTCGCCGGCGAGGGCACCGGCGCCATCTACGACCACGAGCTCCAGCTCAACGCCAGCAACTACACGCCGGTGGACGAGACGCTGATCCCGACCGGCGAGATCGCGCCGGTAGCGGGCACGCCGTTCGACTTCACCACCGCCAAGCCGATCGGGCAGGACATCCGAAGCTACGCTTCCCAGCAGGTCATGATCGGCCGCGGCTTCGACCACAACTTCGTGATCGACCGCCCGAGCCCGGACGACGCCTCGCAGATCTCCATCGGCCAGGTGACGTCGCCGGCCACGGGCATCACGATGGAGATCGAGACGACCCAGCCGGGCGTGCAGCTCTACACCGGCAACTTCCTCGACGGGACCTTCGCCGGCACCGGCGGCATGGCGTACCGGCAGGGCGATGCCTTCTGCCTCGAGACCCAGCACTTCCCGGACTCCCCGAACCAGCCGGACTTCCCGTCCACAGAGCTGGCGCCGGGCGAGACGTTCACCTCCACCACCGTCTACCGCTTCACGGCAGGCTGACCCACCGCGCACTGAGACCTGCGTTCCCGCCGCCCCGGCCCGCATCGGACCGGGGCGCTCCGCTGCCGATCACTGCTGACGGTCAATTTGCCATGATATGGGTATATTATTATGTCGATTCATGCTAGTATGAAAATGGGTCAACACAGAACACGAGCGGTCCGGTCTCAACGCAGGGGCAGCAGCAATGGCAGAGCCTTCCGAGGGACCGAAGCGCCTCGCATCCGAAACCGTCGCTCCACCCACCAGCGACACGCTGGGGGTGCTGCTCGTGCATGGCATGGGCGAGCAGGAGCGCGGCGACACCCTGCTTGGCTTCGGCGAGCCGATCGTCAAGTTCCTGCGCCGCTGGCTCGACACCGCTGACGGCGACACGCCGTTCACGGGCACCGACCCCTTCAAAAGCGACGTCGCTCTCAGGAACGTCGAGGCCACGCGCGTGCTCGGTCCTGACCCCAACCAGCCGTCCAACACCACCATCGCCGTGGCGGGCCACGAGGCGAGCCAGTGGCTGCTGGCCGAGTCCTGGTGGGCCAGCGACTTCAAGCCGGCGACATTCACCGACGTGCTGAACTGGGGCATCCGCGTTATCCCGATCGTGCTGTTCGACACGGTGCGCTACTGGTCGGGACGCCGGAACCTCGCCAACCTCGGCCAGCTCCTCTTCACCCTGATCATCGGCCCGTTTCTCCAGGCGACCCTCCTGCTATTGCTCCCGATCGCCGCCGTGCCCTTCCTGCGCGGCATCATCGGCAACCTGATGGTACGGCTGGCGCGCTCCCTCGGCGACCCATACCTGCTGCTGTCGAGTCCCATCCGGCTCGCCTCCATGGTCGAGCGGGTCCACCACGACATCCGCTGGCTGCAGGACCAGGGTTGCACCGGCATCGTTGTCGTCGCCCACTCGCAAGGAGCGGCAGTCGCCCACCACGCGCTGCGCGCCTTCGCGTTAGGGACGTACGATTTCGACAGGGAACCGAACCGGAAGACCCCGATCACGCGATTCATCACCTTCGGCGCGGCGATCGAGAAGCTCCACTTTCTTCACCAGATCGACATCCGCGGCAAGAACCTGCTCCGCGGCGGGGTACTCCAGAGCGCCATCGCGCTCGCCCTGCTCTTCTCGGTCCTCTTCGCCTGGCGGTTCCCTGACTGGCTCTCGCGGATCGCGTGGCTGCGGGACCGGACGTGGTGGGATTCCGCATGGAACCAGGGGCACTGGTGGACACTCGGCCTGTGGATCCTGCTGACGGTTCTGTTCTGGGCCGGTCCCTGGCTCTTCCAAAAGCCGCTTCGCACCGACCTCGTGACGTACAGCGAGCCCAAGCCGGACGATCTCTGGAACCGGATGAACCTGGACAAGACAGCGCCGAGGGCGAGGTGGACGGATCTCTACGCGAGGGCGGACCCAGTGTCCCTCGGCCCGATCGTCGAGCTGACCCGTGAGAACATGGACAAGCCGAACCCCCGCTCGCCGCTCACGAACCCGGACGAGACCAGCTGGGAGATTCGCAACCAGGACTCGGCGTTCTTCGACCACACGAGCTACTTCGACAACACCAGCCAGTTCGTGGTGCCGCTGATCGGCGGGATCTGCATGGACTCCGGCCTGACCGACATCCTCGACATGCGCCAGCCGTTCTTCCGGGCGGCGAGTGTGCAGCGGTCGAGGCGCGTCGACTGGCTCAATCGCGCGTTCGCCATCATCGCGGCGACGCTGCTGCTCAGCAGCGTGCTGCTGGCCTGGCTCGACCGGCTCGACGACATTGGCCGGCCGCTCAAGCGCGTGATCGAGTTCCTGGGCGACGAGCTGAGCATCCCGTTCGAGGGGATCGCCCGCAGCCAGACAGGCGATGGGCGCGTGGCGGAGCTTGTGCTCGGGGTCATCGCGCTCCTGATCTTCGCGACACTCTTCCACATGCTGCTCATCAAGGGCGCGTGGCAGGCCTGGGACGCCGGCAGCATCGACAGGCTTCTTGGACAGCGGCGGACATTGATGGAGCTCATCACCACGGGCGTCCCAGGTGATCAGGAACGGCTGCTCGGCGGGTTCACCGACGGCGCGGGCCGGTTCCTGTTCTTTGCGGCCCTCGCTCCCATCAGCGCGATCGTCGCCATCCTGGTGATGGCCGTCTCCTGACCCCCTCTACCGGCGCGATTTCGGCCAACCCGCCCCGACCCTCAGCGGCAGGGCCAGCGCACGCATCAGCGCCACCATCCGGCCCGCGAGGTGGCGCGCCCGCCGGCCGAAGGCACTCGGGGAGAGCCGCACCGGGAAGCAGCCGTGACAGGTCTGGGCCATCCAGGCGAGCATGCTCCGCAGCTCGTCATCCTGAACCGGCGAGACCAGGTACGCCTTTACGAAACATCGGCTCCCCGGTGGGCGCGAACCGAACCTGTCCCGAGCGCAGTCGAATGGATGCCCTGGCGCGCCATCACATGGCTGGTGACGAAGGCATGCAGTACCAGCGTGCCCAGCGTGGGGTGCTGGATGCCAAGGTCCCATTGATCCCCAATAGCGCCACGCAGCCGTGGACTGAGCCCGCCCGCCAACGGAGGGACGGGCCCACCTGACCCTGGCGCACGCGACGAGCCCCGAGCGTGTAGCCCGGGGCTCGTCGAAGATGTCGTGTGTTTACCATGTCCCCGAACGCGTCAGCCGAAGTACTCCTCGGCCGCGACCGAAACCCGGCTCGGCCTCACGGTGTTGATCGCCGTGGTGTGCCAGGTGCGCAGGCAGTGCGGCGCGGTGCGGTCGCTCGGCGTCGTGCCGGCGAGCGTGAGCGCGACCCCGATCGGCGCCGGGCCGAGGTCGTCATAGCGGAAGTTGTACTGATTCGTGCCCCAGCGCGTTCCCGCCGCGACGAGATCGAACGCCGTGAACCGGCCCTGCTCCTCGTCCCACGTCGCCTCGCCGCGCAGCGCGACGTCGAAGCCGTTGTCGTAGCGCTTCGTCTCGCCGTTCTCCGGCGCGACCCACTCGACCTCCGCCTCCAGCTTCACCGCGCCCACCAGCGCCAGCCGCACCTGCGAGCCCTCCACGGCGGCGACCTCCGACGTGATCTCCGCGCGCCTGATCGCGTCGTCGAACCAGTTGAACGGCTCGCCGCGCACGTAGTCCCGCAGGTGGAACCGGGCGAGGCGGCGCACCACCGGCTGCGGCCACTCGCGCCGCTCCCCCACCGCGCGGGGCTCCGGAACCATCGCCTCGGCCTCGTCACGACGGATCCAGACATAGTCCAGGTTCCACTTGTGGTCGGCCGGCGACACACCCGCCGGGCGCGGCAGGTCGCGCACGGTCGCCTGTAGCACCAGCCCGTCCGCCGGGTAGAGGTCCATATCGGCACTGGTGCCGGCGAGCTGGACCGGCGACGGCTCGCCGAGATCGTCCGCGCGCTCGAACCGCTGGAGCGCGTCACGCATCATGGCGGCCATCTTCTCGGGATCGGTCGAGTTGACCGACGCCAGGAAGGTGCCGTCCGCCAGGAACGTGTACGACCCCTGCCGGGTGCTCGTCGGGTGAGTCCGGCCGGCGTAGTGGCCATGCTCCACCACGTGGCGGAAGAATTGCCCCTTGTCGTCCGTCTGCCGCTCCAGCGCGGAGCTGTTCTCCGCCACCGGGATGAACTGCCCGCTGGCGAGCGCGATGACGTCCGGATTGCTGAAGACCGACTCACGGCCGGTCACGCCGTTGTTTCAGGTGCATCCCAGCGGGTTGCCGTTCATCGCCCAGAGGAAGATCGGCTTGCCGGTCTCCGCCGCGAGCCGGCAGGCGTCACGGAGATCGGTCTGCCACGGGATCTCCCGCCAGCGCGTCTCCTCCGGCGTCGGCTCGATGTAGGCGATCAGCTCGCGGTAGGAATCCCCGTCGAGCCGGGCGCCGCTGTCCGTTGTGATGGCCATCCGTGCTGCTCCGTTTCCTGCCAGCGCCTAAAAACCGGGCGCCTTTCGCGTACCCCTCTGCGTCCAGCACCTTACGGGACGACTCCGCGTACGTCAAGCCCTCTTCAACGAACGCGCATTGAAATTTCACTAGAATCCCTTGCATGGTTTCACCGACAGTGCTACCGTGAGCACCATCACGAAAACCTGCCGTCACGGCACCAGCTCCCAGCACCACGGGAGGGCGCATGCGCCGCAGAGTCACGATTCAGGACATCGCCAAACACAGCAACGCCTCGATCACGACCGTGTCGATGGTGCTGCGGGACAAGCCCGGCATCGGCGAGGAGACCCGCCGGCGGGTGCTCGCCGCTGCCCGCGAGCTCGGCTACCAGCGCCGCACCTCGCTCGCCGACCAGCGGACCTTCCGCACGGTCGCGATGATCCTGCGCGCCCGCACGAACTCGCCGCACGAGCGGGTCCCGGCGGTGAACCCCTTCTACTCCGATGTGATCAGCGGGATCGAGACCGCCGCCCGGAAAGCGCGTGTGAACCTGCTCTACGGCACGCTGGCCGTGGACCACGCCAACCAGCCATACGAGATGCCCGACCACCTGCTGCAGCAACGGCTCGACGGCATCCTGCTGATCGGCTCGTTCGCCGCCGACACGGTCGAGGCGATCGCCGGCAACCGCTCAGGACCGACGGTGCTCGTCGACGCGCCGGCCGGCACCTCCCCGCACGACGCCGTGGTCTCCGACAACACTGGCGGGGCGTACGCCGCCACAACGCACCTGATCGAGCTCGGGCACCGTCACATCGCGCTCGTCGGCCCGGATCTCGATGCCGACCCGAACTTCCGGCAGCGGCGAGACGGCTACCTGCGGGCGCTCGCCGGGCACGAGCTCGAGCCGCTGTTCATCACCTCGCAGCGCACCGGCATGCGCGCGGTGGGCGAGGCGACCACCGAAGCGCTGCGCGCGCACCCGGAGATCACCGGCATCGTCGGCGCCAACGACACCTCCGCGATCGAGGCGATGCGCGGCGCGCAGCAGGTGCCTCGCGTGACTCCGGACGACCTGTCGGTGATCGGCTTCGACGACATCGCGCTCGCCCGGGAAATCCGGCCGCAGCTGACCACGATGGCCGTGGACCGGCTCACAATGGGCCGCCAGGCGATCCAGATGCTCACCTATCGGCTCGAGTGGCCCGACACCTGCCGCCTGATGACCATGCTGCAACCCGAGCTTCGGCTCCGGGAATCGACCGCTCCCGTACCTGACCGCACCGCCGGCAACACGCCGGCGACGGCACCGGCGACCAGCGACTGACCCCCGCGCGCTGCTCCACGCGCGGCCACCTCGAGGGAGAGACTGCCTATGGCAACCGTTCAGCACACCGGCGCCGCGCTCCCCGCGGGCAAGGGCAACCGGATCTCGCTTCGCAGAAGGATCATCCGCGACCGCTGGATGTACGTGTTCATCCTGCCCGGCGTGCTCTACTTCCTGATCTTCAACTACCTGCCGCTCGCCGGGAACATCATCGCGTTCCAGCAGTACTCTCCGTTCCTCGGCTTCAGCAACAGCCCGTGGGTCGGGCTGGACAACTTCCAGCGCCTCTTCACCGATCCGGACTTCCGCACCGCGCTGGTGAACACCATCCAGATCGAGATCCTGCAGCTCGCATTCTCGTTCCCGGCGCCGCTGCTGCTGGCGCTGCTGCTGAACTCGATCGTCAGCGAGCGCGTCAAGCGAAGCGTCCAGAGCATCGTCTACCTCCCCCACTTCCTCAGCTGGGTGATCATCATCGCGCTCTGGCGCGAGGTGCTCGGGGGCAACGGCATCATCAACGACGTGCTCCGCAACCAGGACATGAGCACCTTCAACGTCATGGCGAACCCGGAGACGTTCAAGCTGCTGGTCGTGTCGCAGTCCGTCTGGAAGGACATCGGCTGGGGCACGATCATCTTCCTCGCCGCGCTCACCAAGATCGACCCGCAGCTCTACGAGGCGTCCGTGATCGACGGGGCCGGCGGCTGGCGGCGCTTGCTCGACGTCACCCTGCCGGGCATCCGATCGATCGTCGTGCTCCTGCTCATCCTGCGGCTCGGCTCGGCCTTCACCGTCGGCTTCGAGCAGTACTTCCTGCAGCGTGACGCCGTCGGCGCCGATGCCGCCGAGGTGCTCGACACCTTCGTCTACTTCCGCGGCATTCAGGCCGGCGACTGGGGCTTCGCGACCGCGGTCGGCATGGTCCGCAGCGTGGTCGGGCTCATCCTCATCGTCACCTCCAACTGGCTGGCCAAGCGCTTCGGCGAGGAAGGGATCTTCTAGATGGCACTCACGAACCCCGATGCGGCCCGGGAGGCCGACACCGGCCTGACCGCCGGCACCACGATCGCGTCCGTGCTCAAGCGCCGCCGGCGTGACTCCGCCCGCCCCGTGTGGATGGAGGAGCCACCGCTCGCGATCAAGCTCCTCAAGGCGTTCGCGCTGCTCTGGATCATCGTGATCATGATGTTCCCGCTCGTCTACGTCATCGCCGTGAGCTTTTCCTCGGCGAAGGACGTGCTCGGAGGCGGTCTGATCCTCTTCCCCGCCAACCCGACGCTGGACGCCTACCACGCGATCTTCAATGGCGGCGTCGTCAACCGCGCGCTGCGGGTCAGCATTGGCCTGACCCTCTTCGGCACCCTCGCGCAGATGGTCGTCACCACCATGCTCGCCTACGGGCTCTCGCGGCCCGGCGTGCCGGGGGCGAGGTTCGCGCTCTTCATCGTGCTCGGCGCGTTCCTCTTCTCGCCGGGCATGATCCCGAGCTACCTGCTGGTCAAGGAGCTGGGGATGCTGGACACGTTCCCGGCGCTGATCGTGCCGGGGCTGGTCAACGCCTTCAACCTGATCGTGCTGCGCAACTTCTTCATGAACATCCCGCAGGAGCTGCTCGACGCCGCCCGCGTCGACGGCGCCAACGACGTCCAGATCTTCTTCCGCATCACGCTGCCGCTCTCGAAGGCGGCGCTGGCGGTGATCTCGCTCTTCTACGGCGTCGCGATCTGGAACGCCTTCTTCAACGCCGTGCTCTACATCTACGACACCAGCAAGTGGCCGATCCAGCTGGTGCTGCGCCAATACGTGCTGCAGGGCAGCTCGCTGGCGCAGGCGGCCGAGCTCAACCCGAACCAGCCCCCGCCACCACCGCAGACGATCCAGATGGCGATCGTGGTGGTGGCGACGATCCCGATCCTGCTCGTTTACCCGTTCCTGCAGAAGTACTTCACCAAGGGCGTGCTCACCGGCGCCATCAAGGGGTAGCCCTGAGCCCGTCCCGGCGCAGCAAAGGAGGTGTTGCTCACCACGTCGCACAACCGCGAAACGGAATGTCAGGCATGGAACCTCAGGAGGACCACGACATGGCTCGATTCACCAATACCCGGCGCGGCGTTGCCCGCCGCACGCTGATCAAGGGCGCCGCCGGCGCCACCGCGGCCGGCATGGCCGGGCTGCCGCTGATCTCCCGCGTGGCGGCACAGTCCACACCTTCGGCCTCGCCGGCGAGCGACACCGTCGTTCCCTCCGGTGTCGAGGGCGTGCCCGACGCCTATCTCGCACCCCCCGAGCCGTTCACGTCCTACGACGGCGTGCCGGGAAGCGGCGGCACCGTGCGCACCTTCACGATCTCCTACAACCCGCCGCCCCCACCGCGCGACGAGAACCCATACTGGCAGGAGCTCGAGAAGCGCCTCGGCGTGACGTGGGAGCCGATCATCACGCCGCAGCCGGACTACGGCGCCCGCTCGGCCACCCTCATCGCATCGGGCGACATTCCCGACATCTTCTATCTGAATCCCGGCCAGAACGCCGAGCAGCAGTACCAGGCGATGGCGCAGGGCGCCTTCCAGGACCTCTCGCCCTACCTCACCGGCGACGCGCTGCAGCAGTTCCCCAACCTCGCATCCTTCCCCGAGTTCATGTGGAACAACGCGAAGTTCCAGGGCAAGATCCTCGGCGTGCCGCTCCCCAGCACCCGCAGCGGCAACGTCCCGTTCTACCGTGGCGACTGGCTGGAAAGCCTCGGACTGGCCGAGCCGACCAGCATGGACGAGATGACGGCGCTGCTCGCGGCAATGACCAACGACGACCCGGACGGCAACGGCAGCCAGGACACCTGGGGCCAGGGCCGCTACCAGGGCGGCTGGGAGGCGTTCGACAACCAGCTCATCCACCGCATGTTCAAGGTGCCGAACTCCTGGCGCCTCAATGACGACGGCACGCTCACCCACGAGGCGGAGACCGACGAGTACCGCCAGGCGCTGGAGACGCTCGCCCAGCTCTACAAGGACGGCACCTTCCATCCGGACGCGAGCGGCATGACCTTCTCCGACGCCCAGAACGCCTACATCGCCGGCGAGACCGGCTTCCACTGCGAGGGCTTCGGTTCCTTCTTCGGCGACGGCAGCGTCACCGACAGGATGCAGGAGATCAATCCGGACGCGAGCACTACCGGCTACGTGCCGAAGGCCGCCGACGGCAGCGGCCTCGGCGTCGTCAACAACAACATTGGCTTCTTCGGCATGAACGCGATCCCGTCGTCGATCCAGGACGAGGATCGGGTGATGGAGCTGCTCCGCATCCTCGACTACCTCGCCTCACCGTTCGGCAGCGAGGAGCAGATCTTCCTCGACGACGGCATCGAGGGCGTCCACCACGAGGTCAACGACCAGGGCGCGCGCATCCTGACCGACGAGGGGCGCACGCAGATCAGCGACCTTACGTACCAGATGGGTCCGCAAAACTACTTCTACTACCCGCAGAACCCCGAGCTGGCGCTCGAGGTGCAGGATCTCGCCAAGCAGGCGGCGGAGATCGGCCAGGACAACCCGACGTGGGGGCTCTACTCCGCGGCGGACGTCCAGAACGGTCCGGTGCTCGACCAGCTCGCCACGGACGCGACACTGGCGATCATCACCGGCCGCGATGCCATCGACGCGCTCGACAGCGCGCTCGACGAGTGGCGCTCGCGCGGCGGCGACCAGATTCGCCAGGAGTACGAGGAAGCGCTGCAGCAACAGTAGGGACCAACACGATCACACCGGGCGGCCGGCCATCGGAGGGGTGACCGGCAGGACCATCGACCGGGAGGGGCGAGCACCACATTCGCCCCTCCCGTCTTCGTTCGCTCGTGGGGCTCTGGCCAGAACGACCGCGTCAGCCAACCTGTAGCCCCGCACCTCGTACGCGGGGTCCGCGAAGCTGGTGCCACCTGGCAGCACCAAGAGATGGCATCTCACCACGCGATTTCTCCGCTCCGCATTCTTCGGGTGCTTCGGTCGAAATGACGTGGTTGATGGCTGTTTCGCGATTGCTCCGCTCCGCGTAAAGGCGCGCCTGGCGGGCTCGACATGACATCACAGCGCGAGGTGGCACCAACGGACCAGCCCGCCCCCGGAGAGGCGAGCCCTCCAGTCGGCAGTGCCGTGAATGGCCGAAAGGACAGCGGTCATTGGGATCGTCACACGACAACGAACCCCGGGCTTCGCGCCCAGGGTTCGTGACGATGTCTTGAGGTACCGATGGTTCCGAACGGCTCGCCTAGTGGCCGCTGAAGACCGGGACGCCGGAATCGGCCTTCTCGCTCTCCGCTTTCTCGCCTTCCGCCTTCGCGCTCGACGGCGGCGCCGGCATCCCCGACCGCAGCGGAATCTCCCGCAGCAGGAAGGCCACGGCCAGCGCCACCACCACGAACGGCACCGCCACCATGAACAGGTCGGTCAGCGACGCGGTGTACGCCCCCAGCACCAGGCTCCGCACCGGCTCGGCAAGATCCTGCATCGCCTGGATGTTGCTCGTCGCGCTCGTATCCATCTGGCTCGGGTCCACACCCTGGGACGCCATCGAGTCCGCCAGATGCGACGCCAGCCGGCTGTTCAGGATCGCCCCGAACATCGCCGTGCCGATCGCCGCGCCAAGCGACCGCGTGAACGTCATCGAGCTCGTCGCCACGCCCATGTCGCGCATCTGGATCGCGTTCTGCACCGCCACCATGATCGGCTGCATGCTCAGACCGAGACCCGAGCCGAAGATGATCGCGTAGATCGCCACCTGCCAGTACGGCGTGTCCACCGCAAGCTGGCTCAGCAGCAGCAGGGCAATGATGATCAGCACCGACCCCGCGATCGGGAAGATCTTGTACCGGCCGGTGCGGGTGATCATCTGCCCGGCGAAGATCGACATCGTGAGGATGCCGGCAACCATCGGCACCATCGCCAGGCCGGATCGCGTCGGCGACATCCCCATCACGCCCTGGAAGTAGAGCGGCAGGAAGATCACGCCGCCGAACATCGCCAGACCGGTGATGAAGCCGAATGCGTTGCCCACCGAGAAGATGCGGTTGAAGAAGAGCCGCATCGGCAGGATCGGTTCGGCCGCGCGATTTTCCACCAGCACGAACAGCACACCGAGCACGATCGACGCGACCAGCAGCGCCAGCGCCCGCGCATCGCCCCAGCCGTAGTGCTCGCCCGCCCAGTTGAGATAGAGGAGCAGCGACGAGACCGCCGCGACCACGATGCCGGCGCCCAGGTAGTCGATGCTGTGCTGCCGTCGCGGCAGCGGCATCTTGAGCGAGAGCGATGTGATCACGAGCGCGGCGATGCCGATCGGCACGTTGATGTAGAAGATCCAGCGCCAGCTGATCGCGTCCGTCAGCCAGCCGCCAAGCAGCGGCCCGGCCACGCTGGAGACGCCGAAGACGGCGCCGAAGTAGCCCTGGTAGCGACCGCGCTCGCGCGGCGGGATGACATCCCCGATGATCGCCAGCGCGATCGACATCAGACCGCCACCGCCGATGCCCTGCAGGGCGCGGAAGGCGATCAGCTCGGGCATGTTCTGGGCGAGGCCGCAGAGCATCGAACCGGCGAGGAAGACCACGATCGCCATCTGGAAGATCTTCTTGCGGCCGTACAGGTCGGAGATCTTGCCCCACAACGGCGTGCTCGCCGTCGAGGTCAACAGGTACGCGGTGACCACCCAGGCGAGATGCTCCAGCCCGCCGAGGTCACTGGTGATGCGGGGCAACGCCACGCCGACGATGCTCTGGTCGAGCGCCGCGAGGAACATGCCGGACATGATGCCGAACATGACGCCGATGATTTGCGAATGCGTTAGGTACTGGGGCTCGTCGTGGTGGTCGAACGCGGCTGCGCCTGACCCCGCTCCAGCGGGTTGCTGACTCACGTGATGTGCTCCTGAAACAGTCGGATGGCACCGGCTCGGTGATGCCGGGGATGGCTCCGCGCGGGTGCCGCTACCAGGTTACTGACCAACCGGTTGGTAGGTCAGCGCGAATCTCACTATACTGATCTGAGGCGGCCACGTCAACACGGCCGCGAGGAAAGGACACCGTGACCCAATCGAGCACCATCACCCACGCGGGCGGGCGCGAGCGCATCCTGCGCGAGGCGACAGCGAAATTCGTCGCCGCCGGCTACGCTGCCGTTTCGATGCAGCAGATCGCCGACGCCGCTGGCGTGACGAAGGCAACACTCTACCACCACTTCCGGGACAAGGAAGACCTGTTTCTGGAGGTGATGCGGCTCGGCATGCGCCGCGCCCAGGATCAACTCGCGACGGCCATCGCCGGGGGCCCGACCCTGCGCGATCAGCTCGTCGCTGTCGCCATGCACTATTTCGGCTCCGAGCGGGCGGACCTGCAGCGCCTCTTCGCCGATCTCCACCAGCACGCCGGCGAGGACGGCAAGCGCGCGTTCTGGGAGACCTGCGAGAGCCCGTGGGTCTTTCTCGAAACGGCGCTCGCGGCAGCGGTCGACCGCGGCGAGATCGCACCGGTCGACCCAGGTTTCGCGGCACGCGCCGTGCTCGGCGCGCTGGTCAGCCAGGTGCAGATCGCACGCTACAGCAGCAACCTCCCCGCACCCGACGCCGCGCTCGCCGAGCAGATCGTCGATCTCTTCCTCACCGGCCTCTCCCCGCGCTAGCTCCCCCACATGCACAGACCCGCGCCCAGTGGGCGCGGGTCTGTGTGATGGCACTGGCGAGGTCGCGACTACAGGCGCTACGCCGGCTTGATGTTCTGGTTCACACGGAAGAGGTTCTCGGGATCGTACATCCGCTTGACCTCCCGGAGCCGATCGTAGTGGTCACCGTACGACGCGCGCACCCGGTCGTCCCCCTCGTCCGCCGCATCCATCATCATGTTCACGTAGGCGCCGCCCGCCGAGTACGGGTGCAGCTCCCGCCAGTACGACCGCGTCCACGCGATCATCCGCTCGTTGTCGGCGGGGTCGGAGCTCACCCCGACCATGACCATGCCCCACCTGGCGTCGCGATAGTTCCAGGCCGTCGCGTCCTTCGCCACCTCTCCGGCGGCGCCGTCGATCGGGTAGAGGTGCATGGTCGACTTCCACGTCGGCAGGTCGGCCGCGTACCGAAGGTGGATGTCGATCGCCTCGTCGGGGATCTCCTTGACGAAGTCCGCCTTCCAGTACCACTGGTCCCCCGGCGGGTAGATCGGATCGAACATGCTGTTGAGCGCCGGATGCGGAATCGGCCCGACCCAGTCGAGCGCCGGTGCACCGAACTGCATGCGGATCGGCGCGAACGCCTCGTCCGGCCGGTCACCGGTGTACGACCAGACCACGCCGCACATCTTCTGGTTCCACAGCTCCTCCGGGAAGGGCGCGGCCGGCGGCACGGTGAGGAACGCGAAAAATCCGCCCAGCTCCTTCGGCGCCTGACGCATGTAGTCCCGATACCAGCGCAGGACCTCTGGGGACCGCTCCAGCGGCCACAGCATCGGCCCGGCGTGAAGCGTCTCGAGCGGGTGGAGCCGGAAGAGGAAGGAGGTCACCACCCCGAAGTTGCCACCGCCACCGCGCAGCGCCCAGAAGAGATCCGGGTGCTCGTCCTCGCTCGCCGTCACGACGCTGCCATCGGCGAGAACCACGTCGGCCTCGAGCAGGTTGTCGATCGCGAGCCCGAGCTGGCGCGTGAGATGGCCGATCCCGCCGCCGAGGGTGATGCCGCCGACGCCGGTGGTCGAGATGATGCCGCTGGGGGTGGCCATCCCGAAGGCATGGGTGGCGTGGTGCAGGTCGCCCAGGGTCGCCCCGCCTTCGACGCGGGCGGTTCGGCTGGCGGCGTCTACCCGCACACCGTCCATCGGGGCAAGATCGATCACGAGCCCCTGGTCGACCGTGCCGAGGCCCGGGCCGTTGTGGCCCCCGCCCCGGATGGCGAGGGGGAGCTGATGCTCACGCGCGAACGTCACTGACGCGATCACGTCGGCGACGTCGGCGCACCGGGCGATGAACGCCGGGTACCGGTCGATCATCGCGTTGTAGACCTTCCGGGCCTCGTCGTAGGATGCATCGCCGGGCCGGATCAGGTCGCCGCGCAGGCTGGCCGCGAATGCCTCGATGTCGCTGTCCGGGATGGTTGTCGGCCCGGGGATCGTTGGCGACACCAGGAGAACCACCTCGTCTGGCTCCGGTGGTGACGTTGCTGGTTTTGGTGCGGACGGCTGGGTATCCATGGTGGGCTCCTCTCGCAAGGTGATCAAGCGAGTGTGCAGCAGGCGGCATCGGCCGTGGCTCACAGGTGCGAAGCAAACGTCGTGGGTCCCGGGTCAATAGTTTATGACAAATGAAAACCAGCACAAGAGGGACGATGACCGAAGGGTGTCACGGCTCGCCTGCAGCACTGCGGGTCATGGCCCGGAGGCGCCTACGCCACGCCGACGGGCACGCGATGATAGCCGCTGGCGCCGTCCGGAAGCGTTCCCGCGCGCTCCTCGGTCTGCAGGTTCCCCTCGCCGTCCGTCGCGCGGACAACCAGCACGTAACTCCCCGGCTTCGCGTCCCAATCCATCGTCCAGATCACCCAGCTGAGACCGGCGTCGCTCGGGTTCTCCGCGATGGTCGCTTCATTCCATGACGCACCGTCGTCGAAGCTGACCTCCACCTTGCTGACGCCGCGATCGCCCGCGAAGGCGACGCCGCCGATCTCGTGCCGTCCAGCGGAGAGGACGTCGCGCCGGTCCGGCACATCGAACCGGCTCTGCGTCTTGATCACGCCGCCGTCGGTCCAGCCGCGGTCCTGCCAGTACCCCTTGTAGTCGTCACCGGAGATGCTCAGCTTCGTCAGCCACTTCACGTTCTTGATGCCGTACAGCCCCGGCACGATCAGGCGCACGGGCGTGCCGTGCAGCCGCGGCAGCGACTCCCCACTCATCGCCCAGACGAGATGCGTCTCCGGCGCCAGCGCCTTCTCGATCGGGATCGAGTCGGTGTAGCCATCCTCACCCTCGGCGACGAGATCGACCGCGTTCGCACCGACGCCGAAGCGATCCAGCACCTTCGCCAGCGGCGCGCCGGTCCACGTCGCGGTACCGATCAGCGGACCGCCCACCTCGTTGCTGATGCAGGTCAGCGTGGAGACGAAGTCCGGCCCGGCGAGCGCCTCCAGCTCCGTCCGGGTGATCGAGCCCGGTTTGTCGACGAGCCCCGCCACCTCGACGGACCAATCCTCACCCCGCTCCGGCGAGGGGTCGACAAAGTTCTTGGAGACGACATAGAAGTCGTCGTTCGGCGTGATCGCGGGCGGGATCTGCCCGATCGAGCTCGTCCCATAGGTCTTGCGATCGGCGACGCGCGCAATGTCGCGGCCGACCAGCGCGAGCGCGCCGACCGCGACGGCGCCGGCCGCTGCCAGCGAGAAGGTGCGGCGCCGGTCGATCGTCGGGGCCGCCGGTGCCGCCGCCGCGCGCGGGTCGGCGCGCAGGGCGGCGAGGGTCATTGAGGTGACGATCGCCCAGACCTCGGCGCCGATCGCGATGGTGACGAGCGCGCGCGCCAGCGACTGACCCGGGAGATCGACGAAGACCATGTAGATGATGCTCAGCACGACCACGATGCCGATTGCGAACGCCTGCGCCCGGACCCACATCGGCCGTCGCGCGCCCGCCGTCTGCGAGGCGTACGCCTGCCCAAGCCCACCTCCGATGAGCACCAGCAGCAGGATCAGCCCGACGAGGAAGAGCGTCTTCGCCTGCGTGCCGAAGGTCTCCAGCAGGAAGGAGAAGACGCTGATCGGCATCGCCAGCAGCGTGGCGTCCGCCAGCGCGTCGAGCACGGAAACCGGCCCGGTGAACGGCCGCAGCAGGATCACCGCGCCGACGAGCGCCAGCCCACCGGCCATGCCGGCGAGCAGGCCCCGATAGCGATCCCGCCGGGCGGGGTCGATGGCGCGCCAGCGTCGGGCGATCGGTCCGGTCGTCGGTGCGGAAGTCGTGGACATGGTTCCTGCCTTGCTACCTGCGTGAGTGTGGTACCAGCCTGTCATCCCGGTCAGGGGTCTGCGCGCCTCGCACGCGTCCTCGCCTGTCCCGAGTCACGTCGACCGGGTCGAATTACCGTCGGTGCGCCGGGAACGCCACGGGCGTCGGCGTCCGGCGCTCGTGTATCCTGTTGCACAGGCCCGCGGGACACACCCCCTGGCGTGCCGGCGAGGTTCTGACGGTATCATCGCTGGTCCGCCGGTGATCGGATCACTTCCCATCTTGCCGCAACCGGCCGGATCGGGCCGTACACCCACCACACACGACCCGAAAGGAGCGCACCGTGGCGCCTGTCGAGATCGACCTGCTCTGGAACGCCGTCCGCGTCCGACCCACCGGCTGGCACCAGCTCTGGTCGCTGCGCCGCGAGATCACCATCCCCTACGAGCAGATCGTCTCCGTCTCGCACGAGCCCGCGCAGGCGCGCAACGGCCCCATCGGCCTGCGCATGCCCGGCACGAACGTCCCCGGCTACTACACGGCCGGCACCTACTGGAAGTTCTGGGACACGCCGCGCGTGCGCTCATTCTGGGTGCGCCGCCACGCGGAGCGGACGATCACGATGGAGCTGACGGGGAACTATTACGACCTGATCTGCGTCGAGGTCGACGACCCCGAGCGCGAGGTCGAGCGGATCCGCCACGCCATCGCGGAGCAGTCCGCCCCGGCGAACACCGACACCGTGTAGTACCACCATCGCCAATGTCATCCCGAGCCGCGCCCGGGTGAGTATCTCCAGCGAACCACCTGGTAGGCCCGGGCCTCCGTGCCCGGGCGCGCAAATCACGGCAGGTGACGATTGGCTGGAACCGTACTGATCGCCATCGTCCCGCGCCGCACTCGCAGCCCACACCCAACCCGTCATCCCGAGCCGCGCCCGCAGGGCGCGCGTCGAGGGATCCCCGCGCGAAGCGCCCACACCGAAGGTGCCGCATGCGTTCGGAACCAGAAGCAAAGCGAAGAGCCCGCCCACGGAGGGGCGGGCCCACAAGTGCTCTCGTCTCTGCGGCAAGCCGCCTCACCGGCTCGCAATGACGATGGCTGAGGGGCGCCTCCGGAGTCGTCTCTCACAAGACAAGCGGGAGGGCACAAGGCCTTCCCCTACGGCATCACGGTTCCCTCACGCCACGTCCCGGCGGCGGAGCAGCCACCCCGCCACCCCGAGGAACACCACCAGGTACGCAATCAGCACCATCAGCGCCTGCGTCTCGCCGACGAACGGCCCGGAAAACGCGCCAGGCCCGGCCGAGGCGGCGCTGTCGCCACCCGACGCGCCCGCGCCACCCAGCGGCCGCACCAGCGAGTACGTATTCGCCCGCAGGAAGAAATCGACCACCGGCTCCAGCCACGACACCGTCCCGGCCAGCGCGCTGACCAGCCCCTCGATCACCAGCGTGTAGAGGATGCCGATCCCGATCGCCAGCGACGTCCCGCGCGTGACCACCGCCAGCAGCACCCCGACCGCCGCCCACACCGAGAGGATCAACCAGCCATCGAGCATGCCGTGCGCCACCGTCCACGCGTCCGGCAGGACGATCTCGGCGCCCTCCAGCCGCGCGATCACCGTGCTGGCGATGCCGCCGGCGGCGAAGAGCGCGACCACGAACGGGACGATCGCGATGCCGAGCGCGGCCATCTTCGCCGCGAAGATCTTCAGCCGCCCCGGCCCCTGCGTGAACAGCGTCTTGAAGGTGTCCCAGCCGAACTCGCTGCCGACCACCATCACGCCGAGGATCAGCGTGATCGCGCCGCCGAAGAACGGGAAGCCGTCGAGCAGCGTCGAGGTGATCTGCCCCGGCAGCATCGCCGCCAGCGAGCCCGCCTCGGGGTCACCTCCGCGATACATCATGTAGGGCACGATGTAGCCGAACATCAGGCCGAGACCGACCCAGATCCCGAGCAGCACCCACGTCGCCGCGCGGCGGCGGAGCATCAGCAGCTCGGCGGACAGCAGATCGAAGAAGCTAGCGTGCATGGAGCACCTCCCGTGTCTCCTGCGCGTGGCCATCGGGATGCGGTGGCCACGCGGCCGCGTTGTCGTTGTGGTTGTCGTTCGTCAGGGCCAGGAACACCGATTCGAGCGAGGCCCGGTCGTGCCGCAGCTCGCGCACGGCGATCCCCGCGGAGACGAGCCGGGTGTTGATGTATGCAGGATCGAGCGGCGTGTCCTCCTCGGTCACGATCCGCAGCGCGCCGGAGCTGATCTCCGACTTGCCGCACACCGGCCATGCCGGCGACGATGCACCGGGCGTCGTCCAGCGGGTCGGCCTGGATCAGCAGCGCGTCCTCGCCGCGCAGCTGGTCGATCGTCCCCTCGGCCACGAGGCGCCCCTT
Organism: uncultured Chloroflexia bacterium; assembly: GCA_963741965.1. Classification (GTDB taxonomy): domain Bacteria; phylum Chloroflexota; class Chloroflexia; order Thermomicrobiales; family UBA6265; genus JACCVC01. The sequence goes on along the minus strand of CAVUKC010000001.1, from coordinate 8,746 downwards.
CGCGATGATGCCGACGCGGTCGGCAACCTGCTCCACCTCGGTCATGAGATGGCTGGAGAGCAGCACCGTTCGCTCCCCATGCCCCAGCTCGCGGATCAGGTCGCGCATCTCCGCCATGCCGGCCGGGTCGAGCCCGTTGGTCGGCTCGTCGAGGATCAGCAGCTCCGGGTCCTTGAGCAGCGCCGCCGCGACGCCGAGCCGTTGCTTCATGCCGAGCGAGTAGTTGCTGAAGGCGTCGTCGGCGCGGGCGAGCAGCTCCACCTGATCGAGCACGGCGTCGATCCGTGCCTCCGGCGCGCCGGTGTACTTCGCCAGCACCCGCAGGTTATTGCGCCCGGAGAGGTGCGGGTAGAACGCCGGTGTCTCGATCATCGCCCCGGTCCGGAGCAGGCTGCCGGCGCTCCCCGGCGCCTCGCCCAGCACGGTTGCGCGGCCGCTCGTCGGCGTGATCAGCCCGAGCAGCATCCGCAGGGTCGTCGTCTTCCCGGCCCCGTTCGGACCGAGGAAGCCGTAGACCTCCCCACGCCGGATGCGCAGGTCGAGATGATCGACGGCGGTGATGTCGCCATAGCGCCTCGTCAGGGCATCGGTCTCGATGACCGCCTGTACCTTCGAGTGTGTTTCCATCATCAGCACGCTCCAATTCGTAGGGGCGGATTCGCTTGCGATATCCGCCCGGCGTGCGCGTCGCGCGCGCATCATCGTGGCAATCGGTCGATCGCCGCCCTTCGGGCGGCCGGGCGGATATCCTGGCGGAATCCGCCCCTGCGCTCGGGCAGGCATCACCTACCGCAGCTCGTTGCTCCGGCGGCGATACTCCTCGGCGTCGATCTCGCCACGGGCGTACCGCTCGGCGAGGATCCCGCGCGCCCGGTCCATCGGCGACTCGTGGAACCGGCGCCCGCGGAAGACGAAGAAGCGCAGCACCAGCGCCACGACGACGATCCAGAACAGCGGGAACAACGGCCAGAAGAACCACCAGCCGCCATCGCCATCGAAACGGGCGTTCGCGGCGACCAGGTTCAGCGTGTAGATCAGGTCCATGACCATCCACCTCCATGTGGGGTGCCGTGGCGGAGTTGAAGCTCGGGTCGGTCGCCACCACGGCGCGACCACCGACGTCTTCGATGCTAGGCAGGGGAGGTCAACGACCGGTCGGCCGAATCTCAACAGGCGCTCAACAGCGCGTCACGCCTTCGTCAGACGGCGGGATTTCGCTCGAAACCGGTTGTGATGCGGGGGATACTGGGAACTGCACGGGTGGCATCGCCACCGTAGCGGACGACTTGGCGGCGCTCGCCAACCTCGGTCTCGCCAACGTTCCGCGCCGCCAATGTCGTCCTGCCTCGCGGTGCAGGAACAGGAGGACATTGGACGCGCACACGCCGTGTCTCATGTCGTTGGTAGCGCGTCCAAGTCCTCCGCTACGGCAATGGCATCAAGAACGTAGCCAGACACGGCAGTCAGAAGGGAGCCGCACATGGACGAGACCACGACCGTGCTGGTCGTCGACGACGACGAGGACATCGTCTCCCTCATGCGCGACTTCCTCGAGGCGGAGGGCTACGCCGTCCGCACCGCCGCCGACGGCGCCGAGGCGCTCGCCACCCTCGACACCACCCGGGTGGACTGCGTGCTGCTCGACATCATGATGCCGGGACAGTCTGGCTTCGACGTCCTCCGCCGCATCCGCGAGACCAGCGACGTCCCCGTCCTCTTCCTCACCGCGAAGCAGGAGGACAGCGACAAGATCCGCGGGCTCGGTCTCGGCGGTGACGACTACATCGTCAAGTCCGCCACGCCCGGCGAGATCGTCGCGCGCGTCAAGGCCGTCCTCCGCCGCATCACGCGCGGCGACGCGCATCCGGCAGCCACCCTCGACTTCGGCCGCCTGCGGATCGACCTCCGCGCCCGCGAGGTCCGCGTCGACGGCGAGCTGGTGCCGCTCACCGCCCGCGAGTTCGAGCTGCTGGAGCTGCTCGCCGAGCACCCGCGCCAGGTGCTCACCCGCGACACCATCTTCGAGCGCCTGTGGGGGCCGTACGGCGACCGCCACTCCCTCACCGTCCACATCGGCCGCCTCCGCGAGAAGATCGAGCGGGACCCGTCCCACCCCGAGTACATCACCACCGTCTGGGGCGTCGGCTACCGCTTCGAGGGCGGACGATGACCACCGCCCGGCGACCGCGCACCCTGCCCATCCGCCGCTGGCTGGCGCTGGCGCTGCTCGCCGTCTTCCTCGCGCCGGTGCTCACCATGGGCGTGATCGGGTTCCTGCTCTTTCGCGAGACGCACGGCCCGGTCCCCGTCGAGCAGCGCGTCGAGACCCGCGTGACCGAGGACGTCGGTCAGTGGGCGGACCCTGCCTGGCAGGCCGAGATCACCGACTGGCTCGCCGGCCAGAACGTCGACATCCTCCTGATCGAGGGCAGCCGGGAGGTCTTCCGCTCCACCGAGGACCCGCTCGGCGGCACCGACGACACCTCCCGCCTGGCGCGACGCCACGTGATCCCGAACACCGACCCGCCGAAGGTGGCGTACATCTTCGCCGATCAGGAGGTCGGGCCGCCGACCGAGCTGCGCCAGTGGTTCGTGCCGATCGCGCTCGCCCTCGCGCTGCTTCTGGCGCTCGGCGGCATCGCCTGGTTCCTGCGCCAGTCCCTCGTCGACCCGCTCACCGCCACCAGCGGGGCCGCCCGCCGGGTCGCCGCCGGGGAGCTGGACATCGCCCTGCCGACGTCGCGCGTGCGAGAGGTCGCCGAGCTGAACGACGCCTTCGAGGGGATGAGCGCCGAGCTGCGGGAGTCGCTGGCGCGGCAGGCGGAGCTGGAGGACGAGCGCCGCATGCTCATCGGCGCCGTCGTGCACGACCTCCGCACCCCCCTCTTCTCGCTGCGCGGCTCGCTGGAGGGGCTCGCCACCGGCGTGGCGGATACCCCGGAGAAGCGGGCGCGGTACGTCGCCATCGCCCAGGAGAAGGCGGAGGCGCTGGAGCGGCTCATCGCCGACCTGTTCGCGTTCACCCGCCTGGAGTACCTCGAGGAGACGCCGGCCCCGACCCGCATCGAGCTGGGACCGTTCCTCGCCGGCATCGTCGAGGGGATGCAGCCCCGCGCCGAGCCGAAGGGCGTGCGCCTGAAGCTGGCGGCTCCCGCCGAGCCGGTCACGGTCGAGGCGGACAGCCAGATGCTCACCCGCGCGATCGAGAACCTGCTCGACAACGCGCTGCGTCACACCCCGGAGGGCGGCACGGTGCAGGTCGCATGGCGGGAAGCGGGATCGTCGGTCGAGATCGCCGTGTCGGACACCGGCCCCGGCATCCCGGCGGCCGACCTGCCGCACGTCTTCGACCCGCTCTTCCGGGGAGAAGCCTCCCGCAGCCGCAAGACCGGCGGCGCCGGCCTCGGCCTCACCATCGCGCGCCGCATCCTCCTCGCCCACAACGGCGACCTCACCGCCCGCAACGCCCCCGACGGCGGCGCCGTCTTCACCGCCACCCTGCCGGCAGGTAACGCGGTCAACAGGTAGGCACTCCCTGCAAATGGCCGGGCTCGACACGCTGGGTCTGCTCTCGAATCTCAAGACCAATGACGCCCCGCCAACTCGTAGACCCGGACCGCGGTGTCCGGGTAATGCTTGCAGGACACGGATCCAGGAGTTATCTACCTACAAAAACCCTTGTCATCCTGAGCCGGCAAGGCACCGAAGGTGCCGCAGCCGTGTCGAAGGATCCCCCGGCGAAGCCGGTCCGTCCTCACGTGCCCTCGGTCAGCGAACGTCACCATTGCATGTCATGAGACGAACCGCTCCTGCGGAGCGGGAGATCCTTCGACACGCGACCGGCTGCGCCGGATCGCGGCTCAGGATGACAACGGACCTGGCTGCTTCCAGCCTTCCAACCTTCTGATCCCGAGACATCCGGACACCGCGGCGCACTCCTCCATGACCTCGACCGTCAAACCCCACCGCAACCCTTTTGCTCCTGTCGCGTTTACCCTCTCTACAGGCGATCGACACCTCCGGGCCAGCCGCCCGGACCCATTGAGAGGCACGCGGCATGGATGCCGGCACCGTCGCGACATCCAGAGACGAGCGCACCGGACCGGAGACATCCCCGGCCGAGATTCGCGCCGCCCAGCGTGACCCGGCAGCCGCCTCGGCCATCTACGAAGCCTGGTTCGAGCCGGTCCACCGCTACTGCCTGCGCCGGCTCGACTCCCCCGAGGCCGCCGAGGACGCCACCTCACGCATCTTCGAGCGCGTCCTCCGCTCCCTCCCCGACTACCGCGTCGACGAGACCCGCCCGGGCGCGACGTTCCGCTCGTGGATCTTCACCATCGCCCACAACGCCATCGTCGACCACCACCGCCGGCGACGCTTCCATCTCTCGCTCGACCGCCTGATCCACCCGCTGCGAGACCGTCCCGCCTTCGACCCGCCCGACCCCGGCCGCGCGCCGGACGACGCCGCCATCGGCCGCGACGAAGACCGCGCCGTGCGCGCCGCCCTCGGTCACCTGTCCGAGCGGCAGCGTCGCGTCGTCGAGCTCCGGCTGGCGGGACTGAACGGCCCCGAGATCGCCACCGCCCTCGACATGACCCACCCGGCGGTCAAGTCGGCCCAGTTCCGCGCCTACCAGACCATGCGCGCCGTGCTGACCGACCTTGGCTACGCGCCGGACGCTCCGGAGGACGACCATGCATCGTAACCCGCATTCCCACCGGTCCGACCCGGAATCCACCTTCGACACCTGGCTCGACGCCTTCGTCGCGGGGACGCCCGCCTCGAACGCGCCGCAGGACGACCCGAGCGGGCCGCTCGCCGGGGCGATCGCCGGTGCCCGCCAGCTCCATGGACTGGCGGCGCGCGCGGCGGTGCCCGGCACGGCCCACCAGCGGATCAAGGAGGATCTCATGCAGAGCGGAGCGCTCGCCGCCCCCGGCGGCAGGATGTGGATACCCGAGCGAACGAAGGAGAAGCGCGTGCCGTGGTGGTCACCCGCCTCGCCGGTGCTGGCGACGGCGGTCGCGATCGCGGTGCTGCTCGGGCTGGTCGCGACGCTGATCTCGACCCAGCGCCCGGTGCTCTCCCCGACACCGTCGAACGCCCCCGGCCTCGCCATGGCCTCCCCCGGCGCGACCCCGGCCGACAACGCCCTGTCGTGCACGGCACCGGACTACGTGCCGATCGTGAGTGGCAACCCCAGCGCGAGCGACCTCGCGGCTATTGGCCTCACCGACCGTGCCATCGTCATTGGCGACGATGAGGCGACGATTTCCCTTCCGGGCGGCGGCGAGCGAACTGTGCCGACGGGCGACCACATCACCTTCGATCCCGGAGTCGCTGTCACTCATTACGACGACGGCTCATCGCGCGTGACGCGAATCGAGGACGGAGAGACATGGGACTTCCCCTCGGTCGGGCGCGACACCACCAACGACACAACCATCACCGTCATCGGCAACGGGCGCTACTACGTCGCCCCGACCGACGACACGCGCACGAACTGGTACATGATCGACACCGCCTCCGGGCAACGAACGACCACCGAGGACATCCTCGGCGAGCCCTTCGCGCGCGCGTTCACACCGCAAATCGTCGCGTCCTCCGGCGACCGTGGCGTCGCCGTCTTCGACTTCTCGCGCACGGCAACCGGCGGCGAGACCCCGGAGGCGTCGGCGGACCTGCCCGGCGTGCTCGTCATCCCCGCGTCGCTCGACGACGCCTGGTTCGGCGTGCTCTCGCCGGACACCACCGTCTCGCCAGACGGCTCGCTCCTCGCGTCCTACAACGAGGTCCGTCTTGCCACGGACGGAGAGCTGCTCAACACCGGCTCGTTCACCGGCCAGATCGACGGCACCTTCGTCGGATTCTCGTCTGACGGCACAACGCTGCTTGCCTACCACGGCGATGAGCTGCACAGCATCGAAGTCGACAACGGAGTGGATTCCGTCCTGTTCCAGGCGGACGCGTCGATCGAGGCGGTTGCCCTCGACACCGACGCAGGTACGGTGGCGATAGGCACCGGCGAGCAGGGGCGGGAGACATGGACGCTCCTGCAAACCGGCACCGGCGTCTCCGAGCCACTCCCCGCCCTCGACGGCTATCAGCTCTACCGGGCATCGACCGCACAGCCGGCCACGCCGGCGCATGGGATCGCCGGGTTCATCCATCCCGAAGGCGCCGAAAGCGTCGACATTCAGGTGCTCGACATGACTACCGGCGAGGTGTCCGAGGTGGTTGCGGCAGAACCCTCGCCGGAGCAGTCGCTCATCGACGCCTGGCCGTTGTCGCTGGTGAACGGCTCCGCCATCACGCAAGACCAGTCGCGAGGATTCACCATCGTCGACCCCGCATCGGCATCGCCGGCAGCCATCGGCAAGCCGGATGGCGTGAGCGTCATCGCGGTCGGTGAGCCGTCGATCGTCACATCGAGCGATCCTGACGCGATGTGGCGTCCCATCCTCTCCCCTGACGCAACGTGCGCGGCGCTGACCAACGACTACGACGACGAGGACACCGCATGGATCGCCCCGGTTGAGACTGGCGCGACATGGACCAGGCTCCCGTTCTCGATCGACGGCTGGTTGGAGATGCCGGCACTCGAAGAACCGGTCGCCCTCCCCGCACAGGACTTCGGCACACCGATCCCCCCGTCCGCGCTGGCATCGATGCTGCCGGACGGCGTCGTGCCGGTGATCTCGCCCGAGCCATGGGACATCCTCGACCGCTCGCAGGCCGGCGGCATCGGCGAGAGTGGCCTCACGATCCCCCTGTTGAACGGCGAGCGCTATCGCCTTCCCGACGGCGCGAGCGTCTCGCAGCTGCTGCACACCACCATCGCGATCGTCGAAGATCACGATGGCAACCGCATCTCCATCGATCTCGCGACCGGCGAGACACTGGCGAACCTTCCGCCACGATCGGACCAGGAGCGTTTCGTCGGCACGTACCTCTTCACACCGTTGGACGACACCCGGACCGACTGGCGCATCCTCAATATCGGATCGGGCGACGCGACAACCACATCCGCCATCGGTGGCGGCCCCTTCACCGATGCCGTCACGCCAGTGACCATGACCGTCACCTCCGACGCGCCGGACCGGATCGCCGTCCAGTTCGCCACCGATGGCCCCATCGGCGACCTTCTCCCGTGGCAGGGCCTCGCGACAGAACAGGGACCGGTCAGCGGCACACTCGTCATCCCCGGCGACTTCGCCCATGCGCGCTTCCTCGATACCATGGCGGGGCGCCCCGATGCCCTGACGCCTGCCGTCGCGATATTTGCCGGCGACACGCCGCTGCTGGCCTACGTGCGAACCGGCGACAGCGATGCCACCATCGTGCTGGAGGACGCCCTCACCGGCGATGTGATCGGGGTGTGGTCGGCGGATGAGCTTCTGCAGCGACAGAGCGAGACATTCCTCGCAGGCTTCTCGGACGACGGTCGATCGCTCGTCGCCTGGGTCGGGCAAGGCGGCTACGGGCCAGATTTCGTCTACCAGCTCACCTGGGACGGCGGCGCGAAGATCGCCGGCAGCGTCGAATATCCTGGCGGCGAGCGATCGGTCGCCACCGTCGTCGGCACCGGCTCCACGCCGCTGGTGATCACACCCGGGAGCAAAGACGAAACAGGTATCGCGATCCCGCACTGGACGCTGGCCGACCTCGACAGCGGCACCTACCGGGACCTGCCGGACCTCGACGGTTTCCAGATCGATCGCGCCCTGCCGAGCACGCCATGGGTCGTGGTCAGAAGCGTGACCGGCCCGTCACCTTCGACAGCCATCGTCGACGGGCGCACCGGCGAGATCGTCGCCCGGGTCGATGACATCGACGCCGGCATGGCGTCATCACTCAGCCCGGCGCACGACTTCAGCGTGGTCGTCGTCAGCATCTTCACCGGCGATGGCGGGACGATCGGCTACGTGCTGGACGCCGAGCGCGGGGAGGCGTGGGAGATCACCCCGCCCGATCAGGACGGCATGACCGCGACCGGCGTCTCCTACACCGTCTCGCCGGACGGCTCGCTGCTGATCGCCCGCATCGGCGGCGGGCAGTCGGCGTCGGAGCACGCATCGGGGGAGACACTGATCTCGCCTGTCCAGCCGGAGCCGGAGTGGACCAGCATCGGCCCGCGATTCATCGAGACCTGGCTCTACCAGAGTCAGGGCGATGACGTACACACCGAGCCGCGTGCTCTCCCCACGCAGGAACTGAGCACGCCTTTGCCTATCTCCCAGGGACCGGTGAGCACTCCGGTCGCTTCTCCTGTAACACGCGAGAGCAACTGCGCCGTCACCTTGCCGAACGGTGATGTCCCGCCAGGCGAGAACGACTCGCTCGACTGGTACGGCAGCGGGGCGGACGATCCGTCGCTGTGGCTGCTCATGACCTGGGAGGATGCCGTCGAGACAGTTGACCAGACAGCCGAGGGCTATCCAATCAAGCTCACCTTCTGGCGCGGTGAGAGCAGCGGCCCGGTCACGGTCACTGCCACCGGGCCGCACGGAACAACGCTCCCTGCCGATACGTTCGAGCCCTTCCGCGACACCGTGATCCCGGGCATGCACCCCATGGGAGGAGTGCTTCCGGCACCCGGCTGCTGGACATTCACCGCCACCGACGGTAACGACCCACTGACCTTCACCGTCTTCGTCGATACCCCGCAACAAGCCGATACCGCCGACAGCGTCTTCGTCGTCGAGGGGGATACCGGACAGGACCGGATCGAGGGCAGCGCCGA